>CAWBDF010000010.1:0-93474 GCA_963787485.1 uncultured Acidimicrobiaceae bacterium | reverse complement strand
CGAGGCCCCTTTTTGCACGCTCCGAGGAGATGGGTGCGGTGCCGGGTTCTTCCCTGAGAGGTACTCGCTCTGGAGGATCGTTGGCGCTCTCGCCGCTGGCGCCGAGCTCGAATGGGGCTCCGTGCATGGCGACGAAGGTCTTTACGTCTTGAAAGGAATGCTGGAAGTAGGCGGGTCCACCGTGGCGGCCGGCTCCGCCGTAATCATCGAAGCAGGCGTAGCGGCAATCGTTCGGGCAATCGAAGACACGTCTTTGGTGCACATGGGCCCGAGCTCATCGCAGCCGCCACCCGCAGGACCCCTCGGTCCTGCTGCCGATTTTGGTCGAGGCATTCACGTCATCTCGGCACACGAAGCGGAGCGCCTATCCCACCCTGGGTACCCGGAGATGCTCTATTTCGCAGACGGGAGTTGCAGGACTTGCCGAATCGCCTTCTTCATAGCCGACTTCAGCAGCGACGCCGGGGGCTACAAAGGGAGCTCGCACATGCACTCAGAAGACGAAATCATTCACGTTCTTCGCGGCGTGCTGCAGGTAGGTCCGCTTCGGGTGGAGCCAGGCATGAGCATCGCAGTGCCCAAGAACGTGCGCTACCGATTCCATACAGACGGGTCATTCCGATTCATCAACTATCGGGCCAATGCCGCCACCATGATTCGAGGTCGCACGTCTGAGCCGAAACTGGAGGTGGTCCACCCGACTTCGGACGCTTCGGAGTGGGACTGACTCGCTCTTCCACGACATGGGCAAGTACACGTCCGCCTATCGGACCGCTCCGCCGCCGGATCAAGCTTGGCGGATGGACCCCGCCGCCGTGGCGCTGCTCGTCTCGTATCTCTGCAGCCCTGAGTGCGACATAAGCGGTGAGGCATTCTCGATGGCCGGCGGCCGTTGCGCCCGAGCCTTCGTCGGGATGACCGAGGGATGGACCGCACCGGATCCCGATGCGTTGACGACAGAGAACATCGCCGATCACTTGCGGGAGATCCGAGATCTCACGGACTACACCGTGCCGTGGTCGGTGTTCGATATGCACTGAGAACGGTGCTTCGAGGAGTATGCCGTTTCACGCCGGTGCTAAACGACTCCGCCGAAGTGGGCCGAAACGCTGGGGCTACTGTCTGGAAGCGCGATGCGGCCGGCGTCCGCTCCCGGGGGGAATGGGGAAACGGAATCGCCGGCCGAATCGCGTCAAGGGTCAGCCTAAGGGTGCCCGCTGTGGACGCGCTCAAAGGCAGGTTACGGATCCGTTGCCTTCGGCGCGCGATCCGCTCAATGGAGGGCTACGCCGGCACCCGCCAGCGTGCCAAAGTATGCCGCGACGATGGCTCGGCGGAGCCAACTTGGGATGAACTCCCCCAGGCGATACGTGCGCGGAGCGGATGGGTAGCACCGAGGTGACCAGAGTTCCGAGGGGCGTCCCCACGCTGGCTCCAGGGGGGAAGGAATCCAAAGGGATACGCATATGCGTATCGGCAAGAAGTGCGCTCGAGCGCACCCTCAGCACACTGGGGGAGTATGTTCGAGTCGAACGCACCTAAGAAAACGAGGCGGACCCTTCGGTGGGCCAGCACAGCTCGGGTGCGTGGAAGAGGACCAGAACCGAATCTTGCGAGTGGGGATGTAAGTCGTGCACGTCGACTCGCGGCGTGACGCTCGGCGTGTTCAGGTCTTGGCACCCGATCCCTCCCGGCACTGTGATCATGGAGGACGATCCCACCCATGCCGCGCACCGTTCTCTGCTTCGCGTATGTTCACCTCGCGTCGCATCGCCGAGCTTGAGTCCCGCACCCGCGACCTCGTCCGGGGTATCTTGGGCAGCTCACCGGGAAGGACCGCCTGGACCTCGCGGCCGACTAGCGCGCGAGGCGCCGATGCGCGTGATCGGCATGCTGCTCGGCGTCCCCGAGCAGGACTAGGTCGCGGTGCGTGACCACTTCCTCGGGACGCGGAAAACGGACGAAAACGACGGCAAAGACTCGTTGAGCGGCGAGATGCACCCGGCCCGAGTTCGTCGACGGCGCCTCGAGTCGCAGCGCTTCCTTCGTCGCGGCGGGGACGAGCGATAGATGGTCGACGACCACGAAGGCAAGATCCCCATGGGCCGCCCACGCGCCGTCGCTTTCAGATGAGGAGGTGCCCTAACCCCCTGGCCGGCATCAAGATCTCGCCCCGAGTCGCGCGCTATCTACACTTGAATCATGCCCACGCCGGTCGGTCCGGTGCCGCCCGATCCGGATGACCCAGATCTGTGGGACTGGGGTGATTTCGCCGATGGGGGCTACCGGCGGAAGCCACTGTGGCAGCTTGTTCTTGTCGGAATCGTTGTGTTCGGACTTGTGCTTCTCCTTGTTGTCAGCATCTTGTAGTGGATCTTGGGAGTCGCCAGGCCAAGTGTCCCAGTCGCCGGCCGAGAGTCGCGGCACGCAGCACCTTGGTGTTCCAATCCGAGCGGCATCCGGCAAACTCGTGTGCGTCAAGCGCTTGCCGAGTGCCCGTTTCCACCGCCCCGATGAGTTCGAGACCTCCGGCTCGTCTGGATTCTCAAGGTTGCGAGAAAGGAAGAGCCATGCGAGTCGTTGTGAGTGAATTCATGAGTCTCGACGGAGTCGTACAGGCTCCAGGCAGTCAGCAGGAGGACACTAGTGGCGGGTTTCGCTACGGCGGGTGGTCGCTCCCGTTCTTTGATCCCGACGTAATGGGTGGTGTCATCGGCGAATTCGCCGAACGGAGTCAAGCTCTGCTTCAGGGTCGACGAACCTATCAAGCTTCCTCCGCTGCGTGGCCTGAACGCGCAGGCGATGCGTTCGCCGATTGGATCAACGGAGTCGAGAAGTATGTAGTGACGGATACCCTTTCAGAAGGGGATCTCACTTGGAAGCCGACTACGATCATCCGTGGTTCCGACCTCATTAATGACGTATTGGCGCTGCGTGAGCGACCAGGCGGCGACATCTACGTGTACGGCAGCCTTTCTGTCGCGCAAACACTTCTATCAGCCGGGCTGATTGACGAGCTCGTTCTCATGATTGAGCCAATCACCCTCGGCGGCGGCAAATCTCTGTTCCCAAGCGATGGGGAAGCGCGGAAGTTCGAGCTCACCTCTGCCACCACGTCGGCCACCGGTGTGCAGGTCTGCCGCTACAAGCCTTCGCAATGAGAAATTGTCTTACGGCACGACGAGCTGGGGAAGACGGCTGCTGGGAACCACCGGGCTCTCATCCGTAAAGGGCGGATACCGAGCGAGGCAGCGGGCGCCCTCGTACGCAGGGTTGGGGTCACACTCCAACGACCTCAACCGTGAGAGCGGCGATGGAGCCCCCTGCCAAGGCGTCGGCGATTCCTAGGTGTCCCTCGGCCTGAACCTCTGGTTCGCCACCGACAGACGGTGTCTCACCTCCGCATCGGCCTCCTCGATCTCCCCGTTTGGGACGAACCATCGTACGACGGCACGCATGACGTCAGGTCCGCTGCCCTTGACCCACTGGATCGAGCCCCTCCGGTCCGACGGGACCGCCAGTTGGAAGATCTCGGCCCACTCGAGCTCGGGCGTGGCGCTCAGCTGCCATTCGACCTCGTTCCTGTCACCGAGTTCCTCAACGATGGTTCTGCCGATGATTGTGATGTCCTCCCGATTCGCCGCTGCCATGTTCTGCACCGTCCCTCTGCGGCAACCGCTGCCACCACTGAAGAGTAGTGAGATCGACGATCGAAGTCTGGGTGTTGTCCCTGTTCGCGTTGCATTGATCCCCTTGAGGACACACCAATAAGGCGGTCGTTCGGCCTTCAGGGTCTAGCGATCAGGACAACAGCGATCGTCAGTCCGCGTCGCTCTCTGGAACCGACATTTCCGCCAGGAGAGACCACTCTGTCCCCGGGATCTCGGCATACAGGATCTGCGGGGTATTGACCAGCATCGAGGGAGCCTCCCGTATGGCTTCTTTGAAGTGCTCAGAGTTGACATGCGCAGCGCCGGCATCAGCATCGACGAAACCTTCGATGAGAACGAACTGATCTCGATTCTCCACGCTACGGGACCATTCGAACCAGAGATTCCCTGCTTCCTCGCGAGTGGCCAGAGTGAATTCATTTATGCGTTCGATCCACTCGTCGCTGCGATCAGAGCGGACATTGAACTTCACGACAATCGAGATCATGGAACTTCCTTGTGTAGGGATGGGCATTGGTGCCCTCTGAGCGGCGAACTTCGGCCTCGACGGTAGCCGCTCGGTATCCGACCGTAAGTGCCGCACCCAGCGGGATGCAACTATCAGTCATCACAAGCCAGTTCGGTTACCGTGCCCGTGTCGCCTCAACGGCGGCAGGGAACGTCTGATCCGTGACAGCTCAGCTCAAATGAGGAGGTAGTGACATGGCCGACGATAGTGTCAGCGCGACCACGGTGATCAACGCCCCGGCAGAGGCAATCTTCGCAGTCCTTACCGACCCAGCAAAACATGGCGCGATCGATGGAACCGGCTGGGTTGGCGATCCCCTCGACCGCCAACCCTTGGCAGCGTCGGGTCAGATCTTCCGCATGGCCATGTACCACCCCAACCATCCGACGGGAAACTACGAGATGGCCAATCGGGTCCAGGTGTTCGATCCACCGCATGCCGTCTCCTGGGAGCCGGGCTACGACCTTGGCGACGGGAACCTCCGCTTTGGTGGCTGGATCTGGCGCTACGACCTCGTTCCGCTCGGCCCGTCCAAGACTGAGGTCAGGCTCTCTTACGATTGGTCGGCGGTACCCGAAGTCGTGCGCCAAACAAGGCCGGAGTTTCCACCGTTCTCCGCCGATCACCTGGGCAATTCGTTGACCCACCTCGCCGATCTGCTCGTTGCCTGAGCGCGGGCTCGCGGAAGGAGCCGCGTTCCGACACAGCGACCGATCCGCGGAATGGCAGCTCTCCAATAACTCGCGTCAGCACCTCCGATGGGCGGGCTCCGGAGAACGGCAGAAGGAGGACTCTCAGGAAAGGAGTCTCAATGGCTCGGATACTGGTCACTGGCTCGTCCGATGGCCTCGGCCTCATGGCAGCCCGCCTACTCGTCGAAGACGGCCACGAAGTGACGCTGCATGCCCGTAACGACACACGGGCCGACGACGCCCGAGACGAACTACCCACAGCGATGGACGTGGTCGTCGGCGATCTCTCGAGCATTTCGGGTATGCGGCAGGTCGCCGAGCAGGCCAATGTCCTTGGCAAGTACCACGCGGTCATCCACAACGCCGGGATCGGGTACCGAGAGCCACGGCGGATCGTAACGGTTGACGGCCTGTCTCACGTTTTCGCCGTCAACGTGCTGGCACCGTACCTAGTGACCGCTCTGATGACTCGGCCGGATCGGCTCGTCTACCTAAGTTCTGGCATGCACCGGGGCGGCGATCCGGATCTCTTGGACCTCCAGTGGGAGCGACGCCCTCGGAACGGGTCACGGGCGTACGCGGACTCTAAGCTGTTCGACGTCGTCTTGGCATTTGCGGTGGCGCGTCACTGGCCCGACGTGCTGTCCAACGCCCTGGAGCCGGGCTGGGTGCCGACGAAGATGGGCGGCCCCGGCGCTCCTGACGATCTGGCCTTGGCCCCGGTCACCCAGGTCTGGCTCGCCACGAGCAACGACCCGGCGGCCTGTGTGACAGGGCAGTACTTCTATCACCAGCATCCGCGCGAGACGCACTCCGCGGCGAGCAGCCTCGAGGTGCAAGAAGGGCTACTGGAAGAGTGCGGAGAGCTCACCGGTGTCGAACTTCGGTAATTTCCGAGAGCGCTCGATGTGTGCTGACATTGAAGAATTAATGCCACCTTCCTATCGCCGGGACGACCGGGATCACAGTCGGTAGAGAAAATCTTCGGACGAACGATCTCGGTAGTCAGACTCAGGCTCGTCAACGAACTGCACAGTCCTGATTGCCTCGGAGGCGAACACAGTGTCGAAAGACGCGGTGAACTAGATGTCGCGGTCGCCGATCACGAATCGGATCGTTTTCGTCACAGGAAAGAAGACGGCGACCCTTTGCGCGGGCAACCGCGCAGCAGCACCAGCTTCGCCGCAATCGCCCCTGCGGTTCCCTCGACTTCGACATCGTCCATTCAGTCGCTCTTGCCACGCCCATCGATGCGACCAGACCAACGAACGCCAGAAATTCGCGATCCAAGGGGTGTGCCATTGCCGTGCACTGGGTCTCAACGTCTTGCTCGTCGACCCGGCGTTGAAGTCGCCGCCTGATCCATTCAAGTTCGCGGGGTAGGTTGAACGCATGACGCTCGTCGGATCCTTCTTTCACGTCGGTGTCGTGGTCCCCTCGCTCGAGGCCGCGCGTGGCCACCTCAGCGAGGTGCTCGGCATCGCTTGGGGGCCGATCGTCGACATCGACATCGACAAACGCGACGCCGACGGCCACAACCTCACCCTGCCGCTACGAATGTGCTATTCGACGGTGGCGCCACGCATGGAGCTGATCGAGGAGCTGCCGGGCTCGGTCTGGGAGTGCAACGAGCATTCCAACCTGCACCACATTGGCTTCTGGTCGGACTCGTTGGCTGTCGACGTGGCGGCTCTCGTGGCGGTCCGCTGCCCCCTCCAGCTCAGTGGGCGTGACGGCGACACCGCCCCTGTGCAGTCCGCTTATCACCGAGACCCACTCGGCTTTACCGTCGAGCTCGTCGACGTCGCGAACCAGCCGCTCCTCGAACGGTCCCTGTTTAATGCGCCACCAGGCTGAAAGCCCGACGTGCAGTCCTTCGGTCCGGAGATGGTGTCGGTCGGGGAAGCGACAGGTCACGCTCTGGTGAATCAGGAGCGTTGGGCGATAATCGGGGTCGTACAAGAGTTCGACTTCTACACCGAGGATCCGCAACGCCCCGGGCGAGACAAGCGTCGGGGCCGCAGGGAACGCCGTAGAGTGGTGCACCGGGCCGTCAGCGGATCGACGAAGACCCTGTGCTGTCAGGACACGGCCAACCAGCGGCCGATGGCGACGGAATGGGATCCGGGGCTCGAGGCCAGCTGTGTGATCAGGGATGCTCGAACGTCGAGGTCTGGTGGCCCGCACCTGAGCGTCCCTGGGGCGACGGAGCGGTCTGAGGTTCGCTGAACCGAACCGATCCGTATCGCCGGCGGTAGAGCCAATAAGCGACGAGCCCCGCGACCATGGGGAGCCAGTACTCGGCTAACCGGTAGACCAGCGTGGCCAAGACGGCGCTGCGGCCGCCCACTCCCGCGAGCACGAGCAGGCCACTGAGGCTCGCCTCCACGATGCCCAAGCCTCCGGGGGTGGCCGGGATCAACGCGATCACTCCGGATGCTGAGTAGGCAAGCAGGACGAGCCAGGGGTGCGGTTCACTTCCGGTCGCCCGCAACGTCGCGAGCAGGCAGAGGAAGTCGAATCCTAGGCGTCCCACCTCCAGAAGAAGGACCTGCTTCCACTCCCTTCCCAAAGCGCTACGTATCTGGTCGCGCTGGGTCAGCAGACGACCATCGAGGCCGGTCAATGGAGCGTGGTGACGGCGAACCTTGTTCCAGATCCATTGGGCGCCCCTCCCCACGAACCGGAGGGGTCGATCGGTTTCGAGGAGCAAGATCCCAAAACCGATATAGACGACGAACCCCGCGACCCCGATGAGCGCGGTGCTGACCAGGGCATGGTTCACGCGCGAACCGCCCAGTACCGCCGGAAGGGTGAGGATCGGGAGCATCAGCAGACCGCCAACACCGAGCACTGACGAGGCTGTCAGGCCTCCCGCGGCGGCGTCGGCGTTGATCCCCGCCCTCTCCAACATGCGGAACTGCGCGGCTGCTCCCGCGGCATCTCCGCCGGGCAGCACATTGGTCACGGTATTTCCGGTGAGTCCCGCCGTCACAACGGCAAACCACCCTCGGGTACGCAGGACAATTCGCTGAATGCCGAAGGTGCAGACGAAGCTTGCCACCTCGGCGAGGAGCGCCGCGACCAACCACACCCCGCTCAATGTTGCCAACCTCGGCCACGCGCCGATCACTGCCGTCAGGCTTGGCAATACGACATACAGGGCGACCCCGGTCACGACCAGAGCCACCACGCGCCCGATCACACCCTTGGCACCGTGGTGAGCAGCTTCTGTGCGTCCGGTGGCCGCGGGTTCCGGTGCTCCGTCACCTGGGGTCTTGGGTCCCCGGTTCATAAGTATTCCCGCCTTCGCATCCACATGAGGGTGAACCACCCAACGATCGGCGGAAGGTAGGCCGTGAAGGTACGCTGTACGAAGACAGCGGCCGTGGCCTGGTTCTTGGAGATCCCCGCAGCAGTGAGAGCCAAGATGAGGCCCGCCTCTGCGACCCCCATGCCGCCCCCGGCCGGTGAGGCCGACGCCAGGACGCCTGCCATCGTCGCCGCGATCACCAACGCCGCCACGGAAAGCTGGGTCCCGAATGCGTGCAATGCCGTCCCGAGGGCGAGGATGACGAGCAGTTGCGCCGCGATCTGGCCCCCGAAGAGCTGGACAATCTTGATCGGCTGCGTCGCCAACGCCTTGAAATTCGCGACGATCGTGGCGAACTTGGGTCGCAGCTTCTCTTTCACATGCTGACGCCAACGCGGAACGGCGAATATGGCAGTTAGGACGAGACCGATGACGATCACGATGACGAGCAATCCGTAGAGGACTTTGGCGTGGCTCCCCTGGTGCAGGCTGTGCCCGAAGTGAAAGGAGCTCCAGGCGATCGGGAGGGCTATCAGGAAGAGGACCAACTTGATCAGGAGGCTTGACAGGCTCAACAGCGCGCCGGAAGTGACGGCGGTGGTCGTGTCGAATCCCTGCTGTTGGTAGAACCTCACCTGCGTGGCCAGCACGGCTGCGTTCCCGCCGGCCAGTGTCGTGAACGAGCTCGCTAGTTCCAAACCGACCACGCGTCCCATCGGGAGCGCACCCGGAACGCTGCCCCGGTTCGAAGTCGCGCCGCCGAGGTACGCAGTCGCGCAGAGGAGCGCCGTGGCGACGACCCAACCCCAATGGGCGCTCTTGATAGTGCTGATCGAATGCGAAGCGTTGATCAGCACCAGGATCAGCGCCCAGCCTCCGACCAGAGATCCCAACGCGACCAGGACCTGGTTCCAGCTCAACCTTCTCGGCTCGATGAGCTCGGGGACCTCCATGCGGGCCTGCCGGGCAGTGCTCGACCGGAGTTCATCGAGCAGCTGCTTTTTGCCCTTCAACGCGACGGTGATGGCCGGGTCCAGACCGGCTCGGCGGAGATGGCTCATCGCTCCTGTCAACAGGTCAGAGGACACGACCCGCACGGCCGAGCGTGCCGCGCGTTCGGGGCCTGCCACGAGCGCGGCCGAAGCCATGGCGCCCGCGAGGTCCTGGTCCAGCAGGAAGTCCGTGGCACTCGAAATCCCATTACGAAAGTCCACGATGGCGGCCGTGCCGTGGGCCATGTCGCCGAGAAGAGTGTGCGGGCTGATGGCACCGTGGGAAATTCGGGCCGACCTGAGGTCGAGCAATTGGGCGAACAGGTCGTCGAGGACCTGGTCGGTGAGCGAATCCGGACCGAGCTCGTCAAAGGGGGTTCCCGACACGGACCGAGCGATCAAGACGGCATCGTGGCTCGGCCCGATTTCAGATGCACTGATCACCTCAGGCACCCGGGCGCCTGACCGCGCCGCAAGCTGGGTGACCGACGACTCGTGCTCAACCTGTTGGAGCCGGGTCAGGCTGATGGCCGGTCCCGAGTTCCGATACATGATGAGGCGGTAGACCTTGCTGAGCAACTGGGCGTCCGCAGCGTCTCGGCCGTAGAACGACACGACCAAGGCCTCCCCCGAGTTCGTGACGACGAAGTAGTGGGCGGCACCCCAAGTCTGATGCCGGGTGGGCAGCGCCGAAACGGCATCGATCCCGACCGTCGCGAGCGCCACGAGCAGTTCCTCTCCGGAGGGCAACCCGAGCGGCGAGCCCCAGCCGAGGTGGACGGCAGCGGTCACGCCCCAACCGATCGCCATGCTGCCGAGGACGTTGGCCGGAAGGCCATGACCCGCCACGACGGTCGCGAGCACGGTGAGGAACACGATGAGCTCGATGAGGCGCTGCACGGTCCGCGACAGGTAAGGAAGCCCCGCCGTCGCGACGCTCAGCGCCAGAGCCACGTGCAAGACGGGGAAGCTCAACACGTAGCCGTAAAATTCGATGCTGCGTGGTCGCCCGCCACTCGCCCCCAGCCCGAGGATGAAGATTCCGCTGACGGCGAGTGTGCCGATGGCCGAGGCTGCGAGATCCCGCACCACTCTCCAACGCTTGGCCAGGCTGGCCATCACCAGGAGGAACGCGATCGTCCCGAACGATCCGCCGATCCAAAAGAGCGTCACCAGCCAGCGGATGCCGTAGGGAGGGGGGCTCAGTACGTGCGTAATCACGTCTTCGGGGTGCGAGTTGGATCGGAGGACCAACACCGCACAGAGCACCGTCAAGGAGGCGAAGATCAGCCGAACGCCGTCGGACCCCCGGCGCCGCCGCTGGCCGTCGCCGATGGGGGCGAAGAAGATGGCCCGCCCCGCCGTGCGAGCTGATTTCGTTGTCGAGGGAGCCTCGGTTCGACCGGGGATCTGTGTGGCCACTGCTGTCTCTCGTACTGCCAACAGCCGCCGACGTCAATCGCGACTGCTCACGCGAGAGCTTCCACCCGAAGGGTGTCCCTGTTTCACTGCCGGCACGGGGCGGATCAGGGACGTCAGAGCTGATACGGAGGTACTACGCCCCAACCCTACCGAGGCACCGGTGCACGCTCGACCATGTCCGCGTCCTCCTTTGAGTTGGCTGGCGCCAGGCGGGTGCCCCATTCGAGATACGCACAAGCTGAACGAAACTCTGGGTCTTCAGGCATACCGGCGTCGTGTGGGCCATGCTCATCAGCGAGGCGAATCTGAACTGCTGCTCATCAGTGCCGAGCTGCATGTGCTTGTGCAACATCCGCTCGTACCTTCGTGTCGAACCGGGAGCCGGGCGCACTGATTCCCTACGGGCGGATCTTGTGGCACACCGACTCCATGTGGTCGGACCGGCCGGAGGACGCCATCGCTTTGTACGGGCTGGAAGTCGAGGCGGACGTGGCGCCCACCCTCTTCACCAGCACGATTCACGCTTGGGTCACCTTGCGCGAGGCCCTGCGCACCCGGGTCCGAGACCTCCGGGCGATCCACGGGGAGGGGCAGCAGAAACGTGCCGAGGACGATCCCGAGCTGTTTCTGTACAACCACGAGCACTCACGCAGCGTGACTGCACCGGTGGCGTTACCCCACCCCAGGACCGGCAAGACGATGCTCTATGTCAGCGAGCAGCAGACCCGGGAGCTCGTGGGTCTCCTCTCCGACGACGGCGCCGAACTTCTCGAAGCCCTATTGGCGCATCTCTACAGAGCCGAGCACATCTACGAGCACGACTGGCGACAGAACGACTTCGTGGTGTGGGACAACCTGGCGATCCAGCACACCCGCCGGTACGTCGCTCTCGACGGCCCCGTGCGCACCTTGCGGAAGGTGGCGGCGCCGCCGCCCTGGGTGCGTCCTGGCCTGCCTGCGCTCCCGGGGATGGTCGCGATCTCGGCGTGACGTCACGGCCCCCCCGGCGCAGCCTTGCGGGCTCAGTCCGGGCTGTAGAGGGCGCGTCGACGCGGAACACCCTGCCGTCGGCGGTTACCAGCCAGTAGCGGGGTGACCCAACGCCGGCAGCGGATCGCACTTCGGACGGAGGCGCTCAGCCGGTGGTCACCGTGAGCGGTGGCACCGTGGTGCTCGGCACGGTCACCGGGCCGCCCCCGCCTCCTGCCTCACCACTGCCGGACGATGTGGAGGGGGCGTTGCCCCCGCCTTGCGTCAGACGGAGAAGAACCTCGAGCGTGCCGTTGTCAGCTGTGGTCACGAAACCGCCGATGCTGGGATTGGCGATCTTCCAGTCCGAGAAGGTAATGGACAGGTCGGCCAGGACGTCGATTTCGGAGCCGATGCGCTCAACCGTGACGGTGAAGGTCAATGCCTTGGACACTCCGTGCATGGTGAGGCTGCCTTGCGCCGTGTACTGCTTCGTGGTGCCGGTCGTGGGGAGGGATCCCAGGAGAATTGGCGCCGTGAGGACCAAGGTGGCAGTCGGGTACTGGTTGACGTCCATGATCCGGCCGTCGAACTGTGCGTTGCGCTGGCTTTGGTCGCTGACGACACTGGCCATGTCGACCGTGAACGAACCCGTTGACACCGACGTGGCGCCGATGGTGAGCGACCCCCAGATCTTGCTGGTCCGTCCGACGGCCGTTGCATTCTGGCCCAACAACACCTCTTGGACCCGGTAACCGGCCTGAGAGCCGGGTCCGACATTCCACGTGCCGCTGACAGCGAAAGACGACCCGGCCGAGGTGGTCGCCCCGAGTGCAGAGGTCGAGGCGTGAGTCGTCGGCAGTTCAAGGTTGGCCGGGGCGGGGCCCTCAATTAAGTGGATGAAGATGAACGGGCCCGCCACGGCCAGAGCGGCGATGAGCACCACCGCGCCGCCGATCCACCAAATGAGCCTGCGTCGACTTCGCGTGACCATTGATTACACCTTTCGGGCAGCGGACCAATCTCGCGGCATGGCGGCAGAAATGATGCTGTGCGCCATGCCAATTGCCCGTGGGCTGTCGGTGACCGAGCTGAGAATCCGGTCAGCGTGAGGGCGAGCCATGAGTCCGCTGTGGCTCAGGCGCGGCGAGACTGCGCACCTCCTCCTGTACCGCCTTTACGACGCCTCAGCGAATCAGAATTGGACAGCCCAGTACGGGACGGTGGGGCAATTCGAGGCGCCATAGGGCATGTTCAATCGATCGCTCCAGGATCGAGCGGTATCCCGGTGAGTGCGCATGGTCATTTCGGACTTCGCCGTGCACGGTACGGCGCTCATTATCGAGCGGGTGTCGGACGTGAGTAACAAGGTGGTGGCCTGAATCCATGCTAACGGGCTGTACCTGGCCGGACACGAAGAGGCAACTTCTATTGCTCACCATCTTCTAGCCGTAGAGATTCCAGCGTCGCCGAGGCTGGTGGGTACCTACGCCGAAGCTTGGCAACCCGCTTGCCGACGGGTTCCTCGAACGGCTGGCTGAGCGCGACGGGTTGACGGGTGTGTGTCGCACGCTCTACGTTTGTCCAGTGGTGTATGACGTACACCTCGGAGGTAGACGGGCCCCAAGCGCACGCCGTCCGGATCCGTGCGGGCGCGAGCTGGTCGGCGTCGTCGAAGGGGGTTGATCATGGATCCTGTAATCGTCATTTCGGCTGATGGGCACGCGTCCATGCCGCCGAAGTTCTGGTCGGAGTATCTAGAGACTGAGTACCACCAGTACCTGCCGCAGCTCATCGGCGAGAACGAGCTGTCGAACAAAGTGCTGTGGATGCTCAACGATATGACGCTCTCTGCGGAGGCGCGCGACGTCTTCGACGGTGACGGGCTGTACGGCGCCGAACGTTGGCGGGGTATGTGGGATCTGGACATGCGTCTCGAGGAGATGGATCGCGAAGGCGTCGCAGCGGAGATGGTGTACTTCGGCGACTTCCGGACGCAGGACTTGTTCTTCAACGTGATGAACGGGTACTACCCGCTCGAAGTCATCGACGCGGGTGTGCGAGCGTACGACCGCTGGGCGGCCGACACCTTTGGGTCGGCGACCGACCGACTGCTGCTCAGCGGTGGCATCGGGACGGTACGAGACGTCAAGGGCACGATCGCGGAGCTCGAGTGGATTGCCGAGCGGGGGTTCGTCGGCACGTACGCGCCGGGCTTCGTGGCCTATCCCCACCTGCCTCCGTTGTACGACGAGTTCTGGGAGCCGGTGTGGGCCGCGTATGCCGACCTCGGCTTGGCGCTCGTGGTGCACGGCGGGTACGGGTTCCCGCCGGGAACCACGCACGCGGCCATCGCGGAGGCTTATGCCCGGGTGAAGGCGGCCAACGGTTCCGACATGGACCTGGTCATCGACCTCACGAGCGGGCTGTTCAACGACGAGGGTTTCTTCCGGGACCTGCGTTGTCGTCGGGCGATGTGGCAGCTCATGCTCGGGGGGGTGTTCGACCGTCACCCGACCCTGAAGCTGATGATGACCGAGGTGAGGGCGGACTGGGTGCCGGCGACACTGCGGCAGCTCGACTCGCACTATGCGGAGCATGCTGGCGATGTCCCGGCAAAGCTGCCGCCGAGCGAGTACTGGCAACGCAACTGTCTCGCTGGTCTGTCGTTCATGCACAAGGCCGAAGTCGAGATCTGCCACGAGATCGGAGTGGACACGATCGACTTCGGGCGGGACTATCCGCACACGGAGAGCACCTGGCCCAACACGCTCGACTTCTGGAAAATTATCTTCGCTGGAGCTTCGCCGGACGACGTGCGCAAGATCCTCGGTGAGAACGCCATCCGTTTCTTCGGCCTTGACCGCGAGAAGTTGGCCGCGATCGCCGCGGTATCGGTCCAGACCTGGCGACGATCACTGATCCGGGGGCGGCGGTCGATCCCGCACTCGTGGATCACCTGGCGGTGCGATGTGGAGTCCTCAAGCCCAACGAGGGCGACGATCTCCAGGACCGGCTCACACCAATGATCCGCGAGGACCTCGCGGCCGTCGGAGTGCGCAGCTAGCCGGCCAGTCCGCGCCAAGCACCACGACGATTGCGCCTCGAACCAATCGCCCAGCGCAGTTGGCGTCGCGCGGTTGGCGTCAACTCCTCGGCGGCTAGCCCCCGATCTGCCGCAAGAAGCCCCATATCCCAATAGTCCCGGTGCTCTCGCACGAGTCCCTCATCATCGACCTGTCCGACCGACGCGATGCGCAGTACGAACCGGCGCCCAGTTGCAGGGAGGTCTCCGGTGGTCAAGGTATTGGTTCCGACAGTCTCGGTCTCAAAACAAAAGAGCGATCCATTCGTCTGCCGGGTGAGGACGCTGGCATTGAGGTCAGGCGACCATTGGTGGGCCTGCTCACACATCTGTTTGATTCCTTCGTGGCCCTCAAAGACAGACGAGGACGGTACATCCTCATAGATCGCCTTGGGACTGAAAAATCCCAAGAGCGAATGGAGTTCGCTCTCACCCTCGGCAGAGCCTGCCACCGGGTGGAGCCGCCATGCGTCTATGTAACGATCCAGCCAGGATGCCTCCACACTCGCCAAGCCATCACGTCGCTAGGGCATCACGCGGCCGCCATTGGCCGGGATGGTCGCGCCAGTGATGAAGGACGACTGCGGACTAAGGAGGAACTCGACGATAGGCGCGATATCTTGGCGCGCATCCCCCAGACGACCAAGAGCGTTCTGTTGAATCTGTGCCTGCGTGTCATCCGTCCTGTTCTCAGCAAAACGCTTGTAACCCGCCGTGGCAGCGAGGGGCCAAAGCATGTTGACCGTAATACCGTGTCGACCCCATTCCCACGCCAGGCCTCGAGTCAACGACCGAATCGCGCCTTTTGCCGACAAATAGGTAATTCCCGGACCATGAGTCGGCCGTTCGCTGACTTCCGAGCCGAAGGTGACGATGCGACCTCCACCATGTTGTCTCATCTGTGGAAAGACGGCCTGACAACACCACAGCGTGCCGCTGAGCGTGACGTCAAGGCCTCTGCGCCAGCTATCCTCGTCAAGCTCTTCCGCAGGACCCTGTGCGGCCCAAGCCGGGGTGTTCACCAAACCCCAGGCCGGGCCGAGCTCAGACTCGATTGTTCGCATCGTGGCGAACACGGCACTGCGGTCACTCACGTCACAGAGGAACGCTTTTGCCGATCCCGACATTCCTTCAACTTGTTCGGTTGTTCGCTGCGCTCCTACGAGATCGATGTCCATGATGGCGACGCTGTAGTCGGCAGCAACGAGCTGATGCACGATTGCGTTCCCGATTCCACCC
Source organism: uncultured Acidimicrobiaceae bacterium (assembly GCA_963787485.1). Classification (GTDB taxonomy): domain Bacteria; phylum Actinomycetota; class Acidimicrobiia; order Acidimicrobiales; family RAAP-2; genus Bog-473. The sequence continues at coordinate 77,583 of CAWBDF010000010.1, read as the reverse complement.
TCCGAGCCACCGCCTGTCACGATCACAACTTGGCTCATCGCTTTCCCAGGGTCGTTGGGTCGCTTCCTCGCTCCAGAGAGATCTTACTGAATCCACGGGGTTGCAGGCGGAAGGGAACCAGAACGTTTCTCTGTGGTATTCAGTCGATCGAGATCCGCACACACGAGGCAGTGGGGTCCGTCGCCCTCCATGAACAGTAGGTCGCCCATGTCGGCGCATTGCGTGGAGATCATTCCTTTGAGTGATGAGATGACAATCAGATCGGGAGCACGAGATCCAATGGGTTCTCTAGGCGGCTTCGATTTCGGAAAGCCCTCTGTGAGAAGCGCAATGGTCGGTGATCCCGTAATCGCGACAGGTGAGTCGCTGCGGCTCAGACCCTGTTGCCGAGCCCAATGGCGGACGGCGGCCACGGCGATCGAGACCTTCGAGGGGTTGGCCGTCACCTGGCGCTCCAGATGGTCGACCCGACCCTGACGCCAGCGATCGACCTGGGATGTCGTCAGCCATCCGATGCCTACTAGGACGTCGATCGCTGTCACGAAAGGGCGGTCGATAAGGGCCCTCTCGGCCGCCTGGGCCATCCTAATCTTCGAGTTTGCTCAGAACCGGTGTGGCCACGGTAGGTAAGAGCTTCGATCAGACGAAGGTGGATTTCCACCGATCCTGCTGGTCACGACGGCCGTCGAGCGGCGTGACGTCACACCCCAGGCGAGCGGGGGCACCCTGGCCTCTTACTCCGGCGGTCTTCTACGATTGTCGAAGGGAGAATTCTGGGACTGATCTGGAGACGGCATTCGGTGAACAACCTACCCAACCTCGCCAAGCGACAGGAAGACCCGGAATTCTTTCGCGAGAACCTCCCAAGCTTCCGCATGCTCGACAACCGCTTCTTGTTCCCGCCGCCGGGCGGCGCCGAGAGAAGGAGACCCTCTATACGTCGCTGACGACCACATCAGCGAGGTGCGCGCGATGTGGTCAGCCGCGTACGCGAACCGCAATGGCGGAACGATCCTGTTTCCGAATCGGCAACACAACGTAGACACGAAAGGAGAACACCAACCATGACTTCAGCTACGCACGACACCCATTCAGACCATGCTCACGTTCACGGACCCGACTGCGGACACGTCGCCGTAGACCATGGCGACCACACCGACTACCTCCACGACGGTCACGTCCACCGGGCTCACGACGACCATTGGGACGAGTGCAACAGGGAAGCCCATGTCACTCATGAGGGCCATTCTCACGTTCATGGAGCCGGCTGCGGGCATGAGGCCGTCAACCATGGCGATCACACCGACTACGTGCATGACGGACACCGCCATGCCGCCCATGAGGGGCACTGGGACGAGCACTGACGGAACTAGCCGGAGTTGGTGAATGCTCAAGGTGCCACAGGGTCGCGCTCCGTCGAACTGGTGCAGGGGTACGGTGGCGCAGAACGAGGAGGTCGAGTGTGGAGGCATCCTGGCTGGATCGTTACATAGACGCATGGCGGCTCCACCCGGTGGCAGGCTCTGCCGAGGGTGAGAGCGAACTCCATTCGCTCTTGGGATTTTTCAGTCCCAAGGCGATCTATGAGGATGTACCGTCCTCGTCTGTCTTTGAGGGCCACGAAGGAATCAAACAGATGTGTGAGCAGGCCCACCAATGGTCGCCTGACCTCAATGCCAGCGTCCTCACCCGGCAGACGAATGGATCGCTCTTTTGTTTTGAGACCGAGACTGTCGGAACCAATACCTTGACCACCGGAGACCTCCCTGCAACTGGGCGCCGGTTCGTACTGCGCATCGCGTCGGTCGGACAGGTCGATGATGAGGGACTCGTGCGAGAGCACCGGGACTATTGGGATATGGGAGGCTTCTTGCGGCAGATCGGGGGCTTATCGACTACTCAACACTTGGAGGAAGGTTGAACGCCAACTACCAGCCGGCTAGCTGTCCAATTCCACCTGTACTGAATCCGGACTCGTCTACTTGAGGATCATCGATGCCATCACCAAACGACGAAGGCGAGGGCATCGATGATGATCCGGTCCTCGTGGACGTCAATGACGGGGTGCTGTACATCACCCTGAACAGGCCGCGAGTGCTCAATGCCCAGAACCAGCCGATGCGCGAGGCGTTGGTCGAGGCTCTCGACCGACTCGACGAGGATGGCGAGATTCGGGTTGGGGTGCTCACCGGCGTCGGAGGGCGGGCTTTCTCGTCCGGTGCGGATCTCAAGGAGCTGACAGGTGACCCCGCCAGCTCGCGGGTGCCCGTCCCCGTGGCGCAACGGCCGAACTTCATCCATTTCCGACGGCTTGAACGCGTCCGCAAACCGATGATCGCGGCCATCGACGGCTATGCGGTGGGAGGGGGTCTCGAGCTGTCTCTCTTGTGCGATTTGAGGGTCGCGACTGAGCAGTCGACCTTCGCCATGCCCGAGCCGCGGACCACAGGGCGAACCGGCGAAGTCGCCGTACACCGGCTTTCGAGAATGATTCCCCTCGGCGAGGCCATGAGATTGCACCTGACCGCCAGCCCCATCAACGCGGAGCGGGCGTATTCGATCGGTCTCGTGCAGTACTTGGCGGCCAACCGAGACGCCATGTTCGAGACGGTGCGAACCATCGTGACGCAGATCAAGCAGTGCGACCCAGTGGCCCTTGAGCTGAGCAAGATCGTCGCCAAACGCTCCCACACCCTGTCAATCAGCGAGTCCGAGTCCTTCCTCCTTGCGCTGCAACACGACGCCTTCAAGGACGCCAGGTGAATCGAGCGGCGATCGCCGGCGTCTATCAAACGAAGCAGGGCGACCTACGTGATCAATCCCAGTTGGACGTCTGGTGGGAGTCCGCGGAGGGCACGTGCCGCGACGCTGGGATGAACCTCTCCGATGTCGATGGTCTGATTGGAGCGGGACCGCCAGGCGTGGGTCTGCGACGCGGGGGAAGCCCGGCCGGCCTGGCCGATGTGCTTGGACATCCAATCCGGTTCCACGGTCAAAGTAGCGTCGGCGCGGCGGCCCTGGCGGCTGGGTTGAACTTGGCGGTGCATGCAATCAGCACCGGATTGGCACGAGCCGTGCTTATGGTCAACGCCGTCGCAGGACGTGACGCGGGTGGCAACGGTGACCGAGACGAAACGGTGGCGGCTTTGGCCAAGTTGAGCGGGCCGTACGAGTATCCGTTCGGCACAACCCGGGTCGCTGACTACGCCATCGTCGCCATGCGGCACATGTTCGAGTATGGTACGACCCCTGAACAGCTGGCTGCGGTTGCAGTGGCACAACGCCACGCGGCAACGTTGCACCCGCTTTCGGTCTACGGCGATCGAGGCGAGATCACGGTCGACGACGTGCTGGCCTCGCGGATGATCGCCGAGCCGTTACGTCTCCTCGACTGCTGCGCCATCAACCAAGGTGGCGGAGCCGTGCTGATCACTACCGACTCCGACGTGCGCGCCGCGGGGCGTCACGTCCCGGTCGAGCTCATCGGCTACGGCGAGGGATTCGGACACGTCGATCCCAACGCGTTGCCGACCTTGACGGGCTTCGAAGCAGGGCGCCAGGCTGCTGATACGGCATTCGCCATGGCGGGTGTCAGCCGCGATGACGTGGACGTGGCCAGTATCTCCGACCACTTCACCATCGCCGTTCCCGTTGTGCTCGAAGACGCCGGATTTTGTAGTAAAGGAGAGGGTGGTCCTTTCTGCGAAGGCGGATCCCTCGGCGTAACTGGTAACTTTCCGACGAACACCTCCGGCGGGTTCCTTTCGTTCAGTCACGCTGGACAGTGCGGTCTGTTCTCGCTCATCGAGATGGCAGAGCAGCTTCGAGGCGAGGCCGGCCCTCGTCAGGTCCCCGAAGCGAGGATCGGCTATCTGCACGGCCTCGGCGGTGCGTTCCAAATGCAGTTTGGCGCGGTTTTAGCGCAGACGTAACCCCATGGCCGACCCCACCTACGACAAGTTCTTGCCCGAAGGCATTCCCGACTGGCAAATGCCATTTTGGGAATCTTTACGCCATCGAGAAGCCCGAGTGCAGCGCTGCAAAGACTGCGGTCGCTTTCGCTATATTCCGAAAGAGCGCTGCCCGCACTGCCACTCCTCGCGGTCCGCCTGGGCAGTGATCTCCGGACGAGGTCACATCTATACCTACACCGTCGTGCATCGAGCCCCGACACCGGCGTACCAGGCTGATGCTCCATACGTCCTCGCCCATGTCAGCATGGAAGAGGGGTTTCGGATGGCGGCAGGCGTTCGAGGCATCGATCCCGACTCGGTTCACATCGGCTTGCCCGTGCGCCTGGTGTACTACGACGCTACCCAGGACTGGACGTTGTTCGGATTCGAGGACGACAAGAGTCCGCGGAGTCGGAACTAACGCCAACGCATCACGTCTTGGCACCTTTTCTAACTCGAGGAGGCCGGAGCTCAACTTTGAGTCCGACTAGCGGAGACACTCATGTCGTCTCCGACGAGAGAGCGAAGCCAACCGTTCCGATGACGGTGGGGTAGGGGAAGGGTGCGCCCGTCGATAGGCGGTAGGGGTGATCGGGTGAAGTCGACCGTCAGCCGCTGTGGAACAACGGGGTGTAGCAAACAGCTACCAGCAAGCCCTCTGGGCTCAGCAGACGTGCAGTAATCTGGCCCCATGGCTCAGTCCGGGCGTCGTGGATAAGGCGATAGCCCTTTTCAGCGAGCTCCGCAGCTGCTGCAGTGACATCGGCCACTTCGAACTCGATGCTCGCCTGGGGTGCGGGGATATCGACTGGCCATTCGGTGGTGTCGAAGCAGGCGTGTGCAGCTTCCGAGAGTGGCCACAACCCGAAGTGCTTCGTCCCTTCCAGCTTGTGGGTGAACACGTAATCGCCCGCCTCACCTTCGAAGGTGAGGCCTAAGGCGTCCCTGTAGAAGGATCGAGAAGTCTCAGGGTCTCGCACAATCGGGGCGATGCTGGTTACGAACTGGACATCCATGGGCCTCCACCTCCGTGATCACCACGACAAGCGCGTTCCGCCGTTATACCCGCGTGGACTGATTTGGCTGCGCACTAGGATCGGGAACCTTCGCGCCGAACGGGGGCACGCCTCCGATGCCCCAGCAGGTAAGTGTGCCATCGTCGGGGTGAACTGGAGCAGGCCAATAACGATGAATTCTTTACAAAATCGGCTCTCATCTCAGCATCTTAGGGCGCCTCAAGGTTGACCCCGACGCAGTTGCACGAAAAGTGCTTCTGCATCAGCAATCAACGTCTCACCGTTGAATAGTCGTCCGCTGGCCCATCGCTTCCGGCCTTCAATTCGATCAAGCGATCCTTCAACTTGAAGTTCAATACCGATCGGCGTCACGTTGCGAAAGTTCACCTTCAGGAATGCGGTCCGTGCTACCGGCTGACCTCTGGAGTTGGCTAGTCGACCCAATACCTCGTCGAACAAAAGCGGGAGTGTGCCACCGTGAGCTGCGCCATTGCCGCCCAGGTGGAACGGCCGGAATGTGACTCTACCCTCGACACGGTCATCCGATTCGGCCGTCGCAACAAACGGCATCAGCATTGGATTACCCCGGCCAGGCAGGTCAAGTCGGCTACCCGAGGGTCGGGGTGATTCCGGCACAGACCACGACTCGAGCAGACTGACCACAGCCTCTACCTTTGCAGATGCTTCATCCCAGAGACTCTCAGGGGGATTCGAGCGGGCCACCATATCTTGAAGGGTACGAAACGATTCGATGAAGCGCGCGTAGGGGGATCCACCGCGTTCGGTATCGACGACGACGTTAGCGAAGGGGTCATTTTTCCCATCATCTGGAACATCGTTCTCGACGTGTGCATGTTGCGCCATTAGGACCAATCGTACTTGGCGTCGGAAACAACTCAACGAAACCGGCCGCAAGAGGATCATCGGGCACGGTCGGGAGCGTGTCCAAGTCGAGTTCCACCTTGACCACGTCAGAGGGTCAGGAGGTCACGGTTGACGAGCTGTCTTGGACGAGATACGGGAAAGGGACGACCTCAACCTCGAAGGGAGCCATCACCACGGGCGAACACGTCCTCGTACTTGGGACCGTCAGCTCAACAACCATCAAGGCCACGCAGGTCCTCGCGCAGGCGTCTCGTGGGGGATCTGAGCCCTCGACGGCGACAACGATGATCCCCTTCGAGAGGGGTGCGGCCGAAATGTCAAAGCCGGTCGGGCAGATCCCTGCCAATTACAGTCAGGGGTCCAGGGGCGATCGTCAGTGGAGCGACAGCCAGCAAGGCGACGGAAGCGCCGCTGGCGGCCTATCCGGGAGACATTGCCGACCGTGTTGTGAAGCTGAGTAACGGCGAATATGAGGTCCACAAGATCGGCATCAACGGGCCACACCACGTTGTCGTCAACCAGGACTTCAAGGTGGTCGGGGCCGAGTAATGGCAAAGGATTTTGCCTGAAGTTCGAGGATCCCGACGTATGCTCAAATGGGTGCCGTATGGTGCCGGATTGGGGTAGCATTCGGCAGCCGTGGTATCGGCGGCGACGACGGGGACACCCTTCAGTTCGCCAAAGAGACGGTGCGCGATTTCAGCTCACCCACCGTCGGGCCGTTACCACGCCTGTCCCCGAACCAGCACCGATCACCACTGTGGTCGTCGTCTGCCTGCCCCTCGTGTGGGCCGCGGAGCATACGGGGGTTGGGTGCGCCACGGACAAATTCATGTATCGTCGTTGACCAGCAGCTCGAAGACAACGCTAAGACTGCAAAAGGGGGACCGCCATGGCTGACGGGCACCGTTACACGCTCATCTCGTCGGACGCTCACGCGGGTGCGAGCATCCAGGGCTACAAGCCCTACTTGGCCTCGCAGCACCACGAGGCCTTTGATGCCTGGGCCGCGACCTTCCACGACCCGTGGGATGACCTCGACGCTGAGCTGGCACTCCAGAACCCCAACCTGCGGGTCGGCACGTCGTCGTTCCTGTCGCCGGTCAACTGGGAGAGCGACCACCGCCTGGAGCACCAGAACAGCCAGGGCATCGCGGCCGAGGTGCTCTTCCCGAACACTGTGCCGCCGTTCTACCCGTCGGGCGTGGTCACAGCCGGCGGGCCGACTTCGGCCGACGACTACGGGCAGCGCTGGGCGGGGATCCAGGCCCACAACCGCTGGCTTAAGGACTTCTGCGGTCAGGCTCCGGGCCGGCGAGGCGGTCTGGCCCAGGTGTTCCTCACCAACGTCGACGACGCGATCGCCGAGGTGCGCTGGGCGAAGGAGGCCGGCCTCGCGGGCGTCCTCATCCCGTCCGACCACACCAGCGCGCTGCTCAACCTCTACGAGGGGCAGTACGACCCGTTCTGGGCGGTCTGTTCTGACCTCGACTTCCCGGTGCACCGTCACGCGGTCGCGGTCACGCCGCCGCAGACCGAGGAGAGCGGCCCCTTCACCAATGCGATCGGCGTCCACGAGACCAACCTGCTCTTTCAGCGCGGCATCGGCCACCTGATCCTCGGCGGCGTGTTCGAGCGCTTCCCCGACCTGAAGTTCGTGTTCACTGAGGGTGCGTCCGTGTTCATCTCCATGCAGCTCATGCAGCTCGAATCCGAGCTCGTGCAGGGCCGTACCCAGGGCACCAGTGGCTACCCGTTCTTCCGGCAGTTCGCCGAGAACTCGAGCCTCACCCCGACGGAGTACTTCCGGCGCCACTGCTACGTCGGTGCATCGCTGCTGACCGAGATGGAGATCGGGTTGCGCCAGCAGCTCGGCGTAGACCGAATGATGTGGGGCGCCGACTACCCGCACCACGAAGGCAGCTTCCCTTACACCGACCTCGCGCTGCGGGCGATCTTCTCGGAGCTCCCGGAGGACGAGGTGCGCGCGATGACCTCGCTCAACGCGGCCGAGGTGTACGACTGCTTCGATCTCGATTATCTCCAGACGATCGCCGACGAGATCGGGCCGACGCCGGAGGAGGTCGCGAGGCCGTTGACGACGGACGAGTTCCCCGAGTTCACGATGTCGATCTCGATCTGGGACAAGAAGATGCCGAGCGGCGTCATCTAGCTCACGTGGGCTACCGTCCCGTCGGTTGTGGTCGAGGACTACCTTCCGACCGGTCGAGGTCGTCGTTCTCGGCGTTGCGCCGGAGCTCGGCGAAGTCGGTGCCCTAAAGGCGCGGGTCTAGTCGGAGTTCTTCTAAATCAATACGCCCTTCCGTCGCGAGACAAAACGGGGACCCAAGGTTTCGTCGATTTCACCAAGTCGAGACTCGTCCAGGATTAGCGGCCCTCGCCCGGGCGACCATCCGATGCCTCCATCCGCGTACCGCAACTGCTTGGCGTAGACCATCAAGCAACTCTCCGGTTCAATTCACTCCCCGGTGCGTGCCTGATGTTGTGACCTGGACCTCGAAGACTGAACGGAGGGTATCGAGCCCTGCCTGGTTGACCACTGCAACGTAGTAAACCTCGAGTTCGCGGGGGTATATGTTCCGTGCGTCTGGTTTACAGACGTGGCTCCCGTAGGCGCACCAACGAGAAAGAACTGCCATCTACGGATGCAGGAAGAATGCTGCAATCTATTGACCCAAGGCGCCTACCTCCCACTCTGTCTAGCCCATATATGTGCCGCAGAGTGGCACCCGCGCCGGCGAAAGTGGCACGTGCTCCGTGGGGTCGAACGACTACTCAGGTGATCGCGGACCTTGCGGGTGATCTTGGAAGGGTTCAACCAAGAGAATCAAATGAAACACACGCCGATGGCTATCATGCTGGTTCGAGTTCGAATGGCGGATATTCGTCCGTGAGTAGCAAAAAGTAGGTCTGAACTCTGAGATACCAGCGCATGACGTTGAGGACGAAAGCTCGCATTCCTTCGGGCCACCGGCCTGTGAAGAGCACAACGAAGAGAGCGATCACGGTCATGACCGTCGAGACGATCCCCAGTACAAACAGTGCGATCACTTGCGGAATGACAAGAATGATCCGGAACGCGACGGTGAGGCGGTTGCGATCAGCGAGCTGAGGCTGGAACTCGACCCGCACGCGAGGGTCCTCACCACCGTCGGTCGGCGTCATTCCGAAGGCGAAGGGCGGATACTCCTCGCACATGAAGAGGTAGAACGTATACGTACGGACTTCATATCGCATATACATCGCTTGGACGTTGGCGAAGCTCTCCGGGAGTTCGCCCGTGAAGAGGATCACAAACCAGGAAATGACGCTGACGACCTCGGCGAGGATCCGCAATCCGTACAAGATCACCAAATGCGGGATAGCGAGCAGCCAGTTAACGATAGGTCGCCAGTTGGCGACCTTCTCCGGGGCGTCGAAGCTGAAAGTCGCGGGGTAGGAGGAGTTCGTATCTTGCATTGGCGCCTCTTCGGTTCGGGTGACGATTAACGCTAGCTGGTGGGACCCGATTCCGCTTAGATGTTCCGCTTGTGGTGCAATCTGCGATCGTTAGCCGTATCGGCTGGCTTCTGGAACGTGTCGGAAGTGCCGGTTAGTGGCACTTAGCGGTCGGCGGCGCTTATCGCTCGGTAACGCACCCAAAGCCGGCGCGGCAATGTTCGGAGGCACCCTCCTACGTTGAGACATGCACCGTTGTCCAGTATGGCGGATGCCTAGGATAAACGACGCGTGAGCTGTAAGGAGACCTTCGAACGCCCCTTCGGTCCCTTTGCCCGGCGTGGCTAGGCTGTAGGCACGTATTACGGTCATGGTTCCTCGATAATTGCCCTGGTGGTCTTTTTCGGCCTGTTGGCGCTGCGGGCGCTCCCCTCTCAGCGACGCCGCCGGGGTAGGCAAAGGAATTCAGCTCCCATGAACTCGTTCACCGACCCCTCTCTTCCAAATCATGCATCTGATGCCGTCGACACATCGTCCCGCGGGATCCCATTCGCCGGGGTCACATTCACCGGGATCGCTGCCGGTTGGCTGACAGACCCATCGGGCCGACATGAGCGCAGGTACTGGTCGGGGTCTGAATGGACGGAGCACGTTACAGATGGTGGTGTCCAGGGCACCGACCCACCTCCAGGCAGCCTTGGTCGCGAGGCGCCCTCGTAGTCCAAGGACCAGCGTGCGTGAAGGGCCACGATTCCTTCAGCCAGAAACACCGCTGAGGCGAATGACTCCCTGCACCCCGATTCGTTGTCGAAGTGGGTCACCCAGTCACTCGATCGGCCACCCAAAACCGGAGCGGTGAAGCGAAGTCCGCACGGGTCGTTGGGTGTTAGTCGCTCACCACGCGGAAATCGTGTCACAAGCGTCTTGCCCTCCCGATGCGTTCGGGGCGATCCCGGCGACCAAATCGATGGTCGTTTGGGTACGGCTGGCTTCGAGAGCGGGCGCCTGGGCTATCGACATGTCGACTCTCGCTACCCGCGGGCACGCTGGGCGAACAGAGCTAGCAGCCAGATCCGAGTCCATCCGCTTTGACAAGGAGTCCGACTGAAAAGGCCTCCGGCTAGAGCAGTCATTCGGGCTTGACGAGGCAACCGCGACAAACTGAGAGGGTGGACAGTAACCCCTTCCCGCTCGGTTTCTTTGACCGTGCTGACTCGTCCCCCGATTCGGTGTTCTACTCGTGGCCTCGCCTGGTCACCCATCTCGACGACCATGCCATCGCTGCGGTCGGTTCCCTATACGACGAACTTGGAGTCTCCGGCGACGTGCTCGATCTGATGAGTTCGTGGGTCTCGCACTTCCGCACCCCGCCAGACCGCCTAACCGTGCTCGGGATGAACTCCGACGAGCTCGACGCGAACCCCTCGGCAAGGGTCACCGTCGTCCACGACCTCAACTCCGAGCCCCGGTTGCCGTTTTCTGACGAGTCCTTCGACGCCGTGGTGTGCTGCGTTTCCGTCGACTACCTGACCAAACCCATAGAAGTGTTTACTGACGTGGCCCGCGTGTTGCGCCCAGGAGGGCCGTTCGTCTGTGCGTTCTCTAATCGATGCTTTCCGACCAAGGCTATTCGCGGCTGGTTGTACGCCGATGACGAGCAGCGCTGCGAGATAGTCGAACAGTACTTCCGTCTCGCCGGACGCTGGGATGAGCCTCGCAGCCAACGACGCACCCCTGCCACGCATCCAGGCAACCCGTTGCTAGCAGTGTGGGCTCACCGAGCGAGGCGCGGTGCAACGGACGAACCGAGGTCACCTGCCGAAATCGATACCGATCGATAAAGCGGCGCGAGTTGCCGTGCACGTCCTGCTTGCGTGAGCGAAAACAGGCGATCAGCCGAACGTTGGGCACGCCTCAACCTTGCCAGCGGTAGGACGTGGCTTCGCCGAGCCCCGTTGGCAGCGGGCACCAAAACGAAGATCCCGAGCCATGCCACCAGACGCGAACGCTGGAGAACATCCCAAGGAAAACACACTTGAGGCAGATATGTCAGTATCGCGGAGCTGCGATGGCTCGTGGATCCCGATCGGATGACGCGGTACAAGAGGCTACGGGTGGACGTTGACCGCAGACAGGGTATTGGACGAATGTCACGTAGGAGAGGACGTTGGAAGGCATCGCAGGTAAGACTGTAATGATGTTCGGCGGCGGTGGCGGGATCGGCGCCGCCACCTCGTTGATGCTCGCGGCGGAAGGTGCCAATGTCGTCGTGACCTCTCGTCGGGAGGCCACAGCGCAGGGCGTCGCGGATCAGATCCGCGAGGCGGGTTTCGACTGCCTTACGCTGACTGCCGACATCGGCGACGAGGACGCGGTAGTGGCGGCAGTAGCCGCTGCGGTCGACGAGTACGGCGCTGTCGACTTCGCACACGTCAACGCCGCCGACACGTCGCCCGACACCATCGGGCGAGACACCGATGCGATGACGATCGAACTCGACGTCTTCGATCGCACGATCCGCACGAATCTGCGCGGGCATCTCATTTGCACGAAGCACGTGATCCCGCAGCTGCTGGCGCGAGGTGGCGGGGCCATCGTGTACTCGAGCTCGGGCGCAGCGTTCTCGGGTGAGCCGGAGCGACCGGCCTACGCGATGGCCAAGAGCGGGATGCACGCACTCATGAGGCACGTGGCTTCACGGTGGGGGAAGGAGGGCGTCCGTGCGAACGTAATCGCCATCGGTCTCACTCTCACGGAGACGATCGAGAACGCGCTGGATCCAGCATTCATGGAGCAGATCTTGGCGACGATGAGCAGCCCCCGCCTGGGTCGCCCCGAAGACATTGCCACGATGGTGGCGTACTTGATGTCGTCGGCGGGCGAGTACATCAACGGACAGGTCATCAGCGTCGACGGCGGCTCGACGATGCGCTGACGTGGCGTCGAGATGACCGATGTGGCGTCGGCTCATGCTCACACGAGCAACGTCGAGGCGTTGGCGGGAAGTGCCCTCCGGTGGCGGACTATGTCCCGTCCGAACGAGCGAAGCTCATGGTCCTCCCGGAGACACCGAGTCCGACCCCAGAGGATTGGGCCGCTGCCACCCTTTCGGCTGCCGAAGATGTTCTTGGCGCATTGACGGTGAGGAGGCCTCAAGTTAGGGGGTCGCACCTAGTCTCGAATCGCGTCGACGTACCCAGGGTGGCGCGCTCGCATCATCAAAGCCAATCTGCAATGAGGTCAGCGATGGCGTCGCTGTTGTCCTCGAGCATCATCATATGCCCGTTTCCGGTGATGGAGAAATCCTCAAGCCAGAAATGCTCCGCGGCAGCACCATGGCTATTGAGCCACGAAACAATGTCTCTGTCCTGTTCTCTGGGATGCAGAGCGTCTTCCGTTCCAGTGACGACGAGGACACGCACGCCTGCGACATGCTCGGGATTGCGCATACGCAATTGCGATCCTCCGACGTTGAACCGCTCGAGTATTGCCGTCAGCGGTGTCGCAACAAGGCTCGCGACGTACTCACGAAGGTGATCCCTGGGAAACCGGGCGGTGTGGGTGAACATCTCGGTGAGGCGAGAAGGTTCGAACTGAACCATCTTGTCGAACCGTACGACACCTCCTTTGTAGGAGACCTCGATTTCCGCATCCGTCTCGCTCAGCACGGGAACGGGATCTTGAATGTTTCCAGGTGGTCCGGGAGCGACGCCAACGACCGCCGCAAAGCGGCCAGGTAGGCGCTCGAGCAACTGCCAACCGTAGGGACCCGACATCGAGTGAGTGAGCAGAACGAGCCGAGAGTCGAGGCACGAGACCAATGCCGCCAGTCCTTCAACCATCAACAACCCATCAATGCTCTCGGGCGAAGGGTGTCCGCTTCGACCCATTCCAGGCAGATCGGCTACGACGACGGGGAAACCTCGTTCGACGAACCGGTGCGCCCAGCCTGGGCGACCGTCGGGTGTGCATTGAAAGCACACACCTGTGTGACCTCCGCCGTGCACTAAGACAAGCGTGGGGCGACTTGTTTCGACTACGGGCACCAATCTCTCGAAATACACCGGAACTGGGCCGGTGGAAATCCCCGAATCGAACTGGAGTCTCATGGCTGCGACCTCACGGCTGGCCCCCCTTTGGTCTGGATAGCCTTGACGACCACCCCTGCGCTTTGGCGGTTCGAGAACAATCACCTTTGAGATCGCTGCCGCTTGGTCCGTAGCGTCGCGCTCTTCGCCTTGGCTCCGAGGCCATCCGACGGGCCGTCCATTCCGTTCTCACCTCGTCGATGATGACACGAGACCGCCCCAAAGTGGCGAATTACTCCGCCGTCCTAGCGATAGGGGACGGTTGAAGTTAACTCCTCTCGAAGCAAGGGGCCGCGCTTGGTACTTGAGTCCAAGTAATCGTTCGCCTCGTTATCTCTCATGGCAGTCGACGTCCACGTTGCTGGTCGTCGCGTTCTCGTTCACCTTGGTTGAATAGGACTTCCCGTTCGGCCCGTGCACCGCAACCCTTCCACTGATAGGTCGTGGCGTTCCGGGCGCAAGCCCACCGACGGCCTGCAGCCTGGCACTCACGAAACCCGCGGTTGGGGCGGAGGAACAGCCAGCGAACGTCAGCGCCGCCACCGTTGCGGAAAGGAACGCTAGGGACCTTCCCGTACCGGACATTCCACCCCCTTTCGGCGTCGTCCCTGCCTTTGACTTTCCCTCCCGGCGAACGGTTCGGGTCGCGCATCAGTGCGTGGCACCTTGTCCCCACTGTTCGGAGGCAGTCTGAGCTGAGCCTCCGAGAGTAGGAAGGCACAGACCCACTTGATCACTGCATCGTGTGTTGCATTATGATTGCGCCCGTGATCATCGCTCTGATCGGTTACGTGATCCTTTTGCCGGTGCGGGCGGTCGTTTATCTGGTCGGCCTCGGCAAAAGGGCCTTCGGTCGCTCAGGTGCCCCAAGCGGCGATTGACGGCCAGCTGTTCCACGCTCTGAACGCAAAGGAGAGAACAACCGTGGATGATTTCGAAGCAATCAAACAACTAAAGGCCCGGTACGCGCGTACGGTTGACCTGAAGGATTGGGATGGATTCCGAAATGTGTTCACTGAGGACGCGGTCTGGGACACGACGAGCGCCGGGGCCGAAGTCGTCAAGGGCGCGAGCGCCATCGCCGAATTCAACCGAAGGAATTTGGGTGACGTGCTCTGCATCCACCACGAACACATTCCCGAGATTGAGGTGACGTCGCCCACCACCGCCACGGGCATCTGGCCCACCGAGTACATGCACCGCTGGCCAAATGGCAAGGAACTCCACGGTTTCGGCTTCTATCACGAGACCTACGAGAAGGTCGACGGAGACTGGCGAATCAAGACCTGCGTCTACCAGCAGCTCCGCGCCGATTGGAGCGATCCTCGGATGCTGATGGTGCGCGAGTGAACTGACTCACGGCCGAGGACTGCTTGGACAAGTCGCCTTCGGAGTGCCAAAGGCATTCACGCAGACGGAATGATCCAATCAGCGGGCACGCGAATACTGAACACTGACCATAACTATGTGTTCGTTGCCGCAGTCCCGGCTGTTGTGGCCCTTCATGCCGATATTGTCAGTGAAGATGTTGCCGCGCTCGAGGAGGCAGCGGTCATCCGACGTAGTGATGATTCGTGTTGGCGCCAAGGCGCAGCGTGAAGGCTCGCATCCGTTTGCCGCTCGACCATCGACGCTAGTCACCGATCCGGACTACACCGGCGTTGTAGGAGCCAGGCGAAGAGATTCATCGAGGATCAGGTGATCGTGTTGGCCACGGATTCGACTGGATTCTCCCTCGTCAAAGCGGCACAGAACCGGCAATGTACGGGGACACCCCTCAGGTGGAAACCGACAGTGGCTGGAACTGAGCGGCAGGAGCGAAGGCAAAAGTCATTCCGCGGGATACGTAGGACTCCGCAGCCCGGCATTGTCCCAGCGATGTGGGGCACGTCCGGCGGGATCCCCGCCGCTGCCCTGCCATCCCAAGTGGTGGTACCACGATCGAACCGACATGGCTACCACGGTTGGCCGGAGCGTCATCCGAGTTCATAGTGACCCTCGAAGGGCGCTAGGACTCCAAGGAGTCAGATGACTGTGAACGCGAAGCACCCAACCAAGCTCCACGCCGTCTCAGCCGAGCACCACCGTCGCCGTCCCGGGCGTCATTACCGTGCCCTCCTCGGTCTTGGTCCAAATCTCCAGGTCGATCAGCATCTCGCCGTCCTCCTCGCGTACCTCGATTACCCTGCCGCCGGCGATAGTGCGCAGACCTCGCAGGTTCGGTGCTCGGTACTGAACCGCGACCGAGACGATCCGGCCGTGGTCGCCGATCCACTGTCGCAAGGCAGCGTGCACGTACGACAGCAGTAGGTTGCCCATACCGAACGCGCACGAGTTACCCGCCGCCCGTCCTGCTTCATCGTCCATGTGGATCGGGACGAACTCCTCGTTGACCGCGGCGAACCGATTCCACGCGTGGAAACCCGACATCCGCTCGAACGTCGGGATCTCGAAGCCCGGCTGCACCGCTGCCATCAGTAGCGCATCCCTGTAGAGCGCATCGATTTCACCACCTCCCCGTTCTGGTTCGTCCATGAGTACTCGCTGACGGTCATGAGCATGAGACCGAGACGGGTCTGGCGCTCCTGGTAGTCGACGAGCGTGTTTGGTCCCCACACGATCACGTCCCCGGGCCGCATGCGAACGCCGTAGCGAACCTGGCTGCCGCCGTTCATGATCCGTGTCGTCACGGGCGCTTCTATGCCGAGACTCTCCTCGATCGTCCCGCCTCTTACGACGCCTTCGAACGACTGCGGCACGTTCGGGCCGGCGGCGGTGAACCAGGCGAAGGGGTTGAACTCCTCGGGCGCCACCACTCCCCGGTGAGACGTTGTCGCAGCGTAAGCCTCGTCCCAGAACAGCCGGGGCGGGACATCGGGCCAGTAGATGGCCGCAGCCCACCTGCGGATGTCCGAGAGCGCTATGGGCAGCGACGTTTGGACTGTCCCGTACTCGCGCCCAATGAGTGTACGCATTTCGTGAGTGATCCAGGACTTGGGCACCGCTTGACCCTAGGGCGCAACGGCGGAGGTTATGACGCCGCCCTCCTGATTTGGCCCCTCGGAAACTCCAATGATCCTGAGGGAGAAGCGTATGACGCGGACGCCGGACGGGCCATCACTGTGTGCAAGGGCCAGGTGGTGGCAATCGGCTTGACGACCGGGTGTCGATGTCTCCGCGCCGGGGAAGAGGCTTTGTGTGCAGACGATGAGCGGCATGCCAATCGGCAATGACGACAACCCTCGCGACTGGAACGAACGTCCTTGCCCTCCAACCAGGACGGCAGCGAGTCGGTCCAACCTGGAACTGGCGTTCACGAGATGCCCGGCACCGGCGCCACAGGTGGACATGCCCACTGCGCTGTGCGTCGGGGCCTTAGCGTTGAGGTCATGGACGGCGACAGGGGGAGACACAAAGGTCCTGCACACGCCCGAAAGCGGGCACTGCCTCGGGAAAACGAGGAACGCCTCGCCGAAATTGGCAGACCGCTGCCTCTGCCGAGCCAAGACCAGCTCGAGATCATTGCCGGGCTACGCGCCTCGCGCCGGCGACGGCGACTCCTCACGTGGGGCACAACCCTCATCGTCGCGGCGCTCTGCGCGGGTGCCATCGCACAATGGATCCGACCGCTCCCCCACGGAACCCTCAGGATCCGAGAAATCCGTCTCCCAGGGACGGCACCATCCTTTGCGTGGCCAAGCAGCGGAGAGGCAGCGGCGACGGTCGTGGGTGTTGGAACGGTGGGCCAGGTACGTGGGTCCAAGTCCGTTCCGGTCGCCGGTCTGGCCGAGCTTCTCGCGGCCTACGTGGTCCTGTCAGATCACCGGTTGGCGCCGGGGGACGACGGTCCTGCGATCCCCGTCACCGCCGACGCGCTCGCGGCGTATCAAGCCGGGCAGACGAGACAGGTGTCCGAAGTCCCGGTCGCAGCCGGAGAGTCACTCACCGAGCTCCAAGCCCTCGAAGGGCTGTTGGTCGACTCGGGAGCCGATATGGCGACGGTCCTCGCCGACTGGGACGCGGGAAGCATCAGCGCGTTCGTGATCAAGATGAATGCCGCAGCGACCAGACTCGGCCTCGCCTCGACACACATCACCGATCCGAGCGGTGTGGACGCGGCCACGACGAGCACAGCAGAGGACCTCGTCCGCCTGGGCGAGGCATCCCTGTCGATCCCGATCCTCGGACAGATCGTCTCGCTGGCCCAGGCCAGCGTGCCGATGACCACAGTCGTCTACAACCCCAATTTCGACCTGGGGCATGACGGCATCATCGGCATCAAGACGACGTCCGACTCGAGTGCACAGGGCTGCTATCTCTTCGCGGCACAGCAGAAAATCGGCGGGAAAGACGTCACGCTCATCGGTGCCGTGCTGGGTCAGCCGGGCGGGGCACTTGGCCCGAAGACTGCCGCAGTCGATGCGGGTGACGCGTTGGTGAGAAGTGTCTTCGTTGCCCTGCACGGCTTCACCGTCTTCGCTCCCGGCCAGAAAGTCGCTGAAGTCGATGCAGCCTGGGGTTCGATGGCACCCGTGACCGTGGCACAGCCGGTCACGGTCATCGGGTGGCCCGGTCTTGTTGCCACTCTGGAAGTTCGACACAGGCCGTTGGATGGCCCCTTCCCCAGCGGGTCCACGGTCGGGATGTTGCGATGGGGAGCGGGACGCATTTCAGCACAAGTGGAACTGCGGACAGCGAGTGCGCTCTCGGGCCCCGGGGTGTGGTGGCGTCTGACACGTTGAGCCGAGTCACATCAGGACAACCGCTTTGGGTCGGATGAGGGATCGAGTTCACCGGCGCAGAAATGTCAAAGGTCTCACTCAAACAACAGCTGGTTCTTGTCCTGAGACGTGAGGCGACGCCACGCGCTGCTCCATCGAGTCACCGAGCCGGCAATGTACGAGGACTATGGGGGAGGGTGAGAGCGTCAGAACGCTATGAGTCTTGGTGCGATTTTCGACCAAATGGTAGGCCTCATCGCCCCAGCCGGCAAAGATCCCGTCGAGCCGCAGGTAAGGCCCTCCTAATGACCGGCGAACCTGGGGCATCGGGTCGGGGAACCCTCATCCTTCGTTAAGAATTGGATGTGGTCGGTTCGTCACGGCATTGGGCACGGCGTCAGCAATCGGAAACTCAACTGGTCACTGTGGGCAATCTTGATCAGTCAACGCACTTTGTTCACTCGACGCTCGCTCTCCTCGTCGAGGCTGGCGACGGCTCCAGCGGGTCGAAGTCCGCATCGGGCATGAACTGGATCTGTACCGCGACTTCTGCCCGACGCACCTCCATCTTTGCGAGGCGCTCAAAGACAGCCCTGTCCGCGGCGGTGAGCGGTGGTTGGGTCACGGACCGTGGCCAGAGGCGGTATCGCTTCACCACGTTGATTTCCGCAGCGAGAAGGAAGAGCTGAGCCCCCAGGTAGATCCAGGCCAACAAGACGATGACGATGCCGAAGAACCCGTATGTCTCCGTCGCGTGCTGGAGCTCGCGGCCCACGTACCAGCTCCCGAGTAGTTGCAGCGTCTGCCAGAACACCGTGGCCAACGCAGCGCCTAGCGCCACATCACGCCACGTGAATTTCTCAGCGGTCATGACCATGAACGCGAGGAGAATGAGCCCGAAGTTGACGCCTAGAGATCCGATGAGCAAGAGCGCCCTCGAGATGTCTGTATGTGAGGCCAGGGTCGCGAATCCTGTAAGCACCGTCGATCCAACTGTGGAGACGGCGAGCAGCACAAGGACGGCGAACCCTCGGAGATAACGCATCACCAACGAAGGCCACTGAACGTAAGGGATGTTCCACACCTTGTTCATCGCGCTCTGGGTCGCCAGTCCGAGTCCAATGGCACCGTACAAGAGGAGCAAGGCGCCGATGACGACGGCGAAGGCGCTCCCGCTCAGGGTATGGACCTGTGATTGCAGCTGGGGTCCGATGATCGGGAAGCTTCCAAGAGCGCTGTCGACGAGGTCCTTGCGCAGCTGGTCATTGTTGTGCAGCACGTAACCGAGGATGGTTGTGAACAGCATCAACAGCGGAAACACGGCGAAGAGGCCGTAGTAGGCGATGAGCGCTGCCTTGCTGCCAGCCTGGTCGTTGCCGAATTTCTGCAGGACGGCGAAGGGAAATCCGAGCACATCGTGTCTCTGCTGGAACTTGTCCCCGCGGCGGATGAGCGCTTCCAGCCGGCCGGGTCGACTATTCGCCTCCATCTCGGTCGTGTCGTGACAGCTTTGTTCCTGCGAGGGTGTCGGTGGATGCTTCGGACCAGTCACGGCACCCAAAGATAGAACTGCTCTGGACGGCAGGGGTCAGCAAGGGCCAACCCATGCTTGACGAGGATCGGGTTCCGCTTCTCAAGCGAGGGCCCACGTGCTCTGTCTCTACGGATCCGCCATGACTGCGCGGCCTTCGCTCGCAGGGCGTCCCTCCGCCTCGGCTCCGTGCGCCCCCGCCTCCGTAGCCCCCGGCCTGCGTACGGGGCAGCCCGGCTTAGAGGCGATGGGCGGGCGTCGTATCGAACGACCGTGTGACTTGTGGAGCACCGCCCCATTGGGACAGATCTGCTGGGGTCGATCACGGTGGCCCCGGGGACAGATGGGATCTCAGCCGTCGGCTGAGACCCTTGGCAGAGCCTTGAGGTCTTCGACGCGGCGATTGCGCAGCGCGATACTCGTGGGGTGGGTCGAACCTATGAGGCCATCGATGACCGACTGGCAGAGTGGCTGACAGATCAACCGGTCTTTTTCGTTTCCACGGCACCACTCGATCCCAACGGCTCGATCAACTGCTCTCCCAAAGGCAACCGTCAGGAGTTTGCGGTCTTAGGGGAGCGAACGGTGGCGTATCTCGATCAGACCGGCAGCGGGATCGAAACGGTCGCACACCTCCAAGAGAACGGTCGTATCGTGGTGATGTTCTGCGCGCTCAGTGGGCCACCGAGGATTGTGCGTTTGCATGGCAAAGGCCGTGTCGTTCCGAAGGATGCCGCACACTTTGCCGAACTGGCCAACAAGTTCCCGGGAGGCGAAGGTACAGGGGTGCGGTCGATAATCGTGATCGACGTGAATCGGGTGTCTGATTCCTGCGGCTACGGCGTACCGCTCATGTCGTTCGATCGTCATCGTTCGACTTTGGACGAGTGGGCCGAACGAAAGGGACGGGATGGGATCCGGGCCTATTGGGCCGAAAAGAACGCAACCAGCCTTGACGGCCTCTCCGGATTATCGTCGCCGACGAGACGTTCGGACTCGGCGGATGAGCGCCGCTGACCCGACATGCCGGGGCACGCTGTGAATAGTCAACTCGTGCCAGTAAGCCGGACTGTCGCCTTCGTGCGCACACGAAGGATTTCCCAAGTGATGGCGGACTCTGTGAAGGTGGCCATGTGGGTCCGTCGCAACGAGACGCTCAGGCCATTGGGGCAAGGTGCAGGTGCAGCATCAGTCACGTAGATAAAGGTCTCGTGAATGTCGATGACAGCGACAACGTTCTTCCGCGGATCTGCTCCAAGCTGTCTGCCATTGTCAGACTTCGTTGCCCTTGTCTTCGAGGTCCGCGGCGATGGTGTCGTAGCCGGCACTCGTCAATATTCGGCGCAAATCGACGAGCTGTTGTCCGTCGATGTCCTTGTCACTCGGACGCCTGAGAACCTCGGTTTGTTGGCCGATGCGGAACAGAAACATGTCGTCGTGTTGTTGTTCGATGGATCCGACCGCCTCGAGCAATGATACGACATCGTGCCATTCCACGTTGTAGTTCGTCTTTTGCTGAAAGATCTGTAGCAGGGTGTCTCGATGATGGCCGCTGAGATGCTGGGGCCCTGAGATTGACGACATCGGCATCCTCTCGTCGTGGTGAAGATCTCAATGTAGCGAGAGTCCCCGATCAGCGCGAGACCACGAGGTCTCACCGATTTCCCGCACGTGTAATCCGAGAATATGGGCATTTAGTGGCTGAGGTCCAACGTCCAGGGTCGATCCGGCATCCCGGCGCGTCGAACTGTGGCACCCACTGAATACGCTCCCCTTCGCCGTTGTGATAACAATCGTCGCCCTCAGACGAATAGGACGTTCATGAAACTGCCAGCACGGATCGGGTGCTTGGGTGTGGTGTTGCTGTTGGCCCTGGTTTCGGAGGCAGCAGGACCGGTCAGCACGGCCATCGCCGCCTCCAGCAACCGCGTGACTTCTCATACGCCAGCACCGACCTGGGCGGCATCGCTGGGTCAAGGCGTCACGATCACAAAACCGGGGAGCCAGCCTGCTCCGGGCACGGCCTCCCCCGGTGGAGTTGTTGAAGCACAATTTGCCGTGGTTGACGGCGGCCACCTGGCGCAGGGTTGCGCCTTCTTCCAGCCAGCCGTTCAGATGAAGTGTTCCGCCGCATTAGTCGATGCGCCGCCCTCATCCATACAGGATCAGATCTCCCTCGGCTACATCGCAGTCAAGGGAACGCAAGCCCTGGTGGCGACGGTTGGGACTGACTGCCAGAGCGACACCCGACCAAAGTGCATCACGAACCGAAATCCCGCCACATTTCTCTCCTCTCGCCACACCTTTCGCGCCTTGTACGCGTCCGCCGTCGCATCTGAAGCCTCCCCCGTCCACAGGTACTCCTTGATCACATGCGTAAAGGTTGGCTCTCAGTGGTACGTGTATGAACCGGCTAGTGCTTTCTGACGTTGCCCAAATCGCAGTGACTCTCGCCATGATCGCTCCGGACGACGAGGAATCCTGCTGTAGGGCCCCACTCAGACCTGACCCGGTCCCGGAGGTTCGGGTGCCCAATGCCCGCCCGTCTTCGACACATACCGGTCGGGTCGACAACGCGGGAGACCGCCGCACGGCCGACGCAGCCGCGACAGGAGGAGCCATCAGGACCGCCGGGCCGACGACCGGGCGTGGACCGTGTCGTGGATGAGCATGAACCGCATCGACCAGTACCCAGGTCGCGGCTCTGGAAGCTCCTGCCGGGACCAGAGGAGCCCCGCCAACGTGACAGCGGCGGAGGCGAGCCAGATGATCACCCCGGCGGCCAGGACCCACGTCGTGGCTCCCAACGCCATCACGATGAGGCCCGCGATGG
This sequence comes from uncultured Acidimicrobiaceae bacterium, assembly GCA_963787485.1. GTDB lineage: Bacteria > Actinomycetota > Acidimicrobiia > Acidimicrobiales > RAAP-2 > Bog-473. The sequence continues at coordinate 55,097 of CAWBDF010000010.1, read as the reverse complement.
CGACGGCCAGCCCGACATACCCCACGCGAAATGCCCACACCGCCAGCCTCCAGTGTCTGTTGTACTGCAGCTCCGCCGGCTCGTCCATGCAGGGATTGTTCCACCGTTGCGCGACCAGGGTCATTGGTCCTCCTGGTCGGTCCGTGGATGACCGATTGATGGGGAGGACCATCCGGGAATGCCGGATTACCGCATGGGGACGGGTGTCCCAGGAACTCGCCCTCAACCTCACCCGTTCTCAGAAATGTCATCTAGCGACGCGTGAAGCCACCCAGGTGGTAGTGCTTGACCATCACGGGTACACCTGATCCGGCCGTACGGCTCAACATCTCGAGGATGGCCTGGGTGGGCGTCCCGTCCTTGTCCTTTCCTCGATTGATACGTCGGTGGATTCGAAACCACTCTCTTCCAGGCGACTGATCCAGCGAGAGATCGGATGAGCGCACCGACCGGTGTGGTATTCGGGGGCAGTCGATCGGCGGCGATCGCCTCTGAGCGCCACCCAAAATGGCTGCGAGAATGTACGGGTGTGTGAGCGGTTCTCCGATGACCGAACTGTCTCCTCCTCGAATGGTCCGGGAGGAGGAGACATCGCAAAGTACGGTCCTCGGCTCGCTCAACATTTCTCCTCCGCTGTCCGCGGAAGGTCGCCGAGACGATCAGTTTCTCAGCGGGTGACCAATAGCGCGCGTGCCATGGTGCGCAGAGAGATGCCTGACCGAGGTGGTCATCGCGGCGTGCCTCATCATCGCCGCCTGCAGTCTCGCAGTGAACATCGCCGCCGGGTTGGGCAAGCACGAGCGCCCGTTCAGCCTGCTCAGGCTCACCGGCGTCCCCACCACGCTCTTGCATCGTGTCCTACGGATTAGGCACGCCGGGTCGTAGACGGCGCCGGGCCTTGGTCAGCCCAGCAATCCCGTGAGGGCGCTGGCTCGAGACAGCTGAAGGAAAAATCCCCGGCAAGGTCGTGTCGCCGGTAGCCTGCCTCGCGAGCGCTCGCATCGCTCGGGATGGATACAAGCGAATTGCCCCTCAGGAATCGAGGTCATGTCCACGTCCGCCGGAGCGAATCCGATCACTGAGTCAGCCCTCAATGGCATACGCGTCGTCGAAGTGTCGCAGTTCGAGGTCGGAACCGTCTGCGGGCAACAACTGGCGTGGCTCGGTGCTGACGTGATCAAGATTGAACGGCCGGGCGTCGGCGATGGGACACGGCGGCTCCCAACATTCTTCGCCACACTCAATTCCTCGAAGCGCAGCGTGGTACTCGACCTCAAATCCGGTGACGGCCATCGAGCGTTTCTCGATCTCGTACGGACAGCGGACGTTGTGGTCGAGAACCTCGGACCCAACAAGTTCGAAGAGCTCGGACTCGGTTATGAGACACTGTGCGAGACGAATCCTCAGGTGATCTTCGCCCGCGCCAAGGGCTTCGGCACATGGGGCCCATATGCGTCCTATAAGGCGTTCGACATGGTGGCTCAGGCGACGAGCGGCGCCATGGCTGCCACCGGTACGAGCGACGGACCGCCCCTGATTGAAAGGTTCCCCGTTTCGGACAACGCGACGGGCATCCATCTCGCCCTCGGCATCATCGCCGCTCTCTGGCAACGGCAGCGGACCGGTGCGGGTCAGCAAGTGGAGGCGTCGCTCCACGACACAATGCTCAGCATGGGCCGAGCATGGTTTTCCCAGTTCTTCGCCGACGAGGACGGGGCGAGCGCCTCGCACTACCGCCGGGGTGGCAACCGGGTCAAGGTCGCCGGCGACCTTTACCCCTGCGCCGGAGGGGGCCCGTTCGATGCGGTCTACATCCTCTGCCTGGAGACGCGGCCAATGTGGGCCGCGCTGCTCACGCTCGTGGGCCGGCCCGATCTTGTCACCGACGACCCGCTTGCCACGAGCCAATCACGGGGAGACGAGGTCGACGCAAGCATCCGGGCATGGACGTTGGGACGAGAAAAGTTCGAGGCGATGCGGATCCTCGCCGAGGCGGGTATACCTGCTGGCGCCGTGCTCTCCGGTGAAGAGGTGATCGCCGATCCTCACGTCGAGGCCCGCGAAATGATCGTCGAGGTGGAGCACGAGTCGTATGGCCGCGTGCGGATCCTCGGCTCGCCCATCAAGTTGTCGGGTTCACCACCGTCCATCACCGCTCCTCCATTCATTCTCGGCGAGCACACCGACGAGGTGTTGCGCGAGCTGGGTTACTCGAGCGAGGCAATCACTGCGTTCCGCGCTCAGAGCCTTCTCTGATCGTCCCCTACGCTGCCGGGCCCGCCGACCACGGTCGCTGGCCGGGGTCCGGAGCCCACCGACGACTCGGTGAGCGAGGGTCGCCAACCATGGGCCATCGTGGTTCTCGGTTTCTTGTACGCGTCGCCTGAGCTCGCTACGTTCTGGCCATGGCACTACGCGTCGTACATCTGTTTGGTTCCGACGATGGCGAAACTCACTTTGGCGACCTGACGCTCGAAGCAGACTCGCGCCCGCCGGGGAGCACCGTATCCGTGTTCACGATTCCCACGTTGAAGATCACCTACGCCGAGTACCCAGACGATCAGCCGAATCGTGAAGTCATTCCTGGCCTCCACGCCACACCCTCGAGGCACTTCATTACTCCACTGCGCGGTGCCTTCGAAGTTACGACTACGACCGGGGAATCCCGGCAGGTGCACCAGGGCGACTGGATCCTCTTCGATGACATCGGCAGCAAAGGTCATCTCACGAAGCGCATCGGTTCCGACCGTCGCGTGAATCTGGTGATCGAGATCGCAGACGGATGGGAGCTACCGTCGCCCTGAGGTGCAACCGCATCCAGCCCTCGGTCGTGTGTCGGCGGTAGTGTCGTGTGCCGTGCGGCCCGTCGAGGGGCGTGCGCGACGCCACTGTGAATGTCGTCACATCTCGGCCCCCTTGGGTGTCAGACGGGTACGGCGCGCTTTGAGGTTTGGCTGGTTCCGCGTCGGCAGGCATTACCGACGTCGACATTGGCGGGCCCTATCGCTGACCGAGATCCACCAGTCACGTTGTCGTGGGGCATTTGCGGCCTCGAGGGAGCCAGTAGATCCTGTGATGCCGAATTAGTAGTGTCCATGCGCAGGCCCCGAACGGTAGAACAACGCTGAAGATCTCGGAAACAACTGGCTCCCGAGGAGGTGTGGCAATAGTGGTGACACGGACTCGTGCGACTGAGATCCGAGAACAGCTGGGTTACCCGGTGCTCGATGGCGACGGACATGTGCTCGAGCTGAAGAATGTGTTCGTCGACTTCTGTCGCGATTACGGTGCCGGCGAGGTCGTCGGTTCGGTGCCGATGCTGTCGTCCGAAGTGGGGGATTGGCAGCAACCCAACCTGTCCCCCGATGAGCGCCGTCGCCTGGGGCTGCTGCCGGTGTCGTGGCACTTTGCGGCCAGTACCGAGTACTACGCGGACGTCTCGCTGCCGGCTCGCTACTACGAACGCCTGGGCGAAGCGGGTATCGACTATTCGGTTCTCTATCCTTCGATGGGACTGTTGATCCATCGTCTTGCCGACGATGAGCAACGAGTGACGCTGAGTCGGCTCTACAACGAGTTCATGGCGGACCAGTACCGCCGTTACGACGACCGGTTCACGATCGCTGCAATCATCCCGGCGCACAACCCAGGTGAGGCGATCGCCGAGATGGAGCATGCCAAGGCGATCGGGGCGAAGGTCTGCCTGCTCCCGAGCCACGTACGGCGACCCTTCGACGGTCCAGGAGACCGTCCTGACTTGAAGATCGCACCCTGGATGACCGGCGGGTGGATCGACACCTACGGTCTCGACAGCGCGCACGACTACGACCCGGTCTGGGCCAAAGCGATCGAACTGCAGTTTCCGCTCGCGACCCACTCCTCGGGCATGGGTCTGAGCGACCGGGCATCGATTTCGAACTACCTCTACAACCAGATCGGGCACTTCGCCGCGTCGGGCGGAGCGCTCGCGAAGTCGCTGTTCTTGGGCGGTGTCACCAACCGGTTCCCCGAGCTGAGGATTGCGATGCTCGAGGGCGGTGTCGCCGTCGGCGTGGAGATCCTCATCAGCCTCGTAGGAACCTGGGAAAAGCGGAACCCGGAGGCGATCAAGCGACTCGACCCGAAGGGTATCGATCGGGAGCTCTTGGGCCGGATCGTTGCCGAGAGCTCGCCCGACCTGGCGAAACGCTACAGCGCGGATGAGCTTGTTTCGAGCGCCCGTGACACGGTGCACGACGACTTCGAACTCACCGGGGTGCGCGATGCCGGTGACGTGTGCGATCAATTCACGAGGGCCTTCTGCTGGGGCGTGGAGGGTGACGATCCGCTATTGGGATTAGCCTTTGATGAGCGGATTCTTCCGTTAGGCGCGAAAGTACCCTGCCTCCTGGGTTCTGACATCGGTCATTGGGACGTTCCCCGCTTCGATCAACCGCTCGAGGAAGCGTACGAGCTCTTCGAGCGGGGCATCCTCGCCGAAAGCGCGCTGCGCGATTTCCTCTTCCGGTATCCGGTGCGCTTCCTCACGGACGCGAATCCCGACTTCTTCCTGGGGACCGCGATCGAACAGGAGGTCAGCGGGGCGCTCGGAGCCGGAGCGAGATGACCGGCCCGGCTGCAAGCGGCGAGCTCGCTACCCGTGTCGCGCTCGTCACCGGTGCTGGATCCGGCATTGGACGCGCCACCGCACTGGCGCTCCATGCGCGTGGAGCAGCGGTCGCGGTCGTCGACGTCGACGCCGAGCACGCGAAATCGGTACGTACGGAGATCGAATCGCTTGGTGGCCGTGGGCACGAGTACACGATCGACCTTGGGGATGCCGCGATGGCGCGTGCGCTGGTCGACCACGTTGTCGAAGATTTCGGACGAATGGACATTCTCGTCAACAACGCAGGCATTACCGGGCAGGGGCCGCTCCTCGAGTTGCCCGAGTCCGCGTGGGATCTGGCCATGGCGGTAAACGTGAAGGCGCCGTTTCTCCTGATCCAGGCCTTCGGCCGACATCTCGCGCAACGAGGTGGCGGAGGCAAAGTGGTCAACGTGCTCAGTAGCTCCCTGTTCCGTGCCTCGTTCATCTCGGGTCCCGATTACGTCGCCTCCAAGGGCGGGCTCCTCGGGCTCACACGAGCGGCGGCAGCCGACCTTGCGGAGCTCGATGTCAACGTCAACGCGGTGTCGCCAGGACTCACCGACACGCCGCGGTTGTCGACCCCCGGACTCAGCCCGGAGGAACGCACAGCGCAGCTCACGGCGGCGGTCTCGCAGGGCCCGATGGCCAATGCCTTCAAGCGGCCGTCTATGCCGGAGGACGTCGCCGAGACGATCGTGTTCCTCTGCACGCAGGCCAGTCGGCAGATCACGGGTCAGGTCGTGCACACGAGTGCCGGCGCAGTCGTCTGACAAGGCACGTACAACGACTGACGACGTCGACGTTCTCCAGGTCGTCTGCTAACATTGCATCGACGTTCGAGTGGCCGAATGGAGGTGGGAAGATGAAATCTGAACCCCATAGTTCCCAACCTCCACAGCCGTGCCCCGGCGTCCTTTGCGCGTCAGCCTGAAACTCGGTTCCGGCATTTGACGCAGCTTGTAGCGACGTAGCGACGTCGGGGAGCTGATCTTCCTCCGCCTTTGGCGGAGCACCGCGCCCCTATGGCGCTCGAGGGTTCCGCACTCGAGTTCGCAGCCCTTCGCTGGCATGCCCGGAACGTTCCTTGACGCGCCCACTGAACGGCGATGCGCGCCCTCTTTCCGACGGCGCCGAGATCCCCAGGACTTGAAGGAGACATCCCTATGAAGCTGCACCTCGCACCACCCGGCACGAAGCGGACGGCGGCCGACGACACCGGCGTCCTCGACGAGGCCCACACCGGCGCCATCAACGGTGCCCTGGGCACCATCACCTACGGGGACACGGCACCGCGCCGTGGCCTCTCACTCAAGACGAAGACCCTGCTCGCCATCGTGGGCCCCGGGCTCATCGTCATGGCCGGCGACAACGACGCCGGCGCCTTCAGCACCTATTCCCAGGCCGGCCAGGACTACGGGACCCACTTCGTCTGGACCCTGTTGCTCCTGATCCCTGTGCTCTACGTCAACCAGGAGATGGTGCTGCGCTTGGGCGCGGTCTCGGGCGTTGGCCATGCCCGGCTCATCCTCGAGCGCTTCGGCAAGTTCTGGGGGGCGTTCAGCGTCATCGACCTGTTCGTCCTCAATGCCCTGACCATCGTCACGGAATTCATCGGGATTTCGCTCGCCGTCAGCTACCTCGGGCTGCCCAAGGTGCCCACGGTGATCTTCGCCGCCGTGGCCGTGATCGGCGCCGTGAGTACAGGAAGTTTCCGGCGTTTCGAGCGCCTCTGCCTGATGCTCGTCGTGGGCTCGCTCCTGGTGGTCCCGCTGTTCTTGCTGGTCCACCCTCCCGTCGGCGACGTGGCCCGCAGTTTCGTGGTGCCGGGCCTTCCGCACGGGCAGTTGCCGACGGTGATGCTGCTCATCATCGCCATCGTGGGCACGACCGTCGCCCCGTGGCAGCTCTTCTTCCAGCAGTCCTACGTCATCGACAAGCGAATCACGCCTCGCTGGATCAACTACGAGCGAGTCGACCTCATGATCGGCATCATGATCGTCATCGTCGGTGGGGTGGCATTGATGGCCGTGAGCGCGGCAGCTTTTGGGGGTACCCCGGGTTTCGGGAACTTCACCGACGCCGGGGGGACGGCAGCGGGGCTGGCTCACTACGTGTCGCGCACAGCCGGTGACCTGTTCGCCATTGCCCTCATCGACGCCGCCGTAATCGGTGCCGCTGCCATCGGGCTCTCCACGGCGTACGCCACCAGTGACGTGCTCGGGTTCAACCACTCCCTGCACCGGCCCCTCAGCCAGGCCAAGGGCTTTTACGTCTGCTACGCGGGCCTGATGGCGATCGCGGCGGCTCTGGTGCTGACCCCGCACGCGCCGCTCGGTCTCATGACCCAGGGGGTCCAGGTCCTCGCCGGGGTGCTCTTGCCCAGTGCCAGCGTCTTCCTGCTGCTGCTCTGCAACGACAAGGCCGTGCTGGGCCCGTGGGCCAATGGGCGCAAGCTCAACGTGCTCACCGCCACGATCGTCTGGGTGCTCGTGCTCCTCTCGGTCATCCTCACGGCCAGCGTCTTGTTCCCAAACATCACGGGCACCCAGATCATCGGCGTGTTTGTGAGTGGCACCGCATTCGGGATGTGCGGAGGTACCTTCCTGCTCGTCCAGGCACACCGACGCCGGGACGTGGTCACCGTGAACGACGCCTTGGCCGAGGTTCCGAACCGCGCGACGTGGCGGATGCCCCCACTGCAGCGCCTCGGGCGCCCAGCGATGTCGATGCAGCGCAAGGTGGGTCTCTTCGCCCTGCGCGCGTACCTTGCCGTCGCGTTCATCCTAGTGATCGTCAAGATCGTCGAGGTGGCGGTGAAGTGATCTCCGTCGACCGACCCGGGTGCTCGCGCCCTCTTCCCCTCTTCGAGCTGTTCGGGGTGCTGTTGAACCATCGCCAAGCGGTGGATCCCGCCCTCGACCGAGTGACAGGCGTACCAGGCGCTACATGGCTTCGCAGCGAGAGCACCGCCCGATGATGTCCAAGGCGTGAGAGGTCGGGTGAAAGCCCTGTTGCGCCGCGAGCTCACGTACGACCCTGTCGACTGTTCGCTCAAAGGCTGGGGTGGGAGTCACGTCGATCACCCGTCCACAGCTGGTGCAGAGCAGATGATGATGGTGCTCGGTCAAATCCTCAGCGAGCTCGAACCGTGCGAACTCGTCATTGGCGGCAATGCGCCTGACGACCCCCGCGCTTTGGAGGTCAACGAGGTGCCGGTAGGCCGAGCTCCTCGGGACCTCGGGTAGCTGCCTCGCGATGTCCGAGATGCTGACGGGGTGGCCGTGGGAGGCCAGGAACTCGACGATCGTCCGCCGACCCGACGTATAGCGCTGGTCGATGCGCTTGAGGCAGACCTCGACCAGGTCATGGAGGTCGTCGCCCTCCGAATGGCTTTGGGACGCTTCGCCGCCCATCGATCCGTCCTCCTCGAACGTGGATCACCCTACGGAGGGGACTCCTCCCGCCAGGCTAGCCCTGGGTCTCATTCAGAATAGGACTCAATCCCACTTGAAATGAGACTCAGTCTCATTCTAATGTCCCACCGTGGTGGTTCCTGCGGCCTTCGCGACAGCGCTCAGTTCACGACACCTGGCACGGCGCAGCGTGGCGCAGGAGGTGAGCCAGGCAGATCTCATCGTCCAAAACGGCCTTGGTTACGACAGCTTCATGAACAACATCGAATCGGCCTCACCGAGCCAGAGTCGCAAGGTCATCGTGGCCCAACACCTCGTTGGACTCCCGGACAGCACTCCGAATCCGCACCTGTGGTACGACCCCAGGACGATGCCGGCCGTGGCCAAGGTCATGGCGTCGGACCTCTCGGAACTCGCCCCGAGCCACAGGCCCGTGGCCGACTATGCCCTCACCGCCATGGGTATGAGGAATCTGACCCCGTTCGTCAACCAACAGGTGATCAGTTCGCTCACAGTCTCGATGAGACAGGCGGCGCAAACTGCCGGCGTACCGGTCGTCGGCGTCTATGAGACGATGCCGACCCCGGGCTACAACGATCAGTCCTCGATGATCGCGGAGGTGGCGGCGATCAAAGCCGCCGTGTTGCACCGGACCTCGACCGAGCACCTATGAGCGACGTCTCGCCTCCCGTCCTCGAGGTCGAGGGTATCGGCGTCTCATTCTCGGGTCGGAAGATTCTCGATGACGTTTCATTTGAGATTCGCCAAGGAGAGTTCACCGGACTGATCGGATCCAATGGCGTCGGAAAGACAACCCTCTTACGCATCATCCTCGGACTGCAACGATCGGATGCAGGCCGGGTGCGTGTCATCGGCGAGTCGCTTTCGGGTCGGGGTCCTTCCCTCGGCTATGTCCCCCAGAAGGTGGTGCTCGACCCCGACATCCCGATCCGGGCCCGGGATCTGGTGGCCCTCGGTCTCGACGCCCAGCGCTACGGCTTCGGCAGGCGCACCAAGCGGCAACGCGAATTGGTCGAAGCGATGTTGCACGACGTCGATGCCGGGAGCTTCGCCAATGCTCGAGTGGGCACCCTTTCTGGCGGGGAACAGCAGCGGGTCCTGATCGCACATGCACTGATCAGTCGACCGAAGCTCCTGCTCCTCGACGAGCCGCTGGCCAACCTGGATCCAAAGAGCGTCCAAGAGATCGTGGCCCTGCTCCATCGGGTGGCAATCAAGAGCCAAGTGGCCATCCTCCTGTCCGCGCATGAGATGAACGCCTTGTTACCAGTCATGGATCGGATCGTCTACGTCACGAAGGGAAGGGCGGCGAGCGGGACCACCGACGAGGTCGTGCGCTCCGAGGTCCTCAGCAGGCTCTACGGGCACCACGTCGACGTGCTCAAACTGCACGGCCGGGTGCTGGTCGTGGCCGAGCCCGGTGCCGAGGTGAGTGACATACCCGATCACCCGCCCTTGACCGTCGCCTGAGGTCCCGTGCGTTTCCTCTTCGAGCCCGGCTTCTTCTCGAACGGATCCGTCCACACGGCGGCCGAGATCGGCGCTTTCACGGCGATCGTCTCGGCGATCGTCGGCGTCTTCACGGTCGTCAGGAGCCAGTCGTTCGCCGGCCACGCGCTCACCGACGTCGCCACTACGGGAGGCTCCGGCGCGTTCCTGCTGGGCCTTAGCCCTCTCACGGGGTTCATTGCGGGCGGAGTCGCCGGTGGGGGTGCGATGGAACTCATCGGTGTTGAGCGGGCGCGGAGCCGGGACCTGGCAACGGGGATCGTGCTGGGGGCAGCCACGGGTCTCTCTGCGCTGTTTCTCTACTTGGACACGACCAGGAGTGCGACCACCGGAGCGACCCAGCAGATCCTGTTCGGGTCGATCTTCACCATTGATCCGTCAACAGTTCCCACGGTCGTCATTCTCAGCGTCGCGACCCTGATCGTGGTGGGTGTGATCTACCGGCCACTGGTCCTCAGCTCGGTCAGCGCGGAGCTCGCCTGGGCCCGGGGTGTCAGCCTGCGCCTCGTCGGCTTGCTGTTCATGCTCACTCTGGCCGTCTCGGTCGGTCTGTCGTCCATCGCCGTCGGGTCGATCCTCTCGACGGCGCTGCTCATCGGGCCAGCAGCCACCGCACTGCGCGTCACCCGGAGCCTGCGCACCGCGATGGTGGTTGCCTGCCTCCTCGGGATCTCGACGACGTGGCTGGGCATCCTTTTCGCCTTCGACAGCGCCTATTGGGATCCGTCGAGCCAGGGTCTCCCCGTCAGCTTCTTCATCGTGGCCATCGTGTTCGTCCTCTACCTCGCCTCTGGGTTCCCGGTCGTGCAGCGACTCGCTGGCCGCCGCGACGAAGGCGAGCCTCCGGGTGCGGTCCCGCCCCGCGATCAGGACGCGACCCCGGTTGGAGGGGTCTGATGTTCTCGGGCTTCATGGTCAATGCGTGGGAGGTCGGCACCGTCGTGGCCGTCGTCGCGGGAGTGGTCGGTTTCTTCGTCGTGCTCCGGGGTTCGGCGTTCCCGGCCCATGCCATCCCCAACGGGGCCTTCGCCGGCGCCGCCGGCGCGAATCTGGTCGGAATCAACCCCCTGATCGGCTTGGGTGTCTTCTCCCTCCTTGCCGCCCTCGGCATCGGGTCGCTCAGCCGGCGGGGCAGGGCCGACGTGGTCACGGCGCTCGCCCTCGTGATGATGCTGGCCCTCGGTGCCGCATTTCTGAGCCAGAGCACCGAGTACGAGCCCCAGATCTTCTCACTCCTCTTCGGAGAGATCCTTGGCGTCAGCTCAAGCAAGATCCTGCCTGTGGCGGTGCTAGGCCTGGTCTGCCTTCTGGCCATTGCCGCCCTCTATCGACGACTGATGCTGACCTCCATCGCCCCCGAGATCGCGGCGGCCAGGGGTATTCAGCCTCATCGTACCGAGATGGCCTTCCTCGTGGTCCTGGCGTGTGCCACCACAATGACGGTGCCGGTTGTCGGCGCCCTCCTGATCTTCGCCCTGATGATCGGACCTCCCGCGGCAGCCCGCTGTTTCAGCGACGGGCCTGTCCCTGCGATGGTCGGATCGGTTGCCATAGCGCTGCTGACCGTGTGGGCCGCGCTCGCCAGTTCCTATGAGGTGAACTGGCCCGTGGGATTCTTTGTCGGTACCTTCGGCGCAGCCTGGTACGGCATTGGGCGGATCTACGCCCACAGGCATCGAACTCGTGTGCCTCGATTCGCGGTCTGAGCGCTTCTGCACACGACTGAGGCCGGGCCACCCGCAACCAGGAGATGTACATCCCACACTGCCCCTGTCCGGTGGACCCGACATCCGCGTCAAGCTAACTTCGGATCGTCGCAGTGCTCTGAATCTCGACCGGCGCGCGGATCGGTTTTCGATCGGCATTCGCCGATCAGGCGCCACGCCGTCGCAGATGCACGGCTTTCCAGCACAGCTTGGAGGAAACGATGCAAGTAGGGTTCATGACCGATCTCCGCAACCCACCGCCGTGGGAACGGCCCTGGTCGCAGCACTACGGAAAGATGCTGGAGTTCATCGAAGAGGCGGACCGGCTCGGTGCAGGTGCGATCTTCGTCGGTGAGCACCACCTCGACCAAGACGGCCACTGCCCGCAGCCGCTCACATTTGCCGCCGCAATCGCCGCACGGACCAGACAGATCCACATCGGGACCTCGGTGCTGGTGGCGCCCGTCCGCCACCCGCTCCACATCGCCGAGGAAGCGGCGATGATCGACATCCTCAGCGATGGCCGGGTCGAGCTCGGCCTGGGTGCCGGATACCTCCCGATCGACTTCACGCCCTTCGGCGTCGAGCGCGCCAAGCGCTTCCACATGCTCGATGCGGCCATCCCGGAGATCCGGCGTCTGCTGACCGAGGACGTGATGCCACGGCCAATTCAGGAGCGGCTGCCGATCTGGGCCGGGTACGTCGGGCCGGTCGGGGCCCGACGCGCCGGATTGATGGGCGAGTATCTCCTCAGCGCTCATCAGGCATTCCTGAAGCCCTATCTCGACGGTCTGGCTGCCGGGGGGCACGACACGAGCATGGCGCGGATGTGCGCGCCGATGATGGAGCTGGCCGTGGTCAGCGAGGACCCCGAGCGCACCCGGGCTCGCGCTGAACCGCAACTCCGCTACCTCGCCGAGCTCTACGTCGAGCGGCGCAACGATGCGGAGCGCGTCGAGTCGACCGACCCGGGCTCCAACGAGCTGACCCGAGGGTTGCAGGCCATGCTCGTCAAGAGCCAGGAGCAGATGGAATACAAGGTCATGACCCCGGACGACGCGATCACCCACATCAAGCAGGCAACTGAGGGCCTACCTGTGACCTACATTCTCCCGTGGTTCGCGGTGAACGGCATGGACGACGACATCGTCGAGGAGCACATCCGCCTCATGATCACCAAAGTCGGACCCGCCATCGCCTGAGCGCGCTCCGCTCTGAGTCGTCACGGACGGCAACGTCGGGATCGACGACCGTCGTGTCACCAAGAAGAGGTCGTTTCACTGAGCACAAGGGAGGAACCCCGAGGAGGAGTGAGGTGAGCGAAGACCACAGAGAGAGCCAAGAGCTACACGAATACCGCCTGAGAGCCCGAGCGTGGCTGGCCGAGAACGTTCCATCAGCGGGCGTCAGAACCAACCCCGAAGAAGAATTCGAGTCCGACCCACAACGTTTGACGTTGTTCAGGCTCCTACAGCAGAAGCTCCACCAGGCTGGCTATGCGGGATTCACCTTCTCCAAGGAGTACGGAGGGCAGGGCCTGACGCTCGAGCACGAGCGTGTGTTCTTGGAGGAAGCAGCCGGGTATGACATCCCGGGACGGAACTTCGGCGTCTCCATCAACATCCTGGGTGCAACGTTGGCCCGATTCGGGAGCCCTGAACAGAAGCTCGAACACATCCCGAAGATCCTTTCGGGAGAGGAGTTGTGGATTCAGCTCCTCTCTGAGCCGAGTGGTGGTTCGGACCTGGCCGGTCTGCTCACCGGTGCGACGCGGGACGGAGACTCGTTCCTCGTGAACGGCCAGAAGACGTGGAGCAGTGGAGCCGCGTCTGTCGGACTTCGCATTGTGCCCCGTGCGCACCCGATGGGACGTTCCGAAGCACAAGGGGATCTCCATGCTGATCGTGGATCTGGGATCGCCCGGAATCGAGGTCCGGCGAATCAAGCAGATCGACGGCCGCGCGGATTTCTGTGAAGAGTTCTTTGCCGATGTGGTCGTTCGGGCCACCAAACTCGTCGGTGAGGAGAACGAGGGGTGGAGGGTGGCGCGTGGCCTCCTCGAGATCGAACATTCTTGGGCAGGCCGCAGTAGGAGCCGCGTGGCCGACGGAGGCCGATCAGTGGCTCCGCTCGTGTCCCTGGCGGCGACGAGGGGGCTCGGCGACGACGCAGGAGTGCGGAGGGGAGTGGTGGATCTCCATGTGGCATCGGTGACCCAGAGGCTTCTCTCAGAGCGGGTTTCTCGATCTGTGGCCAACGGGAAACTTCCGACTGGGTACGGCAGCCTCGTGAAATTGGGTAACGACGTCATCACCAAACGGAGAGCCGAACTCGCTCTGGCACTCGCCGGGGCTGACGCGGTCACGTGGCCGGCTGACCAGGCAAACGGAGACCAGTGGTCTGAGGCCTTCTTGCACAGCCGGAGCGCGACGATCCGCGGTGGCACCGTCGAGATCCAGCGCAACAACGTGAGCGACAGGGTTCTCGGACTTCCTCGAGAGCCGGCATCCGACGTCGATCTCCCCTTCGATCAGGTTCAGCACAACTGATGGGCCGACTGTGTGGCACGATCAACCCGGTGTGAGGGCTCCTTGGCTGCTCCCGATCTGAATCCGGTGGACGCTGACGTGGCGGAGATCCTGACGGGCCTCGGCCAGTTCGTGGACCGGGTGGTGTTGCCACTCGAGGATGCCCACGCTGCGGTTCTTGGCGAGCCTCGAAGGGTGTTCGACACCAACGGTGCCTATACGCCAGAAGTGCAAAGCCTGATGAGGACCGTCCGGCTCGAGGCGGCCGAGGCTGGCTACTACACGATGATGGTCCCAGAGGAGCTGGGCGGCGGTGGCCAGGGGGCAATCGTGAACTTTTCGGTCTGGGAATATCTTCACCACCGCTATGGACCGGCCCGATTGCTTCCGTATCTGGCAGTGAGTCACTGGTCGACTGGACCGAGCTCCCTCCTTCTCGCCATGTCCGACCAGCTTCGAGAGGAACTTTGGACAGCCATCGCGTCCGGCCGGTCGACCCTGTGCTTCGCGTCTGTCAGAGCCCGACGCCGGCTCGGATGCTCTGGCCATCACGACGCGGGCTCGTCATGACGGCGACCAGTGGGTTCTGACTGGGACGAAGCAGTGGATCACCAACTCTCCCTATGCGGAGTACGCCATTGTGTTCGCCCTGACAGGGGACAAGAAGGAGTCCTCCCGCGGCGTGCCCATCACGGCCTTCGTCGTTCCCACCGCGAGCCCCGGCTTCCAAGTGGACAGCATCATCCGGCTCTTCGGGGAACTCGGTGGCAACGAGGCGATCATCTCGCTGAACGAAGTGCACGTGCCGGAACGCAACGTGCTCGGGGTGGAGGGGAGGGGCCTGGATCTTGCCTTGGGCAGTGTCAACCTGGGTCGCATGTACAACGCCGGCCGGTGTGTGGGGCTCGCCCGTTGGGCACTTGAGCAGGCGACGGAGTACGCGCTTCAGCGGAGGGCGTTCGGCCAACCGATATCGGACTATCAAGGTGTCTCGTTCCAACTTGCCGATTCGGCGATTGAGATCTACGCCGCGAAGTCGATGTCGCTTGACTGTGCAGCTCGACTCGAACGTGGTGCACCGGCCATCCGAGAGGTCAGTATGGTCAAGGCGTACACGACGGAGATGTGCTGTCGCGTCTATGACCGCTGCATGCAGGTGCTTGGGGGCATGGGCCTGACTCAGGAGACCCGTCTCTACGAGGGATGGCAACAAGCACGGGTTGTCCGCATTGCCGACGGCAGCGCGGAGATCATGCGGCGGAACATTGCGAGGGCGCTCTTCAAGGGTGATGTCTCCTTCTGAGAAGCATCCGTTGTCTTGCGGATCGCGGGCGGGTTGAAACGAAACGTTCCGACGCAGTGACGGCTGACCCGGGGGAGTCCTGCTCGGCTCCGATCGGCTCACGACGTAGTCTCGACGACGGCTTCCTGCGTCGCGATGGAATTGGTGCGAGGATCGGCGGGTACCGGCTCGCCGTCCAAGTGGGTGCTCATGGAGATCTGAGGCCAACGGCGCTCACCCCCCAAGGGGCGGTCGCCGATGACCGTCACTCTGTGGATCACCCGTTGGTCGCTGTAGTCGTACACGCCGTAGTGTTGCGTGCAGCGGTTGTCCCACATCCCGACGGCGCCGGGAGTCCAGCGGTAGCGACACTGAAACTCCGGCCTCTCCGACCAGGTGAAGAGGTACTGCAGGAGGGCCTCGCTCTCGGAGTCGCTGACCTCGTCGAGGTGTGAGGTGAACCCTCGGTTGACAAAGAGAGACAAACGCCCAGTCTCGGGGTGTGTTCGGACCACCGGATGGGTCGCCCGTACTTCGGGGTGGTTCATCGGCAACGCGGTATGCACGGCAGTGAGCCCCCAGAGCAGGTCCCGCATGGGTGCGGACAACGTCTCGTACACCAGGTACTGATTGGTCCACATGGTGTCCCCGCCCACCGGGGGGCACGTCGCCATGTGGAGCACCGAGGCCATCGGGGGAGTTGCGCTGAAGGTTACGTCCGTGTGCCACGTATCGGCCCTGACACCGTCCAGTACGGACACCTCTGGGTGCCTGGCATCGAGCTTCGGCGTGTAGGGGTGGATTTCGGGTTCTCCGATCCGGCGGGCGAGAGCGACGTGCGCGTCGGGATCGACTGACTGATCCGGGAAGAAGAGCACGAGGTACTCGAGCCACAGGTCGTGGATCTCACCCCACTCGGACGTGGTGAGATTGGTGAGATCGATCCCGGTCACCTCGCAGCCGAGTGCCCCACTGACGGCGCGCACCTTGATGCTCATCGAAGTCCTCCCCTCTCTCGGTTGCCACCCTCCCGTAGAGAGACCAGCTCGGCGATGAAACCGCCGCTGGTGTGAAGCGTTTGCGCGGTGATGTTCTCGTGAGTCCGCACGGTGTGGTCTCGACAGCCGCCGACTTCACCAACGAAGCGGCAAGGACTCCACCGTGCGCATGAACGTCCAGGGCGGCCACGGCACCTCGCTCTCCGGCACGGCCAGGGCCAGGTCCGGGAAGCGACGGACGAGTGCCTCGACCGTCAGTTGCACCTGGATCTTGGCCAGATGGATGCCCATGCAGAGGTGCTCGCCGAAGCCCAGGGCGAGGTGCGGCTTGGGTTCCGCGCGGTGGAAGTCGAGCTCCCACCCATGGGGGAACACCGCCTCGTCGCGGTTGGCCACGGGCTGCTCCGGCAGGACAGCCTCGCCGGCCGGAATCACGACGCCGTCGCTGAGCTCAATGTCCTCCTTGGCCCAGCGCACGAACATCGTCCCGTAGCGGAAGCCCGGGATCCACCGCCACAGC
Source organism: uncultured Acidimicrobiaceae bacterium (assembly GCA_963787485.1). Taxonomy (GTDB): domain Bacteria; phylum Actinomycetota; class Acidimicrobiia; order Acidimicrobiales; family RAAP-2; genus Bog-473. Next base: position 38,490 of record CAWBDF010000010.1, on the reverse strand, counting down.
TCCTCGAGCGCGGCGTCCAGCGCCGCCCGGCCGTCGACCAGTTCCTGCCACAGCTCGCGGTGGGTCATCAAGGTGTAGACGGTGCTGCCGAGCTGGGTCGCCGTCGTCTCGAACCCGCCCACGATCAGCGAATTGACCGTGCTGACGAGCTCAGCCTCACTCAGCTTGTCGCCTTCGTCACGAGCGGACACGAGCCGGCCGAGGAGATCGTCGTGGTGTCGCTCGCGCCGCGCCGCGATCAGCTCGCCGATGTACGCGAGGATGTTCTCGACGTTGACGAGACGCTCGTCGACGGGTGTCTCGAACGCCGTCACCGATTCGACCCAACCGCGGAACCGCGTGGCGTCGTCGGCGGGTACGCCCAGCATGTGCGTGAGGACCAGGATCGGCAGATCCCAGGCGTACCGTGCCACGAAGTCGGCGCCTGGTCCCTCCCGCTCCATGCCATCGAGCAGGGTGTCGACGTACGCCTGGAAGTCGTCGTTCAGAGCGCGGATGCTCTTCGGTGTGAACACCGGCGACGTGATGCGGCGCAGGCGGACGTGCTCTGGCGGATCCATGCCGAGCGGCATCGTCGGGTCGGTCTCCATCGTGGGCCACATCCGTGGCGCCTCGGTTCCCGTCGGCTTTATTCGACTGAACCGCCGGTCCAGGAAGATGGTGCGCACGTCGTCGTACCGCGTCGCGAGCCAGCAGGGCGGGCCACACGGCAGCGCGATCCGGATGGGACCACGTTGCTGGAGCTCTGAGAACCGCCGGTCGACGTCGAGGGCATGGTCCTCGACGAACGGGTAGGACAGCACGTCGTCGGACACCAGTGTCACGGGACCACCCCCCTTTTTGGCGCGACCTGGTCGTGGCCCGCTCGAGCGCCCGGCACGTGCCACGAGTCGGGGACGCTCAGCACGAGGGCAACGCGCCGCGCCCCCCCACCTCCTTCGTCACATGTCCACGACTGCCCATGTCGTCGCAGAGGAGCACATCGCCGGGTTCGAAGATCTTGGAGTCCCCGCTCGTCGTCGTCACCTCGAAGCACCCCAGGACGCATACGTGGAGGTGACGAGTGGGACTCTCGTGGAGTCCGGGCATGATCTCGGGCATCCCCTCTGGATACTCCACCCACTGTGCGTTCGTGACCGGGAGTTCGGTGAGGTCCACGGCCAACGTCGACGACATCGCCGCCACCTCCAGGTCCAACTCCTCGAGGTGCGTCTCCCTCAGGTCGTCGGCGAACAGTCGTGTCACCTTCAGGCTCATGGCGTCACCATATTGCCCGGTGCAGGCGCGAATCGGTGCCAGAGCAGCTCGACGACCGCCTGGCCGGGCGAGGGCCGATCCGACACAGGGCCACCTCCTTCGACGCGGTTCTTCGCTCCACGCTGGCCTTACGCGACTAACGAATGAACAAAAGATGAAGAAGATGAACAAAGAGTGAACTACAGGTAAACTCCAGGGGAGATCCGAGTCACCGCAGGAGGTGAGCGACCCCATGAGCATCCTGACCGATTCGACGCCGCGAGGCGGATCAGACGTCTCGCCGATCCTCCACGCGGGACGCGGCGACCCGGTGCCCCGTCCCCGACGACTCATCGCCACGTGGGTGCCCGACCCTCGCCACGAGCAGCCCCTCATCTGTGTCTGGGTCCCGGCCGAAACGCCGGACCCCTGACGCTGACGGCGCCCCGGTCGGTCGTGGCAATCTTCGGGCGAGATGTTCGACGACGAGGCCTGGGATACCGATGAGCGTCAGCGGCCGGTCTCGACCGGGTTGCTCCCCTCCGAGGAGGAGGTCGTGGCCGTCGTGGTCGAGGCGTACGAGCGGTACCGGGGGCTGAGGGACGGCACCGTTGCCGACTACATCCCGGCGCTGGCCAAGGCCTCGGCCGATCAGTTCGGCATCTGCCTGGTCGGCGTGCGAGGTCGGGCGGTGGCCATCGGCGACGCCGACCGTGCGTTCTCCATGCAGAGCATCTCGAAGGTCTTCACGTTCGCACTGGTCTGTGAGGAGATCGGGTACCGGCGGGCTCGCGATCTGCTCGGTGTCAACAGCACCGGCCTTCCGTTCAACTCGGTGATGGCCATTGAGCTCAACGTGGATCGCACGATCAATCCCATGGTCAACGCCGGTGCCATCGCCACGACCAGCCTGGTGCCGGGCGTGTCGGCCACGGAGAAATTCGGCTTCGTCATCGAGGGCCTGAGCCGTTTCGCCGGCCGTACGCTGTCGCTGGACGAAGAGGTCTACGAGTCGGAGGCGGCGACCAACTTTCGCAACCGGGGGATCGCGCACCTCCTCGACAGTTACGGCCGCATGTACTGCGATCCCGACGTGGCCACCGACATCTACACTCGCCAATGCTCCCTGGCGGTTAGCGCCCGGGACCTCGCCGTGATGGCGGCCACGCTGGGCGACGGAGGGGTGAACCCGCTGACGGGGGACCGAGTCATCGGCCAGGACGCGTGCGCGCGGGTGCTCGCGGTGCTCGCCACCGCCGGCCTGTACGAGCGCTCCGGGGACTGGCTGTTCGAGGTGGGGCTGCCCGGCAAGAGCGGCGTCAGTGGTGGGCTGGTCACCGTCTCCCCGGGAAAGGGGGGGTTGGCCACCTTCTCCCCGCCTCTCGACGATGCCGGCAACAGCGTCCGTGGCCAGCGGGTCACCCGCTACGTGTCCGCCCGCCTGGGCCTGAACCTGTTCGCCTCCTCCCCCCACTCGGGCTGACCCAACCCCGTCGCCTCGGGTGAGGCCGCAGGTGGCGTCGGGTTGCCCCGAGAAACCTGGGCACCGCTTCAAGGCGCGAACCTCTTTGGCCGATACCTCTCAGGTGCGCTCGCGGCGCCCCGCTGCGTGTGCCGCGGGCTCGCGTCGAGGAGGTCCACATGAGGAGATGTACGGGGTCGGGGCACCGTCGCGCCCGCCCGGCGCTCTCACTGCTCGTTCCGCTGGCTGCGCTGGTGCCCGTCCTCGCCCCCGGCCAGCCCGCCTCGGCGCTGGTGTCCTACGGCGTGACGGTGACGCCGAGCACCACGCCGGCGTTCATTCCGCCCGCCTGCGGGACGGGCACCCCGGGGTACAACTTCGCCGGGAGTGGTGACGCCGCCGACCCCCAGGTCGTGGCCTCGGGCGGCACCTACTACGCCTTCACCACGGGTAATGCCCTGGGCAACCACATCGCCGCCCTCGTGTCGAGCTCGCCCAACTCGGGCTATGCGCCCTATACGGACGGCTGCTGGGGCTCTTCGGCCCTGCCGAATCCCTCGCCCTGGGAGCAGCCCAACACCCAAACCTCTCCCGGCGTCTTCGACTACGCCGGGCACTGGGTCATGTTCTACGACGCCGCGCAGGCAGGCCACGCCTCGGACAGCGGCTGGGACTGCCTGGCCGTGGCCACGACACCGTCCATCTCGCCGACCAGCGTGCAGTTCGGGGACGTGGCCAACGCGCCCGTCCTGTGCCAGCCCATGGGATCGATCGACCCGCAGCCCTTCGTCGATCCGTCCTCGGGGCTGGCCTACCTCACCTGGAAGCAGAACGACGGCAGCTCGTCGGCTCCGGCCTATATCTGGTCGCAGCAGCTCAACTCGTCGGGAACGGGGTTCGCCCCGGGCTCCTCGCCGGTGCTCCTCATGACGAACGACACCGCGGCGTACCCCTGGGAGACGACGGTCGAGAACCCCTCCATGGTCGCCGCGGGAGGCGGGTTCTACCTCGCCTTCTCGGCCGGGAACTACCAGAGCGCGGGGTATTCGGAGGGGATCTCGGTGTGCAGCGGGCCCCTCGGGCCCTGCGGGCCGGACGTGCAGATCCTGGGCACCTACGGCTCGGTGCTCGGTCCCGGAGGAGGAGCGCTGTTCCCCAGCCGATTCGGGTGGTGGCTCGACTACGCGGCCTGGCAGGGAGGATCGCCCGGATGCACCAACTACGGCTGCGGAGCCGTCCGCCAGCTGTTCGCCGCTCCCATCACGTTGCCCAACGTGAACGGGCAGGTCCCTTGCAGCGACCCGAATTCGAGCGCGTGGCTACGACATGGCCGCGTCGGACGGCGGCGTGTTCAACTTCGGGAACCTGCCCTTCTGCGGGTCCGAGGGCGGGCGTCCGTTGAACCGGCCGGTGGTCGGGATGGCGGCCACGGGCGATGGCGGAGGTTATTGGCTGGTCGCGAGCGACGGAGGGATCTTCACCTACGGCGACGCCGGTTTCTACGGCTCCACGGGCAACCTGGCCCTGAGCCGGCCCGTCGTCGGAATGGCGGCAACTGCCGATAGCCGCGGCTATTGGCTCGTGGCCAGCGACGGAGGGGTCTTCACTTTCGGCGACGCGCACTTTTTTGGCTCCGCCGGCGCTCTCCCCCTCAACCAGCCGATCGTCGGGATGGCCCCCACGCCCGACGACGGTGGCTACTGGTTGGTGGCCAGCGATGGCGGCGTCTTCAGCTACGGCGACGCCCGATTCTTCGGCTCGACCGGCTCCCTCCGCCTCAATCGACCCGTGGTGGGCATGGCCTCCACGCCCGACGGCCACGGCTACTGGATGGTGGCCAGCGACGGCGGCATCTTCGCCTTCGGCGACGCACACTTCTACGGCTCGGCCGGGGCAGTCCGCCTCAACCGACCCGTGGTGGCCATGGCCGCCACGGCCGACGGCCACGGGTACACCATGGTGGCCAGCGACGGTGGCATCTTCACCTACGGCGACGCCGCTTTCGAGGGCTCGACGGGCTCGTTGTCCCTGATGGCGCCCGTGGTCGGGTTCGCCGTGCCCTGAGGTCTCATGCCGGCTCGGGCACGAGCTCGTCGAGAACCAGTACATCGGACCCCGCCGGCGCCTTTCCGCCCCGGGTCCACGAGGCGGCCGCACCGATGAGGCAAGCGACGATCCCGAAGTTGAGGGCGGCGTGCAATCCGTCGCGGAAGGCGCCGGCCATGAGGCTCGGGAAGAATTGCTCTCCGGTCACCGTGGCGCGCTGGTCCGGCGTCAGGTGTGCGAGCACGTGCGGACCGAGCAGGTGGGTGGCCGGGTTGTAGCCCAAGAAGGCGGCGAAGAGGGTGGCCACCGGCGGCAGATGGGCGATGGTGTCCGCGGTGTGCGCCGGCACGCCGTGGGCGGTGAGGCCCGCGACCAGCGACGGCGGCAGGGCCTGGGCCAGGCCCAAGATGATGAGGGTGAAGAAGATCCCGACGGAGAGCACCTGGGCTGAGTTCTGGAAGGTGGAATTCATTCCCGATCCCGCCCCGCGGTCCTGAGCGGGAAGGCTGTTCATCACACCGGTGCGGTTCGACGCGCCGAACGTCGACATGCACATCCCGGTCACGAAGAGCAGGGGTACGAAGGCGGCCAACGAGAAGTTGACCGGCAGTTGCTCGAGGAGGAGGAAGCAGACGGCCGATCCCAGCATCCCGAAGGTGGCGAACGGTCGTGGGCCGAACCGGTCCGAGAGGATGCCCGAGATCGGACCGGCGACCATGAATCCGATGATGAGGGGGAGCATGAAGATGCCGGCCCACAGGGGGGTCACATCGAAGGCGTAGCCGTGCCGCGGGAGCCAGACGCCCTGGAGCCAGATGATGAGCATCAGCATCAGGCCGCCCCTCCCCAGCGCCCCGAGGAAGCTGGCGAGGACCCCCGCCGTGAAGGACCGGATCTTGAAGAGCTGCAGTCGGAACATGGGTTGGTCGGTGTGGAACTCGATCCAGCAGAACAGGCCGAGGAACCCCAGACCGGCGCCGATCTCGGCCAGCACGACCGGGTTGGTCCACCCCATCGGGTGGTGTCCGTAGGGCTCGATCCCATAGGTGATCCCCACCATGACCAGAATCAGCCCGAGCGCGAAGGTGATGTTCCCCGGCCAGTCGATGCGGGCCCGGGAGCCGCGATCGATCTCTCGCAGAGCGAAGTATCCCCACACGGTGGCGAAGAGGCCGATCGGGACCGTGACCAGGAAGATGAGCCGCCAGCCGACGGGGGCGAGGAGGCCTCCGAGGAGGAGGCCGATGAAATTGCCACTGATGGCCGCCCCCTGGTTGATGCCGATGGCGAACCCTCGCCGGTCGGGCGGGAAGGCGTCGGTCAGGATGGCCAGGGAGTTGGCCATCAGCAGCGCCGCCCCCACACCTTGGAAGATGCGCATCACGATCAGCCAGATCCCGGCCGCCACCCCGGTCATCCAGGTGATGCTGAGCATGAGCGAGAAGAAGGTGAAGATCGCGAAGCCGAGGTTGTACATGCGGACCCGCCCGTAGATGTCACCCAGGCGGCCGAAACTCACCACCAGCACGCTGGTCACCACGAGGAAGCCGAGGATCATCCACAGCAAGAAGAACGAGTTCGACGGGAGGAGCGGATCGAGGTGAATCCCCCGAAAGATCGCCGGGAGCGCGATCAGGACGATCGATCCGTCGATGGTGGCCATGAGCACCCCGAGCGTGGTGATGAACAGGGCGACCCATCGGCGGTGGGTGTTCACGCCTGCGGCGGACAGGTCGCGGTCGGCGACGGTCGCCGTCACCACAGTCCTCTCCGCATGGGCGCTTTCTCCCGCTGGTGTCGCCGATCTGCGCTCCGGCCACCGCCGGGCATCGCTCTGCGCCTCCGCCACCGCCGGGGTATCGCATGAGCCCGCATCCCCGGGGTCGAAGCCTCCTGTCAGCAGGTGGGCCGAAGCTCGCTCAAGAGAAGGTGTCCAGGCCCTCCCGGACGCGACGCAACGCGGCACCGAGGGGCTGGTCCGGGCTCGTCCGGTAGAGCGGACCAGCCCCGTTGCTAAGCAGCAACACGATCAGAGCCAGGCCCTGGACTCCCGGTGGTGACGGCGCAGTGAGGCGATCGGCGACCGCCCCCAGCTCGGCCCGCGCCTCGGCGAGGGCGGCGTGGGCCACCGGTACTCGTGCGAGTCGCCTGGATCCGCGTCGAGTCGGATCGCCACGGGGATCATCTGCCATGGCGTCAGGTCCGGCGGAGCCGCTGGCCATGTCGCTGAGGCGCCGCAGGCTCTCGGCGAGCACCCGGCACCGGCGCGGCTGCGCCAGATGCTCGGCGCGCAACGCCAGGACGGCGCTCCCGGCGGGTGAACGACCGACCGCCAACTGCCGGTCCAGGGCGCTGGCACCGATCCGGGCTCGCAGTCGCTCGCTCCAGGACGCCCGTCGGAGCGCGAGCCCGCTGCGGTGCTCCAGCAGCACGATCATGGTCGTTCCCCGCCCGTGACCAGCGCACCCAGTACTCCGAGAATCGTGACCATCAAATGGAGTATGGACGTCATGAAGAGACCTGTCAAGGTGGTTTATAGGTCACTGCTACCATGACACCATGGCCCAGTCCCTGCCCACGTGGGTCCCCGGCGACGAGACCAAGCCGGCGCCGATGCCGCTGCTCCTGGTGCAGGCCTTCGTCAACACCCGGGAGATCGAGGCGGGAACGGACCTGCTCGACACGCCGGCTGGCGCCGAGTCGTGGCTTGCCGCGGCCGGTCTCCTCAGGGTGCCCGGGCTCGACGACGCCGAGCTGAGCGCCGCACGCCGGGTGCGCGAATCCCTGCGATCCCTGCTCGTGCACAACGGTGGTGGGCCGCCGCCCAGTTCTGCCCAGCTGGCCGCACTGCGGGACCTGGCTCGGTGTTCCCCGATGCGGCCCCTCGTCGACGACCGGGGACGGGTCGACCTCGAGCTGGTTCCCGAGAACGACCCGGGCGCGCAGGCCGCCCTCGGCCGATTGCTCCTCGTGGCGCGCGACGCCGAGCGGGACGGCCAGTGGCGCCGCCTGAAGGCCTGCGCCAATCACGATTGCCAATGGGCCTTCTACGACCGCTCGCACGCCACACGCGGTGTCTGGTGCGACATGGCAGCGTGCGGGAACCGGATCAAGAATCGCAATCTCCGTTCGCGTCGGTCCACCGTCGTCGGGCCGGCCCCGGCGGAGCCAGCGCGGTGAGCCCGACCGTGATGACCTCGGTGGACGACGGTGTGGGCACGGTGGCTCTCGACAACCCGCGGCGCCGTAACGCGCTGGGTCAGGCCACGGTGGCCGAGATGATCGAGGCTCTCGAGCGCTTCGAGCAGGCCGGCGTGCGCGCCGTGGTGGTGCGGACGGCGACGCCGTGCGACGTCTGGTCCGCCGGCCACGACATTGACGAGCTCCCGGTACGCGGAGTCGATCCCCTCCCCTTTGCCGACCCACTCGAGGAGCTGTTGAGGGTGGTGCGCAGCTATCCCGGCGCCGTCATCGCCATGGTGCACGGCTCCGTGTGGGGCGGCGCCTGTGACCTGGTCCTCAACTGCGACATGGTGGTCGCCGACGAGTCGGCCACGTTCGCCGTCACGCCGGCCCGGCTCGGACTGCCCTATTCGGCATCGGGCATCCAGTATTTCTTGGCCAGGCTCCCGCTGAACGTGGTGAACGAGCTGCTCATGACCGCAGACACCATCCCGGCCACCCGCGCGCTCGAAGTCGGCATCCTCAACCGGCTGGTCCCCTCCCTCGAGCTCGAGGACGCCACCCACGCGCTGGCATGCCGGGTGCGGAGCCGGTCCGGCGCGGCCATCCGTGCGTACAAGCTCCAGGCCACGACGTTGGTGCGCGCCGTCGCTCTCTCCGCGCAGGACTCCCAGTGGATCAACCAGCTCCGGCACGACGTCTACTCGGGACCCGACTACGCGGAGGGGATCGCGGCGTTCAAGGAGCGCCGCCCGCCCGACTTCGGGTGACCGACCTTCCGACGTGGAGGGGGCTCGACCGGCGGTCCTCCCCGCGTCAGCGGCCCAATTGACGCGTGCCGACGAAAGGGTATTGTGCGCCCATGCACCCTCAACTGATACGTGAGGTGCTGGCGGAGGCGATTGTCGGGCGTCGATTGCTCACGCACCCCTTTTACCGTCGCTGGGAGGCGGGAACTCTGGCTCAAGGCGAATTGGCCGCGTACGCGGAGCAGTACCGCCACATTGAGCGGGAACTCCCCGTGACCCTGTCGGCTGTTGCCGCTGCGTTGCCCGAGGGCAAGGCCCGGGATCTCGTAGAGGCCAATCTGGCCGACGAGCTCGGCCGACCCGAACCGCACGCGCAGCTCTTCGAATCCTTCGCGCAGGCGGCAGGATCGGCCCCGGACGCGCGGGCGACCCCTTCGACGGCGGCATTGCTGTCAGTGGTTCGCACCGCGGCCGTCGTCGATCCGGCAGCCGCGCTTGCCATGGTGGCGGCCTACGAGGTGCAGGCCTCGGACATCGCGGGATCCAAGTCGGTGGGCCTCCGCCGGCACTACGGATTCGACGTGGAAGGCACGCGCTTTTGGGACGTGCACCACACGCAGGAGGGCGCGCACGCCGGCTGGTCGATTGAGGCCCTGGCCCTGCACGGCGCCGATCCCGACGTGGTGCTGGCTGCCGCCATCGTGTCCGCTGACTCGTGGTGGCTCTTCCTGACCGAGCGTGAGGAGCTGGCGCCGGCCTTGACGAGCGCCTGACGGGCCTCGGCAAGGCCTTGGGGGTACCACCCGAGGTCGTGCGCTCGGGAGACCCTCAGGTCAGGGGACCGCATCGGGCCGCCGCCGTGGCAAAGGCGGCTGAGCGCTCGCGGTAGTCGGCGAAACGGCCGAAGCTCGGGGCCGCGGGCGACAGCAGGACGACGGCTCCGGGTCCGGCCTCCGCGGCCCAGGTGAACGCCACGTCGACGGACTCGTCAAGGCCCGTGGTGTCCACCACCGGCACCCCGCCGGAGCCGGCGGCGCGCACTGCACGCCCGATGCGCTCGCCGTTGTCGGGCATGGTCATCACCACCGTCGGCGCCGTTCGAGCCTCCAGGGTGCGGGCCAGCGGGGCGTAGTCGAGCCCGCGGTCGTGGCCCCCCACGAGCAACGCCACTGGGCGGTCGGCGTAGGCGGCCAGGGCGGCCTGGGTCGGAAGCACGTTGGTCGAGAGGCTGTCGTCGACGAACTCGACCGATCCCACCGTGCCGAGCGAATGGCAACGGCTCGGCAGGGGCTCGAATCCCTGCGCGGCTTTGGCGAGCGCGTTCTCGTCAGCCGCTTCGGGAATGCCAAGGCCGTCCAGCACGGCACGGGCGACCGACGCATTGCGCGCGTTGTGGGGTCCCCGAAGCTCCAGCCGACCTGCCCAGGACGCGTCCCGGGCGACCTCGGTCGGGCTCACCCAGCGAAGGTGCGGTCCGAGCTGCTCCCTCTGCGCGTGCAGCTCCTCGTCGGAGCCGTCGGCAACGGCCAGCTCCACGCCGGGTTTGGTGCACAGCGAGAGCTTGTCGGTGTAGTACCGCGAAACCGACCCGTGCCAGTCCAGGTGGTCCGGCGACAGGGAGGTCACCGCGACCACCCGCGGCCCGCGGTCGAGATCGGGAACCTGAAAGCTCGAGGTCTCGACGATCCAGAATTCGGGCGGCGGGTCCGGCGACGGGTCCCACGGCGGACGCCCGATGTTGCCTCCCGAGCGGGCGACCCGGCCGAGCCGGTTCAAGAGGTGGACCACCAGGGCAGTGGTCGTGCTCTTGCCCTTGGTGCCCGTGATGCAGGCGACCATGGCCGGATCGGTCTCCTCCATGAAGAGCCCCAGTCCCCCGCACACGGCCACCCCGGCCCGCTCCAATTGGGCCACGTCGGGCCGGTAACGGCTGATGCCCGGACTCTTGACGACGACGTCGCAGCGAAGCAGTGCGTCGAGGCCATTTGAGCTCGTGCGGTGCACGAGGAGCCCATCGGGCCCGGGACCGTCGGGCGCGTCGTCGACCAGCACCGGAACGCAGCCCATGGAGCGAAGACGACGGACGCTGGCTCTGCCCTCGACGCCGAGACCCCAGACGCCGACGGAGGCCTCAGCGAGCGCGGACCAGGAGATCGGCCGGTGCATAGCGCTCAGGGATCACGTGCCCACCTTGGGGTCGCAACAGCGCCGTCGGGTCGGCGCCGCCGGCCACCCCGAGGGCCAACAAGTCGTCTTGAATCCGGGCCAGGATGGGGTTGTGGGCCCGATCGGGTCGTTCGGCGGCCAGCAGCGCCGCCACCCGGCACTCGCCGATGTCCCCCACGCACTCGAATGGCTTTGCGGCAGTGCCGAGACCGACGAGAGCGTCGAAGCGCCCCTCGTTGGCGGTCTCGTCCAGCGGCTCGTGGCCGGCGAAGACCTCGGTCAGTTGCGCCGGGGCCATGAAGGGTGCCAGCACCAGGTCGACGAAACAGCATTTGTCGCATCGACCGCACCAGTGGTCGAGACGCTTGGCTGGGTCCTGATGGAAGGACCGGTTACAGCTGCGAAACACCCCGTGGTACGCCTGGAGTTCCGCGAACCGGCGCGCCACCCAGAGCTCGCTGCGCGGCCGGAGATACGAGAAGACCGACACGCCTGGCCCCAGGGCGGTTCCGACGAGGTCCGCGAAGTCCCGTTCGAATTCGGCGCCCTTGGACCACTGGTGGTTGACCGCTCGACCGTTCGTCACCAACGTGGGGGCCGAAGCGGACCATTCGTTGGAGAGGATCACGGCGTCGCGGCCGTCGAGGACCGCGGCCACCAGGCTTGCGGCGGTGATCACGGCCGTGACGGGCACGTGCCCGTTCAGGAATCCCAGCTCGCGTGAGCGCTGCACCTGGGAGTCGATCTCACGCTCAATCCGGATCACCGGTAAACCGGTCACGGCGGCGGCCCCTTCTATGGCGGAGAAGCGCTCGCCCGGAGGTGCCACCACGCACAGCGCCGACCCGGGGTGGTCGGCTGTGATCGACTCGACGCTGACGATCGAGTCGATTCCCCCACCGAAGGGGATGAGCGGCCGACCCGGCATGGGGTCGTAGCTCGGGGGAGGGGCCGGATCCGATTCGGGCCCACCGAGGCGGAGACCACCCAGGTCGAGCCCGTTGCGGAAGGCGAATTCCCCCAAGCCGTGCACGTAGTAGCGAGCGAGGAACGCACGCTCGCCCCCCGTCGTGGCCGTCGCACCCAGATCGATGGACAGCGGTGCCGTCGTCTTGTAGTACGAGACCCCAGCGAGGAGATAGAGGATGCGCACCGCCGCCGCGACGGCGGGATCGGCCCAGTCTCCTCCCGAGGGGAAGCCATACCGCTCGACGAAGCCGTGCGTCGAGGTCGAGTAGCGGCACTCCACCGCGGACGAGGCGGCGTCAATGGAGAAGCCGTCGTAGCGGAACTGGTCGTGAGGAGGCATGGCAGGGGTGGACGCAGGCGGCCCGTCGTCCGCCGCCACCCATGCTACGGCGCCGCTGCCCAGGATCGGATCCACGGCCCTCCGGCGGATCACTCCGGCAGGCGGGCGAGCAACGCCTGTCGGCCACACGGCCGGCGGGCGCGGTCACTGAAGAAATCCTCGTCGGCCGTCGTGGCCGCGCACGCGACCACGGCGTCGGCGCGGACACCTCCCTCCAGGAGCTGCTGGCGGTTGGCCTCCACGAGGTCGACCAGCCAGTGCCCGGGTCCATCGGGACGCGCCACCGAGGGAGTGAGCCCGCCGCGCACGGCGCCGGCCAGGGCCCTGACCACCTCCTCGGAGACCTGGTAGCGCTCCGGGGACACCGCGGGCCCGAGGAAGGCCGCCGTCTGTTCGGGCCGGGCCCCGCGGTCCGCCATGGCGGCCAGCGCCCGGGTGACGCCGCCGGCCGCGGTGCCGCGCCATCCGGCGTGCACGACGGCGAGGACGCCCGCGGTCGGATCGACCAGGGCCACGGGGACGCAGTCGGCGACCATGACGACCAGGGTCACACCGGAGGTGGTGGTGACCAGGATGTCGGTGCCGGCCACCGCGTCGCGCTCGGACAGCAGACCGCGTCCGGCATCGGTCGTGCCGATGAACGCGGCGTTCGCACCATGCACTTGTTGCGCGAAGACCATGGTGGTCGGTTCGACGTCGAAGGCCGCGGCGACGCGGACACGGTTGACGGCAACGTCCTCGGGCCGGTCGCCCACGTGCAGCCCCACGTTCAATGTGTCGTAGGGGGGCGCCGAGACACCTCCTGAGCGGGTGGTCACAACCACCACCGCTCCCCAGTCGGCAGCTTCCTCCCAGTGCAAGAGCGGGAGGGCCGGCGTGAGGGGCACGACGCGCCACGCTACCGAGGTCAGCGTGTGGCGCGGCACCAGGTCTGTGGGTCTGATCCGGCGCACTTCGGCGCTCTGCGGGCTCGCTTCACACGGCCGACCAGACCCGGTCACGGTCTCCGGTGTGCGTCACAGACGCATCCCCTCACTCTTTCGTCCCGAGGGCACCGGGCGTATCTTGTCGGTGAGCACCGTGGGGACACGGCCCGGGGAGGACGGCAATGCCGAACGGCTGGCCGAGCTGTGAGCCAGTCCGCCAACGTTCCACGGCTCGACTTCGACCGTAAAAAACTTCGACCGTAAAAGAGGACCGTAAAAGAGGAGGGCTCGAGGCGTGCAGCCCCGAGCGGAGAGAGCGGAGAGAGCGGAGAGGAGGATGCCATGGCTGGCATGCAGAAGATGAGCCTGGACGCACCCGAGGACGTCCGGCCGTTCGCCGGGGACACCGGTCGGCTCGAGCTGGTCAACATCGACGCCGGCGCCGTCGGGCGGGCCACCTTCCAGCCTGGGTGGCACTGGTCCGAGCACGTGAAGCCCATCGCCGGGACGGACAGCTGCCAGGCCGCCCACCTGGGGTACTACATCTCGGGGCGCATGCGGGTGGTCATGGACGAAGGGCAGGAGGAGGAGTTCGGGGCGGGGGACTTCGCGGTGATCCCGCCCGGCCACGACGCGTGGATCGTGGGCGACGAGCCCTGCGTGGTGATCGACTGGCAGGGCTTCGCGGAGTACGCCAAGCGTTGACGTCCGGCCCCGCCGCTCCGGCCCCAACGAGTGGGTAGGGTTTGGGTATGGCAGACCAGGCCACTTTCACCGATGTCGCCATGGAATTCATGCCCGGCCTCTACTCGGCCGCGCTGCGGATGACCCGGAACCGGGCCGACGCCGAGGACCTGGTGCAGGAGACCTATCTGAAGGCCTATCGGTCGTTCGGGTCCTTCACCGAGGGGACCAATCTGCGGGCCTGGCTCTACCGAATCCTCACCAACACGTTCATCAACTCGTACCGGGCGGCCCAGCGCCGCCCGGAGACCGCGGACGTGGAGGATGTCGAGGACCTGTACCTCTACAAGCGCCTCCCCGGGTCGGGTGGAAGCGACCCTGGACGGTCCGCCGAAGACGAAGCGCTGGAACGCTTCACCGACGACGACGTGAAGGAGGCGCTCGAGGCGCTGCCCGAGAGCTTCCGCATGGCCGTGCTCCTGGCCGACGTCGAGGGGTTCTCCTACAAAGAGATCTCCGAGATCACCGACGTGCCGATCGGCACCGTCATGAGCCGCATCCACCGGGGAAGAAGGGCGCTCCAGAAGGCGTTGCTCAGTGTGGCGACCGAACGCGGCCTTGTGGGGAGCATGCCGGGGGGGTCGAGAGAGTGAGCGAGGAGTTGGGCGAGGCAAGAGGCGGCAGCAGCGCAGCCGCCATGGACGGGAGCAGGCTCTTCGGGCCTTCGGTGAACTGTGCCGAGGCGGTGCACGAGCTCTACCGGTATCTCGACGGTGAGCTGACCGAAGAGCGCCGCCACGAGATCCGCATCCACCTGAATTGGTGCGGGCCCTGCTGTGGCGCCGCCGAGTTCGAGGCCGAACTGCGCCGGGTCATCGCCAACCGGTGCAAGGACCGGGTGCCCGAGAGCCTCATCCAGCGCGTGGCCCGAGCCCTGGACGAGGAAAGCCGGCGGCGCCACGACGACCGCTGAACAGAATTCCGAGGTCGCCGAGACGGGGACCGGTGGCGCGGCGGTGGTGGACTGGGCGCTGGCCGAGCGGGTCGCTGTCGGCGCGCTGATCCTCAAGCCCGCGCCGGCCTCTTACCGGTCGAGCGATCTGCAGGCGCAGTTCGAGGAATTGACGGCACGCGCCGAGGTGCTCGTCAGCGCGGCCACCGGGTGGCGCCCCGCGCACGGGTCGGCTCGAGCCAAGGTCACCGATCGGCCGGGCTGGGCGTCGGCGAACGTGCGATCCGTCGAACGGCTGGTCGGTCCGGCGCTGCTGGAGCTCCAGCGCATGCGCGCCGCCAAGTTCCGAGGCGCGTCGCTCGTGGTCGGGCGCACGGTGGCGGGGACCCAGCTCGGGTTGATGTTGGCCTACATGGCCACGCGGGTGCTCGGCCAGTACGACTTGCTGATCAACGACGAGTCACCCGAGGACCAGGACCTGGTGTCCTACGTCGGTCCGAACATCGTGGCGATCGAGGAGCAGTACGGGTTCGCACCGAGCCAGTTCCGGCTCTGGCTGGCCCTTCACGAGGTGACGCACCGATTGCAGTTCACCGCGGTCCCCTGGATGCGCGACCACTTCGTCTCGCTGGTCTCCGAGTTGCTCGGCCCGCTCGCGGCGGACCCGAGCGGACTGGTCGACGTGGTGCGTCGTGCCGCCGCCGAGATTCGTGCCGGGCGCAACCCGGCCCGCGACGCGGGAGTGGTCGGCATGTTGGCCACGCCCGAACAGCGCCAGGCGCTGTCGCGGATCTCGGGAATGATGAGCCTGATTGAGGGCCACGGCGACGTGACCATGGATCGGGCGGGTGCCGGAGAGGTCCCCGGGGCGGCCCACTTCTCGAAGGTCTTGCACCAGCGCCGGACCTCGGCACGCGGCTTGACCAAGCTCATGTCCAAGGTGCTGGGCCTGGACGCCAAAATCCGTCAGTACGCCGAAGGCGAGCGCTTCGTCGAAACGGTGGAGCGCGTGGGTGGCCCGGCTCTGTTGGCTCGCGTCTGGGAAGCACCCGAATGGCTCCCGACGCTCGAGGAGATCCGCGATCCGTCGGCCTGGATGGCCCGCGCCGGTGGTGCCGGTGGGACCGGTGGGTGAAGGGGACTGCGCCAGCGTTCCACCCACCAGCCTTGGCGTCCGAGCCGACGTGCTCTGCACCGAGCTGCTGAGCCGCTGCACGTTCCCCCCGCCGGGCGCAGTCTTGCCCTGTGCGGTGTCGGGCGGAGCGGACTCCCTGGCGCTGCTCGTCCTGGCCGTCGCGGCGGGCTGCGCGGTGACGGCTGTGCACGTGGACCACGGCCTGCGCCCGGGTTCGGCTGAGGAGGCCGACGTCGTGGCCGCGGCCGCGGCGCGGTTCGGGGCTGCCTTCGAGCGCCGGAAGGTCTGCGTGGCCCCGGGCCCGAACCTCGAAGCCCGTGCCCGGGAGGCTCGTCTCGGCGCACTGCCCTCCGGGGCGGCGACCGGACACACCATGGACGACCAGGCCGAGACCGTCCTGGTCAACGTCTTGCGCGGCGCCGGGGCCGACGGGATGGCGGGCATGGAAGCCGGTCCGCACCATCCGCTGCTCGGATTGCGACGGGCCGAGACCACCTCGCTGTGCGACGCGTTGGGGCTCGTTCCCGTCGTCGACCCGAGCAACGAGGACCCCGCCTTCGTCCGCAATCGGATCCGGCACGAGCTGTTGCCGCTGTGTGCCGCGGTGGCCGGGCGTGACCCCGTTCCTCTCTTGGCCCGGCAGGCCGGCGTTCTGCGCGACGAGGTCGCGCTGCTCGAATCGCTGGCACGCGAGGAGTTGGCGGACCCGGCCGACGCCCGCGCCGTGGCCCGCGCCCCCGCCCCCTGGCGCGCCGGGCGGTACGACGTTGGCTGCGCGCCGCCTTCGCGGCCGACACCACCGCCGGTGGCACGGAGCACCCCCCGTCGCTGGCCGAGGTCGACCGGGTCCTGGCCGTTGCCCGGGGCACCGCGGTGGGTACCGAGGTGTCGGGCGGTCGGCGGGTGCGCCGCACGGCCGGCCGCCTCCGGGTGGAGGCAGCGCCCTCCGGTAGTCTCACGCCGGTGACCCAGGAGGAGGCAGGTGCGGGCGCCCCCGCCTGGGCCGAACCCGACGTCGGGCCGGTGCTCGTGGGGGAGGAGCGGCTGGCGGTGCGAGTGGCCGAGCTGGGCGCGCAGATCACGGCCGACTACATGGACGAGCCCCCGCTGTTGGTCGCGGTGCTCAAGGGGGCCATGCTCTTCATGAGCGACCTGTGCCGGGCCATCGCCCTCCCGGTGGAGGTCGACTTCATGGCCGTGTCGTCCTACGGCAGCGCCACGAGGACGTCGGGCGTCGTGCGCATCGTCAAGGACCTCGACTCCGAGCTCGACGGCCGTCACGTGCTGGTGGTCGAGGACATCATCGACAGCGGGCTGACCCTCAATTACCTGCGGCGCTACCTGCAGGCCCGCCAGCCCAAGAGCGTCGAGGTGTGCGCGCTGCTGGTCAAGGACGGCGAGCAGCGGGTCGGCCTGGACCTGCGCTACGTCGGGTTCACCATCCCTCCGGAGTTCGTGGTCGGCTACGGCCTCGATGCGGACGAGCGCTACCGCAACCTCCGGGGAGTGCATCACTACCAAGGAGGAGATCAGTGACCGTCGACAGTGAGCGGGTGCGGGCTGCCGTGGCCGAACTGCTCAGCGCCATCGGTGAGGACCCGGGCCGTGACGGGTTGTTGGCCACCCCCGACCGGGTTGCCGCCATGTACCAGGAGCTGTTCTCCGGCCTCCATGACGACCCGGCCCGGCATCTCGAGGTGACCTTCGCCGCCGAGCACGACGAGATGGTCATGGTGCGCGACATCCCGTTCGCCTCGCTGTGCGAGCACCACCTGGTGCCGTTCCTGGGCCGGGCCCACGTCGCCTACATCCCGGCCGAGGACGGACGGATCACCGGGCTGTCCAAGCTGGCCCGGCTGGTCGACGGCTATGCCCGCCAACTCCAGGTGCAAGAGCGCATGACCACGCAGATCGCGGACGCCATCGACAAGGTGCTCTCGCCACGCGGCGTGCTGGTGGTGATCGAAGCGGAGCACCTGTGCATGTCCATGCGCGGAGTCAAGAAGCCCGGCACGGTCACGGTCACCTCGTCGGTGCGCGGCCTCTTCCGCTCCGACGCGGCCACGCGGGCCGAAGCCATGCAGTTCATCCGAGGTCGCTGAGCGGCCATGACGGCGCCGGTGGTGCGACGGCGCCCCCTCGTCATGGGCGTGCTCAACGTCACGCCGGACTCCTTCTCAGACGGTGGGCGCTACGTGGAGCGGGATGCCGCAGTGGCGCACGGGCTCGCCATGATCGACCAGGGCGCCGACGTGATCGACGTGGGCGGCGAGTCCTCCCGGCCGGGCGCAGAACCGGCGCCGCTCGACGTCGAGCTGGACCGGGTGGTGCCGGTGGTGGAGGCGCTGGCCGCGCCCGCCGTGGCCCGAGGTGTGCGCATTTCGGTCGACACGGTGAAGCCCGAGGTGGCCGCCGCCGCGCTGTCCGCCGGGGCCGGCCTGGTCAACGACGTCTCGGCCACGCTCTCGGACGTGGCCGCGGCCCGCCGAGCCGGCTGGGTCGCCATGCACATGCAGGGCCTCCCCCGGACCATGCAGGACGATCCCCGTTACGACGACGTGGTGGGCGAGGTGTACGGCTTCGTGCTCGACCGCGCCTGTCGGGCCCTGGCCGCCGGGGTCGCCGAGGTGTGGGTCGACCCGGGGATCGGGTTCGGCAAGACGCCGGCGCACAACTTGAGCCTCCTGCGGCATCTCCCCGAGCTGGTCGAGTCGGCGGACGAGGCCGGCTGTGCCGGCGTGCTGGTCGGCACCAGCCGAAAACGCTTCCTCGGCCTGCTCGGGCCCGGCAGGCCCAGCTCCGGGCCGGCCGCCGACCCGTCGCCGGTCTCCGAGCGCGCCGAAGCCTCGCTGGCCACGGCCGCCGCGGCCCTGGTGGCAGGGGTGGGCATGGTGCGCGTGCACGACGTGGCGGCGACGGTGCAGGTGGCCCGGCTGTATGGTCCTGCCGCATGAGGGGTCCCGCCGCATGAAGGGCAAGTGGGCCGCCGGCATCCCGCCGCGCAACTTCACCTGGATCATCCGCGACCACCTCGCGGTCAGCGAGCGGCCCGGCGGCTTCTCGGTGCACCACCGGCGCGTCCGGCGTACCGAGGAGATCATCTGGCTGCGTGTCCAGGAATTCGGCCGGATCATCTCGCTGCTCCCGTCGCCGCACAACCTGGGCGCCTACGACGAGGAGGGCTTGGCGTGGGGGCACTACCCGCTCGAGCGGGTCGGCGATCCCCGTCCGGTGCTGGCCGCCTGCTACCAGGACATTGAGAGCTCCTTGGCGGCCGGGCTGCGCATTCTGGTGCACCAGGACGAACTGGGCGACCGGGTCATGGGGGTGATGGCCGGCTATCTCATGTGGTCGGGGCGCATCGCCAACCTGCCCCAGGCCGTGGCGCTGGTGGAGCACGTCGTCGGGCACGCCATGGGCGAGCCGGGCCGCGAGCTGCTGGCCGAGCTCGAGGGCATGCCGGCCCGCGGCCAGGCCGGCTGAGCGTCCGGGCCCGGGGCAGGTGAGGCAGTGAGGGGGCGGTGAGGGGGCGGTGACGGACCGGGTCGAGATCGGTGAACTCCGGGTCCTGGGGGTCCACGGCGTCCTGCCCGAGGAGCGAGAACGGGCCCAGCCCTTCTCGGTGGACATCGTGGCCTGGGTAGACACCGAGGCGGCCCAGCAGAGCGATGACTTGACGGACACGGTGGACTACGGAGCCTTGGCCCAGTCGGCGGCCGACGTGGTGAGCGGGCGCTCGTACCGGTTGCTCGAGGCCCTCGCCGGCCGGATGGCCAGCGCTCTTCTCATCGTCGACCCCCGGATCGAGGCGGTGGAGGTGACGGTGCGCAAGCTTCGGCCGCCAATCCCCCTCGACGTGGGTTCGGCGGGGGTGAGGGTGCGCCGGGCGCGGTGACCCCGGACCCGCTGACGCGATGAGACCGATGACGCGATGAGACCGATGGCGCGATGAGCCGGATGACGCGGCGGGCCTTCATCGGACTCGGTTCGAACCTGGGCGACCGGCGCGCCCACCTGCGTGGAGCTCTCGGCGGCCTCTCGGCGGCCGGCGACGTGACTGCCGTCTCCGCGCTCTACGAGACCGAGCCGATGGGCGGCCCGCCCGGCCAGGGGCCCTACTTGAATCTGGTGGTCGAGCTGCAGACCGCCGACTCGCCGCGGCACCTCCTCCAGCGCTGCCAAGCCGAGGAGGAGGCCGCCGGGCGTGTCCGCGCCGAACGCTGGGGTCCGCGCCCGCTCGATGCCGACGTGCTCTGGGTGGAAGGGTGCGAGGTGGACGAGCCCGACCTGACCGTTCCGCACCCTCGCATGTGGGACCGGCGATTCGTGCTGGCGCCGCTGGCCGACCTGGCGCCCGACCTCGTCACGCCGGCGCAGCTGGCCTCCGCTGGTGGCGCGGTGTCCCGTGTGGGTACGCTGTAACCCGTACTTCTCGGATCGTCTGTAGGCGAACGGTACCCCGCGGGGGCTGGAACGCCGAAGGAGGTCAGATGGACTCCATCCGGATCATCGGTCCCGGTCGGGCCGGCACCTCACTGGCTGCCGCGCTCAGTGGCCGGGGTTGGGAATGCGCCGGCTTCCTCGGACGCCTCGACGACGTCACTGACGCCGCCCAGGGCGTCGACGTCCTCGTGGTGGCCACGCCCGACGACGTCATCGCCGAGGTGGCGGCCTCGGTGGCACCGTCGCCGACGGCCACGGTGGTGCACCTTTCGGGGTCGCTCGGGCTCGAGGCACTGGCGCCCCACCCGCGCCGGGCCGCCTTGCACCCGCTGGTGCCCCTTCCCAACGGCGACGTGGGGGCGGCCCGCCTGTGCTCGGGGGTCACCTTCGCGGTGGCCGGAGCACCCGTGGCGAGGGCCATGGCGGACAGCCTCGGGGGCCGGGTGGTCGAGGTGGCCGACTCCGACCGCGTGGCGTACCACGCGGCGGCCTGCATCGCGGCCAACCACGTGGTCGCCCTGCTCGGACAGGTCGAGCGCGTGGCGGAGTCCGCGGGGCTCGACCTCGAGTCGTTCCTTCCGCTCACCCGGGCGGCGCTCGACGACGTGGCCGCGCTCGGCGCGGCAGCTGCGCTGACCGGCCCGGCCCGTCGCGGCGACTGGGCCACCCTCAGTCGACACCTCGACGCCCTGCCCGAGGACGAGCGGGCGACGTACCAGGCGGTCGCCGCGCTGGCCACCCGCCTGGCCGGCACGACCGTGCCGGCGGGGGCGTAGCCGTGGAGGTCGTCGAGACCGCGGCCCGGTGCCGGGGCCTGCTGGAGGTGGCCCGCGCCGCCGGCCGGGTGGTGGGCCTGGTGCCGACCATGGGCGCGCTGCACGCCGGGCACATCTCGCTCACGACCCGGGCCCGCGCCGAGTGCGACGTGGTGGCGGTCAGCCTCTTCGTCAACCCTCTGCAGTTCGGAGATCCCGACGACATCGCGCACTACCCGCGCCCGCTCGAGCACGACCTGTTGGCCTGCGCCGAGGCGGGTGTCGACGTCGTCTTCGTCCCGACGGTGACCGAGATGTTCCCCTCGTGGCCCCAGCCGCCGGCGACCATGGTGTCGGTGTGCGGGCTGACCGAGCGCTGGGAAGGCGCCTCGCGCCCGGGTCACTTCGACGGCGTGGCCACCGTGGTGGCCAAGCTGTTCTCGGTCGCCGGCGCGTGCCGGGCCTACTTCGGTCTGAAGGACTTCCAGCAGCTGGCCGTGGTGCGGCGCCTGGTGGCCGACCTGTGCCTGCCCGTCGAGGTGGTCGGGTGTGCGACCGTGCGGGAGGCCGACCGGCTCGCCCTCTCCAGTCGCAACGCCCGCCTCTCGGCCGACGAGCGAGCCGCCGCCGTGGTGCTGCCGCGGGCACTGGCGGCCGGGCGAGCCGCGCTGGCCGCGGGGGGATGCACGGGCGCTGAGGTGGCGGCGCGGATGCGCCAGGTGGTCGCCGCAGAGCCGTTGGTCGAACTCGACTATGCCGTGGTCGTCGACGCGGCGACGCTCGAGGAGATCTCCGGCCCGATGCCCACCGAGCCCACCGACGGCTCGTCGGGACCGGCCGACCTTCGGCTCCTCGTCGCCGCCCGGGTGGGCTCGGTGCGCCTGATCGACAATTGCCCCGAACCCCCCTCCAGCCGCCACGATCACCGTGTCCCCGATCCGACCGAGCTGCTCCACCAACTCGAAAGGACGACGTGAGCCGATGCGCCGCCGCATGCTGAAGTCCAAGATCCACCGGGCCACGGTGACCGACGCCAACCTGAACTACGTCGGCTCGGTGTCCATCGATGCAGAGCTCATGACGCTGGCCGACGTGCTCCCCTACGAGCAGGTAGCCGTGCTCGACATCGACAACGGCGCTCGATTCGAGACCTACGCCATTGAGGGTGGCCCCGGCGAGATCTGCCTCAACGGTGCCGCGGCGCGCCTCGTGGCCCCCGGGGACAAGGTGATCCTGATCACCTACGGCGAGTACGAGCGTGAGGAGCTCGAGTCCTACGCGCCCCGGGTGGTGCACGTCGACGCCCGCAACCGCGCCATCGACGAGGCGTCGGCCCGCCTCGATGCCGAGCTGGCCGGCTCAGCGCGCCCGCCCGCCGACACGGTCCTCTCGCGGCCGGCCTTTCCCGAACCGGCGTGACGCGCCCGGTGGGCCCCGGTCCCTTCGACGTGCTGGTCCTGGGCAGCGGGGTCGCCGGGCTGTCCGCCGCGGTCCGCTTGTCCGGACCCGTCGCGGCAGGCGGACCGTCGCGACCCGGCCACGGCGGAAGCACCGGGGGCGGGGCGACGACGCCGATCGGCCTGGGCGTGTTGACCAAGGGCGTGCTGTCCCAGTCGGCCACCCGGTGGGCCCAAGGCGGTGTCGCCGCGGTCCTGGGTGGCGACGAGGACTCGACCGACCTGCACCTGGCCGACACCTTGGCCGCCGGTGTCGGGCTCTGTGACGAAGAGGCCGTGCGCATTTTGGTCGACGAGGGCCCGGGCCGGGTGCACGAGCTGATCGCACTGGGTGTTGAGTTCGACCGCGAAGCGACGGGGTCTCTGGCCCTGGCGCGCGAGGGCGGCCACTCGGCGCCACGGGTGGTGCACGCCGGAGGCGCCGCGACCGGTGCCGAGGTCGAACGGGCGCTGGTCGACGCCACCTACCGCTCGGCCAGCGCCGTCCTCGAGGGCTGGTTCGCACTCGACCTGGTGATCGACGACGGTCGCTGCACCGGTGTCCGCGCCTTGCCACCCGGTGGGGACACCCCGGTGCTGGTGCAGGCTGGCCACGTCGTCCTGGCCACCGGCGGGGCCGGCCAGCTGTACTCGGTCACCACCAACCCGGCCGAGTCCACGGGTGACGGTGTGGCCATGGCCCTGCGGGCCGGCGTTCCGACGGCCGACGTCGAGTTCGTGCAATTCCATCCGACGGCGTTGCATCACCCCGCCATGCCGCGCCCGCTCCTGTCGGAGGCCCTGCGCGGCCACGGCGCCCTGGTGCGCGATCGAGACGGCGAACGCTTCGTCGACGAGCTGGCGCCGCGCGACGTGGTGAGCCGCGCCATGGCGGCCCGCATGGAGGCGCAGGGTGTCGATCATCTCTGGCTCGACGCCACCGGGCTCGAGCGCTTCGGGGCGCGTTTTCCCACCATCGCCGCCTCGCTGGCCAGCATCGGCCTCGACCCCGAGCACGACTGGATCCCGATCGCGCCCGCCGCGCACCACCTCTCGGGCGGCGTGGTCACCGACCTGTGGGGTGCCACCGCCCTGCCGGGCCTGTGGGCGGTCGGCGAGGTGGCCTGCACCGGCGTCCACGGCGCCAACCGGCTGGCGTCGAACTCGCTGCTCGAGGGCATGGTCTTCGGGGCGCGCCTGGCCGAGCGGATCGCGTCGGGGGCAGAGGGCCCCGAGCCGAGCGGCGTCATGCGTGGCGTCCTGGGGGAGTCCCCGGTCGACGGCATTGCGTGCGAACTCCTCGATGAGCCGTCCTCCGTGGCGAGTCACGGCGAGACCGCCGACGACCACGCACTCGGCGCTCACCTCGCGGGCACCGGCTCCCTCGACGTCACCAAGCAGCGCGACGTCCTCCAGCGAGCCATGACCCGGGGCGCCGGCGTCGTGCGGAGCCCCGCCTCCCTTCAAGCGGCTCGCTCCGTCGTCGAGGAGACGGCGTCTCTGCTCAGCGGGTCACGCCCGACGGCCGCCGCCGGCGAGCTGTGGAACCTGGTCGTCCTGGCCGACGCCTTGCTCGACTCGGCGATCGCCCGGACCGAGACCCGGGGCGCCCATGCCCGCTCCGACTATCCCGAGACGGTGCCTGCCTGGCGCCGCCGGCTGGTGCACGGTCGGGCCCGGCCGGCGAACGTCGTTCGGTCGTCGTGAGCGAGATTTCCACAGACTCGGACGTCGTGGCGCACGCGGTCGAGGACGCCGTCGAGCGGGCACTGGCCGAGGACCTCGGCCCCGACGGGGACCTGACCGCCGCCCTGGTCCCGTCCGAGGTGACCGCGTGTTTCGCCCTCCGGGCGCGCCACAGTGGCGTGCTGGCCGGTCGGGCGTGTGTGGTCGAGACGTTCCGTCGGGTGGCTCCCGCGGTGTGCCTCGACTGGATGGCCACCGACGGGGACGAGGTGTCGGCCGGCGACACCGTGGTCGAGGTGACGGGCCCGCTGCGTCCCATCCTCACGGCGGAGCGTACGGCGCTGAATTTCCTGGGGCGGCTGTCGGGCGTCGCCACCTTGACGGCGCAGTTCGTCGCCGCGGCCCACGAGAGCAACGCCACGGTCGCCGTCCTCGACACCCGCAAGACCACGCCAGGCCTGCGCGTGCTCGAGAAAGCCGCCGTGCGCGCCGGAGGTGGCACCAGCCACCGGTCCGGCCTTTCCGATGCGGTGTTGGTGAAGGACAACCACTTGGCCGGGACGAGCATCACCGACGCCGTGGCCCGTGCACGGGCCCAGTGGCCGGATCGGATGGTCGAGATCGAGTGTGACGCCCTCGACCAGGTGGCCGAGGCGGCCCGGGCCGGCGCCGACGCCGTTCTGCTCGACAACATGGACCCCGGAACGGTGGTCGAGGCCATCGGCGTGGCACATCTCGAGGCAACCGGCCCGATCCTCACCGAGGTGTCGGGAGGCGTGACCCTGGCCAGCATCGGGGCCTACGCCGCGGCCGGGCCCGACCGGATTTCGGTGGGCGCCCTCACCCACTCGGCCCCCTCTCTCGATCTGGGTCTGGACCTGATCTGGACGAAGGTTCCCGGTGCTGCTGGCCATTGACGTCGGGAACACCGAGACGGTCATCGGCCTCTATGCGCTCGACGACGGCCACCAGCCGCCCGTCGTCGAGGACGGTGTCGGCGTCGGGATCGGAACCGAGCACGACCCGACCGCGCCGAGAGGTCTGACCCACCACTGGCGGCTCTCCACGCTGCCCTCGCGCACCCCCGACGAGCACGCGGTGCTCCTGACCCAGCTGCTCGATCTCGAGGGCCTCGACATCGCGACCTCGGTCTCGGGCATTGCCGTGAGCTCCTCGGTGCCCGACGTGACCGCGGAACTGCGACAGATGGCGGCCCGATGGTTCGGTGCTACGCCGTGCGTGGTGCTCGGACCGGGAACCAAGAGCGGGATGCCGATCCTCTACGACAATCCCAAAGAGGTCGGGGCCGACCGCATCGCGGACGCGGTGGGCGCCTTCGACCTCTATGGCGGTCCGTGCATCGTGGTCGACATGGGGACGGCCACGACGGTCGAGGCGATCAGCGCCAAGGGCGAGTATCTCGGCGGCGCCATCACCCCCGGCGTGGCCATCAGCCTCCATGCGCTCTACCAGCAGGCCGCGGCGCTGCGTCGGGTGGAGCTGGTCGTACCGCGCAGCGTGATCGGGCGGTCGACGGTTGAGTCGATCGAGGCGGGGACGCTCTACGGGTTCGCCGGAATGGTCGACGGGCTGACGAGGCGCATCATGGCCGAGCTCGGCCCGTCGACGGTGGTGGCCACGGGAGGGTTCAGTTCGCTCATCGCGCCGCATTCGGACACCATTGAGCACGTGGAGCCCTGGTTGACCCTGCACGGCCTGCGCATCGTGTACGAGCGCAACGTCAACTCGTAAGGGTGGGTTCCATGAATGCGACGGGCGGTGAACCGGCCAGGCGCGTGGCCAACGAGGTGCCGTACCGCTTCGACCGCACGCACGAGGCGGCCGCGGTGGCCGACGCCTGGTCGACGCTCGCCCCCGGTGAGGAGTCCGGCGTCACCGTCGGGGTGGCCGGCCGGGTGATGCTGGCGCGTCCGCAGGGCAAGCTGGCCTTCGCCGAGCTGCGCGACGCCTCGGGGTCGGTGCAGCTGTTCGCGCTGGCGACGTTGACTGAGCGCTTCGAGGAGTTCACCCGGCTCAACCTGGGCGACTGGGTCGGGGCCACGGGCGAGGTGGTGCGGACCAGGCGGGGCGAGTTGTCGGTGAAGGTGGCGAGCTGGGAGCTGCTGGCCCAGGCGCGCCGGAGCTTCGGCGACAAGTGGCGCGGCGTCAGCGACGTCGAGGTGCGCTATCGCCAGCGCGAAGTCGACCTGTGGGCCAATGAGCGCAGTCGCCAGATCCTCCGTCTGCGCAGTGACGTCGTGCGTCATCTGCGTCAGCGGCTGTGGTCCAAGGGGTTCGTGGAGGTGGAGACGCCGGAGCTGCACGCCATCGCCGGAGGGGCGACGGCGCGGCCCTTCGTCACCCACCACAACGCGCTCGACGTCGACTTCTACCTGCGCATCGCACACGAGCTCTACCTCAAGCGGCTCGTCGTGGGCGGATTCGACAAGGTGTTCGAGATCGGACGCGTCTTTCGCAACGAAGGGATCTCGCCGCGCCACAACCCCGAGTTCACGCTGCTCGAGCTGTACGAGGCCTATGCGGACTACACCGACACCATGGTGCTGTTCGAGGAGCTGGTCGCCGGTTTGGCCACCGATGTGCTCGGGACCACCCTGCTCACCTACGGCGGCCGCGAGCTCAACCTCACCACTCCGTGGCGGAGGGCGCCCATGACCGACCTGATCGCCGAGGCGACCGGACTCACCGTGGAGGTGGGCATGCCCTGGGAGGATCTCGTCCGGGCGGCCGACGGGGTGGGAATCGTTCCCCAGGAGGGCTGGGGCCCCGGCAAGGTGCTGCTCGAGATGTACGAGAAGACGACCGAGACGGAACTGTGGGGTCCCGTGTTCGTGATGGACTACCCAGCCGAGGTTTCCCCGTTGGCCCGGCGCCACCGCGACGACCCCGAGCTGGTCGAGCGCTACGAGCCGGTGGTGGCCGGCCGCGAGCTGGGGAACGGGTTCACCGAGCTGATCGACCCGGACGACCAGCGGGCGCGCTTCGAGGAGCAGGCGGCCAAGGCGAGAGCCGGCGACGACGAGGAGTCCGCGGTGGTGGACGAGGAGTATCTCCGCGCCCTCGAGTACGGGTTGCCCCCGACCTCGGGCTTCGGGCTCGGCGTCGACCGCCTCGTGATGCTGCTCTCCGATGCGCCGAACATCCGCGAGGTCATCGCCTTCCCGACGCTGCGGCCCGATCGGGGCTGAGCCGTCCCCTGGGCTTGAGCGGGCGATTTTTCCGGAGTTCTCACCGTTTCTCGCGCGGTATTTGATCGCTCGCTGACAGATCCTTCACATCTGGCGTTCAGTCTGGGCGGGTCCACGTATCCAAGCCACACGTCCAAGCCACACTCCAAGGAGGACAACATGGTTCGAAGGATCGTTGCCGGGGCCGCCGTGGTCGGAGCCCTGACCCTGGGCGCGTCGGGAATGGCCGGCGCGGCGACCTCGGGGGGCACGGCGGGGGGTGCCTCGGCGTCGGGCGCGGCATCGGGTGCGTCGTTGTCGACGTGGTGCACCAAGCTGCCCACCATTGAGAGCAGGCTCCACACGTTCGAGGGCAAGGTGGCCGACCGGTTGCCGAAGGCCGAAGCCCGTGAGGCCAAGGCGAAGGCGGCCGGGCACACCAAGTTGGCCGACGCCATCGCCAAGCGGGTCACCAGGGTGCAGGACCGGGAGAACCGGCTCAACACCCGGTTGGACAAGCTCCAGGCCAAGTGCGCCAGCTCGGGTGGAACGGGCTCGGGCGCCTGACGCTCTGACCCTGGGTCCCGTGGCCCGCGGCGCGGGAAGCTCGTCGACGTCAGTCGGGGAGGTCGTCGACGAGCTCGGTGACCAAGCGGATCAGTCCCGCCCGCAGTTCGGGCCGGGCGATCCCCCGAGCGGCCTGACGGGAGTCTTCGGCGTAGGCCTGGGCGCTGACCACGGACTCGGCGATGCCACGTGAGGCCATCACGATGGCGCGGGCCTTGTCCCTCTCGGGCTGAGCCAGCGGCTGGCCCAGCAGGGCTCGAAGGTCCGGACCGGCATCGGGATCCTCCAACGCCATCAGGGTCGGCAGCGTGTAGATGCCCTCGGCCAGGTCTTGGCCGCCCGGCTTTTGGAGCTGTCCGTCGGTCGCCGTGACGTCGAGGATGTCGTCGCGGATCTGGAAGACGAGGCCGAAGCAGCGGCCGAACTCGGTGCAGGCGTCCACCTCGGCGGCGGAATGCCCGCCGGTCAGGGCCCCGATTCGGCAGGACGTCGCCGTCAGCGCCGCCGTCTTGCCGCTGATGGCGGCGAAGTAGTCGTCCCGGCTGCGCGCCAGCTGGAACGCCGAGCGGACCTCGGTGACCTGTCCCTGGCAGAGGCGCCCCAGAGGTGTGGGCCAGCAGCGCGGCAATCTCGGTGCCCAGGTCGGCCGCGATGGCTGCGCTGCGGGCCAGCAGGTAGTCGCCCGCCACAATGGCGACCAGGTTGCCGAATCTGCTGTTGACGCTTTCGACGTTGCGGCGCATCGTCGCTTCGTCGATGACGTCGTCGTGGTAGAGCGAGGCGAGGTGGACGAGCTCGACGGCCACCGCGCCCATGAGGTCGTCCTCGGTCGGGTCGCGATCGCCTCCCGTCGCCGTGGCCAGCGCCAACAGGGGCCGGAGGCGCTTTCCGCCGGCGGCGGTCAGGTGGGTGGTGACCACGTCGAGGAAGGCATCGCCCGTGATGACCGAATCGCTGAGCAAGGGTTCCAGACGCTGCAGTCCCTCTTGCACGTGGGGCAGGCCGAGGGCCTCGGTCGGGTTCACTGCCCCAGACGTTAGGGCACGGTCGTGGAAACACGACAACTACCTGGTGGCGGGCTCTGGGATCCTCCCGGTAGTGCCAACGGTGCTACCAACGGCTCTGCAGCGTGTCGGACTAAGGCCGCAGGTACACTGGACCGAGAAGCAAGAAGGACAAGGAGAGGCGGTCAGGGTGTTCGAACGATTCACCGACCGGGCACGGAGGGTGCTGGTGCTGGCGCAGGAGGAAGCACGCCTGCTCAACCACAGCTTCATCGGCACCGAGCACATACTCCTTGGGCTCATCCACGAGGGCGAGGGCGTCGCTGCCAAGGCGCTCGAATCCCTCGGCATCTCCCTCGAGGCCGTGCGTGAGAAGGTCGAGGAGACGATCGGCATGGCCGGAACCGCACCGAGTGGTTCCCCGCCGTTCACGCCGCGGGCCAAGAAGGTGCTGGAGTTGTCTCTCCGCGAAGCGCTCCAGCTCGGCCACAGCTACATCGGCACGGAGCACATGCTGCTCGGCTTGGTGCGCGAGGGCGAGGGCGTGGCCGCCACCGTGCTGGTGAGCTTGGGCGCCGACCTCGGTCGCGTGCGCCAGCAGGTGATCCAACTCATGTCGGGCAACCAGGGCAAGGAGTCGGTGGGGGCCAGCCAGGGACAGGGCTCGGGTGGCGACAGTCCTTCGGGTTCGCCGGTGCTGGACCAGTTCGGTCGTAACCTCACTCAGTTGGCCCGGGACGGAAAGCTCGACCCGGTCATCGGACGTTCCAAAGAGATCGAGCGTGTCATGCAGGTCCTGTCGCGCCGCACCAAGAACAACCCGGTGCTCATCGGCGAGCCCGGCGTGGGCAAGACGGCCATCGTCGAGGGTCTGGCGCAGCGCATCGTGGCCAACGAAGTGCCCGAGACCTTGACCGGCAAGCAGCTCTACACCCTCGACCTGGGCGCCCTGGTGGCGGGAAGCCGCTACCGCGGTGACTTCGAGGAGCGGCTGAAGAAGGTCCTCAAGGAGATCCGCACGCGGGGCGACATCGTCCTGTTCATCGACGAGATCCACACCCTGGTGGGCGTGGGCGCGGCCGAGGGTGCCATCGACGCCGCCTCCATCCTCAAGCCCATGTTGGCCCGCGGCGAGCTGCAGACGGTCGGCGCCACCACGATCGACGAATACCGCAAGCACCTCGAGAAGGACGCGGCGCTGGAGCGGCGCTTCCAGCCTGTCAAGGTCGACCAGCCCTCGGTGGCCCTGACCATCGACATCCTCAAGGGTCTGCGTGACCGCTACGAGTCGCACCACGCGGTGAGCATCACCGACCAGGCACTGGTGGCGGCGGCCAACCTGGCCGACCGCTATCTGGCCGACCGCTACCTGCCGGACAAGGCCATCGACCTGATCGACGAGGCGGGCAGCCGGCTGCGCATCCGGCGCATGAGCACGCCACCGAGCTCCAAGAAGCTCGACGAGGAGATCACGCGCTTGCGGGCCGACAAGGAGGCCGCCATTGAGAAGGGTGCCTTCGAGCAGGCCAAGAAGCTGGCCGAGCAGGAGAAGGAGCGCCTGGAGCGCAAGGAGAGCCAGGAGGCCGAGCTGCGCGCCGAGGGTGTCGAGCTCTTCGACGTCGTCGACGAGGAAGTCATCGCCGAGGTGCTGGCGGCCTGGACGGGCATCCCCGTCTACCGCCTGACCGAGGAGGAGACGGCCAAGCTCCTGCGCATGGAGGAGGAGCTGCACAAGCGCGTCATCGGCCAGGAGGAGGCGCTCAAGGCGCTCTCGCGGGCCATCCGACGCACCCGGGCGGGACTGAAGGACCCCAAGCGTCCCAGCGGGTCCTTCATCTTCCTGGGGCCCACGGGAGTCGGCAAGACGGAGCTGGCCAAGACACTGGCCGAGTTCCTCTTCGACGACGAGGACGCGCTGATTCAGCTCGACATGTCCGAGTACATGGAGAAGCACACGGTGAGCCGGCTCGTCGGGTCTCCTCCGGGGTACGTCGGGTACGAAGAGGGCGGCCAGCTGACCGAGGCCGTGCGGCGCAAGCCGTTCTCCGTCGTGCTCTTCGACGAGGTCGAGAAGGCGCATCCCGACGTCTTCAACACCCTGCTGCAGATCCTCGAAGATGGGCGCCTCACCGATGCCCAAGGCCGCACGGTCGACTTCAAGAACACCGTGTTGATCATGACCTCGAACCTGGGCACGGCAGACCTGCGCAAGTCGAACATGGGATTCGCCAAGACGTCCGAAGCCGTGACCTACGAGCGCATGAAGGCCAAGGTGGACGAGGCGCTCAAGGCCCACTTCCGGCCCGAGTTCTTGAACCGGATCGACGAGGTGATCGTGTTCCACGAGCTCTCGCGTGCCGAGGTCACCGAGATCGTCGACCTGCTCATGTCGCGCACGGTCAAGCAGCTGTCCGACCAGGGCATCGGACTCGAGCTCACTGCGGCCGCGCGGTCCTTCCTGGCCGAGAGGGGCTACGACCCGCAGCTGGGTGCGCGTCCGCTCCGTCGGGCGATTCAGCAGCTCGTCGAGGACCCGCTCTCGGAGCGGATCTTGTGGAAGGAATTCCGGGTGGGCGAGACCGTCGTCGTCGACGTGGAGGAATCGCCGATCGAGGGTGAGGGCCCGCAGTTGAACTTCACTGCGATTGAGGGACTCCAGCCGCCCCCGCTCGAGTTGGCCGGCGCCGGCGCCGACACCGCAGAGTAGGTTCGCCCCCTCCGGTCTCGGAGGATGCCCGAACCTCACGCCCCGACAGCTTCGCCGAAGAGCAAGACGGCCTTCTCCGGGGTCCCGGCCGAGAGCGCCCCCCAGATGTTGGTCGCGCATTCCTCGGAAGTGAGCATGTTCTCGCCGGTGCGAACGGCCTCGACGATGGCGGGAACGGCGGGGTGTCGGTCGAGAGGCAGCTGCGCGGCCCGGCGATTTGATGGTGTATCGACGAAACCGGGGCGTATGGCGACAACCCACGGACCCGTTCCTCGGAGCTCACGCTCTGCTCGAACAGCGCGAACCCACTGCTCCATCGATGCCTTGGCCGCGCAATACACTGCCATGCCCGGATACGCGAGACGGGCCGACGCCGACGACATCTGCACCAAGCCAACGTCGACACCGGCCTCTACGGCCGGTCGCGCCGCCCGGAGGAACATGTCACCGAGCACCAAGGGCGCCATCGCGTTCGCCGTGACCTCGTTCATGTACGTCCCGACCTCACCTTCTCCTACAAAGGCGTGGTCCAGCGGGAAGAGGGCGTTGTGTACGAAGAGCGCCCGTTGGCCTCGAAAAGAGGACAGAACCTCTTCAACATGGGCACCCACACCAGTCCATGAGGCCACGTCGGTCAGCTCGAACGGAACTGTTTCCAAGTCAGGGTGGACGCGCCGTGACACGCTGAAAATCTTCGTGTCGGGCCAGGGACAACACCGTGCCAGCCCTTCTCCGATTCCTGAAGTTGCGCCGGTGATCCAGACAACATTGGCCGCTGTCATGTCTCCCTCTCCCCGAACTCTTTTGAGTCAATCGTCACGAATGGGCCGGCCCCGGGCAGGTCCGCCCAAGGCCCGGTATGGGTCCTTGGTTGAAGTGCGCAACACCGCCAGGGGGCGCTCGTAGGAAAGATCAGATCCATCTCGTGTCCATGGGACGAACCGTTCGTCAGCAATGTGCATATCAGCGGTCTCGACATCCATCATCGTCTCGGTGGTTGACAATCGAACCGCAATCCTCCATGTATCACCACGGCGCTCGAAGCGATCGATCCATCGGCCGCTCGCAACCTTCGTCGTACCCGCTTTCTCCCGAACCGTCGCCAGGTAATACGCCTCGACGTGCGCCACATCACCATCGAGGTCAACGACGTAATTGGTCATGTGGTGTTGCTGGCAAACACACTTGTCGAGGTGGAATTCCGTCACCATCTCGGCCCAGCCGCGAGGGGACCCAACGTAAAATCCCGAGTCCTGGACGGCGTCTGAGTGAAAGCAAGATACGACAAGATCGACATCACAACGGTCGATGCCGCGTGAGTATCGGTGGAGACAGTCCACGATCTCCTGGCGATCGCGGAGTGCCCTGACCTCCTCGGCGATTTCGCTCACTCCGTACCGCCTTTCTCGAGGTTCGCTTCGGCTGAGACTAGACATTCCACGGCTCGAAATGTCAAGCAGTCGCGTGGACAGCCCCGTGTGACACCCCCTCTCTACCCTCACGTCATGGCCACCATTGCGTCCCGCACCCGTTCTCGAGGTCGTCCCGAGGTGCGGTACCTCTGCACGGCGTGCCAGACCACTTCCTTGCGCTGGGTCGGTCGATGTCCGACGTGTGGAGAGTGGAACACCTTCGCGACAACTCCTGCGGCCCGTCGGCAAGCACTCGGACGAGATGGGTGGACCGTGTCGGGGGACTCACGAGCGGTCGTTCCGCTCGCCGGGATCTCGGCGGACGCCGTGCGCCCGCTGCCGACCGGCCTCAGCGAGCTCGATCGCGTCCTCGGGGGCGGCGTCGTGGGCGGCTCGGTCACCCTCTTGTTCGGGCCACCGGGCATCGGCAAGTCGACGCTCCTGTTCCAGGTGCTCGCCTCGGTGGCGGCAGGGGGCGCCGAGGTGATGCTGGCCTCGGCCGAAGAATCGCTCTCGCAAGTCCGAGGGCGAGCGGCGCGCCTCGGCGAGGTACCGCTCGGTCTGCTGGCCCTCGAAGGTCGCGACGTGGAGGCGGTCGAGGCGGCCGTTTCGGAGCACAGTCCGGCGCTCGTGGTGGTCGATTCCGTCCAGTCGATCGGGCAGGCCGACCTCCCACAGCCCGCAGGCAGCCTGGCCCAGGTGCGAGCCTGCGTCGAACGGCTCACGCGTCTGGCGAAGTCCCGTGGCATTGCGATGATCCTGGTGGGACACGTCACCAAGGACGGGGACCTGGCGGGGCCCCGCGCCGTCGAGCACTTGGTCGACACCGTTCTCTCGTTCGACGGTGACCGCCACCATGCGTTGCGTGTGCTGACGTCGGTGAAGCACCGGTTCGGCCCCGCGGGTGAGGTGGGCATCTTCGAAATGCGCGACGACGGGCTACGCCCGGTCCCCGATCCAGGTCCGCTCATGCTCGGCGACCGCATGGCCGGGGTCCCTGGAAGCCTGGTGACCCCGGTGCTCCAGGGGCGACGGCCGCTGTTGGTCGAAGTACAGGCGTTGATCGGCCCCGGCGTCGCGGGCAGTGGGGCACGGCCGCGCACGTTGGGAGTCGATCCGGCCCGGGCCGACCTTCTCCTCGCCGTGCTGGCGTGCCGCACGGCGGTCGAGGTGCCCAGTGCGTCCCAGGTGTTCGTGGCGGCTTCAGGGGGTATCTCGGTCACCGAGCCGGCCGCGGACCTCGCGCTCGCCCTGGCCATGGCGTCGGTCATCGGCAATCGACCGGTCCCTTCCGACATGGTGGCCTTCGGCGAACTGGGCCTGGCCGGTGAGGTGCGCACAGTCCCCGGCGCGGATCGTCGCCTCGCCGAAGCCCGGAGAACGGGTTTCACCAGGGCTCTCGTACCCCTCTCGAGTGCGAACGTCGCTCCGGAGGGGATGGTCGTGCACGGAGTGCGCACCCTGGCCGAAGCGCTCGCGGTCTTCAGCTGCCCGGAGGCGTTGCGCACCGGGCCGGGTACGATGCCCGGGTGGCCGACGGTGCTCCCGGCAGCCAGCCCCTGAACGACGCGCTGGCGTTGATTGCGCCGGGCTCCAAGCTTCGCGAGGGCATGGACCGCATTTTGCAGGCCAAGCACGGCGCACTCATCATCGTGGGCGATGATCCCGCTGTCCTCTCCGTGTGCACCGGGGGATTTCTCCTGGACGCGGAATTCACCCCGCAGCGACTCTCGGAATTGGCCAAAATGGACGGAGCGATCATTTTGGCGGCGGATGCGTCACGCATCGCCCGGGCGAACGTGCATCTCATGCCCAAGGCCACCATTCCCACGTCCGAGACGGGCACGCGGCATCGCACGGCCGAGCGGGTCGCCCGGTCCATCGACGTGCCCGTCATCGCCGTGTCGGAGGCCATGGCGACCATCTCCGTCTACCGCAACGACCGCAAGCACACCTCCCAGACCGCGGGATGGTTGGTGGACCGCTCCACCCAGGCTCTCTCGACGCTGCAGCGTTTCCGATCCCGCTACGACGACGCTCTGAGCACACTGACCAGGCTCGAGGTCGAAGATTCGGTCTCGGTCCGCGATGTCGTATCCGTCTTGCAGCCGGGCGAAATGGTCCGGCGGATCGGGACGGAGATTGAGGGGCATCTGGTCGAATTGGGCTCCGAAGGGAGGCTCATCCACCTGCAGACCGAGGAACTGCGGGCGGGTGTCGACGAGAGCCTGGCTCTGGTGCTGCGCGACTACGCCGACGGGGGCGGCACCATCCGGCTGCAGTCACTCTCGCACGAGGCGCTGATGGAGCTGCACAAGGTGCTCATCGCGCTCAATCTCCGCGGGGCGATCGACCAGATGTACGCCGAGCTGGCTCCGCGCGGCTACCGGCTCCTGCACCGATTGCCGCAACAGCTCTCCGAGGTGCTGATCGAGCGCGTGGTCGAGCGTTTCGGAACGCTGCCCGAGATCCTCTCGGCTTCGGCGGCCGAGCTCGAGTCCGTCGATGGCATCGGGACGGCCACGGCCCGGCACATCCGCGACGGGTTGGCCCGGCTGGTCGAAGCCAGCATCTTCGAGCGCTTCGAGTAGCCGCCTGACGTCGGGACCGGGCGGGGAGTCGGCCGGGCTGGAGTCGGCTCGGCTGGGAGTCGGCGAGGACTGCGTTCGGCACCGGTCTGGTAGAATGAATAGCCGCCGTTCGACGGTCCGGGCCCGTCCTGGCGGCCCCGCACACATCGTCTGCACGCCCGTGCACCCGTGCGGACATGGCCGATCCACTCAAGGGAGTCCTGTGTCCTTCAAGGTCGGAGACAAAGTCGTCTACCCCCATCACGGTGCCGCCGTCATTGAGAAGCGCGAGACCAAGGTGGCATTCGGTGAGAAACGCGAGTACCTGGTCCTGCGGCTCGCCTACGGCGACCTGATCCTCAATGTGCCTGCCGACAACACC
The DNA here is from genome assembly GCA_963787485.1 of uncultured Acidimicrobiaceae bacterium. Classification (GTDB taxonomy): domain Bacteria; phylum Actinomycetota; class Acidimicrobiia; order Acidimicrobiales; family RAAP-2; genus Bog-473. Next base: position 2,492 of record CAWBDF010000010.1, on the reverse strand, counting down.
GAGGGCGTCGGCCTGCGCGAAGTGATCAACGACGAAGAGGTCGAAGAGGTGTTCGCCGTGCTTCGCAAGAAGGAAGCCCGTATGCCGACCAATTGGTCGCGGCGTTACAAGAACCACTCCGAGAAGCTGCGATCGGGGGACATCTACCAGGTGGCGGAGGTCGTCCGAAACCTGTCCATCCGGGACAAGGACAAGGGCCTGTCCGCCGGTGAGAAGCGCATGCTGCAGCGGGCCCGGCAGATCCTCGTCTCGGAGCTCACCTTCGCGCTCAATGTGGACGAGGAGACAGCCGAACAGCGTCTGAACGACGCCCTGACCTGATCCTGTCGTCGTCGCGGGGACAGCGGGAGCGTGCCGAGGGTCTGGTCGATCGTCGTGGCGGGCGGAACTGGGTCGAGGTTCGGCGCGCCGAAGCAGTTCGCCTCGCTCGCCGGCCGCTCGGTGCTCGAGTGGGCCGTCCAGGTGTGCCGACCCGGGTCGGACGGCGTGGTTGTCGTCGTCCCGGCCAGGTCGGCCGAGGGAGCCGGGCCCACCGAGTCGGGGCCAGGGCAGGCCGACGGTGCACTCGTCAGCGCAGATGTCGTCGTGACCGGCGGGGCGACGCGTGACGAGTCTGTTCGCCGCGGACTGGCCGCCGTGCCACCCGATGCAGAGGTCATCGTCGTGCACGATGCGGCTCGCCCGTTGGCCACGCCGGCGCTCTTCGACACCGTCGTGGCCGCCTTGGCCGAACCGGGGGTGGAAGGGGCCGTGCCCGGGTCTCCACCGGGTGACACCATCAAGGTGGTTGACGAGGCCGATCGGGTGGTGACCACCTTGGACCGTGCCGATCTGCGCGCCGTCCAGACCCCTCAGGCCTTCCGGGCCGAGAGCTTGCGCCGGGCCCACCGGCGTGCCGTTCCCGGCGCCACCGACGACGCTATGGTGGTCGAGGCGCTGGGCGGAACGGTCCAGGTGGTGCCGGGCGAGCCCGAGAACCTGAAGATCACCGCGCCCCGTGACCTGTGGTTCGCCGAGCGGATCGTGTCGGACCGGCTCGGGGCTGTGCCGCGAGACGGGCGGCCGGCATGAGCCTGCGCATCGGACAGGGGATCGACGCGCACCGGTTCTCGGAGGATCCAGACCGCCCCTTAGTCTTGGGTGGCGTCGTGATCGAAGGGGCCTCTGGGCTCCAGGGGCACAGCGACGCCGATGCCGTGTGCCACGCGCTGGCCGATGCCATCCTCGGGGCTCTGGGACTGGGGGACCTCGGCCGCCACTTCTCCGACACCGATCCCGCGTGGAAGGGTGCCGACAGCACAGACCTGCTCAAGAGGGTCGTCGGCATGGCAGCCGAGCTGCGGTTCAGGTGTGCCAATGCCGACTGCACGATCATCGCCGAGGTGCCGAAGCTCGCCCCGTACACCGAAACGATGGCGCAGCAATTGGGCGACGTGCTCGGCGCGCCCGTGTCCGTGAAGGCGACCCGTGCGGAGGGAATGGGCGCGCTGGGCCGCTCCGAGGGCATCGTGTGCATGGCCGTGGTGCTCATGGAGGATCAATGAGTCGACACCCGATTTCTCGGGGGCAGCGTCGCGGCGCGCCTCGTTCGGGCCCTCGTGGGGCGACACGTTCGGGGGCGGGTCGAGGCCAGGACCGTCCCGACCCGGCACGCCAGAGGCCGGCGGCCCACGGAGAGCTCGGTGGGGACCAGGTCGAAGGGCGTCGGGCCGTGCTCGAGCTCTTGACCGCCGGGCGGCGCGCCGTACGACGGGTCATCGTCGTCGAGGACCAGGAGCCCTCGCCGTTGCTGGACCAGATCGAAGAGGTGGCGGCACGCCGGCGTGTGCCGGTCGAGACCGTACCCCGTGCTCGCCTCCAGACGCAGGCGCGTACCGATTCGCCTCAAGGCGTGCTCGCGTTGGCCGCTCCGCTCCAGCCGGTGCCCCTCCAGGACCTCTGCACGACGGAACCCACTCGGCCCGCTCCCTTCTTGTTGGTGGCCGCCGGCGTCACCGACCCGCGCAATCTGGGCGCGTTGTTACGCAGCGCGGAGTGTGCCGGGGTCACCGGTGTGGTGCTGCCTCGCCACCGCTCAGCCCGAATCTCGCCGACGGTGACCAAGACGGCCGCCGGGGCGATTGAACATCTGCCCTTTGCCGTCGTCGCCGGAGTGCCGGCGGCGCTGACCCAGCTGCGTGACCGGGGGGTGTGGACGGTCGGACTCGCCGGAGAGTCGACGCGGTCGCTCTACGAACTGCCGCTGGCGGAGGGACCGGTGGCCCTCGTCGTCGGCGGCGAGGAGAAGGGGTTGGCGCCCCTGGTGCGTCGCCGTTGCGACGCCGTGGTGGCCATCCCACAACACGGCAGGCTGCCCTCGCTCAACGTGGGTGCGGCTGCCGCGGTGGCCTGTTTCGAGGTGGCGCGCCAGCGCACAACCGGTTGAGGGGGCGAGCCCGAGGCAAGCGAGCCCGAGGCAGGAATCGAACCCGCGACATCTTCATTACAAGTGA
>CAWBDF010000009.1:0-231575 GCA_963787485.1 uncultured Acidimicrobiaceae bacterium | reverse complement strand
CGGGCGGGCGTGACTGCTCATGTGGCCGAACCGGCGGAGACAGCCGCTCTGCGAGGGAGGAAGAGCCGGGCTAAGACCGACCGGGCTGATGCCCGGCACCTTCGCCAGCTGCTGGTCGACGGACGGGTCCCCGAGTCGTGGATCCCGCCGGCCGAGGTCCTCGACGCCCGAGTACTGGTCCGCCTCTACAAAGACCTGGTCGATGAACGAACCGGTTGGCTACAACGGGTGCACGCCAGCTTGTTCCATCACGGCGTTCCCGCCGCGGGAGGGAGTCTGGTGACCAAAGCCGGTCGCGAGCTAGTGGCGTCGGCCGAGCTGCCCGCCGCGGGCCGTTACGCGGTCGACACCGGGATGCGCCAAGTCGAGCGGTTGACCGAAGAAATGCTCCCTCTGCGCCGGCAGATCACGGCTACGGGTTCTCGTCAGCCGGGCTGCAAAGCGCTGCAGTGCCATTACGGGATCGGACCGTTGCTGTCGGTGGCCATCTGGGAGGAGCTCGGCGACTGCCGCCGATTCACCAGCTCCGACGACGCCGTGCGCCACACCGGTCTCGACGTGACGGTGTGGTCCTCCGACGGCAAGCGAACCCGAGGACATCTGGCCAAACAAGGACCCCCGGTGCTGCGCTGGGCCCTGTATGAGGCTGCTGTGTACGCGGCCCGACCCACCTCCCCCGACTATGCCTACTACCGTCAGCTCCGCCAACGCCTCGACGCGCACTTGGCGTTGATAACCATCGCCCGGAAGCTCGCCCGACGCTGCTATCACAGCCTGCGCAACGTTGGCGACGCCGCCTACCCAGTCGCCGCTTGACCTCGAGCCCGGACCGTCGCGTCGCGTCCAACCATTGATGATCTGCGGCCAGCTCCCGCAACCCTGTTGCTGCCAGCCTGTCTGGACAGCCGACCAAGAACGAGCGGTCGCACCACGTTCGTCGGGACACCCCGAACGCCATCTTGCAGCCGGCTCACATCGCCGAGCGCCGAGATAAGCAGGGACGCCCGCAACCCCTGGACCGAACCCAAGCGTCCAACAAAAGGAGGATCGTCGGCCCCAAAACGAGCAGCAGCATCCAAGAAGCCCTGTCGGGCTCCGGCACCCATTGTGCTCGAGGCAGCTGACCGGGTGGTCAAGGCTTCCCCTACGGGCGGGCCCTCGGCCCGGCCTTGACCGCCCTCACCTGCCCCGGCTTCCCGCCGGATGCTTCCACGCAGGTTCGGCTGCGCCACACCTCACCCCAACCAAGCCAAACCAACCAACCGGCCTCTTGACCTGACAGGACCCCACAGATAAGCAGGGCTCACCCTTGGTTCGCTAGGCGGCCATCGAGGCCGTGGGCAACTACCGGGCCAAGGGCAACGAGAAGCTGCGCGCCGACTACAAGCGCATTGCCGAGCGCCGCGGCAAGTACAAGGCCCGCGTGGCGGTCGCCCGCAAGCTCTTGACCCTCGTCTTCTACGTGTGACGCGACGGGGAAGTCCGATGCCTCGAGACCGCCGCCTGAGTCTCGGCCACGGACCGATGCGTGCTCGACTAACGCCGTGGCCCGCCTCTTGGCGCGGCCGAGGTCCTGATTGAGCCCGTCGGGACGTGGCCGAACCCCATCATGTCGGAGATCGACGAATGAATGGCTGGCTGCCCTACGGGACCGTCACGGACCCCCCCGAACAGTGATGGGAACTCGCAACACCTCGACATAGCGGCGTCCTCGAAGAGGATGCGCCACTCGCCGCCGGCGTCAACGCCACAGCCTCCGGCGGGCTTCGCCCGACGTTGACCCCGGTGCCTCGTCGGCGCGCGCCATTGTGCAGGACGCCGATGTGTGAATCGGGAAGAATCTGCGAACCAAGGGTCTTGATCCGACCCCGCCCCTTCATGTACGGCGATAGGGGACGCCCAATCACGACCGGTAACGGTTCCGGTGGACGTTTCTCTGCCGGTGACGCCCCACAGGGCGTTCTTCAGGAGGCGCAGTCGACCAGCACGTCGGGCGGCGGGCTTTCGGGTGGAGCGCTTAAGTCGACGCCAGTCAGATCCTTGACTTGGCCACGGAACCAGGTCGTGAACTCGTTGTTGGTGGTGGCGAGATGCGTAAACGTTTTCTCGATGTCGGGAGCCTCAAACCACACCAGCATGAAGCTCCCCATCGGAGTTTCCTGAAGGGCCCACGTCTCCCGGGTAATTTTCGATGAACTCAACTGCTCCTCGAACCCCATCCGGCGTTCCCCCATGCATGCGGCAGCGAAGTTCCTGCCTTCTTGTTCTTTGCCGGGAAGTATCGGGAACGCGCCATTGAACACTGCCATGAGCTCTTCTCCTTGTTCGTCTGGAGTAGCACCAGAGACGGCATCATCCTGTCGCCACAGCCGCGCATGTGCAACCGATTGCCTGACCGGTCAGCTAGTTGCTTTCGGATCGCGAATAGGGCTTAGTGGGGCACGGGGGCGACCTTGCTTCACTCACCCGGGTGGTGGAAAGGGTCGGATGGCAAGTGGTATCCGCCCGCCCCTACGCAGCCCGCACCACCTAAGAAGTGGTTCTTTAAGCGTGTGTGGTTCTGGGTTGTGATGGGAATTCTGGTTTTTTTTTCGGACCCGGGGATGCCTTGCCCGTCGTTGCAATGCGGCGGCAGGGGCATCATGCACCACGCGGCCCGAGGATGAGGCCCCCGTGCCCCGTTGGCTCTCGACGCCGCCCGCATTAAGTCCCCGCGGATGCCGGATTTCCGCCGAGACAATCGTTTGACAATTAGTTGACGTCAAACGTTGACAGCTTGTTGACAGGTTTACGGTTGCAGTGTGAGCGTCACACCCCAATGTCACTCATAAGAGGTACCCCATGAGTGATATTGCCCAAGCTCCAGTGGCGCCGTGGGCGCTTTCCTTGGCCCAAAGAGCTTTCAGGAGTTTCGCCGCCCAGAAGAGGTCGGCCGGCTGCGCTGAAATGGAGGGTCAATGCGACTCCGAGCCTGGATTGCCGGTCTGGCGCTTTTCGCATCATCCGCCGTCATCACCCCCGCTGTGCTCTTGACCGACGTTGGCGTGGCCTCTGCGGCGCCCAGCTGCGCGTTGCCAGCGCCAGTTGGGGGCGTCATCACCCTGACCGGCGACTGTGACACGACGGTCCCGCTCATGATCCCAGATGGGGTCACCCTTAATGGCGCCGGGTTCACGATCACCGGCCACGATGTCGCAGACGGGTCGTTCAACGGCGCCGTGGTGACGAACGCCGGCACGTCGATGAACGTCGAGAACCTGACGATCATGGGCACCGGGTTCACACAGACCCAGCCCGTGGGTTCTTGTGGGAGGGCGGCGTTGTACGGCATTTTCTTCAACGGTGCGGGCGGCTCGGTGAGCAACGTCACCGTCACGGGGATAACAGAGGGAAGCAACTGCCAAGTCGGCAGGGCGATCGTGGGCCAAGGCACTGCTGACCAGACCCTCACGATCACCAACACCACCGTCAGCGACTACAACAAGGATGCGATCCACGCGTACGGGATGACCATGAACGTCTCGGGCAGCACGATCGATCCCCCAGCGCCCCTCATGGGCGTCACCGGCCAGAACGGATTGGTGTACCAAGACGGTGCCTCGGGGACGACCTCGGACACCACCATCTTCGGCAGCGGCTACGGCAATGCCAACAACGCCAACACCGCTGTGCTCTTGTTCGGGGCAACCAACGTCACCTTGAGCGGCGACACGATCACGGGCGCCGAAACCGACATTGGCGTGGCCGTGGCTGCCAATAGCACCGGCATCGTCATCGACGGAAATCAGATCGGACGGACCGCCCCCGACGTGGCCGACAACTTCGGCCTCGGAGTGGAGGTGGATTCCCCCAGCTCGACCGCGACGTTGAACTGCAACACCTTTGGCGGCTGGAACACCGACATCGTCGGCGCGACGCAGACCGAAACTGATTGCGCACAAGCTGTCGCCCCTCCCAGTGAGGCCCCCTTCGGGGTCGGCTACTGGCTGGGCGCCGCCGACGCAGGAGTGTTCACCTTCGGCGCGGCCAACTTCCACGGCTCGGGCGCCAACCTCCACCTCAACGCTCCCGTGGTGGGCATGGCCAGCGCCCCCTCTGGCGGCTACTGGCTGGTCGGCTCCGATGGCGGCGTGTTCTCCTACGACGGAGCAGGCTTCTTCGGCTCCTTGGGCGCCAGGCCGCCCGCAGCGCCCATCGTCGGCATGGCCGCGACGCGAGACGGTGGCGGGTACTACCTCGTGGGGTCCGACGGCAGCGTGTACCCCTTCGGTGACGCCCAGTCACACGGCTCCATGGCTGGCGCACATCTGAACGCTCCGGTGGTCGGCATCGCCGTCACCCCCGACAACGGGGGCTACTACCTGGCGGCACACGACGGCGGCGTGTTCACCTTCGGGGACGCCAACTTCCAGGGATCAGAGGGAGGCAAGCCGCTCAACAAGCCCGTCGTGGGCCTGGCCGTAGACGACGCCACAGGCGGCTACTGGCTGGTGGCGAGCGACGGAGGTGTCTTTGGGTTCTCTGCTCCCTTCCTCGGCTCGACCGGCAGCATCCACCTCAACGCTCCCGTGGTCGCCATGACCGCTCGCGGCGACGGCCTTGGCTACTGGCTGGTCGCTTCTGACGGCGGCGTGTTCGCCTACGGGACGGCGCCCTTCCTCGGCTCGATGGGAGGGACCCCCCTGAACAAGCCCGTTGTCGCCGCGGCCTCGTTCGGGTGAGCGCCGAGAACGCGGTCCGTATCCCTTCGCCCATAAGTGATGGCATGAAGGAGCGGGGCCTCCGCTCCCCGTGACGGCTCCGGTCTCACGATCGAGACTGGGGTTGTCACACCAAACCCTCACGAGTTTTGCGGCGATCGCACAACGCCGAGGCAAGAACAGGGCCAACGTGGCGATCGCACGCAAAGTTCTCACGCTCGTCTACTACGGCCTGCGAGACGGCGAGATCCGCTGTCTCGCCGAACAAGACGCGGCATGACGCTCGGCACCCGGCCGGGTGCGTGCTCGTTGTTCGGCAAGGCTCCCACCTTCAAAGTGGCGAAGCCGGCTAAGCCTCGATCCACCGATGAAGTGAGCGGAACGTAGGCCGCGTATCCGCGGAAAGTGCCCCCTGCGCTGGAAGAATTTGCGGTGTTCGACGTCGCAGTTCCCCAGCACCAAGGAGGCACTTTCGGTGAATCCAGTATCGCGCGGGATTGACCGGATCGGGGCGACCTTCGACGAGCCATCACTGGTCGCCGATGCGGGTCTGATCGTGCCGGCGACACTGATGGTTCGCCTCGGACTCGAGGCGCTGGTGAACGCCATGGTGCACCTCGGCGGTCGCGTCGGGGGCTCGCGTCCGGGGCGCAAGGTGCTGACGTTGGTCACTGCCATCGTGGCCGGTGCCAGCCACATCGACCATGCTGATCGACTCCGCGCCGGTGCGACCCAGAGTGTCCTGCCCTTCCGGGTCATGGCACCGTCCACGCTCGGCACCTTCTTGCGGGCGTTCACCTTCGGGCACATCCGCCAGCTCGACGCGGTGATCGCAGAATCGATCCGCCGAGCCTGGTCACTTGGCGCGGGGCCGGGCATTTCCCCCCTGACCATGGACCTCGACTCGACGATCTGTGAGGTCCACGGCAAGAAGAAGCAGGGCGCCGCCTATGGCTACACCCGCGTGCCTCGGGTATCACCCGCTCATCGCCACCTGGGCCAAGACGGGTGATGTGCTCCACGCCCGGCTGCGCAAGGGATCCTCCCAGCGCGGCCACAAGCGATTCGTCGAGGAACTCATCGCCCGGGTGCGCCGGGCCGGGGCGACCGGGGCGCTGAGCCTGCGTGCCGATGCCGGGTTCTTCTCCTACGCGCTCATCGACACCTTGGTGCGCCTGGGTGTCGCCTACTCCATCACGGTCAACATCAACGCCCAGGTCAGGGCCTGCATTGACGCGATACCAGAGTCGGCGTGGCGCACCATCGCCTATCCCGACGCCGGGGTGGCCCAGGTCGCCGAGACGACGTACGTGACCGGGGTGCGCGGCCAGCGACGCCAGCTGCGTCTGGTTCTGCGCCGCTCACGCCTGGCCGATCCGTGCCAGTTGGCCCTGTGGCCCGAGTGGCGTCACCACGCCTTCGTCACCAACGTCGCCCTCGACACCATCGAAGCCGATGCCTTCCACCGCGCCCATGCCGGCATCGAGCTCGCCATCCGAGACCTCAAGGAGGGGCAGGTCTCGAGCACTGCCCCTCGGGTCACTTCTTCGCCAACGCCACCTGGCTCGCCTGCGCCGTCCTCGCCCACAACCTCATCCGCTGGAGTGCCCGCCTGGGTGATGTTCATCCCGACACACAGCTCACCGTGGCCCGCAGCGTGCGCACCCACGTACTCGCCCTCCCGGGTCGCCTCGTCAACCGCAGTGGAGCCATCGTGCTGCGCCTCCCCGAGCGATGGCCGTGGGCGACCACGTTCACCCGAGCGCTCGAGCAGATTCGAACCCTGCCCCTCATCACATGAATCTCGACACCGCGGACGGGCGCAGCCGCAGACGCTGTCTATGCGCTGACATCGCACTCGCACACGAGCATGCAGGCCCTGCACGCCTCCACGACGGTCCGTTGTCTCTGTCCCGACTACAACGGGCGCACCATGACGTCGGTCCTCGTCACAGCGGAAAAATCGGTGGATCTCTTCACAAACAGCTGATATCGCCAGGTCTCCTTCGACAGTTCGATCAAAGGCCCGGTCGGTATTACACCTCGACGCTGATTTCGATACGGGGTGGTCCGCTCACGCCCGCCCTAGCCATGGCGCCTTTTAGATCGGGATCGTCGGCGAAGGCGTGAGCTTCATCGACCGAAGAGAACCAGTGCAGCCCCGTAATCTCGTTCGGATCATCGGCGTTCCGAAGGACGGTGGCGTCGGTGACCCCGTGCTTGTCACGTATCGGTTGCGCCTTGTCATACTCGATCCGCCAAGCGTCAAAGTCCTTCACGGGATGCTGCACAACCATCAATACCCTTGCCATCTGATGCTCCTCAAGGTGTCGATTGATCAGTCCAGGTCTCCGCTGCCAACAGTAATCCTCATCTGCTCCAAACCAGCCGCCGAGGGTGTCCCACCGTCGCGGCGATGAACTGGGCCAGCTATGGCCCATGAGCTGCCAGGGTGGACGCAAGGATAGCTTCCTATGATCGCAAGATCCTTTCCAGACTCCTGATTCAGGCAAGCCACAACATTCGGAACTTCATCGGCGAAGATGGTTGTGTTGGCACCGCTCCCTCGCATAGTCCATCGCGTTCGGAGCCGATTCCACGTCTGTCGGGGCCTCCTTTGCCCGGGACATCTGAAATTGCCCCACCGCGCCTTGCGGGTGGCTCGATAGCATGGCGCGCACAGATCGGAGGGCATGGATGAGCACATCAGAAATCGAACGGGCGACGAACCAGCAGAGTGAGATTCGCATGCTGATCGCAGGCGAACTCGTCGAAGCGCAATCTGGCGCTCGGTTCGACAACATCAATCCGGCGACCGAGGATGTGATCGGTCAGGTGGCTGACGCTTCGGTCGTGGACATGAGACGCGGCATCGGCGCAGCTCGCCGGGCGTTCGATGAAACTGACTGGTCGACAAATCGAGCGCTTCGCAAACGCGTGATCCTTCAGCTCGCTGAAGCGCTTTTGGCCGAGAGTGACGAGCTGCGGGTCGAACTTGTCGCCGAAGCCGGATGCCCGATCGCCTCAACGTACGGGCCTCAGGTCGACGTGCCACTTGGCGAGGCGCTGCAATGGCCGGCGGAAATGATCGAACAGATCTCATGGGAACGCGATCTCCCAATCGGCACTGCGTACGGCTCACGAAGTTGGCGGAAAGTACGCAAGGAACCAATCGGCGTCGTCGGGGCAATCACGCCGTGGAACTATCCCCTCCAGGTGACGCTGAATAAGATCGCCTCGGCGCTGGCGATGGGTTGTACGCTGGTATTGAAACCCGCCCCCGATACTCCATGGAACGCGACGCGGCTCGGCCGGATCGCTGCTGAGCAGACCGACATGCCCGCGGGTGTCTTTAACGTGGTGACGTCGTCCGACCATCTCGTGGGAGAGGAACTCACGCTCGACCCACGCGTGGACATGATCTCATTCACGGGTTCAACAGCCACCGGTCGCCGCATCATTGAGAAGAGCGCACCGACCGTGAAGCGACTGGACCTCGAGCTTGGGGGTAAGTCGGCGCACATCGTGCTGGACGACTCCGACTTCAGCCGCCTCAGCCGTCAGGCGATGTCCACGTGTTTTCACGCCGGCCAGTCCTGCGCATCGCTCACACGTTTGCTTGTTCCGCGGAGCCGGTACGAAGAGGCAATTGATGTCATCACTCCGGGATTCGGCGCAGTCAAATACGGTGATCCCACTGACCCGGAGGTGATCATGGGGCCAGTCATCAGTGCTCGTCAACAAGAACGGGTACTTAGCTATATCGAGAAGGGAATCGCCGAAGGAGCGCGGTTGGTCACCGGGGGAGGACGCCCTGCTGATCATCCGAAGGGCTACTTCGTTGAGCCAACCCTCTTTGCCGATGTCGACAATTCCATGACCATCGCCCGCGAAGAGATTTTCGGGCCGGTGCTCGTCGTCATTCCATACGATGACGACGATGACGCAGTGCGAATCGCAAACGACAATGACTATGGTCTTGCCGGTGCTGTGACGTCGGCGTCAGAGGAGCGGGCGCTGGCCGTTGCGATGCGTTTGAGAGCTGGGACCATCGACATCAATGGTGGTATCTCCTCAGGTCCTGACGCACCATTCGGCGGTTGGAAGGCCAGCGGTATCGGCGTCAAGTTCGGCCCCGAAGGGCTTGAAGAATATCTTCTCACTAAGACGCTCGCGGCACCGTTGGAGCAGTAGTCATCGTAAGCGGCTCGTCGCTGGTCACTGCAATCAAAGACGGCGAGCTCCAGATCTGGCCAGGCCTGGGTACACATCAATTGGTCCTACCTGTTGAAGTTCGACCCACGCGAGCGCACGAAGGACCGCTGGGTTCGGCATGTGCCCGTCCAAGTCGCGCAGCAACCCGAGTCCCACGACGGCCAACGTGGTCACGTTGAACGCAGCCCCTTCGAGCTCAGGCCTTAAACCCGAGGCCCCCTCCTCATGCCCCGAGACCCAGCCTCATTGAGCACTACCGACCCGACGGATCTGCGCCTGATCCTCTCCGGATAGGGCATCGATGATGAGCCGTGGAACGAAGTCCACCACCTCGACCGGTTCGGCGTCGGACACCTCCGACTTGACCGCCAAGGTTGCTTCGGACACGTGCCCGCGCCGGTAGCGCAGGGCCAAGGGGACGCAGGCGGCCAGGGTCGCCACGCCGCCGACCATCACGGCGATCCGGGGGTTGCTGACGTCGGCGATCCAACCCACCAGCGGAGCTCCGATGGGGGTGCTCCCAAGGAGGGCGATGGCGAAAAGGGCCATGACCCGGCCGCGCATGGCCGGGTCGGCTTGCATCTGGATCGTCGCGTTGGCAGTGGAGATGAAAGAGATACTGCAGAGTCCCATGAAGACCAGGACGACAAGGGCGACGACTTCGGTCGGCGCGGCGGCGACCGCCAGAAGCATGACGCCGAAGGCCAGGCCGATGACGCTGAGCATCGCGACGCTGGGCCTGCTGCGATGAGCGACCATCAGGCCGCCGATGACCGCGCCGGCGCCCATGGCCGCCATGAGGGCGCTGTAGGTTCCGGCGCCGCCGTGGAAGGTACGGGTGGCCAGTAGCGGAAGGGTGGTCGTGAAGTTGAAGGCGAAGATGCCCACCACGGCCATGGCCAGCAGCGGATCCCGCAACTCGCGGGTCGACCACGCGTAGCGAAGGCCATCGCGGACCTGTCCCTTGCCCCGGACCACAACAGGGCGCCGGTGGAGTTCGGCCGGACGCATCATGAACAAGGCCACCAGGACCGCCACATAGGACGCGGCGTTGAACAGGAAGCAGGCAGCCAGGCCGACGGTGAAGATGAGGATCCCTCCCAAGGCCGGGCCGATCACCCGGGCGGAGTTCATGACCACGCTGTTGAGGCTGATGGCGTTGGGCATGAGGTCACGGCCGACCATCTCGGAGACGAACGTCTGGCGGGCCGGGTTGTCGAAGAGGTTGACCACACCGAACAACGTGGAGATCAAGTAGACCTCCCACATGGTGACGGTCCCCTGCGCCACCAGGAGGCCGAGGGCGAGGGCGAGCACCCCCGATACGGCCTGGGTGACGTACAGGAGCCGTCGCTTGTCGACCCGGTCCACGACCAGTCCGCCCCAGCTGCCGAGCAGAAGCATCGGCAGGAACTGCAGGGCCGTGACGAGACCAACGTTGAACCCGTTCCCATGGAGCTGGTTCGAGAGGACCAGCAGGCCCAGGGCGACAGCGTGCATCCAGGTGCCCGAGGCCGAGATCACCTGGCCGAAGAAGTAGAGGCGGTAGTTGCGGACCCGAAGCGCCTTGAAGGTCTGTCGGGCCGCCCTGGCGATGGGGCTCATCCGTCGGCCACGAGGTGCTCGAGGAGGCTGGTCAGGTCCTCGGCGAGCGCCTTTTCAGCCGGGTCCAGCGCGGCCAATCGGCGGGTGAGGAACGCGGTCTTGAGGGTTCGGATCCGCTGGAGATTGCGACGACCTTCGGGGGTGATCCTCACCCGGACCACCCGCCGGTCGACACCGTCGGTCTCCCTGGCCACTAGTCCGGCGCTCTCCAAGGACGTCACCAATCGGGTCACCGTCGGCGGCTGCACCTGCTCGGCCGCGGCCAGCTCGCCCAAGGTGGGACTGGTCAGCCGGTTGACGGTGCCGAGGGCCGAGGCCTGAGCCGGCGACAGTCCGGCCAGGGCCTGCTGACGAAGCTTGCGGTTGAGGCGAGTGACGGCCACTCGAAGGCGGGTGGCCAGCTCCTCGTCAGGCGCCGGTCGGCCGGCTGTCGCACGCGTCTCAGCCAATGTCGTCGAACGGGATGCACTCACTCTGCCATTATATTTACTTTTGCTAACTAATAGCGCGCCTCCTCGGGCAACGTCTGGCGGTTCAACCCGACCCGGTGCGCTGATGGCTCGCCCTTGAGCTGTGGATCCGAGGTCTCGAACTCCATGACCTCGACGATCCGACGGTCGGGGGAGCAGCTCACGGAAGTAGCCCTGGCACCTGTGAACGTTCCCTACGGGCTTGCTGGCTCTCGATACCTCGTCGTATCTCACGGAAGTCCGGAACCGGCACCCTGGCGTGCATCGAAGGTGTGCACGGTGCACGTCATGCCGCCCGAGGGCTCCAGAGGCCGACAGCCTGGCCGTTAGTCGCCCGGTACACAGCGGTGGGCGAAGCATTCTGTCCACCACCCGGGACCTCACGAGACCATATACGGAGCGGTGAGCAGGGTTGGAGGGTCACCTCCGCACGTCGCCTGGAGCCCTCACAGGCTGACCGGCATCGACCGGTCGAGGTCGGTGGGCGCCGTCCGCGACAAGATGGTCACCCCCACGGCCATGACGCAGAACGCCACACCCGCGACGGCTTTCTGGGTCGGGCTCACGGTGAATCGCTCGTCGAAGATCCAGACGCTCAACACGACGGCGACGGCGGGGTCCACGACAACGATCAGCGGTTGGGACACGCTCAACGGGCCCGTCTGTAACGCGGCCTGTTGGAGCACAGAGCCGAGGATCCCGGAGGCGACCAACGCGTAGATGGGCCAGTGCGCCAGCATGCCCAGTGGGCCGGATGTGGCGAGCACGTTGGTGGCCGTCTTGATGAACGCGGCCATCAGAGCCCATGTGATTGAGGCCGCGGTGGCGTAGAGCGCGGCCCGACGCACGGGAGATCCCCACCGCGCCATGACTGCCAACACGGCGACCGCCCCGCCGAAGACGGCCAGCGCGAAAACCCAATCGGCCGCATCGGGTTGCAAATGGCCGCCATGAGGCTGGGCCGCAGCCAGGAACACCGCCAGAGCGGCACAGGTGATCAGCGCAGCTGTCCACGCCATCTTGGCGATGTGCTGGCGGACCCAGAACCGGCGCAGGACGAGGGCGAAGACCAGCTCGGTGACCAGGAGGGGCTGGACGATCGAGAGTTGCCCGCTGTGGAGTGCGATCGCTTGGAAAGCAAATCCTCCTGCTGCCGCCACCCAACCGAGGAGCCAGATGGGCTGGCGGAACAGGAAGGTCACGAGGTGCCAGCCCCGGTGTTTGTGCGTCACGCCGATACTGCCCGCGTGCTGGGTCATGAGGTGCACCGCGTTTGCCAGGGCCGCAGCCAGGGCGAACGTGATCGCAACGGTCACGTCACACGTTCCGGTCGAGCTCTACGGTCCGAACCCATCGGCGGATTCTGGACCCTGGAGGAGTGTCGATCCAGCTATCGAGGTGATTGGGATCGTCCTACGCAGGTCGGGACCAATGCGTCACATCCAGAGGGAGACCCTCGCCCGACGGCGGCTCCCGAGGCCGTCAGCCCCGAGAATTTCGGGCGGATGCCGGGCGTCACGCGTCCCCTGTCCGACTGGTACCTTCCTGAAGCGACCAAGCGCGTAGGAAGGTGGTGCCACATGGCGAGTGAGGGGCTGCACGAGGCTGCCGAGTTGCTCGACTCATCGACCGTCGACCGCCATCGGGCCTGCACCTCTTTGGTCGAAGAGCTCCAGGCGGTGGACTGGTACGACCAGAGGGTCCACGCCACAGGCGACCAGAGCCTGGCCGACATCCTGGCGCACAACCGCGACGAGGAGAAGGAGCATGCCGCCATGACGCTCGAATGGTTGCGACGACATGACCCCGTGCTCGACCGCCACTTGCGGACCTACCTGTTCACGTCCGAACCCGTCACGGAGGTGGAGGCGGAGGCCGACGTTGGCTCCGCCGGACCCGGTCTGGCGGGGTCACTGGGCATCGGGACGCTGAGGGGAGGGGAGTGATGGACCACCTATTTCGTGAGCTCGCACCGGTGTCCGACGCCGCCTGGGAGCAGATCGACTCCGAGGCGAAGAGCCGCTTGGTCACACACCTGGCTGCTCGGAAGCTGGTCGACTTTGATGGCCCACACGGCTGGGGACATTCGTCCACCGATCTCGGGCGCGTCGACGAGGTCGAGGCACCGGCCGAGGGCGTGGCCGCAGCAAGTCGCCGTGTGCTGCCCCTCGTCGAGCTCCGCGCCGCGTTCGCCGTATCACGCGAGGAGATCGAAGCCGCCGACCGGGGAGCGAGTGACATCGAGTTGGCCGAATTGGACGAGGCGGTCCGGCAGATCGCGGTCGCAGAGAATTCCGCAGTGTTCCACGGATACGCGGCGGCCGGGATGCTTGGGATCACCGAGCGAGCGTCGCACCCTCCCATCACCATCGAAGAGGACATGGAGCAGTATCCGAAGGCCGTGGCCCGGGCAACCGACGTCCTCAGGCGCTCGGGCATCGAAGGCCCCTACGGCCTCGCCATCGACCCCGAGATCTACACCGTGATCCTCGAAAGCACCGAGCACGGCGGTTACCTCCTGTTCGACCACCTGAGGCAGATCCTCGGCGGTCCCATCGTGTGGGCGCCTGGAGTCGAGGGGGGCGTCGTGGTCAGCATCCGCGGCGGAGATTTCGTCTTGGCCTGTGGTCAGGACCTCTCCATCGGCTACCGAGATCACGACGAGGCGGTGGTCCGGCTCTACGTTGAGGAGAGCTTCAGCTTCAGGGTCCACGAACCCGACGCCGCGGCTGTCCTGCGGCGGAAGGCCTCCAAGAAATCTGCATGAGAACCCCGTGTTCCGCTGGTCGGGGGTGTGACCGGAGGGCGTAACCATTGGAACAGTGGTGTTCACTGCTGACTCCGCATCATCGGCGCCCGAAGCGCGGCGATGTTGCGGCGAGCAGCGTGCCCAGGTGTTCAGGCCGTCTCGGAATCGCCACGTCCGGAATGATCTGGCCGGACCCCGGCGACCACCGTCTCGACGATCGCCTGGGCAAAGCGATCACTGAGCGGGAGGTGGGACGGCAGAAGCCGGTGGTACGCGGGTCCGTAGATCGAGTCGAGCACGACGCCCTGGGCCGCTGCTCGGCGAGACCTCACCTCGCTCGAGCCCGATGTTCCATGGCGAGCCCTTCGAACGGAACCTCCGGACCGTCGAACGTCTGCGCCAGCTCGCCAACCAGGAGTTGGGCGTGACGTTGGCCCAGTTGGCGGTGGCGTGGACCCTGCAGAACCCAGCCGTCCACGTTGCCATCGTGGGGACCCGCAACCCGAACCACGTCGACGAGGCCTTGGCCGCCGCCGACCTCGTCCTCGACGACGACGTCATGCAGCGAATCGACCAGGTGATGACCGACGCGGTTCCGGTGGGCGGTCCTTCACCCGAAGGCATGTAGGGAGATCAGCAAATGAGCAGAGTTCTCGAGTCTCGTGGCCGTTCTGTACTTTCTGAAAGGGGAGGTGCCTGAGACAGAGGGTCTGACCCTCGAAGAGATCGAGCGGGAGATGGCTGCGTCAACCTCATGAAGTGGGTGTCCGGGCAGATCAGTTCGGCCGTGAGCTGAGGAGACCGCCGGACCTCGATTCAAGAAGGAGCGGACAGATATGCACACATTCCTCACTGAGGCCCGGCAGACATTGGCTCCGGATCGTTCCGACCGTTTTGGTCCGTTAGCGCCGCTCTTCGTAGCCATGACTCTCGTCACCGGTCTCGTTGATGCGTTCAGCTATCTGGTGCTCGGCCACGTGTTCGTCGCCAACATGACTGGAAACGTCGTGTTCTTGGGGTTCGCGGTCGCCGGTGCACACGGTTTCTCGATCGGCGCGTCGCTGGTCGCGCTGGTGTCCTTCGGTGCCGGTTCGGTCCTGGGTGGCAGGGTCGCGGCAAGGTTTGGCGATCACCGCGGGCGTCATCTCTCAGTGGCGATGACAGTGCAGTCAGCCTTCTTGGTGATCGCCGTAGCGCTCGCCATCGTGAGCTCGAATCCTCCCGACAGTGCCTTTCGATACTCGCTGATCGTCGCCCTCAGCCTGGCGACAGGTGGCCAGAACGCCAGCGCGCGCAAACTAGCGGTACCCGACTTGACGACGACCGTTCTCACCATGACGGTCACGGGAATCGGGGCTGACAGTGCTCTCGGCGGAGGAAAAGGTTCCAAATCGGGCCGACGTGTGATCGCCGTCACGGCGATGTTCCTCGGGGCGCTGCTGGGTGCCCTGCTCGTTCTCCACGTAGGAATCGTTCTCCCGCTGACGATTGCGCTCGTCGTTACGATGCTCGTTGGATTGGCGAGCTACGTCGCTGGCAGATCGGACCCGGAGTGGACTCGGGCGGGGAGCTAGTCCACCGTGCACTCCTCGGGGGACTACTCAGTCCGCAGCAGGACGGCCGCCGGAGTGCGAGCCGCGATGCGCCCCGGGATGGCGGCGACCACGTTGGCCAGCACCAGGGCTCCCGCCGCGATGCCCAGCACGGAGAGGGACGCCACTGTCGGGCTGGGCACCACGTAGATCTGGTCGGCGAAGAGGTCCCACAGCAAGCGCCCCAGCACGATCCCGAGCGGCACCCCCAGCACCAGCCCGATGCTCACGGCGACCGTCGACTGCCAGGCGAGGGTGGCCGCCAGCTGTCGGCCTGTGAACCCGAGCGTGCGCAGCATGGCCATGGACCGCCGGCGCCGCCGGACCGAGGCGACCAGCGTGAGGCCCAGAGCGGCCAGCGCCCCCACAGTCAACCCAAGACCGAGGACCAGGGGGGTGGACCCCATGGAGCGGTAGTTGACGATCTCGGCTGGCCGCTGCACGCCGAGGACCGACGCGGTGTAGTTGCTCGGCAGCGAGACCTCCGACGCGATGCGGTTGAGCGAGCGCGACGCCACTGACCCGGCGGCCCCGGGCTTGAACCGGACGAAGTCGGCGTTGGGCCCGCTTGGGGAGACGTCGAACTGGTTGCGCACCTGGGCGGGGATGAGCTGGTAGGGCACGAGCGCCCCGGTCCCCATGGACGGGTGTCCCGTGATCCCCCCGACCCCGTACGCCGGCAGCGTCGTGGTGCCCACGATGCGTAGGTGGTGCGCGGCGGTCGTGCCGTAGCGAACCGTGACGGTGTCGCCGACCGCCTTGTGGAGCTGGGCCAGTGTGCCGGCCCCGAGAACGATCTGGTCGTTTCCGGCGAGGCCGTGGCCGGCCAGGACGGGGGGCGCGACCACGGCACCCGGCGATCCACCCAGGACGGGTACGGCGCGCCCGTCAACCTGCAGGGTGCCGAACCAGTAGCCGGACCAGGACGCCACGCTGGGGTCCTGGTCGAGAAGGCGGGCCGTCATGGCCCCCGGCAGGTCGCCGGCCCCGCCGCCGCTCGTGAGCGCGACGTCCCAGTTCCAGCCGTAGAGGCGCGGGTGGGATACGAGGGCGTTCAGGCTGCTGCCGAACACGAGGGTGGCGATGACCACGGCGATGGTGAGGGTGGCGCCGAGGATGGCCGAGCGCACCGGCACGGCGTCGTCCTCGGCCCCGGGCTCGAGGGCGAAGCGGATGCCGGTCACGGCGGAGACGGGCAGGCCCGCCGACGACGCCGTGCCGGCGACGCGCGAGGGCCGCCGCAGGCGAGTGCGCCACGCGCCGACCCGGTGTGGCGCGCGCTGCCGTGCCAGCACGACGGCGACCGCGCCGAGGACCACGACGAGGATCAGCATGCCAAGGCCGAGCACGGTCCAGTCGAAGGCGATGCCGGGATCGGGGTCGTAGGGGCGCACTGGGCCGAGAGGGGCCAGCGGCGAGAGCGCCACCGCAACCGCCGCGGCCGCCAACGCGCCGAGGACCACGGCGGCCATGATGCCCAACAGCCCGTCGCTCGCGGTCATGGCCGGGTCGGCCCCGATGGCGCGCAGCGTCCGCTCCTCGTGGGCCCAAAAGCCCAGTTGGCGCCCGATCACCTGGCCCGCGATGAGGAGGGCGGCGAGCCCGGCGACGAGGCCGAAAACGCCGAGGGCGATCGCCTCCGGCTTGATCGCGTTCTGCGCCTTGGCGACGTCGAGCGAGGCGTCGTAGAAGTCGTAAGGGAGCGTGGCCGGCACGACGTGTTCGATCTCCGCCTCGACGGCGGGCACGTCACGCGCGCCGTGGTCGAGCTGCAGGTAGGTGAACGTGAAGCCCGAGCAGCAGCCGGCCAGCTGCCGGGTCAGCGCCGGGGTGAGGATGATGCTGGTCGCGCTGTTGGCGTCAATGTCGTCCTCGACGACGGAGTTGTTGAGGACGACCGTCCCCACCAGCGTGAGCTGCTGGCGGAGGGCGGGCTTCGGAGGCGGGCCGTTGGCGGTCCCGTTGGCCTGGGTGTTCGAATAGGTGCCCCACGCGGCGGTCTCACCGACATGGAGGCCGAGCATGTGCTCGGCGGCGACCGTCATCATGACTTCGTCGGCCCGTCGCGGATCGGCCATCCGACCCTGCACGACGCTGACCCGGTCCTGGTCGAAGAAGATCCCGTTGATGCTGCCGAGCACGTTGTCGTTGGCCCGCTCGGCCGCTGCCGTCGGTTCGCCGTTGGGGGCAAGCGGCAGGCTGTAGACCTCGGTCCAGCTCTTCGCCTGCCGCACGTCGGGCAGGTGGGCGATGGTGCGGACGAGCGAGGGGTTGTAGCCGCTCGTGTAGCCGAGTGCGGGGTTGTAGAGCGCCGTGCCCAGGCTCAGGTTCGAGGGGTTGGTGCTGGCGAGATACATCGAGAACGATGACCCGGTGCGCCGGGCGGCGGCGATCGCGCCCAGGGACAGGCCGCCCACGAGCCCGATCAGGAGCACGAGTGAGAGGTAGGCGCCCCGGCGGCGCCCGAAGGTGGCCCGGAACCGGTAGCGCGAGACGCGAAGCAACCCTCTGGTCACGGGCGTGGCCCGCAGCCGTGTTGGAGCCTGCGCCTCCCCGTCATCGCATTCGTGCCCTCTGCCTCGTCCGCTGGCAGTCTGCACGAGGACCCGAGCCCCGCCAAGGCAGGTAGCCGCCGTCACTGCGGTCGTGCCAGCACCACAAGCGCAGGACGTTGCGGTCGCCGCCGCCCCGGACGGGCGCCCTGACCGCGAACGCCCGTCGAGGTGAGTAGCGAGGAGGTGCCAGGTTTGCGGGGCCGTGTCGGAGAGTGCCTTCGCCTGCACCTCGTAGGCGAGGTCGGTCCGAGCTGACGTTCGGTCGGGATGGGTTGGTCAGGACCGAACCGGCGTCGATGACGAAGGTGAACATGAGGAGCCGTCCCGGTGTCATTCGGCCGGCGATCGTGAGGCCGCCAGTACCGCCGTGGCGACAACAAGGGCGGTTTGGACCGCCATCAGCAATGGACGCTGGTCGAGGGTATCTGCGACGGTCTGCATCCAGGTGCCGTCGTTGCTCGCAACGAGGCGAGCCACAACGAGCGAAAACGGTGATGCGAAGGGGAGCCCACGTCGACAAGGTGCGTGTCGTTCGGCCATCACGCCCGGGCTCCAGTTCGGCCTGCACCTGCCGCGCCAGGTTATGGCGGCCTTGTTCCGCTCGCCGTTGTGGTGCCGGTTCCCAGCCTGGCATGAGTCCAAAATCCCGGGCCTTGACGGTGCCGAGTTGCGGCGCGAGCATCGAAATCTGACGGTGCAAGCACCCGACACACGGTTCCCGCTCGGCCGTCTTTTCAAGCTCGGTGTACCGACGACATTGCTGCTCCGCCAATCGCAGCGATCCGTGCGGGGCGAACCCTCCCCGGACATTTGTCGCGATGCTGCTGGTACTGACCGTCGCTCGACGGACCGACATCGAGAGGGAGAGAACGATGGCCCCAGCGAAGGAGCCGGTTGCATTTCTGGGCATCGGCACGATGGGGCACGCCATGGCGACCAGCGCCTTGCGTGCTGGTATCCCCACGATCGTCTGGAACCGTGATCCAGAGGTAACCCGGGACCTCGCTGAGTCTGGCGCGGGAGTTGCCGTTACCCCCGAGGATGCAGCGCGACGAGCCGCCCTTGTCGTCACCATGGTGACGGATGCGGACGTCGTCCTGTCCATCGCCAAGGACCAGGGCATGCTCGCTGCACTCGCGCCCGGCGCAGTCTGGGTACAGATGAGCACGATCGGCGTGGCAGGGATCGAGCACGTTGAAGCGCTGGTGAATGCCGAACGTCCTGACGTGATTCTCATCGACGCGCCGGTGTCGGGTAGCAAGGGGCCCGCAGAAGAGGGTCAGCTGACGATCTTTGCGTCCGGACCAGACGAGACCCGTTCGCGGTTAGAACCCCTTTTCGATGCGCTGGGCCAGCGAACGATCTGGGTGGGACCCGTTGGGGCCGGGTCTCGACTGAAGCTCACAGCCAATGCGTGGCTCGCGTTGGCGGCGGAGGCTGTCAACACTTCGGTGGCGCTTGCCCGTGGGTTGGGACTTGAGACCGAGACAGTGGTGAACGCGTTGAATGACAGCCCGCTTGTGTCCCCATGGCAATCGGCCAAGCTCCGACGAATCGCCCAAGATGATTATTCGGTCCAGTTCGCGCTCTCACTCGCCCTGAAGGATGTGCACCTCGCCCTAGAGGCGGCTGGCGACGACCGCTTCCGGGCGCTCGCCGGCCTGGCCGACGAGTGGCAAGAGGTTGTCGAGCAAGGGCTCGGCGACCGCGACCTTACGGTCGTCACCACGGCCCTCTGAACGGTCGCTCCATCCGGAAGCCGTGGGCCGAGGACGCGATGGAAGGAGCGAACGTTGCCCCCTCGTCGAGCAGTGCTTCCTGATGACGCGTTTGGCTGGGTCTCTACGAGAGCGACGGGAGCCCGATCGGGTTCAGTGACGGGATGACCCGCGAGGCGGAGACGCCATGGGCAGCACCGTCGAGCGTCCTTATGAGCCGCTCCATGCCGTCAACCCCAATGCCGGCATATGCCTCAGCAGCGAGCTGATCGGTTGTGTCCTCTATGCCCTGGCGTAGCTGCGTGCCCTCGGACGTCACCGTGCCTGCGGGGCTGAGGAGGCCGCGGCGAGACAGGTCGTCCGCCGCGCTCGCCCAATCCTCTGCGCTCCAGCCGCGGCTCTTCTGGAACATCTCTGGAGGGAGACCGCGGTCCGCCGCGAACAGCACGTGCGGCGTACACCCGGAAAGGCCGTGGGCGTCGAGTACTGACACGTGGGCGTCACCGCGGTGTTCGCGGAGTGTGGTCGCAAGCTGCCAGAGGTTCTCGACCGGGTCGTCGGTGGGAATCACGTCCCGGTTGGCGCAGAAAAGGGGTCGTCCGAAGCCAGGTGCTGAGGCCGTGCAGCTCTCGAGGATCGGCACGGCTTGCTCGGCGACTCGTACGAGCTCTGGAACGATCCGGCTGAGCGCGCCAGCGGCAGCAGACCGCCTCGTGTCGAGCACCGCTTCCGGGTCGGCATACCGCCAGGCATCGGGGAGCGCCCTTCGTGGCATGTGCGGTGCGAAGTTGAAGAACAGGGCTTCGACGACTCCGGGTCCGACGGGTCCGAGGGGAGCCGCTCGCGAGGCGAAGTAGCCCATCCAAAAGCCGCGTAGGCCCAGGGTCTTGAGCGCCGAGATGCATCCTTCGTCGAAGTAGGAAACGGCAGCGAGCTGCTCGAGGCAGAGCCAGAGTTGCCGGGCGAGTTGCGCCTCGGATGGTTGTGCCCTTCGGTCATCCACGGACGCGACTCCGAGAGGGACCCGTCGAGGCAGCGAAGAGCGGGGCGTGTTCATGGACGATCACGTCGGGCACCAGCAAGGAGGTACCACCGAGCCCTCCGCGGTCACTGGCTTTCGTGGGTTGGAGGACGAAGGTCGACGATGCACCCTTGCCAAGCTACGCGTGCTGGGGCGCCGGCGACGCGCTCGTTGACCGGAAGCATCGAACCGGAAGACCTGACTCTCGAGGCGAGGGCGGACCTCACGAACTTGTGTCGACGCTGGCGATCGGAACAGCCTGGGGTGCCTGGTAGCGCGGGCGAACCGAGCCCTGTACGATCTGGGTGCAGTCGCCGTCTCTGAGGGGAGGGGTCTATGCAGTACAAGGGAATCTCAGCCGACGGGCATATCAACGAACCGCCGAACCTGTGGGTCGACAACCTTCCGGACAAGTTCAAGGACCGGGGTCCGCACGTCATCGAGACGCCCAAGACCAAGGGCCACGCGTGGATCATGGAGGGTCAGAAGCGACCATCTGTGATGGGTTTCAGCTCCTTCTACTTCCGCTCATCGAAGAAGTTCGACCGGGCCAGCATCGTGGAGAGCTTCAAGAACATCAAGGATCGAGGAGTTCGCTACGAGGATCTGTTCCCAGGTTCCTACGATGCTGCGGCACGCGTCGAGGAGATGATCGAGGGAGAGACGGACGCCGAGGTCATCTTCAACGGGGTGGCTACCGTCTGGAACGGAATCAAGCTCTGCCCGGACAAGGAGCTCTCCTTGGCGTGTTTCAGGGTCTACAACGACTGGATGGCGGAATTCCAGGCGTACGACCCGGCCCGCCTGGTCTGCAACGCCACGCTCCCCACCACAGGGATCGACGACTGCATCGAGGAGCTGCAAAGGTCGGCGGAGATGGGTTTGCGGACCGCCCAGCTCGAGGGCTACCCGAGCGGGCTCTTCGACCGGGTGTCCCCCGAGGACGATCGTTTCTGGGCGGCGGCTGTCGAGTTGGACATGCCGATCAACGTCCATCAGCAGTTCTTCTTCCCGGCGGGCGATCTCGCATCGAAGGTGACCGCCGAGGGTGTGGCGGACAGCGAACGCCGCGCCAAGACGCTCAAGCTGGACATCGGTGCCGGCGATTTCACCGCCATCCTCTTCAACATGATCTCAACCGGCGTGTTCGAACGGTTCCCGACCTTGAAGTTCATCGGTACGGAGAGCTATGCGGGTTGGGTGCCCTATTACCTCGAGCACTTCGACGAGTCCGTGCGACGCAATCACCGGGACTGGAAACTTCCCCTGTTGCCCAGTGAGTACTTCCACCGGAACGTCTCGGTGGTGTACATCATCGACGAGCTTGGTCTCGCAAAACGGTATGACGTCGGCGTTGCCAACATCATGTGGGGGCCCGACTTCCCGCATTCGACGAGCAGTTGGCCGGTCGACTATCAGCTCGGCAGAGAGATCCTCGAGCGAGCGGGAGCCACGCCCAGCGAGATCGAGCGGATCATGTGGCGAAATGCGGCCGACATGTACAAGATCCCCTACGACGAGCCGACGACCATTGGGGTTGCCGCCTGAACCGGGCACCCTTACGCTGACGCGGCGCTCCTCGAAAAGGGCCCGACAACAGCCGATCTAGTGACACAAAGCGTACGGATCACGATCACGCCGCGCTCGGGCGCGGGGAAGGGGGCAAGCGATGACAGACGCTCTGGCGTACGACCTCATCTCAGCCGACTCGCACGTGCTCGAACCTGGCGACCTGTTCGCTGCGCGCCTTCCGGCGAAGTTGCGGGATCGTGCTCCCCAGCTGGCGCCTTGGAAGGGTGGGAGTGCGTGGATGGTCGACGGCGTCGACCCGGTGCCTCTTCCACTGTCGGGCATCACCGGATCGGGTTACCGGCTCCCCGATCACGACGGCGCTGTGGCGTTCGACGAGCTCTTGCCGGCATTGCACGACCCGGTGGCGCGCCTGCGCTCCCAGGACGCCGACAGTGTCAGCGCCGAGGTGATCTACGGATACCCCTTTCTGTGGGACGCCATCAGGCAGCTTGATGACGCCGAGATACGGCTGGGCTGCGTGCAGGCGCACAACGATTGGATCGCCGAGTTCTGCTCGCACGACCCCAGACGTCTGATCGGAGTGGCTCGGATTCCTACCACCGAGATCGACGAGGCGCGGCGGGAGATGATCCGTTGTGTGGAAGACCTCGCCCTGAAGGGGTTCGTGCTCGATGCCTGGCCGTCGGGGAGCGGTGGGGGGATGGACCCGGATCTCGACGCCCTCTGGGAGGTCGCCGCTCAAGGGGACGTGCCGATCACGCTCCACTACGGCATTGGTGATTCCCCCAGTGCGCCGAGTGCCGGCATCTCCCCCGGTGTGAAGCCTCCAGCGGCGACCGCCATGCTCCCGTTGGCGGCATCGGGCGTCTTCGACCGGTTCCCGACTTTGCGGATGGTGTTGGCACACGCCGACGCCGGTTGGACGTTCCATTGGATGGAGTTCCTCGACAACACCTACCAACGGCAACGTCACCTCGAGCTCTTCAAGCTGCCAAATCCAGACGTCTACCCGAGCGAGTACCTTCGTCGCCACTTCTGGTTCACCGTTCTGCATGATCGAACCGCGGTCACCAATCGGCAGATGTTCGGAATGGAGCACCTGATGTGGGCGAGCCACTTTCCGCTCGACGCCACGAACTGGCCCGACAACCGTCAACAGGCAATGCGGGTCACCGAGGAGCTGCCGCTCGACGACCGACGGGCGATTCTGGCCGAGAACGCGGCTCGTTTGTACCGGCTCCCTGGCTATGAGGACGGTGTCCAACCAGCCCCATTCGATTCGATTGAGAGGCTGATCCACGTCTGATCGAACGTGATGGAAGGCGAGTGACGTGGTCCCAAGAGTCGCACTGGTGACCGGAGCGGGACGCGGCATCGGCCGAGCCGTGGCGCTGCGTCTGGCAAAGGACGGGATGCACGTCTGTCTCGCTGCGCGGTCACCGTCGGACCTCGACTCGTTGAGATCCGAGATCTCCGAATTCGGCGGCCAGGCTTTGGCGGTACCGACGGACATGACGGTGCTGCGCGAGGTACGCCGGTTGGGCGAACAGGTCCTTCATCAATGGGGTCGTGTCGACGTCGTCGTCAACAACGCGGGTGGGTCGCGAGCAAAGTCGTTCACCGAACTCGAGGATGATGACTGGCTCGACGCGATGGCACTGAACTTCATGACCACCGTTCGGATGAACCAGGTGATTCTGCCGACCATGGTGGCCAACGAATCAGGGTGCATCGTGAACATCGGTTCGGTCGTGTCCCGGGAACCCCAACGATTCGTTGCCCCATATTCTGCCGCGAAGGCAGCGTTGGCGAACTATTCGAAGATTCTCTCTGAGATCTACGCGCCGCGAGGAGTTCGTGTGAATTGCGTGCTGCCCGGGCTGATCGAGACCTCAGCGATGGTCCGGAACGCGAACCTCTCGGCTCAGGCGACCGGGAGAACGCCCGAAGAGATCATGGCCGCGATGCTCGAGAGGCACCCCATTCCTTCGGGGCGTCTGGGACTCCCCGACGATGTTGCCGCCACCGTCTCGTTCTTGCTCTCGGACGAGGCATCCTTCATCTGCGGAGCCGAGATCGTCGTCGATGGCGGTGCCCGGCGCTCGGTATGACCGGGGCTTTCCGACGGCTCGTTCGTCGCTACTCTCCGTGGAGGGACTGACCCCGCTACCCTCCCACGGCGAGGCAGAGGCGTTCCGCACGGGAAGGAGAGCACGATGGAACTCGACCTGCACGTACCGACCTTCACGTGGCCTGGGGGACCGACCGCCATTGGGCCGACGTTCACCTCTCTGGCGCGGTCGGCAGAGGACGTTGGAGTGCGGACGCTCTCGGTCATGGACCACTGGTTCCAGATGGACGCGGTTTGGCCGGCGGAGGAACCAATGCTCGAGGGCTACACGTCGCTCGCCTTTGCCGCGGGCAAGACGGAGCGTCTCCGCTTCCGTCTCCTGGTCGGAGGTGTGACCTACCGTCACCCGGGGCTTCTGGCCAAGACCATCACGACCCTCGACGTGCTCTCCGGCGGTCGGGCGGAATTGGGACTGGGTGCAGCCTGGTACGAGCGAGAGCACCGAGGCCTCGGGGTCCCGTTCCCTCCATTGGGCGAGCGTTATGAACGGCTGGAAGAGGCGATTCAGATCTGCTTCCAGATGTGGAGCGACGACAATGGCCCGTACGAGGGAACCCACTACCAGCTCCTCGAGACCCTGTGCTCTCCGCCGCCGGTGAGTTCCCCGAGGCCGCGACTCCTGATCGGAGGCAACGGTGAGCGCAAGACGCTCCGCCTGGTCGCCCTGTACGCCGATGCCTGCAACGTCATCGGTGACCACACTGTGGTCGCTCACAAGCTCGAAGTACTTCGCCGCCACTGCGATGCTCTGGGCCGCGACTTCTCGGCCATTGAGGTCACGGTGACGGCCAACAGCCTCGACCTGGGCGAACCGGACGCGATCCTTCGTGAGGCCGCCGCCCTGGCTGATCTCGGTGTCCGTTCCCTGGTGGTGTCGTCGACGGGCCCCGACCCCGCGCGTGCGTTGGAACAGACGTGGGCTCCCCTCTTGGAGCGCCTCGCCGAGCTCAGCGACGGCACGCGCCAGCGGAGTTGATCGTGCGCCCTGGGACGGTGACCCGTGGGCTCGGGCTCGTCGGTTCCGGCTTGCTCGCCGCGCAGTACGTGCCCGCCGTGGCCACGCTCGGCCAATGGACGGGGTTGGAGGCCCTCCCGGCCGATCTGTGCCGCTGGCGTGGTCCTTCGGCTTGGGACCGGGTCGCGCTGACGTTCGACGACGGCCCCCACCCGACGGCGACGCCCGCCGTCCTCGACCGACTCGACCAGCTCGGCCTGAGGGGCACCTTCTTCCCCCTTGCCTCCCTGGCCGAACGGGATCCGGGGCTGTTGACCGAGATCGCCCGCCGCGGCCATACCTTGGGCACCCACGGGTACCTGCACCGCCATCACCTGGCCCGGGGCCCGCGGTGGGTGCAGCGCGACCTGGAGCGTGCCGACGAGTCGATGGCCGACCTCGGGATCCGATTCAGGTGGTACCGGCCGGCGTACGGCCAGCTCACTGCCGCTACCTTGCTGGTCGCCCGGTCCCGGGGCTGGCGGACGGTCCTGTGGTCGGCGTGGGGCCGCGAGTGGACGACCGGCGACCCGGCAGCGGTGGCCTCCCGAGTCGTTCGGGGACTGCTCCCGGGCGCAATCGTCCTCCTTCACGACAGCGATGCCTTCGGCCCACCAGGGATGTGGCGGGCGGCGTGCGAGGCGCTCGGCCCAATCGCCGACGAACTCGCCCGACGGCGGTTGGAGGCCGTCACACTGGACGAACTGATGGATGGCACCCTGGCACGGCCAACGAGGATCGCAACCGACGCGTGCGTGCGCGAGCCCGTCACGCCATGACATCGCCGCCGTGCTGCAGTCGCTCCACGGGCCCGAGGCCCGGCCCGCTCACCCGCCAAGGGGATCGTCTGTATGATCTCGCTCGTTCGTAGGAGCGTGTGCGAGGCTGAGGAGGGCGCCATGGCCACCAGGGGCTCGTGGGAGTCGACCCGGGCCGGGACGCCCGTGGCCAGCGCTCCGATTGCCCCCGAGCCCGGGCATCTCACCATCTCGGAGCTTGCCGACCGGACAGGCGTTTCGGTCTACAGCATCCACCACTACCGGCGGCTCGGTCTCCTGCCCGAACCGTTGGCTGCGGCTCGCAACCGCTTCTACTACGACCAGTGTCACATCGAGGCCCTGCGAGCCATCCGCTTCCTGCGGGAGACCGAGCACCTGCCGCTGGCCACCATCCGCGACCTCCTGCCCCTCTTGGCCGGGGCAGACGACGGCGCCGGCTACGAGCTGGTGGTCCGGGACATGGTCGAACACCTGCGACGTTCTGGACCCGCTTTGCCGCCGGCCCGGCTGCTCTCGGCCGCCAGGGACTCCTTCGCCCGCCACGCCTACGACACCGTGAACGTCGAAGATCTGTGCTGCGAGGCCGGCGTGGCCAAGGGGTCGTTCTATCGGTATTTCGGCTCCAAAGAGGAGATCTTCGTGGCGGCGGCCCGCTCGACGGTGGACGCGGTGGGCGAGGAGCTCTCGGGGTCGGAGCGCCTGAGCGACGACGAGGCGGTGGATGCACTTCGGCGCCTATTGGCCCCGCTGGTGCCGCTCTACCTGGAGGTCCTCGCCCGCGAGATGCGTGGCGAGCAGCGGATGTCGGGCGTCTTCGCCGGCATTACGGACGGCCTCGTCTCTCGGATCGCTCCCCGCCTCCGGGCCCGGGGACAGTCGGCGCTCGCTTCGGCCCGACGGGTCCTCGAAGCCGCCCTCCTGGGTCTCGTCCGACCGATGGCCGGGGCGCCCTGATCGTCCAACGTGGACACCGGGCGACTCGGGGCCCTCGACCGGGCACGAGCGCCTAGCCGGCCACCAGGTAGTTG
The DNA here is from genome assembly GCA_963787485.1 of uncultured Acidimicrobiaceae bacterium. Lineage (GTDB taxonomy): Bacteria > Actinomycetota > Acidimicrobiia > Acidimicrobiales > RAAP-2 > Bog-473. The sequence goes on along the minus strand of CAWBDF010000009.1, from coordinate 204,485 downwards.
ACGCTGGGGCGCCCGCACGTATATCAATGGTGAACCACGGGTCATCGCTGCTATACGAAGGGTCGGTCGCGGTTTGACAACGGGCACACGAGCGCCGGATGTGGGAACGGCCATCGAAGCGAGAGCGGTGATGTCCCAGGCCCGGAGTGAGAACTTTCCGGTCGCCTCCCAGCTCCTCCCTCGTGCGCAGCGCGCCCACCTGTTGGCCATCTACGGCTTCGCACGACTGGCTGACGACATCGGGGACGAGGCCGAAGGCAACCGGCTGGCGCAGCTCGACTGGCTGGAGGCCGAACTGCGCCTGGCCGCCGAGGGCCGAGCCGCTCACCCCCTCCTGCAGCAACTCAGCCCGACGCTGATCGATCTCGGCCTTCCTCTCGATCCCTTTGTGGATCTGATCGAGGCCAACCGGATGGACCAGCGGGTCCGCGCGTACGAGACCTTCGAGGACCTCCTCGGGTACTGCCGCCTGTCGGCCGCGCCGGTCGGACGACTCGTGCTCATGGTCTTCGATGCCGCCACCCCAGAGCGCATGGTCCTGTCCGACGACGTGTGCAACGGGTTGCAGGTGGTCGAACATCTCCAGGACATCGCTGAGGACGCCCATCGGGGCCGCGTGTACCTTCCCCAGGCCGACCTGCGTGCATTTGGGGTCGGCGCCGACGAGCTCCACAGCACTCGGGCGAGTCCGGCCCTCCGCCGGTTGGTGGCGGTGGAGGCCAGCCGGGCCCGCCGGCTCCTCGCCTCCGGACCCCTCCTGGCCGCCACATTGTCCTGGCGGCCCCGGCTGGCGGTAGGTGCCTTCACCGCCGGGGGCCAGGCCGCCCTCGATGCCATGGTGGAGCAGCGCTTCGACGTCTTGGGGGGGCGTTGCTGTCCCGGACGGCGGCGATTCGCCCTTCGCCTGCTCGGCGACATGGTCGCCTCGGGGGCTGCGAGGAGGGTGGCGTGAACCGCCAGGACGCCTACGCCGAGTGCGAGGCCATCACCCGCCGGGAGGCCAAGAACTTCGCCTACGGCATCCGCCTGCTGAAACCGCCCGAGCGCCGGGCCCTCTCTGCCGTGTACGCACTGGCCCGGCGGATCGACGACATCGGCGACAGCGCTGCGCCCGCCGGCCAGCGCCACGAGGCCCTGGTCGCCGTGCGCAAGGAGCTCGACGACCTCGACGCCGCGACGGAGGACCCGGTGCTCGCGGCGGTGGCGGACACGGCTGCCCGCTACGCCCTGCCCATGGAGGCCTTCGGCGAACTCATCGACGGCTGCGAGATGGACGTGGTCGGCACCACCTACGCAACCATCGACGAACTGGTGGGCTACTGCCGCCGGGTGGCCGGCTCCATCGGCCGACTCTCGCTCGCCATCTTCGGGAGCAGCGACCCGGCACGGGCGGTGCCGCTGGCCGACGATCTCGGAGTGGCGCTCCAGCTCACCAACATCGTGCGCGACGTGCTCGAGGACCGGGGCAACGGTCGGGTCTACCTGCCAGCCGACGACGCACGAGCGGTGGGCTGCCCGGTCGACCTCTCCGGTCCGCCGGCGCTTCTGGCCGACCTGGTGGCCTTCGAGTGCGTCCGGGCCCAGGAATGGTTCGAGCGCGGCTTCGGCCTCCTGGACCTCCTCGACGCACGCAGCCGCGCCTGCGTATCGGCCATGGCCGGCATCTACCACCGGCTCCTCGGCCGTATCGCTCGCGACCCCCTGGCCGTGACCCGCGGCCGGGTGTCCCTGCCCTCGTGGGAAAAGGCCTTCGTGGCCGTCCGGAGCCTGGCCGGAGCACGGCCGTGACGCGCCGGGTGATCGTCGTCGGAGGTGGCCTGGCGGGGATGGCGGCTGCGCTCGAGTGTGCCGAGGGCGGGCTCGAGGTGGTCCTCGTGGAGCGACGGGCCAAGCTCGGCGGACTCACCTGGTCCTTCGAGCGCAATGGGGTGTGGTTCGACAATGGCCAGCACGTCTTTCTGCGCTGTTGCACCGCCTACCGGGAGTTCCTCGGTCGCATCGGCGCTGGCGACCAGGTCCACCTCCAACCCCGCCTCGACCTCCCCGTGCTGGCTCCCGGGGGTCGGCGGGCGACCATCGCCCGCACCGGGGCGCCCACCCCCCTGCACCTGGCCGCCTCGCTCCTCGGTTACCGGCACATCTCGGTGGCCGAGCGCCTCGGGCTGGGCCGGGCCCTGCTGGCCCTGCGCCGCCTCGACCTGGCCGATCCGGCGCTCGATCGGGAGAGCTTCGGCACCTGGTTGGCCGCTCACGGCCAGAGTGCCCGGGCGGTCGAGAACCTGTGGAACCTGATCGTGTTGCCGACGCTCAACGTGCGGGCCGACGAGGCCTCCTTGTCCCTGGCCGCCATGGTCTTTCGCACCGGGCTCCTCGAGACCAACGACGGAGGCGATATCGGGTGGTCGGCGGTGCCGCTGGCCGAGTTGCACGGCACCAACGGGGCGCGGGCCCTCGCCGCGGCCGGAGTCTCGGTCCGTCTGGGGGCAAAGGTCTCGGCCGTCATGACCGTCGACGGGGGCTGGGCGGTCCACATCGGCGACGAGGTGCTCGGGGCCGACGCGGTCATCGTGGCCACCTCACCGCCGGTGACGGCCGCGCTGGTTCCCGAGCTCGGCCGAGCCGTCGAAGGGCTCGGCGCCTCTCCCATCGTCAACGTCCACCTGGTTTTCGACCGCCAGGTGACGGATCTCCCGCTGGCCGCCGCCGTGGGCTCGCCGGTGCAGTACGTCTTCGACCGGACGGCGTCATCGGGCCTCGAGCGGGGCCAGTACCTCGCCGTCTCGGTCTCGGGGGCCGACGACGTCATCGGCCGGCGTCCCGAGGAGCTGGTGGGCGCCTTTCACGATGCTCTGGGCGAACTGTTCCCTTTGGCTCAACGGGCCGGTTTGCTCGACGCCGTGGTCAGCCGGGAGCGTGTGGCGACCTTCCGTGCCCGACCCGGAACGGCCGCCCTGCGGCCCTCGGCGGCCACGGCGCGGCCCGGGCTCCTGCTCGCCGGAGCCTGGTGCGACACCGGGTGGCCGGCCACCATGGAGAGCGCCGTCCGCAGCGGCCTCACGGCGGCGGCCGAGGCCCTGCGCCAGGTGCCGCGTCGGGGTGTTGGAGGAGGTGCGGTGAGCGCCCTCTCGACCGTGCCGGCGCGGCAGGTCCCGGCCTCACTGGCCCGGGCCGTCGACCTCGTGACGCCCGAACTCGAACGTGCGGTCGGGCGGCTCGCCCCGACCCTGCAGGAGCCGGTGCGACATCACCTGGCCGGGGGTGGGAAGCGGGTCCGGGCGGCGCTCGTCCTCGTCGCGGCCGCGGCCTGCGGTGCCCCCGAGGCGGTGGGGATCCCGGGCGCCGTGGCCATCGAGCTCGTCCATAACTTTTCCCTCCTCCATGACGACATCATCGACGGCGACCGGGAACGGAGGCACCGGCCCACGGTCTGGGCCGCCTTCGGGACGGGACCGGCCATCATCGCCGGCGACGCCCTCGCCACGCTTTCGGTCGAGGTGCTCCTCGAAGAGCCCACCCCCGCCCGTGTCGCGGCCGTCCGCACCCTGGCGTCGGCGACCCAGCGCATGATCTCCGGCCAGGCCGACGACATGGCCTTCGAGACTCGTCCGTCCGTGACGGTGGAAGAGTGCCTCGCCATGGAGGCAGGCAAGACTGGGGCGCTGCTCGCGGCGGCCACCGCGATGGGCGCCACCCTGGCCGGGGCCGACGACGAAGTGGTCGAAGCCCTCTCGGACTTCGGCGCCCATGTGGGCATGGGGTTCCAGGCCGTCGACGACCTGCTCGGCATTTGGGGCGAGGTCGACCGGATCGGCAAGCCGGTGGGAAGCGATCTGTACTCCCACAAGAAGTCCCTGCCGGTGGTCGCCGCCCTTGCCGCGGCGAACGGGCGCCGGACCGAGCTCTCGGACCTCCTGGCGGGCGAGCTGACGGCGGCCGATGTGGCCCGAGCCACCCGCCTCATTGAGGAGACCGGCGCCAAGGAGGAAGCGAAGGCCCACGCCGACGAGCACTTCGACGCCGCTCTCGCGTGCCTCGACCGGGTCGACTTGGCACCAGGTCCGCTGGCCGAGCTGGCCGAGATCGCCCATTTCGTGACCGAGCGCGACCGGTGACGACGAAAGCGCCGTCAGTACCCGAGACCGACGGTTGGCGACCCGGCGCTCCGGGGCCGACCGCGAGGCGGCGGGCCCAGGCCGCTGCCGCCGTCGAGGCGGCCGCCCAATGCTTGGCCGGCCTTCAGCACGAGGAAGGCTGGTGGAAGGGCGAACTCGAGACGAATGTCAGTATCGACGCAGAAGACCTCCTCCTGCGCCAATTCCTCGGTATCCGCACGGAGGCCGAGACCACCGAGACGGCGCGTTGGATCCGCTCCCGCCAGCGGGCTGACGGCACCTGGGCCAATTTCTTCGATGGGCCGCCCGAGCTCTCGACCACCGTCGAGGCGTACGTCGCTCTGAGGCTGGCCGGTGACGACCCCGGATCCGAGCACATGCGCCGGGCCGCCGAACACATCCGCCAGGCCGGGGGCATCGGCGCTACCCGGGTCTTCACCCGGATTTGGCTCGCCCTCTTCGGGCTGTGGCCCTGGGACGAGCTGCCAGTGCTCCCGCCCGAACTGGTCCTCTTGCCCAAGTGGGTGCCTCTCAACATCTACGACTTCGGCTGTTGGGCCCGACAGACCGTGGTCGCCCTCACCGTCGTCGGGACCCATCGACCGGTCCGGGCCATCCCGATCGATCTGAAGGAGCTGGCCGCCCCCGACCCGGGCCCCCGTCACCGCCCGTCGCTGAGCACCTGGGCCGGTCGGTTCGCGCTCCTCGATTCCCTGCTCCAGCGCTACGAGCGTCGACCGGTTCGCTGGCTGCGGCGCCTGGCCCTGGCGAAGGCCGAGCGTTGGATCGTCCACCGCCAAGAGGCCGACGGCTCTTGGGGTGGGATCCAGCCGCCGTGGGTCTACTCGCTCATGGCCCTCTCCGTGCAGGGCTATGCGCTCGACCACCCGGTCGTTGCGGCAGGCCTTGCGGGGCTCGATCGATTCGTCGTGACCGATGCAGAGGGGCGGCGCCTCGAGGCCTGCCAGTCCCCGGTCTGGGACACCGCCCTCGCCGTGACCGCGTTGGCCGACGCGGGGACACCGCCGGACGACCCGGCATTGTGTCTGGCGGCGGAGTGGCTGGTGGGCGAGGAGATTGCCGTGCCCGGCGACTGGAGCGTGCGCCGGCCCGAGCTCTCGCCGGGTGGATGGGCCTTCGAATTCGCCAACGACTGGTACCCGGACATCGACGACACGGCCGAGGTGGTGATGGCCCTCTCCCGGGTTGGTGCCGATGCCCGGGGATCCCTCGAGCGGGCTCTGACGTGGATCGTCGGCATGCAGTGTCGCGACGGGGGGTGGGCGGCTTTCGACGTCGACAACACCCAGACCCTCTGCCGCCAGCTCCCCTTTTGCGATTTCGGCGAGCTCATCGATCCACCGAGCGCAGACGTCACCGCGCATGTCGTGGAGATGCTGTCCGCCGTCGGCGCCCGGGGCGAGGCCCTCGATCGCGGCGTCGCCTGGTTGCTCGCCGCCCAGGAGGCCGACGGCTCGTGGTTCGGGCGTTGGGGGGCGAACCACGTCTATGGCACCGGGGCGGCAGTCCCGGCGCTGATGGCCGCTGGCGTCGACCCGGGCCATGGGGCGGTGGCATCGCGCCGTTCGCTGGTTGAAGGCACATCAGAACGAGGACGGCGGCTGGGGAGAGGACCTGCGCTCGTACGCCGACCGCAGCCTCGTCGGCCGCGGGACGTCCACCGCCTCGCAGACCGCATGGGCCCTCCTTGCCCTCCTGGCCACCGGGGACGGCGCCGGTCCGGGCAGCGCCGTCGACCGCGGGGTGGGTTTCCTCACCGGCACCCAACGGGCCGACGGCAACTGGGACGAGCCGATCTTCACCGGCACCGGCTTCCCGGGTGACTTCTACATCAACTACCACCTCTACCGCCTGGTGTTCCCCCTCTCGGCGCTCGGCCGTTACCTGCGGGCGGTGGGCCGTGGCTGAGCTCGTGGTGGTGTCCGCGCTGCGGATCGAGGCGCTGGCGGTGGGCGGCCAGGTCGAGGTGAGTGGCGCGGGGCGAACGCGGGCCCGAGCCAAGGGGGCCACGCTGGCCCGCACCCTCCCCGAGGGCGCGCCGGTCGCCGTGGTCGGAGTGGGCGGTGGCCTCAACCCGGATCTCGTGCCCGGACAGCTGGTGGTGGCGATCGAGCTGCGCGACGACCGAGGGCACGGTGGTGCGGAAGCTGCCGGGCGCGGACTTGGTGGCGGCCGAGCTGCGGCGTGCCGGCCTCCACGTGGTGACCGGGCCGGTCGTCTCCTCGCCCACTCTCGTGACCGGTCGGCAGCGGGCAGAGCTGGCGGCCACCGGAGCCCTGGTGGCCGACATGGAGTCGGCCTGGCTGGCCGAGCCTCTGCACGCGCACCCCTTGACCGTCGTCCGCTCGGTCGCCGACACCTCGACCCGCGGCATGGCCTTGGGCGGGCTGCGCGCCGTGGGCTCGCTGCTGCGGGTGCGGCCACCGCTCGAGCGTTGGGCCGCGGCGGTGGGCTGCCACGAGGTCGTGTTGGCCGCCCCGCGCTCGTTCTGCGCCGGGGTGGAGCGGGCTATTGAGATCGTCGAGCGAGCCCTCGAGCGGTTCGGCCCCCCGGTCCACGTGCGCCGTCAGATCGTCCACAACATCCACGTGGTGCGGCGCCTCGAGGCCAAAGGGGCGGTGTTCGTCGAAGAGCTCGACGACGTCCCAGCCGGAGCCACCGTCGTGCTGGCCGCCCACGGGGTCTCCCCAGCCGTGCGGGCGGCGGCGGCCGAACGAAACGACCTGACCGTGATCGACGCCACGTGCCCCCTCGTGGCCAAGGTTCACAACGAGGCACGGCGTTTCGCGGCTCAGGGCTACCACATCCTCCTCGTCGGCCACCGCGACCACGAGGAGGTGGTGGGCACTCTGGGAGAAGCACCGGCGCACGTGACCGTGGTCGAGCGACCCGAGGACGTCGGTGGGCTGGAGCTGGCCACCGACGCCCCCGTCGCCTACCTCACCCAGACCACGTTGGCCACCGACGAGACGGCAGGGATCGTCGCCGCCCTGCGGGATCGCTTTCCGCACCTGGCTGGTCCGAGCGCCAACGACATCTGCTACGCCACACAGAACCGCCAGGACGCGGTGCGGGCGATGGCCGGGCGCTGCGACACCCTGCTGGTGGTCGGCTCGGCCAACTCGTCCAACACCGCCCGGCTGGTCGAGGTGGCCCGCCGCCAGGGTTGCCCAGCCCACCTCGTTGAGGATGCCTCGGCTCTGCAGTTGGCCTGGCTCGACGGCGCCACCACCGTCGGCCTGACCGCGGGGGCGTCGGCCCCCGAGTCACTGGTCCAAGAGGTGGTCGACGCGTTGTCGGCACTCGGACCGGTGACGGTCGACGAGGTCCGCACCACGGACGAAACCGCCCACTTCACTCTCCCCGCAAAGGTGCGCTGATGCCCATTCCCATTCCGGCAGAACCTTCGTATCGGGTCCCACCTGCTCCGCCAGCGCCTCAAGGGCAACAGGTTCTACCCCTTCCTCGTCGAGATCGAGCCTCTGTTCGCGTGCAACCTGTCGTGCCCGGGCTGCGGCAAAATCCAGCACCCGACCGACATCCTGCGCAAGCGGCTCTCGGTCGACGACGTTGTTGGTGCAGTCGAGGAGAGCGGCACACCGATGGTCTCGATCGCCGGCGGAGAGCCCCTGCTGCACCCGGACATCGACACCATCGTCTCGGAGCTGACCAAGCGCAAGGTGTACGTCTACCTGTGCACCAACGCGGTGCTGTTGCGTCGACGGCTCGACCGCTTCACCCCGTCGCGCTACTTCTCATGGGTGGTTCACGTAGACGGCCTCGGCGAGCGCCACGACGCCGCGGTGGACCGAGCCGGCGTCTTCGACGAAGTGGTGCAGGCCGTCAGGGAGGCCAAGGCCAAGGGCTTCCGAGTCACCACCAACTCCACGTTCTTCAACACCGACTCGCCGAAGACGGTGCGCGACGTGCTCGACTTCCTGAACGACGACCTGAAGGTCGACGCCATGATGATCTCGCCCGCCTATGCCTACGAGAAGGCTCCCGACCAGGAGCACTTCTTGGGGGTGACCCAGACCCGCGCGCTGTTCGCCGAGGCCTTCGCCGGCAGGCGAAAGAAGTGGCGTCTCAACCACTCTCCTCTCTTCCTCGACTTCCTGGAGGGCAAGGTGGAGTTCGGCTGCACCGCCTGGGGAATCCCCAGCTACTCGGTGCTGGGCTGGCAGCGGCCGTGCTACCTGATGGCCGACGGATACGCCCAGAGCTACCGCGAGCTGGTCGAGACCACCGACTGGGACGCCTACGGGCGAGGCAAGGACCCGCGCTGCGCCAACTGCATGGCCCATTGCGGCTACGAACCGACCGCTGCCATCGCGACCATGGAGAGCCTGCGCCAGTCCCTGCGAGCCCTCGTGAACATCCACTGATGGTCGTCAACGCCCTCCCCCTCGACCGCCACGATCCACCGGCCTTGGCTGTGGTGTCCGAGGACGCCGACCCGCTGGGCCGGATCGATCCGGCCGCTCTGCGGGCCATGGATCCGGTCGAACTCACCGCGCTGGCGGCCCGGGTACGGAGTTTCCTCGTCGCCACGCTGTCGACCACCGGCGGGCACCTCGGGCTCCAATCTCGGCGTGGTCGAGCTGACCTTCGCGTTGCATCGGGTGTTCGATTCGCCGGGCGACCCCATCGTCTGGGACACCGGGCACCAGGCTTACGTGCACAAACTGGTGACGGGGCGCGCCGACCGGAATTCGACGGCCTGCGCCAGGCGGGGGGCCTCTCGGGTTACCCCAACCGGGCGGAATCGGTCCACGACCACGTCGAGAACAGCCATGCCTCGACAGCCTTGTCGTACGCCTATGGCATGGCCCGGGCCCGGCACCTCGCGGGCTGCGAGCGTCCGGTGGTAGCCGTAGTGGGCGACGGGGCACTGACGGGTGGATTGGCCTATGAGGCCCTCAACAACATCGGCACCTCGTCGACCCCGGTGGTGATCGTCCTGAACGACAACGGCCGTTCGTACGCCCCGACCGTGTCGCCCTTGTTCGAGGGCGAGGACCGGCGCGGCGGCGGGGCGAGCGGATCAGCGGCGGCCTTCTTCGGCGCGCTGGGAATCGCCTACCTCGGGCCTGTCGACGGCCACTGTTTCGGCGGCCTCGAAAAGGCGCTGCGGAGGGCCGCTCAGACCCGAGGGCCGGTCGTGGTCCACGTCCTCACCCAGAAGGGCCTCGGCTATGGACCGGCCGAGGCCGATGCCGAGAAGCGGCTGCACGACGTGTCCCCGTTCGACCCGGTGACCGGGCGTTCACGGCCGCGCCTTGGCGACCCGGCCAGCTACACCGAGGCCTTCAGTCGGGCGGTCCTGGCCGAAGCGGCCTGCCGTCCGGACTTGGTCGCGGTGACGGCCGCCATGCCGGGGCCGACCGGACTCCTTCCGTTCGCCGAGCGCTATCCCGACCGCTTCTTCGACGTCGGCATCGCCGAGCAGCACGCGGTGACGGCCGCGGCCGGCATGGCCATGGCCGGGCTGCGCCCGATCGTGGCCATCTACTCGACCTTCCTCAACCGGGCTTGGGATCAGGTGTACTTCGACGTGGGTCTCCACCGTCTGCCCGTGGTGTTCTGCATCGATCGGGCCGGGATCACCGGCGACGACGGGCCCAGCCACCACGGCCTCTTGGACCTGGCGCTCTTGACCAAGGTCCCGGGGATGACCGTGCTGGCCCCCTCCTCTTACGAGGAGGTGGCCGCCATGCTGGCTGGCGCCCTCGATCTGGACAGCGGTCCCGTGGCCATCCGCTGGCCGAAGACCGCGGCACCCCGAGCGTCGACCACGGGGCGCGGCCTCGAGGGGCGCCAGGTCCGGCGCGGGATCTGACGTGTGCCTCATCGGGGTGGGCAAGTTGCTGGCCGCCTGCGAAGAGGCGGCGGAGCGCCTGGCGGTGGCCGGCGTGTCGGCCAGCGTCTGGGACGCCAGAGCGGTCGCCCCGCTCGATCCCGCCATGCTGACCGACGCCGCCCGGCATCGGGTGGTGCTGGTGGCCGAGGACGGGGTGGCCGAAGGTGGGGCGGCCTCGCTGGTGCGCTCGGCCCTCGAGGGTTCGACCGCCGACCCGGTGCCCTCGGTGGTGGGCTGTGGTGTCCCGTTGGTGCACGTCCCCCATGGCCGGGCCGACGACTTGTTGGCCGGCTTCGGTCTCGATGGGGCAGGGATCGCCGACGCCGCGCTTTTCGCACGGCGGAAGACGCAGGGTGGCCGGACGGGCTGACCGGCGCCATTTGGCAGGGTCGTCGTCCCTTGACGCGGGCAACGGCGGATCGCTATCAATGTCGAGGGCCTCGAGGTCGGGAGGGAACTGTGACAGTCGCTGAGTCGTCGTCGCGTCCATATGTGCTCATTTCGTCGGATGGTCATGCAGGCGCTGATCTGCACGACTACAGGCCGTACCTGGAAAGCGCCTTTCACGACGCCTTCGATGCCTGGGTCGCGGATTTCACCGAACCGTGGGGTGAGTACGACAAGGAATTGGTCGACACCGACGACGAATTCATCCGCATCGGACAAGCTTCCTTCTTGTCGCCTTACAACTGGGACAACGACAAGCGGTTGGAGCACCAGGACGACCAGGGCATCGCAGCCGAGGTCATCCTCCCCAACACCGTTCCCCCCTTCTATCCTGCCGCGGTCATCTCGGCCTGGGCCCCGAGGACCGACGAGGAGTACCGCTTGCGCCAAGCCGGCCTGCGGGCTCACAATCGCTGGCTGGTCGACTTCTGTGCCGCAGCGCCAGGAAGACGCGCGGGACTCGCCCAGATCTTCCTCAACGACGTGGACGACGCTGTCGCCGAGGTCCGCTGGGCGAAGGAGAACGGGTTGAAGGGGGTGCTGATCCCCTCTGACCACATGTGCCAGTTGGTCAACCTCTTCGAGCAGCGCCTCCATCCGTTCTGGGCCGTGTGCCAAGAGCTCGGCATGCCGGTGCACCGCCACGCGATCGCAGTCGGTCCGCCCGAAACCCCCGAAGACGGCCCGGCCGCAGCTGCACTCGGAGGGCACGAGACGTACCTCTTCTTCTCGCGGGGTCTTGGGCAGCTGATCTTCGGCGGTGTCTTCGAGCGCTACCCGGATCTGCGCTTCGTGTTCACCGAGACGGGCACGGAGTGGGTGAGGAGGGAGCTGTTCCAGCTCGACGCCGAATACCACATGGGACGGTTCAAGGGCGGTTCGGCGTATCCGACGCATCATCGCGCCCTCGAGGCTCTCAGCTTGACCCCCTCGGAGTACTTCCATCGCAATTGTCGTCTGGGCACGTCGTTGATGATCAGCCACGACGTCGAGGCGCGAGAAGGCCTCGGTGTCGACAGGATCATGTGGGGTGCTGACTATCCGCATCACGAGGGGCTCTTCCCCCACACCAAGATGGGTCTGCGGGCGCTCTTCTCGGACGTGCCCGAGCCGGAAGTGCGCAGGATGACGTCGCTGAACGCGGCCGAGATCTACGGGTTCGACCTGGTTCAGCTCCAGCAGATAGCCGACAAGATCGGGCCATCCGTCGAGGAGGTTGCGACACCGGTCTCGGCCGACGAGTTTCCTTCGGTCACCATGTCCATCACTCTGACCGAGAGCAAGTACCGCGCCTCGGTGACCGGATAACGGGCACCGTCAATGGGTGACGGGCGGACCGGGGTCTCAGGTCGCGCCAGGCGAAGGCTCCGCCGTCACGTCGGGTTGCCGTTGGCCTGGTAGTAGCCCGCCGCCTCCTTGAGCCACGCCAGGTCGTCGTCTTGCGCGTTGTGGCGCAACTCGTCGAGGTCGAGGCCGTACAGACGCGCCGCGTTCCGTGACAGGATCTTTTCCTTGGCCTGCGCCGTCAGGGCGGGATAACCAAACTCCTCTTGCATGTCGAGGGGGATCTGAAAGGCGCGGAACGAGTCCAGCAGTTGTTGGGTCGGCCCGTACCACACGCTGTCGGTGCCCCAGAGGATGTTGTCCTCCCCCAAGGCGACCAGAAGCTTGCCGATCACGTGGGCCGCTTCCCGAGGGCGCGCGGTTGCCAAGAACCAGGTCGAACCCAGCTCTCCATAGACGTTGCCTCCGGGCCCGATACCGGCTTCGCGCAGCGACGTGATCAGCCGGTTGGTCCCGACGTCGGCGTCGGCTTCGGTGTAGGGACCCTCCTCGGCTTCGGTAATCTCGTATCCCGAGTGGTAGGCCACGAAGGTCAGGCTGGGATAGGCCGTTGCGGCGGGACCGATGTCGCGTGGGCTCCCCGTGTCGATGAGACCGCTGATTCCCTTGTGTGCGCAGATCGTCGTGGGGCCGCCGACGCGGGCGAGTTCGGAGACCCGATCGAGAAACGCCCGGCCAAGGTCGTCGTCATCGAGCATCCAGCCCTTGTGCCATTTCCCGGGCATCGTCTCGCGCCAACTCGTATCGAACATGTAGGCATCGGGAGCCAGGTTGGCCTGGCCCAGGGTGTACACCTTCCACGCGCTGGGCCGGCACTCCTCCACCCACTTGTCCATGGACTCCAGCGCCCGGGGGTGGATCGGATCGACGACCGCGTGGTTGAGCAAGCGGCGCCGACCACCCAGCTCATCGAGCAGGCGTCGCGTCGCCGCCATCTCCGAGTTGTAGAGCTGCACGTGCTCCTCGACGCCTGGCGACGAGCTCAACACAGCCAGAGCGGTCTCCGTCTCCAAGAACACGCAGCGCAGATACTCGGCAAAGCTGTAGCCGGTCAGGTCGTCGAGACCCTTCCACCATTCCGGCATGGCCTTCCGGTACATCATGGGCAGGTGCTGGGCGGTCGACTGATCACGATCAGCCACGTAGTGCGTCTGCACGTCAATGACGACCTGGTCACCCCCTAACGCTTCGTTCGCCGCCTCACGATCGTCGACCGCCTCGGGTGGGACGACGTAGAAGTCGGCGCCATACTGCTCGTTCACCGCCAGCAGACCTGCCGCCGTACCGTGTCGCCCGGTCCAGAACCGCTCCTGATTGCCCGGACGGTCACGGGCCTTCTCACTCAACTGCTGGGCGCGCACACGGGCGCGGATCAGCTCGCTCGAAGCTGCCCGCGGCGCGTACTCGTCGGTGTGCAACGGCTGAAGGAACGACGGAAGATCTTCAGGGGTGCGCATGCTTCCTCCCTAGGTGGACGTGCCGGCTCGTGGCAGTCGAAGGGGCCGTTGCGCTCCGCACGTCGCCATGGTGCGAGCATACGCGCTCCGGTGCCGGCCGCCCCTCGCATGGGTAGGATTGAGGTGCGCCACAGTGAGGGTCCCGGACCATGTCGGGCGACATCGGGCCATGGCACGGCCACCATCGTCGCGACGAACGGAGGAGGGCCATGTCCGAATTTGCAACGAGCACGTTGCAGCGTCCGCAGATGCCGCGGCGTGAGGATTGAAAATGGTGTCGTGATCGTACGGGTCGTACCGCAGGTCGCTCAGAGTTGTCGTCACAGTCCCACCCTCCACTCTTTGCCAAGCCCAGGCAAACCTATCGCCGGACGCGTAGCCGCTGTACCGTCCCTATGCCGTGGGGTGGATTCCGGTGATTCTGGCGTCGGTTACGTCCAAGATTGTGTCGAGGTTCGTCGCAATGTCTTCCACGCTCAGGTCGCCCGACATTCCTTTCGTGTGAATCACGGCGAGCCGAGCCACCGAACCCATCCCGGCCCGGAGCACCTCGCCGTTGAGCGGGCACGACTCGTGGGCCAAGAACACCGCGGCCGGCGAATTCAACTCCGGTGCCAGCATCGTCTTTGCCTCCTCGATCACTTCGGGTGGGCTGTTCTTGAACGTATTGCCCAGGGACATCCGCGTGAACGCGCGGGGTGCGATGGCGTTGACTCTGATCCCGTGTGACTCCCCTTCGGTTGCCAGGCAACGAGTGAGCGCAAGCACGGCTCCCTTCGCACAGGCGTAGTGAGTCTGATTCGGGATGCCGCCGAGCATCGATTCCGAGACAGTGTTGACCACGCGTCCGTAGCCCGCCTCGACGAAATGCGGCCATGCGGACCGTATGACGAAGAGCGACCCGAAGAAGTGGACGTCGAGCATTCGACGGAATTGCTCAATCGTCAATTCTGCGAGCGGCGTCGGATCCGAGATGCCAGCGTTGTTGACGACCGCGTCCAAGCGTCCGAAGGAGTCAAGGGCGGTCCTCACGATGGACGCCGCTCCGGGCTCCTCGGCAACGGACGCGTGGCACGCAACCGCTTCGCCTCCGAGCGCGGCGATCTCTTGTGTCACAGCAGTTGCGGGACCATCGGAGAATCCACTCCCGTCCACATCGCCTCCGAGATCGGCCACGACGACCCGGGCACCCTTTGAGCCGAAGAGGAGTGCATGTTGGCGGCCAATTCCTCGGCCCGCCCCCGTCACAATCACGACCTTGCCATCGAATCGCAGCTCGTCCACGGTCCTACCTCCCGCTCCCGTCTTGGGGCCCGACACTACGTGGGTACGAGAGGTCAGCGGGATGTCCGACGCTCTCGTGGCACGTGCCTGGCTGATCTCTAAAGCGGAGCGAAGCGAGGCTCGGCGCGACCATCAGGTCCTCGATTCGTGCGAGGAGCTGGCCACCTGAGTCCATGTAGGCTTGCGCGAGCGTTGGACTGGAGGGCAAGGGCATGACGATCACGCAGGCGGACGTCTACTACGACATGTACGACCGGGAGATCTATGCGTCTCCATACGAGACGTTTCGTCGGCTGCGAAACGAGGCTCCGCTCTACTACAACGAGAGCTACAACTTCTACGCCCTGAGTCGCCACGACGATTTGGCGCGGGTTCTGATTGACCGTGTGACCTTCATCTCGGGCAAGGGCATGGTCTACAACATCATCTCGCAGGACGTCGAGATGCCACCGGGGCTCTTCATCAACGAAGACGCCCCGGTGCACACCATGCACCGGGGCATCGTGTCGCGTCTCTTCACCCCCCGAGCCGTCGCCAGCCTCGAGCCGCAGATTCGCGCGCTGGCCGAGGAGATCGTCGAGGGACTCGTGGGGCGCGACCACTTCGACTTCATGCGTGAGTTCGCGTTGCAGCTGCCCGTGCAGGTCATCGGCATGTTGGTCGGCGTGCCCAAGAAGGATCAGGCCGACCTTCTCGCCGTCTTCCAGAAGAACCTGCACGAGGGCTCGGCCAACCCCGAGCAACAGCTGCTGCAGGGCATCCTCGATTCGGCGGCCTGGTTCAACGAATACCTCGACTGGCGCGAGAAGCACCCCTCGGACGACGTCATGACGCAACTCATGAAGTTCGAGTTCGAGGACGAGACGGGAGCAAAGCGGACACTTCGGCGCGACGAGATCGTCACCTATCTCACACTCATCACTTCGGCCGGGAGCGACACGACGGCCACGGGGATTTCTTGGGCCGGCAGCCTGTTGAGCGACCATCCCGACCAACGACGCGAGCTCGTCGAGAACCCGTCCATGATCTCTCAGGCGTTCGAAGAGGCGTTGCGCTGTGAGCCGCCGTCGTACCACTTCTGCCGGTGGACCACCAAGGACGTCGAATTTCACGGCAAGACGGTTCCTGCCGAGAGCATCCTCGTGGTGCTGCCGCCGGCCGCCAACCGTGACGAGTCGAAGTGGGAGGACTCGGAGAGGTTCGACATCCACCGCAAGCCGGCCCAGGTCTTCACCTTCAGTTTCGGCGCCCACTTCTGCCTTGGCGCCAACCTGGCCAAGCTCGAGGGCCGCATCGCCCTGGAGACGATTCTTCCGAGGATCCCCGAGTGGACCGTCGACTACGACAACGCCGTGCTCACCCAAGGCATCGACACGCGGGGTTGGGAGCGCCTGCCGGTCACGATCGGCTGACGGGTCCCAGCCTCCGTAGGGCGATCCATCGGGCCCACGGACGCTCCCGGCATGGTTCGCAGCTCCCCGTTTCGCTCTCCAGAAGTGAGAAGAGACCCGATGTCGCGCACTGTGCCGCGGTCGATCCGAGCTTGCGAACGTTGCGAGGAGATTCGCGCAGCCAGGTTGTCTGAATGAGGAGCTCGTCGCCAAAACGATGGAGCTGGGAGAGGACGGTGGCACCGATTGGGTGTGTTGCGATGACGCGCAGGAGACCGACACGACAACTCGCTCGGCACGACTCCGTGAGCAATGGGACCATCCGGTGGTGGACGGCGACGGGCACATCGTGCAGCTGATGGCGGTGTTCCTCGAGGGCACGCTCAACCCGAGACGGGCGGCATCGGTGCTGGGGAACTGACGATGGCCTGCTATCACCTCCACGCGGACGAGTCGGGTGAGACGTATCTCAGCGACTGGGTCCTTCCGGTCCGTGAGACTCCCGCGGGAGCCGTGTTCGGAGTCAGCGACATCCCGACCTCCGTGGTGGGAATGGGGGGGTTCGTCGACCGAAAGCCTGATCAGGGATTGCACGGGGCACCTCGGCGCCAATTCGTGCTCGTCCTGCGAGGGGCCCTCGAAGTCGAGACCTCGCTCGGTCGCCGCACGGAGCTCGGGCCGGGGGATCTGATGCTGGCGGACGACGTCGGGAGCAGAGGGCACTACAGCCGCGACGTGGGCGAGGAGCCGCTGACGCTCATGACGATCGCCGTGGCGACCTCATGGACGGGTCCCGAACCGAAGGACCTGGGACCGAAGGACCAGGGTCAGAATCGTTCGAACTGAGGGTCGGCGCCGACGACCCGGAGCGCCGGGCGAGGTCAGCCGGTGGCCAGGTGTGTCGGCGTCGTGCCGTTCGGCAGCAGGAGGTCGAACCCGTCGGGAATGTCGAGCATGCCCGGTGCCGTGCCCGGCTGATCGGTCACGCCGTACTGCCACACCAGCGCTTGCGTGGCCGGGTCGATGGCGACCATACGATCGCGGTAGTCGTCGTTCGTCATGAACACGCCGCTGGGCATGAGCTCGGTCAGCGACGGTTGGTTCATCTCGCCCACACCGGACGTGGGCTGGTAGCGGTACACCACCGTGCCCGCCCGGGTGAATTCGATGAACCCTCCCGGATGGGAGTAGTCCGACACCAGATAGAGGTCCGGGCCCAGCTGCTGGGGGTCAGACGGGTATCCGACGGGCAACTTGACGGTCCAGACCAGCTGACCCGCCGGCGTGTACTCGCTTACCCAGGAGCCGTTGATCTCGGAGATGAGCACGTTCCCGTCGGCCAGGGGGGTATCCCCGTTTGGGGAGCCGAGGGACGTCGGCGGTTGGTGCACGCAGCTTCCCGTCGTTCCGATCTGCGACGCGATCGATCCGCTCGGTCTGATGTAGACGATCCGGCAGTTGTTGGCGTCGGCGACGACGATGTTGCCGTTCTTGAGGACGTAGGCGTCGTCGGGTTCGTAGAGGTACCCGGGCTGAGAGCCCTGCTGCCGGGGGTGTCCGTAGCTCCACACCACCTTGCCCGAGGGAAATCCGATGATGACGATGGTGTTGTTCTTCTCCTGGTTGGAGATGATCTCGGTCCCGTGTGCCGTGAAGAAGGCGTCGTCGGGGTAGTAGAAGCCCCCGGGCGGGGCCGCCGCGTAGGCCGAGGGGTAGTTCCACAGGATCTGGTTCTGCGAGTCCAAGAGCAGCAGCCGGTTGTTGCCACGGTCGGCGACGAGCAGATGGGCGCCGAAGTAGGGCGAACCCGCCCCGGGTGCGCCGGCAGTCCCGAACTTCGGGTTCGGGGTCATCATCTCGACGGTCGTCAGCGGAGTGCCGGCATTCTCGCCGCCCACGATCCAGGCGCGACGGCCGACCACGGCGACGCCGGCGTAACTGGTTCCGACCGGCAGCGTGCCGGCGTCGGCCAGCCGTTTCGTCGACGTGTCGTAGGCCCACACGGATCGCAATCCCGGGGACGGCTGGGCGCCGCCGGTCTGGGAGACCCCCCCGGCCAGGTAGATGTGGCCCTCGAGGACCGCCGCGGAGGCTCCGGCGAGCGGGCTCGGCAGGTGCGCCACTACGGTCGCCGTCTTGTCGGCGGGGGAGACCAGCTGGACCGCATCGACCGCCTGGCCGTTCCTCGAGCCACCCACCATCTGGCCGCCGAAGACGTAGATCCGACCCTCGAACGCGGCGACGGCCGGATACCGGACCGCCAGGGGCAACGTGGCGACCGCCGAGAAGTGCACGCCGTCCGCTGTGGCCAGGACGTCTCGGTCGCCGGTGGTGCCGTCGTACCCGCCGACGACATAGGTGGTCGTGCCGATCGTGACCGCCTGGCTGTCGGAACGGGGGCGGGGCAGCTGGCTGACGACCGAGGGCGTGACCGCGGCGGCGGCCCCCGTCGGTGAGCCCAATTGGTGGCCCGAACGCGAGGCGGAACTGGCTGGACGCGATGCCGGAAGCGGGGCCGGGAACTGTTGCACCGACGCCACGGTGTTCGGTGAGCCCCCGCCGAAGAGGTACCCCCGACCAGCGATGACCGCACCGGCCGCGTCGTGCACCTTCGAAGCCAGCGTGGTCAAAGGTGTCTCGGCGCCCGAAGCGGTGTCCAGGGAGTAGACCGCATCGGTCGAGGTCTGCGAGGCCGCGAGCCCCCCGGCCACGGTGACCTCGCTGCCGGCGCCCGGCATGAGAACCTCACGCGACACGGCCGAGCCCAAGGTCCAGGGGAGGACGCCGGCCTCCACGGCGGGAGTCGACTTCGAGCGGCCTGCCGGGGTCGCGGCCTCGGAGGCCTGGGTACGCCGCTGGTCGGAATGGTTGGCAGTGCCCGTGGGGACGACGACGACCACCACGATCGCAACGAGGGCGACCAGTCCCGCGGCCATGAGCCGGCGAGTCCGAACCTGTCGCGAGACTCGTCGTCGGGCGGTGTGGTGCGCCGGTCCCCTGGGGCCGTTGGCGCTCATAAAGCTCGGGGGTCGGGGGTGACGAGGTGAACCGGTCCGGGTTGGAAAGAATCTGCGGAGGGCTGTTGGGCGAGGAAGGTGGTCACCGGGTTGAGGGTTGGGGCGCGCGGGAGGGAGGCCGTGGTTGGTGGGGTGGCACCACGCTAAATGACGGACGGGTCCTCTTGGGGTCACTCGGGGACCCCCATGAAACGGGTCACTCAGGGACCCCATGAAACGGGGCACTCAGGCGACGTCTCCGAGCCCTCCCTCCTTCTCTCCGGCCGGGGTGAGTGTGGCCACGTCAATGCTCTGCGACGCCGGTGGCGCCTCGACGTGGAGCCGGGTGCGGAGGCTCGAGATGGTGATGGAAGTGGTCCCCACTCCACCGCCGGGCGGCGACCACTGGACCTCCACCACGTGGCCGTTGGGCGCCACCCAGACCGTCACCTTCACCGCTGCCGAGGACGACGCCTTCGATGCCACGGCCTGCACCTGGTAGCCGATCGCCTGCGCCAGCGGCTGGTCCGCCGCGGCGAGCGCGCCGGCCTGGGCCTGGCGGAGGTTCACCGTCACCGCGTACCTCTGCGCGCCGGCCCCGCCGACCTGCGTGGCGCCGAGAGACTTCGCCGTGACCGCTCCCCACCGGATCTCGTCGAGGATCAAGCCGACGTTGACCACCTCGACCTGGTCGACGAAGAGCGGGAGACCCGAGCCGAATCCGGGCTTCTCGTTGAGCCCGGCCGAGACCCAGGACCGCCCGGCCGGGAGCGGGCTGGCTCCCGAGGCCGGTGGCGGCTGGCGGATGAAGATCGCTCGAGGAACGAACACGACCTTCTCGGTGCCCGCAGCCCCGTGCAATTCGACGGAGCCTTCACTGGCGGCGAAGTCGAAGGAGCCGGTTCCACGAACCGAGGGCGGCCGTCGACCCAACACGGCCGCGGGCACCAAGGCGACCGATACCTCTCCGGCGCCCCGGCCGGTCGTTGCCGCGGCCGCGGTCATGTCACGCACGATGGCCGAGACCGAGGGCGGATCCGGTGCGGACGAGGCGTCCGCCAGTGCTCCGGTCACCCAGCTCCCGAGCACGGCGCCGGCCGTGACGAGGGTGACGGTCAAGAGACGAGTGCGGGGGAGCCCCATGGGACTAGAGGAGTCCGACCTGCTCAATGAGCTGCGCCGCCGTCTGGTCGTCGCCGAGCGCGGCCACCGGGATCGTCGCCGGCGAGACCACGCTGAGCGGAGGCAGCAGACGGTTGGGGGCGATGCCCGGCCGAACCGGGTACTCGAAGTCGTCGCTGGTGGCGATGATGCGCTGGCCGGCTTTGCTGACCAGGAACCGGAGGAACGCCTCGGCCTGGGCGCGATGGGGGCTCGAGGCGAGCACGGCCGCCCCGGAGATGTTCTCGATCGAACCCACGTTCCGATGAGGGAAGTAGTACAGCGAGGAGTGCATCGACGCCCGGCCGACCTCGAGTTGCAGCCGGTACCAGTAGTACTGGTTGGCGATCCCCACCGCGGCGTCGCCCCGGTTGACGGCCGCGACCACGGCCTCCTCGTCTTGGTAGAGCAACGCGTTGTGCTTCAGCCCCTCGAGCCATCTGGTGGCCCTTGCTTTTCCATACGAGGCGATGACGGCGCCGACCAGCGGTGGAAAGTCCGAGTCGATCGGGGCGACAGCCACCTTCCCCCTCCATCTGGGCTTGGCCAGGTCGAGGATCGACGTCGGGAGCGCGGACGGCGCGATCAGGTGTGGGTCGTAGGCAAGGCTGCTCACCCGTAGCGCCACGCCAACCCAGTGCCCGGTCGGCGAGTTGTCGGGAGCCGGAACCTGACCGAGGGTGCCCCGATCGACCTTGGCCAGCCGGCCGTGCTGCTCCAAGAACTCGAGCTCCGGGGAATTCTCGGTGAGGTACACGTCGGCCGGCGACGAACCGCCCTCCTGGAGGATCTGGTCGGCCAAGACGATGCCGTCGTTCGTACGCACGCTCACCCCGATGCCCGTCTGTCGGCTGAAGGCAGCCACGATCTCGTCGGTGAGCTGCGGGTGTTGGCCGTTGTAGAGGACGATCGACGGCGGGCCGGCCCCGCTCGGCGTGCCGGTGAGCACGCAGATGGCGGCCACGACCGCCAGCGAGATGAATGCCGTCGCACCCCGGTGGCGCAACGTACCTGAGCGCACGTTCAGCCGGAGATCACCTCGTGAACGTCGGGGGAGACGTGGACGGCGACACCGAACCGATCGTATCGCCGCCACCCGCGGCACGGTTGTCGGGGGGCGAGGCATAGGCCAGCACCGGTCCGGTCACCGCGACCTCGACGCGCTCGCCGACGGCGGGTGTCCGGTGGCTGAAGACCGTCGCCGTGACGGTGCCGTCGTTCGGGTCGTCGAGCGTCACCTGGAGGACAGTCTGTGCTCCGTAGAACATCGATCTGGTGACGGAGCCCGGCACCCCCGGGGACTCGCCGGGCTCGCGGGAGAGCTGGGCACCCCGACCGCGCACCTCGATCTGTTCGGGTCGCAGGACGACGACGATTGGACCGTCGGCGCAAGGGTGGGCCGGAGGGAGCCTTCCCAAAGCGCAGTCGACCCATCCGGACTCCATACGTCCGCCGAGCACGACGGCGTCGCCCACGAAGCGCGCCAGCTCGACGTCGGCCGGGGTCTCGTACAGGGTTCTCGGGTCAGCGGTCTGGACGAGCTCGCCGTCCCGCAGCACCGCGACCTGGTGTCCGATAGAGAGCGCTTCGGCCTGGTCGTGGGTGACCAGCACCCCCGTCGCTCCCTCACGGTCCAGCGCGCCGACGACGGCCTCCCGTGTCTCGGTCCTGAGGTTCGGATCGAGGCCCGAAAAGGGCTCGTCGAGCAGCACCAGCCGGGGATGGGGAGCCAGGGCGCGGGCCAGGGCGACCCGGCGCTGTTCACCGCCGGACAGCTCTTGGGGGTGTCGCCCGGCGAAGTCACCGCTGAGGCCGACGAGCTCCAAGAGGTCGTCGACACGCCCGGACTTCCTGCGTTCACGACGGGGGAGTCCGAACCCGACGTTGTCGCCCACGCTCAGGTGCGGGTAGAGGGCGCCTTCCTGAGCGACATAGCCCACGGCCCGCTTCTCGGGCGCGACGTGGACTCGCCCCGCCTCGGCCACGGTGGTGCCGTCCACCAGGATCCGGCCGCCATCGACCTCCAAGAACCCCGTGATCAGTCGGAGGAGCGTCGTCTTGCCGCTTCCGGACGCTCCGAGGATGGCCGTGATCGTCCCGGCGGCGACGTGCAGGTCGACGTCTGAGAGGACGCGCCGGGAGCCGTGTGCCTTGGCCACCCGTTCGACCCGCAGTTCGGCCACGCTCAGCTCTCCTCGAGCGATCGAACGCGACCGAACCGGGTGACCAGGACCAACGTCGCGACCAATGCCAGGCCGATGAGCAACCCTCCGTAGGGAGCCGCGGCGGCGAACGCCACCGTTCTGCTGTTCGCCCAGAATTGCGTCCCGAGCGTGTACATGCCGGGCGGCAGGAGTATCTGAGCGGTGGAAAGATCGCTCAACGCCAGTGCGAAGACCAGAATCCCGGCGGCGGCGAAGCCCGGGCGGGCCAGGGGCGCCGTCACCCGCCAGAAGGTGCGGAGAGGCCCGACTCCCGTCGCACGAGACGACTCTTCGAGCGCAGGTTCGATGAGCCCGAGTGTGCTTCGGAGGGCCACGACCGCGAACGGGACGAAGAGCATGGCTTCGGCCAGGACGAAGAGGATGACACTGCCGTAGAGCACGTGGACGAAATGACTGGCCGCGTAGGCGAGCGCGATGGCGGCCACGAGGTCCGGGAGCGCGAAGGACAAGTACACGCTGCGTTCGAGAAGGGTGGCGAGCGGGCCCTTGTACCGCGTCGCCATGACCGCGATGGGCGTGGCGAGCAGGATCGCCACGGCCGCGGAGGCAAGACCGAGGAGCAACGACGTGAGCGTGGCCGGCCAGAGGTACTGCACGGTTGCGCTCGCGCTCGCCAACGCGGCGTTGGTACTCTGGGTGAACCAGTACGCCAACGTTCCGATCGGGATCCCGACGCTGAGGGCGGCCACGGCGGCGAACGCGGCCAGGACCAACGGGGTGGCCCGTCCCAAATGATGGCGCGTGGTCTTCTGCCTCACCCCGTGGCTGAGCCGGGCGTAGTCGGTCCTGCCGCGGAGCCGCGTTTCGATGCTGAGGATGAGCACGCAGAGCACGATGGCAAAGAACGACAACGCAGCAGCCCCCGCCGCGTTGAAGCTGATCTGGTACTGCGCGTAGATGGTGATCGTGAACGTCTGGTAGTTCAGCGCGACGAAGGCGTCGAACTCCACCAGCGCTCCCAGCGCCACGAGCAGGAGACCGCCCAGCAGCGCGGGGAGGAGCTGCGGCACCACGACCCGGGAGAACGTCGACCACGCACCGAGTCCGAGCGATCGCGCTGATTCCTCGAGAGCGGGGTCCATGATCCGGAGTGAGGCCGCGACCAGGAGGAACACGATTGGGTAGTACGAGAACGTGACAACTGCCCACGCTCCGAGAAACCCCTGGAACGCGGGGCCCAGATTGGCCCATGCGTAGCTCGTGACGAAAACCGGCACGACGAGGGGCGCGACGACCAGCATCTGCCACAGACGCCGAGCCGGCAGCCGCGTCCGCTCGGTGAACCAGGCGGCACCCACTCCGAGGACGGCGCACAGCGGAAGGGCGGCCAAGGCCACCGCCACCGTGTGCAGGAGCAGGGTGATCGACGAGGAGGACCGGATCGATGTCCAGAGCGCCCCCCATCCCCCTTGGAGGGCCTGGACGACCGTGAAGACGACGGGCAGGAGGATGACGAGGGCGACGGCCACACAGCAGATCAGCAGGCCACGCGGCACCCCTCCGATCCGACGGCGAACGTGACTCACGACATCTGCTCCCTCAGTCACGATCACCTGTCGCCGAGCCCCCCATCGGGTTTGCGGAGACCGTGTGCCCGTCGGTGGCGAGGGTATCCCGTCGCAGGTTCTGCGGCAACAGACGGGTTCGGCTCCCTTCTGATCTAGGTTGAGACAGCCCGTCGGGCGCGACCCGAGCGAGTGTGATGACGGCCGGGTCGCGTCCGGCTCGAAGAGGGAGCGAGCGAATGAGTGAGATCCGACTGGACGGCAAGGTGGCGATCGTGAGTGGTGCCACCGGCGGATGGGGGAGCGGTACCGCGGTGGCGCTGGCCCGGCGAGGAGCGGTCGTGGTCCTGAACGCCCGCACCCAGGAGAAGCTCGATGCGCTGGCGCGCCGCATAGAGCAACTGGGTGGCACCGCCGTCGGTGTGGCCCAGGACATCCGAACCTATGAAGGAGCCCGGATGCTCGTCGAACGGGCAGTGGGCGAGTACGGGCGTCTCGACGTCTTCATGCACGGTGCTGGCGTGCGGTCCGTCGACGCTGCGGCCAAGGACGACAAGACAGCCACTGACCTCACGTCGATCTATGGAGGCACCCTCCTCGAGATGTCGCCCGAGTCGTGGGACTTCGTCCTGGCTGCGGAGCTCACCTCCGTGTTCTCGTGTGCCAAGGCGGCAGCCACCCAGATGGTGGCGCAGGGAGAGGGAGGCGCCATCATCGCCGTGGTCGGTACGATCCTGGGCGCCGCGGGGCAGAGCGTCCACGCCACCGCGAAGGCCGGCCTGTTGAACGCCCTGTGGAGCTGGAGCGACGAGCTGAAGCCTCATGGCGTGACGGTCAACGGAGTGCGCGGCTACGTCCGATCGCTGTTGACGGACCAAGGATTCGACGTCGAGGCGCACGACTTCGACGCGCCCCGGACCGGGCCCGAACTGCCCACCGAACCCAGCGAGGCGGGCGAGCTCGTCGCGTGGCTGGCTTCACCCGAAGCCTCCGACGTCACTGGCGCGTACATCGGGTTGGACGGGCCTCGGGTCACGTACTGGGAGCCCAAGCTCCCAGACGTCGCGGTGTTCAACCACCCACGGTGGTCGGCCGAGGAGCTCGAGCGGAGCTTCGGTCCCATCGTGCGCCGCCGCCCTCCTCGCCCGAGCATGACCCAGGTCGTCCAGGACCTCTTCTCGGCCCGGGACATGGCCCGGGCGGCGAAACAACGCGACGGGGATCGCTGACCCCGGTGTCCGACGCCCCATTTCGCCGTCACCCTGATCGACGGTCTCTGACCAGGTCTCTCGGCCGCCGTCGGTGCGACGACGTACCATCGGGCGCCGTGACCGACTCGTGGGCTCCCCTGGCGGACAAGTTCTTCCAGTACTACGGCACGGTGCAGGGCCGCGTGCGAACGCATCTGATCGACCGCCATCTCCGGTCCCACCTGACGAGCCCCCCGGCCGACGTGGTGGATGTGGGTGGCGGCGCCGGTCACCAGGCGTTGCCCCTGGCCCGCGACGGGTACCGCGTCACCATCGTCGAGCCGTCCGCCGCCATGCTTCAACGCGCGTCGGAGCTGATCGCCATGGAGCCACCGGAGGTCCGTGACCGCGTGACCCTCGTGCAGGCAGCAGGCGAGGACGCGGTCACCGCCGTCGGGGGACGCAAATTCGAAGGGGTGCTCTGCCACGCAGTGCTCCAGTACCTCGATGACCCGCTCCCTATGATCGCCGAGCTCGCCGCCTTGGCGGCCGAGACCGCCGCGGTGTCGGTGGTGGCAAAGAATCAGCGGTCCATGGCGATCCCGCCCGCATTGGCCGGACACTGGGAAGAGGCACTCTCGGCGTTCGAGGCGAACCACCGAGTGTGCGGGCTCGGGGTCGACACCCGGGCGGACACCGTCGAGGACCTCGGCCGCCGCCTGGCCGGGTACGGCGTCGACGTGGTGGCCTGGTACGGAGTGGGGTTCTTCACCGACTGGTGGGCACCGGACCGCCCGGCCACCCAAGGCAGTGAGGGCCTGTTGGCCGTCGAGCTCGAGGCGAGCCGGCGAGACCCGTACCGTCAGCTGGGCCGCATGTTCCAGCTGGTGGGAGTCAGGGGCGGCGCACCGGTCGAGACGCGCTAAAGGACGGTCAGAGCGGGCGCGAGCGCACGCCAGATCGGGCGGGGCACGGCCGTCATCCCCGCCATGTCCCCGTCGCTGACCACCTGAATGCACACGCTGTCCGCGCCGGCGTCGAGGTGCTCCTTGACTCTCGACGCGATGGCGTCCTCGTCGCCCCAGGCGATCAGTGCGTCGACGAGCCGGCTCGACCCGCCGTGGGCCAGGTCGTCGTCGGTGAAGCCGAGGCGGCGGAGGTTGTTCGCGTAGTTGGGCAGGGATACGTAGTGGTGGAGGAAGGCTCGACCGATGCGGTGGGCCTCTCCCCGGTCGGTGGTGAGCGCCACGGCCTGCTCGGGGAGGAGTTGGCGGTGCGGTCCGAGGACCTGGCGTGCCGCCGCGGTGTGTTCAGGGGTGACGTTGTACGGGTGCGCGCCGCCGGCGCGGACGCGTGAGAGCTCGAGCATCTTGGGTCCGAGCGCGGCGAGGACCCGTGACTCCCGGCTCACCGGGGTACTGGCCGCGTCGAGGCCGGCCAGGAATGCCTCCATGACCTGCAGGGGCTTCTCGTATCGCGCCCCCTGGCCGAGAGACTCCACGAGCGGGGCGTGACTCACGCCGAGCCCGAGAAGGAACCGGTTGCCGTGCGCGCGGCGCAACGCCTCGACGCGTGCAGCCACTTCCTCGGCCGGGCTGACCCAGACACTGAGAATGCCCGTCGCGACGGTGGTGGTGCTGGTGGCGGAAAGCAGACGTTCGATGGTCTCGAAGGTCCCACCGAAGGCCGGTATCCACACGGACGTATAGCCGAGGGACTCGAGCTCGGAGACCGCCTCGGCCGCCTCACCGGGATCCCCCGACATCAGTCCCGCGCTCCAGACTCCCGTACCTGAAAGCGTCACGGCCGGTCCACGGCGAGTCGCCCTCTCAGGGGGTGCCGAGCGTCACCGTGGCGGGCGAGCTGAACCCTCAGCGCGGCTTGGCCAGCTCGCCGTCGATGGCCGACACCAGGACGGAATCGTCGGGCGCGACCGCTGGGGCGTAGCGTCCCACGACGGTCCCGTCGCGGGCGATCAGGAACTTCTCGAAGTTCCACAGCACGTCTGGATCCTCGCTCGGGGTCATCCCGTGGCCGCGCAGGGACTCGCGCATTTGCTCTTTGCCCTCGGCCGTCGGCACCTGCTTGGTCAGCTCCGAGTACAGCGGGTGTTGGTCCTCTCCGAGGACACTCACTTTGGACACCACGGGGAAGGTCACCGAGTACTCCGTCGAGCAGAACTCGGCGATCTCCGCATCGGTGCCGGGTTCCTGTCCTCCGAAGTTGTTGGCGGGGAAGCCCAGGACGGTGAACCCGTCGCCCTGCTTGGCGCCGTAGAGGTCCTGGAGCCCTTCGTACTGCGGGGTGAGCCCGCACTTGGACGCCACGTTGACCACCAGGACGACGTCTCCGGAGTAGTCGGCGAGCGTGCCGACGCCCCCGTCCATCTTCTTGAATTCGATCGCGTCCAGCGTCGTCACCGTGCACCCTCCTCGTCGTGTGCTCCCCTTTCAGCGGAGCCTACTGGTCGGACACGATTCCCTTGTCGTGCACGAACTCGGGAGCGCAGATCAGCGCCCCGTTGAGCTCCCCCGCCTCGGGTGCGGTGGCCAGCCAGGCGATGGTCCGGGCCGCGTGCTCGGGCGGTGTGAAGTCCTCGGCGACCAATGTCCCCTCCCCGAGGGCGACGCGCAGCTGCTCGGTCAGCACGGTTCCGGGTTGCACACTGAAGGCGCGGATGCCCTGGTCGCCGAATTGGGAGGCCAGCATGGCGGCGATCTCGATCATCCCGGTCTTGCTGGTGCCGTATCCGAACCCCCAGCTCCGAGGCCCGGGAGGCAAGTTGAGCTCGTGCACGCCGGCGCCCGAGACCATGTTGGCGACGACACCGTCGTGGCGTTCGAGCATCTGCGGGAGAACCAGCTTGGCCAGGAACATGGGAGCCAAGAGGTTGACCCGGATCTGCTTGTCGAGATGCTCCATGCTCATGTCGACGAGCGACCATTGGCTCTCCCTGGTCTGATAGAACGCGTTGTTCACCAGGACGTCGATCCGCCCCCATTGGTCGAGCACCGTGGCGACCCCGGCCACGACAGACGGCCGATCGTCGAGGTCGAGCTTGATCGGCAGCGCCTCGCCACCCTGGTCGCAGATCGACCTGGCCACGTCCTCGAGATTGCCCGACAGCGAGCGCTGGTCCGACTGGCGCAGCGTCCGGGCGGTGACCGCCACCCGGAAGCCGCAACGGGCCAGCTCCTCGGCGCAGGCACGCCCCAGGCCCCGGCTCGCTCCGGTGATCAGGGCGACTCGTTCCTGGGGCCTGGTCACAGGCACGGATGGTAGCGAGTCCGGTCAGTCGGCGAATCGGGCTCGCACGTCGGAGCGGGTGACGAGCGGGGACAGCTCGTCGCCGCCGGGGTGCCCGAGCGAG
Source organism: uncultured Acidimicrobiaceae bacterium (assembly GCA_963787485.1). Classification (GTDB taxonomy): domain Bacteria; phylum Actinomycetota; class Acidimicrobiia; order Acidimicrobiales; family RAAP-2; genus Bog-473. The sequence goes on along the minus strand of CAWBDF010000009.1, from coordinate 176,122 downwards.
ATACCGCCGTCGACGTTGAGCGTCTGTCCCGTGACGTAGCTCGCCTCGTCCGACAGCAAGAACATGATCGCTGCTGCCGCCTCCTCGGGATTGCCCCGGCGGCGCAACGGAATCGACCGGGTCGATTCTCCGCCGTCGTGCATGCCGGTCCGCGGGGTGCGGATCGTCCCGAGCGACACGAGGTTGACGCGGATCCCCCGGGGACCCCATTCGAGGGCCATCGTGCGGCTGAAGGCCTCGAGTCCGGCCTTGGCGGCGGCGTACGCCCCGAGGAGCGGTGTTCCCCGTGCTGCCCCGGAAGAGACGTTCACCATGCTGCCGGCGTTGCCGCTCGTGAGGAGCGAGCGCGCCACTTCGCGGCAGGACACGATGGCGTAGCGGAGGTTCCGGGCGATGACGCGATCGAGCGCGACCAGGTCGAACTCGGCTGCCCGTTGGTAATCCTCGGCCAGGTTGCCGCCCACCACATTGACGAGGTGCCCGAAAGGGCCAAGGTCGTCGGTCAGCGCGGCGATGGCATCCACCAGGCGGGCTTCGTCGGTGGCGTCGACGATCCTGGCGGCGCACCTGACCCCGCTGGCGCGCAGCTGCGCCACCATCTCTTCGGCATGCTCGCCGACGTTCGTGATGACGCCCACGGACGCCCCCGCCCTGGCCGCGGCCAGGGAGACGGCGGTCCCGATCCCGCCCCCGGCGCCCCCGACGATCAGGCAGGGCCTTCCGGCCAGGTCGACGCCACCAGACACCATTCGTCCCCTTTCATGCGCCGTAGCTTTCGTGCGCCGTAGCGTGTGGAGTCGAGCCCTCTCAGGCCTCGTTGGGGTCGAAGGCGCGGCGGGCCAGGTCGACCAGCGAGTCGGGGGTGTGCGCCCCTCGGGCCTGGGCGATCTCGAGCATGATCTCGAGGTCCTTGCTGAAGTACCGGGCGCTGTTCTTGCGCAGGGAGTCGACGTCGAACCCGGCGCCCGCCACCACACCGACCGCCGCGCTGCCCCCGGTGCCGTGCGTCAGTGCTTCGGCCAGCGCCGGAAGATCGAGCCCGAGCTCACGGGCGAAGCCGAAGGCCTCGTACGCCGTCGCCATGTGGGCGGCGAGGAGCAGGTTGTTGACCGCCTTGGCGATCTGCGCGCTGCCGAGCGGGCCGAGGTACACGACGGGATTGGCGAAGGTCTCGAACACCGGACGACACCGGTTGACGTCCGGCTCGTTGCCTCCCGCCAGGAGGAGGAGGGTGCGCGACGCCGCCGCCTCGCCCCCCCCGCTCACCGGAGCGTCGACCATCGCCACCTGCCGCTCCGCCGCCCGCGCCGCAAGGCGCGACATGGTGTCGGGAAGCACGGTGGAGTGGATGGCGATCACACCGCCCGGGGCCATTCCGTGCAACACCCCGTCGCGACGCAAGACGACGTCCTCGACGTCCGCGTCCGAGAACACGCAGATCCCGACCAGGTCGCTCACCGCGCCGACCTCCTCCGGCGTCGCCACGGCAACCGCCGCCGTGTCGGCGAACGGCTCGAGCGACTCGGGGCGGCGCGCCCAGAGGGTGAGCGGGAAGCCTTTGTCGACGATGCGCCGCGCCATTGGCCCACCCTGTGTGCCTAAACCGATGAAGCCGACACGCATCATGGCCGGCAGACCCTACACCTCGACCTGCACGACGTCGTCCACCACCCGGGTCCTGAACGTCATGAGGTCCTGGTTGAACCCATCGGCGGCCGGTTGGACGCACCGTCCCGTGCGGACGTCGTAGCGGCTGCCGTGCTGGGGGCACGAGATGTGGCACTCGGCGTCGACCGGCCGCCCCCCGAGCGTGGTGCCCTGGTGCGGGCACAGGTTCTGGAAGGCGAAGTACTCACCGTCGAGGTTCGCCACCGCGACCGGGAAGCCGTCGACCGAGACACTCGCCGACTCGCCCGGGGACACCCAATCGGTCGGCATGGCGTCGTAGAAGGTCGGCATCGGTTCTCTCCTGGTCAGAGTCCTGCGCAGCGTACCGAGAAGCGCGTGGGCAGTAAGATCTTCCCTTCGAGCCACAAGGCGGCGCAACGTCAGGAGAGCGGATGCTGTACGGGGCGTACCAGGCCCAGATCGATGCCGTGGCACCGGTGAAGGCCCTGGCCAAGTTCTTCGCCGGCGCCCTCCACCGCCTGCCGGGCCCCCTGCGCGACGATCCTGTGGTCCGGTGGGTCTCGGCGACCAACGAGTTGGTGGCGCGGGCCGGGCTCACCCACCATCGGCCCCCCTTCGGCATCGACACGGTGCGCGTCAACGGGGAGCCGGTGGGCGTGCACCAAGAGGTGGTCGCGACCACGCCATTCGGCTCGCTCCTGCACTTCGCCAAGGACAGCGAGATCGTCCAGCCCAAGGTGCTGGTCGTGGCCGCCCTGGCGGGTCACTTCTCCACCTTGCTCCGCTCGACCGTACGTGCCCTCTCGGCGCACCACGACGTGTACATCACCGACTGGAACAACGCCCGCGACGTCCCGCTGGCGGAAGGCTCCTTCGGCTTCGACGACTACGTCGACCACGTCATGGCGTTCCTTCGCCGGATCGGCCCCGGCGTTCACGTGCTCGCGGTGTGCCAGCCCTGCCCGGCCACGGTGGCCGCGGTCGCCCTGATGGCCGAAGACGGCGATCCGGCCACCCCGAAGAGCATGACCCTGATGGCCGGGCCGGTCGACGGCCGCGTCAGCCCCACACTGGTCAATCAGTTGGCCACCGAGCGCCCCCTCTCGTGGTTCGAACAGCATGCGACCACCGTGGTCCCGTGGCGCTACGCCGGAGCCGGACGACGGGTCTACCCCGGCTTCCTCCAGCTCGGCGCCTTCGTGGCCATGAACTGGCAGTCGCACCTGAGCCGCCACCTCGATCTCCTCCACGACCTGGCCGTCGAGAACAAGGTCAAGGCGGACGCCACGATGGCTTTCTACGACGAGTACTGCGCCGTGCTCGACCTGCACGCGGAGTTCTACCTCGAGACGGTGGACCGCGTGTTCCAGCGGCATCTCCTTCCCCGGGGAGAGCTCGAGGTCGGGGGCCGGCGGGTCCGGCCCCAAGCCATCGCCCGTACGGCGCTGCTCACCGTGGAAGGAGCCAATGACGACATCTGCGGGGTGGGACAGACGATGGCTGCCCAGGACGTGTGCAGGGCGGTCCCCCCGGGGCGTCGTCGCCACCTTCTGCAAGCCGGAGTGGGGCACTACGGCGTGTTCAGCGGTTCGGCGTGGGAGCGCCAGATCTGCCCGGTGGTGCGGAACTTCGTGCTGGCCAGCGAGTAGGCCGGGGAGCGGTCAGAACTCGACGTCGAGCTCCCCGAGGGCGTCGGGCTCGGTCCTCGCGGCCGCCATCCACTCTCGCACGTCGGGCAACGCCATCACCGCTTCGACGTAGGCCGAGCAGCCGATCGGCAGATCGACGTCGTAGGTGACGAACCGGGTGCAGACGGGGGCGTACATGGCGTCGGCCAGGGTCGGTGCCGATCCGAACAGGAGCGGGCCCCTCGACGTGGCCAGACAGTCCTCCCAGATGGCCACGATGCGGTCGATGTCAGCCTGCGCACCGGTGAAGACCTTGAACCCGGGGTGGTGCGCTTTGACGTTCATGGGAAGCGCCGAGCGGAGCTGGGCGAAGCCGGCGTGCATCTCGCCACACACCGAGCGGCACTTCGCTCGGCTCGCCGGGTCGGACGGAAGGAGAGACGAACCCGGCCGCGTCTCCCAGAGGTACTCGCCGATGGCCAGGGTGTCCCACACCGTGATCTCGTCGATCTCGAGACACGGCACGAGGAAGGACGGCGACAGAAGGAGCAGCTCGGCCAGCGCGCCCGGGTCTTGGCTGTCGATGACGCGCTCGGTGAAGTCCAATCCGGCGAAGCGACACATGAGCCAGCCTCGGAGTGACCACGCCCCGTAGTTACGGCTGTTGATGGTCAGGGTCGCGCTGGCTCATGGCACTCCCGTGGCTCGACGCGGGGCCTGCGGACACCCGCCGGTGGATCCCCACACCCTACGGCACGTCGCGGACTCGGCCCCAGACCACCGAGCCAGTCGATGAGCAAGATGCGAAGAGGCGCGCGAGCCAACCTGGTTGCGGAGCGCGCTCCCGGGGGGTGACTACTTCGGGGATTTCGCCGACTTGGACTCCGCCAGCCCCACCAACTCGGTGAGGAACGCCTTCTGCGACACCAGGAGCGACTCGGCGAACCGGAAGGTGGCGCCGACCGCCTCTTCGGGAGTGATCATCGGGGCGAACGGCATGGCCGGGCGTGCCGGAAGCAGTCCGTCGAGCGAGGACACGCCGGCGCCGAAGGCCTCGAGAGTGAGCCGCTGCGTGGTCTCGACCGCCTTCAGCACGCCGTCCTGAATCGTCTCGGTGATCTCGATGGTTGTCATGGTGACCTCCGGGCCTGGCCGCCGGGGCGGCCTGTCGGGTGGGATGGTTTGTCAATTGCGAACTATATCACGCATACCGCCCGGTCACGGCCGCGGGATCGCCACGTCCACCGGATCACCCCACGGGGATCACGTCCCGAACCGGGCGCGCAGGACCTTCTTGTCGAACTTGCCGACGCTGGTCTTCGGGATCTCGTCCACCAGCTCCATGCGGTCGGGCACCTGCCACCCAGCGAACCCGAGCGCCTCGAGGTGGCGTCGCAGCTCGTCCTCGGTGACCTGGCAATCCGGGCAGACGACGACGCAGGCCACAGGTCGCTCGAGCCAGTGTGGGTGGGGCACGGCGATCACCGCGGCTTCGGCCACCGAGGGCATCGTCATGATGGCCGCCTCGAGGTCGACCGACGAGATCCACTCCCCGCCGGACTTGATGAGGTCCTTGGATCTGTCCGCGATGACGAAGTACCCGCTCGGTGATCGGACGGCCACGTCGCCGGTGCGGAACCAGCCGTCGTCGGTGAAAGCCTCAGCTCCGGCCCCGTGCAGGTACCCGTCGGCCACCCACGGCCCACGCACCCACAGGTCGCCCATGAGCTCGCCGTCGGACGCCACCGGTCGGCCCTCGTCGTCGCGGATGGTGATGCGGACGCCGGGCAGCGGAAGGCCAGCCCGGGACAGCGCAGCCTCCACCACCCGCTCGTCCTCCCAGTCGCGCATGCGCTCCTGGGGCCAGGCTACCGACGCGATGGGCGACGTCTCGGTCATGCCCCAGGCCTGGACGAGCAGGATGCCGAACTCATCGCGGTAGCGCGCGATGAGGGCGGCGGGAGGTTGACTGCCTCCGCAGACGATGTGGCGCAGATCAGGGAGGAGGCGGCCGGAGGCTGCCAGCTCCTCGGCGACGGCGAGCCAGACGGTCGGGACGCCCGCCGTCACCGTCACCCGCTCGGCTCGCAGCAGGTCCACGAAGGCGGCTCCCTCGAGGGCACCGCCGTAGAACACCTGCTTGGCCCCGACCATGGCGGCCGCGTAGGGCATGCCCCACGCGGTGGCGTGGAACATCGGCACCTGGGGGAGGACGCAGTCGCCCGGACCGACGGCCATTCCGGCCGCCGATGTGACCGCGAAGGCGTGGAGGAACGACGACCGATGGGTGGAGACCACACCCTTGGGCCGACCGGTCGTGCCCGACGTGTAGCAGAGGCCCATCGGGGTCGACTCGGGGATCTCGAATCGGTCGTAGTCCTCCCGCTGGTCGCTGATGAGGTCCTCGTAGGCGACGACACCGCGAAGGTCGGTGTCGGGTACGGTCCCGTCGAGGACCACGACCGGCGGCAGGTGGCCGACGAGGTGCTGGACCTGCTCCACCAGTCCGATGAACTCCGGGTCGACCAGGAGCAGCTGGTCCTCGGCATCGGCGATGATGAAGGCCAGCTCCTCGGGGGAGAGCCGGACGTTGAGCGTGTGGAGGATCCGTGCCGTGCAGGGCACTCCGAGATACGCCTCGAGGTGCCGGTTCCCGTTCCAGGCGAGGGTCGCCACCGGGCGCCCCCGGTCGAGCCCGAGGTGGTCGAGGGCGTGCATCAGCTGCTGGGTCCGCCGTCCGATCTCGGCGTACGTCGCCCGCTCGACCGCGCCGTCGGGTCGCCGGCTCACCACCTCGGCGTCGGGACAGTTGGTCGGGCCGGGGTCGAACAGGAACCACGCGTTCAGCTGGTCGCCCATCATGGCGTCGTCTTCACCCCGTCACTCGTCATCCGGTCGCTCAGCGGTTCCTCACGTAGTCACCGGGCGCTGGCGCCAGGGCAGGGTGGGCGCGGCTGCCGAGCATCGCCGGCGACGAACGTTCGGCGCCGGCTCGGGCCGCTTGCCACTCGGACCACCGACTCCACCAGACGCCGGGAGCCTCGGTGGCCGATTCGAGCCAGGCCTCGGGGCCGAGCCCGGGCTGGGGTTGGGGACCGGTCGTGATCGTCATCTTGGTGGAACTCGGCGGGTTGACCAGGCACTGGATGTGGCCCGAGGACGAGAGCACGAATTCGGTGGCCCCACCGAAGAGGGCGCAGTTGGCGTAGCAGGCCTTCCACGGGACAAGGTGGTCGGTCCGCGCGCCCACGACCATCGTGTCGCACCTCACCTTGGCCAGGTCGACGGGCGATCCGAGCACCGACACGTCCCCCGTCGCCAGCGAGTTGTCCAGGAACATGTCGAGGAACTGCGCGTGCAGCGCCGCTGGGAGGGCGGTGGAATCGGCGTTCCACGCCATCACGTCGAAGGCCGAGGGCTCGTCACCCAAGAGGTTGTTGCCGACCCAGTAGTTCCAGATGAGGTCGTCGGGGCGCAGCGCGGAGAAGAGCCCGAACAGCACGCTGCCGTCGAGGGTGCCCGACTCGGCGGAGGCCCGTACCGAGGTGCGCACGATCGCGGGGCTCCCGAACATGCCGATCATGGAGGGGACGCCGTAGTCCATCTGCGTGACAGCGAAGGCGGCCGCGCTGACACGGTCCTGTCCGACCGCGGCCAGGTGGCCCAGCACGCTCGCAGTGGTGAGACCACCGGCACAGACGCCGACCATTCCGACGGTCTCGCTGGCGCTGATCTCGGCCGCCGCTGCCATGGCCTCTTCGACAGCCTCGACGTAGGTGTCCAGGTTCCATTGGCGCTGGGCGCGCGTGGGGTTGCGCCAGCTGACGGCGTAGACCTGGAAGCCGCGGCCCACCGCGTACTCGACGAAGCTGCGTCCGGGGGACAGGTCCATGACGTAGTACTTGTTGATCTGCGGCGGGACCACCAGGATCGGCACCTCACGGACCCTCGGCGTGGTGGGGGCGTACTGCAACAGCTCGAGCACGTCGTTGCGGAATACCACGGCACCGGGCGTGACTGCCACGTTCCGCCCCACCTCGAAGACGCCGGGAGGCACCGATCGGGGGACCCCGCGGTTCTGCACGATGTCCCGTCCCACGTTGCGCAGTCCACGCACAATGCTCTTGCCCCCCGTCTCGAACGCCCGCTCACAGGCGTCGGGGTTGAGCAGGAAGACGTTGGTGGGCGCCAGGGCCGAGGTCAGGTTCCGTACCGCGCACCGGGCGCGCTCGGCTGTGCGCCAGTCCAGCTCGGCGTCGTCGATCAGGCCGAAGAGGGCGTCGACCCAGGCCAGATAGGCCCGGCCCAGGCGGCTGAAGACGGGGTGCTCCTCCCAGGCCCGGTTCTTGAACCGCCAGTCCCGAGGTGCCGGCCGGACCTCGGAGCGACCCACGGCGATCTTCGCCCACTCCAAACCCAGCTTCCAGCTCCGCTTGGGCAGGCCGGTGACGGCCGTGCGCGCCGCCACCGACCGCAGCGCCTGGACCAACTCGAGCTGATCGAGCGCCGCCCAGTAGTCGCGTGTCATGACGGCGGACACGGATGGGGTCTCAGGCTCATGGCCAACCGCCACTTGGACTCCCGTTCGACGACACGGACGACGACACGTACCGGACTGGCGAGTGTTCCGATGTGAATGAGAAGCATACGAGACGGTGGTCGTCAAGCATTGTCGTAAGCTCGGCTCGGATGGTTGACGGCGGACCGGACGGGCGTGACCCCTCCAACGGCGCCTTCGGCGAGTATCTCCGAGCGCAGCGCCAGCTGGCCCAGTTGAGCCTGCGCCAGCTGGCCAGCTTGGCCAAGGTGTCCGACGCCTACTTGAGCCAGATCGAGCGAGGGTTGCACCAGCCCTCCGTGAGCATCATCCGCGCCCTGGCCGAGTCGCTGCAGCTCTCCACCGAGGACGTGCTGGCCCAAGCGGCCGGCGTGGCCGGCCTGATCGACGAGGCCGGGGGAGCACCGAGCACCGAGCAGGCCATCCGGGACGACCCCAGGCTCGATTCCGGGCAGAAGCGTGCGCTGCTCGCGGTGTATCGCACGATGGTTGGTCACGACAACCCGGCCGACCGTTCATGAGGCGTGGGGTCCCGCTTCACGACGAAGCAGCTGATGTGCCGATGATGTGGTGGACTTCGTCAGAGATCGGTACGGGGGTTGGGCGAACTGGCGCTGGCTCCCGTGTCGAGCGGTCGGATCATCGACTGCACCGAGAATGACGCCACCAGACGTCCCTCTTGTGTGAAGACGTGTCCAGCACCTTGAGTCAGGCCATGGCCGGCCCATGTTGCATGGTTGGTGTAGAGCAGCCACTGGGTGACGTCCACGTCGTCGTGGAAGTCGATCGTGGCCTGCATCACCGCGGTCGAGAGCGTCACGTGGGCCTGCGCGAGCCCGACGCCGGCGTGAGGGAGCATCGCAGCGGCGATGGTCCAGTGCGTCGTCGGCTGGGTCACAAGGGCGGCGCGTAGCACCGGAGATGCGGGGTTGTCGCGGTAGCGCGTCCACACGAAGATCTCCGATGGTCCGACGCGGTCGGGATCGGCGTCGTAGGCGGCGTCGACCACCCGCAGCTCCCTGCCGCTGACGCCGAAGTCGAAGGGCACGGCGGCGTCGGGTCCCGGCACCGCCGGCATGTCCGCTCTGTGGGCGACGACCTCGGGAGCGCCGGCGTCGAGCAGCATCAGGGCGACCGATCGGAGCGATCCCGCCTGGTTGGCGCGCACCTCGACGGTGGCGAAGCTGCGTCCGTCGCGCAGCAGGTCGACCTGGAGATCCACCGGTTCATCGAAGGACGCCGCCCGTGAGTACACCATGGACGCCGTCGTAACCCGTTTGTCGGACACGGACTTCGATCCAGCGACGACGGCTTGGGCCAGGAGCTGGCCGGCCTCGACGACGTTGCGCTTGGTGTACCCGTGCGCTGGCCCGACGAAGGACCGCTCCCCGGTGGGCTGCACGTCGAGAAGCCGCAGCAACTCTGACTCGTCTCCCCAGGGTGGGAACCCGGTAGTGACGACCGATCCGTCGGGCCACGTCTCGCGCTGTAAGACGGTGAGCCGCTCGTCGTAGAAGCACACGTGCCCGGCGATGTCGGCCACCTCTGGGAAGGGCGTGCGATAGGTCCACACCACGTCGGGCTCGGGGCGGTCGGTGCCAACCAGGCTCCAGTAGTCGGCCTCCCCCTTGAAGGGACACACCGTATGGTGTTCGGTCGGCTCGAAGAGATCCCAGTGGACATCGTCCTCGGGGAAGTACAGCCGATCGGCGTGCTTGAACTCCTTGACCAGGAGGCACCGCTCGCTCTCAGCCAGCAGTACGTCGCCCTGCCACACCTGTCCAGAGGTGTGGCAGGGCGAGACGTCGATGGAGTAATCGGGGTACCGCGGCCAGGCGGATTCGATCGTCGTCACGGTGCCATCGTACGGCGGGCTTGCGAGAGGTGGCCCGGCCAGGCGTTCGGGAGGGTTGCTCAAGAAGGCCTTCGAACGTGCTGGTGCCATTGAGATACCCGAGGCCGGGGGTAGTCGTGCCAAGACGGTGGCGTCGGTCGCACCCATCTCGACCTGGGCCCGGTCCGACAGTTCGACGGAGGTGGGATGGGCCCGGTGCCAGTCTCTCGGGATCGGGAGGTCCCGCGGTGATGGCCAGGTCGCGGGTCAGCCGAAGGCCAACCCTGCTTGGCGGCCTTCGACGTCGCCCGCGCGGCCCGGAATCATCCCCTAGCATGGGCCGCTTCGAGCAGTCCCGTGGACCGGAGGATCACTGATGCGTGTCGTCGTCGACTACGACCTGTGCGAGAGCAACGCCCTGTGCATGGGCATCATTCCGGAGGTCTTCGAGGTCCGCGACGACGACCTGCTCTACGTGCTCAACGAGAATCCCCCTGAGGAATGGCGCGATAAGTTGATCGACGCCGTGCGGACCTGTCCCAAGGCGGCCATCTCCATCGAGGACTGAGAGGCGACGGCGGGGCGGGCCATCGGCGTGCGGACGCGCCTCGGTCCTCGACCCGGGCCCCGTGCGCCCGGTGGGCCGATGGTGACGGTGTGCAAAGATCGCCGGCCGGGGACCACACTTCGCCAGGCCGGTCGTGCCGCGCTTCGAAAGGATGGAGATGGCTAAGTACTTGGAGGGGAAGGTCGTGGCGGTGACCGGCGCGGGTCGCGGCATCGGCCGAGGCATCGCGTTGTTGGCGGCGGCCGAGGGAGCGAGCGTGGTCGTGGCGGACTACGGCGGAGCGGTTGACGCTCGGTCGGCGGCGTCGTCCGAGATCGCAGATGCGGTGGTCGCGGAGATCGAGGCGGCCGGTGGGAAGGCGGTGGCCTCGGCCGAAGACGTCTCGAGCATGGAGGGCGGACAGCGCATCGTCCAAACGGCTGTCGACCACTTCGGCAAGATCGACGGGATGGTGTGCAGCGCCGGGATCACCGTCACCAAGTACCTGTGGGAGCTCACCGAGCAAGAGTGGGACGATGTCATCGCCGTACACCTCAAGGGTCACTTCAGCTGCTTCCAGGCAGCTGCCCGCGTGATGATGGAGCAGGGGTCGGGCAGCTTGGTCGCCATCAGCAGCGGAGCGGCGTTCACGAGCCCTCCCAATCTCGTCCCGTACTCGGCCGCGAAGGCGGGTGTGCTCGGGCTGATGTGGAGCGTCGCCAACTCGCTCGGGCGCCTCGGCATCACGACGAACTGCGTCGTACCGAGCGCGGCGACGCGCATGTCCGACAGTATCTACGGCAACGCCGAATGGCTGAGTGATCAGGTCGGCGAGACCATCCGGAGCGAGCTGGCGGAGGGCACCTACCGTGACCCGGCCTTCATCGCCCCGACGGTCGTCTATCTGTTGAGTGACGAGGCACGCGAGATCAACGGCCAGGTGTTCCGGGCGCAGGGGTACGAGGTGCAGCATCTGGGACGGATCGGGTGGGACAAGTCGATGACCAACGCGGGCCCGTGGGACGTGGCCACCATCGCGGCTCGATTGCCTTCCGAGTTGGGGCCCGTGCTCAAGCCGCCGTTGCTTCCATTTCCCGAGAAGCGGCGCTGATCGCGGCCCGCCGAGGGACGTGCCCGACTGACCTTGCCCGACTGACCTTGCCCGAAGAATTGCACCGACGAATTTGACCACCAGGGCGTGACCCAATTGAGTGAATGGAAGGATGACAGATGGCACAGACGATGAGCATCGAGAGTTCCGGCATGACCATGGGCCTGTACGAGGCCGAGCCCGAAGGGACCGCGCGCGGCGCCATCCTCGTGCTCCAAGAGGCCTTTGGCGTCAACGACCACATTCGAGACATTTGTCGTCGCTTTGCGGCCGAGGGGTACCTGGCGGTGGCGCCACACCTCTTCCACCGCACGGGAGATCCGACCATCGACTACGAGGACATGCAGACGGTGATGGAGCACATCATGCAGCTCCGAGCCGATGGTATTGAAGCGGACCTGGCCGCAACGCTCGAGTATCTCGCCGGCAAGGGTTTCGACGGTCCCCGGGTCGGTGTGGTGGGCTTCTGCCTGGGGGGGAGTGTGTCGTTCCTGTCCGCAGCGCGCTGGCCGCTTGGCGCGGCCGTGTCCTTCTACGGCGGAGGGATCGCCGAGGGACGCTTCGGCATCCCACCCCTGGTCGAGCTGGCGCCGGTGCTCCAGACCCCATGGCTCGGATTGTTCGGTGATCTGGACCAGACCATCCGGGCCGATCAGGTGGAGGCGCTCCGGACCGCCACCGAGAAAGCATCGGTGCCAACCGAGATCGTTCGCTACCCCGAGGCCGAACACGGCTTTCACTGCGATGCTCGCTCCTCCTACCACGAGGCTTCGGCCAAGGATGGATGGCGCCGCGCGCTCGAGTGGTTCGACACCCACCTGTCCAAAGGTTGACCTTCGGTTGGCACCGAGGCCTAGTGGTACGAGTAAAAGCCCTGCCCGCTCTTGCGCCCGCACAGCCCTGCGTCCACCATGCGGGACAGCAGCGGCGGTGCTGAGAAGAGCGGCTCTTTGAACTCCTCGTAGAGGGAATCGGACACCGACCTCGTGGTGTCGAGGCCGATCAGGTCGGCCAGGCGCAGCGGCCCCATCGGATGGGCGCAGCCCTCGACGAAGGCGGTATCGATGTCCTCGGCTGACGCGAACCCGGACTCGTACATGCGGATGGCGGAGAGGATGAACGGGATGAGGAGCGCGTTGACGACGAAGCCGGCGCGATCGGGGGAGGAGACCACCACCTTGTCCAGCTGGTCGGCCGCGAAGGCCCGGGTGCGATCGCGGGTCTCCTCGCTGGTGAGCAGGGACGTGACCAGCTCCACCAGTCGGAGCACCGGCGCTGGGTTGAAGAAGTGGAGGCCGACGACCTGCTCGGGTCGCGAGGTGGCCATGGCCAGCTTCATGATGGGGATGGACGACGTGTTCGACGCCAGGATGGCCTTCGGGTCCCTCAGGACCTTGTCGAGTCGGCCGAACAACTCGGCCTTCGTCTGCTCCTCCTCGACGATCGCCTCCACCACCAATTCGCGGTCTGCCAGGGCGTCGAGGTCCGCGGTGAACCGCAAGCGTCCGAGGGCCTCGTCCCGGGCCTCGGCGCTCAGCTTCCCGCTGGACACGGCGCGGCCCAGAGACTTCTCCACTCGCTGCCGTCCGGCTGCCACCGCGGCTTCGTCCACCTCGAAGACGACCGCGTCGAGCCCTGACCGGGCGAAGACCTCGGCGATGCCCGATCCCATCAGGCCACATCCGGCTACCGCGACCCGCGTCACTCTCGACACGTCGAACCTCCTTGTGCGGTGGCCGTGTCGGCGCCCCGTTCTGGCGGGGCCGTCCGTCGGCCGACGAAATACTCGGGAGCCAGAGTATCGGAAACCCTGGGAAACGGTGGACCGGGCCTGCCAGCCTCGGACCTGTCTGCTCTCTGACCTGTCCGCTCAGTTTGGCCGTCAGGCTGACGGATTGGCCGTCAGGCGGACGGATTGGCCGTCAGGCAGATGGCAGCTCGAAGTCGCCCGCCGCCACCCGGAGCGGCGCGAGGAGGTCGATCACGCGGCCCAATTGCCCGTCGTCCAGGCACTCGACGCCGAACCCGATCCCATTGACCGCCATCGTCGCCCGACCGGCCAGGTCCCGACCCCGGGTGGTGATGCGGGCCAGCGTCATTCGACGGTCGGTGGGATGCGGGCTCCGCTCGAGCAGGCTCGCCTCCTCCAGGCGGTCCACGATGTTCGTCACGCTGGTCGGGTGGATCATCAGGCGCGGACCCATCTTGCTCAGGGGCATCTCGCCGTTTTTGGTGAAGGTCAACATGACCAGTGCTTCGTAGCGGGCAAAGGTGAGGTCGAACGGCCGTAGCGCGTCGTCGACAGCCGCCAAGACGATCTGTTGCGCCCGCATGATGGAGGTGGCGGCCGTCATGGCCAGCGCGGCGCTCGGCCACCGGCTCTGCCACTGGCGCTGAGCTTCGGCAATCGGATCGAAACTGAGCCGCGGCCCCATCCGCGGCGATGGTAGCCGTTGCCGCCCGCGGAGCCGGTCGACCGTTCGGCGAGCGTGGGAAATCATGGCTGTGGACCCGACACGCCGAGCGAGGGCACAGCAGCTGTCCCGCAGTTCGTCTGTTTCCTCTCTGAGGCTGCCGACCGATCGACGATCTGAGATCGGGCGACAACGCGTCAGGCGAGAGCGAGCGTCACCCCGTCGTCCGCCTCGCCGTGCGCCTCCACCACCTCGGTCCCGGTTTCGGGGCGTCCCTTCCGGACGAGGGCGAAGGCCGTCAGCGCGGCGACCGCCATCACGATCGCGCTGAAGGTGAAGGCGGTCGTGTATCCATGAATGGCGCCGGCTGAACGTGCCGCAGCGGAGGTCCCATGGACCGCCAAGTATCCTGCGGCCGCCGTGGTGGCGATGGTGTTGATGAGGGCGGCGCCCATGGTGCCCCCGGTCTGCTGGGTGGCGTTGACCAGCGCGCTGGCCACGCCGGCGTCGGCGGGACGCACTCCGATCAGCGCCGTGCTGCTCATGGGCACAAAGGCCAGACCCATGCCCAGGCTGACCAGGGCCATGGACGGCAGGACGACGAGGGCGTACGAGGAGTGGATCGTCAGGGTCGAGAGCAGGAAGAGACCGATGCCGCTCGTCACCATGCCACCTGTCATCAGCAATCGCGGCCCGAAGCGCGGCAGCAGCTTGCTGGCGCTGGTCGCGCCGCTGACCACGCCTACCGAGAAGGGTAAGAACGCGAACCCGCTCTTCATGGCCGAATAGTGCAGCGTGCCCTGGAAGTAGTAGGTGAGCGAGAGGAACGTGCCGAGCAGTGCCGTCCCCACCAGCAGCGATGAGAGGTAGGACCCGCCGCGGTTGCGGTCGAGCACGACGCGCATGGGCAGGAGTGGGTGGGTGGCGCGGGACTCCATGACGACGAAGGCAAGCAGCAGGATGGCGGCGATGGCGAAGAGGCTGAGGGTGACCGAGGATCCCCATCCGTCCGTGCCCGCCTTGGTGAAGCCGTAGACGAGGGCCAGGAGTCCACCGGTCACCGTGGCGGCGCCCGGCAGGTCGTAACCGTGGTTGGAGGGGCTGCGACTCTCGGAGACGACGCGCGTGGCGGCCACCGCGGTGACGATGGCAATGGGCACGTTGATGAGCAGCGTCCAGCGCCATGAGGCGAACTCGGTGAGGAAACCTCCGAGGATAAGCCCGATGGCCGACCCGCTCCCGGCGACGGCGCCGTAGACGCCGAAGGCCCGGGCTCGTTCGTTGGGCTCGGTGAACGCCACCGTGATGAGCGACAACGCCGCGGGCGCCATCACCGCCGCGAACGCACCCTGGAGGGCCCGGGCGCTGAACAGCATGGCGGAGTTCTGGGCCAACCCGCCGAGCGCGGAGGCGGCCGCGAAGCCGATCAGGCTCACCACGAACATCCGCTTCCGCCCGAAGTAGTCGGCAATGCGTCCGCCCAGCAGCAAGAGACCGGCGAAGGCCAAGGTGTATGCCGTCAGCATCCACTGCCGGTTGGCCGTCGAGATGTGCAGGGCCCGCTGGGCCGAGGGCAGGGCGATGATGACGACGGAGGCGTCCAGGACGACCATGAGCTGTGCCACGGCGATGACCGCCAGGGCGCGGAAGCGCCTCGGGTCGGTCGGCGGATGGAGCACAGAGCCGGCAGCGGTCTCGACTGTCGAGGTCATGGGTCTACGCCTCCTGGGTCTGACTTGGTTTTCCGGGCTTGTTGGCCCGACAGCCTTCGATTCCGCCAGTCCGAGGAGGGCTGGCGATCAGGCCGGTGGAAGGCCTAGAATCGGAGGCGGAGTCCTGGTTCCACTTAGACTATACGGAATCAATGTTCCGTTTGTCAAACGGGGAGGCAAGGTGGGCCGAGGAGCGAACGACATCGGGGGCTGCGCATCGGGCGTCGGGATACGACCGCTGCGGGCCGATGCCCAGAGGAATCGGGCACGGATCTTGGAGGCGGCAGAGGTGGTGTTCGCCTCCGAAGGGATCGAGGTCCCCGTCGACGTCATCGCCGAGAAGGCCGGTGTCGGTGTCGGCACGCTGTACCGGCATTTCCCGACGAAAGAGCGCCTGTGCGAGGCCATTCTCCTCGATCGCCTCTCGGCGCTCACCCTTGACGCCTGTGGGCTGTCCGAAGCCGAGGATCCGGCGGCGGCGCTGTTCGAGTTCCTGGCCCACGTGGTGGACGAGAGCGCGGCCAAACGGGACGTGATCTCGGCCGTCATGGGTGCGGGCTTGGGGTTCGAGGAGTCCGCCGCGACGGTGAAGGAGCAGTTGCGGTCGGCGGTGGAGGTGCTGCTCCAGCGGGCTCAAGCCGTGGGGGTTGTTCGCACAGATGTCACCGCATCCATGGTGATGACCTTGGTCGGCGCCACCTGCCAGGCCGCGGCGCACCACGAGTGCTCCACTGTGGGCCTCCTGGCCATTGTCTGTGACGGGCTGCGCGTGCAGCCGCCGACTCGCTGACCCGTCTGGCGGCTGGTATTCAGGAGCGAGCGGCCCCCCGCCACCCGCGCTCGAAGGGCAGTCGCCACTTGCGCGGGGCGATCAGGTCGTTGATCTCCGGTGGTCCCCATCCCCCCTTGGGGTAGGGCTGGACGGGAGGCGGGTTCTCGAGGAGCGGGGTCGACAGCTCCCAGAGCCGCTCAATCCCCTCAGCGGTGTTGAACAGCGTGTGGTCGCCCACCATGGCGTCGTGGATGAGGCGCTCGTAGGCCTCGAGCACGTCGGCGTCCTCGCCGGTCTCGTGGAGCGCGAACTGCAGGCTGAGCTTCTCGAGCTTCATGCCCGGTCCCGGCTTCTTCCCGTAGAAGGAGAGCGAGAGCCTCGAGGAATCGGCCAGGTCGAAGGTCAGGTGGTCTGGCCCCTGGGCGCCGACGCCGGAGTCCGCCGGGAACATCGACTTGGGGGGCTCTCTGAACGCGATCGAGATGATCCGCTCACCGCCTCCGAGCTCCTTGCCCGTGCGCAGGAAGAAGGGGATCCCGGCCCACCGCCAGTTGTCGATGTCGCAACGCAACGCGATGAAGGTCTCGGTGTCCGAGTCCGGAGCGACACCTGGGATGTCGCGGTAGCCGTCGTACTGACCCCGGACGACCTCCGTCACGTCGAGCGGGCGCATGGAGCGGAAGACCTTGTTCTTCTCCTCCCCGATGGCGTCGGGCGCCAACGCGGTCGGGGGTTCCATGGCCATGAAGGCCAGGATCTGGAACAGGTGCGTCACCACCATGTCCTTGAACGCACCGGTGGCCTCGTAGAACTTGACCCGGTCGTCGACCGAGAGGGTCTCGGGCACGTCGATCTGCACGTGGTCGATGTGATCCCGATTCCAGATGGGCTCGAAGAGACCGTTGGCGAAGCGGAAGGCCAAAATGTTCTGAGCCGCCTCCTTGCCCAGGAAGTGGTCGATGCGGAAGATCTGCTCTTCGTCGAAGAACTGGTGCAGCATGTCGTTCAGCGCGACCGCGCTGGCCAGGTCCGTCCCGAAGGGCTTCTCCATCACCACTCGCGACCGCTCCACCAACTTGGCGTCGGCCAGCATCTGGATGACCTCGCGGTCGGCCGCCGGCGGAATGCTCAGGTAGTGGAGTCTCCGCACGTCGCCGCCGATCTCTTCCTCGGCCCGCGCCACTGCCTCACCCAGTCCGGCCGCGCCGGTCGACGTGGTCACAAAAGAGAGTCGCCTCTCGAAGTCGGCCCACTGCAACAAGGAGATCTTGCCCTTGGCGAACTGGTCGCACGCGTTGCGGGCGAGTCGGCGGAAGTCCTCGTCGCTGAGCGCGCTCGTCGAGCTGCCCACGATCCGGTACTCGGGCATCATCCCCGAGATCGACAAGTGGAGGAGGCCCGGGAGCAGCTTGCGGGCTGCCAGGTCGCCGGTGGCCCCGAAGAGGATGATCACGTGCGGCTCGAGCGGTGCCGACCCGGTCCCGGACGCGCCGGTCTCGCCGCGCTCGATGATCTCCGTCATAGCATGGTCAGCTTTCCGCGAACGGCGTGCACACCGGGCATGCCCACCACCGTGACTCTATTGGTTGGCTCGCACCGGGCCTCTCACCCACGCGCCGGAGCGGGTATTCCCCCGACCAGCTCACCGTAGAGATCCGGGTGCCGCTCATCCTCGAGAAAGGCCGACACACCCTCGCGCCGATGCGCCAGGTGGAGGTCGATCCGGTGCTCCAACAGTTCGGCCGGGCTGGCTCGCCCCGGCACCGCCGTGCTGGCCTGGGCGACCACCGTGCCGGTCGGTGCGATGATCCTGCTCGCCCCGAGGAGGGTGGAGGTCGCGTGGGACCCAGCCTGGTTGGCTTGCACCCACCACTGGCTGTTGGTGAGGGCGGTGGAAGGTTGGAGGAGATCCCAGGCCGGGGCCGCCTCCACTTCGCAGGCGGAGGGGGCCAGCACCAGACGGGCCCCGCGCAGGGCGAGGGCGCGTGCCACTTCCGGGAAGTCGGCGTCGAAGCCGACCACCAGGCCCACCCGGCCGAGTGTCGGGTCGTCGAACGAGGTGAGGCGCGTCCCGGGGCTGAACACGGCGTGTTCGCGGGTCGGACGGTAGAGGTGGGCCTTGCGGTGCCACGCTGCCAGCTCCCCGCGGGGAGTGAAGACCAGGGCGGTGTCGTACACCAGGCCGTCCTGGCCGAGCTCGGGGACGCTGCCCGCCACCAAGAAGAGATCGTGTCGGTGCGCCGCCTCGGCCAGCTGGGTTGCCCGCGGCCCGTCCCGCGGTTCGGCGTCGCGCCGGGCGTCGTCAGCCATGGTCTCGGGGTCGTAGCCACAGGACCACAGCTCGGGCAGGACCAGCAGTTCGACGCCGCGACCCGCGGCATTGGCCACCATGCTCAGGGCCACTGACAGGTTCTGCTTTGGCTCACCCGGCGCGGAGAGCCACTGGGCTACCCCGACCAGAAGGTCTCGCTTCACGTCCCCACCAGGTTCACCGACTCAGGTTCACCGACTCTCACTCGCCCCGGCCGTCTCTCACTCGCCACGGCCGTGCCCCTGACGCTAAGGGGGCAACGTTCGGGGACGGTTTCCCCGTTGTGAATGGACTGTTACATCGCCCGGTGAACCGACGGGTCCCCTGCCTCCCGCCGCCGGTCAGGCCGGGCGGACCATGGCGGTCAGGATCTCGTAGAGCACATGAGAGGCAGCCACCGCGGTGATCTCGGCATGGTCGTACGCCGGTGCCACCTCCACCACGTCCGCGCCCACGATGGTCGTCGGGGTGAGTGCTCGCACCATGCCCAGCAGCTCACGGCTGGTCAGACCGCCTGCTTCGGGCGTCCCCGTGCCCGGCACGTGGGCGGGGTCGAGCACGTCGATGTCCACCGACACATAGACCGGAGCGGTTCCCAGCCGCTGACGGAGCCGCCGCCCCACCTCCGGCAGCCCGAGGGACCCCACGTCGTCGGTGGTGATCTGCGCGAAACCCATTTCGGCGTCGTCGACCAGGTCTCTGGCCGAGTACAGCGGACCCCGCAGCCCGACGTGGGTGCAGCGATCGGGGAGAAGCAGACCCTCCTCCCAGGCCCGACGGAAGGGTGTGCCGTGGGTGAAGCGCTGTCCGAAGTAGGTGTCCCAGGTGTCGAGGTGGGCGTCGAAGTGGACGAGGGCGAGGGGGCCATGGCGGGCTGCCGTGGCCCGGAGTAGGGGCAACGCGATGGTGTGGTCTCCGCCCACTGCCACCAGGCGGTTGTCCGGGCCGAGCAGAGCGCGGGCACCGGACTCGATCTGCGCCACCGCCTCTTCGGGACTGAACGGCGTGCAGGCAATGTCCCCCGCGTCGACCACCTGGGCCAGCTCGAACGGCAGTGAACCCTGGGCGGGGTTGTACGGGCGGAGCAGCCGCGAGGCCTGGCGTACTGCAGCGGGACCGAATCGCGCCCCGGGACGGTAACTGGTGCCTCCGTCGAAGGGCACGCCGACGACGGCGATGTCCCAGTTCCCCACTTCCTCGCTGGTCGGCAGACGAGCGAACGTGGCGATGCCCGCGAAACGAGGTGACACCGTGGCATCAGCCGGCCCGAACGGCCCGCCCGGCTCGCCCGTTCCACTCGTTTCGGTCATCAGTCCCGAAGAGCTTGGTAGACGAGAGCTCGCAGCTGGTCACGGAAGGGGTAGGTCCCCGAAGGAAAGAGCTGCGTCATGAAGACGACGTAGAGGTCCTCTGCCGGATCGACCCAAAACGTCGTGCTGGCTGACCCTCCCCAGTAGTACTCCCCCGGCGATCCGGGTAGGGCGGTGGCGGCGGGACCCAAGCCGACGGCGAACCCCAGGCCGAACCCGGTCCCCTCGTACCCCGCCTCGCCGAAGCCCCCGATCGCAAGGTCCTGCAGTGTGGCGCCACCAGGCAGATGATTCACCGTCATGAGCTCCAGGGTCTTGCGCCCCACGATGCGCCGCCCCTCCACGTGCCCGCCGTTGGCCAGCATGTGACAGAAGGCGCCGTAGTCGCGACTGGTGGACACCAGGCCGCCCGCCCCCGAGAGGTAGGCGCGGGGGTGCAGGACGCCCCGCGCGTACTGGCCCCGCATCAGCCGGGGGGGTTGCGCCGGCTGGAAGCGGTAGCACGCGGCCAGCCGATCGTGGCTGTCCTCGGGCACGAAGAAGCCGGTGTCCACCATCCCCAGGGGGTCGAAAATCTCGCGCTGCAGGTATTCGTCGAAGCGCAACCCGGAGAGGATCTCGACCAACCGGGCGACGACATCCGTCGAGATGCCGTAGTTCCAACGGGAGCCGGGCTCGAACTTCAGCGGGTGCTCGCCCAGGAGCTCGGTCACGCTCTCGAGCGTCTCGGGTGCCTCTCGCGCCGCCGCCGACCGGGCCTGGGAGAACGTGGAATCGATGACGTTGTCACGGAAGATGTCGCCGGCGATGCCCGAGGTGTGCATGAGGAGGTCGCGCACGTTGACCGGCCGTTCGGGTGAGGATGCGGTCACGGTGCCGTCGGCCTGCACGGTGCCCACCTTCTGCGTCCGCCACGAGGGGATGTAGCGGTGCACGGGGTCGAGGAGCCCGAACAGCCCGCGTTCGTAGAGCTGCATCAGGGCGACAGACGCCACCGGCTTGGTCATGGAATAGATCCGGAAGATGGTGTCCTCCGCGATCGGGATGCCCTGCTCGCGATCGGCCAACCCGAGAGAACGGTGGTAGGCCACGTGCCCGCCGCGCGCCACCGTGATCTGACAGCCGGCGATCCGCCCCGGTTCCACGTAGTGGGTGGCGAAGCGCTCCGTGACGCGCTCGAGACGGGCCTCGCTCATACCCGCCTTGTCCGGATCGACCTCCACGAGTCCCCTTCCACTCGCCCGAGACCCTGCCTGGCGAGACCTCCGTCCACCTTAGGCACGGAGCCCATGCGGGCAGATCGACGGTGCATAGATATGCAGAAATTATGCGGAAGGTCTTTTGCCCAACGACAAGGGAGAGGCTTCGGGTGTTTCTCTGACAGGTATGCGCGGCCCCATATACGGGCAAGAGGGATGCCGAGGCACCGGTCAGGAGGGCCAACAATTGCTTAAGTATTCATTGATCTGCATAACGTCGAGCAGTGTCGCTGAGCCATCCGAGGGGCCGACATGGCAGCGGCAGCGGCAGCGGCAGCGGCAGCGGCAGCGGCAGCGTCCATGGTCCGTTGACGATTTATTGACGAACTCTTCGTCGGCGTTCACAGGCTGTTGACGGGTGCCTGGAGAACATGGCGCCTATGGCTGACTTCCTCGCTGTGCTGGGCTTCGTCGCGTTCGTCGCGGCGTTCCTGGGCCTCATCTGGTGCCTGGAGCGGGTATGACCTGGGTCCAGGGCGTCCTCCTCGGCATCTCCATCGTGATGTTCATCTACCTGGGCATCGCCATGTTCAAGCCCGAGTGGTTCTGATCTGACGTGGGTTTCTTCTGGACCATCGTCCTCCTGATCGTCACGCTGGGTCTCGCCTGGCGATACCTGGGTTCGTACATGGCCGCCGTCTTCGACGGCCGCGTCACCTTCCTGGCCTGGCTGGAACGACCGTTCTACCGGCTGCTGGGGACCAGCCCCGACAAGGAGCAGTCCTGGAAGCGCTACGCCGGCTCGACGGTGATCTTCTCCGGGGTGTTCCTCGCCGTCGGCTACCTGCTGCTGCGGATCCAGGGCTCGCTGCCGCTCAACCCCCAGCACTTCGGGGCGCCGTCGTCGCCGCTCACCTTCAACACGATCGTGTCGTTCATGACGAACACGAACTGGCAGAACTACGGCGGCGAGACGACCATGTCGTACTTCTCCCAGATCGGCGTGCTGACCGTGCAGCAGTTCGTCAGCGCCGCGGTGGGGATCGCGGTGGCGATCGCCGTGACCCGGGGCTTCTCGCGCCGCAACTCGCCCACCATCGGGAACTTCTGGGTCGACATCACCCGCTGCTGCCTGTACATCCTGCTCCCGATCGCCTTCCTGGCCGGCATCGTGATGGTCGCCTTGGGTGCGGTGCAGACGCTCGCTGGGCCCGTGACGATCCACAACGCGATGAACGGCGTCACCCAGACCATCCCGCGGGGGCCGGCAGGCTTCATGGGGCCGATCATGCAGCTGGGCACGAACGGCGGCGGGTTCTTCGACGTCGACCTGGGCCACCCCTTCGAGAACCCGACGGCGATCACCAACTTCATCTACATCTGGCTCACACTGTCCATCCCGTTCGCGCTGACCTACACGTTCGGCAAGATGGTCGGGAGCATCCGCCACGGCGTGGCCCTGTTGATCGCCATGGTCCTGATCTTCGGCACCTGGGTCGGGTTCACCTCATACGCCGAGCACCAGAACAACCCGGCCGTCGTTACCGCCGGCGTGCACTCCACGGTGGGCAACACGGAGGGCAAGAACTCCTATTTCGGCGACACGACCAGCGCATTGTTCAACGTGTCGATGACCCAGACCTCGGACGGCGCCGTGGACAGCGCCACCGACTCGTACAACCCCATGGGTGGCTTCGGCCCGATGACCGGCATGATGCTCGGTGAGGTGACCCCCGGAGGGACCGGGAGTGGCTTGTACACCATTCTCATCTACGCCGTCATCGCGGTCTTCATCGGTGGCCTCATGATCGGGCGAACACCGGAGTACCTGGGCAAGAAGATCCAGGCCCGGGAGGTGAAGCTGGCCGGCCTGGCCGCGGTGGTGATGCCGGTCACCGTGCTGGTGGTCACGGCCATCGCGGTGTCGGTCCATGCCGGGCGGGCCGGCCCGCTCAACGCCGGTCCCCACGGATTCAGTGAGATCCTCTACGCCCTCACCTCGCAGGGCAACAACAACGGGTCGGCCATGGCCGGACTCACCGGCAACACGGCCTTCTACAACATCGTCGGTGCCATCGACATGCTGATCGGCCGCTTCGGGATCATGATCCCGGCCCTCGCGCTGGGAGGCGTCCTGGCCGCCAAGAACACCGTCCCGGCGTCGCTCGGGACCTTCCGAACCGACAATGGCATGTTCGTCGGGCTGACCATCGGCGTCATCATCATCATCGGTGGCCTCACCTTCTTCCCAGCCGTCTCGCTCGGGCCCATTGTCGAGCAGCTCAGCCACGGAAAGTTCTTCTGATGACCACAGTGACCACACAACCGCAATCCCAGCCAAGCGACCTGCCACACGGCGTCGCGGGGTCTCGGAGTCTCTTCGACCGCCAGATCATGGGCCGGGCCCTCGTCGATGCCTTCAAGAAGCTCGACCCTCGGGTACAGATCAAGAACCCGGTCATGTTCGTCGTGCTCGTCGGCACGGTCGTCACACTGATCGAGTCGATCGCGCACCCCGGCGTGTTCGACTGGTCCATTACGGTCTGGCTCTTCCTCACGGTGATGTTCGCCAACTTCGCCGAAGCCATGGCGGAGGGGCGAGGGAAGGCTCAGGCCGACACCCTGCGCCGCATGCGGGCCGAAACCGAGGCACGCCGTCTCGCACCGGACGGCTCTGAGGAGCGGGTCGCGGCCGCGGATCTGGCGAAGGGGGACCTCGTGGTGTGCGAGGCGGGCGACCTTATCCCCTCGGACGGCGAGATTATCGAGGGCATCGCCTCGGTGGACGAGTCGGCCATCACCGGGGAGTCGGCACCCGTCATCCGTGAGTCCGGAGGTGATCGCTCTGCCGTCACGGGCGGGACACGCGTGCTCTCGGACCGCATCGTGGTGCGTATCACAGCCGAGCGCGGTCAGACCTTCCTCGACCGCATGATCACCCTGGTCGAAGGAGCCAACCGGCAGAGGACCCCGAACGAGATCGCGCTCACCATCCTGCTGGCCGTGCTGACCATCGTCTTCATCCCCGTCGTGGTGACCCTGCAGACATTCGGCCACTACTCGGGGGCGGCGGTGTCGGTCGTCATCTTGGTGTCGTTGCTCGTATGCCTCATCCCGACCACCATCGGGGCTCTGCTTTCGGCTATTGGCATCGCCGGCATGGACCGGCTCGTGCAGCGCAACGTCCTCGCCATGAGCGGACGCGCCGTCGAGGCGGCCGGCGACGTGCAGACGCTGCTGCTCGACAAGACGGGCACCATCACGCTGGGCAACCGGATGGCGTCGGCGTTTTACCCGGCCCACGGACACACGGAAGAGGAGGTGGCCTCCGCCGCCCAACTGGCGTCGCTGGCCGACGAGACGCCGGAAGGCAGGTCGATCGTGGTCCTGGCCAAGGAACGCTTCAACATTCGCGAGCGGGAGCTGCCCGTCGGTTCGCACGAGTTCGTCCCATTCTCGGCGACCACCCGGATGTCGGGACTCGACGTCGATGGCCGCCAGATCCGCAAGGGTGCGGCCGATTCGGTGCGGACCTGGGTGGTCGAGCAGGGGGGCACGCCGCCCGAGGGGCTCCAAGAGATCGTCGATCGCATCGCCCGGGACGGGTCCACCCCCCTGGTCGTGGCGGACGGTCCGGTCATCCTCGGGGTGATCGAGCTCAAGGACGTCGTGAAGACCGGGATCCGGGAGAAGTTCGCCGAGATGCGCCAGATGGGGATCCGGACCGTCATGATCACCGGCGACAACCCGCTGACCGCTGCCGCCATTGCCCAAGAGGCAGGCGTCGACGACTTCTTGGCCGAGGCGACTCCCGAGGCCAAGTTGGAGCTGATCCGGCAGGAGCAGGAGGGCGGGAAGCTCGTCGCCATGACTGGTGACGGCACTAACGACGCGCCTGCACTCGCCCAAGCCGACGTCGGCGTGGCCATGAACACGGGGACCACGGCGGCCAAGGAGGCCGGCAACATGGTCGACCTCGACTCCAACCCCACCAAGCTGATCGACGTCGTCGAAATCGGCAAGCAGCTGCTGATCACCCGGGGATCGCTCACGACGTTCTCAATCGCCAACGACGTCGCCAAGTACTTCGCCATCATCCCGGCGCTGTTCGTGGCCACGTACCCGCAGCTCAACGCGCTCAACATCATGAAATTGCACAGCCCGGAGAGTGCGGTGCTCTCGGCCGTGATCTTCAACGCCCTCGTCATCGTGGCACTGATTCCGCTCGCGCTGCGAGGAGTGAAGTTCAGGCCGGCGTCCGCCGAGGCGATCCTTCGCCGAAACGTCTTTATCTACGGCGTGGGCGGGATCATCGTGCCGTTCATCTTCATCAAGCTCATCGACCTCATCCTGGTCGCCCTCCACGCCTACTGAGAGCGAGCCTGACATGATCACGCATCTCCGTCGCTCCATCATCACGGTCGTCGTCTTCACCGTCTTCTTCGGCTTCCTGTACGCCTTCGCCGGCACCGGGGTCGCCCAGGCCTTCTTCAGGGGCCAGGCAGACGGCTCCCTCACGGCGAACGGTTCGAGGCTCATCGGCCAGGACTGGTCGCAGACGCGTTGCCCCGGTCATCGCTTGGGCAGCTGCGTGTTCCAGGGACGTCCCGACAACCTGGGGCCCTACGCCGGGTCCGCGAGCCCGGCCGCCGGTGGAGGGGACAACCCGCTAGAGGCCAACAACATCCCCGGCAAGCCAGGGGTCCTGAACGCCGGCGAGTCCGCGACGACGAACCTCGGGCCTCGCTCGGAGACCTTGCTGCAGAACACCCAGAAGCTGATCGCCTACTGGAAGGCGCGGGGCGTCAACCCGACGCCAGACCTGGTGACGACTTCTGGCAGCGGCCTCGACCCCGACATCACGCCGCAGGACGCATACGCCGAGATCCCCATGGTCTCCCGGGCGACCGGCATCTCCCCGTCCAGGCTCCGGAGCCTCATCGCCCAGCAGACCCAGGGCATGCCGCTGGGTTTCCTAGGCTCGCCGTTCGTAAACGTTCTGCAGCTCAACGAGGCGCTCGCCAAGCTTAAGTGAGTCTCACCGCCATCTCGGCGGTCGTGCTCCGCAAGCGGAACACGGTACGCGGGGAGATCGTCTGTGTGATGTCGACCCAGCGACCTTGGGTCCGGACCGACGCCGAGCTCAGGGACGCAACGGGGTCACTCGTGCTGCGCTTCATCGGCCGCGCTTCGGTGCCGGGGCTCGTCAATGGTCGCCATGTCGTCGCGCAGGGGACACCGGGCCTCGTCAACGGAGTGATCGTGATGCTCAACCCCATCTACTCGTTCGTCAATTCCTCGGACGTGGACGGCTGAGCCTCCGGGAGCAACTGGTATCCGATGCCTGGGACGGTCCGCAGGATGTGACCGTCCTCATCGCCGAGCTTCTTGCGCAGCCGGTGGGTGTAGACGCGCACGTAGTTGGACTCCTCGCCATAGCCCGGACCCCACACGTCCTTGAGGATCATGTGGTGGGTGCAGACCTTGCCGGCGTATCGCATGAGATAGGTCAGGAGCTCGAACTCCTTGGCCGTCAACGCCAGCGGTTCGCCGCGAACCATGGCCATGTGGTGCACCAGGTCCATCTCGAGAGCGCCGGCACGGAGCGAGGTCGCTTCGTGCCCTTCGCCCCTGGCGGTCACCGAGTGGCGCAGGGCCACCCGCAGTCGCGCCTCGAGCTCGGCCATGCCGAAGGGTTTGGTGACGAAGTCGTCGGCGCCGCTGTCGAGTGCCGCGACCTTGCGGCGCTCGTCGCCATAGGCCGAGAGGACCACGATGGGCACCTCCGAGAAGGCGCGGATCCGCCGGCACACCTCCACCCCGTCGACGTCGGGCAGCCCGAGGTCCAAGATCACGAGGTCGGGGAAGGCCAGAGCCACCTGCTGGACAGCGTCGGCGCCTGTTCGCGCCACTGCCACCTCGTCGCCGCGTGCGGCAAGCCCGATGCGCAGAGCCTTGAGCAGGGCCGGGTCGTCGTCGACCACGAGCACCTTGGTCACGCCCGGCCTCAGACCGGCGCCGGGGCGGCCGCCCGGCACGGCAGGGTGAAGACGACGCGGGCGCCGTGGGTCACCTCGGGGTCGATGCGGATCGTGCCACCGTGGGCCTCCACGAATGCCTTGGCGATGGCCAGTCCCAGGCCGGCGCGCCCGCCCCCGCCGTTCTGGCTGAACATCTCGAAGACTCGCTCTCTGTCCTCGCGTGCGATGCCCGGGCCGTCGTCAGCCACGGCGATTTCCGCCGTGCCTGGCACGTAGCCGGGAACGGCCCGAGCGCTGACCCTGATGGCCGTGCCGGTCGGCGAGAGCCGATCGGCATTCTCCACCAGGTTGGCCAGTACCTGGGTGATCAAGAGGTGGTCGATGACGAGCAGAGGGAGCTCCGGCGGCGCGTGCACGACGACGCGGCCCGGCGCCAGGTTCCCACCGAGGGACGTGATCGCCTCGTCCACCAGCTCCTCGAAGGAGACGGGTGCGGGACGGAGCTCGAGGGCACCGGCCTCAATCCGCGTCATGTCCAGCAGGTTCGACACCAGTCGGGCCAGACGGTCGGTCTGCAACTCAACGAGCTCGAGCAGCTCGGCACGGTCGTCGGGTGCGTGATGGGCGTCGACCTGGCGCAGGCTGGACACCGCCGTCTTGATGGAGGCAAGCGGCGTCCGTAGGTCGTGCGAGGCGGCACCCATGAGGGCGCTGCGCCAGCGGTCGACCTCCTCGAGCAGTTGGGCCCGCAACGCCTCGTCACGAAGCCTGGTCCCGTCGACGGCCAACGCCGCCTGGTTGGCGAACGTGCCGAGGAGACGGCGGTCCTGCTCCGCGAGGCGCACGTCTCTCAGCACGAGCATCCCGACGGGCCGGTTGCTCACGACCAGCGCCAGCGACACCCGCGCCGGTGTGGCGCCCGCGCCCAACCCGATCGAAGTGGTCTGGCCGCCACCCGAGGTCAGCGACGCGAACTCGTCGCCGTCGAGCGGTTCGCCGGCGGTTGCGGCCACGAACAGCACGTTGGGACGCTCGTCCCCGGGGAGGACGAGCGCGGTCCAGCTCGGCTCGAACGCCGCCTGCACCGCGGTGACGATGTGGTTGACCAGCTGACCGAGCGTGAGGTCACCGATCAGGGCCCGGGACAGGTCGTACAGGCGGACGGACTCGTCGTTGCGGCGCAACGCCTCCTCCCGGGCGCTCCGCAGGCTGGCCACGACCTGGGACACGATGAGCACGACCGCCGCGTAGACCCCCAGCGCGATCCAGTTCTGGGGGGACCGCACCGTGAGCGCGTTGTACGGGGGAGAAAGAAGTAGTCGTAGGCGAGGAACCCGAGGACCACACCCGCGGCGCCGACTCCGAACCCGCCCACGGTGACACCGATCACGGCGGGCACCACGAACGCCAGGGCGGGGATGGCCCCGATCAGGTGGGAGCGGAACGGCAGAAGCAGGACGATGACCGCGGCGAGCACGGTCACCATCAGTGCGATCCCAAGTACCGTGCGCTGGTACCTTCCCCTGGTACCCAGCTTGCCTCGCTTGACGTGTGCCACAGCTTCCACTCCGCCGGTGACGACCGGCAGACGAGTGTACCGAGCTGGTGAAGGATCAGAGCCCACAGAAGGGTGGAGATGAGCAGGACAGGTGAAGAGGAAGGAGTCCGACCCGCCGGGCGGTTCCGGGTGTACCTCGGCGCGGCGGCCGGCGTGGGCAAAACCTGCGCCATGCTCGACGAAGGGTGGCGCCGCTTCCAGCGCGGGGCCGACGTGGTGGTGGGCTTCGTGGAAACCCACGAGCGCCCCTACACGGTGGAGCAGATCCGCGATCTTCCCGTCTTGCCCCGGCGGCAGGTCGAGTACCGCAACGCGCACTGGGAGGAGATGGATCTCGAAGCTGTGCTGGCCCGTGCGCCCGAGGTGGTTCTCATCGACGAGCTGGCGCACACCAACGTGCCGGGATCGGGTCGGCACGAGAAGCGCTGGGAGGACATCCTCGAGATCCTCGGCGCGGGCATCGCGGTCATCACCACCGTCAACGTCCAGCACATCGAGTCACTGGCCGACGCCGTGGAGCGCATCACCGGCGTCGGCGTACGAGAACGCGTGCCGGACTGGGTGGTGCGCAAGGCCGACCAGATTGAGCTGATCGACTCGTCGGCCGATCAGCTCCGGCGACGGATGTTGCACGGCAACATCTACCCGGCCCACAAGGTACCTGGCGCGCTGCACGGGTTCTTCCGCGCCGAGAACCTCGTTGCCCTCCGCGAGCTCTCGCTGCGATTCGTGGCCGATGAGACAGAAGAGGAGCTGATCGAGTACCTGCGGACCAAGGGCGCGGCCGGCGAGTTGTGGGAGACCACCGAGCGCATCATGGTTGCCGTGACGGGCGCGCCGGGAAATGCCTCGGTGGTGCGGCGGGCGGCGCGCCTCGCTGCTCGCGTGAAGGCCCCGTTGATCGCCATCCACGTGATGTCCTCCGACGCGGAGCCAGCCGGGAAGGGTGACCTGGCCGAGCTGAAGGAGCTCGTCCGGGACGTGGGTGGCACCTGGCAGACGGTGCAGGGCGACGACGTGGCCAAGGCGATCTTCAGCGCCGCCGTCGACCAGCAGATCACGCAGATCGTCCTCGGCATGTCTCGCCTGACCCGGTGGCAGTCGATGACCCGGGCCTCAGTGGTCCAGCAGATTCTGAGAATGGCATCGGAGAACGACATCGACCTTCATGTCATCGCTCGGCGGGACGAGACCAAGGGTCGCCTGCCGGAGGACGACGAGAGCTGATCCCTCCGGAGGCAGGTAGGTCGGGGACGCGTCACGAGCTGAGGAGATCGGTCCATGCTGCCGCGGCGGCGATTGCGGTTGCCGCGCGCAGACCGCGGTTCAACCGGGCCAGCCTCCCCACGCGTCCGGGGTGGCGGACGATGTACGCCGCCACCGCGGCCCGGTCAATCGAGCCGTCCGGTTGACTCAGCGCCAACACGCCCAGGTCCACCAATTGCTCCTCCGGACGGTCGCTGATGCCCCGATAGACCGACCACGGGACGCCGGCACCCTCGCACACCTCGGCCACGGCGGCCGACTCCATGTCCAAGGCACCGAAGCCCGCTTCGAGGAGCGGGCGCCAGCCGTCGCCGTGGAGGAGCCCGTCGGTGGTCACCAGCGCGCCGGCCGCCTGCCGAGGCGGGAGGGGATGGCTGACGTAGACGGGGCCGTCGGGATGCATCGTCACCCGGTCCGGCACGATCAACGCGCCGATCCCGAGCGTGGGGTCGAGGCCGCCGGCGATCCCCACGACCATCACGTGGTCGGGCGCACGGTCGGGCGGCACCGTCTCCTCGAGCACGCGTCGGGTGGCCTCGCGGGCCCGCTCGGGACCGATGCCCGTCGTCATCGCGTTGACGATCCATCTCCCGACCGTGCCCTGGTGCGTACGCTCCGAGTGGTCCTCGGTCCTCCGTAGCCGGAAGGTTCGGATCACCGCCTCGAGCTCGGACCGCATGGGCGCCAGGACCGTCACGTGCGTCGCCCGCTTCCCGGGACCCTGCGTCAGTCGCCCCATTCCTCCATTTTGACGGTGGGCCGACCCATGACCGGACGCCTCAGACTCCGCAGGCGTACCTCGTCGTCCACGGCTCGAAGCCGCGCTCGGCGTAGAGCTTGAGGGCGGCAGAATCCTGGACCGACGCCGGGTAGTCCTCGGCCGGCGAGGGCAGACCGGTCAACGAATTCCAGGTACCGAACTCGAATTGGTACGCGCCACCGCCACCTTCGCCGTAGTTTCCCCCCGACTCGTGTTGGCGGATGCACGCCCAGTCGGCGGTGTTGGTGCCGGTGGCGTCCGACCCACCCGGTGGCACGGGCGACGTGGCGGCCGCAGCGTGTGCCGCTGCCGCTGCCGCTGCTGCCGCCGCCTGCCGCCGCCGCTGCCGCTGCCGCCGCCGCCGCTGCTGCCTGTTGTTGCTTCGCCTGGGCCACCGAGTCCAAGTAGGCCTGGACCCCGAGATACGTGGCCACGTTCTGGTTGGCCACCGTCTGGAGATAGTCCGACAGCTGTTGGGCCTCGACCGCCTTGACGAACGTGGCGATCTTGGCGTCCTTCTGGGTCTCGGAGTACGAGGTCAGCTTCAGTTTGAGTTGGACGGCCCCGTGGTGCGGGGTGGCCGGGCGGTAGTTCTCGTTGACCGTGGCTGACGAGGTGCTGCTCAGTGACGCGAAAAGAAAGATTGGAACCATTGTGACGGCAACTGCCGTCGCGAGTGCAATGCGGATCCGCACGGCACCTCCCTTCGTCAGGCGCACCATGGGCGCGCCAGGCTCTGCTCGGTGTGGGCGGGCTCCGGCCTTTTGCATTCGCGCCCCGAACGGCGAGCGGGGAGGCGTCGTCCGTTCTGGCTCTTCGCCGCAGGGTGTGCGGCCGGTTGTGTTCAGCCCTTTCGGGTGGTTCTCGGTGGGTCGTCCTCGCTTTGTGGACCCAGGCGGACCTGCGGACAGGCGCGGCGGGGCCGTGTGGGTGTCGGCGAGCCGGCAGGTGCTCCGTGCTTTCCCGCAACTGCCGGAGCCTCTGCTTCACGGCATGGATCGGAAAGAGCCTGCTGGCTTTCGAGTGACGCAATGTAGCAGCCGGTGGTATCAGGGCCGCATTCACCGTCGAAGTGCCTCTGACCTGGGGTTTCGTCTCGGGAGTTTGTGATGGAGATCACAAACTCCCAGGTCAGCACCGGCTAATTAGGGTCATGGTTGACGAACAATTGTGCTCTATTTATGGAAAAAGCCTCTGACCTGAGACTTCTGTCTCGGAAGAGTCGGTGATCCTGCCCTCAACCGAAGGTGAAGTCGTAGGCCTCCACGCCGGGCGACACCTGCAGCGTGAGAACCCCGCTCTGGGTGGTCGTCCCCGAGAGGAGCGTGTAGAGCGTCGGAACGCCGCCGACCTTGACCGTCGCCAGGTGGTGCCCGTCCTTCACGACGCTCACCGTGCCCTGACCGCTCATCACCAGGTACACGTCGTCGGCGGTGAACTGCAGCGCCAGTGTGGCCTGGCGTCCGGCGGTGGCCTCCTCGCGGTGGACGGTCCAGGTCCCTCCGAAGGCCAGGCTGTTGGTGGGGATGGTGGCCGGCGGGTGGTAGGTCTGGGGAACGTCCGGATCGACGGTCGTGCCGACCGAATTGCTCAACTGGTCATAGCCCACGTAACTCTCGGGCGTGATGTCGGCGTTGGTCGGCGTCCGGTCGGCGACGTCGGTGGGCGCCGGGAGGGCGGTGACACCGTTGGCCGAGAGCAACATCCTGATGTTGCCCTCCATCGTCTGATAGCCGCCCTCGCCGAAGTCGTAGGCGCGCACCACCCCCGTCGGATCGATCAGGTACTCGGCCGGCCAGTACTCGTTGTTGTACGCACCCCACGTTGCGTAGTTGTCGTCCACGGCGACCGGGTAGTCGATGCCGAGGTCCCCCGCGGCGTGCTGCACGTTGGACACCACGTGCTCGAAGGCGAACTCGGGCGTCGAGACCCCGACGACGACGAAGCCGTCCTTCTTGTAGTCGTTGAACCAGCCTTCGACGTGCGGCAGTGCGCGTTGGCAGTTGATGCAGGAGTACGTCCAGAAATCGACCAGGACGACTCTGCCTCGGAGCTCACCGAGAGAGAGGGGTTGGTCACCCGGCGTGTTGAACCAGGCCGTGATGCCCGAGAAGTTGGGAGCCCGTCCGAGGTTGGGCAGGTCGGTCTTGTTGGCCATGAACACGGTCCGTCCGAGTGCGCTGGTGGGCGGTCGATTTCCTGCGCCGGCGGTCGAGGTGGTGGTTGTCGTGCTCGAGGCCGACGTCGCGGCTCCGGCGGCGAGGTGCCCACTCTCGGTGTTACCGGCGTCCGTCACCGAGCAGGTCGCCTGCTGGCCCTCGAGCTTGGCGTTTGCCGCCGCGAACTGGTTCTTGTGCTCGCCGCTCAGATGCTGGAGCTGCAGACAGGCCGAATTGGTCGACTCCAGACGGGACTCGAGCGCACTGGTGTATCCGGGTACCGCGCGCTGGAGACCACCGAGCCAGTTGAGGGCGATGGCCAGCGTGGCGAGCCCCAGGACGACACCGGCGACGCGACGGACAGCCGGCAGCCGCGCCCGGAGGGAGGACCAGCTCGTGGAGGCGCGCTGCGCGACGAGGGCCAGCACGAGGAGGGGCAGGGTGACTCCCGCGGCGTAGAAGAGGGTGACCGCGAGGGCCGAGACGCCGACATGATGGTGGGCTGCGGCCACCGTGATCGCCGTGAGCACCGGCCCGGCGCACGGGGCGAAGACCGGTCCGAGGCTCAGGCCGATGAGGAACCCGCTGCCCTCTTGGGCATACCGTGAGGCACCGAGTCGGGCGAACGGGCGTTCGAGCGCCTCGCCGACCTGAGGGACGAGGAGCCCGACGGAGAGCGCGCCCAGCAGTCCGATCCCGGCCCAGAAGAGCAGGTCCTGGGGCAGGTGCAGGGCACTCAACACGGTGCTGGCGAAGAGGACCGTGAGGCTGAAGCTCACCACCAGCCCGGCGATGACGACGAAGGGCCGGCCCCTGTTGGAGCTGGCCGCTCCTCCCGCCACGACGACGGGGATCACCGGCACGATGCACGGGGAGAGGCCCGTGATCAGGCCGCCCACGAACGCCACGAGGAGCAATTCACCCACCGGCGTGGCTCACTTGATCCCTGGCGTTCCGACGGGGTGAGCGGGCACGGGCACAGCTCCTTCGGGTCCTTCGAGTGGTTTCCGGGCGACGCTAGTGGCCGGGTCCGTCTGGGAGGCGTCGGGCGCCGTCCTCGTGCTGGGCGTCACCGCCACCCGCGCTCGGCGGGTGGGCGGGGCCAGACTGTGGTGTCGTGATCAGCACCAGCTGGATCTACGTGGGGACGGCCCTCGGGGCTCTCGGGACCGCCGTCTACTTGCGCGACACCCTGCGGGGAACGACCAGCCCGAACCGGGTGACGTGGCTGCTCTGGGCCGTCGCGCCCCTGCTGGCAGCCGGGGTGGAGCTCCGCGACAACATCGGCCTGCGCGCCTTGCCGACCCTCATGCTCGGTTTCATGCCGCTCTTGGTGTTCGTGGCGTCGTTCCACGACGCGGCCGCCGTGTGGGGGATTCGCCGGATCGACTACGCCTGTGGGGCCATGTCGGTGGTCGGAACCGTCGTGTGGTTGGTGACCCGCAACGGAGTCCTGGCGATTTCGGCCGCCATCGCCGCCGACTTCCTGGCCGGCCTCCCGACGCTGACCAAGAGCTGGACGCACCCCGAGACCGAGACGGTTTACACCTACCTGGGTGCGGTCATCAGCATGGCCATCGTCCTGCTCACGGTCACCGACTGGACGTTCGAGGTGGCAGCCTTCCCGATCTTCATCGTCTGCATGGGCTCGGTCGAGGTGATCCTGATCGCCTTCGAGCCCGGTCCGCGACTGCGTCGTGCTCAGTCGTCGGAGGCTGCGTCCAAGGCGTTCGCTGCCACCACACTGGCCGGCCAGGCCGCGCTCGGTTTGGGGGAGCGGACGAACGACGACCGGTCCACACCGACCAGCCCGAAGCGCGGGCGCTAGCCGAAGGTCCACTCGAAGTTGTCGAGCAGAGACCTCTCCCTCGCCTCGGGCTGAGGGACGCACGGTAACGTCCGATGGAGATGGCGTCACGTCCTTTGCCGACGACCGACGTCCCTGCGACGCCGCCCGAACACGCCAGTGCCCCGGCACCTCGGTCGCCGGGACCGTCGAGCGCGCCCATGGTCGAGGCCCGCGGGCTCCTGAAGCGCTTCGGCGACTTCACCGCGGTCGACCGGGTCGACTTCAGCATCGCCCGGGGCGAGTCGTTCGGATTTCTCGGTCCCAACGGTGCGGGCAAGACCTCGACCATGCGGATGATCTCGTGCATGAGCCCGGTGAGCGGCGGCACCCTGCGCGTGCTGGGTCTCAATCCGGCGACCGATGGACCGCGCATCCGGGCCCGGATGGGCCTCGTCCCGCAGGACGACTCGCTGGACCTCGAGCTCAGCGTGCTCGACAACCTCATGATTTACGGTCGGTACTTCGACCTGCCCAAGAAGGAGATCCGCCGGCGGGCCGACCAGCTCCTCGAGTTCGCGCAGCTCACCGAGCGTGCGCACGACCGTGTCGACCCGCTCTCGGGTGGCATGAAGCGGCGACTGACCATCGCGCGGGCGCTGATCTCGGATCCCGACCTCCTCATCCTCGACGAGCCCACGACGGGACTCGACCCCCAGGCCCGCCACCTCCTGTGGGACCGCTTGTACCGGCTGAAGCAGGATGGCGTGACCCTCGTCATCACCACCCACTACATGGACGAGGCCGAGCAGCTGTGCGACCGGCTCGTCGTCATGGACAAGGGCCGGTTCGCCGCCGAAGGAACGCCGCGGCAATTGATCGAGACCTTCTGCACCAAGGAGGTCGTCGAGCTGCGATTCGCGCCCGGACAACACGAGGCGGTGGCGTCGTCGGTGGCCCAGTTGGCCGAGCGGCACGAGGTGCTGCCCGACCGAATCCTCCTCTACACCGACGACGGTGACGAAGCACTGAGCGCGGTGGCCCGCCTTGGCCACGAGGCGCAGGCTGCGCTGGTCCGCCGGTCCACCCTCGAGGACGTGTTCCTCCGCCTGACCGGCCGCACCCTGGTGGACTGAAGCCGGTGACGGCGGGAGGGGAGGCGGGGGTGTCGCGGGACACCGGGGTCGGCACCCTGCTGGCACGGCCCAGCACCACGGTACCGACGTGCCGGTTCCCCAGCCCGATGTGGCTGCGGGCCGCCCGGTACTGGGCATATCAGTACCGGCGGACCTGGCGCAGCTCCCTCGCCACCAGCTTTCTCATCCCGGTGCTGTACCTCGCGGCCATGGGTGTCGCCCTGGGCTCGCTCGTCAACGCGCACTCGGGAGGCGTGGACGGATTCACCTACGTCGCCTACCTGGCGCCGGGGTTGTTGGCGGGGACCTGCATGCAGATCGGGACCAACGACGCCTCCTACCCGGTCATGGCGGCCATCAAGTGGGTGCGCATCTACCTGGCCCAACTGGCCACACCGCTCGGTGTCGAAGACGTGTTGCGCGGGCACCTGGCCTGGATCGCCACCCGCCTGGCCATCGTCGTCTCAATCTACCTGGCCGTCATGGCCGCGTTCGGGGTGGTCTACTCACCGTGGGCCGTCTGCGCGCTGCCGGCCGCCGTCCTCACCGGGATGGCGTTCGCCGCCCCGGTGAGCGCCTTCGCGGCGACCCAGGACAAGGAAACCGGGTTCCCCACGCTCTACCGGTTCGCCATCATCCCGATGTTCCTCTTCTCCGGCACCTTCTTCCCGGTGTCGCAGCTCCCGGCCTGGTTGCAGGCAGTGGCCGTCGTGACGCCGCTCTTCCACGGCGTGTCGTTGTGCCGCGACCTCACCCTGGGCCATGTGGGGTGGGCCGATCTCGGACATGCGGCCTACCTGGGGGCGCTGGCGGGGGTCGGGTATGCCGCGGGCCGGCGGACGTTCGCCCGCCGGCTGGTGGTCTGACATGACGGTCGGCACCGTGGGACCCACGTCACCGCCGGGGGAGCGTCAGCACGTCGCCACCGCGGTGCGCCTGACCCCGTGGGCGCTGCTCGGGGGCGGACGCGCCTCGCGGGTGCTCGAGCGCAACATGCTGGTCTACCGACGAGCGTGGATCTACCTCGTCTCAGGCTTCTTCGAGCCCCTCTTCTACCTGCTCTCCATCGGTGTCGGCCTGGCCACGCTGGTCGGCCCCATCGACGTGGACGGCACCTCGGTGCCCTACACGGCCTTCGTGGCACCCGGCCTCCTGGCTGCCTCGGCCATGAACGGGGCCATGATCGACGCCACCTTCAACGTCTTCTTCAAGCTGAAGATCGCCAAGACCTACGAGGCCATGCTCTCGACGCCGCTCGGCGTCAGCGACGTGGCTCTCGGTGAGCTGTCCTGGTGCGTCATACGCGGCGCCCTCTACTCGGGTGCCTTCCTCGTCATCATGGCGCTGTTGGGGTACGTCGTCTCGCCCTGGGCTGTGTTCTGTTGGCCGGCCGCCCTCCTCATCAGCGTGGCCTTCGGATCGGCTGGCATGGCCGGGACGACGTACATGCGGTCCTGGCAGGACTTCGACATGGTCTCGCTCACCTTCATCCCGCTCTTCTTGTTCTCCGCCACCTTTTCCCCGCTCACCGTGTACCCCGGCTGGCTCCAGGCCGTCATCCGCTGCACGCCGCTGTACCAGGGGGTGGTACTCGTGCGGGCCGCCGACCTGGGCATCTTCAGCTGGACGCTCCTGGCCCACGTCGTCTATCTCGTGGCCATGGCCGGCATCGGCGTGGTGGTCACCCGTCGGCGGCTGGGCGTGCTGCTCCTGCCGTGACCGGTACCGTAGGGCCGGCCATTTTCGAGAGGCAGGACCAGACGGCATGAACATCGTCGTGAGCAACGTCAAGGGCGGGGTCGGCAAGTCGACCACCGCCGTCTACCTGGCCGCCGTGGCAGGTCGCCGGGCCGCCGGTCTGGTCACGCTGGTCGACGCGGATCCACAGGGATCGACGGCCGAGTGGTACGACGCCGACCCGTGGGAGGGGGTCGAGCTCGTCGAGGGCCCCTCGGTGCGGACGGTGACCAAGGCCATGACCCAGGAGGACCGCATCGTCGTCGTGGACACTCCAGCCGGGGAGGGGAGCGTGGTCCAGGCCGCCCTGAGCCGGGCCGACGCCGTCGTCATCCCCACCCGGGCCGGTGGTGTGGAGCCCAATCGTGTCGTCACCACCCTCGGCATGACCCCGAGGAACGTCAGGGCCGGGGTCGTCATCTGCTCGGCCCGCCTGGGTACGAACGACCTCGACGCCACCATCGCCTGGTGGACCGACCTCGATGTGCCGGTGTGGGGGATCGTGCCCGAGCGGGTCTCCATCGCCAGCGGGCCGTCGGCCGCACTGTCGAACGAGGGCCTCGAGCACTACGCCAGGGTGCTGAGGAAGGTGACGACCAGGGGCCGCTGAAGGAGACCCGGCCTCACGCCATCCGATGACGATTTCAGGCACCCTGAGCCCGATCTGCCTCTGAAAGGGTGACTAATCACCGGGTTCACAAGCGAGATCGGTGAAAATGACTGGGTCATTGGAGATTTCGTTGACTATGGTGCACGAGCGGAATCCTCAGAAAGGGGGGCCTCATGGTCCATCTCGATGAGACGCTTGCTCGGCAGGACCCGGGGGAGAAGGGGCTCAAGGGGGGAGCTCTCGGCCTGATCTCCTCCGTGGTGGTCGGCGTCGCGTCCACGGCCCCGGCCTACAGCCTGGCCGCCACCTTGGGATTCGTCGTGATCGCCATCAACGGGCTGCAGGCGCCGATCATCACCATCCTGGCCTTCATCCCGATGCTGTTCATCTCCTATGCCTACAAGGAGCTGAACTACGCCGACCCCGATTGCGGCACCACCTTCACGTGGGGTGCCCGGGCCTTCGGCCCCAAGACCGGCTGGCTCGGCGGCTGGGGCATCGTGGCGGCCGACGTCCTGGTCATGGCCAGCCTGGCCCAGATCGCGGGCCAATACGTCTTCTTGCTCTTCGGCGCCAAGGGCATCGGAGGGAATCCGTCCAGTGGCTGGGTGCTGCTGGTCGGGATCCTGTGGATCATCGTCATGACGGCCATCTGCTACGTCGGGATCGAGATCTCGGCGAACATGCAGAAGGTACTGCTCGGGATCGAGCTCACCATCCTGATCCTGTTCGCCGTCGTGGCCCTCGTGAAGGTGGCCACCGGCCACGCGCCCCCGGGACACCTCACCCCGAGCGCGGAGTGGTTCAATCCCTTCCACGACTTCAGGTTCACCAGCTTCATGGTGGGCTTCACCCTCATGCTCTTCATCTATTGGGGATGGGACACGGCGGTGTCGGTGAACGAGGAGACCAAGGATTCACATCGGATTCCGGGGCGAGCGGCCGTGCTCTCGACGATCATCCTCCTCGTCACCTACGCCATCGTGGTCATGGCGTCGCAGTCCTACGCCGGCGTCGGCACGACGGGCATCGGCCTGGGCAATTCGGCCAACTCCGGGGACGTCATCAACGTGCTCGGTGGCTCGGTGTTCGGCACCTCGGGAATCGGCTGGGTCGGGATCCACCTGCTCTTGTTGATGGTGCTGAGCTCGGCCGCGGCGTCGACGCAGACCACCATCCTGCCCACCGCCCGCACCACGCTGTCGATGGCGGTCTACAAGGCGATCCCGTCGGCGTTCGGACGGGTGCACAAGCGCTTCCTCACCCCGACGGTCTCGACGGTC
The DNA here is from genome assembly GCA_963787485.1 of uncultured Acidimicrobiaceae bacterium. Lineage (GTDB taxonomy): Bacteria > Actinomycetota > Acidimicrobiia > Acidimicrobiales > RAAP-2 > Bog-473. The sequence goes on along the minus strand of CAWBDF010000009.1, from coordinate 136,821 downwards.
GTGATGGGGGCCGTCTCCATCGCGCTCTACGTCGCCATGAACTACCTCTCTTCGGGCAGCAGCGTGATCGGCGACTCGGTGACCGCACTGGGCGTGATGATCGCCTTCTACTACGGGCTGACCGGGTTCGCCTGCATCTGGTACTACCGCAAGACCCTCACCGAGAACACACGCAGTGTGTGGCTGCGGGGAGTCCTGCCGCTGCTCGGCGGCATCATCCTGTGGTTCGCCATGGTGTGGTCCCTCTGGTACAACTGGGTCACTCCGAGCAACAGCTACACGACGTGGACCTTCCCGGGGACCCACCGGGTGATCGGCGGGGTCTTCATCCTCGACATCGCCGCCATCGTCCTCGGCATCGTCCTGATGCTGATCATGTGGGCGGTGCGTCCGGCCTACTTCAGGGGCGAGATCCTCAACCGGGACACGCCGACCCGAGTCCCCGATGAGATCGGAGTGCCGGTCGGCCTGTTCGGGATCGAGCCCTTCGACGGAGACGGGCAGGACGGAGCGAGCGCGTCCACGGCGGCCACCCCGGAACGGAACGAGTCCGGCTCACACGAGGCGTGACCTGCGCGCCTCCGGGCGTGGCGTGAGCGGCGTGAGAGAGTTGACGTCATGACGGGTGGGTCCGAGCGGGAGCGCTGATGGATCTCGAGCTCGCCGACAAGGTCGTCCTGATCGCCGGCGGCACCGACGGGCTCGGCCTGGCCCTGGCCGGGCGTTTGGCCGAGGAGGGCGCTTCGGTCGCCATCTGCGGACGCGACGACGAACGTCGGCGGCTGGCGCAGGACGAATTGGCCCAGCAAGGCGCCGACGTCCTGGCCCTGCAGGCCGACGTGTCCCAGCCGGCCGACCTCCGGGCGTTCGTCGACGCCGCGGTGGCCCGGTGGGGGCGGATCGACGGAGTGGTGCACAACGCGGGCCGGGCGTCGGCCGGCACGATCGAGTCCGTGGACGACGCCACCTGGTACGGGGACGTCGAGCTGAAGGTGATGGCGGCCGTGCGGCTGACTCGGCTGGCCCTGCCCCACCTGCGGGCAACCAGGGGCGCCGTGGTGTTCACCCTCGCCATGGCCGCCAAGGCCCCGGGCGCATCGAGCGAGCCCAGCTCGGTCACCCGGGCCGCCGGGATGGCGCTGATGAAGGCGCTTTCGAAGGAGCTCGCTCCGGACGGCATCCGGGTCAACGCCGTGCTCATCGGGCTCGTCGAGAGCGGTCAGTGGGTCAGGGCGGCCGCCTCGGAGGGGACCGAGCTCAGCTCGTACTACGAGGGGGTGGCTCGGGACCGCGCCATCCCCCTCGGGCGCTTCGGCCGAGCCACCGAGTTCGCCGACCTGGGCTGTTTCCTCCTGTCGGCCCGCGCATCGTACGTGACGGGCACGGCGATCAACCTCGACGGAGGACTCTCGCCGGTGGTCTGACGGACGGCTCACGCGTGCATGGCGGCGCCCATGCGCAAGAGCCCCGTTGCGCCGGCAGTACTGTGTCGGCGTGTGCACCCGAGCCGTCACGATTGACGAGGGTGTGAACGGCGTTTCGGGCGCGTCGGTACACCCGGAGTGATCCTCACTGTCGACTTCGGCACGACCGTCACCAAAGTCGGGCTCTGGGGCGACAGTGGCCTGACCACCATGGCCCGGGCCGAGGTGGCCACCGTGCAGTCCCAGGCCGGTTGGGCCGAGCAGGACCCCCTGCGCTGGTGGACGACCCTCGTCATCGCCTGCGCCGAGGCACGCGCCCACGCGGCCGCGGCTTTCGCGACGGTCGACGCGGTGACCTTCTCGGGAGCACGACAGACGTTCGTCCCGGTGACGTCGCGCGGTGAGCCGATCGGCAAGGCCATCATGTGGTCCGACCACCGCGCCGCCTCGGAGGCACGGGCTCTGGCCGAGCGGATGGGGGGCGACGACATCGTTCGGGCGCGGACCGGGATCCCGCTTGACGCCGGCGCTGTGGCCGCCAAGCTGGCCTGGTTGGCCGAACACGAGCCGGAGCGCCTCGACGCGGCGGACATCATTTTGTCCCCCCGGGATTTCGTCGTGTTCCGGCTGACGGACCAGGTGGTGACCGACATCACCTTCGCGTCCCGCAGCGGGCTCTACGACTTCGACGGCAACGCGGTCCGTGAGCTGGCCGGTCCCGCTCTGGGCAAGTTGCCGAGCGTGGTGCCCTCGGCCACGGTGGTCGGAAACCTGAAGTCGGTGCCAGCCGCCGAGCTCGGTCTGCGACCCGGGACTCCGGTGGTCATCGGGGCGGGGGACCGTCAGTGCGAGGTGCTCGGCTCTGGGTCCTCGGAGGACCATCCCATGGTGAGCTGGGGAACCACCGGGAACGTGTCGGTGCCGGTCCACGAGCGTCCCGTTCCCTCGCCGGCCGGCGCCGTGGTGACCCGGGCCGCCGACGGGGGTTGGCTGCTCGAAGGGGGGCTGTCCGCGGCGGGCTCCTTCCTCGACTGGTTGGGGCGGCTGCTCGGCCGCACCCAGACCGAGATGGCCCAGCTGGCCGCGCAGAGCGTCCCGGGCGCCCGAGGCGTCGTGGCGGTGCCCTGGCTCGATGGTGCCCGTGCGCCGTGGTGGCGCGACGATGCCCGAGCCGGCTTCGTCGGGCTGGGTGCCACGCACGGGGCCGCCGATCTGGCCCGGGCCGTGATGGAGGCCGTCGCCTGGGACGTACTGCGGGTCATGGAGGTGGTGACCGTCGGGCGCCTGGGCGGTTCGGCCGCCGAAGGGGTGACGCTCGGTGGCGTGGGTTCGGGACTGCCGATATGGGTCGAGGTGCTGACGTCGGTGCTCGGGGTGCCGGCCCGGCGCCAGCGCTCAGGGGAGGCGGCGTCGGCCGGGGCCGCGTTGCTGGCCGGCCAGGCGCTCGGCATGGGCCTGACGCTCGAGCAGCTCGATCCTTCGCAGCCGGCGATCGAGCCCGACCCTGGGGCGGTCGAGGTCTATCGACGGCTGCGCCCGACCGTCGACCACGTGGCCGAAGCGGTCATTGCGGCAACCGACACCCGACCGAACGCCATGGCCGCGTCGGTGTCGACGATCCGGTAGTTCTGGTCGGGGTTCTCCGCGTCGCGACGGCGCGGGTGACGCTCGGACCACCACGGGTGACGCCACGGTCGTCCGAGCCGGGTCATAGGAATCCCCGCAGGACGTTGGCGAACTCGGACGCCAGGACGACGTCGCCCTGGCCATTTCGCTCCGTCGGCACCGAGACCGGGTGTGAGGTGGGGACGCCCATGAGCGAGAGGACGGATGAGACGGGAGTGCCCGGACCGAGATACGTGTGCGACGCCACGTCTTCGAGCAGTGTCGTCGTTCCCGTCGGGTCCGAGACCAGCGATGCGATGGAGATCTTCCCGGTGGCCAGCCGGCCCAGGGTCGACGTCAGGTCCACGCCGCGCAGGTCGACGCCGACGTAGCGGCCCACGGGAATGCCCAGTCGGTCAAGCCCCGCCACGATGCTGGTCGGTGTGCGGAGACTGAGGTTTTCCAGCGGGACGCGGGCGCCGTCGGCCAGTGGAAGCGCCAACGCGCTGGGAATCTGCAGGACGTGGGTGTGGTCGCCGGCGGCGTGGAAGACGAAGGCCTGCTCGCTGGGACCGGGACCCTTCACGATGGCCAGGAGGTCGTTCTTCCCCCGGGCCAACAAGGCGGCCGGAATGGTCACGTGGTGGACGGCGTGATCGATGCGATAGAAGGTGATCCCGATCCACGATCCGACCAGCGCGATCACGACAGTGAGGACGCACGCGGCCACGACGAGGGCCCGGCGAAGCCGACGCCGCGGTCGGACCGGGCGCGTCAATGCGGTGTCGACCGCCGGCTCCAGACACGGTCGCGTCGAAATGGCGATCGTCAACGGCCCCCCTCAAGACAGTGGCATGTCCGGACCGGGGGCCCGACGCAGCGCTCTGTGCCGAGAAGCGTACGGAATCGCCATTGCCCCTCCGTTGCCCACGGGGTTCGATGTGGTTGCGGTGACGCGACCCGTGTCGGATGCATCGGTCACACTGTGTGCGTGCGCCATGTCGAGGTTCCCGGTCCCGCGCATCTCCGTGCCGCGTGGACGGTGGTGCGTCACAATCTGGATGTCACGCCCGTCGTATCCGCACCGCAACTGGGTCCGTCAGTGTCGGCCAAGGTCGAGACGGTGCAGCCCACCGGCTCGTTCAAGGTGCGCGGCGGTCTGGCTGCCGTGGCGGCCACACTCGACGCGGAGCCGGGCCGGGCAGTAGTGGCGTCGTCGGCCGGCAACCACGGACTCGGCCTGGCCTACGCGGCGACACGCCTGGGCGCCGAGGTCACCGTCGTGGTCCCGACCGGAGCCTCAGCAGCCAAGGTCTCGGCGCTCCAGCAGTTCGACGTGCGGCTGGTCTTGCGCGGGGAGGGGTACCACGAAGCCGAGGAGTATGCGCTCGACTTGGCGGAACGTGAAGGCCGCCGGTACGTGTCGCCCTACAACGACACGGACGTCATCGCCGGGCAGTCGACCCTCGGCCGCGAGCTCCGAGACCAGGTTCCTCGCCTCGGGACCGTCGTCGTCCCGTGCGGGGGCGGGGGGTTGCTGGCCGGTGTGGTCCTGGCGTTGGAGGGGACCGGCGCACGAGTCGTCGGGGTCGAGTCCGAGGCGTCGCCTTCCATCAGCGCGGCATTGGGCGCCGGTGCCATCGTCCCGATTGAGGTGGAGCCGACGGTGGCCGACGGGCTGGCGGGCAATCTCGAGCCGGGGGCGGTCACCCTGCGCATCGCGCTGGAGCACGCCGTGGAGGTCCTCACGGTGAGCGAGGCGGACATTCGCTCCGCCATGGCGTTCTCGGCCACCAAGATGGGTCTCGTCGTGGAGGGTGCTGGCGCGGTGGGCATCGCCGCCGTGCGGAGCGGTCTCGTGCCTCCCGACCCCGACGGCAAGGAGACGGTTGTCCTGCTGACGGGCCGCAACGTCGCCCCCAACCTGCTCTCGGAGGTGCTCCACTCCTGACCCTGCCGGACCCTCCTCGCCAGCTCGCCAGCTCGCCAGCTCGGCTCGTCAGCTCGGACCGGCCCAGTCCGAATGCGGGTCCGACGCCGGGAAGGACTCCACTTCTTGTTCGTCGAGCGCGTCCTCCCGCGCTGTCAGCGAGCCCGCGTCCGGTGTGGTCACCGTCGATGGCGGCGACCAGTCGACCGTGACCCGCGCGGCCTGGTCGGGATTCCGGCGGAGGAATCCGCGGGTGAACGGGCACGACGGGACGACGGTCAGGCCGTCGGCTGCGGCGCGGTCGACGGCCGCGGACACCAGGAGCCCGCCGACGCCGTGACCGCTCAGCGCCTCGGGAACCTCCGTGTGGACGATGAGCATCCGGTCCCCGTCGGTTTGGTAGACGAGCTCCGCCTCGGCATCGCCGCGGCGGGCCACGAAGCGATGCTCGGCAGGGAGATCGGTGACCTCGACGTCGTCGGTGGAACTGCTCACTCGGGTGCCTCCGGGGCCCTCTGGTCCAGGGCTCACCTTATGGGTCTAGGAAGGACACCATGAGCCCTGCCGAGCGGTCGCGGGTGGAGCCCGGGCGGAGGGTTACGTTGTCGGAGACCCGCCCTACCCGAAGGAGGAGTATGACGTTTCGGCCGTCCCTGTCCCCCACGACCACCAACGTGAGGACGAGGCAGCAGTGCACGAACCCATCCAATCGGCCGGGCCGTCCATGAGCGCCTGGTTCGACGAGCGCTCTGGCCTCGCCGGCACGGTCGCCGCGGTGACCGGCGGCGCCGGAGGAATAGGAGGAGCCGTCTCGCGTGACCTCTCCGCAAACGGTGTGCGTGTCGCTGTGCTCGACATCGATCCGGCGGCAGTCGAGTCGGTGCATGATGACCTTGGCGACCAGGCCGTTGTCCTTGCCGGTGACGCGCGCGATCCGGAGCAGCTCGCCCTCCTCTTCGAGGCGATCGATCAGCGGTGGGGACGCCTCGATACGCTCGTCAACGTCCCCGGTGGCACCTTCAACGCACCATTCGTCGATACCAGCCCGAAGGGCTGGGACAGCCTGCTGCGCCAAAACCTCATGCACGTCCTCCACGCTTGCTCGTTCGCGGTGCCGCGCATGCGAGACGGGGGACGCGGAGGCAGCATCGTCAATCTCACGACTATCGAATGCCATCGAGCGGCACCGGGCTACGCCGTGTACTCGGCGGCGAAGGCTGCAGTGGAGCAGTTCGGGCGGACACTGGCCGTCGAGCTCGGACCGGTCGGCATCCGCGTCAACAATGTGGCGCCCGACTACACACCAACGCCGAACATGCTGCGCATCGCGGGAGACCGACCACCAAAGTCACCGCTCGGCACGCGAGTGGGGATCCCCATGGGGCGAGATGGCGACGTCAGGGACATTTCGGGATGTGTGGTGTTCCTCGCATCAGCCCTGTCTGCGTACGTGACGGGATCGACTCTCCATGCGGATGGCGGGACGTACGCGTCCTGTGGCTGGTTCAACTGGCCGGATCAGGGATGGCGGAACGGAGTTCCAGAGGAGGTTCTCGAGTTCCTCGAACCATGAGATTCGGCGAACGGGACGCACATCTGCTCCCGCGGCGCCGGCAGTCGGCGGCGGGCCTTGGGGAGGGTGGTGCCCAACGAGGCGCCAACTCGTCAGGAAGCCGTCGCTTCTCCGAGGTACCGTTGGAGCACTTCGCCTCGTGCCGCCTTCGCCGGTCCATGCCAGGTGACTTCACCACGTTGCAGAACGAGACAATCGTCGGCAAAGCCCAGGGCTCGGTGCACATACTGCTCAATGATCACGACCGTGATGCCCTCATTGAGGGCACGGGTGAGTCCTTCGAAGAGGAGGTCGACAAGGATCGGAGCCAGACCGAGCGAGAGCTCGTCGGCGATGAGCAATTTCGGCGACGTGATGAGCGCACGGGCGAGAGACAGCATCTGCTGCTCGCCCCCGGACAAGGAGCCGGCACGCTGTCGTTGACGGCGCCCGAGGACCGGAAAGATCTCGAAGGCCCTCTCCACCGCTTGCTGTCGTTCTGGGCGGCTCTTCAACGTCGCAGTTGCCATTCTGAGGTTCTCACTCACCGTGAGACTTCGAAAGATGCCGCGGCCCTCGGGCAGGTGGACGAGACCGGCACGCCGGATCCGATCCGGCGATGCGGAGGTCGTCTCGTCCCCCTCGAACATGACCGTGCCACCGCAGGGCGGCACCAGTCCGGAGATCGCCCGGGCAATGCTGGTCTTTCCCGCACCGTTGGCACCGAGGATCGCCAGGGCTTTGCCGGCTCCGACCGAGAAACTCACTCCGCTGACCGCGATGGCTTCGCCGTAGCGCACCGATAGGTTCTCGACGATCAGTCGGGCGGCGACGTCATTCCTCGACTGATCACCCGGCTGGACCGGCACGGCTGGTGTCGGAGTGGCCGCGGTGTCCTTGCTCAGGAAATCGGATATTTCGGCCGCGTCCTCGACGTCGGCGGCTTCTTCAAGAGCCTCCTCCCCCTCGATCTCCTCGCCGAGGTATGCCGATCGAACGACATCGCTCGCCCGGATCTCAGGGGGGGTACCGTGAGCAATGAGCTCCCCGAAATCGAGAACGTAGATCGTCGCGCACAGGCGCATGACCAGCTCCACGTCGTGTTCGACGAGGAGGACAGAGACGCCGCTCTCCTGCGCCACTCTGCGCAGCGTGGCTTCGAGCTGCTCAGTCTCCGACGAGTCCAAACCCGAGGAAGGCTCGTCCAAGAGCAGGATCGTTGGTGACGCCGCCAGTGCTCGGCCGAGCTCGACGAGTCGTGACAAGCCCAACGGCAAACCCAGTGCGGGCGTGTTCGCGATCGATTTGATGCCGATGAGCTCCACCAAATGGTCGACGGTCTCCTTTTCGGCCATCGAAGCCCTCCGCAGACTGCCCATCGTGAACAGATCGGCCCAGACCCGGGCCTTCGCGTGCTTCGCTCGATAGGCAAGGACCAGATGGTCCCGGACCACGAGACCGGTGAAGAGCTCGGGATGCTGAAATGTCCGGGCCAGCCCCTTTTCGGCGCGGACCTGTGGACGAGCCCCAGTGACATCCTCCCCATCGATGAAGACCTTGCCAGCCGACGGGCGCAAGAGCCCCGAGACCACGCCGAAGAGTGTGCTCTTTCCTGCCCCGTTCGGTCCGACAAGGCCGGTGATGGCGCCTGGGGGCACCGCGAGGTCGACACTCTGAACTGCCGTAAGCCCACCGAAACGGACAGTCACGCCCGTGCATGCCAAGCGGGCCGGCGGGATTGCTCCATTGCCGGACGCGACTCCAACGCCGGCGTCTCGGCTCAGGCCGGGTCGCGACTCCGGTGTCGCCGTGGTCATCGTGCAGCCTCGGTCTCGGTCGTGCCCGGCACCACTGACGCCGGGGTCACTGAGCCCGCATGCTCTGCTCTCACCAATTCCTGCAACTCCGCCGCCCCGGACCCTGCGCCTGCCGGAGGTGCCGAGGCGAAATGAGCAAGTCTCGACCGAAGCTTTCGTGCCGTTTGGAGCACAACCCCTTCCGGATGACGGGCGACGCCGATCGCGCCCAATCCGAACAGCATGGTCGGCACCTCTGTCCATCGCAGTGGCAGATAGGTCGAAAAGATAGCGGGCACGATCGCGAAGGTCATGCCGGCGATGGCCGCCGCGGTGATCGACCGCACGCCCAGGGTGACGACCACGGCGAGCCACACCAAGCCCAAGAACGTGTCATAGGACTGAGGCTGGGCAATACCTTGATCCATCGCGATGAATGCACCTCCGACCGCCGCCACAAACGCGGCGATCGCGCCGACAATCACTCGAACCTGGAGGACGCTCAGACCCAACGTGCGTGAAGCGTCTTCACTGTCACGAACGGCCCGTAGCGACAGCCCGCTCGTCGAATGCCGGAGGTTCAGGGTGAGGAGCGCGAACACCACAAAGACACCAAGGGCCAGGTACGTGAAGGCCAACGTGCCCGATGCGAACTGGGGGGGGTTGAGCGCGACACCTGCGCCTCCCTGCAAGAAGCGGTTTCGGGTGAAGACCAAGTTCTCAATGATGAGGCCGAATGAGAAGGTGACGAGTCCGACGTAGAGCTCTCCCAGCCGAATCGTCAGCAGCCCGATAACCGCACCGATGACCGCGGCAACAATGCCACCGCATACCGCGGCGAGCAGCACGGGAATATGCCAGACCGTCACGAATTGCGCGGTCGCAAGGGCTCCCATACCGGCGAAGATGATCTGAGAGAGCCATAGCATGCCCCCCTCTCCAGTCACCACCGTGTAGGTGAGGAACGTGATTGCGTAGCAGGCACCGAGAGCGGCGAACCCCGACCAGTAGTCCGAGTTCATGATGGGACCGAACAGCAGCGGGAGGAAGGCCACCAATGCGATGGGAATGACGCCAAGTATTCGATCCCGACCGGTGCTGGACGCTGCCAGTTCGGCCATCACCGCCGGGTCGTCGTTCGCCGGTCTGATGGCCTGGTCCAGAGGACCACCGCCACTCTTCTCCTCTCTGATCGATCCTGAGCGAACCACGTAGAACAGCAGGAATACGAGGATGAAGATGAATGGAATGCTCGGAATGATGACCGCGGTGAACGAACTGTCGGGCGGAAGGTACTTCTGGATGACGTCGGTGACCACGCCCATGGCGAGCGCGACCGCGATCGCCCCAGGAAGGGAACGGAAGCGGGCGGCGACCACGGCGGCAAAGGCCGCGGACATGAGTGCCGCCATCCCCCCGATGTTCAGCTCCTGGGTGGGAGCGACCAAAATCCCCGCCAATCCCGTCAAGGCGGTGGCGACAGCCCACACGCCGATGGCGATACGACTGGCGCTGACACCCGAAATGGTGGTCATGGCCTCCGAATCGACCATGGCGCGCACGCGCAGACCCATGTCCGTGAATCGGAGGACAAAGGTTCCCGCGATGAGGATGAAGAGCAAAAAGCCATAGATGGTGAGCTGATCGGTGGTCACGGGCGTTCCCAGAAAGTGGAACGGTTGGTCGGATGGCGAGGCCAGGCCTGGCGAGTTGGTGATCGTCTCGGGGCCGAAGATCGTGTCCGTGATGGCGGGGAGCGCGACAGAGAGCCCGATGGTCACGACCACCTTGATCAAGGTCGATTTGTCTCTGACGAATCGGAAGAGGGCGAGGTACAGGAACACGCCGAGCAGGGGCGCGATGACCAGCAGGCAAATGAGCGCGGCGTTGTAGCTGGTCCAACCCTGTTGGGTATTGAAGAAGTAGTAACAGCGCGCGATGAAGTACGCGATGGACGCGAAGGCAAAATTGAGCACCCCGGCCGAGATATAGGTCACGACCAACGCGGATGCGGCGATGGCGTAGATAGAGCCAAGCGCCAAACCAGCCAGTATGTACTGCAGCATCCGCGTGCTCCTTGGAGGCAGATGTCACCACCGTTGACAACTCGTCGGGCCGGCTGTTGTTGCCCAGCCGGCGATCGACTCACTGCCGATTCAATGAACTCCCACCCCTTCGCTCGACTCCTTGGCTTCTGCGCGACGAGCCTCGGCCATCAGCGCAGCGCGCGACCCACCTCTCCGGTCCCTCGGCCGGAACCTGTGGAACATAGCAAAGAGAGGGCGCGCGTCGCTCGGCGAACCAGGCGCCGCCCTTCCGACACCCTCGGAGCACCCGACGACTTCGATTCGATTCCGTAGAGGAACCAAGCCTCCGGTCCGTACGAGAATTCCCGATCCAAGATCAACCAATCGAGTGGCCGACTGTTGTGGTCGGTGCGGCCCGGCCGTCGTGCTCAGCGCGGCTTGATCGGCCCTTGGAAGGTTTCGAAGGAGGGGAGACCAGTGAAGCTTGCCCTCTTTGTGTGCTCGACCGTTGATCACACTCAAGGGTCTCCAAGAAATGTTTAGGTCGCGTTGCATTGGCGCGAACGTTGAGTCATGATGTCTCCCACAACGAAACAGGACTGGGGGGACCATGCGACCTGTTCGATTTGTGACAGCTGGATTCGCAGCTGTCATGTGCGTGCCGGTGACACTCGTCGGGGACTTCGCCGGCGGGGCGTCAGCGGCGCAAGCGACCAAGTGCTCAGACCGAGCCTGATTGCCGCCGCTCCCCAGGGAGACCCTCAACCCGTCAACATCAACATGCGAATGTACGAAACGGCAGAGCACGAAACGACAGCAAAGAACAAGAAATAAAGGGGACCCGAGAACATGTCAAGGAAACTACAGTCACGTCTGAGCGCGTTGTTTGCGACGCTGATGGCCCTGGCGATGCTCACCGCCACGTCTGTGGTGAGCCTCTCTGACGCTGGGGCGTCGACAGCGAACCACACCTACACCGTGGGTCTGATCACTGATCTGACCGGAGCAGCCGCGTCGGGCGGGGTCTCGGCACAGCCCGGCATTCAGGCCGGGATCGACGAGGTCAAGGCAGTAGACGGCTACACCATCAAATATGTGTTGGCTGACGACCAGAGCACCCCTGCGGGAACGCTCGCGGCAGCACAGAAGCTGGTCGAACAGGACCACGTGTTCGCGGTGCTCGCCTCATCGGCGTTGTTGTTCGCCGCCGCTCCCTACCTGAACGCACACAACGTGCCCGTGATCGGCATTTCCGAAGACGGCCCGGAGTGGGGCAGCGACAAGAACATGTTCGGAATATTCGGAGCATGCTGCGAGTCACCGGCTCCGGTGACCAACCAGGTCGGACTGGCGATGAAGTTCGTCGGAGTGACCAAGGCCGGGGTCCTGGCCTACGGAATCGGAGGCTCCACCCTTGCCGGCGAGGTTGACGCGGCATCCATCAAGGCGGCCGGCATCGACGTCCCCTACACGAACTACACCTTCGCCTACGGGAGCACGAACGTTCAGCCGATCGCCCTGGCGATGAAATCAGCTGGTGTGGACGGATTCATCGCGCCCACGACTGCGGCCACCGCCCTGCAGACGATCGTGGCCCTGAAGCAGTTGGGCGTTACGCTCAAGGGTTCGTTCTTGTACAACGGCTATGGCGGAGACCTGAGCCAGGCCGGACCGGGTGCCCTCAACGACGCCCAAGGCGTGTACTTCGGCACCGAGTTCGAGCCAACGGAGCTGCACACCCCTGGGACCGAAGAGTTCGCAAAGTACCTGAAGGAAGCGGGAGTCAAGGGCGATCCGACCTTCACGGAGTTCGGCCTGTATCTGGCCGTCGCCGAACTGGTGCAAGGGCTGAAGGCCGCGGGTGCGAACCCCACGCCGGCCGGCCTGATCAACGCCCTCAACAACAAGGGACTGAAGTCCAATGGTCTCGGGTTGTACGGGAACCACTACTTCAAGACCGGTGCCCGGGGAGATGTCACCGCGGGTGTCGACAACTGCACCTGGTTGACCAAGCTGAAGGGTTCGAAGTTCGTGCTCGTTCCTGGCGCTGACCCAATATGTGGAAAGAACACGGGACAGACGGTCTCGCTGGGGTCGTAGACGTCTTGAAGGATCCTCACGCCCGTTGGGCGTTTGCGTAGGGATCTCCACGCCACCCAGCGGTGCTCGCCATGCGCGAGCACCGCTGGGTGGAAGTGTTTTGGCAACTTGATTCACGTCTTCTGGAATGACCTCACGCACACCCGAGGTCGAGGAAGCCCGAAGGGGGAGTCCGGCTTCAATCCCGCGCCGGTGGCGGCGACCAGTCGACCGTGACCCGCGCGGCCTGGTCGGGGTGCTGGCGGAGGAACCGGCGGACGAACGGGCACCACGGGACGACGGTCAGGCCGTCGGCTGCGGCGCGCGCGACGGCCGTGGACACCAGGAGCCCGCCGACGCCGTGACCGGCCAGCGCGTCGGGAACCTCCGTGTGGACCATGAGCATCCGGTCCCCGTCCACTCGGTAGACGAGCTCCGCCTCGGCGTCGCCGCGGCGGGCCACGAAGCGATGCTCGGCGGGGAGATCCGTGACCTCGACGTCGTCGGGGGAACTGCTCACTGGGGTACCTCCGCAGCCCGCGGAGAGCGAGCTACCACTCCGCCCAGCCCGGGGGGCTGACCGACCCACGTATCCCCCGGGGGTCCACCGGTGCCCGCGTCTGACCGGCTTGATAGACCGCGAAGCACAGTCGCAGCACGTCCGTTGCCTCCGCGGGGGTCATGGACGCCGCGGTCCCCTCGACGAGGGCGTCGACGAAGTGCCGTGACGCCCGCACGAAGCCGGCGCTCCAATCGGCCTGGACGTCGGTGAACTCGGTCGTCCTGCGCTCCTGCGAGGTGCCGGTGAAGAGCATGACCGGAGCGAGGTCGAGCAGCTCGCCCGTGGCCCGGGTCACCCACAGCTGCCCCTCGTCCCCCGTGATCTCGAAGAACTCGTCGGCTCCGTAGTACGAGGAGCGCATGTAGAAGTCCGGTGCGTACTGGACCTCCATCATGCCCAGCACCTCGGGGTCCTCGTATTCGAGGATCACGGCACACGGCTCGAAGTACAGGTCGCGCCGGCGCACCACCGCCTGTACCGAGACGACCTCCAGGTCGAGCAACCACCGCGCCATGGCGTACTTGTGCACCATGTCGTCGAAGAGGTGCCCGCCCGGACTCCGCCCGTCGAGTCGCCAGCTGTAGCCCTCGGGGCGGAGGCCCGCCTGGAAGTCCGAGTCCGTCTGGCCGACCAGCGTCCGGATGCGCAGGGACGTCGGCTTCCCGATGGCGCCGCCGGCCACCAGCCGCTTGGCCAGTTCGAGCGGCGGGTAGTGGGCGAAGCATTCGCTCACGCGCAGCGTCCGGCCGACTGCATCGGCCACCGCCTGCATCTCCAGGGCGTCCTCAATGGAATTGGCGATCGGCTTTTGGACCGACACGTGCTTGCCGGCCTGGAGCGCGGCCACGACGTGATCGCAATGCAGATGGGTCGGGGTCAGCACTTCGATCGCGTCGATGGAGTCGTCGGCCAACATGGCGTCGAGGTCGTGGTAGAAGGCTCGAGCGCCCCAGTCCCGCGCGGCACGCCGGCCGGCATCCTCGTCGGTGTCGCACACGGCCACGAGGTCGCAGCGCGGGTCTTCGAGATAGCCCCGGACGCTCAGCGCAGCGATGTTCCCCGCGCCGAGCACTCCCAATCGCACCCTGCCCATTACTCCTTCCACGCGCCTCCCGGGTTCCGCCCGCTGGAGTCCGCCGACGGGGACTCGATTCTCGCCATGGCGTCCGACACCGTACAAGGGCACCGCACGCGGCGGCCGACACCGACATACTTGGCCCATGGAGACCGAGGCACTCGACGGCGCCCTGACCGCGTTCGCCGCCACGGCGCCTCGATACGGCCCCTGGCGCCTGGCCAATCACGGTCCGATGGCCGCCGAAGCGCTCGCCCACCTGGGGCGCTCCGACGCCATCGCGGCGTGGGTGGCCCAGTACCTCCCGCGACTCGACGAGGCGCCCGTGCCGAAGGAGCGGCCGTTCACCGAGGAGGAATGGCCCGGCGCGCTGGGTCGGGAAGACCTGCTCGGGGGGTGGCAGGCGCTCTTCGAACGGGAGCTGGCCGACCGCCCCGCCGCCGCCGTCGCAGGTGAGTGGGTGCCCCGGTTGCTGCCGGGCGCCGTCGGAGCGGCCACCCACGGGCTGATCCGCACGGGCCACGCCCTGCGCGCGCTCGGAGCGGCCGACACCCCGCCTCGACGTCTCGAAGTGGCCCACGCCCTCGCCTTCTGGGCCTCGAGCTACACCGAGCTTCCCGGACCGCCGCTCCTCATCGGGCACGAAGGCGTGGTCCGCGCCCTGGCCGACCTGCCCTACCTGCCCGAGGACGCACCCCGGGCCACGCTCATCAGCGATCGGGTCGCCGCCGTGGCCGACATCGCCGACGAGTTCGAGCAGGCGGTCGCCTCGCTGGGGTGGACCGGCGCCGCCGTCACCCTGCTCGACCAGCTGGCCGGCGGCGGCGCGGCGGCCTACCTCCGCAACGCGGACGGAGGGGGAGCGATCGGGCTGCTGCACGCCGTCACCTCCCCGATGGCGTGTGAGCTGCTGTTGCCGTGGCTCTCCGGGGAGGACCACGACGCCGCACTCGGCTACGTCTGGCAGGCGGTGGCGGCGCTGCACGTCGCCTACGACATCGACCGGGCCACTCCCGTCCCCTCCTCCCCTCCGCCCGCCGTCGGCGAGCTGGTCGACCGGGCCGTGGCCTGCGGGGACGAGCACGCCATCAAGTTGTGCGAGGCCGCACTGCGCAGCTTCGAGCGCAGCGGCGATCCGGCTCTCCTGCTGGCGGCCGCCGACGCCGGTGCCCGCTTCTGAACCACCACCTCCTCGGCGAGCACCCTCTGCCCTCTAGGCGGGCTCGATCAGGGCGGGATCGTTGTTGGCGACGTTCCCGATGCGCGGCCCGACCGGGTGGTGCACGACCGTGCCAGCCGGCGGGGGACGGAGCAACGATTTCAGCTCCTCCGTGTCCTCGTTGAACGGGTCGAGCCATACGTCGAAGACGGACGGATGGAGGATGACCGGCATGCGGTCGTGGATACCCGACATGTCGGCCCCGCCCGGGGCCGTGATGACGGTGCAGCTGCGGAAAAACGGTGAGCCCGAGGGGGCCTCCTTCGGCCGCCAGCGCTCGGCCAGCCCGGCAAAGGCCATCGGAGCTCCGTCAGCCCGGGTGAAGTAGTGCGGCGTGGAACGACCCGACTTCGTCTTGTGCCACTCGAAGAACCCGTCGGCCGGAACGAGGATGCGCCGCTGCCGGAAAGCGTCGCGGAAGGAGGCCTTGGTGGCCACCGTCTCGCTGCGTGCGTTGAAGAGTCGATTCCCTGATTTGGTGTCCTTCGACCACCACGGGATGAGCCCCCACCGGAAGGACATGAGGATGCGCTCCGGCTCACCGCCACCGTTCGGTTCATGACCGCGCTGTTCTTCCGGACCGGGTCGCGGCGGCCTGTCGCGAACGCCGAGAACGGGGTCGGTCGGGGCCACGTTCCAGCTCGGGTGGTAGTCGAGCCCGGTGTCCTCGTCCAGGGATGCGCCGAAGTAGCGGGCCAGCCGCGCCGGCGGGGTGTAGAGGGCGAAACGACCGCACATGCCGGGCACATTGTGGCGTACAGGGCAGTCCCCGGTGGGCGCCTCGACGCCATGGAGCCTCTTGACCTGGAGATTCATCTCTCTGGGCAGGCTGCACCCAGTCTCGATAAGGTACGAACATATGTTCGCTCCTCACGTCGGAGGACCTTCGTCCCCTCGTTCCCGGGAGCTCCCCGCCGGGCTGGCCGACCGGGTGCGGCCCACCACGCCGGTGGCCGGCCGCACCTTGCCCGTGCCCCCGCCGCTGGCGCCCCTCTTTTCCGGCGGGTCGCTGCGACGGGGGACGACCACGACCGTCACGGGACGACCTGGTCACGGGGCCACGACGCTGGCACTGGCGCTCCTGGCTGCGGCGTCGGAGGCGGGGAGTTGGTGCGCCGCCGTCGGTCTGCCCGACCCCGGGGTGGTGGCGGCTGCCGGACTGGGGCTCGATCTGCGCCGGGTCGTCTTCGTGCCCCACCCTGGCCCCGAGTGGGCCGAGGCTGTCGGTGATCTCCTCTCCGGTGTCGATGCCGTCCTGGTACGCCCGCCAGGCCGGGCCCGCCTGACGGCTGCACGGCATCTGACGGCCCGGGCTCGCGAGCGTCAGGCCGCCCTGGTGGTGTTGCTCGAAGGTGTGCGCGACTGGCCCGAGGGTGGAGACCTCGCGCTCTCGGTGGGAGCGGTCGAATGGGAAGGGGTCGGTCGCGGCCACGGGCATCTGCGCAGTCGTCGGGCCGAGGTGCGCGTCAGTGGACGCCGTGCCGCGGGCCGGGTCACCGAGTGCTCGCTGTGGCTCCCCGCCGACACGGGTGCAGTGGCGTCGGCGGACGGCAGCCCTGACACCGACCCGGGTGGCAGTCCGCGCCGCGGCCCCGATGGCAGCCCACGCGGCCACCCGGGTGGCAACCCGGATTGTGGTCCGGAGGCGGCCTGAGCGGCGCAGTGGAGAGGGCGGAGAAACGTGGAACGGTTGGTCGTCGTTTGGTGTCCCGACCTCTCGGGGGAGGGGCCGCAGGGGGAGGAAGCGCGGCGCTTCGCCCGGGTCGTGGAACGGGTGGGCGAGATGTCTCCTTGGGTACACCCCGTCCGACTCGGGGTGTGCGCATTGCCCGCCCGTGGCCCTGCCCGTTTCTTCGGTGGTGAGGAGGCAGTCGTATCTCTCCTCTTCAAGCGCGTAGGGAGCGCCTCTGGACCAGGGGAAACATTCTCCAGAAAGAAAAATATAAAGAAAGATAAAAAGAAAGACACCGAGAGATCCAGCCGGAGGGGCCATCCAGCCAGCCGGCAGGCCGGCGCAGCGGCCGGCGCAGGGGCTGGCGAAGCGGCCAAGGTTGGCGTGGCCGATGGGCTCTTTGCCGCGATGCTGGCTGCCCGCGTCGGGCTGATCGTGCCCCCTGGGCAGACGGCGGACTTTCTCGCCTTGTGGTCGGTGGCCACACTGGCACGGCCCGAGCTGGCCGTCACCCTGCAACGGTTGGGGGTGACCACCCTGGGCCAGCTCGCCGCGCTGCCGGCGGCGAGTGTCTCGGACCGGTTCGGAGCGGACGCGGCCGCCTGCCATGCGGTGGCCCGGGGGGAGAGCGGGGAGTTGCCCGGACTGCGCGACGGCGGGATCGAGCGCCGACTGCGAGTCGCCAGAGGTGAGGATCCCGACCTGGGGGACGCCCCACCCCGGCCCTCTCAGCCCAGTTTCTTCGGGGGGACGTCAGAGGCTGACACCCGTGCCGCCCGCTCCTTCGTCAAGGTGCAGGAGCGCCTGGGGATCGAGGCCGTGCTGATCGGCCGCCTGCGGGGTGGGCGGGACCCGGCCACCCAGTCGGTGCTGGTGCCCTGGGGGAGTCCCGAGGCCCACCCGGACCCGGCCGCGGCACCGTGGCCGGGCCGATTGCCTCCTCCCGCTCCCAGCGACGTGCTGCGGGCCCCACCCCGTGCCGAGCTGGTCGACGCCGAGGGGAACGCCATGGTGGTGAGCGGGCGGGGGTTGCTTCCCGCATCGGTCGACCGGTTGTCGGTGGCCGGGGGTCCCTGGGAGCAAGTGGCGTCGTGGGCCGGTCCGTGGCCGGTGACCGAGCGCTGGTGGTCGGTGCGCCGTCGCCGGGCCCGCCTGCAGGTGGTCACCGCGGAAGGGGTGGCGCGCCTGTTGTGCACCGAGCGGGGGCAGTGGTGGGTGGAGGCGCTCTATGACTGAGCCGGCCCGGGCCGGCTCGGGCCCGTGACCGAGTACGCCGAGCTGCACGCGCATTCGGACTTCAGCTTCCTCGACGGGAGCAGTGACCCCGAGGAGCTGGTGGCCGAGGCCACCCGGCTCGGCTTGGCCGCCCTGGCGCTGACCGACCATCACGGCTTCTACGGCGCCGTGCGGTTCGCCACCTCGGCGCGGGTCTGTGGCTTGCCGACAGTCTTCGGGAGCGAGGTGACGCTGGCCCCGGCCGGTCCGCGTACCGGGGAGCCCGACCCGACGGGCACCCATCTGGTCGTGCTGGCCCGCGATCCCGACGGCTACGCCCGCCTCTCGACCGTGTTGGCGGACGCGCACCTCGAGGGCGGGGAGAAAGGCAAGCCGGTCTTCACCCTCGACGCCCTGGCACGCGCTGCTGACGGCCACTGGCTGGTGCTCAGCGGCTGCCGGAAGGGGGCGGTCCCCGCCGCGTTGGTCGAAGCTGGGCCACGGGCGGCCTCCCGCGAGGTGGGACGCCTCGTCGACGCGTTCGGACGCGCCAACGTCGCGTTGGAGCTGTGGGATCACGGGGACCCGCTCGATACGGCGCGCAACGACGCTCTGGCGCATCTCGCCGTCGAGTGGGGGGTCGATGCCGTGGCGACCAACAACGTGCACTACGCCACGCCGGCGGGGTTCCCGCTCGCCAGCACGCTCGCCGCCGTGCGGGCGCGCCGCCCACTGGCCGAGCTCGAGGGCTGGCTGCCGTCGTCGCCGGCGGCTTGCCTGCGTTCGGGGGCCGAGCAGTCCCGCCGTTTCGCCCGTTGGCCCGGCGTGGTCGAGCGTGCGGCCGAGCTGGGGCGTGCCTGTGCCTTCGACCTGCGACTGGTTGCGCCGCGCCTGCCTGACTTCCCCGTCCCGGCCGGCATGGACGAACAGGGGTATTTGCGCCAGCTGGTGACCGAGGGGGCCCTGGCGCGCTACGGCCCTTTCGAGGGCGAGCGCGTGCCGGGAGCGTGGAAGCAGATCGAGCACGAGCTCGACGTCATCGGTCAGCTCGGATTCGCCGGCTACTTCCTCGTCGTGTGGGACATCGCGCAGGTGTGCAAGCGGCTGGACATCTACTGCCAGGGGCGGGGATCGGCGGCCAACTCGGCCGTCTGCTACGCGCTCGGGGTCACCAACGTCGATGCCGTCGACCTGGGGTTGCTCTTCGAACGGTTTCTCTCCCCGGCCCGTGACGGGCCACCGGACATTGACGTGGACATTGAGTCGGGACGGCGCGAAGAGGTGATCCAGTACGTCTACGAGCGGTACGGCCGGCGCCACGCGGCACAGGTGGCCAACGTCATCACCTACCGGCCTCGTTCCGCCGTGCGCGACGTCGGCAAGGCCTTCGGTTTTTCGCAAGAGCAGGTGGACGCCTGGTCGGCGGGTATCGACGCCGGGCACGGGCGCGGTGCATCGTCAAGCGCCGCAGTGGCGGAGGCGTCAGAGGCGGAGGGCGGCGAGGTGCCACCGCTGGTGGCCGAACTGGCGTCCGAGGTGCTCGACCGCCCCCGTCATCTCGGTATCCACTCGGCGGGCATGGTGATCTGCGACCGTCCAGTGGTCGAGGTGTGCCCCGTCGAGTGGGGCCGCATGCCGGGCCGCTCGGTGCTGCAGTGGGACAAGGACGACTGCGCCGCCATCGGATTGGTCAAGTTCGACCTGTTGGGCCTGGGCATGCTCGAGGCCCTACACCGCATGGTCGACCTGGTGCGCGACTTCCACGGCGTGGAGGTCGACCTCGGGCGATTGCCCCAGGAGCCCGCCGTCTACGACCTGTTGTGCCGGGCCGACACGGTCGGGGTCTTCCAGGTGGAGAGCCGGGCCCAGATGGGGACGCTGCCCCGGGTTGCGCCGCGCACCTTCTACGACCTGGCGATCGAGGTGGCGCTCATCCGGCCCGGGCCCATTCAGGGACACGCGGTCAACCCCTACATCCGGCGCCGCCGCGGCGAGGAGCTGGTCACCTACCTGCACCCCCTGCTCGAGCCCATTCTCCGGCGCACGCTCGGGGTGCCCTTGTTCCAAGAGCAGCTCATGGAGATGGCCGTGGCCATCGCCGGCTTCAGCGCGGCCGACGCCGACGAATTGCGTCAGGCCATGGCGGCCAAGCGCTCGGCGGCGCGCATGGAGAAGATGCGGGCCCGCCTCTACGACGGGATGGCGGCGCGCGGTGTGACTGGCCCGGTGGCCGACCAGGTCTTCGAGGCGCTGGCAGCGTTTGCCAACTTCGGCTTTCCCGAGTCGCACTCGGTGTCCTTCGCGCATCTTGTCTACTCCTCGGCCTTCATGAAGCTGCGCTACCCGGCTGCGTTCACCGCCGGCTTGTTGAACTCGCAGCCCATGGGCTTCTGGTCGCCCCAGTCACTGGTGGCCGACGCCCGTCGCCACGGGGTGCCGGTGCGCCGGCCGCACGTGGACCGTTCCGAGGTCGGCGCTTCGCTCGAGGAGGCTCAGGACATCCTCCCGGGTGACGGTTCGGCCAGTCAGGACCATCCGGTGTTGCGCCTGGGTCTGGGGTCGGTACGCGGGGTGGGCGAGGCCACCGCCGAGCGCATCGTGAGGGGCCGGCCCTGGCGCGGGGCCGAGGATCTGGTCCGACGGGCCGGGGTCGCCCAGGCCCAGCTCGAGACCCTGGCCGCGGCCGGCGCGCTCGACGCCGGGGAGGCCGACGGGTCGTCTCGCGGGACGGCATCCAGCCGGCGCCGTTTGCTCTGGGCCGCCGGGGCGGCGGCCCAGGGAACACCCGACCGTCTCCCGGGCGTGGTGGTGGGTGCCGAAGCTCCACCGCTGCCCGAGCCCAGCCTGTACGACGCGGTGGCCGACGACCTGTGGGCGCTTGGACTGGCCCCTGAGCGAACGGCCATGCACCTGGCCCGCGAGCGACTGGAGTCGATAGGGGTAGCCACCGCATTGGCCCTCGAGGCGCTGTCCGATGGCGAGCGGGCGACCGTGGCCGGGGTGGTGACCCACCGCCAGCACCCCGAGACGGCGCGCGGTGCTGTGTTCGTCAACCTCGAAGACGAAACAGGGCACGTGAACGTCGTCTTCTCCCGTGGCGCGTGGGCCCGTTGGAAGCACGTGGCCCGACATGCGCCAGTGCTCCTGATCCGAGGCCGGGTCAGGAAGGGGCAGGGAGCGGTCAGTTTCGACGCCGAGCTTGTCGAGGCGCTCGTCGTGGGGACGACCGTGCCGGCAAGTCGCGATTTCCGCTGACGTCTACGGCCACCTGTCGTATACGACACCCCCCGTATACGACCCCCCCGTATACGACACAGGGAGGATCA
Organism: uncultured Acidimicrobiaceae bacterium; assembly: GCA_963787485.1. GTDB lineage: Bacteria > Actinomycetota > Acidimicrobiia > Acidimicrobiales > RAAP-2 > Bog-473. The sequence continues at coordinate 115,339 of CAWBDF010000009.1, read as the reverse complement.
GTGCACGGAACGGTCAATGCCCGCGGTGAGCTGGTCTGGGACGGCCGAGGCACAAAGGACGAGGGCCAGATACGCAGAGTCGCGGTAAGTGCCTCCTCCGCCACGGGACAGCCGACGCGGGTGACGGTAACCCTGGCCGGACTCGATGCTGGACGTACGGGTTCTCGCCTCGACGCCGCGGCGCATTAATGCGGCGCACCGAGCCGAGTCAGGTCGCCTCAGCGGCACCGTCATCTTTACCGGTGGACGTTGCACGGTCGGAATCGACCTCGGAAAGAAGCGCCGTCCACCGCGGAACGTCATCGACGATGGGGAACGGGTTGGGCATGATCCGGGCCTTGACCTCGTCGGGCAAGCTCAAGTCGCCTCCAGTGTGCCCGACACTGAACACGCGCTCGGGTCTCGAGCGTCCCACCATCGCCTGGAGCCAGCGGAGCATGGTGCTGGCCCGGTGGCCGAAACCGTTGAGAAATCCGATGTGGACGAAGAACCACACCAGCCACCCGGCGAAACCGCTCAGGCGTACACCGCGCACGCTCACGACGGCCTTGAAGCGGCCGATGGTGGCCGCGCTCCCCAGATCGCGGTAGCGGAACGGGACGCCGTCTTGCCCCTCCAGACGCTTCCTGATCGTGTGGGCCGCGTGGAGCCCACCTTGCATCGCGACCTCGCACACACCGGGAAGGTTGTCGATCGACGCCATGTCCCCCAGGGCGAACACCTCGGGATGGCCCGGCAAGGACAAGTCGGGGAGCACCTCGATCCGGCCGGCGCGATCAGTCGTCGCCCCCGTTGCCTCGGCCAGAGCGGATGCCAACGGAGAGGCCTGCACCCCGGCGGCCCAGATCACGGTGGCCCCGTCGAAGCGGCCCGTGACTCCGTCGGTGTCCTCGGTGTCGACGCCGAATGGATCAACTCCCACGACCCGCAGGCCCATATGCAGCTCAACGCCGACCTTCTCGAGTGCGGTCCGGGCGCACCCCGACAGCTTGTCGCCGAAATTGGCCAGCGGATCCGTTCCTCCGTCGACCAGGATGACACGCACCGAACCGGGATCGAGCTCGCGGAAGTCGCCGGAGAGGCTCCGCGCCGCGAGTTCGCGGATCTGTCCGGCTAGCTCCACTCCGGTCGGCCCGGCCCCAACCACGACGAAGGTCGTCCAGAACCGCTGTAGTGCCGGTTCAGTCATCGTCTCCGCCAGCTCGAGCGCCCCGTAGACGCGGCGGCGGAGCTCCATGGCGTCGTCGATCGTCTTCATGCCTGGGGCGATCAGAGCGAATTCATCGTGACCGAAGTAGGACTGGCCGGCCCCGGCGGCGACGATCAGGCTGTCGTAGGGGTACTCGTCGGAGCGACCCGGAACCGAGGTCGTGTGCACGACGCGTCGCTCGAGGTCGAAGCCGGTCACCGTGGAGAGCACGACGCGGACGTTCTTGGCCCGGCGCAACATGTGGCGCAGCACGGGGGAAACCTGGCCGGGGGAGAGGATCCCCGTGGCGACTTGATACAGGAGCGGCTGGAACAGGTGGTGGTTGCGACGGTCGATCAGCGTGATATCGATGTATTGGGAGCGGGCCAGGAGGCGGGTGGCCGGCAGGCCGCCGAAGCCGCCACCGACGACGACGACGCGGTGGCGTGGGGTTGCGCTCACGGTGATTCCTTTCCTGACGGTGCTAGGGACGCTGTGGTCGCATCGCCACGATACGCGGTCGACCTCAAGGCTCCTCGTGGTGGCGTCTTGCCACGACGAAGGGCAGGCCACCCATTGCGAGGGCGAAAACCGCCGTAACCCCGTCCGCCCGTGCCACCGCCGACTCCCCGGCAGCGGCGCTCAGGCCAGCCGCTCGGTGAGATGCTCGCCGACACGGATGGCATTGGCCATGGCGGTCAGTGCGGGGTTCACGGCACCGATGCTGGGGAAAAAGCTGGTGTCGACCACGTAGAGGTTGTCCACTTCGTGGGCCTTGCAATTCGCATCGAGCACGGACGTCTCGGGGTCGTTGCCAAAGCGGCACGTGCCGGCCTGATGCGCCACACCGGCCACAGGGATGTCCATCGACATGTAGAAGTTCTTGTTGAGCACGTGGTGCGACGCCATGCCGACATGGTTCAGGATCTTCTTCAGCTCACCATAGAGGCGCTCGGCCTCATTGTCGTTGGTCGATGTGTAGGCCAGGTGCACATTGCCGCCCCCATCGAGTGTCACCCGGTTCTCGGGCCGGGGAAGGTCCTCGGTGGTCAGCCAGAAGTCCACGGCGTGGGCGGCGACGTCGGCCAGGCTCCAGTGGGGCGCGAGGAGGGTGAGGTGGGGCTCTTCCCCCTTCATGGCTTCGGCGTTGGACTTGCCGACCATCTGGATGTTGCCCAACGGGAAGTCGAAGTCGGGGCCGCCGAAGTAGAAGTCGTTCAGCCCGAGCGTCTTTTGGAAGGCGGTCTCGTTGGGCTCCTTGCCCAGAGCCACGACGGCCTTGGAGTTGTGGAACATGTAGTTGCGCCCCACCTGGTCAGAGCCGTTGGCCAACCCCTTGGGATGGGCCTCGCTCGCCGAGGACAGCAGCAACCGGGCGCTGTTGGTCGCCCCGGCCGAGACCACCACGATGTCGGCGGTGAAGACCTCTTCGGCGCTCCCGTGCTGGGTGATCACGCCCGTGACCGTGCGGCCGGTGGCGTCGGTCTGCAGGCGTGTCACCTCGTGGTCCACCAACAGGGTCACGTTCGGGTGCTGCAGGGCCGGGAGGACGGCGATGGTCTCGGCATCGGCTTTGGCTTGCACCAGGCACGGGTAGCCGTCGCACCAGGTGCAGCGGATGCAGGTGCTGGTCGGGGGGTTGGCCTCGTCGAGGAGGATGCCGCAGGGAGCGTTGAAGGGGTGGTAGCCGGCCTTTTCCAGGTCGTCGTGGATCTGCTGGATGTGGGGCTCGTGGCTGACGGCGGGCCAGGGGTACTGGCTGCTCCAGGCACCCTCGGTCGGGTCCTCTCCGTGGCAACCGTGGACCTGGTAGAGCCATTCTGCCTTCGTGTACCACGGCTCGAAGTCGTCGTAGCTGAGCGGCCACCTGGGAGAGACGCCGTCGACGTGCGTGAGCTCGGCGAAATCGCCCGGGCGCAAGCGATAGAGCGCGGCGCCATAGAGCTTCGTGGCGCCCCCGACGAAGTAGTGCACCCCGGGCTGGAACCCCTTCCCGTCCTTGTCCTGCCACGAGTCGGACGAGACATAGCGGCCCTTGACGAAGACGGCTTCGGGCTCCCAGTTCTCCTTCTCCCGAGGGAGGAATCCACCCCGTTCGAGGAGCAGGATCCGCTTGCCCGATGGCGCCAGAGTGTGGACCAGAGTTCCCCCGCCTGCACCCGTCCCGACGATGACGACGTCATAGTGCTCGGCCATGGAGGACCTCCTCACGCCCGAGGGCGAGTGTGCTTGGTTATCTGGTTCGGGCCGCCCGGACCCGCGATCTCTAGACCGGAGCGCCGCTGCCCTCGGCCTCGATGAGGCGGCCGACCGCGTCGATGAGGGCAAGGTGGGTGAAGGCCTGCGGGAAGTTACCCAGGTGCTCTCCGGTATCTGAGTCGATCTCCTCGGCGTAGAGCTGCAATGGGCCGGCAAAGGCGAGGAGCTTCTGGCACAGGGCCCGGGCGCGTTCGTTCTCGCCGATCATGGCCAGCGCGGTGACCAGCCAGAAAGAGCAGATGGTAAAGGTCCCTTCCTTGCCCTCGAACCCGGTGTCGGTCGTGTCGACCTTGTAGCGCAGGACCAGCCCGTCCTCGGTCAGCTCGTCGGCGATGGCGAGCACCGTGGTCCGTACCCGCTCGTCGTCGGGCGGCAGGAAGCCCAGGATCGGGATCAACAGGAGCGAGGCGTCGAGCTCCTCGTTGCCGTAGGCCTGGCGGAACCGGCTCTGCGAGGCGACGCCTTGGTCGAGGATCTCGGCCTTCAATTCGTCGGCCGCCTTGCGCCACGCCTCGGCCCGGTCGGGTTCTTGACGGATTCGGGCCATGTCGGCGCCGCGGTCCATGGCCACCCAGCACAGGACCTTGGAGGCGGTGAAGTGCTCGGGGTCGCCCCGGATCTCCCAGATGCCCTGGTCGGGGTCCCCCGCGTGCGTGATGGCCGCCTCCACCATCTTGGCCAGGCCCTCCCACATCGGCTTGACGATCTGGGAAGCGCCCTGGCGGAGGTGAATGTCCACCGCGTCGAGGAGCATGCCCCACACGTCGTTCTGGTGTTGATCCCAGGCGCCGTTGCCCACCCGCACCGGCCGCGAGTTCCGCCAGCCCGACAGATGGTCGAGGGTGTGCTCGGTCAGGTCCGTCCGACCGTCGATGCCGTACATGATCTGCAAGCTGAAGTCGCCGCTGCCCCCAGCCAGCGCTTCAATGATGAAGGCGAAGTACTCGAGGGCCTCCCAGTCGAAACCCAGCCGGTACAGCGAGCGCAGCATGAAAGACGAGTCGCGGATCCAGGTGTATCGGTAGTCCCAGTTGCGCGCCCCGCCGGGGGTCTCGGGGAGCGAGGTCGTGGCGGCCGCCATCACGGCGCCGGTCGGCGCGTAGCTCAGGCCCTTGAGGGTCAGGGCGCTGCGCTCCATGTAGCTGCGCCACGGGTGGTCAGGGAACGTGCCGTTGGAGAGCCAGTCCCGCCAGTAGGAGACCGTGGCGGCGAGCTGCTCTCGTGCTTCGTCGAGGCTCGCAGGCTGGTGGCCCGACCATGAAACCGAGACGAAGGCCGTCTCCCCCTTCTCGAGTGTCGAGCGGCCGTAGCAGCGGGCCCCGACTGCGCCGAGGCGAATGGTCGAGGTCACGGTGAGCACCGGGTCGCCGACCGGGGGACGGACCGTCATGGTCTCATAGCCGTCGCCCTCGTAGTCCCACATCCCGGTCTGGACCCCGTACTCGAATACCGGCACCACGTTGGCCACCACCTCGACATGTCCCTCGATGCAGGTGGCCAGCCGCAGGAGGGTGCCGGTGGCGGCGGCGTCCCCGGGCGCGCGGCGGTAGTCGGCTCGCCGCTCGCCGTCACTGACCGGCTCCACGACGAGAAAGTCCTCGACCACCAACCACCCCGTCGGGGTGTGCCACGTCGTCTCGAGCACCATGGTGCCCGGCACATAGCGCCGTTGGTGCGGGACGTGGGTGCCGGTGGGGCCGAAGCGGAAATTGCCGGCCGTGCGGTCCAGGAGTGCCCCGAAGACGCTCGGCGAGTCCGGCCGCGGGAGGCACAACCATTCGACCGAGCCGTCCGGAGCTACGAGACAGCTGTTCTCGCAGTCCGAGATGAACCCGTAGTCGGCAATTGGAGGGAAGACCTCTGGCTGGAGATCCGTGGCGGTTTGCTCAGTCACCCTGAGGATCGTAGGTAAACCTCAAGCCGTTGTCATCACCCCGATGGAATGACTCGCGGCCCTGGCGTTGGGTTGTCGATCATCGCCAATGTGACCAAAGGGTGAAGGCGTGACAGGCACGACGGATGATTCGCCCCTATCGATCGCACGGATACATCTGTAGCGTGAAGGCATCGCTCGACGGACTGCTCCGTGGGGTCCGAACTGGAAGGAGGTGCGCCGTGGTTGACGAGCTGAAGGGCAAGGTCGCCATCGTCACCGGTGGGAACACGGGGATCGGCGCAGCGGTGGTGCTGGGCCTGGCCGAGCAGGGGGCCAAGGTCGTCATCGACTACGTGGCCAACGAGCAGGCCGAAGAGGAGCTGGAGCGCAAGATCGCCAGCCTGGGTGAGGCGGCGGTCGGGATCAAGGCCGATGTCTCGAAGATCGATGACCTGCAGCGGATGATCGACACAGCGGTCTCGACCTTCGGGCGCCTCGACGTGATGGTCAACAACGCGGGCATCGAGACGCGGACCTCAGTGCTCGACACCACCGAGGAGCAGTTCGAGAAGGTCATCGCGGTGAACCTGAAGAGCGCGTTCTTCGGCACCCAGCTGGCGGCCAAGCAGATGATCACCCAGGGCGGTGGCGGCCGCATCATCAACATGACGTCGGTGCACGAGGACTGGCCCATGCCGGGCAACACGGCCTATTGCCTCTCGAAAGGCGGCATGCGCATGCTGACGAGGACGGCGGGCGTCGAGCTGGCTCCCCACAACATCTGCGTCGTCGGAGTCGGGCCTGGTGCCGTGAACACGCCGATCAACGCGCAGACGATCAACGATCCCGCTGCCCTGGCCAAGCTTGACAGCGCCATCCCGATCGGGCGCATGGCCGAGCCCGAGGAGATCGCGTCCGTGGTGGCGTTCCTGGCCAGCGACGGCGCCAGCTACATCACGGCGACCACCATCTTCGCCGACGGCGGCATCATGCAGAGCAGCCCCGGCCTCTGAGCCACCTCACCCTATTGTGCTGCCATGCCTCTCACGGCCCGGCACACCTACGCCACGAAGGTGGGGAGCCAGCCGGTTGAGATCCCGCTCGTCCCCCTTTCGGAAGACCTGACCATCGCATTGCTCATCTGCGTCGACATGGGCGTCGCCTTTGCCGAGACGGCAGGGCGCGAGTTGGCGGCGCTGATGGAGCCCGCCCAACCCGAGCTCGTGGTATCGGTGGCCACTATGGGGATCCCGCTCGCCATCGAGACCAGCCGTGCCCTCGGACTCGACGACTACGTGATCCTGCACAAGACGCCCAAGATCCACCTGGGCGACTCCTGGTCGGAGCCCGTGCAGTCGATCACCACGGGCGCGGTGCAGAAACTCCGCGTCGATCCGATGCGGGTGGACGCGGTCCGCGGGAAGCGCATCGCCGTGGTCGACGACGTGATCTCGACCGGTGCCTCGCTGGCGGCCGCCCTTCGACTGGTCCGGCGCATGGACTCCGAACCGGTGGTGATCGGCACGTTGATGACCGAGGGGGGAGGCTGGCAACGGGTCCTCGCTGAGGACGCCTCACTGGTCCGCGCGCTCGGCGCTATGCCGCTGTTCCGCCCCGACGGCGCCGGTGGGTTGGTCGAGGACTGGGCCTAAGGTCGGTGCTCGATCAGCAGCCCACCTGCCCGCCTGCGAATGGCCCAACGTCTCAGCCGCTCAACAGGCCCTCGACCCCCAGCAGCGTGTCCTGCGCCGCCGATTCGCGGCGGACCTTGCCCCACGCCAGAACCAGATAGACGAGCGCGGCGACACCCATGCCCAGGAAGACGCTGAAGTCGGCGCCGTACCCGGCGGCGTCCTTCACATGGTCGGTGACTTCGTTGAGCCAGGTGGGCACCCGGAAGTAGTAGGCGGGGTTCACGTAGAGGGCCGACACGGCGGCGAACATGCCGACCAGCTGGGCCACCCAGGCCGCCCAGTTGATGCCACCCCAGCGCCAATACAGCGAGTCGCGTCCGGTCTTTTGCAGCTCACCGGGTACGTACCGGAAGCGGCGCAGCGACCAGTCGGTCAGGAAGATGGCGCACCACGGGGCGATCCACACGATCACGACGTCGACGAAGTCCGACAGGTAGGCGGTGAAGGAGCCGCTGAAGACGGCCCACATGGTGACGCCGAGGGCGATGACGCAATCGACCAGCACGGCCTGGTACCGCTGCACCGGAAGGCCAACGGCCTGCAGCGTGACCCCCGAGGAGTACATGTCGAGGCTGTTGACTCCGAACAGCTGAACCACGGCGAAGAGGAGGAAGACGACGACGAACCAGGCGGGGATGGCGCTCTGGTGGGCGAAGGGGAGGAATCCTCCGGTGCCCTCCCCGATGTTGAGGACGAAGGTCCCGACTAGCGCACCGAGGGTCATGATGAGGATCTCGGGCACCGCGGTGCCGAGGAAGACCCATCCGACGATCGCCTTCTTGGAGACGTCAGTGCGACAGTAACGGGTGTAGTCGTTGCCGTTCTCCGTCCACCCCAGCCCGCTGAGCACGATGGTGAAGACGAGCGCCTCCATGAACGTCTGCCAGTCGCCGCTGCTCTTGACGATGTGAAGGTTGGCGTGCGGGATGGCGAACGCCAACATCACCGCAAAGAGAGCGAGGAAGGGGACGACCAGCCAGCGCAGCGTCTTGACGATGGCGGCGTGGCCGAGGAGAGGGAGGACCCCCTGAATCAGCACGGCCACGACGACGAGTGCCACCTTGGCCGGATCACCTGGTATGAACCCGGACTTCGTCATGAGGACGAGCCCCGCGCCCACGATCAAAATGAGGCCCTCGACCTCGAAGCCGATCTGGGTGATCCAGTTGAAGAACGAGATCGGTCGCGACCCGTTCGGTCCGAAGGCGGCCCGGTTGATGGCGAAGACCGTCGTGCCGGTGTTCGGCCCCTGCAGCGAGCACAGACCGAGGAGGACGTACGAGAGGTTGCCCAGGACGATGACCGCGAGCACTTGCGCAAACGTCAGCCCGAACGTCATGAGGATGGCGCCGTAAATGAAGTACTCGACCTGGATGCTCACTCCCGCCCACATGCCGAAGATGTCCCTGGGGCGGGCCCAGCGCTCGGACTCGGGTATGAAGTCGATCCCGTGCCGCTCGACGTGGAAGGCTTCAGCGGCCGCGGGGTCGTGAAGAACCGCGAGGTCTTCGGAGAAGTCGTGGGCCAGTGCCATGGGCGACCGAGTGTAGAACCACTCCGTGAACGGGGCGGTATCGTGTGCGGGACCCTCCTCGGCTGGCCAGGAGACGCTCAGCGCCCGGAGAGGCGGCCCAACACGCGTGCCGTTGCGCTCGGCCGCCCGCGACGCGCCTCGGCCCGGTCGGCTGCCTTGGTCGCCCACAGTCCGGCGTTGACCCCGAGCCAGCGCAACGGCTCGGGCTCCCATGACGGCGAGCGATGTCCGACCCAGGGCAGAGCGGTGAGCTCGGACGGCGTGCCCGTGATGAGATCGGCCAGAGTGCGCCCGGCCAGATTGGTCGTCGCCACCCCGTCACCGACGTAGCCGCCCGCCCAGGCCATTCCCTGCCGAGGGTCGTAGCCGACCGACGCGTGCCAGTCGCGTGGAATGCCCAGCGGTCCGCCCCATGCGTGGGTGAACACCGCGTCGCGCAACGCCGGGAAGAGGTCGATCAGCGTCTCGCGCAACAGCGCGTGGACAGATGCGTCGTGGTCGAAGCCCGACCGCAGCGTTGACCCGTAGTGGTAGGGCGCCCCCCTCCCACCGAAGGCGATGCGCCCATCGGCCGTCCGCTGACCGTACGTCACCATGTGGCGCTGGTCGGCGAAGGTGGCGCGCCCCGACAGACCAGCGTCGGTCCAGAAGGCGGAACCGAGCGGCTCGGTCGCCACCATGAGGGAGTAGACCGGCAGGATGGCCCGTCGGAGTCCCGGCAGTGTGGCCGTCCACGCCTCGGTGGCCCGCACGACGACGTCGCACCGGATGGTTCCCCCGTTGGCCACTACCGCCGGCCGCGGTCGGAGTCCGAGGTTCTCGACTGCGGTGTGCTCGAAGAGCCGCACCCCGTACCGCTCCACCGCGTCGGCCAAACCCCGGGCGAGGAGCGCAGGCTGGAGCGCGGCGCAGTGCGGGGTGAAGGTCGCACCGAAGACGTTCGTGGCGCCGATCAGCTCGCTGGCCTCGCTGGGACCCAGCCACCGCACATCGTCGACGCCCAGCCCGAGCGCCCGAGACTGGTCGATCGCCGCCAGGGCTCGTTCCCGCTGCGCCTCGTTCCTCGCCAGGGACACCGAGCCTCCCTTGGCGAAGTGGCACTCGATCCTCTCTGCGGCGGCACTCGTCCCGACGACTTCGACGCTCTCTTGCATGGCGGTACGCATGGCGCGCATGGCCGCCACACCGTGCCGGCGGGCCAAGGCGCCGTCGGAGGCCGGGAACAGCGAGGAGCACCAGCCGCCGTTTCGCCCTGACGCGCCGAACCCGGCCACCTCGCGCTCGACCACCGCCACGCGCAGCGTGGGGTCCGCTGACGCGAGCGAGAGGGCCGTCCAGAGCCCGGTGAAGCCGGCGCCCACGATGCAGACGTCGACGTCGAGGTCCTCACTCAGTGCCGGGCGCGCCGGCAATGGGGCAGGAATGGCGCCCCACCACAAGGAGAGCCGCTGATATCCCGAAGGGCTTCCCGGCGGCGCCGCGTTCGTCCCATCCGGCGCCACGTTCCTCACATCCGGCGCCACGCCTCGCTCAGCACATCGCGCAGCGTTGAGGCCATGAAGTCGATCTCCTCCTGGTCACAGATCAGCGGCGGCGAGAGCTGCACCACGGGATCCCCTCGGTCGTCGGCCCGGCAGATCAGGCCGGCCTCGAAGAGCGCGCCGGAGAGGAACCCGCGCAGGAGGTGCTCGGACTCGGCCTCGTCGAAGGACAGGCGCGTCGATCTGTCCTTGACGAGCTCGATCCCGTAGAAGAAGCCCGCGCCACGGACGTCGCCCACGATAGGCAAGTCGTAGAGCGACTCGAGCGCGCTGCGGAAGGCGACTTCGGTCTCGCGCACGTGCTCCAGGATCCGTTCGCCTTCGAGGACGTCGAGGTTGGCCAACGCCACGGCGCAGCTCACCGGATGCCCGGCAAACGTGAAGCCGTGCAAGAAAGATCGCCCAGGACCGAGGAACGGCTCCATCATCCGATCCGAGGCGATCATGGCTCCCAAGGGGGCGTAGCCCGACGTGAGGCCTTTGGCCACCGTGATGATGTCGGGCTGGTACCCGTAGCGCTCCGAGCCGAACCAGTATCCCAGGCGCCCGAATGCACAGATCACCTCGTCGGACACGAGGAGGACGCCGTGGCGATCGCAGATCTCGCGCACGCGCTCAAAGTATCCGGGTGGAGGAAGGAAGCATCCCCCGGCGTTCTGCACCGGTTCGAGGATCACGGCCGCAACCGTGTCGGGGCCTTCCCGCTCGATCGCACGCTCGATCTCGTCGGCCGCCCACCGCCCGAAGGCCACCTCGTCGTCGCCGAAGAGCGGGGCCCGGTAGAAATTCGTGTTCGGCACCTTGATCGCCCCGGGGACGAGAGGCTCGAAGGGCGTGCGCAGTTCGGGAATTCCCGTGATGGACAACGCGCCGAGCGACGTGCCGTGGTAGGCGATTGATCGGCTGATCACCTTGGTCCGCTGCGGTTGTCCTTGGAGCCGGAAGTATTGGCGGGCCAGCTTCCAGGACGACTCGACTGCCTCCGAGCCGCCTGTGGTGAAGAAAACTCGGTTGAGATCGCCTGGCGCGTACCACGCCAACCGCTCGGCCAGCTCAATGGCGCGAGGGTGCGCGTAAGTCCACAGAGGGAAGTAGGCCAGGGTCTGTGCTTGCTTGGCGCCGGCCTCGGCCAACTCGGTCCGCCCGTGGCCGATCTGCGATGTGAACAGGCCGGCCAGGCCGTCGAGGTACCGCTTCCCATGCTGGTCCCACACCCACGCTCCCTCGCCGCGCACGATGACCGGGACCTCGTGGTCGGTGTAGGAGCCCATACGGCTGAAGTGCAACCACAGGTGACGCGCCGCCTGGGCGCTCAGGTGCGGGGTCTCGGTGCTCATACCCTCCGCCAGGGGCGGCTGGTCCAACCTCGATCCGCCAGCCCCCCAACTCGAGCGGGCCCCGGGAGCAGGGGTGTTCGCCATGGTCCTCTTCCTTCTGGGTCTCGGTGGGACCGCTCATCGCGTGCCCCAGGTGTAGGTCTGCTTGGCCAGCTTCAGGTACAAGAAGGTCTCGGTGGCTCGCACGCCCGTGATGGATCGAATCGAGTCGTTGAGGACGGCGAGCAAGCGCTCGTCGTCCTCGCAGACGATCTCGATCAAGAGGTCGAACGACCCCGCGCACATGACGACGTAGGCGACTTCGTCGAGTGCGGAGAGCTTTTCGGCCACCCGGCGCACGTCCCCCTCGACCGAGAGGCCGACCATGGCCTGGCGCTTGAACCCAAGTTGCAGCGGGTCCGTCACGGCGACGATCTCAATGATTCCCGACTCGCGCAGGCGCTGGACCCGGCGACGCACCGCCGCCTCGGAGAGCCCGACCTCCTCGGCGATGGCGCCGTAGGGCTGGCGGCCGTCACGCTGGAGGGCCTCGATGATGGCCCGGTTCGGTGCATCGAGCATTGCCCCCACCGGGTGGGCCGTATCGCCCACTGTTGCATCCCACATTGCGCCACTCCGCCCTGCGCCTCCCCTTGCAGGACCCGATTGGGCCGGCTCACCTGACACGAGGGGTGCGCCGGGCTCGGGTGACCCGTCGTCGTCGACCATGGACGGTCCCCTCCTCACTTTGGACTCCGAAAGGCTAATGCCACAATATGCAGAATTGTGTCATCTCATACGGTCGAGTCAAGCAAAATCCGTCGTTTTGATGGCCAATATCTACGAAAATGCTTGTTGGGAACAGCGCAATCTGTGATCCTGTAACCAACGGTCTCGGGAAGGGAGAGCCGATGCGCGGGCTGCAGAATTTCGTCGGTGGGTCTTACTGCGACGCCGAGGACGGGCCGATGGCTCCCCTTATCGATCCCAGCACCGGGGAGCCCTTCGCCGAGGCGCCGGTCTCGGGACCCGCCGACGTCGACCGGGCACTGCGCGTGGCGGCGCAGGCCTTCTGGTCGTGGCGGCGCACGACTCCCTCGGAACGAAGCTTGGCCCTGATCCGCATCGCCGACGCGGTGGAGGCCCGAGCCGAGGAGCTCGTGCGGGCCGAGTGCGAGAACACGGGGAAGCCCTTCCAGCTGACCATGGACGAGGAGATCCCGCCCATGGTCGACCAGATCCGCTACTTCGCGGGGGCCGCCCGGCACCTGCAGGGCCTGGCTGCGGCGGAGTACATGGTGGGGCACACCTCGTTCATCCGTCGGGAGCCCATCGGCGTCTGTGGCGCCGTTACCCCTTGGAACTACCCAATGATGATGGCCGTGTGGAAGTTCGCCCCAGCGCTCGCGGCGGGCAACACCATGGTGCTCAAGCCGGCCGAGACCACGCCGGCGACGACGTTGCTCTTGGCGGAGATCATGGCTGAGCACCTTCCCCCGGGCGTCTTCAACGTGGTGTGCGGTGACCGCGATACCGGCAGAGCCCTCGTCGTTCACGACACGCCGGCCATGGTGTCGGTCACCGGTTCGGTGCGCGCCGGCATGGAGGTGGCGGCCGCCGCTGCGCCCACCCTCAAACGGGTTCACCTCGAGCTCGGCGGCAAGGCTCCGGTCATCGTCTTTGCGGACGCCGACCCCGCTGCCGCCGCGGAGGGGATTGCGGCAGCGGGGTACTTCAATGCCGGCCAGGACTGCACGGCCGCTACCAGGGTCCTCGCGTCCCCCCGTGTGCACGATGAACTCTTGTCCGCGTTGGTCGAGCGGGCCGAGGGGACGACCGTCGGCGGCACCGACGTGGACGCCCCTGATTTCGGGCCGCTCAACAACGCCACGCAGTTCGAGCGCGTTCAAGGTTTTCTGCAACGCCTACCCGACCATGCCCGCGTCGTCGCCGGCGGGAAGCGCGTGGGAGAACGTGGCTTCTGCTTCGCGCCCACGGTGGTGACCGGCTTGCGTCAAGACGACGAGTTGGTGCAGTCCGAGGTGTTCGGTCCCGTGATCACGGTCCAGGAGTTCACCGATGAAGCCGAGGCGCTCGACTGGGCCAACGGGGTTGCGTACGGTCTCGCGTCCTCGGTTTGGACGCGAGACCATGCCCGCGCCATGAGGGTGGCGCGCGACCTCGATTTCGGCTGCGTGTGGATCAACACCCATATCCCGCTCGTAGCCGAGATGCCACACGGTGGGTTCAAGCGATCTGGGTACGGCAAGGACCTCTCGATCTACGGGTTCGAGGACTACACACGGATAAAGCACGTCATGAGCCTCATCGAGGAGTAGCCACAATGATCGTCGGTGTACCGAGCGAAATGAAAGACGACGAGTACCGCGTGGCGCTCACGCCCGCCGGTGTCCGTGAACTGACCTCTGCGGGTCATACCGTCATCGTTGAGAAGGGAGCAGGTGGGGGCTCCGCCATGCCCGACGCCGACTTCGTCCGCACCGGCGCCAAAGTCGTCGACGATGCCGAGCAGGTATGGGCCACGGCTGACCTCGTCTGCAAGGTCAAGGAGCCCGTGCCCGAGGAGTATCAGCTACTCGCAGCGCGGCGAGACCAGGTCCTCTTCACGTACCTGCATCTCGCTGCCTCGCGAGAGTGTACCAATGCCCTGGTGGCCGCCGGCAACGTGGCCATCGCCTACGAGACGGTCCGCCTCGAAGACAAATCCCTGCCGTTGTTGGCCCCGATGAGCGAAGTGGCGGGCCGTATGGCACCGCTGGTTGGTGCGCATCACCTCATGCGTCCTGGCGGTGGCCGCGGGGTGCTCGTCTGCGGCGTGCCCGGCGTACGTTGCGCCAGAGTCGTGATCCTCGGTGCAGGAGTGGCCGGTTTCGCTGCCGCCACCATGGCCGTCGGCATGCACTCCGAGGTGTTTGTGCTGGACCGCAACCTCGACCGTCTCCGCACGGTGGACCACCACTTCCGGGGTGCCCTCGAGACGATCGCCTCGTCGGAGCACGCTATCGAGGAGGTGTGCCTCGAAGCCGACGTCGTCGTCGGTGCGGTACTCGTCGTGGGCGCCCGCGCCCCCCGACTGGTCTCCGACGCGCTCGTTGCGCAGATGCGCCACGGGTCGGTTCTCGTCGACATCTCCGTCGATCAGGGCGGGTGCTTCGAGTCCACCCGCCCGACCACGCATTCGCACCCCACTTTCGAGGTGCACGGGTCCCTCTTCTATTGCGTGGCCAACATGCCCGGTGCGGTACCGCACACATCGACCCACGCGCTGGCCAATGCCACCTTGCCCTACGTGCAGAGCATCGCCAACCTGGGGTGGCAGGACGCCGTTCGGTCCAATCCGGCTCTGGCCGAAGGCGTCAATGTGGCGCGCGGACACGTTGTGTACGCGCCGGTCGCCGATGCCCACGGATTGCCTACGGCATCCCTGGCGAGCGTGCTGGGTGAACCCATCCAGCACTGATTCGCTGTTTTGGCAGGTAAAACTACTCGCATTCCGCATGGCGCGGTCTATCGAGCCACCATCTATGTCAAACCACGGGAGATCCTGCACGACCGAGGACCTTCGTTGTCGGGAGGGGTCGTGAGGGGTCGTATACGGGAGGGGTCGTATACGGGAGGGGTCGTATACGGGAGGGGTCGTATACGGGAGGGTCGTATACGGGAGGGGTCGTATACGACGATTGCCGGAAAGTCGACAGGCGCGGGGAAGCCCTGAATGATGTTCCACGACGTCCCTCCTCCGCCGAGTACGAGGGAGCTCCGCCGGGTGCTCCGAACACCTGTCGATCGGTGAGAAGGAAACGTGGCCGGGGTGCCGGCCTGGGATGACGTGCCACAGAAGACGTCCGCGGGATGACGGTTCGAATCCCGCCGGCGGATCTAGAAGGTGCCACCGCGTCCCTCGAAGGTGGCCTCGATATCCCAGCACGCGCACGGCAGCACGAAAGGGCGCCCGCCCCAGTCGGCCACAGAGAGCACCGTCGCTACGACGCCAGCGGCGCCCTGTGCGAAACATGGGGAAGTTTCACGTGAAGCAGGCCATGGTTCCACGTGAATCCTCCCACGAACTTGTCGTGCCAGCGCCATACACATATCAATCAACGAGGTCAGAGGCAGATTCCCCCGGCCAGAAGGACGGCTGACGATGACGGTCTGATCCAATCTCATTGCAAGTGGACCGACGGATTCAGCCCACCTGGTTTTTTCTACCTGAGGCGTCCAGATGGTTTCTGCCAGGATCCACGTGCATTCACTTATCGACGCTCGCGACCCGGGTGTGGCCACGTCGATCTGAGTGCGCCGCGTAGTCGACCGCGTGACTACGCACCGGGTACGCAAGGTGCGTCGGCGAGTTTCGCCGTAGCTGATCGGTGCGAGAATGGCGCGGTGCCGCAAGGCCGAACGTAGGGCCCAAGGCACCCGGGCGGTAGGGAAAGCACGGTGTTCAGAAATCGACGACGGCGTCGCTGGACGATGGCCAGGGCCCCGCGGTGAATTGGTGGCGCATGACCGTCCCACAGACAGTACCGGCGATCGCCCGCCAGCGGTCAGGCGGAATCGAAGGCGCTTTGCATCGTCTGTACCACCCAGTATGTGAGTACTCCCGGCGCCGAGGAACGAGCGAAGGAGGCGATCCGGGACCGGGTTGGCGACAGACGGTCTACGGCTCAAGAGGCTGGATCGGGTTGGGATGGGCGGGACGCAATCACGTGCGAAGTGAATCGGGTGGCGTGGTCCACCGGAGATCCCGGGTCCTGGAACTCGGGTAGTGAAGCCGGGATTGGCATCATGGTCGTGCGCTCCTCGCCATGGCCCTCGTCCGTTCGGCTGTTCTCGAAGCCGGTGTCTGCGGCCGTAACGACCTCATTGAACACGAATGTTGGCCCCGCGTTTGTGCTGTCTCGGGAACAGTCGACCCAGTTCGCCACAAGCTCCCCTGCGACTGGATGCACGACCTCGTGAAAGCCCATCCCGCGTTCGACCGCATGCCCTTTCCTTTATGTGGCTTCCGGATCGGACAGCGCTCGCAGCTTCGACCTCGATCCTGACGGCTGACACCGAGGTGGGTTCAGGATGCACCACCCCCAGATCCCACTAACGCGACCAATGGCGCGACCACGCTGCCGTTCCCCGCCACAAGGGAACCTCAGCGTGAGGCAGCAACGCAAGGGGGGTTCGCTGGATCGACCTCGCGGTTGTCTACATCGGGTCGGGCATCGCCGTGCCGGCTGGAAAGTGGTCCAGAACCTCTGGAGCAGTGGGCCGCTCTTTGAACATCTCGACCCCAGGTAGCCGACTGGGCTGCTCGCCATCCTACCGAGGAGGTCGTAACGGTGGTCGACATCTCGACCACCGTTACGACCTCGGTCGCACATCACGAGTGGACCGATGTCTGTGGGCCAGCTCTGGTTAGTGAAGGGTGGAAGGTGCGGGCGAAGACCATCCTCAATGTGGCCCGGTTCACGGCGAGGAACGTCGTCCTGGCCGACGGGGTCGACCACGGATCATTCGAATCACAAGTCATGGAGGCCAACGCGGCGGTAACGCGACGACACACCCCCATCTCTGCTGAATCGCAAAGTTTGCTTCGGACGGACTGCCCCGCCAGTGGCACGGGAAAGTGGTGGGGATACGACTCCAGCGGAGGCAGGGGTGTTCGCCGCAGCGGACGTGCTTGCCCCGTGTGGCGGGTGGAATCCCTGCTCAGGAGCGGTACGGTATCGCCGTGGCCAACGACGCCGAGCGTGCTCGCTGGAACGACGAGGGTTGGGCGGAGTCGTGGATCCACCGCGAGCGCCTCACCGACGCGGTCTCGCCGGTCTTGCTCGACGTGGCGGACCCGCAGCCCGGACAACGGGTCTGTGACATCGGTTGCGGAGGGGGGAACCTCACGGTGGCCGTAGCCGAGCGGGTAGGACCCCGAGGTGAGGCCGTTGGCATGGACGTCTCTGGACCGCTCTTGGAGTTGGCGCGCCGTCGAGTGGCTGGGGCTCCCGCCGTCCGGTTCGTCCTCGCCGACCTGCAGACCGACGCCGTCCCCGAGGAGCCGTTCGACCTGGCGGTGAGCCAGTTCGGCGTGATGTTTTTCGACGAACCGGAGGTGGCGTTCGCGGCCATCCGTCGTCTGCTGCGTCCCGGCGGCAAGCTTGTATTCGCCTGTTGGCAGGGGGCCGAATTCAACCCGTGGCACACCGGAGTGGCCCTATCGTCTGAAGCGCCGCCTCCGCCGGCTCTTCCACCTGGGAAGAACCCGGTCGGACCGTTCGTGTTCGGTGACGACCTCCGCGTCCGTGGTCTCTTGGCGGCGGCGGGTTTCGCCACTGCCTCGGGCATGCCATACCGCACTGTGGTGCGCGGACCGGCGAGCGCAGTGGTCGATCGTGTACAACTCGGGTTCATGGGCATCCCGCCCGAGAAACAGGATCACGCCCTGGCCCTCGTGCTGGGGCACCTGGAGCAGTTCGCCGTTGGCGAGGGCGAGTACGACTTTCCCTTGGCCTTCCGGGTCTACGACGCGGTGAACATCGCCGAGTGATGGCGGGATACAGCGGGACGCCGTTACCCGCGAAGCTGGGGATTTCGGAGGGGTCGACCGTCGCCCTCATCGGTGCTCCCTCCGATGTCGTCATCGAGCTTCCCGACTCCGTTGTCGTGAAGCGGCAGGTCCGCGGCTCCGTTCACGTCGTGATTGCGTTCTTCCGGGAACGCCGTGCGTTCGAGCGGCGCGTCGCCTCGCTGGCCCGCATGGTCTTCCCTTCGGGAGGCCTGTGGATCGCGTGGCCCAAACGCGTCTCGGGAATCGGCACCACCATGGACGAGCACGTCGTCCGGGACGTCGCTCTGCCTCTGGGGCTGGTGGACAACAAGGTGTGCGCCATTGACGAGACCTGGACGGGTCTGCGACTCGTCTGGCGGCGCGAACGGCGGGACGAGACCAACAACCCCTGATCACAGACGTGTGGCGTCATCACGAGTCCGACGCTCACGAGTCAGAACAAGGAGAACCTGGAGGGCGGCCAAATCCGGACATCGACCTTGCCGACGATGGTCGACACGCGGACCGGCCCCCAGTAGCGACTGTCACACGAATCGGTGCGGTTGTCACCCATGACGAACACGTCGCCGACGGGGACCCGGTACTGATGCTCGAGCGAGAAGGGGGCTACCAAAGGGCCAGGTTGGGTCTTGTCGCGCATGTCTGGGGGCAACCACGCCTCCTCGAGGACGCGCCCGTTAATGAAGACACGTCCCTGAGCCAGTGAGATGGTCTCACCAGGGAGGCCGATGACCCGCTTGACGAGGTCGGACACCGGCCCTCCGCCGCAGTTCTCGCTGGGTGGCGTCGTGAACACGACGATGTTGCCGCGGTCGACCGAGTGCAGGTGGTAGCTCAGCTTGTTCACGATGATCCGGTCGCCGATCTTGAGGGTCGGCTCCATGGAGCCCGAGGGAATGGAGAAGGTTGCCACCGCGAAGGTGCGGAGGAGAAGGGCGGCGACCACGGCAAGCACAGCGACACCGAGCAACTCAAGGACTTGGCGGTTCGTGCGAGCTGCGAGTGCGGTGGGCGAAGAACCCTCGAGGTCCCCGAGCGGGTCCCCGACCGGGTGTTCGTCGGGGTCCATGGCTCCGTCAGTATGACCCGTCTCGGGCGAGAGCGGGACGCCCTCAGGAGAGCGAGATCGTCCTGTCCTGGTGGGTCACTCCGAGTCGGAACCAGTGGCTTGTCAATGACGGCAGAGGGAGTGGTTGGGTCCTCCGAAGCCGTCGTGACAGGAGGTGGGGTCGTATACGGGTGGGGTCGTATACGGGTGGGGTCGTATACGGGACCCTGGGGTGAACCGGCGCTTGCCGGAGCCACCTTGCTGGAAACCTGGCAGGCGGCGCCGGCCGGATCAGGGCTGCAATTGAGGATGCGGTCGATTGGCTACGGCCCCGTGGGGGTTGTAACGCCAACGCCCGCGCCCGTCGGAGATCGCTGTCCCCCGAGCTCGCTTCAGGTGCGCCAGGGTGCCGCTGATGGAGTCCACCGGATCGCCGGTGCGAGCGTGTCGCTGGAGGCTCGTCCGGATCTCCGTCAGGCTGAGCGAGTCGGCGGACTCAATCAGGACCTGCTCGACCGCGTCGACCCGCGTGAGGCCCGACCAGTCCTCCGGGGGTCTCGTCTCCTCGTCGTCGAGATGGTCGGTGTCGATGGGCAGTCCCCGTCTCCGGCCTATCTGCCGTAACGCCCGTAGCTCCTGCATCAGATCGTTGCGGGTTGTGTACAGCGACGAGAGCTCGCGCTCGAGCTCGGCGAGAGTCTCGTCGGCCGTTCGGATTTCTGCCTCGTGCTCGGCAATCAACCGAAAGACCCCGTCCGCGGTCATGAGCTTGAGTCTACGTGAAACAAAAAATGAATCTTAAGCAATGGAGTCACAAATCAACTGGCAAATGCATGAGCTAAATAGAGTTCGCAAAGAACAAAAGACAATGATTCATCAACTTGAGGATTCGAACGCTTCAAGAACAATGAAGCGGTGACGAAGATGGCGCCCGCCGCCGGTATGGTCCAGGCATGGCTCTCTACGACATCCCGATTCACACGCTCCCTGGCGATGACGTTTCGCTGGGGCAGTTCGCCGGCAAGACGCTGCTCTTAGTCAACGTGGCCTCGAAATGCGGGCTCACTCCGCAATACGAGGGCTTGGAGCGCCTCCAGAAGACTTATGGCGACCGGGGTTTCAGCGTGGTCGGCTTCCCGTGCAACCAGTTCATGGGCCAAGAGCCAGGGACCTCCGAGGAGATCGCCCAGTTCTGCTCGACGACGTACGGCGTGACGTTCCCCCTGATGGAGAAGATCGAGGTCAACGGCGAGGGGCGCCACCCGATCTACGCCGAATTGACCAAGACCCCGGACGCCGAGGGGACGGCGGGTGACGTGACCTGGAACTTCGAGAAGTTCCTGGTGTCCCCAGCCGGCGCGGTGGTGGCACGCTTCCGGCCCCAGACCGAGCCCGAGGACCCGGCTGTCGTGTCGGCAATTGAGGCGCAGTTGGCCGCCTGAACCGGCCACACCGCCTGCCCGAAGGGTCCATCGTGCCCGCTTTCGATGCTTCCATCTTCGACATGGACGGATTGCTGATCGACTCCGAGGTCTTGTGGCACGAGGCAGAGATTGAGATCCTCGGCGGCCTCGGTGTCCCGCTGGCCGCGGCGGGCTGTCGCACCACCAAGGGAATGTTCGTCTACGAAGTTACGGCCCATTGGCACGGCCTCCATTCGTGGGGACCCGATCCCACGCCGGACGAGGTGGCAGTGACCATCGTGGATCGGGTGATCGAGCTGGTGCTCACCAAGGGGGAGCTCAAACCGGGCGCCGAGCACGCCATCGATCTCTGCGCGACGGCTGGCTTGAAACTGGCCGTGGCGTCCTCGTCGGAGTATCGCCTCATTGACGCCGCCCTCGAGCGCTTCGCCCTGCGCGAGCGGTTTGCCGTGGTGCATTCGGCCGAGGACGAGGAGTACGGCAAGCCGCACCCCGCCGTGTTCCTTTCGACGGCCGACGAGCTGGGCGTGCTGCCCCGGCGCTGCGTCGTGTGGGAGGACGCGCCTGCTGGGGTGCTAGCGGCCAAGGCGGCATCCATGGCCTGCATCGCGGTGCCCGAGACCGGCGAGGGCCATCATCCGGCGTTCGGATTGGCCGACCTCGTGATCGAGTCCTTGCTCAACGTGGACGCCGCCGCGCTCAATGCGTTGGCGTCGCCTGGATCAGTCGCGCCGCACGTGGGAGCACCCCAGTAACACCTCGGGTCCCAGCCCGGGCCGGACGCCCAGCGGCCCGGTACGACGGAACCTCTATCCTTGCCGAGGGGGACGGGATGTCCCTCCTGCCTGCCGACACCAACGACCACGTGTTCTCCCCTGTCCCTCCCGACATCGACCTCGTCGCCCTCGAGCAGGCCGAGCTGGACCGATGGCGAGCGCATGGGGTCTTCGAGCGCTCCATTGCCCAGCGCGAAGGAGCACCGCCCTGGGTCTTTTACGAGGGACCCCCGACGGCCAACGGTGTACCAGGGCTCCATCACGTCTGGGCCCGGGTGTACAAGGACCTCTTCTGTCGGTTCCGCACCATGGACGGCTCTTTCGTGGCCCGCCGGGCCGGGTGGGACACCCACGGGCTGCCCGTCGAAGTGGAGGTGGAGAAGAAGCTCGGGATCACCGGCAAGCAGCAGATTGAGGAGCAGATCGGGATCGCCGAGTTCACCCGTCTGTGTCGTGAGTCGGTCTACTCCTACGTCGGCGAGTTCGCACGCCTGACCACTCGGATCGGCTACTGGGTCGACATGGACACCGCCTATTGGACGCTGGATGCTTCCTACATTGAATCGGTTTGGTGGCACCTTCAGCAGCTCTTCGACCAGGGGTTGCTCTACGAGGACCTCAAGGTGGTGCCCTACTGCCCTCGCTGTGGCACGGCACTCTCGAGTCATGAGCTCGGTCAGCCCGACGTGTACCGCGACGAGGAGGACGAGTCGGCCTACGTCCGGTTCCGCTTGGTCGACCCCGACCCCGAGGTTCTGGGCGACGCCCGGTCGCTCGCCGTATGGACGACGACTCCCTGGACCCTCCTCTCCAATACCGGGGTGGCCGCCAACCCGGAGCTGACCTACGCCGTCGTCGACGGCATGGTGGTAGCCGACGAACTGGTGGACGCAGTGATGGGGGAGGGGGCGAGTGCCCGGGTGACGGCCCGGGTGCCCGGCGCCGCGCTGGTCGGCCTGCGCTACCAGCGCCCCTTCGACGATCTCGCGCCGCCGCACGGCGCCGACGGATGGCGGGTGGTGCCGGGGGAGTATGTCACCACCGAGGAGGGCACGGGCCTGGTGCACCTGGCCCCCGCCTTCGGCGAGATCGACCGCCAGATCGGGCGCGCCAACGGCCTGCCGTCGTTGAACCCGGTCGGTCCCGACGGGCGGTTCACCGATCAGGTCCCGTGGCTGGAGGGTCGCGACGTGCGCGGCGCCAATGCCGACATCAACGACCGCCTCGAGTCGTTCGGGCTCCTCCTGCGCCGGTCGCCCCACGTCCACTCGTATCCGCACTGCTGGCGGTGCCGCACCCCGCTCATCTACTGGGGCAAACCCAGTTGGTACATCGCCACCTCCGCCCGCAAGAACGACCTGCTGGCCGCCAATGCGACGGTGGACTGGCACCCCGAGCACATTCGGGATGGGCGCTTCGGTGAGTGGTTGTCCAACAACGTCGACTGGGCGCTCTCTCGCGACCGCTACTGGGGGACCCCGCTCCCGATCTGGCGCTGTGGGCGCGGGCACGTCCGATGCGTCGGGTCACTGGCCGAGCTCTCCGACCTGTGCGGGCGGGATGTCACGGGGATCGATCCCCACCGACCGACGATCGACGAGGTGACCTTTACCTGCTCGACGTGTGCGGCAGACGGCGTGGCCCAGAGTCCAGACGGATCCGCCGACGACCTGTCGGTGGCTCGCCGCGTCGAGCCGGTCATCGACGCCTGGTTCGACTCGGGTTCCATGCCGGCGGCCCAGGTGGGGTACCCGTATGCGCCTGGCTCGGCCGAAGCGTTCGCGTTCCCGGCCGACTTCATTTCCGAGGCCATCGACCAGACCCGCGGCTGGTTCTACTCATTGTTGGCGGTCAACACCTTGGTCTTCGGTGAGAGCCCGTACCGCCACGTCGTCTGCCTCGGACACATCGTCGACGCCGAGGGGCGCAAAATGTCCAAGTCCCTCGGCAACGTCATCGACCCCTGGCAGATCCTCGACACCCGGGGCGCGGACGCCATGCGGTGGTGGATGTTCAGTCAGGGTTCGCCGTGGACCCCCACCCGAGCCACCTTGGCGGCCATCGACACGGCCATGCGTGACATGTTGCTGACACTGTGGAACACCTTCAGCTTCTTCACCACCTACGCGTCACTCAACGGGTTTGATCCGGCGGATCCCACCATCCCCGCCCCAGCGGACCGCGCTCCGCTTGACCGCTGGATTCTCTCCCGCTTGGCCGGCGCCACGAACGAGGTCACCGAGGCACTGCGCGCCTACGAGCCTTTGGCAGCCGCTACCGCGGTGGGCGACCTGGTCGACGACCTGTCCAACTGGTACGTGCGCCGGAGCCGTCGCCGGTTCTGGCGAACTGATCCCGACGCGCCGGCTTCCGACACCGTGGCCGCCCAGGCCACCTTGCACACCACACTGACCACGCTGACGCTCCTGCTGGCCCCCATGTGCCCCTTCGTGGCTGACACCATCTGGCGCCATCTCACTGCGGCGGGCGAGGACGAGTCGGTGCACCTGGCCGACTGGCCCGTGGTGGACGCCGCACTGCCTGACCGTCGGCTCGAGGACCAGATGGCCCTGGCCCGGCGGTTGACGTCGCTCGGTCGCGCTGCCCGCAGCGAAGCGGGGGTCAAGGTGCGCCAGCCGCTGGCCCACGCGCTGGTTTTCCTCCCCTCGGGCTCCCCCGAGATCCTGCGGGACATTGTGGCCGACGAGCTCAACGTCGACGAGATCGACACGACCGACGAGCTGAGCGAGGTGCTGTCGTTCGAGCTTGTTCCCAACTACCGGACTCTCGGATCGCGCCTGCGCGAGCGGATGAAGGAAGTCCAGCCCGCGTTGGACCAGCTCGACGGAGCGGCCGCCGCGGCGGCCCTCGAGGCGGGCGAGGGCATCATCGTGAAGCTCGACGGGGAGGGGGTAGAGCTCTCCGGTGACGACCTGACGCTGCGGATCCGGGGCCAGGAAGGGTACGCCGTGTCCCGAGACGGCGGGGAGGTCGTCGCGCTCGACCTGGCGCTGGACGACGGATTGCGCCAGCGGGGCCTGGCCCGGGAAGTGGTTCGGCTGGTTCAGGACCTGCGCAAGACGAGCGGCCTGGAGGTGTCGGACCGTATCCGCCTACACGTGGTCGGGCTCGGTGCCGTGGCGTCACAGTTCGACGCCATCGCCCACGAGGTCCTGGCCACCGAGATCGTCGACGGACCTGGAGTCGGGGAGGGGACGGCCCTCGACCTGGACGACAAGCTGGTGTCGAGTCCTGCACTGGTGTGGTTGGAAAAGGTGGCGCAGCCGGGCTGAGACCCGACGCAACTCCGGGGCCGAGACCTCCTCGTCAGCTTCCGGCGTCGAGGACCTTCGAGAGGATCGATTCGAGCGCGGCGTGGTCGCCGGCGTCGAGATGGGCCACCAGGTGACGCTCGATCCCTTCGACGTGCGCCGCGATGGCGCGCTCGAGCACGGCTCGACCTTCGGATGTGAGCACCACGTGGATGCTGCGGCGGTCGAGCGGGCAGTTCTCGCGCGACACCAGTCCGGCCTCGACCATGCGGTCGACCAAGCGGGTCACGCCGCCCGAGGTCAGGGCGACGTCGGTGCTGAGACGGCTCATGGTGAGGCGCCCGTCGGGACCGGCGGCGACGTGGATCAGGACGTCGAAGTACACCATCGGGATCCCCACCGACTGTTCCAGCTCGCGTCCCAGCACGTCGGTCAGACGGCGTTGGGTGCGGACGATCAGGCCCATGAGCCTGATCCGATCGTCGCCCATTTGGCCGAGGACGCCACATCCGTCGTCCCGACCCGCCGACGGCTGCTCGTCCTCAGCCCTCCTCGGCGCCGTGGCCGTTGCCGCGGTTGTATCCGTGTCCGATGCCAAGTCCGCGTCCCTCGAATCCCCCATGTCACCCTCAGTCTCTCTCGAAAACCCCCCGGATTCCCAGTTTTGTTGATTGACAAGTAGCTGTTGAGTCAGATATTATCGCATCAGTAACTTTTTGGTCAACTACATGACCGCCGAGAGGAGAACGAAGATGACTATCGCAGATAGAACTGCAACCCTTCCCAGGACCGGCACCTACGTCGTCGATCCTGCCCACAGCGAAGTGGGCTTTGTTGCCCGCCACCTGATCGGCACCAAGGTCCGGGGCCGCTTCACCGAGGTGGAGGGCAGCTTCACCGTGGCGGAGAACCCCGAGGACTCGACCCTCGAGGCTGTCGTCCAGGCGGCCAGCATCCATACGAACCAAGAACGAGCGCGATGGGCACCTGCGGACCAACGACTTCTTGGATGTCGCCACGTACCCGACGCTCACGCTGAAGAGCACAGGGATGAGGCGGGTGGACGACTCGCACTGGGTCCTGACCGGGGACCTGACGATCCGGGGCGTGACGAAGTCGGTGGACTTCGATCTGGAATTCCTGGGTGAGGGCGCCTCCATGCAGGAGGGCAAGACCGTGGTGGCCTTCTCCGCCAGCGCCACCATCGACCGGCGCGATTTCGGCGTGAGCTTCAACCACGCGCTCTTCGACGGCAGCGTGGTCGTCGGGAACAAGGTCGTCATTGAGATCGAGGTCGAGGCCTCGCGAGCCGATTGACCGATCGTGGTCGCCGCCGCCCCCAGCAGGACTCCATGATCGCCAGCGCCAGCGACGCTGACGCTGGTGATCAGCAGGTTCGGCCGACGGGCGGCGGGCCTCGGCGGTAAGGTCTGCGCCTATGGCCGAACGCAGTGCCCGCAAGGTGGTCAAGCCTGTGGCTGCCGCGGCCGTGACGTTTGGGACGATCGCCAGCATCTGGTGGTTCGCCCTGAAGCCCCGGCGCAAGGCGAAGGGCGGGGGCATCACGACCGAGCGTCGATAGGCGGCAACCCGGCCACGACGGCCGGCAGGCAGTCGCCGATCGATCCGCGCACGACCACGTCGGCCACTCCGTCCATTTCGGTCGGACCTCCGTTGACGATGACCACGACGGCCCGGTGCCGCACGGCGATCGGGACCAGCCCGGCAGCAGGGAAGACGGCCAGGGTCGATCCCACGGCGAGAAGGAGGTCGCACGCCTCGGCTGCCCGCTCGGACCTCACGAGGTCCTGGGCGATCAGGCTCTGACCGAAGCTGATGGTGGCCGACTTGAGGATTCCGCCACAGGGCTCCCCAATGGGGAGATCCACCAAGCACGACGGGTCCTCGTCGCCCCCGCGGACCCGTTCGTGCACCGGTGCGGCCGGCTGGCGGTCGCCGCAGCGCAGGCACACCACCTCGTGCGCCGTCCCGTGGATCTCCACCATGCGCCGCGGGTCCGTGCCGGCCTTCCGGTGGAGACCGTCGATGTTCTGCGTCACCAGAGTGTCGAGTCGTCCGCCTCGTTCGAGATCCACGAGGGCCCGATGTCCGGCGTTCGGCTCGCACCTCCACAGTGGCGACTCGAGGCGCATGCGCCAGGCACGCCGGCGGAGTTCCCCGTCGGTCACGTAGGCGTCGAGCGTGGCCAGCTTCTCCGCGGAGGGATCCTTGGTCCACACGCCGTCGGGACCCCTGAAATCAGGGATGCCCGAGTCCGTCGAGATTCCCGCACCGGTGAGCACCACCACTCGGCGGGCCTGCTCCACCAGCGTCCGGGCCCGTGCGACCGCGCGCTCCGACGCCGCGGCCTGTTCCGCAGCCGACCCGGTTGGTTCGTCCCGCTCCACCGCGGGCCATGCTGGCACGCCCGCGGACCCCGCGTCTCGAAGGTGTGCCCCACTCGATCCTCACTGGCGCCCCCACGCCGCACCAACGCCCCGCGGCGCCGGGTAAGACTGCACCCATGCCATTCGTCACCACTAATCCAGCGACCGGCGAGATCGAGAAGGAATTCCCCGCCCACACTCCCGAGGAGGTCGACGCCCTCCTCGACCGGGCTGTCGCCGCGTTCGGCGAGTACCGGACCACGACCTACGCCGAGCGGGCCCGCCACCTGCTCACCGCGGCCGAGCTTCTCGAGGGAGAGGTGCCCGACGTGGCTCGCGTCCTCACCTCCGAGATGGGCAAGACGTTCGCCGCCGCCAAGGCCGAGGTCGCCAAGTCGGCGGTCGCCCTGCGCTGGTTCGCCGAGCACGCCGAGGCCCTTCTGGCTGACCAGCCCATCGCCACCTCGGCCAGCCGTTCGTTCGTGCGCTACCAGCCCCTCGGACCGGTGCTCGCCGTGATGCCGTGGAACTTTCCCCTGTGGCAGGTGATCCGCTTCGCCGCGCCCACCCTCATGGTGGGCAACGTCGGCCTGTTGAAGCACGCGTCGAACGTGCCCCAGACCGCAGAGGCGATCGAGGACCTCTTCCGGAGGGGCGGGCTGCCCGAGGGGGTGTTCACCAACCTCTTCGTCGAGTCCAAGCGAGTGGCGGCGCTGATCGAGGACCCGCGGGTGGCCGCGGTCACCATCACGGGCAGCGAGCCCGCTGGCATGTCGGTGGCGTCCACGGCGGGACACGCGCTGAAGAAGAGCGTCCTCGAGCTGGGCGGGTCGGACCCGTTCATCGTGTTCCCCTCGGCGGATCTCGGTGCGTGCGTGCGCACCGCGGTCAACGCCCGCGTCCAGAACAACGGCCAGTCGTGTATTGCCGCCAAGCGATTCATCGTGGTGGGGGACGCGGCCGACGAGTTCGTGCCCCGCTTCACCGCCGCCATGGACGCGCTGGTGGTGGGGGACCCCTTCGACCCCGCCACCGACGTCGGTCCCATCGTGAGCGCAGCCCAGCGCGACGAGCTGCTCGGCCAGGTCGAGGCGGCCCGGGCCCAGGGCGCCACCGTGCACGCCGGCGCCAAGCTCCCCGACTCCGGCGGTTGGTGGTTCGCCCCCACCGTGCTCACCGGCGTGACGACTGACATGGCGATCGCCCAGGAGGAGATCTTCGGCCCCGTGGCCATGGTCATCGCCGTCCCCGATCTCGAGGCTGCGATCGAGGCGGCCAACGGCACCACATTCGGCCTGGGCTCGAGCGTGTGGACGGGCGACGACGAGGAGATCGAACGGTGTGTGGAGGGGATCGAGGCGGGCGCCGTCTTCGTCAACGCCATGGTGTCCTCCATGCCCGAGCTGCCTTTCGGGGGCATCAAGCGCTCCGGGTTCGGGCGTGAGCTCTCCGAGCTCGGACTCAAGGAGTTCACCAACGCCAAGACGGTGTACGTCGCCTGAGCGGTGGTCGCACTGGGTTCCCTGACCTACCTCGACTACGCCGCCACCGCGCCGCTCCGACCCGAGGTGGCCGCGGCCATGGACGAGGTGCGTGCCGAGCCGTTGGGCAACCCGACGGGTAGCCACCCTCCGGCCCAACGGGCGAAGCGACTGCTCGAAGAGGCGCGCGAGCAGGTGGCGGCGTTCCTCGGCCGTGATCCCGGCGAGATCGTCTTCACCTCCGGAGGGACCGAGTCGGCCAACCTGGCCGTCCTGGGGACGACCGCCTCGGCGCTCCGCCAGCGGGGTGAGGCGGTGATGCTGACCTCCGCCGTAGAGCACCCCGCGGTGCGCGAGGCGGCCCGGGCGGCGGCGCTCATCGGCGTGGACCTGCGTGAGCTGCCCGTGGACCCCTCCGGTGTCGTGCGGCGTGAGGCGCTCGAGCGCGCCCTCTCCTCGCGTGTGGCGTTGGTCGCCGTCATGGCGGCCAACAACGAGACCGGAGTGATGCAGCCCCTGGCGGGAATCGTGGAGGCGACCCGACGGCGGGCGCCCGACGCCGTGGTGTTCACCGACGCCGTCCAGGCCGCACCGTGGGTCGACTTGGCCGAGACCACCGCGCCGGTCGATCTGGTCTCGGTCAGCGCGCACAAGGTCGGGGGGCCGGTGGGCGTGGGCGCGCTGGCCGTCGGACCCCGGGTCACCCTCGAAGCGCGCCAGCACGGAGGCGGGCAGGAGCGAGAGCGTAGGAGCGGCACTCCCGACGTGGCGGGCGCGGTGGGGTTGGCCACCGCGCTGGGTCTGGTGGCGGTCGAGCGCCAGGCGGCGGCGGTTCGGGTGGCCGAGCTCCGCGACCGCCTGGCCACGAGCCTGCGGGCCGCGGTGGCCGAACTCCTCTTGACCGTGCCGGACCACACCCCTGTCCTCCCCGGACATCTCCACGTGTGCGTGCCCGGCGTGGAAAGCGAGGAGTTGCTCGTGGCGCTGAGCGGCGAGGGGATCTGCGTTTCGGCGGGGTCGTCGTGTGCCAGCGGGGCGCTCGAGCCGAGCCACGTGCTGGCCGCCATGGGCGTGGCGCGCGAGACCGCGGCCGGAGCCCTTCGTTTCACCCTGGGTTGCGAGACCACAGAGGCCGACGTGGACCGCGCGCTCGAGGTGGTGCCCGCCGTCGTCCGACGACTGCAGGGTGCCGGGACCGGCCCGGCCTCGACCCAGTCAACGAACCCTAGCCAGTCGGCTACTGGCAGGCTAAGATGAGGAGGCGCCCCTCTTGGGAGCCGGCCTGGCCGACGTGTCGGACCGCGCTCTCCCGGGGGAGCATGGTGCGCGCGACACCCAGGAGGGTCTGATGGAGGACAACAACGTCATCATCGTTTCGGGCGACTCACACGCCGGCGTTCCAAAGGAGCTCTGGACCGAGTACCTCCCCACGAAGTTCCACGACCTCCTCCCGAAGCTCCGTCAGGACACCGAGATCTACCAATCCGCCATCTACCTCCTGTCGGCAGGGAGCGGGGTGTCCTCCTTGCCCGAGCACCAGCACGCGCACCGCGAGGAGTGGCACGGACTGTACGACCCCGTCCTGCGCCTGGCCGACATGGACCGCGAGGGCATCGCCGCGGAGCTGATCTATCTGGGTGACTTCCGCCTGGCCGACATGTTCAACAACGTGACCGGGCGCGCCTACTCCCTCGACGCCTGGGAGGCTGGGGCGAAGGGCTGGAACCGTTGGGCCGCCGACGCCTTCGGCTTCGCACCCGATCGCTTCCTCGTGACCGGCGCCATCGGACCGTGCGTCGACATGGGCGCCTCTGTGGCCGAGCTGAACTGGATCGCCGACCACAAGTTCGCCGGCATCTACGGTCCCGGATACCTGCACCACGCCGACATGCCGCCGCTCTACGACCCCTACTGGGATCCCTACTGGGCCACGTGCGTCGAGCGAAACATCGCCATCGTCGTGCACGCTGGCTATGGCACCGAGTTCGGCCAGGCGTTCCCCCAGCTCGAAAAGATCTACAACGACGTGGCCACTGCGGCTGGGAGCACCGACCGCGACGAGATGTTCGCCCATGCCAGCGCGGTGAGCGACGAGTCGAGGCAGTTCTTCTTCGAATTCCTCAACAAGAACGTGGATTCCCGCCGGCCCATGTGGCAGATGATGCTCGGTGGCGTCTTCGACCGGTTCCCGAGGCTCAAGGTGATGCTGACCGAGATCCGCCTCGACTGGATCCCCGCTACGCTCGCGCACCTCGACGAAGTGTACGAAAAGCACCGCGACCAGCTTCCCGCCAAGTGCAAGCCGAGCGAGTACTGGCCCACCAATTTCTTGGCCGGTGCCTCGTTCATCCACAAGTCCGAGGTGGAACACCGCCACGACCTCGGCGTGGAGACGATCCTCTTCGGACGGGACTTCCCGCATCCCGAGGGCACCTGGCCGCACACCAAGGAGTTCCTGCGTCTCGCCTTCTCGGACGTCCCCGAGGACGAGCTGCGCCTGATGCTCGGCGGCAACGGCATCCGCTTCTTCGAACTCGACGAAGCCCGGCTGAAGGAGATCGCCAAGCGCATCGGACGCTCGGTGGCCGACGTCAAGGGCGATCCGAAGATCCGGCCGGAGCTGGTTGAGAGCTTTGCGAATCGGAGTGGGTTCTTGAAGCCCTACGAGGGCGAGGAGAGGCTCGGTGCAGTCGACGAGGTCCTCGAGGTCGACCTGATCGGGGTCGGCGCCGGCTGACCAGCCGACCCAGACCTTCCTGGGTCGACGACTGTGCTTCGTAGTCGCCTCGCCGCTCAGGGACGGAGAGGGCCGATCCCGGCTAGCCGTTGGGGCGGTTGCGAGGAAGCCCGAGGCGACCCTCGGCGATGATCTCGCGCATGATCTCGCTCGACCCGCCGTAAATCGTCTCGACGACCGAGGCGCGGAAACCGGCCTCGAACTCGCCATGGGCCGGGGCGCCGGGCACCCCGGGAGCCAAGATGCCCTCGGGACCCAAGATGTCGAGGGCGGCCCGATGGGCGCGTTGGGTGGCCTCGCTGGCGTAGAGCTTGCGCATCGACCCTTCGACCCCCGGCAGCTGACCCTGTTCGGTCTGCCAGCGCAGTCGCAGGTCCAAGAGGCGGGCCACCTCCTCCTCGACCGCCATGCGGCCGATCCTCTCGGCGACGTGCGGATCGTCGAACGTGGGGCGCCCGTCCATCCCCGTTGCGCCCTGGGCCCAGTGCGCCAGATCCCGGGCCAGCGTCTCTTCGGCTGAACGGGGCATGCCGGCGCCGCGCTCGAAGACCAGAGCCACCCTCATCACGCCCCACCCCTGGTCGACACCCCCGATCCTGGCGAAATCGGGAACGCGGACGCCGGTGTAGAAGGTGGTGTTCGTGCGCTGGCTGCCCAGCGTGTAGATCGGCTGGACCTCGAGGCCGGCGCTCGTCTTGGGAACGAGGAACAGCGTGAGGCCCTTGTGCTTGGGCACGTCCGGGTTGGTACGGGCGAGGACGAAAACGTGGGTGGCCACCTCGGCCGAGCTGGTGAACATCTTCTGTCCGTCGATCACCCACTCGTCGCCGTCGCGTACGGCGGTCGTCTTGGCCGACGCCACGTCGGAGCCCGAGTCGGGCTCGCTGTAGCCCAGGGCCACGAGGAGCTCGCCCCCCAGCGCGCGCGGGATGTACTCGCGCCGTTGCTCCTCGGTTCCGACCTCCCTGATCGTGCCCACCACCATGTAGGTCGTCATCCACGCGTGCATCTGCAAGCCGGCCTCGCTGATCTGGCGGTACACCGCCCGGGCGAAGTCAGGGTCCACGTCGCTTCCGCCGTATTCCTTCGGCCAACCGGCGCCGAGGATCCCGTCGCGAGCGAGGCGCGCATGCAGCTCGGGCGTGGAATGTGTGCCGGTCCGGTACTGCTCGTCGGCCCACCCGGGGTCCACGTTGTCCTGCACCCAGGCCACGGCGCGCTCGGCGCGCCGCAGCCACGTCGTCGAGGGTGGCAAAGTCCATGGTCAGTCGCCTTTCGTGTCGAAGAGTCGGTGGGCCAGCTCGTCGTAGAGGTGTCGCGGATCCCCGGCCATGAGGGGCCAGGCCTTGGCTCGGCGGAAGTAGAGCTGGATGTCGTACTCGAGCGTGTATCCGTAGCCCCCGTGGAACTGCAGGCTGTCCGCCGCCGTCTTGAATGCGCTCTCCGCGGCGAACAGGAAGGCCATGGTGGCCAGGGTGCCCGCCGCCGGGAGGTCCACGTCGTCGGCCCAGGCCGCCTCGTAGGCCAGGAGGCGAGCGCCGTCGAGCGCGGTGGCGTTGTCGGCCAGCCGGTGTTGAATGGTTTGGAAGTTGGCGATGACCACGCCGAAGGCTCGGCGTTCCATGACGTACTCGGTGCCCAGGGTCAGCGCCCGCGCGCCCAGGCCGGCGAGGGCGGTTCCGGTGAGCAGCTGCCATCGGCTGACCGCCCGTCGATGGGCGGCGACCGCCTCGTGTCCCTCGGCGAGGACCACCGCCCGTGACGGGTCGACGGGACAGTCGGCGACGGGGAGGGCGCCGAGGTTCGGCACGGCCGCCGCCGGACGGGCCTCTGGCCCACCGTCGGGTCGAACGAGGAGGAGCCGGTCACCGTCCAGGACCACGACCAGGTCGGCGACCGCCCCCGCGGGAACCAGCCGGGCCACGCCGGCGACCACCGGGTGCAGGGCCAGCGTGGCGACCAGCTGCCCGTCCACCGCTGCGGCCGCCAGTGACTCGAGCTCGCCGCCGGCACCTTCTGACAGCGTGGCGAGCAGGTCCGTGGCCACAGCCGCCTCCACCAGCGGGACGGGCGCCAGGTGTTCCCCGAGGCACTCGGCCACGATGGCCAGGTCCACGAACCCGGCACCCCCGCCGCCTCTGGCCTCGGGCACCGTGATCCCGGTCAGACCCATCTGGACGGACTTCTCCCAGAGCCCGCGGTCGAACCCCAGAGGTTCGGCGGCCCGGACGGCTTCGGTCGGGGACTCCTTGTCGAAGAACCCGCGCACGACGTCGGCGAACTCCTGCTGGCGATCGGTGAAGTCCAGGTTCACGGCACCTCCTCTTCCGTCACGACGGCAGCGGCGGGGCGGGGCGCCCCAGCCGCCGTCGACCCGAATCATGGCACCGCCGGGATGTGACGCACGATCGGCCCGAGCCGCGCACGATCCGAGGCCACGAGGGGTGTCGGAGCGCGGTGGCACACTGGTGACGTGAAGGTGCTCGTGGCGATGTCCGGCGGTGTCGACTCCTCGGTGGCCGCTGCCCTGCTCGTCGAAGGCGGCCACGAAGTGGTGGGCGCCACGCTCAAGCTGTGGGGTGGGCCTTCGGACTCGGGGTGCTGTTCGGTGGCCGACGTCGAGGATGCCCGGCGAGTCGCTCATCAACTGGGGATCGAGCATCACGTCTTCAACCTGACCGACGAGTTCGATCGGGCCGTCGTCGGGCCGTACGTCGAGGAGCACGCTCGGGGGCGCACCCCGAACCCTTGCATCGAGTGCAATCGCTCGCTCAAGTTCGACCGCCTGCTGCGTCGCGCCGAGCGGCTTGGGTTCGACCGGCTCGCCACCGGGCACCACGCCCGCGTCACGGGCGACGACCGCGGGTTCCGCCTGCGGCACGGCGCGGATCCGGCCAAGGACCAGTCCTACGTGCTCTCGATGCTCGGGCAAGACGAGTTGGCCCGCGTCGTGTTCCCGGTAGGGGACATGACCAAGGACGAGGTGCGAGCGCACGCGGCACGGTTGGGGTTGCGCACCGCGGCCAAGCCGGACAGCCAGGACGTCTGCTTCATCGGAAGCGTCGCGGGACGCCGCGGGTTCCTGGCCGACCGGATCGCCTTGCACCCGGCCGAACTGGTCGACGGCCGAGGAGGTCCCGTCGGATCGGTGGAGGCGGTGGAGCTGGTGACGGTGGGTCAGCGCCGCGGCATGGGCCACGGGAGCGACGGGGCACGACGCTACGTCATGGACGTCGACCTGGCGGCGCGCCGAGTGACCGTCGGCAGCGCGTCGGAGATCGAGCGCGTCGTGGTCGTCTTGGGGGCACACTCGCTCACCTGGGTGGACCGTCCGCTGGCGGCCGGCGAGCGGGCGGTGGCACAGGTGAGTGCGCACGGCCGTCCGCTGCCGTGCGCACTCGAAGCCCACCAGGCGGGGATGGCCGTGCGGTTCGACGAGCCGCAGCGTCCGGTGGCCCCGGGACAGACGGTCGCGCTCTACGACGTCCGCGAACCGGACGCCGTCGTGGGCGCCGGCATTGCCGCCTGACGATGGACGCGGGTGTCCCCCCGGACGTCGCTACCCGCGTCGACGAGCTGAGGCGGCTCGTCGTCCACCACAACGAGCTGTACCACGTCCTCGATGCCCCGGAGATCCCCGATGCCGAGTACGACCGCCTCGTCGTCGAGCTGCGGAGCCTCGAGGAGCGCTACCCGGATCTGGCGTCGCCGGACTCGCCCACGCAAACGGTCGGCGCCGCCCCCTCGGGTCTCTTCTCGGAGGTGCGCCACCGAGTGCCGATGATGAGCCTGGACAACGCCTTCGACGAGGACGAGCTCCGGGCCTGGGGTGAGCGGTTGCGGCGGGTCGACCCCGAGCTGGACCTGAGTTCGCTGTCCTTCTCGTCTGAGCCCAAGGTGGACGGGGTGGCCATGTCGCTGATCTACGAGCACGGGCACTTCGTGCAGGCGGCCACCCGTGGCGACGGCGTGACCGGGGAGGACGTGACGGCCAACGTGGCCACGGTGCCCGACGTGCCCGAGGAACTGGCCGCGGCGGGCGGCCCCTACCCCGCTGTGCTCGAGGTCCGCGGCGAGATCTACATGCCCGTGGCCGAGTTCGAAGCCATGAACGCGCGCCAAGCCGAGGCCGGGAACCGCCTGTTCGTGAATCCGCGCAACTCGGCCGCCGGGGCGCTGCGGCAGAAGGACCCCGCGGTCACCGCCACACGGCCTTTGCACTTCTGGGCCTACCAGGTCGGTGTCGTCGAGGGCGATCCGGAGGAGGGCGCCTCGGTCGGCTCGGCGCCCGACGGCGCCTGGCCCGAGGCGACCCAGAGCGCCACGTTGGCGCGTCTGGTCCGGGCCGGGTTCCCGGTCAGCCCCGAGGCGGTCCAGGTGATGGGGATGGAACGGGTCGTGGCCCGCTGCCGCCAGCTCGAAGAGGGCCGCCACTCGCTGGCCTACGAGATCGACGGCGTGGTGGCCAAGGTGGACGACCTGGCCCTGCACGACCTCCTCGGCGCCACGTCGCGGGCGCCGCGTTGGGCCATCGCGTTCAAGTTCCCTCCCGAGGAGCGCACCACGCGCCTCATCGCCATCCACGTCTCCATCGGGCGCACGGGTCGGGCCACTCCGTTCGCACAGCTCGAGCCAGTGTTCGTCGGCGGGTCGACGGTGGGCATGGCGACGCTCCACAACGAGGACCAAGTGGCCGCCAAGGACGTCCGGCCCGGGGACCTGGTCGTGGTGCGCAAGGCGGGTGACGTCATCCCCGAGGTGGTGGGCCCCGTGCGCGACGGACCCGGCGTCCCGGCGCGCCGCAAGCCGAAGTGGAAGTTCCCGTCCGCGTGCCCCTCGTGTGGGGAACCTCTGCGCCGCTTGCCGGGCGAGAGCGACACCTTCTGCACCAACATCGACTGCCCCCAGCAGCGGGTGCAGCGCATCGTCCACTACGCCTCGCGCCCGGCCATGGACATCGAGGGCCTGGGCGAGGAGCGCGTGCTCCAGCTGGTGGTGGCCGGACTGGTCAACGACCCGGCCGACCTGTACCAGTTGCGTGTCGAGCAGCTGGTCGGGCTCGAGCGCTTCGCGGCGATCTCGGCAGGCAATCTGGTGGCGGCGATCGCCGCCTCGTGCGCCCAACCCCTCTCCCGGCTGCTGGTCGCCCTGGGAATCCGGCACCTCGGGCCGACGGGCGCGCGTGCCGTCGCCCGGGCCTTCGGGAGCCTCGACGCGGTCATCGCCGCCTCGGTCGAGGAGTTGGCCGCCGTGGAGGGCGTCGGGCCGGTGATCGCGGCCAGCGTGGCCGAGTTCCTGGCCCAGGGCACCAACGAGGGTGTGATCGAGCGACTGCGTCGGGCCGGGGTCAACGCGCAGGAGCCGGGGGCCGCCCAGACCGGGTCCGGCGGAGCCGGCGCGGCCGCCCTCCCGGAGCAGACGCTGATGGGAAAGGCGGTCGTGGTCACCGGCGCCGTGCCCGGCTACACGCGGGAAGGGGCCGAGGAGGCGATCATGGCGCGTGGGGGCACCTCGCCCGGGAGCGTGTCGAAGAAGACCTTCGTCGTGGTCGTGGGCGACGCTCCGGGCGCCAGCAAGCTCAAACGGGCAGACGAGCTCGGCATCCCGATGCTCGACGCCACCGGGTTCGAGACGTTGCTGGCCACCGGGGGGCCACCGGGCTGACGGCGCGGCCGTGCTGGTGAGGGGGGTGTCCACCGAAGCGGCGCCCAGGCTCACTAGCCTGAGTGTGCCCCGATGCCCCTGATCTCTGATTCCATCGGCCGGGTCCTTGGGAAGCGGTACCGGCTGCTCTCCGCTCTGGGCACCGGCGCTTCGGCTCACGTCTACTTGGCCGAGGACGTGTCGCTGCAACGTCACGTCGCGGTCAAGGTGCTCCAACCAGGTCTGGCGACGGACGAGTCGTTCTTGAAGCGCTTTCGGGCCGAATCGCGCTCGGTGGCCTCGCTCAACCATCCTCACGTCCTGCGTGTCTTCGACTGGGGCGAAGACGTCGACGGTCCGTATCTGGTGCTCGAGTATCTCGGTGGCGGCTCGCTGCGCGATCTGCTCGACCGCGACGTACGGCTCAGCCATTCCCAGGCGGCCGAGCTGGGGACCGAGGTGGCCCAGGGCCTGGCCTACGCGCACGCCCGCGGGTTGGTGCACCGTGACATCAAGCCGGCGAATCTGCTCTTCGACGAGGAGGGCCGCGTGCGGGTGGCCGATTTCGGCGTGGCACGCGCTCTGGCCGAAGCGGCCTGGACCGAACCGGCCGGTGCCATGGTGGGCACGGCGCGCTATATCTCGCCCGAGGCGGCCGAGGGCAAGCCGGTCGACGGCCGCGCCGACGTGTACTCGCTCGCCCTGGTGCTCTACGAGGCGGTGACGGGCACCGTGCCGTTCGTGACCGACACCACCATGGGCACCCTGGCGGCGCGCCTCGGCCAGCCCCTGCCGCGCCACGAGGCGCTGGGCCCGCTCGACGAGGTCCTGGCCCGGGCAGCCGCACCTCAGGCCTCGGCCCGGCTCGATGCCGCGGGACTGGCAGCCCGGCTGGGCGCGCTGGGATCGGCGCTGCCCACGCCGGCGCCGCTCCCACTCGTCACGCCGCACCTCGAGGACTCGCTCCCGATATCGACGTTCCGCGCCCCGGGCGCCTCGGAGCTCACCGAGTCGGGCGCGACCGCCGCCGTCGGCTCGGCCACCGCCATCGCTCCGGCGGTCGGCGGCGCACCGATCGGCACCAGGGCCGGTCCGGGCGAGATCTTCGACGCCGAACCGTCCGGTCGTGGTGCCCCGAGCCGGGCCCGGGGTTTCCTCGGTCGCCGAACCCCGTCGAGCGGTCCGCCGCGCTCCGCGGTCCGCCGGCACATCTGGCGGACGGTGGGCGTGGTGGTCGCCGCGGTGGCGATCGTGGCGGGCGGACTGGCCACCGCCTTCTCGCTCGGCGTGTTCACCCCGTCGCACCCCACGCCGCAACTGGTCGGACTCCCGCTGGCCCAGGCGCGCGCCGCGCTGGACAAGGTCCACATGGACCTGCGGTTGTCGGGGTCTCCGGTGAAGTCTCTCTTCGTCGGCGCCGGTGACGTGCTCTCGCAGAGCCCCAAGTCCGGGGTGTCCAAGAAGGAGGGCACGACCGTGTCGGTCGTGGTCTCGGGGGGCAAGCCCGACGTCACCGTGCCGTCGCTGGCCAACATGACCTGTGCCACTGCCGCTCCGGCGCTGCAGGCCGTGCATCTGGTGGCCGCGTGCACGCCGGGGCAGTACGACGATTCGGTGAAGTCCACCGTCATCATCTCGTGGTCGTACGGGTCCACCCAGAACCCGACCAGTGCCCCCTACGGCAGCACCATCACCATCGTCCCCTCCCTCGGACACCAGCCGGTCACGGTCCCCATCATCCCGACGACCTACACCTACGGGCTGGCCGCGGCCGCTCTGGAGGCGGTCGGGTTCGCGGCGACGGAGCACGACGTGTCGAACGCGACCGTGCCGGCGAACAACGTGATCTCGACCGTCCCAGCCAGCGGCACCTCGGCACCCTACGGGTCGGCGGTCACGGTGAACATCTCGACCGGTCCGCCCACGGTCCAGGTGCCCGACGTCACGGGTGACTCGGTGACGGCGGCCGACGCCGCGCTCCAGGCCGCCGGCCTGATGCCCTCGGGCGTCACCGGCAACCCGTCGGGCACGGTGAAGGACACCCAGCCGGCGCCCGGGCAGACCGTGCCGGTGGGCTCGTCCGTCCAGCTCGTCACCCACTAGCGGCGCCCGACCCTCGGCGGGCCGGGGCCGGCCGAGGGTCGGCTACTCGGTGATGGAACGCAGGCGGGAGGCGAGCTCGAGCGCCGCCGAGTCGCCCGCCGCCACCGACGACTGCAGGACCATCAGCTTGCCCATGTCGCCGTCAATGCGCACCGTGCCGGCCATGAAAGCCTGCATGGCGGCGCCGGCGTCGCCGTCGACCAGAATGGCCTTCGCGGTGTCGTAGTCGATGGTGACGGTGAGATCCGGCTCGCCGAGGTGCCCCCTACCGAGCCGTAGCTCGCCGTCGGAGGTGTCCACGTGGGCGTGGATGTGCTCGGCCGAGAACGGGACCTCGGTCACCACGAGGTTCATCCGCACGGCTTGGGCAATGGGTGCTGTCCTGCCGTCGTACTCGCCGCGGATCCGGTCCGCCTCGTCGAGCCACTCGTCGGAGAGGAACGCGTAGGGCGCCATGGGCCGCCAACCCTACCGGGCCGGCCGGGGAGACCAGTGCGCCACCGGTAGGCTGCCCGTCCGTGAGCGCCCCGATCATGGACGGTGCCGAACCCTATGCCGCCATGGGCGACAGCCGCGGCGCGCTCGGTGTTGCACGGTTTCACCGGCAACCCGCAATCCGTGCGTGGCGTGGCCATGGCGTTGGCCGACGCCGGGCTCACCGTCGAGCTGCCGCTGCTGCCCGGGCACGGGACGGAGGTGGCCGACATGCTCCCGACGCGTTGGAACGATTGGGCGGACGCGGTCGAGGAGGAGTACACCTCGTTGGCGGCTCGCTGCGACGGGGTGGTCGTCGCCGGCCTGTCCATGGGTGGCCTTCTCGCACTCTGGCTGGCGCAGCGCCACCCCGAGATCGCCGGGCTGGTGCTGGTCAACCCCATGGTGTTGCCGCCCGACGACTCGCTCGTGGCCCTGGCCCAGTCGATGGTCGAAGCAGGTGAGGAGTTGGCGCCGGGCATCGCGTCGGACATCGCCAAGGAGGGGGTGACCGAATCGTCCTACGCCGAGACGCCCCTGCGGCCCATCATCTCGCTGTTCGCCGCGGCGGCGGAGGTGGCCGCCGACGTCGAGTCGGTGGCCTGTCCCATCCTGGTGTTCACCAGCATCCAGGACCACGTGGTCGACCCTGTCTCGAGCGAGGTCCTCGTCGCCCGGGTCACCGGGCCCGTGGAGCAGGTCAAACTGGAGCGGAGCTACCACGTGGCCACCTTGGACTGGGACCGCGACGAGATCGAGGCGCGCACGGTGGAGTTCGCCACGTCGGTGTTGCCGGCGCCCGGATCGTGATGAGCCCCAAGCTCCCGTCGCCCGGGTCGCCCGGGTCGCCCGGGTCGCCCGGGTCGCCCCGCTCGCTCACCCGCGAGGACGTCGTCCACGTGGCCCGGTTGGCCCGCCTCGACCTGTCCGACGACGAGGTCGAGCTGTTCACGGCGCAGCTGCGCACCGTGCTCGACCACGCGGCCGACGTGGCGGCGCTGGACCTGTCGCACCTCGCGCCGTCCTCCCACCCGATCGCGCTCGAGAACGTGCTGCGACCCGACGAGCCGCGCCCGAGCCTGAGCCGGGACGAGGTCCTGGCCGCGGCACCCCTCGTCGAGGACTACCGCTTCCGCGTCCCGCGCATTCAAGGTGAGGCACCGTGACGTCGGCGCTGGCCCTGGCGGCCGAGGTCCGCTCCGGACGGCGCTCCGCCCGTGCGGCACTCGAGGAGGCGCTGGACGTCGTCGAAGTGAGCGACGGCGAGGTGCACGCGTTCCTCAGCCTGCTGGCGACCGAAGCCCGGGCCGAGGCCGACGCGGTCGACGCCGCGGTGGCGGCGGGGCGTGACCCCGGGCCGCTGGCCGGGGTGCCGGTGGCCCTGAAGGACAACCTGTGCACGCGGGGCGCGGTGACGACGTGCGGCTCGAAGATCTTGGAGGGGTGGCGCCCCCCCTACGACGCCACCGTGGTGGGCACGCTGCGCGCCGCAGGGGCGCTGGCGCTCGGCAAGACGAACATGGACGAGTTCGCCATGGGCAGCTCGACCGAGAACTCGGCCTTCGGGCCGACGCGCAACCCACGGCACCCGGGCAAGGTCCCGGGAGGAAGTAGCGGCGGCTCCGCCGCGGCGGTGGCCGCCGGGTTCGCTCCGATCGCCCTCGGCTCCGACACCGGTGGTTCCATCCGCCAGCCCGCCGCGCTCTGCGGCGTCGTGGGGATGAAGCCCACCTACGGCCGGGTCTCGCGCTACGGGCTGGTGGCCTTCGCCAGCTCGCTCGACCAGATCGGTCCCCTCGCCACCACCGTGGAGGACGCCGCACTGTTGTTCGACGTGCTGGCCGGCCACGACCCGCTCGACAGCACCTCGCTCCCCTCGGTGCCCGAACCGACCCTCAGCGGGTTGCGCGAGGGTGTCGAGGGCGTGCGGGTGGGGCTGTGCCGCGAACTGGTGGAGGGTTGCGCCACCGACGTGGTGGCCCGAGTGGAGGAGGCGGCCGAGGCCCTGGGCCGGGCGGGAGCCAAGGTGGAGGAGATCTCGGTGCCCGAGTTCTCCTTCGGGCTCTCGGCGTACTACCTCATCGCTCCGGCGGAGGCGTCGTCCAACCTGGCCCGCTACGACGGCGTCCGCTACGGGTTGCGGGTGGAGGCCGACGACGTGGCGCGCATGAACACGGCCACCCGGACGGCAGGCTTCGGCGCCGAGGTGAAGCGCCGGATCATGCTCGGCACCTACGCCCTGTCGGCCGGCTACTACGACGCCTACTACGTGCAGGCCCAACGGGTGCGCACGTTGGTCATGGAGGCATTCGCCCGTGCCTATGCCTCGGTGGACGTGCTGCTCGGCGCCACGGCGCCCACGACCGCCTTCGACCTCGGGGCCAAGGTGGACGATCCGATGGCCATGTACATGAGCGACGTGTGCACCATCCCCTCCAACCTGGCCGGCCACCCCGCCGTCTCCGTTCCGTTCGGAACCGGGGCGGACGGCCTGCCCGTCGGGGTGCAGGTGCTGGCGCCGGCGCTCGACGAGGCGACCATGCTGCGCGTGGCCCAGGTGGTCGAGGACCATGCGCCGCCGGTGGTGGCACCGTGAGCGACACCGGAACCGACTGGGAGACGGTGATCGGGCTCGAGGTCCACTGCGAGCTGTTGACGACGACCAAGCTGTTCTGCGGGTGCCGCAACGCCTTCGGCGACGAACCCAACATGAACATCTGCCCTATCTGCCTCGGCCTGCCCGGTTCGCTCCCCGTGCTCAACGAGCACGCCGTGGAGTTGGCCATGCGCATCGGTGAGGCACTGCACTGCGAGATCCGTCCGTCGACCTTCGCCCGCAAGAACTACTTCTATCCCGACCAGGCCAAGGACTACCAGATCAGCCAGTACGACCTGCCGCTCAACGCCGAAGGCTGGCTCGAGCTCCCCGACGGGTTCCGGGTCGGGGTCACCCGCGCCCACATGGAGGAGGAC
This sequence comes from uncultured Acidimicrobiaceae bacterium, assembly GCA_963787485.1. Lineage (GTDB taxonomy): Bacteria > Actinomycetota > Acidimicrobiia > Acidimicrobiales > RAAP-2 > Bog-473. The sequence goes on along the minus strand of CAWBDF010000009.1, from coordinate 73,035 downwards.
ACGGGCAAGCTCACCCACGTCGGCGCGAGCGGGCGGATCAACGCGGCCGAGCACGCCCTGGTCGACTACAACCGCTCGGGCGTGCCCCTCGTCGAGATCGTCAGCGAGCCCGACCTTCGCTCGGCGGCTCAGGCCAAGGCGTACGTGACCGAGCTCCGGGGCGTTCTGGTGGCCACCGGCGCGTCGGACGGTCGCATGGAGGAGGGCTCCATGCGGGTGGACGCCAACGTCTCGGTGCGGCTCCGCGGCCGGGCCGAGTTCGGCACGCGGTGCGAGATCAAGAACCTCAACTCGCTGCGCTCGCTGGTCCGGGCCGTCGAGTACGAGGCGGCGCGCCAGGTGGGGGTGCTCGAGAGCGGCGGCGCGGTCGCCCTGGAGACGCGCCACTGGGACGAGTCCGCTGGTCGGACCGACGCCTTGCGTTCCAAGGAGGAGGCGAACGACTACCGGTACTTCCCCGAGCCCGACCTGGTCCCTCTGGCGCCCGACGCGGCCTGGCAGGACCGCGTGCGAGCCGGCCTGGGGACCGTGCCCTCCGAACGGCGCGCCGCGCTGGTCGAGGCACTCGGCGGCGCGCCGAGCGATGCCGAAGTGGACCAGCTCCGCGCCGTCGTCGACCTCGGCCTCGACTCGCTGGTGCGGGCCGCCGCCGACGCCGGGGCACCGGTGGGCCTGGCCCTGGCTCGGGCGGCCAACGAGGTGGCGGCGCAGAGCGACGCGGCCGCCCGGCTGCCGGTGGAGTCCTTCGCCGCGTTGCTGCAGATGGAGTCCGGCGGCCAGCTCTCGGCCACCCAGTCCAAGGCCGTGCTCGGCGCCCTGCTCGAGCGGGGCGGCGGGGACCCGGCCCGGGTCGCCCAGGAGATGGGCTTCGAGGCGCTCGAGCCCGACGTGCTGGGGTCGGTGCTCGACGACGTCGTGTCCGCCCACCCCGACGAGTGGGCGCGCTTTCGCGACGGCGACGACAAGCTGATGGGCTTCTTCACCGGGAGGGTGATGCAGGCCACCTCGGGCAAGGCCAACGGCAAGGAGGTGGCGGCCGAGCTGCGCCGCCGGCGGGCGTCCTAGCTCGGGGGGTGGTCGCTCGCGGAGCGGCCTCTCGATCCTCCCTCCGGGCTCGGACCGGGCGCACGGGCCTCCGAGCCCGGGTCGAGCGGTCCTTTGACGTACCGCTCGAGCGTCGGGCCGACCCATCGCCCGATCTCGCGGGGGCTGGCCGTCGAGAGCGGCGGGACGCGTAGCAAGTAGCGCACGAAGGCCAGGCCCATCAGCTGTGAGGACATCAGGGCCCGACGCCGTGCGACCAGGGCCTCGTCCTCACCGTCGATGGGCGTGATGGTGCTCCAGACGCGCTCGCTGACGAACTCGCGCATGGCGTCGGCCACGCGGGGTGACGCCGCCATGGCCGCGATGCACGAGGAGAAGGACGATCCCGATCCCTCGGCCCGGTCCCACATGGTGAGGAAGACCTCAATGGTGCGCGGCATGGAGTGCGACCCCGAGACGTCCGTCACGTCCGATTGGGCCTTGACGTCGCGGGGGTCGAACGGGAGTCCCATGGCCGCCATGAAGAGGCTGGGCTTGCCGTCGAAGTAATGGTGGACGAGGGCGGGGTCGACGCCCGCCTCACGGGCGACGGCCCGCAGGCTCGCTCCGTCGTACCCCTGGGCGCCGAAGACGCGTCGGGCCGCCTCGACGATCTCGCCCCGGGTGTCGGCGTTGCCGGGACGGCGGCCGACGGCGCTCATGGTGGGCCGCCCCGGAGGGCGGGCCTTGCCAAATGGCCGCTCAGAGGGGTTTCACCAGCGGGGAATTCCATGGTAGAACTCATCAATGGTGAATCTTACGGGGGCCCGAGGCTGAGCGGGGAGGGGGTCGCGACGCCCGCTCCCGAGACGGAGACCGCGCTCGGCCGCCTGGCCGGGCGCTGCTACGACCGGCGGCGTTTGGTCCTGGTGGCCTGGCTGGTGGCCATCGTCTTGGTCACGGTGCTCGCCCAGGGGGTGGGAACCCGATTCCTCAACAAGTTCACCGCGGGCAACACGCCGTCCCAACAGGCCTCGAACATCCTGGCGGCCCGGTTCCCGGCCAAGTCGGGCGACACGGCGGACATCGTCTTTCACACCGCCACTCCCATCCCCGACCATCGCTCCGCCATTGACCACGTGGTGGCCAGCGTCTCGTCGTTGCCGGAGGTCCGCTCCGTCACCGGCCCCTTCTCGGCGGCGGGAGCGCACCAGATCGCGCCCGACCGCACCATCGCCTTCGCCCAGGTGCAGTTCTCGAAGGACACGGCCGATCTCTCGACCAACGATCTCAAGAAGCTGATCGCCACGGCGCAGTCGGCGGCCCGCCCGGGCTTTGCCGTGGCCCTGGGTGGTTCGCCCATTTCGGCCGCGGTCAGCGCGGCGCCGGGTCCGAGCGAGGGGATCGGCATCACGGCCGCCATGATCATCATGCTGTTGGCCTTCGGCTCCGTCGTGGCCATGGGCCTGCCCGTGATCACCGCCCTGTGCGGGCTCGGGATCGGCATCGCGCTGCTCGAGCTGTTCACCCACGTCCTGGTGGTGCCCAACTTCTCGCCCGAGATGGCCGCCATGATCGGCATCGGCGTGGGCATCGACTACGCGCTGTTCATCGTCACCCGCTACCGGCAGGGGCTCTTCGAGGGGCGCGCGCCGACGCGACGCCGTCGTGACCTCGCTCATGACCTCGGGCCGGTCGGTGCTCTTCGCCGGGAGCACGGTGGTCATTTCGCTCTTCGGGCTGTTCCTGATCGGCCAGCCCTACATGGTCGGCCTGGCCACCGGGTGCATCGCCGCCGTGCTCATGGTGCTGGTGGCCGCGCTCACCCTCCTGCCGGCCATGCTCGGCTTCGCCGGCGGCGCCATCGACAAGCTGCATCTGCCCGGCCTGCTGCAGAGCGGCGGACCGCCATCCGAACACGGGTTCTGGCATCGCTGGAGCCGCTTCGTGCAGCGGCGGGCCTGGCTCACCGGTGTTCTCGCCGTGTTGGTGCTGGTGACGCTGGCCCTCCCGGTCTTCGGTATGCGCCTGGCCTTCACCGACGCCGGGAACGACCCGACATCGCTCACCACCCGGCAGGCCTACGATCTGCTGGCACAGGGATTCGGGCCTGGCTTCAACGGGCCGCTGGTCGTCGCGGTCGACATGCACGGACCGAGCGACCGGGCCACCGTGGAGCAGCTCCAGGCGGCCATGGCCGCCCACCACGACGGGATGGCCTTCGTCACCCCGGCCGAGTTCAACCCCTACGACACCGGCGCGGTGATCGTCGCCTATCCGACCACGTCCCCGCAGTCGGCGCAGACCGAGGCGCTGGTGCAGACCCTGCGCAACGACGTGATCCCGCCCGTGGTGGACGGGACCGACGTCAACGCCCAGGTGGGCGGGGAGACGGCGGGGAGCATCGACGCCGCGGCCTTCCTGGGGCACCGCCTCTTCATCGTCATCGGCGCCGTGCTGGTGCTGTCCTTCCTCCTCCTCATGACCGTCTTCCGGTCCCTCGTGCTGCCGCTCAAGGCGGTGGTCATGAACCTCCTGAGCGTGGGCGCCGCCTACGGGGTCATGGTGGCGGTGTTCCAGTGGGGTTGGGCGGGCAGCATCGTCGGTATCGGCGAGAAGGGGCCCATCGATCCCTGGATCCCCGTCGCCCTCTTCGTCATCCTCTTCGGCCTGTCCATGGACTACGAGGTCTTCCTGCTGTCGCGCATCCGCGAGGAGTGGCTGCGCACCGGGGACAACTCGACCGCCGTGGCGGACGGCCTGGCCCTGACCGGCCGCATCATCACTGCGGCCGCCGCCATCATGTTCTGTGTCTTCGGCTCGTTCGTGATCAAGGACCCGCTGCACATCTTGAAGGTGTTCGGACTCGGGTTGGCCACGGCCGTGCTGGTCGACGCCACCATCGTGCGCATGGTCCTGGTGCCCTCGGTCATGGAGATCCTCGGTCCGCTCAACTGGTGGCTGCCCGCGTGGATGGACCGGTCGCTCCCGACCATCGGGGTGGAGGTGACGCCGGTCCCGAATCCCGCGCCCGCTTAGCTTCCGTCGGGACCGAGCGTGGCGTTCTCCTCGGTGTCGGAGCGTGCCTCCTTGGCGTAGCGAGATGCCAGCTGGCGGGAGAATTCGAACTTTCGACCGAGTTGGCCGATGCTGAGTCCCTCCGACAGGCCGAGGGCGACGATGCCCGTCCTCACCCGGTGGCGCGCCGCTTCGAGAGCGTCGAGGCTCTCGTTGAGCTGAACGCGGGTCTGGTCGCCCCGGACGTCGAGGAAAGCCTGTTCGATCGACCCGTGGTGCGCGACGACGCGACCGAATCGGCGGTGCGTCTGCTTGGCGGCTTCCAAGGCCTCCTGGAGCGCTCCGATGGCCTTGTCGAGCTCGCGCATGTCGGCGAGAAGCGATTCCCGTTCGGTCGCCACGGCAGAACTCTAGGTGGTCGAGGCCCGGGGGCGATGCACATCGACCGTCGTATGCTGGGCGGCCATGAACATCGACCAGGGCGAGCGCACCGGCGTCAAGATCCGCAGCCACGAGGTCACCGAGGGCGCGACACGCGCCCCGGCCCGGGCCATGTTGCGTGCCGTGGGGATGACCGACGACGACTGGGACAAGCCGCAGATCGGTGTGGCCAGTAGCTGGAACGAGGTCACCCCGTGCAACCTCCCGCTCGACCGTCTGGCCAAGCGTTCCAAGCTCGGCGTGCGCGACGCCGGCGGGTTCCCCTTCGAATTCGTCACCGTGGCGGTGTCCGACGGGATCTCCATGGGCCACGAGGGGATGCGGGCCTCGTTGGTGAGCCGGGAGCTCATCGCCGACTCGGTCGAGGTGGTCATGCACGCCGAGCGGTTCGACGGGCTGCTCACCTTCGCCGGGTGTGACAAGTCGTTGCCCGGCATGCTCATGGCCGCCGCCCGAGTGAACCTGCCTAGCGTGTTCCTCTACGGCGGATCCATCATGCCGGGCCGCCTGGGCGATCGTGCCCTCGACATCGTGAGCGTCTTCGAGGCGGTGGGGGCCAACGCCGTCGACGCCATGAGCGACGAGGAGCTCAGCGCCATTGAGCACAACGCCTGTCCGACCGAGGGCTCCTGCGCCGGGATGTTCACCGCCAACACCATGGCCTCGGTGGCCGAGGCCCTCGGGATGTCGCTCCCCGGCAGCGCGTCGGCGCCGGCGGTGGACCGGCGACGCGACGACTTCGCCTTCGAGTCCGGGCGCGCCGTGGTGCGTCTGCTCGAGCAGGGGATCCGTCCCCGGCACATCATGACCAAGGAGGCGTTCGAGAACGCCATCGCCGTCGTCATGGCGCTGGGCGGCTCCACCAACGCGGTGCTGCATCTCTTGGCCATCGCCTACGAGGCCCGGGTGGAGCTCGAGCTCGACGACTTCAACGCCGTGGCCGCCCGGGTGCCGCATCTCGCCGACACCAAACCCCACGGCAGGTACCACATGTTCGACGTGGACCGCATCGGCGGGGTGCCCGTGGTGATGCGAGAGCTCCTGGGGGCGGGACTGCTCCACGGCGACTGTCTGACCGTCACGGGCAAGACGGTGGCGGAGAACCTGGCGGCGCTGGACCCGCCGGCGCCCGACGGCGAGGTGGTGCACCCGCTCGACCGTCCCATCCACGCGCACGGTGGCATCGCCGTGCTGCGCGGCACGCTGGCGCCGCAGGGGAGCGTGGTGAAGGTGGCCGGGATCGACACCTTGCAGTTCGACGGCACGGCACGGGTCTTCGACGGGGAGCCCGCCGCCATGGAGGCCATCCTGGCCGGGTCCATCGAGCCGGGCACCGTCGTGGTGATCCGCTACGAGGGGCCCAAGGGAGGTCCGGGCATGCGCGAGATGCTGGCCGTGACCGGGGCCATGAAGGGCGCCGGGCGCGGCGGCGACTGCGCACTGGTCACCGACGGTCGCTTCAGCGGCGGCACCCACGGCTTCTGCGTGGGCCACGTGGCGCCCGAGGCGTTTGACGGGGGTCCCATCGCGCTGGTGCGCGACGGGGACCGCATCGTCGTCGACGTCTCGGCGCACACCTTGGATCTGGTGGTCGACGAGACCGAGCTGGCCCGGCGGGCCGGCGGGCTCAAGGCCTTCGAGCCTCGGTACACCTCGGGGGCCCTGGCCAAGTTCGCCCGGCTGGTCAGCGGCGCCGACCAGGGGGCGGTCACCCAGGCCTGAAGCCGAACGACGCGTGCCGCTGTGCCGAGCCGGGTTGTCCAGGGGCGGCGGCCGTGCCACAATGGGACGGTGATGAGCGCCGCCCGTAGCCGCCCCGAGATCCTGGTACTCGTCACGTAGAAGCGCGCCCACATCGCAACGCGCGCTTCTCGACCTCCCGCTGACGGGGGGTCGTTTCAATTTCCGGACCGATTCGACCGACACGCACACAACACACGGACACCGCGCAACAGGGCGGCCAAGAGAGCAACAGGGCAACAGGGCAACAGGGAACAGGGAACAGGAGAGCCACGATGAAGCTGACAGGGGCCCAGGCCCTCATCAAGAGCCTCGAGATGCAGGGGGTCGACGTCATGTTCGGTCTCCCGGGCGGCGCCATCCTGCCCGTGTACGACCCCATCATCGACTCGTCCATCCGCCACGTCCTGGTGCGCCACGAGCAGGGAGCCGGCCACATGGCCGAGGGTTACGCCCAGGTGACCGGCCGGCCGGGTGTGGCCATGGTCACCAGTGGCCCGGGCGCCACCAACATCGTCACGCCGCTGGCCAACGCCTACATGGACTCGACACCGCTCATCGTCGTGTCGGGCCAGGTGGCGACCGGCTCCATCGGGACCGACGCCTTCCAGGAGTGCGACATCACCGGCGTGACCATGGGCATCACCAAGCACAACTGGCTGATCAAGGACGTCGACGACATTCCGAGGGTGGTGGCCGCGGCCTTCCACGTCGCCACCACCGGCCGGCCGGGTCCGGTTCTCATCGACTTTCCGAAGGACATCGCCAACGCCACGATGGAGTGGTACTGGCCGTCATCGGTCGACGAGCTCGACCTGCCGGGCTACCACCCGGTGAGCTTCGGTGACCCCGCTCTGGTGCGCCGGGCCGCGGAGCTGATCGCGGCGTCGGAGCGGCCAGTGCTCTACGTGGGCGGCGGCGTGCTCAAGGCGCGAGCGGCCGAGGTGCTGCGGGCCCTCGCCGAGCGCACCGGGATCCCGGTGGTGACCACGCTGATGGCCCGTGGCGCCTTCCCCGACTCGCACCCCCAGGCACTGGGCATGCCCGGCATGCACGGCCACTACACCGCGGTGACCGCCATGCAGCGCAGCGACCTGCTGGTCAGCCTGGGGGCCCGGTTCGACGACCGGGTCACCGGGAAGATCAGCGCCTTCGCCCCGGAGGCCAAGGTGGTCCACGTCGACATCGATCCCGCCGAGCTGGGCAAGGTCCGCGTGCCCGATGTGGGCATCGCCGGTGACTGCCGGCTGGTGATCGAGGAGCTGCTGGTGGCCATGGGCGCCCGGGCCGATCGGCCGGTCACCCGGGATCTGGCGCCCTGGTGGCGCCAGATCGACGAGTGGCGGGCGCGCTACCCGCTCCACTACGACGCAGGAGACGGCCATGCCATCAAGCCCCAGAGCGTCGTGGAGCAGCTGCGCGACGCCGCACCCGAGGACACCGTCGTGGTGGCCGGCGTGGGCCAGCACCAGATGTGGGCCTCGCAGTACTGGAACTTCGAGCACCCTTACACCTGGGTCAACTCGGGCGGGGCCGGGACGATGGGCTTCGCCGTGCCCGCCGCCATCGGCGCCAAGGTGGGCCGCCCCGATCGCACGGTGTGGGCCATCGACGGCGACGGGTGTTTCCAGATGACCGCCCAAGAGCTGGTCACCGCCAGCTCGGAGCAGATCCCGGTCAAGATCGCCATCTTGAACAACGCGTATCTCGGCATGGTGCGCCAGTGGCAGGAGATGTTCTACGAGGAGCGCTACTCCGAGGTGTACCTCTCGCCGGACCTGCCCGACTACGTCAAGTGGGCCGAAGCCATGGGTTGCGTGGGCATCCGGGCCGAGACGCCCGAGGACGTGGGGCCGGCCATTGAGAAGGCCAACGCCGTCGACGACCGGCCGGTGGTGGTCGACTTCCGCACCGACGCCTTCGAGAAGGTGTTCCCGATGGTGGCCGCCGGCGCCTCCAACGACGACATCGTGGTGCACCCGGACCAGGTCGCGGCCGGGAGGTCACGGTGAACCCGGTCCAGGTCGAACCGGCGCCGGGTGGTGCCGGGAGCGACGCCGCCGGCGCCCCCGCACCCCGGCACCACATTCTGTCGGTGTTGGTGGAGAACAAGGCCGGCGTGCTGGCCCGGGTGGCCGGTCTCTTCAGCCGCCGCGGCTTCAACATCTACTCACTGGCCGTGGCGCCCACCGACGAGAACGAGCACTTCAGCCGCATCACCATCGTGGTCGACGTGGAGTCCGCCCCCCTGGAGCAGGTGATCATGCAGCTCGACAAGCTCGTCAACGTGGTCACGATCGGAGAGCTGTCACCGGTCGAGGCGGTCGAGCGTGAACTGATGCTGGTCACCGTGGCGGTCGGTCCCACCGAGCGCTCGCACGTCATTCAGCTGGTCGGGGTGTTCGGCGGCGAAGTGGTCAGCGTGGGGGCCGACCGTCTCACGGTCATGTTGGCCGGCCCGCCCGAGAAGATCGACGACTTCGAGGGACTGCTCGAGCACTACACCGTGGTCGAGCTCCAACGGACGGGCCGCGTGGCCCTGCCTAAGCTGGAACGCCGCCACTGAGTCGCCCACCGAGAAGTCGCCACCGAGAAGAAGTCCTGCTGACAGAGAGAGAGCACCCGACATGGCCACCTTGTACTACGAATCCGACGCCGACCCCTCGCTGATCGCCGCCCGCAAGGTGGCCATTCTCGGCTACGGCTCGCAGGGGCATGCGCACGCCCAAAACCTTCGCGAGTCGGGTGTGGACGTCCGCGTCGCCCTCCGGGAGGGGAGCGCCAGTCGGCGCAAGGCCGAGGAGGCCGGGCTGCGCGTCACGTCGCTGGCTGACGCCGCCGCCGAGGCCGACGTGATCATGATCCTCCTGCCCGACACCGAGCAGAAGGCGGCCTACGACGCGTTCGTGGCGCCGAACCTCAGCGATGGCGACATGCTGATGTTCGCCCACGGGTTCAACATTCGCTTCGGCCAGATCGTCCCGCCCGCCGGCGTCGACGTGACCATGGTGGCGCCCAAGGGCCCCGGCCACCTGGTGCGCCGGACCTACACCGAGGGCGGCGGCGTGCCGTCGCTGGTGGCGGTGCACCAGGACGCCACGGGCAAGGCTCGCGACCTGGCACTCTCCTACGCCCACGCCATCGGGGCGACCCGGGCCGGCGTCCTCGACACCACCTTCGACGAGGAGACCGAGACCGACCTGTTCGGAGAGCAGGTGGTGCTCTGCGGCGGCCTCACCGCGTTGGTGACCGCGGGCTTCGAGACGCTGGTCAACGCCGGCTACCAGCCCGAGTCGGCCTACTTCGAGTGCCTGCACGAGCTCAAGCTCATCGTGGACCTCATGTACGAGCAGGGCATCGCGGGGATGCGCTATTCCATCTCGGACACGGCCGAGTACGGCGACCTCACCCGGGGACCTCGAGTGATCAACGACGCCGTCCGCGCCGAAATGCAGACGATCCTCGACGACATCCGCAGCGGGGCCTTCGCAGAGGAGTGGATTGCCGAGAACAAGGCCGGCCGTCCCCACTTCCAGGAGCTCCGCGAGCAGGGCAAGGCTCACCAAATTGAGGCGGTGGGGCAGGAGCTGCGGGACATGATGCCGTTCATCTCCGCCGGCAAGACGCGGGTTCAGGACGCCTCCGGGGGTTGATCGGGCCGTGGCGGCGCTTTCCGCTGGGGGGAAGGTCGGCACACCTCTCGTCTGACCAGGGTTTCCGACTGGAATTTTCATCTCGACCGCCAAACGAGCTTGCCATGACATCATAATGATGTCATAATGATGCTATGAAGATGTCGTCGATCGTCGAGGGCCTGTGCGCCGATGCGGTCAGCGTCGGCGAGCTCGGAGACGACACGGTGGCCGACGTGGCCGAGCGCATCGCCGCCCTGCTCGGTCGGTCCGCTCCGGGCCGCATCCTCGACGTCCTGTCCGACGCGGCGGCGGAGTTAACGGCGGAGCTGGGAGCGGGCCACGTCGAGGTCCGGGTGGCCGGCGACGACGTGGACCTGAGGTACGTGGACGACGGGCCTTCCATGGCCCCGAGGGGGACCGAGGGGGAAGCGGATCTGTCGTCCCGGATCACGCTGCGCCTGAGCGAGCAGCTCAAGTCCAGGGTGGAAGAGGGGGCGGCCGCCGAGAGGATGTCGGTGAACACATACATCCTGAGGCTCTTGGAGCGCGGCGTCTCGTCCAATGGGTCCGGTGGCGGAGGCCGACGTGTGGGGAATCGATTGCGTGGGTACGGCGCAACCTGAAGGGAGCAGGAACATGGACAAGACATTCGAGACAGCGGGTCCAGTGCGACTCTTCGTGGAGGTCCCCGCCGGCGCGGTCAAGGTGACCGCCCGCGGGACGGGCATGACCGAGGTCTCACTCGAGGCCGAGAGCGCCGGTGCCGAGGACCTGGTCCAGCGAGCGCGGGTGGTGCACCGCGCCACGCCGGGAGGCCATGTCGTCGCCGTCAAAGTTCCGCGCCAGCGAGGGATGCGCGTCATGCACCGCAACCCGGTCACGGTGCGGGTGACCGTTCCCGAGGGCAGTGACCTCAGAGTTGTGACGGGATCGGCGGGCGTGGAGGTGGACGGGCCCATCGGGTCGGCCGAGGTCACCACGGCCAGTGGGAACGCATCGCTCGGAGATGTCGGGGCCGACGTCGTGGTGAAGACAGCCAGCGGCCACGTCAGCGCGGGAAGCGTAGGCGGAGCGGTGCGGGTCCATTCGGCCACAGGCAGCTTCCGGTGCGAGAGCGTGGCAGGTCGTGTGGGTTTCTCGACCACCTCGGGCGACCTGCACCTCGGCGACGCCCACGACCGCGTGGAAGTGAAGGCCACCTCGGGCCAGGTCAGACTGGGACGCGTGGGCCGAGGCGCCCGCATCGCGAACGTTTCGGGCGACGTCCGGGTCCAGGCGGTGGGCGAGGGCGACCTCCGGGTCCGTTCGGTGTCCGGTGACGTCTTCGTCGGTGTCGTCCAAGGCGTCGATCTCCACGTGGACGCGGAGTCGATGTCGGGCTCAGTTCACTCCGACATCCCGCTCGACGACGCTCGGAGATCGGAGCGCCGGGACGTTCAGCTCGACATCAACATTCGCTCGGTCTCGGGCGACGTCGAGATCGCGCGGGCGCTCGATCCGGCTGCCTGAGCGGCTCCGGTGGCCTCCCGCCCGGGGGAGGGGTCGCGGCCTTCATTCAAGGTCGCGCCCTATTCGAAGACGATCGGAAATTCGTCGACCCTGGCCATGAGCTCGGACACCGGGGTGGTGGGGCACACCTCGACGGTGTTCCACTGCGAGAGGCCCGACTCGTACACCAGCTTGGTGACGGCCTCAATACTGGCAGCCTCGACCACCGAGACGGTGCGGTGCCCCGGATCGAGGTGCAGTGGCGCGGTGACGAAGGTGACACCGGCGGCCTCGGCGAGCTTCGGCAGGTTCTGACCCAGGCCCTCCAGGGCCCGCGACCGGCTCCGGGCATTCGACGAGGGGCAGATGTCGGGTGAGTGGTCGGCCAAGATCACGTACTGGGGCATGACGACTCCTTTCGCAGGTGGCGTGTGCTGATCTTCCCCCCCACCGGTCCGGCTGTCCAGCGGCTCGCGCCGGTGGCCGGTGGCCGGTGGCCGGCCGGCCGGCCGCAGCACGGGTGGGCGCCACCCGGAGTCATACCGCGGCGGACAAACTGTCGTGCCGTGCCCCGCCTGTCCGCTCCTTCGTCTCTCTCGACGCGTGTTGCGGGCGTGGCCCGACCTGCCGTGTCCGTCGTCGCCGTGGCGATGACCGTGGTCGTGGCGGTGGCGGTGGCGGTGGCGGTGGCGACGGCCGTGATCACTCCGAGCCCGAGCCAGGACCCGAGCGCGGGGGCGGCCCAACCCGCGACCCAGCCCGGCGCGACCCAGCCGCTCGGGACCGAGTCGACGCTGCCGATGGCGCAGTCGAAGGCCCCGGCCGGGGACACGCCGACCCCGGCGGGGCTGGTCTCGGGCCTGATCCGATCTCCCGGTGGCCAGTACCTCTACGACACCGCCGGGCGCGTGGTCTTCTTCCATGGCGTCAACGCCGTCTACAAGCTGCCGCCCTACGAGTTGTTTCCCGACCGCGGCGCGCCGTGGAACTTCTCGTCGGCTGATGCCTCACTCATGGCGCGCCTCGGATTCAACGAGGTGCGGCTCGGTATGACCTGGAGTGGGCTCGAGCCCGGGACGGCGCCCTCGAACGACCCCGCCATCTGCGGCCGGGGCACCCCCGGCAACCCGCACCAATTCAATCAGGCCGTCTTCAACCGCTACGTGCACCGCCTCGAGCAGACCGTGGACCTGCTGGGGCGGTTCCACATCTACACGATCCTGGACATGCACCAAGACGTGTACAGCGAGATGTTCGACGGGGAGGGCGCACCTCCTTGGGCCGTGTGCACCGACGGCGTGCCGAGCGTCGACCCACCCGGTCGCTGGTCGCTGGAGTACAGCACCGCGGCGGCCGGGATCGCCTACCGCCACTTCTGGCGCAACGACGTCCGTGGCAACCTTCAAGGCGAGTACGACCGGATGTGGGGGATGGTGGCCTCGGCGTTCCGCTCCAATCCATGGGTCCTGGGGTACGACCCGTTCAACGAACCGTTCTCCAAGGCGCTGGTGCGTTTCCACGACGAGCACTTCGATGCTCAGCTGGAGTGCTTCTACACCGGGGCCGCGCACGTCGGTCGCCCCTCGCACGGCGCGCCTCGCTTCCATTGCCCGCGGCAGACCCCGGCCACTGGCGTCATCCCCACCATCGTCGCCCACGACCCCGCGCACCTCGTCTTTGTGGAGCCGGACAACTACGCCAGCCGAGGCTTCCCCACGTACCTCGGCCCGATGAACCTGCCCCACCTCGTGTACAACGTCCACCTCTACTGCGGCGCCCGGAGCCCGGTCACGGGTAACCCCACCAACGTCAGCGCCTGCGCCGACCAGGATCTGCACTCTCTGGGCGTCAGGGCCGAAGACCGCCCCGGGCTGGCGTCGCCGGCTCAACACGGCGGTCCCGCCTGGTTCGTCACCGAGTTCGGGGCCACCAGCGATCCCACTCTGCTCCAGACCGTGGTGGGCGCGCTTGACGCCCAGCAAGTGGGCTGGACCTATTGGTCGTGGAAGTACTACGGGGATCCCACCGGGAGCGCGGACGAATCGCTGTTCCTGGCCGACGGGCACCTCCGCGGCACCGCGCTCGTGTTGAGCGAGGTCTACCCGCAGGCGGTGGCCGGCATCCCGTTGTCGTACGGCTATTCACCCGTGACCGACGTGTTCCGCCTGTCGTACGTGCCCAACCACCGGCTGCGTGCCCCCACGGTCGTCTTCGTCCCCACCCGGCTGCACTACCCAGGCGGGTACTGCGCCACGGTGACCGGGGGACACGTCACGTCTCCCGCGGGTGCCGACGAGCTGCAGATCCAGAACGCGGCGATCGGACGGCGGGTCGAGGTGGTGGTCAACCCCGGACTCTGTGCACCTGCCGTGCCCCGGGCCTAAGGTGGCCGTCCCTCTGGTAAAGAGTGACATGGAGCCTGGTCTGTCGCGGACCTGCCTCGTTCAGTCGAGTCGACCAGCCCGCGAGGCGTTTCGATCCCGGCCCGGAATGGAGGTCATCTGATGTGCCGCAACATCACGACGCTGCGTGGGCTCGAGCCCGCGGCGACCGACGAGGAGATCGAGGCGGCGGCGCGCCAGTACGTGCGCAAGGTGAGCGGCGTGCAGTCGATGTCGCCTGCGACCGCGGACGCCTTCGAGGAGGCGGTTGCCCGAGTGACCGAGGCGACGACGGACTTGTTGCGCACACTCCCGCCCCGCCGCCAACCACCGCCCACGCTGCCGCCGCTGCGCCGGATCGCCGCCAGGACGCAGGCGGGCTGACGCTTTCTGGCGCCTTCAGTTGGCCAGCGCCCCCACCACGTGCGTGATGCACGCGCAGAGCGATGCCACGTCGTCGGGCTCAATGGACGGGAACATGGCGATGCGGAGCTGGTTGCGTCCCAGCTTGCGGTACGGCTCGGTGTCGACGATCCCGTTGGCGCGCAGCACGGCGGCCACGGTGGCGGCGTCGACCGCGTCCACGAAGTCGATGGTACCGACGACGTGGCTGCGGTCGGCCGGGTTCTCCACGAAGGGACGGGCGAAGCCGGATTGCTCGGCCCAGGTGTAGAGGATCTCGGCCGAGCGGTCGCAGCGTGCAGCCGTCCATTCCAGTCCGCCCTGGCTGTTCATCCAGTCGAGCTGCTCGGCCAACAAGAAGATGGTGGCCAGCGCGGGCGTGTTGTAGGTCTGGTCCAGTCGCGAGTTGTCGACGGCGATCTTGAGGTCCAAGAAGGCCGGGATCCACCGCCCCGACGCCGAGATGCGCTCCACGCGCTGCACCGCGGCCGGGGACAGCAGGGCGACCCACAGCCCGCCATCGCTGGCGAAGCACTTCTGCGGGGCCAGGTAGTAGGCGTCGAACTGACCGGGGTCGACGCGTAGCCCACCAGCTGCCGAGGTGCCATCGACGGCGACCAGCCCACCGCCGTCGGCCGGGAGCGCCGCGCCGGCAGGGCGCTCAATGGTCATGGCCACCCCGGTCGAGGTCTCGTTGTGGGTGAGCGCGTAGAGGTCGACCGACGGATCGGCCGTAGGCCGTGGTCGGGTGCCGGCGGGCGACTCGATCACCTGTGGGTCCTTCAGGTGGGGCGCGGCCGACACGGCTGCGGCGAACTTGGAGGAGAACTCGCCGAAGCTCAGGTGCTGGCTCTGCGCCTCGATCAGGCCGAAGGTCGCCGCGTCCCAGAAGCAGGTCGTCCCGCCGTTGCCCAGGACGACCTCATAGTCGTCGAGCAACGAGAAGAGGTCGCGCATTCCGGCCCGCACTCGGCCCACGTGTGCCTTGACCGTCTTCTGGCGGTGACTGGTACCCAGATACGTGTTTGCCACCTCCGCCAGCGCCTCCATCTGCGCCGGGCGGACCTTTGAGGGACCGGACCCGAAGCGGCCGTCGGAGGGGAGCAGTTCGGCGGGGATCGTGATGTCGGGGGTGTCTGGCACGTATGAGATCATGGCACCCGTGCCGACCCCCTCCTCGTCGCCGTCGGGCCGCCGGATCTCCCGCCGGGCCGCCGCCGTCGCACCTTCCGCCACCCTCGCCGTCGACGCCAAGGCCAAGGAGCTCCAGGCGGCGGGGGAGCACGTCATCGGTTTTGGCGCCGGCGAGCCGGACTTCCCGACGCCGGCCCACATCGTCGAGGCCGCCGTCGAAGCCTGTCGTGATCCGGTCAACCACCACTACACCCCGACGGCGGGGATCCCCGCCTTGCGCGAGGCCGTGGCGGCCAAGACCGAGCGCGACTCGGGCCTGATCGTGTCCGCCTCCCAGGTGCTGGTGACCAACGGCGGCAAGCAGGCCGTGGCCAACGCCTTCGCCGTGCTGTGCGACCCCGCGGACGAGGTCATCGTCCTCGCTCCCTACTGGACCACCTACCCCGAAGCGATCGCGCTGGCCGGCGGCACGCCCGTGGTGGTGTCGTCGGACGAGACGACCGGCTTCCGCTCCTCGGTGGAGCAGCTCGAGAAGGCCTGGACCCCCAACACGAAGGTGCTCCTCTTCGTCTCCCCGTCCAACCCCACCGGGGCGGTGTACCCGCGGGAGGAGATCGAGGCCATCGGGCGCTGGGCGTTGGACAAGGGGATCTGGGTGCTGACGGACGAGATCTACGAGCACCTGGTCTACGCGGGCGCCAAGCACCACTCCATGCCGGTGCTCGTCCCCGAGCTGGCCGACCGCTGTCTGGTGGCCAACGGAGTGGCCAAGACCTACGCCATGACCGGTTGGCGGGTGGGGTGGCTGATCGGTCCCGCCGACGCCATCACGGCAGCCACCAACATTCAGAGTCACGAGACGTCCAACGTGTCGAACGTGGCCCAACGGGCCGCGCTGGCCGCGGTGTCGGGCGGTCTCGACGACGTGGCCTCCATGCGAGAGGCCTTCGACCGGCGCCGGCGGGCCATCGTCGCCATGCTCAACGAGATCGATGGTGTGGTCTGCGTCGAACCTGAGGGCGCGTTCTACGCCTTCCCCTCGGTGAAGGGTCTGCTCGGGCGGGCCCTCCGGGGACAACGTCCGTCGAGCAGCGCGGAGCTGGCCGACCTCTGCATCCGAGAGGCCAAGGTGGCCGTCGTCCCCGGGGAGGCCTTCGGCGCCCCGGGCTTCTTCCGGATGTCCTACGCCCTGGCGGACCACGACATGGTCGAGGGCGTCACCCGGCTGGCCGCTCTCTTCGGCGAGGCGCAAGACTGAACGCCGAGATCGGGCCCGGGTGCGGGGCCGGGACCGACCGGGCCCGAAACCATGGGGCCGGGGGACCAGCCCGGGGTTGGGTCCGGTTCATCTGAACGGGCATATCGGGCGGGGGGAGTGAGGAGACCACCGCAATGGCACGGGTACTGGTGACCGAGAAGATCGCTCGGAGCGGGCTGGATCTGCTGGCCGACGCCGGCCATGAGGTCGACGTCCGCGAAGGGCTGAGCCCCGAGGGGCTGCTCGAGGCGGTGGTCGGTGCGCAGGCCCTGATCATCCGCTCGGCCACCCAGGTCACCGCCGAGGTGCTGGCCGCGGGGACCTCGCTCAGGGTCGTGGGCCGGGCCGGCGTCGGCCTCGACAACGTGGACGTGACCGCGGCCACCGACCGCGGCGTCATGGTGGTCAACGCTCCGACCTCCAACATCCTCTCTGTGGCCGAACAGGCCATGGCCCTGCTCTTGGCCCAGGCGCGCAACATTCCCCAAGCCCACTCCGCGCTGATCGACGGCCGCTGGGAGCGCTCCAAGTGGGAGGGTGTCGAGCTGCACGGCAAGGTGCTCGGGGTGGTGGGACTGGGCCGGGCCGGCTCCCTGGTGGCCCAACGGGCGCACGCCTTCGGGATGGAGCTGATCGGCTACGACCCGTTCGTGTCCTCCGAGCGGGCCAGGGCCATGGGGGTGCGCCTGGTCGGGATCGAGGAGCTGGTGGCGGAAGCCGACTTCGTCTCCATCCACACGCCGAAGACCCCCGAGACCATGGGGTTGTTCGGGCGTGACCTGTTGGCCAAGGCCAAGCCCGGCATCCGTATCGTCAACACGGCCCGTGGCGGGATCATTGACGAGGAGGCACTGGCCGACGCCATCCGCGACGGGATCGTGGCGGGTGCGGGTCTCGACGTCTTCGCCCAGGAGCCCTGCACCTCCTCGCCGCTCTTCGAGCTGCCCGGCGTCGTCGTCTCTCCGCACCTGGGCGCCTCGACTGAGGAGGCGCAGGACAAGGCCGGCGTCACCATCGCCGAGCAGGTGTTGCTGTCCCTTGCGGGCGACTTCGTCCCTTACGCCGTCAACGTGGCCGCCCGTGACGTCTCTGACACCGTGCGCACGTTCATGGGGCTGGCCGAGCAGCTGGGAAGGTTCTTCGTCGGCCTGCACGACGGGCTGCCCGACGCCATCGACATTGAGTACCAGGGCGAGTTGGCCGGGGAGAGCACCGGCATCTTGACGTTGTCGGTGCTGAAGGGGATCTTCGGGGGTTCCACCGAGGACCCGGTGTCCTACGTCAACGCGCCCCAGGTGGCCGAGCGCCGAGGACTCCAAGTGCGCGAATCGTCCACCGCGACGTCGCCCGACTACCGGTCGCTCCTGACGCTGCGTTCAGGTTCCCATTCGGTGGCGGGAACCCTGATCACGGTGGACGTGCGCACCGAGCCTCGTATCGTCGTCGTCGACGACCACGTGGTCGAGGTGCCGCCGTCGCCCAACATGCTCGTGGTGCGCAACGACGACCGTCCCGGCATGATCGGGATCGTCGGGACCGCACTCGGAGCGGCCGGTGTGTCGATCTCGTCCATGGCGGTGGGCCCGAGCCCCGAGTCCGCCACGGCCATGATGGTCATCTCGACCTTGACGCCGGCGCCCGATTACGTGGTCGACCAGCTCCGCGGGGACGAGGGCATCCTCGATCTGCACATGGTCACCCTCTGAGGGCGGGAGTCAGTTGGCGGGCTTGCGGGGGACGTCGGGCCAGGTGTCGAGGCTCCCGATGACCGGCAGGTCACCGTCGAGGCCCCGCCGGGGTTGGCGGTCGAGCAGGACGGCCCGGACGGTCGCCACGACGGCGGCGAGGACGGCGATCCGGAGCAGCACGGCGAGGAGGCGGCGCACCCGCCCACGGTAGCGTGCGCCGATCCGGGAGCGGTCGGGAACCATCGCCGTGCTCTTGACGCCGAGGCGGCCCAATGCGACAATTCGACCTCCCATGGTGCACCGCACGACTTCGGACCTGCTGCTTACCTGACGGCGAACGCCATATCGCGTTCGCCCGCAACCTCCTGCGCCTCAAGGCCAGGGGGTTTTTTGTTTGGGTCGATGCCGGGAGCAGCCGATGAAGTGCGAGACGAAGGAAGGACAGGAAGGGCCGATGGCTGAGAGGCAGAAAGGGAGCGACGGCGGCGGGGGGCAGGACCGCCTGGACCTGCCCTGTGACCCGTCGCCCATGCCCTTCGGGAAGTACCGCTCGCAGGTGCCGCTCGTGCTGCCCGATCGCACATGGCCCGATCGCCAATTCACCCAGGCTCCACGGTGGGCCAGCGTCGACCTGCGCGACGGGAACCAAGCGCTCATCGACCCCATGGACTCCGAACGCAAGCTGGCGCTGTTCCAGACGCTGGTCGACGTCGGCTTCAAGGAGATCGAGGTCGGGTTCCCCTCGGCGTCGCAGACCGACTACGACTTCCAGCGGTTGATCATCGACGAGCACCTCATCCCCGACGACGTCGAGATCCAGGTTCTGGTGCAGTGCCGCCAGGAGCTGATTGAGCGCACCTTCGAGTCGCTCGTCGGTGCACGGCGGGCGGTGGTGCACTTCTACAACTCGACGTCTGAGCTGCAGCGCCGCGTGGTCTTCGGTCTCGACAAGCCCGGCATCGTCGACATCGCAGTGCGCGCCGCCGAGGTGTGTCGCAAATACGAGAGCCAGGTGCCGGGTACCGAGATCCGCTACGAATACTCGCCCGAGAGCTTCACGGGGACCGAGCCTGAGTTCGCGGTGGAGATCTGCGAGGCGGTCATGGACGTGCTGGAGCCGACTTCCGATCGGCCGACGATCCTCAACCTGCCTGCCACGGTCGAGATGTACAGCCCCAACGTGTACGCGGACGTCATTGAGTGGTTCGGCCGCACGGTGAAGAACCGCGACGCCGTGGTGCTGAGTCTGCACCCCCACAACGACCGGGGCACCGCGGTCGCTGCCGCCGAGCTGGCCGTGCTGGCCGGAGCGGATCGAGTCGAGGGCACGTTGTTCGGCAACGGCGAACGTACGGGCAATGTGGACGTGGTGACGCTCGCCATGAACCTGTTCTCGGAGGGGATCGACCCGCAACTCGACTTCAGTGACATTGAGAAGGTCCGGCGAGTCGCCGAGTACGCCACCCGGCTTCCGGTCCACCCGCGCCACCCGTATGCCGGCGACCTGGTGTACACCGCTTTCTCCGGTTCGCACCAGGACGCCATTAAGAAGGGGATGGCGGCCATCGGTGAGGACTACGACGAGTGGGAGGTGCCCTACCTACCCATCGATCCCAAGCACACCGGGCGTACCTATGAGGCGATCATTCAGGTCAACAGCCAGTCCGGAAAGGGCGGCGTGGCCTACGTGATGGACACGGATCACGGCCTCGACCTCCCGCGCCGATTGCAGATCGAATTCTCCAAGCGGGTGCAGGAGATCACCGAGGCTTCCGGGACGGTCATCGGTTCGGGCGAGATCCGCGAGGTGTTCGAAGAGATGTACCTGCCCGAGGACGCTGGTCTGCGCCTCATGACGAGCGAGGTGTCGACGGGGCGTGGTCACACGAGCGTCACGGCGCAGCTCCTCGTGGATGGCCAGCACGCCACGATCACGGGTGAAGGGAACGGTCCGATCGATGCCCTGGTGTCTGCGTTGAAGGCCGACCTCGGTATCGTGTTGGAAGTGAAGGATTACTCCGAGCACGCGCTCACGGAAGGTTCTGGAGCCTCCGCCGTGGCGTACGTGGAATGCACCGGGCCCGACGGCACCACGTGCTGGGGCGTTGGCCGCGACTCGTCAATTCTGGACGCCTCGCTCAGCGCGGTGGTCTCGGCGGCGAACCGGGCCCGTCCCGCGTGACCGCAGGGGTCATCCGTCCCGCCGTCGAAGGGGACATTCCACAACTCGTGGACATGATCCGCGAACTTGCCGAATACGAGAACCTGCTGCACCAGGTGGCCATCACCGAAGACGACCTCGTTCGCACGCTCTTCGTTCCCGGTGCCGTGGTGTTCGACTCGGTGGTGGAGGACGGCGAGGGTGGCCTGGCGGGGCACGCACTCTGGTACCGCACGTTCTCCACGTTCCTCGGCAAGACGGGAATATGGCTCGAGGACCTCTACGTCCGCCCGGGGTACCGCCGGCGGGGCTACGCCGAGCGCGCTGCTCTCTCATTTGCGCATGATCACCGACGGCCGGCTCGAGTGGGAGGTGCTCGAGTGGAATGCCCCAGCTATGGACTTCTACCAGCGCGTCGGGGCGCGGCCGATGGCGGGCTGGACCCGCTTCCGCTGGTACACGGGATAGGGGCCCTGTCCGAGCCCGCCGTTAGGGTGACGGAACCGACGCTCGAGGGGAGGCCGGACGTGAAGGACGACAACAGGTGGGGTTTGGCTGCGGGCCGCCCCCAATTGCACTCAGTGGGCCCGATGGTGTTCGGTCCCGACGAGGTGCTCTTTGTGGCCGACAACCGACGGGCCGCCATCGTCGCGCTCGACGTGGCCGACACCGGCCCTGACGGTTCCGACGAGCCCTTCGACCTCGAGGGCTTGGATACCAAGTTGGCGAGTCTCCTCGGCTGCGGGGTGCAGGAGGTCTTCATCCGGGACCTGGCGGTGCATCCCCGGACAAACAACGTGTTCCTTTCGGTGATGCGCGGGGCCGGCGACGACGCCATACCGGCGATCGTCCGGGTCGATCGGCTCAATGGCCGCATCGAGGCCCTCGAGCTCGAAGGCATGCTTCATTCCGAAGTGATCCTCGACGACGCTCCAGCTGCCGACGACGACCGGCTGGACACCATCCTGGCGGAGAAGAACGAGGCCGAAGAGATGGAGCACGAGGGGCAGATCTTCCGCGTTCTGCGCCTGCCCGTCCGCACCGCCACCATCACCGACATGCAGTTCGTCGACGGCTCCCTGTTTGTCGCCGGTCTCTCGAACGAGGAGTTCGCTTCCACCCTGCGGCGAATCTCGTTCCCGTTCAGCGACGACGCCACCGCCTGCAGCCTCGAGATCTTCCATGTGTCCCACGGTCAGTGGGAGACCGCAGCGCCGATACGGACCTTCGCCCCCTACCAGGGGGGTGCGGGCATTGTGGCCAGCTACACCTGCACGCCGTTGGTCCATTTCCCGCTTGCCGACCTGCGTCCCGGTCGTCATGTACGGGGCAGGACCGTGGCCGAGCTGGGGTTCGGCAACACGCCTCTGGACATCGTTGCGATCAGCCAGGGCGGTGAGGAGCACTTGCTCATCTCCAACAGCCGCCGTCCGCTGATGAAGGTGTCGTGCCGGGACATTGACGGTCAAGACGGGCTCACCCAGCCGAAGGAGCCCGTGGGCGTGGTCCCCGAGCTGCCCGACCTGGACGGGATCGGCCGGATGGATCGCCTGAACGACGAGTACGTGCTGGCCGTCCAGTGGGACGATCAGGGTGGGCGCCACCTCCGGTCGCTCAAGACGGCCAGCCTCTAGGCGGGCGGTGGGCGAGCAGAGCCCGGGCGCCCGTTGGGCCGACCGGGCCGGGGAGCCGGGCCTGATGGTCACGGGGGTCGGGAGATCGCTCGACCAGCCCGCGGAGGTGGTCCGGGTCTATCCGGAAGAACTGGTGGACGCGGCCTCGGGGTCCGAGCTACCTCCCATGGCCGGCCGGACCGAGGTCGACCCGGCCGGGATCCGCTTCGTGCCCCGCTTCGGGTTCTCCCCGGGGGGCAGTTACCGCGTGCTCGTCGGGAGCGGGAGCGGTCCGCCGTGCCAGTTCACGTTGACGCGGCCGTCCGACCGCGGACGAGCGACGACGCGGGTGGAAGAGGTGTATCCCACGGCCCGGTGCCTCCCGTGCAACCAGCTCCGCATGTACGTCTGGTTCTCCGCCCCGATGAGCGAGGGCGGGGCGCAGCGCCACGTGCGGGTGTTGGACGACGACTCGGACGAGGAGCTGCCCAATGTCCTGTTCGCGATGGAACCGGAGCTGTGGGATCGCACGCGGCGGCGCTTGACCGTGCTCCTCGACCCGGGACGGATCAAGCAGGGCCTGCGCCCCCACCTCGAAGCGGGCTATCCGCTGGCCCCCGGCCGGGCTGTGCGTCTGGTCGTCGACACCGAGCTGAAGGACGCCCGGGGCCGGCCCTTGGCTGCGTCGTTCGAGCGGCGTTACGAGGTCGGTCCGGACCTGCGCGGCCACGTCTCGCCCGCGACGTGGAAGGTGACCCCTCCCGTCGCCGGCACCCGCAAGCCCCTGGTGGTCCGCTTCGACCGCCCCCTTGACCACGCCTTGTTGCTTCGGTGCCTTTCCGTGCACGCCGGGGCCGAACCGGGGGGTGCGCCCATGAAGGGCGTGGTGGCGGTGGGAGAAGAGGAGCGGTCGTGGGCGTTCGTTCCGCGAGTGGCGTGGCCGATCGGGGATCATCATCTGGACGTCGCCCCGATTTTGGAGGACCCGGCCGGAAATTCGGTCGCGCGCGTCTTCGACCGCGATCTCCTCGACGAGGAGCACGACCCGCGACCGCCCTCAGCGGTGGTCCTTCCATTTGCCGTGCACCGATTCGAATCGGCCGGAAATGCGCCACCCCGTGAGTGACTTCGGTCCGAGATGCAACGGCAGGAGTTGCCGAGGGACCCGAACCACCGGCGGGGAGCGCGACAGCACCTGGCGGTGGATGGTATGGCTCGGGTCCTGCTCGTGGATCAAGGTGCCGGGGCATCTCCATGTCAGCCTTGACGATATTGAGCAGGACGCCCTTCTCACTGGAGAACGTCGTCTTGTCCGTCAGAGCGGCCTTGACGTCCGAGAAACGGGTGAGAGCGTAGAAGTCGTATCGCTCGTTGTAGTAGAGCGGCGCCTCGTCACGAAGGCGCTTGAAGTCGCCTCTGTCACGAGGGTTATGGTGCGTCGATCTTCGGGACATAAGTGCCCGTGGGTCACCGGTTATCGTTGGATTGAACGGGGAGTTGACATGGCGAAACCCAGGTTCTCCGGGGCTGGTGTGGGGATCTGTCCCGGGACCCTGGTCCCGACCGGGAACCACGACCGAGAGTCGATCGAGCGGAGCTTCACGGCGTCGGCCAGGAGCGGATTCGACTCCATTGCCCTGTGGTCGCAATGGGCCGCCAGCACCGGGCTCGAAGCCACGCGGACGATGCTCGACGAGCTCGGACTCTCCGTGCGAGCGCTTGAAGCCGCCGTGCGGTGGGGAGACGGCCCCGAGGATGCCATCGACGAGATCCAACTCCATCTGGAGGTGGCCGACCTGTTCGGGGTCGACCTGCTCCAAGCTGCCCTCCTGTCGCCCACCCTCGACATGTCTCGAGCCGTTGAGGGATTCGCCGCTCTTTGTGAGGAGGCTCGGCCTCATGGTGTCCGGGTGTCTATCGAATTCGTCCCCTGGTTCGCCATCCCCGACCTCGACACGGCGTGGCGGATCGTCGGCCAATCGGGCGCCGAGAACGGCGGCATCTGCATCGACATGCTCCACTGGCATCGCCAACCCGGCGGTCCGAACCTCGAACTCCTGGCGCAGATCCCAGCGGATCGGATCTACTACGTGCAGATCTGTGACGCTGGTGCCGCTCCGGCGGTCTCAGCGGAGGCCTACATGGTCGAGGCTCTGAGCGCCCGACCGGTGCCAGGGGAGGGGGTGGTGGACATCCCCGCTTTGGTGGACGCCCTCGAGTCAAGCGGTGCCGAGCCGTACTTCGCTTGCGAGGTGTTCAACGAGCGCCTGCGCTCCGGAGGAGCTGAAGCCATGGCGGAGTGCCTCCGTGCCGCCGCATCCGGGGTGTTCGCCAGAAGGACCTGAACAGGTCCCAGCTCTGCCATGCCCTGCTCGAAGGTGTGTTCGAGGTCGGCGGGCGTGGACATCGGATAGGGGACCGAATACCTTTGCTGGTGGCATTCGCAGGTGTTCAGGCCGGCGGGGCTTGCCGGAACGGCCGAATGGGAAAAGGAGCAGGGGGATGGGTGATCTCGCGGTGCGATCGCTGCACCCGGCTTTGGGCGCCGAGGTAGAGGGCTTCGAGCCCCGCCGGCCGCTGGATCAGGACACTGTCGGTCTACTGCGGGCTGCCTTCGACGACCAGGGGGTGCTGGTCTTCCGTGACTTGGACATCGACGAGGACATGCAGCGCTCCATCGTCTTCACCCTCATCGGCGAAGAAGTGCCGGCCGCGGACAATTCGGACGAAAAGGTGCCGTGGATAGTCTCCAACAGGACGGAGCACGTCGCTGCTGCACCCTACGGACGTCTGCTGTTCCACTGCGACACCATGTGGGCACGGCGTTTCGAGCAGATTCTGTCGCTCTACGGTTTGGAGGTCGAGGAGCCGACCGCCGCGACACTGTTCGTGAGCATGGGGAATGCCTGGGACCGGCTACCCGACGACTTGCGCGCCCGCGTCGGAGAACTCGAGGCTCGTCACGGCTTCGATCACCGGTATCCGAATCGCGGTGGCGACGAGGATGTGACCGACACGTACTTCGAGGACTCACGCTCAATGGTGAGGCCCGTCGTGCTCAGCCATCCCCGGACCGGCCGTGTCTTGTTGTACGTGTCGCAACAGGCCACGATCGAGATCCTCGGGCTTCCCGAGGAGCAAAACGAGGCCTTGCTCGCCGAGCTCTTCACCTATCTGTACGACCCCTGCGCGATCCTGCAGCACGAATGGCGTAAAGGCGATCTTGTCGTCTGGGACAACGTGGCCGTCCAGCACGGCAGGGGGAACGTGACCCTCGAGGGCCCGGAGCGGACCCTGCGAAAGGTTGGGGGACCGATGAGCTTCGATCCGAACGAGGTCCTCATCCCGACGTACAGCAAGGTCGCCGGTGGCTGACGATCTCCGGTTCCGAACAGCCGGAAAGGCCCGCTGACTGCTAGCCGAATCCTCCGCTGGGGAGGTAGGGACTCGGGGGACCGTCCATCCCCCGGACCATGACGGGTCCCGAGGACTGGAGCTCGATCCCGGCGGCGACCACTTCGCGAATTGCCCATTGCTGTGCCGCGGTCAGCCAGTTGACCTCAATGATCTCGCCGGGCGGTGTCTCGGCCAGCATGGCTCGGAGGACCAGACCTGCGGAGCGCTCCTGGCGGCCACCGATGGTCACGATCCGGTCGTCCATCGCCACTGCGTAGGCCTGGTCCTCGTGGAGGAGGAGCCTCGTTCCCACAAGACTCAGCATCGCCGCGATGTCGACAGAACGTGATGAGCCCCTCACCACCCGATCGACGCCTTCGACCAGGGCCAGTTCTTGCGGACCCACCTGATCGGCCTCGTGCCGGCGCACCTCCGGTGGTCGGCTGATGGAGCCGGGGCGCATCGTGCCCCAAGCGGCGAGCGCAGGGTGCAGGGTGAACCCGAACGAGATGTACAGCGCCATGGCCCTCGGGTCGCGCGAGCACTGGACCGTCCCTGGGCCGGTCGGATCTCCGTATGAGATGGCCAGCCGGAGAAGTTCCCGGCCGATGCCCTGGCCTTGTAGCCCTGGGGAGGCACCGAGTTGAGAGAGCATCCAATAGCCGTCGCGCACGAACGACTGGGAGACCCCGACGACAGCTCCATCCTCCTCGGCCACCCACGAGCCTCCGGGGTCTGTCCGCAGGAGGTGACGCGTGCGCTCGACCCTCCGCCGTTCGTCTTGAATCGAGTTCCCGGTGACCGGGATGCGGTATCGAGCCTGCATGGAGAGGAGACCGCGGCCGAATGCAGCGGCTGCATCCGGCACGTCGGCCTCGGTCATGGCTCGGTAAGTGACCATGTTGCCGCCCGGAGCTGCTCAGGCTGAGGGAAGGAACGCCGGCCGCCGCTGCTCGTAGGCGGCGATGGCGTCCTCGTAGCGCAGAGAGAGACCGATGTCGTCCCATCCGTTCAGCAACCGATCGCGGGTGAACTCGTCGAGCGGGAACGTGCCCATCAGGCCCGCGGACGGAATTTCGATCGTGCTCCGCGCCACGTCGATCGTGAATTCCAGGGTCGGGTCCTTCGACACGGCCGCGAGCAGGGCGCGGTCCAACTCCTCGGAGACCTGGACCGGGAGCAGACCTTGTTTGGTGCAGTTGTTCCTGAAGATGTCCGCGAATCGAGACGACACGACCGCCTTGAACCCGTAGTCCATCAGCGCCCACACTGCGTGTTCCCGCGACGAGCCGGTGCCGAAGTTGTCAGCGGCGACCAAGATGGTTGCGCCGGCGAACTCGGGTCGGTTGAGAACGAAATCTCGATCGTCCCGCCACTCGGAGAACAACCCCGCTCCGAAGCCGGTGCGCTCCACCCGCTTCAGCCAGTCGGAAGGGATGATCTGGTCTGTGTCGACTTCGGAACGGTCGAGTGGCACAGCACGGCCGGTGACGACGATCACCGGTTCCATCAGGCGAGGTCCTCCGGCGTCGCGAACGAACCCGAGACGGCGGTGGCCGCCGCGACGGCGGGAGACACCAGATGGGTGCGACCACCGCGCCCCTGCCGGCCCTCGAAATTGCGGTTGGACGTCGACGCGCACCGCTCGCCCACAGCCAGCTTGTCCGGGTTCATGGCCAGGCACATGGAACAGCCTGGTTCTCGCCATTCGAACCCGGCCCGTTTCAGGATCATGTCCAACCCCTCGGCCTCCGCCTGGGCCTTCACCCGGTGTGACCCGGGGACGGCGAGGGCACGGAGCCCCGACCGCACCGACCGGCCCTCGAGGACGGCTGCCGCAACCCTGAAGTCCTCGATCCGGGAATTGGTGCAGCTGCCCAGGAACACCGTGTCGACCGTGATCTCTCGCATCGGCGTACCGGGCTTGAGCCCCATGTAGGCCAGCGCCCGTTCGGCCGCCTCGCGGTCCCCGGGATCGGTCATGGAGCCCGGGTCGGGGACGAATCCGGTGATCGGGGCGACCTGAGCCGGATTGGTTCCCCAGGTGACCTGCGGAGCAATTGAGGCCGCGTCGAGCTCCACCTCTTTGTCGAACAAGGCGCCCTCGTCAGTGGCCAGCGAACGCCAGTACTCGAGCGCGGCGTCCCAATCCGCCCCTTGAGGAGCATGGTCTCGACCTTTGAGGTAGGCGAACGTGGTCTCGTCGGGCGCCACCAGCCCGGCCCGGGCCCCACCCTCAATGGACATGTTGCACAACGTCATGCGGCCCTCCATGGAGAGGTCGCGGACCGCCGAGCCGCGGTACTCAATGACGTGCCCGACGCCCCCGCCGGTTCCGATGGCGCCGATGATGGCCAACGCCACGTCCTTGGCCGTCACGCCCGACACCAGCTCCCCCTCGACGGTGACCGCCATCGTCTTCGGTCGCACCTGGGGAAGGGTCTGTGTGGCGAGCACGTGCTCGACCTCACTGGTCCCGATCCCGAAGGCCAGGGCACCGAAGGCCCCGTGGGTGGAGGTGTGGCTGTCACCGCACACGATGGTCATGCCTGGCTGCGTCCAGCCCTGCTCGGGGCCGATGACGTGCACGATGCCCTGGTTCGGGTCACCCATCGGGAAGCAGGTGATGCCGAATTCCGCGGCGTTGTCGTCGAGGACCTGCAACTGCTGCGCCGAGACGGGGTCGGCCACGGGCTGGTCGATGTCGGTCGTGGGAACGTTGTGGTCCGCCGTGGCGACGGTCAACTCGGGATGCCGCACCGGTCGTCCGGCCATCCGCAGCCCGTCGAAGGCCTGTGGTGAGGTCACCTCGTGGACCAGGTGGAGATCGATGAAGAGGAGATCGGGCTCACCCTCCTTGGCGTGGACGACGTGAGCGTCCCAGACCTTCTCGCTCAGCGTGCGGGGAGGCGTCACCGGTCGACTCTCATGATGTGGACCTTGAGCATCCCGCCCGGTGCTCGATACTCGACTGAGTCTCCCGCGCCGCGACCCACCAGGACCTGGCCCAGCGGTGAGCTGGGTGAGACCACGTCGAGGTCCCCCTGGCGCTCCTCAATGGAGCCCAGAAAGAAGCGCTGGACCTCGTCCTCGTCGTCACCGTCGTACCGGACCGTCACCGTGCTCCCAAGCGAGATGGAGCCGTCCTCGGATCCGCTGCCACGGACGATTTCGACGTGCTTGAGCATCGCCTGGAGCTGGCGGATGCGTGCCTCCATTTTGCCCTGTGCGTCCTTGGCCGCGTGGTAGTCCCCGTTCTCGCTCAGGTCACCGAGGGCCCGCGCCGCCTCAATGTGCTGGGCGATCTCAACCCGCCCCCGCGTCGTGAGGTCCTCGAGCTCGGCCACCAGGCGGTCATGGGTCGACTGGGTGAGCTTGGTCGTCTCGTTCTGGTTGGCGGGAGCGTGGGTCACGGCAAATCCTCCGGGCAGCGGGTGCGGTCGGTGCGGGGCACGCCGCCGGCCTGACCAGGCTAACCCGGCTGCCGGCGGCTCTTGGTCTGGCCCCACCTCGGTTGACGGGAGTCGCCACCTGGGGGAGACTGGACAGGTTATGTCCTTTGACGAGCAGCTGGTAGGCATTATTCGCTAGGCGCGCTCGACACCAGCGCGCCTGAAAACCGTCCACTCGGTGGGCGGTTTTTTGAATTCTCGGCGCGGCCACGTCGTCTCGCCTCCGTCGCTCGGGAAGGAGGCGAGAGGGTCGGCAACCCACGGGAGGGATGACCGACACGACGAAGACGGACACAGGACGAAGACGGACACAGGACGAAGACGGACACAGGACAATGGAGTACGAGAACCAGTGAGCACGCACCCAGGGCGGCATCGAATCGCCGTCATCGGCGGTGATGGAATTGGGCCCGAGGTCTGTGCCGAGGCGCTCAAGGTGGTGGCCGCCTCAGGCGTCGAGCTCGAGACGACCAGTTTCGACCTGGGAGCGGGACGGTACGCGCGCGACGGAGCCGTCCTCCCCGACGAGACGCTCGAGGAGCTGCGGGGGTTTGATGCCATTCTGCTGGGCGCGGTGGGCCCCCCCATTGGCGACGCGTCGGTGCCGTCCGGAGCGCTCGAGCGCGGTCTCCTGCTCCGCCTTCGGTTCGAGCTGGACCTCTACGTGAACCTGCGCCCCTTTGTGGGCGTGCCCGGTTCGATCGGAGAAGGATCTGACTTCGCCGTCGTCCGGGAGAACACGGAAGGGACCTATGCGGGTGAAGGGGGGTTCCTCCGCAAGGGCACCCCGCACGAAGTGGCCACGCAGGGATCGGTCAACACCCGAATGGGGGTGGAGCGCTGCGTGCGTTTCGCCTTCGATCTCGCCGGGAGTCGCCGTCACCATGTCACCCTGGTCCACAAGAACAACGTGCTGACCTTCTCGGGTGACTTGTGGCACCGCGTTGTCACAGAGGTTGCGGCGGAGTACCCCGACATCGACTGGGACTACAACCACGTCGATGCTGCTTGCATTTACATGGTGGAGCAGCCGGTGCGCTACGACGTCATTGTGACGGACAATCTCTTCGGCGACATCCTCACCGACCTGGCTGGCGCGGTGGCCGGGGGCATCGGGTTCGCTGCCTCGGCCAACTTGAACCCGAGCCGGACCGGTCCCTCGCTCTTCGAACCCGTCCACGGAGCCGCTCACGACATCGCCGGGATGGGGATCGCCAACCCCCTTGCGGCCATCCACTCCGCCGCCCTGATGCTCGAGCACCTGGGCGAGACCGACGCCGCGGCGAGCATCCTCAAGGCGGTCGCGGCCCAGGCCGATTCCATGTCAACGTCGACCAGACAGCTCTCCACCTCGGCGGTGGGCGACGCCATCACAGAAAGGCTCTAGCACGGATGCCCATCACCCCGACCGAAAAGATCTGGATGGACGGCGAGCTCGTCGACTGGGCCGACGCCACGGTGCATGTCCTGACTCACACCATGCACTACGGCTCCGGAGTATTCGAGGGCATCCGTGCCTACCCCACCAACAGGGGTGTCGCTGTCTTCAGGCTCGGTGATCACATGCGCCGACTCCTCGCGTCGGCCAAGGTCTTCATGATCGACGTACCGTTCACGCTCGACGAGCTCATTGACGCCGGCCGGCTGGTCGTGCGGGTGAACGAGCTCCGCGACGGGTGTTATCTACGGCCTCTGGTGTACCTCGGGTACGGGGAGATGGGGCTCAACCCGCTGCCGTGCCCGGTCAACGTGTCGATCGCCGCGTGGCCCTGGGGCACCTACCTGGGCGACGAAGGGGTGGCGAACGGGGTCTCGGTCAAGGTCAGCTCCTGGCAGCGCCACGACCCGAACGCGGTGCCGACGGCCGCCAAGGGAACGGGGATGTACGTCAACTCGTCCCTGGCCAAGGTCGAGGCGCTCAAGGCAGGGTACGACGAGGCCATCTTGCTCGCCCCGAACGGCACCGTCAGCGAGTGCACCGGGGAGAACGTCTTCATCGTGCGGGACGGAGTCCTCGTGACGCCGCCGACCTCGGATTCGGGAGCGCTGGCTGGAATCACGCAGCACTCGGTCGAGACCATCGCCCGTGATCTGGGCTACGACGTGCGGCGCGAATCGCTCCTCAGAACCGACCTCTACCTGGCCGACGAAGCCTTCCTCACCGGAACGGCCGCCGAGGTGGTGCCCATCCGTTCGGTCGACGACCGCCCCGTCGGTCCTGGACACCCGGGCCGGATCACCAAGGAGATCCAGCAGACGTACTTCTCCGCGGTGCGCGGCGAGGTGGACCAGTACAAGGACTGGTTGGATCATGTCGACTAACCGGGGGTCCGCGACTGGTGTCGGGGGAGCCAGCGCCCGAGACGGTGGTGGCCCGACGGCGCACAGCCACGGCGGACTCTCGCATGTGCACACCCACGGACACCGTGCGCACGCGCACGACTTCTCCGTGCCCGAGCTGCCCGAGTCGGTCGACATCTTCGACACCATCCTGCGTGACGGCAGCCAGCAGGAGGGGCTGTCGCTCACCGTCGACGACAAGCTTCGGGTGGCCGAACAACTCGACCACCTGGGCGTCACCTTCATTGAAGGAGGTTGGCCCGGGGCCAATCCAAAGGACGTCGAGTTCTTCGCCCGCGCCAAAAAGGAGCTGACTCTGGGCACCGCCACGCTGGTCGCCTTCGGGTCGACGCGCCGGGCCGGGGTGAAGCCCGAAGACGATGTTGTGCTGGCCAACCTGATCGATGCTGGTGCCCCGGTGGCATGCATCGTGGCCAAATCCTGGGACCGCCATGTCGCTGAAGCACTTCGCACGTCGCTCGACGAAGCGGTCGCCATGGTGGGCGACTCCGTTCGTCACCTGCGCCAGCACGACCTGCGTGTCTTCCTCGATGCGGAGCACTTCTTCGACGGCTACCGCGAGAACGCGGAATTCGCGCTACGGATCCTCTCGGCGGCAGAGGAGGCGGGAGCCGAAGCGCTGGTGCTGTGCGACACGAACGGCGGGTCGCTTCCGGACGACGTCGGCCGAGCAGTGAGCGCTGTGCGTGAGCGCACCGGCGCGCAGCTGGGCATCCACTGCCACAACGACGCCGGATGTGCCGTGGCCAACTCGCTGGTCGCGGTTCAGGCCGGCGTGACCCAGGTGCAGGGGTGCATCAACGGCTACGGCGAACGGGCGGGCAACACCGACCTCTCGGCAGCCATCCCCAATCTGTCGCTGAAGCTGCGCATCCGCACCATCCCGGCCGACCGGATGGAGCGCTTGACACCGGTGGCGCATCACATCGCCGAGCTGGTCAACGTCGCCCCCGACGCGCAGCAGCCTTATGTCGGCAACTCGGTCTTTGCGCACAAAGGGGGTTTGCACGCCAGTGCGGTGGCGCGGAGTGCCGATCTCTACGAGCACGTGGAGCCGAATCTCGTGGGCAACGGCACGAGGGTCGTGGTGTCCGAGATGGCCGGTCGCTCCACCCTGGCCATGAAGGCGGCCGAGCTCGGGCTCGACCTCGACGGCGAGGTGCTCGGGAGGGTGCTCGACGAGCTCAAGCGCTTGGAGCACGAGGGATACCACTTCGAGGTGGCGGACGGATCCCTCGAGTTGTTGCTGCGTCGGGCCTCGGGATGGGTGGCGGAGTTCTTCGCCGTCGAGTCCTTTCGTGTCATCACCGACCACGGTCCGTCCGCCGCAACCGACGGTGGGCAGGACTGGGGCGGACGTGCCACGAAGTCGGGTTTCACCACCGAAGCGACGGTGAAGGTGCACGTCGGGGGCGAACGCATCGTTGCCGTGGCCGAGGGCAACGGGCCCGTCAACGCGCTCGACGGGGCGCTGCGGAGCGCCATCGGCGCCAAGTTCCCGGCGCTCGACCACATCCACCTGACCGACTTCCGTGTGCGGGTGCTCGACTCTGGTCGGGGCACCGGGTCGATCACCCGGGTGCTGGTCGACACGAGCGACGGCGAGCGGACGTGGACGACGATCGGGGTGTCAGAGAACATCATTGAGGCGAGCTGGCAGGCTCTCTCCGACTCTCTCGTCTACGGCCTGCTGCACACCTCCTGACACCAAGTCTGGGATCCCCCGGGGGAGGCGGCCCGGTCGCTGCATCGGCCTCGGCTAGTCTCCCGCGCATGACGCAACCGACGTTCGTACCGATCGTCGAGGCGGACCAGGTCCGCCCCGCCCGCCATCTCCACATTCCCGCGTCATGGATGGCCACGCGCCCGGCCGAGCTGTCGGTGCCCGCGGTGCACCGACGTGCCGCGATGGGCACGCCGGGGCCCGATTCGGGCTTCGCGCTCCGGCTGGCCAAGCGCTTCGAACACGACCTCCAGTTGCGGGAGGGCGAGGTGGAGCACGACGTTCTCGTGGGCGTGGCGCTGGTTGCCGCCAAGCGGGCGGCGCTGCTGGGCCGGGCCCCGTGCGTGTACGACGTCCGTGTCGCCCTCGACCTGTGGGGGTTCCTCGGGAATCCGCCGCCGGACCTGCTCGCCTCGCGACGGGTTGCGTTCTCCTCGGTGGCGCACGCCTACGTGGCTCAACGAGCCCTGGTCGACTCGGTCACCGACGAGTCACTGCTGGCCGGTTCGCTCCAGTCCGGCCAGGCGAGCAGCGCGGACGCCCACTGACACCGCTGTCCACGGGACGGACGACGGCCGGGGCGATCGACAGGATTGAGATCGGAACAGGCGAGCTCACATTCACCGGCCGTGCCTGCGGGCCCTATGGGGGCCGCCCGGTCCTCCTGCTGCACGGGTTCCCTCAGACCTCCTGGGCCTGGCGAGAGATCCTCTGGGACCTCGGCGCGGCGGGGCACCGCGCCGTCGCGCCCGATCAACGAGGGTATTGCCCCCAGGCCCGACCGGCCGCGCCGGAGGCCTATGCGACCGAAGAGCTCGTCTCCGACGTCCTCTCGGTGGCCGACGCACTCGGCATGGATCGCTTCGACCTCATCGGACACGACTGGGGAGGGATGCTGGGCTGGATCGTGGCCGCTCGTCAACCGGGCCGGGTGCGATCGCTCTCGGTTGCCTCCACCCCCCACCCCTTGGCGCTGAAGGAGGTACTGGCGGGCGACGATGCCGGGCCGGGGGCACCGAGCCGGTCCATGGATCCCTTCGCAGAGGCGGAGATACCCGAACGCGTGCTCATGGGACGCGACGGCACCGGCGCCAACCTGGCCGCGCTGCTGAGGGACACGGGACTCGACGAGATTCACATACGGGTCTACGTCGATGCCCTCATGGAGCCTGGTGCCCTCACCGCGGCCCTCAACTGGTTCCGCGCCATGGACAACGCTGTTCTGCGCGACCTCGACGCGGTGACGGTGCCCACGCTCTACGTCTGGTCAAGCGAAGACCGGGCGTTCAGCCGTGAGGCCGCGCAGCGCACGGCGCACCTCGTGAGTGGCGACTACTCGTTCGAGGTGCTCGACGGTGTGTCGCATTGGATCCCCGAGACCGCTTCGGAGCAGCTGTCGTCGCTCGTCCTCGCCCACCTGGCCGCCCACTGAGGTCCTGGTCACGAGACGCGGTGCACTCGCGGCCGGGGCCTGACCGCGGTGTGCACCTCGAGCGAGTTCCCCTCGTGGTGGGCGGCGACGACGACGATGTCCCCGGCGAGTCCGTCCTCGAACACCAGGTGCATGCGCTGCCCCCATGTGACGGCGGATCGAGCGATTTGGCGCTCCATCTGTTCCCAGGGCGGGACGCACAGCTCGATCTGGTACATGGGCTCGAAGGTCACCACATGCGTGGGGAGGCCGCGCTGCGCGGCCAACCAAGCCAGCTTGTTCTCCTCACTCCACGCCGAGTCGTCCATCGTGCGCCCCAACCTCTCTGGCCGGTGGCACTCGCACACCACCGTCCCCGCCACATCGGCCGGTTCAGCCGACTCCTTGAGAGCTCAGGCGGCCGGTGCCGGAGTGGTGCGTCTCGCGCCAGCGTCTCCACCGAAGCGCCGTGCGAACGACGATGACGGTCCCGCTCACGACGAGGATGACCCCGGCGATCTGGACGAGATCCGACCCGACGCGCCCGTCCTCGCCCAGCCAAAGGTGCTCGTCGAGGGATCGGTCGATGCCCCAGAGCACCATGCCCGTGCCGAGCACGATGCCGGGGGGATAGCCGGTGCGTCGGGTGCCGTCGGGCCAACGGTCGAGCCAGTGCTCAAGGGCAATGAGGATCAAGAACACGGTGAAGTCTTCCATCGCCTGAAAGATCGGAACGGGGAGCCGTCGCCCCACCTGACCGGCGTAGTACATGCCGAACCACTGATGGGTGGGATGTCCCCCTCCGTCGACCATCAGTTGGGGGCCGAGCAGACGGCCCATGGCCCAGCACGCCATGAGGACCGGCGCCGCCAGATCGAGGGCGCGGCCGAGCGGCAGCTCGGGACAGCGACGTCGGGTGAGCACGATGCCGACCGGCACAGCGAGGAGCAAGCCACCGAAGGACGAGAGCCCTCCCTGCCACACCGTGACGATGTCCGCCGGGTGGTGCGCGTAGTACGTCGCGTGGGACAGGACGTGCATCGCCCTCGCCCCGACGATGGCAGCCAGGATCACCCAGAGGAAGACGGGCACGAACCAGTCGGTGCGGTACCCGTTGGCACGCAGCCTCCGTTCGAAGTAGGCGAACCCGAACCAGAAGGTCAGGGCCAGCCCGATGCCGTAGGTATGGACCTCGAGTGGCCCGATGTGGAAGGCGACGGGGATCGGTCTCATGAGGGTGCGCCCGGCCGGGCCGGCAAGCGCTCGGCGCCGAGCGCGTGCCGCGAGGAGGGTCAGGCCAGGTTACGTCGGGCGGGGCAGGTCTATTCGGCAGCGTCAGCCGAGGTCCAGCAGGTTCGAAGTGACCGGCGCCGGGACGGCCGGAGCTCAGGGCCGGCCGGCGCCGACGAAGCCGTCACCGAGGCGCAGCCCGGTGAGCCAGACCACCTCACCGGTGAAGGGCGCCTCGATCATCGTGCCACCGCCCACGAACATCGCCACGTGCTCGGAGCCGCCCGCTCCGTAGAAGAGGAGGTCGCCGGGCTGGAGATCGCTGATCGGCACCGGTGTCGTGTCGGCCATCTGGGCGCCCGAGAAATGAGGAAGGCTCACGCCGACTTGGCCCCAGGACCACGCGGTCAACCCCGAGCAGTCGAAACCAGGGCTGGCCGACCCCTTGGGGGACTGGCCACCCCACACGTAGGGCACGCCGAGCTGGCTCTCGGCCGCTTGCACGGCGCCGGCGCCGCCCGGGGCGGTCGGGGGCGGCGCGGCCTGGGAGAGGCCCGTGAGCGAGGCGCCGCCCGAAGGCGATCCAGACGAACCCGAGGACGCGCCGTGGGTGGAGGCGAGCTGCTGCTGAGCTGCCGCGGCCTCGGCCTGACGCTGGCGGGTGGCCGCTGCCGCGGCA
Organism: uncultured Acidimicrobiaceae bacterium; assembly: GCA_963787485.1. Classification (GTDB taxonomy): domain Bacteria; phylum Actinomycetota; class Acidimicrobiia; order Acidimicrobiales; family RAAP-2; genus Bog-473. Next base: position 36,801 of record CAWBDF010000009.1, on the reverse strand, counting down.
GCGGCCTCGGCTTCCTGTTGCTGCTTCACCAAGGCGGCGATCTGGCCCTGCTCCTGTGCCAGGGCGGTCTTCTGCTCCTGGACGGCGGCGGCGTTCTGGTTGACGGCGTTCTGCTTGGCCTGCACCTGCACCTGCGCTTGCGCCTGCTCGCCCTGCAGTTGGGCTTGTTCTGCCGAGAGCGCGGTCTCCGCCGTGTGGAGGTTGTCGACGGCGAGGTTCAGGTCGCCGGTGGCGATCTGCGTGTACTCGGTGCTGGCGCCGAGCGTCTTCTCGTTGCTGGCGAAGATGGGATCCTGCGTGGCGGCGGTCCCGTCGGATATGTAGTTGGCCACGGCCGCTTTGGACAAGACCACCTTGTCCTGTGCCACCTGGCGCTGGTCGGCCGCGATGGTTGCTTGGGTCGAGGCGATGCTCGAGTTGATCTGCGACAAGTGGTACACCGCGGCGTCGTACTGCTGACTGAGAGCGGACATCTCGTCCTGAGCCTGTGTCAGTTGGGCCTCGATCGCGGCCGCCTTGGCCTTGGCATCGGAGAGAGTGTCTCCGGTTGCGGGGCGCGCCAGTGCGAACACAGTGCTTGCCAACACTGTGACGACGGTCAACGCGGGAATTCCGACCCGCTGGAGCAGCTTCGAGCTCCTTGGAGACCGCGGCGTGGAGTGGTGTTGAACCCGCTCTACGTCAGTCACGATGTGGACATTCTTATAGGTCCGCTCGGACCGGTTCAAACACCATGGCATCTCACCTCGCGATGTGAGTCGCACTGAAAGTACGAACACGCAGGTGAACACCGCCAAGTTGGTGTTTCTTGAAGTTTTTGTAAAACGATGCGGAACGCACGGTCCGCTCGACATACGTGTGGTCCACGGGAACGGGAACGCACGTTCGCTTCCATGTACGGTCAGGGCACGATCGCGGTGACGGTGACGGTGATCGTGACCGTCGAGGAGCGTGACGGTCACCGCCACTGAGCATGTGATTCACGTGACTGATGAACTGATTGACGTGACTGATGCACTGATTGACGAGCAGAGATCGACGAGGAGATTGACGACCAGGATGGGTGAGGGCGATGGGTGAATCGATTGAGTTCGCAAGTAACGGATCGACGTCGGGCGGTTATGTCGCCGTTCCGGAGCAGGGCACGGGTCCCGGTGTGGTCGTGATCCAAGAGTGGTGGGGCCTGGTCGATCACGTCAAGGATGTCTGTGACCGCTTCGCTGCCGCCGGGTTCGTCGCACTGGCTCCCGACCTGTACCACGGACACACTGTCAAGCCGGGCGAGCCTGACGAAGCAGGCAAGGCCATGATGGCGATGAGGATGGAGCAGGCGGCCCGTGACATGAGCGGCGCGGTCGACGAGGTGCTGCGGCGCAGCACCGGCGACGCCGTCGGGGTGATCGGGTTCTGCATGGGGGGCGGACTGGCGCTGGTGCTGGCGACACAACGTCCCGACGCGGTGGCCGCGGTGGTGCCGTGCTACGGCATCATCCCGTGGCCCGACGTGCAGCCGGACTACGCGAATCTCTCGGCGGCCGTGCTCGGCCACTACGCCGAGAAGGACACGTTCTTCACGCCGGAGGCCGCGCACGCGTTGGCCGACCAGCTGCGCGCCATGGGCAAGTCGGTCGAGATCGTGGTCTACCCGGGCACCGATCACGCGTTCTTCAACGACACGCGTCCCGAGGTCTACGACCCCAACGCGTCTCGCCAGTTGTGGGACCGGACGCTCGCCTTCTTGTCCGAGCATCTGGGCTGAGGGGGCGAGGCCTCAGGGCCGGTTTGTTAGCCTTGAGCCCATGTCCGCACGCTCACGTGACCTCCCCCGGCGCTCGTGCCTGTCCACGCCGGGTTCGAACGAGAAGTTCCTCACCAAGGCGCCGACCGTGCCGGCCGACATGACCTTCCTCGACCTCGAGGACGCCGTGGCGCCGCTGATGAAGGAAAGCGCGCGGCCCAAGGTCGTCGACGCCATCAAGAACCTGGCCTGGGACGACCGCGTGCTGTGCGTGCGGGTCAACGTGTGGGACACCGAGTGGACCTACGGGGACGTGATCGAGGTGGTCGGCAACGCCGGCGAGCGTCTCGACGAGATCATGTTGCCCAAGGTGCAGTCGGCCGCCGAGGTCGTTGCGCTCGACCTCCTCCTGACTCAGGTCGAGAAGAAGTCGGGATTGCCCGTGGGGCACATCGGGATTGAGGCCCAGATCGAGACGGCACGCGGGCTCATCAACGTCGACGAGATCTGCGCGGCGTCACCGCGGCTCGAGACGATCATCTTCGGGCCGGCTGACTTCGCGGCGAGTATCGAGATGCCGGTGCTGACCGGCGGCGTGCCGATCCCCGAGTACCCAGGAGATCATTTCCACTACGTCTTCAGCCGCATCCTCATGGCGGGTCGGGCCAACGGCCTGCAGGTGATCGACGGACCCTTCCTCAAGGTGCGCGAGCTCGACGCTCTGCGCGAGTACTCCATGCGTGCGCGTATGCTCGGATTCGACGGCAAGTGGGCCCTCACGCCCGACCAGGCGGCGGCGCTCAACGAGGTGTTCTCGCCGACCCAGGAGCAGTTCGATCGTGCCTTCGACATTCTGGAGGCCTACCGGACCGCGACCGAGGACGCACGCCAGGGCGCCGTCATGTTCGGCGACGAGATGATCGACGAGGCCAGCCGCAAGATGGCCGTCAAGTTCGTCAGCCGCGGCGAGCGAGCCGGACTGAAGCGCAGCTCCGGCTAGGGCGTCGCACCGCGGCCCGTGGCACCTTGGCACCGCGGCACCTTGGCACCGCGTTCAGCCGATGAGCTTGCGTGCGATCACCTTGAGGGCCAGCGTCTCGTCGGCACCTTCGAAGATCGACAGCACGCGTGCGTCGACGAAGTAACGGCTCACCGGGAACTCCTCGGCGTAGCCCATGCCTCCGTGGATCTGCATGGCTTCGCGGGTGACCCACTCCGCGGCCCGGCAGACGTACGCCTTCACCATGGACGCCTCCAGCGATCCCTCGCCGCGGGCCATGAGGCGTGCCACGTGGTACGCGCTCTGACGAGTCGCCGCCAGGATGACGGCCATCCGTCCGAGCTTGGCCCGCGTCAACTGGTACTCGCCGATCGGCGAGCCGAACACCAGGCGCGCGGACGCGTAGGCGCCGGCCGCCTCGTACGCCGCTTGCATCAAGCCGATCGCCCGTGCCGCCGTCTGGAGGCGTCCGTTCTCGAAACCCTGCATCTGGAGGTAGAAGCCCTTGCCGAGTCCCTCGGGACCACCCACCAGGTTGGACCCGGGCACGAACCAGTTCTCGAGGGCGAGCTCGTAGGAGTGCATGCCCCGGTACCCGAGGGTGTCGATGGGCCGGCCCTCGAGCTTCCCGGGCGGGAGGTCCCGTGGCCGGTCGGGCGTGTCGTCGACGCCCTGTGCGAAGACGAACCCGGTCCCGTCGCCGCGGGACTTCTCGACCACGAACATGGAGATGCCCCGGTGGGCCAGTGAGCGGTCCGGGTCGGTGCGGGCCAGGAGCATCAGCACGTCCGCCCGTGCCGCGAAGGTGCACCAGGTCTTGACGCCGTTGACCACCCATCCGCCCTCGACGGGGGTGGCAGAGGTGACGATCCCGGCCACGTCCGAGCCGTAGTCGGGCTCGGTCACCGCCACGGCGGCCAGGATCTCGGCCGAGGCCAGCTTGGGTAGCCAGTGCTTCTTCTGTTCCTCGGTGCCGCCGTGCACCAGGGCCCGGGTGAGGATCTCGGGCCTGGTGATGAGGGAGCCGCCCACGCCGAGCGATCCCCAGCTCAGTTCCTCGGTGGCCACGACCATGCCCAGGTAGTCGCTCTCACCACCCGACGCAAAACCTCCGTACTCCTCGGGCACGGACAGGCCGAAGCCACCCAGCTCGGCCAGCCCGGCGACGACGTCTTCGGGGATGTCCGCGTTGGCGCGGTGCACGTGTTCGGCATGCGGCCGTACCCGCTCCTCGGCGAAGCGGTGGAAGGTCTGGCGCACCAGTTCGAAGTCCTCGCCCAAGTGCCGCGGAGCGTCCACATCGGCCAGGTCGGCCAGCACCGTGGGGTCGCGCCAGACGGCGAGGAAGTCGGCCGCCGGAGCCGCCCACCCGGGCTGGACCCCCCAGCGCTGTTCCCGCCCGGCCACTTTGCCGACCAGGTCTGCCACCACGTCGGCCACGAAGGCCGCGGCCAGGCGCGCCTCGTCGTCACCCCGCGCCCCGTATTCGAGCGCAGCCCGCGCCGTGGAGAGCGCGGCAGCAGCGTGGGCGACGTCGTAGGCCACCACCTGGTTGGCGTCGATGCCTCCGCCGTCACGGACGGCGGCACAGGCGTGGTCGACCAGGCGCTGAGCCACGCCGACGGCTTCGGCGGCAGCACCCAGGGCGTGGTCTGGCCTCGGCATAGGGCCACCGACCCTACCGGGAGCGCCGCGGTTCCGCGGAGGCGAGGCTGGCGCTCAGGGCTTGCGGCCGACGACGGTGACGAGGGGTGGGAGAACCACCGGGTCGTCGCCGGGGTCGACGCCCGTCAGGCCGTGCAGGTACTCGGCGACGGGTCCTGGACCGACGCCGGCGGGTGCTTCGGCCCAGGCGTCGACGACCTCCAGCCCGCTGTCACGCACCAGCGCGGGGAGGAGCGCACCCACGTCGGGATGTCGGGCCCCGGGCATGGACAACGGAGCGCCGCCGATCCGGCCGGCCGAGGTCACGGGTTCCTGGGCCACCACCCACCCTTCGCGACGGACGGCCGCCGCCATGGCGCGGACCACCACCATCGGTTCGAGCACGTGCAGGAGCAGGAAGCGGCAGAAGGCCAGGTCGACCTGCTCGGGCAGGGACAGGTCCTCCCCGGCCTGCGTCAGCGCGATGACCTGCGTATGCGCGGCGGCGGCGCGGGCCACCTCGTCACGGGCCGCCGGGTCGCTGTCGACCGCGTACACGCGTCCGGCGCGCCCGACCATCTCGGCCAGGGCCACCGAGACGTCGCCACCCCCGGCCCCGACGTCGACGCAGCGCCAGCCCGTACCCAGTCCGAGCCGGGAGAGCGCGGTGGCCAGGGGTCGGCGGTACACGTCGTCCCGCAAGCCCCTGAGCTCGCCGGTCTCAGCCATGTCGATCGCTCGTGCTGGGCTCCATCTCCACGGCCACGCACTCTACGGCGACGGCGCCGGACGGGGCCGGCCGCCGGGGACCGATAACGTCAGGCCCCGTGAAAGTGACGATGTTGCTGTGTGACGCTGCCCAGGTGGCTGACGGCAAGCTCTACATCCTCGGGGGCGGCTGGAGCATGACGGGCCCCGATCCCGTCCCTTCTGCGGTGGCCCTCAAGATCGACGTCGATTGGCACGAGACCGAGCAGTCCCACCATTGGGAGCTCTTCTTGGAGGATGCCGACGGGCGTCCGGTGCTGATGGAGACCACCGAGGGCACCCAGCCGGTGGAGGTGCGCGGCGAGTTCACCGTGAGCCAGCCCCAGGGGGTCCCCGAGGGCTCTCCCATCGACGTGGCCTTGGCCGTGAACCTGGGGCCCATCCCGCTGGCGCCGGGCACCCGCTTCGCCTGGCGCCTGATGATCGACGGCGATGCGCTCCCGGGAGCCTCTCTCGGGTTCACGACCCGCCCGCGCCAGCCCCAGGGAGCGGAGTGACCGTCCACGAGAGGCCCTTCGGCCGCTACCTCGAGGACTTCGTCCCGGGCGACGTCTACCGTCACTGGCCCGGCAAGACGATCACGGAGTACGACGACCACCTCTTCTGCATGATCACCATGAACCACCATCCACTCCACACGAACGCCTGGTTCGCCGAGCACGAGACGGTGCAGGGCAAGAACGTGGTGGTGGGCAACCTGGTGTACTCGCTCGCCCTCGGCATGAGCGTCCCCGACGTGAGCGGATCGTGCATCGCCAACCTCGAGGTGGAGTCCCTGGTGCACCGCGCCCCGACGTTCCATGGGGACACCATTTACGCCGAGACCCGGGTGCTCGACGCATCGCCCTCGAAGTCCAAGGACGACCGCGGCGTCGTCACCGTCGAGACCAAAGCCTTCAACCAGCGCGGCGAAGAGGTCTGCTCGTTCCGGCGCAAGCTCATGGTGTGGAAGACGGCGTCGGCGCCGGCTCGCCAGCGCCCCTACGGCGACGACGTCTGGTCCTGAGCCAGGGACGCCGAGCCGCGACCGCACGCGGCGGTTCGGTCGCCGTGTCGTCGAGTGGGGGAGGGCCAACCGTCGCGACCTGCCGTGGCGCCACACCCGCGACCCGTGGCGCATTCTGGTCTCGGAGGTGATGCTCCAACAGACCCAGGCCGGGCGCGTCGTGCCTCATTACACCCGCTTTGTCGAGGCGTTTCCCACGCCCGCGGCGTGCGCCGCCGCCGGAGCCGGCACGACGGTGCGGATGTGGTCGGGTCTCGGGTACAACCGGCGCGCGCTCAACCTGCACCGGGCCGCCACGACCATGGTGGACCTCTACGGCGGTGACGTGCCGCGCCAGGACCAGGAGTTGCGGGCCCTGGCCGGCGTCGGTGCGTACACGGCGCGAGCCGTGCGCGCCTTCGCCTTCGCCGAGGACGTGGCGGCGGTCGACACCAACGCCGTGCGGGTGTTGGCGCGCAGCCTGTCCGGAGGTCCGATCACAGTGCGCCGGGCCACCGAGCTCGGGGACGCGTCGGTGCCCGTGGGGGCCGGGTGGGATTTCAACCAGGCGATGTTCGACCTGGGCGCCACGGTCTGCACGCCCCGCGATCCGGCGTGTCCGCGCTGCCCCCTCCGGCGTCTCTGCACCTGGCGTCGGGCCGGTGAGGATCCCGGCCGGCCCGACCCGTGGCGGCTCGGACCGACGACACGCCGGCAGGGCACCTTCGCCGGGTCCGACCGACAGGGGCGGGGGCGGTTGCTCGACGCCCTTCTCCACGGCGGGGTGCGACGGGTGGACCTGGCCCGCACGTGTGGCTGGCCGGCCGAGGCCGAGCGCGCCGGGCGCGTGGCCGCGGCGTTGGTCTCCGAGGGCTTCGCCGAATGGTCCGGCGCTCGTGGCGCGGTCCTCCGGTTGCGCTGAGGGCGGGTTGTGCGAGGCGACCCACTGCGGGCGCCGAGCTGTGGAGCCCGCGCCCGGAGCGCCTGGATAGGACCGCAGGCCGCTCCGCGGTAACGTCGCGGCGGTGAACGTCACGTTCTACGGCGTGCGGGGGTCGTGTCCGTGCTCGGGGGACCGCTACCGGCGCTTCGGGGGGAACACCTCGTGTCTCGTCGTCGACAGTGAGGGCGACGATCCACTGATCCTCGATCTCGGAACCGGTCTGCGCGCCCTGGGTGACGTGCTGCACAAGGAGGCCCGCGCCGTAGGGACACCGCTGCAGGCCACGGCGCTGCTCACGCATCTGCACTTCGACCACATTCTGGGCATCCCCTTCTTCAGCCCGCTGCACGATCCCGGGGCGCGACTCACGCTCTACGGGCCGGCCCAGGGAGAGGGAAGCCTGCGCGATGCGCTGCACGCCGCCGTCCAGCCGCCGGTGTTCCCCATCCACATGGAGCAGTTCCACGGCGAGATCGTCACCGTCGACATCGGCGCCGAGGACTTCTCCATCGGCTCGGCCAAGGTGATGGCCCGGCCCATCCCCCACAGCGGAGTCACCCTGGGTTTTCGCGTGGAGTCCGAGGGGCGGTCGGTGGCCTACCTGCCCGACCACCAGGCACCGCTCGACCGGCAGGCCGTGCCCGATGCGGTGTTCGAGCTGTGCCAGGGCGTGGACCTGCTCATCCACGACGCGCAGTACACCGACGACGAGTTCTCCGTGAAGCCCGACTGGGGGCACTCCACCCCGGCCTATGCCGTCCACGTGGCCGCCGAGGCCGGGGCGCGACGGCTGATGCTCTCGCACCACGACCCCTCCCACAACGACCGGGAACTCGAGCGGATCCTCAACCAGGCCCGTCGCCTCCCGGAGGCCAAGAAGCTCGAAGACGTGGCGGCGGCCCACGAGGCCCAGTCGGTCGATCTCGGCCGGGCCTGACCCGGTGGCGGGCCTCGACGAGGCCCGGTTCCGCGAGGTGCTGGGGCACTTCGCCACCGGGATCACGGTGGTGACGGCGAACGAGGAGGGAGTGCCGGTCGGCTTCACCTGCCAGTCCTTCGCCGCCCTGTCGCTCGACCCGCCCATGGTCATCCTGGCCCCGGCCCGTAGCTCGACCAGCTGGCCGCACATCGCCCAGGCGGGTGCCTTCTGCGTGAACATCCTGGAGGAGCGTCAAGAGGCGCTCAGCCGTGCCTTCGCCCTCTCGGGCGGGGACAAGTTCGCCGGCATCGGATGGTCCCCCGGGGTGACCGGAGCGCCGGTGCTGCACGGCGCGCTCGCCGTCGTGGAGTGCCGGCTGGGCGAGATCTTCGACGGGGGCGACCACGAGCTGGTCACCGGCCACGTGGTGGCGACGGAGATCGGTCAGGGAGGCCCGCTGCTCTACTACCGGTCCGGGTTCGGCCGGTTCGCATCCTGAAGCGGGTCCCCGCTACCGTTTCGCCCCGTGCCCGAGCTGATCGCCTCCTCGGTCATCGGCGACGTCGTGCTGGTGCGTCCCGACGTGCACGGCGACCAGCGCGGCCGCTTCGTCGAGACCTACCGTCGTAGCTGGTTCCCCGACGGACGCGAGATGGTCCAGGGCAACCGCTCCGAGAAACAGGCCGGGGCGCTGGTCGGGCTGCATTTCCACCGGCACCAGGCCGACTACTGGTACGCGCTGCGGGGCCGGGCCCGGGTGGTGCTCCACGACTTGCGTGTCGGGTCGCCGACGGACGGGGCCACCCAGATCGTCGAGCTCGACGGGGACGTCGACCTCGGGATCTACATCCCGCCCGGGGTGGCTCACGGGTTCGCCGCACACACCGACCTCCTCCTCGTGTACCTGGTTGACAACTACTACGACCCGGCGGACGAGCTCGGCCTGGCCTGGGACGACCCCAGCGTGGGAGCCGAGTGGGGTGTGGCCGACCCCGTGCTCTCCCAGCGTGACCGCGCGAATCCCCGGCGCGCCGACATCCCCGAACACCTGCGCCCGCGGCTGGCCCGCTGAGGAGCCGGTCGAGCGCCGGGGCCGGCCCCTTCGGGGCGAGTCCCCACCGCTCATCGAATCGGGTTGAATAGAAACGGTGCTCATCGGTGCGCTCGTCGGTGTCGCAGTGGTCCTCGTGGTTGCCCTCGCCGCCTTCGCGCTCCGCCGGCGTTCGCACGACGACGTCCACTCGGTGGAGCACTACCACCACCAGCTCCACACCCTCGAGGACATGCGGGCCCATCAGTCCGGCCCGGACGGGCAGCACCCTCGGAACGGGGAGGCCCCCTTCCCGGCCAGCGCGGTGCGGGTCTCGGGCTCCTCGACGGTCCGGCTGACGGAGCCGGGGCACACGGTTGTCCCGCCGGTGCCACCGCCACCGGTGCCCAACGCCGACGAGGCGGTCACCTTCGACGACGCCGACGTGGGTCCCGACCGCCCTCCCGGCAGTTTCATGACCGGGAGCGGGGACCGGGCCTTGCACTCCATCAACCACCGGCCGCGCCGGCTCGCAGGCCCTCTGGCCGCCGTGGGGGTGGTGGCCCTGCTCGTCGTGGTGCTGATCGTCACCGGGCTGCACACGTCCGCCCCGTCGCACCGTCACGGACGCTCCTCCGCTCCTTCGACGGCGGCGCACACCGCCCAGTCGACGGCACCCCACACCCCCCACACCGCCCCTCCCGCCGGCGGCCGTCACGGCGCCAGGACGACCACGACCACCTCGCCCCCGGCGGTCTCGGCCCCGGTGGCGTCGTCGGCGCACGCGGTCACCTACCGTGTGGCGGCCGCCGACTATGCGCTGGTCCTCTCGGCGACGACCGGCGAGTGCTGGGTGGAGGCCACCAGCACGACGTCGGGCACGGTGCTCTACACGGCCACGCTGTTCCCCGGCCAGTCCCACACCGTCGACGCGTCAGGGGCGGTGACGGTGGTCGCCGGGGCGACGGGTGCGTTCGCCGCCACGGTGGACGGAGCCCAGGTGGTGCTGCCGGCGGGGGCCCTGGCGCCGGTCACCCTCAGCTTCGAGGCGGGCCCGACCGCTTAGCTGTCGCGGTCCAGGCCCAGGGTCTCCAACAGGAAGGCGAGCACCAGGGCCTCCTCCTTCCAGGCGTCGTAGCGTCCCGAGGGTCCGGCGTGGCCCGCACCCATTTCGGTCCGTAGGAGCACTCGGGTGCCCGGCGAGAGGGCGCGCAGCTTGGCCACCCATTTGGCCGGCTCCCAGTAGGCCACACGGGGGTCGTTCAGGCCGGCGGTGACGAAGAGATCTGGATACGTACGCGCCGTCCCGTCCGCCTCCACCCCCGAGACGTTGTCGTACGGCGAATAGCTGAGCATGCGGCGGTAGGCGGACTCGTCGGCCGCGGGGTTGCCCCACTCCTCCCATTCGCCGACGGTCAGGGGCAGGGAGTCGTCGAGCATGGTGGTGACGCAGTCGACGAAGGGAACCTCGGCGACCAGGGCCCGGAACAGGCGCGGCGCTTGGTTGGCGACGGCGCCGATGAGGAGGCCGCCGGCGGACCCGCCCCGGCCGGCCAGCGCGTCGGATCGGGCCAGGCCCGAGGCGATGAGGTGCCGGGCGCAGGCGAGGAAGTCCGAGAACGTGTGGGCCTTGTGCTCCATGCGCCCGTCCTCGTACCAGGCCCGGCCCATCTCACCCCCGCCGCGCACGTGTGCGATGGCGAAGACCGCGCCTCGGTCGAGCAACGACAGACGATGGTGCGAGAACGACGGGTCGATGCTGATCTCGTAGGCCCCGTAGCCGTACACGACGGTGGGGGCGGGCAACTGCAGGTCGCGCCGGCGGACGACCGAGATCGGCACCCTCGTCCCGTCGGGGGCCTCGGCCCACTCCCGGGAGGTCGTATAGCGCCCAGGATCGAAGTCGCCGAGCACCGGCTCCTGCTTGAGCAGCGTCTCCTCCCGTCCCGCCAGCGTCACCTGGAGGACGCTCGACGGCGTGACCATGGAGGTGCGCCCGATCCGGAGGGCCGGTGGGTCGGGTTCGGGGTTCACCCCCAGCCACGTCGACGACGGGTCGTCCACCGAGGGCACGACCCAGCTCGGACCCAGGAGGTCCGGCCCGAAGGGGTCGGAGTCGCCGGCGTCTGAGGGGCCGGGGAGCGGCGCCACCCGCACGTGCGTCTGGGCCTCGCAGCGCTCGCTCAGGACCAGGGCGCCGCGGAACACGTCGATGTCCTCCACCCGCACTCCGGGCCGGTGGGGCACGACCTCACGCCAGCCCCCGCTCCTCCCTGCGCTCCCGCTCCCACTCCCTCTCCCACTCCCTCTCCCACTCCCGCTCCCACCGAGAACGGCGTCCGGCGCGGCAAGCACCCGAAAGTCCAGAGCGTCGTCGTTGGTGGCGACGACGAACCAGCCCTCCCCGTCCGGCGAGCCGGGGACGGAGAGGTGGTCGACCGAGTACTCGATGCCCTCGCGCCGCGCCATCACGACGGCCGGCTCAGCGAGGGGATCGGCCGAGGGCAGGGCCAACCACTCCGTCGTGTTGGTGCTGTGCAGGCTGACCACGACGTAGGCCGCGTCACGGGTGCTGCCGACCCCGAGCGAGAACCGCCGATCCGCCTCGTCGTAGACCAGCACGTCGTCGGCGGGGTCGCTGCCGAGCCGATGCCGCCACAGCTGGAACGGCCGTTGGGCCTCATCGAGCCGGACGTAGAACACGAAGTCCGACTGGGCGGACCACGCCAGCCCGTAGCCGATGTCGAGCACGGTCTCGGGGGCGGCGGTGGGAGGGGTCTCGGCGTCGAGCGCCTGGAAGCGCAGCGCGTACTTCTCGTTGCCGAGCACGTCCGTCGAGTAGGCCAGCCACCGGTGCTCGTGGCTCACCACGGCAGTGCCCACCGCGAAGTACTGCGTCGCCTCGGCGAGGCGGTTCTCGTCCAACAGGACCTGCTCTTCTCCCCCCGGCTCGCTCGCCGGGGGGAGCTCATCGGGCTCCCGGGCCGGCCGCCGGCAATGGATGGCGTAGGCCTTGCCCTCCTCGGTGCGCGAGTAGTACCACCACGGGCCCCGCCGGGCGGGCACCGACATGTCGGTCTCCTTGATCCGCGCCTTGATCTCTTCGAAGAGCGAGTCGCGTAGCGGCTGGAGCCGGGCCGTCTCGGCGTCGGTGAATGCGTTCTCGGCCTCCAAGTAGGCCAGGACCTCGGGGTCGTCCCGTTCGCGCAACCAGTACCAGGGGTCCTCCCGGTCGTCGTGGTGGGCGGTAACGACGTGGGGGCGCCTGGGGGCGACGGGAGGCGGGACCATGGGTGCAGAGCCTGCCACGGCACCTGCAGCGCCGTTCACATGGGCGTTCCGGGAAGGCGTTTCGGCAGGCTGGGCTAGTTGTTACTATCTCCATAGGGGAAATTCCCTCTCCGGGGCCCAACTCCCCGGACCATTCAGAACACCCCAGGGAGCCACATGGCCACCACGGATCTCGACCTGGGTCGCTACCAGCTCGGGTGGAGCGACGCCGAGGACTACGTCTTCAAGCCCAAGAAGGGCCTGAACGAGTCGATCGTACGCGAGATGTCCGAGATGAAAGGTGAGCCCGAGTGGATGCGCACCTTCCGCCTGCGGTCGCTCAAGCACTTCGAGCGCAAGCCGATGGCCCCCTGGTTCGCCCAGCGCATGCCGAAGTTGGACTTCGACGACATCTTCTATTACATCAAGCCCACCGGCGGCCAGGTGGACAAGTGGGAGGACCTCCCCGACGCCATCAAGAACACGTACGAGAAGCTCGGGATCCCCGAGGCCGAGCGCAAGTACCTCTCCGGCGTGACCGCGCAGTACGAGTCGGAGGTCGTTTTCCACCGCAACCGCGAGGACCTCGAGGCCCAGGGCGTCTTCTTCTGCGACATGGACACTGCGGTGCGCGAGTACCCCGAGCTCGTGCGCAAGTGGTTCGGCAAGATCATCCCCCCGAACGACAACAAGTTCGCCGCCCTGAACTCGGCCGTGTGGTCGGGAGGGTCGTTCATCTACGTGCCGCCCGGCGTCAAGGTGGAGATGCCGCTGCAGGCCTACTTCCGGATCAACGCCGAGAACATGGGCCAGTTCGAGCGGACGCTGATCATCGCCGACGAGGGGTCCCAGGTGCACTACATCGAGGGCTGCTCGGCCCCGGTGTACTCGACCGACTCGCTGCACTCGGCCGTCGTGGAGCTCGTCGCCCTCGCCGGATCGCGCATCACGTACACGACGATCCAGAACTGGTCGACCAACGTCTACAACCTGGTGACCAAGCGGGCCCGCGCCGAGGCCGAGGCGCACGTCGAGTGGATCGACGGCAACATCGGCTCGCGCCTGACCATGAAGTACCCCTCGGTGTACCTCATGGGCCCCAAAGCCAGCGGCGAGGTCCTCTCGGTCGCCTACGCCGGTGCCGGCCAGCACCAGGATGCCGGCGCCAAGATGTTCCACATCGCCCCTGAGACGACGTCGACCATCGTCTCGAAGTCGATCTCGAAGGACGGCGGTATCACCACGTACCGGGGAAAGGTCCACGTGGACCCCGACGCTCGCGGCGCCAAGTCCTTCGTGCGCTGCGACGCCCTGCTCCTCGACGACATCTCCACCTCCGAGACCAAGCCGTACATGGAGGTGGGGGAGCGCGACGCCCGCATCGGGCACGAGGCCACCGTCTCGAAGGTGGGCGACGACCAGCTGTTCTACCTGATGAGCCGGGGACTGTCCGAAGGGCAGGCCATGAGCATGATCGTGAACGGGTTCATCGAGCCCGTGACCCGGACACTGCCCATGGAGTACGCGGTGGAGTGGAGCCGCCTGATCGAGCTGCAGATGGAGGGTGCGGTCGGCTGATCAGGGCGGCTGATCAGGACCCCGCACCGTGAGCATGGCACCATAGAACCGTGCCGATGCGCGAGGAATGCGTCCATTTCCAGAGTCGCACCTACGCGTCCGGAGAGGCGGCGCGGTTCTGCGTGCTCGACCTGGCACCGGAGGCGCCCTGGCGCTGCCCGGAGAACTGCCCCTCGTACCGCCGGCGCATGGCTGACGTTGGCTGGGTCCACGGCAGCCTCGTCGAGCCGGCTATCGAGGAGGAGCCGGGCCCCGGCGGCGACGACGTCGCCGAGCTGCTCGATTCGGCCGCGGACATCGTCAACGAAGTCGCCCCCTCGGTGCTCGATGAGGTCAGGGCCGAGGACGCCCGCCGGGAGCGTGGGGCCAACCGTTGGTGGCGCCGTAAGCGCTGACGTGGGTGGTCCTCGTCGGGTGAGGATCCCTGTTGGGCGGTCGATCCGCATGAGGCCATAAATGCGCCTATGCGTCAACCTGCATAAGCATGCATGAGTGAGACCTTGTCATCGGTGCTGCGAGGGTACCTGCGAGCTATATATGGGCCCCCGATGGGCGCGTATACGGCGCCCGGAACTATCCAGGGTGCGGACCACGAGAAATCGGCGATGCATAACGATGCACCGAGTATGCATATGGACGACGCAGTCGGAACTGACGCAGACGGAGACGAACGCACGAACGCCTCCACAGCTACCGCCCGGTGAATTTGGGAGGACGCTTCTCCATGAAGGCAGCGAGGGCCTCGGTGACGTCGTGTGCGGCGAGCATGCCGGCGTTCCAGGTGGCCACGAATTCGAGACCCTGTGTCACGGTGCGGCCCTCGTTGGCCGACAGGACGGCCTTGGTGCCCTCGACAGCCAGCGGGGAATTTGCCGCGATCTCCGCGGCCAATGCTCGAGCCGCGGCGTGCGCGCCTTCGACGTGGTCCAACACTTCGTTGACCAAGCCGATCTCCTTGGCCCGCAAGGCGGTGATGTCCTTGCCGGTGAAGGCGAGCTCGGCGAGGTGGCCGGCTCCGATGATGGCAGGCAGTCGCTGGAGGCTGCCCAGGTCGGCGACGATGGCAACTTTGGCCTCGCGGACCGAGAACGACGCGTCGGCGGAGGCGAGGCGGATGTCGCACGCCGCGATGAGGTCCACTCCCGCGCCGATACAGCAGCCGTGGACGGCGGCGATCACGGGCTTGGGGCAGCGGGCGACCGATGTCACAGCACCTTGGAGCCGGACCAGCTCGGCCCGGGTGGCCCGGGTCTTGGCCGCACTCGACTCCGCCGACAAGGACCTGGCCGTCGGCGCGGCGACCTCTCCCCCCTGACCCAACAAGTCGGCCATGGCCTTGAGGTCCAAGCCGACGGAGAAATGGGGCCCGGTGGCGGCCATCACCACGACCCGAACGTCGCTGTCGCTCCCCAGGGCCGCCATGGCCCGGGGCAGGTCGCGCCAGAATTCGGGGCCCATGGCGTTGCGGGCCTCGGGACGGTCCAGCCACAACCAGGCCACCGAGTCGTCCACCTCGATGCGCAGGACAGACGATTCGAAACCCGAGAGCGCGTGCACACGCTGAGGCTAACGGCCCTGGTGAGGGCTAGGGCCGGCGGCCAGTAGAGTGCATGGGCCGCCTGTGCTCCTGGCGGGAGCGTCCGGCGCCCGCCCGTCCCGAGACCGCGAGACCCAGAGAGGATCGATCCTGCCCACCTACACCGCCGACGCATCGGCCGGCTTGGCCGGGCCCGAGTGGCTCCGAAGCCGTCGAGCCCGTGGATTCGAGGCCTTCACGTCGGCTCCTCTCCCCTCGGAGAGCGAGGAAGTCTGGCGGTACACGCCGATCGACCGTCTCGACCTCGACGGGGTGGGTCCGTTGGTCCCCGGCGAGCCGGAATCCGATGCCGCGGCGACCGGAGCCGGCGAGGCCCTCCTGGCGGAGCTCACCGAGACCCTGGCGTCGCTGGCCGGGAGCGTCCTGGTCCAGGACGGACGAGTGGCCCGCGTCGACCTGGAAGACGGCGCCCGGCGAGCCGGGCTCTCGGTCGGACCCGCCCAGGACATCGTGGCCTCTTCCGACATGCTCGGTTCGGTGCTGGACGGCGGCGACGCCCTGGTGCGGTTGAACGACGCGTTCGCACCCGATCCGCTCTTCGTGGAGATCCCCGAGGGGATCTGCATCGACCGCCCGCTCCTCGTCCTCCATTGGAGCAGCTCGGGGGTCGGGGTCTTCCCCCGCCTCAGTGTGCGCGCCGGTGAAGGAGCCAGTGTCTCGCTGATCGAGATCTTCGCGGGGGCCGTCGGCGAGACCCGGACACTGGTGGTACCCGTGACCGAGCTCGACGCAGGACCGGGAGCGTCCCTGGCCTACGTCTCCGTGCAGGTGCTCGGTGGCGCGGCCTGGTCGGTGGCGCGCCTGGCCGCACGCGGTGGTTCTGGATCGACGCTGAGGACGTTTACCGTCGGCCTCGGGGCCGCGTATGACCGCGTGCGTGCGGACGTGTGTGCCGAGGGTCG
Organism: uncultured Acidimicrobiaceae bacterium; assembly: GCA_963787485.1. Lineage (GTDB taxonomy): Bacteria > Actinomycetota > Acidimicrobiia > Acidimicrobiales > RAAP-2 > Bog-473. Next base: position 20,427 of record CAWBDF010000009.1, on the reverse strand, counting down.
CGATGCTCGCAGCGAGATCCTCTCGGCGTATCTCGGTGACGGTGACCAGGTGCACGACATCCGGACCCTCCAGGACCATGCGGCGCCGCGGACCACGAGCGAACTGCTGTGCCAGGGCGCAGTGGCAGGGCGATCTCGATCGGTCTACAGCGGTCTGATCCGGGTGCACCGTGGCGCGGTCCGCAGCGACGCCCGCCAGACGAACCACAACCTCGTGCTCGACGAGGGTGCCCACGCCGACTCGGTCCCCAACCTCGACATCCTCGAGAACGACGTGACCTGTTCGCATGCCTCCACGGTTGGACCGGTCGACGAGGACCAGCGTTACTACATTGAGTCACGTGGCGTGGTGCCCGAAGTGGCCGAGGGCCTCATCGTGCGTGGTTTCTTCGACGCCATCATCGACCGGGGCCCCGTGCCCGAGGTGACGGCGTTGCTCCAGGGTGAAGTGCACCGGCGTCTCGACGTGGCATTGGGCTGGGGCGAGTCCGAGCGAACCAGCCCAACGGCGGTCGCCGGTGCCTGAGACGGTGCCACTCTGCACCACCGACGAGCTGGCCCCCGGTCACGCTCGACGGTTCGAGGTCGCGGGTCACCGGATCGCGCTGGTGCGGATCGGCGACGACTTCCACGCCGTCGACGACGAGTGCAGTCACGAGGACTACTCGTTGGCCGAGGGTGTGGTCTGGACGGAGGAGTGCGAGATCGAGTGCCCTCGGCACGGGAGCACTTTCGATCTCCGGACTGGCGAGCCGTGCTCGCTTCCGGCCACCCAACCGATCGCCGTCTACACCGTGGTCGTCGAGGACCGCACGGTCTCGGTGGAGCTGCCGTGAACGCGGAACGACGTGGACCCGGCTCCGAGCGCGAGCACGTCCTGAGCGTGTCGGGCCTGCACGCCTCCGCGGGCCGTCAGGAGGTGCTGCACGGCATCGACCTGACTGTTCGGAGCGGCGAGGTGCACGTGATCATGGGACCCAACGGTTCGGGCAAGAGCACCCTGGCCCACGCGCTGATGGGGCGACCGGGGACCGAGGTGACCGCGGGCAGCATCACCATGGACGGCAAGGACCTGGTCGGGCTCCCGGCATGGCAGCGCGCCCGAGCTGGGTTGTTCCTCGCGCTGCAGAACCCCGTCGAGGTACCCGGTGTCGGGCTCGAGTCCCTCCTTGCCGCGGCGGAGGGCGACGCGGTGGCGAGCGGCGCGGATGCTCCCGACGGCGGCCGGGCCGAGGCCGACGGAGCCGACCTCCAGGGACGCATGTTGGAGGAGGCGAAGAAGGTCGGGCTCGACCCGAGACTGTTACAACGCCCGCTCAACGTGGATCTCTCGGGCGGCGAGCGCAAGCGGACGGAGATCGTGCAACTCGGCGTGTTGCGCCCGGCCGTCTGCATCCTCGACGAGGTCGATTCGGGCCTCGACGTCGATGCGCTGGGAGACGTGGCGCGCCGGCTGCAGCAGGCGACGATCGAATGGGGGGTGGGCATCGTGGCCATCACCCACTTCAACCGCTTCCTGGTGCAGCTCGAAGCGGACCTGGTGCACGTCATGGTGGAGGGTCGCATCGTGGCAACGGGCGACGCAGCCTTGGCGCTCGAGCTCGAGCAGACCGGCTATACGGGGTACGTCCAGGCACGCTGAACCGGCGCGCCGCCACTCGCGGCGGCGCGGTTGGTACCGTTCGAACCCATGGCGAACGGTCGTCCACCGGGCGACGCCGCCGGTCGTTCCCCCCGCAAACGCCGAGGCGGGACCGCCAACCGAGATGGCCTGGCTGCGCTGGGCCGCCAGATGCGGTCCGGTGTGGCACCCGATGAGGTCCCCAACGAGTCAGGTCTGCGCCAGCTCGGCACCCGGGTCGAGGAGGCCAACGCCAAGCCGCGTGTTCGGCGCAGTGGCAAGCCCAAGTGGAGGGCGCGGCAAGAAGATCGTGGTGGCGCTGCTCTCGGTGTTCGCCTTGCTCCTGGTGTCGGTCGGTGGCGGCTACGCCTACCTGTGGTATCGGTTCAACCAGATCGACAAGGTGCACATCAGCGACGAGGTCGCGGTCCAGAGCGGCGCACCCTTCACGATCTTGGTCATCGGGTCGGACAGCCGCGTCGGTGAGTCGGCCCAGGGCGCCAAGGCCTTCGGCTCGGCATCGACGGTCACGGGCCAGCGCAGTGACGTCGTCCAGCTCTGGCGGGTGACGCCGTCGACCAAGCAGATCCAGATCGTGTCGATCCCGCGCGACACCGTGGTGTCGATGCTGCCGCCGGACAGCGCGCAGTACGGCACCTACAACCGCATCAATTCGTCCTACAACACGGGACCCGACCAGTTGGTCAAGACGATCACCGCCAATTTCGGCATCCCGATCAACCACGTGGTGCAGATCGACTTCTCAGGATTCCAGAGCGGGGTCAACGCGTTGGGCGGCATCTACCTCGACTTCCCATATCCGGCCAAGGACGCCTACTCGGGGCTCGACATCACGACGCCGGGCTGTCAACTCCTCAACGGAGCCCAGGCGCTGGCCGTGGCCCGGGCGAGGCACTACGAGTACCTGGCCAACGGGTACTGGCACTTCGACGGCACGAGTGACTTCGGGAGGATCCAGCGACAGGACGCCTTCATTCGTTCCACCATGAGCGCCGCCAAGTCGAAGGTGAATCCCTTCACCGTGAATGCCTTCATCGGCTCCATTCACGAGGGCCTCACAATCGACGACGGCTTCGGCCTGAACGAGTTGATCGGGCTGGCCCTCACGTACCGCTCGTTCGATCCGGGGAATCTGGTGACCCAGACGCTGCCGACCGTGGCGTCCTCCTCCTTCGGCGGTCTTGGTGACGTGCTCACCGTGGACCAGCCAGCGGCCCAGGAGATGCTGGTCACCACCTTCGGATCGAGCCTCGAGACACCGACCGACCCGCCACCCGACGCCGCCGGCTACGCGAACCCTCCGCCGACGATTTCCACCACCACCACCACCACCACCACTGCCGCGGCGGGTGCACACGGAGGGGCGACTCGGGGGGCGAGCACACCGGTCACGGCCGCACCCGCAGCGGTGTCTCCGCCCTCGTTCGACCCGGTTCCCTGCAGCCCGGGATGAGCCCCGATCGGGGTCTAGGAGGCCTCCGCCACCTCGTCGAGACCCTGGGCCAGGGCGTTCCAACTGAGGGTGGCGCACTTGATCCGCACCGGAAACTTCACCACGCCCTGGAGCGCGGCCAACTCGCCCAGGCGGGTCAGGTCGATGGCCTCGGTCTCGGTGTCGTCCAACCCGCCGCCGTTGGCCAGGTCGTGGCCGTGGACCCCACCGTCGCTCTCCGACTCGACGGCGATCGGGTCGAGGGTGGCCTCGTGGACCGACATCATGCCCTTGAAGGTCGAGATCAGCCGGCGCACCTCGTCCACCGGCTTGCCCTTGACGGCGGCGGACATCAGGGAGGCGGACGACTGGCTGATGGAGCAGCCCGACCCGGCGATCTTGAGATCCGCCAGGGTCCCCGCCTCGACGATCAAGGAGATCACCACCTCGTCGCCACAGAGGGGGTTGAAGCCTTCGACTCGGTGTGCAGGAGGTGACTCGAGCTCGCCCCGGTTCCTCGGCGAGCGGTAGTGGTCGAGGATGATCTCGCGGTACAGCTCTTCGAGGTCGGCCATCAGGCGAACAACCTACCGGCTTCGTGCAATCCCTCGATCAGCACCTCAATGTCGTCCTCGTCGCTGAACAGCGAGAGCGACGCCCTCGCGGTCGCCTGGACGCCCAGGCGACGCATGAGCGGTTTCGCGCAGTGGTGTCCCGGCCGCACGCACACACCGAATTGGTCGAGCACCTGGGCCAGGTCGTGCGGATGCACGTCGCGGTAGGCCATGGAGATCACGCCGCCGCGGTCAGGGCCGGCGGGCGGCCCGAGGATGCGGAGGTCGGAGCCGAGCTTCTCGTCCAGGCGGGCCAGCGCGTGGTCGGTCAGCGCCAGCTCGTGAGCCCGAATGCGGTCCATTCCGATCTCCGAGAGGTACTCGATCGCCGCCGTCAGGCCCACGGCTTCGGCGATGGGCGGTGTCCCCGCCTCGAAGCGGGCCGGTGGGGGCGCCGGCCGGAACGAGTCCAGCTTGACGTCGAGGATCATGCCGCCGCCCCCCAGGAAGGGCCCCATCGATTCGAGGAGCTCGGCCCGGCCCCAGAGCACCCCGATCCCCGTCGGCCCCATCATCTTGTGGGCCGAGAAGGCCAGGAAGTCGGCGCCCAGATCGCCCACCGAGACGGGTGCATGGGGCACGAGCTGGGCGCCGTCCGCCACGACCACGGCGCCGGCACGGTGGGCGGCGTCGGCCACCGTGCGCACGGGGTTGATGGTGCCCAGCACGTTGGACATGGTCGAGATCCCGACCAGCTTCACCCCGTCGACCAGGCGCTCGAGGTCGTCGAGGACGAGGCGGCCGTGGTCGTCGATCGGGATGTAGCGCAGGTCGAGGGGGCCGAGCTCCTCGGCCAGGATCATCCAGGGCACGATGTTGGCGTGGTGCTCCATCTCGGTCAGGAGCACGGCGTCGCCCGCCCGCAGGTTGGCCCGACCCCACGACCGGGCTACCAGGTTCAGCGCCTCGGTGGTGTTCTTGGTGAACACGACCTCGTGGGCGGGGTCGGGCGCCCCGACGAAGCGGCCGGCCACCACCCGGGCGCGCTCGTAGAGCGCGGTGGCCTCCTCGGCCGTGGCGTAGACGCCACGGTGCACGTTGGCATGCGTGGTCTCGTAGTAGCGCGACATGGCGCCGATCACGGACTGGGGCTGGAGGGCCGAGGACGCCGAGTCGAGATACACGATCGGCCGCCCGTTCACCGTGCGCGCCAGAAGCGGGAAGTCCTTGCGCAGCGCTTCGGTGTTGAGGGGTATCGCCGCGCTCATCGCCACGCCTCGTAGCCGCCGGCCTCGACCCGGGCGGCCAGCTCGGGGCCCCCGCTGGCCACGACGCGCCCGTCCACCAAGATGTGCACGGCGTCGGGCACCAGTTCGGTGAGGAGGCGCTCGTAGTGGGTGATGGCCAGCACGCCGAGCTCGGGCCGCGCCTCACGCACGGCGCGCACGCCCCGGCCGACGACACGCAGCGTATCGATGTCGAGGCCCGAGTCGGTCTCGTCGAGCACGGCCACGAGCGGCTCGAGCAGCGCCATCTGGAGGATCTCGTTGCGCTTCTTCTCGCCGCCCGAGAACCCCTGGTTCAGGTAGCGGCTGGCGAACGAGGGGTCCATGCCGAGTCGCTCCATCCACTCGGTCATCAACAGGCGCACCTCGAGCACCGAGACCTCGGTGCCCTTCCGGGCCGCCATGGCCTGGCTCAGGAACTGCGTCACCGACAGGCCGTCGATGGTCTCGGGGTACTGGAAGGCCAAGAACAGGCCCGCCTTGGCCCGAACGTCGGTGGGCCAGTCCGTGATGTCCTCGCCGTTGAGGTGGATGCTCCCTGCCGTGACGGTGTAGGCGGGATGGCCCAGCAGGGCACCTGCCAACGTCGACTTCCCCGCGCCGTTGGGGCCCATCAGCGCATGTACCTCGCCGGTGCCCACGACCAGGTCCACCCCGCGCAGGATGGCGCCGTCCTCGGCGGACACGTGCAGGTCTCTGATTTCGAGCAGCGGCACGTCGGGTGCAGTGGCCATCGGCTAAAAGCTTACCTTTTTGGTCGGGTTTCTCGGACAGGCCGCCGCCCCGGCGATCCCACACGTGGTCCGGGCGGCGCTCACCAGCCTCGGTCGACCCATTCCTGCAGGTGGGGGGACTCGTTCCCCACGGTCGTGGAGGTCCCGTGGCCGGGGAGGACCAGGGTGTCGGGGCCGAAGCTGGCGAAGATGCGCCGATCGATCGACTGAATGATGGTGGCGAACTCGCCACCCTCGAACGACGTGGCGCCCGGACCGCCGGGGAACAGGGTGTCGCCGGTGAACAGGAGGTTCGTCCCCTCGACGGTGAACGAGATGGAGCCCGGGGTGTGCCCCGGCGTCGCCAGCGTGCGCACCCGCAGGTCGCCCACCGAGAGCACCTGATCGTCGTCCAAGAGGAGGTCGTAGCTGGGCAACATGGCCGCGTCGGCGCTGGTGACAGCGACGGAGATGCCGGCCTCTCGCACCGCGGGCACTGCCTGGATGTGGTCCCAGTGCCCGTGCGTCTCCACCACCGAGCGGACCCCAAGGCGCTGGCAGATATCGAGCAACGCCTCGTGCTCGTTGGCGGCGTCGATCAACATGGCGTCGCCCGTGCGCCGGCAGCGCAGGATGTACACGTTGTTGTCCATCGGGCCGACGACGATCTGATGGACCTCTGCCGCGCTGTCGTTCCAGATCTCTTCGAGCTGTCCCATGGCTCCAGCGTGGCACAGCGCGGAGCCTTTGGTTTCCCGGATGGTCCGCCGGGGCGCGGTCTGGTAGACACGCTGGTCACGCGCCGGGCTCGGGCGCCGGGCCTGGGCGCCAGGATGAGGACGAGGAGGAGCCCGGGTATGGATTTCGGCTTCAGCGAGGAGCAGGAGGAGCTGCGCACCGCGGTGCGCCGGTTCCTCGCCGAGAAGTCCCCTGAGTCCGAGGTGCGCCGGCTCATGGACACGACCGAAGGGTACGACCCCGCGGTCTGGCAGCAGATGGCCGAGCAGTTGGGGCTGCAGTCGCTGACCATCCCCGAGGAGTTCGGCGGCTCCGGCTTCTCCTACCTCGAGTTGACCGTCGTGCTCGAGGAGATGGGCGCGGCGCTGCTGTGCGCTCCCTTCTTCTCATCGGTCGCCTTGGCCGCGAACGCGCTGTTGACCTCCGGTGACCTGGAGGCCAAGAAGGCCTACCTCCCCGGCATCGCGTCAGGCTCGGTCATCGCCACGTTGGCGCTGCTCGAGGACAACGGGCGGATGGACGCCGGCGCGATCGAATGTGCCGCGTCCCCCACGAGTGACGGCTGGGCGCTCGACGGCCACAAGACGTTCGTGCTCGACGGCCACCTGGCCGACCTCGTCGTCGTGGTCGCCCGGTCCGACGAGGGCGTGTCCCTCTTCGTCGTGCAGGGTGACGCCCCCGGCCTGGAGCGCAGTGCACTGCCCACCCTGGACCTCACACGCAAGCAGGCCAGGCTCGAGTTCACCGGAACCCCGGCCGTCCTCATCGGGTCCAGCGGGGGCGCCGAACCCGGCCTGGCCAAGACGCTCGATCTGGCCGCAGTGGCGCTGGCCGCGGAGCAAGTAGGCGGGGCGCGTCAGGTTCTCGACTCGTCGGTCGAGTACGCCAAGGCCCGCATCCAGTTCGGCAAGCCCATCGGGAGCTTCCAGGCCATCAAGCACAAGTGCGCCGACATGCTCATGGAGGTGGAGTCGGCGAAGTCCGCCGCCTACTACGCCGCGTGGGTCGCTTCTGAGGACTCCGAGGAGCTGTCGGTGGTGGCCTCGCTGTGCAAGTCCTACTGCTCGGAGGCGTACTTCCACGCCGCGGCCGAGAACATTCAGATCCACGGGGGTATCGGCTTCACGTGGGAGCATCCAGCACACCTCTACTTCAAGCGGGCCAAGTCTTCCGAGCTCCTCTTGGGCGACCCTTCGTACCACCGCGAGCTGCTGGCGCAGCGCATCGGGATTTGAGGTGAGGGACCAGAGGTGAGGGACCTCAGGTGACCGGGCCTTTCCGGCTCCTGCCCGGCCCGGCCGGCGACCTCTCCATCTATTCCACCGACACGACCCCAGGAGCCCCCGTCCGTGGGCATGTCGTCCTGTGCCACGACCTGCCCCGTCCCAAGGGCGCGGCCGCCGACGTCGCGCTCACGTATCCCGCCCTGGCCGACCGTCTCACGCGTGAGTCGGGGTGGCGGGTGGTCACCGCGGCGTTGCGCGGAGCTGGCGAGTCGGCGGGGGACTTCTCTCCGTTGGGCTGGCTCGACGACCTCGTCTTCGTCGCCGAGATCGAGATTCCCGACGACGCGCCCCGGGTGACGGTGGGCTTCGGATTCGGCGGCGTGCTGGCCCTGCGGCTGGCCGCAGAGGATCCCCGTGTCTCTGGTGCGGCGTGCCTCGGTTCACCGGTGGATCTGGCCGGTTTGGCCGGTGACCCTGGCGCGCTCCTCGATCGCTGCCGTCGGACGGGAGTCGTGAAGACGCCCGGGTTCCCACCCTCGCTCGATGCGTGGGCCAAGGAGCTCTCGGTGCTGCACCCGACCGAGGACGCCGCCCGTCTGAAGGGTCGGCCCCTCTTGGTGGTCCACGGTTCCGATGATCCTGACGTGCCCTTGTCGGACGCCCGGTCCCTGGTCGACGCGGCCACGGGGCCTTCGGAGATCCATGTCGTCCTCGGTGCCGGCCACTGGCTCCGGGCCGACCCGCGGGTCATCGCCATTCTGGTGGGCTGGCTCGAGCGCCAGCGCTGAGTCTCCCCGTCGTCGACGGGGGGCGGGTCGTGGACGCCTGATCTGCCAACAGCACCACAACGTTCGGCATCGACGACCCTCGAACGCGAGGCACGGCTCAAGATCACACGGCGGCCGTCCGACAGACGGTGTGATGGCCGAGGTGGCACTCCTTCGCGGCGGGTTCGTGCCTCCTCCCGTGCTCACGCTGATCCCCGAGTCCGTGGAGACGGAGCGGCTCGTCGAATCGGCATGTGCCTCCTCGAGTGCGAAGATCGAGGTGACCGACCTTGGTACCCAAGGAGCGAGCACCGCCGGGGGAAGCTTCAGACCACCTCTGGTGCGGTACTCAACGCGAGATCGATCGCATGGCGGAGGTCTCGCGCGGCGCGGAGAGCGTCCGCTGCCCGTGTCACGTAGCGAACGACGACGAAATGGCGGACCCCCGCTGCGACCAAATCTGGGATTTTCTCCGGGGTCACGCCGCCCGTCACGAAGACGGGAACGCTGGACCGTTCGCTGGCCAGAGTGACGTAGCCGGTCCCCGTCCCCGGCCGTCCGGGCTTGGTCGGCGTCTCCTCCACCGGCCCTGCGGAGAGATACGTGACGTCCTCGTGGACCGCGGTGTCGAGCTCGGAGGGCGAGTGGGTCGAGAGCCCGATGACCGCGTCAGGACCAAGGATCCGGCGCGCCAAAGACACCGGAGCGTCGTCCTGGCCCAGGTGAACGCCATCGGCCTCCGCCTCGAGCGCCAAGTCGGGACGGTCGTTGAGGATGAATGGCACGCCGTGGTCGTGGCACACGTTCGCCGCGACCCGGGCTCGAGCCAACAGGGGGCGAGCGTCGAGATCCTTGTCGCGCAGTTGGACGACGTCGACGCCACCAGACAGGCACGCCGTGAGGAACGCGGTGAGATCCGGCCGGTCCGGTGTGCAGAGATACAGATGGCGACGAGCGAGATCGTTGTCCGAGGTCACGCTTCGGCGCGCGCCCGCGCCTTCATGGCCTTCTTCGTCGCCCTCACCTCTTGGAGAGTCTCCGCGTCGGTGATGTCGGCGACGGACAGGGAGGAGCCTTCCTCGCCGAAGGGAGCCGTCGCCTCGCGCCATCCTTCGGGACGCACGCCGAGCTGCTTGCCCAGCAACGCACCAAAGATCCTCGCCTTCTGCTCGCCGAACCCGGGGAGAGCGCGGAGGCGGTCCTGGAGCTCCTGCCCGCCTCGCACACCCTTCCAGAGGGCGTCGGCCCGACCCCCGTAGTCCTCGACGACGGCCCGGCAGACCTCCTGGACGCGGACCGACATCGACCCAGGGAAGCGATGGAGGGCGGGACGTTCCTTGAAGACGGCGGCAAGCTCGTCGGGCTTCATGGCGGCGATGGCGGCGGCGTCGAGGACCGTGGTGGTGTGCAGACGGCGGGCGAGCACTGCCGGGGAGCTGAAAGCCTTCTCCATCGTGACCTGCTGGTCCAGCACCATGCCGATGAGCAGTGCCAGCGGATCGCGGCTGAGCAGCGCGTCGGCCTCGGGGTCACCGGTCAGATGAAGTTCGTGGCGAGCCATGGGCAAATCTTGGCACGGTCTGGCGATCCCTCTCCGCCGGTGCCGATCGCGGCGGGTTGAACGTGACCGGCCGCTCGAGCGCGGGCAGACTCTCGTCATGCACATCCCAGCCAAGGTCGACTACGGCATCCGAGCCCTGCTCACCTTGGCGGCTGCGGGCTCGCCCCAGACGGCCGAGCAGATGGCGCTGGAGCAGGGCCTTCCGCCTCGCTTCCTCGGCGCCATCCTGGCGGATCTCAGACGGGCCGGCATCGTGGCCAGCCAGCGCGGCGCCGAGGGCGGTTACCGGCTCGCCCGCGAGCCGTCCGCCGTCACTGTGGCGGACGTGATCAGGGCGCTCGATGGCCCTCTGGCCGAGGTCAGAGGATTCCGACCCGAGGCCACCGAGTATGGCGGGGCGGCTGAGCACCTCCAGCTGGTCTGGGTGGCGGTGCGGGCCAGTTTGCGCTCCGTGCTCGAGAACATCTCACTCACCGATGTGATCTCGGGTCGCTTCCCGCCACCGATCCAAAAGCTGGTTGCCGACCCCGAGGCGTGGGTTGCCCACTGAGGACCAAGAGGGCCGGGACGGCGCCGTCGTCGTCTCGGCTGCCGACTACCTGTGGTTCGTCGACCGGGCGCTGGGCCGGATGGCCGCCATCGTCCAGGAGCTCGGTGACGACCTGGGCAACCGCCGCCCTCCGCTGAGGAATGCCCGCTCCCCCTACGCCCTCCTCACGCGTTGCCTGGGTGTGGTGGAGTTCTGGGGCGGGGGCGCCGTCGCCGAACGTCCCGTTCAACGCGATCGCGCAGGCGAGTCCAGCGCGGCGGGGGACGTGGCAAGCCTGCTGCGCCGCACCGAGCAGGCCCGCCGACGTCTGCGCGAGGACATCGTGGGGCTCGACCCGACGGCTCGTCCCGCCGAGGTCACCCCGAAGCGCCCCGACGTCCGAGCCGTGCCCTATGCCAGGTCCAAGGGTGCCGTGCTGGTCCACATCGTGGAGGAGCTCTTCCAGCACCTGGGTCAGATGGAGGTCACCCGCGACGCGCTGGTGACCGGATTACGCCGGTGACGCTCGGGCCTGAGGACGTTGACGGGAGCGCAGGAGGACGGACGCTCAGACCCTGAAGGGGGGCTCCGTGGAGGGATCGATACCCGAGTCGGCGATGGCGGCGGCCACGATCGCCGGGTCGATGCGCCCTTGGCGAGCCAGCCGCTCGAGGACCGCGGCCACCAGGTGTGCCGTGTCGACCTCGAAGTAGGAGCGCAGGGCCGGCCGGGCGTCTGAGCGGCCGAAGCCGTCGGTGCCGAGCGACATGTAGGGACGGGCGACGAACCGAGACACTTGGTCCGGCACGCTGCGCATGTAATCGGTGATGGCCACCACCGGGTCGTGTCCGGCCCCGAGTGCTGCGGTGATGCGCGCGGTGCGCGCCTCGGCGACGGGGTGGAGGCGGTTCCAGCGCTCGATCTCCAGCGCGTCCGAGCGCAAGCTGGACCACGACGTCACCGCCCAGGTGTCGGCGGCAACCCGGTAACGTTCCGCCAGCACCTGTTGGGCTTCGAGCGCCACGCTCCACATGGGCCCCGAGAAGCACAGCGACGCCCGCAGATCGCCGCCGAGATCAGGGGCCGCCCCGTAGAGGTACAGGCCGTCGATGATGCCGCGACGTATGTCGTCCCCTCGGGGGCCGTCGGGGAGCGCGGGCATGCGGTAAGTCTCGTTGTACAAGGTGAGATACCAGAACCGGTCCCGAGCCTCGGTTCCGAGCATCTCGGTGACGGCATGCTCGACGATCACGGCCACCTCGTAGGCGAACGAGGCGTCGTAGACCATGGCGGCAGGGTTGGTGGACGCCAACAGCGGTGACTGGCCGTCGTCGTGTTGGAGTCCTTCTCCCATCAGTGTCGTGCGGCCGGCGGTGCACCCGGCCAGGATCCCGCGGCCGCGCATGTCGCCGAGCGACCAGGCGAGGTCGCCGATCCGCTGGAACCCGAACATGGAATAGAAGAGGTACACGGGCACCATGGGCTGACCCCACGTGGCGTAGGCCGTAGACAGCGCGATGAACGTGGCCAGCGCGCCTGCCTCGGTGATCCCCTCCTGGAGCACCTGACCCGAAGAGCTCTCGGCATACTTCAGGGGCAGGTCGGCGTCGACAGGTACGTACTTCTGCCCGTCGGGGGCGTAGATCTTGGCCTCGGCGATGAGCGGCTCGAGCCCGAACGTGCGCGCCTCGTCGGAGACGATCGGGGCGATCAGCGAACCCATCGTGGTGTCCCGCACGAGGTTGCGGAGGAGCCGGGCGAACGCCATGGTGGTCGACACCGACTGGGTGCCCGAGCCGCCAGCGAACTCCGCGAACACCTTGGCATCGGGCCGCATGGGGGGCGCTGGCCGTACGATGCGCACCGGCACGGGGCCGTCGAGGACTCGGCCGCGTGCCCGCAGGTACCCCATGGCGTCGGAACCCTCGGCGGGCCTCACATAAGGCGGGTCACCCTCGAGCGCCGAGTCGGGTATGTCGTCGGTCAGCTGCAGACGGTCGCGCAACGTGTGCAGCTGGGCCTTGGTCATCTTCTTGATCTGGTGGGTGGCGTTGCGCGCCTCGATCTCTGGTCCGAGCGTCCACCCCTTGATCGTCTTGGCCAGGATGGCCGTCGGTGCGCCTCGCTGCTCGGTGGCGAGCTTGTAGGCGGCATAGAGCTTGCGGTAGTCGTGGCCTCCCCGAGGCAGCGAGACCAGCTCGTCGTCACTGAGGTCGGCGACGATCTTGCGCAGACGGGGGTCCGGACCGAAGAAGTGCTCCCTGATGTAGCCCCCGGACTCGACGGCCAGCTTCTGGTACTCGCCGTCGACCGTGGTGTTCATGCGGTCGAGCAGGACCCCGTCGACGTCCCGGGCCAGGAGGGCGTCCCAGCGAGACCCCCAGATGACCTTGATCACGTTCCAGCCAGCACCGCGGAAGACGGCTTCGAGTTCTTGGATGATCTTGCCGTTCCCGCGCACCGGCCCGTCGAGGCGCTGCAGGTTGCAATTGACCACGAAGATCAGGTTGTCGAGGTGTTCCCGTCCGGCCACTCCGAGCGCTCCGATGGATTCGGGCTCGTCCATCTCGCCGTCGCCCACGAAGCACCAGACGCGGCTGCCGCTGGTGTCGACCAGTTGGCGCACGTGCAGATAGCGGTTGACGTGGGCTTGATAGATGGCCGAGATCGGACCGAGGCCCATCGACACCGTCGGGAACTCCCAGAAGTCAGGCAGTGAACGTGGGTGGGGGTAACTGGGCAGACCGTTGCCCCCGACCTCGTGGCGGAAGTTGTCGAGTTCGCTCTCGGTGAGCCGACCCTCCATGTAGGCCCTGGCGTAGATCCCCGGCGATGCGTGACCTTGAATGAAGATCTGGTCGCCGTACCCGCCGTCGGCCTTGCCACGGAAGAAGTGGTTGAAGCCCACCTCGTAGAGGGCGGCCGAGCTGGCGTAGGTCGAGAGGTGTCCGCCGATCCCCTCGGTGCGGGCGTTGGCTCGTGTCACCATGGCCGCGGCGTTCCAACGGATATAGGCCCGAATACGGCGTTCTTGGTACTCGTCACCGGGGAACCACGGTTCGGCGTCGGCCGGGATGGTGTTCACGTAGGGGGTCGACACCGTGGCAGGGAAGTCGACTTGCTTGGTGAACGCCCGCTCAATCAGCTTCATCATCAGGTAGCGCGCCCTGGCTCGCCCTCGGGCGTCGACGACAGCGTCGAACGAGTCGAGCCACTCCTGCGTCTCACCAGGATCCGTGTCGGGTACCTGATGGCTGATCCCGTCGAACAGCATCGTCCCCAACGGTACCGGCCGGCGGGGGAGTGCCGGGACACCGGCCGGGGTGTTACACATTGGCATGCCCCCCGGTTCCTCGTCGGTCGTCGTGTACACCGACGGCGCCTGCCGCAGAAACCCCGGACCGGGAGGATGGGCCTGGGCGGTTCCCGACGGCCCCTATGCGAGCGGCGCCGAAACTCGCACCACCAACCAGCGGATGGAGATCACGGCGGCGCTGGAGGCGCTCCGGGCCCTCAGCCGTGACGGACACGACGCGATCGACGTGGTGAGCGATTCGACGTACGTGGTCAAGTGCTTCACCGACGGGTGGTGGAAGGGGTGGCAGCGCCGCGGCTGGAAGAACGCGCAGAACAAGCCCGTGGCCAACCGCGACCTGTGGGAACCCCTCCTCGCCCTGGCCCTCGCGCCGGAGCTCGACGTCGGCTTCCGGTGGGTCAAGGGCCACTCGGGCGATCGTTGGAACGACCGGGCCGACGAGCTCGCCACGGCGGCAGCCGACGCGGGCACAGGAGCGAGTGGCGCGGCGCCGATCGGCCCCCGAGAGTGATCCGGGCCGGTCGACCCGAACGGTAGGCTGCGGCCCGTACGCGCGACAGGCAGGCGCCGGCACAGCTGCGCAGACCCGGGTACCGCGGGTGCAGAGAAGGTCTGGTGCGCGGAGATCTCGCCGGTGCGTTCGGCATGTTCGGGGGGAGCCGGGCGCTCCGTGAGCGTCATGAGCACACAGGGAGAGGACGGTCGATGGCCACGGAGGACGAGTTCGACATCGTCGTGATCGGTGGTGGTCCGGGTGGCTACGCCACCGCCCTCTACGGCGCGGCAGCCGGCCTGTCCGTCGCCGTGGTGGAACGGGACAAGGTGGGCGGCACCTGTCTGCACCGAGGCTGCATTCCGGCGAAGGAGTTCCTCGAGACGGCTTCTGTGCGCCGCACCATCGATGCGTCGAAGGACTTCGGGATAGAGGTGAAGAACGTCAGCATCGACTTCTCGGTGAGCCAGGATCGCAAGAACGCCGTCGTCGACAAGCTGTTCAAGGGTCTCTCCGGATTGCTCAAGGGTCGCCAGGTCACCATCCTGTCGGGGACGGGAACCCTTCTCGACGGCCGGCGGGTCTGGGTGACCGACGGTGTCGACGCGGGGCGGGTCGTGGTCGGCCGCAACGTGGTGCTGGCGGCGGGCTCGGTCCCCCGCACCCTGCCGGGCTTCGAGGTGGACGGCCGCTTGGTGCTCACCTCCGACGAGTTCCTCGACCTCAAGGCGCTCCCGTCCTCGGTCGTGGTGATCGGTGGCGGAGTGATCGGTTCCGAGTTCGCCTCGCTCTTGGCCGATCTCGGGTCCAAGGTGACGATGCTCGAGGCGCTGGACTCCATTTTGGTCGGGTGCGACGACGACGTCGTGCGGGCGGTGGCCCGCGCCTTCAAGAAGCGCGGCATTGACATCGTGACCGGCGTCACGGTCGAGGGGCACACGCCGTGGAGCGACGGCACGGGGACGACGGTGCGCGCCGGCGAGCGGGCCTATGACGTGGACGCCGTCGTGGTGTCGGTGGGCCGGGTCCCCCGGACCGACGGGCTGGTCGCCGACGGGGTCGGCGTCCTGATCGACGAACGGGGCTTCGTCGTGACCGACGAGCACCAGCGCACCGGTGTGGACGGCGTATGGGCCGTCGGCGACATCGTGGCCGGGTCGCCGCAGCTCGCTCACGTCGGGTTCGCCGAGGCCATCGTCGCTGTGAAGGGAATGCTCGGGGAACGGGCCGTTCCGGTCGACTACGGGAAGGTGCCCTGGGCCATCTACTGCCACCCCGAGGTCGCCTTCTGCGGGATGACCGAGGCTCAGGCCAGGGCAGCGGGGCTGGCGGTGGTGACGAAGAAGGACCCGTTCGGGGGCAACAGCCGGGCGCAGATCATCGGTGACACCGACGGACTCGTGAAGGTGGTGGCCGAGCAGCGGCCCGATGGTTCGGCTGGCCGGATCCTCGGCGTGCACCTCTGCGGGCCGTGGGTGACCGAGCAGTTGAGCGGGGGCTACCTGGCGGTCAACTGGGAGGCGTATCCAGAAGAGGTGGCACAGTTCATTCAGCCGCACCCGTCCCTGTCCGAGGCCTTCGGCGAGACGATGCTGGCATTGACCGGAAGGGGACTTCACGTTGGCTGACGTGATCATGCCGCAGCTGGGCGAGACGGTGACCGAGGGCACGATCACCCGGTGGATGAAATCCGTGGGCGACTCCGTCGAGCGCGACGAGCCGCTCTACGAGGTGTCGACCGACAAGGTCGACTCCGAGGTGCCCTCTCCGGCGGCGGGCGTGCTGACCGAGATCCTGGTTCCCGAGGGCGAGACGGTCGAGGTTGGTGTGACCCTGGCCGTGATCGGGGAGGGTGCCGTATCGAGTGGCCCGGCCGCCACCGGCGTGCCGGTCGTCGAGGCGCCGGCTGCGCCGCCACCACCACCGCCGCCGGCTCAGGCTTCGCCACCGCCGGCTCAGGCTTCGCCACCGCCGGCTCAGGCTTCGCCACCGCCGGCTCCGGAGGTGCCGGTCGCGCCGTCTCCTGGCCAGGTCCCGGGATCGGAGGACGGCGACCGGCTCGTCCTGTCCCCGATCGTGCGTCGGCTGCTGGCCGAGAACGGCATCGGCGAAGCCGAGGTCGAAGGGACGGGACCCGGTGGGCGCATCACCCGAGAGGACGCCCTGAGGGTCATCGAGGCTCGCCGCACCACCGCGCCGTCTCCGGCACCCGCGCCCCGAGCGGCAGTGGCGTCCCCAGCTCCAGCCGAGCCGGGACAACCGCCCCCACCGCCGCTGGTGTCGCCTCCCCCGGTACCCTCGCCGCCGACAGCCGGGGAACCGGCTCCCCCCCCACCACCCGTCCCGAGCCCGGCACCCGCCGCAATGGTCTCCATGGCATCGTTCCGTGCGGCGGGCGATCAGGTGGTCCCGTTCTCGAACATGCGACGCCGCACCGCGGAGCACATGGTGCGATCCAAGGCCACGTCACCCCACGCGTTCATCGCCAACGAGGTGGACTTCGAGGCGGTCGAGCGTGTCCGCAAAGCCTGGGGCGAGCGTTTCAAGGCGGAGGAGGGATTCACCCTGACCTATCTCCCCTTCGTCGCTCGAGCCGCCATCGAGGCGCTGCGTGACTTCCCGCTCTTGAACGCCTCGGTGGTCGACGACTCCCTGGTCGTCCACAGCGAGATCAACCTGGGCATCGCCGTGGACCTCGCCCACGAAGGCCTGATCGTGCCGGTGATCCAGCGGGCGGAGGAGGTCACGCTGCGCGGAATCTCCCGGCGTGTTCGGGACCTGGCCGAGCGGGCACGTGGTCGCCACCTCAATGCCGACGACATCGCTGGCGGCACATTCTCCATCACCAACGACGGCCCCTTCGGCACCTACTTCACGGTGCCCATCATCAACCAGCCGCAGGTGGCGATCTTGGCCACCGACGGGATCGCCCGCCGTCCGGTGGTGGTCACTCAGGCCGACGGGTCCGAATCCATCGCCATCCACTCCACCGGGATCCTCGGGGTGAGCTGGGATCACCGGGCGGTCGACGGAGCCTATGTGTCGTTGTTCTTGAGGCGCATCTCGGAGCTCCTCGCCACCCGCGACTGGGCCGCCGAGCTCTGAGGTCGGCACGGGTGCTGCGCGTTCGGACGCTTGGGACGGTTCCCTACCACGAGGCTGACGTCCTTCAGCACGCGTTGGCGATGGGGACGGCGGACGACTACCTGCTGATTCTGGAGCACCCGCACACCTACACGCTCGGGGCCCATGCCGACGACCGCCACGTGCTGGTCGATCCCGCTGCGGTCGGAGCGGTGCTGGTCCGCGCCGATCGGGGCGGCGACGTCACCTACCACGGTCCAGGCCAGCTGGTGGCATACCCGGTCGTGACGGTGTCGGGTGAGCCCGGTGCAGGGCCGGCCCACGTGCACCGTCTCGAAAAAGTCGTCATCGACGTGCTGGCCGACGTGGGGCTGCCCGGGGCGACGGCCGTCCCTCGATACCCCGGCGTGTGGATCGGCGCGGACGGACCCCGACCCCGCAAGATCGCGGCGATCGGCGTGCGTACGATGCGCACGGCCTCGGGCCGCCGGCGCACGCTCCACGGGGTGGCGCTCAACGTGTCCACCGACTTGACGATGTTCTCTCACATCGTGCCGTGCGGGATCGCCGACCGGGGCGTGACCTCCCTGCGGACCGAGGGCCTGGATGTCTCAATGCTGGCCGTGATCGAGGCGTTCGTGGCCCGCGCCGCGAGCGCCTTCGGCGACGGGGAGGTCCAACGCGCCGACGTCGTGCACGGGCCGACCGGAGAGGCGTCGTCGTACCGTGAAGGGCCGACCAGCGCGCCCGAGCGCCCGCTCCTCCGTCGCCTGCGCCAGGCCGGTGTGGCCCCGGAGGAGGGGATCGCCATCACCGAACGCAAGCCCGAGTGGGTCCGCGTCCCGCTGCGCATCGGCTCGGGGTACCGCCGCGCGGGTGCCACCATCCACGACCTGGGTCTGGTGACCGTCTGCGAGGAGGCCGGCTGTCCGAACATTTACGAGTGTTGGGCCGACGGCACGGCCACCTTCATGATCAACGGCGAGCGGTGCACGCGGGCCTGCGGTTTCTGCCAGGTCGACACTCGGCATCCGTACCCGCTGTCGCCCGACGAGCCCGATCGGGTGGCGCTTGCCGTGGAGCGCCTGGGCCTGGGGCACGCGGTGGTGACCTGCGTGGCCCGTGACGACCTGCCCGACGGCGGCGCGGGCGCCATGGCCGCCACCATCCGGGCCATCCGGGGGCGCACCCCTGGCACTGCGGTGGAGGTGCTGATCTCCGACTGTCGTGGTGACCCGGTGTCGCTGGACACGATCTTCGACGAGCGGCCGGACGTGGTGAACCACAACATGGAGACGGTGGCCCGACTGCAGCGCGCCGTGCGGCCCTCGGCTGGCTACGCCCGCAGCCTGGCCGTGCTGGCCCGGGCCGGACAGGCCGGGCTCGTCACCAAGTCGGGCCTGATGGTGGGATTGGGGGAGCGACAGGACGAGGTCGTGGCCACCATGGCCGACCTGCGCGGGGTGGGGGTCTCGATCGTCACCGTGGGCCAGTACCTGCGACCGAGCCGGGACCACATTCCCGTGTCGCGCTATTGGACACCCGAGGAGTTCGATCACCTCCGTCAGGCCGGCCTGGGGCTCGGCCTGGCTCATGTCGAGGCCTCCCCGCTGACCCGGTCGAGCTATCACGCTCGCGAAGCCGCTGAGGCGGTCCACTAAGCAGAGGTTCTGCATACTTATTCATCATGAAGCGGAACCTGCGATGGCATGCGAGCCGTATACGGGTCCCGTGTTCGTTCGAAGAGCACGGTTTGGACGCCGTACGGCTGCATATCCATGCGGCACACTGCATACGACGCCGGGCCGGAGGATTCCGCCGCCCCCGAGGACAGTCTCCCGTCAGGCCACGAAGTACTTCGCCTCGGGGTGCGAGCAGACGATGGCGTCGGTCGTCTGCTCGGGGTGGAGCTGGAACCCCTCGCTGACCGTGACCCCGATGCGGTCGCCGCCCAGCAGCTCGACCACCTTGGCGTTGTCGGAGAGATCCGGACAGGCCGGGTAGCCCCAGGAGTATCGACCACCTCGATACTGCTGGCGGAACAGGCCAGCCAGCGTCGGCCCGTCCTCGGCAGCGAAGCCGAGCTCCTCTCGGATGCGCCGGTGCCAGTACTCGGCCGTGGCTTCCGCCATCTCGACGCTGAGGCCGTGCAAGAAGAGGTAGTCCCGGTAGTGGTTCTCGGCGAAGAGGCGGGCGGTCTCCTCGGAGGCCCGGGCCCCGATGGTGCAGAGCATGAAGCTGGCGAAGTCCTCCTCGCCCGAGCCCGCCGAACGGAAGAAGTCGGCGATGCACAGCCACGGTTCGACGCGCTGGCGCGGAAAGGTGAACCGGACCCACTCCGAGGAGCGTGACTCGTCCTTCCAGATGATCAGGTCGTTGCCCTCGGCGTTCGCCGCGAAGTGGCCGTAGGCCACCGACGGCACGAGCAGGTCGGCTTCCTTGGCCCGGCCGAGCTGGTCGCGCAGGGTCGCCTTGACCCGGTCCTTGAAGGCGGCGTCGTCCTCCCCGTTCTCGGGGCGGAAGCCCCACTGGTTGCGGAACAGGGCGGTCAGGTTGACGTACTGGGCGATGTCGTCGAGGGGGAGGCCCACCGCCACCCGCGGGCCCAAGAAGGGAGGTACGAACACCGGATTGTCGGCCGCGACCTCCGAGCGCGTCGGCTGGCCCTCGACCGGTGAGGTGTCCGGATCGAGCCGGCTGCGCCGCGGTACCTTGCGCTCCGAGATCTCGCGCCCGAAGGTCGGATCCTCCTCCCCGGTGCGTTTGAGCTCCACCAGGCGTTCCATGGTCCGCAGACCCTCGAAGGCGTCGCGCCCGTAGAAGAGGGGGCCCTGGTACACCTCGCGCAGGTCGCGCTCGACGTAGGTCCGGGTGAGGGCGGCGCCGCCGAGCAGGACGGGGATGTCGGCCAGGGCGCGCTCGTTCAGCTCGACCAGGTTCTCGCGCATGATGAGCGTCGACTTCACGAGGAGGCCGCTCATGCCGATGGCGTCGGCGCCCCGCTCTTGGGCCGCGGCCACCATCTCGTTGATCCCCACCTTGATCCCGAGATTGACCACTTCGTACCCGTTGTTGGTCAAGATGAT
>CAWBDF010000008.1:5000-125960 GCA_963787485.1 uncultured Acidimicrobiaceae bacterium | reverse complement strand
ATCAGTCTCGGTGCCGGTGAGGCTTTGTGTCGGTCCGAGAGCTTGGTGCGCCGCGCGTAGGGCGTGTCGCAATGCGTCGACACGGATTCGACCGGTTGACTTCTCGCAAAATTCTCGAGGACGTCGCCCACACCACGCGATTCTTTTACTTGACGTAGATCAATCGTTGCATCTTCCAACGTTCCGTGGTGCAGGCGGAACATGGTCTTCTCCCGAAAAGAACGTAACCTGATCGGACTCGAGCTGAAACATTTGCTACGTTTCTGCGCGCGCAAGGGCGCAAGACCGAAGAGTTCCAATGGATATTCCAACTTCAAGGGGGAGCATGCGACCTACACGAGCACTTGTCATGTCGGCGCTGGCAGCGGTCATCGGTTTGCCGGCGCTGATGGTCGGGGGCCTGAGCGCCAGCGCGTCGGCAACACCGGCGCCGTTGACGATCGCCTTCCTCAATGACGTGACCGGCTCGGCCGCATCGAACAACACCGGCACCAATGGTGTCTTCACGGCCGCCATCGACGCTCAGAACGCCGCTGGTGGCGTCCATGGCCACAAGCTGGTCGGGCAGATCATCGACACCCAGACCAGCCCGGGCTCAGCGGCCACCGGGGTGCAAGAAGCGATCCAAAATGGCGACATCGGCGTCGTGTCGAACACCTACCTGATGGACCTCGTGGCCCAGTACCCCCAGAAGGCGGGCGTGCCGGTGACCGGCTTCAGCTCCGACGGCAAGGAGTGGGGGACCCAGCCCAACACCAACATGTTCGCCGGCGACACCGGGAGCAACACAGGCAACACACCGATCAACACCGTCTACGGGGAGCTCGCCAAGAAGGACGGGGCGAAGAACGTCGCCCTCTACACCTTGAACATCGACCCCAACGGGAACAACTTCGAGTTGAACTCCATCGAGGAGCAGCATGTGCCGGCAAAGGTCGTCGTCAACGACAACTCTGTCCCCTACGGCTCGACGGCCAACTTCGGGCCGGCCGCGCTGATCGCCAAGCAGAACAACGTCGACTGGATGTGGTCGAACCTCGACGCCGCGTCCAACGTGGCCCTGGTGACGGCCTATAAGCAGGCCGGGGTGCCCGCCAAGCACATCTACCTCCCCGACGGCTACAGCGACACGCTCCCCCACACCCCGGCCTGGGCCGAAGTCCAAGGAGCCGACTTCGAAGCCGTCTTCCATCCGTTCTCGGTCCCCAACGCCGGAACCGAGCAGATGCAGTCGGCCCTCGAGAAGTACGCCGGGTGGACGAAGAGCGACTACCCGTCCTACGCCCAAGACGAGGCCTGGATCAACACCGAGTTGATGATCAAGGGCCTCGAAGGCGCGGGTTCGGACCCGACGCACGCCAGCACGATCACTGCGCTGCGCAACATCACGAACTGGAACGCCAACGGCCTCCTGCCCTTCACCATCGACTTCAAGACCATCTTCGGGCACGTGCCCAAGGAGACCTGCGTCTGGATCGAGAAGGCAGAGAAGAACGGCTTCGTCCTCCAAGACACGGCACCCGTGTGTGGGAATTACCTGCCAGGGACCTCCACGAATTCGTCCTACTAGCCCGTCGCCCCGCGCCGATGAAGGTCGTGACCGGGCCGCCCTCGCAAGGGGGGCGGCCCGGTATCACGTCACCACAGCGCGACACCGAAGGGGGCGCCTAGTGCGCCCGCAGCGTGTCGAGGTCGAAGGCCGGGTCGAGATAGATGACCGCCTGGGCCCGGGGACCCGAGACCTCCCGTGAGACGTGTCCCTCCCCGGTGAGATCGTCGGCCAAGAGGAGGTCTCCGGGCCCGAGGACCCTGCTGGTGCCGTCGCCGCAGACGATCTCGCCCGAACCCGTCAGCTGCACCACGAGCTGCCGCCGGGGCGCGTTGTGGTAGTCGGCCGACCATCCGGGTTGGACGTCGCGCAGGAGCAGACCCTGGACCGCCGAGAGGAGCTCTACTCCGGTGCCGTTCGGACCCGCCGTCATTTCGAGGGGGATGTCCTCGAAGTGCGAGCTGCCGTCCGCGCCCGTGTAGAGGTGGATGAGGTGCATTCGTCATGCTCCCTTCTCGTGAGTCTCAGACCACTCCGTAGGCGGCGAGAACCTCATGGTCCAGCCCATGTCGTCACGAGCCATCTTGGCTCGAAGCAGCGCGAGGTCGATGCCGCAGAGGCGACCGGCGTTGCCCGAGAGAATCTTGTGCTTGCTCTCCGGAGCAAGCGTGGGAGAGCGGCTTCGGCGCCGTCCCCGCGGGTCCATGTCGTTCGGCACCGCGCTGGTTCCCCTTCCAGATCGGCTCGGTGTGTAACTCTCGGCCCCCCTTCGACGCTGGCGTCGCTGCGGTCGACGACCAGGACATCCACCTCGTGCGGAACCTCTTCGGACAATCGTGTGGCCAGCTCGAGCCCGGCGAAGCCGGCACCCAGGATGAACACGGTCTTCATCGCACCACCCTCTCCCAGACTCGCTTCCCCGCGAGCAGCCGGTCAGCGCGGAGCAGTATCGCGCGGGCGATTCGGCATCGACGTGGACCGGGTCCGGGCCTTGTGATATGTGTCTCGGGGTCGATCGGCAACCGGCATCGCCACACGGCGGCCCGACAGATCGGGAGGGAGACGTCACATGCAAGAGGGCACCCCAGCCGAGGTGCTCCGCCTCGTCCAGGACGAAGGGGTCGAGGTGGTCGATCTCCGGTTCTGCGACCTACCCGGGTTGATGCAGCACTTTTCGGTCCCGGCCCACGTTCTCACCGAGGAGACGTTCACCGAGGGGCAAGGCTTCGACGGATCGTCCATCCGCGGGTTCCAAGAGATCCACGAGTCGGACATGATCCTCCTTCCCGACCCCTCGACCGCGGTGCTCGACCCTTTCCGACGACACACGACCCTGATTCTCAACTGCTTCGTCCATGATCCGCTGACGCTCGATCCGTACAGCCGCGACCCGCGCCACGTTGCCAACAAGGCCGAGGCACACCTGAGGGACACTGGGATCGCCGACACCTCGTACTTCGGGCCCGAGGCGGAGTTCTTCGTCTTCGACGACGTCCGCTTCTCCCAGAACCAACACTCGGCCTTCTACCGGGTGGACTCCGTCGAGGGCATCTGGAACTCGGCGCGGGACGAGGAACCCAATCTCGGTTACAAGCCGCGCTACAAGGAGGGGTACTTCCCGGTCCCGCCCATGGACCACTTTCAAGATCTGCGCTCAGAGATGATCCTGACCATGGAGAACATGGGGATCGAGACCGAGGTGCAGCACCACGAAGTTGGCACGGCCGGCCAAGCCGAGATCGACATGCGCTTCGACACCCTGCTGTCCATGGCGGACAAGCTGATGCTCTACAAGTACATCGTCAAGAGCGTCGCCTTTCGGGCCGGCAAGACGGCCACCTTTATGCCCAAGCCGCTGTTCGACGACAACGGCTCTGGCATGCACGTGCACCAGTCGTTGTGGAACGAAGGAGAGCCGTTGTTCTACGGCGAGGGCAGCTACGCCGGACTATCCGACATCGGACGTTGGTACATCGGCGGCATCTTGACCCACGCCCGCTCCGTGCTCGCCTTCGCGGCTCCGACCACGAACTCCTACAAGCGCCTCGTTCCGGGGTTCGAGGCCCCGGTCAACCTCGTCTACTCCCAACGCAATCGGTCGGCGGCCTGTCGGATACCGGTCTACTCGCCGAGCCCCAAGGCCAAGCGAGTGGAGTTCCGTTGCCCCGACCCGGCCTGCAATCCGTACCTGGCGTTTTCAGCCATGTTGATGGCTGGTCTGGACGGGATCGCGAACCGACTGGAGCCGCCGCCGCCGGTGGACCGAGACCTCTTCGACATGGCGGCTGACGAGTTGGCCAAGATCGCACAGGTCCCGGCGTCGCTCGAAGAGGCTCTCATTGCTCTCGAGGCGGACCAGGATTATCTGAAGGTGGGAGGTGTCTTCACCGACGACCTCATCGACACGTGGATCGGCTACAAGCGTGCGCGTGAGATCGATCCCGTCCGGCTGCGGCCCCATCCCTGGGAGTTCATGCTCTACTACGACATCTAGGGTGCTGGAACCGGTGTTCGGGAATGCCCGAGTGTCTGACGAACCGCATCCCGTGCGTCTCGGCTACGTGCTCCCGAACAGCTGGGGCGTTCTCGACCCGCGGAGTGTCGTCGACCTCGCCGTGCAGGCCGAGGCTCTTGGGGCGGACTCCGTGTGGGCCAGCCACCACGTGTTGCACGCAGGGTTCATCGCGGAACGGCTTGGCCGGCAGCCGTACTACGACCCCCTGGTGACCCTGGCCGCGGTTGCCATCGCCACGGAGCGAGTACAGCTCGGCACCAGCGTGCTGGTACTGCCCTACGTCGAACCGGTGCCCACGGCCAAGGCGTTGGCCAGTATCGACCACCTCAGCGCCGGGCGGCTGCAGGTCGGGGTCGGGGTGGGTGGGTTGCGCCAAGAGCACGACAACGCGAGCCGGGTTCCGTGGGCCAGCAGGGGACGGTATGCCGACGAATGCATTGACGTGATGCGGTCGCTGTGGCAGCCCGGCCCGACCACCTTCGTCGGGGAGTTCGTCCAGATCCGGGACGCCGAGGCCTATCCCGGACCGGTCCGTCCGGGAGGGCTCCCCATCCTGGTCGGTGGTGGCGGTCCTGCCGCGATGCGCCGCGCCGCGCGGCGCGGGGACGGGTGGCACGGGGTCGGACGCCGGCCCGAGGAGGCCGCGGGCGACCGGGTGGCGTTGGCGCGGATCCTGGCTGACACCGGTCGCGGGGGCGAGGGATTCCCGTTCCAACTCCGACTCCACGTCCCCGTCGATGCGTGCGAGGTGGGAGCCTGGCGAGAACGGGTCATCAGATACGCCGAGGCCGGGGTGACCGAGCTTGTGCTCGCCCCCCAAAGTGGTGACGTCGACAACCATCGGCGTTGGCTCGACACGTTCGTGCCGCCGCTGGCGGGGCGGGAATGAGGACTGTCTCGGACGAAGGTCGTCGGCTAGAGGCGCCGGCCTCCAGGCGCGGAGCCCGGAGCCTGCTCGGAACCGGAAGAGCCTCGGTCCTGGCGTTCCCAGCGCACCACGTCCCCGAGCTCGCCCGATTCGACGTCGTAGACGAAGCCGGCGATCGTACGCAGGCGTTGGAGATAGGGCGTCTGCGCAAGGAGCTCGATGTCCACACGCAACGCGGCGGCATGGTCGTCGATCGGGAAGAATCCGAGGTCTGCCCCGGTCAATTGGCGCAACTCCTCGTCGCTCACCCCGGCCAGGCCGCATTTGGTGTGTTGCATCACCACGGCGGTGTCGACGCCGAGGACCCCGCTCGAGAGGGCCAGGCTGCGGAGCACGTCTTCGGTGACCCGTCCGCCGGCGTTCCGGATCACGTGCGCCTCGCCGAGGTGCAGGCCCAGGACTGCGAACACGTCGATCCGGGCGTCCATGCACGTGATCACGGCCAGGCGCCGCCCCGGCCGAGCATCGGCCACGTTGGCTCGGGCGTCGGCATAGGCACGGTTGGCGCGCAGGAGCTCTGAGATCTGGGTCATGACGAGGCAAACGGTACCGGAGCCGGCCATCATGGCGACGCGTGGCGTCTGGGTCGGTTGGCTACGCTGACGCCCCATGGCCAGCCAGAGCAAGTCCAAAGCCCAGCGCCGGGCCGAGAGCCAGCAGCGGGCCGCCGAGCGGCGCGCCGCCGAGCGACGCAGCAAGCAGATGCGGACCGGCCTCTGGGTGGGAGCGGCCGTGATCCTGGTGGTCGTCCTGGTGGTCGTGATCGTCGCCGTCACCGGAGGCGGCTCGGGTGGAGTCCCCAGCCAGTTCAAGAACCCCCACGTGGCCCTCGAGCCCATCCCGGCCTCCATGAAGGCGAGCTGGGTCCAGCCCCCGGCGGGATCCCCGGGGCCCGAGACGGTTCCGGTCCCGAGTGGACCAAAACTGGCCTCGCTGCTCAACGCGGCGACCGGCCAGACCGTCGACGGCGTCCAGTGCCAGGCCGGTGAGCAGCTCGAGGTCCACGTCCACACCCATCTGACGGTGTTCGTCAACGGCCAGGCGCGGCGTCATCCCCTACGGGATCGGCATTCCCGGAGCCCAGGCCGTCGAGACGGCCCAGGGCCCGTTCGTCCAGACCGGCAGCTGTTTCTACTGGCTGCACGTGCACGCCTACGACGGGGTGATCCACATTGAGTCGCCCACCACCACGGCGAGCTACACCCTCGGCCAGTTCTTCGACGAGTGGGGCATCCCGCTCAGCACGACCCAGGTCGGTCCGGCCACCGGCAAGGTGACCGTCTTCTTCACGGCCCCGGGCGAGAAGACGGGCATCTACACCGGCGACCCCCGCGACCTCCCAGTCGGTGACCACTATCAGATCCAGCTCGACGTGGGATCGCCGATCGTGGCCCCGGTGCAGGTCACCAATTGGGGCGGGCTGTAGAGACGTGCATGGAGGCTGACGCCGTCGTCGTCGGACTGGGACCGGGCGGCGAGCAGGTGGCCGAGGAGCTGGCCGACGCCGGCCTCGACGTGATCGGGATCGAAGCCGAGCTGGTAGGCGGAGAGTGCCCGTATTGGGGCTGCGTTCCATCGAAAATGATGGTCCGGGCGGCCGACCTCCTGGCGGAGGCACGCCGGATTCCGGGCATGGCCGGCGACTCGGTCGTCACTCCCGACTGGGGTCCCGTGGCGCGTCGCATCCGGGAGGAGGCCACGGACACCTGGGACGACACGGTGGCCGTGCAGCGCCTCGAGGCCAAGGGCGGTCGCTTCGTGCGCGGTCATGCCCGCCTCACGGGACCCTCGTCAGCGGAAGTCGGGGGGCAGGCGATCCGCGCCCGCCGAGCGCTCGTCCTGGCGACGGGACAGAAGGCCTACGTGCCGCCGGCGTTCGCCGAGGTACCGCACTGGACCAACCGTGACGCCATCGCCGCCGAGGCGGTTCCGGCGTCGCTGCTCGTCATCGGTGGTGGCGCCGTCGGTCTCGAGATCGGGCAAGCCATGGCCCGCTTCGGCGCCATGGTGACCATTGTTGAGGCGGCCGACCGGCTCGTCGGGACCGAAGAGCCGGAGGCCTCGGAGCTGATCGCCGAAATCCTGCGCCGGGAGGGGATGGAGGTGCACACCGGAGCGGTGGTCGAACGGGTGGAGCGTTGGGGAGAGACCGGCGTCGCCGTGCACCTCGGGGACGGCACAGTCGCCCGTGGGGATCGGATGCTGGTGGCAACCGGTCGGCGCAGCGATCTGGCCGGGCTCGGCGTGGCCGCGCTCGGGCTCGACGAGCAGGCCCGGAGCGTGCCAGTCGACGGGCGGATGCGCGTCGGGCCGGGCGTGTGGGCGGTGGGCGACGTCACCGGGAAGGGAGCCTTCACCCACGTCGCGGTGTTCCAGGCGCGCCTCTGCGCGGCCGACATTCTGGGACGGCCCCTGCCCGAGGGCGACTACCGGGCGCTGCCCAGGGTGACCTTCACCGATCCCGAGATCGGCTCGGTCGGCGTGACCGAGGCTCAGGCGCGGACGGAGGGCAACGACGTGACCGTGCACGTCGAGCCGATTCCAGCGTCGGCCCGGGGCTGGATCCATCGCGGAGAGGGAATCGTGAAGCTGGTGGTTCGGGACGGGCTCCTGGTGGGAGCGACCGCCATGGCCCCCGCTGGCGGCGAGGTTCTCGGACTCCTCACGTTGGCCGTCCACGCCCGGATCCCTGTGGACACGCTGCGCTCCATGATCTTCGCCTACCCGACGTTCCACCGCGCCGTGGACTCGGCATTATGGTCGCCTCCCAGAAGCGCCTCGAAGATGGCCGGTGCCTGACGGGGGAGCAGCGAGATGTGGCCCTCACCGGGGACGACGGTCACCGTGGCCTGTGCGATATGGCGCTGCAGGAATTGCCGATATCCAGGAGGCCCGCTGCGGTCCTCGCCCCCCTCCCAGATCTGGACCGGCACGCCGATCTCCTCGAGCGAGAACCCCCAGCCATCTCCGAAAATCCGGTAATCCTGGACACACCCCGCGGTGCCCTGTCGGACGGCCTCGCGTACGAAAGCCAGGGCCTGATCGGGCGGACCCCACTCGGTGAGGATGGTGCGGTCAGCCGGAGGGAAGGAGCGGATGAGCGCGCGCAAGAGGCGCGTGTTGCTCGCGTTCACGATGCTCGCCTTGATGGCTGCCGAGGCCAGCCATGGAGCATGTCGAGCCAAGGCCAGCAGGAGACGGTCCTCGACGGTGAGCCCTCTCGTCGTTCCGTAGAGGTCCAGGGGCACCGAGCTCGAGAGCAGTGCCGCCGCGGTGACGCGCCCGTCGAGATGGGCGGCGCACACTGCGGCGTAGGGTCCTCCAGCCGACCACCCCATGACGGCGAAGCGGTCGATGCGGAGTGCCGCAGCGAGCTCCGTGACGTCGGCCGGCCAATCGATCAGCCGGCGACCGGGTTGGTAGGTCGACAGCCCCATGCCCGGCCGGTCCGGGGCGATCAGCCGCACCCCCTTGGCGAGAGCCGCCTGGTGCGCGGGGGCGGCGTCGAGTCGCGAGCTCAACCCTCCGTGAAAGCTCAGGACGGGAAACCCCGCCGGTTCGCCGTACTCGTCGTAGGCCAGCAACCGTCCGTCCGACAGGGTCACGGATCCCAGTGCCGCCATGCGAGCACGCTATAGGGTCACCCCATGGGCGTGACCGTGCCCGGGCGGATGCTCGAGAAGCGTGCTGCGGCGCGGGCCGCGGCTGCGCTCGTCGAGGATGGAATGGCGATCGGTCTGGGCACTGGGACGACCGTTGCAGAGCTCGTACCCGCGCTGGCCGGCGAGCATCGACGGGTGACCTACGTGGCGACCTCTCCGGCTACGGCGGACCTTGCCATCGCGCACGGCCTCGACGTGCGTCCCTTCGTCGAGGTGGAGCGCCTCGACATGGCGATCGACGGGGCCGACCAGGTCGATCCGGATGGCTGGCTCGTGAAGGGCGGAGGTGGCGCGCAGACCAGGGAGCGCATCGTTGCCGCTGCGGCGGACCGCTTCGTGGTGATCGTGTCCTCGGACAAGCCCGTCGAGAGGCTCTGCCCGCCTGTCCCGTTGGAGCTGTTGGCATTCGGGCTTGCCGCCACCCTGCACGCGTTGCCCGATGCGTTGGTGCGCACTGCCCCGTTGACCCCCGACGGCGGCGTCTTGGCCGACTACCACGGTCCGATCGGCGATCCCCGGCTCCTGGCCCGGGACCTCGACGCGGTACCGGGCCTGGTGTCGCACGGCCTGTTCGCCCCTTCCATGGTGAGCATGGTCCTCGTCGCACACGGCGAGGAGGTGGAGACGCGTCGGATCGGGTGAGCTCGCCGGTCGAAGTCAACGACTTCGGCCGGTCCAGGTGGTGCCTGCGTCCGGAGCGGCCCCGGGTGAACTGGCTCGTGGCCGAGCGGGCAACGACATCGGGGACCGTGTCGGGCCCGATCGAACGTCTCAGGCGAGCAGTGCCGCCACGGCGTGCGTGACGGCCTTGGCCATGGGGATGTGGAGGGACTCGTTGGGCCCGTGCGCGTTGGAACGGGGGCCGAGGACGCCGGTGGCGACGAACTGGGTACCGGGGAATCCACGTTGGAGTTCAGCCAGGAAGGGGATCGACCCTCCTTCGCCCACGAAGCCCGGGGCGTGTCCGAAGCGATCCTTCGACACGGCGCTCAGGACGTCGGCCACCTCCGGCTCCAGCGTTGGAGCGATCCATCCCTGTGCGGCCGCCTCGAGGTCGATGGTCACGCGGGCGCCCTCGTCGGTGCGGAGAGCCGAGACGAGGGCGTCGGTCGCCACCTGGGCGTCGACGTCGGGCGGCAGGCGCAGCGAGAACTTGAGCGTGGTGTAGGGCCGCAGCACGTTGCCACCGTCACGGGGCGCGGGCAGCCCGTCGGCGCCGGTCACCTCGAGCGCCGCTCCCCAGGTGCGGGCGGCCAGACGCTCCACGGGGTCAGCGGCGAGGAGGTGCAGCCCGTCCACCACGGGCGCCGCGCTGTCGGGGAACTCCGCCGCCAGCACCTCCAGGTTGGCCCGGTGCGCCTCGGGGATCCCCGCCCCGCGGAGCTCTGGCAGGAGGATGCGGCCGGAGTCCTCGTCCTCAACCCTGCTCAGCATGCGCCTGGCAATACGGAACGACGAAGGGACGACTCCGCCTCCCTGCCCGCTGTGGATGCCCTCTGTCAGCACGTCCACGCGGACGGTGGCCACCAGGTTCCCCCGGAGCGAGCTCGTGAGCCAGAGGCGGTCGTAGCTCAGCCCACCCGAATCGAGGCAGATCACCAGACGCGGCGTCCCGATGCGCTCCTTCAGGTGTTCGACGTGCGCCAGCAGGTCGGGGCTGCCGCTCTCCTCGCTCGCCTCAATGAGTACGAGAACTCGCCCGCGACCTCCTCCCGCCGCCAGGAGCGCGATCACGGCCGCGAACGTGGCGTAGCCGTCGTCGGCGGTGCCTCGACCGAAGAGAAGATCGCCGTCGCGCACGGGCTCGTAGGGGCCGAGCCCGCGGCGCCACGTCCCGAGCGGTGGTTGTTTGTCCAGGTGGCCGTACACGATGACCGGGTCGCCCGACCCACCGTTGTCAACCAGCAGGATGGGGGTACGGCCGGGGAGCTCAACGATCTCGACCGCGAGCGCAGGGTCCTGGTCGCGTATCCAGTCTCGAAGGAGCACGGCGGCCTCGTCGATGGCGCCCTGCTCGGCCCAATGGGGATCGAAGGCGGGGGAGAGGCACTCAATGCGCGTGTACTCGCAGAGCGCGGGCAGGGCTCGGCGCTCCCACGATTCGTCGACGAAGTCTGCCGTGGTCACGTCCCCGCCCCCGTCATTCGATGATCTCGAACAGGTGGCGCAGTGACGACGGTCCCGTTCGCATTCCGTTCCATTCGAGACCCTCCCGGGGCGCGGTTCCGGCGGTCGAGACTAGGCCTCGGCATCGGGCTCAATGGCATGGGCCACCAGATCCCCCAGCTCGACCCATTCGAGGGTGGCGGCGTGCGTCGCGGCCAGGAGCACCGGGGGAGCCACGCCCGCCTCGAGCGCCTGCTGCCAACGAGGCGCGCAGAGGCACCACTGATCTCCCGGATGCAGCCCGCCGAACCCGAATTCGGGGTGTGGAGTCGACAGGTCGTTACCCATCGAGGCCGAGAACTCCAGGAACTCGGCGGTGACCCGGGTGCACACCGTGTGCACGCCCACGTCTTCGGCTCCGGTGTTGCAGCACCCGTCCCGGTAGAAACCGGTGACTGGATCGAAGTTGCAGGGTTCGAGGTCCTCGCCGAGGACGTTGCGTGCCATGGCCCATTTGAGCACGCGCCGCCGGCGGCGGGTGATAAGCCTACGGAGCATGAGCCCGCCGCGGCGTGCCACCAGGACCCTGGAGTTCAGGCCGCCCGAGGTGGCCGAAGTCGCCGACACGCTGGCAGGGCTCCGCCGGGCCGGGTCGGGCTGGATCAACCTGCTCCCTGGGATCGACGACGAGGAGGCTCCACAGCCCGCCGCGGGTCTCTTCGCCTTCTTCAGTGGTGCCGCGCCTCCGGTCTCGATGGCGACGGTGATGCCCCCTGGACGCGAGCGTCGCACCACTGAGGGGATCACGGTCGGCCTGATGCACCCGACGGGGGCCAAGGCGGTCTCGCGCCTGAGCGACGCCGGGGTGCCGGTGCCCCGGGAGTGGAGGGTGGTCCAGGACCACCCGAGACGAGGTCTGTTGGTGCGGACGCCGGTCTCGGTCGTCGAGAGCGACGTCGTCACCTGGTCGGTCCGCGCTGGCGCCGCCCTGTGTCGTGCTGCCATGACCGGTCGCTGGCGAGCCGTGGTCTTCCTCCCCTCGGATTCCTGACCGACAGGGGCCCCCAGCGCCCTCCGACTCGACCCGGGCGCGACTGGCGTCTGCAAGACTGTCGGCTGCCCGGTGCGACGAGGCAGGAGTCTGGCGACGGTTCCCGACATGCATGAGAAGACGGTCGTCGTCACCGGAGGCAACTCCGGGATCGGGTTCGAGACCTCGGCCGCTCTGGCCTCCATGGGCGCGCGGGTCATCGTCACCGCCCGCAGCGCGGAGCGCGGCCGGGCCGCCGTGGCGGCGATCACCTCCCGCCCCGGTGCGGATGCCCGCGTCCAACTCGTCGTTTTCGACCTGTCCGACATGGCGTCGGTGCGCCGGGGCGCGGCCGAGATCCTCGACCAGGCCCCTCGACTCGACGTGCTGGTGAACAACGCCGGACTGCTGCTCAGCAACCGGACCGAGACCGTCGACGGCTTCGAGACCACGTTCGCCACCAACCATCTGGGTCCCTTCCTCCTGACGAATCTGCTGTTGGACCGGCTGCGTGCGTCGGCGCCATCGCGGATCGTGACGGTGTCGTCGAGCGTGCACACGCGGGCGCGGCAAGGGAGTGCGCTTCGACGACCTCCAGTCCGCCCGCCGCTACCGGGGCTCGCAGGTCTACGCCGAGACGAAGCTGGAGAACATCCTCTTCACCCAGGAATTGGCGCGGCGCCTGGAAGGAACGGGTGTCACGGCCAACGCGCTGCACCCCGGGGCGGTCCGCACTGGCTACGGCCGCGACGGCGACGCCCGAGGGATGATCGCCGCGGTGCTCGCCGTCATGCGGCCCTTCTTCCTCTCGCCCGAGGAGGGAGCGCGGACGTCCGTCTACCTGGCGTCCTCTCCGGAGGTCGAGGGAGTGAGCGGGCAGTACTTCGCCAAGTGCGCGCCGGTGGAGCCGGCGGCGAGTGCTCGTGACGCCGACGCGGCCCGGCGCCTGTGGCAGGTCAGCGAGGAACTGGTCGGTCTCACCCCTCGCGGGTCGGGCTGACCCGACGCTCAGCGGACGATGCTCGATGCTCCGGCCAGGCCCGTCCCGCCCACCGTTGCGGGGAGGCCGGGTGGGCGGCGGAAGGCCCTCCTCTGCGGAGTGGAGAACTGGCCCAGCGGCGCGATGGCCACGGCCAGGAGCATGGTCACCAACAAGAGATCGGTCACCACGAAGGTGTGGAGCAGTCGCATGAACGCCCCGTGCACCGCGGTGACACCGGCGAAGGCCCAGAACGTGCTGATCACGACGAGCGCCGTCCGAAGACGCCCCGTCGCCGCCGGGGCGAGCACCACCAGACCCCATGTCACGTACCAGGCCCACACGATGGGGCCGAGCAATGCCAGCACGAGCAGCGTCAGGCCGAGGCAGAGCACGACCCCGTCCCTCGGGGCGCGCCTGAGCATGCGGTACCCGATGTAGCCGGCGACCAAGAGGCCGAGCACGCTGAAGACCGGGCGGGCCTGGAGCGTCGAGATCGGCACGTCGAGCGTGTGGCTGAGGATCGACACGGCGCGGGCGACCAGGTTGATCGGCGTGATCCCGGTGAACGAGGAGTCGGCCGTCGCCGTGGTGCGCACCCAACCCCACCCGGTTCCCGAAAGGATCGACATGACGTTCAGGGTGGCCAGAGCGATCACCAACGCTCCCACGGTGTGGCCGATGCGTCGACGGGTGGGCGCGTCGGGGCCCGGCCAGGTCCATCCGAGGAACAGCACGCCGAGGAGCGCCGGGGACTTCACGCCCGCGGCGAGTGCGCACAGGATCACTCCGGGAAGAGTGCCGAATCGCTTCGCCACCGCGAGCCCGGCGACGAGCAGTCCCACCATGAGCGCGTCGTTGTGGGAGCCGGCGACGAGGGACAAGAGGACCAGAGGGGACCCCGCCCCCAGAAGCACGGCATGGGCGGGATCTCGGCGCAGCGAACGTGCCAACGTCGGGGTGGCCACCACCACCAGCGCGATGCCCGCGACCTCCAGGAGGCGCAACAGGACCAAATCGGCCAAGATCTGATGGCCCGAGGCCTGGTCCACGACGCTGTCCGCGCTGAGGAAGGTCGGTCCGTAGGGCGACTCGGCACCCGACCAGACCGAGTCGGCCATTTCGTTGTAGGGCGTCGCGCCGAGCACGTTGGGCCCGTAGGAGTACGGGTTGATGTGGTGGCTCATCATCTCGCCCTGTGCCGCATACGTGTAGACGTCGCGGCTGAACAAGGGAGGAGCGAGCAGGAGCGGGACCGCCCAGACGAGCACGACCAGCACGACCCGACGCACCGGGAAGCCCGGATTCCGGTTGAGGTGCCCGAGAAAGCCCACCCAGGTGCGGGTCAGGAGGATGAGGCCGCCGAAGACGAGCGCCAGTGAGGCGATGGTGGGCACGGTGTCGGAGGTCCCGAGAGATCCGAACAGTCCGCTGGGCATGCCGAAGAACCACGCTCCCGCGAGGTGCGTCTCGAACGACGATCCACCAAGGATGGCTCCCGCCACGATGGCCGCCGTGGCGGTGAAGCCCAGGACGACCGTGCGTCGCAGGCTCGGGCTCGGATGGGACCGCTCGGCGGGCGCGGAGGACACCCTCTCGGCCCTCGTTGGAGTGCGGGTCTCGGCGTTCGGAGCCTCGAGCTGCATCAGGGAATTCCTTACCTGCGCGTCCGCGGCCTGAGCTCGCGGGAAGCCGAAGTCGTCATCGAACTGCAGTCATTCTGTCACAGCCTGAGGGTTCCGGGAAAGGCCCTCATCATCTCTTCACAAAGTTCTCAGCATCTTCCCAGGTAAAGAGGGAAAACTCTGTGTGTCACGAATGTGAAATCCAGCTGTCACGGAAACGGAAGGAGCCAGATGCGAGTTCTGATCCTCGGGGGAGACGGGTACCTGGGCTGGCCAACGGCGCTGCACCTCTCGCGAGCCGGCGACGACGTGGCGGTGGCGGACAACTTCGCCCGACGTGGGTACGACTTGGAGATGGGAGTGGACTCATTGGTTCCCATTGCCTCGCTCCACCGGCGGGTGGAGCGGTGGGAGGACGTCTCGGGCCGGCACGTGGAGGTCTTCGTCGGGGACCTCACCGAGGAGGCGTTCGTCTACGACATGGTGGGTCGGTTCCGGCCCGACGCGGTCGTTCACTTCGCCGAGCAGCGCAGCGCCCCCTACTCCATGGTCGACCGCAAGCACGCCGTCTACACCCAAGTCAACAACGTCGTCGGCACCTTGAACCTGCTGTACGCCATCGCTGAATTGGATCCCTCCATCCACCTGGTGAAGCTGGGCACCATGGGGGAGTACGGGACGCCGAACATCGACATCGAAGAGGGCTACATCGAGATCACCCACCGCGGGCGCACCGACGTGCTCCCGTTTCCGAAGCAGCCGGGCAGCTTCTACCACCTCTCCAAGGTGCACGACAGCCACAACATCGCCTTCTGCTGCCGGGCATGGGGGCTGCGCTCGACCGACTTGAACCAGGGGGTGGTCTACGGTCAGTCCACCCCCGAGACCACGTTGCACCCCGAGTTGGCCACCCGCTTCGACTACGACGCCGTGTTCGGCACCGTCTTGAACCGCTTCGTGGTGCAAGCGGCGGCGGGTGAGTCTTTGACGGTCTACGGCAAGGGCGGGCAGACCCGCGGCTTCCTCGACATCCGAGACACGCTGGCCTGCGTGGAGCTGGCCGTGCGCAACCCGGCCCAGGCCGGGGAGTGCCGGGTGTTCAACCAGTTCACGGAGTCCTTCTCCGTCATGGAGCTGGCCCAGAAGGTCTCGCACGCCTCCGGCGGGGCCGAGATCGCGCACCTCGAGGACCCGCGGGTCGAGCTCGAGGAGCACTACTACCGCGCCGCGCACACCAAGCTGCTCGATCTCGGCCTGATGCCGCACCTGCTGGGAGACCACCTCCTGGCCGACCTGCTCTCCACGGCGGGGGCGAACCTCGGAAGGCTCCAACGTTGTGCCCTCGAGCCCCGGGTGCAATGGCGCTCGACGTCGAGCAGCATTGGCCCCGTGGGGATGCGTCGGGGCGCCGACGCCCCGCTGTGACTCCTCCCGCTTGACACGGCACCCGCCGCTCCGCCTCGCGGTGGCCCTGGAATCGGCTCGCGTCCGCCGGTCGCGCGCGGTGCCCGAGCAGCGGGACGGGTGACGCGCCCGACCATTGGAGCGACTCCCTCGCCGGTGAACAGACTCCGAGCACTCGTCGGCCGCTGGTGGCCCTACCTGACGTTGAGCGCGGTCCCGCTGGCCGCCTTCGTCCTGCCCGACTTGATCCGCGGACGACTGCTCATCACGGGCGACAACCTGCAGCAGAACTACCCCTTGCGGATCCTCGTGGGCCACATGCTGCGCCACGGGCAATTGCCGTTCTGGAACCAGTACATCTTCAGCGGCACCCCGTTGATGGGAGATTTCAACGCCGGAGCCTTCTACCCGTTGATCTCGGCCTTCATGATCTTCTCCGACCGTGCCGCATGGCTGGTGACCGAGGTCGCGGTCTATGCGGCGATCGCCATCGGGATGTACGTGTTCCTGCGGGCCCTGACCCTCTCCACCACGGCCTGCGTCTTGGGCGCGGCCACCTACGCCTTCGCCGGACCGGTGTTGAGCCAGGTCAATCACCTCGACATGGCCGAGGGGTTCGTCGCCATCCCGTGGATGCTGTTGGCGGTCCACCACATCACCCGTGACGGCCGTTGGCGCTGGTCGGTCCTCCTCGGGGTGGCCTACGCCAGCGTGATCCTGGCGGGTGCCCCCGAGGCCATGCTCGACGAGGCGCTGCTCGTCCTGGCCTATGCCGCCCTCTCGGCCGGTCTCAGCCGCCGCAGGTGGTGGTACGTCGTGTCCCGAGGAGCAGCGGGGGCCGCTCTGGCCCTGTCGCTGGCGGCCATCCAGTGGCTTCCCGGACTCGAGGCCATCCGGAACTCCCAGCGCGGTGCCGGAGTCGTCGCGGCAGCGGGGAGCTATCCGAGGCCGTTCAGCATCTTCGCCCTCATCCCGTACCTCGACGGAGGCTACGGCCACCTCGGGGAGGCGAAGTTCTTCAGCCAGTACAACCTGCCCGAGGTGGGCATCTATCTCGGGGTCCTCCCGCTGATTGCGTTGATCACCCTCCTCCATCCGCGCTGGCCGAGCCGGATCGGGCCACGCGACCGTGTGACGTGGTACGGCGTCGCCCTGTTCGGCTACCTGCTGGCCCTCGGTTCGAACACGCCCTTGGAGCATCTGTTCAACCGGCTTCCCCTCTACGGCCACCAGCGACTGCAGAGCCGCAACATGATCACCGTGGCCACGGCGGTGTGCGTGCTCCTCGCGGGGTGGTTGGACCGTTCCGAGCCGGTGCGGCCGGGGGATCCGCTGACCCGTTACGACCGCACCATGGCGCTCGTGCCCCTGGCTGCGGTGTTCGCCGTCGCCGTCTGGGCCCTGGCGGCCCCGGGCTCCTTGGCCCACGTCTTCGCCGGCGTCTCGGCCAGTTCGGGCGTGACCTCCACCATGCGGAGGGCATCGGTCTGGGCCTTGGCGCTCTGCGCGGGCGGGGCGGCACTGGTGTGGATCCGCCCACGGATGCGCCCACCCGCATGGGCGGGGCTCGCCAGCGCCTTTGTCGCGGTCGATCTCGGCATCATGGCGCTCACCAGCCAGCTGACCGTGAGCCCGTCCAACGAGGTCCTGGCCGGGACAACGCCTGTCCAGCAGCTCATGGCGGCCCACTTGGTCCCCGGAGGGCGGATGGTCAACTACGACCCGCAGACGTACGACAGCTATCCCGGCAGTCCCCAGGGCGTCCCCGACCTCAACATCGTGCCGGGACTTCCCTCGGTCTCGGGGTACGCCTCCATCGTGAACAGCACCTACGAATCGGTCACCCACACCCATGAACAGGGGGATCTGGACGTCGGTGAGCTCACGGCGGGGACGCTCGAGCAGCTCGACCTGCGCGAGGTGGTGACGCTGCCCGAGTACTTCCTGGTGCCCCTCACCTCCTTGCCCCGCGCCGTCGACCACGGCCAACAGCGTCCAGAACCTTTTGGCGCCGATCCGTTGCTCCCGCGCGGCTACGGCGCCGACTTCAACGACACCGCGTACCCCTTCTACCCGTCGCCACGGCCCGCTCTCCAGGCCGGCCAGACGGCGTCGTGGTTCTTCGCAGAGTCGCTGGCTCCGACCCGGGTGACGCTCGTGCTGGCTCACCCGGCAACCGTCGACACGGTGGTGCGGATCGGTCTGGTGGAGGCCGATGGATCCACGCGCTGGAGTCGGTCAGTCCCTGTCCCGGCCGGCTCGTCAAGAGTGACGACGCCAGTGCGCGGAGCCGGGGTTGGGCTCTCGGTCGCTGCGGCCGGTCCGCTGCCCCCGCAGCAGGCGGTCGTCACCGCTGGCGGCCAGCTCTACGAGCTCGACGGGTCACTGTCCACGGCCATCGTGCCCGGAAGCTGGGATGTGGCCGGCTTCTCGCAGGGGTACGCGGTGTTCACACTTCCACGCCCACCGCAGCCCCTGACTGCGGTCACGGCGCATGGTCGGCAGCTGCGGGTGAAGGTTCTCTCGAGTACCACCAAGTCCGAGGAGCTGCGCGTGCACGCGCCGACGGCGGCGACGGTGATGCGTTCCGTGGCGTGGGACCCCGGGTGGACGGCGTCGGTCTCGGTGAACGCCGGGCCGGCGCGGCGCGTGCCAGTCTCTTCAGTCGACCTGGTCCAGCAGGTGCGGATCCCGGCGGGTGACGATCGCGTCGTGTTCCACTACCGCCCTCCGCATATCGCCCTGGCCGGTGCGCTGAGCCTCGGCGCCGGTGCGCTGCTCGTGTTGCTGCTGGTCGTCTGGGTGGCGCGTGGCCGGCGCCGGCTCAGCAGAGAGGACGAGCCAGCGTGAGGAGGAACTCTCCTTCCGCCGCGCCCCACATCCCCTCGAGCACGAAGCCCGCGGCGGTGAGCTCGGCTTCCACCCGTTCGGGGGTGAACTTGGCGCTGATCTCGGTGAGGAGATCCTCGCCCTGGCGGAAGCGCACGGTCAGGCCCGCCTCGGACAACGACACGACGGTGTCCTGCTCGGCGCGCAGTCGCATCTCGATCCACTGCTCGTCGTCGTTCCAGAGCGCCACGTGCCGGAACTGGCGCGGGTCGAAGTTGGCACCGAGCTGTCCGTTCAAGACGTGGAGCACGTTGCGGTTGAAGTCGGCCGTCACGCCCGCCACATCGTCGTAGGCCGCCACCAGTCGGGCCGGGTCCTTGACCAGATCCGTGCCGAGGAGCAGCGTGTCGTCGCTGGTCATGGTGCAGTTCAGGTCGAAGAGGAAGCGGGCACGCTGGGCCGGGTCCAGGTTGCCGATGGTGCCGCCCAAGAACGCGATCATGCGGCGGCCCTGCGAGGGGATGCGGGTCAGGTGCTGGTGGAAGTCTCCGATCACAAGATGGATGTCGAGGGAGGAGAACTCGCCCGACAGGGTGGTGGCGACGGTCCGGAGGTACTCGTCGCTGACGTCGAAGGGGATGTAGCGCGTCAACGTGCCCGTCTCCTCGAGCGCGGCGAGCAGGACACGGGTCTTGTCGCACGCTCCCGCCCCGAGCTCGACGAGGGTGTCGGCCTTGGACTGCTCGGCGATGACCAGGGCGTGGCGTTCGAGGAGCGCGCGCTCGGCCCGGGTCGGGTAGTACTCGGGGAGCTGGGTGATCTCCTCGAAGAGGCGACTGCCCCGTTCGTCGTAGAACCACACGGGCGGGATGGACTTCTCGGGGGCCCCGAGTCCGCGCAGTGCGTCGGCCCGCATGTTGGCGCGGACCTCCTCGGCCGAGAGGTGGACGTCAATGGTGTACGCCACGCTCAGGGATCCCGGGCCAACCGCACGCCGCCGAAGGCCCATCGCGAGCCGGGAGGGAAGAAGTTGCGATAGGTGGGTCGGACGTGGCCCTTCGGGGTGGCACAGCACCCGCCCCGCAGTACGTACTGGTTCACCATGAACTTGCCGTTGTACTCGCCGACGGCACCCGGCGCGGCGCGGAAGCCCGGGTAGGGCGAGTAGGCGCTCGAGGTCCACTCCCAGACGTCCCCGAACAGTGCGTTCGAGTCCACGGCGGGGCGCGGGTGCGGGACGCCGACCCGCCTTCCGTCGGATCCGGTGTCCTCGCCGAGGAGGTTGTCACCCTCACCATGCTCGAGCGCGATCGTCTCCCATTCAGACTCGGTCGGCAGCCGCATGCCCGTCCAGTGAGCGAAGGCATCGGCCTCGTAGTAGCTCACGTGGCAGACCGGCTCGTCCGGGTCGACCGGCCGAAGGCCCGAAAGCGTGAATTGCAGCCATCGCTCGGGGTCGTCGGGATGGCGGGACCAGTGCATGGGCGCATCCCATCGGGCGGCGTTGACCACCGCCCACCCGTCGGAGAGCCAGAGCTCGGGTCGCCGATAGCCGTCGTCGGACATGAACGCCAGCCACTCGCCGCAGGTGACCGGGCGGTCGGCCAGGCCGAAGGGGGTCAGGTGGACCGTGTGGAGCGGGAACTCGTTGTCGAACCCGAACTCTCCGCCGTGGTGGCCGATCTCCACCGGGCCCCCACCGTGCTCGAGCCATCCTGCCTTGGGCGCCGGCTCGCCGGTCGGACTCGGGGGGACCTCCAGATAGGCCGGATGGAGCGGGTTGCACGAGAGGACGTGCTTGATGTCCATCAGCAAGAGCTCTTGGTGCTGTTGCTCGTGGTGGAGGCCGAGGGTGATCAGGTCGGCCAGGCCCGGGTGCGCCGGATCACGGAGCAGCGGCTCCATGGCGCAGTCCACCCAGGCTCGGTACTGGGCGACGTCGGCGATGCCCGGTCGGGACAGGAGGCCGCGTTCGGGCCTGGGGTGGCGGGCCCCCACCGCCTCGTAGTACGAATTGAAGATGTACGCGTACGCGTCGTCGTAGACCTCGTAGCGGGGGACGTATTCGCCAAGCACAAAGGTCTCGAAGAACCACGTGGCGTGGGCCCGATGCCACTTGGTCGGGCTCACGTCCGGCATGGTCTGGACCGTCTGGTCCTCGGCGCTGAGCGGCGACGCCAGCTGTTCGGTCAGGCCGCGGACCCGCTGGTACGTCTCTGGAAGGTCGGACCGTGTTGCCGGTGCTGCCCGTGCTGCTCGGCCACTGGTGTCCATCGGATCGATCCCTTCGCCCATCGCCCCTGGAACGTCAATCCTGCCCCTCGGAGCGCAGCACATGCCGGTCGGCGTTCGTGCGGTTCACCCTAGCCAGCCCTCTCCGGCGGCGGGCGCGCCCAGTCTGAATTTTGCGTGACACCCGAGAGGAGCGAGGTGGGAGCGTGTGAGCCCGGTGCCTCGAGCGATCGACGCGGCGTCGTGGTCGTGCCTCAGGCCAGCACCTTGTGACGGAAGTTGCGTAGCCCGAGCACGAGGAAGGCGACGGTGAAGGCGGCGATCGCCGGATAGATCACGTAGAGGTGCATGTGGGCGGCATCGGTAAAGGCGGCCCGCATGCCGTCGTTGATGTAGATGAGCGGATTGACCAGCACCACGATCTGCAACCAGTGGACCGGACCGACTTTGACCGGTGCCAGGCGGGTCCACTGGTAGTAGGTCCCACCGAGGAAGGTGATGGGCAGCACGATGAACCCGAACATCAGCCCGAGGTTGCGTGGCTCGAACGAGGTCCCGAGCAGGAGCCCGAGGCAGGCCATGCACACGCAGGACAGCGGCACCAACGTGATGATGAGCACCCAGTGCAGGCTGATCTGCGCCTCGACACCCGCCGCGTGCACGACCGAGGCGATGGGCAGGACGATGGATGCGGAGATCAAGCCCTGTGCCGCTCCCGAAATCACCTTCGAGATGGCCACCAACCAGATCGGGCAGGGCGCCTGTACCCGGTCCTCGATCTCCCGCGTGAAGCCGAATTCCTGCGCCAAGGGCATGGCGACGGCCTGGATGCCCTGGAACATGATGGCCAGGCCGACCACCCCGGGGACCAGGACCGTGGCGAAGGCCGACTCGGCGCCTGGGATCCCACTGGCGGCGCCGACCCCCTGGCCGATCTTCGGGAACACGTAGAGGAAGACGAAGCACAGCAGGAAGGGCTGCACCAGGGTGCGCACCGTGAACTCGATCTTGTGCTTCCAGACGACGACGAGGTCGCGCTGGATCAGCGCCCGCAGGGACGACCGGGCCGCCGCGGCGGCGGACCGGGTCGGGGTGCGCTCGACGCGACGAACCTCGGGAGCGCGAGCCGTGGCGTCGAGACGCGGCGACGTCGTCGCCATCAGTCCCGGAGCTCCTTGCCCGTCAAGGAGATGAAGACGGTCTCGAGCGTGGGCTCCGTCACCGAGAGGTCGGCCAAGGTGACCCCGGCGGACTCGGCCGCCTCGACGACTCGGGGCACCAGGTGGTCGACGCCCCGCAGTTGGAGCTCGATGCCGTCCGCGAGTGGACGGATCCGGGTGACGCCGTCGATCCGGGTGCGAAACGCCTCGGCCAACCGGTCGAGGTCGCCGACCGCCTTGACGCTGACGACCGTGTCCGCGCCGACGCTCCGCTTCAGCGCCGCGGGAGTGTCCAGAGCGAGGATGCGACCGTGGTCCATGATGGCGACCCGGTCGCAGAGCGCGTCGGCCTCCTCCATGTAGTGCGTGGTCAACAGGATCGTCTGCCCGTCGGCGTTGAGGCCCTCGAGAAGCTCCCAGAGCGCGAGGCGGCCCTGGGGGTCCAGCCCCGCCGTGGGCTCGTCCAGGAACAGGACGGCCGGTCGATGGAAGATGGCGCGGGCCACCATGAGGCGCTGCGCCATGCCACCGGAGAGCGCGTAGACCGATGCCGATGCGAAGCGAGTGAGCTGGAACCGCTCGAGCAGCTCGTCGGCCATCTGGCGCGACTCCTTCGCCCCCATGCCGAAGAGCCGACCGTGCCAGTACAGATTCTCCCGGGTGCTGAGCTGGCGGTCCAAGGTGTTCTGCTGCGACACCACGCCGATGAGCTGCTTGACCAGTGCGGGATGGCTGATGACGTCGATCCCGCCGACGCGGGCCTGCCCCGCCGTCGGGATCACCCTGGTGGTCAGCACCCCCACCGTGGTGGTCTTGCCGGCGCCGTTGGGGCCGAGCAGGCCGAAGACCTCCCCGGGCACGACGCGAAGGTCC
Source organism: uncultured Acidimicrobiaceae bacterium (assembly GCA_963787485.1). Classification (GTDB taxonomy): domain Bacteria; phylum Actinomycetota; class Acidimicrobiia; order Acidimicrobiales; family RAAP-2; genus Bog-473. Next base: position 103,068 of record CAWBDF010000008.1, on the reverse strand, counting down.
AGCGCGTCGACGGCGCGGAAGTCCGTTCCGGCATAGGTCTTGGTCAGCCCCACCGTCTCGATGATGGGTGCCACCTCCGCCTCGACCGTGCCGTCGTCCGGGTTCGTGAGATCCGTGGTCGTGTCCGTCGTGTGCATGTGCCGAACCGACAGTACCGGGGGTGCCGCCCCGGGTGAGCATCGGCGCTCGCCGGCGGCGCTCAGCCCCGCCGGCGGGGGAGGAAGGCGAGGACCTGCTTGGTGCACGGTCGAGGCTCCCGGCCGGGCAGACTGGAGCCATGGGACTGTTCAGTTCGCACAAAGTCGAGATGGTCACGGCCGACCGGGCGCTGCCCGGTCGGCACGACCCGATGCGCATCACCGAGCCGCATTTGGTGCTCGGGAAGCCGATCACACCACCGTTCCCAGCCGGACTCCAGCAGGCCATCTTCGGCATGGGCTGCTTCTGGGGAGCAGAGCGGATGTTTTGGACACGTGCGGGCGTGTACACGACTGCGGTGGGGTACGCCGGCGGCTTCACGCCCAACCCGACCTACCAGGAGGTCTGCAGCGGGCGCACCGGACACGCGGAGGTGGTCCTCGTCGTATTCGACCCGGTCAACGTGAGCGACGAAGAGTTGCTGAGCGTTTTCTTCGAGGGCCACGACCCGACGCAAGGCATGCGCCAGGGGAACGACGTCGGCACGCAGTACCGCTCCGCAGTGTACGCCACCACCCCCGAACAGCTGATGTCGGCACGCGCCGCGGCCGACCGCTACGGCACCGCGTTGCGCCAGGCGGGGTACAGCGAGATCACCACCGAGATCGCCCCGGCGGGACCGTTCTACTACGCCGAGCCGTACCACCAGCAGTACCTGGCGGCGAATCCCGGCGGGTACTGCGGGCTGGGGGGGACCGGTGTCCGGTTGGGCGACGAGCCACCCGGGGCCTGCCAGAGCGGCCTGGACGTGGCATCCTCGTAGCGTCCACGAGCGAGCAGGGCGGAGATCCGGCGATTGTTGCGTGAGCGCGACGACGTTCCTACTCTGATTCGTTCGTGGGAGAAAGCGGGAGGTGGGTGTGAGCGTCGTCACCTCATCGCCCTTGGCGCCGAACCTCTCCCGTCGCCGGCTGTGGCTGATCATCGGGGCGCTGCTCTTGGGCATGCTCCTCGCCGCCCTGGACCAGACGATCGTCTCGACGGCGCTGCCCACGATCGTGGGGGACCTGCACGGCGCGTCACACCTGGCCTGGGTGGTGACCGCCTACCTCCTCACCTCGACGGTCTCGACCCCGCTGTGGGGGAAGCTGGGCGACCAGTACGGGCGCAAGACCTTCTTCCAGGCCTCGATCGTCATCTTCATCGTCGGCTCTGCCCTGTCGGGTTTCAGCCATTCCATGATCGAGTTGATCGTGTTCCGGGGCCTGCAGGGACTCGGTGGCGGTGGCCTGATCGTGGGCGCCATGACCACCATTGGGGACCTGGTCTCGCCACGCGAGCGCGGGAAGTACGTCGGGCTCTTCGGCGGGACCTTCGCCGCGGCCACGGTGATCGGACCTCTGGTCGGCGGACTGTGCGTGACCTACCTCTCGTGGCGGTGGGTCTTCTACATCAACCTGCCGCTCGGATTCCTGACGCTCTTCGTCACCGGCGTGGCGTTGCCGGGGCACCTGAGCCGGGTCCGCCACACCATTGACTACGCCGGGACGCTGCTCCTGGCCGGCGGTACCACCTCGTTGATTCTCTTCGCCAGCCTCGGTGGGGTGTCGTGGCCCTGGGCATCGCTGCCGAGCGTGCTGACGGCGCTGCTGGGCGTGGGCCTCACGGCCGCCTTCGTGGGGGTGGAACGTCGGGCGGCCGAGCCCCTGATCCCACTCTCGCTGTTCCGTCTGCGCGTCTTCTCGACGGCGAATTCGCTCGGCTTCGTGACGGGCTTCGCCATGTTCGGCGCGTTGACGTTCCTCCCGCTGTACCTGCAGAACGTGGAGGGTGTGACCCCGACGGCATCGGGTCTGCGCCTCCTCCCGCTCATGATGGGAATGCTCGCCGCGTCGATCATCTCGGGCCGGCTCATCTCGCGCTGGGGGCGCTACAAGATCTTCCCGGTCGTCGGCACCATATTGATGGTCATCGGGTCGGCGCTCCTGTCCTTGATCTCGCCGAGCCTCGAGGCCATCGTTCTCGCCGCCTTCATGGTGGTGTTCGGAGTGGGCATCGGGCTGAGCAACCAGGTGCTCACGGTGGCGGTGCAGAACGCCGTGTCCTACGAGGACCTGGGCGTGGCCACGAGCAGCTCTTCGTTCTTCCGTACGATCGGGGCCTCCTTCGGGACGGCGGTGTTCGGCGCCATCTACGCCATCGTGTTCACCCACACGCTGGCGCCGGCGCTGGCGAAGGTCCCGCAGTCGGTCCTCAAGGAATTCAATCCGCAGACTTTCGATCCTGCGCTCTTGTCCAAGCTGAAGGAGACCGGCTCCGGCCTCGCGCTCTACGGCCACTACACCGACGCGGTGACCCATGGGGTGCAGACGGTGTTCCGTGTCGCCGTCCCCATCTCGGTGATCGCGTTCGTCCTGGCGCTGATCCTGCCCGAACTGCCACTGCGCAAGACGATCGAGACGTCGGCCTCCGGAGAGGTGGGAATCGGGCCCGAGCACCAGACCTCGCTCGAGGCGATCGAGGTGGCCCTTCAGCGCGCCTCGGCTCGGGAGAACCGCATTGAGATGTATCGCCACCTCGGTGAACGGGCCATGGTCGATCTCCCGCCGTCGGGGATCTGGCTGTTGTGCCGGCTGGCCGACCATCCGGCGTCGACGGTGAGCGACCTGGCCACGCGGGTCAAGGTGGCTCCCGAGCGGATCGAGCCGGGGGTCGACAGCCTCGTGCTCGCCGGTCTCGTCAACGAGCGGGTCCGAACCGATCACGAGCGCGAGTTCGAGCTCACGCCGTCGGGCCGCGTGGCCATGGAGCAGGTGACCGAAGCGCGCCGCCAGGGCCTGACCCGGCTGCTCGAGGGGTGGAACCCCGAGGAGCATCCCGAGGTGATCGCCATGGTCAAGGAGCTGGCCCGCGCCTTGCTGGTCGATGACGAGCGGATGCTGGCTGATGCGATGCCGAGCACGGCCCGGACCGGCTCGGGCATGGCGGGCTGAGGCGCCATGAGCGACGCCGACAGAGAGGTCGTCGTGCCGCAGCCGGCGCGCGTCGGAAAGGACCGGCGGCAGCTGCCGAGCTGGCGTTGGGAGGAGCTGCGCACGACGTTGTGGGTGGTGCCGAGTGTCCTCATTGTGGTGGCCGCCGCGCTGTTCGTCGCCACATTCGCCGTGGACGTTGCGGCCTACCACCACCACCTGACGCTCCCGCTGTGGATCAGGACGGGAAGCGCCGACGCCGAGCGCCAGGTCCTCATCGCCATCGCGGCCGCCGTCATCACCGTCATCGGCGTCGTGTTCTCCATCACGATCTTGGCGTTGACCTTGGCGTCGCAGCAGTTCGGCCCCCGCATGATGCGCAACTTCGTGCGCGACATCGGCAACCAGGTCACGCTCGGCGTCTTCGTCGGGACGTTCGTCTACTCGGTGCTCGCCCTGGTCACCGTCAACAGCCTCAACGGGAACGGCACCGGTCAGCCGTTCGTCCCCTACCTGTCCACCTCGGTGGCCGAGGCCCTCCTCTTCGTCGATCTCGGGGTGCTGATCTACTTCATCCACCACATCGCCAAGTCGATCCAGTTGCCCGAGGTGATCGGCGGCATCGCGGACGACCTGATGCACTCCATCGACGCCGAGTTCCCCGACCGGGTGGGCGGGACGGCGAACCATGCCGCGCGCCACGCCGGTAAGTCGGTGCCGGATCTCTTGCAACTGATTGAGGAGCGGGGAGCCGTCGTGCCCTCACAGGTCAGCGGCTACATCCAGTACGTCGGGTACGCCCAGTTGATCGAGATCGCCACGCATACCGACTCGGTGATCCGCCTGGACCACCGGCCCGGCCACTTCCTGGCCACCGGCCGCTCCCTGGCCACGGTCTGGCCCAGGGGGGCAGCGACCGAGGTCGCGTTGGCCCTCTCGAAGGCACACGTCACCGGGCCCCACCGCACCCTGGTGCAGGACCCCGTCTTCGCCATCGACCAGCTGGTCGAGATCGCCATCCGGGCGCTCTCGGCGGCGGTCAACGACACCTTCACGGCCCTCACGTGCCTCGACTGGCTCTCGGCCGGGCTCGGACGGGTGTCGGGACGGGTCCTCGACGAGGGGGTGTACCGCGACGGCGCCGGGAACGTGCGACTCGTCGAGTCCGACCCGTCCTACGCGCGGATGGTCAACCGCGCCTTCGACAAGATCCGCCAGGCTGCCTCGGGCATGCCCGCAGTCCTGATCCGGCTCATCGACTCCATCGGCTCCATCATGTTGGACACCACCTCACCCGAGCAGCGAGCCGTGTTGCGACGTCAGGCCGACATGGTGTTGCGTCTCTCCGAGGCCACGGTCAAGGAGCTCAACGACCTCGAGGAGATCCGGTTCCGGCACCGCCGCCTTCCCGACGAGGACGCCTTCGCAGAGAAGGCGCACACCTGGTCGAAGATCGAGCTGTCCGACTGACGGTGCGCCGGTGCGCGCGGCTCGTCAGCCGGTTCCGGCGTTGTCGGTGGGGGACGTCGTGCTCGTCGTCGTGGGCGTCGTCGTCCTCGACGCCGGGCTCGATGTCGTGGTCGACGTCCGCAGGCTCGTCGAGGTGGAGCCCGAGATGGTGGACGTCGTCGTGGTGGTGGACGGCGCCACGAACGGGCTTCGCTCGGTGCGCTCAGTGGCCAGACTCTTCGTCGGCGCCGCGGTGAGGTTGGTGCAGTCGCGGGCGGTGTGCCAGCTCTGGACGGCGGCGGTGGCGGCCCTCCCGGTGAGGGGCTGGGGCAGCCCCCCCGCAATCGTCGCCGGGCGCCACTCGGCGCGCACGATGTGTCGTCCCTCGGCGGTCACGATCAGCGCCCCGCTGTCGGTTTCGGGCGCCGAGGTGTCGTAGAAGGCGAAGTTGCCGAGTCCGTAGTCGACGTAGGCACCCCCCAGGTAGCCGGCACCGAGCAGGACGTGCGCGTTGGAACCCACCACGATGTCGGCTCCGGCCCGGACGAGCTGGCGAGCCAGGGGCTCCTGGGCCGCATCGGGGCACGACTGGGTCTCGGTGCCCCAGTGGACGAAGACGATGACGGTGTCAGCGCTCGAACGCACCTGCTGGACCTCGCGGACCAGCTCGGTGGGGTCGATGGCGGAGGCCACGCCCGGCTGGGAGGCCGTGGCCGTCCACGAGGTGGCGAGGTTGGGGGGGAGCACCTGCGTCGCCGTCACGATGGCGATCCGCTGTCCGTCCACGGTCACCCGGTAGGGGGCGAACGCCTGTGCCGCGTCGTTCCCGATGCCGATGATGGGATAGCCGTTCTGGGAGGCGATGGCCAGGTTCTGCGAGAGACCTTGTGGGCCGCAGTCCATCCCGTGGTCGTTGGCCTCGGTCATGACGGAGATCTGCGCGCTCTTGAGGGCGGTGACGGCCGACGCGGGAGCATCGAAGATGTACTGCTTGTTCTGGGGCTCGGGACAGGTTCCGTCGGTGACCACGGTCTCGAGGTTGGCCATGCTCACCTGGGTCCCGGAGAACAGCTGGGGGATGGTCGGGCCCAGCGCCGTGGCGGGATCGCTGACCAGGCGCTGGCCCACGAGGCCGGCGAAGTGGACGTCGCCGCCGAAGCCGAGGGTCACCGCCTGACGGTCGCCCCTCCATTCGGGGTCGAGGGGAGAGCGTGCCGAGGCCAGGTCCGCGCCGCCCGCGGTGGTCGAGGTCGTCGTGTGGGTGGAGGAGGGCCCCGAGCCTCCCGAGAAGAACGCGACGTAGAGGAGGACGACGACGAGGACGGCGCCTCCGGCCGCGAATTGACGTCGACGGCGCATGACACGGCGTGAGACCACGCCGAACTATGGCACACCGGGTGCCGGTCGCACCTGGCAGGAGAGGCTCTGACCAGCAGGTTTGTGCGACCGCGGTCGGGCCGCGTCAGGTGGGGCGCGCTCTCATTGTCCTACGAGAGGGCCTCGGGAGAGCTGGCGAGGGACGCCACGAGACCGGCACAGGCTGAGGCGATCATGTCCCGGCAACGGTCGAACTCCGCGTCGTCGCCGCCGTAGGGGTCGGGCACGTCCGCCTCACAACCCCCGTAGGGGTCGAAGGCGCGTAGCAGCACCAGGCGTTCCGCCGACGCACCGAGCTGGCGCAGAACGGCGCGGTGCTCGCGGTCGAGCGCCACGGCGAGATCGGTGCGGGCCAGCTCCGCCGCGGTGATCTGCCGGGCCGAGTGCCGACCACGCGGGTAGCCGGCGCGGGCCAGCGCCGCCTCGGCGCTGCGGTTCATGGGCTCTCCCCGGTGCCACGACCCGGTGCCGGCGCTGGCCACCCGAATGTGGGCACCCAGGGTTTCCCCCGGGCCGAGTTCGGTCGACGACGCCAGCGCCCGGGTGATGGCTTCGGCCATGGGGGACCGGCAGATGTTCCCCGTGCAGACGAAGACGACCCGGTAGGGCCGGTCGTCACCGCCGCGGCGGGGAGGGGGAAGGGCGGGGCCTCCGTCGGGCATCCCCCTCTCTAGCAGCGTCCCCCTGGGGCGGGCACCTCGCGGGCACAATGGAGAGGTGGCACGACGTCCGGTCCACCCCGAACCGCACCGCGAAGACGGAGGTGGGCACGAGGGTGTCGATCGGCGCCGCCAGGCTGCCCTGGTGGGCGTCCTCATCGCCGCCGTCCTCTTGGGCTGGTTCGCGCTGGCCAACCTGCGTGACGTCCGGATCGACTTCTGGGTCTTCAACCGCCAGGCTCCGCTGATCTTGGTGATCGTGATCTCGGGTCTCCTCGGGGCGTTGATCACCGCCCTGGTCATGCGGCGCAAGCCCAAGGGGCCCTAGGGTCCGCCCCCGGAACGGGTCCGGCGAGCGGTGCGGGGCTTCCAGCATCCTGGTCCGACGAGTCCTGCCCGCCCGGAGCGCCGCGTCCACGCCCGGCGTCCGGAGTCCTAAGCTGCAGCCTGGTGGAGACAGCCACACAGGCAGGAATGAGACGGGAGCGACCCGTTGTCTGGGTTGTCACGGCGTGCAAACATGGGACTCGGATGGATGTGGAGATCCCAGGGGGCAAGTGAGAGTGCCGCTTTCCGACCACGAGCAACGGATTCTGGCTGAGCTCGAGGAGTCGCTGGTTCGCCAGGACCCCGAGTTCGCAGAGCGTGTGCGGTCCGAGACCGTGTACCGCCACGCCGGTCGGTACTGCAAGTGGGCGTCGGTCACGTTCGTGCTGGGAGTGGTCATTCTGGTCGCCTTCTACAGCAAGTCGGTCGTGGCCGGGTTCATCGGTGTCGTGATCATGTTCGCGTCGGCGGTGTGGTTCGAGCGCAATCTCCGGCGGATGGGCCGGGCCGGCTGGCACGATCTGACCAGGTCGAAGGACGGCGAGCTCAAGGGGGGCGGAGGGTCCAACGGAATTGAGGGCGCCGTCAGCGAGGCGCGTGACTGGTTCCGGTCCCGCTTCCACCGGCGCCAAGACTGACCCGCCGTTGGCCCGGGGTGCGGTCGCGTCCGCGGCTCGGTGAAGGATCTCGTCCTGGCGGTCGACATCGGCGGCACCAAATTGGCGGCCGGCTTGGTGGACACCGGAGGGGCCCTGGTCGCACGGGCGAGCGTCCCGACGCGACCGTCGGCCGAGGTGGTGGCCGGCGGGTCGGCTGCGCAGGGGGCAGAGCTCCTCTTCGGTGACCTGGCCGAGTTGGTGGGGCAGGTCTCCAGGGCCTCCGCGGGGCGCGGTCGGCTGCTGGCGTGCGGGGCGGGGTGTGGCGGGCCCATGAGCCCGGGTGGTGCCGAGGTCTCGCCCCTCAACATCCCCGCCTGGCGCGACTTCCCCCTGCGGGCGCGCCTGGCCGAGCTCACCGGGCTGGCGACCTTCGTGGACAACGACGCCAAGGCGTTGGCCCTCGGCGAGGGCTGGGTGGGTGCGGCGAAGGGTCGTGCCGACTACGTCGCCCTGGTGGTCTCCACCGGCGTCGGAGGCGGGATCGTGCTCGAGGGCCGGTTGCTCGGAGGACGGTTGGGGAACGCCGGCCACATCGGGCACGTGATCGTCGAGCCGGACGGGCGCGCGTGTGCGTGCGGCGGGCGAGGGTGCCTTGAGGCCGAGGCCTCCGGCACCGCGCTGGCCGCGGTCACCGGCCAACCCGCCCGGCTGGCGCCCCCGGCCACGGTGACGCGCGCCGGCGCGCTGGTCGGACGCGCCATCGCGTCGGTGGTCAACTTGCTCGATCTGCCCCTCGCCGTCGTCGGCGGGTCGGTCGCGCTGGGCTTCGCGGAGCCGTTCTTTCAGGCCGCGCAGGCCGAGATGGACGCGCGGTGCGGCCTGTCGTTCGCCCGCGGCGCCCGGGTGGTGCCCGGAGGCCTGGGCGACGCGGGACCGCTGGTCGGGGCCGGCCGGGTGGGATTCCTCGGAGCAGGCCAGGCGGCGTGAGGACAGCCGGGATGTCCGACGCCGGATCGCCGCGTTGGGGTCAGCAAGCCGCCGTGGTGGCCCGGGCGGTGCTGCCCCGTCCGTCACTGTGGTGGACGGCGATGGGTGCCCTCCGTCGGTTGGCCCGGCGTGGCTGGTGGCGCCGTGCGCCGTTCCTCCCGGTCCCCGGCGAGGACTACTGGCGGTTCCGCCTCACGACGGCATACGGAAGCGCGGACCCGCTCGGGCGGGCGGGGGAGACCACAGAACTCAGCGAGGCCGACGTGGTCTCGTACCTCCGTTGGTGTCGGGGGTCTCGGCCTCGGTCCGGATAGCCTGTCCGAGATATGGAGCGGGTGCTCCTCCTCAATGCGACCTATGAGCCGCTCGCGCTGGTCACCGACCGCCGTGCCGTCGTTTTGCTGCTCGGCGGTCGTGCCGAGGTGGTGGCCACTCGTGACGACTGCCGCGTCTTCCACTCGGCCAGGCTCCAAATCGACGTTCCTTCCATCGTCCGCCTGACGCACATGGTGCGCATCCCGCGCTGGGCCCGTACACCACCGGTCACGCGCCGGTCGGTGTTGCGGCGTGACGGCGGCCTGTGCGTGTACTGCTCGCAACCCGCCGACACCATCGATCACGTGATCCCGCGCAGCCGAGGTGGGACCCACGACTGGTTCAACGTGGTGGCCGCGTGCAAGCGTGACAACCTGGTCAAGGCGGACCAGCTGTTGTCGGAACTGGGATGGACCATGCGCGTGAAGCCCGCACCGCCCGACGGGCACCTGTGGCGGTTGCGCCACCTCTCGGAGGTGGACCCGCTGTGGGAGCCGTATCTCGCCGCAGCCTCCTGAGGTTGCCCGCCGCAGCCCCCTTCGACGTCGAGCAGTTCCGGTCCGAACCGGATCGGCTGGTGGCGGTGCGCGACGTGGCTCGACCCACCCTTGTGCTGGGCTCGACGCAGCGGTCCGACGTCGTCGACTCGGCGGCGCTCGAGGCGCGCGGTGTCGATCTGGTTCGCCGTCGCGGCGGAGGCGGTGCCGTGTATCTCGGCCCGGGGCGCGGCGCGCAGCTCTGGGTGGACGTGTGGATCCCTCGACACGATCCGCTCTGGGCGCCCGACGTCACGACTGCGGCGGAGTGGGTGGGGGCGTGGTGGGCCGATGCGCTTGTCGCGCTGGGCCACGGTGGCGCGGACGAGCTCGAAATCCACTCCGGACGGTCGGTCCCCGGCGAGTTGGGAGAGCTGGTGTGTTTCGCCGGACGAGGCCCGGGCGAGGTGTTCCATGCTGGCCGCAAGCTCGTCGGGGTGACGCAGTGGCGCGCCCGCCAAGGGGCGCTGTTCTCGTCGTGCGCCTACCGGTGCTGGGACCCCGCACCGTTGGTCGAGCTCTTCGCAGCCCGGGTGGGTGACCGGGCCGAGCTGACCGGTCGACTGCAGGCGACCGCGGTCGGCTTGGCCGAGCTCGGGCCGGCGGTCGGGGAGGTCGCCCCCGTGCGGGACCGGTTGGTGTCCAGCTTCTTCGACCTCGCTCCGTAGCAGAGCGGGTTCCTCCGTCTCGTTCGTCGTCCTGCCTGAGGCGGGAGCCATCGGCGTCGTATTGCTTTTGGGTTGCGGTGTGCCCTAGTGGTTGTGCAGTGGAGGAAAAGGGCGTAAAGTGGCGCGAAATGGTGCAGAGGGGCGTCGCGGGACGCAGACCAGGGAGCATCGTGGGAGACACAGCCGGTGGCAGGGTTCGTCGGGAGGTACGAGCACTCGCTCGACACGAAGGGCAGGGTGATCCTGCCGGCGAAGTTCCGCGGCGTATTCGACAAGGGTGGCTACTTGACCCAGCATTCCGAAGGTTGTCTCGCGCTCTGGACTCCCGGGGAGTTCGAGCGACAGATGGCGTCCATGCAGCAGCGAGCGGACGCGGGTCGGGCGGATCGCAACCGGGCTCGGCTTTGGGCGTCGAACTCCGCCGACGTGGAGATCGATCGCCAGGGGCGCATGCCGATCCCCGTGCACTTGCGGGAATTCGCCCATTTGGAGTCCGAGGTGCTGGTGCACGGCGCCATCGACCGGGTGGAGCTGTGGAACCCCGCGGCCTGGGCCGAGCGGGTGCTTCCCGAAGAGAGCTGGCTGGTCGACGGAGACGAAGGGGAATAGTCGGTGCCGCGACCAGCAACGCAGACACGACCGACAGAACAGAGAGGAGACCCTACGACGACGCGCTCGACGCCCCGACCCGACACCAGGACCCGACACGACGAGAATGCCGCCTCGTTCACCGAGACGGTCATTTGTTCGGAAACGTTCACGGCGGACCCATCGGGTGCGTCCCGGACCATGTGCAGCTCCTCGACCGGTGCGCTGGAAGGCCACTCCACCCTCTTCCTCGCAGGTCGTTCGGATCTCCACCTCCCACTCGACCCACCGGCCGGGGGGCTGCAGATGGCCCAGGCGTTCCACCACATTCCCGTTCTGCGCGACGAAGTCGTCTCCCTGTTCGCGTCTGCTCCGCCCGGCGTCGTGGTCGACGCCACGGTCGGTGGGGGAGGGCACTCGAAGGCGCTTCTGCAGGCGTATCCAGCCCTCCGGGTCATCGGGCTCGACCGTGACCCGGCTGCCCTCGACGAAGCCCGCCGGCGGCTGTCGTCCTTCGGCGACCGCGCCACGCTCGCCCACGCTTCCTTCTCCGACCTCGAGTCCGTGGTGTCGTCCCCGGGGTTCGGCCCACTCTCGGGTGTGCTCTTCGACCTCGGCGTCAGCTCGCCCCAGCTGGACCGGGCGGACCGGGGGTTCTCATTTCGACAGGACGGGCCGCTCGACATGCGGATGGACCCGAGCAGCGGCGTGACGACGGCCGCCGATCTGGTGAACGGCCTGCCCGAAGAATCACTGGCGGCGCTCTTCCGCGAGAACGGGGAAGGGCGGTTGTCCGGGCGTCTGGCCCGGGCCATCGTCAGGGCCCGGCCGCTGACCTCGACGAGGCAGCTGGCCGAAGTCGTGGCGGCCGCGGTTCCGGCTGCGGCACGCCGGAAGGGACACCCGGCGCGCCGGGTGTTCCAAGCGCTGCGCATCTCGGTGAACGACGAGCTGGCGGAGCTGGCCGCGGCCTTGCCGGTCGCCCTGTCGCATCTCGCCGTGGGCGGCGTGTGTGCGGTGATCAGCTACCACTCGGGTGAGGACCGGTTTACCAAGCAGGCCTTCGCCCAGGCGGTGTCCGGAGGATGCACCTGCCCGCCCGGCCTACCCTGCGTGTGCGGCGCCGTCTCTCGGCACCAGCTGGTGTTCCGTGGGGCGCGGAAACCCACAGACGCCGAGGTGCGGGCGAACCCACGCTCGCAGAGCGCCCGCCTGCGCGCCGTGGTCCGGACCGAAGACGACGGCGACTGATGGCGGCACCGCCACCACCGAGCGCGACTGCCGCCCCGCGTCGCAGTGCTCCGCCCCCCACACCACTCCAGGTCGTCGAGCCCCGTCGTCGCCGCTTCGCCGGTCGCGTCCGGGTGGCGCCGATTCGGGCCCGACTGGTCGAACTCGTGTCGTTGTCCTTGGTATTCGTGGCCCTCCTCGCCGTGGTGGTGGGACAGGCGATGCTGGCCAACGGGCAGGTGCGGCTGCACACGCTGCAGCACGACCTGTCCCTCGAACAGGGTACGCACCGCCAGCGTGAGCTGGCTGTGGCCGGGCTCGAGACGCCGGCACGCATCGTTGCCGACGCCTCAGGCGAGCTCCATCTGGTGCGGCCGGCCTCGGTGACCGAGTTGCCCTACGTCTCGTTGTCCGTGCCGCTCCCCGCTCCCAAGGTGACCCCGGCCCCGGCCCCGGCCCCGGCGCCGGCGCCGGCACCGACCACGACGTCGACCACGACGTCGGCTGGCGTTTCGGCCACGTCGCAGGGCGCGACCTCCAAGTCGTCCACGCCATGAGCGTGACGACCCGACAAGACCCTCGGCGCGCGCGGCCCGACTCGAAGTCGCCGACCCGCGTGCCGCGCCGGTCGGGCGTACCGGGCGGATCGCCCCACCGCACCGAACGACCGCTTCGCCCGCATCCGGCGCCGCGGCCACGGCCGTCGGGGCAAACCGGGGTAATCGTCACGCCGCTGCGCACCCGTGGTCCGCAGACGACGCGCCGGGCCGTGGCGGCGCGGCCCGCCCGGGCCAGGCAGTCACGTGACTGGGCGGGTGGCACGTTCCAGCGTCGGACCCGCCTCATCCGTGTGGTGCTGGTGCTGGCCCTCTTGCTCGTCGTGTGGCGGCTCGTCGACATTCAGGTCTTCCGCGCTGGGGCCTACCAGGCGGCGGCACGCGGCGAGTCCTCCATTTCGGTGGCGCTCCCTTCCTTGCGCGGCGGGATCTACGCGCGCGACGGGTCGCCGCTCGCCCTGTCCGTGCCGACGGTCGACGTCGTGGCCGACGACTTCCAGATCGCCCACCCGCTGCAGACCGCTCTGGCGTTGGCACCTCTGCTCCATGTCCCGGCCGCCACGCTGGCTCCCGAATTGCACCGCACCTCCGGGTACGTCGTGCTGGCCAAGCAGTTGCCCCAGGCGACGGGCCAGAAGATCACGGCCGACGCCTTTCCCGGCATCACCACGCTGGCCGACTCCCAGCGCTCGGTGCCCAACGGCAACCTCGCCCAGCCCGTCGTCGGGTTCACCAACGCGGCCAGCCAGGGCGCCGGCGGGCTCGAGTACGGGGACAACCAGATGCTGGCCGGCACGCCCGGCCGGGAGACGATCATGGAGTCGCCCTCGGGGGTCGCCCTGCCGCAGTCGCCGGTGACCCAGGAGGTCCCGACCTCGCCGGGTACGGGGCTCGAGCTCACACTCGACACCCAGCTCCAGTACGAGTCGGAGCAGGCGCTGGCCAAAGCGATCGTCTCGTCAAATGCGGTCAGCGGCACCGCGGTGGTCATGGACGTGAAGACGGGGCAGATCCTCTCCATGGCCAACCTGGTGTCGACCCACCCGGGTTCGGTCGGCGCTCCCACGGGACCGACGGCCAACACCGCTCCCGGCGGGGTGGTGGCCATCGGTCCGCACGACGCCGTCGACGAGGCTCCCAGCAACCTGGCCGTGACCCAGCTCTACGAACCCGGTTCGGTCTTCAAGCTGGTGACGTTCTCCGCGGCGCTCGAAGACGGCCTGATCAACCCCAATTCGGTCTTCACGGTGCCCGACCACCTGACGCTCGACGGCTCGACGTTCCACGACGCCGAGCCCCACCCGACGGAGTCGCTGACGGCGACGCAGATCCTGGCCCAGTCCTCCAACATCGGGACCTCGGAGATCGCGCAGGGTGTGGGCGAGCAGCGCCTGCTCAACCAGGTCAAGGCGCTGGGTTTCGGGAAGGGAACCGGCTTGGCCTTCCCCGGGGAGTCACCGGGCCTCCTGGCCTCCTCCGCTCAGTGGGAGCCGACGGACTATGTCTCCCTCCCCATCGGGCAGGTCGACGCCGTGAATCCTCTGCAGATGCTCGATGCCTACAACGCGGTCGCCAACGGGGGCGTGTTCGTGGCCCCCAAGCTGGTCCGGGCGACGGTGAGCCCCGGGGGCGGCGTCGTCGCGACTCCGCCCTCGGTGACGCACGAGGTCTTCTCGCCCTCGGTCGATACGGAGCTGACGTCCATGCTCGAGCAGGTGGTGAACCAGGGCACCGGTACGGCAGCCACCGTGCCGGGGTACTCCGTCGCCGGAAAGACCGGCACGGCACAAATCCCGACCGTGGGCCACGACTCCTACGTGACGGGTGCGTACATGGCGTCCTTCGTGGGCTTCGCACCGGCGTCGAACCCGACCCTGTCGATGATCGTCGTCCTCGACCGACCGACCCCGATCTTCGGGGGCACCGTGGCAGCGCCCGTGTTCTCCCAGATCATGAGCGACGCCCTGCACCGTTACGACATCCCGACCACCCCAGGCGCCCAGACGCCGCCGGCGGGCTCGACCCCGACGAAGGCGAGCGACCAGGCCCAGGACATCACGTGACGGCCACCCTGCTTGCCGGGGGCGTGGCGCGGGGGTGCCCGGGGCATGCAACGCTGTCGGCTCGACCATGTGCGCCGTGCCCATGAACCTTCTCTTCGACGAGGTCGAGGTGATCGAGACCCGGGGCGACCCCGCCGCCGTCATGGTGGGCGGTGTCTCCCACGACAGTCGCCGGGTGGTCCCCGGCGACCTCTTCTGCTGCATCCGCGGCCGGGTGAGCGACGGTCACCTGCACGCGGCCGAAGCCGTCGAGCGCGGTGCGGTGGGGCTGCTCTGCGAGCACTTCATCCCCGGACTGCTCGACCGCGGCGTGGTGCAGAGCCGCGTGGCACCGGGCACCATGCGGCCGGTGATGGCGCGTCTGGCCGCGGCCTTCTACGGGCACCCGGCGCGCGACCTGGTGATGATCGGCGTGACGGGAACCAACGGCAAGACCACGGTGACGCAGCTCCTGGGCGACCTGCTGGGGGCCACCGGTCACCCCACGAACGTGATGGGCACGCTGTCGGGCGCGCGGACCACACCTGAGGCCACCGAGGTCCAACGCATCCTCGCCCACGTGCGCGACCGGCAACGCTCCGACGCCACCCGCCATGCCGTGGCCATGGAGGTGTCGAGCCACGCACTGGTGCAGGCTCGAGTCGACGGCATCCACTTCGACGTCGCCGTCTTCACCAACCTCAGCCACGACCACCTCGACTACCACCACGGCATGGAGGAGTACTTCGAGGCCAAGGCGTCGCTCTTCGAGCCCGGGCGCGCCGTGCGAGCCGTGGTGTACGCGGACGACCCGTGGGGCCAGCGTCTGCTCGAGCGCATCCGCATCCCCGCGGTGCCCGTCAAGCGGACCGACGCCACCGACATCGTCCTGCAGCCCGGCCACACCTCCTTCACCTGGCGGGGTCAGCGGGTCGTCACCCCTTTGACGGGAGCCGTCAACGTCGACAACACCCTGCTGGCAGCCGAAGCGGCCCTGGCTGTCGAGGAGCTGGGGCTCAGCGTGGAAGAAATCAGCCATGCCCTGGGTCGGGTGAACCCCGTGCCGGGCCGGATGCAGGTGGTGATCGCACCCCCGACACGGTCAGCCGGGCTTGCCGACGGCACCGACCGTTCAGAGACTCCCTCGTTCACGGTGATCGTGGACTACGCCCACACGCCGGCGGGCCTGGAGGTGGTCCTCAGGGAGGCACGTCGACTGGCGGTCGGGTCGGCCGTCGGCGATGGGGTCGGCGTGGCCACGGGCCGGGTGGTGTGCGTGTTCGGATGCGGGGGAGACCGCGACCGCGCCAAGCGGCCCCTCATGGGCGAAGTGGCGTCGCGCCTGAGCGACCTGGCCGTCCTCACCTCGGACAACCCCCGCACCGAAGAACCCGAGGCGATCATCGCCGACGTCCTCACGGGCATGCGCGGTGTCGAGGGGGTCGTCGTGGAGCCCGACCGCGGGACGGCGATCCGCCGCGCCCTCGATTCGGCCCAGCCCGGAGACGTGATCGTCGTGGCCGGAAAGGGACACGAGACCACCCAGGAGGTGGGTGACCGACGGCTCCCTTTCGACGACGTGGTCGAGGCGCGCCGCGCCCTGTCGGCCCGTTTCGGTTCCGCCGGGAGCGTGGCCGGGCCGGAGTCCTGAGGGCGGCGTGCTCGGACTGCTCGTCTCGGGAGGCGTGGCGCTGTGGATCGCCATCCTCTCCACCCCGTTCCTGATCCGCTACTTCCGCAGTCACCAGATCGGCCAGCACATCCGCGAAGACGGTCCGGCGAGCCACGTGGCCAAGGCCGGCACGCCCACGATGGGCGGAATCGCCATCGTGGGATCGGTCGTGCTGGGATACGCCGTGGGCCACATCGGCACCGAGATCCGCTTCTCGCGCACCGGCTACCTGGCGGTCGGTGTCGTGGTGGCCTTCGGGCTCATCGGCTATCTCGACGATTCCATCAAGGTTCGCCACCGCCGGAGCCTCGGGCTGAACAAGCGCGGCAAGTCGGCGGCGCAGCTGATCTGCGCGCTGGTCTTCGCCATCCTGGCGGTGCAGTGGGCGCACACGTCGACCGCCCTCTCCTTCACCCGGGCCGACGCGCTCGGCATCAACCTGGGCAAGGTGGGCTGGGTCATCTTCGCCGTCCTGGTCATGGTCGGGGCGTCCAACGCGGTCAACATCACCGACGGAGTGGACGGGTTGGCGGCCGGAGCGGGAACCTTCTGCTTCTTCGTGCTCTCGATCATGGGGTACTGGATCTTCCGGCACGTGGCCATCTACCACGTGCTCCCCGCCTCGGCCATCGACCTGTCGCTCGTCTCGGTGGCGCTGGCGGGGGCCTGCATCGGGTTCTTGTGGTGGAACGCCGCCCCGGCCAAGATCATCATGGGCGACACCGGGTCGTTGTCCATCGGGGCCGGGCTGGCCGCGCTCTGCCTGCTGCTCAACCTCGACCTGCTGCTGGTGGTCATCGGGGGCCTCTTCGTCATGGAGACGGTGTCGGTGATCTTGCAGGTGATCAGCTTCCGGGTGTTCGGCCGGCGCATCTTCCGCATGGCGCCCATCCACCACCACTTCGAGCTCGCCGGGTGGCCCGAGACCACGGTGATCGTCCGCTTCTGGATTCTGGGCGGCCTCTTCTGCGCGTTGGGCCTCGGCATCTTCTACGGCGACTTCCTCACGGTGGCGAAGTTCACGTGATCCGCCACTTGGCCGTCGCATTGGGGGAGGATTGAGGGCAATGCATCGGGTGTCGGACCGCTCTGGTGGGCGCGCGCACCCGCACCTGCGCCAGCCGCACAGGACGTTGCGCTCCGCTCCGCCGCGGGCGAGCCTGGCGCAGGGCGGAACGCGCGGAGTGACGATCGCCGGTGTCCACCTGTCCGTATCCACGTTGCTGCTCGTCGACGTGGGCCTGCTCTGCGTGACCGGGCTGGTGATGGTGGGATCCGCGTCGTCGGTGGTGTCGATCTCCACCTACGGCACTCCGTGGGCCATCCTCCTGCGGGAGGTCATGTGGATGGCCATCGGCTTGGTCGCGCTGTGGGGCACGGTGCGGCTCGACTACCGCCGGCTGCGGCGGGTGAGCCCCGTGCTCCTGGTGATCTCCATGGGCCTCCTGTTCGTGGTGCTGGTCCCGGGGCTCGGCGTGCACGCCATGGGGTCGAGCCGCTGGATCGGCTTCGGCCAGCTCCGGCTCCAGCCGTCGGAGCTGATGAAGCTGGCCCTGGTCCTCTTCGCCGCCGACTTCATCACGCGGCGCCTCGACGAGGACTCCAGCGACCGTCGCATCATGGGCCCGCTGATCCTGGCCACTGGGCTGGCCTGTGTCCTGATCCTGGCCCAACCCGACATGGGGACGGCGATGGTGCTCGGCGTCGTCGCCCTGGCCATGTTGTTCGTCTCGGGGGTCCGTCTGGGTCCGGTGATGAAGGTGATGGCCGCCCTGGCCGGCTTGGCCCTGATCGTGGCGGTGGCCTCACCGTACCGCCGGGCCAGGTTGCTCTCTTTCATGAACCCCTCGGCACACTCGTCGGGCTCGGGGTACCAGGTGATGCAGTCGCTGATCGGGCTGGGCTCGGGCCACTACGTCGGTACCGGGATCGGTGGCGGGCAGGTGCAGTGGGGCTTCCTGCCCAACGCGCACACCGACTTCATCTTCTCGGTCATCGGCGAGCAGCTGGGACTCGTCGGCGCACTGGCTGTCCTCGGCCTGCTGTCGGCCTTCGTGTGGCTCGGGCTACGGGCGGCCACGCAGGCACCCGACCGCTTCGGGGCGCTGCTCGGGATCGGACTGGCGGCCTGGGTGGCGTCCGAGACGCTGATCAACGTCGGTGCCGTGGTGGGCGTCCTCCCCGTCACCGGGATCCCCCTGCCGTTCATTTCGTTCGGTGGCTCGTCCCTGGTCATCACGATGGCGGCGGCTGGCATGCTGATCAACGTGGCGCGCCGCGGGGAGACGGAGCCGAGGGGTTCGGGCATGCGGTTGGGCGCGGCCCGGAATCGGTGAGCGCTCGGCTCCGCACGGTGGTCGCCGGTGGCGGGACGGGCGGGCACATCGTCCCTTCACTCCAGATCGCCCGGGCCCTGGTGGCCCGGGGCCACGCACCGGATACGATTGAGCTGTACGGCTCGCGCCGCGGGCAGGAGGCCGCCACGTGGCCCGGCCTCGAATTCCCCTTCACCCTCTTGCCCGGCCGGGGCGTGCGGCGGAGCCTGCGCCCCTCGACCTGGTGGGCCAATGGCGGAGCCGTCCTCGGGCTGGCGTGGGCGTGCGTCCTCGCCGTGTCGTCGTTCCTGGCCCGTCGGCCCCGGGCCGTGGTCGTCGTGGGCGGGTACGCCAGCTTTCCCGCCGGTCTGGCCGCCGTGCTGACCAGGGTGCCCCTGGTCTCGATGACGACCGACGCCGTGCCCGGCGCCGTGAATGGAGTCCTCGCTCGCTTCGCCGTGGCCAACGCCGTGGCCTTTCCGGGGACCGGGTTGCCCCGATCGCGGGTCACCGGAACGCCGGTCCGCCCGGAGCTGGCCCGCAGCGCGGAGCAGCCCGAGGCCCGGCGCCGGGCCGAGAGCCGGGCGGCGTTGGGTCTCCCTGCGCACCGCGCCACGGTCGCTGCGGTGGGCGGATCGCTCGGCGCCCGACGACTCAACCGCGCCATGTCCGAGCTGGCCGACCTGTGGTCCGGGTGCGCCGACCGCACGCTCTACCACGTCACGGGTCGGCGTGACTACGACGCGTTCGCCACGGTCGGCATCGGCCCTGGCCAGAGGGCGGGTCACCGCTCCGCTGGCGAGCTCGGCCTCGGCCCGAACAACCGGGGGTTGTGCCGGCGTGTCGTCCCCTTCGAGGACCGGATGCCACAGCTCTACGGCGCCGCGGACGTGTGCGTGACCCGGTCGGGGGCCATGACCGTGGCCGAGCTGTTGGTGGCCGGGGTCCCGGCCATCCTCGTCCCCTTGCCCGGCGCCCCGCGCGACCACCAGACGAGGAACGCACGCGCCCTGGTCGACGTGGGGGCTGCCGTCCTGGTGCCCGACGAGGAGTGCGACGGGCGCCGCCTGGCCCGGGAGCTCGACGCCCTGCTCGCCGACCCACCACGCCTCCAGGCCATGCGCCAGGCTGCCCGTGGGCTGGCGCACGCCGACGCGGCCGACCAGGTGGCCGAGCTCGTCGACGCCCATGCCCGCTGATCGCGCCGACTCGAGCGGCCCGGCGGACCCCGCCGGAGCGCGGGCCCCAGCTGAAGGTGCGCTTCGGGGTCCGTCGTCGCCGGGGCCGGCGACGCGGCCGCTCGACCTCGGGGCGGCCCCTCGCCGCATCCACGTGGTGGGCATCGGGGGAGCCGGCATGAGCGCGATCGCCCTCGTGCTCCAAGAGATGGGTCACCACGTCTCCGGGTCGGACCTCAAGGACTCTCCGCTGGCGGAACGGCTGCGGTCGCACGGGATCGGCGTCGTCGTCGGGCACCGCGCCGAGAACGTCGCGGGTGCTGAGGTGGTCACGTACTCGCCCGCCGTTCCCGTCGACAACGTGGAGCTGACGGAGGCTCGGGCTCGAGACGCCGAGATCGTGCCCCGGCCTGAGATCCTCGCCGCCCTCTGTGCCACCCGGGCGTGCCTGGCCGTTGCCGGCACCCACGGGAAGACGACGACGGCCTCGATGTTGTCGTTGATCCTGGTGGAGGCGGGAATGCGCCCATCGTTCGTCATCGGAGCTGACGTGAACGAGATCGGCACCAACGCCGTGTGGGACACCGGGCCGTGGCTCGTCGTGGAGGCCGACGAGAGCTACGGGACGTTCCGTTCCATCACACCTGACATCGCCGTTCTCACCAACGTCGAGGCGGACCACCTGGACCACTACGGCACCTTCGAGGTCCTCAAGGAGGCCTTTGCGGGGTTCGTCGCCGCAGCCCGTCGCGGTGCGGTGGTGGGCGCCGACGATCCGGAGGCCTTCGCGATCGGGCAGGTGCACGGGGCGACATCGGTGGGGACGGCGGCGGGAGCCACCTACGTCATGGGTGATCTCGCCCTCTCGCGCAGCTCGGCGACCTTCACCTTGGAGGGGCCAGAGGGGATACTCGGGCGCCTGCGGGTTGGCGTCCCGGGCCTGCACAACGCCCGCAACGCCGCGGTGGCCACCATCGCCGCCCTCCGTGCCGGAGCCCCCTTTCCAGCGGCCCAGGCCGCGCTCGAGCGCTTCGCCGGCGTGCCTCGGCGTTTCGAGTTCCGCGGCGAGGCGCGAGGAGTGACCTTCGTGGACGACTACGCCCATCTGCCCTCGGAGGTCCGAGCCGCGCTGGCCACGGCCCGAGGTGGCGGCTGGTCGAGGGTGGTCGCTGTGTTCCAACCGCACCGCTTCACCCGCACCGCGGCGTTGGCCGCGCAATTCGGTGGCGCCTTTGGCGATGCCGACCTGCTCGTCGTGACCGACGTGTACAGCGCCGGCGAGCGACCGGTGCCCGGCGTCTCGGGCCGTCTGGTGCTCGAGGCCGTTCGGGCGGACGACCCGGACCTTGGCGTGACCTACGCCGGCGGATGGGACGAGTTGCGCCGGAAGGTCTCCAGCTTGCTCCGTCCCGGCGACCTGTGCCTCACCCTCGGGGCCGGCGACCTCACGACGCTGCCCGACGAGCTGCTCGAGTCCCCCAGCTGGTGACGCAGAGGTGACGACCTTCCGGCGTGAGCTCCATGCGCTGGCCCGTGTCCTCGGCAGCCGGGCCACGGTCATGAAGCCCCTGGGCCCGCTCACCACCTACGGGGTCGGTGGTGAGGCCGCGCTCTACGTGGACGTCGAGGCGCCCGAGGACCTCCAGGCGATCCGTGCCGCCCTCCGCCGGGTCACTCCGGCTCCGGCCATCTTCGTGCTGGGACGAGGCTCAAACCTGTTGGTCTCCGATCGCGGCTTCGACGGTGTGGTGCTGCACCTCGGTCAGGGGTTCAACGAGCTGGTCCTGCCCCCGGCGGGTGTCGACCCGGTTCGCCACGCCCCCGAGGTGACCGGCGTGCGCTCCCGCGGCGGGACCGCTTGCGACGGGGTCGTGGTGCACGCGGGTGCCGCGGTCGCCCTCCCGGTGCTCGCCCGTCGACTGGCCGACGCCGGCTGGTCGGGGCTGTCGTGGGCGGTGGGCGTACCGGGCTCGGTCGGTGGCGCCGTCCACATGAACGCCGGGGGTCACGGATCGGACATGGCGGCCTGCGTGGTGCACTACGCGTGGGTCGACCTCCTGAGCGATATGGGGGGCACCGACGAGGCGGCCCGGCTCCAGTACGCCTACCGGTCCTCCTCCCTCACGCCCTCGCAGGTGGTGGTCTCGGCCGACCTCGCCGTGACCCCCGGTTCGGCGGACGAGGAGCGGGCCGCCGTCGCGGACATCGTGCGCTGGCGCCGGGAGCATCAGCCCGGAGGCTCGAACGCCGGATCGGTGTTCACCAACCCCGAGGGTGACGCCGCCGGGAGGTTGATCGAAGCAGCGGGGCTCAAGGGCTTCAGGCTGGGGTCGGCGAAGGTGTCGGAGAAGCACGCCAACTTCATTCAGGCCGACAAGGCGGGCCGTGCCGATGACGTGCGGGCCCTCATGGAACACGTCCGCCGCATCGTGGCCGAGCAGAGCGGGGTGATGTTGCGCCCGGAGGTCCGCCTCTTGGGCTTCGACGGCGATGAGACTGAGGCCGTGCCGGGGAATGAGCGCGCGTGAGTGAGCGAGACGAGCTCGGCGGGATGTCGGGAGGCCGACGATGAGCCCGGCCGCCACCCGGAGTGGTTCGACCCGGAGCCACCCGAGCCGGAGTCGCTCAACCCGGAGCGGGTGGGCATCGAGCGCCGGCGCGGGAGGGGACGGCGACGGGCGACGCGGGAGTCCCCGGATCGACCCCCGCGTCTCGGCGCGTCGGAGAGCGGTCCATCGGGCCCAAGGACGCCGCCGTCTCCGGGTGCTCGTCGTCGCCCTCGGGGTCCTGACACTCGTCGCCGTGGCCTGGTTCGTGCTGCACACGCCGGTCTTCGGCGCCCGGTCCGTGACGGTGACCGGGGCGGTCCACGAAACGGCGGCCCAGGTGATCCACCAGGCCGGTCTGGACGGCGCTCCGGCGCTGCTCGACGTGGATCCGGGGCGGGCCTCGGCCAGGATCGAGGAGTTGCCCTGGGTGCGCTCGGCGACGGTGCGGATCTCGTGGCCCGACGGCGTGCACGTCGTCGTCTCCGAGGAGGTCCCGCGATTCGTCGTCCAGACACATGGGGGAGCCTGGGCGTCACTCAGCAACGACGGACGGGTCCTGGCGTCCACGCCGTCGCGGCCACCAGGCTTGGTGCTGCTCAGCGTTCCTGCTCCGCCGGGCCCGCTCGGGAATGTGCTGCCGGCCCGGGACGCTGCCGGGCTCCGGGTGGCCTCGACGCTGCCGCCCTCCTTCGTCTCCCAAGTGACGGCGGTCACGGTCGAACCGGCGGGGTGGGTGCAGCTGTCCCTCACCACCCCCGTGGTGGTGGACATCGGGTCGGCCACCCAGCTCGAGGCCAAATACGAGGACGTCTCGTCCATTTTGGCCGGAGGCACGCTCCACGACGGGGACGTGATCGACGTGAGCATCCCCAACGCGGTGACCGTGACGCCGGGCTGATCCGGGGGCCCAAGGGGGTACCGCCGGCCAGGCCGGAACCAGCCCGCGGGCGGATGCTTGACCAGCCCGAACGGCCGCCCTTATGGTGTGGCCACGTTGCCGCACTGTGAACGTCAACCTTCCCCAAAGGTTCAGGGATGGCTTCAAGCTCACGCGTCCCCGGTGGCGGCGGGGACGAAGCTGCGGCTGACCGGTCGGCGATCGGCCCGAATACGAGGGAGTGCATGACGACCGTTCCATCCCAGGGGAATTACCTGGCAGTGATCAAGGTGGTCGGCGTCGGCGGCGGAGGTGTCAACGCCGTCAACCGAATGATCGACTCGGGGCTGCGCAACGTCGAGTTCATCGCGGCCAACACCGACGCCCAAGCGCTGCTCATGAGCGACGCCGACCTGAAGCTCGACATCGGCCGCCAACTCACACGCGGGCTGGGGGCCGGGAGCGACCCCGAAGTGGGCCGCCAGGCTGCCGAGGAGCACCGGGTCGAGATCGAAGAGGCACTCCAGGGCGCGGACATGGTCTTCATCACCGCCGGGAAAGGTGGTGGCACCGGCACCGGGGCGGCCCCGGTCTTCGCCGAGATCGCCAAGGGCCTGGGTGCCCTCACCATCGGGGTGGTGACCAGGCCTTTCACTTTCGAGGGCCGACGTCGGGCCATGCAGGCGGAGAAGGGGATCCAGATCCTCAAGGAGAAGGTGGACACGCTCATCGTGATCCCGAACGACCGCCTGCTCACGGTGTCGAACGACAAGACGAGCATGGTCAACGCCTTCAAGATGGCCGACGAGGTCCTCCTTCAGGGCGTGCGGGGCATCACCGACCTCATCACCGTGCCCGGGCTGATCAACACCGACTTCGCCGACGTCAAGATGGTCATGACCAACGTGGGAACGGCCATCATGGGCATCGGGTCGTCGATCGGCGAGGGCCGGGCGGCCAACGCCGCCCGGGCGGCAATCACGTCGCCCCTGCTCGAAGCGTCCATCGAAGGCGCTCGGGGCATGGTCCTCAACATCGCCGGCGGTTCGGATCTCGGCCTCTTCGAGGTCAACGAGGCGGCCGAGATCATCCATGGCGTGGCGCACCCCGATGCCAACATCATCTTCGGTGCGGTGATCGACGACGCCATGGGCGACGAGGTCCGGGTGACCGTCATTGCAGCCGGCTTCGAACGCTGGGACGAGGGCACGGGCTCCTCCAGATCGTCGGAGCTGGCGTCTTCCATCTTCGCCACTCCGGAGCCGGTGGACATCTTCGCTGACGCCACCGGGTCGGACCAGGAGTTCGACCTCGGTGACGACGATTTCGACGTCCCCTCCTTCCTTCGCTGAAGCGGACGAGGTGGCGCGCCGTCTGACGGCGGTGCGCCACCGCATCGCGGACGCTGGCGGCGATGTCACCCGGGTCTGCATCGTCGGTGTGACCAAGGGCTTTGGGCCCGAGGCGGCGCGGGCCGTGTGGGAGGCCGGGCTCTCGGACCTGGGGGAGAACTACGCGACCGAGCTGGTGGCCAAGGCGGTGGCGGTGGGCAACGGCGAGCCGGGAGGGCCGGCGTGGCACTTCCTCGGGGCCGTCCAGCGCAACAAGGTGGCCGAATTGGCCCCGGTCGTGACCCTCTGGCAGAGCGTGGCGCGGCGGGCCGAGGGGGAGCGCATCGCCCGCTTCGCCCCGGGGGCCCAGGTGCTGGTCCAGGTGGACACGACCGGCCTGCCCGGCCGCAACGGCTGCTCGCCGTCGGAAGCCCCGGCGTTGGTGGCGCACCTGGGCCACCTCGGGCTCCACGTGCGGGGGCTCATGACGGTGGCGGCACCGGGTCCGGCCGCCGCCACCGAGTCATTCGAGACGGTGCGGCGATTGGCCGACGAACTGGAACTCGACGAGCGCTCCATGGGCATGAGCGACGACCTCGAGATCGCCGTGGCGACCGGATCGACCATGGTTCGGGTGGGTCGCGCCCTGTTCGGAGAGCGTCCTCGGGCCCCGGCCGCGTGATGGTGGCGTCCCCCGCCAGCGTGGCGAGCAGGCACTACGCTGTCATGTGACAGGAGAAGGTATGGCACCCTCATTCATGAAGAAAACCATGGTGTATCTGGGTTTGCTCGACGACGAGTACGACGAGTACGACGACCTGGACCGGGCGCCCCGGCAGTTCACCTCGGCCACACGGGTCGAGCCCAGCACCTCGGACTACGACCAGCCCGAGGAGTTCAGCGGAGGCATGAGCAGGGTGCGCACCATCCCGCGAGAGTCCGCCGTCCCCAGCCAGTCGAGGCCGTCGGGGGGCAGCGTGCCTTCACGGCCGGCCGCCCAGGTGCGGGCGGTGCCCGTCGATCCCACCATCACGCCGTCGGGCTCAGCCCCTTCTTCCTCGGGCCGGGTCCACGTCGTGGCCCCTTCGCGGTTCGGCGACGCCAAGGACATCGCCGACCGCCTGAAGGACAATCGCCCCGTCATCGTGAACCTCCAGATGGCCGACCGCGATCTGCAGCGGCGCATGATCGACTTCTGCAGCGGCGTCACCTACGCGCTGAGCGGGGAAATGGAAAAAGTGGCGGACCAGGTCTTCCTTCTGGCGCCCACCAACGTGAAGGTCTCCGACGAGGAGCGCCAGCGGCTGGTGGAGCGTGGCTTCGGGCGCGACTAGGCGCCACGGTACGCCCGCTACCCTCCCTGGTCGGTGAGCATCTTCCATCTCCTGGCGTGGCTGATCGAGGCCTACATCTGGCTGGTCATGTTCCCCTACGCCATCTTGAGCTGGTTCCGGGTCCAGCCCGGCACGACGCTGGCTCGCATCCAGTACGTTCTCTCGCAGCTGGTCGAGCCGGTCTTGCGGCCGGTCCGCCGTTTCATCCGACCGATGGGCGGGCTCGACTTCTCCTTCCTCATCGTGATCCTGGTCGCACAGTTCGTGCTGATTCCGGTCCTGCTGCATTGATCGACCTCCGAATGGGGCGTGGTTAGACTCGGGCTCCATGGACAACTCCCAAGCTCCCGCCTCGATCCTCGACACGCTGCGCACGGTGGAGTTTCGCCTCGGGCTCAAGGGGTACAACGTCGACGAGGTCGACGAGTACCTCGACAAGGCGGCGCAGGAAGCCGAAGGGCTCCAGGAGCATGTCCGTCAGCTCAACGAGCGGTTGCGCCAGGCGAGTGAGCGGATCGCGCAACTCGAGCGCGAGAAGCGCGCTGCGCCGGCACCGAGCGTGGTCGAGGCCGGGGCGGCCGCCGACGCGGCGACCCTGTCGGACGAGACGTTGCAGCGCACACTCCTGCTGGCGCAGAAGTTCGTCGACCAGACCAAGCGGGAGAGCGAGGCGGAGGCGGCGGCGGTGATCGCCCAGGCCGAGGAGACGGCGCGCACGACCGTGACGGCCGCCGAAGCGACGGCTGCCCAACTGCAGGCCGAGACCCACCAGAAGCTCCGCCAGGAGGTGACTCGCCTGGAGGCGACCCGTACCGAGCTGGCCACGGACGTCGAGAGCATGGCCCGTCACCTCGAGTCGGAGCGCAACCGACTGCGCGGCGCCCTGACCGAGATCCTCAATTGGGTCGACGAGAACGTCCAACCCGCCAACTCCCTCATGGGCGTCAGGCCCAAGGCGGCGCCGGCGCCGGCCCCCGTCTCGGAGGCCGACGACGACCAGCCCACGCTCAACCTGCAGAGCGCCTCGGTGTCGGGAGATTTCTCGGGAGGACCCGGCGCCATCTGACCCCCGACGGGGATGTTGCCCCCGTCTGTCGCGGTCCGCTATCGTCGCCCGCTCCCCGGGCGAGGTCGTCGTAGGGGAACACCGGCCACCTGTTGAGCTGGTCCGAAGGAGGGAACGATGGCCGCTGGGAGCAAGGGCACTGCGACGCGATCGGCGCCCGGGAACAAGAAAGCCCCGGCGAAGGTTGCGGCCAAGCGGGCCTCAGTCTCCAAGAAGCCTCCCGTCTCGAAGAAGAAGGCCGTTACCGTCGTGAAGAAGGCAGCCACCGCCACCAAGAAGCCAGCCGCGGCCGCCAAGACCACCGCCGCCAAGAAGTCGACCTCCTCCAAGAAGGCCGCCACCACCAAGAAGGCTCCGACAGGGGTTGCCGCCGCCCCGGGGGCCAAGACCGCGGCCAGGCGTGCCTCCAGGTCTCCCGCGACCCCCAGGACCGCAACGGTGAAGAAAGCGACGACCCGGGTGGCGCACAACGGCGCGGGGGCTCGCCCGTCGGGGTTCGGGCCCGGGCCGAAGGCCGCCGCGGTCCGTCCGAAGACGGGGCCCTACGCCAAGGACACGAAGTTTCTCGACGAGGTGCGGGACCTCCTGCAGGCCGACCGGACCATCTATCAGGAGCAGGCCACGTCATTGCGGGCCGAGGCCGACTCACTGGCACTCGAGCGCGAGCCCGGCGACGTCCAGTTCGACGAGGAGTCCGGCGAAGGGGGGACGGTGACGGTCGACCGCGAACGCAACCTGGCCTTGTCCGGGCAGGCCACGTTGGCCGTGGAGGAGATCGACGACGCGTTGGCACGCATCGCCGACAAGTCCTACGGCTCGTGCGAGCGGTGTTTCCAGCCGATCCCCAAGCCCCGGCTGCGGGCGCTTCCCCATGCCCGCCTGTGCGTCGCGTGCAAGGCAGGGGGTCTGTCGCGGCGCTGAACCGACCGAGGGTGATGGCCTTCGCCATTGCCGCTGTGGTCGTCGTGCTCGACCGGCTGACCACGGACATCGCCGTGGACCATCTCCACCGGGTCCGTCACGTCTGGGGCCCCATCGGCTTGGCCCTGACCTACAACTCGGGCTTTGCCTTCAGCCTCTTCAGCGGCCGGGCCTGGCTGGTGACGGCCCTGTTGGGCGTGGGCGTGACCGTGCTCGCCGTCGTCGTGACCCGTGTCCGTACCGTGACGCTGGCGCTGGGGGCGGGTCTGGTCCTCGGCGGTGCGGTGGGCAATCTCAGCGAGCGCGTGCTCGGAGGCCACGGAGGGCAGGTCCCCGACTTCGTCACCTTGGACTACTGGCCGACATTCAACCTGGCCGACGCCTGCGTAACCGTGGGCGTCGTGATCGTCATCGCCACGTTGGTCCTCGGTGGCGGGAAGGGGTGGCGGCGTGGGCACGCCGGGTGACGACGAAGAGGTCGTGACCACCGAAGTGCCGGCGCTGTTGGCCGGCATGCGTGTGGATCGTGTGGTGGCGATGATGGCCAACGTCTCGCGATCGGTGGCGTCCGAGCTGGTGGCCACGGGGCGCGTGCTCGTCGACGGGGTGCCGGTGGCGACAGGCCGCACCGAGCTCTCCGAAGGTGTCCAGCTCACGGTGGTGCTCCCCGAGGTGGGCGACGGGCTGGTTGCCGCCGAGCCCGAGGTCCGCTTCGCGGTGGTTCACGCCGACGACGACCTGGTCGTGGTGGACAAGCCGGCCGGGCTCGTGGTGCACCCTGGGGCGGGCCACGATCGGGGGACCCTGGTCGGAGGGTTGCTGGCCCGGTTCCCCGAGCTGAGCAAGCTGGTCGAGGCCGGCGTTTGTCCTCCGGACCGTCCCGGAATCGTCCACCGGTTGGACAAGGGCACCTCGGGGCTGCTGGTGGTGGCCCGCACGGCTGGCGCCTACCGCTCCCTGGTCGACCAGCTGGCCACGAAGTCCATGGAGCGCCGCTACGTGGCGCTGGTCACGGGCACCGTGGCCGACGACCGGGGGGAGGTGGAAGCCCCGATCGGCCGCTCGACCAGAACCCCGACCAAGATGGCGGTGACGGCGGGGGGTCGACCCGCTCGGACGTCCTACGCCGTGCTCGAGCGACTGGGAGGGTCCACCCTGGTTGCGCTCGCACTCCAGACGGGGCGGACCCACCAGATCCGGGTCCACATGGCCGCCATCGGGCACCCGGTGGTGGGCGACGCCCGCTACGGCGTGCCCGACACGCGCCTGGGATCCGGGCGCTTCTTCCTCCACGCGGTCACCTTGGCCTTCGCGCACCCGAGCTCGGGTGCGCGTGTCGAGTTGACTTCTCCATTACCCGAAGACCTGACGTCGTACCTCGCCGGGGCTCGATCCTGATCAGGCGGCTTCGTGCACCCCGAGCACGTCGGCGTCGAAGGAGAGGGCTGCCAGGGCCTCCTCCTCGGCCCGCCGCACCCGCCGCACCCCGACTCCGAGGCGCTCGGCCGTCGACTGGAGGGAGGCCGGCGAGTCGCCGCCGAATCCGAAGCGGAGGCGCAGCACGTCGCGCTGGAGATCGGGAAGCCGCTCGATCGCTGCCCGCACCCGTTCGTGAACCATCGTCTCTTCGACGTCGGCGGCGAAGTCGGTCTCGTCGGGAGCCACGAGGTCGCCGAGCGTGGTCGAGGACTCGAGGGCAGCGGGCTGGTCGAGCGAAGCCGTCACCCTGGCGACGTCCTCGAGGGAGGCGCGCTCGTCGGCCGTCAGGCCGGTGGCCTCGTGGAGCTCCTCGTCGGTTGGCGCCCGTCCGAGGGTGCTGGCCAGCTCGGACTTGGTCAGCTCGAGGCGCTGGATCTGCTCTCCGACCTCGAGCGGGATCCTGATCGTTCGTCCGTGCTGCTGCACGGCGCGCTGGAGCGCCTGGCGGATCCACCAGGTGGCGTAGGTCGAGAAGCGGAAACCGCGCTCCCAGTCGAACTTGTCCACGGCGCGCATCAGCCCAAACGTGCCCTCCTGGACCAGGTCGGCCATGTCGACGCCACGGTCTTGATACCGGCGAGCCCAGTGCACGACCAGACGCAGGTTGGCCGCCACCATCTGCTTGCGGGCGGCCTCGTCACCCGCCACGACCCTCTTGGCCAGCTCGACCTGCTGCTCGTGGTCGGGCATGGGGAATTGGTCGAGGTCACGCAGCATCAGCCCCAACGTGTCCGATGTGCTCACCGCGCTCTTCATCTTCGCTCCAGACGCTTTTCACTCACTCTCGGTCGTACGCATTCCCTCGGAATCGGGATCGGTCCGAGGAGTACAACAGGACATACCCACGGATCATTCCAAGAGGGTGTTCGCACCGTGGACCAGGGGGGATGACTGTTCGTGCCGGCCACCCCCGGCGTAGGTGAATTGCGCCGCCGGAGCGCCCGTGGTGGTCTACGTCGCATGGCCCCCAGGATGGTCCTCGTGAGGCACGGAGCCACCGAGTGGTCCGACGCCGGACGCCACACCGGTCGTTCGGACGTCTCCCTCACCGACGAGGGAAGGGCCCAGGCACGGGCGGTGGCCCAGATGCTCGGGTCCGAGACGCTCGCCGCGTTCAGGCAGGTCCTGACCAGCCCGCTGCGCCGCGTGGCCGACACCTGTGCCCTGGCAGGGTACGACGGGGCGCCGGACCCAGACCTCATGGAATGGGACTACGGCGTCTACGAGGGACTGACCTCGGCCGAGATCCGCGTGGAGCGCCCCGGATGGACCCTGTGGGACGACGGGGTGCCCGAAGGGGAACGGTGCGACGAGGTCGGCCGCCGCGCCGATCGGGTGGTGGAGCGGGCGAGACAGGTCGACGGTGACACCCTGTGCGTCGCCCACGGCCATCTGCTTCGGGTGCTCGCGGCGCGCTGGTTGGGTCTGCCCCCGGTGGCGGGCCGGCTGTTCCGCCTCGATACCGGATCGGTCTCGGTGCTCGGCTGGGACCTCGACCGACCCGTGGTCGAACTTTGGAACCTCTCGCCCGGCCGATGGTGAGCGTGGGCGAACGAGCGAGGCCCTGCTCAAAGCGACAGGGTAGGAGCCGCCCCGGTGAGGAGAGGGACCGGTCGAGGTCGCACGTATTGCCATCTCGAACGGCGTCACCGAGGACTGGGTCACGAAGGACTGGCTCAGACGGGCGCGGCCACGTTGCCCCGGGCCCGGTCGACCATGTCGGCCAGACTGTAGGACTGCAGGTGGATGCGGATGGTCTCGCCCACGTCGGCCCAGACGGCAAGCAGCACACACTGGCCTTCGTGGTCGCAGGCTCCGTCGGTGTGCGGCTCGCCGAAGTCGCCGGCGGCGATGGGCCCGTCGACCGCCGAGACGATCTGCGCCAGTGAGATCTCCTCGGGTGGGCGTGCCAGCACGTAGCCGCCACCCACGCCCCGCTTGGAACGGACCAGCCCGGCCCCTTTCAGGGCCAGCAGGATTTGCTCGAGGTAGGGCTGGGGCAGTCCGGTCCGCTCAGCGATGTCCCGCACCGACGTCGGTGTTTCGGCACCGTGGAGGGCGAGGGACAGCAGCGCCCGGCTGGCGTAATCACCGCGCGTCGAGACCCTCATGAACAGGGATGCTACCGGTCGCCGGGTCCTGAGCGGGGGTGCGCTGGTCCTAGGGTGTCCCTCCGTGACCGACGAAGGGCGGGCCGTGAGCGAGGACCGACGGGGCAGGGTGGCGCCGCTCCTGCCTGACTGGGATGGGGCCTGCCTGCACCACGTCGTGCCCACGCTGGCGGCTCAACTGCGGGACCCCGGCCGGGCGCCCTTGCCGTCCTGGTTCCCCGACGAGGTGGTCGGGGCTCGCCAGGTCGTCCTCCTGGTGCTCGACGGCTTGGGAGCCGAACAA
Source organism: uncultured Acidimicrobiaceae bacterium (assembly GCA_963787485.1). Taxonomy (GTDB): domain Bacteria; phylum Actinomycetota; class Acidimicrobiia; order Acidimicrobiales; family RAAP-2; genus Bog-473. The sequence continues at coordinate 71,508 of CAWBDF010000008.1, read as the reverse complement.
CTTCGGGAGCGTTGCGCCCTGGCGCCGGTGCTCGGCGGGGGGGCTGGAGGCACGATCACGACGGTCGTGCCCAGCACGACCGCGTGCGCCCTCACGAGCCTGGCGACCGGGCGGGCGCCGGCAGATCACGGCGTGGTGGGCTACCGAGTCGCGCTGGACGGCGAGGTGATGAACGTCCTGCAGTGGTCCCGGCGGGGCGTCGACGTACGGGTCGAGGTCCCGGCCCGCACGTTCCAGCCTTGTCCACCTTTTCCCGGCATCCCCGCGCCGGTGCCGGTGGTCACTCGCTACGACTATGGTCCCACGGGATTCACCGCGGCCCATCTCGGCGCCGCCGCCCTTCATCGGTGGCAGACGGCCGCCGGGTTGGTGACGGCCGTGCGGGAGCTGGCGGCGGCGGGGACCCCGTTCGTGTACGCCTACTACGAGGGCGTCGACAGGGTGGCCCACGCGGAGGGCCTCGGCGCCCACTACGACGACGAGCTACGGGCGGTAGACCGCCTGGTGGGCGACGTGCTCGACGTGCTGCCCCAGGACACAGTGCTGGTGGTCACCGCCGACCACGGACAGGTCGACGTCGGCGGTTCCGTCGAGGTGCTCGGTCCCGAGCTGATGGATGCGGTCACGCTCCTGAGCGGGGAGGGCAGGTTCCGGTGGCTCCACGTCCGCCCGGGAGCGACGAACGCGGTGGCTGAGACGGCGAGGGCGCGGTACGAGGACGTGGCCTGGGTGCTGTCCAAGGAGCAGTTGATCGAGGAGGGTTGGCTGGGTGGGGTCCCCTCGGCGGCGGTGGCGGCCCGTCTTGGGGACGTGGTCCTCGTCCCCTACGCTGCCCATGGCGTTCCTCGACCCGGCCGACACCGGGGAACTCCGACTGAAGGCCCGGCACGGCTCGCTCACCCGAGCCGAGATGCTCGTCCCGCTCCTGGCCTGGCGCGCCGGGTGAGGCCGGTGTTCGCTGAGCCAGGTGCCGCGGATGGCGGGCGCGCGGGTGAGGACCCGGTGGTGGCAAGATCGGGGCCGAGGCGCGGGTGCGCCGCTGCCGGCGGCGCCGGAGGTTCGAACGGAAGGCACCATGAGCGACACCGAGGACGTGACTGACCGAGCAGAGCTGCTCCCCGGGGCGGGCGGGGCGATCTCCCCCGACGAGGTCCTGGAGGGCCCGGCGCGAGACGGGAGCGGGCCGGGGGAAGAGGAGCGGTCGACCGAGTCGGTGCGAGAGCCGGCGAAGGTGCTGCGCATCGGCTCCATGGTCAAGACCCTGTTGGACGAGGTCCGGGCGGCGCCGCTGGACGAGCGGGGCCGGGTGCGCCTGCGGGAGATCTACGAGCAATCGATCCGGGACCTCTCCGAAGGACTCTCGCCCGACCTGGTGGCCGAGTTGGAACGCATGGCCCCCCCTTTCGGCGCCGAAGCGCCGAGCGAATCCGAGTTGCGCATCGCCCAGGCTCAGCTGGTGGGATGGCTCGAGGGGCTGTTCCACGGGATCCAGGCCACGCTGATGTCCCAGCAGATGGCGGCCCGGGCCCAGCTCGAGGAGATGCGCCAGCGCAGCCTGCCCCAAGCGGGGGAGTCTGGCCGGACGGGGGCGTACCTCTGAGCGGAAGGTTCCTGACTGGCGTGCGGCGGAGCGGGGCCGGTCGAGATGTCCGGCGGACACGGTCCGTCCGCCTTCCCGATTCGGCACGTCGCCGGGCGGGCTACATTTCGAGGCTCCAGGGAATGACATCCGTGTAAGTTTGACGGGGGGCGAAAGGAGGGCCGGTGTCGGAGCGGTCATTTACGCATCTGCACACCCACACCGAGTTCTCCATGCTCGACGGCGCGGCGCGCGTGGGCGATCTGGTCGCCGCCGCGGTGGCCGACGGTCAACCGGCGCTGGGCATCACGGACCACGGGAACATGTACGGAGTCCTCGACTTCTACAAGGCCTGTCGGGCCGAGGGCATCGTGCCGATCATCGGCACCGAGTCCTACATGGCAGGTGAGTCACGCTACGAGCGTCCGGTGCGCCGAGGGCGGGTCGACGACACTGGCGGTGACGCCGAGGGCGGGCAGAAGCTCTACTACCACCTCACCTTGTTGGCCGAGAACGTCGAGGGCTACCGCAACCTGATGAAGCTGTCCTCGGCGGCCTACTTGGAGGGTTACTACTACAAGCCGCGGGTGGACTGGGAGCTGCTCGAGCGGTATCACCATGGCCTCATCGCCACCACCGGGTGCCTGGGCGGTGTCGTGCTGCAGGCGTTGTTGGCCGGGAACGAGGTGGAGGCCGAGAAGCGCGCCGCCCGGCTGCAAGACATTTTCGGACGCGACAACCTGTTCGTCGAGATCCAGGACCACGGGCTCGCCGACCAGCACCGGACCAACCCGCAGCTGATCAGCATCGCCAAGCGCATCGGTGCGCCGCTGCTCGCCACCAACGACAGCCACTACACCCACCGAGAGGACGCCGTGTCGCACGACGCTCTCCTGTGCGTGCAGACCGGCGCGTTGCTCAGCGACGCCAACCGATTCAAGTTCGAGGGGACCGAGCACTACCTCAAGACGGCAACTGAGATGCGTCACCTCTTTCGCGACGTGCCCGGAGCGTGCGACAACACCCTGCTGATCGCCGAGCGGGCCGACGTACAGATTGAGCTCGGCAAGCCCAGCCTGCCCGAGTTCCCCGTGCCGGACCGCTTCGGCGGCGTGACCTACGAGGAGCGGGCGCAGGCGTATCTCCGCCATCTGGCCTACGAGGGGGCCAAGGAGCGTTACGGCGACCCGGTGCCGACCGAGGTGGTGCAGCGCCTCGACTTCGAGCTCGGGGTCATCGGCGACATGGGCTTCCCCGCCTACTTCCTCGTCGTGTGGGACCTCATCCGCTTCGCCCGCCACTCGGGCATCCGGGTCGGCCCGGGCCGGGGTTCGGCCGCCGGCTGCTGCGTGGCCTACTGCCTGCGCATCGTGGACCTCGACCCCATCCGCTACGACCTCCTCTTCGAGCGCTTCTTGAACCCGGGCCGCACGCAGATGCCCGACATCGACATGGACTTCGACGAGCGCTACCGGGCCGACGTGATGCGCTATGCCGCCGAGAAGTACGGCAGCGACCGGGTGGCCCAGATCATCACCTTCTCGACCATCAAGGCCCGGGCGGCCGTCCGCGACGCCGCCCGGGTGCTGGGCAAGCCCTACGCCGTCGGCGACCGCATCGCCAAGGCCATGCCCCCGCTGATCATGGGTCGTGACACCCCGTTGCGGGCGTGTCTGACCAAGACCGAGGGCCAGGAAGACGGGTACGCCTCGGCGGGCGAGCTGCGCTCGATGCACGAGACGGACCCTGAGGCGAAGGAGGTCATTGACGTGGCCATGGGCCTCGAGGGCCTGCGGCGCCAGGACGGGATCCACGCCGCGGCGGTGGTCATCTCCCGGGACCCGCTGACCGAGTACCTGCCGATCCAGCGCAAGCCCGATGCCGGTGGCGACCCCGAGGACGCCCCCATCGTCACTCAGTACGAGATGCACGGGGTCGAGGAGCTCGGACTGTTGAAGATGGACTTCCTCGGCCTGCGCAACCTCTCGGTGATCGAGCGGGCGCTCGATCTCATTGAGGCCGCCTCGGGCGAGCGGCCCGACATCGACAACGTCGACCTGGCGGACCAGCCGACCCTCGAGATGTTGCGTCGGGCCGAATCGGTGGGCGTGTTCCAACTGGAGGGCGCTGCCATGCGCCAGACACTGCGTGCCCTGGCCCCGACCAGCTTCGACGACGTGGCCGCGCTGGTCGCCCTCTACCGGCCCGGCCCGATGGCGGCGAACATGCATCGCGACTACCCCGAGCTCAAGAATGGCCGCAAAGCACTCACCTACCTGCACGCGGACATTGAGCCGATCCTGAAGGACACGTACGGGCTCATGCTCTACCAGGAATCGGTGATGCGGGTGGCGCAGAAGTTCGCCGGCTATTCGCTCGAGGAGGCCGACAACCTCCGCAAGGCGTGCGGCAAGAAGATCCGCGTCATGATCGCCGCTGAGCGTGAGAAGTTCGTGGCCGGGTGTGTCGACCAGGGGTACGGAGCGGAGCTGGGCACGCAGCTCTTCGACATCATCGAGCCCTTCGCCGACTACGCCTTCAACAAGTCGCACTCCTACGGGTACGGCTTGGTCGCTTACCAGACGGCATGGTTGAAGGCGCACCACCCGGTTGAGTACATGTCGGCGCTCTTGACCTCCGTCAAGGACAACAAGGACAAGACGGCGGTGTATCTCGGAGAGTGCCGCACCATGGGGATCGACGTGCTGGTGCCCGACGTGAACCGGTCGGTGGCCGAGTTCGCGCCGGCGGCGAGCGAGGGCGACGGCGCACGGCGGGCCATCGTGTTCGGGCTCGCCGCGGTGCGCAACGTGGGTGAGAGCCTGGTCGAGCGCATCGTGGCCGAGCGCGACGCCAAGGGCCCCTTCGTCGACATCTTCGACTTCTGCGCTCGCGTCGACCCGGTCGTCTTGAACAAGCGCACCATGGAGTCATTGGTCAAGGCGGGTGCCTTCGACTCACTCGGCCATCCGCGCCAGGGCCTGTGCCTGGTGCTCGAGTCCATCGTCGACCGGACCCTCGAGCACCGGCGCGAGCAGGACCTGGGGATCACCACCCTCTTCGCCGCCCTCGAGGAAGAGCAGGCCGACCCGGCCTGGGGAGGGGTCAAGGTGGCCATCCCCGACGCGGAATTCGACAAGTCGCCGCGCCTGGCCTTCGAGAAGGAGATGCTCGGCCTCTACGTGAGCGACCATCCCCTCATGGGCTTCGAGGCGGCGCTGGCCCGCCACGCGGATTCGACCCTCTCGGAGATGCGGGAGGACGACCCGTCCTCGGGCGGCGACCGCTCACCGGTGCGGACGGTCGGGGGCGTGGTCACCGATCTTCGGCGCTCATACACGAAGAAAGGCGACCTCATGGCCCGCTTCGTGCTCGAAGACCTGCAGGCCGCCATGGAGGTCTTCGTCTTCCCCAAGACGATGGCGGAGTACGGCGCGCTCATCGAGAACGACGTCATCGTCGTGGTCAAGGGCCGGCTCGACACCCGTGAGGAGGAGCCGAAGATCGTCTGTATGGAGCTCTCGCGTCCCCGGCTCGAGCGCGGCCAGGAGGACCTGCACATCGCTCTTCCGCTCGGGGTGCTCTCCGACACCAAGGTCGACGGGCTCAAGGAGGTCCTGAGCGGACACCCTGGGCCCTCTCCCGTCTTGCTTCACGTCGGGGCCAAGGTCCTCCGCCTCCCTCCGGAGTTCAACGTCGACTGTCGCAACGGGCTGGTGGGTGAGCTCAAACGGCTGCTCGGTCAGAGCGCGGTGCTCAGCTGATGCGCGGGTGAAAACACCGCTTTGAGCTGGGCAGACGGGAAACTCGAGGCAGCCCGGTTGGGTGCGCTTCGAGCGAAACCAGTAGACTCAATGCATGCCGATCGTAGTGAGCACCAAGGATTGCACTGCGCTCAGCGATGCTGAGCTCGTCGAGATGGCGGATCTTTGTGCGGATCGCCCACCGGGGTTCGACATCGGTTTCCTCTCCAAGGAACGTGAGGCCTGGGTGCTCATTACCCAGGCTCGGGAGGGGAACAAGCTTCGAGGCTATTCGTTCTGCACGCTGGAGCGCATCGGAGGGACACCCTCCCTCCTGGTCGGGCTGGCCCTGGTGGACCGAACGTCGCGGGCCGAGTCGGCGCTCAAGGGCATTCTGGCCGATCAGTACCGCCGCGCCCTGCTCGCCTTCCCCGACGAGGACGTGCTGCTCGGCACCCGCCTGCTCTCGCCAGAAGGCTTCCGGGCCTTCAACGGCCTGCAGGACGTCGTCCCATTTCCCGGCCACAAGTCGTCCGGTGAGGAGCGTGCGTGGGCCCGGCGTCTCTCCAAGCGGTTCGGCTGCGACAGCCGGTTGGACGACCGGACCTTCGTGCTGAAAGGAGACGGATCGGTGGTGGGCGGGCTCGACTTCTTCGCTCCGAAGGTCAAGCTCCCCCAAGGCGTCGAGACGCACTTCGAGGGCTGCAATGCCCACAAGGGGGATCGGCTGGTCGCCTTCGGATGGGCCATGGCCGAAGACCTGGCCGCCGGCAAGCTCGGCCGCTGACGCTCCTCAGCCTCGGGGGAGGACGGCGGCGCACACCTTGTAGCAGTGCCCGTCACGGGGCGGGCTCACAGTCACCAAGAGGTACTGGGGCTCGAATCCAAGGGCCGTCGCCAGGCTCTTCCCACTGAGGCGCTCGCGTCGTGCTGCGTCGAGAGCGCGGGCGGCGTTGCGATCCTCGACCGGCAGCCACACGTCGTCGCGGTCCCAGCCGAAGCGGACCCAGGTGGACCCGTCCTCCCGGCGCCGGATGAGCTGAGGGCGGCGGGTCGGCTCGATCAGCGCCACAGAGGGGCGGAACCCGCGGAATTCCCAGTAGGGGGCCGAGGCGCCGGGGAAGCCGAGGAGCGGTCCGTCAGGGGCAGCCACGAGCCGTCGCAGGAGCTTGCGCAGTTGGCGGCCACGCAGTGTTCCGACATGGCGGGGTAGGTCCGCCACCGTGAGGGCCTCGGGTTGGGCCAGGTCATCCCGCTCGGGGTCCTCGGCCAAGGTCACCTCGACGACGTCGAAGGTGGAGATGTCGGGGTCGTGCCCCTCAGGCCACGGGACCCGGACGCGCATGACGGTGCGGGTGGCCAGGTCGACGACCGTGGTGTCCTCGACGGTGGAGGACAGGACCAGAAGGTGCAGCGTCGATCCGCCCGAGGTGGGGACACGTTCGTTGCGGCGAGCTGAGCGACGGAGGAGACGTGCCGGGTCGGTGGGGGTGTCCGTCCCGCCGGTTCGGTCGGTGGAGGCCGTCTTGGCGCCTCGTCGGCGAGCCCGTCGTGAGACCGGTGCCGGCGTGCCTCCCGTGGCGGTCTCAACGTCGACCGTGCCTGGCGGGGGGGCGTCGTCGATCACGACCGAACCGAGTCCAACTGACGGGAGAAGGTCGCGACGTCGTGCGCGGGAAGGTCACAGATCCGGGATCGGCAGATGTAGCCGCGGGCTTCGCCGTCGACACGTCCGGCAAAGAGTGGGCCGCCGTCCGGGTCGCCCCAGGTGACCACCGCGTTCGGAAGCCAGCGCCGTCGCACCTCGGCGAGAAGGTCGGGCCGCTCTCCGGTGACGACGACCTCGACGCGGTCGGTCCAGAGCCCGAGCGCGACCACCAGATCGGCCAGAGCGGCCGGGTGGCGCTGGAGGAGCGGACGAGCCAGGGCGATGGTGCGTTCCACCGCGTCGCCGATGCGGTGGTCGTCGACGAAGGCATCGGCGCGGGAGAGGGCCGAGACGGCGACCGAGTTGGCGGACGGGACGGCGCCGTCGGTGAATTCCTTGGGGCGGACCACCAGAGTCTCGGCGTCGCGCCCGGTGGTGAAGAACCCGCCCGTGTCGTCGTCCCAGAACAGGGTCTGGAGCTGGTCGACCACCTGGAGGGCGCGTGTCCTCCAGGTGGCGCGTCCGGACCATTCCGAGAGGCGAACGCATGCCTCGGCCAGCCATGCGTAGTCTGCGGCGACGGCGAGGTGTCGGGCCCGACCTCCTTGCCAACTGCGCATGAGGCGGTCCTCGGCGAACATGGAGGACCACAGGAACTCCCCGATCTCCTCGGCCCGGCGTCCGTAGTGGTCCATGCCGGTCGCCCATCCCGCCTCAGCGAGAGTGGCCGCCGTCATGGCGTTCCATTCGGTGAGCACCTTGTCGTCACGGGCCGGCTGGACACGCTGGGCGCGCGCCGCGGCCATCAGTGCCCTGGCCTCTTCAATCTGAGGCGGTCGAGCCAGGGGAGCGCCGAGCGGGCGCACGGGTATCGTCCTCCCCTCCCAATTGCCTGCGGAAGTCACGCCGTACCACTCGGCCGCCGGCCCGACCAGGCTCCTGGGGAGGATCGCATGCAGCTCGTCCAGCGTGAACGTTGCGTGTCCTCCCTCGATCCCGCCCGCATCTGCGTCAAAGGAGGAATACAGGGCGCCCTCGGGCGTGCTGAGGTCGCGCAGGACCCAATCCAAGGTCTCGGTGGCCACAGCGAGGTAGTCGGCATGGCCGGTGTCCTGCCAGGCGTGGAGATAGGTCCGAGCAAGCAGGGCCTGGTCGGTGAGCATCTTCTCGAAGTGCGGCACCAGCCAGTGGGCATCGGTGGCGTAACGGCAGAAACCGCCCACCACGTGGTCGTAGATGCCACCGGCCGCCATGGCGTCGAGGGTCCGGCGTGCCATGTACCGTGCGTGCGCAACATCGACGCCTTCGTCCGGACCCGTGCCGCTGTTCGTGCTCGTGCTCGTGCTCGTGCCAGGGTGCCGCAGACACAGCTCGATCAGAGTGGGTCGGGGGAATTTCGGGGCCGGGCCGAATCCTCCCCAGTCGGGATCGAAGCTTGTGGCCAGTCCGGACACGATACGCCCGGCCCATGACGCTGTTTCGCTCCGGTCGGGGCCCGTTCGAGTGATCGCCGCGAACGACGGCTGTGGGTCGCTCGGGTCTCGGTCGACGTTCTGGTCCTCGCGGTGCAGGGTTTCGGCGAGGCGCAGTTCCTTGGCAACGGCGTCGACGACGGCGTCGGCCTGAGCGACGACTCGCTCGCGCTCGTTGACCCAGGCTTCGCCAAGGGCACGCACCACCCGCCGGAACGCAGGCATGCCGTGACGGTCCACCGGCGGGAAGTACGTTCCGGCGAAGTACGGGCGGCCGTCGGGAGTGCAGAACACGGACATGGGCCACCCACCCGAGCCCGTCAGCAGTTGGGTGGCGGTCATGTAGACGATGTCGATGTCGGGGCGTTCTTCCCGGTCGACCTTGACCGAGACGAACCACGTGGAGAGGTCAGCAGCCGTCTGAGGGTCTTCGAAGCTCTCATGGGCCATCACGTGGCACCAGTGACACGACGCATAACCGATGGAGAGGAAGATCGGCTTGTCCTCGTCGCGGGCGCGCCGCAGTGCAGCTTCGCCCCACGGGAACCACTCGACCGGGTTGTCGGCGTGCTGGCGCAGATAGGGGCTGGTCTCGTCGGCCAGGTGGTTCACGCCAAGGATGCTAGGGCGCACCAGTCACGAGGTCATCGCCTCGAGCGCATGGCGCCGGATCTTGCCACCGGTCGTCCTGGGGAGGCCGGTGACGATGACGAGCTCCTTCGGAGCAGCCCAGGGGGCGATGGCCTCGGACGTCATCCGCCTGAGGTCTTCGAGGTTGGGCACGCCGTCGGCCGCGACGACCCAGGCAACGACGCGCTCGCCCCATTCAGGATCGGCCCGCTTCCAGACGGCGACGTCGGCGATGTCGGGGTGCGTCAGGAGTACCCGCTCGACCATGTCCGGCCAGACCTTCTCGGCTCCAGTGTTGATGACATCGGCGATACGACCAAACACCGAGAGGCGGCCCTGGTCGTCCAGCCGCCCGGCGTCTCCGGTGGCGAACCAGTCAGTGCCTCCGTCGGGACCCTGCACCCGACTGTTGGACCCGTCCCGGTAGCCGCGAAACAGCATCGGTGCCCGGACGAGGATCTCGGCAGCGCCGGTGTCGGCGGGGTTTCCGGTGGATGGATCGAAGGGTCGCAAGGCGAGCTCCACTCCGGAGAGCGGGAGGCCGTCGTAGACCAGGCCCGAGCCGGTCTCGGTCAGTCCGTACGTGGTGACGGCGTTTGGAGGAAGCGAATCGGGGGGCCGTCCGCCACCGAGGAGCACGAGCGTGAAGACCGACGGATCGATTCGCCCGAGGGCGGTGGCGACCAGCGAGACGTGCGTCACCGCCCCGGAGCGGCCCAGTGTCTCGGCACGCTCGGATTCGAAGCCCGCGGTCACCACGAGAGGGGTGCCGGAGATCAGCGCGCGCGTCACGACGGAGAGCCCTCCGATGTGCGCCAACGGAAGGCAGGCGAGCCAAGTGTGCCGATCGGGGTCGACACCGAGCCGGCTGGTCGTCGCCCGAGCGGAGGCGATGATCGCGTCGTGAGTGAGCACCACCCCCTTGGGGTGGTCCGAGGTGCCCGACGTCATCACGACGAGGGCGTCGCCTTCTTCGACTCCGACACCGTCCCGCAGGGCGTGGTGTTCGCCGTCGGGGCCGACGATCCGGGTCGGCCGGAGGGAGCGGAGGATGCCTTGACGTGCCGGGTCGGGAAGGCGGGCGTCGAGCACCGCCGCCGCGTCTCCGGTGTCCCACACCGCTCGGAGTGCATCGACAAACCCCCTCCCACCAGGGAGGTCAAGTGCGACGAGTTCGGGCACCGGCCAGTAGCGTAGGGCCCCGTGCAGACCGTCATCACCGGCAAACCAAACGATCCCCTCGACGACCTCCGCGCCCTCCCGCTCCCCGTCTGGGAGCCGAAGGGTGCGTTCAATGACATTCGCTACGACGTCGGGGAGGGGATCGCGAAGCTGACGATCTGCCGTCCCGAGCAGAGAAATGCCTTCCGTCCACAGACGCTCTTCGAGCTGACTGAGGCGTTCACCATGGCCCGTGACGATCCCGATGTCGGGGCGATCATCCTCTGCGGCGAGGGACCCGATGCGTTTTGTTCGGGCGGCGATCAGAAGATCCGAGGCGACGACGGCTACATCGGCGACGACGCGGTGGCCCAGAGGGGTATTGGTCGTCTCAACGTGTTGGACCTGCAAGTGCTCATACGTCGCCTACCCAAGCCCATCGTGGCCATGATCGCCGGCTACGCCATCGGTGGTGGCCACATCCTCCACCTGGTTTGTGACCTGTCCATCGCGGCCGACAATGCGAGGTTCGGTCAGACGGGGCCGAAGGTCGGGAGCTTCGACGGGGGATTCGGATCGTCGATCCTGGCTCGGACCATCGGTCTGAAACGGGCCAAAGAAGTGTGGTTCTTGTGCCGGCAGTACGACGCGCGACAGGCCCTCGAGTGGGGACTGGTGAACGCCGTCGTCCCCCTCGACGAGCTCGAGCGCGAGACGGTCGCGTGGTGTCGCCAGATGCTGACCTTGTCGCCCATCGCGCTGCGCATGATCAAGGCGGGCATGAACGCAGCCGACGACGGCCTGGCGGGCGTCCAACAGCTCGCGGGGGATGCGACCATGCTCTTCTACATGACCGAAGAGGGACAAGAAGGACGAAACGCCTTCGTCGAGCACCGACCACCTGACTTCTCTCGCTTTCCCCGTCGCCCGTGAGCCCGCCGCTCAAGGTGTGGGTCGCGGGTGCGCGCCCACGCACACTTCCCGCCGCGGTCGTCCCGGTCGCGGTCGGGACTGCGGTTGGTTACCTCTCGAGTGGACGGCTCTTCATCTCGACGACCTCGGCCTCATGCCCTGCCGGAGAGTGTGTCGCGTTCGCCCGTCACCTGTCTTGGCTCAACGCGGTGTTGGCGCTGGTTGTCGCCCTGGGTATCCAGGTCGGGACCAACTACGTGAACGATTACGCGGACGGAGCGCGCGGCACCGACGTTCGACGAGTCGGGCCGGTCCGGCTCGTCGGCCAGGGGCTCGCCACCGTCGGTCAAGTCAGGTTGGCGGCGTCGGTGGCCTTCGCCGTGGCGGGATTGGCCGGGCTGGCGCTCGCGGCCAGGGTGACCTGGTGGTTTCTGCCTCTGGGGCTCATCTGTGTGCTGGCCGGATGGGCGTACACCGGAGGGCCTCACCCATATGGCTACCTCGGTTTCGGGGAGATCTTCGTGTTCGTGTTCTTCGGTCTGGTGGCCACGGCTGGCTCGGCGTACGTGCAACACGCCCCCTTCTCGGTCATTTTGGCCGGGCACGCGTGGTCGTACGGCTTCGACTGGGCCTTCGCCCTCTGGGCCGGCGTCCCGGTCGGACTGCTGGCAACAGCGCTCCTCCAAGCCAACAACCTCCGGGACATCGCCACCGACCGGGAGGCGAAGAAGAAGACGTTGGCCACTCGCCTCGGGCGAGTGGCTGCGGGTCGCTTCTATCTGGCCGTCCTGGTGGCTGCGGCGCTCGCCATCGTGGTGCTGTCCAGCTACCGGAGGGGCGCGCTGTTGGCGCTCGCTGCCCTCCCACTGGCGGTCGCGCCGGTACGGCTGGCGCTCGGACCCCAAGAAGGTCGCGCGCTCCTGCCCATGCTCGGTGCCACTGCTCGCCTGCACTTGGTGATGGGGGTCCTGCTCACGGTTGGCGTGCTGCTGTGACTCGATTGGAGGTCGGTACGGTGTCGAGCCAATGAAGCGTCAGCCGTGCCGCCTGACCGGGCTGGGCCAGGTGGACGGCGTGGCCGCCCCCGGGGACGAGAGAGGCGACACCGTGCGGCACGATCTGGCTCAGCCGCACGGCATGCGCTGCGAAGCGCGCATCGTCCGTTCCAGCCACGGCCAGGAGCGGGCAGGCGAGAAACGGCAGCCGGTCCCACATCGGCTCCTGGGCTCCCGCGCCGGCCAGGCGAAGGCTCGAGGCGAGCCCGGCCGCAGTGTTGCGAAGGCGCTCTGTGACCTCCGAAGCGCCGACCGAGGTGAGCCGCTCGAACATCGGCTGGCGAAGCCAGGACCGTACGAAGGACTCCACGTCGCCAGAAGCCTCGAGCTGATCAGCGAGGGCCTCGTCGGACCGGCGACGCCGTGCTCGCTCCGTCGGGTCAGCGATGCCGCCCGAGGCTCCGATCAGCACCAGGTGCCCGATGAGGAGCTCGGTTCCCGTGGCCACATTGAGCGCCGTTCGCGCACCGAGCGAGTACCCGAGCACGTCACAGGGCGTGCCAGTGCCCACTGCCTCCTGCACCGCACGCTCCACGAGCGACGCGGTCGTCGGCAAGTCGGCCCGAACGGCGCCGGACCCGCCGTGGCCCGGGAGGTCGACGGCCACCACTGTGCGCTGCGTACGGAGAAGGTCCTCGAATCGGCCCCACAGGCGCCCCGTCTGCGTGAAGCCGTGCAGCATCACCAGGGGCGGACCGGACCCCCGTACTTCGACGTGGAGCGGCACGGGGCGTGAGCGTACAGGCCACGTTCAGCGCCACCCTGGTCGACGAGTGGTCGCGCCTGGGCGTGGCCGACGCCGTCGTGTGCCCCGGATCCCGCTCGACTCCGCTGGCTCTGGCGCTCGCCGCAGCCGAGCAACTAAGGATCCATGTCCGGCTCGACGAACGCAGTGCGGGATTCTTCGCCCTGGGCTTGGCCATGGCGAGCGGGCGTCCGGTCGTGGTCTGCGTGACCAGCGGAACGGCGGCGGCGGAGCTTCTTCCGTCGGTCGTCGAGGCCTCCCACGCGGGAGTACCGCTCATCGTGTGCACGGCCGATCGTCCACCCGAGCTGCACGACACGGGTGCGTCCCAGACGATCGAACAGGTCGGGCTGTTCGCCTCCGTGGTTCGATGGGCGGTGGCCCCGGGGGTCCCGGAGGAGGCACAGGAGTCCACCTGGAGGCCCCTGGCCGTTCGTGCCTTCTCCGCAGCGCAAGTCGGCCCAACGGGACCCGGACCGGTTCATCTCAACCTGGCATTCCGCGAACCGCTCGAGGGGTCACCCACGCCGCTTCCCGACCGACCGGGACCCCGGGTCGCCAGAGGCGTCTCCGCCCTGGCCGGGCTTGCCGCGGGGGCCACCATCACGCCGGATTTCCCGGCTCTCGGAGGCCGGGGGGCAATCGTCGTCGGCGGCCTGGCCCCGCGGCCTCCCGACCCAGGGCGTGTCCTGGCGCTGGCCGAGCGACTCGGATGGCCCGTGATGGCCGATCCCCGCTCGGGGAGCCGGGTGGAAGGGACCGTCGCCGCCGCGGACGCGATCGTGCGCGCCCGCCCACCACTGCCCGAGACCGTGGTGCTGCTCGGTGCGCCATGGCTCTCGAGGGCGTTGGGCGCCTACATCGGGGAGGCTGCCCGGGCGGGCGCACGGGTGATCGTCGTCGACCCCTGGCATCGCTGGCCCGACCCGAACCGGGTGGCCACCGAGTTCCACCACTGCGACGTGGACACCTGGCTCCGCGTGGCCACCGACGGTGCGTCACCCTGTGACGGCGAGTGGCTGCGCTCTTGGCACGCCATGGAGGAACGGGCGCAACGCGCCATTGCCGGCGTGCTCGGAAGCGACCTCAGCGAACCGAGCGCGGCGCGCCTCGTACACCGTTGGGCCGCCGCACACACGGCCAACCTGGTGGTGTCCGCGTCCATGCCGCTGCGGGACCTGGAGTGGTACGCCGCAGCCGAGCGCCGTCCCCCCCGGGTGCTGGCCAATCGTGGGGTCAACGGCATTGACGGTGTCGTCTCGACGGCCCTCGGCGTCGCCGCGGCGGAGCCAGCCATCCCGACGCTGGCGCTGCTCGGAGACTTAGCCTTCCTCCACGACGTGTCGGGACTGGTCAATCTCCCTCAATTGCCATGCATCTTCGTCGTCGTGGACAACGGGGGGGAGGGATCTTCTCGTTCCTCCCGCAAGCCACTTCCGTGGCGAACGAGACCTTCGAACGGCTGTTCGGGACGCCACCGACGAGCGATGTGGCCGCGGTCGCGCGCGGGTTTGGACTGGCCGTGGCTGACGTGTGGTCCATTTCGGAGCTCGAAGCGGCGTTGGGGACCGAGGGGCCAGCAATGGTGCGCGTACGCGTGCCCAACCGAGCAGACAACGTGGTCCTCCACGACGCCATCAACCAGGCGGTCCGTCTCGCGCTCGAGTTGAACGTGGGCGAAGGCGTCGACGTGGAGCGACGTCCAGCCGGGCTCTGGAAGGTCAACTCCACGCTGGCGTCGCCCGACATCGTCCAGCCCATCTCGTGGACGCAACGGTGATGCTGGTCGCAGAGTTCGACGAGGTTGGACAGGTCAGTCGTTCCGTCGTCCACCCAGTGCCGGACGTGGTGGACATCGGTGAATTCGGTGTGCGTGCACCCCGGGAATCGGCAACCCTTGTCGCGCCGCCTGATGGCGATGCGTTGGAGATCGGTGGGTCCGCGTTTGCTGCGGCCCAGGTTGAGGCTCTGCCCGGTCGGATCGTCGGCGCTGACCAGCACCTTGGCGTCGCAGGCCAGACGCCGGGCCACCTCTCGGGCCACTGGCCCCAGCACGTCGATCTCTGCCCCGCCGTCACCGCCGGCCAGGAAGGTCAGATCGGCGTGCACGACCACGGTGGGCCGGATCCGCCGGGGGCCTCCAGCGCGGCGATCACCTGAAGCGCCGGTGACCTCCGACGCGTCGGCCCGGCAGACTTCGACCAAGGCGTCGGCCATGCGCTGGTCAAAAGGTGTGCCGTCTCTCAGGCGACGACTGGCCCGGGTCACCAGCGAGGCCTTCACCACGGCGTAGTGGTCGTCGGGCAGCACCCCGGCAAAGCTCCGTCGGCGATCGTCAAAGCGCACGAACCGCCTGGCGTACGAGCCGGCCGCCCGCTCGTCCGACTCCTTGCGGGCCGCCAATGCCAGCTCCCGCACCTGCTTGGCCGACCAGTGGGTCGCCTGTTCGGCCAATGCGGCGTCGGTCTCTGGTCGAGCCACCTCAACCAGGGGTCTTACCTGGTCGAACGACAGCCTTCCCTTCGAGAGCGCCTTGGAGATTTCCGGTAACGCGGGCAGCCTCGTCGCTGCCGTGACCCACTCTCGGGCGGTGGCCGCACTGACGGCGCAGCGCTGGACGAGCCACGCCACCATTGAGGTGGCGCCGTCCACACGCCATGCTCTGCGCCTGTCGAGCTCGGCGACGGCGGCCAGCAGCTGGCTCTGGTGGGCGGAGATGGAGCGATGGTGTTGGGTCACGCTCGTCACGAGGGCGTCCGTCCGTCGGGACACGGAAGGCGGTCTGAGCCCGTCTCGCAGGGTGGTCGGTGACATGCAGAGACGGAACGGTCGCCGTGCCGCGCCGATGCGCGTGGATCTCTGGACCCCCTCGGACGGGCTCGTCAGCGGTACTGGTCGGCGGGCACCCATTCGCCGTGGCTGCGGAACGGCAGTCGCTCGGGAAGGTGGATCACCGCCTCGGCAGATCGGCGTCCCAGAGCGGACGCGTCGAGCACGTAGAGGTCGCTGGCTCCCCGGTTGTGGTCGTCGACGACGGTGAGCAACCAGCCTTCGTCGTCTTCGTGCCCGTCGACGGCGCGCACGAAGACAGGCTCGCTGGGCCCGCGTCCCGGACCCGGGCTCCAGGCCGCGACCTCGTCCCTGCGTAGGTCGAACTTCAACAGCCCGGCCGCTGTCACCTCCGAGCCCGCGGGGGCGAACGCGGCGCCGACGCCCCTGGTGGACGTGATCTCGCCGGTCCACCTGGTCTCGACGCAGTAGCCGTAGCGGAAGGCCTTACCCTCACAGTGCGGGTCGAGGCGTGGATACTCGACGAACCGCTCGTCCATCTGCGTCCGCAGCAGTGTGCCCCCGGTAAGGCGCCAGCACTCGAGGACGCCCAGGCCGCCACCGATGGGCGACAGCCCGATACCCTCGGGGCCCACGACGGGGGTGGTCCCGACGAGCGGTCCCTCGGCCGGCGCGTCGTAGCGGCACACGTAGACCTCGAGATCGCCCGCTCCGAGGTCGACCGCGCCGAGGACATGCGTCACCAGGCACGGGTCGACGCGGGTCCACCCCACCTCGGAGCCCTCGCCACCCCGCCGGACGACGCCGATCCATCCGTCGGCCCCCGGCGTCCAACCGTAGGGCACGGGTAACGAGCTGCCGACCGCGTCGGTGAGGCGCCGCGTGGGCGACTCCACGAACACCACGTGCTCCGCGGTGACGCCGATGTCGTGCTGCCACGTCGCCCGCTCGAGCGGGACCGACTGGACGCTGCGCAACGCACCGCTCCCGTCCCATTCTCCGACGCGCAGCACGACGCCCTCGTCGGTGCGCGTTTCGAGGTCGGAGGTACGGTCCGGCCGGGTGCCCGACTCCGGGTCGTCGACGGCGAAGAGCACCCGCGTGCCGTCAGCTGCCACCCGGTGCACGTGCGAGGCGATCGGGACCCTGAGGTCGCCGGTGAACTCCTGGGGCTCCAAGAACCGCGTCCAGCGTGAGGGAATTCCAGTCTCCGAAAGGGCCAGGAGGGCGCCCGCATGCCAGAACACCCCGGCGTCAGCGTCCGTGTCCACCCGTACGTACGAGACGGCGCGCCCGTCGCGCAGCTCGACGGCGTGCAAGGCGCCACCCTCCCCAACGCCCGGTGGCCCCGGATCATCGATCCCCATCGGACGCGTGTCCACCCGGAGGGGACCTGCCCGACTCGGGCCCACGCGAAAGAACGTCCCCTGCAGGTCGGGCGGGAGCGAACCCTCCATCGGCAACGCCGGCATGGCGGAGACCCCGCTCACCACATCCCGCTCACCGCGTCCCCATGAGGCCGATCAACCTACCCGTGTATGGCAGAGTCAAGGCATGCCCACGCTCTCGGAGGACCTCGCCTTCCGCGGCCTGATCCACCAGATGACCGACCCCGAGCTCCCGAAACGGCTCGATCAACCCGGTCTCACCGTGTACGCCGGCTTCGACCCGAGCGCGGACAGTCTCCACGTGGGCAACTTGTTGCAGTTGTGCACCCTTCGCCGGTTCCAGCTGGCCGGGCACCGCGCCATCTCCCTCGCCGGAGGAGGCACCGGGATGATCGGCGACCCGGGCGGCAAGAATGACGAGCGCCAGCTGCTCAGGCTCGAGGCGATGGAGGCCTACCTCGACGGCGTGCGTCCACAGTTGGCCCAGTTCCTCGACATGGACGACGCCGTGCTGCTCAACAACGTCGACTGGCTCGGTTCGCTGTCCACGCTCGAGTTCCTACGTGACGTCGGCAAGCACTTCACGGTGAATCAGATGGTGAGCAAGGAGTCGGTCAAGGCCCGATTCGAGCGCCCCGATCAGGGCATCAGCTACACCGAGTTCAGCTACATGCTGCTCCAGGCCTACGACTTCCTCCGCTTGCACGTCGACCACGGGTGCGATCTGCAAATCGGCGGGAGCGACCAATGGGGCAACATCACCATGGGCGTCGAGTTGATCCGCAAAGTGTGCGGAGACGAGGTCTGGGGTCTGACCTCGCCACTCGTCGTCAAGGCCGACGGCACGAAGTACGGCAAGACCGAGACGGGCACCGTCTGGCTCGATCCCCGCCGTACGACTCCCTACGCCATGTACCAGTTCTTCGTGAACACGCCTGACGAGCAGGTGGGCCAGCTGCTCCGCTTCCTCACCTTCCTCGGGCACACCGAGATCGAAGCCCTCGACGGCGAAACGGCCGACCACCCTCAACGTCGGGCCGCACCGCGAGCGTTGGCGCGCGCCGTCACGGCCCTTGTGCACGGCGACGCCGAAGTGACCAAGGCGGAGGAAGCATCCGCCGCGCTCTTCGGTGAGGAGATCGCCGGGCTGAGCGAGCAGATGCTGCTGGTGGTCACCGAGGATGTGCCCACCACCGACGTGTCCCGGGCCGAGATGCTCGGCGGCCTTTCCCTCACGGACCTCTTGGAGCGCACCGGGCTGGTCTCGTCGCGGGGGGAAGCCAGGCGTACCGTCGACCAGGGAGGCGCGTACGTCAACAACGTTCGGCAGACGGACCAGCACCGAACGTTCGCGGCGGAGGACCTGTTGCACGATCGTTACCTCGTGCTGCGCCGCGGGCGGCGGGAGGTGCACGTCGTCCGGGCCACATGATCCGTCCGGTTCGCGTGGTGGCCGTTCTCCTCGTGTCAACCTGCGCCGTTGCCCTGACCTCCTGTGCCGGAGCCGATCAGGAGGGGTCGCCAGCACACCGGATGTCGGTGTGGGTGAGCGGGACTGGTCTGGGCCCCGAGATCGGCACCCTGGTGGCGGACAACGCACGCATCGCCAAGGTGGTGCCCAATGGTTCGGGCGCGCTGCACGCCGCGTGCAGCACCATCGTCAACGATGCCGAAATGGCCAATTCGACCTTGCCGTCACCCGACCCCACGGTGACCGAGCTTCTGACCCAGGCGTACGGGCTCGAAGGCACGGCGGGCAACGACTGTTACGGCGGCGCGTCGGACCGGAGCACGCTCACGCGTGCCGAGCGGGAGGGAAGCCAGGCGGACGCGCTGTACCGGGAGGCCCTGCGGCGCATCGGCGCCGTCGACGGACACCCCCCCGCCACCACGACGACGGTGGGCAACAGCGGCGATTCGGGGGCGGGAGGCATCTTCGGATGAGCTCCTCCGGGCACGAGGGGGCCGACGACTTCGATCGCCATCGTCGCCGAGTCCTTTGGTCGTTCCCCACGGGGTTGTACCTCGTCGGGAGCCGTGACGGCGACGAGGTCAATCTCATGACGGCGAATCTCGTCGTGCAGGTGTGCGTCGAGCCCAAGCTGGTCGGTGTGGCCCTCGAGCGCGAGTCGGTGACGGCACGGCTGGTGTCACGTGGTGGGGCCTTCAGCATCTCGCTGCTGGCACGCGATGAGCGCGAGGTCGTGCGCCGCTTCGTGAAGCCGGTCACCGACGTCGTGCGGGCACCCTCGGGGGGATCCGACCTCGTCGTGTCGGGTCACCCCGTCATGGAGGTGGGACCCGGGAGGCTCCCCGTCTTGGCGTCAGCCGTCGGGTACATCGCCTGCACGCTCACGCGCGCCGACGTGCTCGGGAGTCACGTGTGGTGCGTCGGGGAGGTGGTCGAGGTCGGGGGAGAACCCGCTGAGGTCCTCCGCATGGAGGACACCCGCATGCACTACGGCGGGTGAACCCCGCGTCAGGCCCCCGGGTCCGACTGGGCTGGAGGTGGGCGCAGATCGATGCGGAGCGTCAGGATACCGTCGACCAGTTCGACCTGGGCGTCGCCGATCATGGCGAAATCCGAGAAGTCCCGTTGCGCCTGCTCACGGAATCGCTGTCGCTCGGGGCCCTCGACGGGAGGCATGCCGCGGGTGCGCACGGCCTCGGCGCGGGCGCGGAACCGGGCAACCATCTCCTGTGGATCGAAGGTGGGCACGGCGGTCAGCGTACGTGGTGACGTCGCCGGGCACGACCATGGCGTGCGCCGTCGCCACGGGGTTGTGCGCGGTCGCGACGGGTCGACCCCGAGGTTCGGGTTCTCGAGGTGGGGCCGCCCACTCCATGTTCGCTGAACTGGGACGAAGCAAGAACCCCGTCGTCAGCCACTACACTGGTGGGCGCGCCGGAGTGCGCGGGTGCGCTCCGGGTGTTGGGGGCGGGCCGCCAAGCGGACCGGGTGTGACAAGGAGTTCTCGTGAAAAAGGGACGCCATCGGCGATTCGAGGAAGCGCGCAGCCTCAAGCGGTCTTCGACGGAGTCCACGGGACGCTGTGTCGAGTGCGGCGCCGAGCCGGACGACGTGCACGCGTCGTGGTGCCTGGCCGAAGAGGACCAGTACGACCGCATTCTGGGGTCCATGCCCACCAAGAACTCCACTTCGAACTCGGACGACGACCCGCTCAACGACTGAGCAGGACGTCTCGCACCACGGGCCCGACGGCGCAACGTCAGCCGGGGCGGGTGGGCCAGCGGAGCAGTCGTCGGGTGGTTCCGCCCAACAACAGGTGCGTGTCTTCGTCGTCGAGCCACGACGCGTCGCGGACGAAGGACAACGACTCGGCGTAGGTGTGATCGGCGCTGTCGCCGTGGGGGAACCGGTTCCCGCAGCCGACCCTCCCCTGGACCCGGCTGATGTCAGAGGCCCACATGCAGCGTCGCGCTCCGAAGGTCTCGACGATCTGGCGAAGTCGGCGTCCGATGTCCTCAGAGGGAGAAGCCCCGTTCGCGAGCTCGGGAAGGCCGGTCATTTTGAGGTGGACGGTCGGGTAAGCCGCCAGTGCGAGCAGGGAGGGCACGCCGGACCAGACGTCGGGGTCTCCAACATGCAGCCCCATCTGGTCGAGGACCAGGACGAGCTCGGGGAACGTCCGCACCAGTGTGCCGATCACGGTGGCGAGGCCTGCTCCCGCCACGAAGATCGGCACCCCCCGGCGCTCGCACCATGCCAGGGCGACGTGGTAGCCGCTGGCGGGTGCAGGCGGGCCGTTCATCTCCGCGGTGGCGAAGACGCGGAGGCCGGCAAATCCGGGACGTTCCAACGCACGCTCGAGGCGCTCCTCGAGGTCCGGCAGCGTCGGGTCGATGGAGTCCCACCGGCGTGAGTCCCACCAGGCGCGGATGGGCGAATCGACTCGAGCGAGCATGGGAACGACCGCGAAGCGATGCGGTTCTCGTGCCGCCACGGAGTGCGCCCATTCGACATCTTCCACCGGATGCAGCACGGCGCCGCTGACGCCGACCGCGGCGAGCAACGTGTGCAGTGCCTCGTCGAGCACGCCTCGCCGGATTGTCGGGTCGTGGTCGCTCCAGAAGTCGTCGATCCCGGGCTCGTGCAACTGGGCGTCGATGATCTCCATGGCAACATCCCGTTCCGGCGGTGAATCGGTGACACGAGTATGCCCTCCGGGAGCGCGCAGGAGACGTTGCTGCGCACAGAGATCACCGATAGCGTGGCCTGCAGCAAACCGAGGAGCCGGGGGACTGGCGATGGCAACTCGTCTGGAAAATGGGCCGCATCTCGTCTTCACGCCCCAAGCTGCGGGGAGGGAGCGATGAAGTCGGCCGCCGCGCTCCTCTTCGAATCACCCGGCCACTGGGAGATCTGCGAGGTCGACGTGGATCCGCCCAAGGACCACGAGGTGCTCGTGCGGATGGTGGCCTCGGGTCTGTGCCACAGCGACGTGCACTACAACCTCGGCACCCACGACACGGTCCTGCCCCTCTGCGGAGGGCACGAGGGGGGCGGGATCGTCGAGGAGATCGGTCGGGCCGTCACGTCGGTGCGTCCCGGGGACCACGTCGTCACCAGCTTCATCCCCAGCTGCGGTCGCTGCCGTTACTGCGCGTCCGGCCGCCAGAACCTGTGCCAGGCGGGGGCGACGCTCGAACGGGGACCGCAGCTCGACGGCACCTACCGGATGCACGTCGAGGGTCGTGACGTGTGCCAGCTGATGCACGTGTCCTCGTTCTCTGCCTGGAGCACCGTGTCCGAGATGTCCGTGGTCAAGGTGCCCGATGACCTGCCGCTCGACACCATCTGCCTCCTCGGCTGCGGTGTGGGCACGGGACTGGGTTCGTCCATCCACGCCGCCGGCGTCCGCCC
Organism: uncultured Acidimicrobiaceae bacterium; assembly: GCA_963787485.1. GTDB lineage: Bacteria > Actinomycetota > Acidimicrobiia > Acidimicrobiales > RAAP-2 > Bog-473. The sequence goes on along the minus strand of CAWBDF010000008.1, from coordinate 49,500 downwards.
TGGCGACACCGTCATCGTGATGGGTGTCGGCGGCGTCGGCATGAACGCGGTGCAGGGTGCCTCCCTGGCGGGCGCCGTGGCGGTCATTGCCGTGGACCCGGTTCCCTTCAAGCTCGAGGTGGCGGCCAAGCTGGGAGCGACCCACACGTTTCGCTCCATCGCCGATGCGGCGGAGTTCGCCCGATCGATCACCGAGGGGCAGGGCGCCGACAGCGCGGTGATCACCCTCGACGGAGTGACCGGCCAGCACGTCGCGGAGGCCTTCAATGCCATCGGCAAGGGAGGCACGGTCGTCGTCACCGGCATGGCCGACACCATGACCATGCTCGACGTGCCGGTCAACCTCATGCTGTTGACCGCCTTCCAGAAGCGGATCCAGGGCTCCCTCTTCGGGATGGGGAGCCCGGCCCTCGAGATCCGGCGTCAGATCGACCTGTACCGCGCCGGGAAGCTGAAGCTCGACGAGCTGGTCACCCGGCGCTATCGGATCGCCGACGTCAACACCGCCGTCGACGACATGCTCGAGGGCCGCAACATCCGCGGCGTCATCGTGCACGAGCACTAGGCCGAGGAGCGGCTCCGTACGGCGGGGTGGGGGAGGGCCACCCGTTTTTCTCGACGTTGCTCCCGCTCGCGCATGAGGGCGACGAAGCGCTTGTAGACCTTGGCGCCGACCATCGCCGTGAGCTCGGCCTCCATCGCCTGGTACACCGGCTTGCTCCCCACGAATGCGTCCGGGGCCTCGGTGCACCACCAATGGAACTCGCGTCCACCTTTCCCCCAGTGCCGGCGGTCCCACTGGCGGATGACCGAGGTGACGTGGCCCTCTTCGTCGTCGACCTGGTCCTCCCGGCGTAGGGGCAGCTGCCAGCACACCTCGGGTTTGAGGGTCATGGGGTCCACGCCGCGCCGGACGGCGGCGATGTGGAAGGCGCAGCCGGCGCCGGCGGGGAAGCCCGGCCGGTTGAGGAAGACGCAGGCGTCCCCGAGCAACCGGGTCACCGTCTCGCCCGCTTTGTTGACGTGGATCAGGCTTTTCTTCGTCCCGTGGTTCTGCCAGTCCTCAGGAGTGAGGGTGGCCGCCGCCTTGAGGACGCGCCGGGCATCCTGTTTGTCCACGAGGTGCGCGCCGTAGCTGCAGCACCCCTGGACCAGCTCGGGGGCCGGGCCGGTGAGGACGCCCTGGCACCCGTGGCCGAAGATGCACGTCCAGTTGCTGGCGAGGAAGCTGACGTCGAACGTCCACGTCCGCTCCTCCTCTTCGTCCTCGAAGCTGATCCACTCGTGGGTGTCGGTCGGGGGGCGGGCCACGCCTGGGCACCCTACAACGCGTACTCCCGACTTCATCGCACCCGGATCCGGGTCGTCGCTCCACGCCCCGTAGACTGTCCGCCATGGCAACGACGACAGCGACGACGGACACCACGGCGGTCACCGGCACATCGGCTGGCGACGCCCCAAACCGAGAGGCCGTGCCAGTGGTCACGCTCACGCCCGAGGCCCACAGGGTCGTCCGGGAGGCCATCGGCGCGGAGCCCGAGCCCGAGACGCTCGCACTGTGGCTCGAAGTGCGCGGCGTCCAGGCGGACTCCTTCGTCTACGACCTCTACTTCCAGGCGATCTCGGATGCCGATGCGAGTGACGTCGGACACGTGCAGGACGAGCTGCAGGTCATCGTGCCGGCCGAAAGCGTCGAGCGCCTGCGCGGCGCCCGGTTGGAGTGGTCCGACGAGGGTGAAGGCGGGCTGGTCCTCGTCAACCCGAACCGCCCGACTCTCGCCGAGGCGGCACCGGGGGTCCCTCCCGAGGTGCTGTCCCGCGGCATCGCGGGGCCGCTGGCCCAAAAGGTCGTCGCCGTGCTCGAGGACGACGTCAACCCCTCCATCGCCGGCCACGGCGGACGGGCGGACCTGGTGGCGCTCGACGAGGAGGACGGCACGGCGTACCTGCGCCTGTCGGGCGGTTGTCAGGGGTGTGCCATGTCGCAGATGACACTGCGGCAGGGGATCGAGACCGCGTTGCTCCAAGGGGTGCCCGAGCTCTCCCGGGTCGTCGACGTCACCGACCACGGGAGTGGGGACAACCCGTACTTCTGAGTCGCGCCGGGCCTCGGGGAGCCCTGAGGCGGTCCGATAGCGTGGCGCCGTGCTGCGCTTCCTGACCGCGGGTGAGTCCCACGGCCGAGCTCTCGTGGTCATTGTGGAGGGCCTCCCCGCCGGGTTGCCCGTCGAGGTGTCCGACGTGGCCGACGAGCTGGCGCGGCGCCGGCTGGGGTTCGGCCGGGGGCCCCGGATGCGTTTCGAGGCGGACGAGATCACGCTGCTGGGCGGCGTTCGCCACGGCCGGACGTTGGGATCGCCCGTCGCCATTGAGATCGCCAACACCGAGTGGCCCAAGTGGACCGAGGAGATGTCCTCCGAGCCGGGCGAACCGTCATCCGTCCTGACCAAGCCCCGCCCCGGCCACGCCGACCTGCCCGGGATGCTCAAGTACGGCTTCGCCGACGCCCGGGACGTGCTGGAGCGCGCCTCGGCACGCGAGACGGCCGCCCGCGTGGCCGCCGGGACCTTGGCGAAGCTGCTCCTGGGGCACCTGGGCATGTCGATCGTAAGCCACGTGGTGCGGATCGGGACGGTCGCCACCGGGCCGGAGACTCGGCGGCCCGGACCCGCCGACCTCGAGGCGGTGGACGCCGAGCGCGGTGCGCTGCTTCGACCCGGCGACCGAGGAGGCCATGGTCGCCGCCGTGAAGGCTGCGGCCAAGGACGGCGACTCCCTGGGCGGTGTGGCCGAGGTGCTGGCCTACGGGGTGCCCGTCGGCCTGGGGAGCCACGTGCACTGGGACCGCAAGCTCGACGCCAACCTGGCCCAGGCGCTGATGTCGATCCAGGCGGTGAAGGCGGTCGAGATCGGTGACGGCTGGGACAACGCCGGCCGACGGGGTTCGGAGGCCCACGACGCCATCGTCTACGACGAGGAACACGGCTACGTGCGGCCGACGCAGCGGGCCGGCGGAATTGAGGGCGGCATCTCCAATGGCGCCCTGGTCGTGGCGCGGGTGGCCATGAAGCCTTTGGCCACCTTGAACCGGCCCGTCCTCCAGACGGTCGACGTGGTCACCAAGGAGTCCACGGTCAGCTTCAAGGAGCGCACCGACGTCACCGCCGTCCCGGCCATGGGCGTGGTGGCTGAGTCGATGATGGCACTGGTGCTGGCGTCCGAGGCGCTGGGCAAGTTCGGCGGCGACTCGCTGGCCGAGATGCTGCGCAACCGGGACGGGTACCTCGCCTCGCTCGGCGAGACGCCCTCGGCGGCGCGACCCACCTCGCACGCCCGATGAGGGCGGCGGCGCGCGTGCTGCTGGTCGGGATGATGGGCGCCGGCAAGACCACCACGGGGAACCTGGTTGCATCGAGGTTGGGTTGGGCCTATCGGGACTCGGACGCCGACGTCGAAGCGGCCACCGGGCTCAGCGTGCCGGAGCTCTTCACCCGCGACGGGGAGGCGGCGTTCCGGCAGGCGGAGGCCACGGTGCTGGCCGCGGCTTGCAGCGAGGACGCGCCGTCGGTGGTCTCCGTCGCCGGAGGCGCCGTGCTCAGCGCGCAGAACCGCCGCCTGATCGCGGCGAGCGGCACGGTGGTGTGGTTGCGGGCCCGTCCCGACACGCTCGCCGCTCGGGTGGGCAAGGGCACCGGCCGGCCCCTCTTGAGCGACGATCCGGCCGAGGCGGTGGCACGTCTGAACGCCGAGCGTGCACCTTTCTACGCCGAGGTCGCGGACCTGGTCATCGACGTCGACGACCTGGGGGCCGCCGAGGTGGCCCGGCGCGTGGTCGACGCCGTGGTCCAGGCCCAGGTCGAGGGCGCGGAGTAGCGGAGTGCGCGCCCTGTCGGTCGACCTCGGCGAACGGTCCTACCCCGTCTTGGTGGGGCCGGGAGCCCGCCACGAGGTGGCACGGTTCCTGCCGGCCGGTGCTCGTTGCGCCGCCGTGGTGTCCCAGCAGGCGGTCGCCGATGCCGGCTGGCTCCACGGGCTCGACCCCGGGGTGCCCGCCGAGGTGTGCCTGATCCCCGACGGCGAGGACGCCAAGACGCTCGCCACGGTCGAGGACCTGGCCCGTCGGTTCGCCCGGCGAGGCCTCTCCCGGTCCGATGCCATCGTGGCCGTCGGGGGCGGCATCGTCACCGACGTCGCGGGGTTCGCCGCCGCCACCTATCACCGCGGCATCGCCTACGTGAACGTGGCCACCACGCTGCTGGCCCAGGTGGACGCGGCCGTCGGGGGCAAGACCGGGGTGAACCTGCCCGAGGGCAAGAACCTGGTCGGCGCCTTCTGGCAGCCCGAGGCCGTGCTGTGCGACACAGAGACGCTCTCCTCGCTCCCGCCCCGCGAGTGGACTTGTGGCCGGGGGGAGGTGGCCAAGTACGCCTTCCTCGGGGACGCGCCGACCGCCACCCAGCCCGTGGAGGAGCAGGTGGCGCGCTGTGTGAGCATCAAGGCGGCGGTGGTGGCCGAGGACGAGCGCGAAGGCGGACGGCGAGCCGTCCTCAACTACGGCCACACCCTGGCCCACGCCCTCGAAGCCGCGGCGCGGGCCGATCATCACGGGTGGGACCTGCGCCATGGGGAGGCGGTGGCCCTGGGGCTCGTCTTCGCCGCGCTGCTGGCTCGGCGGCTGGGCCGCATTGACGACGAGCGCGTGGCGGAGCATCGCGCCGTGCTGGCGAGCTTCGAGCTGTCCACCGACCTGCCGCCCGGAACGCGAGCCGACGAGCTGCTCACCTTCATGGCCCGCGACAAGAAGGCGCACCAGGACCTGACCTTCGTGCTCGACGGACCCGCCGGGGTCGAGCCGGTCCACGGCGTCGCCGCCGCGGACGTGGTGGCTACCCTGGCAGCCATGGGTGCGCGCTCGTGAGCCTGGTCCTCGTGCTGTCGGGACCGAACCTCGACCTGCTCGGCGAGCGGGAACCGGCGGTCTATGGCACCGCCACGCTGGCCGACCACGTGGCGCGGGCCGCGCGGACGGCGGCACTCCACGGGCTCGACCTCGAGCACGTCCAGAGCAACCACGAGGGCGCGCTGATTGAGGCCGTGCACGCGGCCCGCGGCCGGGCGGCGGCGCTGGTGGTGAACGCGGGCGCGCTCAGCCACACGTCGTGGGCTTTGCACGACGCCCTGGCCACCTTCGAGGGACCCGTCGTGGAGCTGCACCTCTCCAATCCCGCCGCCCGGGAGCCCTTCCGGCACACCTCGGTGCTGGCACCTGTGGCGTCGGGTGTGGTCGCCGGGTTCGGCGGCCTCGGCTACGAGCTCGCCGTCGACGCCGTCGCCGCCCTGCTGGAGGGGACACCCTTGAACGGAGCACGGGTGAAAGGAGCAACGTGAACCCCTATGCGCCGCCGGAGACGACCCTGCTGCCCATCACCGTGGAGGGCCGCCTGGACCGGCTGCGCGCCAGCTTCGCGGAGCACCAGATCGACGCGCTCGTGGTGACGACGCTGGCCAACGTGCGGTACCTGACGGGGTTCAGCGGATCGGCGGGAGTGCTCACGGTCAGCGGCGGTGGCGCGGTGCTGACAACGGACGGTCGCTACCGGACCCAGTCGGCCGAGCAGGTCTCGCGGTCCGGCGCCGGCGACGACGTGGACATCGTGATCGGTTCGGCGGCCGAGCAACGCCAGGCGGCCCGGGCCCTGCTGACGGGGACCGGGATGCGGGTCGGGCTCGAAGCGGACAACGTGACGTGGAACGGCCAACGCACCTGGACCGAGCTCCTCGACCGTGACCTCGTCGCCACGGCCAACGTGGTGGAGGCGTTGCGCCAGTGCAAGGACCCCGCCGAGCTGGACCGCATGGAGCGGGCGGCCGCCATCGCGGACGCCGCACTGTTCGAGGTCCTGCCACTCCTCGGCCAAGGCGTGTCCGAGGAGCACTTCGCACTCGAGCTCGACAGCGCCATGCGGAGGGGTGGAGCCGAGGGGACGGCCTTCGAGACCATCGTGGCCAGTGGCGAGAACTCGGCCAAGCCGCACCACCGTCCGGGCGGGCGCCGCATCGGGCACGGCGACCCCGTCGTGGTGGACTTCGGGGCCACCTTCGAGGGGTACCGCTCCGACATGACCCGGACCTTCTGCGTGGATGCCGAGCCGGAAGGGGAGCTGGCGCGCATCTTCGACGTGGTCGGGACGTCGCAGGCCGCCGGTGCCGCCGCGGTTCGTCCGGGCGTCACCGCCAAGGAGGTCGACGACGTGTGCCGCCGGATCATCGCCGAGGCAGGCTGGGCCGAGCGCTTCGAGCACGGGACCGGACACGGTGTCGGGCTCGACATCCACGAGGCCCCTTCGGTCAGCCAATTGGGCACTGCTATCCTCGCCCCCGGCTTCGTCGTCACCGTCGAGCCCGGCGTGTACGTCCCCGGGCACGGTGGGGTCCGCGTGGAGGACACGCTCGTCGTCACCGAGGACGGCGCACGCCCCCTCACCCGATTCACAAAGGACATCCATGGCAGTCTCGACCAATGACCTGAAGAACGGCATGAGCCTGGACCTCCCCGAGGGTCTGTTCAGCGTCGTGGAGTTCCAGCACGTCAAGCCGGGCAAGGGCGGCGCCTTCGTGCGGACGAAGCTGAAGAACGTCCGCAGCGGTGCCGTGATCGAGCGCACCTACCGGGCCGACGAGAAGCTGGAACAGGCCATCATTGACAAGCGCGACATGCAATTCCTCTACCGCGACGGCGGCGACTACGTCTTCATGGACACCACGAGCTACGAGCAGATGAGCGCCGCGCCGGCGTCGCTCGGCGAGACGCCGAACTACCTCAAAGAGGGTGACGCGGCCAACCTGCAGATGTACAACGGGGAGATCGTCGGGGTGGAGCTCCCAGCCGCCGTGGAGCTCACGGTGACCGAGACGGAGCCGGGGATCCAGGGCGACCGCGTCTCAGGGGCACGCAAGCCGGCCACCCTCCAGACCGGCCTGGTGGTGCAGGTGCCGCTGTTCGTGAACACCGGCGACGTGATCAAGGTCGACACGCGTTCAGGTGAGTACCTGACCCGGGCCTGACCCGGGTCCGACGACGCCGTGAGCGACGCCGCGCCGCGGCACCAGCAGCGGGAGAGGGTGCTGTCGCTGCTGTACGAGGCCGAGCTCAAGGGCAGCGACCCGAGGGAGGTGGTGGCCGACTTGCCGGTGCCTCCCGATGACTTCGTGTGCACGTTGGTCGAGCGCGCCACCGCGACACGCCACGAGGCCGATCGCCGCATCGCCGCCGCCTCGGTGGGGTGGCCGCTCGAGCGCATGGCGGTGGTGGACCGCTTGGTGCTCCGGCTGGCCGTGTCCGAGCTGCTCGACCCGAACGGCCCTCCCACGGCCGTGGTGATCGACGAAGCGGTCGAGCTGGCCAAGGCGTACTCGACGGAGGAGTCGGGCGGGTTCGTCAACGGCATTCTCTCGACGATCTCGGGCGAGATCGGATCGCGCTAGAGTCGTCCCCCGACCGTGAAGTGGGTCCAGTGAGGCTCACACGGCAGGAGGATCGGTGGCCGAACGCGAACGCAGTCATACGCGGCCCCTCGGGGGTGTGTTCGTCGCCCATTCCCAGGTCCTGTCCGCCGCCGACGTCCAACGCGCCGTCACCCGCATCGCGCACGAGATCGTCGAGCGCAACGGAGGAGCCGACGACGTGATCCTGGTCGGGCTCCAGACCGGCGGAGTCCCGTTGGCGGTCCGCATGGCGGAGGTCTTGCGTCAGATCGAGGGCTCCGACGACGTCGAGGTGGGCACCCTCGATGTGGCCTTCTACCGCGACGACATCGGGCTCCGTCCCGTGCTCCCCGAGGCGGTCACCGACATCCCGGTGGACCTGGCGGGCCGGGTGGTCGTCCTGGTCGATGACGTCCTCTTCACCGGGCGCACCATCCGGGCCGCCCTCAACGCCCTCAACGACTACGGCCGGGCCCGGGCGATCCAGCTCGCGGTCATGGTCGACCGCGGACACCGGGAACTCCCCATCCGCCCCGACTACGTGGGGAAGAACTTGCCCACCCGTCGCGAGGAGATGGTCGACGTCGGCGACGACGGGGTCTGGATCGGCACCCTGGAGGCCAAGTGACCGCGAGCCACCTGCTCTCCATCGCCGACCTGGGGCCCGAGGGGATGGCCGAGGTGCTCCGCGTGGCCGAGGCGTTCGCCGAGGTGGAGCGCCGGTCGGTCCCCAAGGTGCCGACCCTGCGCGGGAAGGTGGTGGCCACCTTGTTCTTCGAGGAGTCCACCCGCACCCGACTCTCCTTCGAGACGGCAGCCAAGCGGCTTTCGGCCGACGTGCTCTCGCTGGCGGTGGCCAGCTCCTCGGTGCAGAAGGGCGAGAGCCTGCGCGACACCGTCGAGACGATCGAAGCGATGGGGATCGACGCCGTGGTGATCCGCCACTCCTCGGCGGGCGCGCCGCACCGGGTGGCCGAATGGGTGCAGCGGGCACACGTGATCAACGCCGGCGACGGATGGCACGAGCACCCCACGCAGGCCCTGATCGACTGTTTCACGGTGCGCCAGGTCATGGCCGAGCGCAAGGGTGCGACCCCCGAGGAGCTCGGGGTCAGCTGCTTCGAGGACCTGCGCGTGCTGATCGTGGGGGACGTCCGCCACAGCCGCGTGGCCCGCTCCGAGGTCCTGGCCTACTCGGCCCTCGGGGCGCGGGTGACCCTGGCTGCGCCGGGCAGCCTGCTCCCGCCCTCCCTCGAGGGCTGGCCGGTGGAGGTGGCTCCCGATCTCGATGCGGCCCTGGGCGATGCCGACGTCGTCTCCCTGCTGCGCCTGCAGGCCGAGCGGGGCAGTGGGGCCTTCGTGCCCAGTCTGCGCGAGTACACCGCGGGTTGGGGGCTCACGGCCCGGCGGGCCCAGCTGCTGGCAGAGGGGGCCATCGTCACCCACCCCGGGCCGATGGTGCGCGGGGTGGAGATCGCCTCGGAGGTGGCCGACCTCCCCGGCACCGTGGTCACCCAGCAGGTGGCCAACGGGGTGGCGGTGCGGATGGCCATCCTCTTCCTCCTCCTCGGCGGGGAGGTGTCGTCCGTTGCCTGAGCTCGATCTGGTCATCCGGGGGGGCAGCGTGGTCGGTCCCGAGGGCCTGGCGCGTCGCGACGTGGGGGTGCGCGGTGACCTCGTCGTCGCCGTGGCCCCGACCGTCGAGTCGCCCGGCCGTGTCCGGGTCCTCGACGCGTCGGGTTGCCTGGTCGGGCCCGGCCTGGTCGACGTGCACACCCACCTGCGCCAGCCCGGGCGCGAGGAGGCCGAGACGGTGGAGACCGGCGCGCGTGCTGCGGCACTCGGAGGTTTCACCGCGGTGGTGGCCATGCCCAACACCGAGCCGCCCATCGATACGGCCGGGGTGGCGGCCGAGGTGCTGGCCCTCGGCCGGGGGTGCACCGCCGAGGTGGTGGTGTCGGGCGCCATCACCAAGGGTCGGGCCGGGCAGTTGCTGGCCCCACTGGGCGAGCTGGCCGCCCTCGGCGTGACGCTGTTCACCGACGACGGCTCCGGCGTGCAGGACGGCGCGCTGATGCGGCGTGCCCTCGACTACGCCAATGGTCTCAGGGCGAAGGGATTCGACGTCACGTTGGCCCAGCACTGCGAGGACGCGTCCCTCGCCGGCGGAGGGTCCATGCACGAAGGCTGTTGGTCGAGCCGACTGGGCCTTCCCGGTACGCCCGCGGCGGCCGAAGAGGTGATGGTGGCCCGCGACGTGGCGCTGGCTCGCCTGACCGGCGCGCCCGTGCACTTCCTCCACCTCTCAACCGCGGGCTCGGTCGAGCTGGTTCGTCGGGCCAAGGCCGAGGGGCTGCCGGTGACCGCCGAAGCGGCGCCGCACCACATGCTGCTCACGCACGCCGCCGTCGCGGGGTACGACCCGGTCTTCAAGGTCAACCCGCCCCTGCGCACCGACGACGACGTGGCCGCGGTGGTGGCCGGACTCTGCGACGGGACCATCGACGCCGTGGCCACCGACCACGCGCCCCACGCCCCCGAGACCAAGGACGTCCCCTTCGACCAGGCCCCCCCAGGCATGCTCGGGCTGCAGACGGCGCTGCCCGTGGCCTGGGAGGTCCTCTCGCCCGTGCTCGGTCCCGAGCGTGTCTTCGCCCTCATGAGCAGGCAGCCGGCGGCCATCGCCAAGCTCAGGGCGAGCGACCCGCGCCGGGCCGGCCACAGTGCCCAGGGGGGTCCGGTGGCCGAGGGCGCGACGGCCAACCTGTGCGTGTTCGACCCGGACGCCACGACGGTGGTCGACCCCGGCCGCCTGGCCAGTCGGAGCAGGAACACGCCGTACGCCGGCCGCGCTTTCACCGGCGCGGTGCGCCACACCATCCTGCGTGGCGAGCCCGTCGTGATCGACTCCGTGGCCCAGCGGTGACGGCACCGGCATCGGAGGGCGACGACCGGCCCGCGGCGAGGTTGGTGACGGCCGACGGCGCCGTTTTCAACGGGGAGGCCGCGGGCGCCGCCGTTCCGCTGGCCACGGGGGAGCTGGTGTTCAACACGGCCATGAGCGGATACCAGGAGATCGTCACCGATCCCTCTTACGCCGGTCAGGTGATCGCCTTCACCAGCACCCAGATCGGCAACTACGGGACCAACGCCCTCGACGACGAGGCCGCCGCTCCGCACTGCCGGGGTGTCGTCGTGCGCGACCTGGCCACCCGGCCCTCGAACTGGCGCTCGACCGAGGGGCTGGAGCCCTTCTTGGTCCGCCACGGCGTGCCCGCCCTGACCGGTGTCGACACCCGCCGTCTGGCCCGCCACGTGCGCCGGGCCGGCGCGATTCCGTGCGCCTTCGGCACCGCGCCCGAGGCGCAGCTGGCCGCGGCGGCGTCTGCCGCGGTGGGCACCGACGGGCTCGACCTGGTCTCGGGTGTCACCGCGCGCCGGACCACGACGCACCCGGGACGGGGAGCGGGAGCCCGCAACGGCCGGCGCGTCGTCGCCTACGACTTCGGGGTGAAGGCCACCATGATCCGGCTCTTGACCGCGCTCGGCGAGGTCACCGTGGTGCCGTCGGGCACCACGGCCGACGAGGTGCTGTCACTCGACCCCGACGGCGTGTTCCTCTCCAACGGCCCGGGTGACCCGGCCGCCCTGGGTGGCCCGACCGCCGAGGTGGCGGCCCTCGTCGGACGGGTGCCCATCTTCGGCATCTGTCTCGGGCACCAGATCCTGGCCACCGCGTTGGGCGGCTCCACCTACAAGCTGCCCTTCGGCCACCACGGGGCCAACCATCCGGTGCGGTCCCTGGAGACCGGGGTGGTCGAGATCACGAGCCAGAACCACAACTACGCGGTGATGGAGGTCCCCGACACCGAGACGACCCACGTCAACCTCAACGACGGGGTCATCGAGGGGTTCCGCTGCACCAAGGTGCCGGCCTTCTCGGTGCAGTACCACCCGGAGGCGGCGCCGGGTCCACACGACGCCCGGTACCTCTTCGACGCCTTTCGCGAGCTGTTGCGCTGATGCCGCGGCGGGACGACCTGCGCTCCATCCTGGTCATCGGATCGGGGCCCATCGTGATCGGCCAGGCGTGCGAGTTCGACTACTCGGGCACCCAGGCCTGCCGGGTGCTGGCCGACGAGGGGTACCGCGTCATTCTGGCCAACTCGAACCCGGCCACCATCATGACCGACCCCGGCACGGCGGACCGCACCTACGTCGAACCACTGTGTCCCGAGGTCCTGGCCCGCATCATCGCCAAGGAGCGGCCCGACGCTCTCCTGCCCACCCTGGGCGGGCAGACCGCGCTCAACCTCACCATGGACCTGGTCGAGCTCGGCGTGCTCGAGCACCACGGGGTGGAGGTCATCGGCGCCCGTCCCGAGGCCATCGCCACCGCGGAGGACCGGGACCGCTTCAAGGTGGCCATGGAGGAGATCGGGCTCGAAGTGCCGCGCTCGGGCTTCGCGCATTCGCTGCGCGAGGCGGAGGAGATCGCGGCCGAGATCGGCTTCCCGATCATGGTGCGGCCCAGCTTCATCCTCGGTGGCAAGGGAACCGGGATCGCCGATGATGCCGGGCGTTTCGCCCAGCTGGCCGCGGAGGGACTGGCGGCCAGCCCGGTGGGCCAGGTCCTGGTGGAGCGGTCGATCGCCGGCTGGAAGGAGTTCGAGCTCGAGGTCATGCGCGACGGCGCCGACAACTGCGTCGTCGTGTGCTCCATCGAGAACGTCGACCCGATGGGAGTCCACACGGGCGACTCCATCACGGTGGCGCCCGCGCAGACCCTCACCGACGTGGAGTACCAGGCCATGCGCGACGACGCCTTCGCCTGCCTGCGCCGGGTGGGCGTCGAGACCGGCGGCTCGAACGTGCAGTTCGCGGTGGATCCCGCCACGGGACGACGGGTCGTCATTGAGATGAACCCACGCGTGTCACGTTCGTCCGCGCTCGCGTCCAAGGCCACCGGCTTCCCCATCGCCAAGATCGCGGCCCGTCTGGCCGTCGGGTACCGGCTCGACGAGATCCCCAACGACGTGACCCGGGCCACGCCGGCCTCGTTCGAGCCGACGATCGATTACGTCGTCACCAAGGTTCCGCGCTGGGCCTTCGAGAAGCTGCCCGGCACCGAGGCCCGCCTCGGCACCCGCATGCAGTCGGTGGGCGAGGTGATGGCCATCGGCCGCACCTTCTGCGAGTCGCTCCAAAAGGCCCTGCGCTCGCTCGAGCAGGGCCGGGCCGGGCTGAACGCCGATGCGGCCGAGGCCCCGCTGGACGGCGTGGCGCTCGACGAGCTCCTGGAGCGCATCGCGGTCCCGACGCCCGAGCGCGTCTTCGAAGTGGAGGCCGCCCTGCGGCGTGGCGCGTCAGAAGAGGTGGTCGTGGCCCGCACCGGGATCGACCCGTGGTTCGTCCACGAGCTGGCTCGGATCGGAGCCGAACGGGGGCGTCTCGCCTCGGCACCGGTGCTCGGAGCCACGGAGCTGCGGCGGGCCAAGCGGTTCGGCTTCTCCGACGCCCAGGTGGCCTACCTGCGGGGCACCACCGAGGCCGAGGTGCGGGAGGAACGCCGGACCCATGGCGTGCGCGCCACCTTCAAGACGGTCGACACCTCCGCGGCGGAGTTCGAGGCCTTCACCCCGTACCACTACGCCACCTACGAGGAGGAGGACGAGGTGCGGCCCTCCGAACGAGACCGGGTCGTGATCCTCGGTTCGGGTCCCAACCGCATCGGGCAGGGGATCGAGTTCGACTACTGCTGCGTCCACGCGTCCCTGTCCTTGCGCCAGGCGGGATACGAGACGGTGATGGTCAATTGCAACCCCGAGACGGTCTCGACCGACTACGACACGTCGGATCGGCTCTACTTCGAGCCGTTGACGACCGAGGACGTGTTCAACGTGCTCGAGGCCGAGCAGTCGGCTGGTGGGCGAGTGGTGGGCGTCATCGTCTCGCTGGGCGGGCAGACCCCGCTCAAGCTGGCCGGTGTGCTCCCGCCGGAGCTGGTGTTGGGCACCAGCGCGGCGTCCATCGACCTGGCCGAGGACCGGGAGCGCTGGAACGCACTCTGCGCCGAGCTGGGGATCCCCCAGCCGCCCGGGGGGACGGCCTCGACGGTCGCCGAGGCGCTCGCCGTCTCGGCGCGCGTCGGGTACCCCGTGCTGCTGCGGCCGAGCTACGTCCTCGGTGGGCGGGCCATGGAGATCGTCTATGACGACGAGGGCGTGCGCCGGGTCATGCAGGCGATGACCACCGGCGCCCTGGCCCGCGAGGGGGGAGTGACGGCCGAGCGTCCCGTCCTGGTGGACCGCTTCTTGGAGGACGCCATCGAGGTGGACGTCGACGCCGTGCGTGACCGAACCGGTGAGACCCTGATCGGCGGCGTGATGGAGCACGTCGAGGAAGCCGGCGTGCACTCGGGTGACTCGGCCTGCGCCCTGCCGCCCCAGTCGTTGCCCCACGAGGTGGTCGAGGTGCTCGAGCAGCACACCCGCGCCCTGGCCGACTCGCTCGAGGTGTGCGGGTTGCTCAACGTGCAGTACGCGGTGAAGGACGGACAGGTGTTCGTCCTCGAAGCCAATCCGCGGGCGAGCCGGACAGTTCCCTTCGTGGCCAAGGCGACCGGGGTCCCGCTCGCCATGGTCGCGGCCAGGGTCATGGTGGGCCAGACCCTCGAGAGCCTCCGCGCCGAGGGGATGCTCCCGCACACGGCGCGGGACCGGGTCCCCGTGCCCGACCACGTCAGCGTGAAGGAGGCGGTGCTGCCCTTCGACCGCTTCCCGGGCGTCGACACCCTCCTCGGGCCCGAAATGCGCTCGACCGGTGAGGTGATGGGCGTCGACGTCACCTTCGGGCTGGCCTTCGCCAAGAGCCAGATGGCCGCGGGCACCAGGCTGCCCGACGTGGGCACGGTCTTCCTGTCCCTGGCCGATCGGGACAAGCCGGCCGGACTGGAGGTGGCGCGCGCCTTCAGCGCCCTGGGGTTCTCCCTGGCCGCCACCCTGGGCACCGCCGGTTACCTGCGCTCCGAAGGTGTCGCCGTGGACACCCTGGTGGCCAAGGTGGGGGAGGAGGGTGTGGCCTCGGACGCGGTGGAGCTCATCGCCCAGGGCAAGGTGCAGCTCGTCGTGAACACGCCCCGGGGCCGGGGGCCACGGGCCGACGGGCAGCACATCCGCGCCGCGGCGGTCGCACACAAGGTCCCGTGCCTGACCACGCTGGCCGCGGCCCGCGCCGCAGCGGCGGGCATGGCCGACGTTCGCTCCCATCCCCTCGAGGTGCGAACCCTTCAGGACTTGCACCGTCGATGAGCGCGCTGGCGACGCGGGTGGGGACGGTCGAGCTGCCCAACCCGGTGCTCACGGCTTCGGGGACGTCGGGCCACGGCACCGAATTGTCCGACTACGGCGTTCTGCGCGAGCTCGGCGCCGTGGTCGTCAAGTCCCTGTCGGTCGAGCCGTGGCCCGGGAACCCCGCGCCGCCGCGTGCACGAGGTGGTCGGCGCCAGCATGCTCAACAGCGTCGGCCTGCAGGGTCCCGGACTGACCGCCTGGACGGAGAGTGAGCTGCCGCGACTGTCGGAGGCTGCGGCACGCGTCGTGGTGAGCGTGTGGGGTCGCACGGTGTCGGACTACGCGCGTGCGGCGGAGACCGTGGGTGCTGTGGCTGCATCGCCGAGGGGCGCGTGCATCGTCGCGCTCGAGGTCAACGTCAGCTGTCCCAACGTGGAGGATCGGGCGCGCCTGTTCGCCCACTCCGCGGAGGCGACGGCGCAGGTGATGGCCGCGACGGAATGCGGGGTGCCCCGCTGGGCCAAGCTCAGCCCCAACGTGCCCGATCTGGTGGAGATCGCCACCGGGGCGCTCGAGGGCGGGGCGGACGGGTTGACGCTCGTGAACACGTTGCTCGGCATGGCCCTCGACGTCGAGTCGGGCCGGCCGGTTCTCGGGGCCGGAGGTGGAGGGGTGTCGGGTCCCGCCGTCCACCCCGTGGCGGTGCGCGCCGTGTGGGAGTGCCGTGCCGCGTTCCCCGACGCGCCCATCGTCGGCGTGGGTGGGGTGTCGTGCGGTCGCGACGCGGTGGAATTGCTGCGTGCCGGGGCCGACGCCGTGCAAGTGGGGACGGCCATCTTCCGTGATCCCCGTGCCCCGTGGAAGGTCCTACGCCAGCTGGCGCGGTGGTGCGAGGCACACGGCGTCACCGTGGCCCAGCTGCGGGAAGAGGGGCGTCGGCATGACTGAGGGCTTCGGAGACCGGGTCGCCGCGGCCGTGCGTAAGACGGGCCCGCTGTGCGCGGGGATCGACCCGTCGCCCGCCCTCCTCGGAGCGTGGGGACTGACCGACGACGCCGACGGGCTGGCCTCGTTCTGCGGGACCTGCGTGGAGGCATTCGCGGGCCTGGTGGCCGCGGTCAAGCCCCAGGTGGCCTTCTTCGAGCGCCACGGCTCGGCCGGGATGGCCGTGCTCGAACGGCTGATCGCCGACGCCTCGGCGGCGGGACTCGTCGTGATCGCCGACGCCAAACGGGGGGACATCGACTCGACCGCGGAGGCCTATGCCGACGCGTGGCTCGGCGTGCGCAGTCCGCTGGCCGCTGATGCGGTGACGGTGCATCCGTATCTCGGGCTGGCTGCGCTGGCCCCGCTGGTCAGCCGGGCGGGGGCCACCGGCCGCGGCGTGTTGGTCGTCGTGCGCAGCTCCAACCCCGAGGGGAGGGAATTGCAGCGGGCGACGACGTCCGGGGGAGTGCCCGTCGAGGACATGTTGTTGGCGGACATCGCGTCGATCAACGACGACCCCGAGATCCCCCCCGGCACGGTGGGGGCGGTGATCGGGGCCACCCTCGAGCCGTCAGAATTCGCGTTGTCCCAGCTCGGAGGCGTGATCCTCGCTCCCGGGCTGGGTGCCCAGGGTGCCGCTCCGGCCGACCTGGCCTCCCGATTCGCCGGGTGCCGCCCCGGCACGGTGCTCCCGAGCAGCTCACGCGGGCTGTTGCAGCTCGGACCCGACCTCGACGACCTGCGCCTCGGGGCCCGTGCGCTCGCCCGTCAGCTGAGAGCGGTGCTGGGCTGAAATGGGCAAACGGGCGTGAAAGGCCCTGGCCGAGGCGCTATGGTCTCGCCATGCCGCAACCTCCCGCATTGACTCCAGAGCAGCGCGCCGCTGCACTCGAAAAGGCCGCCAAGGTCCGCCGCGAGCGGGCAGAGGTCAAGGACAAGCTCAAGATGGGCACCCTGTCCCTGGCGGAGCTCCTGGCGCAGGCCGACTCCAACGAGACCATCGGCAAGATGAAGGTCGTCTCGGTGCTCGAGTCGCTGCCCGGTCTCGGAAAGGTCAAGGCTCGCCGCATGATGGAGACGGTCGGCATCAGCGATTCCCGGCGTCTGCAGGGTCTCGGCGCCAAGCAGCGCGAGGCGCTGCTCAAAGAGACTGCGCGCTGACCCCGAACCGCGCCTGTTCGTCCTCATCGGCCCGGGTGGGGCCGGAAAGGGCACCTTGGCCGCGGAGCTCGTGGCCCGTGACCCCACCTTGTGGCTGAGCAGGAGCTGGACCACCCGCCAGCCCCGCCTCGGTGAGCGCGAGCGCGGCGCCTACGTCTTCGTCGACCGGGCCACCTTCGAAGAGGCGATCCATGAGGGCCACTTCTTCGAATGGGCGGAATTCCTCGGCCAGCTCATGGGCACCCCCGTCCCCGACCCACCTCCGGGGGCCGACGTTTTGCTCGAGATCGACGTCCAGGGAGCCGAACAGGTCCTGGCGCGGCGGCCTGACGCCACGGTGATCCTGCTCCTTCCTCCGTCCGACGAGGTGCAAGAGGAACGGCTCGCGGCCCGCGGCGACGACGAGGCCCACATTCCGCGCCGGGTGGAACTGGGCCGCTCCGAAGTGGCCCGCGCCCGCAACGTGGCAGCTCACACGGTGATCAACGACGACCTCGACCAGGCCCTGACCGAGCTGGGGGCTATAGTTGAACGGACCCACGCGGCTGCCCCCTGCGCCGCAAGACCGGAGGAACTCTGATGGCCCAAGGCCGCCACACGCTCATGGACCCGCCGATTGAGGAGCTTCTGGACAAGGTCGACTCGAAGTTCACCCTGGTGGCCCTGGGCTCGGCTCGCGCCCGGCAGGTCAACTCCTACTACAACAGCCTGGGGGACGGGTTGGGCAAGGTCGTTCCGCCCCAGGTGGCGTCGGTCTCGGGCAAGCCGGTGTCGATCGCCTTCGAGGAGATCGCCGCCGGCAAGGCCACCTTCAGCCGACCGGATCCCGAGGAGGAGGCTGCCATCGCCGCCGCCATGGCGGACGCGGCCGAAGAGGGACTACTCGAAGAGGCTCCCGTCATCGAAGTGCTCGACGGCGGGAGCGAGGACCCGACCGCCGGTTAGGCGGGGTCGCGGCGGAGCGGCGGACATGTCGGGCCCCCGCCCAAGGGTCGTCCTCGGAGTCTGTGGCGGCATTGCGGCCTACAAGGCCGTCGAGGTCTGCCGGAGGCTGGTCGACGCCGGCGTGCACGTGGTCCCGCTGCTCACCGAGGACGCGGAGCGCTTCGTCGGCGCCGTCACGTTCTCCGCACTGGCCTCGGAACCGGCCCAGCGGACGTTGTGGGCGGAGCGATCCCCCATCCCCCATACGACCCTCGGGCAGTCTGCCGACCTGATCGTCGTGGCTCCGGCGACCGCGCACACCATCGCCCGTTACGCCTCCGGGTTGGCCGACGACCTCCTGGCGGCCACGCTGCTCGCCACGCGTGCGCCGGTCGTGGTGTGTCCCGCCATGCACACCGAGATGTGGGAGCACCCGTCGGTTCGTGACAACCTGGCGCTCCTGGAGCGCCGGGGCGTTGTCGTCGTGCCGCCCGAGTCGGGCCGCCTGGCCGGCGGGGATTCCGGTGAGGGTCGACTGGCCGATCCTGCCGTGATCGTCGAGCACGTCCTGCGTCAGCTGGCGACACCACCGCGAGCCGACCTGGCTGGGGTTCGTGTGGTCGTGAGCGCGGGCGGGACACGCGAGCCGATCGACCCGGTGCGGGTCCTGACCAACCGCTCCTCGGGGAAACAGGGCCATGCCGTGGCGGTCGCCGCGGCGCGCCGGGGGGCTCAGGTCACGTTGGTGACCAGTTCGTCGCTGGACCTTCCGCTCGACGTGGCCCCGGCCGTCACTCGGGTGGACGTGGAGACGGCGGCCGACGTCGAGCGGGCGATGGGGGCCGCCGCGCGGAGCGCCGACGTCGTGATCATGGCCGCCGCCGTGGCGGACTTCCGGCCCAAGCAGGCGGCCGGGTCCAAGCTGTCCAGGGAGGACGGCGTCCCCGAGGTCGTGCTCGAGCCGACGCCGGACGTCCTGGCCGGATTGGTGGCGCGACGCGCCGAGGGGCAGGTGCTGGTCGGCTTCGCCGCCGAGACCCATGACGTGCTCGCACGGGGTCGTCGCAAATTGGCCCGCAAGGGCGTGGACCTGCTGGTGGTGAACGACGTCAGCACGCCGGGCGTCGGGTTCGACACCGATACGAACGCGGTGGTGATCCTGGCCTCGGACGGACGAGCCACCGACGTCCCGCTGACCTCGAAAGGGCAGGTGGCCGAAATGCTGTTGGATAGGGTGGTCGCCCGACGACAAGAGATGCGGAGCGCCACGTGAGAACGACCTTCACCTCGGAATCGGTGACCGAGGGCCACCCGGACAAGATGGCCGACCAGATCTCCGACGCCGTGCTCGACGGCCTGCTCGAGGGTGATCCCGCCAGCCGCGTGGCCTGCGAGACCCTGTTGACCACCGGGTTGGTGGTCGTCGCGGGCGAAGTGA
The DNA here is from genome assembly GCA_963787485.1 of uncultured Acidimicrobiaceae bacterium. Taxonomy (GTDB): domain Bacteria; phylum Actinomycetota; class Acidimicrobiia; order Acidimicrobiales; family RAAP-2; genus Bog-473. The sequence goes on along the minus strand of CAWBDF010000008.1, from coordinate 30,213 downwards.
CGACCACCACCTACGTCGACATTCCGGCCCTGGTCCGCAGGACGGTGTGCGACATCGGATACGACGACGACACCTACGGCTTCAACGGGAGGACCTGCGGCGTGTTGGTCACCCTCGACGCCCAGTCACCCGACATCGCCCAGGGGGTCGACGCCGCCTTCGAGTTGCGCACCGGCAAGGGTGGGGAGGACGTACTCAACGCCCAGGGTGCGGGCGACCAGGGAATGATGTTCGGGTACGCCTGCGACGAGACGCCGGACCTCATGCCGTTGCCCATCTGGCTGTCCCACCGCCTCTCGGAGCGTCTCGCCCAGGTGCGCCGGGCCGGCGCCGTGCCCTACCTGAGGCCCGACGGGAAGACCCAGGTGTCGGTGGTCTACGAGGACGGCCGTCCGGTGCGCATCGAAACCGTGCTGATCTCGACCCAGCACGCCGGTGGGATCGACCTCGACGAGCAACTGAAGCCCGACCTGCTCGAGCACGTCATCACTCCCTTGCTGCCCACCGACCTCGACACCGAGGGGCTCCGCGTCTTCGTGAACCCGACCGGCATCTTCGAGCTCGGCGGCCCCCACGCCGACACCGGGCTCACGGGTCGAAAGATCATCGTGGACACCTACGGAGGAATGGCACGCCACGGCGGAGGCGCCTTCTCGGGCAAGGACCCTTCCAAGGTCGACCGTTCGGCCGCCTACGCGGCGCGCTGGGTGGCCAAGCACGTGGTGGCCTGCGGCGCGGCACGGCGATGCGAGGTGCAGGTGGCCTACGCCATCGGCGTGGCCCAGCCGGTCTCGTTGCTGGTGGAGACCTTCGGGACCGAGACCGTCGCTCCCGAGCGGATCGCCGACGCCGTGCGCGAGCTCTTCGACCTCCGTCCGGCCGCCATCATCCGCGATCTCGACCTGCGGCGGCCCATCTACAAGAAGACGGCGGCGTACGGGCACTTCGGGCGCCCCGAGAAGGAGTTCACGTGGGAGGCCACCCCGAGGGTGGACGATCTGCGGTCCGCGCTCGGACTCTGAGCATCCGGGCCCTCTCCTGACGCCCGACGCGCGCACCGTGAGGGTGCGCACGGACGTCGAGGCGTTGGCCAGGGACTTCGACTACGCCATTCCGGTGCGGTGGTCGTACGACGTGCAGGTGGGAACCCGCGTCCGCGTGCCCTTGCACGGCCGGACCGTGCGCGGCTGGGTCGTTGACGTCGAGCCGTCGCCACCGCAGGGGGTCGAGCTGCGGGAGGCCAAGTCCTGGCTGGGTTGGGGCCCACCACCGGCCGTGGTCGAGATGGCGCGCTGGGCCGCCTGGCGCTGGGCCGGTCCGGAGGCGTCCTTCTTGGCCTCGGCGTCTCCCGACACCATCGTGCGGACCCTGCCGCACCCGCCCGACGAGCCCGCCGCCACGCAGGTCGACCTGGGTCTCGGAATGGAGCTCGACCTGGCCCAACCCGGGCCCCTGGTCGTGCGTCTCCCTCCCGCCACCGACCTCATCCATCTGGTGCTGGCGGTGGTGGACGACACTGCCGTTCGGGCCCGAGGCGGGAGCACCGTCGTGCTGGTCCCCTCGGTGGGTTGGGCCGAGCGGCTGCGGGTCCGTCTCGAACGCCGGGGCTGCCCGGCCGGCGGCACCTGGGAGGAAGCCCGCGCCGGGTGGCCCGTCGTCGTCGGCAGCCGGACCGGCGCCTGGAGCCCGGTGCCGCGCCTCGCGGCGGCCGTCGTGCTCGACGCCCACGATGCCGCGTACGTCGAAGAACGCGCGCCCACCTACCACGCCCTCGAGGTCCTCGTCGAGCGGGCGCGACGAGAGGCCGTACCCTGCGTAGTGGCCTCCCCGATCCCGCCGCTGGCGCTGGCCGCTCACCCGACCGTGCGCACGAGCGCGCTCACCGTGCACGCGGAGCGGTCCGGTTGGCCGGCGCTCCAACTGGTGGACCGCCGTGGCGGTGATCCGCGCACGGGGCTCTTCTCGGAGGAGCTCGTCCGCCTGGCGCGCACCGTGCTGGCCGCCACGGACGCCGGGGCCACCGGACGACTGGTCTGCGTCTACAACCGCAAGGGCGGTGCCCGACTGCTGGCTTGCGTCCACTGCGGCGAGCTGGCGAGGTGCACCCGCTGTGGCGCCGCGACGACGCGTTCGGACGTCGCCGCGGCCGCGCCCGCCCGCGCCCCGGCCCGAGCGCGTGTCCGAGGGCCCGGTCCTGCGGTGTCCCCGGTGTGGCGAGACCCGGCCGGTCGTGTGCGCGGCCTGCGGCCGGCTCCGCATGAAGACGTTGCGCGCCGGCGTCAGCCGCCTGCGCGAGGAGCTGGCCGCGTTGCTCGGTGTGGAGGTGGGCGAGGTGGCCGGCCCGGTCGGGACGGGCGGCCAGGAACCAGTCGTGCCCGACACCGCGGTCGTGGTGGGCACCGAGGCGGTGTTGCACCGGGTACGAAGCGCCCGAGCCGTGGCGTTCTTGGACATCGACCTGCACCTCTTGGCACCCCGCCTCTCGGCGACCCAGGAGACGCTGGCCCTTCTGGTGCGCGCTGGGAGGCTGGTGGGACCCCGAGGTGTCGGTCCGCCCGCAGCCCGGGTCCTGGTGCAGACGCGTGTGCCACACCATCCGGTGCTCCAGGCGGCCGCCCGTGGCGAGCCAGGGCCGGTGCTCGACGCCGAGCTCGCGCTGCGGCGCGAGGCCGCGCTGCCACCGTTCCGTGCGTTGGCGCTGCTCTCGGGAGCCCTGGCGCCCGACTACGCCGATGCTCTCCGAGGTGCGGCCGGCACGGCCTCCGAGCTCGAGGACGGCGGTTCGATCACGATCACGCCCCTGGGTGACGGACGCACGCTCGTCGAGGCTCCGGCGCATGGCCCGCTGTGTGACCTCCTGGCCCGCACGCCACGTCCGCCGGGGCGCGGGCTGCGCGTCGAGGTCGACCCGGTGTCGTTGTGACCTGCCTCCCCGAAGAGCGACGCGATGCGGCGCCGGTAGAATGGGTTAATGCCTGCGCTGATCATTCGCCAGTACGGCGACCCGGTGCTCAAGGAGCGCACCCGCGAGGTCGAGGAGATCGACGCCGCCGTCGCGAACCTGGTCGACTCCATGGTCGAGACCATGTACGCCGCGCCCGGCATGGGGCTGGCGGCCAACCAGATCGGGGTGCAAAAACGCGTCTTCGTCTACGACATCGGCGAGGGCGTGCGTGTCGTGATCAACCCCCGCATCGTGGAGAGCACCGGAGAGTGGGTCTACGAGGAGGGCTGCCTCTCGGTGCCGGGGCTCAGCTGGGAGATCGTGCGTCCCAACGAGGTGCACCTGGTGGGGCTGGACCTCGACGGCAACGAGGTGTCGGTCGAAGCCTCCGAGATTGAGGGGCGCGTCTTCCAGCACGAGCTGGACCACCTCGACGGCATCCTCTTGATGGAGCATCTCGATGAGGAACAGCGCAAAGAAGCGCTCAAGATCCTGCGCCAGCGCACGCTGGACCTGTCCTCGTCCGACCCGGACGGGCTGGCCGGTCTCTTCACGCGCTGAGTCGCGCTCGATGGCCCGCTTGGCGTACGTCGGCACCCCCGAGATGGCGGTCCCGCCGCTGCGGGCGCTCGCCACCGCCGGGCACGAGGTGGCGCTGTGCGTCACCCGGCCGGACCGGCGCCGCGGCCGCGGCGGAAAGGCAACGCCGAGCCCGGTCAAGGAGGCCGCGACCGAGCTGGGGATCCCCGTCACCGACGACCTGGACCAGGTGTCCGACGTCCACGCGGACCTCGCCGTGGTCGTGGCCTACGGGCGAATCATCCCCTCGCGCCTGTTGGAAGACCTCCTCATGGTCAACCTGCACTTCTCACTGCTGCCACGGTGGCGCGGCGCCGCGCCGGTCGAACGCGCCATCCTCGCCGGCGACTCCGAGACCGGCGTGTGCCTGATGAAGATCGACGAGGGCCTCGACACCGGCCCGGTCTACACGTCGCGTTCGGTGCCGCTCGACGACCAGGTCGCGTTGTCCGCGTTGCGCGCCCGCCTGGTGGACGTGGGGTGCTCGCTGCTCGTCGCCGTGCTGGCCGACGGCCTGGCGGGGTTGCCCGCGCCGCGACCGCAAGTCGGCGAGCCGACGGTGGCCGCCAAGCTCACGCCCGAGGACCTGCACCTCGACTGGAGCCGAGCGGCGGCGCACGTTCGACGCGTGGTCCGCCTGGAGCGAGCCTGGACGACGTTCCGCGGCGGGCGCCTGCGCGTGTTGGACGCGGCGCCGGCGGCGCCCGATCCCGTGCTGGCCGGCCGAGCGCCCGGGACGCTGCACGGTCCACGCGTGGTGACCGGCGACGGCGTCGTGGAGCTGCGCCGGGTGCAGCCCGAGAGCCGTTCCCCCATGTCAGCCGACGCCTGGCTGCGCGGGGTGCACCTCGCGCCCGGGGATCGCCTGGGGACGGACTAGACATGAGTGCGGTGACACTGACTCCGATCGACGGGTGGAGCCCGGACCAGTACGAGCGCTTCCGCTCCCAGCGTCAGCAGCCCTTCGACGACCTCCTGATGCTGTGCCAGCCGGTCCCCGGCGGGGGCGTCGTCGACCTCGGGTGCGGGACGGGCGACCTGACCAGGGTCCTCCACGAGGAGATGCAGGCCAAGGAGACCGTCGGCATCGACTCGTCGCCGACCATGCTCGCCCGCGCTCACGCGTCGTACCCCGACGTGCCGGGGCTCTCCTTCGTCCAGGGTGACATCTCCACCTGGCTCGGCGAAGGGCTCAATCTGGTCTTCGCCAACGCGTCGTTGCAATGGGTCGACGACCACTTGAACCTGTTGGCGCGCATGCGGACGGCGCTGGCCCCCGACGGGCAGCTGGCCTTCCAGGTACCGGCGAACTATCGCCACCCGTCACACGTCCTGGCGCACGCCGTGGCCAACGAAGCCCCGTTCATCGACGCCCTCGACGGGGATGCGCCCGACGACCGGGGCAGGTTCGTGCTGTCGCCCGAGCTCTACGCCGACTTGCTCTACGAGTTGGGTGCGAAGGACCAGGTGGTCCGCATGGAGGTCTACGGCCACGAGCTCGAGTCGACCAGCGAGGTCGTCGAGTGGGTCATGGGCACCCTCTTGACCCCGTACCGGAAGCGCCTGGACCCCGGGCTCTTCGACCAGTTCGTCGAGCGCTACCGCGAACGCCTCGTAGAGGAGCTCGGCGAGCGTGAGCCGTACTTCTACGGGTTCCGGCGCATTCTGTGCTGGGCGCGCTTCAGCTGAGGGACGGCGTGGAACCGCAGCGGCGCGCCGGGGTCACTCAGGCCCGAGACCCGGGTCGCGTCGGTGACCTGCGGATCGCCCCCTCGGTGCTGTCGGCGGACTTCGGGATGCTGGCCGAACAGGTGGGTGAGGTGGCACCCACCGCCGACTGGCTGCACGTCGACGTCATGGACGGGCACTTCGTCCCCAACGTCACCGTCGGCCCGCCGGTGGTGGCCTCGCTCCGCCACCACACTCCGCTCTTCTTCGACTGCCACCTCATGATGACCGAGCCGGGTCGCTATCTCGACGCGTTTGCCGACGCCGGCGCCGACGGTTGCACGGTGCACGTGGAGGTCGGGGCCACCGACGAGCTGGTGGCCCACCTGCGCAGCCTGGGACTGCGGGCCGGCCTGGCCCTCAACCCCGACACCCCTTTCGAAGCGGTCGAGCCGTACCTGGGGCAGGTCGACCTGGTGTTGTGCATGACCGTGTTCCCCGGCTTCGGCGGACAGAGCTTCATGCCCGAGGTGCTGCCCAAGGTGGCCCAGGTGCGCGCCGCCGCCGACGCGGGCGGGCTGGCGCTCGACGTGGAGGTCGACGGAGGCATTGACGCCACGACCGCGGGCGACGTCGCCGTGGCCGGGGCCAACGTCCTGGTGGCCGGCAGCGCCATCTTCGGGCACCCGCGACCCTGGGAGGCGACCGAGGCCATCCGGGCGGCGGCCCGCACGGCGGTCGCGGCGTCACGCTCGAGGGCGTGATCGATGGACGACCTGGAGCACATGCGCCGGGCCCTGGCCCAGGCGGCGACGGTGAGAACGACGACGGCCCCCAACCCGTGGGTCGGCTGCGTGGTCGTGCCGCCGCGGTCCGAGGACCTGGAAGGCCGGGTCTTCCGAGGGGCCACGGCACCGACGGGCGGTCCCCACGCCGAAGTGGTGGCCCTCGCCGCGGCGGGGGGAGCCGCTCGTGGGGCGACGCTCTACGTCACGCTCGAGCCGTGTGTCCATCACGGGCGGACCCCGCCGTGCACCGAGGCGATCGTCGACGCCGGCGTGTCACGGGTCGTCGTCGGGATCCGCGACCCCGATCCGCGGGTGTCGGGTCGGGGAGTGGCCGCTCTGCGTGAGGCGGGAATTGAGGTCACCATCGGCGTGGCGGCCGACGAGGTCACCGAGCAGCTGGCGCCGTACCTCAAGCATCGGAGCACCGGTCGCCCCTGGGTGGTGCTCAAGATGGCGGCCACCCTCGACGGGGGCACCGCGGCGCCCGACGGGACGAGCCGCTGGATCACCGGCGAGGCCGCGCGACGCGACGCCCACCTCCTCCGGGCGCACTCCGACGCCGTGCTGGTTGGCGCGTCCACGGTGCGTACCGACGACCCCCAACTGACGGTGCGGCTCGACGACGGGGTGGACCGCGTCCAGCCCCTGCGCGTGGTGCTCGGCAAGGCGCCACCGGGGGCCCGGGTACACCCGGCATTGGAGCTCTCCGGGGATCTGGGCCACGTGCTCGACGAGCTGGGGCACCGCGGCGTGATCCAGCTGCTGGTCGAGGGTGGAGCCACGGTGGCCCACGACTTCCACGCCTCGGGCCTGGTGGACCGCTATGTGGTGTACCTGGCGCCGGCCTTCTTCGGGGGAAACGACGCCCAGCCGCTCTTCATTGGGCGCGGGGCTGGCACAATTGGTGACGTGTGGAAGGGACAGTTGGTGTCGGTCGAGCGCCTGGGCGGCGACCTGCGTGTCGAGGTGGCCGCCTGATGAGCTTTTCCGAGGTGCACGAGGCCGTCGACGCCATCCGCCGACTGGGCATGGTGGTGGTGGTCGACGACGCGGACCGCGAGAACGAGGGCGACCTGGTGATGGCGGCCGAAGCCGCTACGCCCGAGAACATCGCCTTCTTCCTGGCGCACACCTCGGGCGTCATCTGCGCGCCGCTGCTCCCGGAGCGGGCGGACGCCCTCGACCTGCCCCTCATGGTCAGCGTGAACACCGAGGCGCAGCGCACCGCCTTCACCGTCAGCGTCGACTCCGGACGTGGCACGACCACCGGCATCTCCGCCGCCGACCGGGCTGCCACCATCGGCGCCCTGATCGACCCGGCCACCCTGCCGGGCGACCTGAATCGCCCCGGGCACATCTTCCCCCTGCGCTACCGCCCCGGCGGGGTGCTGAAGCGGGCCGGCCACACGGAGGCCACGGTCGACCTGGCCCGCGCCGCCGGGCTGGCGCCCGCGGGCGTGCTGTGCGAGATCGTGACCGAGGACAAGTCGGCCATGGCCCGGCTGCCCGAGCTGGAGCGCTTCGCCAAGAAGCACGACCTCCCGCTGATCTCCATCGCCGACCTCATCCGTTACCGGCGCCGGACCGAGAAGCTGGTGCGCCGGGTGTCCGAGGCACGTATTCCGGCCCAGAGTCGAGAGTTCCGGGCCTTCGTCTACGAGTCGGTGCTCGACAACGAACAACACCTGGCGCTGGTCATGGGAGAGGTGGCCGGCACTGAGGACGTGCTCGTGCGAGTGCACTCCGAGTGCCTCACCGGCGACGTCTTCGGCTCGCTGCGCTGCGACTGCGGCCCACAGCTCCATGCCGCCCTCGACCTGATTGAGCAGGAGGGCCGCGGTGTGCTCGTCTACCTGCGCGGCCACGAGGGCCGCGGCATCGGGCTCGGCCACAAGATCCGCGCCTACCAGCTGCAGGAGGAGGGCCACGACACCGTGGACGCCAACCTGCAGCAGGGGCTCCCGGTGGACACCCGCGAGTACGGCATCGGCGCGCAGATCCTCGTCGACCTCGGGGTCACCACCATGAGGCTCATGACGAACAACCCGTTCAAGTACGGCGGCTTGGAGGGCTTCGGCCTCGACATCACCGAGCGCGTCCCGCTGCAATCCTCGCCCAACCCTGAGAACATCGCCTACCTGCGCACCAAGCGCGAGCGGATGGGCCACCTGCTACCCGGCCTCGACGACGTTCGGTGAGATGATCGGCTGATGGCCGGATCCGACGTGGCCGCCCTTCCCGAGGGGGCGCTCGACGAAGTGGAGGGCCGGACGGGCGCCAGCCTGGTCGGGGGGCTCGATGGCACCGGGCTGCGCATCGGCATCGCCGCGGCGCGGTTCAACGGAGGGGTCACGCTCCGGCTGCTCCGGGGCGCGCTCGACGCGCTGGCCGAGGCCGGCGTCGAGCGAGGCGACGTCACCGTGGCGTGGGCCCCCGGGGCCTTCGAGCTCCCGCTCGTGGCCCGAGCCTTCGCCCATGCGGGGAAGGTCGACGCCGTCGTGTGCGTCGGGGCGGTGATCCGCGGTGAAACGGGCCACTACGACGTCGTCGCCGGAGAGTGCGCATCGGGGATCCAGCAGGTGCAGCTGGCCACCGGGACTCCGGTGGTCTTCGGCGTGCTCACCACCGACACGCTCGCCCAGGCGCTCGAACGGTCCGAGCCGGACCGCACCAACAAGGGCCGCGAGGCGGCATTGACGGCTGTCGAGATGGTCCGGCTCCTCCGTCGCGCCCCGCTCTCGTAAATTCGGACGCCATGCTCCGCCTCGTGCTGCCCAAGGGTTCGCTCGAACGCGCCACGATGGCGCTCTTCGAGGAAGCCGATCTCGCCGTCAACCGTGCCTCTGACGTGGCCTACCGGGGCACGATCGCCGATCCACGCATCAGCGAGGTGCGCATTCTGCGGCCCCAAGAGATCCCGGTCTACGTGGCCGACGGGCTCTTCGAACTCGGCATCACCGGACGCGACTGGGTCGACGAGCGGGGGAGCGAGGTCGTCTCGCTCGGGAGGCTGTCCTACTCCAAGAACACCTCCAACCCGGCCCGGGTGGTGCTCGCCGTCCATGGGGACTCACCCGTGAGCTCCCTGGCCGAGCTGGCCGCCTCGGTCGAGGGACGGCCGGGCCGTCTACGGGTGAGCACCGAGTACCCCGAGCTGACGCGTCAGGCCATGGCCGCGCACGGGATCGAGGCCGACCTGGCCCTCTCCTATGGCGCCACCGAGGCCAAAGTGCCCGACATCGCTGACGCCGTCGTGGACATGACCGAGACGGGCGGCGCCCTGCGGGCGGCGGGGCTCAAGGTCATTGCGACACTGCTCGTGTCGCACACCGAGCTCATCGCCAACCCTGCGGCGGCGGCCGACCCCGAGATGCGCCATGCCATGGAGCAGATCCTGACCTTGCTGCAGGGGACGCTCGAAGCTCGGGGCAAGGTGCTGGTGAAGCTCAATGTGTCGGCCGAGAGTCTCACTGCGGTCGTGGCCGCGTTGCCGTCCCTGCGCGCTCCGACGGTCTCGGAGCTGTCCGGGGGAGGTGCCTTCGCCCTCGAAGCGGTGGTGGCCAAGTCCGACATCAACATCCTCATCCCGGCATTGCGTGACCAGGGGGCGACGGACATTCTGGAAATTCCGTTGTCCAAGATCGTCCACTGACGTGGCTTCCCATGCGGAGGGTGCCCGCCCCGGTCCGTCCGCCGGACCCCGGTTCGGGCGCGTCGCCTCGTTCGACGCCGTCCGGGGCCTGGGCCGGGTGGTCGACGAAGGTGGCGCCGAGTTCATGTTCCAGGCCACCGCGATCACCGACGGGAGCCGCACCACAGAGGTCGGTGCCGCGGTGACGTTCCTCGTCGGCCCGGGCCACGGCGGGCGCTACGAGGCGCGGTCGGTGGTGCCTCGGTCCCCCGGAGATCGAGCCCCGGGTTGACCCGTGGCCTCGTGGCCGTTCGCCGCCGAGTCGGACCCGGCGGCGGTCACGGCCGCGCTGTGCTCGGCTCCTTCGAGGCGGACGTAGGCCAGGCGGAGCTGTGAGATTGACTCGAGCAGGGAGGGCTCGGCCTCGCCCAGGCGCCCTCGGAGCCCGTCGAGCAGGGCCCCGAGGGCGTCAATGGCCAGACGGGCCTGGTAGAGCATGGGTGGGACCTGCGAGAGGTAGACGGCGGCCAGCTCGAAGAGGCCGTAGCAGTGGTTCGCCACGACCACCTCGGGCGGAGTGGCCGCCAGCTCGGCCCGCATGGCGTCGACCGCCGCCTGGGCGTCGGCAGACGCCGATGCGGGGGCACCGGCCGTCCCCGGAACGTCGGTGCCCCCCGGTGCGGTCGGTGGCGGGACGGCGGCATCGCTCCCGTCCCTCTTGGGTACGTACTCGCCTGAGGGTGTCCAGAGGCTGCTCATGCTGGTACTGTAGGTGACCTTGACTACATGGAAGCGAGGCCCCGACTGAGTGGCCTCCACCTGGCCACGATCCGGGACGACCGGGGAACCCGGGCTCCGGGAAGACAGTGCGCCAGGTCGATCGTCCCCCGGGTGTGGGCTCTGTCCGCCGGGCGGCCTCGCTCCACCGATTGGCGTGCGGAAGGACCGCGGGCCCGAGTGAGAGGTGTGATGACGCATCGTCGCTGAAACCACAACTGAGCACCGGATCAACGACCGGATCCGTGCCCGTGAAGTCCGCCTGGTGGACCCCGACGGTGTGCAACTCGGCATCAAGCCGCTTCCCGAGGCCCTCGCCATCGCCAAGAACCTCGATCTGGACCTGGTCGAGGTGGCGCCCATGGCCAACCCACCCGTGTGCCGGATCATGGACTTCGGGAAGTTCAAGTTCGACGAGGCCCAGCGGGCCAAGGAGAGCCGGCGCAAGGCGGTCCACGTCGGGATCAAGGAGATGAAGTACCGGCCCAAGATCGGGCCAGGTGACTTCGAGACCAAGACCCGTCAGGTGGCCAAGTTCCTGGCCGAGGGGCACAAGGTCAAGATCACGATCATGTTCCGAGGCCGTGAGGTGTACCACTCCGAGTACGGCAAGCGGATTTTGGACCGCATCGCCGAGCAGATGGAGGGCATCGCCAAGGTCGAGGCCGAGCCGAAGCTCGACAATCGCAACATGGTGATGGTGCTTGCCCCCGACAAGCGGGCCCGCCAGGCGGCGCAGTCGAGGGCTTCCAACCAACAGCGAGTCGAGCGTGAGCCTCCGCCGGCTTCGCCGGCGGGGATCGACCCCGTGGAGACAGTGGCCGACAGTGCAACCGGGGCCGCCGCCGAAGTCGCAGCAGCCGTCGAAGAGGGATGACGCAATGCCGAAGATGAAGACCGACAGGGGCGCCGCCAAGCGCATCAAGGTGACGGGCACGGGCCGGCTGCGCCGGCGCAAGGCCTTCCGGTCGCACCTGCTCGAAAAGAAGACCAGCGTGCGGACGCGCCGGCTCGGGCGTGAGTCGGAGGTGGCCAAGGCCGACGAACGGGCGACCCGCCGGATGCTGGGCATCTAGCCCGTACCGGGCCCGTGCCCGACGTCGAGCCCGCCCGGCGCGGAGACGACCCTGAGAATCCGATGAGAGGAGCAGTCCCATGGCCAGAGTGAAGCGAGCCGTCCACGGCCGCAAGCACCACCGCGCCGTCCTCGAGCAGGCGAAGGGGTACTACGGCAACAAGAGCCGTTCCTTCCGAGCCGCCAACGAGCAGCTCATGCACTCCATGCAGTACGCATTCCGGGACCGCCGGGCGCGCAAGGGAGACTTCCGCAAGCTGTGGATCCAGCGCATCAACGCCGGCGCGCGCCAGCACGGCATGAGCTACAGCCGGCTGATCAACGGCCTGCACCTCGCCGGGGTGGAGGTCGACCGGCGCATCCTGGCCGACCTCGCCGTGAGCGACCCCGAAGCCTTCGGCGCCCTGGTGGCCACCGCCCAGGGCGCACTGGCCGGTGGTGGAGCCGGTCAGGCGTCGGCACCCGCGGCCGAGGTCGCCTCCTGACCCAACGGCTGGCCTTCACGCACCGGCGGGTCCGCCGGCTGCGCGGCCTGTTGCAGAAACGTTCGGCGCGCTGGAGCGAGCGCGCCTTCGTGGCGGAGGGCGCCGAGCTCATCCGCTGTGCCCTCGAGTCGGGGGCGCCCGTCGAGTCCGTGTACGTGTCGCCCGAAGGGGACCACGACGGCGCCACCCAAGAGGTCTGTCGCCGGGCCGGTGCGGCCGGGGCCCGTGTCTTCCTGTTGGGGCCCGCCGTCCTCGAACGGGTGGCCGACACCGTGACGCCCCAACCCGTCGTCGCCGTGCTGCCCATGCTCGAGGACGCCGGCGCCGCGTCGGGCGGGCCGGTGCCCGGGCCGGGGGGTGAGGGCTCGTTGGTCGTCGTGCTCGTCGACGTGCGCGACCCGGGCAACGCGGGTACGGCGTTGCGCAGCGCGGACGCCTCGGGAGCCGCGCGGGTGGTCTTCGCCGGCGAGTCCGTCGACCCCTACAACCCCAAGACCGTGCGCGCGTCGGCCGGATCGCTGTTCCACATCCCGTTCTCCGTGCGGTCCGACCCGTCGGTCGTGGCGACCGAGTTGGCGGCGGAAGGCTTCCGCACGCTCGGTGCCGTGGTGCACGGCGGAGAGGACTATGCCGCGGTGGACTGGTCCGTGCCCACCGCGGTTTTCCTCGGCAACGAGGCGGCCGGCTTGGACCCTGCCCTCAGCCCGGTCCTGTCGGGGAAGGTCGGGATCCCCATGTCCGGACGCGCCGAATCGCTCAACGTGGGCGTCGCCTGCGCCGTCGTGTGCTTCGAGGCCTTCCGCCAGCGCCGTGCCCAGCCACGTAGCATTCCCGGCGACCCATGGTGACCGACGACGTGTATCTCCATCTCGACGACCTCGCCGTGCAGGGCGAGCGGGCGATCGGGTCCGCCTCGTCGACCCAGGCGTTGGCCGAGGTCGAGGCGGAGCACCTGGGCAAGCGTTCCGCCCTCACCCGGGCACACCGCACCCTGGGCACCCTCGAGCCGGAGGCCCGACGGGAGGCCGGCCGCCGCCTCAACGAGATTCGGGACCGACTCGAGGCGGCATTGGGCCGGCGAAGGGAGGAGCTGGCCGAGGCCGAACGCGCCGAGTCGTTGCGGGCCGACCGACTCGACCTGACCGAGGTCCTCGTCGACCGGGTCCGCTCGCCGATGGCCCGAGGTCACCTGCACCTGGTGACCCAGGCCCGGGCCGAGCTCGAGGACGTCTTCGTCGGCATGGGCTTCACGGTGGCCGAGGGGCCCGAAGCCGAGACGGACTGGTACAACTTCGAGGCGCTCAACATGCCGCCGGCCCATCCGGCCCGCGACATGTTCGACACCATGTACCTCGACCTGGGCGAGCCCGAGACCATCCTGCTGCGCACGCACACCTCCCCGGTGCAGATCCACCTCATGGAAGCAGCCGTGCGGGACGGAACGTTGCCCATCCACTCGGTGATGCCGGGCAAGTGCTACCGCCTCGACACCCCCGACGCCCGCCATCTGCCGGTCTTCAACCAGATCGAAGGGTTGGTGGTCGACCGCGACATCACCTTCGGCCACCTCGCCGGCACGATTCAGGTCTTCACCGAGGCCTACTTCGGTCCGGGTATGCAGTCGCGCCTGCGCCCGGCCTACTTCCCCTTCACCGAGCCGTCGGCCGAGTTCGAGATCACCTGCACGCTCTGCCTCGGCGAGGGGTGCCGCACCTGCTCGCACACCGGGTGGATCGAGTTGGGCGGGTGCGGCATGGTCGACCCGGCGGTGTTCGCCGCCGTGGGCATCGACACCTCGGTCTGGTCGGGGTTCGCCTTCGGCTTCGGCATCGACCGCCTGGCCCAGATGCGCCATGCCGTTCCCGACCTGCGCTCGTTCCTGGAGAACGACATCCGCTTCCTGACGCAGTTCTGAACCCGGACATGCGCGCTCCGCTCAGTTGGCTCCGTGACTTCGCCCCGTTTCCCGACGACGTCGGGGTGCTGCGTGACGCCCTCGACGACCTCGGGCTGGTGGTCGAAGCGATCGAGCGCGTGGGCGAGGGGCTGAGTGACGTGGTGGTCAGCCGGGTCGTCGAGATCCGACCGATTGAGGGCGCGGACAAGATTCGACTGGTCCTGGTCGACGCGGGCGCAGAGCCCCTCGAGATCGTCTGCGGCGCGCACAATTTCTCGGTGGGGGACCGGGTGCCCCTGGCTCCGGTCGGCGCCATCCTGCCCGGAGGGTTCGAGATCGCCCGACGCAAGATGCGCGGCATCTGGTCCAACGGCATGCTGTGCTCGGGCCGCGAGCTCGGCCTCTCCGACGACGGCGCCGGTCTGCTCATCCTGGGCGACGACGCGCCGGGCGAGCCGGGCACGCCGCTGATGGAGGCGCTGGGGCTCGAGCCCGACGTGGTCTTCGACCTCGCCGTGGAGGGGAACCGCCCCGACGCCTGGTGCATGACCGGAGTCGCCCGCGACCTGGCGGGACGCCTGGGGCTGCCCTGCTCGGTGCCCGAGCCGCCGGAGCCCGAGCCGAGCGGCCGGCCGGTCGAGAGTCTGGCCTCTGCTTCGGTCGACTCGCCCGACTTGTGCCCACGGCTCACGGTGAGCGTGCTCTCCGACGTGGTGGTCGGGGCGTCACCCTCGTGGTTGGCCCGGCGTCTCCTGCTGGCCGGGATGCGCCCCATCAACAACGTGGTCGACGCGTCCAACTACGTCATGCTCGAACTGGGCCAGCCCACCCACCCCTACGACCTGGCGAAGCTGCCCGGACGCGGCCTCTCGGTCCGCCGGGCCAGACCGGGAGAGACGCTCCAGACACTCGACGGTGTCGAGCGCAGCGTCGGCGTGCGGGGCCGCAGCCTGGGGGACACCGGCGAGGACTGCCTCATCTGCGACGCCGAAGGCACGCCGGTGGGCATCGGCGGGATCATGGGTGGAGCCTCCTCGGAGATCGAGCGCTCCACGACCGAGGTGCTCCTCGAGGCCGCCTACTTCACCCCCATGGCCATTGCCCGCACCTCCAAGCGACTCGGAGTGCGCACGGAGGCCTCGGCCCGCTTCGAGCGGGGGTGCGACCCCTGGGCGATTGAGCCGTCGGTGCGACGCTTCTGCCAGCTGGTGGCCGAATCCGTGCCCGGGCTCCGCGTGGCCGACCGGGTGCTCGACGTCCGTGCCGAAGTCCCCGAGCCCTTTGTCGTCCGTGTTCCCCTCGAGCGCGTGCATCGCCAGATCGGGGTGTCCCTCGGGGCCACCGACGTCGCCCGGTTGCTCGAGCCCATCGGCTTCACGGTGCTCGAGGACGACGGAGGGACGCTCACCGTCGAAGTGCCGACGAACCGGCCCGACGTGCGCCTCGAACCCTACGGAGTGGACGACGTCGTTGAGGAGATCGCCCGGACCTTGGGCTACTCGAACGTGCCGCGCCGGATCCCGACGTGGCCGCAGCCCGGTGGGCTGAACCCGCGGCAGCACGCGCGGCGGACGCTCAAGGACATCCTGGTCGGCCTCGGTGCATCGGAGGGATGGACGGACACCTTCGTCCCCGCCGCCGCGGACGACATGGTGGGCCTGTCCGGCGCCGCCGTGCGGGTGGCCAACCCGCTCGACGCCGACAGGCCCTTCCTGCGTCGTTCGCTCATGCCCGGTCTCCTGGCGGCGCTGGCGCACAACGCGGCGCGCCGCCAGGGCGAGATCCGCCTCTTCGAGGTGGGCGTGGTCTTCTCGCACCCCGGCGATGGCGCGCCACGGGTGGTCGAACGGGCCGGCGCCGGCGGCACGGGACGCGCCGAGCTGCCCGGGGAGCGCGAGGTGCTCGAGCGCGGTGTTCGCCCTCGAGGACGACGATGCCCGCACCGCCGTGGCGGCGTGGCAGGTGCTGGCCGGGGCCTTCGCCGTCGAGGGCGTCCGCCTGGTGCCGCCCGAGCGCGGCGGCACGGCTTTGCCCGGGCTGCACCCGACGCGTGCGGCCCAGCTGGTGGTGTACCGGCCCGCCGACCAGGACGGCGGCGGTGACGCACACGCGGTGATCGGTGCCGTCGGGGAGATCGACCCCGCGGTGGCCTCGTCGTTCAAGCTGGCGGGTGTCAGCGGCTCGCCTCGTCGGATCGGCTGGCTCGAGGTCGACCTGGGCGTCCTCTTCGACGAGTCGCTCGTGCCGCGCCGGCGTACCGTCGGCGGAGCGGTCAGTCGCTTCCCGTCGTCGGACGTGGACCTGGCCTTCGTGGTGGCCGAGCGCCACGGTGCCGACGAGGTGGCCGAGGTCCTGCGGGTCGCCGCCGGCGAGCTCCTCGAGTCGGTGCGGCTCTTCGACGTGTACCGCGGCCCGGGGATCGACGACGGGGAGCGCAGCCTGGCGTACCGGTTGCGGTTCTGCTCGTCCGAGCGCACGTTGACCGACGCCGAAGTCGGAGACCGTCGGGCTCGGTGCATCGCGGCGGTGGAAACCGAGTTCGGCGCCGTGCTGCGTTGACGGGCGGGGCCGGCCCTGACGGACGCCGACCGGCGCAGCCCGCCGCGGTTCCGCCGGAACGCATGAATATGCAGGATTATGTATACTGATGCAATGAAGGCGGGCATCGTCGGGGCGTCGGGCTACACGGGCGCCGAGCTCTTGCGGCTGCTCGAAGGCCATCCGCTGCTGGAGGTGGCCGTCGTCACCGCCCACACTCACGCCGGTGAGCCAGTGGGAGTCCACACTCCGTCCCTGGCCGCGGCCTATCCGGGGCTCACCTACGAGGAGCCCGAGCCGGCCCGGCTGGATGGGCTCGACCTCGTCTTTAGCGCTCTGCCCCACGGGGAGTCACAACGCATCGTCCCCCAGCTGCGCGGCCGGGTCGGCGTCGTGGTCGACCTGGCGGCCGACTTCCGCCTGCGCGACGCCGCACGGTACCCGGAATGGTATGGCGAGGCCCACGTCGCTCCCGAGCTCCTGGCCGAGGCGGTCTACGGGCTGCCCGAGCTGTTCCGACCGGCATTGGCCGGCGCCACCTTGGTCGCCGCCGCCGGCTGCTACCCGACAGCGGCCGGCTTGGCCTTGGCCCCGCTCGTACGCGCCGGCCTCGTCGAAGCGACGGGAATCGTGGTCGACGCCGCATCTGGCGTCTCGGGCGCCGGACGGGCGCCCAAGGACTCCCTGCAGTTCGGATCGGTCGACGGGGACTTCATCGCCTACGGGCTGCTGCGCCACCGGCACACCCCTGAAATGGAGCAGATCCTGGGCACGGGCTCACAGGTCCTCTTCACTCCGCACCTGGCGCCCATGACCCGGGGCATCCTGGCCACCTGCTACGCGCGCCCGGTCGGGGGCGGGCCCGAGCTCACCACCGACACGGTCATGACGGCGCTCGGTGACGCCTACGACGGCGAGCCGTTCGTGCACGTCGTCGACGTCGCGCCCTCGACCAAGGCCACGGCGGGGTCCAACACGGCGTACGTCACGGCCCGGGTCGACCCGCGCACCGGATGGGTGCTGAGCCTGTGCGCCCTCGACAACCTGGTGAAGGGGGCCTCGGGGCAGGCCGTCCAGTGCGCCAACGCGGCTCTCGGACTTCCCGAGACGACCGGCTTGCCCCGGGCTGGGGTGACCCCGTGAGCGTCACGGCGCCGCCTGGTTTCGTGGCCGTGGGCGGGACGGCGGGAATCAAGGCGGGTGGGAGGCCGGACGTCGCCGTGGTGGCCACGGCCGATGGCCGCCCCGTGCCGGCCGCCGGAGTCTTCACCGCCAACCTGGCTGCCGCGGCGCCGGTCCAGGTCAGCCGGGCCCACCTGGAGGCGACGGGGGGCCGGGCCGCCGGCGTGATCCTCACTTCGGGCAACGCCAACGCGGCGACCGGGTTGCCCGGGCGGGAGGCCGCGGCGCGACTCTGTGCGGCCGTGGCCGGCGACGTGGGCGCCACGGCACAGGAGATCCTGGTCTGCCAGACCGGCCTCATCGGGATCCCGTTCCCGATTGAGGCGGTGATCCCCGAGATCGCGCCCATCGTGATGGCGCGCGCGGCGGGCCGTGACGCGGCGTCGAAGGCGGCGCGGGCCATCATGACCACCGATACCGTGCCCAAGGAGATGGTCGTCGCGGGCGAGGGCTTCACCATCGGGGGCATGGCCAAGGGGGCGGCGATGCTGGCACCCGACATGGCCACCATGCTGGCGGTCTGCACCACCGACGCCGCCGTGGACCCGGCCATGCTGCAGGTGGCCCTGCACGAAGCCGTGGGCGCCTCGTTCAACGAGATCACCGTCGACGGATGCACCTCGACCAACGACACGGTGCTGGTCCTCGCCAACGGGGCTGGGTGGCGGCCCTCGGCGGCCGCGTTCACCGCCGCGCTGACGGAGGGGTGCCGGTTGTTGGCCGAGCAGATGGTGGCCGACGCCGAGGGAGCGACCAAGATCGCCCACGTCCGGGTCCGGGGCGCGACGAGCGACCGTGAGGCCCACCGGGCCGCCCGGAAGGTGGCCGATTCGCTGCTGGTGCAGTGTTCGTTGTTCGGGGAGGACCCCTACTGGGGACGGATCGTGTCCGAGCTGGGCTCGGCGGGGGTCCCCTTCGAGCTCGACCGCGCCTCGATCGCCTACGGAGGCGTCGTGGTGTGCGCCGCCGGGGTGGCCCGGCCGCACGATGAGGCCGCGGTCGCCCGCCACATGGCGGGGCGCCACGTCGAGATCGACTGCGACCTGGGCCTCGGTCAAGGGGAGGCCGTGGTCCTCGGAACGGACCTGGGCTACGGCTACATCGACGAGAACCGGACGACCTCGTGAGCGCGGAGCCCGGCGTCCCGCCCACGGCCACGCGGGCCCAGAAGGCCGCGGCGGCCAAGACGGCCTCGGTCCTGGTGGAAGCGCTCCCGTACATCCGGCGCTTCTTCGGCAAGATCGTCGTGGTCAAGTACGGGGGCAACGCCTTGCAGGCGTCGCTCGACGGCCCTGCGGACCCGCTGGCATCGTTCGCCCAGGACGTGGTGCTGATGCGCGCCGTCGGCATCCTCCCGGTGGTGGTGCACGGCGGCGGACCTCAGATCGGCGCCCTCCTCGCCCGCCTGGGCAAGGAGAGCGAGTTCCGCAACGGGCTGAGGGTGACGGACGCCGACACGCTCGACATCGCCCGGATGGTGCTGGTGGGAAAGGTCAACCGCGAGATCGTGTCGGCCATCAACGTCCACGGGCCGCTCGCCGTCGGGCTCTCGGGCGAGGACGCCAACCTCATCACCGCCAGCCCCAGCCACGCCGACCTCGGGTTCGTGGGCAACGTCTCGGTGGTCGACCCGACCATGCTGCAGCGTCTGGTCGCCGAAGGGCTCATCCCGGTGGTGGCAACGATCGGAATCGACGAGTCGGGCCAGGCCTACAACATCAACGCCGACACGGTGGCCGGCGCGCTGGCCGAGGCGTTGTCGGCGGAGAAGCTGATCTTCCTCACCGACACCGAGGGACTGCGGGTGGTGGCCGAGGACCCGTCCACCGTGATCCACCAGGCCTCGCTGGAGGTGATCGAGGAGATCGTCCGCAGCGGCGGGGTCCAGGGCGGCATGATGCCCAAGGTCGAGGCGTGCGCCCACGCCGTGCGCTCCGGCGTCAGCCGGGCACACATCTTGGACGGACGCGTCCCCCACGCGCTGCTGCTCGAGCTCTTCACCGATTCGGGGGTTGGGACGATGGTGAGGTCGTGACGGGACGTGAGGCGCTGATGCGCACCTACGCCGACCCCCCGGTGACCTTCGTGCGCGGCCGGGGCACCGTGCTCTACGACGCCAGCGGTCGCGAATATCTCGACTTCGTCACCGGACTGGCCGTCGTGTCGCTCGGCCACGCCCATCCGGTCGTGGCCGAGGCGGTGGCCGAGCAGGCAGGGACGCTGTGCCACGTGTCCAACCTGTACGGCAACATCTTGGCCCCCGAGGTGGCGCGCACCCTCGATCGGCTGGTCAACGGCGGGACCGGGCAAGCCGGGGGGCAGGTCTTCTTCGCCAACTCCGGTGCAGAGGCCAACGAGTGCGCGCTCAAGCTGGCCCGCCGCTGGGCCGGCGAGGGACGTCACGTGGTGGTCAGCGCCGACAACTCGTTCCACGGTCGGACCCTGGCCACGCTCACCGCCACCGGGCAACCCGAGAAGCAGGCCCCGTTCCGCCCGCTCCCCGAAGGGTTCGTCCACGTGCCGTACGACGACCTCACCGCGCTGGAGAAGGCGCTCGAGGCCAACCCCGTGGCCGCCGTCCTGCTCGAGCCCCTCCAGGGCGAGGGAGGGGTCGTGGTGCCGAGCTCGGACTACCTCGGGGCCGTGCGCGCCCTGTGTACCGACCATGATGCGCTCTTGATGCTCGACGAGGTGCAGACCGGGCTCGGTCGCACCGGCCGGTGGTTCGCCTTCCAGGCCCAGGCACTGCGTCCCGACGTGGTCACCATGGCCAAGGCGTTGGGCAACGGGATGCCCGTGGGCGCCTGCTGGGCGCGCGCCGAGGTCGCGGCCGCGTTCAGCCCGGGGGACCACGGGTCGACCTTCGGCGGGCAACCTCTGGCTCTCGCCGCGGCCAGGGCGACGCTGGCCGTGATGGAGGCCGAGGACGTCTGCGGGCGGGCTCGGCGGGCCGGCGCCCTACTGGCCGAAGGCTTGGGCCGCCTGCCCGGGGTGGTCTCGGTGCGCGGGGCGGGGCTGCTCCTGGCCGCTCAGCTCCAGGCGCCGACGGCGCCCGAGGTCTCGCAGCGCGCGCTGCGTCGGGGGCTGCTGGTGAACCCGGTGTGCCCCGACGCCCTTCGGCTCGCTCCGCCGCTCGTGGTGAGCGACGGCGAGATCGAGGCCGCGCTCGCGGTGCTGCGCGACGTCCTGGTGGGGCGCTGATCGATGCCCGACCTCTTCGACGTTGACGACGTGGACCCGGGGGACTGGCCGCGCTTGGTGGAGACCGCGCTCGAGTCGCCGCCACCGCGGTGTCTGGCCGGGCGAGGCGTGGCGTTGCTGTTCGAGAAGCCCTCCGCACGGACCCGCAACGCCTCCGAGATGGCGGTCGTCGACCTCGGCGGCCACCCCGTGTACATTTCGGGCGCCGAGGTGGGCCTCGACGTGCGTGAGACGGCGGAGGACGTGGCCCGCACCCTGGCCTGTTACCACCAGGTGATCTGCGCCCGTGTCTTCGACCACGCGCTCTTCGCCCGCATGGCGACCGCGTTGGAACGGAGCGGGTTCTCCGTCCCCGTGGTCAATCTCCTCTCCGATGCCGCGCACCCATGCCAGGCGGTGGCCGACGTGCTCACCATGCGCCAGACCTTCGGCTCCCTGCAGGGCCGGGTTCTCGCCTACGTCGGTGACGCCAACAACGTGGCGCGCTCGTTGGCCAAGGCAGCCCTGTTCGAGGGGATGGAGGTGCGGATCGCCGCGCCGGCCGACTACATGTTCTCGGTCCGGGAGCTCTCCGCCCTCCAGGCGCTGGCGGAGGACGCCGGACGCCACGGCACGGTGCGCCAGTCCGACGACCCGCACGAGGCGGCCAGGGGCGCCTCGGTGCTCTACACGGACGTGTGGACCAGCATGGGCCAGGAGTCCGAACGCGTGGCGCGCCTCCGCGCGTTCGACGGTTTCACCATCGACCACAGCCTGGTCGCTCAGGCCTCACCGGACGTGGCCGTCCTGCACTGCCTGCCGGCGCATCGCGGCGAGGAGATCACCGATGAAGTCTTCGAGGGACCCCGTTCGCTGGTGTGGCGCCAGGCGGCGCACCGCAGGACCGCCATGCGCGGCATTCTGGCCTGGGTACTCGGAGGATCGGCATGAGCGGGGAAGGTGGAGGAGGTCGCGTGACCAAGCACCAGCGTCAGCACCGGATCACGAAGCTGCTCGAGTCCCAGCCGGTGACCAGCCAGGCCCAACTCGCGGCCATGCTGGCCGAGCAGGGGGTCGACGCGACGCAGACCACCGTGTCGCGTGACCTCGAAGACCTGGGCGCGGTCAAGGTGCGCATCCCCGGTGGGGAGACCGCCTACGCCCTCCCCGAACTCCCTTCACAGCAGATCGCGCCCGAGGACCACCTGCGCCGGGTGATGGGGGAGTGGGTGGTGGACGTGGCGCACTCGGGCAACCTGGTGGTCCTCCGGACCCCACCGGGTTCGGCCCATGTGGTCGGCTCCGCGCTGGACCGCAGCGGGTTCGAAGGTGTCGTCGGGACGGTGGCCGGCGACGACACCGTCCTGGTCGTCGCCGACGAGCACGTCGGCGGCGCCACCATGGCCGGGCAACTGCGGGACGTGGCCGGCATGGCCGATGGGAATCGGATCACGTTGAACGGCAAGGAAGAAGGCTGAGATGTCGGAACGGGTGGTGTTGGCCTACAGCGGCGGGCTCGACACGTCGGTGGCGGTGCGCTGGCTGATGGAACACCAGGACGCCGAAGTGGTCGCGGTGGCCGTCGACGTCGGCCAGGCAGCCGATCGGGGTGGGGAGGACTGGGACGCCGTGCGCGCCCGGGCCCTGGCTGCCGGGGCGGTCGAGGCCGTGGTGATCGACGCCCGCCGCGAGCTGGCCGAGGAGTTCTGCGTCCCCGCGCTCCAGGCGAACGCCCGCTACGAGGGCAAGTACCCGTTGGTCTCGGCCCTGTCGCGTCCGGTGATCGTGCGACATCTCGTGGCGGAGGCCCGAAGGCACGGAGCGACCTCGGTCGCCCATGGCTGCACGGGCAAGGGGAACGACCAGGTGCGTTTCGAGGTGGGAGTGCGCGCCCTGGCACCCGACCTCGGGATCCTGGCACCCGCCCGGGTCTGGGGGCTGACGAGGGAGGACTGCGTCGAGCTGGCCTCCAAGTGGGAGATCCCGATCACGGTGACCAAGGAGAAGCTGTACTCGATCGACGACAACCTGTGGGGCAAGGCCATTGAGTGCGGAGCCATCGAGGACCCCTGGGCGCCGGCTCCTGACGACGTCTACACGCTCACCCGGGTCCGAGACGACGCGCCGGTCGAGGTCGTCGTCGGCTTCGAGGCCGGCGTGCCCGTCTCCCTCAATGGCACGTCGTACCCCGTGGCCTCCCTGATCGGCCGTTTGGGCGAGCTGGCCGGGAGTCGCGGTTTCGGCCGACTCGACATGGTCGAGAACCGGCGCGTGGGGATCAAGAGCCGCGAGGTCTACGAGTGCCCGGCCGCCCTGTCGCTCATTGTGGCCCACGCCGATCTCGAGGACCTGACACTCGAGCGTGACCTGCACCACGAGAAGGCACGCCTCGAGCCCCGCTGGTCCGAGCTCGTCTACGACGGCATGTGGTACTCGCCGCTTCGTTCGGCGCTCCAGGCGTTCGTCAGCGAGAGCCAGCGCCACGTGAGCGGCGAGGTGCGCCTGCGCTTCGCCGCGCCCGGGACCTGCTCCGTCGTCGGCCGGCGCAGCCCGGTAGCGCTCTACGACCATGGACTGGCCACCTACGACGCGTCGGACACCTTTCGCCACCAAGACGCCGAGGGCTTCGTCCGCCTGTGGGGGCTGGGACTGGCCACCTGGTCGGCCCGGCAGGGACCCGGAGCGTCCGAGAGTGATGGGAGGGTCGGGGCGTGACCCTCTGGGAAGGCCGCATCGCGGCCGGCATGGCCGACGCCGTCGCCGAGTTCACGGTGAGCCTGCCCTTCGACCGCGTCTTGGCCGGCGACGACCTGGCCGGCTCGCGCGCCCACGTGAAGGGACTGGGCAAGGCCGGGATCCTTCGCGACGCGGAAGTGGCGGCCCTCCTCCACGCCCTGGGCACGGTCGAGGACGAGTTTCACTCGGGCACCTTCGCCTTCGCTCCCGGTGACGAGGACGTCCACACGGCCATTGAGCGCCGGGTCACCGAGTTGGCCGGCGAGGTCGGCGCCAAGCTGCACACGGGACGGAGCCGCAACGACCAGGTCGCCACGGCGCTTCGCCTGTGGTGCCGTCGGGCTCTGGTCGACGTGGCTGCCGAGATCGTGTCGCTGCAGGACACCCTGGCCCGACGGGCGCGGGAGGCCGGGGACGTCTACCTCCCGGGGTACACGCACCTGCAACGGGCGCAGCCGGTCATGTTGGCCCACCACCTCCTGGCGCACGGCTGGGCGTTGGCCCGCGACGTCGACCGCATCTTGTCGACGGTGGACCGACTCAACATCTCCCCGCTCGGCGCAGGTGCGTTGGCCGGATCGTCGTTGCCGCTGGACCCCGACTTCGTGGCGGCGGAGCTCGGGTTCCGCGCCCGGTTCGAGAACTCCCTGGACGCCGTCTCCGACCGCGACTTCGTCGCCGAGGCGCTCTTTGACCTCGCCCTCCTGGGCGTCCACATGTCCCGCCTCGGAGAGGAGCTCGTGCTGTGGTCGACCGAGGAGTTTGGGTTCTGCACGCTCGACGACGCCTACGCCACGGGGAGCTCGATGCTCCCGCAGAAGAAGAACCCCGACGTGGCGGAGCTGGCCCGAGGCAAGGCGGGCCGGCTGATCGGCCATGTGAGCGGCATGCTCGGCACCCTGAAGGGCCTGCCCTTGGCCTACAACCGCGATCTCCAAGAGGACAAGGAACCCCTCTTCGATGCCGTGGTACAGGTGCTGCGGGCCCTGAGGGCGCTGCGCGGGGTCTACGACACGGCGTCATGGAACGAGGCGCGGATGCAGGAGGCCGCCGACGGCCCGGCCGCCTGCGCCGTCGACCTGGCCGAGATGCTGGTGGAGCGGGGCATGCCGTTCCGCCAGGCCCACGCCCTCGTCGGGGGGTTGGTGCGCGAGTCGCTCGAGCGGCACGTACCCCTCGTCGAGCTGGTGGCCGCCCATCCCGACCTCGGTGATGAGGCGGTGCGGCTGCTCGAGCCCGGCGTGGCGGTGAGCCGCCGGCGGACGCCGGGCGGCGCCGGCCCAGGACCGGTCGCCGACCAGGCGAACCGCTTCGCGCGCCGGCTGGAGGTCGACCGGACCAGGTTGGCGCAGTGGCGCCCCCCCGAGCCGCCCTCCGAGCCCAGCTGACCGAGAGTCGCCGCCCCGGTGTCGATCCCCCTGGGGGCGCCGGAGACCTTCGGATCGCGCGTCCGAGCTCGACGCGCCGTCGCCTTCGCCCGAGCCGCCGGCCGAGTGGCGCCGACGCGGACTGTCGCGCCAGGGTGGTCCGGTGCAGCGGAGGGACCTCGCCCGAGGACCGCTCGCCGTCGCGCCGTGGTTGCTCAACAAGGTGTTGGTCCGCGGCGAGCGGGCGGGGCGGATCGTGGAGGTCGAGGCCTATCACGGCGCCAATGACGCGGCCTCGCACGCCTTTCGGGGCCTGACGCCCCGGACCGAAGTGATGTTCGGCCGAGGCGGGCTGCTCTACGTCTA
>CAWBDF010000007.1:0-1393475 GCA_963787485.1 uncultured Acidimicrobiaceae bacterium | reverse complement strand
GCCATACGTGGCAGGTCCTCGACCTCCACGGGGTTGGCCAACACTCGCGCGACCGTCCCCAACAACCCACCGAACAAGCCGGGCATCATGCGACTGAGGGTGGAATCCATCTGCTCCTCCCTCAACCGCTTCTGAATCCGCTTCAGAATCACCGCCATTAGCCGGTCAGCGAAGTCGCCCTGCATAGCTCCCGGGTCAATCGACGTTAGGATGAACGCGCGCCGGTAGTTGAAGATGACCTCATCATCATCTGTATACAACGCGCGCCTGCTGTCCCCGTCGCCCGTAACACCGCGCGCTATGTCATCGCTCACGCCCTGCTTCATCCGGCTGACGTTGTCCAGCCCTACGACACGATTGTTGTTCAACAATATGGGCCAATCACCCGCCTTGTCAGGAATCTTCCGAAGCAGGGCGGGCTTGGGGTCGGTCAGCTGAACACACAGCTTGGCCAAGAACGTCTTACCCGCGCCGTTCGGTCCCAACAGAGCGAGGATCGGAACTGGAATGTTCTCAAGCCAGGCTAATACCAGCCACACCCGGACTAGCTCCCACGTCTGTTGATCCAAGTTGAAGAGGTCACGAAGTGGAGCGAGCTTCCCGTTACGTCTAGGGGTCGTCATTGCCGCCGTGCTATTCGTCCGCCGGAACACCACCGGCCCACGCTCCTCGATTTGCCAACGCCCGCTTTTGATCACCACACACTCGCCCGTTCCCGTACCGAGGTCTAGAGCGAGAGCATCAGTGTCCAAGCGGGCGCAGCGCAGATATGTCGTGATCGGGTCCTCCGCTCGCGCGGTGAAGAGGCTGATAGCCCGGGTCATGGCTTCACCATTGGGTACGTTCCCGTGCTTGTGGTAATACGCTCTGACGAGCTGACCGCTCAGGGCATCCCTGCCCTTCAACTTGACCCCGACGCGCGGACCCGTACGCGGAACGGCTACCACCTCCTGTCGCACGTCATCCACGTAGAAGTCGAACAAGCTGTCGGCGAGCTTGATCAGCTTGTCGGTCTGGGTTGTTCCTTTGCGTGCCATTACCACGCCCCGCGCGGACAGGATTCCGGTGTGGTATTGAACATCCAGCCCCCGATACGCGGTTTGGTCATTCGTCATCCCACACCATCGCGGTTGTGGGCCTTACCGCAGCAGCGGTACGCTTCACGTAGCTGAACGACACGGATTCTCCTTCCTACGGCCCGCCCCTTCACGGCGGGCCGTGGCGCTAGGGGTGTTTTGAGTGTGGTTTCCGGCTGTCTCCCGTGTGCGGCGGGATAGGCCTGGGGTTAGGGTCAGGTACGGCAAGGGGCAACCGAGCAGGACGGGACGTTCCAGTTGCGATCCGCGCCACAATGGCTTCCTTCAGTGCCGACTTCTCAAGACCAAGCTCGGTGGCGAGCTTCGGCAGGTACTCAGCGCGGGAGCCGTTCTCCGAGCACTCACCCCAGCACGAGATCAACCAGCCCAGCTCGCCGTAGCGGTCCGTCTTGAACGTGGCTGCTGCGACACCACCGCACAGCGGGCAGGGGAAGTCCAGCCGGGGCCAACGCGGTCCCGAGGCGCTGGCGCTGTAGCGCTTGGCAATGTCATGCGCGAGCCGCTTGATGTCTGCCTCAGACTTAGGCGGCACGCACTGGTGCTCGTTCATCGCCAACAGCGCGGCCCGAATCCCCGGCTCACGGACGCCGAAATGCCGCATCGAGCAGCCGACCGTGAACAGCCACGGATGCCGCTCGCCCTTCGAGACGTACCCCTCACGGTCCACTCCCGTCTTACGCGGCGCGGGCGGCGAATGAGGGAGCAGCGCAGCCGGAAACGCCCGGACACCACCACGCCGGATGACCTCATACACCGTGCCATTGGCGTGAACGCAGGGCGGGATCAAGACATAGCCGCCGTCGCCCCGGATGACGTCAACACCGTGCGCCTTGATCTCCCGGTTCCGGACCTCGTGCCCCGGCCACCTGTAGTACCAATGTTCGGCGTTACCGGTGCGGACCGTGAACGTCGGCTGTAGGCGCGGGCGCGAGCCCGGCAATGTGTCCACGATGACATACCCACTCCGCTCGCCCGTGGGCATGGCCCAGTTTGCCCGTGGCCACCTACGTAGCCAGCGCTTGATCTGAGCAGGGTTCTGTGTCGCCCGTTTCCCCCAGTTCGTGATGAGCGGGTGTTTGCCCGGGCGATCGCAATGCTCCCCGGCGGAGCAGGCGCATACACCATTCACCGTCCACCAGACGGGGAAGATGGGCACCTGCTCCGCCGCGGCGAGCGCCGCGGTCAACATTACGCGCCGGACTTCAACGACCGGATGAACGCATTGATCGCCCAACCATGGACTCGTCGCCCTCGCGGCAGGATGATCACTCCTTCCGGATCAATCCGCTCATCACGACACCACGCCACGACCATGCTGGCGGAAACGCTGAGCGCGTCCGCGATCTCAGTGACGCTGTAGACCTGATCGTCAGCGAACAGGTCAGGCCGCGACCGCCTGATGACTTTCGCCTTGGGCATTTGGAACCCTCCTTGGGACGACATTGAACGGCGGAACACCGCCAGGGATTCATCTATGTCGTCCGGGGCTCCGGCCCGGTCCGGTCCTACGCCGCCGAGCTTCGCCGCCCAGCGGGAGCGGACTTATACCCGGTTCCGCGACCGAACGCAAGCGATTCCCTCCGATCCCCGGGATTAGCTGGGGATTTACCCCCTGACCCCGTCAGAGAGGCTAGGGCGTCCAGCCGCGAGTCGCGAGCGGCGGGAGGACCGGCATCCAGTGGTCCTCGATGCAGTCGAGGAGAAGGTCACGTGGCACCTGGATGCCGCGGTGCGGCATCCCGCCAGGGAACCAGTCTCCAGCTCAAGCAGCGGAATCCGACCAAGGACGGGTTGCGGCCGCCAAGCTGGGTAGGGTTCGGCGCGTGCCGGTCCCGGACTATCAGACGCTCATGCGTCCTGTGCTCGCGCTCACGGAGGACGGGCAGGACTGGAACGCCGCATCGATCCGCGAGGCGATCATCAGCCAGTTCCAGCTGAGCCCAGAGGACGTTGAGG
The DNA here is from genome assembly GCA_963787485.1 of uncultured Acidimicrobiaceae bacterium. Classification (GTDB taxonomy): domain Bacteria; phylum Actinomycetota; class Acidimicrobiia; order Acidimicrobiales; family RAAP-2; genus Bog-473. The sequence continues at coordinate 1,390,422 of CAWBDF010000007.1, read as the reverse complement.
AACGTCTCCCAAGCGGCCGCGACACAACCGCTCCGCAACCGTGTGGGTTGGGCGCTGACCTACCTGTATCGCGCCGGGCTGCTCGCCCGGCCGCGGCGGTCCGTCTATCGCATCACCGACCGCGGCCGTGAGGTACTCCGCGACCATCCCGAACGAGTCGACAACTCTGTGCTCGACCTCTTCGAGGAGTTCCGCGAGTTCAGGTCCCGAGACGCTCCGCCGCCTCGTCCTCGCTCCGAGGCAAGCGCGCAGGCGGTTCTCCCGGTGGCTGATGACGCAACGCCTGAAGAGCGCGCTGCGTCTGCCTACCGCGAACTTCGTGCCGCGCTGGCCAGTGACGTCCTGGAGCGCATCAGCGAGCAGTCGGCCGAGTTTTTCGAGCAAGTCGTATTGGACGTGCTCCAGGCGATGGGCTACGGCGGCTCACGCGAGGACGCGGCCGAACGTCTCGGCAAGAGCGGCGACGAAGGCGTTGACGGCGTGATCCGCGAGGACAAGCTCGGGCTCGACCTGATCTACGTCCAGGCCAAGAAGTGGTCGAACACCGTCGGACGCCCCGACATCCAACGGTTCGTCGGCGCGCTCCACGGCCAGCGCGCCACCAAAGGCGTCTTCATCACAACGTCCTCGTTCAGCCGCGAGGCGAGTGAGTACGCGGACAGCGTCTCACCGCGAGTGATCCTTGTCGACGGACCGGAGCTTGCGCAGCTGATGATTGACCACGGCGTTGGCGTGAGCGTCGCGACGCGCTATGAGATCAAGCGCATCGACCTCGACTACTTTGGGGTAGAAGAGAGCCCGGCTACGTAGTCGCCAGCGGGACCTTGAACGCGAGGCACATTGCTGCCCTCAGAAACTCAGCGAGAGCGTGTTCTTGATCCAGTCTTCCAGCGCGGCCTCGACTGTTGACGGATCGTCCAGATTGACCTCGGTGAAGATGTGGCCGATCAAATCGGTTGGGAGCCGTTCGACGGGTTCATCCTTCAGCAGCGCGATCCTGCGACCAAGCACCAGGCAACTGCCTATCTCGATTGTGAGGTTGTAGTTGAGACCACGGGGTGTCCGTTCCTCGGCGAACGCGATTCCGTAGCGGCAACCCCACATGTGTGCTGCGACATTGGCCCAAAGGTCGTCGACGATGCTGCGGTCTGAGGCGAGGTGAAAAACGAGGCCGTGACGGTCGCACACCGTATGTGCTGTCTCTAGCGCGGGCGCAATCGGATCAAGTTCGCCGTTTTCCGACTTGCCGGGGAAGCGAGTCATCCCGAACACGTTGCGCTCGAACGGGAATCTCTCGAGGAATGCGTGGAGCGGTCCTACCAACGCAGGCGGCGCCAGACTCGGCGGAATAACGGGGTGCGGCGTGTCGGCCAACACCGTCGCCGCGGGTTCCGCTGCTTCAGCGATCAGCGCCGCGAGATCCATGTCTGTGGCTAGTTCCTCGGCTCGGCCGCGGCCGCTCGGCGTGAGCTTCCAGGCGTTGCCGCGAGCACCCTTGACTCGGGTCAGCAGGCCGCCCTTCTCCAGACTCCCCATGACGTTGGAGACACGTGCGGGGCGAGGTAGGCCAATCTCGTCCATCAAGGCATCTATCGCGGCTGGAGCAAAGAGTCTCGATTCGGACCTTGCCTCCGCCAAACGACCCATCGTCAGAACCTGATCGGGCATCTGGAGCCCCTTAACCTGACTACCTACGGAGTCGATGGTTTCCTACCTCTTGGACGTGGCCCAGCCAGCCACGACGCCGTCGCCGTAGCCGTTGATGGAGAACACCTCATCCTTGCCGGTGCCCTCGGAATCGAGCCACCCTTCTTTTGCCGCGCTGGCGTACATCTCGGCCGAGGTTGCCGAGGTTAGATGGCGCCTTGAAGCTGGTCTTTTTCCAAAGCTCGTTGATCTGAGTGATGGTGAGCTGCTTCGCCCCGCCAATCTCTGCGGACCAAGCCATCATGGCTGTGGCCCTCTCTCTATTCCCGCGGAGTTCGACTTATGAAAGGCTTCAGCGGAAGATTGGTCGTGTCGACCGTGGACCCGCCGCCACTTGGTTTTGCGCTCTCGGCGGGTTTCCGCCGCTCGGCGCGGACTGCGGGTCGGGCGTCGCAGCCGCCAATTCCTTGAATTCGCCGAACATCCGGAGCACTAGGTCTGGATCACCGGACGCAGAAAACGAAGAATTCCCGAGCGTTACCGCAAGCTCAAACGTACCTTTCTGCTCGTCCATGAGCTGAAGTCTGCCATTTCGCCCGGACAACGAGGGTTGCTGCGTATTTCGGGTGTGTCTCCGGCCGCTCCCCCGGTGGGCCGGCCGGACGACACGCCGGAGGTTCGCGGGTGCGAGAGGATGGCCTACGCACGCGGGCGTGGGTACTGCTCACGCCAGTCGTGCCGCTCGCGTTCAAATCCCCAGCCATGTCGCGCGCCTGGTCCTCGCCTCCGGCACCCGTCAAGGCCAGCGGCACCGCCAGCCCCCACGCATCTTCGAATGGCAATCCGGCTGCGCCCGCGCAGTTCCAGGACCGTGTAGACGATGGCACGCGGCGGACCAGTCGGCCGCGTAGCTGCCGCTGACGTCGCCCGTAGTTCACGCGTACGCGATTGTCCGGCCATTCCTACCACCCTAGGTGGGCGAGCCCTGTACACGAGGCCAGGGACTGGCGCGGAGAGTGCGGGGCAGCGCCAGAAGCAGCGGCACGGCGTCAACCGTCCGCCGGGCGAGGGCCAAGGACATACCCCCCCGCCCGGCAAGCGAAAGGAGAAACGCATTGAACAATGCGCCCTTTCAGTGGTGCGCACCAGCGGCGGGAGGACGCAGCCGACCGCATGGCGTACTCAGCCGAGACGGGACGTTGTCGCGCCGACCGCAGCAGCGTCGGCGACAGGGTCCCGGCGACGGTCAGTCACGTTGGTAGCGTGCCAGGCAGGGTAGTCCACCCGGAAACGCGCTGACGGACACGTGTGGTCCCGTTGAAGCAGATGATGACGTGTCCGCCCTTGCTCTGAACGTGACCGTGTCCTGGTACAAGCCCGCCGTGGGCGGGGCGGGAGCCGTGACCTCCGTCATCGGGGTCTGAACCCCGCTCTCATCGACTTGCAACCGTGGAGGCTGGAATGAGGTACAGGCCACCACGAACTCCATGTCGGTCGCACCGGGGTTGACCGCCATCGAGATGGCTCCTTCCTCGCCGTGTAGATCCTCTGGCACTGCCGGCATCACGCAGCCCTCCTGTGGACCGCAACCCTCTCCGCCGAGTCCAACTCCGCGGGGCGGGGCGATGTCGCCCTCCCGCAGCCATTCCGCCGGGTAGGCGTCGGCGGGCGGCGAGCCCGCGGGCGCGGTGCCGTTGCGCGACGGCGGCGGCTGCTCACGCATCCAGTCCGCTGGCGTCTGAGCCGTGATGACGGGGGACGGCCTGGACTTCTGGAAGCCACTCCGCCGGGTACGCCGGTTCAGCCGCGGCCATCGCCGGGACGAGGACCGCCCGTGTCTGAGCCGTGACGTCGGCGGGCACGAGGGCCTGCGGCTGCCTCGCCCCGCCCACGCACGTACCGGCGCGCATTCGGCCTAGCTCCTGCTCGCTGTAGTCACTCCAGTGTCTGCCGTTCATGTGTCCTCCTCCTGTGGTTGGAACGAACGTGCGATGGGTCCCATCGGGCGCTGGTACGGTTCCGGCGTCTCGGCCATCAGCGCCCACGGGTGGATGCCCGGGGCGATCTTGGATGGGTCAAGCCGGTTGAGCCAGACGGCCAACCGCCCGACGCATCAGGTCCTCAACCTCCAACTGCGCGAGCCGCGCCCGCAGCTGCTCAATCTCCGCCCGGCGTTCGGCTTCCGTCGCATCCTCGACAGAGCGCCACTCATCGATCAGGTCGCGGGCTTCCCAGACGATGCGGCTGACCTCTGCCGCGACCTCGCGGTGTATGGCGGCTTCCCGCTCGCGACGTTCCTTGATGTTGAGCCGCGAAGGGCTCTCTGCCTGCTCGCGGGACAGTTGGGCCGAGCCCGCGCTGGCCCACCGGTCGAGGGCTTGTTGGTGCTGCTCCCGGAGGTCGTCCAGGCCGTCCCACTCCTCTTGACCGTCCCCGCGCGTTGTCGAGGTCGGGGAACAGCCCCGGTCGGAGGGCATCCTTGAGTTCGTGCGGCTCAAGGCGGCGGTGGTCACTCGCGGGTTCTGTTCCACGCGTTCTCCTGGCTGTAGGTGTTAGGTACTCCCTCACCGCCTCAGGCCCGCCCGCCGCGTACACCGAAGCACGGCGTCCGGCATCGGGGTCGTCCCGTGTTGCGCTGGCGGCGGGTCCCTTGGGCACGAGCGGCTCTGTCGTGAACTCCGCGACCGTCCCTATGGCGGCGGCGAGGTCAGCGGGTTCCGCACCACGCGCCTGACGATCGAACGTCCCGAGCAGATCGCCGCGAATATGCGGTGGGCAGGCGTAGATGACGGCGAGCAGGCTCCCGGCGTCAAGGCGCGTTAGGGCGGCGAGCAGGGGCTGAAGGGTGTCGTGAATGGTCTGCGGTTTCACGCGCCCAGTCGTTGAGGTCCAGCGCGACGGAGGACAACGACCGCGTGCGCCATCGCCCAGTCTCGCGGTTGGCTGCTCTCGATGCAGAGCCTGGTCCAAGCTGCACTGTGAAGCCCGTCGAGAGGGTTGAGCCCGGCGTGGGGTTGCTCCATGAAGTCCGCGAGGAGCGTCAGCCTACGGGTGAGGCTGGCGATCAATACAGCGCTGTCACTGATCCGTCGCGGGTCGTGCACGGCCGCTCCTGAGAAGTCCCAGCTAATTCACAGTTACTCACCGGTTCGGTGAGTTACTCAGCGGGCGGAGTCTACCGCGCGCCCGCGCCGCGCGGGAGGCACCCCCAGCGACCTTTCCCCAGCTAATGGTGGTGAATTGGTAATGAGTAGGGACGTCAGGCGTAAGCGGCGCAAGGAGCCGCCCACCCACGGGGCACCCGTCTGGCTCCGGGAGAAGACGAAGAGTCAGTTTGCGGAACGGCTCGGGCTTGACATGACTTCGGCGTTCTGGCCGTGGAAGTGCCCTGGATCTGCACCGGGAACATGTCATACACGGGGTGGAAGAAGTGTGCCGCCTGCTCTTCTCACTCTGGCGCGAGAACTTGACCTCAGACGCGCGATCCGAGCATGACCTGTGTGACGCGCTCAAGACCAATGGCCAGCGGTGTCGCGCCTACGCCGGTCAAGGGACTGACCACCCAGGCGCGGGCCACTGTAGTCATCACGGCGGTAACACTCCGGCGCAGAAGGTGTCCGTGGCTAGACGGGAGGCTGTCGAGCCGTCGAAGCTGAGGCCCCACTCCACGAGATGACGCCCGAACAAGCTGTCCTGTGGATGCTCCGGCTCACGGCCGGACGCGCCAACTACCTGGAGAAGGCGACGCGGGAGGAGACTGACGAGATCAGGCTGGCGGTCCTGTCCGCCTTCCGGGACCAGACGTTTGATCGGTTGCTACGCATCAGCAACGTAGCTATGCAGCACGGGCTCAACCACCACGAGACCAAAATCGAGAAGCAACAAGCCGCATTCGTTCTGTGGGCCATCGACTCCGCGCTGACCGGAACAGCAGTCGGGAACCACCGACGCAACATCATCAGCGCGTTCATCGAGGAAGCTGCTGGCGGAGCAAGCTGAGGACCCAGAAGCGCTAGCGACGGCCACGGCCCGGCTTGAGGAGCTACGCAACGAGGGGCGTCGTTGACCCCGCGGGGGGTCGTGGAGCCCGGAGCCCTTGGCGTCGAGCCCAGGGCAGAGCCACGGAGACGGCCAGCCCGGTACGGTAGAGGGCGAAGTTGCGCCGCGGTCGAGGGCGCATCCGTCACGGTCCGAGAATATGGGTAGGCAGAGTTTCACTCAAAAGTGCAAGCACAAGCCACCCCTCCGGCCATATCTTGATTTACCAGTTTCGCCGACGCGAACCATAACTCCGCTCCTTTCGCTTGTAGGTTCACTCTCTGACCCTTCACAAAGTATCGGACAGTCCCAGCCCCCTCCCCGGGTTCGATCGACCCCATGGTGGCGAAGGCCGACCGACGGCACGTACTCCGACCGGGATGCAGCTCGTTCTGAAGGCGGGACATGAGGCTCCCTCATTCGACCCAGACGAGGTTCAAGGTGTCGGTGCAGCTCAGCGGTATGGTTCGGCGCGCCGTACGTCCCTGGCGGAGCATGGTCGATCACCATCCATCGGATATGCCCGGTGGCAGGTTCACGTCGACCAGATCGGCGAGACCTGGCGGGCGCGACGGCGGGGGGTTCTCGCTCGTTGCGTACAAGAGGTCCATGGAGAACCCTGGAACACGGGCCATCGGGGCGGGCACCTCGTCGGACTGCTCGACCACGCACGAGCGGCCCTCGGCATCAAGGCCCGTGGTGAGGAACTGCACGACGCGTAGAGCAGAACAGAGACTTCCATCGCTGCTCGGCGGAAGTCAGCCGATTACGACGGGCATCTTCCCCCAGCCACGATTGTTGCCTTTGGCCACCGGCAGGAACTCCGCGTTCTCGAGATCGACCTCCCAATCCGGGAAGTACTTGAGCACTTCATCGAGGACAACACGACCCTCAACCCGCGCCGAGCGCGGCACCCAGGCAGAAATGCGGACCATGCCCGAAAGTCAGGTGCTGCCCGATCTTGCGGTGGATGTCGAAGCGATCGGCGTCGGGGAAAACGCGCTCATCACGGTTCCCTGAACCCTGGATGGCCAGAATCGCGTTCCCTCCCTGAACGATCTGGCCGTGCAGCTCTACGTCACGACCGACATACCTCGCGACGACCTGTACGTTCGCCTCGTATCGCAGGATCTCCTCGATGGCGTTCGGCACGAGAGAGCGATCGTTGACGAGATCTCGTCGCGCGTCCGGGTGCTCGCCAAGCAGCTTGCCGATCCAGCCGATAAGCAGGTTCGTGGTCTCGTTGCCCGCTCCCGCCAGAACGGTCACGTAGCTCTTCACCTCGCGCCGAGTCAAACGGCAAACCGCTCCCTTCTCGTCCTCGAACTCAGCATTGATCAGCGCTGTCGTCAGATCGTCCGAGGGGTGTTCGTAACGCCAGTCGATGTAGTCGTTGAACAGGTCCCCGTTGAGTAGCCCGCTCTCCTCGTGGTGTCCTCCAGCGTCAGCGCGCATATCGTCGTAGAAGGCATCTCGGATCGCCTCCTGATCGCTCTCGGGGATGCCCAAGAGCATGCCGATCACGCGCATCGGCACGTGCGCGCCGATGTCGGTGACGAAGTCGAATCGACCACGCTGAGCAAGGCTCTCTAACCGGCTGCGGCAGAATCCGCGCACCGCCGGTTCCAGCTCGAACATCCGCATCGGCGTAAAAACCCTCGACAACAGCCTGCGATGGATGGTGTGCTCCGGAGGCTCTTCGAAGACCAGTGTTCCGGGCGGGTAGTCAGCACCGCTCTGAACCATCTCGAGGATGTCGCCGCGGCAGGAGAGGAATAGCTCGCGGTCGCCGAGCACCTGCTTGACGTCGTCGAAACGACTGACCGCGTAGAAGTCATGGGGTTCGTTGCGGTAGATCGGGGCCTCGTCTCGAAGGCGCTGGTAGGCCGGGTACGGATCGGCGAACATCGCCTCGTCGTACGGGTCCCAGTACGCCTCGGTCGAAGTCGTGATCGCCATACGCTCTCAAACCTCCCCGATCGAGACGACCCGAAAGTACCTGGGTTCAAAAGGTGATGGCAACACCCGGGCAGGCGGACCTCGAGGAGTTGCTCTCGTAAGTCCATTCCCGTCATGCCCCTGCCACCGTTGTGCCTGCCCCACTGCCCTGATGCGATCAAGGCGCGGGGCCTCCGCCCCTTGTGAGATCCGAGCATGGTCGGTCTTGCAAATGAAACCTCGAAAGAGGAGGATGCACCGGCTTGACTTCGACACCGGGTGCCCACGACGAGTGGCAGCATGTCAACCAGCCCCCCGTTCCGATTGGGTACGGGACACTCCCTGAAAGACTGATCCAATGGACGAGATCCTCCCGGGTGGGATTGCAAACGCCGGAACGGTCGTCCGGCAGGGTGACTTCGTCCTACGACCGTCGAACCCCAACTCCGAAGCCGTGCACGCCTTCTTGCGTGGACTGAGGTCGGTTGGGTTTGACGGAGCTTCGCTGCCAGTCGAGATTCAAACCAACGGCCGAGAACGGCTGCTCTTCATCGAAGGGGACGTTGCGGTACCACCGTTCCCAGCTTGGGCGCAGACGGACCAGGCACTCTCCTCGATGGCCGCCCTAATGCGGTCGTTTCACGAGGCATCGTCCCGAATCCCTGTCATGGCAGGGAAGTGGAGCGACGAACTGGCTGATCCGTGCGGCGGAGTCATGATCTGCCACAACGACGTGTGCCTAGAGAACGTCGTCTTCAGAGATGGCGAAGCCATCGCACTCTTGGACTTCGACTTCGCCGCACCGGGTCGGCCGCTCTTCGACCTCGCAGCATTCGCTCGGATGTGTGTGCCCATCGACGACGATCTGAGCGCCAGCCGACGGGGATTCGAGGACCTGGATCGTCCCGTTCGCCTTCGGCTCGTCGCCGACGGCTACGGGCTCAACGCCTCGGAGCGCCACGTCCTGGTCGAGCTTCTCGACGTGTCGATGGAGAGCGGAGGTTCGTTCGTCCAGCGGCGGGTTGAGGCTGGCAATCCCAACTTCATTCGGATGCTCGAGGAAATGGGTGGGATGAAACGGTACGAGCGAAGACTCTGGTGGTGGCAGGCATCGAGGAAGTCATTCGTGCAAGCGCTCGGGTTACCCTCGACGAGGAATGGTCATCAGCGGGGGACTTGAACTTGCAGGGTGAAGGGAGATTTATTCCGCAGTTTTCACGTCTGAGAGATCGGCAATCATTGCATTCCCAGTGGCATTTCTGATCGCTCCGTTAGTCGTCAAGAGGCCGATCACGAACATCTGGGCCGCCACTGCCGAAGCGACCCCAGCCTGTACGGGGGAGGCCAGGCGAGCCTCTGTGCCGTGATGCGCCGAGGATTACGGGAGCCGCATCCCCATGTTGTGACGGACTTCCGCCGCCTTTGCCCACGAACCCTCAACAAGCCGACCGATCGCTTCCCAGTCCGGAGCTTTCGACCCGCCGACCTGTGAAGCCGCTCGTTGTTGCCACACCGCCTGTCGAGTCCGTCCCAATGCGTCACCGATCTCTTGCCAGGTCCGGTTCTGCGATCGAGCGACCCGCACCGCTTCCTTCTCGATGGCGGCGAAGTACTTCTGAAACGCTGATAGAGCCCTGAGAACCTCAAGGGGATCGGCATCTGGACCCTGGCGAAGACGCTCCCAGTTGTCCCACGCAGCACTCATGGGTGCATTGTCAGACCCAGGGTCCGGTGTGTCAAGGATGCTTGACAACGAGCCTGATCCATGATCCGCCTGGTTCTGGCCGAACCTTATGTGCGCCTGTCGCAGTCCGAGGCCAATGTCACGGCCACTTCGGCCGTCATCTGCGAGCAGACACCTCCCAGCAACTGGCATCGGCGTGTGCAGCTGTTCCCGGCGCCCATACCTGACCTGTACAGAAGCTGTGCCGGACCAGCGCTCACTACACTTCGAGTGAAAGAGCTCGAAACCAGCCCTTTGGATTTCCAGACCGTATGACGGCGAAGGAGGACCACGCAGACAAGTGACCGAAGAACCGATAGAGAGTCCGGAACTGCACGAGTACCGCCTCCAGGCTCGAGCGTGGCTCGCCGACAACCTCCCATCGATCTCAGAACTAGCTTCATCAACACGGATTGGCGACCCAGAACGAGCCGAAATAGAGAGTGGCCGGGAGATACAGCAGAAGCTCTTTGACGCCGGCTACGCCGGCTTTACCATTCCCTTGGCCTATGGGGGACGAGGACTCACCCTCGAACACGAACGAGTCTTCCTCGAAGAAGCGGCGGGTTATCCCATGCCTCCCAACAACTTTGGGGTGTCAATCAACATCATTGGCGCGTCACTGGAGACCTTTGGGACTCACGAGCAGAAGGCTGCCTACCTGCCTGACATCCTCGCGGGAAAAAAGATCTGGCTGCAGTTTCTCTCCGAACCGAGTGGTGGCTCAGATCTTGCCGGACTCTTGACGAGTGCCACAAGAGACGGCGACGCGTACATCGTCAACGGGCAGAAAACATGGAGCACCGGGGCGCACGTGTCCGACTTCGCGCTCTGTCCTGTTCGCACCGCGTGGGACGTACCCAAGCACAAAGGCATTTCCGTTCTGATCGTTGACTTACGCACATCGGGAATCGAGATCCGCCGGATAAAACAGATCAATGGTGGGTCCGAGTTCTGTGAGGAATTCTTCACCGACGTCGTCGTTCCGGCGTCCCACCTTGTCGGGGAGGAGAATGACGGTTGGCGGGTGGCCCGCGGTCTTCTCGCAATAGAGCATTCGTGGATCGGCCGTGGTGGCTCTAAACAGATCTACCCGATAGACCCTGCGCCCTTGGTGGAACTGGCCAGGGACCGACGGATTGCTCAAGATCCGAGCATGCGCCGACGGGTCGTCAGCTTCCACGTCGCTTCTGCGACGCACGATCTCCTCTCCGCTCGATTGTCGAAGGCAATGGCCAACGGCAAGCTTGGCTCCGGATACGGCGGCCTCTTGAAACTCGGCACGGATCTTCTCGCTCAACGCCGCGCAGAACTCGGTTTCAGCTTGGCCGGGGCGACCTGGCCACAAGGCGACCTGGCACACGAAACGTGGGGGACGCAGCTACTGAGGAGTCGCAGCGCCACCATCGCCGGCGGGACGTCGGAAATCCAGCGGAACAATGTCAGCGAACGCGTGCTCGGTCTCCCCCGTGAACCAAGCTCCGATCGCGATGTACCGTTCAACCAGGTGCCGCATAACTGATCCTGACATGATCTCGACGGAACCCTCGGCCGGCGGCCGGCGGGTTTGCGTCACGGTGCGACTACCCGCCACGCCACCGTCCCGGCGTACCTGTCGCCCGTACCCAGTGGGACAGGGTCCCTCTCGAGATGAAGGTGTTGGCCCCAGTTCAGAACGGCGGGTCGCCGAGACCCTGAAGGTAGGCGAGGTCCCGACCGTTGGGCAGCACGGCTCGACCCTTACGATCGCCGGGGAGGCTCAGCTCGAATTCACCGACCGCCTGGAGGCTCCGCAGGTCCTCCTTGGCCAGCCCGTGGAACCGACCATCCCAGGTCGTCGATAACACCACGGATTCGGTGCCGACCAACGTCTGGGTCTCCTCCACGCGTTGGCGTTTGGTTAGATGGACATCCGCCTCGAACTGCTGGGCGTCGTCGGCCCGAACCTCAACAGGTCCTTTGTAGTGCTCGCTCGTCGTTCTCACCCCGAGTGCCGCCCGGGGTCGCCTGAGCGGTCCGGGACACCGGGGTGCAGCCGACGTCGGAGCCCGACTATTCGCTTGACCTGTGATGCTGAGAGTGCCACGCCCCACTCAGGTTATCCGTGGGAATAGCCTCCCTCCCGACGATCGGGACCGTGTTAAAGGATGATTCCCCCGCGTGTTATGGGTCACCCTTCGTACCCTGACCTCGAACTGATCCCCGGAGGAGTGCAGCCGCCGCCGCTGGTAGGACCTCTTGGCTCGACGGTGCAGCTGGTCGGTGTAGTTGGACGTCTCACAAGCTATGCCTCGGCCCTGCGGTAGAGATTCAGCGAGACGAAGAAGAACACCACGAGGATCCCCAGACACGAGGCGATCGCCTGCCAGAGATCTGGCGACAGTGACCCACCACCGCTTCCTCGTAGAGCGACCGGCAGGAACTACCTTAGAAAGACGGGCATCGAGTCCCAGCCGCGTCCAGAGACCGAGAGCATCCGGAATACCGTCTTGTTGCTGTCGACCTCCCAATCCGGGAAACGGTTGAGGACTTCGTCGAGACCCACGCGTCCTTCGAGTCGTGCCAACGATGCACCGAGGCAGAAATGGGGCCCGCAGCCGAATCCGAGGTGGCGGCCGATCTTTCGGTGGATGTCAAACCGGTCGCTGTCGGGGAACACCCGCTCGTCACGGTTCGCCGACCCGAGGAGGAAGAGCATGACGCTTCCTTCCTTCACCGTCTGGCCATGGAGCTCCGCGGTCACTTCGGCGTCGCGCTTCGCACAGGAATCACGGCACACGAGATAAGTGAGGCAATCGTTCATCTCGGTTGCTATGCCGGCTTTCCCGCAATGGTGGAATCGATTCGTCTCTTTGCCGGTGTGCGAGCCCTGCCACCCCCAGGGGGCGACCACCGACCCGTTCTTCCACTCGTGGACCGTTGACATCCGGCAACGCCACCCGATCCGATGGCGACGACGACGCGGTCGCGAAATTTGGACCCTTCAGGGTCACTCGGCGATGGAGCACCGGCGGGCGCCCGCGGCCTCTCCAATTCCCGATCGCCCGCACGACCGAGCAGTGGAGTGATTTGTCGGAGGTCCGGCCACCAACGAGCTTGTTACCACCATAATGTCGTGTCGGTCGGCCCCTGCCCCATCCGGCTTCTACGCTGCCAGGGAGGGAGGCTTCAGCGGTCGCTCCCAGCGAGCCGTGCGTCGTAGACCAAGCGCCACAGCCACGGCGGGGGGACGGTCGCCCGGCGCAGCGTGCGGGTGGGGCTGTCGAGCTGGACGTTCGGTCGGCCGTGTTGGACGGCCAGGTTGTCCCACGCGGCGAGGTCGCGCTCGGACCACTGGTGGTGGAGCACGTTGGCGGTGGTGTACAGGTGGGCGAACAGCTCCTGGAGCAGTTCCTCTCCTTCTGCACCTGGCAGCTCGGCGATCGCGCGCGACTGCTGCTCGCTGACATAGAGGAGCTCGCGGCCCGTGCGCGGATGGCGCCAGACGATCGGAGTCACTCGGCTGCGGCCTCCTTCGCCTTCGTTCGACGCGAAATCCTCGCCGGTGCGCTCCGCATGGACCTGCTGGCCCTCTCCCTGCACCACGTTGAGCCCCTCGACGCGGCGGCGCAGGTCAGCGGGGAGCGACCGCCATGCAACGTCCATGCTCGCGAATAACGTTGGCGCGGCATCGGGTGCGACGTCGACGGCGTAGAGCGACACGAGCTCGAACCTCTCGTCCGACCACATGGCGTCCGTGTGAAAGTAGAGGCGTCCCGTTCCGCTCGTGGCATCTGGGATACGGTTCGAAACGAAGTTTCCGCCTCCCGTCTCCTCCGGCATCGTGACAAGCGAGTCCTCCGCATCGAGGAGGTGATCGACGATCGTCTGCTGGGCTGCGAAGGTTACGTCCAGATCTCGGAACAACAGGAGCCCGCGATCGTCGAACGTGTGCCGTAGGAGCGCCCACACGTCGTCGTCAGGCGGGACCGTCAGGTCAACACCCCGGACCTCGGCGCCGTACGGCGCGTCGAGATCACGCACCTCGAGTTTCGCCATTTCGACCTCCTATCAAATACAAGCTACAACTTTGGCAACTTGGAGGGCCAGACCGGTGAACCTCCTCTCTGCAGTAACGACACGCAGCCGCCTCGTACAAGACAAATCGCTGTGGCGCCTCGTCGGCCCCGGCCGGGGCCAGGATCATCAAAGAAAGAGTCTGGGCTCCACGAGCGAACGGTTATCGACGATGCTTCGGCGGCGCAGAATTTCCGAGCCCTTCGGCCAGCCTTTCGCTCAGGAGCCCTGTCCAGGAGTGGCCGCTTCTATCAGGGCCACAAGCACTGCGGGCGCCAGGGGTTGGGTTTTCGGCCTCACGCCCAGCGGAGCAAGAGCATCGGCGACCGCGTTGATCACGGCCGGCGGCGCGGCGATTGCCCCGCCCTCACCCAGTCCTTTGTGCCCCCCGGAGTTGGTCGGAGCCGGTGTCTCGATGTGTCCGTACTCGATGACCGGAACTTCGGTTGCCGTTGGTAGGAGATAGTCGACGAACGTGGTGGCGAGAGGGTTACCGTCCTCGTCGTACTTCAGATGCTCATAGAGAACGCCGCCGATTCCCTGCACCACCCCGCCGGCGATCTGGCCTTCCACGACGTTGGGGTTGATCATTACTCCGCAGTCTTCACTGACCACGTAGCGGAGAATCTCGACCGCTCCGGTGTCGGGATCCACCTCGCAGGTGCAGATGTGGCAAGCGTTCGACCAGGTAACGGGTGAGTTCGGGGCATAACGAGCCTGGGCCTCCAAACCGGCAGGTTGGCCCGGGGGCAAGCTGGCCGGCTCGGAGTAAGCCTTGCGGGCGACGGCTGCAAAGGTTGTTCCCCGGGTGGACGTGCCCACGACCTGGATGCGACCGTCGACGATCTCGAGGTCGTCGGGCGACGCCTCCAGCTCGTGGGCGACAATGGCGATTATCTGGGACCGCACAGCCTGGGCTGCTTCCCGGGCCGCGCCGCTCGTCAGAACCGCGCTCCGGCTACCCCCTGTTCCACCCCCGGCGGGTGCCGCGTCGGTGTCACCCTGGAGCACTCGAATCTGACCGATGTCGATGCCCAGTTCGTCGGCCACGACTTGGGCGATGGTCGTCTCGAGACCTTGCCCGTGGCTGGCGGAGCTGGCGATCACGTCGACCTGCCCGTTTATGCCAACGCGCACGATGGCTGCCTCGGTAGACATGGTGCCGAAGCTCATCGAGGAAGGCTCGACCATCAAGCTGATCCCGATCCCAAAGAGCCGGCCCTGTTCGCGCCACTCTTGTTGTTGTTTGCGTAGCTGCTCGTAGCCGATCAGCTTTGCCGCGTGCTCGAGGGTGGCCGCCGCGGTGATCTGGTCGTACACCATTCCCGTCGGCAGGGTGTAGGGGAGCTCCTCATCGTGTATCACATTGCGCTTTCGCAGCTCCAGGGGGTCTATACCTAGGTATGCCGCCATGTGATCGACCATCTGCTCCCGTGCGACGGTTTCGATCATCCATGGCCCGCGGTACCCGCCCCGTATCGACGTATTGGTATGGGTGCTTTTGCCTGAGCCGGCGTAGAGGGGTATCCGGTACGGCCCCGGAAACAACATGGCGGAGAAGGGAACCGTGTCGCTCATGGCTGCGCGAAATGAACCGGCGCTCTGGAGGAACTCGGCCTTCGCCGCCAGGAACCGGCCGTCCTCGTCCGCGGCCAGGGTGACGGTGACCTGTTCTTCACGAGAATGCTCATCGCTCATGAGGTTCTCGCGCCGATCCTGTATCCACTTGACGGGTCGGCCGAGGCGATGGGCAACCAGCGCCACGGCGATCTCTTCTCCGGCGGGATTCATCTTCTGCCCGAACCCACCGCCCACGTCGGGCATGATCACCCGGACCTGGGTGTCATTGAGGCCCAAGGCGCGTGACAACAGGCTGCGAACGCCATGAGGCCCCTGGGTGGAGATCCACACCGTCAATTCCTCCCGGGCAGGATCCCAGCTGGCGAGGATGCCACGGGTCTCCATCGGGACGCACGCGTAGCGGTGCTGGCGAAAGGTCTCGGTCAGCACGACGGGCGCTGAGACCAGGGCCGGGTCCAGCTCCAGACTCCCGATAGTGGGCTGCGTCGAAGCTAGATTCGTGCCCAGCTCTGGATGGACGACGGGCGCTCCCTCCTCGAGGGCCACCTCATAGTCCACCAGGGGTGGCAGGAAATCGACGTCGACCTCGATGGCCTCCACCGCGTCCTCGGCCAGATAGCGCGAATCGGCGACGACCATGGCAATGGGCTGGCCGACGAACCGTACGTCGCCGTCGGCCAGCAGGCGGAACAACCTATGGGCACCCTCCGGGCCTTCGTGGTCGACCCACCACTCCCGCACGAGATGGTTCAAGTCTTCGGCGGCAAACACCGCCTTCACGCCCGGCATGGCCGCGGCCGCCGTGGTTTCAACCGAGCGAATTCGGCCGCGCGCCACGTTGCTTCGGGCGAAGGCGACGTGCAGGGCCCCCGGTATGGCGACGTCGTCCACGAAGCACCCTCGACCCATTAAGAACCGGGCGTCTTCGCGCCGGGCCACCCTCTGGCCCACGAAACGAGCCCCACTTCCAGCTTTTGCGTCGACGTCTGTCACCATCGTCCCTCCCAAAAAACCAACACATAGGGCTGGCTGCACCACATCGTGTCGGAATGGAACTGCAACCGTCCGAACGGGGCGGCCGAGCTCAGTCGTTTATTGGAGACGTAGGAGTCGTCCCCTCTCTCGACACGTCTCGTCGTCGATCGGTACCTGCGGATCTAAGCCGCTATCTCGGCCCCAAAAGCGGGGATAAGCTCGCGAATGTGCAAGTGAGCCACATCTGGTTCCTCCTTCACGGCACTTTGGATGTCGACCACTCGCCGCACAAATCAGTCATCAGATCGAAGGCGCGCTCCACCGCCTCGGCAAAATCACTACGGCACCCCCCGGCAATCCACCCCTCGATCCCCGCGGCGAGCACGCCCAGGGCGGCCCGGGCGGCCACCATACAGCGATCATTGGGGGCCTCGAGGCCCTGTCGCTGGGCCAGCGCATTGCTGACTGTGGCGAGCCATCGGTGACCGCGGTGGTAGCTCATGCCCTGCAAGACATCCGACGCTGCGACGATGCGGTTCTTGCGCGCCGTGCGCTCGGGATCGATCGCGGCCACCCACTCCTGCCCGAAGGCCCGTCGGAGCGCGACCAGATCGTCCTCGTCGATGGGCCTTTCCACGATTGCTTGATACAGCGCCGGCAGTTGTTCGCCGTGGTCGCTCAAGAGGACCTCGGCCTTGGTCGGGAAGTAGCGGAAGAAGGTCGGCGTCGAAACTTCGGCCCGCTCGGCGATCTCTTCGACCGTGGTGGCCTCAAAGCCCTTGTCCTCGAACAGCGCAAGGGCGGCGTCTTCGATGGCCAGACGAGTCTTTGCCTTCTTGCGGGACCGTAGGCCGCCAGATTGTTCCAGTGGTTGGCGGAAGACCACTTGTCCAGAGATCATAGCAGAGATAGTGTAACTGAAACACACAATTGCGTCACTCTCATTTGCTAGGCGAGACTCGTAGGGGACTGGATCGCCAGGTAGACGGGCCGGACGGGGAAAGGGGAGCCGTGACCCTGACTACGACGGAGCTGTACTTCGACCCCTACGACCGGGACATCTACGCGAACCCGTACTCGGTCTACCGGCGACTCCGAGACGAGGCGCCGCTCTATTACAACGATCGCTACGACTTCTACGCTTTAAGCCGCTTCGCCGACGTGGAGCGCGTGCTCATCGACCGGGACACCTTCATCTCGGCCAAGGGGGGTTTGATCGGGATGATGAACGTGCCGATCCCCCCGGGGCTGTTCATTTACGAGGACCCGCCCCAGCACACTGCGCACCGCGGGCTCGTGTCCCGGGTGTTCACCCCCAAACGGGTGGCCGGCATCGAGCCCCAGATCCGCGACTTCTGTGCTCGGTCGGTCGACGCACTGGCCGGGGCCGAGCGGTTCGATTTCATGTGGGATTTCGCCGGCGAGATCCCGGTGCAGGTCATCGGCATGCTGGTAGGCATCCCGACGAAGGATCAGGCCAAGCTCCGAGATGCCTTCCACGAGTCCCTCCATGCCGGCCTCTCCGGCTCGGACAGCGACGAGGACAGCAACCACCTCGAGGATCTGGCCGCCAGCTCGGAAGGGTTGTTCGGTGACTACGTCGACTGGCGGGCCGATCACCCCTCCGACGATCTCATGACTCAGCTCTTGAACCTCGAGTTCGAAGACGAGACCGGGACCCTTCGTCGCCTGCGCCGTGACGAGATCCTCACGTATCTGAACCTGTTGGTCAGCGCCGGCAGTGACACGACGGCCCAGCTGATCAGCTGGGCCGGCAAGGTCTTGGGTGACCACCCCGACCAGCGCCGCGAGCTGGCTGGGGACCCCTCCCTCTTGCCCAACGCCATCGAGGAGGTCCTCCGCTACGAACCGCCCCCCTACCACTTCTGCCGCACTGCCGCCGCCGAGGTCATCTTTCACGGTCAGACCATCCCCCCCGACGCCGTGATAGCGGTCCTGCCTGGCGCGGCCAACCGCGACGAGCGACGATTTTCCGATCCGGACACCTTCGACATCCACCGGCCGATCAGCCGCATGTTCGCCTTCGGGTTCGGAGCCCATCTATGCCTTGGAGCCAACCTGGCCCGCCTCGAAGCGAGGATCGCCTTCGAGGAGCTCCTCAGGCGCATCCCGGACTGGACCGTCGAACTCGAGGGCGCTTCGCTCAACGTTGGCATCGCCACCCGCGGGTGGCACTCATTGCCGGTCGTGATCGGCTGATCGGCACCTGAGCTGTGGCGCTCGTGGTCTGGCGGGGATCGGCGTCTTCACCAAAGTCAAGACACAGAGCACACAACCGTTAGGGACACGACACTCAACATTGGAGGCAACGTGGGAAATCCTGACGGAAAGGTTGCGTTCATCAGCGGAGTGGCGCGGGGTCAGGGTCGAAGCCATGCGGTGCGTCTGGCTCGAGGGGGAGCGGACATCATTGGTGTGGACATCTGTGCACAGATCGCCACGGTCTCCTATCCCATCGCCCAGGTCGAGCAGACCGTCAAGAAGGTCGAAGCCGAGGACGGCGCCTCGTCGCCCGACAGGCCGACGTCCGAGACGTGTCCCAATTCCGCCAAGCGTTCGAGGAGGGGACGGCCGAACTCGGATCCGCCGACGTCGTGCTAGCGAACGCCGGTATCGGAGTCGGGAACCCCAATCCAATCGACGATGACTGGGAGGACACCATCGCCTCGATCTCACCGGAGTCTGGAACACGGTACTGGTTGCAATTCCGTCGATGATCGAGTGGGGGCAAGGGGGTGCGATCGTGCTCACGAGCTCGACGGGGGGATTGGAGCGAGTACGGAAGCGATCCCCGCGACCGCGGGCCGCAGGCAAGGATCTCGTAGTGCGCTTCACGCGGAGGACGCAGAAAGGATCGACGTGTCAAAGCATCAGATAGTGATTTCGACCGACGGGCACTGCGGTGCCGACATCAGGGACTACAAGCCCTATCTGGAGAAGCGTTATCACGAGGCCTTCGATCCGTGGGCCGACAGCTTCCACGACGCGTGGGCCGAGGAGCTGGACCAGGATCGCCCGGTGAACAACCGTTCCGGGGTGGCGTCGGCCGTAGCCCCGTTGAACTGGGACGGCACACTGCGCAACGAATACCTCGACAGCCAAGGCATCGCGGCAGAGGTCCTCTTTCCGAACACTCCGCCTCCGTTCTACCCTTCGGGCGTCTTGACGTCCCCGGGACCGCGAAGCAAGGAGGAGTACGAGCTGCGCTTCGCCGGGCTCCGGGCCCACAACCGATGGCTGGCCGACTTCTGCAGCGAGGCACCTGACCGAAGGGCTGGATTCGCCCAGATCTTCCTCGATGACATCGGTGAGGCGATCGCCGAGGTTCGCTGGGCCAAAGACGCCGGGTTGCGGGGCGTGCTCTTACCGGGCGATCACGTATTGAAGATGGTCAACCTTTACTACCCCGACTACGATCCGCTCTGGGCCGCCTGCGCAGATTTGGATCTCCCCGTCCACCGGCACGCGGCCGCTCCCACCGAGTCGGTGTACGAGGGCGGCAAGGCCTCCCAACTGGTCCATTTCGTCGAGATCCAGTTCTACACCTCGCGCGCCATCAGCCACCTGATCTTCGCTGGGGTCTTCGAGCGCCATCCCAATCTGACGTTTGTCACCACCGAGATCGCCAGCGCCACCGAGATTGGCCGTGAGCTGGCCAAGATGGACATGATGGCCAAGTTACGGGACATGGGCACGGGCACACCCTTCTACGCTCATGTGAAGGATGCCCTCGAGGACATGCACCGCCTTCCGAGCGAGTACTTCGCAACCAATTGCTACGTCGGTGGCCCCCACGACCTCCGTCAGGCTTACGACGCTGGCATACCCAACCTCATGTGGGGAGCTGACATCCCTCATTCAGAAGGGACGGCCCCGTTCAGCATCCAGGCCTTGCGTACCACCCTGTCGGACCTTCCCGAGCGGGACCTCGACGATCTCCTCGCAGCCCGTGCCGCAAAGGTCTACGGCTTCGACATCAGCCGACTCCAGACAATCGCGGACGAGACGGGGCCCACTGTCGCCGAGCTGAAGACTCCGCTGTCTGCCGATGAGCGCCCCAAGTACCCTGAGGAGACCTGTTGCGCGGTGTTCCGCGCAACGGCCCTCCACTAACCGGCTGTTGCCAGCGGCTGGACGCGGTCGTGACCTAGTGAGCTGATCCTCCACCAATCCGGGTGTGGTGCTCGATGAAGAACAGACGCACGGGCGTCGCACCAGCTAGGTTTCGTGAGGAAGTCGAGTCATGCGAACGCGGGTTCCCTGATCGGGCTGTTCCACATCAGCTCCGGTATGCGATACCCACCAGATGTCAGTCCTCCCTACTGGAAACGAAGGACGACTCCGAATCTCGACGACATCCCAGCACGGACGGAGATCAGTGCGCGCCGGTTCGTGGATCCCCGCGTTGTTGATCACGATGTCGAGGCGGCCGAATGCATCGAGCGTGCTCTGGACGATCGCCGCAGCCCCGGTCTCGTCTGCGACTGATGAATAGCAAGCGACAGCTTCCCCACCTGCTGCCCGTATCTCATCGACCACCTCATTGGCTGGCGCGGCCGACCAGCCCGTGCCATCCAGCTCCACACCGGCGTCCGCGACCACGACTCGAGCTCCTCGAGACGCCAAGAGCAACGCGTGGCATCGGCCGACGCCACGTCCGCCTCCTGTGACGATCGCGGATCGACCCTCGAATCGCAACTCTTCCATTTTCCGTCCCTTCTCGTGGTTCGGGCTAAGCAAGGAGCTTTGATTCGTGTCGATCGTTGGGTCGACGAGATCCGGCTACGACCCGTTCGGATGGCCCTGCGAAGGTGAGTCACGAAGGAATTCCATCAGCGTTCGATCCCTCGTTGGGATCAGGTGACGCAGCTCCACGACACCCGGACCGGTGTGGACTGCGGTCCGTAGCGTGGTTTGGTTCCCGCACCCCTCCCAACCCCCGTCCCACTGGCACTGATGGACTACGCAGCCAAACGCGATGATCGAAAACCACTGACCATCTCTACCGCTCAGGTGGCGTGAAGGATTTGATCACGTTGGCCGCCAGCAGCATCGCATGCACGGTGGTCGGATAGCCGACATAGGGCGCGAGCTGCAGGATCCCCTCGCCGATCTCCTCCGGTGTGAACCCGAATGAGATATTCGCCTCGAAGTGGCCGCGCAGCTCGATCTCCATCCGTAGCACGACCAGCGCAGCGGTGGTGGCACGCTCGCGCTCAACGTCAGTGAGGTGCGGCCGAAACCAAAGGTCACCGAAGGCGTTGTCATGAATCCAGCCCATCCAGCCGTAAGTCGGTGAAAGGGGCGTGCGGTCCGGACCGCCCTCGATCTCGTACTCGACCGTGTGCCCGTGGATGACATCGCCCTGATGCGGCTGAAGCTTGTTGATTGTAATACGAGCGCGGTCGTGCCGACCCTCGAGCGGCGGCCAGGAATGCTTATCCGGCACCGGCTCCGCAGAGTCGTCGCCCTCTTCCTCGAACACCTCGCGCAGCACCTGCATCGTCTCGAGGGCGCGGCCTGTGCCCGTGTAGCCGGCGATTTGCATGACCACTTCGCAGATCTCGAGACGCGAGAGACCGTTTGCCCGGGCCAGACGAACCTGTGTGCGCAACTCGGTCGGCAGCACCAGGGTCGCGAGTCCAGCGATCGTTATGATCGAGCGCTGCCGTGCCGACAGCACGGGCCGGTCCCATACGTCAACAACCGTGCGGCGAACCAGCTCCTCCCAGTCGGCGCGGATCTCCTCAGGAACTAGCGGAGCGCTTATTCCTAAGAGCTTCATGGTCTCGTCGGGCACGGTCATCGTTCGCCTCCGCTTTCGCATTAGGTGTTACGGGACAAGTGGGTAGAGCGTTGGCCGACCTTGAGTCGACCTCGACACGTAAGGTCCCACCGTCTCCGCCCGAGAGCCCGTCTGGTGTCGTTACCAAGTCGCGGATAATACGAGCACCCGTTACGGTGTGGCACCACCTCACGTGTAATCGACGATGACCTGTTCAATGTATGCGTCCATATCGTCGCCTTGCGCCCGAAGGTCTGCGGCAACTTCCGGGGTCGTCAGGATGAGGAACCGGCCAGCTTCAACTGCGTCTGCCACCTGCTCGCCGACCACCTCGGCTTCGACAATCGGAAACTTCGGCGAAACGGGGGGCCCGGTTGGGGTGCCGTAGACCGTCACCAACTCAGCAATGTTGGTTGGGACCTGCGCCGGGCAGAGGCAGGAGACTCCGATGCCCTTCGCTCGTAAATGCACGGCCAGACCCTTCGTCAATCCCACGACGGCGTGCTTTGTTGTCACGTACGGGAGTCGGTCGTGGCCATAGGGCAGAAGCCCACCAATCGAAGCGGTGTTGACGATCCAACCCGATCCCTGCTCGATCAGCAGCGGCAGGAATACCAGATTGCTGCGAACCATGCCGAGCACGTTGACATCGATCTGGCGCTGCCACGCCTCAAGCGGGATGTCCTCGACAGCACCATAAATGGGCAGGCCCACGTTGTTCATCACGAGATCGACGCGCCCGAACCGCTCAAGCGCGAGGTCGAGCACCGCCTCCAGGTCCTCCGTGCTGGAGACGTCGCACCGCAACGCCGCCGCCTGCTCGCCGATCTCGGCGGCTACCGCCTGAGCACGCTCGGCGTCGATGTCGGTGACGACGACCCGCGCGCCACGATTCGCGAACGAGCGGGCGCAGGACGCGCCAATTCCGCTCCCGGCTCCGGTGATCACCGTGACGGAGCTCGAGAAATCGAAGCTCATGCGTTGTTCCCTGTCTTGGCGGCTAAAGGCTCCGCTGGCGTGAACTTGAACACGCGCTCGGCGTTGGTGCGCAGCACCTTCGTCCGTACATCACTGTCCAGCGCGAGCAAACCCTCGCTCGCCGCATCTAACGAGTGCGGCCACCGGCTCGTGAAGTGCGGGAAGTCCGTCTCGATCATGACGTTGTCAGTGCCAATTCGGTGAATCAGTTCCAGGCCGAGCGGGTCGTAGATGAAACAGCCGAACATGTGCTCCTTGAAGACCTCGCTCGGCAGTGGCAGGTTCTGCATCCGCTTCGCGGCGAGCCTCGATCGAGGCCTTTGCCTTCTGCCGAGCCTGCTCGTCGAGGATCGGGTTGTTCTCGGCGTCGGTCGGCGACGTGATGCGATTCCGGCTGTATCCGACCAGCACGTCGGCTTCCTGCAGCACGGACGGAATCCAGCCGATTCCGTTCTCCGACAGCGCCACTTTGAGGTTCGGGAAGCGGTCGAACGTCCCACTGGTTAGCCAGTCGATGAGGCACTCCTGCCCCGAGAGCTGGACCGTCGCCCCGATCGCCGGGTGCAGCTCGCGCTTGCGGCCACCATTTTGTCCGCTAAGGCCGATCGCCTTCCCAAAGTCGTCACCCTCATTCGGCTTGCTGTGCAGTTTCTGCACCATCAGTCCTGGGTCGGTCTCGAACCCGGTGCCCAGATGGGTCGAGATAGGCAGGCCAGCCTCGCTCATCACCGAGAACAGAGGATCCCAATGCTCGTCGTGGATCGGCGGGAAACCGACTTTGTGCGGCGCCATGCTGAACGAAACTGAACACGCACCGCGTCCAATCGCTCGCTCCGCCTCTTGTGCGGCAAGCTTGCCGTCCCACATCGGAATGAGCGCCACCTCGATGATCCGTCCCGGGATCGCGGCGGCGAACTCGTCGATGATCCAATCGTTGTAGGCCTGAATACAGAGAAGCGCGAGCTCCTTATCTTCGAGATTCTGAAAAACTCGACCGGCGAACCCAGGCAGGTTCGGAAACGGAAGGCTCGCCAAGACGTGGTCCACGTCCATCGCTTCGGCACGCGCCAACGGGTCGTAGCAGCTCGGCGGGATCTCGCTCCAGGCCATCGGCTGGTAAGGACCAGGCCGCTCGGCAGCCGAGTATGCGGCCGACACCACCGCTCCGTTCACCACCACGCGGGTGTCGTCTTCGATATGCCATGCCTCGCCCTGGTCGTCCGTCACCCAGCGCGGACCTCGGTCTCGGAATTTCGTGGGCAACCGGTCCACCCAGACGCTGGGCGGTTCGATGAGGTGGTCGTCCACCGAGATCATCCACATTTCGTCCAACGCCGTCGTCATCAGCACCCCCGGGATCCTTGGTGTCGTTGCTTCGCGGACGATAACAGTTCACTACTCCCATTTGATAGTCCGAACACGATTCGAGGCAACTCACACGTCGTCGAGGGAGAAGCGACCGTCGTGACCCGATCCGGCGCTCGTTGTGGCGCGAGCCGCGGAATCGGACGATCCCGTGAGAGGTGTGCACCAAGCGGGAACGCTGGTGGTGGCTGGACCCGGCTACGGCAGCCAAGAGAACTACCCCAAGCCCAACGACAGGCCCAGCACCGCCCACCAATTGGGACTACCCGCCGCGACGCGCCTGCGGATCCGCCAACCGCCCATGAGCACACGATAGGCAGAGTTTCACACTTGTCGCGGCTCCAGGGTTCCTGGGAGAGCGAGCTGAGTTCGCTCAAGGCAACGGACCTGCCGGCTGATCAATGGTGCGCCGGGTGCCTCTGCCAATCGCTGAACCTGGCTGGGTGAGGCAGTCTACGCGCACACGACCTGAGCAGCAGTGCCTCATATCATGGCCAGATGCTGATGCGGGCCTCCGTGCCTTTCTCCGTTCTTGACGGCGCCCCGGTAGCGGAGGGCTCTCGTCCGACTGACGCTTTGCGAAACAGCGTCGAGGTGGCGCGGCGAGCTGAGTTCTGGGGGTACCGCCGTCTCTGGGTTACGGAGCACCACAGCATGCCCGGCGTGGCCGCTTCGGCTCCTGCCGTCATCCTCGCTCACCTTGCCGCGGTGACGACTCGCATCCGGCTCGGGTCCGGGGGTGTGATGCTGCCAAACCACGCGCCCCTAGCGGTCGTCGAGCAATTTGGCACCCTCGAAGCCCTCGCTCCCGGTCGAATCGACCTGGGTCTCGGGCGCGCCCCCGGTGCGGTCAGGGCGACGGCTGATGCACTTCGTCGCGGCTCGAGTCAAGAGCCCGATTTCGTCGCCATGCTGGCTGAACTGCTCGCTTTCTTTGACGGCTCGTTTCCCGCAGCGCATCCTTACAGCCAGATCGAGGCTGTGCCCGGGCAAGGCGAGAAGCCACAGCTCTGGCTCCTTGGTTCAAGCACTAGCAGTGCCGAGATCGCGGGGGTCCTCGGACTTCCGTTCGCCTTTGCTCACCACTTCTCTCCGGCGAACACCCTGCCCGCCGTCGCTGCCTACCGGGAGCGATTCCGGGCTTCGCCGGTGTTAGAAGCACCGTATGTCATGATCGCAGCAGCCGTCATGTGTGCAGACACCGACGACGAGGCGCGCTACCTGCACGGCTCGACCGAGTTGTACACGCTCCGACTGAGCCGCGGATCCCTCGGGCGTATTCCTTCGCCCGACCAGGCGGCGTCGCATCTCTACACGGAGGCAGAGAGACAGTTTCTGAGTGGAATCGCTGGCGCCCACATTGTGGGGAACCCTGAGACTGTGGCGACGGGCCTTGACCAATTGATCGCCTCCACCGAGGCCAACGAAATCATGCTGGCGTCCGGGGGCTGGGATCATGCGGCTCGCTTGCATTCGTACGAGTTGGTTGCCGAATTGGCAGGCCTGCCTGGCTCATGTAATCCGATCACGGATTGAAATAGAACTTCGCAAGCAGCACGTCGGTCGCGGAATCGCGATCAGCGACGCTGTCACCCATAGCTTTCCCTCCTCAAATCCACCACCACACTCGATGCCCGGGTGTCACGGCTCTCGCTGGGCCATGCAGGGAGATCTCTTCACTGAGCGATCTGGTAACTCCTGACCTCGGTCAACGCCTTGGAGGTCGGGAGGGGCAATCCGACCTTGCGCAGGGTCCGCACCGGTCCCTCTCGAGTCACGTTGCGGCGGGCATGATGGATCGCGATGTTGTCCCACACCACGAGGTCCTGGTTCTGCCACTCGTGGACGTATACGTTGGCGTCTGAATAGAGGCAATCAAAGACGGCATCAAGCAGTTCGTTGCTCTCGTCAGCGGACAGCCCCACAATCTCCTTCGTATGGTTGGCGGAGATCAGAGGGATCATACGGCCAGTACGAGGGTGACGTCTTGCGACGGGCAATACGAACTCCGGGGCACCGTCGCGCACCGTCTGCATGACGTCGCTGCCAAAGCGTGCTCGGCGACGTTCAGGAAGGCCTTCTGGTCCGCCCACTTGTACCGCGTCGAGTCCCTCGAGTTGCTCTTTGATTTCGTTGGGCATGGCTTCCCAGCCACGAACAGCGCTAGCAAACATCGTCGGTGCGACAGGCGGCTCCACCTCCTCCGCATAGAGCGACAATGCCTCGAAGGGTTCGTCCGTCCACATTCCATCGGCGTGAAACACCAATGAGCCGATGGGCGCAGACACATTGGGCAGCCGGTTGGACGTGTAGAAGCGCTGCTGAACGGCCGCGCCAGCGACAGCTTCTTCATCGTTGGGAAGATCACTTCCCCGCAGGACTTCGCACAGTGCGTATTGCCGGACGCGATCAAGAGAGGTATCGCGAAACAACAGCACGCCGCGCTCGTCGAACACGTTTCGCAGATACTGAACGGTCACGTTGTCCAGTGGGAGCGTGAGGTCAAGCCCAATAATCTCCGCGCCAAATGAGGGATTCAGCTCACGAACCTCCGGCTGGGACATTCTGGGTCCTCTCTTCATTGGTTCTATATCGAATGATAGCTCTCGAGCGTGAGCTTGAGCCAGTCAAGGACGCGCCGATACTGACCCGCCGTGGAACTCATCGTCTCGTCGTGTCCGTCGTCTAGCTCAAGGTCGTAGACCACTCGTGACGTGTTCTGGCCCGAGGAGAGAACGGTCAGTCTCGCTGTGTGGTGGTTGACCATCGACGCCAAGTTGATTGTGGTTCCGTCTCCGACATCAATGCTTGTGTGCCCTCGCATGCCGGTCACGCGGTAAGCGTAGGTTCGTCTGTACTCATCTCGGTCAACCTCGAGTTCCTCGACCTCAACATCCACATCCAGCGCCCGTACCGTGCGGACCCTTCCCAGCACGCTGCATTCGCCCATACCCCCACGCCAGGACACATCGCCAAAGTCGCGAATGGTCGACCAGACGATATCGGCTGGCTGCTTGATGGTGACGTCTAGCCTTGTCTTGCTCACCAAGCCTCCGTTGTTGAGCAGTATTGATCCGGTTCGCTCACTTGGTCAGATTGCTTCGTCCTCCTCGGCATCGATCACTCGTGGCGTGTCGGCCCGGACGGCTGCGAGATATGTTCCGTATCGATCGGGACGCCATCGCCCGCCTGAATCCCGTCACTCTTACGAGAATCGATGGGAGAGCTCGACGAAACTTCGTCGTGATCACGGGGCACGGAGTTATGCGTTCGCACTGCCGAGCTTGCTCTGGTCGAGGTCGATCTCCCATTCGGGGGAAACGCGCGAGCACCTCGTCGACCGCAACCCGTCCCTCAGGCGGACCAGTGCGGCAGCCTGGCACAAAGGTGCCCAAAAGCCGAATGTCAGGTTGTGGGCGATCTTCCGGTGGATGTCGTAGCGGTCCGGATCGTCGAACTTCCGCTCATCGGATATGTTGGGAAAACTGAGCTAGATCCTGATCGGGGGCTCCTCTCATGGTCGTTGCAAAGGATCATGAAGTGTATTACGACCCGTACGACGCTGAGACTTGGAGTGACCCCTATCCGGTGTTCCGGCGGCTCCGGGACGAGGCTCCGCTGTACTTCAACGAGCGATACGATTTCTACGCGGTAAGCAGGTTCGCTGATGTCGAGCGAGGGCTAGTGGATCGAGAGACCTTCCTGTCATGCCGCGGCGACATCTTGGAAATGATCAAGGCCGCCATCAGCGGTGATCTCGAGATACCACCGGGCACCTTGATCTTCGAGGAGCCGCCGACCCACACGATCCATCGGGCTTTGCTCTCTCGGCTGTTCACGCCCAAGCAGATGTCCCGGTTGGAGTCAAAGGTCCGCGATTTCTGTAAGCGCCGCCTCGACCTGTTCGTCGGTGCTGAGACGTTCAACTTTGTGTCGGACCTTGGCATGCAGATTCCCATGCGCGTGATCTCGATGTTGCTTGGCATCCCCGAGAGTGAGCAGGAGGCCATTCGGGATCACTTCGAACAGACGATGCGGAGCGAGCCCGGAAAACCCATGGAGGTGAACAACACCCTCGAGGGAAGTCTCTTCGCCGACTATGTCGATTGGCGCTACGACCATCCGTCAGACGATCTGATGACGTTGTTGCTCACTACCGAGTTCGAGGACGAACGCGGCACCGTGCGCCGGTTGACGCGCGACGAGGTCCTCACCTTTGTGACCGTCCTTGCGGGTGCCGGTAATGAGACGACGAACCGCCTCTTTGGGTGGATGGGAAAATTGCTCGGCGAGAACCCTGACCTCCGGCACGAGCTAGTTGAGAATCGCTCACTCATTCCCAACACGATCGAAGAGATCCTGCGCTACGAGCCAATCTCGCAGATCGTCGGGAGGTACGTCGGGCGAGATGTCGAGCTCCATGGCCAGACGGTGAAGGAAGGAAGCGTCATGCTCTTCCTCCTCGGGTCGGCGAACCGTGACGAGCGGGTGTTCCCCGACAGCGACCGGTTTGACATCCACCGAAAGATCGGCCGCCACCTCGGATTCGGCTGCGGGCCCCATTTCTGCCTCGGTGCATCGTTGGCACGACTCGAAGGACGCGTGGGTCTCGACGAAGTCCTCAACCGGTTCCCAGATTGGGAGGTCGACAGCAACAAGACGGTATTCCGGATGCTCTCGGTCTCTGGACGCGGCTGGGACTCGATGCCCGTCTTTCTAAGGTAGTTCCTGCCGGTCGCTCTACGAGGAAGCGGTAAGTACCATCCTCGAGACCGGCGATGGCTTTCGTTTCGCCGAGCTTCCACCCCTTGCCACCGTGAACGCCACCAATCGAGTGGATCCGTTCGTGGGCACTCTCGCGGTTGGTCTTGTTAGTGGCATTCCCTCGCGAGGGTTACACGCGCATCGCGAAGCGCCGAGGCAAGTAAGGCCCGCGGCGCGGTCGCCTGCAAGCTCTTGACCCTCGTCTTCTATGCAATGCGCGACGGGGAGGTCCGATGCCTCGGGACCGCGGCCTGAGTCTCGGCCGACGCACACTAGAGCCCAATTTTCAATATCATTTCGGACGTGGCACGCGGCTGGACTCAAGTCGCTATGACGCCCGGGGAGGCCACCAGTGGGATCAGACGACTTGGAATCGCGGCTGCATGCTGTCGAAGCCCACATCGGCATCAGCCAGCTGGCCGCCCGCTATGCCATGGCTGCAGATAGCCGGGACATCGAGACCCTGGTCAAGCTGTTTGTGCCTGAACTGCGAGCGACTTGGCGTCCCTGGATCGAATCGACGCTTCGCACGTTCCGTCGCTCGATTCATCAAATCTTCGGTCACCGCATCGACCTCGACCCGGACGATCCTGGGCATGCGACGGGCGCCCTCTACTGTCGGGCAGAGCACGAGTTCGACGACCGTTGGGTCGTCATGGCGATCTGCTATTTCGACGATTACCGCCTCGTCGAGGGCCAGTGGCTGTTCGGAGCTATCCGCCGACCCGAGTTCTGGTATGCCAGGAATCTTCGCGAGACGCCACAGTCAGTAGGCTTTAATTCCTGGCACGAAGTGGTTGTAAACCCGAACGCGCCCGACGACAAGAAGTATCGTCCGACTCTTCCCGAGGCGTTTCCGACCTGGACACCCTTCTGGAACCCCAACACCTAACCTCGAGGCGACGTCACGTTGAGGGTTGCATCCAGGCCCGGCAGCGAGGCACCTTGATGGTGCGGGACTGCAACGAAAAGGTGTACTTATCGGATTCCAACTGGTGCCTCTCCTGCGACGGTGACCCGCTGGATGATTCGCTCCCGCATGAAGTCGCTTGCGACGCGATGCATCATGCACCGGTTGTCCCACATAGCGAATGTCCCCTCAGACCATCGGTACCGACATTGATAGGTCGGATCCTTGACGTACGTGCGCAGAAACCCGAGTATGGCGTTGCTCTGGTCCTTGCCGAGCTTGATGATGCCTTTTGAGTACATCGAATCGAACTGCTTCTCAGAGCTCCATGCATCAGACGCACCGACCAGAAATCGCCTCAGTGGCCGTGACCCCGAAGGCTGGCAATGGCGTTTCGAAGAGCGTCTCGCTCGCGCAGCAAGCTTCTGACGAGCTCTCGTTCGTCCAGCTGTCCGAGGGACTCGCGCATCAGCTGGATCTCACGGGCGAGCTCATCGCCATCGATCTGGTCGGGTGTGCTCTTTCTAGCACTCTCGGGCATGTGAACTTCCCTCCGCGACGGCTCTTCGGGGCTTTCAGTCCGGCCGCGTTCCTTCAATCCATGGTTTCTCGCCTCACGGCTTAGGCCCGCCAGAGCTCACTCGAGGCGATCGCAGCACCCTCGCTCATTGCTTTGAACTTCTCCCAGACCACGCTGGGCGCGATGATCGGCGACTCGGTGGCGGCGGTGGCGAATCCACAGTCCGTACCCGCCATGACGCGTTCCTTACCAACGACGCTGGCGTAACGAAGGATGCGCTGTGCCACAACTTCGGGGTGCTCGATAATGTTGGTTGTCGAATCGAGCACTCCCGGGATGAGATATTTCCCTTCGGGGAGATCCATGTCCTCGAAGACCTTCCACTCATGCTCATGGCGACCGTTCGATGCCATGAGCATGAGGCCGGCTGGCTTGGCCTTCAGGAGGATGTCGAGAATGTCCTTGAGCGGGACGTCCTTGTGTCGAGGAAACTCTCCGTTGCCCCAACAGACGTGCATTCGCATGTCCTCCGCCGGGATTTCCTCCACCGCCAGGTTGATGGCGTTCACCCGAAGTTCCATTTTCTTGCGAAATGCTTCGAGGGAGTCTTCAACCGGGGCTTGCCCAGCAAGGTCCGGGCAATCCAGCTGCAACACGATGCCGGCGCGATGGACTGCCTCGTACTCCTCCCGCATGGCGGTGGCGATTGCCTCAAGGTACGCCTCTTCGCTCGGATAGTAATCATTGTTGAAGACGACGGAAATGACTCCTGGGGAAGCCGCGCTCATGAAGAGCTCCCGCGGCTTCGCCTTCTTGCCAGCGGTCTTGAGCATTTCGACGTCTCTTTCAACCGCGGCGAGATCCCGGTAGCTGATCGGGCCGTCACAGGACCAACCCCAGACGAACGCCGTGGAGCGAAGTGCCTCGAACTGGGCGGCAAGTTCAGGAAAGTCGTCCAGCCCCAAAGTGCGACTCAACCTGGCCGGGACGGGAGACCCCTCGACGCGGTGAAGCCCGTCAAGCGATCGTGCACGTATGAGGCGTAGCTGGGTTTGCCCGCTTCCCCATCGTTCACGACGTCGAGGCCGACCTCCACCTGCTTCTGCACCACCTGCTCTACGGCGGCTTGGAGATGTTCGTCGAAGTCCGTGTCGTCAACGGGCTCGCCCTGCTCCCTCGCCAGGACCAATGGCAAGACGTCGGGGGGCCGCGGCAGGCTACCCGTGTGGGTCGTCAAGATCCGCTCAGTACTGCGCTTCATCGCCGAGACCTCCTACTCGCATCTGTTCTTCCCCTACCCGTGAGCATCCAACGTGCCGATCGGAATACCTGCGAGGACAGGTGGCGATGACCGACACGGTCTCCAGCAGGCGCCGGGTAGGCGGCACCGGCTGATCCTCATGAGGTGCCGATGCCAGGTGGGATGCCCATCCTGGCTTCTGGTCCATCACGGCTCCACCGCCCACGAAGCCCCTGGATCTGCACGACATCCATCGCAGCGTCTGCGTCCCGTGGGCAACTGATTCTCAGCGTAATCTCAAGCCTACGACGTGGACGCTACTGAGGTTGTCCCCGGGATGTCTGTCCCGCACACAGGCGCCGT
This sequence comes from uncultured Acidimicrobiaceae bacterium, assembly GCA_963787485.1. Lineage (GTDB taxonomy): Bacteria > Actinomycetota > Acidimicrobiia > Acidimicrobiales > RAAP-2 > Bog-473. Next base: position 1,358,518 of record CAWBDF010000007.1, on the reverse strand, counting down.
TCCGATGGGGACGAAGCCATTCTTCTCAGCCTTGGTCAGCCAGACACAGGTTTGGGAGTCATCGTGCCCAAAGGACGTCGAGTAGTCGATGGTGTAGGGAAGCAGCCCATTGGCGTTCCAATTCTTGAGGTTGTGCAGTGACTTGATCACGCTGGCGTGAGTGGGGCTGGACCCTGCCCCCTCGAGGCCCTTGATCATCAGCTCCGTCCCCATCCAGGCGGTGTACTGGGAGAAAGCCGGGAATTGGCTCTTGGACCAACCAGCGTACTTCTCAAGCGTGGACTGCATCTGTTCGGTGCCGGCGTTGGGCTCGTAGAAGGGGTGATACACCACCTGGAAAATGTCGCCTTGGACGTTGGCCCACACCGGCGAGTGGATGAGTTTGGGGTCGTAGCCATCTGGGAAGAAGACGGCCTTGGTCTTGACCCCAGCCTGCTTCAAGGCTGTGGCCAGGGCATAGTTGGAGGTCGCGTCGAGGTTGGACCACACGACGTTCACGTTGTTCTGCTTGGCGATCAGCGCCTCGGGTCCGAAGTTAGCGCTGCCGTATGGAACCGAAGTGTCGTTTACGACCACCTTTGCCGCGGGATCGTCGTGGGCGACCGACTGGCTCTCGTTGGAGTTTGCCTGGACTGAGTTCGGCGAAATACTCAGTGCGTACACCGCCAACCGTGTGCCACCGAACTGCTTCATCAACTTCGCGTAGAGCGTGTTGACCGGGTATTTGGGGTCCACGCTGCCGTTCGCCGCGAACATGTTGGTGTAGGGCTGCTCACCCCACTCTGGGCCGTCCGCATAATCGCCGGTCACCGGCACTCCCGCCTGTTGGGGGTACTTGGCGATCAAGCCCATCAAGGCCGATTCAGCCACGATGCCGATTGCGCCCTTCGAGATGGCCTCCTGTATGCCGGTCGCCGCCGCTGAGGGGCTCGTCTGGTCATCAATGACCATCGGCACGAGCTTCTGACCGTTCACCCCACCCTGCGCGTTTTGCGCGTCGATCGCCGCATCGAAAGACTGGACAGAGCTGGCATAATCTGAAGCGGCCGCGCCAGTTTCAGAAGTGATGAAGGCGATGGTCAGCGGCGCCGGCGCAGCCGACGTCCCCGTGGCCAGCCCCCCGACGAGCACTGCCGGCAAACAAATGATCGCTGCCGATGCTGCCGTGACGAATCGAGCCGGTCGCATACTGCCCCCCTTGTTGTCTGATTTGCGGAAAACTCTTTACAGTGAAATCGCGCGATCTAACGCGACATATGCGCTGGCGATTAGCGTCCTCGTCGAATTTCCCGATGGATGCTCAGAGGTACGTGACGGTCTCCCGGAACGCGAAGCCCCAGTGGTCAGGTCGGTCATCCAACGGACGAGACAGCTCGTTGAGCGTCGGGCCGTTGATGCGGTGGGCGACCTCTCTGAGCTTCTCGCCGTCGAGCCCGTAGACGCGGACGCCGTTCTCACCCAGCATGTTGCGCACCGCATCGTCGGGAAGTCCGCCGAACGTGTTGCGCATGGCCAGCCGGGTGATCGGCGTGTCGTCGGGGTTCTCCTGGTAGTGAAACGTGCCTTCTGGGTGCGGGTAGTCCGAACCCCAGATCACATTGTCGCTGTAGCCGTCGCGCACCGCGGTCTCGGCCTCGGCGTGCGATTGAAAGCTCGCACCCACGAAATAGCTCTCGCGCGGATACTCGCTCGGTCGTCTCGGCACCAGCGATTTCGGGAAGCCGTACCAGAACTTCTCCCACATCGAATCGAGATCGGCAAGGACCTTGTCGTACCAGTCGCCGACTGCCTCGGTCTGAATCAGCTTCAAATTCGGGTGTCGCTCGAATACACCGCCGAACACCAGCCGCACGAGGGGGGAGATCCGGCTGAACATCCCCGACTCCGCAATGTAGATGTGCATTGCGGTCGGACCAGTCGCGGGCGGGGTCGACGCCCCGCCCCCGCCATGGGTCGCGAGGGGCATTTCCAACGCCTCACAGGCTGACCAAAACGGCTCCCACCGTTCGTCTTCGTAGGGAATGAACTCCGCTCGTTGGGCGGGGAAGTTGACTGCTCGAAGACCTTGCTCACGAGCCCACTCGAGCTCCTTGACCGCCGCGTCGATGTCCCACATCGGCACGTGAGCTAAGCCGACGTGGCGTTCGGGCTCGACCGAACAGAAGTCGGCGAGCCAGCGGTTGTACATGTGTTGACCCACCGCTCCGAGGTCGGCGTCCCGCATTCCAACACCAACCCCCGCCTCCAAGAAGGGAATCGGGGTGAAGGGTGCGCTCCCATGGAAGACGATCTCGGCAGCCACTCCGTCGCGGTTCATGTCACGGAGCCGGCCGTGGATGTCCCTTTGACCCGAGGTCTGCAGATTCCACGTGTGGATCTTGAGCACCTCTGGGAGGCCCTCGTCACCTCCGAATACGAAGCCTTGCTCGCTCGCCTTGCGAATCTCGACCGTGTCGTCCATCCAGCGGGCGAAATCCTTCTGGTGCTTCTCGGGACAAAGGGGAAGGAGATCCTCCTCGAGCCTTGGAGAGACGTGGCTATCGCTTGTAACCACGACGAGCGCGTCGTCCCGGTCGGTTCGGACCTTCACGCCATCTGTGGACAAACCGGTCATGCGGTGCTCCCTCCCCAGCGGATACGCAAAGCATAGTAGTTACTCCGACTATGTCAACCCGTCTCCAGTGGCGAGGGCTGATGACCACGTGACTCGTCGATCGCAATCCCCCGCCCCTCAGCACCAGAGCGGATCGCGTGCGCGACGCCCTGCACCATCAGGTCGCGGAGCTCGCTGTCGTCAGGAAGCTCCACCGAAAGGCCGAGCATGACTCGAGACGCGATATATCCATGCAACGCGGTGAACGCGTACACGCAGAGATCGTCCGGCGCTGCTTTTCCAAGGGCTTGTGTCAACAAATCACGCACGACCGGCGGGAATCTCTCGGCGTTACTGCGACGCATCTCTTTTCGGGTCTCTTCTGACACTCGCGGGTTCGACGCTAGATCGAGCAAAATCTGTGTTTCGACGAGATAGCGAGGCTGCCCGTCGTAGTAATGGTCGAGAATGTCAAGCACGCTGTGAAGACGATCCTCGAGCGAAGCTCCCTCGATGCGTGCGGCCGCGAAGTAGTGCTCGGCCTGTTCCCCGAGGTCATGAAAGACCTCGAGCATCAACTGCTCCCGGGAACCGAAGAGATGATCGATCGCTCCCCAGGTGACGCCGGCGTGGCGGGCGATCTGGTTGGAGCTTGCCTTGTAGTACCCCACCTCCACGATGGTCTCGACGACTGCGTCGAGCACTCGGCGGCGGGTTTCCCAACCGTCACTGCGTCGTCGTACTGAGCCTTCGGGCGCACCCATGCCGGGCAGCGTAACGAGCTGAAGAGGAAGAACGGACGCCTGAACGTCTTGACCTCTTCGGGAACATCGTCGGCACTGGACTTCTTTGGGCAAATCGCGGCGGATCTGGATTGGTTCTCGGAATAGGCGGGTACAGCCCATCCAGGGTTCAATAATCTCACTTTCTCTCTAAGTGAGCGATCTCGAACCCGTGAGCGATCTCGAACCTCCGAATTCACCAATAACGTCTCCTGACTCAGCTCGTCGAGCAGCCACGTGAGTGCCTTGGACGGGGATTGAACAAGACACCCTTAGGGTTCATTCCCAACGCCTGACATATGCCCTAGTTGCCTGCTTGGTGTGGGGCACCCCCTACTGCGCGATTTCCCCTCCCGCCAAAGCCCTCGCCCCTGGCCGACCGGCGCCCAGGCCCTCGGGTGGGCGCTTCCGGGCGGGGCGGCGGACCGGTTGCGGCGGTCGTGGTCGGTCGGTCGGGGTCGGTCGGCCGGGAGCCGCGCGGCGGTTCGGTGCCGGTGATTCACATCACCTTCTGAGACAATTTCGTGGTTCTTTGCTTCGCCTCTCTGGCGATCTCGCCGACTGTCGTCACAATGACTCTGGCCTTCGCGTCATCCTCCGCATATTGCTCAGCAATATGAGCTTTACTCTCCGCCAACAGCTCTCCTTCTCGCCGCTTAACTTCGGAGCAGAGCACTTTCAGTCGTTTGGTGAACAACAGATAGGAGCTCTGAACGTTCGGTCTTGGTAATCACTGGTGTCCCCTCCTTCCGTTCCTTGCGTTTCACCGTTTGATGTTATGGACGGATCGTGTTTGCTTGGATTCAGTCGGGACTTACGTCCTCATCTCTCCAGCTTCTTAGTGCCACCTGGTTGCGTGTGGCGAGTAACCATCGGCCGGCACCGTAAACAACCCGACTCGCACCGCTCGTCCGCTGCTCGGCTTGGCAAAGGCCGTCCCTTTGTTGTCGAATTCGAGCACAGGGTCAGGTGTCCGCGGGAGGGCGGCCAGATTCGGGTCGATCCCCTGCGCGATCCTCTCGACGAGGGGGAGTTCCTCCGTGATCCGCTCGTGGAGGTTTTCCCGCTCGGGGAGAAGTGAGAACCCTGAAGTTGTGTTCTGCTGAATCCAGATTGCCGCGCTCGCACCATCCTGCGAACTCGTTAACCCAGCCCACTGCACGCTCGTAATCCACGGCGCAATATCTCGCTTTGCTGTCGACGCCTCGCACGCTGGCAATTCGCTGTCATCGCGAGTGTTGACAGTAGAAGACCCCACTGCGGAAGTGGGGGCCGACCTGCATCTTTCTGAGTGGAGGGGGTCAGGACCAACACCACCCATCCAGTTTCAGACTTAACGAACAACCTGGTCACGTAGCCGTGCATATGCACTGCATAGGGCAGCCCCTTGCCCTAAAGGTCGCCGCTACCGTTTTTAGCCCCGAGAAACCTGGGATTCCACACAACCTCACATCCTCATTGTGGGCGCGGGCGGCCAGCACCTTCGAAAGACGAGAGACCTCTGCCTCACAAAGCACTAATTACGAAACGCAAGAACCTGGTATCAAACAAACAGCTGGCCCAATGTGTCTCGTAGAGCAATGCATAGCCGCAGCCCGCATTTCACTAATTGAGAGTTGGCCGGACCATGCCCAAACCGGTGGCTCGAAGATCGGAGACACATTCACGTATATCTCGGGACCTATCGGGTCAACACCGACAAGCTGAGTTCGGCCTCGTCTTGTGGGGAAACCCCGTTTTGCGCTCCGACGCCGCTGCCCGCGACTGAATGGCGCACCTTAAACGCGCATGTTGGACGCGCATGTTGGACGCGGGTTGATCCTTTGTTACGGATGCAATACAGTCCATCACTTAGAGGCCCAATTCGTATCGTTTTTCACGATAGTTAACCTACGGGTCGATCAAACGCCACACAGGGGTGGCGAGATATACCTGGGACGCGTTGTGTCAGGGGGTGCGGATTACACGCGCACCTCGACGCGCACCCGTAGACAATCATGGCGTTTATGTCGATGGCGGGTTGAAGCCAACAGAACTGAGAAGTTGAAGGTAATAAGAGTTGAAGGTAATAAGAGTTGAAGGTAAAAGAGAGGACAGACGATGAGAAGGCTCAATGGGAGCCTGCGAGCCAAGGTGCTCAGCACGCTTGGCGTGCTGGCTATAGTCGGAGCCGCATGCGCTCTGCCGGTGGGGTATGCCAGCGCCGCGCAGGCCACGGGAACACCGATCAAGATCGGCTACATCCAGGAATCGGCAGCCGGGCCTTCACAGATCGACGAGGAGCCGGTGCTCGCCGCTTGGGCCAAGTGGGCTAACGCCCACGGCGGGGTCAACGGCCATCCGGTCCAGGTCATCCTGGACATCGAGCCGAACAACGTCGCCGTTGCCGTCACCGATGCTCAAAAGCTGATCGACGATGGAGTCGTTGCCATCGTCGATGCCGATGCCAACGACTCCGCCTGGGCGCAGTATCCCGAGAAGGCCGGTGTTCCGGTGTTCCTGTCGTCCGACACTCTCGCCTTCGGGTCGAGCGACGACGCTTTCGGCTCACCACAACCACCGACGGTCACTCCCGACGAGCTGATGGCGTCGGCCGCCAAGAACGGAGCCACCAAGTTGGCACTTCTCTACTGCACCGAGTTTTCGCAATGCACTCAGGCGGTCCCCTTCTACCAGTCGGTGGCCAAGAAGTACGGCGTCGACCTCGTTTATAACGCAGCCGTGTCCGGCTCGGCGCCGAACTACCTAGCGCAGTGCCTGGCCGCCCAGGCGGCCGGTGCCACCAGTATGTTCGTGGCATCGACCTCGGCAACTTCGTTGCGTGTCGTGGCCAATTGCGCCAAGCAGGGGTACACGCCTCACCTACTGGCCGGCGCGGGCTCATTCCAGAAGTCCACCGCAGGCACCCCGGGCACGAATGGATTGATCGCCACCGACGGCAATGTGCCGTTCTTCGACACGAGCAGTTCCGGCATCAAGGAGATGACGACCGAGCTCAACAAGTACAACCCCTCCATCACCAAGTCGCCCTACTACGACGACACGGCGGTGTGGAACTGGGCAATCGGGAACATGCTCGTCGAGGCGGCCAAAGCGGGCAACTTCACCGCATCGACCGCGATCACCCCAACCGAGCTCAGGGACGCTCTCTTCACGCTCCACACGACGACTGCTGGGGGTCTCATTACTCCCATCACGATGACCAAGGGACAGCCGGAGGCCAACCGCTGCTATTACAACGTCAGCATCAAGAAGAACAAGTTCACCCTACCAGACGGGTTGAAGTTGACCTGCGTACCGGCTTCCTAACTCACTCCTCGCGGACTGCCCCCCGCCGCGATCCCGCGTCGACAAGCGCGGGACCGCGTGGATGAGCCTCCGACCGACACCGATTGCTGCATCGGTGAAGACACCATTCCAGGCAACACGGCATTTACGCGCGCGTTCAGATCATCACGGGGGCCGCCCTCATCATGACATCGATCATGGCGGACGCGGGTCCCCTGATCGAGCCGTTCCATATCAGTACCGGCATCTGACACACCCCTGATGTCAGCCCTCCCTACTGGCAACGAAGGGCGGCTCCGTATCTCGACGACATCCCAGCGCTCCTCTGTTAAGTCCGGATGGATCTGTTGGGCGTCGATTCGAACAGGGCCGATCGAGCCAGTCGCGCAACCACTCGACCAATCGTCGCCGAGGCGGGCTCTGTCGGTTGGTGACGCTGTCGCTAGGAGTTCCCACGAACCACCCGGCTCGCAGAGTTCACTTCCATGACATGAGTGTCCGTCAAATCCATGATCGTGTCGATATTGGTCGCGACATGCTCTGGGGTAAGCGGCTCGCTAGCGAAGTATCCTTGGTTCTCGACCACGGCCACCCGTGCAACCTGACCACCGCCCGATACGAGCACGACGCCATTCAACGTGCAGGACTCATGAGCGAAGTAAGCCGCTGTCGGCGATACCAGTTCGGGTGGCAAGTTCTTCATGTTTTCCCGGAAGTGTTCGACGGGCTGCTCGTAGATCTGGGCGAGGAGTTCAGGAGCGGACATCCGAGTCGATGGACGCGGACAGACGGCGTTGACCGTGATGCCGTACTTCTCGCTTTCGGCGGCCAGGTTCAGCGTGAAGCCATAGACACCGCCTTTGGCGCCTCCGTAGGCCGTGAGCTTCTCATGGATCCCCAGAGAACCCTCAGAGCATGTGTTCACGATGCGGCCGTACCCCGCGGCGCGGAGATGTGGCCAGGCAGCTTTGCTGACGTACACGGTGCCCAAGTAGTGGACAGCCAAGAGCTTGCGGAACTGCTCCATTGTGAGCTCGTCGAATGACCACGGTTCGTGGATCCCCGCGTTGTTGATCACGATGTCGAGGCGGCCGAATGCATCGAGCGCGCTCTGGACGATCGCCGCAGCCCCGGTCTCGTCTGCGACTGATGAATAGCAAGCGACAGCTTCCCCACCTGCTGCCCGTATCTCATCGACCACCTCATTGGCTGGCGCGGCCGACCAGCCCGTGCCATCCAGCTCCACACCGGCGTCCGCGACCACGACTCGAGCTCCTCGAGACGCCAAGAGCAACGCGTGGCATCGGCCGACGCCACGTCCGCCTCCTGTGACGATCGCGGATCGACCCTCGAATCGCAACTCTTCCATTTTCCGTCCCTTCTCGTGGTTCGGGCTAAGCAAGGAGCTTTGATTCGTGTCGATCGTTGGGTCGACGAGATCCGGCTACGACCCGTTCGGATGGCCCTGCGAAGGTGAGTCACGAAGGAATTCCCACCAGCGCCCTATTCCTCGTTGGGACCGTTGATGTAACCGTTGTGAGTCTTCCGCCCTTCACAGCTATCCAGACGCGTACTAAGGAAAGATGATCCGCAAGGAGGCGTATCCTCGCACTCCGGGCGCTGTTCCCATCTCGCTGTGCTCGAGATCCACATCCCATTCCGGGAACCGCTTGAGCATCTCGTCAAGCGCAACGCGCCCTTCTAAGCGCGCCAGCGCCGCTCCAAGACAGAAGTGTGGCCCAAGTCCAAAGGTAAGAATGTGCGCTTTTCGATTGCGCTCAAAGCGATGGATATCGAATCGATCAGGATCAGCGAATTCACGCTCGTCACGATTGGCCGATCCGACGCAGCACAGCAGCGCACTGCCGGCCGGAATGGTTTGGCCATACATCTCGACGTCCGCGGGAAGCCAGCGTCCGATTTGGGTCGAGGAGGGTTCGAACCGCAGCGTCTCTTCGATAGCAACTGGGATCAACGATCGATCGGCGACTAGTTCTTCACGGGCGTCTGGATGCTCCGCAAGGACTTTGACCGCCCAGCTTATGAGTCGATTGGTGGTGTGGTTGCCGGCGCCGGCGATAATGCTCAGATACATCAACGCTTCGCCGCGTGTAAGTCGACGACGAATACCTTCCTCATCTTCGAATTCGACTGTGATGAGACGCGTGATGATGTCGTCTTGAGGATTCTCGGTCCGGTCGTCTAACCATTCGGCGTAGAAGTCTCCGGTGGGAAATCCGTCGTCATATGAGTTGGGATTGTCCGGATCGCTGTTCATCCCTTCCTCTACGTGTTCGAAGACTCGCTGCTGATCTTCCTCAGGGATGCCAAGGAGCATTCCAAACACGCGCATCGGCACAAACTGAGCGAATTCCCTTACGAAGTCGAATGACCCAGATCCGACTAGATCATCGAGACGTGCGGCGCAGAAGTTCCTCACCGCCGGCTCGATTGCCAACATTGCCTTCGGCGTGAAAACTCGAGACAACAGCTGTCGATGGATCGTGTGGCTCGGGGGCTGTTCGTGGATCAGGGTGCCCGGTGGCATCTCGACGTCAGCTTTGATGATGTCGAGAAGCACTCCCTTTTCGCTGCTAAATCGCACTTTGTCCAAGAGGGCAGCCTCAACGTCAGCGAACCTGCTGAGCGCCCAAAAGTCATACCGCTCGTTGTGGTAGAGCGGAGCTTTGTCGCGCAGCTGCCGAAAGTACGGATACGGATCGGCGAGGATCTCACGGTCGTACGGGTCGTAGTAGACGTCAGTGCTGGCGGTCGCAATGCTCACGGGACTCCCCACTCCGTCGTTCAGTGCCCCGGCCCGAATGGGTGAGACCACAAACCGGTAGTTACTAACAAGTGTTACTCTAATCCTGCTTTGAAACGGGCAGCAAGCGGAGGCAAACGGGCGTTTTCTCGGCGTGCGACCCCGATGCCATCCCGAGTCACGAGTGAGAACTCCGCAAGCCAGGAGACCTCGAGCGCGCGGAGGAATGCGGCACTCCACGTCATTTGCCTTGACCCTTAGCCCTTCAGCCGGTTGTGACCGGAAGACTGGACCATCCCCGGGTTTCTGGAGCTGGGTAATCGAACTGAGCACCGACGTCGTCAACCTGCCACTGAGGAAAACGTTTGAGGACTTCCTCCAGCACGACTCGGCCCTCGAGCCGAGCAAGCGCCTGCCCAAGACAGAAATGTGCGCCAAATCCGAACGTAAGAATCGACCCGCCACGCCGAAGCACATCGAAGCGGTCGGGCTGAGGGAATTGCGCTCGTCCCGGTTGGCCGAAGAGATGATGAAAGCCAGCGCGCTCCCCTTCGGCACCACTGCACCATGGATCTCAATGTCGTGAGCCACGTAGCGACCGGCAAGAGGCGAGGGAGGTTCGAATCGCAACACCTCGTTGATCGCGTTGGGGATCCGCGTGGGATCCTCGACGAGAAGGCAGCGTTGGTCAGGATGATCCGAAAGCAGTTTGCCAATCCAGCTGATCAGGACGCGCGTTCGTCTCGTTTCCCGCGGCAGCGATGATGCTGACGTAGGTCAACAGTTCCCGTCGGGTAAGGCAGCGAACCTCTCCTGACGGATCTGTGAACTCAGCATTGAGGAGCTGGGTCATGATGTCATCAGAGGGATTGTCGACGTGCCATGCGATGTAGTCCTCGAACAACTCACCACTCATGGATTCTTCGAGTCCGTCGTCACTGCTATGCCGTAGGTCGGCAAAGAAGTCTCGAACATTCTCTTGGTCCTGACTGGGAATACCGAGCAGCAGGCTGATCACGCGCATCGGTACTTGCCTCGCGATGTCCCGCACAAAATCGAAGCTGCCCATGCCGATGAGTGGGTCAAGCACCCGGCTACACAGCGAATGGATCTCGGGCTCCAACATGCTGATCCGTTTGGGCGTGAACATCTGAGACAAAAGTCCACGATGAATGGGGTGAATCGGAAGGTCGTCGAACACCAAGGTGCCTGGGGGAATCTCAGCGTCCGACGTCAGGAGATCGAGTGTGGTCCCATGGCCGTTGATCAGGTTCTCTCGATTGACCAAGACTCGCTGGACATCATCAAATCGGCTGACGGCATAGAACCCGAGCCGTTCGTTGTGGTACAGCGGAAACTCGTCCCGCAAGCGCCGATAGACCGGATATGGATCGAGTGCAGTCTCCATATCGAAAGGGTCGTATTCGAACCCGCCAACCGGCCCCATCGCGATGCCCTCTCCCTAGCCCTGCACGAGCCCTGTGCGTCGTGCTCGTGGGCACGCCATGATCCCCGTCAGTATAGTAAGTACTACAACAGACACTCACGCGGAGGTCGGTATTCCACACCCGATGGGATGCGGAAGACCGACCCGCGATTCGCCTGTGGTATCGACTCCATGGCGTTGGGCAGAAACAGCCGCCGCCGGCCACTGTGGGAGCTCAAACCTGTGAGGAGGTCCGACCCGGCCACGATCCGGGCCTTTCCGAGCCGTCCGTTCAGAGTGAACCGCGGCCAATCATTCCCCACGAACGGCCCGTCTGAAAGCCATGAGATCGTTTGTTCGAACGAGGGCGTTGCGCGATGACCTGGCGCCACGCCGGAAGCTGGTGACCGTGGTTGCCCAGGACACGGCGGTCTTACTTGGTACCGAAAGAACGTCGTCGTTAGCACCTCGGGCTTAGTCACGCTGCACTATCTTCAACCAAGGCCTGATCGGACTCTCGACATCGAGCTGAACTAAGAGCCATCGATTACGTCGCATGCAGTAGTCGGAGTGCCTCGGGCATGAGTTCCCGGTTGTGCGGCTCCTCCTCCCGAGTGCGGGCCGTCGCCCACACTCCCGAAGGCGAGACTCATGGCACGTCAAAGGCGCTCGCCAGGCGGTTGACGGCGAGACGTACTTTGACTCAACATCGTCGGGACCTACCATCAGAGAGGATCAGATGAGCGAAGAGCTGGCAGGAAAGACCGCAATCGTCACCGGCGGTGCGTCTGGTATCGGAAGAGGCTGTGTCTCGCGATTCGTCGAAGCAGGCGCACAGGTCGTCATCGCAGATGTCAACGCCGATGCAGGAACCGTGCTGGCGGATGAACTTGGGACCGCCGCGGCCTTCAAACGGACCGATGTGGCTGATAGGAGTTCTGTCGACGAACTCGTAGCCTTCAGTGTTGCGCATTTCGGTGGCCTCGATTGCATGTTCAACAACGCGGGCATCTCGGGCGTGCACCACGATGGACTGCTGCAGGAGGATTTCGCGGACTTTCACCACGTCATGTCAATTAACGTGCTCGGTGCGGCCTATGGCATGCAAGCTGCAGCACGACACATGAAGGAGCACGGCGGGGGATCGATCATCAACACCGCCTCCATCGGTGGCATGCAACCGTCACGAGGGAACTGGGCCTACGCGATGTCGAAGGCGAGTCTCATCATGTTGGCGCAATCTGCAGCTGTCGACCTCGGTCCGTGCAACATCAGGGTCAACTGCATCGCACCAGCAAACATCGAGTCGCCGATACTGGGCAACATGCTTGGCAAGGGTCTAAACCCAGAGGCGAAAGACGCAATGATGACGGAGGTGCGGGCCTTCCTCATCGACCGCCAACCTATTCCGCGCCAGGGCAGCACCGACGACATTGCAGAAGCGGCAATCTTCTTGGCCAGCGATCGCTCGAGCTACTCGACAGGCCAGGTCATCTGTGTAGACGGGGGCATGCTGACCGGCAATCCGAACGAAGCTGGCACACTTCGAGACATCGTCGCGAGATATCACGGCGCCGGCTGAGAGCCTGCGCCTGGTTCCCCGGCCGAGGCCGGCACCACGACACCTGTGACGCATTGATCTGCGGTTCATCACGTAGAAGCTTGTAAACGTGATAGGGATTCTCGTAGATCTGCCAGTAGTAAGGGTCGAAGTGGACGGAGGTGGTGGCTGTGACGCTCAAAATATTCCGGAATTCGACTGTGCGTGGCACTTGTAAGTGAATGTCACTACCAACTGACTCCCAACAATCGAAACTGCCGATGACGACCGAGCAAGTGACTGAGATGGCGAAACCAGTCCATGGCCTGCGAGAACGCAAGAAAGCACGAACTCGCTCCGCCATCGAACTTGCGGCCGTAGATCTCTTCGAGCAAAAGGGCTACGAGGCGACCACCGTTGAGGAGATCGCCGCGATAGCTGACGTCTCGCCGACCACGTTCTTCCGATACTTTCCGACCAAGGCCGACCTATTACTCTCAGACCACGGTCAGCGTCTCGGTGCGCTTTTCGATGCCATTGTCGCGCGCCCGGCTGAAGAACACGATCTGACGTCGGTCTGTCACGCCATTCAACAAGAGTGGGTGACCGCGATGGATCCTGATCTCACGGCGCGGAAGGCTCGTATCGTGGCTGGATCGGATCAGCTCAGAGGGATGAGTTTCGAGCGCGGCCATCAGTGGCTCGACACGGTCAGCGAGGCCATTGCCCGTCGCCGTGACCTCGAGACTCCTGATCGCACATCAGTGCTCAGCGCAAGGGTTGCCTTAGCTGCCCTCGCTGAGGCCGTCGAGGGATGGATTGCCAGTGGGTGTGAAGATGACCTACCGCAGTCCATAGACGACGCGTTCGAAACGGTGAGTGAGATCTGTCGTGATTGGTCAAGTCCAGTAGTTAACCACTAGCGACGTTCAAATGAGGAGCACTCTCCCATCTTTCCGTGAGCGAATCGCGAGACTGAGAAGGATCTCCTGGCGATGCACATGCAGCGTGCTGTTTTGGCGTGTTGTTCGGCAGCGATTCGATCTGACCGAGCAAGAGACTCTCGTCATCTCGCTGCAGGTTTCACCCCGTCGCCGGATTCAACCGTCAAGGGAACCGGAGAATCGACAACGACGAGGTGTGGATGAACGCCTTGCCATTTTCTCGCAAGTAAAAGGTTGATCGCCTACGCCAACTTGGAAACTAGGGCCTAATGCAGATCGTGAGGCCAGCGGATCCAAGTCAATCTCATTCATCGAGATGCCAACTAAGACCGCCGCACCGGCTCTTCGAACTCCGACCACGCCACCCAGTGTCGACGATATGCTCCCCCACTTCGACGACGTGAACTCGACGGATCCCTTCACCATCCCGGTTGATCGTGGGGAAGGAAGTTGTCATTGCACGACAGGGGAATAGGCGTTTAACAGCGCTCCTCTCCCGCTAACGAGCGGCCGTCAGGGCCGGCATGATCGAAGCCGACATAGAAAACTGGGGAAGCTCTTCGGAAACCACCGGTGTCGCCACCTCCTCGACTGTCGGACCGATCCGGTTCGCAATGCTCTGAAGGACAGTAAGGTCGCAACCGTAAACGTTGGCGGCGTTCTCCGATGTCATGGCCCGCACCTCGGACTCGGGAACGTCCGAAAAGAGAAGGCGCAGTGCCAGCCGGGTGTAGGGGAACGAACCCTCTGTATGGGGGTAGTCCGCACCCCACATAAGTCGATCGACCCCGATCTCGTGGCGCATGGCGATCTCATCCGGGCGCACGGTCGACATCCCAATCCAGCAGTTGCGCCTGAAGTACTCGGTGGCCGAGACGTCAAGTCCTGCGACGGCGTCGCCGAACACCACCTGTCCCTGTCCAGGGATCTTGCCGAACCGGATCTCGCCATCAAGCTGCCGCAGTTGGGGCGGCACCCAGGAACACCCGGTCTCGGTGATCACGAACTTGAGTTCTGGGTAACGCTGGAATACACCCCCCAGAACCAGGTGTCCGATCACTCGTCCGACCCAGAACTGGAATTCGTGGGCACCGACCGCCGCCGCCGCAGTAGCGAAGGTGGTGGTCTGTTCTGTGACAATGATTGCATGGCGGTGCACGGGCAGCTCAAATTCACAGCTCGCCGCCCACAGCGGGTCGTAGCGCGAGTCGTAGAGCGCACCGACATCGCCCGGAATCAGAACCCCCGACAAGCCGGCACCCTTCGCCCATCGCATCTCGGTAATGGCGTCATCGATATCGTCCACGAAGACCTGCGCCATGCCAATCCGCCGGCCAGGGAGCTGACCGCAAAAGTCGACTAGCCACCGATTGTGCGCCCGTATGCCCTCCCAGCGGTATCGGTACTCCTCGGCCGTTCGGGGCGCGAGCGCAGTGATAATGCCGCTTGGATAGAAAGGAGGGACCGTATTCGGGAACAGCACCTCGGCGGCGATTCCCTCCGCATCCATGTGCTCGATTCGCGCGGCACTATCCCAGCTATACCGCGAGACGAACGAGGCTCGTCCCATGAGCACGTCGGCGTCGTCGTAGTGAGTGGCCTTGTCGAGATCGGCCCATGGATCGTGGAAGTCGGCCGCCCATCGATCAAACTCGTCGTGGAACGTCGACGGCAGGTAGGGCTTGTAGTCGATGAGATCGGCACCGGCATGGGCATCGGTCGAAATCAATGTATATGGCCTCTTGTCGGAACGTTCCATGTTTATCCCCTTTGGTGGAGTGACGAGCATGTCGAATGGGTCGCGAGGAGCACTGGTTTGTAGTTCTCCTCGCGACCAAGCTGCCCACCCTTGCGGGTAGAACTCGCGGTCCCTTCAGATCTGAACTGAATCGTCACAGCTCTCGTGGCCTGGCCTCGTTCCACACTCGCATCCACTACGAGCTCTGGGCCTCTCGAAAGAGGGCGTATGAGGGGTCGCTGTTATCTCGGCGTCCAGGGGTTGTGGGAGCGAACTGTGGATCATCTGAGGGTGGCAGGACTTCCATCACCTCGGGTAGGACGATCCGATGAACAACTCTCCATTCCCCTGACTTGCGTTGGAAACGATCGAGGTAGCGCACAAGCGTATGCAACCGCCGCCCACCCATGAGGATATGGGTGCCCGTTGAGTAGGACTCACTGGCCGCAATGTCCCCGTACACCTCAATAAGTTGAGTTCCAATCTGATGATTCGTCGACTGCATCCCACTTTGCAGGGACTTCACAATCGCCGGCCCGATCGCTGCGCCAATGAGAACCTCGCCGTTTCGCTCATCCTTTCCGTCGAGGTGATATGCCGAATTGATCATGTTCGCGTCGCAACGGTCGGCGCCTCGGCAATAGCGCATGGTTGCCTCGTGAATCGCCTGCTTGTCAAGCAGCATCTGCACTGCGGCCTCACGATCAGGAAAGACATCAACCACGTGTCACACTCCGAGATCCATCGTCGAGTTCTGACGCGCAGACCGCGATCTCCCGCACTGGGCCGGATTGTCTGGCTCATTCCCGAGTTCCAGCGCCGAGGTCAGCGCCCTGCTTTTGGACTCTCCAACCCCCGACATCGTCTCAGGCTCCTGACACCTTGGAATAGACAGGCAGAAGGACCTCGCCCGGTTCGTAAGTGATCGGGCCGCCAACCTTGCGAAGCGTGCGCTCAGGTTCATCCAGCGTCACGTTCCCGCGGCCATGTTGCACAGCCACGTTGTCCCACACGACCAAATCGCCTTCGCGCCAGTCGTGGCGCAAGATGGCAGATGGAACATAGAGATACTCGAACAACTCGGCGAGCAGTGCTTCATTCTCTTCGGCAGAGAGCCCGAGAATCTCGATAGTGGCCTGCTGTGAGATATATAGCAACTTCCTGCCAGTGCGGGGATGAACGAGCTCAACCGGCCGCACCATCGAACGCGAATCTTCGAAGTATGTGTCCGTGACATTCTCGTCACCGCCACGATTGGGATACCGATGGTCGAATCCGTGGCGAGCCTCAAGAGTGCTGAGGCGTGTACGCAAGGTCTCAGGCACGCGATCCCACGCATCACCCATGCTGGTGAACAGAGTTGGAGCGGTGGGTGGAACGACCTTGTCGCCGTAAAGCGAAAGGATCATCTCAAAATTATGGGCCCACATCGTGTCGCAGTGGAATAGCAAACGCCCATAGGGCGCAGCGCCATCCTCCACCTTGTTTGAAACGATCCACGGCGTCTTCTCTGTGAGCTCATCCGGGACGGGCGCCTCCTCGCCGATGAGTGCGTAGACCAGATATCGCTGCATGTCTTCGTCGATATCGAGGTTGCGAAACACCAACATTCCGCGGCCATCGAAAGCTGTTCGCAGCTGACCAATCGTCTGCTGATCAAGCGGCCGCTTGGGCTCGAATCGCACGACCTCCGCTCCGACCGCTGGATGGAGATTCCGCAACTCGAGTTGAGACATGACTTTCTTCTCCTGTTGTTCAACCTGTTGCCATCCGAAGAGATAGCCCCTCAACGGCTGTCAGGGCCAACCCATTTGCGATTTGCGCCTGAGATCGCTGGCCGCGCCACCCTGAATTCTAAAGAGTACTTACTCCCAATTGATAGTGGCAGCTCCTCCAACACTTTACATAGCACTTACTATATTTGCGGGTGGGTCCTGCGCACTGTCCGACTCTAGGTGACGCTGCTCAAGGAAAATCGTCAGAATCAGCCGGTCGAATACCCGCGCAACCGTGCTTCCTCCCGGATGGTTGCGCCGATGCCTCGGATCAAGTGTCTACGCAGGGTCTCCTCGTCAGCGGCCCCCCCGATGAGGCGAACGACTGCTCCTTCGGGCAATTTCGAGATCAAGCGCGACGCGGCAGAAGACAGCAAATATCCGCGCATCGTCATGAACGCGTAGAGGACCAGATCGCGCTCGTCGGCGATTTCGTTGAGTGCTTTCCGAAGGAGAGGCTCGGCGAGGCTATCAAACTCCTCTCCGTCCTCACGACGCACTGCTCGCCGGACTCGAGACGGCAACTTCGGATTAGTAGAGAGGTCCAAGAGGATCTGAAGCTGGACTAGGTATCTACTCTGGTCGTAGTAGGTCGCCAGCACGTCAAGGGCCTCATATAGCCGGTCTTCAAGCGACGAACCAGCGATCGTCGCGGCCGCAAACTGTCGTTCGGCATCAACGCCGCAATCATTGACTACGTCAAGCATCAACTGCTCCCGGGTTCCAAACAGGTGCTGAATAGAGCCCCAGCTCACTCCAGCTTGGCGAGCGATTTCATTCGAACTCGCCCTGTAGTAGCCGACTTTGAGAACGGTCGCGACGACGCTGTCGAGCACTCGTCGACGGGTCCGCTCGGGATTTCGCTGTCGAGTCCCGGTCCCCTGACGCCTTTCCATAGAACGACGCTACTGGCGACATCGGGGACACCCAGGGACAGGAGGTAGTGACACGGGGGCTCGCGATCCCCCCGAGAGGGGCGGAAGGAACTGCCACAGCCACCCGCAAGACAATCCGAGCATGAATTAGCGAGGATTCTTCACACGGGCCAACGCCGGCTGTCGCGCTGTTGTCCTGTTGCGAGATCCACACCCAGCGCTGCGCCAGTTTGATCGAAACCGGCAAACGTCCTAGCTATCGTGCACCCGATGGCATTCAATGTGTAGAACGACAATGGAGCTGGTTCCGAGCCGACCTGAGTGTCGAGAAAGGCGACAATGATGCGCCTCCTTGTCCTTGGCACTGATGCCTATGGACGCTCGTGCGTCGCTTCTGAGAGCGTCATTGAACTGACACCCATCGACGGGGTGCCCGGTACCGCAGCAGCCACGATGTTCAGAACTGACCAGAGTCCGCCGCCGGCGGCACTCCCTGGCCTTGGAACGTTGGTGCGGGGCGGGCCCGCTCCGGGTCTCGTTCAGTGGTACGTGGTCGAACACGAACCTCATGCAGTGAAGGATGAACCGTCGCCCGGTACTGAATTGCATCACCGCAACAGTATCGATCTCGTCGTGGTCCAAGACGGAACAGCGGACCTCATCCTGGGGGATGGCTCACACCCGATTTCTGCCGGGGATTGCATCGTCATGGCCGGACTTGATCACGGATTGCGTCCAGGACCTGACGGCTGTCGGTTGATGTCATTCGCTATTGGGTCACGCCCGTCTGAATGACCTTTGGCTTCACCAGCATGATCTTCTTTGATGCGACGTGGGGCAGTCAGGGTGTGGCTAGCAACCGACTGCCAAGTCCCCCATACAGTCATCGCGACCTAGCGTACGTAACAACGCCGTCTGATTGGCTCGCACGTGTACGCGCCTCCAATGCTTTTGCAAATTCGGTCCATGCAGCCGATCGCCGATGAGCTTCGTCAGCGATCTCGTACACCCGACTCAACGGCACCTCGGGGACGTACTTGAGGTAATCACCATCCACCTTGGTGGCATCGAACCATGAGGCGAACTGCGTACCCTCACCAGTCGCGAGCAACGCGGAGTCGTTTAACCAGAAATCTTCGGTGGAGGTTACCGTCATTCCTCGCGATCGGGCGGAACCGATAGCCGATCGCCACTCGGTGTCGTGTGCCTCACAGTTTTCTTTCACTTGACCAGTTGAACCAATGTCGTGTTTCGTTGCCTTTACGGCGCGAACTGTCTCCGGAGATGCACCAGCCACGGCGCCAATTTCGCGCAAAGACCCAGTAGGATTCCTTCTGAGCTCCATTACAATCCGTTCGCGAACCTTCTCGTGTTCCACGGGACGCCGCCGACCATCTCGGCCCGTCCTCCGCTCAATCGGTTCGGCTGACGTGCGCTCATCTGTGTGAACGTCTTCCCGAAGTCGTGCTACAGCACGGCTTGATACACCGCACAACTCAGCGATCCTCATGTTGGACCAATCGCTGTGGCGCCGCACCATCCACGCGGCAGCCCGTCGACGGTCGTCCATGGTCAATGGCAGTCCGTGACGCACGTTGAGTCGGACACTCTCGACATATGCCTCGTCGAAGGTCCCGCGAAATTGCACCGCTCGAAGTGATGTTCTGTTCAGGCGACGCGCCGCCTCGACGCGGTGAGATCCATCGATGATGAGGCCTCTGTCGCCCCAGACCACGATCGGCGGCCAAGGACTCGCCACCTGCATCAACAGCGAAATGTGCGTCTCACTTAATCCACCGGTTCGAAGATGTTCATTAATGCTCAACCCGTCGAGAGCTACGTCCTCGGAGCAGAGCTCCTCGAGGACGGGCGCCGTTGCTTGCGCCAGTGTCATCCAACCCCCCTTGACCTTCCGACCGTTCGGTTTAGTCTCGCTCCGACGGAGTGGGGCCGTCAAACGATTGGTAGTCCCCTTCAAGTGGTGGTCCCAGCCTTATTTTGGGGAAACCTGCTCTGACCTGAAACTTTGCTCCGATCGCTGATGGACAGCGTCCTATCTCGGGTGCGAAAGCCTGAGAGCTCCGAGTGTGGTTCGGTGTGAGCGATCCTGACTCAGCCCAGGCTAAACGACATGTGGATAACGCGACCCTCAGGATTCCATCAGGATCAGCTGCGATCTGGCGCCGGGTCCTTTCTCGCGATTGTGGATGCAGGCGGTGCACCTTCCGCTATCGAACACATCCAGGGACTAGGCAACCTGGCCCCGCTCCGAACACCGCCACATGGTGTCGTCCAGTGTTCAGTTCGCGGTTGCCAACTTTTCCATTTGCATTACGAAAAGTGACCGTCCGCTGCCCCCAGCCGGTAGGTCCGAGACCTGGCTGGGTCCACTCGGAATTCGTGAAGACAGGGAGGCTCTTCCAGCCGCGAAGATCAGCTCCCTATGTCCATCTCTGCGTTGCTCAAGTCCACTTCCCACTTCGGAAATCTGGAGAGCACTCCTCGAGAGCGATCCGTGCGTCAAGCCGAGTAAGAGCAGCCCCAAACAGATATGAGGTCCGAAGCCGAACGTCATGGTCTGACCCACGTTTCGATGGATGTCGACACATCGGGATTAGAGAATCGCCGGTGGTCGCGCGATTGGCAGCCCCGGCACACACATGAGCACGCTTCCTGCCGGCACAACCGCTTTGTCGAACTCCGCATCTCTGATCACATATCGCGCCATGTTGTAGGTCGGCCGCTCGGGGATCTGAGGCGCTCGTCTACCGCATTAGGGATCAGAGCCCGATCCTCGACCAGCTCTCGCCGTTGGATCGGATTCTCGGCCAGCACTTTGCCAACCCACCCGATCAGTCGACTAGTCGTATCCCTGCCAGCTCCGTTGATGAGTAGGACGTATGTCAGGATCTCATCCCTGCGCAGGAACCGTCTGACTCCCACGTCGTCGACGATCTCCATCCTCATCCTGATGTCGTCAGAAGGATTCGCCTCTCGCCAGTCGAGATAATCGCCGTACACCTGCGATACCATCTGCAACTGTTCAACGTCAGCGACCGTCTGATCGCCCTCGATCCCATTCTGTTGACTGCGGCGAATCTCTGCCTGATCGTCGTCTGGAATGACGAATCTGCGGCTCCAAAGCCGCGACCGTTCGGGGTGTGAAGATCCGCGAGACAAGCGAACGGTGCGCTGCGTGCAGCGGAGGATCCTCGAAGATGAAGAGACAGCAGGAACCTCCGCCCCGGACTGTACAGCCTGAACGAACTCGTACGTCGATCCTTTGCCGGAGATGAACGATTCGCGATCGACCAGTCCACGCTCGAGGTCCTCGAAGCGACTCAGTGCATAGAAGTCACGTTCTTCGTTGTAATAGACGGGTGCTTCCTCTCGGAGCCGTTGATAGGTCGGGTAGGGGTCGACCGCTATCTTGGCGTCGAAGGGGTCGTAATAGACCGCAGTTGATGTCGTCTTGATGTCGCGATTCCTCTCTGCGCTTTGCAGGCCCGAGTGACTTCGACACCAACGGATGGGCGTCGGACTCGGGCTCCCGACTGCAGTCACCAGAAGCAGACGGCCCAACTCGTGAACATCCGCAGCACCATGTCATTGGTGGTAGCCCGACGGACATTGCTGCGCTGCAGGCGAGATAGGGTTCTGACGCCGTAATTCCTCATCCGTAAGCCTCTGGCGTCCAACCAGATCAGCCGCCTGGGTTGGACAGGTCCCACGGGACCTCCGGTACATGTAGGGAGCAACTCCGATGAACTCGAAGAGTTCTACCCAGTTCTCAGATCCGTCACCTTCCCGGACCACCTTCGGTGGAGCCCGATGGGAGATGGTGCTGTCGATAGCTGCCGAAACCTTCAGCGAGGAGGGCTATCGCTCCGCAACCATGGAAACCATCGCGTCGAAGGTCGGTATCCACAAGGGAAGCTTGTACCACTACGTCGACAACAAAGAAGATCTGCTCTTCGAGATCCTCAAACGCCGAGCGCACGAACGGCTTGACGTCCTCGCAGAAAATGAGGACACTCGTGCTCTACCCTCTCCTGACCGTCTCACCATCTTCATCCGTAAGTGGATGCAATCGACCAAAGTCACGCAGCAGGGCCGTTCCCTGTCGGAGACCGAGACGCGCTTCCTCAAGAGCACTCGAAAGGCTGAGATCCAGGCCCTTCATCGTCGCATCGGAGGAGTGGCCTTCGACATCATTCAGACAGGCATCACTGACGGATCTTTCGATTCGACCGTCAATCCGTACGTCGCGACCCGCTCGCTCTTTCAGCTCCTCTTCACGATTGGGCGCTGGTACCCTCCGGATGGTCTAACGAACTGGGATGACTTCACGGAGTGGTACGTGCGGCTCATGCTTGGCGGACTGACATCCCAGGATTTCGGCGAACTCGAAGCTCGCTTGGCGCCCTGACAGCGCCCGAGCTACTGCATCAAACGACGAGTGCTCTTCCCAATTCCGACCAGAGTGTGGAAATCCTTCCATCTCCACAAGCGCAGATCGTTCAATGGAGCCGCACCACCAGCCGGTCTGGGCGTTCGACAATCTCGGGAGCCTGCCCAGGTGGTTCAGCCACCGAACACTTCGGTCACCGCCGCGACCAAGCTCTTGACGTCTGAGTCCCGGAGTAACCCAAAGTTGTAGAGAGCAATTTCTTCGAGTTCAATCTGTATACCTCGAAGGTAGGCCGAGATTTGCTCGGCACCCCGGAGTGATCCGATAGGTGTCGCAACAGCTGCGCCGGTTCCTGTAAACCGCGCGCTCATCGGAGTGAGCAACGTGGCGAGGCCGACCGATTCGCCAGTGGCAAGTAGGTCTGCGGCTACCCTCGCCAGTTCGCTGGCATTGCTGGGGCCCACCAGAACCTGATCGACGATGCTCAGAAATCGCTTGGTGAGCAGCTCCTTTGCTTCACCAAGAAGAATGGGAAAACAGGTCGTCAGCGTCGAAGAGATCTTCGGCCTCTGCTCGGTCGGAAGTCGGTCGGCGATCACTCCAGTCAGCTCAATCCCGTTCTCTTCCTGCTGGATCACAAAAGCATGGAGTTCTGGATCCGAGTGGAGTCCGCTCTCGAAGTCGTTCGCCTGTGCCACGTCGGGATTAGCGATGGCTGCGGCAATGGCGTGGAGGGCTCGACCGCGGATCCCTTCCACATCGAGACCCCCTGCAGTGGCCTTTCGAACACAGCTGGCACAGAAACACAGGCCTAATAGCTCCCGAGCAATCGGCGGCACTTCCACGAGGATTCGCGGCCGTAGCCATCCGTAGTCGTATCCTGAGGGAGCCACACCCTCGAGGCGGACCATGGTGACGGGGAATTGGTCGACCACGTCCTCACAGAGCGTCGCAACGTACTCACGCACGTTGTCGTTGGCAGCGCACACGCCTGATCCAATCCTCTCACCCGTAGGCAGGACCCTGGCGCAATCTGGGTACTGATCCACGATCCAGGGCTGGTAGAGAACGACAACCCATGCATTCACCTCGAGGCCGTACGCTGTCGCTTGTTCAGCTACTTGTGGCCAAGCCGAAAGGACCTCGGTACCTGATGTCAGAGGTTGAATATCTCCGTATCGCCAGCGACACGCCGGGAAGTGCACAGCTCCGCGCGGACTGCTGAAGAGACTCGGGACTACTCCTCGGGGCGAGAGGGCATCGATGGGGTGATAGGTCGCTGCAAGATCAATCGCTTGAATGCTGCTGGCAGCAAGGTCCTCAAGCACACGTGTGACGCCTAATCGGGCAACATCCCAGGGATACGTATAGGCAGTTAGTCGCATCGATGCCTTCTTTCACGTCCTGACAGGCTCGCCTCTACAAGTTTGATGCGCTTAGGCATGCCAATCTCTACTTACGTTGGAGATATTCGGATCGAAACTCAGCAGGACCCATCCTCAGCCATGAAGGCTCCGTAGTGACACCGACTTGTCTGAGCACTCACCGATGTCCACCAACCTCGGGGTGAGCTCGGCCATATTGCAGGCGATGTCCGTCCTCACCACGCAGACCGAGGTTACTCTCGTGGGTTGCTGCAGATTCCCCTCAGTGTCTGTAGTTGGACACAACCAGAACTGCTCTATCGTCGAACGCATGAGTACCTACGCCAGTGGAGCGATTTCGGTGCGGGTAGCAGTCGTCGGCGCAGGCGCGATCGGTGCGGTCCTGGCGGCATCTGCTGTTGAAGCGGGATCCGAGGTAATTCTCTGTGTTCGCACACCGTTTGAGCAGTTGGAGATCGTGCGCGACGGTGAGTCGTCGCGAGTCGAGGCTCAGATTCTGACCAAAGCGGTCGGACCTCCCGCGGACGTGCTCTTCGTTGCAGTCAAAGCAATCGATGTGGCGTCGACTGCCGCTCATCTTAAAGAGCTCTGCGGGCCCCAGACCCTTACGGTGTGTGTCCAAAACGGGCTCGACCAGGCCGAGCGGGTCCTTCCGTTTCTTCCGCCGGGACACGGGCCCGTGGCATCGGGGATCGCGTACATGGCATCGCAACTCGTAAGCCCAGGACGCGTGCACCATATCGGGGGCAATCTGCTCATCGTCTCAGACGCCCATACCGAGCGCGTCAGGCAGGCACTGGGACTTGGCGTAAAGGTGCGCGGCACACACGACATGCTCACTGCTGGGTGGGAGAAGCTCTTTGGCAATCTCGTCGCAAACCCGATTACGTCGTTGACACTCCACCACATGGACGTATTGGCATCACCTGGGATGGACGCGCTCGCCCGAAACATCCTCGAAGAAGCTGTGGCTGTTGCTATCGCCGAGGGTGCACAGTTGCCCGCCAACACAGTCGACGCTGTCCTTGAGCGACTCGGAAGCTACGGCCCAGAGACAGGTAATTCCATGCTGTACGACCGCCAAACTGGTCGGCCCACCGAGCATCAGTTTCTGACCGGTGAGGTTGTCCGACGCGCCACCGCGCACGGAATCAATGTGCCAGTCAACGGCGCTCTGCTCGCCCTCCTCGAAGCGCTCAGCCCAAAGCCGATATGATTCAGTTCCCAACACTGGCATCGCGGTCTTCGGGCCATGCTGAGAACTGAATGTGGGAATGGCTCATGAGGCGCCATCGACTTCTTCGTTCCACTAAGGCCGCTGAAGAGCGTTCCGTCGAACTGTGATGACGATCGGCTACTGACGCAATCGAAACAGGACCTGATCATGTGGCACGACCTCATATAGGCTACCGACAGCTTGGATTCTGCAACACGATCCTGTCGAACAACGACCCCGGGGCGTGCTCTATGTCGCTGGGCTGTAGTTGAAGACTCGCTCAAGTTGAGCGATTCCATCGAGTGGGCTGCAGAACTTACGCAGGGTGCGCGGTGGGCCGTTCTGATCCACGTTTGTGCGGGCATGTTGTACAGCGATGTTGTCCCAGATGACGAGATCTCGCTCTCTCCACTGGTGATGGAACAGGTAGTTCGAGTCGTAGAGAGTGTCGAAGAGAGACCGTAACAATGTCTCGTTCTCCTCGTCTGACACACCAACGATCTGATGGGTCATTTGTTCGCACACATAGAGTACGAACTCATCTGTCCTTGGATGTCTGTTTCGAACTGGAGTCGTCGTCGACTTTGGTCGTTCAGGTAACGACTCCACCAAATCATCGTCTTCGTTCTGCTTACGCTGGCCCGCCGTGTGAACGGCCTCTTTGTCTTCGATTTGCTCCTTGAGGTCGGCAGGTAACCGCTCCCAGCCGTTGGTTGAGCTTGCAAACGTCGTTGGTGCCACCGGAGAACCGACCTCGACTCCGTACAGTGACAGAACCTCCAAGGGATGCTCAGCCCACATCGTGTCGGAATGAAACTGCAGTCGACCATATGGAGCGGCAGCACCCTCCTTTCGGTTAGAGATGTACGACTCCTGTACGTCAGTGTCCACGTTGCCTCCGCCATTGCCGCCTTGGCGTCCGATGAGCATCTCAGACAGGTTCGCCTGATATTGCTGATCGATTTGCACGTCGCGAAATATCAATACACCTCGACGGTCGAAAGCCTCCCGGAGCTTGAGCTGCTCTTCGGCCCCTAATGCTTGCGATGGGTCCAATCCCGTGACCTCGGCGCCCAATGGCTTGGAGGAGTCAACGATCTCTAGTTGCATCATCCGCACTCCTTTTGAGGTGTGAGGCTCACGCCGTAGCTCGGCCAACATCACACCCTTTCGAACATAGTATCTACTAGGTACTTACTTGCACAGGGGAAGCGGCTAACACACGAAGGAACCTGCCTGTCATCCGCCACTCACGATTGAGACCGCACGCCACAACGGTGAGGCACCCTGACCTGACGTGCCGTGCAACGTCCGACCCGGGGACGATGGCGATTGCCTTTGATCTTCTGGGGGGGCCCAATGATCCATGCGGAAGACTTGTGGCAGCACATACCTTGTACTGCGGCGATGAGGGCTTCCATATTTCGTTGCGGCGTGAAGAAAGGTATCGCCCCGGATCGGTCGTTTCATCCCATGGATGGGCACGATCGATGAATGCATTTTCGGATGCCATCCGCTCCGTGACGTCGACTCCGGTGCAAAAGACCCGATCACCCGATGCCGCCAGGACAACGACTTTGACGTCGTCATCGGTGTTCACGTCTCCCCACAACTGGAAGAACTCAGCTTGTATCTGGTCGTTAAACGCGCTCAGGACCTCCGGCCGGTTAAGCGTCACGGTCATTGACCCCATCTTCTGCGGTCTCCACCACGATCGTCTCGTAGGCCATCTTTCGTCGCCTCCATTTCTTCCCGAAGGTCACGGGCTGTGGAAGCTTCTCGTCGATCGAGAGTTTCACGCAAGAGTCGACACTCTCCGTCACTTACCTCTAGATATTCAGTCAATTACTGCGATAGCTGGGATCCCACGGGCGGCGACGGCGTTCGCCTCCATGGGGTCAGACGATCCACATCGCCGGCCCCTTCTGGACTACTCCCTATTTGATGGCGATTGGGTTGATGGGGGAGCCCGCCGCATTTACAAGCGGTATTGGTGAGATGACCACGAAGAACTCATAAACACCGTCCGCCGCGCAATCCTCTGCGAGCGCGTCGAGATCAAGCAGCTCTGCCAGTGGCATCCCAAGGTCACGAAGCGCTCCACAATGCAGACTGAGTTGCGTGCTGGCGGTGCTTGTCACAGTCTCTACTGCGGGGTTGTCAGCTCCAAGCAACGCCACATCGTGTTGTGCCAACCACGGAACAGTCATTCCCGACAGCCCACCAGCGTTGATCATGTCCACCTTTCCCGATCGGAAGCACGAACCGAGAAAGCCGGTTCGGACGAAGAGGAGGTCTCCAGGTTCAACCTCGACACGTTGTGCTCGCGCCACCGCATCGAGCTCATCTGGACCTATTTCAGCTCGATCTTGAATGTGTTCGACACCAAGATGTGTCGCAATATCGAGCAGCACGCCTCGCCCCACAGCGCCTTCTCGCCAATGATGGATGCCAAGACGTCGCGCACCACTTGCTGCCGTGACTGAGCCAACCCAATAGCCGTTGTACAGGCACTGATCCGCTCCGAAATGAGAGAGCGCATCGAGTTGGGACGTCCCTTGGAGCGCCATCACGATGTAATCATCTGAGACGGACTTGCCAGGAACCATTCCCGGGTCGTTCGACACGGCGTCCGAACCTGCGTAGCGAAAGAGGTGCAACGGAGCGCCCCTCCCGGCTGGTGAGGTGGGACCGATCGGCATGCCAAGGGGGAATCTGACTCCCCGCCGCACCAGTCTCGACGCTCGGTGGATCAGATCTGGCGTCATCAAATTTACGGTGCCGCGTTGGTCTAGAGGGCCCCATCGACCCCAGTTGTTCGGGGTTCCGGGCTGGGCGCCGATGAGTCGGCCATGCTCGTCGATTTCGATTTGAGGTGACGTCCATGGACCGAACTGCACATCAGGAACGTCGCGCACCATCGGGATTCCCCCTTAGATTCGTGAATGCTGTCGTTCAGCATCCCTCTTGGTCTGCCTCCGACCACTTTTCCCGCGTCTCGACGAGACCTGCAAGATCCGCCCATCAGGGAGTCCGAGTTGCTCAGGCCGGCTGAATCCACTCGCAGTCCAAGTCGTGGACCGATGCGCATCCCATCAAGGCCATCGTGCGGACCATGTCGGCTCGGAGAATCTCGATTACTCGATGCACACCGGCTTCACCCGCAGCGGCGAAACCGAAACAGTAGGGCCTCCCGATAAGAACAGCGCGAGCCCCAAGAGCAAGCGCTTTGACGACATCTGCACCGCGCCTTATGCCGCTGTCGACGAGCACCTCGACATCCGATCCCACGGCGTCGACAATCCCCGGAAGGACCCGCATCGTTGCTGGCGCTCCCTCGAGCTGCCGGCCACCGTGGTTCGAGACGATGATCGCGTCTGCTCCCACGTCGATGGATCGACGGGCATCCTCCGCGGAGACAATGCTCTTGAGCAACAGTGGACCACTCCACTGTTCGCGGATCCACCGCAAGTCGTCCCAGGTAAAGGGGGACACACGAGGTGGAGCAAACGGATCCCTCGATCCGCCCGGAGAACGCGGCGGGCCAAAGGGAGACGTCTCCTGCGCTGGCAAGGTGGCGTGACGAAAGGTCGCAAGTGCCGTATTGAGCATCTTGAGCATCCAGCGAGGCCGGATCGCCAGTTGTGGTGCGAGAAGCGCGGCACTGCGAAATGTGAGCTTCGACGTCGCCGCTGCACTGCTGCCTGCGTCTCGCTCCCGCTTCCCGCCGGTCGCACTGTCAAGGGTCACCACCAAGGCTTCAAACCCGGCCTGCCGGGCTCGGGCCATCAAATCGCTCGCCATGTCACGATCGGTCGCATACAGCTGGAACCAGCGAGGACCGGGCTCGTTCGCGAGGACCTCCGGCGGAGACCCGGCGAAGGTGCTCAGCGCCGCGATTGTGCCTGAGCGGTGTGCAGCACGAAATATCCCGACGACCCCGTCCGAGTGCATGATCCGGACTAGTCCGCAAGGCGCGAGTAGCACCGGGAGTGACAATGGCGTGCCGACGACGGTCGTTTCTAAGCGGGGCGAAGGAAGACCCTGGCCAGCGCGAGGTCGAAATGCGATTTCGCGGAAGGCTTCTTCGTTGAGGAATTGCGTAACCTCTCCCTCGGCTCCCCCATCAATGTAATTGAAGAGAGCCTTTGGCATCGACTTCTCGGCGTAACGTCGAGCATCTGCCACGCTATGAATCTTGCGGGAAACGTTCATACAACGAAGGAGCGTAGCCACAGAGCGAATCGGTACGCGCTCCTGGATGGCGCTCGCTGCACCTCAACACACCCCATGTGGTCGCCGCATCCGGCTGAACAGTTCGAAGCAATGTAGATGCAAGCTCTGATGCCGGTTCTGCCCACTCCACAAAGACCGTCCCAGCTTTGGGCTCCGACGGATCCGCTTAGTCAGTTCTTCCCTGTACGAAATCGACCGAGGCGAGTTTCAGGGTCGGCATACGACGGAAGATGGGCGAGCAATCCCCCGTCGGCAACGATATCTGCGCCAGTCACAAACGACGATGCAGGCGGTGCCAGAAAAGCCACGACCTCTGCAGCTTCTTGGGGCTGGCCATCACGCGGTATCAGTTGGTGCTTCACCTTCTGCTCACGCCACTGTTTCGGCGCACTGGCAGGAACGAATGTCCCGAGTGTCACTGAGTTACACCGGACACCAGCTACCGTACTGTGTCGCAATCGCCCGAGTGAGCCCGAGCAATCCGGTTTTAGACACGGGATACGCGCTCAATTCTGGATCACCAGCATGCCCGTGGATCGATCCGACATTGACAATTGATCCTCTGCCCGAACGCGAATGAGCGGAATGGCCTGTCGCGCACAGAGAAAGGATCCGCGCAGGATCCCCTGAACAATTGCATCCAAGGTCGAAGGCACAATATCCGCGATCGGAGCGTCCTCAGCCACGAGCCTCGTGGGCGCAGCATTATTGATCAGGACGTCTGCCCCTTCGAATCGTTCGGCCACCTCGCTGAACGCCGAAGCTACGGACTTCTCCACCCCGACATCGACCTTGAGTGCCAAAGCGTCGAATCCTTGATCGAGGAGAGGCGCCACCACCTTGTCGGCACGTGAAGCACTCAGGTCCGCAGCGACCACCGTCGCCCCCCAAATTCGCCAACTTGGAGCACATCTCGCTGCCGAGACATCCACCTCCGCCCGTCACGATGGCAATCAGACCGTCGAGCCGGGTCACGGGCTCACCAACTTTTGATTGGGCAAGGCTCTCAGACCGGATTAATAGCGCCTGAGCAAACGTCCGGGGCGGTCTTCGCTCGGTTGTCCGTCGTAGGTAAGCACCTTGCCGTTCACAATCGTCGCTTTGAATCCCGCAGCTCGCTGCTCGATCCGCGGTGCTTGGCCTGGAAGGTCGTGCACAACTTTCGGCATCAGGGGTGCCACCGTCTCGGGGTCGAAGACCGCTATATCGGCAGCGTAGCCAGGGGCAAGACGACCGCGGTCGCCAAGTCGCCACACGTGCGCGGGACGCGAGGTGATCATCGCGATCGCTTCTTCGATGGTGAATGCTTGGCGCTCTCGAACCCAGTAGGCAAGCAGATGAGTGTAAATCGACGAGTCGAAGACCTGGCTCACGTGCGCTCCGGAATCCGAAAAACACATTGCCGTACGTGGGTGCCGCAGCACGCGCATCAGAAGCTCGTCATCTTGAGGGACAAGGCTCTGGACGAAAAACAGGTCGAAGTCGTGCTCGAGAGCGAGATCGATCATCGCCTCGACCGGATCCACTCCTCGACGACGCGCTTCGTCAGCGACAGTCGGGTTGCCTTCAAACGCCGAGAGAAGGACCGTCATTGTGTCGAACTGAGGCTTGCGTGCCTCGGGCCCATAGGCCGCGCCATACGTGCCGTGGTGTGCCGCGTAAACAAGACGCTGCCGGACCTCGGGATCTTGCAGCATGACTTTCTGTCGCTCCACAGGATGCTGACGAACGTCCTGCCACTCGGGCAGGGTATCGAAGCCGAGATGCGTCTGAAAGGACTGTGCCGTCATGATGCCACGGCTGTGGGTCAAGCCAAACATCTCCCCGCCCGCGGCGGCCGTCGCGTCGAGCAAGTCAGTAGTGAGCTGTCCGGGAAGTTTCTTCTGGGCAAAGATGCCAAACGCTATGGGTGCCCCGCTGTTCACTGCCAGATCCTTCAATCGCCTTTCGAAGTCATGCTGGAGCTGGGGATCCTCATGCCGTTCGGGCGCCAGCTGGAACACGCCCTCGCTTTCGCGGCCAAGGATGTTCACGAGAGCGATGACCTCATCCCATTCCGCGAGGCGAGACGCGACCGGACGCCCGTCCGAGGTGGCGTGGCCACCACGCGAGGTGGTGAACCCCGCGGCCCCGGCGCGTAATGCGGCGCGCAGTTCCATAGCCATGGCTGCGAGATCATCCTCGCTGGCGGGTCCCTCGAAGGCACGCTCGCCCATCGCCCACGTCCGCAACGCGGAGTGGCCGATCGATGCTGCATAGTTGATTCCCTTTGGCACTGAGTCGATCGCGCCGAGAAATTCCGTAAAGTCTTGCCAGGTCCAGGCGATGCCTAGCGCCATTGCTTCGGGTGCAATGTCCTCGGCGCGCTCGAGGCTCCGCACGACGAGAGCCTCCTCTCCGGCTCGCGCCGGCGCGAGAGTGAACCCGCAGTTTCCCATGACCACAGATGTCACTCCGTGCCAACAGGCGGGCTTGCCTAGATCGTCCCAGAAGACTTGCGCGTCCATATGCGTATGGGCATCGACGAACCCTGGCGTCACCACGAGGCCTTGGGCATCGATCTCCTGGGCCCCCCGTCCATCTACATTTCCTAGGGCGACGATGCGGTCACCCACGACACCAAGATCACCGCGGACGGTTGGCTTACCAGTCCCGTCGATCAATGAACCGCCGCGCACGACGAGATCGAACTCGAAGGCCCCACTAGCCATGTCGCTACCTCCACTCGGAATAGCTCATCACGACCGACACGCTGGCCAGGGTACCGCCTCGCTGTTCCAATCAGAAGCCCGCGTCTAGACGACGGCGTGTCAAGCGAAGCGGCGCCGGTACACATGTTGCGGCGAGCGTCGCGGTGGGCGGTCTGCATTGCGCAGGAGGTGTCGACGGGTGAATCCGATGCACACTCGCCCGGACGCTCGCCCAAATATTAACGTGCACCGTCATGCGGATCCTCCTCTACCTGGCCGGGATCATGAACGGTAAGTTCACCCTTCCCTTCGGTCTTAAGGAGACCTGCATCCCAGCGAGCTGAGGAGGTGACCCCCGTCTCGTTAATTCCGCGCGGGCAGCCGAACAGCACGCCGATCAAGATTGGCGGTATCCAGGAGCAGCAGGCCGGTCTCGCGGAGCATCGGGTTCGGGCGACGACGGCCTCGAGCTGCCTCGATCGCGGCTGGTGATCCGACAGAAGATATCCATGGTGCAAGAAGTACCTGGCAAGCGCCAGCTTTGATTTCGACACCAAAGAAGGGGCGAGGCTGCGCGGCCAGCTGATTTCATGGAGGCCAAGCAAGCGATCGTTAGTGCCCAGTGAACTGATTCGACCTCGGCGATTCAATCGACCGACCGGAACGGTGCCTAATGCCGAGAATGTCGTACCCAATCTGCTGGCGCGTAATCCGACACGGCTGCTTCCGAGCTTCAGCCCCCTTGAATCGGAATGGGTAAGGCGGTCAAGGGCCGGCCGCAGGCCGAGCGAGGAACGAAGCAGAGCGAAGTCCTGCAGCGACCCTTGAGCAGCCGGACCCATCCAAATCACAACGAGTACTTGCCGGCCGAGCTGGCTGGCCAAGTTGCCCTATCGTCGGCAGTCGTCTCGAAGATCCCCTCCGACCAGAGCGAAAACGGAGAGCACCCAAGCTGGCTTCGGTCGGATCCCCTCCCTCCGGCGCTGGTGAACAATTCATACAACTCCGCCGGGAGGTGGGGCGGCACTCACCAGGTGACAAGCAAGGTGTCGATCCCGCCGCCCGTACGGTCGTTGCGGATCTCGTAATCGCACAGGTCATTGGCCAACCGCAGGTCGGGGAACCGGCGGAACAGCGAGGGAAACACGATCCGTAGCTCAGCCCGGGCGAGGCTCTGCCCGAGGCAGACGTGAGCGCCGTGACCGAACGCGACATGAGGCACGCTCTTTCGCGTCGGGTCGAACACCTCGGGGTCTGGCCACACGCGCGGGTCGCGGTTCGATCCAGCCTCGGAGATGATCACGAGGTCACCACGCTCGACCGTGACGCCACCCACTTCGACATCGTCCATAGCCCACCGCAAGAGCCCGAGGTTGTGCGCTGATGTCAGGCGAGCAATCTCTTCGACGGTGGCGTCGATGCGGCCAACCGGATCCTCGATGAGCCATTCTTTCCACTTCGGCTCGTTCAGGAGATACAGCAATCCGAAGTCCATGCGAGCCACTGTCGTTTCGTGACCGGGGAAGATGAGCGACGCCGCGTGGCCCTCGAGTGGCCGGTCAACAAACAAATTCGGATCGGCCGCTTCGGCGGCGACCATGTCCGACAGTACGTCGGTTCCTGGGCTCTTCCGCTTCTCGTCTGCGAGACGTCCCATGTACTCCTGGAGTTCCATCATCGCAGCTATCGCGTCAGACTCGTTGCCGATGGCGCCCATGCGATCGGACAGTTCGAGGCAGTACTCGCGGTCCTCTGAGGGGACGCCAAGCAACGCACAGATCACGAGCACAGGCAGACTCCATCCGAGGTGCTTATGGAAGTCGACTGGTTTGCCCGGATCGGCGTCGTGCGCGGCCTGCATGGCACCGAGGCAGCTGTTGGTGAGCTCCTGGATCCAGTCGTTGAGGAGCTTTACTCGTTTTGGGGTGAACGCGGGAACAAGGAGCTTGCGGAGCTTGACTTGGTCTTGGCCGTACTCCGTATCACCCTGGGGCTTACCGAGCATGATCGAATCCGACGCGAGTGGAGCATTGGGCGGATCGGGGTGCGTGTAGTAACCGAACCGGCGGTCGGAGAACGCGAACCGCGCCTCCTCATAGCCGATTACGAGCCAACCGGGATCACCGATGGGTGAAGTAACCCGCACGACCGGACCCTCCGTCGAGCGCAGCTCCCGGTAGAGCGGCGAGAGGTGGAGCACATCAGGACGAGGGAAGGGGAGCTGTGGTGCCGGCCGGGTCTTCGTCGTCGTGTCCGTCATGAGCCTTCCTATCCTCCGTTTCTCCAGATCGTCTCCCGACGATCGCTTGCGAAACTGAGTGTAAGGTTGCAGTTTAGATCATGATCTCATGATTGCGTCGAGTCAACCAGACTCTTCGCCTCATTCCTCGCCGTGCCAGCGCAAAGGAAACCGATTCACACTGGTTGAGTGCCCATGAGGTGACCGGACGTCTCAACTCGATCTCGCCCGACCCGACCGGAACGGGACCAATCGGCGCACAACTTTGCGAGACGGTCGAACTCCTGATCCAGCTCGTCGGCAAACTCGGTACGAAATTCCCTCTCCATCCATGAGCTCGAAGCGGAGCTGAACACCGCAAGCGCCACGAATGATGTAATCCGGCAAACTGGATCTACGCCCGTAATGCCCCGTCGCGTTTGCAATGCGCTGATTATTACGGCCTGCCACTGCACACTGAGGTTGGTGCTCATACCACGCAGCATGGGTGACTTCGCGGCAGCTCGTACTTGCCGGGCGACCCGCTCGCGGTCCAGTGCCGGAACCCACCTATCCACGACGGCCCGCCGAATGGCGGTCAGGTCGTCTTCAGAAGTGGGACGCTCGATGATGGCTTGCTCGAGAATATCGATCTCGAAGCCACTACTGCTGTAGATGACGTCACCTTTGTTCGGAAAGTAGCGGAAGAAGGTGGCGGTTGAGACGTCGGCTTGCTGCGCAATCTGCTCCACTGTTGTCGCCTCGAAGCCCTGCTGAGCGAAAAGCTCAAGCGCGGCGTCGTAGATAGCGAGCCGCGTCTTCAACTTCTTGCGGGTCCGGAGCCCCGGCGCCGGCGGGCTCGCCAATTCGAGCGCGTGACAACATCTGCCCAGGCTAGCAACTTGGATTCGGAGCAATGGGTGTCGGCTCGCACTGACCGAGGAGGCGGTCGTGGCCCGTGGCGTCATAGTCAGAGCCTCGGCCCACTGAACCTCGGAGATCCCAGTACCGGCTTTGTGGGTCGTCGACTGGAACGCCGTGTCGTCGAGGAGAATGAAGATCGGAGGTGCGCGACTCGTCATGGGATAACGCCGCATCGCCTCCGCCGAGTGTTTCCCTATAAAAGAAACGTGGCTGATTGGGGCATCGGACCATGCTCCAAGGCGAGGAGCCTCTAGCCCTCAGCCGCCTTCCGGTACGCCCATGTACATCCGACGAGATCAGCGAGGAAAGGGCGGAGGAGATTGAAGAAACTGCGGTATTGGCTACCTCGCTCCAGACAGATCGCATTCATGAGTCGCTCTCGTCAAGAGTGGCATTCTCGTTTCGTCAGATCGGGAAAATGGCGTCCTTCCCTGAGGACAGTCGTTATGTGGCGCGGCGAAAGGTCCATTGACCGCTCGGTCGCCGGGGTTTCTGCGGTGAGAACTGAAGTCACCACAGAATTTGATCCCCCTTGGAGCGGACACTGAGCGCCGGCAGTCTCGGAGGGAGGTCCACTGCACAGGGACGGCGATCGCGGACGGTCAGCCTGAGAGTTGCATCTCATTTGGTAGTTCAGTATAGTAAGCGCGGAGCACTTCGGGCCAAGCACAGTTTGAGCCCTGAATAGATTGCGGACCAGGGGAATGGCTGAACTGAGGATGCGGACGCTGAAATCGGCTGTAGGTGCCGAGATCGAGGGTCTCGAGCCGCGTAAGCCGCTCGATGGCGACACGGTCCGCGCCTTGCGGGCCGCCTTCGACGATCGGGGCGTATTGGTGTTCCGCAACCTCGACATAGACGAGGATTGGCAGCGCTCCCTCGTGTTTAGTCTCCTTGGGGAGGAGGTGCCGGGCCCCGAAGACCGGGCCGAGAAGGCGACGATGCTGGTGTCCAACAAGGAGGAGAACGGAGCAGCTCCCTATGGCCGCCTGCTCTTTCACTGCGACAACATGTGGGCGCGGCGTGAACAGCCGATCATCTCGCTCTACGGCCTGGAGGTCGAACAGCCGACCGCCCCCACGATGTTCGTGAGCATGGGCCACGCCTGGGACGGGCTTCCCGAGGACTTGCGCGCTCGTGTCAAGGGCCTTAAGGCTCGCCACGGGTTCGACCATCGCTACCCCAACCGTGGTGGCGATGAGGATGTGATCGACACGGACTACCCCGAATCACGCTCATCTGTGAGGCCGATCGCGCTGCGTCACCCTCGTACTGGGAGGACCATGCTGTACGTGTCCGAGCAGGCGACGATCGAAATTCTCGGGCTGGAGTCGGAGGAAAACGAGGCCCTACTCGCAGCGTTCTTCAAGTATCTCTACGATCCGTCCGGCATTCTCGAACACCGTTGGCGCCAAGGAGATCTGGTCGTCTGGGACAACGTGGCCGTCCAGCACGGTCGCCGCACAGTGAGTCTCGACGGTCCGGAACGGACGCTCCGAAAGGTCACGGGCCCCAGGAACCTCGATCCCGATGAGCTGATGACGCCGGTGTTCAGCAAGGTCGCCAAGGTCTAACTCGGGCCTCGGGTGTATGCCGCAGGCCGACCTTGGAACAGTAGATCTACGAAACCCTCGGCAATCGAGCCGGCGGTTTCGTAGTCCCTGGGGAGGTGAGCCCCGAACTCCGATGAAAAAGAGCAAAGGAACAGGCACCCTATGAAGGCTGTGGTCATCTTTGAATTCAACACTGAGCCATCCCTTGCCGAGGTGGAGCCGCCTCGACCGGGTGAAAACGACGTCGTGGTCAACGTGGAAACCGCGTCGGTCAATGGTATGGACATCATGTCGGTCAACGGAATGATGGCGGGGATGATCCCCATTGAGTTCCCGATCACGCTCGGGAGGGACTTTGCCGGCACCATTGCCGAGGTCGGCAGCGACGTGGCTGGCCTCGAGGTCGGCGACCCCGTTTACGGGCTCGTGTTGCCGATGACCAAACTACATGACGGCGCTTTCGCCGAGAAGGCGTTGGTCCCGGCCTTCGCGGTGGTAAAGCGCCCCCAAGGGCTCGACTCCAGCTCGGCCGGCGCACTCGGTCTGGCCGGCGCTGCGGCGAAGATCGCCATCGACAACGTCTCAGTCCAGAAGGGTGAGTCGATACTCATCAGCGGCGCCACGGGCGGCGTGGGCTCATTAGCGGTGCAGATGGCCAAGCAACTCGGAGCCGTCGTCATCGCCACCGCCACCTCCAACGAGGCTTCCTTCGTTCAGGACCTCGGAGCAGATGAGGTGGTCGACTACGGGGGCGATCTGGAGGCTGCTGTCCGAGCGTTGCACCCCGTAGGGGTGGATGCCGCCATTCACCTCGCCGGCGACCCGATGGTCCTGGCCGGCCTCGTGCGCAAGGGAGGAAGGATCGTATCGACACTCGGGGTCGGGCCCGAGCAGGTCTCCGAGCTTGGCATCGAGGCAAAGCCCGTCATGACCATCCCCAGTCCGGAACTTCTCGGCAATCTCGCGGCGGCAGTCGCTCGTGGCGAACTGCGGGTACCCATCACGAAGACCTATGGGCTCGAAGAGGTCGGCCACGCGCTGCAAGACTTCGGGGCTGGGACACTCGGCAAGCTTGCAATCCGCGTGGGGCAGCACAACCGCGCGCCGTGACAACGCCAGGGAAACTCGCGGGAAAAGTTGCCATCGTCACTGGCGCTGGATCGGTCGGCGAGGGGTACGGCACCGGGAAAGCGATGGCAGTACTCTTCGCCCGCGAAGGAGCGAAGTTGGTGCTGGTCGACCGGGACGAGGACCGTGTCAACGACACCCGGTCCATCATCGAGAGCGAGGGAGGTTCGGCGAGCGTCGTCCTGGCCGATCTGTTAGACGTCGACGCTGGCCCGCAGATTGTGGACGCAGTGGTGGAGCGCCATGGCTCCGTCGACATCCTCGTCAACAATGCGGCGGTGGCGGTGCCCATCAGCATTCTCGAGACCGGGGTCGACCTGCTCAACGACACCATCGCCGTGAACCTGGTCACGCCATTCCTCCTCTGCAAGGCGGTCATTCCCGTTATGCAGAAAGGTGGAGGTGGTGCCATCCTGTTCATCTCGTCGGTCGCCGGACTTCGGGGCCAGGGCGGGGACGGCCGTACGGCCTACGCGGCGACCAAGTCGGCGATGTACGGCATGACGATCGACCTCGCTGACGCTTTCGGTGAGGACGGTATCCGCGTCAATACCATCGCGCCCGGAATGATCACCACGCCCCACCGAGCGGCATTGTTGGCTGCCGCCGGCACCAGCGAGGAAGCCTTCAGTCTCGGAACGAAGACATGTCTCGGTCGCGAAGGTGACTCATGGGACATCGCCCGGGCTGCCCTGTTCCTCTGTGGACCCGATGGGTCCTATATCACCGGACACCTCATGCCTGTCGATGGGGGCTCCACGTCCCGCAGCCATTGACGCCTTGGCGCAACCGTTGATCATGGCCGCGATGGCCGAGCGCGGACCGTCACTCTCTTGTCCAGGCTGTAGCTCGGCGGAAGCGGCACTCCAAGTGTTTGCGTACCCCGGACCCGCATCTTATGGTAGTCAACTCTGACTTGATATGGGAGTGACAGAATGGTGCGAAGCATCGCGCTCGTAGGCCCGCGTTTCGTCGGCTGACGATCCAAGTGATTCATACGTACAGTCCGTACAGTCCCTAAGGAGGAACCGTGAGTCAGCCTGATGCTCGCACTCTCATCCTTGTGTCGTCTGACGCGCACGCCGGCGCTGACCTGCGCGACTACAAGCCGTACCTCCCCGCGGAGCTCCACGACGATTTCGAGGCGTGGGCGGCGACGTTCCACGACCCATGGGTCGACTTCGACCGTGAATTGGAGAGCCTCAGCGGGGACGAGGGCCTCAAGATGGGCCGAGTCTCCTTTGTGTCCCCCTACAGCTGGGACGGCGACACACGGCTCCGGCACATGGACCAGGAAGGGATCGCCGCAGAAGTCGTCTTCCCTAACACGGTGCCACCCTTCTACCCCAGTGGCGTCATCACCGCGCCTGCTCCGAGCACCGACGAGGAGTACCGGTACCGGTGGGCAGGCATCAAGGCGCACAACCGCTGGCTGGCGGACTTCTGCGCCGCGGCTCGTGGTCGACGCCTCGGCCTGGCGCAGGTCTTCCTCAACGACATCGACGAGGCTGTCGCCGAGGTGAGGTGGGCCAAGGAGGCGGGGCTGGCGGGAATTCTCATGCCGTCTGACCACATGAAGCAG
The DNA here is from genome assembly GCA_963787485.1 of uncultured Acidimicrobiaceae bacterium. Lineage (GTDB taxonomy): Bacteria > Actinomycetota > Acidimicrobiia > Acidimicrobiales > RAAP-2 > Bog-473. The sequence goes on along the minus strand of CAWBDF010000007.1, from coordinate 1,319,450 downwards.
CTGGTCAATATTTATGAAGCCCGGCTCGATCCGTTCTGGGCGGTCTGCTGCGAACTCAATCTCCCGGTTCACCGTCATGCGACTTCGTCCGGGGAGTCGGAGGAGGACCATGGGCCCCCGGCGGTGGCAATCGGAGCCCACGAGATCGAGTTCTTCTTCATGCGTGGTTTGGCGCAGCTGGTCTACGGAGGTGTGTTCCAGCGTTTTCCGGAACTGAAGTTCGTCTTTACCGAGAGCTCAATCGGCTGGGTGCCACAGGAGCTCGCAAAGCTCGACGGGGAAATGAAGGTCGGAAAGATCAAGGGCCACGCCGGCTACACGGTCTTCAACAAGACGGTCCGTGAACTCGAGCTCTCAGCCAGTGAGTACTGGCAACGCAACTGCTGGTTCGGCGCATCCCTGCTCCGCCCGTCGGACATGGCCATCCGCGGGCAACTGGGTGTGAACAAGCTCATGTGGGGCGCGGACTATCCGCACACGGAAGGCTCGTTCCCCTACACCCGTGTGGGCCTACGACTGGTCTTCTCCGAGGTTCCTGAAGCCGAAGTGCGCATGATGACGTCCGGAAACGCCGCTCACGTGTATGACCTCGATCTCGACCGGCTCCAGGCGATCGCCGACCAGATCGGACCGACCATGGAGGAAGTGTCCAGGCCCGTCACGGCCGAGGAGCTCCCGAGGCAGACGATGTCGGCGACCATCGGGGCGGGTCTCGACGCGATGGCCAGCCGTTAACGGCGAGATCTCGGTCCGCAGCGCGTGTGCCGTCGCGACGCGGGAGGCCGGAAGCAGTGAATGGCAACGGCCCTCCCTGTTCACGATTCTGATTGCGTTCGTTCCATCGCAGACCGGTGATTCCGGCAGAGATGACCCAGCAGTTGAAAGCCTTGATCGATGGTGGCACCGAGGTCTCCCGAACATCCGTCACGTAGCCACGTGTTGACGCCGTTGCTCAGCACCCCAAATGCGGTTATCGCTACGAGCGCGCAACGGCGGTCGGGTGCGTCAAGTCCGTGGCGTTGGGCCAATGCAACACTGATGGCCGCTTGCCATCGCATGCTGAGATCCGAGCAGATTCCCCGGAGTAGCGGTGAAGACCCTGCTGCTCTTGCCTGGCGCAAGGTGCGCTCCGCATCGAGGGTATGGGCCCAGTCGTTTTGGATTGCGATGCGCACGGCGCTCAGATCATCCTCACCGGGGGGCCGTTCGATGATGGCTTTTTGCAGTTGGGAGTATTGGTCACCAGCGTCGCCAAGGATGACTTCCCCCTTGGTACCGAAGTAGCGGAAAAACGTCGCTTTGGACACCTCGGCCCGTTCGGCGATCTGGTCGACTGTGGTGGCCTCGTATCCCTGGTCTGCGAACAGCTCCAGTGCGGCGTTCTCGATTTCTCGGCGGGTCTTCTGTTTCTTACGCGACCGGAGGCCCTTTGGAACCGCGCCGTCAACCACCTGGGCCCCTTGCGATGCCGGAAGCATGCAATTCACGATATCAAGATGTGAAATGAGATCCGGGTCTCATGGCGGGCGTCCCGCTGGCAAAGGATTCGAAACCTTCGATCTCGGCACCGACGGCCGGGGTCAGCGTGCAAGGGTGACCCCCAGGGCATCAGACAGGGTTCGCCTGGGAAGACGAGGTTCGATCGTGGGTCCGGCGAGAAAATCAACATGGACCTAAGTGAGATGGGTGTCTATAATGACATACGCATCTCACGATGCGCCATCCGAGCCCGACAGGGGAGGACCTCTCGTGAGTAACTTGGGAACTGCCACGCTGCAACGCCCACGCATGCCGTTCACCAGGAAGGACGTGCTGCACATTTCCCCCATGTACGCTCGTGTGCGCAGCGAGGTCGGCCCTATTGCGCCGGTGTTGAGCTTCGCCGGTGACCCAGCATGGCTCGTGACCGGCTACGAAGAGGCCCGCACCGCGTTCTCTGACCGCCGGTTCGGCTTCTACATCCATGACGACCCCGAACATGCGCCGCGAGCGTCGGATTCCATCATGCACGGCCGACCATTCGGCGATGAGACGTTCGAGCTGGAGTCGAACCGACTGCGCCGGTTGCTCGCACCGTCGTTCACGCCGAAGCGCCTCAAGCTGCTAGCCGATTGGATACAGGAGCTCACCGACAGCTGCCTGGACAATATGCAAGACGCCTTCGAAAGCAACGGTGGCGAGCCGATCGATTTCCATGAGTATGTGGGCTGGCGACTGCCTGTTTTAGTGATCGGCGCGCTTCTCGGCGTACCTGACCAAATGCGCGACCACGTGATGGGGCTGTCGGATCGGATGGGCAACATCGAAGACGAGTCCGATGCGTTCGCGGCCATGCGAGAGCTCGAAGAGTACATGGGCCAGCTCGTCGACACCAAACGCAAGAACCCAGGCCCCGACGTCTTGTCCGACCTCGTCGCCGCCCACGACGCCGACCCGAATATCTTCGTGAACCAACCGATTGAGCACTACGCGGCAGGGCTGGTGTTCCCCGGGCACGAGACGACCGTGGCCCGCATGGACTTCGGTCTGCTCTACCTGCTTAATGAGCCAAAGTGGAGGGACTGGCTCATGGTCGATCCGGAAGGCCGGAGGGACGACACGGTCGAGGAGATCGCCCGGCTCACCTCGGCGCACAACCTCGGCCTGCTGCGCTGGGCCGTGGAGGACATCGACATCGCCGGTGTCACCATCCGACGCGGTGACCTCGTCATCATCTCCGAAGCTGCCGCCAACCGTGACCCAAAGGTGTGGGACGATCCCGAGACGTTCAATCCCAGCCGGAAGCGCGTCGGACATCTCGGCTTCGGAATCGGAGGTCACGTCTGCCTCGGGCAGAGCCTCGCTCGCGCCGAGCTGAGGGTGGTCTTCCCCTCCTTGTTCCGTCGGTTCCCCAACATCAGGCTGGGAGAAGACTTGAGCAACCTGCGGATACGGGACGACCGGACCGGAGGCGGCGTCGACCGGGTCCTCGTTACCATCAAATAGCCCTGTCCGACCGTGAACGCCACCCCGACAGGTGAGCTCCTTTATGATCCGTATGACCGCGACACAGCTCGCAATCCGCACCCGATCATGCGGCGATAACGAGACGAGGCACCGCTCTACTTCAACGAGCAACTCGACTTCTACGCCCTAAGCCGACATGAAGACGTCCAGCGCGCCCACGTCGAGCGAGAGACCTTCATCTCGGGACGCGGCGTGACGCTCGACATCTTGAAGTCGGGATTTGAGATCCCGCCGGGCACGGTCATCTTTGAGGATCCACCGGCGCACACGATCCACCGGGGCTTGCTCACACGGATGTTTACTCCCCGGCGCATCGCGCAGCTCGAGCCCCGTATTCGTGACCTGTGCGCAAGCCTCCTCGATCCGCTCGTCGGTGCCGCCGGATTCGACTTCCTTGAGGACCTCGGGAAGGAGCTACCGATGCGCGTCATCAGCGCGCTTGTGGGCATACCAGAGAACGATCAGGAGGCAATCCGAAGCTATTTCGACCAGCACCATCAGAGCAACGCCGACGACGCGGCCAATGCCCTGAGCGGAGCGCTGTTCGCCGAATACATCGACTGGCGAGTCGAACACCCCTCAGACGACATCATGACTCAACTCATGTACACCGAGTTCGAGGATGAGCACGGCGACAGGCGCACCCTCACCCGGGAAGAGGTACTCGCGTACGTGAGCATCGTCGCAGGTGCCGGTGACGAGACGACGCGATTAACGATCGGCTGGATGGGGAAGCTTCTCTCGGACCACCCAGACCAGCGACGTCTTCTCGCTGAAGACCGATCGCTCGTTCCCAATGCCGTCGAGGAGACGCTCCGCTTCGAACCACCCCCTCTTCAAAGTTGTCGGTATGTGGCCCACGACGTCGAGTATTACGGTCAAACGATCCCCGCTGGCTCCACCATTGCGTTGCTCTTGGCGTCAGCCAACCGTGACGACCGGCAATACCTCGATCCTGACCGTTACGACGTTACGCGCAAGATCGGAACCCACCTCACGTTCGGCTTCGCATCCCACTTCTGCCTAGGCCAAGCGCTGGCCCGACTCGAGGCGCGCATTGTCCTTGAGGAGGTGCTCGAACGGTTCCCCGACTGGGAGGTCGACGACGATCGCGCCGAATTCGTGCAGTACGGCCCCGATCTGCGGGGATGGGCGAGGCTTCCGGTCGTCACTCCATGATGCCTCACTCAGACCGCATCCCTGTCTCGGTGCACCGATGACACTGTCAACGACAGCAATAAGGAGGGCGTCGATGACCCCACGCGACATTCACCCGCTCCATCCAACGCTGGGCGTCGAGATCACAGGTCTCGACGTGACGCTTCGACTCAACGACGACGAGGTCCAGTTCCTACGCGACACATTCGATCGCTACGGCATGGTGCTGGTCCGTGATGTTGAACTTGACCGACCCCAACAGGCCTACCTGTGTGAGTTGTTGCGGGGTGAACGGATTCCCACCCAGGAAGAGTCCGTCGAGCTCGCTGACAAGCAAGATGGATTTTGGATCTCCAACAAGGTGGAGGGGGCCGCCGCACCATTCGGCAGCCTCATGTTTCATGCCGATTCGATGTGGTCCGAATTCCCCTTCGACATCCTTTCGCTGTACGGCGTCGATGTGCAGCCACCTGTTGCACCCACTCTGTTCGCCGAGCGCGACATCGGCTTGGGAGGCCCTACCCGAGAACCTCCAGAACACAGTGCGCTCACTCGAAGCCGTCAACGTCTCGGGTCCCGAGTACCTGCCCGAGCGCAGAATCAATGCATTCGATGATCTGATCCAAGGTAAGCGGGACCACGTGCCGTCGTACACCTGGCCAGTCGTGCGCAACCACCCCCGCACCGGACAGAGCCTTCTCTACGTCTGTCAGGCCAATACCCAGCGAGTTGTTGGGTTCGATGACGAGGCGAGCGAAGATCTCATTGAGCAGCTCTTCGAGTATCTCTACGCATCCGACAATGTTCTCAAGCACGAGTGGCACAACGGTGACCTTGTCATCTGGGATAACTATTCCGTCCATCACGCCCGACCCGACGTCGATAGCGAAGGCCCGGCGCGAACCCTGCGCAAGGTCGCGCTGCCCATTGTCGAATCGAATATCACCGAGTCACTCATCGAGAGCTACGAGACGGTGAAGACCGCCTCGTAGAGCAGCCATCGCACAGACCTTCGGGGTGATCCTCGGATGACTTGCTTTAAGGTCCGGAGGTCGCGCCTCCAGTCACCCGGTACAGCGACCCTTCGGCTCGCAAGAACTCATCATTTCAAGGGGACTGGTATCTCCTCGATCCCTGTCGACCATCACGTTGGCAAGGTGATGGTTTCCATCTCCCAGGTCCGCTCCAGTCCGTCGACGTGGCGCTCCGTCCGCTCAGTTTCCACTCCGTCCACTGCGTCCGCCCTGCGACGTGCAGGTGTGGGTCGCTCCTAACCGTTCACCAGGGTACGCCTACGGGCCGTCGGTGGCGTCTGGCCGACGTTCAGCGGTGGGCTAGGGAACTGGATCGCACTTGGCATGACAAGGGCACGCCGCTAAAATGGTGCGCAGCGGCTAGGGTCCCGTCGGAACCGTCATGTTACGCTACGTCTGGTTACCGAAGCCAGACCATCAGAGGCATGAGCAGGACCGGTCTTCGGAACCGGACACTGTAAATCAATAGCCGTGATACGAAAGCCGGTCTTCGGAGACCGGCTTTCGTTTGTACGGGCGCAGCTGGCAGAGCTGACCATAACGAACGTACGTTCGTCGCGCTGGAACCATCGCTTGAGCTCAATGAGCGTTGTGGCCACGTAAGGAACGGACAGGAACGTGATGGATCGAACCCACCTCACCGAAACGAGCTCGTGAGGCGGTACGAAGACGAACGGACGCTGTTGGACCAGACACGGGACAGGGAAGAGCGGCATTCGATCAGTCGGACGCTGCAGGATCTATCGGCTGAGCGAACGAGGCGTCACCCGTTGGCTACAGCACCTCTGCGTTCCTGGGGCGGCCGCGCGAGCAGTTGTGCTCTCGTGGTCGAAGAAGACTGGCCGGATCACGTCACGAGAGCCGCAATGAGAAACCATGCCGAGCGCCACGAAATCCCTGCAAACCGTGACTGGACGTGAATAGAGGATGATGTACCTCTGCCAGGGCATTTTATGCCTCTGACCTGCGAGCCTGAGAGGAGATTCGAACTCCTGACCTGCGCATTACGAGTGCGCTGCTCTACCGACTGAGCTACCCAGGCGAACGGTGGCGGCACGACCATGGATCCACCGAGGGGGGGCCGTGGCCGGACGACGGCCGACCAGTGTAGGTCAGCGGCCCGACGACCTGTGCCCATCAGCCCGGTTCCGCGCCCCGCCGCTCCAGGGGTGTGGCCCTCTCCTCGCCGAGATCGATCCCCGACATGCCGGTCCTCCAGTTGCCTCTGCGCATCGATGCTACGCCGCGGGTGCAATCGCGCTTCGAGGCGAAGGGGACCGCCCCGGATCCCGTTCGGTTGGCCAGGTGCGCCGCTCATGCCGCCAACGCGGCCAGGCGCACGAAGAGCGACTGGAGAAGCAGCGCCTCGTTCGGGTTGCGCGGCAGGGCGGCGGCGGACTCACTGATCAGTGCCACCGCGGCGACCGCGCTGCGCACATCGGGATCGCCGACCCTGACCGGCCCCGACGACGCCGCCCCGACCACCCTTCCCCGGAAGGTGCGCGCCAGCACCCCCAACCCGGCGCGCAGCGCGTCCGTACGGAAGCGGCGCTCTTCACGCTGGTGCTGCTCGACGATCTCCTTGCGACCCGGCAGACCCCGCTCACCCATCTCCTTGGCGGCGGAGGTCAAAGCCTCGATCTCGCGGGCATGGGCGGCCCGCAACGGTTCGGTGGCACGGTCGGCCGACTCGAGCACCAGCCGGGCCAGTCGGGACGCCGAGAACCCGGCGGTGTGCAATTCGTCGGGCACCGATGCCCACAGGGCCGCGCGCGCCGCCACGTCGGGGTCGTCGACCATGACCCGGGCCCGCTCGGGATCGCCCCCGCTGCTGTCGGCCACCACGGCTGCCGTGTCGGCCGGCACACCCGAGTCGGTCAGCCAGCGGGCCATGACGTCCCGGGCAACCGGTGGGAAGACCACCTCGACACACCGACTCGCCACCGTGGCCAGCTCGGGGACCACCTCGTCGACCAGCAGCACGAAGACCGTGTCCCCGGGAGGCTCTTCGAGCGTCTTGAGCAGCGCCGGGGCACGCAGAACGGCCAGATGGATGTCGAGCATCACGATGACCTGCCGGCGTGCGTGCAGCGGGCGGCGCTGGGCCAAGCCCACCACCTGGCGGATCTCCCCGATGGTGACCGATGCCCCGCTCCGCCGCACCACGTGCAGGTCGGGGTCGGTGCCGGCCAGCGCGGCGCGACAGGTGGCGCACTGCCCACACCCCCCGTTGGGACACAACAGCGCGGCGGCGAACCCGTATGCGGCCGCCAGGCCACCGCGACCGGGCGGCCCACGGAACAGGTAGGCGTGCACCGGGTTGGCCGCCGCAGCCCGCAGCGCCGCCACCGCCTCGTCCTGGCCCACCACCCCCGAGAAGAGCTCCACCACCGGCCCGTCGGCGCCGCGGGTCACTCGGTCCCTCCCGGCGGGTCCCCGAGGCGGCCCCGCACGGCGGACACGATCTGTTCGGTCAAGACGTCCGCGTCCTCGCTCCCGTCGACGACGAGCCACCGGCGTGGATCGGCCTCGGCCTGGGCCAAGAAACCGTGACGCACGCGGACGGCGAACTCCGGACCCAGGCGCTCGAGCCGGTCGGCGCCGCCACGGCCGGCCGCCGCCAGGCGCGCCGACGCCACGTCCACGGGCACGTCCACCAAGACCGAGAGATCGGCCGCCACACCGTCGGTGGCCCATGCCACCAGCGTGGCCAGCTCGTGTCGGTCGAGGCCTCTGCCGTAACCCTGGTAGGCGATGGTGGACGCGGCGTAGCGGTCGCTGACCACCCATGCACCCGAGGCGAGCGCGGGCTCCACCACCTGCGCTACGTGCTCCGCCCGGTCGGCCACCATGAGGAGTGCCTCGCTCCGGAGGGAGAGCTGCGGGGCGTCGGGCGCCAGCAGCAGGCGGCGGAGATCGACGCCGACCGGGGTGGCGCCGGGCTCGAAGGTGAGCCGGGCCCCCAGCGCCGACGCCACCGCCCGGGCCTGGGTCGACTTGCCGCTCCCGTCGATCCCCTCCAGCGCGATCAGGCGACCTCGCGCTCCCATCTCAACTGGTGTCGGACGACGACGCCTCCACGCGGGCAGCGGCCGTCTTCGCCGCGGCCGTCTTCGCCGCGGCCGTCTTCGCCGGAGCCGCCTTCTTCGCCCCTGCCTTCTTCGCCCCTGCTTTCTTGGCCCCGGCCTTCTTCACTGCCGCGTTCTTGGCCGGAGCCGCCTTCTTCGCCGCCTTCTTCCGGGTCGAGGGTCCTGCCGCCCGGCGATCCGCCAACAGCTCCGAGGCGCGCTCGATCGCAATCGACTCCACGCTGTCACCCTTGCGCAAGCTGGCATTGGTGGTCCCGTCGGTCACGTACGGTCCGAAGCGGCCCTCCTTCACGACGACGGGGAGGTCGGTCGACGGGTCGGTGCCCAGCTCACGCAGCGGCGAGGCGGCCGTCCGCCCGCGACCCTGTTTGGGCTGCGCGAACAGTGCCCGTGCCTCGTCGAGCGTCACGCTCAGGAGCTGCTCTTCACTCGCCAAGCTCCGCGTGTCGGACCCTTTCTTGAGATACGGGCCGAAGCGCCCGTTGTGAGCGACGACCTCGTCGCCCGTGTCGGGGTCGGTACCGACGACACGCGGAATGCGGAGCAGCTCGAGCGCCTGGGCCAGGGTGAGCGTGGAGGGGTCCATGGTGGAGAACAGCGACGCCGTGCGGGGCTTCTCCCCTCCGTCGGTGAGCTCGCCCACCTGGACGTAGGGCCCGAACCGGCCGGCCTTGAGCGAGATCTCCAGCCCGGTCTCGGGGTCGGTCCCGAGCACACGGTCGTTGGAGGGCGCGGCGAGGATCTCCTCGGCCCGGGCGATCGTGAGCTCGTCGGGCGCCAGGTCGTCGGGGATGGAAGCCCGGTCCTCGCCACGTTGGAGGTACGGTCCGTACCGTCCCACCCGCGCCACGATCTCCTGTCCGTCCGCCCCCGAACCCAGCGGGATGGAGTTGATCTCGCGGGCGTCGATCTCGCTCAGGTGCGCCGCCACCGTCGCCTTCAGACCGAGAGCATCCACGTCGTCGCCCGTTCCGTCGCCACCGGTGCCGTTCGCCGCCCCGGGCACCGCGCTGCCGAAATAGAAGCGGGTGAGCCAGGGGAGCACCTCTTCGCGGCCCGCCGCGATCTCGTCCAGGTCGTCTTCCATGCTTGCGGTGAACCCGTAGTCGACCAGGTCGCCGAAGTAGCGCTCGAGCAGCCCCACCACTGCGAAAGCGGTGAAGCTCGGAACGAGCGCGGTTCCCTTCTTCCACACATAGCCACGGTCGAGGATGGTGGCGATGACGCTGGCGTAGGTGGAGGGGCGGCCCACGCCGAGCTCCTCCATAGCCTTGACCAACGAGGCCTCGGTGTAACGGGCCGGCGGCTGGGTCGCGTGCGCGCCCGGGACGAACTCGCTCCCTTCGACGGTGTCGCCCACGACCAGGGTCGGCAGCACCACCTCGCGGTCGGCCAACTCGGCCTCGGGGTCGTCCTCCCCTTCGACGTACGCGCGTAGGAAGCCCGGGAAGGCGATCACCCGGCCGCTGGCCGAGAACTCGGCCTCCTGACCCTGGGCCTCGCCTTCGGGCACGATCGCGGTCAGACGGATCTGCGCGCTGGTCCCGGTGGCGTCGGTCATCTGGGAGGCCACCGTGCGCTTCCAGATCAGCTCGTACAGGCGGAGCTCGTCCCCCGACAGGGCGCGCGCCGCCTGCTCGGGCGTGCGGAAGGACTCGCCTGACGGGCGGATGGCTTCGTGCGCCTCCTGGGCGTTCTTTACCTTGCGCTCGTAACGACGGGGCGCGTCGGGCACGAACGAGTTCCCGTACATGTCGCGGGCCTGTGTGCGGGCGGCCGTGAGCGCCTGGTCCGACAGCGTCGTCGAGTCGGTGCGCATGTAGGTGATGAAGCCCTGCTCGTAGAGCCGCTGAGCCACCTGCATGGCACGCTGGGCACTGAAGCGCAGCTTGCGTCCGGCCTCTTGTTGCAGCGTCGACGTGATGAAGGGCGCGGCGGGCGAACGGCGAAAGGGCTTCTCGGTCACCGTGCTGACGGCGAACGGCCGGCCGGCCAACGCCGAGGACACAGAGGTGGCCTCGGCCTCACCGAGCAATCGCACGTTGGCCTTGCCCGTCCGCTCTCCGTGTTCGTCGAAGTCCTTGCCGGTGGCGATGGCGGCGCCTCCGAGCGCGACCAGGCTGGCGCCGAAGCCGGCCGGGGTGCCCTGGTGCGTGAAGATGCCCTCGACACCCCACCAGGACGCCGAGCGGAAGCGCATGCGAGCCCGCTCGCGCTCGACCACCATGCGGGTGGCCACGCTTTGGACCCGACCGGCCGAGAGCCGGGGCATCACCTTGCGCCAGAGCACCGGGGAGACCTCGTAGCCGTAGAGCCGGTCGAGGATGCGGCGCGCCTCTTGCGCGTCGACCAGGCGCCGGTCGAGGTCGCGCCACTCTTCGACGGCGCGTGCGATGGCCGCGGGTGTGATCTCGTGGAACACCATCCGCTTTACAGGCACCGTCGGGTTGAGCACCTCGGAGAGGTGCCAGGCAATCGACTCTCCCTCACGGTCCTCGTCGGTGGCGAGATACAGCTCGTCGGCACCCTTGAGGAGCTTCTTGAGGTTGGCCACGACCGACTTCTTGAGCGACGAGATCACGTACAGCGGCTTGAACCCGTTGTCCACGTCCACCCCGAGACGTGCCCACGACTCGCCCTTGTACGCGGTGGGCACCTCGTCAGCTCCCCGGGGCAGGTCGCGGATGTGCCCGACCGACGACTCGACGATGAAGTCCGGGCCGAGCATCCCGCTGATGGTGCGCGCCTTGGCGGGCGACTCCACGATGACGAGTGCCTTACCCATGGCGCACCCCACGGGACGGGCGTCGAAGTGGCGGAGCGGTGGTCATGGTGACGTCAGAGTGAGGGCCGGCTGCCCTGGCTGTCAAGCGCACCCACCCGGATCGGGAGGCCACTGAGCACGCCGACACCGGGCTGACCAGGTCAATCAGCCGATGCCACCGCCGGGGTCGGAGGACTCGGAGTGGCGGTGACGGCGGGCTCGACGCCGGCGTCCATGGCCTGGGGAGCCCGCTTCGAGAAGGCCAGCGCGACGAGCAGGACGGCGAGCGCCCCGCCGGCGATGCCCAGACGGGCTCCGGTGTGGTTCCGCAGGGTGATCACGGCGGGCAAGATGAGCAGCGACACCAGGTTCATCACCTTGATCATCGGGTTGAGCGCCGGACCCGCCGTGTCCTTGAAGGGGTCGCCCACGGTGTCGCCGATGACCGCGGCCTTGTGGGCCTCCGACCCCTTACCGCCCTCGTTCCCGTCCTCAATGAACTTCTTCGCGTTGTCCCAGGCACCGCCCGAGTTGGACAGCGTGTTGGCGAGCAGCTGGCCGGTGAGGATGGTGCCGGCCAGGAAGGCTCCCAGCGCAAAATAGTTGATGCCGAAGCCGATGATGACCGGGGACAGGACGGCGAGGAGCGCAGGCGTGGCCAGTTCGCGCTGCGCGGCGGAGGTGCAGATGCCGATCACGCGGCCGTATTCGGGCTTCTCTGTGTAGTCCATGATGCCCGGGTGCTCACGAAACTGCCGGCGAACTTCGAGTACCACGGTTCCCGCGGAACGACCGACGGCCCGTATGGCCAGCGAGGAGAACAAGAAACCGATGGAACCGCCGATCAGCAGTCCGATGAACGTCTTCGGGTTGGAGACGTTGATCTGGGTGAAGGGCGAAACGAGCAACTGATTGGCGCGCAGGTGCAGGTTCAACTGCGAATTGATCGTCTCAATGAACGCGGAGAACAGAGCCACGGCGGCGATGACCGCCGAGCCGATGGCCACGCCCTTGGTGATGGCCTTGGTCGTGTTGCCGACCGCGTCGAGGCTCACCATGACGCGTTCGGCCTCCCCGGTGAACTCGCCCGACATCTCGGCGATGCCGGCCGCGTTGTCCGAGACCGGCCCGAAGCTGTCCTCGGACACCACCATGCCGGCCGTGGCCAGCAGACCGATGCCGATGAGGGCGATCAGATAGAAGGTCAGCTCAATGTTGCCGTTCCCGAGCCCGATCGCCACACCGAGGGCGATGGCGATGGCGACGATGGCCCATACCGAGGACTCCAGGCCGATGGAGAAGCCCGAGAGCACGGTGGTGGCCGGCCCGGTACGAGCCGAGGCCGCGATCTCCTTCACGGGCCCCCGCTCGGTCGAGGTGAACTGCTCGGTGATCTGGCTGGCCACCAGCGAGAGGACGACCCCGGTCAGTACGGCCCAGAACACCTTGAGGTCGTGCACGTAGTACTGGGCCACGAGGAAGGCACCAACGACGGTCAGCAACGCCGCGAGCCAGAAGCCCCGGTTGATGGGAGCCATCGCGTTGCGATCGCTCTTACGGGCCCGCACCACCAGGACGCCGATCAACGAGGCGAAGATCCCGATGGCCGGGACGATCAGCGGGAAGAGCACGGCGGGCGTCGGGTTCTTGTGGATGGAGGTGAAGGCCGAGTAGCCGAGGATGAGCGACGAGATAATTGTGATCTCGTAGGACTCGAAGAGGTCGGCCGCCATGCCGGCGCAGTCGCCCACGTTGTCGCCCACGTTGTCGGCGATGGTGGCCGCGTTGCGCGGGTCGTCCTCGGGGATGCCCGCTTCGACCTTGCCCACCAGGTCGGCGCCGACGTCCGCCGCCTTGGTGAAGATGCCGCCGCCGACACGCATGAAGAGCGCAATGAGGGAGGCGCCGAAGGCGAAGCCGATGAGCACCGCCGTGGCCGAGTTCTGGAAGATGAGGACGATGGCGGTGGCGCCGGACAGACCCAGGCCGACGCAGAGCATGCCGGTGACCGCGCCGGTGCGGAAGGCGACCCGCAGGGCGTTGGCCATGCCTGCGCCCTCGGTGGCGGCGGCGGCGGTGCGGACGTTGCCCCGCACGGCGATGCTCATGCCGATGAACCCCGTCAGGCCCGAGAAAGCCGCCCCGAAGAGGAAGCAGATGACGCGGTAGAGGCCGTCTTGCTGGAAGCTCAGGGCCACGCCGCCGTCGGGCTTCACCACCTTGGTGGCGGTGAAGAAGATCAAGATGGCCAGGGGGAGGATGATCATCGCGATGGCCCGGAATTGGCGGCCCAGGAACGCCTGGGCCCCCTCCTGGACGGCCAGGGCGATCTCTTTCATCTTCGCTGTGCCCTGGTCGAAGGCCAACACGTTGCGGGCCAGGAGCAGTCCGGCGACGATGCCGATGATTCCGGCCACCAGGCAGATGTAGAGCCACGTTCGGTCCGCCCCGCTGAGGTGAAAGGCCTGGTAGCCACCCTCGGCGGCGAGGAGATTGATCATTCCCGGTGAGCCCTTTCTGTCTCTGGTTTCGATCCTGCGGAGCGGGCGGGGGCGCCCACCCCTCGTGGTGCGGCCGCGCTCGTCACCACGGCATCCGACGTCGTGACCCAGGCCGCGGGCGCGCCAGCGAGGTCGGACCCGACGCCAGGCCGCCGGGCACGTTAGCGACTCCGGGGGGCGGCCTGCAATTTCACCGAGCCACCGCTCACGGCGCGGTCGACTCGCCCGCGGCGCCCTGCACCAGTTCGAACGACGGATTGAGCAGGGCCGGACGCCTCCCCCACGCGCCCACCATGCCCTCGGCGACCAGGCGGGCGCCCGGCTCGATCCCCGCGATCCTGGGCCTGCCCTGGAACACGAGCAGTAGCCCGCCCGTCCCGTCGTGCAGCACGCACTCGAGGTTCGACGTCCCGGCGCGGGGTTGGACCCGCACCGACTTGATCCGGCCGGCCACCCGGACCCGTTGGCGCGGTATCACCGACGTGATGGGCGTGGTCGTGCCGGCCCGCTGGGCCAGGTTCTGGTCGGCCGCCAACACCGTCATGGCACGCCGCGGCCCTTCCCGACGCGCCGTCCGTGCAAGGCCGGCTTGCCCTGCGCCGTCATGCTCGGGGACGGTCCGCTCGTGTGAGCCGACCGTCCCCGGCTCGTCGCCGTTGGTGCTCTGTCGGGCCCGCTGGACCGAATGACCATAGGAGCGCGCCCGCTCGGCCAGCCGGCCGCCCACGGCGAAGGGGACGATGGTGGCGCTCACGTGGGGTACCTGGCCGAGGACGGCGGCGATCTTGTCGGCGGTGCGGTCGTGCAGGAAGCGCTCCCACACTCCGGAGTAGCTCCGCCGCGGCAGCAGCACCGTGCACTCGGTGTCACCGTCGGCCGTGGCGTCGGCCACCAGCTCCACGGCGGCCCGCCCGAGCCGGCGGTCGGGGCACTCGATGATGTCGAGGGGCAGGCGGGCCAGCCCGAGCCGGCTCCATTCGGACTCGAGCTCGTGGGCCGCCTTGGTATCGATGTCGAAATGCACCGCACGCAGGTCGTCGGGAGCCAGGGTGCGGGCGTACTGGAGGGCGCGTGCGGCGGCCATGTCGAGGCGGTCCACCAGCACCACCACCACGTGATGCCGGAGCACCGGGGCCTCCGAAGCCTCGACGACGCCCGTCTCGAGCATGTCCGCCTCGCTCTTGTACTGCCGGTTGGTGCGTAGGAGCCCGACGTAGAGGAGCGGTCCGACGATGAAGATCAGCCAGGCACCCTCTTTGAACTTCACCACGGCGAAGATGAGCACGACCACGAAGGACACCAAGGCAGCGAACCCGTTGACCGCGATGGACCGCCTCCACCTGCCTACGCGGGCGTCATGGTGGTGCTTGACCATCCCCGCACCGGCGAACGTGAATCCCGTGAACACGCCGATGGCGTAGAGCGCCACCAGCCCGTTCACCTGGGCCTTGAAGGCCAGGACCAGCGCCAGCGCCACCGCGGACAGCACCAGGATCCCGTTGGAGAAGGCGAGCCGGTGGCCGCGCTTGGTCAGCTGGTGGGGCAAGAAGCGGTCGCCGGCCACGAAGCTGGCCAGGTAGGGGAACCCGTTGAAGCTGGTGTTGCCGCCGGTGTAGAGGATGAGCATGGTGGCCAGCTGGACCACATAGAAGCCCAGGTGGCCGACCAGGCTGGTGCCGAGGACCGCCTTGACCTCCTGGGAGACCACGGTGGGCGAGCCCTGGGCGTAGGGGATGGCATGGGTCCACTTGGCCAGCATGGTGACCCCGAAGACGAGGAATCCCAGGGTGCAGCTCATCACCACCAGCGTCTGGCGGGCGTTGCGTGCCTCGGGGCGCCGGAAGCTGCTGACGCCGTTGGAGATGGCCTCGAGCCCGGTGAGCGACGAACCGCCGTTGGCGAACGAGCGCAGGAGCGACACGAAGGCCAGGCCGTACAGCCAGCCGGAGCCTGGCGTCCCGATCCTCCCTCCAAAGACCTGATGCGGGGGCGGCAGCGGGATCTGGTGCAGCGCCCCGAAGGCCTCGCGAATGAAGCCGATGACGATGACCGACGCCAGCGAGAAGATGAAGAAGTAAGTGGGGACGGCGAAGTAGCTGCCGGCCTCGCGAATGCCCCGCAGGTTGCCGTACAGGAGAATCAGCACGACACCCAGCGTGATGGCGACGGTGTCGAACGTGTTGGCGAGGCTGGGCACCGCGCTGGTCAGTGCGGCCGTGCCGGCCGAGGTCTGCACGGCGACCGTCACCGTGTAGTCGATGAGAAGGGCGACGGCCGCGACCTGAGCGACCTTGGGTCCGAAATTGTCCCGCGCTACCACGTAGGAGCCGCCAGCCTTCGTGTAGAGCGCGATCACATCGAGGTACGACAGGGTCACGAAGAAGAGGACGCCGAGAATGGCGAGGGTGATGGGCACAACCAAGGTGAACGCGGCCAGTCCGACGAAGGGCACCAGCTGGGTCAGCATCTCCTCGGTGCCGTAGGCCGAGGACGAAATGCAGTCGGGCGCCAACACGCCGAGTGCGATCGGCTTGCGTAGCCGCTCGGTCGCAAGCTGCTCGGTGACCAGCGGCGGGCCGAGCAACCGGTTCTTCAACCGATAGCGGAAGGTCTCGGGGATCTCGTCGCCGGCCGAGCCTCGGGGACGGGGCCCCACGTTCGATGGCGGCGATACCGGCCCTGGTGTCTCTGTCGTCGCCACCGCGACACAGTAGAAGGATTGCGGTCCCGAACCAGGCGTGTTGCACTGTGCGCCGTGCACGTCATCGTGGTCGGGTGCGGCCGGGTCGGCTCGGGCCTGGCCCGGTCTCTGAGCGCCGAGGGTCATTCCGTGGCCGTCCTGGACCGTTCGGCCCGGGCGTTCCGCCGTCTCAAGGACTGGGACGGGCTGTGCATCGTGGGCTCGGGGTTCGACCGCGACGCCCTCGAATCGGCTGGTGCCGTCGGGGCCGACGCCCTGGCGGCCGTCACCAGCGGCGACAACACCAACATCCTGACCGTGCGCATTGCCCGGGAGACCTACGAGGTCGCTCACGTCGTGGCCCGCATCTACGACCCCCGACGGGCCGAGATCTACCAGCGGCTGGGGATCCCCACCGTGGCCACGGTCACCTGGACCATCGACCAGGTACGCCGGCGTCTGCTCCCCGACGCGGACGTGCTCGACTGGTCCGACGCCTCCGGCCGCCTGAAGCTGGTCGACCGCACGCTGCCCGACAGCTGGGCCGGTCGGTCGCTGTGCGATCTCGAGCTCCCCGGGAGTGTGCACATCGTGGCGGTGACGCGAGCCGGAGTGCCTCGGCTCGACGCCCGCGAGCTCGTCGGCCAAGAGGGCGACGTACTGCACATCGCCGTCCTCGACGAAGCCCTGGGCCAGCTCGACCAGAACCAGCTGCCCTGGCCACACAGCCACGAGGAGGCCGGCCGTTGAGGGTCGCCATCGCCGGAGCAGGCAGTGTCGGAACCGCCATCGCGTCCGATCTTCGCGCCAGCGGGCACGAGGTTCTGGTCCTCGAGCAAGACCCTGACCTGGTCGAGCGGCTGCGGCCCACCCTCGACGTCACCTGGGTCGCGGCCGATGCCTGCGAGGTCTCCTCCCTTGACGCCGTCGGGCTCGCGACTGTCGACGTCGTCGTGGCCGCCACGGGCGACGACGAGGACAACCTGGTGATCTCGCTCCTCGCCAAGCAGGAGTTCGCCGTCCCCCGCGTGGTGGCCCGGGTCAACCACCCGAAGAACCAGTGGCTGTTCACCGAGAGCTGGGGCGTCGACGTCTCGGTCTCGACGCCCCAGTTGCTCACGGCTCTGGTGGAAGAGGCGGTCTCGGTGGGCTCCTTGGTGCGTCTTCTCCAGTTCCAAGGCGGCTCGGCCCATCTGGTGGAGATCACCCTGGCCGACGACTCCCCGGCGCGCGACACGGCCATCGCCGACCTCGACTTCCCTCGCGACGCCGTCGTGGTCGCCGTGGTGCGGGCCGACCGCCTCATCGTCCCCCGGGGCGACACCACGCTCCAGTCGGGCGACGAGGTGCTCGTGCTGGTGAAGGCGGAAGCCGAGGAAGCCGTCCACGCACGGTTCATCGCGGACGCGGCCGACTGACGGCAACCGGTTGGCACCCGAGCCGCGGGACGTGATTGCCCAGTTCAGGGCCACCTGACGTTCACCCCAGCGGCGTCGAACCGTCACACGCGCTCAAGCGTCCAGGTGCATCGCCCGTACCATGAAGATATGGAGGCGGCGTTCTTCGACCTGGACAAGACGGTCATCGACCGAGCGTCCATCGCCGCCTTCGGGAGGCCCTTCCTCAAGGGGGGCCTCATCAACCGCCGCCTGGTCGCCCGCGCCGCCATCTCCCAGCTCATCTACCTCTACTTCGGCGCGGACGAGGAGCGCCTGGCTCGCGTCCGCGAGTCGATGTTGGCCGTCACCAAAGGATGGGACCGGGCCCAGGTGCGCCAGATCGTGCGCGAGACCATGCTCCAGACGATTGAGCCGATCATGTACGCCGAGGCCCTCGAGCTCATGGAGCGACACCGGGCCGCGGGACACCGGGTCTACCTGGTCTCGGCCTCCCCGGAGGAAATTGTCCTCCCGTTGGCTGACATGCTCGGGGTCGACGGCGCCATCTGCTCGCGGGGCGAGGTGGACGACGAAGGACGTTACACGGGCCGCATGGCCTTCTACGCCTACGGCGAGTCGAAGGCGAACGCCATGCGCGAGCTGGCCGAACGAGCCGGCATCGACCTCGGCGCCAGCAGCGCGTACTCGGACTCCGCCACCGACCTGCCCATGCTCGAGGCGGTCGGCCGTCCCGTTGCCATCAATCCCGACCGCGCCCTGGCCAAGGTGGCCCGTGAGCGCGGGTGGGAGATCCGCAACTTCACCAAGCCGATCCGGCTGCGCGACCGGGTCGGACGCACGACTCCGGTCGTGACGACGAGCCTGGCCGTGGCCGGCGCCGCGCTCTTGCTGTGGCGGCGAGGATTGCGGGCGCGCCACGCCCAGGCCATCCGGAGCGCCGCCTGAGGGCACTCAGATCTCACTGCGGGTGGCGCGACTCAGCGCCGGCCGAAGACGTTCCGACCCGCCGCGGCCGAGCGGCTCTATGCCTCGCGCAGGCGGCGGGCGGCGACGATGCCCAGAGCGACCAGCAAGGCCAGGATGATCAGCTTCTTCATGGCCAAGGAGCCTAGGCGCTTAGACCGTCAGCAGGTCCCGGGCGCCGGTGTCCGAGGACGGGTGGCGCAACTTTGACATGGCCCGGGCCTCAATCTGGCGGATGCGCTCCCGGGTCAGGTTGAAGTGCTCGCCCACTTCCTCGAGCGTTCGGGGCTCTCCACGATCGAGCCCGAAGCGCAGACGCAGGATCTCCCGCTCGCGCTCGTCGAGCGGAGAGAGGAGCCGGCCGATCTCGTCGGGCAGCAGCGACACCGCGGCCACTTCGAAGGGCGACTCGGCCGATCGGTCCTCTACGACGTCGCCCAGCTCGGCGTCACCGTCTTCCCGCAGGGGTTCGGAGAGGGAGAGGGGCTCGGCGCGGAACCGGAGCGCCTCGACCAGCTTGTCCTCGGGCATCTCGACCTCGACGCCCAGCTCGGCCAGCGTGGCCGGCCGGCCCAGCTTGAGCTCCAGGCGGGCCTGTGCCTTCTGCACCCGGGCCAGCGTGTCGCCGGCGTGCACCGGGAGCCGGATCGTCCGGCCGGTGTTGGCGATGCCCCGAGTGATGGCCTGGCGGATCCACCAGGTGGCGTAGGTGGAGAACTTGAACCCCTTGCGCCAGTCGAACTTCTCGACCGCGTGCATGAGGCCGAGGTTGCCCTCCTGAATGAGATCGAGCAGGGGGAGGCCGGACGCCTGGTACTTCTTGGCGATGGACACCACCAGCCGCAGGTTCGACTGCACGAAGGTCTGCTGGGCCTGCTCACCCTCCATGACGGCGCGCCGGAACTCCCTCTTCTTCGCCGTGGTGAGCCCCTTGGTGGCCTTCGCCGCCTCTCCCTCGGCGGCCCGTCCCGCCTCGATGGCCTGGGCCAGCCGTACTTCGTCGTCCTTGGTCAGGAGGGGGTACTGACCGATGTCCGTCAGGTAGAGCCGGACGAGATCCTCGTCATCGCGCTCGATACGTTCCTTCGCCAAGATCCTCGCCCTCAACTTCCGCCCTGAACCCGGACAGGGGGACCTGGCCGGGCTGTCGGGCACGTTCCACGCAGCCCTCGCGCCGTTCCCCGGGGCGCGTGACCTGCTCAGACAGTGTAATGGCGCTGTCAAGATGTGTGCCCAGCAGGGAAACCGCCCGCTGCATCAAACGCCTGTTCGAATGCCGCGGCGGCCGCGGAGAGGCGGGCCGAGCGGCCCGAAGAGCCAATGGGGCCGTCCCCGGGCCGCGGCGCCAGGAGGTCCTGGCCATCTCGGATCTCGGCCCCGAGGGCCCGCTGGGCGATGGTCAGGACCTCCATCACCGGGGCCTCGCACACCGGGGAGGCCCCGGTGAGGTGGTCGTCGTACGCCGCGAGCAGGCGGGGCAGCACGGTGGCCACCAGGGCGGCGACGCCGGCCCGGGCTTCGGGCTCGTCGGCCAGCGCCCCGAGAAGCCCGTCGAGGGGTCCGCCCGGAGCCACCACCAGGCCAGTCCGGTCCACTCCCGCCCGCACGGGCAGGCGCTCCTCCCAGCACCCGGCCAAGGCGGCGTGACGCCGCGACACCGCCGCGCACCACACCCGCAGCGCGGGGTCCAGGGCGTGGTCGCCAGTGGCCCAGCTCCCGGTCACGGCGAAGATCCGGTGCTCGAGCCAGCAGTAGGCGCCCACCAGGCGCCCGAGATCGTCGATCTGGCGCCAGCCCTCAGGCACTCCCGATCCCCCCGGTGGCCGACTCGCCGGTGGCCGAATGGCCGGCGGCCGACTCTTCGAGGGCCGAGGAGCGGTAGCGGTTGGTGATGGGCATGCGCCGGTCCTTGCCGAACGCCTTGGTGCTGATGCGCACGCCGGGGGGCATCTGGCGCCGCTTGTACTCGGCCCCGTCCACCAGGCGGACGACCCGGTCGACGAGCGCGGGGGCAAAGCCCTCCGCCACCAGGTCGGCCGCCGTGCGGTCCCGCTCGACGTAGCCCCGGAGCACCGGGTCGAGCTCCTCGTAGGGCGGGAGCGACTGATCGTCGCGCTGGTCGGGACGCAGCTCGGCGGACGGCGGCTTGTCGAGCACGCTGTCGGGGATGGGGCCGGGAAGGCCTTCCAGCACCGCCTGGGTGTTGCGGTGGCGGCACAGGTCGTAGACCAGCGTCTTGGGCACGTCCTTGATGACGGCGAACCCTCCGGCGGAGTCTCCGTAGAGGGTGGAGTAGCCGGTGGCCATCTCGCTCTTGTTCCCCGTGGTGAGCACGATCCACCCCTTGGCGTTGGAGAGCGCCATCAGGACCACGCCGCGCAGGCGGGACTGGAGGTTCTCGTCGGTCAGCCCGTCGGGCTCGCGCCCGAGCACGGGAGCGAGTATGGAGGCGAACGCCACGTGCGCCTCTTCGATCGGCACCACCGTGAGCTCCATCCCCAACCGCTCGGCCAGGATGGCGGCGTCGTGGAGCGATCCCTCGCTCGAATAGCGCGACGGCATGGCGATGCCGTGCACCCGCGACGCCCCGAGGGCGTCGGCGGCGACCGTTGCCACGAGCGAGGAGTCGATACCCCCCGAGAGACCGACCACGGCGTCCGTGAAGCCGTTCTTGGACAGGTAGTCACGCGTGCCGAGGACGAGCGCGGCGTACACCTCGGCGTGGTCGCTCAGGGCCGGTCGCGGCCCGGCCGCCGGCAAGGGTGGACGTGCTGCACCCGCTCCGGCGCCGGCGCTTGTGGCGGCGGACGTGGTGGCGACCGCCTCGGTCACCAGGACGCGGGGAAGCAGTCCCGTCACGGCGTGGGGCCGCGCCACGCGCAAGGGCAGGTCGACGACCACCAGGTCCTCGGCGAACTGCGCCCCCGAAGCCAAGAGCGTCCCGTCAGCTGCCATCACCAGCGAGTCGCCGTCGAAGACCAGCTCGTCCTGGCCGCCGACCTGGTTGACGTACGCCACCGCGCACCCGGCCTCGGCCACGCGGCTCGTGAGCACGGTCAGGCGGTCGGCGCGGCGCCCGCGGTTGTAGGGCGACGCGTTGAGGTTGACAACGACGTCGGCTCCGGCCCGGCCGGCCTGGGCCACGGGCCCGTCGTCGAACCACACGTCCTCGCAAATGGACACCCCGACCCAGGCGCCCGCGATGCCGAAGAGGGAGGGCGCTTCGGTGCCGGGGAGGAACCACCGCTGCTCGTCGAAGACCCCGTAGTTGGGCAAGAAGTGCTTGCGGTAGATGCCGAGGACGCGACCGCCGGCACACACGGCGGCGGCGTTGGCCAGCTCGTCCCCCTGCGGCGAGGCGCCCACGAAGCCCACCACCATGGCGCAATGCCCGGTCGCCGCCGCCACCTTCTCGAGCGCAGCCACGTTGTCGGCGACGAAGCCGGGCTTGAGCAACAAGTCCTCGGGCGGGTAGCCGGGGATGGCCAGCTCGGGCGCCACGCAGAGGTCCGCCCCGGCGGCCTCGGCGGCGGCGAGGGCCCGGAGCAACCGCTCGACATTCCCCGCCAGGTCGCCGACGACGGTGTTCAGCTGCGCGGCGGCGAGCCGCAGGGTGGGCACCGTTCCAGATTACCGGCGGTACCGGTCCTCCCCCCGGGCGGAAGCCCGGCGCGCCGGCGGGGAACGGCGCTGAACGGCGCTGAACGGCGCGAACGGCGCTGAACGGCGCTCCAGACGGAGAGGGGTGCGCCCACATGCGAAGCTGGTGTGGTGCAGAGTCAACGGGACTACGTGCTGCGGACCGTCGAGGAGCGCGGGATCCGCTTCGTCCAGCTGTGGTTCACGGACGTGCTGGGAACGCCCAAGGGGTTCAACATCACGCCCGTCGAGCTCGAGAACGCGCTCGATGAAGGCATGACCTTCGATGGGTCGGCCATCGACGGGTTCAGCCGCGTACAGGAGGCCGACGTGCTGGCCCGACCCGACCCGACGACGTTCCAGTTGCTGCCCTGGCATCACGACGACGCGCAGGTGGCCCGGGTTTTCTGCGACATCGCCAACCTGGACGGGACCCCGTTCGAGGGCGACCCCCGCCACGCGCTGCGGCGCACGCTCGAGCGAGCGCACCTGGCCGGGTACACGTTCTTCGCCGCTCCCGAGGTCGAGTACTTCTACTTCGCCGACTCCGACCCGGCCCACGGACCGGAACTGCTCGATTCGGGTTCCTACTTCGACTTGTCCGTGGCCGACCTGACCAGCGAGCTGCGCCGGCGCTCGGTTCTCGTCCTCGAGGAGATGGGGATCCCCGTCGAGCACACCCAGCACGAAGACGCCCGCAGCCAGCACGAGATCGACCTGCGCTACACCGACGCCCTCACCATGGCCGACACTGTGATGACGACACGCATGGTGCTCAAGGAGGTGGCGCGCCAAGAGGGTGTGTTCGCCTCCTTCATGCCCAAGCCCATGGGCGGCGTCCAGGGCTCGGGCATGCACACCCACATCTCGCTGTGGCAGGGGGAGCGCAACGCGTTCGTCGACGAGAGCGACCGCTACGGCCTCTCGGAGGTGGCCCGCCGCTTCATCGCGGGACTGTTGCACCACGCCCGCGAGATCACCGCGGTGACCAACCAGTGGGTGAACTCCTACAAACGCCTCATCGGCGGCTACGAGGCCCCGGTCCACGTGAGCTGGGCCCGCAACAACCGCTCCGCGCTGGTGCGGGTACCAGTGGTGAAAATCGGCAAGACCGAGTCCACCCGGCTCGAGTACCGGGCTCCCGACAGCGCGTGCAATCCGTATCTCGCCTTCGCGGTGATTCTGGCCGCGGGCCTCCGGGGACTGACCGAGGACTACCCGCTGGCGCCCGAGGCCGACGAGAATCTGTTCACGTTGACCCCCAAGGAGCTCGCCAAGAAGGGGATCGAGCGGCTGCCCTCGAGCCTGCACGACGCCGTCAACGAGATGGAGGGCTCGGAGCTGCTGGCCGACACCCTGGGGTCCCACGTCTTCGAATGGTTTATCCGCAACAAGCGTGAGGAGTGGGATGCCTACCAGGTCCAAGTGACCCAGTTCGAGCTGGACCGCTACCTGCCACTGCTCTGACCGCCACACCACCGAATCGATGGACCCCCTTCTCTGCTTCCCGACCGAGCTCCCGGCCGACGTGACCCTGGCCCTGCAGAGCGCGGGGATGGCCCACCACAGCGTGGCGGGGTCCGACGACCTGGCGGCCCCCGGACCCGACGGGCACATATCCGGCTTCGCCGGGGCGCTCGTGGTCTCCGGCGACGACATGACCGGCGCGGTGGCCTTCTGCCGGCACCTGCGCCTGCGCGAGGTCCCGATGACGCCGCTGCTCCTGTTGATCGCATCCGACCAGGTGAGCGAGCTGTTGCTCCGCGACGACCTCTACGACGACTTCTGCGTGCTGCCCGCCCGACCCGAGGAGCTCGTGGCCCGCCTGGGACACCTGTTCTGGCGCACGGGCCAGAGCATGCGGCCCGACATCATTGAGTACGGACCGCTCATGCTCAACCTCGAGACGTATCAAGCGGCGGTCGCCGGACGGGTGCTCGACCTCACCTACATGGAGTACGAGCTGCTCCGGTTCCTGGCCGGGCACCCGGCCAAGGTCTTCACCCGCGAGACCCTCCTCAGCCGGGTGTGGGGCTACGAGTACTACGGAGGGGCACGCACGGTCGACGTCCACATCCGCCGGCTGCGGGCCAAGCTCGGCGAAGAGCACGCCCACTTGATCCAGACGGTGCGTTCGGTGGGCTACCGCTTCGGGCAGGTGGCGTGGCACCCGGGGAGCGGGTCGCGCAACGGTCCGAACCCCGCTCCGGTGGCCCAGCCGGCGCAGGAGCCGGCTTCTCAGACGACGGGCGCGTAAGCCCAGGCTTCGACCTCCACCCGCGCCCCGAGCGGGAGCGCGGCCACCACAACCGTCGAGCGGGTGGGGCGGTTGTCGGTGAAGTACTCCACCCAGACGTCGTTGACCGCGCCGAAATCAGCCATGTCGACGAGATACAACGTGGTCTTCACCACGTCGGGCAGCGTGGCGCCCTCAATGGCCAGCACCTCGGCCACGTTCTGGAGGGCTTGGCGGAGCTGGGCGAGTGTGTCCCCGGCGACCAGCGCGGGCCCGCCCGCGGGGTTGGGGGCCAGTCCCAGCTGGCCGGAGGCGATGACCCAGTCACCGGCGCGGCGCACCGGGGAGTACGGGCCAACGGCTGCGCTCACGGGGACTCCTCGCCAGATCGAATTTTGCCAGATCGAATTCTGAGGGCCGAATCTGGACCGCCCGATGGTGCCACGTCCCTGGCCGGCCCGCGCACCGCGGCCCGCCGCGTCGGCCACCGGTCCGGCCCGCCCCCTCCTCCGCGGCCGGCTCCGCCCTCGGCCAGCCAGGCCGCGGCCAGGGTGGCGACGAAGACGGCGTCGGACCCGTTCAGCGGCCACCCTTCGCCGGGGTGCACCCGAACGGTGACCTCTGGCATGTCGCGGGCGGCCAAAATCCCGAACGAGCGGATAGTCAGGTCCACAGGCTCACCTTCGGCGTCGACGGCGATCCCCTCGCTCCACACCAGACCGAGCGCCTGGTGCGCTGCGCCGAGCGCGTAGGAGCGCAGCGTCACGGCACAGAGCGGTTCCCCGGCGAAGACGTCGAGCACCAAGGTCCCGCGTGCGCCCTCGTCGAGGCGCAGCTGGGCCCGGGCTCGGCCGGAGCCGGGGACGTCAATGTCCACCACCCCGGTTCGGGGCTCCGTCGGCCCGGCGGACAGGGCGGCGCGCGCCGCCATGACCTCCGCCCACACCGCTCCCCGGAGCTCAGGCGCCACAGCAGGTCCCGGCACCTCGACCTCTTCCACCTCCATCCCCGGACAGCGCGCGTGGAGCCGCTCGAGCGCCGGCCCGAGGTCGGCCGACCCCGCCGGGCGGGCGATGCGGACCAGACCGGTGCCGTCGGGCCGCAGCCCGAGGGCGAGCGGCGGTCGCTTGGGGCCGCGCCGCACCACGTCTTCGCGACACCACAGGACTCGCACCGGGTCGCCCGTCTGGTCGGCCAGGTGGCGGGCCCGCGCCGGAACGGGGCTGTGCCGCTTGCCGCCGAAGGCGCCGCCGTTGGCCAGGACCGACGCGGGGGCCCCGCCGGGTCGGCACCAACTGGCGTCCGGTTCGACGTAGGCGGGCTCGACCCAGGTCGTGCGCAGGGTGAGCACCCACTCGCCCGCGGGAGCCTCCAACGGATGCGAGAGGGGCTCGGTGCTGTTGCGTCCCTGGACCCTCCCGGTCCTCGCCCGTGCGGCGCGCAGGTTCGGCTCCAGCGAGGCGTCGGCGCCGAGTTGCACCCGCGCCTCCGACGGGGCGTCGTCGTCGGCGTACCCACCCGCGCCGAGCACGACGTCGAACCCGGCCCTCTGGAAGGCCGGCCCCTCCACCTGGGCCCGCCAGGCGGCCAGCAACGGGTCACGGGTGGTTGCCGGTTCGGCGTGAGGCGCATCGTGCTCCACGCCCAAGGCGTCGCACGCCGCCTCGACGATGGACTGCCAGCCGGTGCAGCGGCACAGGTGGGCCCGCAGGGCTGCCTCCACGTCGGCGCGGGACGGTCGGCATCCCGACCGAAGGGGCTTCGAGAGCGCGGCCAGGCGCATGAGGATTCCCGGCGTGCAAAAGCCGCACTGCGAGGCCCCGTGGGCGACGAAGGCGCTGCTCCAGCGCGTCCGCAGCTCGGGAGGGAGACCCTCGACGGTGGTCACCCCACGGCCGGCGATGCGGCGGACCGGGGTGACGCACGAGATCCGAGGCGTCCCGTCCACCCAGACCGTGCAACACCCGCACTGTCCCTGCGGGCTACAGCCGTCCTTGACGGAGCGGCAGCCCAGCTCGTCGCGGACGGCGTCGAGCAGCGTGATGCCGTCGCGGACCGAGACCGGAGCGCCGTTGAGGGCGAAACGGACTTCGGGCGCGTCGCGGGAGAGGTCGGTGTTGCTCAGAGGGAGGAGGCCCGGAGGGCGGGTGTCAGCTGAAGGACGAGCCGCAGCCGCAGGTGCGGGTGGCATTGGGGTTCGTGATGTGGAAGCCGGCGCCCTGCAGTCCGTCGCTGAAGTCGAGCGTCGAGCCGGTCAGCAGCTCCGCACTGGCGGCGTCCACCACGACCTTGACCGTGCCGAATTCGCGCACGACGTCGTCGGCCAAGACCTCCGAGTCGAAGAACATCTCGTAGCTGTAGCCCGAGCATCCGCCCGGCTTCACCGCCACTCGCAGGGCGAGGTCGTCGCCTTCCTCCTGCGCCAGCAGCTCGGCCACCTTCGAGGTAGCGACGGCGCTCAGCGTCACCGGTGCGGGCTTCTTCCCGATGTTGACGGACGTGGCAATGGTCGTCACTGTGTTCCTCCTGGCTGTGGACAAGTGCGGCTGTGTCCAAGTGACTGGGGCCCGGTGGCAGGCCCACCGATTGGGTGAACTGGCACGATCTTATCCGAGAGCGGGAAATGATGAGCACGCAGGTAGAATTTGGCCATGACCCCGCCCCTCGACCTCCCTGGTGCCCCCGAGGGGAACGCGCCGACGAGGTGCGCGAACGGCTGCGCTCCGTGGTCGACCCCGAACTGGGTGACACGATCGTTGACCTGGGAATGGTGCGGGGCGTCGAGATCGACGGGGCTCGGGTTGTCGTCGATGTCGCCCTGACCGTCGCCACCTGCCCCATGCGGGACCAGATCGAGCGCGACGTGGTGAGTCACGTCTCACCGCTGGCGTGGGTCCAGTCGGTCGAGGTGCGGATCGCCACCATGGATGCCGACGAGCGCGCCGCGGTCATGGCCCGAGCCCGCTGGAAGGCGCGCGAGGACGCGCCGGAGACGGCCGTGGCGGCGCGCACGCGGGTGCTGGCCATCGCCTCGGGGAAGGGCGGAGTGGGCAAGTCCTCGGTCACGGTCAATCTGGCCGTCGCCCTGGCCGCCCGCGGGCTCGAGATCGGGATCCTCGACGCCGACATCTGGGGCTTCTCGGTCCCCCGGCTCCTCGGGATGGACGGCGAAGTCGAGGCGAGGGACGGCAAGATGGTGCCCCTCGAGCGGAGGGTGGGCCCGGGCAGGGTCCGCGTCCTCTCCATGGGCTTCCTGGCCGACGAGGAGCGGGCGATCATGTGGCGCGGCCTCATCCTGAGCCGGGCGGTGCAGCAGTTCCTCCAGGACGCCGATTGGGGTGACCTTGACTACCTGCTGATCGACCTTCCCCCGGGCACCGGGGACATTCAGATGAGCCTGTCCCGGCTGCTGCCCCGCACCGAGCTGCTGGTGGTCACGACGCCTCCGGTGGCGGCCCAGAAAGTGGCCACCCGTGCGGCGGACATGGCCCGAAAGGGCTACCTGCGGGTCGCCGGAGTGATCGAGAACATGAGCGACTTCACCTGTGAGCACGGGACCACCTACGCGCTCTTCGGCTCCGGCGGAGGGCAGCGGCTGGCCGATGGACTCGGTGTCCCGTTGGTGAGCACCATTCCGCTGCACCCCGACATGGCGGCGGGCGGCGACGCCGGGACTCCGGTCGCGCTGGAAGGGGACGGGAGCGCCCTCGGCGTTGCCTTTGCCTCCTTGGCCCGCGTCGTCCACGAAGAGGTGGCGCCTCCGATCGACCCGACCGGATGCTCGGCGCGCATGGTCGAGCGAGTACGGGCGGCGGTGGCCGCCGGAGCAGTCCCCGATGAGGCCTTCGCCGCCGGGGAGGGGAACGCCGGCTGAGCGCGGCAGGCCCGGTCAGGACCGACGCGAAGATGAATCGTCTGCCCGGGGCCGCAGCGCCTGATCGGCCTCCTCCTGGTTCACCCGCAAGGCGGCGACCCGCATGGCCTCCGTGACGTCGTCGGGGGAGGGATCGGCGGCGGGGCCACCTGTCGGCAGGTGCTCGTAGGTGGGGTCCCCGGGAAGGACGATACGCACGCCGTTGCCGTCGGCGACCACCTTGGGCTCCACGACGGGTACGGCGTTCGAGGCCACTGCGGCCGCCCCGAGCAGTGCCGCGCTGGTGGCGAAGCGAGCGATGGCCTGGAGGTTGCGGACGGTCGGCATCATGATGTGGATGGCGCCGGCGCGGTGCCGCGACAACGCCTCGGCGGGCGGGATCCACTCGTGGGCCACCGTCTCCCCCCGACCGTCGTCGCCGCTCGGCGCGGCGACCTGGCCGGGCGGCGCCGCTGCCACGAAGAAGCGGGTGTCGTAGCGACGCGGCACCCCCGCCGGGGCGATCCAGTGGGCGAAGTAGTGGATCTCGCCCACATCGAGTCGCAGCTGCTCCTGCCAACAGAGGTCGAGGAACCGCCGCGTGCCGGCGTTCACTGCGGCCCGAGCCGCGCCCAACCTCGCCGCGTCTTCTGCGTCTCCGACCAGCAGCGCGGGGGCGGCGGGGCGTCGCGCCAAGAGGAGGCCCGCCTCTTCGAATGTCTCGCGGACCGCGGCCACCCAGTAGGCCAGGCCGCCGGAGGCCAGGCCGAGGAGAGCGCTCGCCTCGGCGTCGCTTCGCCCGACGCACAGCGCCTCGGCCTCCGCGCCGCCGTCGAGCGGGTCCACGGCACCCCCGGGGAACACGTAGCCGCCTCCCACGAATTCCGAGCGCAGGTTGCGCCGGACCATGAGGACCTCGAGCGCCGTGGCACCCTCGGGCCCGGGCGCGTCACGGACCACCATCACCGTGGCCGCGGGGCGGATCGCAGGATGCACTGGTGCCACGCCGGAGAAGGGTAGCGGCGCCCGCGGGCGGCGCCATGGCAAAACGGCAGGCCTTGGCTAACCTGACCCGGTCCCATGAACGAGTCCGGCCACGCCGCCCAGGAGACCGCGCCGGCGCCGTCGTGGCGCCACGTCCCTCGTCGCTACCTGGCGCTGGGCCTGATCATCGTCGTCATCTGCTTGCTGGGCGCGCTCGTGCTCGTGCGCGACGACGCGGGGCCGGCGCCCACTCCGACCACCGAGACGTTCAACCAGGCCCCGTCCTCCCTCGTCTCCTCGCTGGCCTCCGTGCCGGCGTCGGTCTACGACACCGTGGGGGTCAGCTCGCCGAACAACCCCCTCGCGCCGTTGCGGCAAGTGGGCAGCGGGTCGGGTCCCCTCTGGACCGCTCCCGCCAACGCTGGCGGTGGCGCATTCCGGCCGGTGGTGTTCTTCTACGGGGCGGAGTTCGCGCCATACGCCGCAGCCGAGCGCTGGCCGCTGATTCTGGCACTCTCCCGTTTCGGCACCTTCTCGCGGCTCGGGCTCATGCAGTCGAGCGGGACTACTGCGTTCGCTGACCTCTCCACCTACACGTTCTGGGAGATGGGCTACGCCAGCCGCTGGGTGAGCTTCGAGGCGGTGGAACGCTACAGCTCCTTGAACCCGACGGGAGCGGGGTATCTCACGCTCCAAGCTCCGACGGCCCCCCAGGCGGCGGCGATCGCCGCCGACGGCGCCGGGAAGACGACCTTCGCGCTGGTGAACGTGGCGAACCGCTACGAGCTCACCGGCTCGTCGTTCACGCCCGGGGTGCTCGGCGGCCTCACCCAGGCACAGGTCGCGGGCGTCCTCAGCCAGCCGGCCAGCCCACTCGCCCAGGCCCTCGTGGGGGCGGCCAACGAGCTCACGGCCGCCATCTGCTCCGTCGACGACGACCGACCGGGGTCCGTGTGCCACAGCCGAGGCGTACTGGCGGCCGACGAGGCGCTCAAGATCACGCCGCGCGGATGACCTGCGGACGGTCGGGGCTCAGCTGGCTCAGCTGGCTCGGCGCTCCAGCACCAGCTTGCGCTCGACCTCGTTCATCCCGCCCCAGATCCCGTGAGGCTCACGGATCCGGATGGCGTAGTCGAGACACTCGACTCGGACGTGACACTGCTCGCAGATTGACTTCGCCCGGATCTCGCGCGAGGCCTTCTCTTCCTTGCGCTCCGCGTGGGACGGCGGAAAGAACACCGCGGATTGCGGCCCCCGGCACGCTGCCTTCAATTGCCACGATTCCGTTCCTTGGCGCATGTCACCCCCCGGTCAGGCGCTCCCATCCCTGCTTCGGTCAAGCTAGTTCCGGCGTCGGCTTGCGTTCAAGGGGTATGACCAGGGTTTTCGCCCGCCAGCCGGCCCCGCTGGCGACGGTGGCCACTACGCTCGGCCCCACATGGACGTGGGGACCTTCTGCGCACAGAGCCACGTCATCGTCGTCGCCGGCAAAGGCGGCGTGGGCAAGACCACGGCCAGTGCGGCCCTCGCCAAGATGGCCGCCGGCGCCGGCACATCGGTCCTCGTCGTGGAGCTCGAGGGCAAGTCCGGGATCGCCGCAGCGTTCGGCCGCCGCGAGGACCTCGACTACGAGGACGTCGTTCTGGCCCCGGGGGTACGGGCGCGGCGGCTGACCCCCGACGACGCGCTGATTGAGTATCTCGAAGACCATGGCCTTCGTCGGGTGTCGCGGCGACTGGCCCGGTCGGGGGTCCTCGACGTCGTCTCGACCGCCATCCCCGGCATCCGCGACGTGCTGGTGCTCGGCAAGGTGAAGCAGCTCGAACGGGCGAAGAGTGCCGATCTCATCGTCGTCGACGCGCCGGCGACCGGGCACGCCATCACCTTCTTGACCTCAGCCAGCGGCCTGGTCAGCGCGGCCCGGGGTGGCCCGTTGCGGACCCAGGCACTCGAGGTGGTCGAACTGCTGAACGACCCGAGCCGGTGCCGGGTGATCTTGGTGACCCTGCCCGAGGAACTCGCGGTGTCCGAGGTGGTCGAGTCCGCCTACACCCTCGAGGACAAGGCCGGCGTGCAGCTCGGCCCGGTGATCGTCAACGCCTGCGACCCCGAGCCCGAGGGCCTGGCCACCCCGGCCGCCGAGGTGGCCGCGGCGGCCGGCGCCCACGTGGACCCCGACCATCTCGAGAACCTGGAACAGGCTCGCCGGTTCCGCCTGGCCCGTCACGCCGTTTCCGCGGAACAGGTGACACGGCTCGAGCGTGAGCTCCCACTTCCGCGGCTACAGCTTCCGGCTCTGGACGCGGAGTCCATAGGTCCGAGGGAGACGGACCTGTTGGCCGATGCCCTGGCCGACGCGGTCTCGGCCCTGGTGGCCGGGGGAACCGCGTGAGTTCGAGCTCGGACGGCATCCGCCGACTGGTGACCCAGCGGGAGGTCATCGTCTGCTGCGGTTCGGGTGGCGTCGGCAAGACCACGGTGTCGGCCACGCTGGCCGTGGCGGCGGCGAGCGTGGGTCGCCGCTCGTGCGTGGTGACCGTCGACCCGGCACGGAGGCTGGCCGACGCCCTCGGGGTCCGGTCGCTGCCCAACACGCCTTCTGAGGTCGTCGGCGATTGGCCCGGCCAGCTCTACGCCGTGATGCTCGACGCCAAGGGAACCTTCGACGATCTGGTCCAGCAGTACGCCCGAACCGCTGACCAGGCCGAGTCGATCATGTCCAACCGCATCTACCAGAACCTGTCAGGTGCCCTCTCGGGGACGCAGGAGTACATGGCCATGGAGAAGCTCTACGAGCTGGTCCACTCCGGGGCTTTCGACGTGGTCATTGTGGACACGCCGCCGACGCGCAACGCGCTCGACCTGCTCGACGCGCCCCGCCGCCTCACGCGGTTCTTGGAGAACCGGCTCTTCCGGGCCCTGCTCGTGCCGACGCGGGTCGGGCTGCGCGCCGTGAGCATGGCTACCCAGGCCCTGCTCCGCACCATCGCCCGCGTGGCCGGCGCCGAGATCGTCGAAGACGCCGTCGCCTTCTTCCAGTCCTTCGAGGGCATGGAAGAGGGGTTCCGCAACCGGGCGGCCGCCGTCCGGACCCTGCTGGCCGATCCGTCCACCGCCTACGTGCTGGTGACCTCGGGTCGACCCGATGCCATCACCGAAGCGACCTTCTTCGCCGAGAAGCTGGCCGAACGTGACGTCACCGTCGCCGCCCTGGTGGTCAACCGGATGGCGCCGTCCTTCGGGAACGGGATTCTGGGCGACGCTCTGGGCGAACCGGTCGCGGGCATGGGCCACGGGGCCATGGAGGCGCTCGAGCGCAACCTGGCCGCGCTCAACTCGGTGGCCGCCCGGGAGGAGGCGGCCTTCGCCTCGCTGGCGGCCAAGGTGGCCCCGGCGCCCGTGGCGCGGATTCCCCTGTTCGGAGACGACGTCCACGAGCTCCACGGACTTCGTCGGGCTGCCGACTGCGTCATGGGCTGAGGCCGGTGTCGTTTCCGGACGCTCCGGCGGGTCCGATAATGTCCGGTCGGTGCAGACCATCCTGGTCGCCAGCGACGCGCCGACCCTCCGCCAGGAGATCGAGGCCGTCATCAGTGGTCCCGACATTGAGGTGCGTACCGTCCGTTCGGGGCCCGAGGTGGTGTCGTTCGTCGCCGACGAATCGCCGGACCTCGTCATCGTCGACATGCAGATGGGGAATATGGGCGGCATGGCGGTGTGTCTGGAGCTCCGACTCGAGGAGTCCTACGACGCCATCGACCACATCCCGGTCCTGATGCTGCTCGACCGCCGGCCCGACGTCTTCTTGGCCCGCCGCAGCGGTGCCGAAGGCTGGCTGGTCAAGCCGCTCGATCCGCTCAGGCTCCGTCGTGCCGTGGCCTCCCTGCTCGACGACGAGACCTTCGCCGACGACTCGTTCACTCCCGTCCCCGTCCTGGTGGACGGCGGAAGCCAGCTGCAGGCGGGGGCCGGCAGCACGTCCTGACCCGGCCCGACGTGTCGCACCGTCGGGACCGCCCCGACCCCGAGCCAGCGAAACGGCCACGGCGGTTCTTCCGCCGGGGGGCTGAGTACGACGAGTCAGCCGAAGGGCGTCACTCGGGCCTCGATGCCGAGGGGTCCGAGCAGGAGCGGATCATCATTGAGGCGCTGAGCGACCTGCGCGAGATGGACGTTCGCGAGGTCATGACGCCCCGGGTCGACGTGACCTATCTCACCATCCCCGTCCATGCCGAGGACATCGCCCAGGCGGTGCGCACGTCGGGCCACAGCTGCTTTCCTGTGGTCCACGACGACCTCGACGACCTCGTCGGGATCCTCTTCGTCAACGACATCTTTCGAACAGGCAACGGGTCGATGCCACGGGCCCGCTATGCGGAAGGTTCTGCCGATCTGCGAGGACCGGCCAGGTCGGTGGGCACGACCCGCGAACGAGACGCCGTTGACCCCAGCCCGTTGGAGATCTCGCGCAAAGTGCGCCAGCCGTACTTGTTGCCTGAGTCGCTCGGGGTGCTCGAGGCGCTGGCCGACATGCGCAAGCACCGCCGCGCGGTGGCCGTCGTCGTCGATGAGTACGGGGGCGTGGCCGGACTCCTCACCGTGAAGGACCTCCTCGAACCGCTGGTGGGCGAGCTGCATGACGAGTTCGACGACGAGGACGAGGCACACATCGTGCGGGTCGACGCCACCCGATGGTTGCTCGACGGCCGGACCAACGTCGACGACGTGCGGGAGCGGATCGGGATTGAGATCCCCGACGGCGAGTACGTCACCGTGGGAGGTCTGCTCTTCGAGCGATTCGGACACATTCCGTCCGAGGGAGAAGAGGTCCGCGTCGGCGACTGGGACCTCCGGGTCGTCGAGATGGACAAGCGCCGGGTGGCCCAGGTGGTCGCCGCCTACGCCGGGAAGAAGACAGAGCTCGAGGATCCCTCGGGTGTGGAGAAGGAGGTCGGGCCTCGGACCTCGGCGTCGGCCAACGGAAGCGGGGAGGATCCCGGTTGACGCCACGGTAGTGTGGCGGGCTGCTCCCTCCGGGGGGTGGACGGGCTGTGGCGCAGTTTGGTTAGCGCGCTGCGTTCGGGACGCAGAGGTCCCCGGTTCAAATCCGGGCAGCCCGACTCGAAATCCCTCCTCAGGGTGCTGGCGGTGGCGAGTGTTCCGAAACGTTTGCGAGCAATTGGCGAGGTAATGGCGCGGAAACTTTTCAGCCTCGGTTTTCAGCCTCGGTGTCCGTTGCCGTTGTCGCCGAAGAAGCGCTCGCCCAGAACGTCGGCAGCGGCCCGGTCGACGGAAGGCGGCGCAGAGCAACGCACCGCCGTTCTCATCGGTGAACACCAGTGGCCGTCCGATGGATGACCGACTGTCTGCGGTGCCGGTCCATGCCGACATACGGGCTCTAGTCGCTCGGAGCTGCGAATTGGCCCAAGTCGGATAACGGAGAGCGAGGGGGCTTCATTACCCACCACCCCCGCGGGATTCGAAGTAGCGAATCAGCAACGGCGAAGACACGGCGACCAGTAGTTCGATGTTTGGAATCGTCAGCGCTGCTGTGCTGATAACGGCTTCGACCGCCCAATACTCGAAGCGAGACTGGTGCTTGGATTGCACCCTTCGGTACTCCACCAGGCTGTTCCCTGATACATCGACGGCCGACATGCTCCCCAAGGGACCTCTCACGGGAAATTGAAGCTCACGTTGACCGCTGAGCGTTACTCGCGTGTCACTTTTATGATCCCAGTGACTGCCACTCTTTCGCAGGACGGGAGCATGTGTCGCGGCATTCGCAAGTTCCTCAATCCCTGCATCCCAGAACCCTTGCTTGTCGACCGTTCGCCACGTATAGCTTCGCCCATATGAGGTAAGCACGTCCCGCTTTGATGTGGAGACGGTCACCGCGCCGTTGGAGTCGGTGAGCTCCCAGGAACCTCGACCGGCTCTCCTCCAACTCAGGTGTTTCCCGGGCAGATTTGGAAAGTCGGCCCGTTCTTTGACATTTTGTCTGAACTCCTCGAGGCGCAACTGTTTTTTCGTAGCCCTCTTTGACAGAGAACCGTTGGCATCGCCTTGAAGTAATGGGCCGATGACCGCACTTTTTTTGGTAGGACGCTTCCGCTCCTGGTCCTCGGCGAACCCCCGTGAGTTGTCGCGCCAAGGCGCGGTCCCCGTCCCCCTCTCGCCTGCGGTCGGGGCGGTCCTACCAACTTCGGACAGGATCCGGCGCAGATAGCTGTCCACTTGCTTCCTGTCATAGCCGCGTGCCGAGAGACGGAGCTCAACAGAAGAGAAGAGGGGCCCGATTGGCCACCCATTCTCGATGGAAACGGCCACACTCTCGAGGAACACGTCTACGTCATCCGTGGCGTATCCCCACCATTGAGAGGCGAACTCCTCTTGCCTCAATGACCAGGCGTCCAACACGCTCACCTCCGAAATGGACTCTAAAGGCCTTGTGATGGGCTCATAGGGCCTCGCTTC
Organism: uncultured Acidimicrobiaceae bacterium; assembly: GCA_963787485.1. Taxonomy (GTDB): domain Bacteria; phylum Actinomycetota; class Acidimicrobiia; order Acidimicrobiales; family RAAP-2; genus Bog-473. Next base: position 1,283,666 of record CAWBDF010000007.1, on the reverse strand, counting down.
TTGGTTGCTGCATCCCGGTCAGTTCATCACGGGACGGTGATCCCCAAGCACGCCCGGGGATCATCATCATCCGCCGGCGCGGGACGATTATCTACGTGTCCCCCCTTCGCCAATCGGGACGGTGGGGCAGTAGGCGCCACGGGGCAGGCCGCGGGGATAGCTCACGGGGTCCGGATGTTGCCCGTTTGGCTTTCGTCGAATCAGACTCCTGAAGTGCCGGACCCCGGAGGAGGCTTCTCGGATCTACCAGGCACTCATGTCCACGCCCGCTCAGCAGGTGGTACGAAGCGAGAGTACGTCGGGAATGACGGGACACTGTTGGCCAGGTCCCACACGCATTGGAGACGCAACCCCCTCTATCCGAATCCCCGAGTCACCGTGGAGGGGGTGGAGTTCGAAGAGCGCCTACTCGGCAAGCGCCGAAACAACCATATGCGCACCCCACGTGAGGTGGTGAACCTCGATACCCAGGAGCGAGTTTTCCGAATCGACGGTATGAATTTCAACGGGAAGGCCAATGCCGTAATCCGTTTTTCCGAAGAACACTGGTACTCGTTCCCGGTGAGGGGCACACGGAGAGAAGATCCGGTTATGACGGCTGTGGACGAGACTGGAAAGGAACTCGCTCTTTGGTGGAGCGAGTCGGACCCTAGGAGAATTGGCATCGCAGAGATCGTGCTCCCGCCGGGGCGAGCCATTGGCACTGAGCTAATGGTGATGATTGTCACGGCCACACCCTTCTTTGCGATCTACTTCTTGAAGCCGGGCGACTGACCAAGGGCTGCCGTAGGCGACGGGTACTCCGTCCGCCGGTCATACGGGTGATCCGACTGCCCTGTTCCCCAAGACTGCAACCACTCAGCTACGACGCTCGCTCAGTCGGTTCGCCCGCCAGCCCACCGACCGCTCGTGGTCCGAATGCCGCTGTGCTCACGACACCAGCCTCTAGGCTGAGCTCATGGGCCAGGGCGATCTCCCTACACCAAGAGGTGGCGGCCCCCTCCGGCGCCGCCGAGAGAAACGACAGCTCGAACAGTTGGCTGACGGATCCAAACTGCACGTCGCACCAAGACCGGCTACGGCTCACGTCAGAGTCGTCGAGGATCAAACCCAGACCCGGTCCGTCACCGAGGATGAGTCTGACACCGCTGAACGGGATCTTGAGAGACAAGAACCGGACCCACCAACTGACGGCTCTCAGCAAGGTCGCACCACCGGGCTTCATGTGCGACCCGTGCCGATTGACCAGCCGCTCGGTGACTGAGGCACATCATCCGGCTCGATATTCCGCCACCTCCCTCCGATCGAGTACCCCGGGGCGCCGGGTCCACTGCCACTGTGCGAGAGAGGCACCCGACGGGCGGAGCGGACCTGCTGGCCGCATAGCGACGTTGTCCGGCTGACGTGGGAAGGCCAGAGTCCTGCTTCGCTCTCAGGAATGACGGTCGATGTTGGAATATCCGAAGTGGCAGGGCCAACTGAGTTCGCCAACACCGCCTCGGATCGATCGTTACTCTCATCGGTAGAGCCATGGTCGATGAACCTGGAGGAGGGAGGGTTCGTGAGCCTTGAATCTGGCCAGGTGGCGATCGTCACCGGCGGCGCGGGTGACGTCGGTCGGGGTGTCTGTCGTGCACTCACCGGGGCGGGAGCGACTGTCGTGGTGCTCGACATCGACATCTCCGGTGCCGAGGCTGCCGCCCGCACCATTCAATGCGACGTCACTGACCCGTCGGCGTGTGCCGCGGCGGTCGAGGGGGTGCGGCAGGATTTCGGTGGGGTCAACACGCTCGTCAACATGGCCCAAGACATCCTGTTGGGCACGGCACTGCTCGAAGTGACCGGGGACGACATGGTCCGGTCGTTCGAGTCCGGACCAACCGCGACGCTGCGCATGATGCAGCTCTGTCACCCACTTCTGAAGGCGAGTGGTGGCGGGGCTATCGTGAATTTCGCCTCGGGAGCTGGCACCGACGGCCTTCCCATGCACGGTGCCTACGCCGCTGCGAAGGAGGCGATCCGGGGTCTGACGAAGGTCGCCGCACGTGAATGGGGCAGGGACAACATCCGCGTGAACGCCGTCTGCCCCTTGTCCGGCAACCCCGAGCGTCTTCCTCAAGATGTCCGGGACCTGATTCCGCTTGGTCGTATCGGCGATTCCGAGGCCGACATTGGGGCGGTCGTTGTGTTCCTTGCCGGTCCGGGCGGCCGATACATCACGGGACGGACGTTGCAGGTTGACGGAGGCGCCGGTACCTGGCGCTGAGGTATGTCTGCGATTCAAGAGCCCTTCCCAACCGGATGGGAGGAGACTGCCTCCGTATCATCGCCCCACCCGCGAGGGCGGTACCGAGAGGCGAAGCAGCCCTTCGAGATGGGGCCGTCGAATCTTCGGTGGTCGCCCGTTCGATGGTGCGCTTGAGCACGGCCAGAGTCATTGAGGATGACGCGCCAGTCAGCATGGAAGCGCGAACGGTAGCGTCCTGGAACGAGCCGAGTGCCAAGTGGCGGACCACGGGAGGATACCGATGATCGGAGACGGGCAGCAGAGTCGGCAGGTCCACGAGTGGGGAGAGGCTGTGCCGGCTTCGTCCGGCCAGCCCAAGCCGGGCGACATCATCACCGAATCCGGCCTGGCGGCGGCCCCTGAACCTCTCGTCGGCCATGACGTGTCGACCCCGCTCGAAGAAGACGAACCCGAGCACAACATTCCGGCGGGCCCACTTTGGGCGATGAAGGAGCGCCGGCACACCCAGTGGCACCTGCTGCCGGCCCACGAGCAGCACGAGCGAATTCGCGAGTGCTTGGAGGCCGACGACTACACGCTGTATTGCATCGACGACGGGCGGCATCATGCCATGATCGGCCGCCGCGTCGGTGTCTCGCCCAGCGGCTCCGAGTACTCACTGATCGGCCGTATTTCCCGGGAGCGCTACGAAGAACTGCGCGACGAGATCGTGCCGGTGCGCAACTGCTTCGACACGGCCGCTGAGCTCCGACTCTGCGGGGTCGTCGTCGAAGAGGCCATCCGATCGTCCAACCTCTTTGACGTCGCCGTCTACGAGAGCATCGAAGAGGTACCCGAAGACTTTCGCCCGGGCTCGCCGTTCCGCCACTTCCGCCAGGATCTGGAGATCACCGCCTACGGGTGACGGAGTCCCGGGGTGCCTTGGCCAGGTCACGACGATCTTGCCATTGGCGATGCGGTAGGACGTTTCCGCCGCCTAACCCTGGTACCACGCGTGCCGGTCGGGAGCATGGGGTCCCCCGCCCGGTCGCCGGCAGCCGGGGCGTGACTCTCTTCGGATTTAGGTGCCTCGTAGCAACTTCGAGTGTGCAATGTCTCGCAGCCGTGACTGTGCCGCGAGCCACTCGGCCGATCGCCCTACTTGACCTTCTGGCAGGACGTGGTGCAATCCCGTAGGGCCATCCGTGCGTGCTCCGCACCGTCTGCACACTGGAATGCGGCCATTTGTCTCGGGGAGATGGTGCTCGTCGAGCTGAGCGGCGACATTCGCAGTCTCGGGTGAAGTCATGTTTCCTCCTGTCGGCCCAAAATCGTCCAGATCTGCGGCCGGAAGGACGGCACCTGGTTCAGATGACCAGGCTCGTCCTTCGCTCCACCCTATGCCCATCGGATGCCTGGTTGTCGGGTCAGTTTCGCCGGAGTGCGGACCCCGTCACGGTCGTGCTGATGAAGGGCGGGCCTGGGTTCGTAGGCGCTTACGTCGTCGCTGTTGACGACACTCACGGGGTCTCCAACGAAGTGTTCGAGACCGAGAAGCAAGCAAGGGCCGCCGCCCCGCCCGAAGGTGCGACAGCGCCCGGGTAACGCTTCATGGGCTCCAGTTTGGCCAGGTCATCGGCGCGGCCTGATCGAGCAGGCAGCGACGGGTACCGGCGGTGTACCCTCGTAGGCGCTTATTGAGAGCAGCAGCGTCCCCGCTTACGGCGACAAGATCGCGAGTCACGATGGGTTCCAAAGCTAGGTGGTGGGCCTGTCTCGTCCGCCGTGGCCAACCGTGTCACTCGGAGTCATGACGGGGGCGTACGACACGGGCATGGATCTCCTGATCGAGTCAGCCAATGAGCTCGATTCGGCTGCCGGGGCCTGCGAGAGCTCGGTGGATGCGACGCGCCTCTTTGCCCTGGCCGACCGAATCCGTAGCTACCTATCGATGAGCCGTCCCACGACGAATCTTGGAATGCCCCGAATTATCTCCGACGAGGCGCGGCTCACGGAGGAAAACGTGATTCATCGGACTGCCGAGTTCAACAAGTCCCACATACGCATCCTGTCAGAGTGACTTCAGGTGGCATGTGTGCCACATGAAGTCAGCTGCTCTCTGCCACTCAGTCAAGCTTCCCAGGACAGTCCACCGCTCGGGAGAGACAGCTCCCCCTGATGCCATATGGCTCACGGATCGTCAGGCCCAGGGTGGTAGGACCCAGGGGTATCGTCCCTCTCGTGGAGGCTTCGAGGGTCTCGCCAGCCTTGCGGTCCCAAAGGACCTTCATGTCGTCGAACACCCGCTTGCTGATCGACAGCGGGTTACCGGGTGTCCGTTGACTCCAGCCGGGCCAGTTCGTCGGCGTGCCGACGACCTACGATTGGTCCACCGGCATCGTACTCAGCCAGAGCAAGACGGATGCCGGAGGGGATGGCGGCTCACCGAGGGCAGTCGACCCTATCGGGGCCACCGCCGGTGTCATCTGTGCAAGCCGGGATTGTGCAGAGTCCGGCATCCCCGGCGCCTCCCTGAACCGCTGAGGGGGTGGCCAGCGAGCGCTTTAGATGGGGCCTCCGACGGTCGATGGATGTAGGCATGACCTCCGAGGGCTGGTACCCGGATCCGTCGGGCCTCCCAAGCACCAATCGCTGGTGGGACGGCAGGGCGTGGACCGAGCACACACAGGTGGCGCCGCCGCCTCCGTTCCTCCAGCACGCACCGGTGGGGCCCCCGTTGGCGAACTATGGCGCTCGCTTGGGCGGCTGGCTTCTCGACTGGCTGATGGTTGCCGTCGTGACGACACCGTTCCTGTTGCTCTTCGACGCAATCGTTCACCACTCCACATTCACGTCGTTCAACGACACCACGTCGCACAGTACGAGCTTCTACATCGGCACGAAGGGCGTTGTGATCCACGGGATCGTGGTGCTCCTTTACGGCACCCTCTTTTGCGGCTCCAAAAGCGGGCAAACCCTCGGAATGATGGCAGCGGGTACCCGGGCCGTCGATATGGCAACGAGCGCTCCGATTGGCTACGCCCGGGCCTTCGGCCGAGCGCTGCTCGAGTATGTGCTTGTGCTGGTCCTCTTTATCCCGTGGGTGATTGACATGCTCTTTCCGCTGTGGGACCCGATGAACCAGACGCTGCACGACAAAGCGACCAAGACGATCGTGATCAAGTCCAGGTGAAGTTGAAAACCTCACAGCGCAAATCCCGAGGGCCTGAACTCCCGCACGCGGCGCGACGTGCTTGAAGCTCACTTGCTGAGCAGGCATGGGCAGACGAGAGTGCTGCGTAGCCTGGGCCACCAGTCCCCAACCGCCAACGGTCAGGGCTCGATGGCAGTCCAGCCGCGACGACGAAGCTCGCCAGCGAGCAGCTCGGAAGACATTCGGCCAATCGTTTGCTGTTGGGCGGATTGCCGCCAAGAAGGCACCGTGGTTGAAGTGCTCCCGTCGGACTCCGCGTCCACGAGTTGGCCGATGAACGTCTCGGCTTCGTCACGAGAGAATTTGCCTGCGGCCTGACGTTGGGTGAATCCCATTGGGCCGCGTGCATCGCGGAAGTCGGAATGTCCAGCGTCCTTGAGAAGGGTGAGTAGCTCTCGGACCTGCTTTGCCGATGCCGGTGGGCCTGACTGTTGACCGAACGCCACCGTAGGCATTCTTACCGCTGCGACGACGAAGCGATGTGGATGCCCTCGCAAGGTCTCCATGGAAGGGGGGTGGGGGCACCTGGGCGCGGGGTGCGCCACCAACTGAGGCCCCGCTGTTCCCCAGGGCACCGGCTTCACGGACTACTACGGCGAGCAGAGTTGCACGGCCGACCTGGCTGCCCCGTCGCGACTGCCTTCCACAGGTCGTCGCCATAGGCAAGGACCAGCCCGGAGACCGCATCGGTCACCAACTCGTAGTCGTAGTCGCCCGAACGATACCGCCAGCAGTCAGACGCCAAGCGGGTGTACTCCTGGTGATTGGCAACGACGTCAAGTTCGGGAAATCGCACCCATGCAGCGACGATGTTCGCCGTGTCCCCGATCCCGAGATCGAGCCGACGCATCGGAACCGTGTTCGTCGCAGGCGTCCATCCGAGATCGACGTCAGCGCAGCCTTCGAGGTACGGCGCGCGATCCCCGTTCACCTCCCAGTGGCCAACGCCATCGGATCTGAGCTCGATTGTGCGAACGTGCATTGGGAGAACCACACTGACCCGGCATGACCGAGGCATCCAATCGCTGTCTACGATGACTTCGTAGTCAATATGGCATGGCTCGCCTCCGAGAGGGAGCACTGTGAGCCCCCGCAATCGGCGCTCATTCTCCTGCTCGATCAGCTCGGCGTGCTCACTGCTCGCCAGCGACGAGCAGTGCCAGATGACGTGGTGCGCAAGCCGATCATTGATCACCCAGAACAGCCTCCCCCAAAGGCACCCCGAGGTCGTTCAGATGTGGACGGCGCCACTGGGAACACACCTCGTCATCGGGCTGTTGTGCATCTGACCAGCCGAGCGCCTCATAGAATGCTCGAGCTCGGGCGAGGTCGGAGACCCCAAGGGTAACCAGACTTCTGCGCTGCTCCACCCCACCAATCATTGCAAAATGCCAACGGGTGGCGGCTCAGATCGTGGATACCTGATCGCGGTGCTGGGAGGCGAGGCGTTGCCAGACCCGCCTCAGAGTCCGCCTGTCGGTGGGCGATGTCGCGTTGAAGAGGGTGCGGCGAAGCACATCATTGTGAGTTCGTCGAGCCTCCCGGAGAACTCGGTTGCCCTCGGTTGTGAGGACCGCGAACCACTTGCGGCGGTCGGTCGCATCGATCTCTCGGCACGCTCTCCCATCGCGCTCGAGTCGCGTCACGAGGTGCGTCGTGCCTGCGGGGCTCAACATCACACGATCTGCGAGTGCCGACATTCCGAGGCGCTGGTTCGGTGCGTTAAAGAGTGTGATCAGTACGTCGAACTCGGTGACCGCAAGGCCATGGTTGCGGCGTAGCTCGGCGTCGAGAGCCTGCACGACGGTGCGGTTCAGCATCATGAGCGCTCCCCACGACTCGGATTCTTCGCCTTCGAGAAATTCGTGGCCGTCGTAGCCATGGTCCCTTGACTTCGACACCACCCCGAGTATATTTCTTTTCGTAAGAAAATACTACCAGGGAGGGATCACATGGCATTCGGAGTCGTTCACCACTTCCCCGGCGGGACGAAGGAGCAGTACGAAGCTTCGATCGCCGCTGTGCACCCGGGTCCGGGCCTTCTACCCGACGGGCAGATCTTCCACGCTGCTGGGCCATCGGCGGGAGGCTGGACGATCATGGCTGTTCATGTGTCCCGTGAGAGCTGGGAGCAATTCCGTGACGGCGTCCTGCTCCCCCGGATGCAGGCGGGCATTGACGGCGGCTTCCCCACGCCACCGCAGGAGACCGAAATCGACATCGAATCGCTGATGCCTTGACCGGAGAAGCCAGTTGTGAGAGACAACAAGATCTCCGCGGTCCTGGTATCGACCGACGCTTTCTGCGGAAACCCGAGGGCGGCGGCGTCAGCTCGAAGCCGCTGCCGGGAGCTCCTCATCGGCATCGACGTAGATACTGCCGTCCTCGACCTTCAGCGGATACTCGGCAATGCGGCACCCTGGAGGATTGATGCCCTTTCCGTTCTCGGCGTTGAAGATCCAGCCATGGCCACTGCAGACGATCGTGGTTCCGTCGAAGGCGCCATCGACCAGCGGGAAGTCCTCGTGCGGGCAAATCCCGTAGAAGGCGTGGAGCCCGCGGCCGCTGTGCACCACGAGCACCTCGACGCCGATGTCTTCGAGATAGAACGACTCCATCTCACCTTGGGGGATCTCGTCGACCCCGCACACCCTGGTGAAGGCCATGTCCTATGCCCGCTCGACACGGGCTACGACGGCCGGGAGCAGCTGGTCACGGGTGCGCACGCCGGGCATATTACTGCCGGCTTACTCCCGCCCTGACGGTACCCCCTTGCGGGTCGGCAACGCGAGTATCCCGCTCCCGACCTCGTTCCCGGTGGTGCCCATGTCCGCGTTGCTTGGCCTCGTACATCGACTCGTCAGCTCGCTGGCGCGCCAGGTCGACGTCACCACCGGACGGGCAGCACGCGTGGCCGATGCTCACGGAGGCGCGCACCCCGTGCACCGTGGTCACCGCGATCGCCCGCTGCAGCCGCAAGGCGACCCGGCGAGCGTCGGACTCGTCGGCGTCCTTGATCACGGCGACGAACTCGTCTCCTCCCGTCCGCGCCAGCAGGTCGCACTCGCGCAGCTTGGACCCCGTCACCTTGGCCACGGCGACCAAGACGGCGTCGCCGACTTCGTGCCCGTGGACGTCGTTGATGTCCTTCAGACCGTCGATGTCGAGCACCAGCACGGCCAGGGCCTGCGATCCACCATCGCCGTCGAGGTAGAGGGCCAGGCCACGTCGATTGGCCAAGCCGGTGAGCGGATCCGTGTGGGCCTGCACCTCGAGCGCCTGGTGGGCCAGGGCGTTCCCCAGCGCGAGCTCGACAACGGTGCCGAAGGCCCGGCATCGGATAAAGACCTCCTCGGAGATCGGCCGGTGCCGGGTCTCGAGGATCACGATCCCGTGCCGGCTCCCCTCGGGCGCCACCGGGAGGAATGCTGCATGCACCACCGCGGTGCGGTCCACCACGGCGCGCCGGGTCGAACCCATGGCCGTCCGTTCGAGCGGCGTGGCCAGTGGCACTCCGTAGCGGACCGCTTGAGAGACGTAGGGATCATCTCGCTCGAGCCAGCTTTCGGGATCCGAACCGAGGTCGTCCACCACCACCTGCTCGGACACGACGCCATCACGCACCTGCGCGTAGGAGGTGCGGGTGCCATCAGCACCAGCCAGTTCGGCCATGACCCGGGTGCCCTCGGCGATGACGTCCCGAGGGTCGTGCAGCGAGGTGAGTGATTGAGTGGCGCCGTTGACCAGGCGGCCGACCCGAGCCAGCTCGGCCGACTCCCTGGCCTCACTTTCGAGGTTCTGGCGCAGGCGGTGGACGGCTTGCTTCCACCCGAGATCAACAGCAAGGTGACAGAGACCAGGTAACCCAGAGCCGGCCCGAGGACCACCCAACGCGGCAGGCGCTCGCCGGGGAGCAGGGCGCACAGCGCGGCAGAGGGAGAAGACCACCAGGCTGGTCCAGTAGAGACCCTGGTCGTGCGGGCCCGGCGGCAGCGCCGCCACAGCCTCGGCGACCGCGCCGAGAACGACGAAGATCGCAGCGCGGACGAAGAACCTGCGCCGCCGCCACCGTGCCCGCCTCTCGTGCTGGGGCATCGCCCTTCCGTCGCCTCCTCGATCGTGCCACTGGCTCCCGGCCGACCCAGAATGTCGGCGCGTTAGCAGGTTCGCCTCAGAGCCAAAAGGCCTCTTTCACCGGCTGTTACAGCCACCTCCCCACGGCTGGAGCCGGCTCGGGTGGCCCACCGCCGAGGGAAAACACCGGTGACCGACCCAAGGAGGGAGGCATGGCTAATCTGGGTCGCGCTCCGGCTCCCTCGCCGGAGTCGTCTCGGGGGCGCGGGCGTTAGCCGACGCGCAGTCGACGTCGGTCTCAACAGTGCACGATGAGTCCTCATGATCCCGAGAAAGACCCCGTCCACAAGGGCCTCCACGACCTTGGACGCCAAATTGACGAGGTCGATGCGCTCTCGCCGCCGGACCCGGCGACCGGCAGCACGCCAGATATCCCGCCGGAAGTCGATTCGGCGGATCCGCAGAACCCCGTGGAGAAGGGTCTGCACGAGCTCGGGCGCCAGATCGACGAGGCGACCGGCTCCGGCCGCCGGAAGAGATGGGCCAAGAAGGATCGCGGCGCTCCCGCCCATGCCGCTCCCAAGACCCGCTCGCGGCGCCGGAAGATCGCCTGGATCGGGGGAACGATCGGGCTGGTGATGTTGCTGCTCGTGGGTGCGGTTTTCGGCTACGGCTGGTACCTCAACCACGAGATCAACCGGATCCCTCTGCACAACCTCACGTCGTCACCGGTCACGGGGCAGGACGCCGGCACCGAGAACATCTTGATGATCGGCTCGACCGATCGTTGCGCACTCAAGGTCCAGAGTGCCGCCTTCGGGTTCTGCTCGCAGGGCGTCAACGGGGTGAACAGCGACGTTGTGATGATCCTGCACCTCAACCCGGCGACCCATTCGGTGTCGGTCCTGTCCATCCCGCGCGACCTCTTCGTGCCCAACGCGCGCAAGGAGGGAGCCAACAAGATCGACGCTGCCCTCTACGAGGGTCCCGACCAGCTGATCGCCGCCGTCGAGGAGGACTTCGGCATCCCCATTCAGCATTTCGTCGAGCTCAACTTCGACAGCTTCATGAACGTGGTGAATGCCCTCGGCGGCATACGGATGTACTTCCCCGAGCCGGTGTTCGACGCCTACTCGGGGCTCAACATTCAGAGCACTGGCTGCCTCTCGCTCAACGGAACCCAGGCGCTCCAGGTGGTGCGCGCCCGCCACCTCCAGTACAAGGGGCCCGGGGTGACCAGCACGGACCCCTCCTACTGGCCCCAGGAGTCCCAGAGCGACCTGGCTCGCATCCGGCGCGACCACGAATTCCTCCGCGTGCTGGCCTCGGCGGTCAAGGCCAAGGGCCTGGGCGATCCCTTCACCGACCAGCAGCTCGTGGCCGGCGTGGTCGGACAGCTCACCGTCGACAGCGGTTGGTCCGTCACGGACATGATCGGGTTGGTGCTCGGTTACCACAACGTGGACGTGAACTCGGCGCCGCAGCTCACCGTCCCGGTGGCTGTCGACCAGTTCGGCAACTACGTGTACCAGGGTGGGGACTACGGGGACATTGAGTTCCCGGCTGAGCCGCAGGACCACGCCGCCGTCGACCAATTCCTCGGGCTCAGCTCGGCCACCGAGGACACGTACTCGGGAGGCCGGCTCCCCCTCTCCTCGAGCGTGACCGTCTCGGTGCTCAACGGATCGGGCGCGTACAACCAGGCCACCGCTACCGCCCAGAGCCTCCGGGCCCTCGGGTTCCAAATCGGCACCATCGGTGACACCCCCTCCGTCGGGCGCGAGGCCGAGACCGTCGTGTACTACGGCTCCAAGACGGCGGCCAACCTGGCCGCCGCCCAGCGAGTGGCTGACTCCATGTCGGGCGCGGTCATCATGGCCGACGACCCGAGCAAGCTGCTGTTCGGGTCCCAGATCACCGTCGTGACCGGGACCGACTTCTCCGTCGACCAGCTCCCGCCGCCGGTGCCAGCCACCGCACCGACGTCGGCCGGTTCGGGCGGGCGTGTCGCGCCAACGGCGGCCACCACGACCACGACGACCACTCTCTCGGCCGGCACCGGTGGCAACACCAGCGGCTCGACCGCCTTCCAGGCGCCGACCCCCACCGTGGAGCCCTTGGCGCCCTGGGACCCGCGCTCGTGTACGGCGAACGGCGGCGAGGGCACCTGAGCCCGAGCCCGAGGACTCCGGCGGCTCTCAGCCGCTGGCAGCTCCGCCCAGCTGCGTGACGAAGAAGTGGACGACCAGGGCTTCGATCTCCTTCGCGTCGGGCTCGCCCCCAGGGTCGGCCAGGCTGTGGCCACCTCCGTGCACCGTGACAAAGGTGACCGGGACACCGACCCTCCCGAGCGCGGCGGCCAACTCGGTGGACTGCGACAACGGGACGATTCCGTCGTTGTCGGCGTGGACGATGAGGAAAGGCGGATCATCCGGCGCCACATACGTGATGGGGCTCGCCTGGGCCAGCGCTGCCGGAAGGTCCTGCTCCGGAACCGCGCGGAGCAGTGAACGGAAGTTGGTCTTGACCAATCCGGGGAACCCCTCCTCGCCCAACGCGACCAGATCGGACACACCGGCCAAGGCGGCGACCGCCTCCACCCGGCTCGACTCGCCCGAGTACTCACCGGTGTCCCAGCCCGCCGAGGGTGGGGCGGTGCCCACCAGGCTGGCCAGATGCCCCCCGGCACTGTGGCCCCAGACGCCGATGTGGCCAGAGGCGATGCGAAGGGTCTGGGCATTCGCCCGCAGGTAACGCACCGCGCACTTCGCGTCGACGATCTGGGCCGGCCACTGGTTGGTGGGGCCCAACCGGTAGTTCACGGCGAGGGTCACGAAGCCCTTGGCGTTGAGGGCGGGGCCAATGGCGTCAATGATGAAACCGCCGGTGGTGGAGTCCCCACCGACCCAGGATCCCCCGTGGAGATAGACGACGGCCGGAGACCTCTCCGACTCGGCGCGCTCGGGCTCCGTGACCGTGGCTGTCTCGCCGTGGCAATATCTCACCGTGGCCGCCTGACCCGGGGACACCTCGGGCGTGCTCCCGCCGGGCGACGGTGACGAGCCGCCACATCCGGCCAGCGCGCAGCCCAGGGTGACGACCAGGGGCAACGCCTGCCCCACCGGGGTCCGCCCAGCCCCGCGGAACGTACGCCTCCACCGCAGCACCGGGCCAACATAGGTCGCATGCCCAAATCGTCCCTCCATGGAGCGCACCGTTCGACACGAGTCCTCGACTCCCTCGCGGTTCCCATCGTCCTGGCGCCGATGGCCGGTGGCCCGTCCACTCCCTAACTGGTGGTCGCGGTGTCACGGGCCGGCGGTCTGGGCTTCGTCGCCGCCGGATACCTCAGCGCGGACCAAGTGGCCGCCAACGTGACGGCCGTGCGGGCGGAGGTCCCCACCTTCGGTGTGAACGTCTTCGTCGGAGCGACGGACCCCGGTGACGCCGCGCTGGTGGCGTCCTACGCGGAATGCCTGAAGACCGAGGCGGAACGGGCCGGCGTCTCCTTAGGAGATCCGCGCTTCGACGATGACGCGTTCGGGGAGAAGATCGATCTCCTTCGGCACGAGCCCGTGGCGGTCGTGTCCTTCACCTTCGGGCTGCCGCCGCCGGCGGCGATCGAGCAGCTCCGATCAGCCGGGTCCGAAGTCTGGCTGACGGTGACCTCGCCCGCAGAGGCGCGCCAAGCCGCCGCGGCGGGAGCCGACGCGCTCATCGTCCAAGGGGTCGAAGCGGGTGGCCACCGCGGTGTCTTCGTGGACGACGACCGGAGCGACCTGACCCTGTTGGCAGCGCTCCAGCTCGTTCTGGTCGAGGTCGACCTCCCGCTGGTCGCCGCGGGGTCCCTCATGACCGGGCACGCCATCGCCGCGGTCCTGGCGGCCGGCGCGTCTGCCGCCCAGCTGGGCACCGCGTATCTCCGCACCCCCGAGGCGGGTACGTCGTCGGTCCAGCGCGCGGCCACCGCGGCCGATACGCCGACCGTTCTCACACGGGCCTTCAGTGGACGCACAGCGCGCGCCATTCAGAACCGGCTGCACGACGAGTACGGCGCGACGGCGCCGCGCGCCTATCCCGAGATCAACAATGTGACGTCGCCCTTGCGTGCCCACGGACGCAAAGTGGGCGATTCCGACGTGATCAACATGTGGGCGGGGCAGGCGCACCGACTCGTCGAATCACTCCCCGCCGAGGAGCTCACACGGCGCCTCGCCGCCGACATGCGAGGCGCTCTGACCCGGGCTGCCACTCGATTCGCCTGAGGGATCAGCGAGACGCGAATAGCGCACCGAGATTCGTGAACTCGTGCACTCGAATCGCTCCTACTGTTGCCTCCGCCGTCGTTGCCGAGCGGTCGACGGGGTGACCCCCTCGTCCCTCAACGCAGCACTCTCTTCGGACCGCGGGCGCATCTGCCGTTGCGGGTTCACGCTGGCGTCTTGAGTGACTCGAGACTCAAGAACGGCGGCGTTAGAGTGCGCACCGCATGGCTCCCCAACCCGAGGAATTGCGGTCGCAACAAGACAATTTGATCGTCTGCCTTCAGGCATTGGACGAGGTGCTCCTCCTCGGCCTCGGTCTTGAACGCGGCACGAGGAGCCAACCGCCAGTTCGGGGAGACGATCTCGGAGGGACGCCCCCTGCGGGACGCGTTCGCCTCCATCTCCGTTCCCGAGACCATGTCCACGCTCACCCAAGAGCTCAAGAAGCTGGAGACCGTGCGTCATCGAACGCGGATCGCCGTCTTCACGCTCGGCCTGGCCGAGGACATGAGCATCGGCGAGCTGGCGCGCCTCTACGGCTTCTCCCGTCAACTGGCGCAGCGCTACGCCCACGAAGCCCGGCAGGCGGCGATCGAACACCACGATCCTGGCCAGGTCTAACCCGTCGAAGTGCCGCCGGACCCCGCGAGCGGTTCTGTCACCCAGAGGCCTGAACTCGCTGCCTCGCTGCGAGCTTCCGGACTGCACGCGCGGACTCCTCGAACGCAGGGGTGCCTGGCGCCATCGTAACGCTCGACCCGTTGGCTCGGTAGTTGAGGAAGGAGAACGCCTCCGTCGAGCGGAATCCATAGCGCCGTTCCGCAGGGATGGCGACGCTCGTCCCTGGGCCCACGGTTCGACGCCCGAATTGGAGCGAGCCAGAGAGGACATGGATGATCTCGTCCTGGGAGTGCTCGTGCGACGGCGATGCGTAATCGGCGCTCGAGTCGATACGGAAGAAGGCAATACGGCAGGTCGGGCACGTCGAGTCGGCGTAGTAGACGTGCGAGATCGAACCGACCTCGATGGGAGCGAGCTGGTGGCCCGACAACACGTGCACTCCATGACCGTCGGCTGCTGGTGGGCCGAACAGCCCACCGCTCGAAGGAACGGCCGATGTAGGACCAACGTGCACGAGCCCAGTCGCTTCTTCGGCGCGCACCTGGGCAGGGACGCCGGACTCGACGATCACGGCTCCGCCGGCCTCGCAGGTCGTGCCATCGACGGTGAGCGCGCCCGTCGCGACGTACACGCCCTCGTCGCCGTGCGCAGCCGACCATTCCACCGTGGCGCCGGCGTCCAGCTGCGCGACGACGAGCCAGAGGCTGTAGCCGTCCGGTGCGAACACCGCGCTGGATGCGCTGCCGGTCAGCGTGCACGAAGGTGCGGCATAGCCCGGTCGGAGGGCGGCGTCGGTTTCCATGACCTCCAATCCGGTTCCCAGATTTCCTGTGGCCATGGACCTCACCTCGCTTGCTCGGAATCAGCTCGTCACGGCCCAGGGTGAGTTCAGGACCCGCTGCGAGCAATCCCCAGCATCGCTACGCGGCGACCGGGCCGTCAAGTACCACGTTTGTCAAGTATCGTGCATCGGGAAAGCGCCGGGCGAGAACCGTCGATCAAGGAGTGTTGATGGGTCGCCAAGGAGTCAGTATCGAGACCGCCGACGGTACCTGTCCGACCTCGGTGTTCACTCCGGGCGCGGGGGACGGCCCGTGGCCAGGCGTGATCTTCTACATGGACGGCCTCGGGATCCGACCAGTGCTCTTCGAGATGGCCCAACGGCTGGCGGACGCGGGATTCGTCGTGTTGCTGCCGGACCTCTACTATCGCGCCGGGTCGTACGAGCCACTCGATGTCAAAGCGGTGTTCGCGTCGGACAACGTCCGCAGTGTGCTGGGTCCACTGATGGGATCAACGGACAATCAGCGTGCCTCCCAGGACACGGCAGCGTTTCTCGATTACCTCGACGGACGAGTCGACGCGGCGGGCAAGAAGGTCGGAACGACCGGGTACTGCATGGGGGGAGCGATCTCGCTCACGGTCGCCGCGACGTACCCTGACCGGATCGCTGCCGCTGCCAGCTTCCACGGCGGTGCGCTCGCGACAGACTCCGAGCTCAGCCCACACCTGCTCGTCGAGAAGATCCAGGGGCGCATCTACGTGGCCGCGGCTGACAACGACCACTCGTATCCACCGCAGATGGCTGGCCGACTGATGGAGGAACTGATGAAGGCCAGTGTCGACCATCGCCACGACCTCTACGTCGGCGCGGCCCACGGCTGGACGATGGCAGACTTTCCGGTCTACGACGCGACCGCAGCCGAACGGCATTGGACTGAGCTGCTCCGACTCTTCGCCGAGACCCTCCAGTAAAAGCAGTCGCTGGTCGGCATCGCCCCGCGGGCATTCGCTTGTGGCTTGAGGGGGCAGCTACCATGGCGCCCAGGAAGGAGCGTCCGATGGATCGAGTGGTTGTCGCAGGTGTGGGGATCCATCCCTTCGGCCGGTTTGATGCCGATTACCGACAGATCGGGGCGGTCGCGGCGCGCGGGGCACTGGAAGATGCTGGTGTGCCTCTCGACGAGGTTGACCTCATTTTCGTGGCGAACGTCAGCGCGGAGATGGCCAAGGGTCACAACGTGATCGAGCAGATCGGTCGTCCGGGGATCCCAATCGTGAACGTCGAAGCGGCCTGTGCCTCGAGCGCGTCGAGCCTCATGCTCGCCTCGCAGTTCATCGAACGTGGCGCGGCGCGCACGATTCTCTGCGTGGGGGTCGAGAAAGCACCGCGCGGCTTTATCGCGAACTGCGGCTACGAGCCGTGGCAGAACGCAAGCGGCCTGGGGATCAATCCCATCTACTTCGCGCTCCAAGCCCAGGAGCTCTTGGAGCAAACCGATGCCACGGCGGACGACCTGGCGGACGTCAGCGTCAAGAATCACCGCCACGCCGTCCACAACCCGAATGCGATGTACCGCACCGAGCTGACCCGTGAAGCCGTATTGGCGAGCCCGATGGTCTGCCAACCACTGCACCTCCTGATGCTGTGCGCACCGAACGAGGGCGCTGCTGCCGCGGTGCTGATGGACAAGGACGAGGCCCGTCGCCGTGGCATCAAGGATCCCGTGCGCCTGGCCGCGGTGTCGGTCGTTTCACGAGCTTCCGACGACTGGTTCCTCCCGGCGGCGTCCTTCCAGACACAAGGCCGCACGAACCTCACCGCGCGGGCCGCGCACGGGGCGTTCGAGGAGTCAGGAATCGGGCCCAGCGACGTCAACCTGGTCGAATGCCAGGACACGGATTCCGGTTCCGAGCTGGTCGCGTACCGCGACCTCGGCCTGTGCCCACCAGGTGACGAGGCGAAGTTGCTGCGCTCGGGTGCCACCGAGCTCGGAGGAGCGCAGCCCGTGAACGTGTCGGGCGGGCTCCTCTCGAAGGGCGAGCCCCTCGGAGCTTCGGGACTCGGTCAACTCCACGAGCTCGTTCGACAGCTCCAGGGTCGGTCGGGCCCCCGCCAGGTGGCCGGCGCCAGGGTGGGCATGGGTCACGTCATGGGTGCCGGCGGGACGGTGGGAGTGCTGGTGGTGCAGCGATGACTGCCTGGAACCCGGTCGACGACCGCCTTTTCGAATGGGACGGAGCGCTCGAACCCGGAGTGCCAATCGCGCTCGTTGCATCGCGCTGCGAGAGCTGTGACCGCTGCGAATTTCCGCGACGCGAGACATGTCCGTCGTGCGGAGCACCGGCCAGTCCAGTTCGTTTGTCGCGCACAGCCCGCGTGAGCCAGTGGACCTCGGTGAATCACCCACCACCGGGTGGCTTGGTCGACGTGCCGTATTCCGTCGTGGTGGCCGACTTCCCCGAGGGCATCTCGATACTCGGTCTGGTGAGCAAGGACGGATCGGCGGGTGTGGTTGCGCTCGGCAACCAGGTCGAAGTGGTGTCGACGGAGGTGGGCGAGCGGATCGGGTACGCGTTCAGCGTCGTCGAGAAGTAGTCGTGCGCTACACCGCGGGCTGATGGAGGTAGCTATCGGCATCGAGTGGGGGCGAGCAGCGTCATGACCAAGGTCTTTCACCCAAGCATGGTAGAGAGACGAGCCAAAGGTAAGAACGCCCGTGAGCAGGCGCCGCTGACCAGTCATGCCGGATGGGCAACGGCTCCTGACCGACCTGATCCGGTGGCATTGCTCGAAACACAGAATAGAACTCGGGAGCCAGATCTCGTACCCGTTCGTCACGGTCGCATGGTGGCGTCTCCGTTCACCTTCTACCGGGGCGCCGCCAGGATCATGGCGGCCGACCTCAAGGACACGCCCAGGGCCAGCCTGAACGTCCAGTTGTGCGGCGATGCTCATCTCTCGAACTTTGGCGCGTTCGCATCGCCCGAGCGGACGTTGCTCTTCGATCTCAACGACTTCGACGAGACTCTGCCGGGCCCGTTCGAGTACGACGTGAAGCGAATGGCAGCGAGCTTCGCCATCGCCGGACGCAACAACGGGTTCAGCGCATCTGATGTGACCTCAGCGACGCTGAATTCTGTGTCGGCATACCGCGAGGCCATGATCGAGTTCGCCGAAATGCGCAACATGGAGATCTGGTACGCCCGACTGACCGAACAAGACCTCATGGCAGCGATCAACATGGTCACCAAAGGGACGCGATCCAAGCAGACGGCGGCCCAGGCCAGAGAGGGCGCACAACGCGCAAAGAAGAACGCATCGAAGACGCATACGCGCGACAGCTTGCAGGCGCTGGCGAAGCTGGGCGAAGTGGTCAATGGCCGATACCGGATCGTGAGCCAACCGCCCGTGGTCATCCCGGCCCGCGAGCTCGAAGCCATGTACGGGTACTCCGCCGACGAGATGCAAGAGATGGTCCACCAGCAGTTCCGGGCATACCGCGAAACACTGCAGGAGGATCGTCGTCAACTCCTGGAGCGCTTCGAGATCGTCGACATGGCGCGCAAGGTGGTCGGCGTGGGCAGTGTCGGCACTCGGGCCTTCATCGTCCTGCTCCAGGGGCGCGACGAGGACGATCCCCTGTTCCTCCAGGTCAAGGAGGCGACGGCCTCAGTGCTCGAAGACCACCTCCCCAAGAGCCGGTTCAAGGAGCCCGGAGAGCGGGTGGTTCAAGGACAGCGGATGATGCAGGCGGCCAGCGACATCTTCCTGGGTTGGACCAAGGGGGTCGAGGCTGATCGCCATCTCTACTGGCGCCAGCTTCGCGACATGAAAGGTTCGGCGCTCGTCGAGGCCATGACCCCGGTTGTCCTCGGGTTCTATGGCGGTATCTGCGGCTGGACGCTGGCCCGGGCCCACGCCAGGTCGGGAGATGCCGTCGAGTTGGCGGCGTATTTGGGTAAGAGCGACAAGTTCGACCGCTCGATCACGGATTTCTCAGAACGCTACGCAGACCAGAACGAGCTGGACTATCTCGCGTTCAAGAAGGCCATCAGGTCTGGACGGCTGGAAGCGGTCGAGGGCATCTGAGCTCGGCACGCAGTCAGACCGATCCCCGGACTCTCGCGAAGGAGAACGTGAACGACGCCGTGGCGAGCAAGGGCTGGCTGGCGCTCGTCGCCCTGGCCACAGCCCAGTTCCTGATGGTGCTCGACCAGTCCGTGATGAACGTCTCGATCAGCGCATTGGTCAAGGACTTTCACACCACGGTCACCACGATCCAGGCCGTCATAACCCTCTATTGCCTGGTCATGGCCATGCTCATCCTCACCGGGGCCAAGATCGGAGACATGATCGGCCGGCGCCGGGCGTTCGTTATCGGTCTGGTCATCTATGCCTGTGGTTCGGCTCTGACTGCGGCGTCGCAATCGGTGGCGGTCCTCGCTCTCGGATGGTCGTTGCTCGAAGGCATTGGTGCAGCTCTCGTGCTTCCCGCGCTCGCCGCCTTGATTGCCGGCAACTTCGAAGGATCTCGGCGCAAGGTCGCCTACGCCATCATCGGGGGTGTCGCCGGCGCGGGGATCGCGGTTGGTCCCATCGTGGGCGGATGGGCGACGACGGAGGTCACTTGGCGGATCGTCTTCGTCGGCGAAGTCATCATCGTCGCCTTCATCCTGATCATGACGCCCAAAGTGAGAGATGCTTCCCGCCCAGATCCCACGCCGAAGCTCGACATCGTCGGCTCTGTGCTCTCGGCCGGCGGTCTCGGGATCTTCGTCTTCGGCGTCCTCCAGTCGAGCACCTGGGGGTGGCTCAGGCCGAAGAACCCTCCCTTCACGATCTTCGGCTTCTCACCCACTCTCTTCGTCATTGTCGCCGGCGGCATCCTGCTCTGGGGCTTCGTGACGTGGCAGCGTCACCGCGAAGCGACTCACCGGGACCCGCTTGTTCACCTTTCGCTGGCCCGGATCCCGCCGGTACGATCGGGGCTGGTCGGGCTGTTCAGTCAGAACCTCATTTTGATGGGGATCTTCTTCGTTGTCCCTCTCTACCTGCAGTTGGTCCTCGGACTCAACGCCCTCGAGACAGGGATCAAGATGCTGCCCGTCTCCATCACCATGTTCGGGACCTCGGCGATCGGTTCGAAGCTCTCCAACCGTTTCCCGGTGCGTTCCATCGTGCGGAGCGGCCTTGTCGTGACAATGATCGGAGCGGTCATCTTGCTCTCGACGGTCCAGCCCACGCTCTTCGATGCCGGGTTCGCCATCGGCATGGGGGTACTCGGCATCGGGATGGGTCTCATGGTCTCCCAATTGGGCAATGTGGTTCAGTCGTCGGTCGAGGAGTCGGGTCGGAGCGAAGCCGGTGGACTCCAGTACACGGGCCAGCAGCTCGGCTCTTCTCTCGGCGTGGCCTTCATTGGAGCCATCGTGTTGATGGGACTCACGAGCACCTTCATTTCCAATGTTGAGCACGATCCGCGGATCAGCGCCGACGTGTCGGCCCGCGTCGGCGTGGCGGCAGGCTCCAACACCAATTTCGTCTCCTCCACGCAGGTCGAGGCCGCAGCGAAGCAGTCCGGCCTCGACAAGGCGACGACAGCAGCGTTGGTCGACGACTACGAGTCAGCACAGCTCCGATCGCTCAAGGCCGGACTTCTCGCAGCTGCTCTTCTCGCACTCGTCTCGTTGGGGTTCACGGGGGAGCTGCCGCACGAACAACCAGCTTCTCGAAAGAGACCGTCCCCCGCAGATGTTGCGATTTGACCCGCGACCGTTGAAGCCGGCGTGTTCGAGGCCGGCCGCTCGATCTGGTGCCGGGGCGAGACGGGCGTCTCGGTGCTCGAGCGCATGGAGGGCGAGAGCAGCGACGACTGCGTCGTCATCCTGGTCACCACCGCGATCGCACTCGAGTCGCCGTACACGTCTGTTGGCATCAAAAGCCGCGACGACCTTCACCATGGTGGAGGTATCGTCACCACGGAATTCCAGTTATGGCTTCGGGTGCGGCCACGGGTTCTGCGGTCGTGGAGCGAGGGTCCCGCCACAGAGGCGCCAGATCGGTAGCTGTTGCTCAGCCTTTGAGGCTTGGCACCGCTAGGTTTGCGAAGATGAGCGACGTGCGGATTTATCACAACCCTGCCTGCAGCCACTCGCGGGGCGCCCTTGAGATCCTCGAACAGCGGGCTGCTGACATCGAGGTTGTGCTGTACCTGGAGACGCCACCCTCGAAGGAGGAACTCGAGCGATTGCTCAACTTGCTGGAGGATCCCGCAGCCGACCTTGTCCGCAAGGACAAGCGCTTCGAAGAGCTTGGCCTGGTGGAATCGGACTATCAGACCCCTGAGCAGGTCGCCGCCGTCCTCGTGGAGCATCCTGAGCTCATGCAGCGCCCCATCATCGTGAAAAACGAAAGTGCGGTCCTGGCGCGACCGTCCGAGAAAGTTCTGACTCTGCTGGAAGGTTGAGCACTGGCGGCGGAATTCGCTTCCAGGCCCCCCCCCAGATCTGCGCTCCCACGCGTCCGCGACCGAGCGCGGACCCGCCGTAGGCGGTTCTCGAGTATCAGCGGCGAGCCGAGATCGGATGTTGACATCTGTATCCAGGCGTGTCTTGGTCCGGTGCTCGCCCAGGACGAGGTCCTTCGGGTGATTCTGACAATAGAGTGGAGGTGAAGGGACTCGAACCCTCGACCTACGGCTTGCAAAGCCGCCGCTCTTCCAGCTGAGCTACACCCCCGAGCGGTCCAGACACCCAGGTTCAGGGCCCGGACCCGCGGGCACTCTCCGTCATCGTACGCGGCGCCTCATGGAGCTCGCGACACCCGATGCTGTCGGAGCGACGAGACTTGTCGCGTGAACGATGCCTCCCCCCGGGACGCCGAGGGCCATCCACGCGCTGGATCGTGGCGTGGATGGTGCTGTTGGCCGGCCTGGCGGCGACCGGAATCGCTGTCGCCCTCGACAACAGCGCAGCGACGCCCCACGCACCATCGGAGCATCACCGGCACTCTGGGTCGGCGGCGACGACGCCACACTCCCCGAGCACTACCGGCTCCACGACGAGCACGCTTCCCCCGGCAGGACCTGGTTTCGTGCCCGGTGCAGTGACCGCGATCGGAGACTCGGTCATGCTCGACTACCAGGGCCCTTTGCGCTTCGCCCTTCCCGGGGCAGACGTCGAGGCCGCGGTCAGCCGGCAATGGTCCGACGGCGAGTCCCTCCTGAGCTCGATCAAGGCGCAGGGAAAGCTCGGAGGGGAGGTGGTGGTCGGTCTCGGCACCAACGGGCCAATTACCGACGCCGACTTCGACACCATGATGTCGATCCTTCAGGGCGCGTCCCGGGTGGTGTTCGTCAACGTCCACGTGGACCGTCCCTGGCAAGACACCAACAACGCTGTGCTCGCCCGTGGAGCTACCCGATACCCGTATGTGGTGGTGGCCGACTGGGCCTCCCTGGCGGCCCGGAATCCGCAGTGGTTCGGGGCCGACGGAACCCATCTGCCAATCAACGGACCGGGAGCCGTGGCGCTGGCCTCGTTGGTGGCCACCACGCTCACCAAGGGTTGATCGTGAGGAGGCCGCGCCGGGCCTCGACCTGGGGGGTTGTGGCCTCCACGACCACCCGATCCGCGCGGCAATAGCTGAGTCGGTTAGAGCGCCGCGCTGATAAACGTTCAGAACTGACGTACCGGTCGGCGCCAGGCGGCGGCAACCGACCTGAGTAGGAGCAATGACGGCACGGGAGGGCGGCGTCAGACCCTAACCGATCCGGGTTGTAGGAGAGGGGTCCCCGTTAGCTCGATTGGGGAACGCAGGTCGTCTTCAGTCCATACGGCATGTCGAACTTGCCGTTCTTGATGCCGGCCAGATAGAAGCAGTAGTCCGCCTCGGCCTTTCCTCGGGTGAAGGTCAAGGTGGGCGTCAAGCCATCGGCAGTGGTGGTATGCAGCGTGTACATCCCGTTGAGCAATGCTGCCGCGGTGATGGGGTTGGTCGTCCCGACCCCGCCTGCCTTCGCAGCCTCGGCGATGATGGTCCCTTCGACCCACTGCCAAACGGCCTGGTCGTTATAGGCGGGATTCTTGGTCAGCGAAGGGTCGTACTTGTTGAGTGCGGCCGTCATGGTGCCGATGGCCGGCACGCTGGTGTCGAAGAACGGAACGGTCGTCTCAGAAGCGATCATCCCGTTCGTTCCCTTCGACCCAGCGAAGGACTGCTGGAAAGCCCCGGCGGAAGAGACGAGGTGCGGGGTGTATCCCTGTTTCGCGCAGTCGGCCACCACCCGCTGTGCCACATCGGCGGTTGAGGCGGCCAGCAGCGAGTTGGCCCCTGCTTGCTTCGAGGCCAGGCACGGGGCCACGTAGTTGGGAGCTGATTGCGATATCGCGGTGTTGAACAGGACGGTCACGCCGTAGGTCTTTCCCAGGGCGGTGTAGAACGGGACCGCTTGCTTGCACTGCGAAAACTCCGTGCAGTACAGCAGCGCCATGTTCGTCGCCCCGATCTTCTTGGCCGCCAGGAGCTGGGCGGCCGGGCTCGCCACCAACGGCATGAAAGGACTGAACGCATCCGTGCTGCCAGCGAATGCCGAGTCGGATGACTGCGTCAAGTAGACGGGAATGCCGGCCTTCTCGACGATTGGAGCCCATGCGACGTCGTTGGCGTCGGCGTCGATCAGGGCGACGATGCCGTCGCCGACGAGCTTCTGTGCATCGGTCTCGGCAATGGCGACATTGCCGGGTTCCTGTTCGGAAATCAGCTGGGCGGGATGGCCGTTGATGCCCCCGTGGGCGTTGATCCATTTGACCCACGCCGCGAATGCGGGAACCTCGTCCGCTGCGGTCGGACCTACGCCGCTCTGAGCCAGATAGCCGATCTTGATCGGTGTCCCACTCGCCTGCGTGGCGCCCGCTGAACCTGAAGCAACTCCGACCGTTATCGCGCCAAGCGCGAACACCCCAAGCAAGCAAAGGAACCGAATGCCGCGGAACCGCACGCAACGAACCCTGCCATGTCCCCTCATGAAATGTTCACCCCGTTCGACCGACAAAAGTTAAGGCCTCATTCTTCAAATTGCAACAGGATGTAATCACGATCGAAAACAGCAACACCTGACCATCCCCAGTGATGCCTGGGCGGACTTCCCAGGCTTCCGGTATGGGGCTGGGCGAGTAGACGGGAGAAGGGTGCACGCCGACTTGGGCGAATGGACCGAGATCTGGCGCAGGGCCCTCGTAGGCGCTGATCGGGCCCATCCGGCGACCATCGAGCAGATCCTGGCCGATGAGCGGGAGGCACCGCCCAAGCAACGTCATACGGCCCGGCGCATTTCGAGCGCCTACCTGACGAGCACGGCTAACCGGCTGCTACTCCCCCCTGAAGGTTCGGTGGAGCTGGGCCGGGCTGCCTGAGACCGGATCGCCGCCGACGTATGCTCAGCCTCCATATGCCGCTGCCCTCCGGACGTTCCGCCAACTGCCCGCGCCTCGCTCCATGGGTGCCCGGCGTAGATTTGGTCGTACGACAGTAGTGGGACACCGGCAGCCGGAACGGGAGAAATCCCAGCTGGGGCTATAGCTCAGTCGGTTAGAGCGCAGCACTGATAATGCTGAGGTCGCTGGTTCGATTCCAGCTAGCCCCACCAGAGAGTGTTTTGGTCCCCACCAGAGAGCTGTTTTGGCCGGTTGGCCCTGGACAAAACAGGTCCGCCTGATCCTGGACGCAGGTCCGGGTGATGCTTTAGAGAGTTCCGCTTGATGCTTGACACCTCGGCCCTACCGTCCCTTGCTCATGTTGCCGAGTCCTTGTGGAGCTCGATTCGTGTAGCCCGTTGCATCGATCGCGGCAACGATGCATGGCGATAGGTGAGGTTGAAGGTTAGGGTCCGGTTAAGAGCGTTTGAGCCGCTCATTTGTCTAGGAGCGGTCCGGCAAAGGAGGCACGATTTGAGCGAATATGACGTACGAATGGTTGTGTTGTCCACCGACGACCTAGATGAATCGATCCAGTTTTACACCGAGACCCTCGGGATGTTGCTGAAGTTTCGCGACGGAACCCACTTTGCAGCCCTAGACGGTGGGTCGATCACCATCGCGTTGGCGACCTCGATAGATCACCCCATGCCCGGGCAGGTCGTCCTCGGCATCAAAACGACCGACGTCGACGCTGCCGCGCAGGCTATTGAGGCCAACGGTGGTGGCATCGTGAAGGCACCGTCCAACGGCGCACACGAACGCCGTGCCGTGGTCTACGACAACAAGGGCAACGGTTTGGTCCTCTACAGGCCGCTGGTCCACTGAAGGGAAGATGCCCGTAACTGCAGCGTCATTCGGCACTTTCTTTTGCCCGCCGTGAACGCCGGTTCAACTCACGGAGTTGGTGATTCAGCGCTGCGCACAGGCTCCCGCCGGCCCTGGACCAATGGCAAAGTTAGCGCTTCATCTAGACCTCCCGGCCGAACGGGCGTATCCCGCCAGCTGCTCGCTCCACTAGCTCGTCTCTTCGCTAGACGGGCAGATCGAGGAAGTTTGCAAGGTTGTCTCGCATGATCGTCCTCTTCTCGTCTTCACTAAAGCTGCTGAGTTGTGCCGGGACATACTGCTTCGGCCAAGCCAGTCCTTCACCGTGTGGGAAATCGGAACCGAACACGATGGGTTCGATTCCCACTTCATCAACAACTCGTCTTACGTTTTCTTCTGGGAACGGAGCGACGACGAAGTGACTCCTGAAGATCTCAGAAGGACGTCGATCCAGCCGCCCCGTCTCACTCCACTTGGCCTTTCGACCCATCAAGAACGCGTGATCCATCTTTCTCAGCGCGTAAGGAAGCCAGACTGTTCCTTGTTCTGACAAGCAGATTCGAATTTGGGGGAACCTTCCGAAAAGGTTGTGGAGGATTGCCGCCGATGTCAGCTCGATTGCGGGCCTGTCTCCCCAGTACATCATCCACTGAAACGCATCGAATTGCCCGAATGTGATGTCGGGGTCCTCCGACCAATCCGCTCCGTATTTTTGATAGTCAGTCCCCCCGAGATGAACTGCCACCCGGGTGTTGGATTCGTTGATCCGTGCCCAAATGGGATCATATATTGGGTCTGCAATGGAGCGGCCACCGTGCGGGTTGTCTCGTCCTCCATGACTGTGGCCCGATTTTATCTGGATGATTGGAGCTCCCTGGGCGAGAACTGTGTCGAGCTCCTTCAACGCTAAATCCACGTCGGCTAACGGCAAATAAGGGGGAAGAAAGAGTCGGTTCTCGTAGGCAAACCCCACTTCTTCATACATCCAACGGTTGAAGGCCCGCACGTTCGCGTAGATTGCGTCTACATTGTCGGCGAATTCATATTCGATGTCGTGAGCGGAAGCGGGAAACATCAGTGCCGCTTGGATTTCCTGTTCATCCATGAGAGCGAGACGAAGGTCACGATTTCCGTAAGATTCTCGCTGTTCGCGGAATAGCTCGAGCAGCGTTCTTTTCTCTGTACCGTTGAGGCCCTTTAGGGAGTTCAGTCGATTCAGGAAAATGCCCGGGGTTTCAACGGGATTGTCTTGCTCGGTGGGGTCTGTACCGAGCATTTCGACCAGGCTGTCAGCGGAAAACACGATCTGATCACCGGAGAATTTCGAAGGACGACCCGCGAACATCTGCACTGACCGGCCGTTTGAATCTTTCACGTACCGTATCGCTAGATGCCGCTGCTGAGGATCTATGTAGCGCTCGTAACAGTCGCGGGGCTCGTTGAAGTGATTGTCCGCGTCCATGATTCGATATGGCAGATCGGTTTCTGACATTGGCGATCCTTCCTTTTGCCTGGCGCGAGTCGTTTCGATCGAACTTATGGACCTGAGTCCAGCGGATTGAACGTTTCGCCCGTGTTCTCTGGAGGTGAATTGCCCGATAGATGCCGTTCTCATCGTAGACCTTCAGGTTGGAAGCTTGGCGAGCGTCCATTGCGTCGATGCCGAGATTCCGTCCAGCTCGTCAGGCTTGGCCACCGAGTTACGCCCGACGGATATACCTCCGTAGGGTCAACATAAGTAGACCGACAACTCAGAACACCGGGAAGGTTCTGAGCCATTCCTGCCGCCTTTCCCAACAGTGGCATGGCACCATTCCCACGCGTCCAACTGCTACTCGTGCCCCGCGCCCAACGTTCCATTCGTCGTTTCACATGACCGGCTATCCAACGCTGACCCTGGGCTGTCAATTGTGGACTCGGACGTTCAGCGTTAAGGTTTTAGGCGTCAACAAAGCCGTGGGGGGTAACCGATGACGACGACCGATGTCGGATGTGTGTTCACGTTTTGGGTTGATGAAAAGAACAGAGATGCGACGGACAAGGCTGCTGCGGACATCTTTGCAGCGATGGAACAAGAGGAGTTTCCCACCGGAGACGTGAAGACCTACACGGTTCACCGGGTCATCGATGAGCCCGGTACTTACATCATGTACGAGTACTTCACTGCCGCTGGATCGGAACGACACTCGTCAGGTCCGTTGATGATGAAGGCTGGCGCTCAGCTGACCTCGCTGATGGTTAAGCCGTATGACCGAGTGGTTATGGAGCCAGTCCAGGCAGTAGGGATCGGTGAACCCGTTGCCGGACATCGGAATCCCAACTTCAAACCATCGGCAAGTGACGTCGCGGTCGTGTTCACGTTCCAGGTGCACCCTCTTGAGACGGATAAGGTCGAGCCGGTCATGGCCGAACTCTTCGCCGCCATGGAGAAGGAGGAGTTTCCTTCCGGAGACGTCAAGACCTACACGGTGCATCGGCTGGACACCCCTGGCCGCTACGTCATGTACGAGTACTTCACTGCCGCTGGATCGGAACGGCACGCCTCTGGTCCACTCGTGCAGGAAGCGGGAAAGAAGCTGTCTGCCCTTTTCATGACTCCGTATGTGCGCGTGATGCTGGAGCCCGTTTTGGCTGTCGGGGTCGGGGAGCCAATCTAAGCAGGTAACCGCATGATGACTGCGTAATGCCCGCGCAGGTGTGACGACGTTGCGCGACTGGCATGACGAACTCGAGTTCCTACAAATCCGTCGTCGTTAGAAGGATTGCGGGCCTCAACGTGAGAACGGTTCACGATGTCGTGGGCCCAGAGCACGAAGAGCAGGTAGCCGTCCAGGATGCTACGAGCTAGCCTCGGGGCCCGATACGCGAAGGGGTGCGGCGGTGACCGGGAGGCAGCTGCTTTGTTCTTCGTCGTTCGAGCGAGAACCGCCGCAAAGGAGAGCTCCGTATGAAGATCCAGATCAATAGTTCGGTGTGCTCAGGTCATGGGCGTTGCTACAGCCTGGTGCCAGACTTGTTCAGCCCAGACGAGGATGGACACGGCACGTCGACAACGAAGGACCTAAGCCCCGAGCAACTAAAGCACGCAGAACTTGCCGTCCAGAACTGTCCGGAGCAAGCGATATCGCTGGTGTGATATCGCCTCTCATTGCGAAAATCCGCTAGGGACGTCCGTTGAACGATCGGCGTCTGCGGACGTTCCACGCCCAGCCAGACAGACGCCGGAGGTACGTGTCCCTCGGGCTCAACGGTTGATTGGCAGAGCCTCAAAAGGGCGCGCGGCTAGGGCATTCAAAATGGTTGACGGAGCTTCGATTAGGGCTGTACCTCGCGGCACCCGAAGATCCTGAAGTCGCTTGCGGTTGCTCTGAGATCTTCTGCAATCTCGAGACACCGGGGTTCTGCGGGAGAGTCTACTTCTATGCCGCGTACTGCAGGCCAGCACTACCTCATCTGTGCGCACGCGATGGCGCGCAGAGATACGTACGGAGCGTCAAGCGCCAATAGCCGGGACATCTACCCGGCAGAGCTCGATGCTTCCCGTGCCACGGCCTTGGTGGAAATCAAAGGTCGCTTGGTCGACCGTGATGCAGTACAAGGTTCGACCGTCCTCCCCGCCCAAGGTACAGGCCACCGCCAACTTGCCCGGTGTCTCGATGACTTGAGTGACTCGTTCGCCGTCTTCTATCAACACGAATTCCGACGTGGAAAAGCTCGCGAACCAGACGCCTCCATTAGTGTCAAGGCAGATGCCATCCGGCATCCGCTGGCCGACGTCAGCGAAGACTCGGCGACCGCTGAGGTTTCCATCTTTGGCAACCGTAAATGCAGTCAGTCGATTACCGAGAGTCTCGGCGACAACGAGAGTGGAGCCGTCCGCGGTTAGACCTATTCCATTCGGGACTTGAAGGCCTTCTGCGACAACTTGTGCGCGCCCGTCTGGCTGAACCAGAAAGAGAGGAACGGTAGGGTCCGCCATGTGCGACCCGTCATCCGGCCCAATCGGGGGCTCAGGGAATGCTGAGACGTAGGCCCGTCCATGTCCATCCACAAACATGTCGTTGAGACCGCCGCGATAGATGGGGCTCAAATCCGCGAACAGTTCCTTGGCATCAGCGGTGCACTTGTAGAGGTGACGATCGTGAGTCGACACCACGAGGAATGAACCGTCTGTGTTGAAGCCGAGTCCGGATGGTTGTCCAGCAACATAGGCGCGCTGCTGGAATTTGCCCTCGGAGTTCATGCTGGTGACGGTGCGCGAGTGGAAATCGGAGAACCAGAGTTCGCCATCGTGCCATCTGGGGGCCTCGAGAAATCCTAAGCCTCCCACTACCTCGGTCAGTTCAGTTGCCATCCGACACTCCGATCATTCTCCACGTTCTTTTTGGAACGTATCACCCACTTCACCCGCTCGACAGAGGTCTTGTAACAAGATGCCCCTTCTCGTGGAGCGGACCCTTTTGACATTGAAAAGGCCGAGCGAACCGCGAAGCGTACGTATAGGACCTATGAATCTTCGTCGCCTGGCGGAGGCTGACCCACGGCTTGTGCCCGGTGGCAATCACGCGCCAAATCAGCAGAAAACTACGCGGGTTCGTCGTGCTGATCGATGAAACTGGAAACGGCCTTCGCGAGGTCGTCTGGCTGTTCGACGGTGATCGCGTGGCCCGTGCCCTCGAGAATGGTAAGCGATGCGTTCGCAATCCCGGCCTCATAGGCACGCCCATGTTCGACGTCGACCAGGAGATTGGCACTTCCCCACACGACGTGCGTGGGCACGCTGATTCGGCCAAGCCTCGAGAGGAGCTGCAGGTCGTAAAACGCAGGCGGTGCCCAGCCGATACGGGCGGCGGCGTGGATGTTTGTGAAGAAGCGTTCGTTCGCCGCGTCCTCAGGGAAATCAGGCATGAATTCTTGCGCCAGTGCGGCCTCAGGTTCGACGAAGAGCATCTCCCGCACTTCTCGACGTCCGCCTAGTGGATTCGGAGCCGCCGCGTCAAAGAAGCGGGCCGTTGGATGGTCCTCGACCTTCAATCCGAAAGCATTGATGAGCGTCAGAGTCCCCAGCGCATCCGGTCGATGCACCGCCAACTCGGCTGCGATCCATCCACCCAACCCGGTCCCGACGACGTGAGGACGACCCAATGACAACGCGCCGAGCAGGTCTGCGAACACGAGGACGTAGTCCTCGACGCTAGCCACCGCTGCCAGCTCCTTCAGATCACGGAATCCCGGGAGAGCTGGGGCGTAAACCGAATGGGAGGCGGACATTAGGTCCAACACCCGCGGCACGGCGCCATCCGACGTGACCAAGTCAAAGAGTACGTCGTGCAGGTAGACGACTGGTGAACCGTTGCCAAATTCTGCTACTGAGACAGCCAACAACGGTGTCTCGACTGTCGACATTTTCGCGCTCACTTCGAAGCCATCCCTGTCGTCACCTCGGACTGCGTTCGGTTCGGGTACCGGTGGTCCAGGAATTCGTCCATCTCGCGTCGCACTATCGGCATGACCTTTTCAGCGAACAGTGTCATGCTCCGCGTAACCATCTGATGGGGCATCGTTCCCCACTGGAAAGGCATCACGACATTGCCAATCTCGAAAGCCTTCAGACGTTCAATCAGTCGTTCGGCCACAGTCTCCGGGGAGCCCATAAGTGGGGGCTCGCCCGGCATTGGCTCGGCGCTGAAAGTCTCGCGGGTTTGTCGCTCCCAGGCTGCCAATTTATCGGGTGGAAGATGGCCCGGCGGAAAGAACGTCTTGGCCGGACCACCGAAGCCCCGAGTCAGGTATCCACCGTAAGCCGCGTGCATTCCGAATTCGGCGAGGGCCTGCTCGTCACTGTCCGCCACATGGAGGTGGGTGAGCCAGCCAACCCTAGCGGGGTCGTACTGCCGCCCGTACCGCTCCGCTGACTTGCGGAAGAACTCGCATTGGCCGGCAAAGTCGGCCAGACCAGTATTGACGTTCACACCCATGTAGCCGAGGTCCTCCCGAGCGCACATCTCAAGTGTCGTCGGACTTCCCACCCCGCAGACCCAGATTGGTGGGTGCGGCTGTTGGAGTGGACGTGGCCAAGGGTTCACGCAGTCCAAGTGGTAGTACTTACCGTCCCAACGAAATGGGCCCGGCTCTGCCCAAGCTCGCCGCGCCAGCGCTAATCCTTCGGCGAACTGATCGCGAGCGACCGTCGGGGACATGGCGAAGTTGTAGTACTCGGGCCCACCTCCAACGACAAATCCTGCCTCCAATCGTCCGTTGCTCAGCAGGTCGATCATCGTGTACTCCTCGATGGAGACCAGCGGCGTAGAACGCAACGGGAGCGCATTGCCAAAAACGGCAATGCGGGCTCTTGAAGTTCGTTGCGAGATGGCGCCAGCCATGACATTGGGGCTGGGCATCGTCCCGAACGGCGTCTGGTGGTGTTCGTTCACAGCAACTCCGTCGAACCCGAGCTCGTCTGCCAAGGCCGCCTGATCCACGTAGTCGCGATAGTTCGAAGCCATAACAGCCGGGTCACATTCGGAGTTCGGCAGCGTGCACCAACCCACCCCGTATTCAGCGATGGCCTTTTCCGCGTCAAGACCCTGATAGGTCATGTAGTGGAAGGTAAAGAATCGCATGACACCCCCGGTAGTTCGGCGATTTGACCCAAACTAATGCATCTCAAGGCTGGTAGGGCAGCCATGGTGACCAACCGCGCACCATTAAGAAATCTCTCGAAGTGATCGAAATAATCGAACACTCAAGGTGCCAGGCCTCAACGCGTAGTTGTATCGCTCAGTGCATCCCATTTGACCATGGAGAATGGCCACCGACCGACGATGCGAAGCAGATGGGTTCGATCAGCCGCAAGTTTCATCGGTCCGCCAACGAAACGGAGGATGGCCAAGTCCGGCTCCAAGAGGTTGCGAGATTGTGGGCTGCTCTGCGCGGGGTGGGCACGCTCCGCGTCGACCGAGGGTATGGCGGGTCATCGATACAAACTGGCTCAGCCCACTCGAGATCGACGACGCCAGCGCACGAAAGGCAGCGCAAAAGGTGGGCGACCCAGGCAGCTCGACCAAGGATCCTTGGGTCCGCGCGGGCCGGTCGACGACTGTCCAATTACGGCCGAATACGGTGCAACATCGACCTACGCGCCATGGGCAGCCAAGTCGCCCTTGTGACTCCTTCGGAGAACGATTTGCGCTGTCTATCCGGTCGCGTCGTCCGCATCGGGGAGATGAACCCGTCATCCTTCCATGCAGGTTGGACTCTGGTTCGAGCCCAGAGGCATATTCCTTCACTTCGGCTCGGACATCCCCCAACCGAAGCTAGACGTCCCACTCCAACGGGAGATTCTCCATCGCCAAAACGCCTCGGTGATAGAGGATGCCTTCATTTTCGACAACTCGATAGTCCGGTATGGCCTCGTGCCATAACTCAAGCCCCACTTCAAGCTCGTGGCGAGCCAGGTGCGAGCCCAGACAGCGGTGAGGACCAGCACCAAAAGCGAAATGCCGGTTGTTGGGTCGATCAAAGTTGACGACCATCGGGTCGGCGAACTCGGCGCTGTCCCTATCGGCATCAGAGATCAACACGATGACTCGATCCCCCTTTTGCATCTGGGAGCCGCCGACCTCGATGTCTTGGGTAACGCGACGCAGCGGATTCGCCACCGAGAACCGCCGGAGAAACTCCTCGACTGCCGGGCGAATCACCCCGGGTTCCTCCACAATTCGCTGCCGGAGATCAGGGTGATCAGCTAAGTAGTGAAGGGACCACCCGATATTCGAGGGCAGGGTGTCAAGGCCACCAAGGAATACTGTCGAAGCAAGGTTGACCGCGACCTCCAGTTCAGCCAACTCGCCGTCAATGGTACCGGTGGCGATTGCGCTGAGAAGGTCATCCGCAGGTTCTTCCCGCTTCTGCTCGATCTGCTCCTGGACGATCCCTCGGATCCTATTCCATGGCTCCACCCGATCGGCGGGGCTGTTGTGCAAGTAGGCATGAGCACATTGACGAAACTCCTCGCTCCGACCTGACGGCAAACCAAAAAACGCTGTGAAAATTGCGATCGGATACTTGCGCGCAAAGTCGGCGACGGCGTCGCAACGTCCCTTGGAAACAAACGAACCAATCAACTCTTTGCAAACCACACGCATGTTCTCTTCAAGTGGAGCAACCTTGGCGGGAGTCATGCTCGGCAACAAGATGCTGCGGTACTTCTGCAGCTCCGGTGGGTCAGAGAAGGACGGCAAGAGGGGGTGTTCCATCTCATAGCCCGTTGGAGTCTGGTTGACGGATGAAAATGTTACGGGATCCTGTAAGACCCGCCGAGCATCCGCAAAGCGCGTAACCACCCAAGCACCACCCTCACCTTCAGTCCAGAACGGGGCCGACTCCGCGAACTGTGCGTGATAGACGAACGGGTCATCCTCGACGTACGCCCCCCCCTCTTCGAATTCTCGTGCTGGCGGCTTGGTTAGCGACATGACCTGTCTCCTCTTGGTTCAGATCGAATCCGTTCACCATTTGTTTGGGCGCCCCCAAGGTGCACCGTCAGCTCACCACGTAGTGACGCTCGCTTCACGGACTGACTCTTCAATCGCTCAACTCGACCGGCATGCCGGAACCAGCTCTCAGATTGGAGTGCTAGTGGTCCGTCGCGGATTGACAGACGGCGGCTGGGATGCTCTGACCAGCGCGGACACCGGTCGAACCTCGCCAGTCATTTTTGCGACAGACCACTAGCCGACACAGTGGACTTTGTTTGCTGCGGTATTCAACATGTCGACAGATTTGCCAACCTCGACGAGCTTTCCGCTCTTGTAGTGGTACAGAGCGGTGCAAGGGTTCACGGCGCGAGCCGCCAAGCCGTTCAGCACCTTACCTGGCTTCGTGTAAGTCAGCGGAATCGTCATCCCATAGGTGTTAATGCTTGGACTGGTGGAAAGGTAGTTGAGCAGCGCCGATGCCGTGGGATGCGGAACATTCTTGGCCCATCGCTGCACGATCATCGCAGCAAGCCATACCGTGCTCAGATCGGTCGAGTAGTACTTCGCCCCCGGCGCGTATTTGTTCACGTCAGCGACGAACGTGTTGTAGCCAGCGGATGTCACGCTGTAGGGCGTCTCAATATAGGCATTCGTTGGATTCCCGAAGTTGACCTTGATGGTATCTGCGTCCCACGTCGTGCCGTTGTACTCAACGGGCTCCTTAAAACCCTGCTCGAGTAGGGCCTTGCCGAGTCGAATCCCGACGGCAGTCGTGTTGCCATCGACGTAGAACCCGCCGTCGGCAACAATCTGGGAGGCGTAGGGAGACATGTCGGCCGCGGAAAACGGAACGTAAACCGCACCAGTGATATGTCCACCTACAGGGGCCACTACCGATTGGACCAGCGGCGGGTACTCACGACCTGCGGGCACATCCGCAGTCGCGATGACCATATCCTTCAGGTGAAGTTCAGTAACTCCGAGAGCTGCGCCCGCTGCTGGATCCAAAGATCCCGCACTAAAGGGAAACACCTGCGGCGACTTGAAGTCTTCTGCGCAGAAGTACTGGTCGCCGATCGAGGCCATATGTGCGCTGCCCAGGAGCTCGAGCAACTGTGATCCGCAAGTAGAGGTGTTGCCAACGACCCCCAGAACATTCGGATTGGAGGTTGCCTGCTGCCCGCACTGTGTCGCTAGATTTGGGTCGCCATTGTCGCTGCAATCCACGATCTTGAGTGGATGTCCAGCAATACCCCCGGTGGCGTTGATCGCATCACTGATCGCAGGAAGGTACTTACCCGCAGGCGTCGCACCGGTCTCGGTGTAATACAGCTCGTAGGCGCTCCCTTTGACACTGGATGCGCCCGCTGAGCTGTAGGTGGGCAACAAGACAGCTGCGGCTGTCATACAAAACGTGACCGCCACACAACATGCTCGACAGGCGGATCTAATTCCTTTTTTCACTGTGTGTCCCCCCGATGTCTTCCGATGTCGCGGCGAACTCATTGTCGCGACAACTCACTGTTCGTTTCGTCACCGGTCGGACCTTGTGCGTCTCGCTCTCCGGTTTGCGCACCGTAACATGTCCGTCATTCATTTCACTATCAGGTCACCGGAATTGTCCAGGCCGGATATCTGATTGTGCCCCTCGTCGTGTTCGCTGCTTGAGACGCCCTCTGAACAGGTATCTCGTCTCGTCACACCCACCAGGTGATACGCCACCACCCCGAGGAAAACCCTGTTTCACACCTGTCCAACCGCGGCTGATCGGCCACTTGGACAGCGATCAAAAACCACCCCATGACGGACACGAACGAGGCGACTCTACGAGCAGTTCTGCGGGACCACGCTTCGAGATCACTGCCCAGAGGTGGGGAGCTATCGACCCTTGCTTGGTTGTAACCCGTGAAGGAAGAACATTACGCACTGCGAAGCAATCTCTTCCCGGCCCTCAGCAGAACGATGCCACCAAGCAGTGAAGTTGAGAAGAGAAAAAAGAGTGCTCGAAACGATGCGCGGATCCAGCGACGGATCGAAGACCCCTTCGGCCATTCCCTCCTTCAAGATGGCGGTTACCCAGTCTCGCGTCTGGCGGCCGATAACCAGCAACTCGCCTCGTCGTTCCGCACTGAGATGCATGAGAACTCGAGGGCCGAGGCTTCCATAGTTTTCACCCTGCATGCCGATGCCCTCGATCCAGCACCTGATAAATTCTCCGAGTCGCTCAGCTGCACTTCCCCGGTCCCCGGTGTTATCAAGCTTCTCGATTACAGTTCGCCCCAATTCGTATCCTCGTAGCTCAAGTGCATAAAGGATGTCTTCTTTCGAAGCGATGTAATGATAAAGACTGGCCTTTTGAATACCTATTCGGCTGGCAATATCTTCCAACGAAGACGCGAGGTAGCCGCGTCTGCAAAACATCTCGCCCGCGACCTGCAGAATCTGCTCCCATCGCTCTTCACTCGTAAACCCACGTGAACGCCGAGTAACGGGACGAGAAGTAGCCTTTGGACCACCAATAAATGCTGGCATCAGGGGCGCACCAAGTAAAGGAGGGCCCAGGTCCACCGAGCTTCGACGAACCTCCCATTTCGAAAGACGGAACTCGCTTGTGCCCCGGCTGAAGTGAGCTGGTGGATCCGGCGGAAACCCTTCATCAGGATCGACAACAGACTTCTCACGGCATTACCGCCACACTTCCAATGCTTTCGTTGCACCTCGGGCCAAGCTGTTCGCGGCTGCATCCACTGCTTTCGCGTTCTGGGAATGCCCACAAGAGAGACCTTTCAATTCGATCTCGCCCATACCGCCCCAGGAACGGGGGATCGAGCAGTCGGGGGGGCGACTCTGCCCGTTCCAATCCGGTGCGGACGGATGGTGCTCCCATTTTGGCCGGCTCGTCGAGACCACCGCGGTCACGCCTCCCCTGGACTGTTCGAATGCCGGTTCTTCCAACTCCCCTGTGGTCAGAGTCATGACCGAGTCCGAGATAGCGGAGCCTCATGAGTTGAACCCGGAGCACGGTCTGTACTTCGGAACCGGCTGCACAGTCCACAACGTCAACGTCGAGCAAATCCATCAGCAGAGTTCCTGAATCGCTTTTGGCGGCGTCGCCCCCAGTCTCGTTGGCATCGTTCACCTCATGCTTCTTTCCGATCAAGACCGGACCCCTGGCCATCGGATTCGTTGGGAGTGCACCTCGGTCGCGTCCTGGGCGACCCCTCCCAAGATCGTTCAATCAACTCAGGGGGGCTTGCACAGGCATATCCCCCCACAGTCCGCCTCGCTTCACCTGTATCCATCATCGTCCATCGCTGTGCCCTGTCTAGCAGCCCCTTACTCACTACCTCACGGTTATGATAAACGGCGTTCATCGATCGGCACTCCTTAGTCTGACAAGGCTGCCGCATCCGATCCATTGAGCTAGTGGGGTTCTGCTCATCAGCAGGACTACGCCCTCCGAGACGCCAGAGGAGAAGAAATGGACGCCAACTTTGCGGGGTTGGGCTTCAGCCCGGGTGACGCGGCCGTCGTGACGGGAGCCGCGAATGGAATCGGTCGAGAAGTCGCACTCTTGCTGGCGCGTGCCGGACTTACCGTCTCGGCTTGGGACATCGAAGAACCTGCATTGAACGAATTGCTGAGTGAGATTGCGGCGGCGGGCGGCGCTGTGAAAGGCGTCCTCGTCGACCTCGAGGACCAGAACGCTATCGACGCCGCCTGGAATGACGCCGCATCGATGGGACTTCCCATTCCTTACCTCGTTAATAATGCCGGTCCTCCGAGCACCACCGACGTCTCCGTCGTCGAGGGCCTCCGGCTGTCCGTCGGATCCTACGTCGCCGTGACGGAAGGCTGGTTGAAACATCATTCCGACGAGGCTCGAAGCATGACCTTTACGTCTTCGATTGCCGGCAACTTCTTCGTCGGTCCGACTACCGATTGGTATCCAACGGCCAAGGCTGGCATCGCCGGCTACATGAGGCATTGCGCCGTAAAGCTACGGGGTCGTCCCCGCTCGAATGGGGTGGCTCCCACTGGAGTCGTCACGCGGAGAACTGCGGAAGCATTTGCCTCGCCAGAGATGCAACAGAGATTGAAGGCCCAACCAATGGGAAGAGCGGGCTTGGCGGACGAAGTCGCCGCCATGATCTGTTTCTTACTTTCGCCCGCAGCTTCCTTCATCAACGGTGTCTTGATACCCGTCGACGGAGCATCTACTTGGACCCAAGGTTGACGCCTGTACCTGGCCCAGGCCGCAACAGAAATCGATAGCGAAGACAGTCCAGCATTACGGATTGAATCTCACGCCGATCGGCCGAGTGTTTCACGCACTTCGCGAAAAGGGAGGTCGTTGCCGACGGATGGTTCGCGCGGAAGGCCTAATAGCCTCTCGCTAATGATGTTTCTCTGCATCTCGTTCGTCCCGCCGGCAATAGAGAGGGTCTTGGACATGAGCCAATCGGACCCAACAGGTCCGTTTGCGGTGCCATCGCTCCATATTCCGCCATCTGCTGCCGCGAGAGCGAAGGCGATCTCTGCTCGTCTATAAGCGAGCAGCGCTGCTCCAAGCTTCAGCAGGGAACCCCACTGTCCCTCGAACGCTCCCGTCCTATAACCGGTGGCCACCCGCCGTCCGAGGTGTCTCTGCACAGTGGACGCCACGGAGATCTCGGAAAGGTAGTCGGCAATGACCGTCGGTTCGGCGGGACTCACACGTGCGAGCGACTTCAGGTCTTCTAGCCCTTTGCCTACCGCCCGCCCGCCCTCCAATCCCTCGCCGTACCCCACTCCACCGGTTGCGTTCCTCTCGTGAAAGAGCAGAGTTTGTGCAACGGACCAACCCTCACCCTCTCTCCCGATCAGACTCTCCAACGGAATCGAGACATCGTCGAAAAACTCCTGGCAAAACTCGCACTCACCGTCAGCCTGTCGAATCGGTTCGACGGTGACTCCAGGCGCGCGTAGTGGAACCGCGAACATCGACAGACCTCGATGTTTGGGAACATCCCAATTGGTTCTTGCCAGGCACATACCAATGTCAGCTGTTTCGGCACCTGTACTCCACATCTTGGATCCGTTGAGTACCCATCTGTCGCCGTCACGCTCAGCCTTCGTAACCGCAGCCGCCAAATCGGATCCGCCACCTGACTCAGAGAGCAATTGAGTCCATACTTCTTGTCCCCGAATCATTCGGGGAAGGTGAAATCGCTTTTGCTCTTCTGAGCCGTGTGTGATCAAGGTGGGAGCGAGCATGCCCAGACTGACGGTGAAACCGATCGGCATGCGAAATACAGACGACTCTCTTGCAAACACGCGTTGATGATCGGATGTAAGACCTCGGCCGCCATACTCTACGGGGATCAACAAGCCAGCAAGCCCTATGGCTGCCAATCGGGCTTGAAGAGCTCGTTCGTCTTGGTCAGACAGTAGGACGGCATTGCTTTCGGTCCTGCGCTCGAAATTTTCCGCAAGCCAGCTCCGTACCTCATCGCGGAACAGCTCCAGATCAATGGACATCATGTCGCCTTCACACTCCCAACAGTTCGCCGAGCCGGCGCCCGTGCTGCTCCGGCGTTCCATACAGCATCCGATTCACACCGACACGTCGCAAAAACAGATGCATGTCGTGCTCCCAGGTGAGACCGATGCCCCCGTGCACTTGAATGCACTCCTGCACGATATCCACCGCGCGGTAACTCACAAAGACCTTCGCCGTATGCACAAGCTCAAGCGCGTCATCAGTTTGATCGTCTACGGCCATGGAGGCGCCATCACTGATAGCTCTGCACGATTCGAGCCAAAGCAACATATCCGCGATCTTGTGCTTTAGCGCCTGAAAGGAAGCTATTGGACGGCCAAAAGCGACACGATCTCGCGCGGTACGCGCATGTCCGCTCGAACGCGTGGCCGATCACCCCGACACTGTCAGCAATCTGCAATACCAATGACAGCTGAAGCAGGCGTTGAAGATCCTCGTCGGCTTCGCCCCACCCTCCAACTAGATTTTCAATGGGCACTCGAACGCTATCGAAATGTACCGTGCCAAATCTTCGGCTCAAGTCTAAGGTTCTTTGTAGTTCAACCCGCACCCCCTGACTATCCGAAGGCACAAGAACCTGCGATATCCCTTCGGGCGAGGAAACCGCTACAAGGAAGACGTTGGCAACGTCGGCTGCCTCGACGTAGCTTTTCGTGCCTTCAAGAACGACGGCACCATTGCGAAGCCTCGCTTCCACGACGAAGCGGCTGGGATTCCACTCCGACCGAGGCTCCCCAAATGCCCAACTCCCAACCAATGCACCAGTGCAGAGTCCGGGGAGGAGTTGTTCCCGCAGTTCCGAGCTGCCCGTGCGAGCTACCGCGTACGCCACAATATTCACAGGATGGAAGGGGCCGGGTGCTACAACCCGGCCGAGCTCTTCCGCGGCAATGACGGCGTCACGAACAGGTGACCCCGAAACCGACCCACCTCCCTGATCCTCGGGAACGAACATGGCGGTTAGCCCAACTTCAGCTCCGGCTCGCCACCACGAGGGCTCGAAGCCACCCACCCTTTCGAGCGAGTGTCGCGCTTGCCCAAGCGTGTCAGTGTCGGTCAAGAATCGCCGACACGTCTCTCGGAAGAGCTCTTGATCGTTCGAAAGGTCAAGATTCACAACGACGCGCTCTCCGCCCCCAGATGACTCTCGCCATCCTTGACTTCCTCAGTCTCCGCCTGCCAAATGGCGCCCTCACTCATCAACTTCTCGATCTCCTCAGGTGTTCGATTTAGCCATTGGCGAACGACCTCGACACTGTGCTCTCCGAGTCGTGGACCTCGGCGCTGAACGGCTCCGGGCGTCCGACTCATCCGATCCGGTGAGTTGGGGAACTCCACTACGCCGACATCAGGGTGCGACAATTCGACGATCGCACCGCGGGAGCGGAGTTGCGGGTCACGCCATAGATCCTCACTGTCTTGGACGGGACAACTCGCGATTCCAGCCAACTGAAGTTTAATGGCGGCTTGATATGGCCTAAGCCCAGCCGTCCATCGCGTGATCGCGCTTCGCAGTTGTTCGTGATCCTCTGGCCTGAGCGTTCGCCCGTCGCTGCTCAAGTCTGGGCGTTCCAAGGTGACACAGATGGCGTTCCAGTCATCCTCACCCTCAAGCTCGATGGCCACCCACGCGTCGTCTCCCAAACATTTCGCGACCATGGACAACAATGATCCTGGTACTTCGTTTGGTTGGGCTCGCCACGGCTCGCCGTTGCCTAGTGAATCTAGGTAGAGCGGTGCCATGACTGCTGCGCCTGACTCCGCTTGTGCCAGGTCAATGTAAACAGCCCTTTTCGACCCCTGAGCTTCTGCTAAGCCTCCAAGGATCGCGACGGCACCTTGTATTCCAGCTACATAGTCGAAATGAGTGGCATCCGGCGCCCATGCCGAACTCAGGCCGAGAAAATTGTTGATGTTGGATGCGTATGCCCGATAACTGGACCGAGGACCAGTTCTCCCATAACCGGAGATGGACAGCATCACCAATTGACCGTTGAACTCGAGTAGGTCCGCGAATGAACATCCCCAGCGATCCATTTGGCCAGGCCCGAAGTTTTCGACTACCACATCGCAGTTCGTAACGAGGTCGCGAAAGAGAATCTGGCCCGCATCGGACTTCATATCGAGGGAAAGACTGCGCATGCTCCGTGCGAGGCCCGAAAACAGCACCGTTGTCTGAATCCCCGAGGGTTCGTACAGGTACGGATGGTCGAGAGAGAAGTAAGACCGTAGGGCCTCGGGCCGTTCCCGAGACTCTATCTTGACTACGTCTGCGCCAAGCTCCGCCAGTGCCAAAGGGCAGGTGTTACCCGCCACAAACGCTCCGAAACTCAGGATGCGAATACCGTCGAGGATCCCACGGCCAAACCGATCAGATGAGGCCACTCGTTCTCCATGATGCAAGGTCGCGTCGACTATGTCCGAGCTCCTCGATATAGATCTCTTCATTATGTTCGCCAAGTGAGGGCGCTGATCTCCGGTAGGACAGAAGGTCGGGAGTTGCTCGAAAAGGACGGCCTGGGATCTCGAAGCTCCCGGTTCCTTCCCGCGTTGACTCTATAAAGAATCCCCTCTCTCTTGCCTGGGGATCGTCCAGAAACTCACTGGGCGTATACATGAGGGCGCACGGAAGTCCGGCCGCCTGCCCCCTT
Organism: uncultured Acidimicrobiaceae bacterium; assembly: GCA_963787485.1. Classification (GTDB taxonomy): domain Bacteria; phylum Actinomycetota; class Acidimicrobiia; order Acidimicrobiales; family RAAP-2; genus Bog-473. The sequence goes on along the minus strand of CAWBDF010000007.1, from coordinate 1,241,507 downwards.
TCGACCAGCTCTTTTGCACTCCTCGTAGAGAGCAACTCCGCGACGAGAGTTGTGAGGAGATCGAACAGCTGCACCCGCATTCCCCGATCCTGATACATGGGATCCATGAGCATCTCTGGCTCGTCGAGTACTTGAAGGAACACATCCCAGTGGGATGGGGCGTGTGAAGCAATGTCGATCAGTCCATCTCTACATTGCCAGATGCCCCCCGGAGGAGGACCGAAATTCGTCTCTCTGGTTGCGATCCGACCCTGCAGGCCGTATCGCTCAAGCGAGATCTTGTGAAACCAACCAACCTCGTGGGCTGAAATGTCGACTACCTGCGCAGACGAACTTGGTCTGAGAAGAAGCGCTTGAACCATCATTGCCGCGTGGAGGCCGCATTCATCGTAAAGCTGCTGGCCTGGCTGCGCGAGGGGCGGGCCCTCCGGCGATCCCACTGGATGCATGAGGCCGCTCATGGCGAAGGACGTAAACGGAGTGGCGCGCCAGTTGCGAAGAGGGCCCGTCAAACCGAACGGCGAGATAAAGCATGAGTGGACGTTGCCCGGCTTCCAAGAAATGTTTGTAGATTCCGGGTCGAATCCAACCAGTGGGTGGCGAACATCGGGAGTGTGCAAGACAACGTCTGCAGATCGACCGAGCTCTTCGAGCAGGCCCAGCGCATTAGGAGACGACCAATCAAGCGTGGTCCCGCGCTTGTTGTGCTGATAGTAGGCAAAGGTCAGACTCGATTCCTTGGCGCGTTTCCCACCCCGGAACGGTGGCGAGAAGCGCATCGCGCTTCCCCGGGCGGTTCGATGTGAATCACATCCGCCCCTAGATCGGCGAGAACCTTGCCACAGTACGCAGTCAATCGGTCGCCAAACTCGAGAACCCGAAATGGGCTGAGGGGTGGCGGAACCTCACCGTCCAACATGTGGTCAGACGTGACGGTCATTGAACTCATGGTGCCCAGTCTCCAGACCTGTATGAGTGTTCGGACGCAAGTGACCGCTTCTTAGTCGGCTCCTTGGCGGGTAGGTGAGTCCGACTGTGCTCACGTTTTCGAATCGATGCAGCACACACAATCGCGTATGACTTGTTGATTCCTCGCCGTCAAGATGACTCTAACCAACTGCCGTCACGAACATCAATCATGAATGCAGCAACCAAACGACACTCGAAACCTGCTGTTCAACGGAGTAGGACCCTCTCGACGGGCGCGCACACGGTGGTTTGGGTGCGACGCCCAATACCTTCCGGCCGATGCTCCCATCCGGTGTCCAAGCGCAACAATCGGGCACTTGGACGCGCATGAGGAGGTCCTCGAGATTTCGGTCGAGGAGGAATCACCCTTTATCGAACTCCGCGCTGAGTGTCTAAAGGCAGTCCACGTGGCCGACCGATCGGGCGGCCCAGGATTAGGCGTCAAGTCCAGGGGCGGTGAGCACCTAAGGAGCGAGGATCGAGGTACCCGATCGCTTTGGTTCGACTGGAACCGATGGGCCAAGATCGCATCGCGTGGTGTTAGGTCTTGAGTGGACTCCCGGGGTTCTGGTTCCCTCCCGGCTGGCATCCGACGTTGTCACATCATGATCCAAGGAAGTGCAATGGAGTTCGATCTCGTAATTCGTGACGGTCTGGTGGTCGGCGGATCCGGCGCCCCAAGGCCAGGACACCCGAGTTCGACCAGGTCAGAGTGCTCTTGTCACCGTACCCGCCGAATCCCACCATTTCCGACATCGCACTCGAGCACGACTTCGGCGTGTTCCTTCTCCAGGACTTGGTCACCCAGGACGAGGACCTGCTCCCTTCGCTGATGAATCACCCGCGCACAGCAATGGGCTTCTCCGACTCGGGCGCCCCACGTCAGTCAAGTCTTCGACTCCTCCATGCACTTCCATCTGCTCGGCTACTCGGTGCGCGATCGTCCGTCGGTATCTCTGGAAGCCGCGATTGAGATGATCACATCTCGTCCCGCGGCGATATGGCGGCTCCACGATCGGGGACGACTCGTGCCCGGATTCGCTGCCGATGTCACCGTGTTCGACCCGCGTACCGTAGGGCCACGGATGCCCGAGCTCGATTTCGATCTTCCCGGAGGCACCCATCGGCTTGAGCAGAAAGCCGACGGCTTCCGGACAACGATCGTCAACGGCACGGTGCTCACCAACGAGGGCGAACCAACCGAGACCCGCCCCGGCCGCCTGTTGCGGGCATCAGCCGTACCTAGACGCCAGGCCAAGCCAGAGTCGGGTCAACGGTGGTTTATTGACACGGCCAGCCGTGAAAGCCGGCAAGGGCCATGAGTACCGTGTGGGACAACGCTCGCGTCGGCGTCACGGCAGCCTCGGGACGTCAAAGTGACGTTGACGTTCGCGCTCTACTCTGCGGAGTGACGAGACAGCGAGTGCGTCCATTTGGGGACCGTCGATTACGGTGGTCGGCGTTGCGTCATGGAGGAGCGGCTCTCCGCTGACGGAGTTCTTGAGTGATAGCACGGTGACGACGAAGACCTCGGATATGTACTTGCCTTTGTGCAGTCAACAGGGCTACGGACGCACCCGATTGATGAGATCCCCCGGATGGAGCCGATCCGTTTCACAGCTTCTCTATGCACGGCGGACAGTACGCCGAAGACGGATTCTCGGCCAAGGCCGACGAAGCCTCTCCTCCGTCGCCTATGTCCGCCAAGTGGTGGCTGGAGTCGAGGGTGAAGCAGCTGATGCTCCCGCACCACGACCCTGCGCACACCGACCGCGAGCTAGACAGCATCCTCAATACCGCCCACCGATCTGCAGCCAAGCTGGCAGACGACGTCCCCGTTGCGACCGCCAGGTCATCAAACTCGGGAGGGTTTAGGTGTCTTCATTGACCTCAGGCCTGGCGCAGTCCCGGTTCCGCGAGGTGCTCGGCCACTTCGCCACCGGTGTGACCATCGTCACCGCCCTCGAGGAGGGAGTGCCGGTCGGCTTCTCGTGCCAGTCTTTCTACGCCCTCTCACTCGACCCGCCGATGGTGGCGCTAGCACCCGCCCGCACCTCGACCAGCTGGCCCCGCATCCGCCAGGCTGGCGCTTTCTGCGTCAACATCCTGGGCGAGCACCAGGAGGCGATCTGCCGGGCCTTCGCTATCTCAGGCGGTGACAAGTTCGCCGGCGTGGGCTGGAAACCAGGAGTCACCGGCGCGCCGGTCATCGACGGCTCGCTCGCTGTGGTCGAGTGTGAGCTCGGAGACATTTTCGAGGGCGGTGACCACGAGATCGTTATAGGCCGCGTGGTGGCCCTCGGTGCATCCGAAGGCGCTCCCCTCCTCTTCTACCGAGGGGGATTCGGCCGTCTCGTTTCCTGAAGGCGGGCGTTCTCACGCCTTATCAGCCGCAGATCTCGCTGGGCGCTGATGACCTGCATCTGGAAGAACACCAGGCGCACCCACTGGCAATCCACCGTCGCTGCCCTTCGACACGAGGACTCGAATCGGATTGTGTGAGTAAGGTGGGAACGAGGCCGCCGTCCTTACGGGGCTGCCAGGAAGTTTTCCAAGTTGTCTCGCATGATCTGTCGCTGCTGCTCGTCGGAAAAGGATGACAGTTGCGCTTCCACGTATTTCGATGGGTAGGCGAGTCCCTCGCCGTGCGGAAAGTCCGATCCGAAAACGATGGGCTCGATTCCAATCTCGGCGACGACCCGCTCGACGTTTTCCTCAGGGAAGGGTGCAACCACAAAATGCTCGCGGAAGATTTGCGACGGGCGTCGATCGAGCCGCCCCGTCTCTGACCACTTCGCCTTGCGCCCCATCATGAATGCGTGGTCCATCTTGCGGAGGGCGTAAGGAAGCCAGACAGTTCCCTGTTCGGAGAGGACCACGTGCATGTTGGAGAACCTTCCAAAGAAATTTTGAAGGATGAGAGCGGATGTCAGCTCCATTGCTGGCCGGTCGCCCCAGTACATCATCCACTGAAATGCATCAAAGTCACCAAATACAGCGTGAGGGTCCTCGGACCAGTCAGCGCCGTACTTCTGATAGTCCGTTCCCCCGAGATGCACTGCGAGTCGAATGCCCGCCTCGTTCGCAATGTTCCAGAATCGATCATAGATGGGGTCAGCAGGCGAGCGTCCACCATGAGGGTTTTGGCGACCACCGTGAGCATGGCCTGATTTGGTTTGGATCATCGGTGCGCCAAGCTCAATCACGGTCTCTAGTTCCTTCACTGCTAGGTCCGGGTCGGCCAGAGCGATATACGGAGGCAGCCACATCCGGTTCTCGACAACGAACCCGACTTCTTCGTGCATCCAACGGTTGAAGGCACGAATATTTGCGTACAGAGCTTCAATATTGTCAGCGAACTCATACTCAATATCGTGTGCCGCTGCCGGGTACATGATGCTCTTGTCGATCCCCTGCTCACTCATCAGGGCTAGACGCAGGTCCCGATTCCCGAACGCTTCTGACTTTCCGCGGAAGTCTGCAACAAAGGCTGCTCTTTCCGCCTCAGACAGGCCCTTCAAGGGATTGAGGCGATTGAGAAGCATCCCCGGAACGACACGCAGATCCTTCTCCCCTCGTTCCTGCATGGATCCACTTCCCCGGCGAGTAGCTTCCTTTGTATTTCCCAACATCGCGTCGAGCTCGTCCTTCGAGAACGTGACTTGGTCGTCCTTCGAGCTGAGGAACTTCGATGGCTTGCCAGCGAAGAGTTGCATTTGCTTGCCATCGGGGCCCGTGACGACTCGGATAGCCAGGTCCCTCAGGGAAGGGTCGATGTACCGCTCAAAACAATCCGGCGGCTCGTTGAAGTGATTGTCGGCATCGTTGATCTCGTATGGAAGATTGCTCGTTGTTGCCATTGTTCGTGACTCCCTTTTGGTTAGTGCATTGACGTACGGTACGGAGATTGAGCGCAGCCGAGGTGATCTACCCGTAGGCAGTAAACATCGGGCTGTTCATTTGGCATCAGTCGATACGCCATCGTGATCGATGAGCGAGCACGCTGGGATCGTCGGCGGTCTCGTCAATGGACATTGTCCCGCCGCTATCACCAAGGTCGCCATCACCGAGGTAGTGAGCTTCGACTTCGTGCACTCTCGAATGAAGATCGCCTCCGCTCGTATCCATTACGATTTGTCCACGGCGGAGCACGTAGGCACGATCGCAATAGGGCAACACAGCGCGTGCTTGCTGCTCGACCAGAAGGACCCCCAAGCCATTGTCAGCGGCCGCTCGCACGGCAACGAAGAGGCGTCTCACGATCAATGGAGCCAGCCCGATAGACAATTCGTCGGCGAGCAGGATACGAGGCTGGGCCGCAAGAGCACGGGCCAGAGTCAGCATCTGCTGTTCGCCGCCCGAGAGAAGGCCCGCCTTACGGTTGAGGAGGGACCGAAGTTCGGGAACCAGTTCCAGTGCCATGTCGACCTCACCACGTCCCAAACGAAGGTTTTGTGCGGTGGTCAAGCCCCTGAAGATTGATCGCTCCTCCGTCACATATGACAGACCCGCACGGGCTCGCTTGTGGAGGGGCTCCGTTGTGATCTGGCCGTTGAGTTCAATGGTCCCTTCCGTTGCAGGAAGCACCCCGGCGAGCATTCGCAACAAGGTTGTCTTTCCAGCTCCGTTGGCACCGAGAAGTGCGACCACCTCGCCGGGGCAGACGTTGAGACGAACGTGATCGAGTACTGGAACTTTCCCGTATCCGGCGGACGCTCCGACGGCTCTCATCACGGGCCTGGGCGATGTGGTGTCATCACGACTCTGAGCCGGCACGACGTGAACGCGCTCGCCGTTGAAGGTATCGAAGAGCTGGACGTTTGTCAGGGAGGCGATGTCTCTCGCATCCACGCGGCGACTTGTTTTGGTCGGGCTGGTCTCGACCTCAATCCCCAAGTAGGCGTCGACGACCCTCTGATCGGATCGGAGCTCATTGGGTAGCCCGCTTGCCAAGGTCCTTCCTTGGTCCAGCACGACAACTCGGTCACAGGTCTGCATCACGAGAGGGACGTCGTGTTCCACCAATAAGACGGCCACGTGCCAACGGTCCGCCAAGCGTCGGATCAAGTGGCTCAGCTCCTGAGAACTCTCGTCATCGAGGCCTGCTGCTGGTTCATCAAGCAAGAGTACGGAAGCGTGCGAGGCCATCGCTCTAGCAATGCTGACCAAATGTCTTTGCGCGTAAGGGAGGTCCGATACGAGGGTGCCCAATACCTCCTCGAGCTGGAACTCGTCAATCACCGCCCTGAGTAGACCAGTGTTCGTTGACCTGGAGGGCATGACCAAATCGATCATGTAAGACCATGGGTCTCGCTTTTCAGCGGCTACAAGAATATTTTCTTCGACCGATAACGCCTCGAACAGCTCGAGAGATTGCCAAGAACGGACCAAACCCCGACGCGCCCGCGCGTGGGGGTTGAGCGTGGTGATGTCGACACCCTCCAAAACGACTCGACCACTACTGGGTCGCACGAATCCACTAGCAACATCGATCAAGGTGGTCTTACCGGCCCCATTCGGGCCGATCAGACCAACAACTTCGCCGGGTTGGACGGTGATGCTCACGTCGGTCAACGCCTGGACGGCACCAAAGGTGACCGTGATGCCCTGCAATTCGAGTGTTTTAGATTTCGGTCCCTCGACATCCGAAGAGTCTGCTTCAAGTTTGATGAAAGGTTTCTTGGGGAAGAACCTGCGACCCAATGAATCAATGGTCGTCGAGACGCTTGCCGCTACGCCGTCGGGCAATAAGGTCAGTTGCAAGAGAAGCAGAATGCCCAACACAAGGGTGAAGTAGCTGGTGGTGTTGAAGAAGTGTCCGATGATTTCAGCGCTGACACCGGCCACAACGATCATTCCACCGACGGCGGAGCCGCTGATGTATCCGATACCCCCGATCACCGCGATCGTTATGAGTGTGATGGATGAGAAAATGTCGAACTGAGAGAAGTCAACATTGGGAGCGCGGAATGCCATTAGTACTCCGGCCAATCCCGCAACTCCCGAAGCGAACGAAAAGGCATACAGCTTCGCTCCGACCACGCTGACTCCGATGCTTGCGGCCGCTCGCTCGTTGTCTCGGACTGCCAGCATTCTCCGACCTGACCGTCCTCGCCTTAGGTTTGCCACGAGTAGCCCAACGATGAGTACCGCGATTAGGCAAACGATCGCGTAGGACTTCGGGTAGTAGAACGATTCGATGTTCCACCCAAATATGTGAGGGGGGGGAATAACCGTCCCTGTGATCACCCCTCCGGTCCAATTTGGATTCCCTAGAACCACAGTTTCGATGGCGAGACCCAATCCGAGCGTGACAACGACCAAGTTCGCGCCGCGCACGCGCAGAGCCGGCAAGCCAATGAGGGCACCAGCCGCAACCGACCCCGCGACACCGATCAGAAGTGCGGGCATGAACGCAAGGTGTGCAGCGTCAGCGAGTCGACCTGCGATTAGAGCGCCAATACCGGCCATTGCGTACTGAGCAAGGCTCACTTGACCGGCGTAGCCCGTGATCACCACCAAAGAGAGACAGAGGATTGCCACGATCAAGGACGTAGTCACTGATGTCGTCCACTGCTGGGTGAAAAGCTGCATCGTGCCCAGTAGAAGAGCGCCTGCGGCAATGATCACAAGCGGCCGAGGTTGGGCCCTGCCGACATTGGGAAGCCGGTCGTTGAGGAATCCTCGAAGCGGGAGGGCACGTCCTCTGAATACAAGGATGACGATGATCACCAAGAAGGGTGCTGCCGAGGTCCATGTGGGGAAATACCACGAGGACTCCGATTCGAGAACACCGACGAGCAAACCGCCGAGGAACGTAATGGGAAATGAGGAAAAGCCGCCGACGAGGGCCGCAGCAAGAGCCGGAACGATAGTCAGAGATCCGACGGAGGGACTCAGGCCAGTCAACGGTCCGATGAGAATACCCGCGAGCCCGGCCAGCGCCCCTCCGACAATCCAATTGATGGCCATGATTCTTGGAGGCGACCATCCGAGAGCGGACGACGCTATCGAGTTCTCGGCGCTCGCAGTGGTAGCCATTCCGAAGCGGGTATACCGATAGACGGCCCATAAGCCCGCGGACAATATTGCACCGATGACTAGGAGATATATCCGATCCGACCCTACGATGATCGTGCTGGTGAAATGAAGCGCACCAGACGGCAGGAACCCGTCATAGGAATTTCCGATCGTTCCGAACTTGATCAGGAGAGCTTGTTCGATTATTGCGAGCACACCCAACGTGGCTATAACGCGCGACAGGGGGGAGGAATTCCGCTTCAGCATGGGTGTCATGACCAACACCTGGATAGCTAATCCGATCGCAGCTGCTATCAGCACCCCAATGACCACGGAGAGCCAAGCGGGCTGGTGAGGCCGGACTTCATAAAACGTGTATCCGCCCACGGTGGCGATGGCGCCTTGACTGAAGTTGATGACGCTTGAGCCCCGATAGATCACGACGAGCCCCTGAGCCAGCAGTCCGTAGAGAGCACCAGCGCCCAAACCAAGGATCAGGAACTTGATGAAGATGCTCACAAGTCCTCAACCTCCGAGGGGACAGTGGCAGAGCGAATCGTGGAATCGAACATCTGACTGCGCGCTCCGAGTATCACGTGCGACGGTTCAGACAAAACAGACAAGTTCCGCCTAGAGATCAACGTGACATCTTCTCGAGGACTAGCCATTCGACGCCACAGCCATGTAGGGGATCACGCCTCAACCTACGCTTTACTGCGCTGGCGATGACTCTGAAGACGCTGATCATAGGGAGTTTCCCGACCTGGAGACCTTCCCTTTGTCACTTGTGGCAGTTGCCGGGCCGAAAGCCTGTTCTTATTCATACCACGGCAGTCTTGGGTTTGCCGCGGGCCTCGAGCGCTCGGGCAAACGACACCCATTGCTGGGATAGCCTCATCGCTTCATCCGCTAGTTCGTAAACACGTCCCAGCGGGATCGCTTCGACAAAGTCGGGCCATCGGTCCACCACCGAGGCAGACTCAAGCCAATTCAACAAGCGCTCGCTATCCGAGCAGGAAATCAAGGCTCTATCGGTTGTGATTTGTCTAAGCGCGTTGGGCGGAGGTATCGATTGCACCTGTTGATTCACACGAGGGACGGCCTGCTCAGAGCGAAGACGCCGTTTCGTTGCGGTGACAGGGTCGACTTGCAGGAGGTTGCGAACCGTCCGAACCGTTTCTGGTGACGCGCACGCCTCGGCAGCGATCGCTCGCAACGATCCGGTTGGGTTGTGCTCGAGCGCTTTCATCACTCGTTGGCGGGTTGTGCCCGGCTCGACGGGGCGCCTTCTGCCATCGATACCGACACGTGTTGACGCGTGAGCTGCTTCAGTGGTGGAGATATCGCGTCGTACCCTCCCGACGGTCGTAGACGAGAGTGCGCATACTTTCGCGATCCGACGGTCCGACCATTCTGGGAGGATCCGTACAATTCGACGGGCGGCTCGGACGCGATCTCTGAGGGTCAGCGGGAGGCCGTGCTTTGAGTTGCGCTGTACCGATTCCACAAACGCATCGGCCATCGATCCATCGAATGATTGAGCTGGAATCGTGGTGAGCCCCAATCGTTTGGCGGCTGCGACGCGATGGGCCCCGTCCACGACCAAATTGCCGGGACCCCAGACCAGCACTGGGCTCCAGTGACCCTCAAGTTCGCTTAGGGCCTCGACGTGCCGGGGATCGATGCCGTCTTCGCGGAGACTGCAATCCACATTGAGATCGCTCAGCGAGAGGAGCCTCAGTTCCGAAAGACAGTCGCTCACGTGCGCCACGTCCGACATGCGTTCCCCTCCTTGCCCTACCTGACGTATGAATCAGAGAGCGGAAAGTCTGCGCTTTCTGATTTGCATCTCTAACCCTGTCGATTCAGACACTTCCTGTTCAGAGGGCATAACGGACTCGAGAAGGTATCGAGCTTTCGGCTGCTCCCCTACCAGACCTCCGGAAGATTAAGATAAATCGAGTGCTTTCACTTGTCAACGCGGCATGAAGTCTTCGTCGTCGACTCGATTCCTTGTCCGGGGGACGGCAATAAAGGGCTGGGGCGGGCGATCCCGGTCGGTTGGCGCCTCCTGAGGTGACTTGAATCGGAGTCACCCATGTCGGGTCCACCAAACCGCCGGCTACGGCGTAATTCGAGTGTTGTGGCAGGGCAAATAGAGATCGCACCGCACCGTTGGCCTGGTGGATGTTGAGCTGGCTTGACCCGCTCTGAGCCTGCAGCGACCTCGACCAGATCCGCTGTTCCCCCAACATCGCCGACTGGAGCAAGGCACGGTGGACCAACCCGCTAGAACCCGGCGCGCGATGAGAACGCGGCGGACGGGCGTCGTCCGACTCGTTTCCTATCGCACCTCGATTGTCTATCTCGCGAGGACGAGCTTCCTCAAGCGAGAGAGCGGGCGGTCGTTGTAGCCGCCTGCCGCTATGTCTTCGAGGGAGCCGTAGCCCTGCTTGTTCCACGGCATAGCGTCACCAACCCCACAACGCTGAGGGTCAGCACTGCGTGAGACACACCGTTCGTCGACCAGGTTCAGCTTGGTATTCGACTCACACTCTTCGTCGTGACACGATCCCATCCGGGCGTGAAGACGGACCTAGATGTTCGGGTCGAGGCGCTTAAGATTCTGGAGATGTCGCTTTACCACCGACGTGTAATTCGGCTTCCCTAGTCAGGGGTCCGAGTGCCGATTGCGACGTTCCTGGCGAAGCACCTCACGGTGAGCGATTGAAAACAAATCTGCTCGCCGGAGACTCTGGTTCCAGACCCCGGGCGACAAGCGTGACGTACCAGGTAGTGATGCTATCCCATCTCATCGAATTGGCTCGGAACCAATGCCGAGTGTCATTCATCACGGTGAAGATCCAATTTGTGACGAATTGGGCGTCCAGCTCGGGGTTGAAATCGCCATGTGCCATCCCGTCTCGGATGAGCTCGAGCAAGTAGCGATTCAGCTCGTGGCGCCGAGCGATGATCTTGCTCCTTCGGTCATCGGAGAGAAAATTCGTCCAATTATCCCGCGAGCCACCGGAAGCGGCACTTAGAGCGGTGTATTGCTGCCTCTCGATCCCATCCATCCAACGCTGCATGAAGCGTTCTAGACGTTGCGACGCGTCCATTCGTTGCGTCAACGGGTCTTCGCGGATCAGCGTGAGAGCGTGGTCATGAGCTCGTTTGAGAATCTCGAAGAGAAGGTCCTCTTTCGATCGAGCGTAGTAGTAGAGGCTGCCCTTTGTGATACCGAGGCGCTCAGCAATCTCCTGAAGTGAAGCTGCTGGGTAACCTCTCTCCCCGAAGACCTCGCTCGCGACTTCTAGGACTTCCCCCCACCGCCTCTCGTTGAGGGTTCCTCGCGGCTCCACCGGCACCGAACTCGTCACCTCAATTGGCTGGGCTGAAATCTCGCATGATCACTGAGCCTATTGGCCTTCCCGCGCCAGATGGATACGTATGCTGCCCGCGTGAAGATGTGACCGAGCCGACGGCCGGTCCCGATGGCCCGCCAACTTCATTGTGATCACTGCATTCATCGGCCTGTCCAGGGACGGTTCGAGCCACCGCTTCGCTCCGGGTCATTTCTAAACCTCCGGCTTGCCCTTGTCCAGCCTCACCTGTCGTGGGTTCGTCTGGTCCAGACGACGACCTCAGCGTTCAATGTTGGGACGACGGGAATTGTTGGGACACCGGGGGTGATTACAGGGGGGCATTCCGATGCTAGGGCCCGCCGATCTGTCCCAACTCTGTCCCGACAATTGGGTCCCGTTCCGTCCCGCTCCGTCCCACCGAATTTCACACCGGCTGCCGGAAAGGTTCCTGACCGGGACTGATTGGTACTCCGCGGGACTACGTGGGACTGGGAGAGATCACCGATACCTCCCTGATAATGCTGAGGTCGCTGGTTCGATTCCAGCTAGCCCCACCATATGACCTGGTCAAAGGTCTAGTGCGCCCCAGCGGTTCCTGGTCGCTTCACGGTTGTCCCGACAATTTCTGGTTTCAACGAAGTCACCGGCGACAGGAGTTCTTGGGGACGAATCCTCGGGCCCCGTGCTCTGCCAGAGCGTCCGACCGTATGGCAGGCTCTGGGAGATGCGCGGTATGGGGGGCTTCAATCTGGCCGTGAGGGGGTGGCCTCGTCATGGACGGCACGGGCTCCGCAGGTGGGCGTCGCCAGGTGGCCACATCGGCGGTGACCGCATGGTGATCGCCGGCACGCCCACACGGACGCACCCCGATCGTCAGTTGAGAGACCGTCCGGCTGTCACATGATCGTCGACGCCCATGTGCACGTTCTTTGCCTCGACACGGAGCGTTACCCTCGCCACCCCAGACCATTGGGTAGCGACTGGTGGGCGAAGGGAACGGATGACGCCGGCCAGCTGAGGGCGACGCTCGACGAGAACGGGGTCGACAGGGCAGTCATCGTGCAGTCCATAGGCGTCTATGCCTCCGACTGCTCGTGCGCGGCCGACACCGTGGCCGGCGATCCTTCCCGGTACGCACTCATCGGTGCTGTCGACATGAGCGACCAGGACCCAACGGCTGCAGCCGCTGCTTTGGCAGGCGCCGGCGCGACCGGAATCCGGATCTCGGCCATCGGTGATCATGGCAGGTCCTGGTTGTCGGACGGACGAGGAGCAGCGATGTGGGCCGTGGCGGACGCTTCGGGGTTGGTCATCGTCCCGTTGGGGAGCCTCACGCAGGTGGACGAAATGGCTGCCCTGTGCCGGCGCTTCCAGGCGGTCAACGTGGTACTCGACCACTGTGGTTACTACGAGCGCACCGGATCGAGCGGCTACGAGACGTTGCTTCGGTTCGCGGACATCCCTCAGGTCCACTTGAAGGTGACGCCGTCGAATCTGGCCGGGTCCGATGATCCCCCGGAATGGCTTGCTCGCACGGCGGCCGCCTTCGGGACCGACAGGCTTTGCTGGGGTTCGGATCACCCACAGCTCCAGTCTCCGTCGTACGCCGAGAAGTTGCGCTTGGCGAAGGCGGCGGCCGGGTCGCTGAGTGAATCCGACCAAAAACGGTTCTTTGCCGCCACCGCCATCCGCCTCTGGTGGCGCTGACCTCCCTGACAAACGCCCAGGTCGCGGGTTCGATTCGAACGAGCCCCACCACAACTCGCCCCGCCCTCTTCTAACGCTTGTTCACCCTGCCGGCGTCGACGGGGACCACCGTTGCGGTGACGTAACGGGCCTCGTCGGAGACCAGCCACGCAATGGCGTTTGAGATGTCGCTCGCCTCGACCATCCCGGCCGGCAACGCGTTGTTCCAGGCGTTCTCGAGTTCCAGATTCCTCAACGACTCCGTCATGCCATCGTTGACGGCCATTGGCGTGCGGACGGTCGTCGGAGTGACGCTGTTCACCTGGATGCTGTACGGGGCGAGATAGTTGGCCCACGAACGCATCAGTCCGATGACGCCGTGCTTCGACGCCAGGTACACCAGCATCGTTCCAGTCCCGTTCCGGCTCGGCCGACCCACCAATTACCGATGCCTGCGTTCGCCAGAACGATATCGACCGATCCGAGACTCGATCAGATCGCTTCGCGGGGAGAACCCCAGGGGTGAGTCTATAGGAGGGGCCCGGGCACTAGAGCAACTCCCCAAGGACGGCACATTCGCCCTCTGTGAACGGGTCGAAAGCGCCATTGGGAGGCGCACGACCGCCTCAAGAGAGAGCTGGACAGGGCCAACCGCTGACAGCCCTAAACGGCTCGACGTCTGATTCGAACGTCGACGATGTGCGATTTCTGCATTTTGAGTCTTCTGGTCCGCAGCGCAAGATCACGGACGTAAATTGGTCAGAGGTGGATGTCCGTTTTCAACCGCCTGGCCTGGATATTAAGCCATTCAGATACTGGCTGACTCACCGCTCCCAAGTACATTTCGATAAGACTGGCTGTATAGATCTCAGTAGAAGCGGAATTAGGAGTGGTTCTTCGGGCGTTCATCTCGGCTGCCCGAAAGGCAAGCGCTTGCATGGTTTGCAACTGTGCCACCTCAACGCGTAATGGAACGAGCCGAAGGGGAATATCTGCGAGAGCCGTACGACAGAGAGCCAGGAGGCGAGCTTGGTTCTCGGTTCCCCGCCCCTCTAGTCGATGCATGTCTTCCGTGGAGATTTGCGGGCTCATAAACAGATAGGCACGTATTTGGAGGTAGTACCGAGAGCGCCGACCTCTAGTAAGTAATTCGGCATAGGGCACAACGAAGGCTTCCGCGAGTTGTCCGGGGGTGGGGTATTTTGATTCCCATAAAGGCGCCAACATCTCCGCTTCTCGAGCATGGACTTGGGGAGCGTGATCGAGAAGGACGGCCCGGATAAGTCCCTCCCGCGAGCCAAAATGGTAGTGGAGCGCAGATTCGTTGCGCTGACCCGCGGCAATGCGAATTTGGCGCAACGAGACACCATTGACTCCGTGTGTAGCAAAGAGGCGTTCAGCAGTGATGACGAGTTTGTGACGGGTCGAACTATCAACCATTTTGACCTGGAGGTAACACTATCGCAGCAGTTGTTCTCCCAACATGGCCCAACCCTTGCGGTGACGCACGTGACAAGCGTCGGGGTCCCAGGATCACCGAAAGACGGGCATCACCTCGGCCGTGACCCACTCAAGATTCTCCAAGTACTCATTGGTAGATCGAGGAATAGGCGCGATGAGCATGCTCACCACTATCGTCGGGCAATGTGGCAGTGGGCTTCTCGTCCGTCAACGAGAACGATCCGATTGGTGCCGTTGTGTCCGCGTTCGGCGCGTTACCGTCGATCCCAACGGCGCGTTGACATTCCACCGCCGGTTAATGTAGTGTCATTAGCTGGCGGGGCTCGTGTACACACCTACAAGATCACTTCGTCGGGGCAGTCCGTGTGTGACCCCGTCCGCGGTTAACTCACACGCGGCGGAGGCCCCTTGATACGGGATTTATACGGAAACGAGAAGTGATGCGATCAGGCTTCAAGATCATTGATGGTGATGGTCACATGCAAGAGCCACTGAATATTTGGGAGTGCTATCTGGAGCCCGAGCACCGTGAACGCATCAAGGTGGTAGGCGCTAAAGGTCGTATTTTCCATGAGATCGCTCCGTGTGAGGCCGTGCCTGAGGGAACGATCGGCAACCGGCCGCAGAGCGCGTTCGCTGATGTACAGAAGCGTTACGGCGAGGCGTATGAATCGTGGTGGAGCCTCGATACCCGTCTGCACGACATGGATAGTGAGGGCATCGACATCATGGTCGGATTTCCGACCAACGGTTTTCTTGCCACACGTCCGAGTATTGTTGATTCCAACTTTCAGGCGGCCCTGACCCGTGCGTATAACCGATGGGCGGCTGATTACTGCAGCGGTGCGCCTGAACGAGTCAAGTTCGTCGCGATGGTGTCTCTTCTCGACGTGCCAGCGGCGGTTGCTGAGATCGAACGGGTGGCAGGGGTCCCTGGCATCGCAGCCGTGATGCTTCCGGACCGAGGGGGCGATCTGATGTGGAACGATCCGGCCCTAGATCCCGTGTGGTCAGCGCTTGTTCATGCTGACCTTGCCGCGTGTTTCCACGGCGGCACATCACAGTTCAGCATGTTTGGGCCGTGGACGCGTGGCGGTCTCGCCGCCGTGAGCCATTCCTTGTCTTTTCCTGTCGACGCCATGATTGCCATAGGTTCCGTGATCTTCGGTGGGATCCTCGAGCGGCACCCAACCCTCCGGGTGGGCTTCTATGAGGCCAATGCCGGCTGGCTTCCTTGGTGGCTAGGACGGATGGACGACCACGCGGTTGGACGACAGTCAGGGTTTAGCTACGGCAGCAGTCTGACGAAGAGCCCGACGGAGTACTTTCGAGAGCAATGCTTCATCGCCGCTGACGTCGATGAGCCGAGGCTCCTCGAAGTGGTGGACGTCCTAAAGGGGGACAACATCGTCTTTAATACGGACTATCCACACCCGGATGCCCCGTATCCGGGCGCCGTCGATACCTTTCTGTCTCGCGGCTTAAGAGAAAATGAGGCCGAAAAGATCCTTTGGAGCAACCCTGTTCGGCTATACGGGGAGCGCGTCCTGGGTAGCCCTTCCCCGTAGAGTCCGAGATGATCGGCGTAGTTTCCCTATCCATTCGCAAAACCGAGGATGGATCGACCAAGTGGCGAAATCGTTCTTGATGGCCTGAGCACCTGGGCTTGTTGGGTCCGACTTCGTCGGACAGATCGTTGGCCGGTTGGTCGACCTCACGAAGAAGATCCCGAGTCACCAGCGCAGTTGTCATAAGTCCAGGAGAGCGTCCACGGACCGGTCTCTGAGAACACGGGAGTATTACCGCTAGATCCAACGCTCGAACTAGAAAACTTGTCCGTATCGCGAACTGGCAGAACTGATGGCCACGACCTCGATGAGTCCGCTTCCCGCCACGGCCGCCAACACGAGCGCACTAGAGCGCCGAAGAATACCTTGAACACGGGACCCTTCTGCTGGCGCCGGTAAGTGAGGATGGGAATGCAGCCTGTCATCTGAGACGGTCACGGTCTTCTTCGATGGCGTCCGCTACGACCGCCACCTCCTCGGGCGGGAGGAGGTCGCTCAGGTCGTCCGATCGCCGTGTCGCGTCCCGAATCGTGCCCCGAGAACACACGTCCAGGAGAACCACGTCGGGCCTACCCGCTGGCACGGTCGGTCCAAGCCGCCCTCCCGCCGCGCAGCTAACCGCTCCCCGGCGGGGTGCTGAACTGGGCCCGCCCTACCGGGTGTACTGGGGCAGTCAGAGAGGCTCAGATTCCATGTGCATCGGGAGCTTCGCACTCGGAGATGACCATGATCCCTCAGCGACGGCCAATTATCTGAGCGTTGTTTCAGAAGTGGGGCCAGACCTGGGAAAAACCCTTTCGAACCCGCCTTCCTATCGGGGACCGCGGTGCCCCTGGAGAAAGTCAGGTGCTCGCAGGGGGGTGAGCATCGCATCTCTGGCGGTTCTTCCCGTTGTGAGCCAGTATCAAAGTCGACTGGCACCAAACGGACCGAGGCGACAGTGGACGGGAACCAAGAGCGAGCGGTAGATGGCTGACCCCGTCAAGACCGGAAGGATGGCTCCATCGCTGCGGCGCATGCTGCTCCCGCTTGCGTTGGCCCAGTTCATCTGCAGCTTCGCAGGCTCCAACATGAACGTGATGATCAACGACATCAGCCAGGACCTGCATACCACCGTTCAAGGCGTCCAGATTGCGATCACCCTGTTCTTGTTGGTCATGGCAGCACTCATGATCCCCGGCGGCAAACTGACGGACCGCTGGGGCCGAAAGCGCTGCTTCACGATCGGCCTGTCTATCTACGCGGTGGGCGCAGTGCTCAGTGCCGTCGCCCCCGGCTTGGGGGTCCTGATCCTCGGAAACTCGATCCTCGAGGGCGTGGGCACCGCCCTCCTCATTCCGCCCGTGTACATCCTCACGACCATGCTCTTCCACGACCTACGCTCCCGGGCCCAGGCCTTCGGCATCATCAGCGGTATGGGAGGCATCGGTGCCGCCACCGGTCCCCTCATCGGGGGGTTCATCACCACAACCATCACCTGGCGTGCTGCCTTTGTCTTCCAGGCCGTTGTCGTCGTCCTCATCGTCTTCCTCGGTCGCCGAATTCATGATCCGTTGCCCGCCGACCCCACTCGCCCTTTCGATGCGGTCGGAACGATCCTGTCGGCCGTTGGACTAGTGACACTGGTCATCGGGATCATGGCGGCCGACAACAACCTTGTGCTGTGCGCCCTCCTCATCGTCGCCGGGGCGCTGATCATTTTCGGATTCTTCGCCTGGGTCCGGAGTCGGGAACGGGTCGGGAAGGAGGCGCTGCTCTCGACCAAGCTCTTTCGCAACCGCACGTCCAACTTGGGGCTCGTGACGCAGAACGTGCAATGGCTGATGCTCATGGGCACGTCGTTCGTCGTTTCCGCCTATCTCCAGGTCGTGCGGCACTACAGCGCCATCAAGACGGGCGTGATCTTCACTGCGGCCACTTTGGGAATCTTGGTGTCCTCGCTTGCCGCCGGCGCACTGGCGAAGCGCTTCCAGCAGCGGACCTTGATCCTGATCGGGTTCGTGACCACCATCGCGGGTGTGATCTTCCTTCTCCTGATCGTCAAGCACTCGCCGAGCGAATGGGCTTTCGCTCCTGGACTGCTGCTTATCGGGTTGGGCCTCGGGGTGATGCTCACTCCCTCGGTCAATGTGGTCCAATCCGCCTTTCCCGAGGATCAGCAGAGCGAGATCTCCGGGTTGTCACGCTGCGTCTCGAACCTGGGATCGTCGCTCGGTACGGCTATTGCCGGGACGATTCTGATATCCGGACTCACCGATCCGACGCGGTCCTATGCCCTTGCCATGATTGTGGTCGCAGCCGTTGGGTTTATCGGCCTTGGGGTCACGATCTTTCTCCGCAGTCCGGAGTCCGTGTCGTCGGCGCATTGAGCTTGAGGATGGTTGATCCAGAACCGGCTCCGGATGGGGACCACTCGAAGAGTTCGCGGAGAACGGCAACTCAGTGACGTCAGCGCTACGAAGAGTCGGTTGTCGAAGATCCGGTCCCTCGGAGCAGTCGAATTCGGGGACCGCATCATCTTGTTCGGAGCGGCCCTCCTCTTATCGGTCCTGCCGCTCATCATCCTCCTCAGTGCTCTGGCCAGCCAGCGGGTGGACGACGACATCGCGAGACACCTCGTGCTGGGTAGAGAGGGGACTCGAATCGTTGAAGGACTGTTTCGGAGAGCCAGTGTCTCGTTCAATCTCGGCATCTTCGTGAGCCTCCTCCTCTCGTTCGCCGGAACGATTGCGGTGGCCCGATCGGCTCGGGTGACCTATGAGAGAACCTTCGACCAGTTACACCGCACGGGGAACACGGAACCTGCTCCGTTGCTTCGTGTGGGTCGTGGTCCTGGCTGGGTTCTCGGTTCTTGACGGCGAGATCAGTCGACCGCTGCGCAACCGCCCATCCGGTGCAGTGATCCTCGGGCTGGTCGACTTCGTCCTACTGACGTTCTTCTGGTGGTCCATTCAATTTCTCTTGGTGCGAAAATGAGTCCTGGGGACGGGTTTCCCCTCGGCGGTGTGGCGGCTGCGGTCTTTTGGATCGGGCTTGGCGTATTCGCGTTCCTCTGCATGTCCTCGACCTTGGTTTCGGACAGCAGATCGTACGGAGAGATCGCGTCCTCTTCACCCTGGTCAAGTGGTTCATTGCCATGGGAGCGGTGATCACGCTTGGTGCCGTCGTGGGCGCCGTATGGCAACGCCGGCGGTCTCCCCGTGCGGAAGTGCCAAGTGGACCAGTTTGAAGAAGCTCAACCATCTGAACCCTTTGTCTGGGGGCAATCCGCGGTCGGCGTCGAGTGACCGATGCTCGCCCGGCGCTCTTTTTCCGATGGGCTCAATCGGGCGCCCTCGTGACTCCGACCTGACGCTGGGAACAGCTGGGACGGAGCGTCATCGCCCATGGCACAGGCGAACTCATTGGAGTAGCTTCCCTTTCCAGATCGTCCAATCGCTTGCTGAATCGAAAGGTGACCTCACGATGGCAGACGACACCGGTGCCCTCGGCCCCATCAGCTACCTGATCGTCGAGGTTCCGGGCGACAGATGACGTGCTCGGCGTCATCACCACGTTCCTGAACCTCATTTGGATGAGGACGAGGCGCCGCCCCTAGCGCCCAACTGCGCTGATCGAACCACACAAAACACAGAAAGAGGATGAATGTTTGCCGCCAGCTACCAATACCCGATTCTCGATTTCTTCCTGACGATGCTGTACTTCTTCCTCTTCGTTATTTGGATCTGGCTGTTGTTCCAGGTCTTCTTCGACATCTTCCGCAGCCACGACATGGGTGGTGGGGCGAAGGCCCTGTGGGCGATCTTCGTCATCGTCCTCCCGTTCCTCGGTGTGTTCGTGTACCTGATCGCCCGCGGGGACAAGATGCACGAACGGGCGGCCACGGAGGCAGCGCAGCGTCAACAGGCGTTCGACGCCCAGGTACGCCAGGCGGCAGGAACGGCGGGCGGCAGCACCGCCGATCAGCTCTCGAAGCTGGCCGACCTCAAGTCGCAGGGAATCATCACGGACACCGAGTTCGAGGCGCAGAAGTCGAAAATTCTGGCCAGCTGAGAACCCCGAGGCGACATGCGGCTTCGATTCTGGGTGTGTGAAACAAAGCCATCGGGCCGCAACGGGACACTATGCACCATTTGTCGGGTCCCTAAGGGTGGGGTTCAGAGGCTTTGGGTGAGGCCGCCATCGATTATGTAGTCGGCACCAGTGATGTTGGCGCTTCGATCGCTTGTGAGAAAGACGATGAGGTCGGCTACTTCTTGTGGCGTGGTGAACCTGCGGGTGGCGGTGTCGCGCACGGCCTTTTGTTGGTAGTCGCTCGGGTTTCCTCCCAGGGTGCTTGACAATGTCGAAGCGACCCCTTCGTTGCCGAGCCATAAGTCTGTGGCTACAGGACCGGGACTTACGGTGTTGACTCGTATCCCTTTTGGCCCGGCCTCTTTTGAGAGTGCCTTGGAGAAGTTCACGAGGGCAGCCTTTGCGGCGCCGTAGTCGATGACGAGAGGGTCGGGTAGCGAGGCGTTGACTGAGGCGGTGTTCACTATCGAACCCCGCCCGGCTTCGATCATGCCGGGCAGCGCTGTGCGGACGGTCCGAACGGCAGCCATGAGTGTGAGATTTAGCGAGTTGGCCCATTCTTCGTCGGTCACGGATCCCGATCCGCCGGTCCGGGGTGTTACTGCGCCGGCGTTGTTGATGAGGATGTCGATCGGTCCTCCATCGAGGGCGGCCTCGATGAGCTGGTTTGGGCCGGCGGCAGATGCCAGGTCTACTTGAACATCTAATGCTTGTCCCGAAGCGACTAGTTCCCTTAGTTCCTGGGAGGTGTCGCGCGATCCCGCGACGATGTAGACGCCTTCGGCTGCGAGCGTACGTGCCACTGTCAGCCCGATCCCTCTGCTCGCGCCAGTTACCACGGCTCGCTTCCCAGCCAGCCCGAGATCCATGGTGATGCCCCTTTAATCGATCCGATTGTTTCAGAGTCCGTTGTTGCCGAGCCATTCGAGAACCGCCGCAGCGACGTCTCTCCAGCCGCTGTCGATGGTCAGGGAGTGGCCCCGATCTTCGAACTCGACCAGGTTGGTCTTCGCCGGGGAGTGCCGGTATTGCTTGAGTGTCGACTTGGTGATGGATTCGGGAACGGTGTGGTCCTTGCCGCCCATGGTGAGCAAAAGCGGACCTCGGTCCGGGTTGTCTGTGTCAACCTTGTCCGGTGAACGGGGCGAGAGGCTGGCGGCCGCGGCCTCGAAGAGTGGCCGTCCAGGAGAGGGGACGGCCCATTTCTCATGGAGCTGGTTGGATTCCTCCTCCGAAATGGCATTGCCGAAGCTGTAGCGGAACTGCTCGGCAGTGAGGGACACGGACTTGTGCTTGTTGGCCGGGTTCTTGAACACGGGCAGTGTGGCGTGCAACGCGGAGAGCGGGAGCCGCAGCACGCCCTTGATCTGGGCGGCATCGATGCCGATGGCAGCCGCTCCCTTGTTCATGCCCAGCAGTTTCTCGGCGATCATGCCCCCAAAGGAATGCCCGATGAGAATGGGTGGGGCGGGTAGGGCCTCGATGATGGCGGCATAGTGGCCGGTCACGTCGTCGATGCCCTTGTTGGCGACCGTGTCCGGGTTGGCGCGGGCCAGCTCAACGGTGTCCTGGTCACCGGGCCAGCCCGGAGCCATGGTGTCGTAGCCGGCGTTACCGAAGAAGTCCTCCCACGGCGCCCACGAGCTGGCGTGTAGCCACAAGCCATGGATGAAGACCACCGGATTCGTTTTCTGTGCCATTTCAACCTCGGTCTAGGACGAACTGCGAGTCTGTCAGTTCCATCTAAGTTTTGCTGAAGTCGCTTCCTGGGACGCACCCTTCCCCAGTCAGACGCCCCATGGCGCCGAAGTGAGTTCACCGTCCCGCGTACGGGGCGACCCCGCCGCTTCCGGACAGAGTTGGGTACAGTCCCGTAAGGGAGCACCGCCGGAGGTGGCCCAGCCGGTGAGAAAGGAGGCCAAATGTCAGCCAAGGTCGGGTTTGTGGCTACTGACACGGTTGACCCGAATGGTCTTGCTCCGTTTTGGTGTGGCCTACTCGGTGTGCAGGTCGATACGGTCATCGGAGATGGCGACTTCCTCATCCTGACGCCGACCGAAGAGGGGCTTACGGTGGGATTTCAGCGAGTGCCCGAAGCCAAGACATGTAAGAACCGAGTGCATCTTGATCTCGTGGTCGACGACCTCGACGCCGCAACTGCAGAGGTCGAGGAACTCGGGGGTAGATGGTTGGAGCCTGGGAGCACCCGGGAGCTCGAGGGTTTCAAGTGGCGCTGCATGTCGGACCCTGAGGGCAACGAGTTCGACCTTGATATCCTCCCGAGCCCCGCCTAGGGCAGAGTCGCGGAACAGGGTCTCGCCGACTGCAAAAGCGGTCCACACTCCAAGTAGACGCGGCACACGGCTCAAAGATCGTGGGGTCGCCCGTACCGTCGATCTAGGCTCCTCAGCGGCTATCAGGGCAGAGGTTGGAAATGCAGGTTCGCGTTGCAGTAACTGAGGACGCCAGTGGGATCGCCAGTACGCTTGCCGAAGCGTTCTTCCTCGACCCCGTGTGGGGATGGGCGTTTGCCGATCCGACACATCGCAAAGTTCAGCATGAAGCCTGGTTCAGCCTGCTGATCGGAAGCGCACTTCCTCATCAATGGGTGTGGACGACCCCGAGCTATGAGGCTGTCTCAGTGTGGGTGCCGCCTGGCTGTCCCGAACTGAGCGAGTTTGACGAACAACGGCTTGGTCCGATGCTGGAGGAGTTCCTAGGCACACGGGCAGCATTGGTCATGGAGATATTCGATCGCTTTGAGGTAGCCCATCCTCGAAGTCAGGACCACTACTACCTCAGCCTGCTTGGTACTCACACCGAGCACCGTGGGTCAGGCATTGGAATGAGCTTGCTCGCGGACAATCTCGTTTGCCTCGATGCTTTACGGATGCCCGCCTACCTGGAATCCACAAATCCGGCCAATCTGCGAAGATACGAGTCGGTAGGTTTCGCGGTCTGCGGAACGTTCGACCTTCCCGACGGTGGACCCATTGTCACGACAATGTGGCGTGAACCGCCTCCTTGAACTGATTGGCGCTGTGGGTTACCAGGTCGTAGCTGTACTTCAGTGCGAGTCGTACTGAAGAACACGAGAGCAGGCGAATGACGAGTCACTGAACCAAAAAGACAAACGGCCGTTGTCCCATCTGACTGGACCAAATTCTAGGAAGAGACCCACATTCCTGCCGCTGCCCAGGTGTTTTCTAAGGCAGGTCTTCATGCAAGTGGCCCCGCAATGGCATAGTTAGCAAGAACGTGCCGAACGATACACATCCTGCCTAGTCAATCGTTGTTTCTCCATTCAGGCCGCGGCACCGATAATGCTGAGGTCGCTGGTTCGATTCCAGCGAGCCCCACCATATGACCTGGCAAGAAACCCGTTACGCCCCGTGGTTCTTGCTCGGCTCGTCGGTTGGCAACAACTTTCTCTGTTCGACAATTTCACGTTGACAGAGGTATTTCTCATCGCCCCGACAAGCCCGAGACCAGCGTCCGACCCGTTGTCCCGGGCGTGGACTACCCCTCGTGCTTTGCTCCGAGATCCTTCGCGACTTACTCTTTCCCGCCATACTGTCGATGTGCCGAGCTTGCTTGACCTGTCCGGTCGCGTTGCCATAGTCACGGGCGGAGGCACGGGGATCGGCGCCGCCACGGCAATGGTTCTAGCTGAGCACGGCGCCGATGTTGCGATCGCCGCCCGGACGACGAACGATCTCGAGCGTACGTCAACTGAAGTGCAGCGACCAACGGGTCGGCGGTGCGTTGCCATACCCACGGATGTCAAGGTCGAAGAACAGGTGGAGCACCTGATGGCTAAGACCGTCGACGAGCTGGGGCGAATCGACATCCTTGTCAACAACGCCGGCGGAACCCGGATGGGTCCACTGGCGATGCTACCAACCAGAGCCTGGGACTCGGCGTTCGATCTGAACGTGCGGGCCGCCTATTTCTGCACAAGGGCAGCCGGACGTCACTTTTTAGAGCAGGGTTCGGGGGCCATCGTGAACGTCTCGTCAGGCGCCGGGGTTGGCGGCGTCCGAGGTGGCGCGCACTATTCATCGGCCAAAGCGGCCTTACAAATGTTCACGCGGGTGACCGCGGCCGAATGGGGGCGATACGGGGTACGGGCAAACTGCGTGGCGGTGGGCGGCATTAGCTCGGAGCGAGCCGTTGAGGCGTGGCGAGTGGCTGGCATCGATCCCGAGGACATCGCGGCGGCTGCCGCTTTAGGACGGATCGGGTCTCCTCAGGAGGTGGCGAGCGCCATCTTGTTCCTCGTGAGCGATGCTTCCTCGTACGTGACCGGCCAGACCCTTTCAGTAGACGGTGGTCCGAGTCTTCCCGGCATCGCCGAGGAGTGAGACGCCCCAGTCCCCCCAGTGTCGAAGCGGCCGAATGTACCCCGAGATGGTGAAGACGTCCGGCCATGTCGTTTTGGAGATTGTCTATCAGGGCTCGACCCGATAGAGCACCCGAACCGTGGGAGTCGCGAATCTTTCTGGGCTGGACACCATGACTGCTTCCCATAAGTCAAAAGGCCTAGAGCGTAAGTCCGACGAGTTGATTCCTCCGCCTGGGCCTCTTGTGAGTCCGTCGTGAGTATCACCATGGTGCCGAACTGCCCACCGGTCCTGTTTGCTGGGACACCACGTGAAACCTGAGAATCGCAAGACTAGGTTGGGGGGGCAGCCCTCGCAGAGGAGGTTCCCGTGCCTGATTTCCCCGGCGTCACTCACGTCGCCCTACCGTCACGGATCTCGGTCGGAGTCGGCCTTGGTACCAGGAGCTTTTTGGCGCTCCACCCGTGATCGATGAGGACACGGGCCCGTTCCACCACGTCGTATGGCTTCTTGGCAACCAGACTCTGGTCGGTATTCATCAGTTCCCAGATCCTCACGGATCAGAGCCCTTCGACGAACGGCGTCCGGGTCTGGATCACTTGGCGTTCACGTGCGCGAACCGGGTGGAGCTTGAGCAGTGGGAGTCCAAGCTCAACGCGCTCGCCATCGAGAATGGCGGCGTGGTCGACGCTCCTTATGGTTCAGGCTTGTCCTTCCGTGATCCGGACAACATTGCTTTGGAGTTCTTCGCTCCCCCTGGATAAGCGGATGCGCTGAACCGTCGCTGGGCCAGCGGTTGGGATGCCGACCGTGCGGACGCGCTCCGTACCAGAGGTTGTGGGCAGTTCGGCCGGAGGATTCGACCGTCGCCCGGAGCAGGGCTCGGCCGATAAACACTTCGAGCTGGTCGGTACGCCAAGATTGAGCAGCCCAGATCGCTTTCGCGCCAAGCTGGGGATGGTGCGGATCGACTACGACCGGGAGGCCCGGCACAACCAAGCTGGTCGGGAAGTGCCTCTCGAGCAGATCGAGCCCTGGCGTCCTGTCCTCGGTACGTTCCTTCGCCCTGGAGATTCCGCCCTCGCACCCATCGCGGATGCCGAGTTCGTCGAGGGACTAAGGAACCTCGCGGGGGCGATCGCTCAAGGCGAACGTCCCGTCCGATGGACACGGATCTCGTCGTCCTGACGTAGCGCGACGTGGGCGTCATTGAAGTGCGCACCAGGCCGACGAAATGGGCAGTGGGTTCATGGGGAGAGGCCGATCTGGCCTCCCCCCGGGTTCGACCCACACTTTGGCGCTGAGTTGCCTGCCGTCTTCGGTGATCGTTGGCCAGGGGCGTCGAGGGACTTCCACGGAGTCGCCGCCGATGGTGGGCAGTCCGAAACCTTCAGCGCCGAGTCGCACGAGAACCGTAGGGCTGTCGCTCTCGGATGCAATTTCAGGTTCGAAGCCGCGTGATCGGCATGCCCGTTCGATCTCGCTTCGGGAGAAGTAGCCGTTGGTGGCGACGAGGAGGCGCTAACCGACGAGCTGCTCGACCGGGATCTCGGTCGTATGCCTCCACGGATGTCGGGCTGGCAGTGCGCATACGACGTTCGACTCATACGCAGGAAACGAATCGGTCCCTCGTAGATGGGGACCGAAGACCACATCTACCGCAGCGCTTCGAAGCGCATCTCCAAAGGCGTGCGCGGGGCACTGAGGCCTCGGTGCAGACGTCTTTCAGGCCTCAGGACTTCGGGAGTTCCCAATCGTCCGGAATGCCCACTGACACCATCGTCAGCGGCTCGGATCCCACGACTTCCTTGCTCCAGTGGCCCTTGCTGTCGACGTCGTCGGTGAACAGGAGGTCGCCCGGCTGCAACACGACTTGGTCACCCGAGGTGGTGATGATCTCGTAGTTGCCTTTCATGATCGCGAGCATCTGCCGGCGGGTCGCCACGTGCAATCCGGAGTCCTGCAGGGGGTCGACGCACTCCGCGAACCCGAGATCGTAGGCGGCGAATGTCGGTCCCACCCGGACCCGCTTGGACGAACCAAAACTATTGCCCGCCAACTCAGAGTCATAGAGGGTGGTCTCGATGGGGGTCAGGTGCGTCTCGCCCGTGTCGTCGCCGTGAAGGTGGTAGATCGTCATGATTCGGATCCTATAGAGGGTACCCAGCAGGTGTCGAACGGTCAGACGCTCAGTTGAAACCGCCGCTCGCCGGCAATGTCGCGCGCGTGACGAACCCGGCAATGTCACAGCAACGGGGTAGCGCCGGCGCAACGATGTCGTCCATTGAACCGAAGCGGTCCCAAGGTGAGGTTCCGAGCTCTACGACGACTTCGCCACTCGGTGATCGAGCTAGCACTCGTCCAGCTGGCTGTGGCTGTCGATCCGAACGCGCTCTGAGGTTCCGAGCTACGTCGGGTCGACCTCGTAGCTCCGAAAGTGGATGAGCCACTTCCCATCGACGCGCTTTAGCTCGTCGCGGGTGTGCGCGCTCATCACGATCGCGCTCTTCGCTATGACCACGGCCGACGCCTCGCACGTGGCGTCGTCACCCTCGATGTCGATCACCAGGTTGGTGATGAAGTGGTGCCGGGAGCCCGCGGACGACGAGGTCGCGAGTGCCTTGAGCGCGTCGCGTCCTACGACAGGATCACCCACCTGGGTGTCGAATGTGCCGTCTTCGGTGAAGAGCGCGGCGTACTCCTCGCCTCGGCCCGCGTCGAGGTACCGGGAGTAGCGGGCGACGAGGTCGCGGATGGCGTCACGATCCTCGGCAAGGGTCGGCATGCCGGGGACGGTACCAACTGCCGCGGCGCAGAAGCAAGCAGTTCGCCTCAATTGTCACGTTCACGTTGGGAGCGCTGACACCGGAGCTCCACGAGGACATGCAAACCTTCCGCCGCAACCTGTACGGCTCACGTGCCGACGCCGGCCGATGTTTCGGCCAGAGTGACGCTCGCGTTCCACGCCGGCGGAGTTTGGATGCCGGCGAAGACGGGCAACTTCATCGCCTCACTTCGGCCACCGGCACCGAGCCGTGCCCCAGATTTGACCACACCCCCACTCCGTGATCTAAGGTAGAAGGATTAACATCAGCTCGTCGCTGCGAGCGAACGCCAAGGGGTACTCAATGGAGCTTGGTGCACAGCAAGAACGTATGACGATGGCCTCGTCCGATTCGCATGCAACGATGCGTCAGGAGTCGTGGCCCGACTACCTCGAGTCGAAGTACCACGATCAGCTACCCAGACTGACTGAGGAGAACCGCGTCTACACCTCGTCGATGGGCATGATCAACGTGATGATGCGCGAGTCCGACGAAGCGCTCGCCGCCTACGACATCGACGGCGCGTTCGCCGCCGGCGGGACCCAGGGCCTCTGGGACGTCGACGTGCGCTTGCGTGAGATGGACCGGGAAGGCATCGCGGCAGAAATCGTCTACTGCGCCGACCAGCGTGTCCAAGACCTCTTCCACAGCATCACGAACCAGAAGTATCCCCTCGACGCCTGCGAAGCGGGCATTCGCGCCTGGCACCGTTGGGCCGTCGACACCTTCGGCAGCGCACAGGACCGACTCAAGTTCACCGCCCTCGTGGGGCCGGCGCACGACATGGAGGCGACGCTCGCCGAGATGCGCTGGGTCAAGAACCATGGCTTCGTCGCTGCGTACGTACCGAATTTTCGTCACGTACCCAGGCGCCAAGTCGCTCTACGACCCGTACTGGGAGCCGTACTGGCGGCTCGCCGACGAGCTCGAGCTCGTGCTCGTGGTGCACGGTGGCTACGGCATTGTCCAGGGCAGCCTCTTCCCGCACGTCCAGTCGTTCTACGACCAGCTCCAAGGAAAGGACGCGACCGCCAACCTAGCCGCCGAGATCGCGCAGACGGTGTTCACTACCGACTTCCTGGAGTACGCCGAGACGCGCCGTCCGATGTGGCAGCTCATGTTCGGCGGCGTCTTCGACCGTTATCCCAATCTCAAGCTGATGATGACCGAAGTGCGGGGCGACTGGCTCCCGGCCACCTTCGAGTTCCTCGACAACATCTACCAGCAGCACCGCGACGTCATTCCAGCGAAGCGCAAGCCGAGCGAGTACTGGAAGAGCAACTGCCTGGTGGGTCTGTCGTTCATGCACCGAGCCGAAGTACCCATGCGCTATGAGATCGGGCTCGACACCATTGCCTTCGGACGCGACTATCCACACGCGGAGAGCATGTGGCCGAACACGAAGGCGTGGCTCGGCGACGCGCTGCACGGTGTGCCCGAGGAGGACGTCCGAAAGATGTGCGGTGAGAACCTCATCCGGTTCTTCGGCTTCGACCGCGTACACCTCGACACCATCGCGCAACGGATCGGGCCCACTTACAACGAGCTCGTCATGGACGCACCGCAAATTCCCGAGACGCTCATCGGGCATTTCGACTTGCGCGGCGGTTACCTCAAGGAGGCGGAAGGCGACAAGTTGGTTCCCGCCTGCGAGACGCTTCTGAGCCAGGAGCTGGCGCAGCCTGGATTGATCTCCGCAGGTGCGCGGGGTTGAGCCCAGCTCAACCTGAGCCGAGCAGCTCGGGGTAAGACAGGCACCGCGCGTCTACGGACAGCGGCCGCGGCCGAAACCGGCGTGTCGTGAGCGACGATGAAGTCCAGCTCACTGTGAGCTGAGCAGCGCGGTCAGCATTGGCTCGGACGAGGCGTTGGGGTGCACCTTGGACGCGGCCGCGACAGACCCCAGCACTCGGCAAGGGCTGCAGCTGCCTAGGCCCATGGGCGGTCATGACGGCGGCACGTGTCCAACAGCGCGAGACACCAGTCGTTCAGACTCTGATCAGAGACCTTCCCGCACCCACGACATCCGGGCGAGCTGGCGGGCGCGCGAGCTCGGCAAGCCGAGCATGTCGATCGCCGTCACTTCGATGGTGTTGTCGGCCACCGCACCGCCACTCCACCCTCGCCCGAACTTGGCCACGTCGAGCGGCTCCGTGACACCGGAAGGCTTGACCACGAGCGGCGGCACCTCCTCGACGCCTCGTACTCGGTACAGCGCTGGCCCCCGGGCATTCGCGGTGGCGTTGTACGGCGGCCGAAGCCTGGTCGGCCGCAGAACACACCCGTCACCGCATCCGTCGCGGCGCTGCATGGCAAGCTGTCGGGACTAATTCTGGCCTTCAGGAGGATGGAACATGGAACTCGAAGCAGGACAGGTCGCCGTCATCACCGGATCCGCGAGCGGCCTCGGGCTCGGCCTTGCCCACCGGTTCGCGTCGCGGGGCCTCGACATCGTGCTCGCCGACATTTGGACCGGCCCGCTCGAAGAGGCCCTTACTGCCGTCGCCTCGGAGCACGGGGTCTCGACCTATGGCGTTCCGACCGACGTGAGCGATCTCAAGCAGGTCGAGGCGCTCGCGAGCGCGACTCTCGACCGCTTCGGGCGCGTCGACCTGATCGTCAACGACGCCGGCGTGTCGGTGTTCGGCCCGCCCACGTGGGACGTACCCGACGACGACTGGACGTGGGTGATGTCGGTCAACCTCTACGGAGTCGTCAATGGCATCCGGGCCTTCGTACCTCACCTCATCGCCCAGGGTTCGGGGCACGTTGTCAACATCGCATCGATGGCCGGCGTCAGCGTGACGACCCTCCAGGCTCCGTACATCGCCTCGAAGTTCGCCGTCGCGGGAGTGTCGGCGGGTCTGCGCGCCGAGCTCGACATCGTGGCCCCCAACGTCGGCGTCACCGTCGCTTTCCCGGGGGTCATGATCACGAACATCTTCACCTCCGATCGCAACCGCCCGGCCTCCCTCCCCGGTAAGCCCTACGAACTCAGCAACGACGAGATGGCCGAAGTCGGACGGTGGGCCGACGAGATCAGCGGACCCGGGATGCCGGCGGCCGAAGCCGCAGAGATCATCGTGCGCGCGGTTGAGGCCGGCGCGCTGCACGTCGCGCCCAACGGCAAGGTCGCCGCGGTGCGCGCCCTGTCCGACTCGATCATCGGCGACCTCGAAGCGAGCTGAGCTCACCGCCCCGGGTCCACGAACTGCTCGTTCTCGTCGAGCAGCGCCTCGAGAGCTTCGCGACGTGGATCGGCAATCGTGAAGCGTGTCAGCGGCGGACCTTCGCGCCGTCGAGTTGCCCGACGACGCAACGCCGACCGTAGACCCCGCCGTCGTGGTGAGCCGGGACCGCAACGGGTCATAGGTCAGGCCACCCCCGCGCGTCCTGCGCGGCGGCGCCAGAGCCCTACTTGATGGCGGCGGCCGTCAAATCGTGGTTCAGCGGCACCATCTGCCAGATGTCGGTCTCGAACCGGCGGGCGTCGATGCGCCACTCGCCATCGCGGCGTGACCAGGTATCGAGGTAGCGTCCCCGGATGCGGAACACGAGCTCCGCGTCCTTGAGCTGGCACGCCGCGGTGACGTAGGTCGAGCTCGACGCCGCGTCTCCGTCGAGTTCGATCAAAATGTTCGTTACCTGGTGCGACGTTGCGCTGTACGCTCCGCGGTGGCCATCTTGGCCGAAGTCGACAAAGTCGTGGCCCGACCCCTCGAACATGTCGACGTAGTGCGCGGTGCCGTCGGGGTGCCATACCGACTTGCCGGCCTCCGCGTCGTTCTGGTCCATTGCGTAGCAGTACCTGTGCAGGACTTCTGTGATCGCTTGCTTGTCAAGTAGGCCCTGGAGGGCTCCGGCCGTGTGATCTGATGTCATCGCGTTACCTCGATATCTCTGGGGGTCGGTGCAAATGTGCGAATTCCCGGGCGGTTTTCGACACGATCCACAAGGAGCATCCTGTGAAGGTCATCCACCTCTAGACTGTCGACAACCGGCAGCCGTACCTCGAAGACACCCACCGGAACCTTACCGGGATCGGCTTCGGCCGGCTTGAGGGGACAGACGCCGCAGGTATGCGAGGGTGTTGGGCCACTGCCCTCGCCGTGGGGCAGTGACGCCCGAAGTTCATAGTGTCGACGCCGTCGAGGGAGCGCAGGATGGCGGGGATCGAGTATCTGATGGACGCACGGTGTCGGTCAGGTCCTCGGCCACGGCGCCGACCCCATTCGAGGGCGTGGGTCTGGTCACCGTCAACAACCAGCGAGCCCGATCGAGGAGATTCACGGTCGAGGGCTAGGCGGATCCTGATGGCATGAAGGCGGCTTCGCTTGTAGCGGAGGTGGCCACGGCGAAGTGTGACACGTCCATCACCTCGTCGACAGCGGTTTGGAGCTTTTCTGGTGTGAGCGCGTTGCTCCTGTAGCCGGGAACAATGCCAAAGAACACGCGGGCGACTCGGCCGCCCCCGACGCTGAACGTCTCGCCCGTGACAGGCACTTGGTCGTGGCTGAGCCATGCCACCGCCTGACTGACCTGCTCTGGCTGGAAGTTTGACTCCAGCCACGCCTTAGTAGAGCTGTCAGGGACCAGGCCTGAGAGGCGCGTCCACGCCACTGGCATCACAACATTGGCCTTGATGCCCTTGTCGGCGCCGGCCACAGCCAGCGATCGGGCCAGACTCACCACTCCGCCCTTCGCTGCGCAGTAGTCAAAATTGTAATCGTCTCCGAGCGCCTGAGCTGACGCGGTGAGGACAAGCCGCCCGTAAGCCGCCTGTTCCATCACCGACCACGCTGGCCGCAACACGTTGAACGCGCCAACAAGGTGAGTGTCGACCACTCGGCGGAGCTGGTCGTCGGTGATCATGTCGAAGCCATGAAATGGTGACGAGATCCCGGCGTTGTGCACCACGATGTCAAGGCGACCCCAGGTATCGATGGCACGCTCGACCATGGCGCGCCCGCCCTCGCTCGTCGCCACAGTGTCGCCATTTGCAACCGCCTCACCACCTGCGGTGATGATCTCTTCCACGACCTGTTCTGCGGGCTCAATCGACGCCGCGCCGGTCCCATCGGTACCGGCGCCGGTATCGTTGATCACCACACGGGCCCCGCGGGAGGCGAGCAGCAGAGCATGAGACCGTCCAAGGCCGCGACCTCCGCCAGTGATCAGAGCGACCCGCCCATCGAAACGAAACTGCTCAGGAGCCATGTCTCCGTTATTCACGCATCCCCTCGATCGATATCGCTCGCGATCCTAGACCCGCGCTGGCCCCTCCGGCCCGCCATTTCGCTGGCGTTCCTGGGTGGTGAGAGCTTCGTCGCTCCTGCCGTCGGCCCCCCTTGGCTTATCCACACGCCCGAATGTGCGCCGAGTGGGGGCACCCTTTGGGGTGGCGGATGCACCGGCCGCGCCGATTCCTCCAGCCGCGTTCGCCATCGTCGTGGACAAGGTTGGATACCGTGATGCAAGACGTTGGGGAGGTCCTAGTGAGCGACGAGATCACGCCTTTTCGTATCGAGGTCAGCGACGCTGACATTCTCGACCTGACAGGCCGCCTAGCCCGGACCCGCTGGCCCGAGCATGAGACGGTCGCCGACTGGTCGCAGGGTGTCCCGCTCGAGTATCTGAGAGATCTCTGCCTCTACTGGGCCGACACCTACGACTGGCGACGCAGAGAGGCACGCCTCAATCTCTTCCCGCAGTTTCGCACTCAGATCGACGGGCTCGGAATCCACTTTCTTCACGTCCGCTCACCGGTCCACGATGCCACCCCCCTGGTGATGACGCATGGCTGGCCCGGATCATTCATTGAGTTCCTTGAGGTCATCGGCCCACTCACCGACCCGGTTGCTCATGGTGGGGAGGCACGCGATGCCTTCCACGTGGTGTGCCCATCTCTGCCGGGCTTCGCCTTCAGCGACAAGCCGACATCCACCGGCTGGGGAGTTGAGCGCATAGCGACTGCTTGGGCAGAGCTCATGGCGCGACTCGGCTACGACAGGTACGGCGCCCAAGGTGGCGACTGGGGGTCTGCGGTCACCTCGCGCATCGCTATCCTCGATCCGTCCCATGTTGTCGGGATTCACCTCAATATGCTCGCCGTCGGCCCGGGACGGGACCCAGGTGAGTTGACCGAGGCTGAACAGGCTGCGCTGGACTCCTTGAAGCATCATGAGGCATGGGACACGGGTTACTCGCGAGAGCAAGCCACCCGGCCTCAGACGATCGGATACTCGCTGGTTGATTCGCCGGTCGGTCAGTGCGCCTGGATCCTCGAGAAGTTCTGGAACTGGACCGACACCGATGGCGATCCGGTCAGCGCTCTTGGAGCCGACCGGATCCTTGACAACATCATGCTGTACTGGCTGACGGGTACCGGCGCATCCTCGGCACGTCTCTACTGGGAAAGCTTTCGTGATTTGCGAACTGGTCCGGTTGAGGTGCCTTTGGGCGTCTCGATCTTTCCCAAGGAGATCTACCGCCCTTCGAGGCGCTGGGCAGAGCGTCGCTACACGAACATCGTTCATTGGGACGAACTCGACCACGGGGGGCACTTCGCAGCATTTGAGCAACCGGACATCTTCGTCGACCAGGTCCGGACTTTCTTCCGTCTCGTCCCATTCGGTCAGCAGTAGGGCGGGTACGTCAGGCCTCCGAGCCTTACGCCGCTAACGCAAGGAACCTCAGGCCGTCGCTGGTTCGATTCCAGCGAGCCCCACCAGAGAATCTCTAGGTGAAGTGACATTTATCGAGCCCGGCGAGACCAACGGATCGACGAGGCTGCTGTATGACCAGCGTCGGTGGCGCTGTCCCGATCCCGACTGCACCAATGGCAGCTGGTTTCCCTATCGAACGATCGGTCTACGAAACTGAAGGGTCACCGACCCAGGACCTTTCCGATACCGATGGAAATGAAGTAAAAGAAGATCAATGGTAGGGCCAGGGCCAGCATCGAGAACGGATCGGAACTGGGAGTCGCCACCGCGGCGATAACAGTAATGATAATAATCGCCCACCTCCATGAATGAAGAAGTCCAGCTGGGCTAACCACCCGTGCCAACTCCAACGAGACGAGTACGACTGGGAACTGGAAGGTGAGCCCAAAGAGGGTCATCATCAGCAGTATTAGCCCCAGGTAAGGGATGGGGTCGTATATGGCCTGGAGGTTTGGGCCGCCGACGGACTTCAAGAATGCCAGGGCGTGCGGCAGTGTGAGGTAGGCCGTGGCCGCCCCCAGAAGGAACAAGGTGAACGCCGACAAGACGAACGGAACGGCATACTTGCGCTCTTTGGACTCAAGACCCGGAGTTACGAAACGCCACAATTGGAAGAGGATTACCGGCGAGGACATAACGAGACCACCAAAGGCGGCGATCTTCACCCGGAGCGACAGCCCGTCTAAGGGTGAGGTCACATATAAATTACAGGTCGACCCCGTCTTCGAGATCAGAGGATGACTCGATCCTGCAGCGT
Source organism: uncultured Acidimicrobiaceae bacterium (assembly GCA_963787485.1). Classification (GTDB taxonomy): domain Bacteria; phylum Actinomycetota; class Acidimicrobiia; order Acidimicrobiales; family RAAP-2; genus Bog-473. The sequence continues at coordinate 1,206,714 of CAWBDF010000007.1, read as the reverse complement.
TTGACGCGGTTCCGGCCTGGACGCTGCACAGGGGACGAATAAGGAAGTGCAATATTGGCTCATAGGCGATGGCGGCTACCAAGGTCGTCAACGTCACCGCAATGATGCAGATCACCAGTCGATGCCGAAGTTCTCCCAGGTGCTGCCCGAGTGACATGCTGTCAGTCGAGGGCTTGTTCTTGCGTTGGGCAGTGAGGAGACTCGACATGGTCTGGTCTGCGTCCGCTTAGTTAAGGCCGGGATCGCCAGAGACGTCCGCCGGACTTCGATGCGAAACTTCTGGCTGCGGCAGTGAATGGTGAGAAGACTCACGATCCCTCGAGTGTCCTTGAACCGGTCCTTCGATACCCGCTGCGGCAGCGACGTCGGGATGCTTCGCTGAGGGGTTCGCAGCGTCGCTGGCTGTCTCACCTTCAGGTCCCATCCCCGATAGGTGGTTCAACAGCGCAGAAGGCGATCGGACCAGACGAGCGACCTCGGCGGTGGAGGGCAGATCGGGAATATTGCTCTGAACTTCCTTCTCTATGCGAGTGCGAAACTCACCAAAAGTGCGCCACGCTCCCCCGACCTGGCGAGCGACCTCGGGCAGCTTGTCTGGACCCAAAAGGATGATGGCGACGACACCAACGATTAGAAGCTTTCCCGGTTCGAGATTAAACACTTCGACTCATTGGCTCCCGATCAGAGCGGTCAAGATTGATGTTCGGCGTTGCGTTCACTATTCGGACCTGAGAGAAGTACTGGATGGGCCAGTCGCAAATCTGTGCCCGAGCGTTCAGGCCGCCCTTCCGCGAGGAGGCGACCATCGACTCGCTTCTCAGGGCATGGCCCTACGGGTCATCCATCGATGGCTGCGACATGTTGCACCAAGCCAGCTGGGACACTTCGGCGCCCTCTATGTGGAGAGCCCGGACGGGTGCGGTGGTGCCCCTAATACGGATCTCATAGTCACCAGCTAGAAGGCTCCCAAACACGGCAAAGGAACCGAGACGACCGCTGGGCCGAATGCCGGTATGTGTCCCATCCCACACGATGCCTGCCCGGCGGATTTCTATTTCTCTAGCGGTGGATTCATCGGGAATGCTGATCACGGCGGCGCCGACGTCGCCTCCAATGTCAATGACGACAGAGCCTGCCGTGAGGGCACCCGGCTGTGCTTCTGTGTGGTGCACCTTCAACTCCTTTGTATGTCGCGTCACGAGCGGCATCGCTGCTTCCGTAGGAATCCTGTCAACCTTGTCGCAGGTGTCGGGCGACTGAACGAACGACGAGCCCGGCCGGTGGGAGACCGACCCGATTGTCGTCGCATAGTTCTCGACGTCGTACTCCGTCTTGTGCGGTCAGTCTTGTGAAGGAGGATCGCTGGCCAGCGGAATGTGAGGCGAGGTGGGGACTATGCCAGCTGTTTTCGTGGCGTCCTGTGCGGTAGCAACCGGGTCCGCATTGTTCGCCTTGTCAAGTCCTTTTTCGAACTCGTTCTTCGCCGAGCCCAGATTGCGGGCCAATTTGGGGATGGCGGCACCACCGAAGAGCAGCACAACGAGGACGAGTGCCACGATGAGCAAATCGGGACCAAAAATATCTGCCAACATTGTCTTCCTTCCTCAGCCCACCTGACCGCGAAACGCAGTTTCGCGACGTCCTGCGGTACTGGACCAAAGGGGTGTCTGCACACCGATCTACGTGTACTTCGTTGCCGAGGCAGCAAGTGGATGCGTGCAATCGTGTCCGATGTCGGTGCCGGCTCAAATCGCCCTCGCCGCGCTCTTGGGCGTTTCCGATTTGGCCGCCTCGTGAGTCCCGCCAGCAGGATGAGCACCCCAAACACTGCAGCTAGCCACGTCGGCAACCCTTACGAGCCGGCTGGGTCGGCGGGTTCAGCCCCGATTCCCTCCGCCGCCTCATTTCCCAAGAACCCTTTCGTACAGTCTTCGTGGCCTATGCGGTTGGGGAGGAGCTCGACTTGATCCGGCGAGACGACTGCAGCCGACCGATGTAGCTCGTCAGCCCGGCCAGGTGCGGCAGGGGTGGCTCCAAATGATTTTCGCACGTGGGGGTGCACGAGACGGCCCCGACCGCCGCGTTGTCGAAGCAGTCCCCAGTCAAGCCCACGAACAGGCATCTCGAAATCGGAGTTCACCGGGAGACTGGAATTGGCCTCCGATAGGGCCTGCAATGCTTGGCAAGTCCTTAGGTTTCGGCCACCTTCAGTTGGGCAGTCCACTTCTCTTCCACGTGGCCGAAGCGCCACACGGCGAGCGCGACAGCCCACGTGAGGATGAACATGCCCACGATGACGAAACCCGCGGTGTTGAGATTGAAGCGAGCTATGTCGTCCCAGAACCGGCCGTGCAGATGCAACTCCGTGGGTAAGAGACCGAGGACCTCGATGGTTCCGATCAAGAAACAGATGGCAACAGAGAGCCCCGTGATGGCCAGGTTGTAATACACCTTGCGGACCGGGTTGAAGAGAGCCCAGCCGTAGGCGACGTTCATGAAGCAGCCGTCCAGCGTGTCCATGAGGGACATACCCGCCGTGAAGAGGATGGGGAGGCACATGATGGAGTACCAGGGCAGGGACTGTGTGGCCAGTAGGGCCGTGGTGGCCAGGAGGGCCACCTCAGTGGCGGTGTCGAAGCCCATGCCGAAAACGATTCCGACGGGGTACATCTGCCATTCCTTGGTGATCGACTTCATCCACCTTCCGAAGAATCGGTACATGAAGCCACGGTTGTCGAGCTGTCGCTCCAGCTCGGCCTCGTCGTAGGTCCCCCTGCGCATGGTGCGGAACACCTTGATGATCCCGGCCAAAATCACGAGGTTCAAGATGGCGATCACGTAGAGGAACGATGCGGAAACGATGGTCCCAAAGACGCCACCAAACTGCTCGAGACCAGAGCTGGTGTTCGAGACGGCGCCGTACACGGTCTTCTCGGCGACCACGATGCCCACGCCGATGGCGACGACGATGGTGGAGTGGCCGAGTGAGAAGAAGTAGCCCACGCTGAGTGGCTTCTTTGACCCGTCCACCCCGCGCCGCTCGTTCGTCAGCTTGCGAATTGTATTGTCGATGGCCGAGATGTGATCGGCGTCGAAGGCATGGCGGAGCCCGAGTGTGTAGGCCAGCACGCTGACCCCGATGCCGAGGCCCTTGTAGTGGCCCGGAACGACGAAGGCGATGAAGATCCCGAACCCGATCACGTGCAGGAAGAGGATCGACACCACCATCCATCTGACCCTGCGCCACTCGGCGGGACTGAGCGCCCGGTGCAACGGGCGGAACCAGCCGGCCGGTGGGGACTCCCTGGTGATGACCGTCGTCATGTTCCTCCCCGAATCGAACTCGTTCCGTTGAGTATTCGGCACCGAAGCACTTGCAGATGCGAGCCGTTTGATATTCCCTGCAATTGGGGACCATTGGGATCTCGGTTCCGGCGTTGACGCTTGACGAGTCGACGGACACAGTCGAAGGTGTCTGCCCTCTGTCGCGGCGCCAAGGCGTCGGACGAGCCACATTTCCGAAGGGTTCAGCCCGAACTCCATGCAAGAAGCCAAACGCCGAAGGACGTTGAGTTTTGCAGCTGCATAGGGCATGCCCCGGGGCCGACCTGCGCAGCGACGTCCGGCCGACGATTCGATCGCGAAACCCCAGCTTAGGGGCGGCGCGCGCGCGGCGTCACCCGGCACTGGACAACGTGCGAAATGGGTGAGTGACACAGGAGCCCGAAAAACGCATCTGACGTCGCACTCATCCAAAGGGGGTTTCTGCCACGAAGACACAGTGGTGACTTGTCTGTCCACACTGAGCGACACTCAACTGGTCGTGGCTGTCGCAATGCAGCACGAAGACGCGCTGGCCGAGACCTACCGGCGCCATGGCGGCGCTGTCATCGGACTGGCTCGGCGCATCATCGGTAACGCCCCGGAAGCGGAGGATGTGACCCAGGAGATCTTTCTCGGGCTCTGGCGTAATCCCGACCGGTTCGATCCATCCCGCGGATCGCTTCGAACCTTCCTCCTGACGAAATGTCACAGCCGAGCGGTCGATCTCGTGCGGTCCAATACGGCACGTCAGCTCCGGGAGCAGCGCGACAGCCGGAGCATCGCTGCCGATGGCTACGACCTTGACCGTGAGGTCAACGATTTGGTCCTGGCCGACCAGGTCGGCCGGGCTATGGAGACCCTTTCGCACGACGAACGCGTAGCAATCGAGCTCGCATACTTTGAAGGGTGCACCTATCGGGAAGTGGCGGGCCTGTTGGACCAACCGGAAGGAACGGTGAAGAGCCGAATTCGCAACGGTTTGCGGCGGATGCGGCGCGTGCTTGCCGACAGCCAGGTGACGGAGCGGTGACGGCTGACCAGGCACACGAAGAGGTACGGGAGCTTCTCGGGGCATACGCCCTGGACTCGGTCGACCGCGACGAGGCCGCAGCCGTCGAGGGACACCTCTGGGTGTGCCCCGAATGTCAGGCGGAGGTGGACCAACACCGGGAGATGGCGGCGTCCCTGGGGACGGCCGTGGTGCCGCTGCCGCCCAATCTCTGGGACCGGATCGCCGATGAGATCGGCCCGCCTCAAGGGGGCGACGGCGGCCGCCGCCCGGCACCGTTCCCGGTTGCGGTCCCGTCAGGGTCCCCCGAGGACCCGAACGGCGCGACCTCGTTGACGCCTCGAAGCCCGAAGCATGACCGACCCACGGTACGACGTCACGGGCCTCGACGTATGGCTCAGCCGTGGGCGCTAGGTGCCGTGGTCGCCGCTTCCCTGGCGGTGATCGCCCTCCTATCGGTCGGCCTGATACGCGAGGACGACAGACTTGGCCAGGCTCGCGAGGCGCTCGACGGCCGTGCCTCATCCGCCGCGCTTCAGGCCGCCATGACAACCCCTGGACACCGATTGGTCTCGCTCCTCTCGCCTTCGGGATCCAAGCTCGCCGAGATGGTCGTCCTTCCGAATGGGCGCGGATACCTGGTCTCGTCGTCCATGCCCGCTCTTTCGCCGGGCCAGACTTACCAACTTTGGGCGATGTTTGGTTCGAAGGCCATCTCGCTCGGGCTCCTCGGACAGGACCCGGCCAGCGCCGCGTTCACCGTAGCCTCCGGCCACCCCACGCAGCTGGCGGTGACGGTCGAGCCGGCTGGCGGCGTCGCCGTCCCTGACCGCCTCCCGCTGGCCTCAGCAACCATCAACTAGCCGTTCACCGCCCCGTGTGCTGCCGTTGGTGAGAGTGCCTGAGTGCCCCACAGTCCCGGCAGGGTGGGGCGTGTTGCCCGTACGTCGGTCCAGCTTTCTGGGACGCGCAGGTTTGAGACGCACACAGCTGGGGCGACACCGTCGATCTGGCGCTGGCGACGATCTTCAGGCCTCCGGGATCTCGAAACCGAAGGCTTCGAGGGTGATCGCGTCCATCTCCCGGCCGCCGCGACGGCCGGTGTCCAGGCCGTCGATACCGGTCATCTCCTCGGCGGACAGCTCGAAGTCGAAGACGTTGGCGTTCTCCGCAATGCGGTTGGGCTTGGTGGACTTCGGAATGACCGAACGCCCGTGCTGCAGACCCCACCGCAGCATCGCCTGGGCAGGAGTCTTGCCGTGCGCGGTGGCGATGTCTCCAATGACTGCGTCTTCAAGAGTACTGGTGTGCTTGCCATCTCGATAGAAGGTAATGCCGCCGATCGGTGACCACGCCTGTGTGACGATGCCGTGCCTCGAGCCGAAGTCCTGCACCGCTTGCTGAGCAAAGTAAGGGTGACATTCGATCTGGTTGACCGCCGGTACCACCATGGCGCGGTCCAAAAGCCTCGTGAGGTGCTCGACCATGAAGTTGCTGACCCCGATCGAGCGGACCTTGCCGTCAGCCAGCAGGGACTCCAGGGCGCGATAGGCCTCCATGGTCCGTTCGAATGCCGACGGAAGTGGCTGATGCAGGATCAGTAGGTCGATCTGTTCGATGCCGAGCTTGCGGGCGCTTTTGTCGAAGGCGTGCAGCGTCTTGTCGTATCCGTAGTCGCTGATCCAAATCTTGGTCTCCAAGAAGACCTCTGACCGGTCTCGATCCGAGCCGTGCACCGCCTCGCCGACCTGGCGCTCGTTGCCGTAAGCCGCCGCGGTGTCGATGTGGCGATATCCGCAGTCGAGCGCGTCCCGGACGGCGTCGCGAGTCTGGTCAGGTGGCGTTTGGAAGACGCCGAGACCGAGCGCGGGCATCTCGACCCCATTGTTGAGGGCGATGGTTTCCATCTTGTCCACCTTGCCATTGTTGGTGGACGCGAAGCCAAGTTGCCGTTGCCGATACGGGGCAGCCCTCATCACGCTCGTTCGCGAGTGCCCTCTATTCGACGGGCGTATCGGAGGCCTTTTGGCCGTCCCTACTGGCTTTTCTCAGAAGATCGCCATCACGCCGATTAGTGCGAGGCATGCGGCGAGCACGCAGCCAGCCAGCACGGACTTCTGCCACAGGGTGGTCGAGACCTGGCTCAGGTCTTTCTGCGAGGCGACCTTTGCGGAATGCATGTCTAAGTACATCGTCCGTCAATGCCAAGGGCTTGAATCCTCGGACGGAACCCAGCCGAGCGGTGGGAGGCACCTTTTCCCGGAGCATCGTTCTGAGGCAGGAGCAATGCGTACCGGTCTTGCCAGTACTCCAGGGTCCGTCTTCGCCGGCGTAGAGGCTCAGACGATGCCTGGCCTACGAGTCCGTCTGATTTCCGATTCGCCGACGGCGAACCCAAGCTGCCCAAACCACGAAGGCCAGACCAACGACCAGCACGACAATGCCGAGAAAGGTGTACTGGCCATGCCCGCTCATCAGCTTCGATCCACTGAGAGCATTTGTTCCCTGCCCGATCCATACCAGCCCAGCGATACACAGCACGATTCCAATGATTCCTCTAGTCCACATAGTTCTCTCCAACTGGGCGAATCTCTGCCGCTGTCAACACTCCGGGCAACGTAGCGCCTGTCACGGCGACACTTGGGTTCTACGAAAGAGGGGGTGGTCGGGATTGAGGACCAAGTGGTCGGGATTGAGGACCGAGTGATCGGTCCTTGAGACCGCGGTGGCTGCTACTCGGAGCCCGAGAGCCGCTGGCCCGTGGGGTTGGGTGTCCCACCCTCCCGATGGCGTACTGGGACAGGTTCTGGAGCTCTGAGCGTCGGCTTCGCTCTCGGTACCATCGGACTATGCGCTTCGATCCCTACGCTACGGGCGGTCAGTGGTACCAAGACGTCTTGACCCTTTCCGGGCATCTGGCCCGTAGTCCGCTCGACGCTGCGATCTGTCAGCTCGTAGAGGTAAGGGTCTCGCAGATCACGGGCTGTGCCTTTTGCCTCAGTCTTCATTCAGAACTGGCAAGAAAGACTGGGGTCAATCAGGCCAAATTGGACACATTGGCTGGTTGGCGAGAGGCGTCTGGGTTCGACGACAGGGAACGCTCGGCTCTCGACCTGGCCGAGGCCATGACCCGATTGGGCGATGGCCAGCGGGTCGATGAAGCAGTGTGGTCCGCCGCACGAGAGGAGTTCAACGATGAGGAGCTTGCGGCGCTCCTCTACCTCGTTGGGCTCATCAACGTGTGGAACCGCATCAATGTCACCGTTGAGTGGCCCGCCGATCACGAACTGCCGAAACGTCAGGCTCCGATCACGATGCAGTAGCAACCTCAACCGGTGCTGCACCCGTAGCTGGCGGATGGAGGCGGTCAATAATCAAGTCTGGCTGGGTGCCCGCTATCCAAGAGAGACTTTTGAAAAGCATTGGATGTGAGCCCCATTCGCCACTTCGCTTCCACAGAGGCCGTCATCGGCAGGGACGCGAAATGGCTGTCATGACCCGCTGTCTGCCCACACGTGGAGACGACGATGTCTCCGTCGAACGGCCAGGAGCTGGGAGAGTACCGACCACGTGACGGCAGTGCACCAGATCACACACGTCACCCGAGGCGTACCATCGCACGGTGACCACCTCGGGCGGCTCAGGGCGGCCAGTGACCGTGGAACACCTTGCTGTTGCGCATTTCCCCTGCTTTGGTCAGGTCTGCAGGTCGAGCACCACGGCTGCCAACCAGTCGAGCTCGTCGGGCCAGGATAAAACGGGCGCCAGAGACCGCAGCACGAACTTCGACAGGCCCTGATCGACCAACTCACCGATGAATGCTCGTAGTGGTCCGTCTCCGATGGGGACATTGATCTGCCCCGCCGTCGACGCTCGCAACTGAGGCGCCCGCTCCAGATCTGAGCTTTGGCGGGCATACCCAATGCTCAATCCGAAGTGCTCGGGGTCGATCGTCCTGCCCGCCTCCGACGCCTCCTCCTGGATCTGAGCCCTGATGGTGCCAGCCGTCCGAGGGCTGACATTCGATCCCAACCAACCATCCGCCAGTCGTCCGGCTCGGCGAACCGCCTCAGGCCCGCTTCCTCCCAACCAGATCTCCAACGGATCCTGGGCGGGCAGAACTGCAAGTCGCAGCTCGGCATCGCCGCCATCAGGAACCCGCACGAACTCTCCCGCCCACCAGGACCGCAGGTCCGGAACCAGGGAGTCGAGAAGCCTTCCTCGGTGCTGCCCCGAGATCCCCAACGCTGCTCGCTCACCCGCTCTGTCGAGTCCGGGAACCAAGGTCACCAGCAGCCGGCCAGCCGCGATCTGGTCGAGCTCGGCCACCTGCCGAGCGAAGAGGAATGGCCGATAGCCGAAAGGAACCAGGTTCACACCTAGTTTCAACCGGTGCGATGCCGCCGCTGCGAAGGACACAGCCAAGAAGGGATTCGTTCCCGGCAGTATCGTGAGATCAGAGAACCAGATGCTGTCAAAACCCCCCTCCTCTGCCCCGGTAACCACCGACGCCAAGAGCACGGGATCGGGGAAGCCGATCCCAACCGATACGGCAAAGCGCACCTTCACGAACGGAAGGTTATGGGCTGGCGTCTCATGGTTGAACAATGGAGTGTCACTCCCTCCCTCGCCGGGGTCTTCTGAGCTGCGTGGATGGAGGTTTCGGCCCACGTCACTCATCGACGGGCTGATTTGTCAAGCACACAATCCGCCTTGACGAGAGAGTCGAAGTCGCCCCCTCATCTCCATCAGGGGGCGTACAGCGCTACATTCGTGGCCGTGGCGACATTTCACGGTCCCCAGAGCAGGGAAGTCTTCGGGGGTTCTCGTCAGGTGACGATTGCGCCTGGCCGCAGCGGCATCGACAAGGAAGGGAAACAGTGACGACGGCTACCAGCAGCGAACTGATCTTCGACCCGTACGACCACAGCATCATGGTCGACCCGCATGCCTTGTTCAGGCGGATCCGAGAAGAGGCGCCGCTGTACTACAACGAAGAGCACGACTTCTATGCGGTAAGTCGGTTCGACGATGTCGAAAAGGTTCTCTTGACGCGGGACGTATTCATCTCTCGCAAGGGGGTGACCCTCGGTCTTCTCAAGTCGGACTGGGAGATCCCTCCGGGCACGTTGATTTTCGACGAGCCTCCGATGCACGGCATCCATCGGGCGCTGCTGTCCAGGATGTTTACTCCGAAGCGGGTATCGGCGCTAGAGCCGAAGATACGCGAGCTCTGTGGCCAGCTGCTCGATCCCATGGTTGGAATTGATCGCTTCGACTTCGTGAGCGACCTCGGATCGATCGTACCGATGCAAGTGATCAGCATGCTCCTTGGAATTCCCGAAGAGGAGCAGGTTCGCATCCGCGACCACTTCGCCTACACGCGCGAGGAATTCGACTCATCCGAGATGGAGCCCGACTCGCACTCACTTGACGGTGGCATCTTCGCCGAGTTCATCGACTGGAGGGTGGAGCACCCATCGGATGACATCATGAGCCATCTGTTGAACGCGGAATTCGAGGACGAGAACGGCGTGATGCGTCGGCTGAGCCGCGACGAGCTGCTCTGCTACGTCAACATCATCGCTGCTGCTGGCAATGAGACGACACGGATCCTCATCGGCTGGATCGGGCGCCTCCTCGCTGAACATCCGGAGGAACGACGCAAGATCGTCGAGGACCCGTCACTCTCCGTGCGGGCCGTCGAGGAGGTCCTGCGGTACGAGCCGAACACGCTCACGAACTGCCGTTGGTGTAAAGACGATTTCGAGTTTCACGGTGAGGTCGTGCCAGCGAACAGCATTATGGTGACGCTCACGGCGTCCGCAGGTCGCGACGACCGTGTCTACCCGGATCCCGACCGCTTCGACGTCACGCGCAAGCCAGGAAAGCACATGTACTTCGGTTTCGGGGCCCACTACTGCCTGGGACAGGCGCTGGCTCGACTCGAAGGTCGCATCGTGTTGGAAGAAGTGCTCAAACGTTTCCCTGAGTGGGACGTCGATCTCGCCAACTCCCGCTTCATGTACCACACCGACAACAGGGGGTACAGTCGATTGCCGGTCGTCGTCAAGTAGACCTCCCGGAAGCGGCTCAGCTGGGATACTCAGGTCGGCTGCAGTGGTTGACCAAGTCCGAGACACACGGCAACTCGAAGCTGGAGCGGACACCTACCCTCTTCGTACTCGAAGTCTCGCGGGCCAATGAACGCGGGCTCGAACTAATACTACTCAGGTCCACGTCGATCACGTCGACGAATGTTGGCACCGGCGCGTGTGGCTTCGTCTATTTCCTCCTCAGCTCGGCTACGCGCTGCCCCGGATCATGGGCCATTGAGATCGCCCTGCAGCGTTGGGGTGCCTCTGAGCTGATGTTGTCTCGACGAACTTGCGGATGCAGTGCGCTCTCTCCAGATGCGACGCAGGTCAGATCGGGAGGACGTATGAAGGATTGGGCAAGTGCCAAAGAAAGTCCCAACTGAGACCAGTGGCGAGGAGGGTCGTGGAGAACCAAGCCCCAGTCGGTTCTGTGAACATTCCGTACCAAAGCAACTATCGGGTTGTCAGATGGATCGGAGAGAGACATGACGCTCATCCGTCTTTTGGGCCTGCCATCTTCACGGCCGCGGCGCTCTACTTCCTGATTCAGATAATCGTGGCTTGGGTCTTTATCCCTGGCTACAGTTTGGTCTCGAACTCGATCAGCGATCTGGGCGAAACCAGCTGTGGCGGCTACGGCTCTCCGGCGATGTGCTCACCTCGTTGGTGGCTGATGGATTACGTCGGATTCCTCCTGCTCGGCCTGATCATGGTGATCGGCTCGGCTCTGCTCTACCACGAGTTCACCGAGAGAGTCCCTCGCGAGCGGCGCGCAGCGATGTTCGGGTTCGGTTTGATGGCATTGGGAGGCCTCGGTTCGATCCTCGTCGGATTCTTTCCCGAGAACGAGAATCGGACCATGCACATCATCGGAGCCTTTCTCGCTATCGCGGTTGGCAACGTCGCGATCCTCGTGCTTGGGAGCGTGCTCACGCTGCCGGAATCCATGCGGCGATCCATGCTGACCTTCAGCAGCCTGGCGCTGGCCGCACTGTTGTGTTTCGCTTCGCACAGGTTCTTTGGCATCGGTCGAGGAACGATGGAGCGGATCGCTGCGTACCCGGTGACGATCTGGCTGATCACCTTCGGACTGTACATCTGGCGATTCAACCCCAAGAAGTCCCATGAATACTCCTGACGAGGAGTGGGTACTGTCAGCCAATTCGTGTTGGCCGACGACTGGAATCAGGAGATTCGGCGTGGATGAATGACGTCTGTGGCAGGGTCTTGTCCGCTCGAACCAGCCCATGCTCGTCACGGGCGCCTCGACATCGATGAATCGATGTCTCTCGAAGAGATCGATGCTTGGAAGGCGCTCCTGATGCGATGTCGATCAGCGCAGGGCGGCGTTCGCCGCCGCCTGCAGGTCGGTGTGCACCGCGGGCGGCTGCGGGGATTCCCACAGTCGCTGCGTAAGCACGATGACGATCAGGTCCAAGTTCGGATCGACGAGGAACGACGTGCCGAGCCCGCCGTCCCATCCGAACGCACCCGTCCGCTCGCCGGACACGATGACCGACTGGCAGAGCGCCCAGGAGCGTTCAGCCAAGAACGCCTCCTGCCCTGTCCGCTGTGCGGGTGTGAGTTGGTCGCGCGTCATCTCACCCACCGCCTCGTAAGACAACACCGGCGCCCCGCCACGCAGGAACATCCTTGCGAAAGCGAGCAGGTCATCGACTGTCGACACCAGCCCCGCTGCACCGTCATCGAACGCTGGCTGCTCTGACCATCCGCCTTTCGGCGGGTCCCAGATCGTCAACCCGTCCGGCGTGTTGACATAGGCGGTCGCCAGCCGCGACACGTCCGACGCGCAGAACGCCGTCTGGGTCATCCCGAGCGGCTCGAGAAGGCGAGTTCGCAGCACCTCCTCATACCTTGAAGCACCCGCGGCGCGTTGACACAGCACGCCGAGGATCTGCGCACCGGTGTTGTACAGCCAGCGCTCGCCCGGCTGCGCCATCAACGGCAGCGACCCGAGACGCTCAATCCACTCATCGGGTTCCGGCGCAGTCTTCGGATCCGGCGGACCCATCGTGGCCAACTGGGCGTCGGTCGCCGCAACCACGATCGGCCACGGCGACGCCGTCTCGAACATGCCAACGTGCATCCCGAATCCTCCCGTGAAGGTCAACAGGTCACGCACGGTGATCTCGCGCTGCACAGCGATGGTTTCGTCGAGCGGTCCGTCCATTTGCTGCAAAACCCGAGGCGATGCAAGCTCTGGCAGCAGTCGTTCCACCGACTCATCGAGCGACACCAGCCCATCATCGACGAGCCCCATCGTCAACGCCCCGGTGATCGGCTTCGTGGTCGACGCGATCCGGAACAGCGAGTCGCGCCGCACCGACGGCCCACCGATCGACAATGCACCCAACGTCTCGACGTGCACGTCGTCGCCGGACGCGACGAGCGCCACCACTCCCGGTACCCGGTCCGGTCCAACGTGCGAAGCGGCAACCTCGGCCACCCGCTCCAACCCTGCCGTCGACAACCCGCTCATCTCGTTCCCCTCCCGTTTACCTCATCTCTACCGACGTGGACCGACGGTGCGATCGCAGGCTCGCTCCAACGAAGGTGAAACAGCACCCCGACGACAATGGGTGCCTTCTGCACGTCCTTGGAATCGACATCAATGGGCACCGACAGCCTGGTGTCACCCCGTGAATCGGAGATCGGTCGCCTCCAGGCAACGACGACCGGTGCAAATCGGGACCGGGCGCCGCCGCGGCCGACGCTGTCAAGCGTCGCGGCGCACGAGGACCCAACAGCCGATCCCCAGGATCACCACGGTGTACAACACGAGAATGGCGAAGCCCGCCCACGGGCTGAAGGCGGGTCCAACGCGGTCGGGCACCCCGTGGGTGGAGAACATGACCAGGCCGATGTTGGCTGGCAGGTAGCGGGCCACGGCATTGCTGATGGACGTGGGCAACGCCTGGACGATGAGGGGCAGGACCAGCACCACCCCGACGAAGGCCGAGATGGCGCCGGCCGTATGGCGGATGATGGTGGCCAGTCCTAGGGCCAGCAGTCCGAGCAGGGCCAGATAGAGACCGGCACCGAATACCGCCCGCAGGACGCCCGCCTGCCCCAAGGACGCCGAGCCGGTCGAGAGCGCGGCCTGAAGGTTGTGGGGGATCTTCACCCCGAATTGCTGGGCGCGTTGCGAGGCCGCCGCCGAGGACCCGACGGCGTGCTTGGCCGACAAGATGGCCTGGCCGACGGCGAAGGCACTGAAGGCGAGGATCTCACTCACCACGACCGCCACCGCTCCGAACACGAGGATCTTGGCCCCAAGCACAACGGGCCGGCGGGGCACAGCCGACAACGTGGCGCGGATCGTTCCTGTGCCGTACTCGGCGCTCATGACCAGGACACCCAGCACCCCGAAGATGAGCTGACCGAGGAAGATCCCGACCAGGCTCCGGCGGGTCGGATCTTCAATGATGTCGGACGGGCTGACCGTGCCGGTGCCAAGCGCGCACAAGCCCACCACTGCCACCACGGTTGCTACAAGGGTCCACAGGGTCGACCGGACCGACCAGAGCTTCGTCCACTCGGCGGCCATGGCCCGGCCCAGACCGACGCGGCCCGGCGGCTGCTCGATGGCGAAGGGGGTCGGAGCCCCGAGGACTGCAGTCACGATCCGCCTCGGAATTCCACGGCGTCGTCGGTCAGCTCCATGAACGCATCCTCCAGTGAGGCGACGGGGGTCAGTTCGTGCAGGGCGACGCCCAACGACAAGGCCAGGTCGCCCACCTCCGGTGCGGACAAGCCGGTGACGGTCAGAGATCCGTCGGGATCGGAGATGACCGTGCCGCCCTCGTCGGTCACGGAATCGGACAGTTGGTGCGGCGCCGGCGTGCGCACCTTGACCGACTGCCGAGAGCTGCTGGCGACGAAGTCAGCCACCGAGGTCTCGGCGATCAGCCTGCCCTTGCCGATGACCACCAGATGGTCGGCGGTGAGCGCCATCTCGGCCATGAGGTGGCTCGAAACGAACACGGTGCGACCCTCAGCGGCCAGGTTCCGGCACAGCGTACGCACCCAGCGGATTCCTTCGGGGTCGAGGCCGTTCACGGGCTCGTCGAACAGCAGCACTCCTGGGTCGCCGAGCAGGGCGGCGGCGATGCCCAGGCGTTGGCCCATCCCGAGCGAGAACTTGCCCACTCGTTTGCCGGCCACCGAGGCGAGGCCCACGAGCTCCAACACCTCGTCGACACGGGCCCGAGCGATGGCATTGCTCCGGGCCAAGGTGAGCAGATGAGCCCTGGCGGAACGACCCGGGTGGATGGCCCTCGCTTCGAGGAGCCCGCCCACTTCCCGCAGCGGCCAGGGCAGGTCGCGGTAGCGCCGTCCCAACACGGTGACCGTGCCCGACGCCGGCAAGTCGAGGCCCATGATCATGCGCATGGTGGTCGACTTGCCCGACCCGTTGGGCCCGAGGAAGCCGGTCACGGTCCCGGGACGCACGTCGAAGGACAAGTCGTCCACCGCCACCACGTTGCCGAACCGCTTGGAGAGCCCACGGGCCTCGATCACCCGGTCAGCTTGGCACGGTTCCCCCTCAGGTTGGTTTCGGGGCGGACCCTCGCCCAGGGATCTCTGACGGTCGGCGCCTCACACCGAGGTCCTCAGCGCGTGCGGCACGGAATTCATCGAACGGCGGTCCCTCGTTCATCGCAGGTTCAACAACGACTGGTATCAATGACGAGAGCTCGAGCATCACGGTTTCGAACGAAGGGTGCCCCTCCATGACCGATCGCTACCGACTGCGCGTGGCCACAACTCGGGATGCAACTGCGCTCATTCTCGTGCGCGCGCAGGTCACCGCTGCGCTGGGACAAGCAGCCGAACCCACTCTCCAAGAACTCGACTGCGACCAAGTCGTTGTGGAACTCAGCGTCCCAAGTGGGATCGAGGTACCCGAAACCCCCGCCTCAATTGCACGGGCGGTAGAACACTCAAGTTCAGCGATTGAGGTTCTCGGCTCATGGCGCGAGACGCCGGCCGAGGGGATGCTCCGCCCGCGACTGCCAGAACGGTGCGCGGTCTTCGCGAGGCAATGACAGAGCCCTTGGCGTTGCGGGCCCTGGTGGACGGAGTCCCCACGGCAGCCTGGGACCGCGAGGAACGCCGGTGGGCACTCGAGGTACCCGGCACTACGGCGAGCGGGGAACGCGCGGTTGGCACGAGCGGCCGACCGGGATACGGCCGGCGGTTCTCGGCGCGAGAGGCCGAGGGGGTTCGATTGGGGATCCGCACGGTCGCCTAATCGCTCAACCACGTCGGCTTCTTCCCCCAGGGAGGTGCTGGCAATGCTCGTCGGGGACGGCCACGCCTGTGCTTGGGACCTGAAGCGCTGCAGGCAAAACGTGCACGTCTGTCGGACCCGGACCGACGGGAGCGTCAGCCCTCGGGAAGCGCGGCGAAATCTCGCTTCGCCTGCCGGTACCACCCCATGCCTTTGATGGGGTTCTTCCACCGGCCCTTCATCTCCTTCAAGGCGCTCTCATGGTTCGTGTCGCCGTTCGCGACAACCTCCTCGAGGTGTCGATCTTGCGCCTTTATGACCTCGTCTGCCGTCATGCCCTGGTGCGGAGAATCGCACGGGCCACCCAGTTCTCGACAGGTCATGGTCTTCATGATCCTCGCATCCTCTCGCTTTGTCGGACCTTCACGTGCGTGCCGAAGGTCGCCCGCTCGCATCAACGTCTCGAGACTCCACCCGCACACGGCCGACGTCCATGGTCGCCAGCACGTCTGGGTCGGCGATCAGCTCCACCTCGCGAACCAGGCCCGATTCGACATGGAACACGAAGGCGACCTTGACCTCCCCGGCGTGGATCCAGGCGGCACCGAGTTCGCCATCGATGGAGACAGGCAGAGCCCCCCGAGCGCCGTTGAGGCGAGCGGCCACGGCGGTAGCGCCGTCATAGACGGCGTCCGTGCCCATCTGCTGTCCAACGAGGTCGGCACGCATGACAGCGTCGGGCGCGAGAAGGGACAACAGGGTGCCAAGGTCCCCTCCTCGGGCTGCAGAGAGGAACGCGTCGACGACCCGTTGGCTCTCGGCGCGCGTGGCTCGCACGGCGGCCGGCTCCGGTACGCCCTGGACCTTGCGCCGCGCCCGGCTCGCCAGCTGGCGTACCGCCGTACCAGAGCGGCCCATCACCGCGCTGA
The DNA here is from genome assembly GCA_963787485.1 of uncultured Acidimicrobiaceae bacterium. Taxonomy (GTDB): domain Bacteria; phylum Actinomycetota; class Acidimicrobiia; order Acidimicrobiales; family RAAP-2; genus Bog-473. The sequence goes on along the minus strand of CAWBDF010000007.1, from coordinate 1,190,100 downwards.
TCTCGTCGAACGGATACCCGAAGACATCGTGCAGGACCAAGGCCGCCCTCTCCCCAGGCGCCAAAGCGTCGAGGACCACCACCATGGCATCGCCCATTTGCTCGGCGAGCACCGTGTCGGCCTCCGGGTCGACCGGCGCCGGGTCGGCGGGGAACCCGGCCTCGGCCGCCGACCGTGTCCGTCTTCTGCGGAGCTGGTCCAGGCACAACCGCGTCACGACGGTCGTCAGCCAGGCGGGCAGGTCGTCGACGTCGCCAGCCCGCGAGAGCCGAAGCCAGGCTTCCTGCACGACGTCGTCGGCATCGGCCTCCGACCCCAGTATGCGGGTGGCGATCGCAGTCAGCCGGGGCCGCTGGGCGTCGAAGTCCGTCACTTCCACCGTGCTCACATCATTTTGACGCCGGCCACCACCAAAATGTGACCGCCGGGCTCACGTCCGGGAATTCGCCTGGTGGTCCTCAACGCCGCCCGCTACAGCTCGCGCTCGTACACATACATCGCCGGTCCGTGGTCCCCGTGGGCCAGCTTGCTGAAGCCCAAGCTCTCGTAAAGGCGATGGGCAACACCGTCGGTCCCGTCGGTCCCCAGGTCCATGGTGTCGGCACCCCGCTCCCGGGCGACCCGGAGGGCCTCCTCCATGAGCGCGCGACCGACTCCACGACCCCGCCGCTCCTTCCGCACATAGAGCTCGGCCAGGTAGCACTCGAATCCTGGACTCCAAATGGCGACACGAAACCGGAGAACGGCCACGCCGTCAGGACCCGCACCGGCGAGCAGAACGACGGTGTCACCGCCTCTCATGAGCTGTTCGATCCGCTCGGCGAGCGCTGGGGCGCCGGGCGTGGGCTCCTCGAACTCGGTGTTGAAGTCATGGAGCAACTGCCCGATCTGCTCGACCTCGGCGATGCCTGCCACCCGTGCCGAACCAGGTTCCGACGTGGCCATCGCGCTCACTGTATTGGGGCTGCGTCGCGCCGCGAGCACCGTTCACGGTCTTCGGAGCGATCACGCCCTGGGCGCCCCACCCCAGGCGTCAGGGTTGGCCAATATGCTCCAATGGAGTGGCTAGCCAAAGGGGGCGCCGTGAGCACGCAGGTCGACGTTGACGCGGTGGCAGATCGCATCGCCATCGAGGAACTCATCAACCGGTTCACCGATGCGCTGGACCAAAAACAGTGGGACCTGCTCGACGACTTCTTTGCCGAGGACGCAGTCGGGGAGTTCAAGGCTCGGGATGCTCGCATGGAGCCGATGGTGATCACCGGTCGTGCCAATCTCATCGATTTCGCCCGCGGGATGATCGGAAGTGCGGAGATCGTGACCCAGCATCTGGTCGGCAACTTTTCGGCCCGGATCGACGGCGACACCGCCGAGGCGCGAGTTCGGATGCGCGGGTATCACGCCGGGCTGGGCCCCCGCGAGGGGTTGTTCGAGGAGAGTATCGGCCACTACGCAGGGCGCTTCGAGCGGACCCCCGCCGGCTGGCGCTGCACGTGGTGGGAGGAGGACATCTACATCATGCTCGGCGATCCTGCACTCTTCGCGCCGGAGGTCGGCGGCCGCTAGGGACGGCGGGGTGCCTCGGACCGGCGGTGCCGGTCGAGGAACTGTCTCACCTCGCCCACCATCTCAATGTCCTCGGGAGCCCCACCAAAGCCTCCGTGCGGCATGGCCTCCCACACGTGGAGCTCGGCTTCGACGCCGGCGGCCCGCAGCTTGCGATGCATCCGCACCGTGTTGGACAAGAAGAGGTCTCGGGTGCCGCTCTGGAGGAACGTGGGCGGGAACCCCGTCACGTCAGCGAAGAGCGGTGAGAGGTGCGGGTCGGCCAGGTCGTGGCCGGCGGCGTACAGCCGGTTCGTTTCGATCAGGGGACGCAGCACGTTGTCCACACCGAGCAGGACCGAGAACGTGTCGCCCGACTCGGTGAGGTCCACCTCCGGGGTCAGGAGCACCAACCCGGCCGGCATCGGCAGCCCTTCCTCCTTCAGCCGCACCATCAGCGCGGCAGCCAGGTTCCCGCCGGCCGAGGCCCCGCCCACGAACACGTCCTGTGGCGCCCGCTGGTCCAGAAGCGCCCGGTACACCGCCACTCCGTCGTCCAGCGCGGCCGGGTACGGGTATCGGGGCGGCATGCGGTAGTCGATGGCCCACGTGACCATCCCCCGGGTGAGGGCGAACGGAGTGCAGATCGCTCGGCACAGGTCCCCTCCCCCGTAGACCAGTCCCCCACCGTGGAAATCGAGGAACACCGGGGTGGCTCGACCGACGGGGACATCGGAAGGGCGCAACACGTACGTGTGGACCCCGGCGATCTGGGTCTCCTCGGTCTCGACCGGAAGTCCGAGGTCGCCGATACGCTCGGCGATGGCGCGATCGGACACCTCGACATGACGGAGCCAGCCATCGACGTCATCAGCGTTCGGCAGCGGCTCGCTGCCCTCGGGCATGTACTCCGTGGCGAGGAAGCCCCGGGCCTGTTCACTCACACTCGAGGGGGGTGCCGGTCGAGAGCGAGCCTCGGCGACCCGAGCGGTTGATTGATCGGTCACGTCTGGTGATCCTCGTCCCGTGGGTGGTCCTCTGCCCACTGGGCGGGCTGCCACGATGACCCGTTGATGCTGCTGCCGCCGTCGACGAAGAGGGTGTTCCCGGTGAAGTAGCGGCAATCGTCGCTGGCGAGGAACACGGCAACGGGTCCGATGTCGGTCTCGGGATCGCCAATGCGCCCCATCGGGTTCGCCGCATCGAGCATCGCCTCGAGTTCCGGATCCTCTGTGTAGCGTCGACGCATCCCCGAGCCCTTGGCTCCCGGGCACACGGCATTGGCGACGATCCCGTAGGGGGCCCATTCACGCGCTGCCGTCCTGGTGAGGGCGCGCAGCGCCTCCTTGGCACAGTTGTACTCGAGCGTGCCCAAGAAGGCGTTCACACCGGCCGTCGAGCACATGTTGATGACACGGCCCCAGCCGTTCTCCTTCATGGAGGGAAACGCGGCTTGCATCGCCCAGAACGGTCCGTAGAACGCCAGTCCGAACCCGTGGGCGAGCTGTTCGTCAGTCTTCTCCTCGACGGATCCGAATGACGCACCGCCCCATGCGTTGTTCACCAGGATGTCGACGGAGCCCCAGGCGTCGAGGGCGGTCCGCACCATGGCGGCGGCCGTGTCCTTCTCCTTGACGTCGGCGGCCAATGGGAGGGACTCGCCTCCAATTTCGGACACGATCTCTCCCGCGACCTCTCGCGCCGTCTCCCCGTTGATGTCCGCCACGAGGACCTTGGCTCCTTCCGCGGCGAAGCGCCTCGCGATCCCGCGGCCGATTCCGTCCCCACCGCCGGTGACGATGGCCACTCGCCCGTCCAGACGCCCCACCCGGACCCTCCGTGAGCCGTTCAGCGGGCGGCGCCGTAGACCGGCATCTCGTCGGGCTCGAGGTGCGGCATGGGATATCCCACCTTGCGCAGGGTCCGAGCCGGCCCGTCCAGCGTGACGTTGGGCCGGGCGTGCTGGAGGGCGATGTTGTCCCACACCACCAGGTCACCCTGGCGCCACTCGTGCATCAGGCGAACGGAGGGGTCGTACATGTGGGCGAAGAGCTGCCCGAGCAAATCCTCACTTTCCTCCGGCTCGCAGTCGACCACCTCCTTCGTCATCTGTTCACAGGCGTACAACACCGTCTCGCCCGTACGCGGGTGGTGGTAGGCCAGCGGCTTGACGGTGGATGGAGCCCGCTCGACGGTCAACTCCAGGACGTCGGTGAGATCGCCCCGGCCGACCTCGCCGGCCGTGTGCCGGGCCCCATGCTCTCCGACGCGCGACCGAAGCTCCTCGGGCAACGTGCGCCAGGCATGGACGCCACTGACGAAGGCGGTCGGCACCGAGGGCGGCTCGACGTCCTCGCCGTAGAGCGACAGCACTTCGAAGGTCTCGTCGGCCCACATGCCGTCTGAATGGAATTGCAGGCGGCCGTGCGGAGCTGCCGCGTCCTCCTGCCGGTTCGAGATGTACCAGTTGCCGCCGTCGGGGGCCGGGGCAGCCCTTGGAGTGTCCACCCCGCCCTCCTTCCTCACGAGCATCCGAGACAGGTGCACCTGGCTCGGGTAGTCCAGGTCGAGGTCTCGGAACACGAGAACGCCCCGTCTGTCGAACGCCCGGCGCAGGCGATCGCGGGTCTGAGCGTCGAGCGGAGCGTTCGGGTCGAAGCCGACCACTTCTGCCCCGAACGCCGGAATGAGCTCTTTGAACTCCATCACCGTGGGACCGCCCCCGAGTGCGCCAGGCGGGACAGGTCCCACCGTATCGACTCGTCGGCCTCGGCCAGGCGACTCGCGCCTTCGGCGGGCTTGAGGTAACCACCCCGGACGTCGAAGTGGTGCAGCAGCTCGGGGGAGAGCTCCGCGGTGCGGGCGGACAGATCCGCGAGGGTCGGACCCACCCGCTGGGCCACGGCATTGAGCCTGGTTCGGTCGAGACCGAGTCGTGCGATGGCGTTGCCGCCGAGCATCGCTCTCAGCTCCGGCTCGGGAACGCCTGCGAAGGCGTCGCGGATCCACTCCCCGGTGTTGGGCCAGGTTCCCTCGGGGTGCGGGTAATCGCGCCCGAAGGCGACCGTGTCGACGCCGATCTCGTACCGCATCTCGACCTCGGCCTTGTGGGCGAAGGAGAGACACGTGGTGGCGTTGCTCTGCCAGTACTCGCTCGGCTTGCGGGCGGCGGGCAGATCGGCTCGGTGCTGTTCGAAGAGCTCGTCCAAGTGCCCGAGCATGGCCGGCAACCAATCGGCTCGGATTTCGGTCAAGAGGAGCCTCAGGTTCGGGTGACGATCGAAGACACCGCCGAGGGTCAACTGCCACAGCGGGCGACGGGTATCGAGACTGTTGAAGAACTTGGTGGTCATGGCGCTGGTGGTGAAGCGGGAGAGCAGCTCGTCGGTCAAGCCACCGGCAATCTGCATCTCGTCGTAGACGTCGGCCACCTCGCCGAAGAAGGGTCCGGCTTCGGGCCCGTACCCGGCATGGACGATCAGCGTCAGCTCGCGCTCCTCGCAGAGCGCCCAGAGGGGATCCCAATGATCGTCGTAGAGCGGAGGCTGGTCGGGATACCCCGTCATGCCCGGTGCGACCAACCCGACGAACCCGTGGTCCGAGATCCAACGGACCTCGGCCAGGGTCGCGTCCATGTCGCGGCACGGCGCGTGGCCGGTGACCCCGGCCAACAGAATCCGGTCTCCGGCCGAGCCGAACTCGTCGTAGGCCCACCGGTGGTGGGCCCGGACGCCCGCCTCGCACGCGTCGTCGGCGTACTTGGAGTTGGAGGGCTGGAAGAACAACGCGACCTGGCGTGGCTCGCCGTTGTAGACGAACTCGCCGGCAATCCCCTCCCGGTCCATCTCGGCCAAGCGGGTGTCGCGGTCGAACATTCCTCTGAGACCCGCACGATATCCCCCGCCGCGGTCGAAGACCTCGTGCTCCGTGTGCGTGCGGTCGACCATCAGGCGGCCCATGACCTCCACCCATTTCTGGTTCTCGCCGGCCAAGCGAGGCAAGAGGTCGTGATAGGGCTTCTCGAGATAGGTCGCCCATGCGTCCTGAGGGACCTGCGCGTGTGAGTCGAGCGACACGATCGTCACTGGTTTCGTCATCATGACCTCCTACAGGTCCGCCCCGTACCGCAGGCCCTCGTCGATGGGCTGTCCATCCATCTTCCACCCTGCAGGGCTCTCCCCGCCGGCTCCCGCGCCCGGTTGGCCCCCCGGTAAGCGAACCACGGGTCTACCGTCCTGACAAGCCCAACGTGTCGGACGACCCGTTCGGGCTCACGAGAGCGCGTCGACATATCCGCCTCCCGGGGTTCATGGGAAGACCCGAGGAGATGTCCAGTTCAGCCGGGGTGGCCCTGTAGTACGCTCGGCGCCCGACCGCAGCCGACCCAGTGGACTCTGTGGCGCACCCGCCCCGGGGGTCGGACGAGTCGGGGAGGGGTCACATCCATGTCAGGCAAGCTCGAAGGCAAGGTGGCCATCGTGACGGGCGCCGGGTCGAGCGGACCGGGTCTGGGTACCGGCAGGGCCATGGCGGTGCTCTTCGCCCGCGAAGGGGCCAAGGTGGTCCTCGTCGACAAGTTCGAGGATCGGGCCCGGGACACCCTCGAGATGATCGAAAAGGAGAGCGGCGAGGCGACCATCGTCACGGCCGACCTCAGCGATCTGAGCGAGGCCCAGCGAATCGTGGACGAGGCGGTCGCCCGGTACCAGACGGTCGACATCCTGGTGAACAACGCAGCCATCTCCTCGTCCACCAGCCTCCTCGAGACCTCGGTCGAGCTGCTCCAGAACGTGCTCACGATCAACCTGGCCGCGCCCTTCATGCTGGTCAAGGCGGTCGTGCCGGTCATGCAGAAGGGAGGTGGCGGTGCCATCGTGAACATCTCGTCCATCGCTGCGCTGCGCGGTCAGGGTGGTTCGGGACAGACTGCGTATGCGTCGGCCAAGGCCGGTCTGGAGGGCCTCATGTACGACGTCGCGGACGCGTATGGCAAGAACGGCATCCGGATCAACTGTGTGGCTCCCGGAATCATCGACACGCCGATGCGCAACCAGGCCATGGCCAAGGCGGGACTCGACCCGTCCCAGGTCGACCTGACCTACAAGGTCTCCCTGCCCGCGGAGGGAGACGCTTGGGACATCGCCCATACCGCCTTGTTCCTGGTCAGCGACGCCGGGCACTACATCACCGGGGTCATGATCCCGGTCGACGGCGGAACGATCGCTCGTTCCCACTGACACGGCATGACTGATTCCAACACGCTGGCCGAGGACGTGGAGTTCAACACCCGAGAGCTGCGACCTCTCGTCGGGTCGCTGATCGAGGCCGACGCCCCGACACTGGTCAGCGGCCGTTTCGCCAAGGACATCCGTGCTCTGCTCGAGCAGCGGAGCGTCCTGGTCTTTCCCGGAGTCGGCTTCGACGACGAGCAGCAGATCGCCTTCACGCGGACCCTGGGTACCCAGGCATTCGAGAACAACGGCACGCCGCAGGCGAACGGAGAGATGCAATCGATCTTCAAGGTCAGCCTCGACGCGGCCGTCAATCCGATCGGTGACTATCTCCGGACGTCGTTCTTCTGGCACCTCGACGGATCGATGCACGAGGTACCGATCCTGGCCTCCATCCTCAGTGCCCGGTTTCTCCCGCCAGAGGGCGGTGCGACGGAGTGGTGCAACACCTATGCCGCATACGACGCCTTGCCCGAGTCCGACAAGGAGGCGCTCGAGGGACTGAGGGTCGTGCACGCCAACTGGGCACTCCAGCGCTACGTGAACCCCGAGCCCACCTACGACGTGTTCTCCGCGGCGCGAGGGGTACCCGCACGCGAGCAGCCGCTGGTGTGGACCCACCGCTCTGGGCGGAGGTCTCTGGTGATCGGGGCGACCGCGGCCTACGTCGTCGGCCTGCCGCCGGCCGACAGCATGGACCTCCTCGTCCGTCTGCGGGACTGGACGACCCAGCCGCAGTTCGTGTTACGGCACGATTGGAACGTCGGCGACCTCGTGATGTGGGACAACACCGGCGCCCTCCACCGTGCACTTCCCTACCAGGTGGACAGCGGGCGTCTGCTGCACCGCACCATGCTCCAAGGTGAGGAGCCGATCGCCTGAGAGGCGACGAGATCCTATTCGTCAACGATCTCGATGGCACGCTCCGGACACGCCCGGACGGCGCGATCGGCTTCTTCCAAGGCGGCATCATCGGTCAGGTTGCCGTCGCCGATGACCCCGCCATACCCACGCTCATCGTCGACGATCAACCGGGGCGCCAGCGTGTAACACCGACCGTTGCCGACACAGAGGTCGGCGTGGATGACGATCCTCTTCATGCCCAAGGCTCGTCGACGGTCCGTCGACGCCCGGTCCCTTCGCGACTCCTACTCCGAGGGACCCGACCCGACCAAACTGGCCATCATGTCGTGGTTCATCGGGACGATCTGCCAGAGGTCCGTGCAGAACCGCCTCGCCTCGATGCCCCAGGCGCCCTCACGGCACGACCACGAGTCCAGGTAACGCCCACGAATGAGGTATACGAGATCGGTGTCCCGAAAGTGGCACGCCGCGGTGACGTAGCACTCGCTGTTCGCCCGGTCCCCCTCGACGGTGATGGCGACGTTCGTGATCTGGTGGGACGTGCCGTCGAAGGTGGTCTCATGCCCCCCAATTCCGAAGTCCACGAAATCGCGGCCCAGTCCCTCGAACATGCCCTCGTAGTTGGCGGTTCCATCGGGGTGCCAGACACGGTAGGCCAGTTCCCGGTCGTTGCGGTCCATCGCGTAGCAGTACTGCTGCAGCACGTCGGTGATCGCCTGCCTGGCCAAGAGGACCTTCAGCTCGGTCATGGTGGCATTCGGCTCGGGGGCCACGGGGTTCTGATCGCTCATGAGACTCCCTCCGTCGCATCCGAAGCTAGCCCTCGCAGCCGAACACCGCCCGCCGTACCTCTCGTGTCATGCTCCCTACCGGGACTCCAGACGCGACCACACTTGAAACGACCATGCTTAAAAGAGGAGAATCATTGGCGCGCGCCGGAGCCCGCGTGGCCATCCTCGACCGTGACGAGCCAGGCAGCAATCGGGCCGTCGCGACGAGTCCTTCTCGGTGTCGATGCGAGTTCCTCGCGGCTTCGACGTCGTCTACGACTCGGCGACCCGGAGGGGCCTCGCCCTTCACGTCGCCGAGGCACCCACTGGTCAACGTCCTCAACGTCCACCCCGAATCGGGTCGCACCTCGCTCCTCCTCGACCCGATGTACTCTGCCGGGTGATGGAGCTCACGACGAGCGAGAGTCACGCGCTCCTGGCCTTCGCCATGTGGGACAACCGCTGCACGCTGCACCGGGTAGCCAGCGACCTCGAGGGCGAACACATGATGGAGGGGGCCACCGTGGCCGGACTGCCGCCCATCGGTCCGGCGCGGGTTCGGTGCGTACCGGAGGAGATCGGCTGATGCCTGCCCTCGACCCCCACCTCCAGGGATCCGAGCGCGTGCGCGAGGTGTTCACCCGCGTCGACCGGGGCGACGCCGCGGTAGCCGATCTCTACGCCGAGGACGCCGTGTTGTTCTTCGGGTCCGACGGGCGCCTGATGGGCCGGGACGCCATCCGGGCCTTCTACGCTCGGACCATCGAGACGATCCATCCCCACCCTCGGGTCCTCCAGGTGATCGAGGCAGCTCCGCGGTACGTCGCCATCGTGGACGTGCGGACGGACACGGGCCGGCAGCGCGCGCTCGATCTGTTCGAGCTCGGCGACGACGGCATCGTCAGCCTCGAGATCCACTCCCGGACGGCGCCCGAACCCGACGGCGCCGAGTAGCGACGGCCGGGGGGGCAGACATGGGCGAGGTGGCGTGGGTGACCGGCGCCAGTCGGGGAATGGGCGCCGGCGCCGCGGTCGCGCTGGCGCAGGCCGGTTTCGACGTGGCCCTCACGGCGCGCGACCAGGCGCGGCTGGACGGCGTGGCGCGGACGGTCACCGAACTCGGACGCGCCGCGCTCCCCCTGGCATCGGATCTCACCGACCGCGCGTCGGTGGCGGCCTTCGCCGACGCCGCCACGGCGCGGTTCGGGCGTTGCGACGTCCTGTGCAACATCGGCATCTACCAGGGAGAGGGGGCCATGGGCGAGCTGTTCATGGACACCCCTCTCGACGAGATGGTCCTGAGCTTCGAGGCCGACGTCGTGGCTCCGGCACTCCTGTGCCAACGAGCCATCCCCCTCATGGTGGAGGGGGGCGGAGGAACCATCCTCAACATGAGCTCGTCGTCCGTCTTCCTCGACCCGCCCGGGACAGTCAGGGAGAACGGCTGGACCCTCGCCTACGTGGCCGCCAAGGCGGGCATCGACCGATTCGCCAGCATCCTCAACGTGGAGCTGAGGTCGCGGGGCATCCGGGCCTTCAACGTGGAGCCCGGCTTCGTGGCCTACGGGGAGGAGCTGGCCACCACGCTGCGCAAGTACCCCGGCGTCCCCGTGTCGCCCCCCGAATCGATCGGGCCGGCCATGGTGTGGCTGGTGCGGTCCCCCGACGCCGACCGATTCCTCTCCAAGCGCGTGAACCTGCCTGGGCTCACCGCCAAGCAGGGCCTCCTCGAGGACTGGGACGGGCCTGGAACGATCTACCCCGCCACAGCCGCCAGAGAAACGACCCCACCGGACGCCGCGGCCCCGGCCTCGTGAGCCGGGCTAGTCAGCGGACGGGGGCGGTACCGGGAGCATGTCGACGCTCAGTCGGGTGAGCACGGTGCTCCGGATGCGCCACCCACGCTCGGTCCGGACGTAGTCCTCGGTGTAGTGGCCCGCACCGCGGAAGCTGATCGTCTTGCCGCGGCTCGGCATGGTCACGTGATCCTGCATGGCCCAGATCACCTTCGCAGTGTCCGGGCCGGTGAAGATGATCTCGGGCGTGTGGCAGTGGTGCACGGTCGTGGCGTCCTTGAGGGCTGCAGACACCATGGCAATGGCCTCGTCCCGTCCCTCTTGGACCCCACCGTCGCTCTCGAAGTGGAAGTCCTCGGTCAGGACCTCGTCAGCCCACGCCTCCCAGTTCTTGGTGTCGCAGTAGCGGCAGTAGCGGCTCTTGACCAGCTTGATCTCTTCGATGTCGTTCAGCCTCTGGACCTGCGCCCGCAGCGCCTCCAGGTCGTCCTCGGCTCCCCTCTCGGTCACGTTCGTCTTCGTCACGTCGCCTCGCCCCCAGTCTGGAACATCGTCCCGTGCGCCGACTCTCGGACGGGACTCCTTCGTCACCCGATGATTGGCACCGCAGCGAAGGTCCGTCAAGCGCGCCGAACCAGTTGACGACCCGCGCCCCCTGCGCCACGATGTTTCTCGGAGGTGACGGAACAGAGTGAGGGGTTGGTGAAGGATCGAGCGATCAGCCAGCTGGAGCCCTGAGCACCGCGGTCTCGAACGGCACCACCGTCGGTCCGGACGATCTCGTCACGTCGGCGAGCATCTGAGGTGCGACCGTTCCGATTCGCCGTCACCGGCGACGCCGCCTCGGCGGAGGGCTGGCGTGACCTCGCCACGAGAGCCGAGGGTCACGGCTACACCACCCTCTTCGTGGCCGACCACTACCACCTGCCGGCCGGCGGCCTCGGCTACCCGACGCAGTACCTCGCTCCCCTCGCCGCCATGACTGCCGCGGCCGCGTGGACCACGACCTTGCGGGTGGGAACGCGAGTGGCCTGTGTCGATTACCACGTTCCGGCGGCGCTGGCCAAGGAGGCCGCCACCATCGACCTGCTCTCCGGCGGTCGCCTCGTACTGGGGTTGGGGGCCGGATGGCACGGCGACGAGTACCGGTCGATGGGGCTGACGTTCGACGACGGGCCGCGCCGCGTCGAGAAGCTCGAGGACGTGGTGGCCCTGGTGAAGGCCCACTTCGCCGGCGGGCCGGTGGATCTCGACGGTGAGGCCGTCACCGTCCACGACTACGTGGGCGTGCCCGAACGCACGCCGCCCCCGCCCATCATGATCGGGGGCTCCCGGCCACGGGTGCTCGGACTGGCCGGCCGCGAAGCCGACATCGTGAGCTTGAGCAACGTGATGTCGCCCGACGTCGACACCCGCTTCGAGATCGGGCAGCAGCTCGAGCGCGTCCGGGCCGGAGCGGCGGACCGATTCGACGAGCTCGACTTCGAGCTGATGCGGATCTACGTCGACGTCACCGACGACCGGGCCGAAGGCCTGCGTCTTGCCGGACAGGCGCTGCACGTCGAGCCCTCGTTCCTGATCGACCACCCGCTCGTCCTCGTCGGCTCGGTGGAGGAGATCGCGAACCAGCTCGAAGAGCAGCGCGCCCGCTTCAGGATCAACTACGTCAGCGTCCCCCACCACTTCGTGGACGTCTTCGCCCCCGTGGTGTCCAAACTCGCCGGCTCGTAGCGGAGGCCCAAGCGGCGGCTTCCGCCGGCGACGGTGGCGCTCGCAGGGAGGTCGGGGTAGCGGGCGGGCGTGGACTGCTCCAACCTCTCAAAAGGCATGATGCGGTTGCACAACCCTCTTGAGAGGGGGTCGGAACAGAGCGGGCCCCCGGGGTGTTCCACCTTGAAGCCGCGACAAGCAAAGACCGAGAAGGCCGTGACAGAGAAGTCGCGACGAAGGGAGCCCTCGATGCCTGCAGTGACCGTTCCGGACAACCTCGCCTTACCCCGAATCCCCGTACCGGAGGCGTCGAACGAGTTCCGCCCGGTGGCCAGCGTGAGCGACGCGCCGTCGGGACTGGAGGGTGAGGGGTTCCCGGTCCGCCGCGCCTTCGCCGGCGTGGCCATGGCCGACCTCGATCCGTTCATCCACATGGACCAAATGGGCGAGGTGGAGTACGCACCCGGAGAGCCCAAGGGCACACCCTGGCACCCCCACCGCGGCTTCGAGACCGTCACCTACATGATCGACGGCACCTTCCAGCACCAGGATTCGATCGGCGGGGGCGGTCTGATCACCAACGGGTCGACGCAGTGGATGACCGCGGGATCCGGGATTCTGCACATCGAGCGGCCGCCCGACCAGCTGATCGCCAGCGGCGGCCTGTTCCACGGGATCCAGCTCTGGGTGAACCTGCCGGCGACCGACAAGTGGATCGACCCTCGTTACCAGGGAATTGAGGCGCACGACGTCCTGCTCCTGAGGTCCCCCGACGGTGGGGCGCTGGTGCGCGTCATCGCGGGGGAGGTGGCCGGGCACCGCGGGCCGGGCGCGACGCACACGCCCATCTCCCTGGTGCACGCCACGCTGGAGCCCGGAGCCGAGCTGGTCCTGCCCTGGCCCAGGGCGTACAACGCCTTGGCCTACGTGCTGGGCGGTCGGGGGTCGGCGGGGCCCGGCGCCCGTCCGCTCCACAGCGGCCAGCTGGTCGTGTTCGGCCCCGGCGACACCCTGGTCATGAGGGCCGACGCCTCACAGGAGTCACGGAACCCGGCCCTCGACGTCCTGCTCCTCGGCGGCCGTCCGATCGGAGAGCCGGTGTACGCGCACGGCCCCTTCGTCATGAACACCCGGGCGGAAATCGTGCAGGCCTTCGAGGACTACGAGGCGGGCCGGCTTGGCACCGTGCCGGCCGATCACATCGGCAACGCGTGATCCCCGGAAGCGAGGCCACCGGCGCGGCCACGTGGAGCGCGGCGGACGTCGGTGACCTGACCGGACGGGTGGCGCTGGTGACCGGCGCCAACAGCGGCATCGGCTACGCCGTCGTGGCCGCGCTGGCCGAGCACGGCGCGCACGTGATCATGGCCTGTCGCGACCGCGGCCGGGGTCTCGGGGCCCGCGACACGCTCGAGAGCGAGCTCGACCGCTCTTCCCTCGAGCTCCTCGAACTCGACCTGGGTGACCGGGCCTCGGTGCACCGGGCCGCCCAGATCGTGCTGACCGACCACGCCCGGCTCGACCTGTTGGTGAACAACGCCGGAGTCATGGGGGGCCCGATGCCGGTCACCCTCGACGGGTTCGGGGTCCAGATGGGGACCAACCACCTCGGGCACTTCGCGCTCACCTGCCTGTTGCTCGACCGCATCGTCACCACCGAGCGGTCGCGGGTGGTCACGGTCAGCTCGGTCGTGCACCGGGCGGGTCACCTCGACCTGGGTGACGTGGGCGGGACCGCGTCGCGCTCGGCCTGGTTGGCCTACTCCACCTCGAAGCTGGCCAACCTCCTCTTCGCCTTCGAGCTCGCCCGCCGGCTGGAAGGCGAGGGGCTCCTCACGAGATCGGTGGCGGCGCACCCGGGCTGGGCCCGGAGCAACCTGCTGCCCAACGCGAGCGTCTTCGGGCGCGACCGGGTCCGGCGGAAGCTGGCCCGAGCCGCCGGGACGATGCTCGGGCAGTCCGCCGCGGCCGGGGCCCTCCCTGTCCTGTGCGCGGCGACCTCGGGATCGGTGCGTTCCGGTCAATACATCGGTCCCGCCCACTTCTTCGGACTGGCCGGGCCACCCCGCGTGACCAGACCCTCGGCCCGGGCCCGGGACGCTGAGGTTGCCGCCGCGCTGTGGCGCGCGTCGGAGGAACTGACCGGGGTGCGAACCTCCGTCGGCGCCGCGACCTGAACGCAGCGACCGCACCGCTCGGGCTCGGCCGCCACTGCCTCACACCGCAGGTACGCCGCGTGCAGCGCGGAACGGTCGGGCCGGAGGAGGCGGCCCAGGGCCAGGACCACGATTGAGCGGGCTCCGGCGCGCCGCACCGCCGCGGCCGCGCTCTGTGCACGCGCACCGCTGACATAGAGATCGTCGAGGAGGACGACGCGGCGTCCCGCCAGGAGGTCCCGGGCCGACCCGGGTGCCACGAACGCTTCGGGATGCGGCCGCATGTGCCCGACCGGCGCGCCACCGCGGGCGAGCAACGCGGGGTGCCAGCTCGCCCCCTCGAGTCGGTGGGCCACCAGGGCGGAGATCCCGGCCACCGCCTGCAGCGGTGACCCGTCGGGGCGCGCCGTGGAGGGAACCGGGAGCACGACGTCGGGTCGTCCGCCCGCCACCGCCGTGAGGCAGGCGGCGTGACGGGACAGGAACGTATCGACGAGGTCGTGCACCACGGTGCCGAAGTGCCGTCGGGCCTCGGGCACGACCGACTCCTTGTACCCCAGGAGCACGGTGTAGAGCGACCCCAGCCGTTCACAGCGCCTCACGGCGACGACCGGCGCCAACTCGGCCCCGAGGCGGTGCGCCACCTGCCGGCAGGCGAAACACGCGGAACGGCCGGCGGGCGCGGGCCCGCAACAGACGCGGCACGTGCTGGGGCCGGGACCAGGCAGCGGGAAGCCACCCGAAGGGGGATGCCCGGGCCGGGGTGAGGCAGTGTCCACACCAGAGAACGGTCGCCCCGCCGGGCCGGCATACGGAGAAGGCCAGGTAGAATGCGTCAGCCCGGCCCGATGCGCTCTGGAGCGCCCGGCCGGCTGATGGCCACCGATCGGAGGAACACCATGACCACCGCTGTCGTCGTCGACGCCGTCCGGACCGCGGGCGGGAAGCGCAACGGCTCGCTGCGCAACTGGCACGCCGTGGACCTGGCCTCGGAGGTCCTCACCGCGCTGGCCGAGCGCAACCAACTCGACCCGGCGCTGGTGGAGGACGTCATCATGGGGTGCGTCACCCAGATCTCGGAGCAGTCGGTCAACATCGGCCGCAACGCCGTGCTCGCCGCCGGATGGCCCGAGTCGGTCCCGGGCACCACCCTCGACCGCCAGTGCGGCTCGTCACAACAGGCGGCCCATTTCGCCGCCCAAGGGGTCATGGCCGGGGCCTACGACATCGTCGTCGCCGCCGGCGTGGAGTCCATGACCCGTACCCCCATGGGTGCCTCGGTGGTCCCCGAGTTCGGGCTGCCCTTCGGGCCCCGCATGAACGCGCGGTACGCCGAGACCGGATTGCCCGGACAGGGAATCGGGGCGGAGATGATCGCGGACAAATGGGGCATCTCGCGCCAGGAGATGGACGCCTTCTCCGTGCAGAGCCACCAGCGGGCCGCCCGGGCCACCGCCGAGGGTCGCTTCGAGAACGAGATCGTGCCCGTGCGCGTGCGCGACGACGAGGGGGTCGAGACCGAGCAGGTCTTCGCCGCCGACGAGGGCATCCGGCCTGACTCCACCGTCGAGGTGCTGGCCAAGCTCAAGCCGGCCTTCAAGGAAGACGGGAAGATCACCGCCGGGAGCTCGTCGCAGATCACCGACGGCGCGTCGGCCATGTTGATCATGAGCGAGGAGAGGGCCAATGCCCTCGGCCTACGCCCCCGCGCCCGCTTCCATGCCTTCGCCCTGGCCGGCGTCGACCCGGTCACCATGCTCACCGGTCCCATCCCAGCCACCACCGCCGTGCTCGAGCGGGCGAAGCTCACGCTCGACGACATCGACGTGGTGGAGATCAACGAGGCGTTCGCCTCGGTGGTCCTGGCCTGGGAGCGCGAGCACCACCCCAACATGGAGATCGTCAACCCCAACGGCGGGGCCATCGCGCTGGGTCACCCGCTCGGGGCGTCGGGAGGCAAACTCATGGCCACCCTTCTCAACGAGCTCGAGCGCACGGGCGGACGCTATGGGCTGCTCACCATGTGCGAGGGCGGCGGGATGGCCAACGCCACCGTCATCGAGCGCCTCGGATAGCGAGTCGCTATGTCACCCCCTCGACGCGCGGGGGCCGGAGCGCGCCGGGACGTCAGTGGTACCGAGTGGCGAACAGGAACCCGGCGAAGATCATGGCCAGGCCGACAACCAGGCCCCACGGTGAGCCGTGCGCCAAGAAGGGCAGGTGGGCCAGGTAGTTGACCGTGATCACCACCACGCCGCCGATCAAGAGCACCAGGATCAGCGCCCCGAACCACGGGGGGCTGTGGCGGACGCTCTTGGGAATGGGTGCGGTGTAACGACCGCTCTCCTCGGCCGTCTTGTAGCGCCCAACCTTCGAGGCGCGGCCCGTGGCCGACTTCCCCTTGCGCGATGCGCCTCCTGGACCCTTCGTGCCGGTCGCCACCGGTGAGAGGTTAGCGAGCACCGGTGGGGCGCCTCGGGCAGGGCGGATACGCTCCTCCCTCCATGGGCCCCCGGGTGCTGGTCGTCGACAATTTCGACTCCTTCGTCTACAACCTGGTCCAAGAGCTCGGAGAACTCGGGGCCGAGCCCGTGGTGTTCCGCAACGACGCCATCGACCTCTCGGGCATCCGGGCGGAGCGTCCCGACGCCGTGCTCATCTCGCCCGGCCCCGGGCGGCCCGAGGACGGCGGCGTGAGCCTGCGGGCCATCGCCGGCTTGGCCGGGGAGATCCCCGTCCTCGGGGTGTGCCTCGGACACCAGTGCATCGGCCAGGTCTTCGGCGGCCGGGTGGTGCCGGCACCCCATCTCATGCACGGCAAGACCTCGGAGATCCACCACGACGGCCGGGGCATCTTCGCCGGACTGCCCAACCCGTTCGTGGCCACGCGGTACCACTCGCTCGTGGTGGATCCGGCCTCGGTGCCCGCCGAGCTGGAGGTGACCGCCACCTCGACCGACGGGGTGGTGATGGGCCTGCGCCACCGGACCCAGCGGGTCGAAGGCGTCCAGTTCCACCCCGAGTCAGTGCTCACCGCGTCCGGGCCGGCGCTGCTCGCCAACTTCTTGGCCGGGTTGGGCGTGGCGCGCTAGGGCGTCGCGCCCCCGGCCCGGGTCGTCGTGGTGGACGAGGTCGACGTCGACGTGGACGTCGGGGTGGTCGTCGTGGTGGCGGCGGGCTGGCAGACCGAGAGCGTCACCGTGCTCCCGGGAGCGACCTGCGTGCCGGCACCGGGGTTCTGCGCGTCCACACTGCCCGGACTGGCGCCGCCGGCACAGCTCTGATCGACCGTGGTGGCCGCCATCAAGCCCTGGCCGCCGATGGCGGACTGCGCGCTCGCGGCGGTCTGTCCGACGACCCCGGGGACCGAGACACAGTTGGACACCACGAGGTTCACCGAGGTGTTGGGCTGCACGGTCGCGCCACCGCCGGGGTTCTGGGCCGCCACCAGGCCGCTCGAAACCGGGGTGGGACAGCCACTCGACGTGACGCCCACGTTCAGCCCGTCCCGGGCCAAGAGGGCGCCGGCGGTGTCCGGCGACTGCCCGACGACGCTCGGCACGGAGGTCTCGTTCTGGGTTCCCGACACGGTCAGGAGCACCTTCTCGGTGGCCTTGACGTGCGCGCCGCCGGCCGGGCTCTGCTCGAGCACGGTGCCGGTCGGCTGGTTGCTGGTGACGTACGTGAGCTTGTAGGTCAGACCGGCGGCGGTGATCTCCTGGAGGGCGGGGGTGAGCTGCTGGCCCTTCACGGACGGGACGGTGACCGTGGGCACCTGCGCCCCGGAGCTCACCACCAGGTTCACCTTGGAGTTGCGGCTCACCGACGTGCCGTTCCGAGGGCTCGTGGACAGCACCGTCCCGTTGGCCGCGATGCTGGTGTGCCGGGTGACGGTGCCGACGGCCAGATGGTCGTTCTGGAGCGTCTGGGTGGCCACGGTCTGCGTCTGGCCCACGACGTTGGGGACGGTGACGTTGCCGTCGAACACGCCCACCGCGCGGAGCAAGAAGAAGGCGATCACCCCGAGCGCCACCAGGAGGAGGACGAGGAGCAACACGAGTCGACGGGTCCGCTTTTTTCGATCCGCCTCCTCGTCCATCAGGGGTGGCACCCCACGGGCCGGCACCGCCGTGGTCCGCCCCGTCGAGCTGGCCACCAGCTGGGTGGCACCCGTGTCGGACATGACGGCCATGACGGAGGTGGCACTGGGGTCGCCCGCCTCGACCGGGCGCCCCTCGGCGAAGCGCAGCAGGTCGGCCCGAAGCTCCTCGGCCGACCGGTAGCGGTCCTCGGGGTTCTTGGCCATGGCCTTCATGACCACGGCCTGGAGCGCCGGGGGTACCCCGGCGTTCACCTGGCGCGGCAGCAGCGGCTGGTCGCGTACGTGCTTGGAGGCCACCGCCACGGGGGAGTCACCCGTAAACGGTGGGCGGCCCGTCGCCATTTCGTAGAGGACCACGCCCAGCGAGTAGATGTCGCTGCGTGCGTCGACCCCCTTCCCCTCGGCCTGTTCGGGAGAGAAGTAGGCCGCCGTGCCCATGACAGCTCCGGTCTGGGTCAGGCTCTCCTCCGTGTTGACCGCCCGGGCGATGCCGAAGTCGGTGACTTTGACGTCCCCTTCGGGCGTGATGAGCACGTTGCCCGGCTTCACGTCACGGTGGATCACCCCATGGCGGTGCGCGAAGGCCAGAGCGGCGGCCACCCCGGCGCCGATGGTGGCGATCTGGCTCGGCGGCAGCGGGTCGGGGTCGCGCAAGACCGCCGAGAGGGGGCGCCCGTCGACGTATTGCATCACGATGAAGTACGCGCCGTCGTCTTCACCCCAGTCGAAAACGGGGACGATGTTGGGGTGGGACAGGTTGGCTGCCGCCTGGGCCTCGCGGCGGAAGCGCTCGACGAAGGTGCGATCGACCGACAGCTCGGGGAACAGGACCTTGAGGGCGACCGGACGATCGAGCTGAAGATCAATCGCCCGGTAGACCTGGGCCATACCGCCGCGCGCCACCACGTGGGTGACCTCGTAGCGGCCCGAGTAGACGCGCGGTTCCTCCACAGGTTGCATCGGGACCTGAGCCTACGCTGGGCGACTTCGGCCGCGGGGACGCGGATGGCACGTCATGGGGCCGTCGTGGTCGTGGTCGTGGTGGCGCTCGTGCCGGTCGTCGGCTTCGGCTGCGTGGTCGTAGTGGTCACCGACCCGGTCGGCGCGGAAGACATCGTGATGTTCGCCACGTACTGCTGGGCGTCGTGCAGCGAGCTCTTCTGGACGCCCGCCTTCAACGGGACCACGGCGGTGGGAGTGACCTGGCTCCGCGTGATACCCGTGCGGTCGACCACCCTGGGGTGGAACCACAGCACACCACCGGGTTGGCCCTGGGTCACCACCACCTGGTTGCCCTGGAGCACGACGATCCAATTGTCGTAGGCGTACCACCGCAGCACGTAATAAGCCGCCACCGGCACCGCGGCGACGAGAAGGAGGAACCCGATCACCCGGGGCGTGACGCGTCGCGTGATGCCCAGCCGGCGGCGGCGCTCACCGCGGGTCTCCTTCTCGGACGCGCGGGTGGTGGTGGGTGGTAGTGGTGGTGGTGGTGGAACCCGCGTCGACGAGCGCGACAGCGGCATCGAACCGGGCGCGCCGACGAAGAACTCGTCGCTGCGCGGCTCGGCCTCGGTGAGCGTCGACGTGCCGGGTCCGAACTCGAGGTGCGTGCCCAGCGCGAGGGTGTCGTCGGGCCGCAGCGGGCGCGAAGGCACGGCGGGGGCCCGGGGGGCGCTGGCGGCGGCGGCGGCGGCGGGACGGTGTCACCCGTCGCCTCCACGGCGGGAACGAGGACGATCCCGGCGCTCGAGGTCTCGTCCCCGGAGAGGACGTCGACCACGACCACGGTGATGTTGTCGGCGCCTCCGTGCTCGTTGGCCACCTCCACCAAAGACCGGGCCGCCTCGGCGGGATCGGTCTCGCGTTCCAAAATGGCCGCGATCTCCTCGGGTCCAACCTCGTTGGACAGCCCGTCGGAGCAGAGCAGCACCCGAGTTCCCCGGGGGGCTCCCAATTCCCACACGTCCACCTGGACGTCGGCGGACACCCCCAGGGCGCGGGTGAGGATGTGCCGCTGCGGGTGGACGGCGGCCTCCGCCTCGGTCATTTCGCCCAGACGCACCCGCTCCTCGGCCAGGCTGTGGTCGAAGGTGATCTGGGTGAGGGCGCCCCTCGAGAACAGGTAGGCCCGCGAGTCACCCACGTTGGCCAGGGCCAACGTGGCCTGGCCGCCCGATTCATCGACCACGGCCAGGGCGGTCAGCGTCGTCCCCATCCCGTGGAGGTCGGGGTGGACCTGGCTCTCGCGCCACACCGCAACGTTGGCCTCTTCCACCGCCTCGCGCAGCCCGACGCTGGTCGGCCATCGACCGAAGGCCGCTTCGAGCGTCTCGACGGCCAGACGGGCTGCCACCTCTCCTCCGGCATGACCTCCCATCCCGTCGGCCACCGCGTAGAGGTTGGGCCGATCGAGCACCATGTCCTGGTTGACGCTGCGGACCCGGCCCACATCGGTGGCCGAGCCGGCGCGCAGCTCGCTCACCGTGACACCTCGAAGACCGTCGAGCCGATTTGCAGCACGTCTCCCTTGCCCAGGCGCAGCGCCTGGCCGATCTGCTCGGAGTTGACGAACGTGCCGTTGGTGGAGCCGAGATCCTCCACCCAGAGCTGGTCGTTGCGCCGAAACAACCGCGCGTGGAGGGTGGAGGTGTAGATGTCGTCGGGCATGGCCACGCCGCACCCGGGCGATCGACCGATGGTCAGCTCGTCGTCGAGGTCGTAGGTCCGACCGGCGTGATCGGGAGGCTGGACCACCTTGAGGTACAGCGCACGTCGCCGCCGGGGGGGAGCTGCGGCCTCCACCGGCTTGGCCACGGCTCGCTGGTCGCGCCGTTCCTGCCGGCGAACCGACCGGGGCTTGCGGACGGTGGCCGGGCTCATCTCCACCCAGACGGCGCGGATGACCCGCAGGAAGAACAAGAAGATGAGCACGATCACACCCCACTGCATGACCCGCAGGACCGCGTTCAGGTTCTGCGTGGCGATCAGGACCGCCACCGGGCCGGCCGTGGTCACGACATCTCGAAGATGAGCTTGGTCGACCCCACGCTGATCTCGTCCCCGCTGGCGAGCAGGTGGTCGCGCACCGAGGTGCCGTTCACCTTGGTGCCGTTGGTGGACCCGAGATCGGTGACGAACACGCCGTCACCCTTCCGCCGCAGCTCGGCATGGCGGCGGCTGACGTTGGAGTCGGCCAGGACCACGTCGCACTCGGGGAGGCGGCCGATGACCAGCGGGTCGAGCCCGACGCTGACCCGGCGCCCGTCGGGCAGCACGACCTCGGCCAGGAACCCCCCGTCCTCGCTCTCTTGGACCTCGGCCGCGACGGTGAAGCGGCCGGGCTTCAGGCCAGCCCCCTCGTAGATCTCCACCTCGACCGGACCCACGAACGAGTACCCCTCAATCCGGGCGTGCTCACGGGCGGCGTCGGAGAGCTCCCGTGACAGCGCGTCAATGAAATTGGCGAACCGGCCCACGTCGGCCGCTGACAGCGTCACGGCGAAGGCGTTCGGGGCAATCAGGCCGCGGACCCCTACGCGTCGGTGGAGGTCCATCTCCCGAGTGAGCCTCCGACCGATCTCGACCGGTTGGAGATTGCTCCGAAACGGCTTGGCCAACGTTCCCTCCACCAGACGCTCGAGGCGCTCCTCAAACTTCTGGAGTCCCATGGTCCCCCAGAGATTACCGGGCCGCAGCGCCACACCGGGAGTGGGCAACCGTCTGACCTGGTCACCTGCGCGCCGGCAGAGGGCGCCCCGGCGGTGGCCGCAGGACGAGGGACTACTGTTGGCCGGTCGCTCGGGCGAGTGGCGGAATAGGCAGACGCGCAGGATTCAGGTTCCTGTGTCCGAAAGGATGTGCGGGTTCAAGTCCCGCCTCGCCCACGCACGCACGCAGGGGGTGCCGACAGAACTGGACACCTCCAATCGACAAAACCCAGGCCATGGAGCGCCCCAACGCTGGATTCTTGTTGAGTTGAGGGCAGAGGCCGCCTCCGAGGCCCTAGAAGCACGCCAACCTCGCTCTACCCTGCTCGCCTGCCGCCCGATGGGCGCGACGAAGCCCGGGGTGCCACGAGAAGGGGCCGCTACGCCGGGTCAGGCGATCAGCGGAGGGTCCGGGTCCGACGAGTTAGTTGCCGTGGCCGCCGACGGGCGCCAATGCGTGATGGGCGTGGTCTTGCGCCGACGAGGCCGACGGGGCTTGCTCGAGCCTCCCGCTGTTCTCGCCGCCTGGAACGACCGGATCTTCCGGACGTTGGCCGCCACGACGAGCAGGGCGACGAATAGGCCTGGGCCGCCACCCCGTGGATGCGTCGACGGTGAGGTCATCGTAAGAACGGGCTCGAGGTCTTCGCCGAGAGCTACCTTCCCCTACGTGTGGGTAAGGAATAAGAGGGCGGAGGCGATGGCGTCTCCGATCGCGGGTGTGGAAGCGGAGAGGTCGGTGAGTGATGCGCAGGCATCTCGGATGCGGCCGGCCGCTGAATCCTCACCGAGGAGGTCGAGCATCAGGGCCGCCGACAAGATGGCGGCGATGGGTTTGGCCTTGGCAAGGCCTGCGAGGCCGAGTAGTGCAATCCGCAGCGGCCCCGATGCAAAGGTTGACAGGATCAGGATTCCTACGGTCAAGAACATGAGGTAGAAGCCCCTCAGACCCCAGATCAGTGATTGGGTTCCTCGCCTGTTCCGACGCTGGCGCCGCTGCCCAGACAGATGCCATCCGTTTCTCGTTTCGGGCAGCCTTCCGCCAGTCCTTTCGCACGTAATCCGAGACATCGACACCCTTCCGCTGAAGGTCGTCTTGGGACACTCCAAACACCTGGGTGAACGTGTCGGTCGGCTCATTTGACCCTGCTTGGGGATCGACGTCGGAATAGACCATCACTATCCCTGCCGGTAGTGCATCAGTCTTCGGTGGTCCCCGCCGAAGAGTCGATCCTGAAAGCGTCAACGCTTACCCAGGGCAATTCGATAGGCGACTCGATAGCCCCGAGGGCGATCGACCGCAAGACATCGCTTAAGCGCCCCGGGAGGACAACCTCGTTTGTAGCGTCGAGCTCCTCGGTCGTCCACCATCGCCACCCTGCGTGGAGAACATGTTCCAGCGGCTCCCATCCTGCGGTCGATGGCTCAAACCGATCCGTGCGCCACGCAAAATAGGTCTCAACTGAGTAGAGATGCCGACCGCGAAAGGTCCACTCGCCTCGGCAGACAGCGACGGGGTTTCCCAGCTCTGCGGGTCCAATAAGAAGCCCCGTCTCCTCCGCGAGCTCTCGCGCCGCGGCTTTGGCGAGTGCCTCTCCCCGCTCAACCCCTCCGCCCGGAGTGATCCAGAGTGGCGGTATGGGGTCTTGAGGGTCTTCGATCCGGAAGAGCAGCACGCAGCCAGTCCCGTCGACCACGATCACACGAGCCGAAGGTCGGTCGATAGGTACAATCATCCTCCCATCGTGACCGACGGTGAGTCGCTACGCGCGGCCGGGCGTCGGACAAGGAGGCGTCATAGGTCTTGTGCGCACATTGACTGGCCCATACTGCCGAAGGGGTGGCTGCAACTGAACGGCACTTCTGAAGGCACGCGCGCTGGCCCGGGGCAAAGATCCCCTCCTGGCCTTGGCCTGGCAGGCCTGTCTCTCGCATAGGGTTTCGACGTGAACATCGAGGACGGGTTTCAGCGCATCGGCCCTGATCCGTTCGAGCTTCCCCTTGAAGAGAGGGATCACATACGGCTCCTCCGTGGACGGTTCCCCATGCCGGTCACGATCTGGACCGCCCACGGAGAGGAGGGCAGGCCCGAAGGAATCACCGTGTCTTCCGTCCTCATTGGGGAGGGTGACCCTCCATCGGTTCTTGGTTTCATTGCTCCGGATTCGTCGTTCTGGCACGCGGTGCGTGTGTCGAAGCGGTTTGTCGTACACGTGTTGGACAAGGCACAAGCACGAATGGCCGACCAGTTCGCGTTGCGATACCCGGGAGATCCGTTTGAAGGCCTTTCCGTCGTCAGGTCGGACCATGGCCCTGTGCTCAGTGATGTCGCGACCCGCTCAGCGGTCACTCTCATGGGCTTCATGGAGGGTGGTTACTCGCTATTGATCCGCGGCTCGATCGATGAAGTAGATCTCGACCCCAATCCGGTAGAGCCTCTGATCCACTACAGGGGTCGCTACTTTACGACGGGCGCCAAGACATAGAGACTGCCTCAGTACGACGCTGCCGGTTCGGGGCGAGCATAAACAGGAGAGTGGCCGGTCCCTAGGCCGCCATTTCGCCCGGCTTCCGTTTCAGTGGCTCGCTGCTCGCTGGATTCCCATGCGGGCCGCCCGTCATCTGGGTATCCGGGCCCTCGCGGAGAAAAACGCCCCGCTACCTCACCGCCTACCGCCGGCGGGATTCTCACCTTGAATCGACAAATACCCTAATCAGGGCAGTGGGGCATCGGGCGGCTTAGCGTGGGAATTCTCGAAGATGCGGAACCCGGAGCCGATCCTCTTGTTGCGCTTGACTAGCAGGTAGTTGTTCAGCGCTTCGGTGTGCCCGCTGGACACCTCAGCCAGGTGGTAATTGCAGAGCTTGTCGAAGCACTTGAGTTAGTTCGCGGACATACGGGCTTCCGTGTTCCTCCTCGGAGGAAGCAGCAGTCCGGCGTGCTTGAAGGCAGGTCTGATCTGGTCAAGCTCTCGTCGGGTGGCGCGGCTCATCCGGGTCCGACCCACGCGACGGGTTCCGGTCGGCCCGGCGCTGCAGAACGGTACGTTCGCCCGCGTTCGCGGTACGCGAGGCTGCTTCGGTGAACGCCTCCCGCGCCTGCGCGTGCAGCCCGGCCCGCTCGAGCAGGTCCCCGCGCACGCTCGGAAGCAACGGTGAGTCGCCAAGTGAATCGGCGTCCACCTCCTCCAGCACGGCGAGCCCGGCGCTGGGGCCGTACGCCCGCCCGTGCGCGACCGCCCGGTTCACGTCTATGACCGGGCCGGGCGCGACGCGGGTCAGGACGTCGTACAACCCCGCGATCCGGCGCCAGTCCGTGTCCTCGGCGCGTACCGCACGGGCGTGTTGCGCAGCGATCGAGGCCTGTAGGAAGTACCTCCCGACCGGGGTCCCGCCGGCAGCCAGCTGCCCCGCCCTCTCCAGGGCGGCCATGCCACGCCGGATCAGCAGCTGATCCCAGAGGTTCCGGTCCTGCGCCTCCAGCAAGACCGGAGCTCCGTCCTCATCGAGCCGGGCCAGCATCCGCGAGCCTTGGATCTCCAGCAGCGCCTGCAGGCCGAGCACTTCGGGCTCTTCGGGAGCGAGAGCGGCCAGCAAGCGCGCGAGCCGGATCGCCTCGTTCGCCAGGTCGGGGCGCATCCACTCCTCGCCGGCGGTGGCGGTGTAGCCCTCGTTGAAGATCAGGTAGATCACCGCCATGACGTCGTCGAGACGCTTGGTCCGCTCCGGCCCCGCGGGAAGCTCGAACTCGGCCTGCGCCTCGGACAGGGTCTTCTTCGCTCGCGAGATGCGTTGGCCCATCGTGGACTCGGTGGCCAGGAATCCTCGGGCGATCTCGGCGGTGGTGAGCCCGCCGACCAGTCGCAGCGTGAGTGCCGCCCGGGACTCGGGCGTCAAGATCGGGTGGCAGGACAGGAAGATGAGCCGGAGTACGTCGTCCTCGATGTAGTCGACCTGGCTCTCGACGTCCGGCATCGTCTCCTCCTCTCTCCCGCGGGGGGGTTCGAGCTCCGCGACCTTGCGGCGGAGGCTGTCGGCACGCCGGAGGTGATCGATGGCGCGCCGCTTCGCGGTGGTCATCAGCCACGCGACCGGGTTGTCCGGGACGCCGGTAGCAGGCCACTGCGCAAGTGCGGCGACGAGGGCGTCCTGCGCCGAGTCCTCGGCGAGGCTCACATCGCGGGTTATCCGGGTGAGAGCACCAATGAGGCGGGCCGACTCGGCCCGCCAGGCGGTGTAGATAGCCTGGTTCGGATCATCGGGACGGCTCTCTGCCGGCACCACGCCAGCGTACTGAGCCCGGATTTCAGCCTGAATCGCCGATCCTTACCGCAGAGGCCGAGGGATCGGCGGATTCAGGGTCACTCGCCGGGCGCCTCGGGGCCGGTCGAGATCTGGCGCAAGGTGGAGATCACGGTGATCTCGGGCCAGTATTTCGCGTGAAGCTCGGCGAACGACTGCTGGTCCGCCGCGGCCTCCTCGAGGCTGGGGTACTCCATGATGGCCCAGCCGCCCACGACCTCCTTGGCCTCGGCGTACGGCCCGTCCACGCGGGTCACCTCGCCCTGGCGGACGACGTAGTTCACGGCGTCCTCAGTGCCGTACAGACCGCCCCCGTCGAGGAACACGCCCTTAGCGGCCCGCTCGTTGATGTACTCGTCCATCGCGTCGAACAGCGCCTGCGGTGGCGTCCCAACGCCCTCTTCCATCCGCACGAATCCCATGAAACGCGGCATCTCGATCACTCCTTTGTGGTTCCTCAGAGGTACTTTCTCGCACGTACGTCGAACGGGTATGCGGTCCTTCGACATCGACCCTCGAGGTTTCTCGACCATCTTTGCTTCACGCGGTCGGTCCCCGGTCTCTGAGTCTCGGTCGCGGCGTCGTGAGGGCCGTGCCGACCGGCGGTTGAGGGGGGTCGGGCCGACTGCCCTCTATGTCGAGGACGAGCACTTCACCTAAATACTCCCTGGTCAGAGCAGTGGGAAATTCGGGCCAACAGCGTGGGAAACGCTCATTCGGCGGACGCCCGATGCCCAGGTCAGCGAGTTCTGTCGCTGGCCCACGCAACGCAGGGGTGTCGACAAAACTCGACGAATCAAATCGACAAAACCCGGTTTGAAGAGGACATCGATGCTGTTTCGGAAGTAGTTCAGCGTCCGAATCCATTGGAGCGAGGAATTTTGGGAGTTCAAAGATCGCCCATCCTCGTAATGGGCCGTTCCGAGCGCTGAGCGACGCGACTCGGGCCGCGCTCTTCTGTCGAGCGTCGAGCAGCTTTGAAACAATCCCCAGCGGCTACGCCGTCAGGGGAGGATCCGGCCCGCCGATCGCCTCACGGTCCGCGCCCGCCCGTGGGCGCCAGGTCTCGAGCGATCGGGCGCGACGACGACGGGGGCGACTGAAGTGCCCAGGAGCCTCTGCCCGGGCGGCCTCCATCGCCGAGAACGCCTGGATCTTGCGGACGTTGGCCGCCAGGAGGAGGAGCGCGGTCAGCACGCTCTGCGCCCGTGCCGTTGAGGCGGCGGCGCCGGGCGTCGTCGAGACCCTCGTGGGCCTGATCCTTGACGAAGCCGTTGAAGCCCTCGTTCAAGAATCGGTAGAAGGCCGGCTCGTCGCGCTCGATCTCGATCCACCTGATCTCCCGGTGAGCGCCGCCGTCGGCGTGCTCGTGAATCGGTTCGGAAGGAAACACAAGAGGCCAAGTGCACTCACTGTCGCGGCGGGGCGGGAGAACGGCTGCTCAAGCGCCAAACGCATAGGCATGCAACTGGCGGCTGTAGGTGCCTGCGTGGTCGGCGTTTGGCTCAGCCGTCTTGAAATCAACCACGGCGACCGTGCCATCGTCGCAGTGGACTAGGGCGTCGAGACTTCCCCGTAGCTCGCTGACCACAGAGCTCCCCGGAGGAGTCAGCCCGGCTGATCTCACCCAACGATCCGCCTGCTCAATGACACCGGCTGGCATACCATTGGCCACAACCTCGGTGCGCCAGCCCATGTAGAAGGTCTTCATGGGCTGGTCGATCGTTCCGAAGACCTTGGGGAACGGCATCCGCGATCGGGCCTCTTTGCGCACCACCTTGAGGTAGAAGCACCGCGGACATTCGTCCCACAAGAAGGCGAAATCGCTCGGCGCCAGGCCCACCCGTGCCGGCGCGCTCGAAGCGGACTCCACGTGTGTCCTCGTCCGAATATCAACGACCTCAGCCAGGCGCGGGCGCGCCTGAGTACCCTTGACCATGTCAGTACCTCCTCGAAGGTGCGCTGGCCACGGCCTTGTGAAGGTCGACTCGTCAGACCTCATTAACGCAAGCGAGGTCGCCGCTGTGCTGGGCCTTGCCCATAGGGAAGCCATTGCGACCTACAGGCGCCGCTACTCCGATTTCCGGATCCGGTGATCAAGAAAGGCACATGCGTGTTGTGGCTGGTTCGAGATGTTGAGGCTTGGGCCAAGTAGACTGGGCGCACCGCTCGCTCGTTGAACCCAGTGGAGACGTGGTTCGGATTGACCACAACCACGGTCCAGACGGCGGCTGCCGGCCACCATCGGACTATCCCCGCACTTCGGGGCTAGTCCGTCCTACAGCTGGCGGGAGCTTCAGCCAGCGAGGGGGGCGGGGCTCAGCTGCGCCTGGTTTCACCCAAAATAAAGAACAAGACCTCTGCTGGGTCTTCCGAGTTGCGCCGCCACGCGTGAAACGACCCGTTCTGGATGTACACATCCCCTGGTCCGAGGATCGTCTGGGAGCCGTCCATCGCTTCAACCGTGATACTCCCCGAGATCACGAAACCAACGTCGAATGTGTCGGTGCGATGCATCCCAGGGCGGTCAGGATCGACGACCACGCCCGCTGGCTCGGCCGCCACGAGCTCGGAGAAGCCAGGATCCCCGTCTCCGGCGGCTGAGCCCAGGTCATCGCCTTCGACCATCCGACTCACGTAGATGCGCAAACCTCCACGGGGCGGGAAGACGCTTCGCGGGAGGTACCTCTGAGTCGACCCCGCCGAAAGGTTTGGAGGGGAGTCCCAGCCCCAGACGGGCCAGTAGCGAGACTCGCCGGTGGTCAACGGTTCTATCTCTTCGACGTGGGTGAACCTCGATCCACCATCATCCGATTCCGACATGACGATCCGTCTGAAGCGCATAGTTGCCATGATTGCGGTCGTTGAAACTGTACGCAAACATTGAACGGTCGACTGAAACTCCAAACGGGCCAACTTCGTGGTCTGGGTTCGAGGTACCTGGCTGACGAGAAGCAGCGAAGCGCACTAGCCCCGTTCGGGACGGGGGGCAGGACGGCACCATGTGGGCCCACTGGACTTAGGCTGCGGGCATGGATCAAGTCAAGTTTTACTTCGACCCGCGATGCCCCTGGTGCTACCAGACCTCGCGCTGGGCCCGGCGGTTGGAGGAACTGGGGGAGATCGAACTCGACTGGGGGGTCTTCGCGTTGGAGGTGGTGAACCTCGATGAAGGCATAGACCCTGCCGAGCTCGAGCCGACGGGGAGCCCAGCGTTGCGTACCGCCGTCGGCATCGCCGGCGCCCGCGGAACCAAGGCCATCGGGCCGTTCTACGCTGCGCTGGGAAAGCGGACGTTCCTTGGGGAAGCGCCGCCGCCTGACCCGGTCGAAGCCATACGAGAGTCGCTGGTCGAAGCTGAACTCGACGCAGGGTTGTACGACGCCGCTCTCGCTGACCCCAAGACGTGGGCCAAAGTCGTCGAGGAGACACAGCAGGTCGTGGACAGGGTCGGGAAGCTTGGCGTACCGACGATCGTGCTCGACGGCGACGATGGGCCGGCCATCTTCGGTCCCGTCATCTCGCTGATGCCAAGCGACGAGGAAGCCGTCAAGTTATGGCACCACACCTCATGGCTGGTTCGGTACGGCAACTTCGGCGAGTTAAAGCGCAAGCGGTCGCCCCAGGACGATCTGCCGATAACAGCATGGTACCGGGAGCAGCGGGCAGCCAAAGAAGCCCAACGGACCCGCCCAACCGACCGGTCATAGCCTCCCTGGAAGATGCGAGGGGCGGCATCAGCCCGCGGGTGATCGCGTCCGCTGTTCTCCTCTGGAACCTGCCCCAGTTCGCTGCCGGCTGTGGGTGCCACCCTGCGGCACGAGTGGGGTAGGCGGAAAGAGGTCTCCCTCGTGCCCATGCCGGCACAAACGGCAAGATCCGCCACAAACCCCGGGGCGCATGGGTGACCAGAGTCGCTGGTCTCTCAGCCCATCGTTCGGGAGCGCTCAACGGCAAGCGCCGATCACAGGTGCTCTGCCGAGGTCCCGTGCACCACGGCCGCTTGAATGGCCGCCACCTCGGCGAGCATCCAGGACTGATAGTCGTAGCCCGGAGTGGGCATCGTCTCGTACACGCCAACAACAGGCACGCCGGCCGATTGTGCAGTTTCTCGTATCGACGTCGTGAGCGAGTCGACGACCTGTTGGTTGTAGCAGAAGGCCTTCACCGTATGGTTGGTGAAGAATCCTTTCTCCAGCGTGATGTCTTCGGGTGCGGGATCGATCCCGTTCATGATGTCGGCCTGGAAGACGAACGGAGTCAGGTTCTTCATGCCCATGGCGGAGAGCAGGTAGTCGGCCACCGGCTCGGTGGTGGCGACCGGGGTTCCGGCGTACTTCGCCTTGAAGGCGGCGATGGCATTCAGCCAGGGCCTGAGTGATGTGTCGAAGGACTGCAGTCTCGCCTCAAAGTACGCCTTGTGACTCGGGTCGAGATCGGAGAGGTCCGACTCCATCACCTTGGCCACCGCTGGCATCGTTTTCGGGCTGTACCACAGGTGGGGGTTGGGGGTGCTGTCCGGGAGGCCGAGGACGTGCTGGGCCACGATGACCTTTCGGCTCGAATTCGGTGAGGCCGATTCGATGTCGTTCATGAAGGTGTCGTAGCCGACGCCGTTCTGAACGACGAGCTCGGCCTGGCTCACCTCCTGCGCCACGCTCGTGCTCGCCTCGAACGTGTGAGGGTCCGTGTTGGGGTTGTTCAAGATGGAGGACACCTTGATGTACTTGCCTCCGAGCTGGCTGAGCACATTGGCGTACTCGTTCTCCGCACCGACTGCGTTGATCACGCTCGACTTCGTGCTGCTGGCCGAGGTACTAGGAACACCGCTGGCCAGGAGGAGGGCAACGCCCAGGACTGCTGCCGTCGCTGTACGTCTTCCGAGAGATCGTGAGGTGTGAAGGAATCCTAAAGTGCTCATGACCCGAACCTAGAGTGAGACTGAGTCTCATTACAAGTGGGACTGAGTCTCACTCTAATGAGACGGGAGGGGGCGTCTGGGCGAAACGAGTCATTTGGAACGATGGCCGATTGGCGTTCCGCTATCGGTCGAGATATGTAGCCCAGTACATTGATACTTCTCTGAGGGTCCACCGCTTGATTGCTGGTCCTGAATAGCTTCGGGAGTGCTGGCAGGTTCGGTCTGACTTGGAGTCCCGTGACGTTGCAAGACGTCGTCGACCGAGACCTTCCAGCCGCACATTGAAAGACGGCACGTCCCGTCTCAGAGTTGGGGTGATTGGTCCGGGTTGCAGCAACAGCCCAGACCCCCGTCGCTCCGATCCGGAACGGCCGTGCCATCCCTCACACCTTTGAGAGAAAGGGATGACCATGACCATCGTAGAAGCTGGGCGTGGTGTGACCGGTGGTGTCGACACACACCTCGACGTTCATGTGGCTGCGGCCCTGGACCCGCTGGGCGGGCTGCTCGGCACCGAGCGATTCGAGACCAACTCGGCCGGTTACAAAGCGCTGCTCGCATGGCTCGAGACGTTCGGCGACGTGATCAAGATTGGGATCGAAGGCACGGGTTCCTATGGGTCCGGGTTGACCCGTTACCTGCGCCGGGTGGGTGTCGAAGTCATCGAAGTCGACCGACCGAACCGAGAAGAGCGGCGCCGCAGTGGTAAGTCCGACCCTCTCGATGCGGTTGAAGCGGCCCGCGCTGCCTTGAGCGGCCGGGCGAGTGGGAACCCCAAATCCAGAGACGGCGCCGTCGAAGCCATCCGGGTCCTGGTCGTGGCCAAGCGCTCGGCCCGCCAGGCCAGAGTCAAGGCGCTTGATCCAGATGCGCCACCTCGGCTACAGCGCCCCTGAACAGCTCCGTTGCCGCCTCAAGGGTCTCTCCGTCCCGGCTCTCGTGGCTGAGGCGACGAAGCTGCGACCGACACGATCCGCTGACCCGGTCACGGCAGCCACCAAGGCTTCGTTGTCTTCGTTGGCGCATCGGATCAGCGCTCTCGACGACGAGTTGGCCGCGCTCGACGAGCGGATCGAAGCACTCCTCGAGGCAACCGTGCCCGAGCTCCTCGGCCTCTTCGGCGTCGGCCCCGACACCGCGGCTGCGCTCGTCATGGCGGCCGGCGACAACCCCGAACGCCTCCACTCCGAAGCCGCCTGGGCCCACCTCTGCGGCGTGTCGCCCATCCCAACCGGATCGGGCAAGAAGGGCAGCAAGGTCCGAGCCCACGAAGGTGGGGATCGCCAGGCCAACAGCGCGCTCTGGCGCATCGTCATTGTCCGCATCGCCCACGACCCTCGGACCCAGGTCTATTTCGAGAGTCGGGTCAAGGAGGGTCGCACCAAGCACGAGGCCATCCGCATCTTGAAGCGCTACGTCGCCCGCGAGGTCTATCGCTACTTGCCTCGCGGCTGAGTCCCCGGGCTGTCGGTCTGGCTCAGCCCAGTACTGTCGCCCGGCAGGGTTGACTTCCCAGCGACAAGCCGACCTTCAGCCCGGGCCCACGATCTCGAAAACGCGTGACCTAATAAGAGCCTGTCCTCAGCTCGAGTGACTCATCAATGTTCTGTCCGCTGTTTTCACTCCCGAACCCAAAAGAGGGGTTGACAAGTAATAGGAGCGTCGCCGGTCTGGTGCGATCGCTCGTTTGACTCGCCGCTATCTCACAGCGCCACCACCCTTGGTCGAACGGTGGACCTGTGTGCAAGGGTTGAAGTGCGATGAACCGACAAGGGAGGGCATAACCGATGATCGTCGCGATCACGCACGCAACTGGTATCAAGCTCGCGGAAGTCGGGTTCCTGCTGATCCTCATCGCCGGTGTGTGGCTAGTGGCGTCAGAGATGGCCGCTCTTGGTGCCGTCAAGTGGCATAAGTTCCGAATCTTCGTCGCAGGAGGCTGTCTCGCCGCAGCCGGAATTCTGCTTATTGTCGCGACCCATTGGGGCGGTTTTGGATAGGCAGGCGTCCGGCGCTCCCTACCTAAGGGGTGCCCCTGTTCACACATACCGGGTCAGTGGCGCTATTCGACTTACGAGAGGAAGGGACTTCCCTGGCCGTTGAGTCCGCAGGGGCGGCCGCTGCGTTCGTCGCCGAGCACCCAGACAACATCGTTTGGAAGCAAGAGGATATCAATCGATGTCGGCAACGGTGAAGCTGATCCATAAGGCAATCGGAGCGGAGGTCCGTCGTGGCGCGTACGACGTCATGGTCGACGGTGAGCGAGTCGGATCGGTCGAAATGAACGACACCATCGAGATACCGATCGAGCCTGGAAGTCATACCCTGCAGGTCCAAGATGGCCGAAAGTCGAGCAGCACTGAAACCTTCGACGCCTCCGAGGGCGAGGTCGTCGCCTTCCGGTGCACCGGAAAGAGGTTCTTGCCGATCTTTTTGGCATCCTTCATCGTTCCCAGGCTCGCACTGAAACTTGTTCGCGATTGAGTCGCCGTCGCCGTCTTGGTACTTACCAGCAGGTCGTCATCGCCGCCCGGTTCGCCTTGAGGAGCTAAATGTCCCTGTTCGCCGGCTCTGGGCGCGTTATCCGATTACTTGCTCCCACACCAATGACCGACAGACCTGGACCGACGCCGCAAGAGAGATCGTTCTGTTGCTTCGCTGTTTCCCCGCCAGCCGGGCGGCGTTCGACTCATCGTCGTGAAGATGATGTAAGACGCAAAGGTCCGAATTCGGTCGGTGACCCCGCCTCTCCTCGGGGGCCCTAGCCAGCCCTGGTACTCCGGGCGGTGGGGCCAGGAGGGCCGGGAGCCCGCTTTTCTGGTTGTCCCGGCGCCCTGCCCGATTGGAACACAACCAATGAGACGACAGACAGAACGGCGAGCGCGATTGAGCAGACGAGAACCGACCGGAAGATGCCGACCTGCTCGGAGGCGATGCCAACTCCGATGACAGGGACCGCAAGGCCCAGATAGCAGAACACAAAATAGGAGGAGACCACCTGTCCCCTCCGCTCGGCGGGGGCGAGGCGGTTGGCGGTGGAGAGACTGCCTATGAAAACGCAGCCGACCGCGACCCCTCCGACGCCGGTACCAACGAGAAAGAGGCCCAATGACGCCTGCGACAACCCGGCGACGATGAGGGCCAGGACGAACAGGAATAGGACCAGTCCGAACGAGACGACCTTCCGGTAGTCGAAGCGCCCTGCGACGACCTGAGTGGCAGCCGAAATTGCGAAGATCATGAACACGACTGCGCCGGCGACGGCGTGGTTGTGTTGATGCAAGACGTCGCCGAGGAACGTCGGTGCGAGCGCGCTCGAAGATCCCCAGCAGGCTGAAAGCGGCGAACCCCGCCACCCCGGCCGCGAGAAACTCGTCTGTGCCTGAGGATGGAAAGCCGAAGCCGGCGAACCGGATGGACAGCCTTTGACGGTGCTGCACCGTCTCGGGCACCCACGCCACCGCGAGGGCCGCCGCCGCCAACAAGACCAAGTACACCTCAAACACGAGCACCGTCGGGCGAGGCAAGTACTGTGCGAACAACCCGGCAAGCAGCGGGCCCAGCCCGAGGCCAAAAGTATTAGCGACCGTGGAGACAAGAGACGCCCGTCGTGGCTTTGCCAGTCCGAGCATGTCGGTGAGCGCCGCCGTCGCCGTGCCGGTCATGAGCCCAGCGGAGAAGCCCGACAAGACCCGACCCAAGAACAGCCACCCGACGGAGGTGGCGATGATGAACACCACCGTGCTCAGCGCGCTGAACGCCAGAGCGGCCCCGAGCACTGACCTGCGCCCAACCTGGTCGGAGGCACGTCCCGCGAAGACCAGCGCGGCAAGCACACCGGCCGCGTAGACGGCGAAGATCAAGGTCACCAGCCCTGAAGAAAAGTGCCACTGGCTCTGCCAGATCACGTACAGGGGGGTGGGCAGGGTCGTGCCCAGCATGGTGGCGGCGAACACGTAGGCGATGAACCAGAACGCCACCTGGCGCGGCGCTGCGAGCCGAGGCTGATCGACGGCGATCGCCTCGTCGAGGCAGTCGAAACAGGGTTTGCCCGCTGGCTTCAAGCGAGCTCCTCGGGTTGTTTGGGTGGTCATCGCAGGATCACTTCGTAACTGGTTGCGCTGAGGCCGCCTGTATTGACCAGCCCGGGCGCTCCATCGGGGAGGTCGTCCTCCTCCCTGTCACCGACATCCTTGTGATCCGGAGAATACGCCGTAGACGGCGAACCTGGGCGCGCCACCGCAACCACAAGCGACGGATCTCGTGGGGGCAACCCTGATCCACTGTCCGCTTCGTTATGTTGACATTGGAGACGGCAGATACGAAGAAATGCCGAATTCATCGCACACGCTCGGACTGACATTCCGATGCTTCTCGCTGAAATTTAGAGCCTCCGACAACTAACCGAGTCCAATGGCTGAGGTGTCCTCAAACGCCGTACATGAAGGGGCGGGGTCGGATCAAGACCCTTGGTTCGCAGATTCTTCCCGATTCACACATCGGCGTCCTGCACGATGGTGCGCGCCGACGAGGCACCGGGGTCAACGTCGGGCGAAGCCCGCCGGAGGCTGTGGCGTTGACGCCGGCGGCGAGTGGCGCATCCTCTTCGAGGACGCCGCTATGTCGAGGTGTTGCGAGTTCCCATCACTGTTCGGGGGGGTCCGTGACGGTCCCGTAGGGCAGCCAGCCATTCATTCGTCGATCTCCGACATGATGGGGTTCGGCCACGTCCCGACGGGCTCAATCAGGACCTCGGCCGCGCCAAGAGGCGGGCCACGGCGTTAGTCGAGCACGCATCGGTCCGTGGCCGAGACTCAGGCGGCGGACTCGAGGCATCGGACCTCTCCGTCGCGTCATTGCGTAGAAAACGAGGGTCAAGAGCTTGCGGGCGACCGCCACGCGGGCCTTGTACTTGCCGCGGCGCTCGGCAATGCGCTTGTAGTCGGCGCGCAGCTTCTCGTTGCCCTTGGCCCGGTAGTTGCCCACGGCCTCGATGGCCGCCCAGCGAACGAGGGGCGAGCCCTGCTTATCTGTGGGGTCCTGTCAGGTCAAGAGGCCGGTTGGTTGGTTTGGCTTGGTTGGGGTGAGGTGTGGCGCAGCCGAACCTGCGTGGAAGCATCCGGCGGGAAGCCGGGGCAGGTGAGGGCGGTCAAGGCCGGGCCGAGGGCCCGCCCGTAGGGGAAGCCTTGACCACCCGGTCAGCTGCCTCGAGCACAATGGGTGCCGGAGCCCGACAGGGCTTCTTGGATGCTGCTGCTCGTTTTGGGGCCGACGATCCTCCTTTTGTTGGACGCTTGGGTTCGGTCCAGGGGTTGCGGGCGTCCCTGCTTATCTCGGCGCTCGGCGATGTGAGCCGGCTGCAAGATGGCGTTCGGGGTGTCCCGACGAACGTGGTGCGACCGCTCGTTCTTGGTCGGCTGTCCAGACAGGCTGGCAGCAACAGGGTTGCGGGAGCTGGCCGCAGATCATCAATGGTTGGACGCGACGCGACGGTCCGGGCTCGAGGTCAAGCGGCGACTGGGTAGGCGGCGTCGCCAACGTTGCGCAGGCTGTGATAGCAGCGTCGGGCGAGCTTCCGGGCGATGGTTATCAACGCCAAGTGCGCGTCGAGGCGTTGGCGGAGCTGACGGTAGTAGGCATAGTCGGGGGAGGTGGGTCGGGCCGCGTACACAGCAGCCTCATACAGGGCCCAGCGCAGCACCGGGGGTCCTTGTTTGGCCAGATGTCCTCGGGTTCGCTTGCCGTCGGAGGACCACACCGTCACGTCGAGACCGGTGTGGCGCACGGCGTCGTCGGAGCTGGTGAATCGGCGGCAGTCGCCGAGCTCCTCCCAGATGGCCACCGACAGCAACGGTCCGATCCCGTAATGGCACTGCAGCGCTTTGCAGCCCGGCTGACGAGAACCCGTAGCCGTGATCTGCCGGCGCAGAGGGAGCATTTCTTCGGTCAACCGCTCGACTTGGCGCATCCCGGTGTCGACCGCGTAACGGCCCGCGGCGGGCAGCTCGGCCGACGCCACTAGCTCGCGACCGGCTTTGGTCACCAGACTCCCTCCCGCGGCGGGAACGCCGTGATGGAACAAGCTGGCGTGCACCCGTTGTAGCCAACCGGTTCGTTCATCGACCAGGTCTTTGTAGAGGCGGACCAGTACTCGGGCGTCGAGGACCTCGGCCGGCGGGATCCACGACTCGGGGACCCGTCCGTCGACCAGCAGCTGGCGAAGGTGCCGGGCATCAGCCCGGTCGGTCTTAGCCCGGCTCTTCCTCCCTCGCAGAGCGGCTGTCTCCGCCGGTTCGGCCACATGAGCAGTCACGCCCGCCCGTACTAGCTCCTCGACTACGTATCGCCAGCCTGTGCATCCCTCGAGCGCGAATGCCACCTCCTCGAAACCGTCGAACCGCGCTAACCAGGCGCGGAAGTGGTCGCGGTTCGCAGGAGCCACCCGGCCGGTGTGGAACTCGCCGGTCGCGAGGTCCACGTAGTCGTAAGTGAGTTGCGCTCGATGAATGTCGAGCCCACCAATGATCGTCACAGTCACCTCCCGATGGCAGCGATCCGGCCCCCGGTGGGGCCGGCCGCCCCACATGCCATCTTGGTGATGTTGCCGCGGTGCACGACCTCGTCGGATTCGCGGTGCTTGGGGGTGAGCCCGGCCCAGCTGCACAGCTTCTTGGCCGAATCGAACCGGCCAATGTCACCGATCTCGGCCACGAAGGTGGCGGCGAGGACCTTGCCCACCCCGGGCAGGGTCATGAGGGCCCGATACCCGGGGTCGCCCTTGAGACCGGAGTGAATGTGCGCGTCAAGCTCGGCGATCGCCCGGTCGTAGACGTCGAGCAGGTGGCGCAGCGACTCGAGGCGCAGGGCGTAGGCCTCGGGGAGCTCGAGGCGATCGAGTTGGGCTTCTCCGGTTGGACCCCACAGCTCGCCGACAACCGGCAGGATTCCGTTCTTGGCCATGACCCCGTGGATCTGGGCCTTGGCGCTGGTCCGGTGCCGGATCAGCGAGTAGCGATAGCGGACCAGCTCGCGCAACTCACGGACGGGTGGCGGGGCGATCCAACCTTCGGCGAGGCGCCCGATTCGGAGCATGGCGGCCAGGTCCCTGGCGTCGCGTTCGTCGTTCTTGACGCGTCGGTCCCCCCAGTTGTTGCCGAGGGCGTGGGCGAGGTGCACGTGGGCCCCGAGGTCTTGGAGCACATCGGCCGCCCAGTACCAGCCGTAGGTGGACTCGAGGACCACCTCGGGCTCGGGCCCGGCGGCGGTCATCGCCTGGGCCAGCTCGAAGGGCTGGCTCACAATGCGCTCTGTGCCAAGCATCTCGCCGTCTTCTGCCATCCGATAGAGGGTGGTGCTGCGGCGGTGCAGGTCGATTCCGACGTACTGTCGTTCCATAGGGGCCTCCTCCTCTTTCGAGGTTTTTCTTTTGCAAGTCCGAGCATGCTCGGATCTCACGAGGGGCGGAGGCCCCGCCCCTTCATCGCATCAGGAGAAGGAGAGCATCCTCGGACCACCAATAAGGCTCCTCATCAACCCATTCACGGGGCCGGGAATGGCCCGGACTGTGGTGGCGGATACCCGTGCCGTTTCCGATCAAACAGCAAGCGGCGTGTCCGCACTGCCTTTGAAACGACACCCTCATTGTGGTCCGAATAGAAGCCACGGAACAGCACGACGAATCGTCCTGACCTAACACCAAAGCGCGGGTCGCCATGGTCGCGCGCGTTGTTGTTCACGCGTTGATCGCGCCGTGTTCGGGTGAGCCGACCGAGAGTTCGAACCGAAACACGTGTCGGGGTCGAATCTTCGAATAAGGGGCCGTCAGACTGGCTCAGCTCTTCTAGACGCTGGCCTTGAACACAACGAGGAGGACATGCGCCGGTCTTACGGCGACTTGGCACCTTGGAGACACTGCCCCAAACCGCCGGGAGTGGGCACCCCCGCTTGGACCGAGAGTTCAAACTACGGCGCCTTTAGGAGTCGAAGCATCAGGAAGTAGGGGATTCGCGTGCCTCGCTCGATACCGGGCTGTGTCACCCCCACCTGCAGATCTGGTGCCGGTTCACGTACACGCTCGATAACGAGGCCCGCGTTCTCGAAGGCCCGCGAGTAGGACTCAAGGTCGTAGGCAAAGCCGCCACCGAAATCCATCGTGAGTCCGTCTCGATCTACCACTGCATCGAACGCTCGCCCGCCCTTATTAGGACCCGCCGATCACGAACGGCGCGTTCGAGGAGAAGTCGGGGAAGGTTCCGGCATCGCAGAGGGGGTGTGTAACGCAAACTGCCATGTTGCCGTCACTTGTGAGCACGCGGGCGGCCTCAAGGACAACAGCGGGCATGTCTTCGACATCCATGAGTGAGTTGTACGCGACAACGATGTCAAAGGACGAGTCGTCAAACGGCAGCTTCTCGGCTGTCGCCACTCGGTAGGTGGATCCAGTATCGGCAGCGGAAGCCGAAGCGATGAGTGTCGGGGAGGCGTCGATCGCTGTCACGACATGTCCACGGCTCGCCATATCCCTCGCAACGCGGCCCTCGCCGCAGCCGACCTCCAAAGTCGCACGACCTGGTGGGGGAAGTACCTCCTCGAGGAACGTCTGTCTATATGCCCAGTACGCGTCGAAGCGGGGGCGACGGGTCCACTCAATCCAGGTCTCGGCTCGATCCTCCCAGCCTTGGCGCATGTCTGCGATGGTACCGGTGGTCTTCAAAGCAGGAGAAGCAATCCGTTCGACGCTGAAGCCGCGGCTCCCGTCGAGGCGACTCTGCCCGGCCATCAGAACTGGGTCCCTGACACCGAAGCGGTATCCCAGTACACTCTGAGGGTCCACCGCTTGATTGCTGGTCCTGAATAGCTTCGGGAGTGCTGGCAGGTTCGGTCTGACTTGGAGTCCCGTGACGTTGCAAGACGTCGTCGACCGAGACCTTCCAGCCGCACATTGAAAGACGGCACGTCCCGTCTCAGAGTTGGGGTGATTGGTCCGGGTTGCAGCAACAGCCCAGACCCCCGTCGCTCCGATCCGGAACGGCCGTGCCATCCCTCACACCTTTGAGAGAAAGGGATGACCATGACCATCGTAGAAGCTGGGCGTGGTGTGACCGGTGGTGTCGACACACACCTCGACGTTCATGTGGCTGCGGCCCTGGACCCGCTGGGCGGGCTGCTCGGCACCGAGCGATTCGAGACCAACTCGGCCGGTTACAAAGCGCTGCTCGCATGGCTCGAGACGTTCGGCGACGTGATCAAGATTGGGATCGAAGGCACGGGTTCCTATGGGTCCGGGTTGACCCGTTACCTGCGCCGGGTGGGTGTCGAAGTCATCGAAGTCGACCGACCGAACCGAGAAGAGCGGCGCCGCAGTGGTAAGTCCGACCCTCTCGATGCGGTTGAAGCGGCCCGCGCTGCCTTGAGCGGCCGGGCGAGTGGGAACCCCAAATCCAGAGACGGCGCCGTCGAAGCCATCCGGGTCCTGGTCGTGGCCAAGCGCTCGGCCCGCCAGGCCAGAGTCAAGGCGTTGATCCAGATGCGCCACCTCGGCTACAGCGCCCCTGAACAGCTCCGTTGCCGCCTCAAGGGTCTCTCCGTCCCGGCTCTCGTGGCTGAGGCGACGAAGCTGCGACCGACACGATCCGCTGACCCGGTCACGGCAGCCACCAAGGCTTCGTTGTCTTCGTTGGCGCATCGGATCAGCGCTCTCGACGACGAGTTGGCCGCGCTCGACGAGCGGATCGAAGCACTCCTCGAGGCAACCGTGCCCGAGCTCCTCGGCCTCTTCGGCGTCGGCCCCGACACCGCGGCTGCGCTCGTCATGGCGGCCGGCGACAACCCCGAACGCCTCCACTCCGAAGCCGCCTGGGCCCACCTCTGCGGCGTGTCGCCCATCCCAACCGGATCGGGCAAGAAGGGCAGCAAGGTCCGAGCCCACGAAGGTGGGGATCGCCAGGCCAACAGCGCGCTCTGGCGCATCGTCATTGTCCGCATCGCCCACGACCCTCGGACCCAGGTCTATTTCGAGAGTCGGGTCAAGGAGGGTCGCACCAAGCACGAGGCCATCCGCATCTTGAAGCGCTACGTCGCCCGCGAGGTCTATCGCTACTTGCCTCGCGGCTGAGTCCCCGGGCTGTCGGTCTGGCTCAGCCCAGTACTGTCGCCCGGCAGGGTTGACTTCCCAGCGACAAGCCGACCTTCAGCCCGGGCCCACGATCTCGAAAACGCGTGACCTAATAAGAGCCTGTCCTCAGCTCGAGTGACTCATCAATGTTCTGTCCGCTGTTTTCACTCCCGAACCCAAAAGAGGGGTTGACAAGTAATAGGAGCGTCGCCGGCACTGGGTGGCACCCTGCGGCACGATTGGGATACCTGCGCGAACGTCCACAGGTGCCGTCTGGATGGGGAGTAAGACCGGCGGAGCCCCGTCGACCGTTGCGTTACGTCGAAAAGCCCCGATTGCAAGGATCAACCGTTATAGGTGGCAATCTTCGTACATAAGACGGTTCGTTGGTTTCATGGCATTTCTATGGAATGCCAAATATTTAAATGCCACATACTTAGTGGTCATCAACTTTCGTAAGAAGGGCAAAACATTTTGGTCGCGTTGCATTCGCGCGTAGAAGTGGTCATGATCTCTCGGTACAAGAAACGGGAAATGGGGGGACCATGAAGCCTGTTCGATTTGTGACGGCGGCGTGCGCAGCTGCCGTGTGTTTGCCGGCGATATTCGTGGGGGGCTTGGCTACGGGAGCATCGGCCTCGGCGGCGCCACTCACGATCGCTTATGTCACGTCGGAGACCGGCGCGGGGGCGTCGGACTACACCGGCGGTGTGAGTGTGTTCAATGCAGCGCTCGATGCGCAGAACGCCAAGGGCGGGGTGAACGGCCACAAGCTCGTTGGTTTGGTCATCGACGACCAAACCAACCCGTCAACATTGGTGACCGGGGTCGACGAGGCCATCTCGAGAGGCGCCATCGGCATCGACGCGAACGACCCCATCTTCGGCGACGGGGGCTCCAAGGCCGCCCAGGAGGCGGGGATACCGGTGACCGGCGACAGTTCCGACGGTCCCGAATGGGGCACCCAGCCCAACACCAACATGTTCGGTACGGGCACGAGTGGCAGCGTGGACCCGAAATATCCGGTCAGCACGCTGTACTCGAACGCGTTGAAGCAGTTCGGCAAGGCCAACGTGGCTCTCTACGCCCTGGCCATCTCACCGGACTCGGTCCAGGCCAACTCGGCCGAATCCCAGTCGCTCGAGCGTGGCGACCCCGAGGCCAAGGTGGTCGTCAATGACACCCAGGTGCCCTACACCACGGGCACCAACTTTGGAACCGAAGCGCTGAGCGCCAAGGACGCTGGGGTCAACGTCGTGTGGTCCAACCTCGCCGGGAACGACAACGCGCCGCTCTCGATCGCCTTCAAGCAGGCCGGCGTGAAGCTCAAGGCGATGTACTTCCCCGACGGCTACAGCCCCGCCCTCATCCACACACCGGCGTGGCCCGACGTCCAAGGCGACACCTTTGAGGTACTCACCCACCCCTGGTACGAGCCCGACGCCGGCACCGAGGCGATGCAGTCGGCAATGGAGAAGTACGCCGGGTGGACCAAGAGCGACTTCCCGACGTTCACCCAGGTCGAGGCTTGGTTGGGGGCCGAACTGCTGATCCAAGGGATCCAAATGGCTGGGTCCAACGTCACCCATGCCAATGTGATCAAGGAACTGCGCAGCATCAAGTCGTGGAACGGCGACGGCCTCTTGCCCTTCAACATCGACTTCGCCACGGACTTCGGACACATGTCCTCCCCGAACTGCATCTGGCTCACCAAGGCCGAGAAGAACGGCTACGTCCCCGAGGGGAAGAACCCCGTGTGCGGGACCTACATCCCCGGCACCACCTCGGTGGCGGCCTCGTCGTAGGGCCAAGGCACCATCTAGCGACGCGATCCGGCCGGCGTCCTTACCCCTGGGGGGGAACCGAGGGTAAGGGATCGCCGGCCGGATTGTTCTCGTATTCAGTGTAAAAAGTCCCGCTGGCGATCCCCTGGGAGTTCAGTTACGAGGCGGTTGCTTTCACAGCGCCGGTCACCGACTTCCGATACCGAAGGTGCCCCAGTACGCACCGAATGTGGGCATACGTCCCGCGATCACTCGCGAGATTCGTCCCCGAGACTCATGTGGTTACAACGGACAGCCATGCAGGTAGAGCTGGGGTGAATCGATCGACTCGCTGGCAGTCGGAACAACGATCCTCGGCGCATGACCAATGTCGCTGAACGATTCGGTCTCAGCCACCACCTTTGATCCGGGCCCAGTGTTGAACATCTGAGTCATCTTGACGACATATCCGCCTCGCACCAGATATCGACCGATCTCTCTGCCCTTACTGCTGACAGTAAACGAGTCGCCAGCCTCGGTCACCGCATCG
The DNA here is from genome assembly GCA_963787485.1 of uncultured Acidimicrobiaceae bacterium. Classification (GTDB taxonomy): domain Bacteria; phylum Actinomycetota; class Acidimicrobiia; order Acidimicrobiales; family RAAP-2; genus Bog-473. The sequence goes on along the minus strand of CAWBDF010000007.1, from coordinate 1,146,566 downwards.
CCCGCCAACCCGACGAACTTTGCCGTCCCGAAGCCTTGTGGGTGCGTTTCGATGAACTTGGCCTTCGTACGACATGAAGCGGGAACGGCTCGGTAGACGGTATGACCTACCCAGATGCTCGTGACCCTACCGTCAACGATGCTCTCATAGAGATTCGAACCATTGAAGACCGACTGCTCGCTTGGATCGCTGCTCGAGATCACGACGACGCTTGAGGCGTTATTCGTCGCCGAATACGCTTCCGCGAGCTGGGCGCTGGCCGAGGCTGATTGGGATTGGGTGAGAACTCCGAGCCAGGCGGCTCCGGCAACAAGGACGGCCAATGCTCCGACAGATCCCCACGCCAAGATCCGACCTCGGTGCACGAATATCAGGCTACCGCCGGCCGTTCCTGACGAGCCATGTGGTAACGGAAGAAACATCAAGTGCTCACTGGCTGGCCTGCCCCAGTACGCCGGCAGGGGGTGACCTATTCGGTCTTCCGAAACACTGGGTCGGGGCCACCCCTGCACAGATCGCGCTGGCGTGGCTCCTCGCCCGGGGCGACGACCTCGCCCCCATCCCGGGTACACAGCGGGTGGCTCGGGTCGAGGAGAACGCGGGCCGCCGACGGCGTGGACCTCAGCGCAGAGCAGATCGCATCGCCGAAACTGAACTGCCGATTGAGGCCTCATCCTCCGAGACACCGAATCGTTGCTGGGCAGCCTGCTCAGTGACGCCAACCGAGCATTCGGGCGGCTTGCCGCGTCGATATCGCCAAGGAGAAGGTATCGCAAAGGGGAGAATTGGGTACATCCACGGTGTGTTGGACAGCAAGAAACTGGGCGTGTTGGACGGCAAGACACTGGGTTGGAAGGCAATCAGCTATGGGGCTGGAGCGTTGGCCGGCTTGGTCACACAGAGGGTGCTTGAGACGGCGTGGAAGCGATCGCGCCATGTTTCACCGCCCGTTCCGGCCGACCGGGGTTCTTCTTGGATAGAGGCGCTGAGTTGGGCCATTGCCACGGGCGTCGGCATGGGGGTGACGAGGCTCTTAGCAGTCCGCACCGCTGCGGTGGTGTGGGAAGCGGCGACCCACGAACTTCCTCCCCAAGCTGCATTCTATGTCGACCCGGTCACAAGCTGACCAACGGATTAAGTGCCGTGAGGATAGCCGTCCAGGTGTGCCTGGCCAAGCGACTGGGACTGGCCCGACCATGAGTGTCCTCGAGAGGCTGGTGGCTCCCGTCGACCGTTGGCAACAGCGCAATCGTCTTGCCGGACCCGCTTACGCCGTGGTCAAGAAGTTCGGCGACGATCAGGCCAATGTCTTTGTCGTGTGCCTCGCTTGGTATGGCTTTACCGCCATCTATCCCCTGCTGCTCGTGGTGGTCAGCATGTTCGGCTTCATCGGCGCCGCATCGCTCGGCAATGGCATCGTCACGACGCTGAAGCAGTTTCCTGTCATCGGCCCGCAGTTCAATCCGGGCCCGGGCGGCTCCAGTCTGCATGGCAGCGTGCTCGGACTCATCATCGGCATGGTCGGACTGGTTTATGGTGCCCAAGGCGTCACCCAGACCGCTCAGCAGGCTTTGGCCCAGGTATGGAACGTCCCCCGCTTCAGGCTTCCCGGCTTTCTTCCCCGGCTCGCTCGGAGTCTGATCGGACTCGTGATCATCGGCGGGGCATTTCTGTTTGCTGCGTTCATCGGCGCGATCGCCGGGAGCAACGGGCAAAACGACGCGCTCCGGGTGCTCTTGGTGGTCGGCATGCTCGTTGGCAACATCGCCTTTTACTTTGTGGCCTTCTGGGTGCTCACCCCCAAAGTGCCGCGAGCCCGCCAGTTGCTCCCGGGCGCCGTCTTGGGCGCCGTGAGCTTCACGCTGCTAACAACCGTCGGGACTGCCCTGGTGCAACACCAGCTCCGCCACACCACCGAGACCTATGGCGCGTTCGCGTCGATCATCGGTGTGGTCGCATATCTCCTCTTGTTGGCAAAACTGAGTTTGTACGCGGCCGAACTGAACCCCGTCCTGACTCGCCGGCTGTGGCCCCGGGCCCTGCCGACCGCCCCTCCGACGTCCCTCGATGAGGACATCCTCGCCGCCGTTGCCCAACAGGAACGGCCTCGCCCGGACGAGCGCCCGGTCGTCGGTTGCGATCCAATCGTTACGTCGCTCGAAGAAACGGCAGCCGATGACTCTGACGAGGTGATCGCTCGGCCCAACCCGAGATCACCGACGACCGCCGAGCCAGTCGCGCTGGACATTCGGAGCCGACGGCTCGGTCTTTGAGCGCTAGGGGACGCACGACAACAGGGACGTGTGGGACGTTTGGAAGTCGACGGTACGGCGCACCCAAGGCGACATCGGTCATGGAAATGTCGCTGACGAGTCGACAGAGGATGACGCTGCCACGTGGGGCGATGCACCGCAACGACGCAGCGACCGGGTCCCCATGCGGCTCGAACCTGGATCCACAGGGAGTTCTTCGTGGGTCAAGACCCGCACAGTCGCAGAGCGCCCTGTCTTTCCTCGGAGATCTTGAAGGCGTCCCACCGACCCGATTGGCGTACGGGGACATTTACCCGACCGGAGTCTGAGCGATAATCTGACGGTGGCTGGCGAGGAGAGACCTGTCAATCGTGGCAATGACGCTGAGTATTCCGTCATCTCCGAGAGCCAATCGATGCCTGCGGCGCCACCGCCTGGTGGCAGGTCAGTGGCTCCTGCAGAGCAAGCAGCGAGAACCGGGATCCCAGATGGAAGCTATCTGGGTCTTGGGGCCGGAGAGCGCCTGGAGCTCTGTGACAGTTTGAGGCTCGCCGAGCGGTCACGTCAGTCGATATTTGGTTGCGGCGAGATGGTGGTCCACGATCGGGTTCACGGTCATCACACGTGGCACTACCAGCTACCCGGAGTCACGACTGACTCATCGAAGCCAACGGTCGGCACGATTGTCGTAGTCGCTATCCATAAGAAACCAATCGGGTACCGAAGCCTCGACACCCACTTCCTGTGCTTTATCGATTCCAATGGCTCACTGATGGATCGGCTCGACAACTCGGTGAACTACGGCCACAACAGCAGCGATACCTGGGAGTTCAATAGCGAGGAACTCAAGACCATGTGTCGCAGCGTCGGCGTCTCCATGCGTGTAGAACCATTTGACACAGCGGCTGATTTCATCAGCGCACACCCCGAGTGGACTCCGCCGGAGCTTGAGTTTGAGGTCGACCATCTCCCCACCGAGCGGGTTCGGGAATGGGGACTGGCCATCGCCTTGGGACTTCCGATTGCCGTGGGCCTCTTGGGTGCAATCGGAGCCATCTTTCTGCTCGTCGGTCCCATTGGCTGGGTTGTCAAAGGCCTAGGGGTGCTGGGCATCGTCGTCGCAGTTGGACTCGCCGTTTGGGGCCACAGCAGGTGGCGAATGAAGCGGTCTTTGCGTGTCCGACGGCTTGGACGCATCGATTCAGTAGCGCCTGATTGAGATCATCGCCCTGGAACCGGCAGCGGACGGGGCAGTCAGTCTCGAAACAACAGGACTGGACGTCCAGGCGGCATATAGCAGGGTCATGGTCTGTGACGAACTCGATGACAGGGATCGCCAGCACTTCGTCAACTTCGGTGCCGTTCGTCATGACCGAGACCTCTGTGGGGAAGTTATCTGGCTCTTCGCGTCTGAGTCCCTATGTCCTGGCGGACATCGCGGAGGAATGAAATGCTCGTCAGGCCGTTCGGGCGCGGCCGCCGTCCCTACTGTGAAGCCTGTGAGCTCGTTTTGAGTCTGGTGCGGGGGTCGAGGGGATCGCACTGTGTCGCCATGAGCACGAACCCCAGTATCCGCATCATCTAGACCCCTCCCCGGGCGGCTACTCGAGAAGGGAGGAAGTCATATGGAGAGGATCCGGGACCGGGTAGCCGGACTCGATGTTCATCGTGACCGGGTCGTCGCGTGTCTGCGGGTGTCGGTCGGCGGTGACGTGGAGACGATGAAGTCGTCCTTCCCCACGATGTCGGCCGGCATCGGCCAGCTTGCCGAGTGGCTGCGGGAGCATGAGGCGAACACCGTTGTGATGGAGGCGACCGGCGTCTACTGGAAGCCCGTTTATTACGGGCTGGAGGGCCTGATCGGAGAGCTGTGGCTGGTGAATGCCGCGCACGTCAAGCGGGTGCCGGGGCGCAAGACCGACCTCTCTGACGCCGAGTGGCTGGCCGATGTGGCCGCTCATGGGATGGTCCGTCCGAGTTTCGTTCCGCCTGCACCGATCCGGGAGCTGCGAGAGTTGACCCGCTATCGCAAGACCCAGGTTGACGTTCGGGTCAAGGAGATCCAGCGGCTGGAGAAGTTGCTCCAAGACGCTGGGATCAAGCTGACCTCGGTGGCATCGAGAACCTGGTCAAAGTCAGCGTTGGCAATCGTCGAGGCACTGATCGCCGGAGAGCGCGACCCGAAAATTCTGGCCGAACTATCGAAGAGCAGGCTGCGGGCGAAAAAGGAACAACTGGCTCAGGCGCTCTCGGGACATTTTTCCGAGCATCATGGCGTGGTTGCTCGCCAGATCCTGGATCACATCGCCTTCTTGGACGCCTCCATAGAGCAGCTCACCGCCGAGATCGTCGAGCGCACGGCCCCTTTTGAGCCACTCATCGAACTGTTGTGCACGATCCCCGCGTGGGGACGAGCCACGGCCGAGGTCTTCATCGCGGAGACCGGCGGCGACATGTCCGCCTTTCCCAGCCCAGAGCAGCTCGCCGCATGGTCGGGGACCGCTCCCGGCAGCCACGAGTCTGCCGGAAAGCACCGCTCGGTCGCAGCCCTGCACGGCAACCGATGGCTCGGACGCGCTCTGATCGAGGCCGCGCGCGGTGCCTCACGGAGTAACAGCACCTATCTCGGTGCCCAGTATCGCCGCCTCACCCCTCGAAGGGGCCCGAACAAAGCTGCGGTCGCGGTTGCGCACAGCATGGTGGTCTCCGCCTGGCACATGCTCTCGACCGGGGAGATCTATCGCGAGCTCGGTCCCGACTATTTCAGCCGACGCGATCCACAGCGCGAGGCAACCAGGCTCACACGCAAGCTCGAAGCCCTCGGCTTTGACGTCACCGTCACACCGGCTGCCTGACGCATTTCACCCCAGTAGGGAGTAGCCCCGGCGGAGTATCCGCGAACGCGGCCAGAGGTCCCGCAATCGTTGCTGTTGTTCGAAGACGGCAACGAAGGAGACCTCTGACGATGCACGACGCTACTGGCCTGGCCGAGACACTGTTGGGACTCGACGGCTTCCGGGTGCTCGAGGTGACTGAGACGCCCGACGAGGTCGCCATCATGGTCGAGACGACCGCTGACTTGGTGCGATGCCCACGTTGTGGGGTGCGGGCCTTCACCAAGGAGCGCCGGCGCGTCGACATCCGAGACCTGCCCTGCTTCGGGCGTCCGGCCCGGCTCATCTGGATGAAGCGCCGGTGGCAGTGCCTCGATCTCGACTGCGAGCAGAGGACCTGGACCGAGGGATCGCCGCACGTCTCAGTCCGAGCGGTCCTCACGCTGCGCGCCGGCGCCGAGGCGACGCGCCAGGTCGGTGAGCTCGCGCTGCCCGTCGCGGTGGTGGCCAAAGAGCTCGGAGTCTCCTGGTGGACGGTGATGGACGCCGTGCTGCGCCACGGCACACCGCTCGTCGAGGAGCTCGCCCGGGTGGGCTCCGTGCGCGCCCTGGGCATCGACGAGACCTCGTTCCTCTCAGCGACGAGGGACCACCACACCATCTACGCGACGGGTTTGATCGATCTGGACGCTCGGATCCTCATTGACCTGATCGAGGGCAACGGAGCCGCTGAACTGCGCCGATGGTGCGACGTCCAGGACCCGGTGTGGATCGGGACCATCGAGGTGGTGGCGACGGACCTCGCCGAGAGCTATCGGCGCGGCATTGCCACCCACCTCGAGCACGCCCTCAAGGTGGCCGATCCCTTCCACGTCGTGCGGGTCGCCAACCGCTGCGTGGACAAGGTGCGCCGGCGCGTCCAAGGAGACGCTCGGGCACCGCGGCAGGAAGGCCGACCCGCTCTATCGGATCCGCAAGCTCTTGCTCTCAGGTTCTGAGCGCCTCGACGAGCGGGGCCACGAGCGCATGCTGCTCGGGCTGCGTCGGGGCGACCCCCACGACGAGCTCCTCGGGGCCCGGCTGGCCAAGGAGTCGGTGCGCGACATCTACTTGACCGAGCGGGCCGGCGAGGCCCGCACGCTCTTGCGCAAGGCGATCGTCGGCTGCCAGCGCGACGAGGTCCAAGAGATCCGCTCCCTCGACGACACTCTCGAGCGCTGGCAGAGCGAGATCTTGAACCACCACCGCACCGGAGCCTCTAACGGTCCGACCGAGGGCCTCAACCTGTACGTGAAGAGGATCAAGCGACGCCGACCGCGGCTTCTCCTGCTTCGAGCACTACCGCCTACGCGTATTCCTCCATGCGGGTGGTGTCACCTGGCCCAGGCGTCCATCACCGCCTCGCATCAGGACCCGTGCTCCCTACTTCAACGCGTAGAGCCAGTTATCTTCAATCTCCTCACGGTCCACTTCTGATTCCTCACGCAACAGGAAGTGGGCTACGACGTCGTTGTCACCGCCGAACTCCAAGGTCAGAACCTTCATGCTCGGCGAAAGACCGCCTTGAAGTGCTTGAAGCACCATCAGCACAATCATGTTTTCTCGGTACAGCTCGGGGGTCATCCCGCTCATCGTGCTCCCGGTCGATCTCAGGGTGGGCAATCCGCAGTTGCGTATTGAGATGGCAGCGTACTGACAACCGACCATCATGGCCGTTGATCGAGCGGCCGGGCACTAGTAGCCCGAAAGTGCCTGCTTGAGACTTGAGGCAGACCCTGCGGCTTGTCCGTAGCGTTTAGAGGTCCCTGCGGGGTTGCTCTCGAAGTGCCTGCCGCCAGTGTGAGCTGGCTGGCTTTCTTGCGAAGAGCCTCCCGCTGGGGCTTCGTCACGGAGTGGCTCAAAAGAGGATCGAGCACTGACCAGTCCGCAAGCAGGAGTGCCCTCCGTGGTTTCCAACCAAACCAAGGAGGCAGTCATGAATGTGGTGATCGGTATCGATCCTCACAAGGCATCACACACCGCGGTGGCCATCGACGAGGCAGAAGACGAGCTTTCCAGCGTCATGGTCCGCGCCACTCGGCGTCAGGTAGACGAACTGATCGGCTGGGCCAAGCCTTTCGAGAAGCGTACTTGGGCCATCGAGTCCGCCGGCGGGTTGGGCTATCTGCTCGCCCAGCAGCTCGTGGCCCGAGGCGAGATTGTGGTCGATGTGCCGGCCACTTTGGCCTCTCGCATCCGGGTGCTGGCCACGGAGCGCTCCAACAAGAACGACCCCAACGATGCCCACTCGATCGCGATTGCCGCGCTGCGGGCACCGAAGCTGCGGACCGTCGAACAGGCCGACCATTGCGAGGTGCTCAGGCTCTTGGCCAAGCGCAACATCGACATCGGCAACCAGAGGACCCGGGTGATCTGCCGGCTCCACGCCCTCTTCGCCGAGCTCGCACCGGGCGGAATTGCCAAGGAAATGTACGTGTCTGACGCTGAGGTGCTCATGGCCAAGGTCGGCCCCGAGACCCCGGCCCAGCAGATCCGCTTCGACCTGGCCCTCGAGCTCCTCGACGACGTGCGCCGGCTCGACAGCCAACTCAAAGAGTCACATCGTCGGATCCGGCTGGCCGTCCGAGCCTCTGGCACCTCGGTGACCGACGTCTATGGCGTGGGCCCGATCATCGCGGCGCAGATCATCGGGTACTCGGGCGACATCTGCCGTTTCGCCAATCGCGATGCCTACGCCTCCTACAACGGCACGGCCCCCGTGGAGCGCTCCTCGGGTGGACGGGTCGTGCACCGGGTGTCGATGCGAGGCAGTCGAAAGTTGAACCACGCAGTCCACATGGTTGCCGTCACCCAGATCCGCCAGAGCAGCTCGGACGGCCGGACCTACTTCGACCGCAAGGTCGCCGAAGGCAAGACGAAGAGGGAAGCGCTCCGATCCCTCAAGCGCCAAGTGAGCAACGCCGTCTACCGACAACTGGTCCTCGACGCTCGATAGGGGGTCCGGGAGGACACCCAGGGACGACTCAATGCCTGCGTGACCGGCTCTTCACCCTGCGCGACCGGCTCTTCGGCGAAGTCACTCCCGAACCCATAGCAACCCTACGCCGTCGTGTCCTCGCGTGACGGTTCGATTCGTCGCGCCCTGGGTCGCTGGAAATGGGGTCTTGACACAAAGAGGATTCGCAGGGTGGCGCTCAGTGCTGGCGGTATGGGATGGCCTATAAGCAGTCGGATACTCCGCCGGTCTTAGCCCCGGGTGGCGAAGAACTCAAGTGCGATGTTGTCGGGATCTCGAAACGACAATGCCGAGTAGTAAGGCGTGTCCACGATGCCACCGTTGGGGATGCCGAGTTCGTTCAGACGGATTTCCCATGCCTTTAACTCATCGCGGTTGGCACAGCCGAAAGCCAGATGATCGAGCCCCGGCCGCCGCTCGTTGAACGGCTCAGTGCTGTCCAAGTCAGGGAACTGAGTTACGCCAACGATTGTGCCGCCGGTAAGCCAAGCGACGCGCTGGAACGGACCTGTGTCCTCGTCAAGGATTGGGTCCGAGCCGAACAGATCCTTGTACCAAGGCACACTCCGTTCAAGGCTCGTAACCGTTAGCGCCACGTGAGTAATCGCAGGGAACTCAGGCATCTTTTTTCTCCCCTTCGCACCTCGTGGACGCAGCGAATGCTACCTCTTTGGCAGGCAACTCTCGGGGAGTAAAAGCTATCTGGCAGCACCAGTCGCCGCGCTAACTGAGGCCCCAGTGCCGGTCACTGTTCGAGGATACCCAGATCGCAGCCGTCGCTCAGATCGTTCGCTACGGTACGAACCCAGTGAAGCTGTGGACCAGGCGGGCAACGATAGGCGCGGTGGTGATCAGTCTTGGCGTCTTGAGTCTTGCTGGTTGTTCGAACTCCGGAGGCTCTCCTCAAGCGTCGCGCTCCTCATCGACGCTCTCAAGGTCGACAACAACCTTGAGCACCACGACGACGACCATCACCACGACGACAACTGCGGCCACGACTTCTTCGTCTCGACCAGCCGCTTCTGATGCTGCCATCAAGGTGTACGCCGATTGCCAATCTCCAACGTTCCAACCGACAGACATGACCTTGAGTTGCGGCGACGACGGCTTATCGTTCAGCAATCTGTCGTGGACCACCTGGACTGCTCAGAGTGCAACGGCAATAGGCACCATGGCCTACAAGGTCTGCACGCCCAACTGTGCAGACGGCCGAATTCAGAGCGTTCCAAATACGCACATAACCCTCTCGGCCCCGGTCGCCGATCCCAACGAGCAGTTGGTCTGGTCGATGGTTCAGGAGAATCCCCAGCCACCAGGTTACGCGACTGGTCCCTACCTTGGGGGGCCTCAACCTCTTGTAACCCGACCAGACTGAGGTCGCCCGCAAGCGGGACGGTCACATAACCCGTGTGTCCTCAAGGGGTCGCTGCAGCACCAGCCTGATCGGCGGCGGTTTTTTGCGCGTCACGGTCTTGGGTAGCGTCAAAGGGTGTGGGTTCGAGCCGGAGGGACCGTTCTCGTAGTAGCAGTATCGACGCTTGCATTCGCCGGCGCAGCCGCGTCCTCATCAGCACCACCGACAGACCGGTCTGCCGTCCGGATTTGGCTGAGTTCGCTCACCGTTCCAACCTCTGGGGCGAACATGGCTGCGGTCGTCATCAATCCGAGCTCAAAGCCCTTCACATACGGCGTAGCAGGAGCGTTCGAGCACTGGACCGATGGCGGGTGGCAATCAGCTGAAGGTGGAGGTTGGAACATCTCCCTCGACCAGTGGGGCGGGTTCGGTTCCTTGGGTGGTCTCGGCGGACCGGTTCCCGCTATCGCCCTGGTTGCTCAGGCAAATAGCATCGGGCCCGCCGGGTATTTCAGAGTCCCATCGCTGGCTCCGAGCTGGTATCGCGTCGGATATTCGGGGAGTAGCGGGGCGCTCACGCACCGGCAGACACCGCTCTCGGTCTGGGGCGTGTTCCGAGTCGAGTCGCGAGCGCCAGATCCTGCACCGATCGTCAACCCGACCGCAGCGACAATGACCGCAAATCCAGTGCTGTTCTCGTCTCACGGCGCAGACGTTTCTCTTGTTGGATTTCCGGCGACTCAGGGCTCCCAGACCTTCGATCAGGTGAAGTCGTTCAACGAGGCCCTTGCCTCCAAAGTCTCACTGGAGCGTTGGAATGGCGTCCGTTGGCAACAAAGCGTCGTCTTGGATGTACACCCGGCTCCCCCGAACGGAACAATCCGTACGGCGATGCCGTCTTGGTGAAGCCGCTCTCGCCAGGAACGTGCCGCCTTTTAAGAGACGGGCCCAGCGGTCAAGTACTCGAACGAGTCGTCTGGGTGGCCAAGGGACTTCCAGCCGACAAATGAGCGCACATACCCGGCAGCGAGGACTGGGTCACCCCCGTACACGTTGTGGGCGTCGCCGTCCTCCAAGGTGAAATCGCCTAGGTGAACGGCAACCGACCGGCATGGCTACGTCGCGATGGCGTGCGTTAGGCAGTGCTCCGGTCCTGAAAGGCGCGGCGATAGGCCTGAGGACTGGTGTGGACGATCCGGCTGAAATGCTTGCGGAGGTTGCCTGCCGTGCAGAAACCGCTCTTCTCGGCCACTGATTCAATAGAGAGCTCACTGACTTCGAGGAGCCGCTGAGCCAACTGAACCCGCTGGCGGACGAGCCACTGGTAGGGGGTGGTTCCTGTGGCGAGGAGGAATCGGCGGGCAAACGTTCGGGGACTCATGGCAGCTCGGACGGCCAGATCTTCGACCGTTACGGGCTCGTCGAGATGTTCTTGCACCCACACAACGGTGTCCGCGAACAAGTCAGAGCTATCGAGGACCGGCAATGGCTTTTCGATGTACTGGGCCTGACCCCCATCGCGCTGTGGCGGGACGACCAGTTGACGGGCGAGTCGGGTGGCGACCTCGCTCCCGTAGTCCTGGCGGACGACGTGCAGGCAGAGATCGATGCCGGCGGCGCTTCCGGCCGAGGTGAGGATGTCGCCTTCATCGACGAAGAGCACCCCGGGGTCGACCGACAAGAGGGGATAGCGGCGGGCCAGTTCGTCGCATTCTGCCCAATGGGTGGCAGCGCGGCGGCCATCGAGTAATCCCGCCTCGGCCAGGACGAACGCTCCCCCGCACATAGAAAGGATGCGGCACCCCCGGGCGTGGGCTTGGCGCAGTGCCTCAAAGACGCTCTCTGAGATCTCCTGGGGTCGGTAGGTCGGCGACACGATCACCGTGTCCACCTTCGAAAGGGTCTCCAGCCCGTGGGGTACCAGGATTTGGAAGCCACCGTCGGCTGTTACCGGAGCCGAGGTATCCCCGCAAATGAACAGGCGATACCACGGGTCACCCGGAGCCACCCATCGGTCGTCGCCGAACACCTCACAGGCCACACCGAGTTCAAATGGGGTGAATCCGTCGTAGACGATGATCGCAACATCGTGGGAGACGCGCCTCGGTGCGCCGCGGCGCTTTGGCACGCGACGTCCCGCGTCTCGGGGCTTTGAGGGGTTGGCAGCTTTGTCGCGCACTGTGGCAATCATGCCACTTTCTAATGCCGATGTCAGGCCCCACCATGGCTTGGTGACTACAGCCGGTTCTTTCGAGTGATTGGGCATGACCGCACTGGCGACAAGCAAAGGAATCCCCGACGCCCACACCAGGCGCGGCGACGAGCGCGCGTCCAGTCACAAGGCCCACGTACTGGACAGACGACGCTGCTGCTCATCGACGCCGACAACTCTCAGCAACTGACGGCTCGATGCAGTCGAAGATGGATCCGCCTGGCTAGCCGATTGCTCGCGTCCTCACTTGACTACAAACTTGCACAGGGGCAGTCACCGGAGTCAAGCCGGCTCCTGGCCGCCCGAGCCCAAGTCCTCGTCGCACCAGCCTCACGTCGCGAGCTGATCGACAGTTGGGAGAACCTCTTGGTACAAGCTCGTCGGCCACCCGCCATGCGCAATTCGAGACTGCTATGCAACCGCGAACACATCATGGCGTGCGAGTCCGACATACGAGAGATGCTGAACGCCCTCTTGGCTCCGCTTCCGTCCCCCGCACGCGGCACGGCGATGGCGAGCTGGCTTCTTCGCGACGGCGCGGGACCGATTTACAACCACCGTCGCTCGGGGGATTTGGGTATCGCCATACGGGGAGCGATTGCACAGCTGGACCCATCAGTCTCGCTGTAAGTTCCCGGGGCGGACGAACGGGGACTGGGGAGCACTGGGATTTTCGGTTCGTTCCGGGCGGGCTTGGGTACAGTCGGCTGGTTCGTACACACCACGGATCCAGGGAGGCCCGGCGGACATGGAAGCGGGAAGAAATCATCCATCAGATGAAGTAATCGTGCCTGAGGTATGGGCCGTCTTCTACGAGGCAACTCGTATCCCCGCTGCAGTCAGGGTTGGCGACACATTGCGGGTGACTGGACACACTGGTGAGACGGCCGACGGTGTGTTCTTGGCTGACCCTGAGCTGCAGATACGACAGGTGTTTCGCAATATCTCGCTCACTCTGGCCGAGGCGGGATTGACCTGGTCCAACGTCGTTGAAATCAACTCGTACCACGTAGGTCTACTTAACCAGGCCGAAGCCGTCCTCAGGATCGCCGCTGAGTCTTTGGAGGATCCGTATCCGGCGTGGACAGCCGTAGGGGTGACCTAACTCATCCTCGCTGAGGCGCTCGCTGAGATCAGCTGTGTCGCTGTCGCCCCAACCGACAAGCTGTAGAGCGACATGACCTCATCCCGGCGGACTGGGACATAGTCCGGCAGCTGAGTTGAAGGATGTTCGGGACAGTCCCCCACCGATTTGCCGGATGAGTCCTGATCTCTGGGTGGACGATGTCGGTAGCTCGAGGATCAGGCGGGAGCGGCGCCGATGCGCAAGGGGACATCACCGAAGGGGTCGAGGTGATACGCCAGGGAGACCCGGTGGTACCCGTCGGCGATGTCACCACCATCACCCGAGGAGACGACCAGCACGGGACTTAGCCGTTTGCCAGAGACGGCGTTGAGCAGGTCACGGCGGACACCGGGGTCGTCTAAGGGCAACGCCACAAGGCTGCAAGCGCGCAAGATGTCGTTGGCCCGGCGACGGGTGACCTCAGCCTTGCGAAGGCGTCCGACGGCAGCCGCCGCCTGTTTCTCGTCGAATTTCAATGACAGATAGGCCGATGCGGCGTCGAAATCGTGGGCGGCCACGTCGTCGAGCCACTTCAAGCCGAGGGATTCGCTGCCCGAGGGGCTCGTACCTCCCTTCGCCTTTTTTGTTTTGTCCTTTGCCATCTGCCTTCTCCTTTCCTTGGATGGAGCTACTACTTGGATTCGGCCCATGTGGCGCAGGTCCGGCTCTACTGCGCCTCCCATCCTCGCCTACGCGCGAAGGTCCTGTCACCGTCGAAATGTCGCATTCCTGTGCGTCAGAGCACTCCAACCGGCGGAGGCGAACGGGGACAGTAGGTCGGGGATCACGAGCATCTACCTGCTTGACTGATGGGGTGGCCAAAGACGACCAGCCGTTACCTTCGAAAGACAGGAACCAGCGACAGTTTGTCGTCTTCAGCCTCGTCGCGGTGGTCGCTGTGTGGATGCTCGTCCTTTTGGCCTACACGCAGGGAGCACTCCACACATTGGGCTTGGTGGTGGGGGTTCCGATAGTTGCGCTGCTCTTGCTGATCGGTTTTCGCTTTAGAGCAGAGAATCCGAACTGATCCGCTGCTTGCCAACCCTGTTGGATGGGCCCCGGCCTGGTACGGCGTTATGGGCTAGGCCGAGTCGCCGAAAGCCAGGATGTTCTGGGACGTCTGGCGAAGAGCGGTGTGTGATGCCTGTCGGGGAGTGAGGAAGCTCACCGGCTTCGCCGAGGAGCATCACCCGCCTCCCACCAGTCGGGCTCCTCACCGCGCTCGCGCAAGTATTCAAGCATCCGCGCCGCTTGCAGCCACTGGCCCCCACTCGATCCGCAGAACTTCCACAGTTTGGTCGCCGATCGCTTGTAGTGGTGAATCACGTCGTCGAGATCAACTCGTCGATCTCGCCGGCGTCGAGACGGACGAAGCCGGCACGCACGTGCTCCAACAAGCCCCGTAACTGCTCCTGGTGATAGGCGTCGATCAGCTCTCTCGCTGCCCGAGGCTCGGCCTTATCCGTGGAGCTTCGGTGCGCGTCACCGCTCACAGCCACGCCTCAGACGCTACCTCGGCACGGCGCCCAGCCGCCCGGTGCCGTGCGTCTCGGCACCTGCAATGTACGGGGGCAACCCGTTCCGCCAGAGGCACCCGGCGGTGGTTCAGCGAATGGGGCTGCCAAAGCGGATCACGTTGCCGTCAGGGTCGGTCACGGAACCTTCCCTCTTGCCATAGTCCTCGTCGCGTGGGCCGTTCACCTTCGATCCCAGCCTGTCTCCAGTCCTCAGCCGCCCGGTCCGCGTCCTGACAGTAGAGGTAGAGAACACCGCCCACCTGGGAGTTCGCCTCCCTCACCTTGGGCAAGGTGGATGGTCAGGTCCCGATCGCGATGAGCGAAGGCATAGGTGTCGTCGTGGATGGACGCCTCGAAGCCCGCACGCTCGAACCAGGCGACCGAACGAGCCACATCGGCGACCTTGAAGATTGGTTCGAAACCGGTGACCAACCACTTCCCCGTCATGAGTTGGAGTTGGCCATCCGCTGCCCATTCAGCCCGCCGAGGCAGTCGTGGCAGATTGGCACGTCGGGGTGTGAGCGCGGCCGGACCCACCAATCCACTGACGTTGAGCAGCACGAGCAAGTCACAGCCATGGCTGACATGGTAGGTGGCTGCCTTCCCTATCGACCGTTGGCCGATGCCCTCGTCCCGGCGTTGTGGTGCACCCTGGGTCCTCCAGGGACACGCAGTGCACCTCCTCGACGAGGCGGGATTGGTGCCCTTGAAATACAGTGATCCAGCAGAACGCCCTCCGACAAACGGTGTGCGCAGTCAGCAAACAAGGAGGCTCACTTCCCGTGATTGCCATCTACATCGTCACCAAGAATATGACCATTGAGCAGCACGCCAAGGGGCGCGAACGCCTCCGTGAGGTCGGGGCACCTGAAGAAGCCATGAAGCTCCACTCATGCTTCGGTGAAGACGGTCAGCTTCAGGTCTTCGATGTTTGGGAGAGCCAGGAGGCGTTCGATGAGTTCCTGACATACCTCGGGCCGGTCATGGAGGAACTGGGCATCGAGCTGGCGCAGCCGCCGGCAATAATGCCGATTGTCGACCTCGAGCAATAGCCGGCGGAACCCCACGAAGAGCCCCACTGTCCTGATGCGGCGTACTGGGGCAGGTGGGACAAGCGTGGGGATCAGGCCTCGGCCACACTCTTGATGGCGGCCAGCGTCACCCCGATGCCATTCTTCGCCGCGTCGCCACGCATGGCGATCTCCTTCCCCGCATCGTCGCCGAACATCTTCTCGAAGAAGGCTGAGCCCTCGGGAGGTAGCTCCCAGGTTTCGGTGACCTCAGTCCCGCCGTCCACGGCGACGAATGAGTAGCCCCATCGAGCGCGGGTCGGGGGCTCAGCCACCACCCAGGCGAATTCCCGGCCACGATCTGCCGTAACGACCTCGGATCGTGTCTCCCATGTTCGCTCTGGGCGCTCGTTGCGTCCGGTGAACTTGGCGCCGACATGCGGCCCTTCGCCCTCGTCCCACCAACAGGCCGTGCAGACGGGACTCCACTCGCCAGTGCGGGTGACGTCAGCGACCATGTCATAGAGCTCCTCTTGAGAGCGCTTGATGACGATTGAATCGGAGTGGCGCAGTGTTCCCATCTCTTTAGTATGGCGAGAGGAACCGGCGTTGTCAGTTGTACCGGAGGGTGAGGGCTCGGGAGGATCACCCAACGACGAGACACCCCATCTGGGAGACCTGGTGGACGGGGGCAGGCAGCGGCTAGTCCGCAGCAGGCAACGTAAGGCGGGCGCGTCCACCACTTTGACCTCGGCGTCACGCAAATTGGCTTCCCGCGGAAAAGGAGGTCAAGTGCGCGAAGGGGTACACGTTCGGGAGATCACCAACGACGAGGGCAGACGATTGCTTCAGATCGTTCGGCGCTCGTCGGGCTCGGTAGTGCGGTGGCGTCGGGCCCAGATGGTCCTGCTCTCGGCCCAGGGCATGGACGTCGCCCAGATCGCCAAGGTGGCCTTCACCTCGCCCGACCGGGTCAGAGAGGTCCTGCACAACTTCAACGACGACGGCTTCGACTCGTTGGCCCCCAAGTACTCGGGCGGGCGACCCCCGAAATTCACCCTGCCTGAGCGCAGGGAGATCAAGAAGATCGCCCTCAGCCGTCCGGTCGACCACGACCTGCCCTTTTCCACCTGGAGCCTGACCAAGTTGGCCGAGTTCCTCGTCGCCGAGGGGGTGGTCGACGACATCAGCCACGAGGGTCTGCGCGTGCTCCTCCGTGAGGAGGGTGTCTCCTTTCAAGTGATCAAGACCTGGAAGCAATCGAAGGACCCTGGCTTCGAGGCCAAGAAGAACCGGGCGCTCGAGCTCTACGACCTCGCCGATGGCAAGGCAAAACCAAAGAAGGGCGACCCCACCGTCGTGATCTGCATGGACGAGTTCGGACCGCTCAACCTCATGCCACGTCCCGGCAAGCACTGGGCGCCGATGATCGTCAAAGGAGAGGAGCGCACCGTCAGCGTCGTCTGTCACGTAGCCCACGCCGTCACAAGTAGGGCGGCCCGTATGGCTTCCCATACCTTCCCGCCGGTTTTCACCATTCCGGGAGGCATTTTGCGGCCACGACATTCAGGGCATCGTCGGTGGTGATGAGGCGGCTCCGCAACAAGGGCTGAGTTTCGTCTGTCTTAGGGTTCGGGTCGTCCTCGTTGGCCATTGAAAAGCAGGCTATCCATGTGCCCGTAGGTGCTGCGCAGGTGGCACAGGTCCGGCAATATGGGCAGGCTTTGGCGTCAAGTGTTCGCCGCTGGATTCCCCGAAGTCACAGGTCAGTCCGTCAAGGTGGCGTGGACAGGCGCACACCGCCCGCCACCGATCCCCTCTCGGCGAACGTCACCGGCAAGTCGGTGCCGAGCTTTCTCCGGGTTTGCCGTAATCGGAGGCAACCTTTCGAACACACAGGAGGGTTGAAGTAGGTAATGGACGGACGTCGGAATCAGAGCCAGCCCCAGATTGACTTCGACCGCTTCGTCGCCGAGACGGCTGAGCCGCTGCTGCGGTCGGCCTACCTGATCACCTGGGACTTCGCAGAGGCGGAAGACCTGGTTCAAGAGTGTTTGTTCAAGGTCGCCCGCCGATGGCCCCGGGTCAAGAAGATGGAGCGGCCTGTCGCGTACCACGCGCACGGTGCTCATCCACCTTGCGTTAGACGAAGGGAAGCGGCGGAGCCAGCGGCGCTCAGAGCTCGGACCCGAAGCGATCGGGCTCCTCGAAGCGCACCGCGACGATGCCGCCGTGCGCAGCTTTGGACAGCGTCGAGACGAGAACCGACCTGCTGGGAGTGCTCAGAGAGCTGCCACCGCGGCAACGCGCCGCCCTCGTACTGCGGTACTTCGACGACCTGAGCGAAGCGGAGGTCGCTGATGTCATGGGTTGTTCGGTGGGGACGGTGAAGAGCACCACGTCGCGAGCCCTGGAGCGCCTCCGTCGGGAATTTGAAGGCACGGGGGCGGCATCCGACATCACGGCGGACGGCACACAGGAAAGCGGTACCAGCGGTTCGTCGCGGCCAACCGACTTCCGAACGGCCGCGCTCTCATACGCCCGGCCAGACGTGGACGCAATCGCACAAGACACGACACAAGCGACTGAAGGGAGCACCAGCAAATGAAGACGACGTTGGAAGAGGAGCTGATCTCCGCGCTGAGAGCTCGGGCGGCGGCACTGCCGACCGACGCGTCGGAGAAACTGCGCTCCGTCGATTACCACCCACGCCGGCATCGCCGCGCCGCGCCTGCGGCACTCGGCGCCACTGCTGTCGGTGCCGCCGCGGCGGGAACCGCCCTGGTGGTCGCTCTCGGTGGGGCCGCTCCCGCTTACGCGGGCTGGAGCGCTGCGCCGACCGCGGCCTCGTCCTCACCGTCTTCGCAGGCCGACCAGAGCTGCCTGGGCGCGCTCTCGTCTGACCAGCCTGCCGGCGGCGAGCTCGGCTCTGGGCCCTGGCAGCCCCTGCTCACCGACGTGCGTGGCCCGTTCACGGTGGCGCTCTACCAGAACGACAGCGCCTACATGGGCTGCTTCACCAGCTCCTCCTTCACGCAAGTGACCCAGGTGAGCTCTGACGGCGACACCTCGAACGGCGTGCTCAAGGTCAGCGGCTCCGGCTCTGGCAGCCCCTCGCAGGGCCTGTCGACGGTGACGGTAGCCGGTACCACCTCTGGCGATCTCCAAAACGTCGTGCAGTCGCATCTCTCCACCGCTGACGGCCCGTACACACTCGTCGACGGGCGAGTCGCGTCAGGGGTGACAGCGGTCACCCTCGTGCTCGATAACGGGCAAGACGTTGTGGCCACCGTGGCCGACGGGTGGCTTCTCGCCTGGTGGCCCAGCGACATCGCGGCAACCTCGTCGCAGGTAACGAACCCTTCCGGGACGACGTCCGAAACTCTCATCTCATCGGCCAAGGGACCTCCAACCCACCCCGCCCCCGGTTCCTGCACGCCGACCACGACTCCCGACGGAACTAACGGGGTAGTCCACTGCGCCAGCTCCGGCGGTGGAAGGGAGGGGTCAGGGAACTCTGGCAACAGCGGCAGCGGCCAGAACGTCACCCGAGCTGGGAACAGTGGGAACACTGGCGGGACCGGAACCGGCCCGACGAAGTCCTGAGCCGCCAACCAACGAACCCGGCGTCGCGAGACCACCATCAAACCAGAATTGCGGAAGCACCACCCAGCTTCAACATGCAGAGCGAATAGGGGTTGATCGAAGAACTCCGGCGAGCGTGCTTGATCATTCTCGTTAACTCATAACCTGGCAAGAGTCCCCGGAACGACCTGCACCAGTCGCAGTGCGTTCACGACAGGAGGTGCAAGTGCCCGGCACCAATAAACTCCGAGTCGCGACCATCGACACTACTCACGCAAGATACATTGCCTGTTCGGAGGTAGTGGCAGCAGTGGGGCTGCCGGTGCTGGCCGAGTTCCAGGAGATCGAAGGCAACGATGTCATCATCGAACTTCAGATCGGCGACGAGACGATCCACACTTCTCACCCTTCCCGACTCGCAGCTGCTGTCGACAAGGCAGTAGCCAATTTGGAAGTTCTCAGTTCTTGGAAGGAACCCACTCTTCCTGAACCTACTCCTCGGCATTGCCCGGAAGTTATTGGCGTGGACTACGAAACCTTGCCCCAAGTCGCCCAGCGTGCCTACGACGACGACCTTCCAACAGCTAAGTGGAACCGCTCTGACTCCTCATGGCATCTTGCTGTGCCGTCCGCCTACCGTGGCGAAACCGTTGTCGCAATGTCACATCGGCGCGGATACAGCCACAGATTCACGGCGTATGACGCTGCCGCGCTGAGGTGTGGAATCGCGTCAAAGCGCTAGTGTCCCGAACCGTCCCACCGACCAGGCGAACTTGGTGCAGTCCGAAAATGGATAGAGCTACACCGGCTGGTCAACGCCGGCCGCCGTGCGAGTCCCCCTGAATGCCGCTTCATCCTCCGATGAGCGCACCAGCCAGTTCCGCATACTCGGCCAACGGGAGGCCGTGGCGGCCTGAGGGGGAGATCACTTGGAGACACACGTGGTCGGCACCAGCGTCGTGGTGCTCGCGGATGCGATCTGTGATCGTGTCCACGTCGCCCCAGGGGATGACCGCATCGATAAGGCGATCACTTCCTCCACCATCAAAGTCCTCGTCACTGAAGCCGAAAGTGCGGAGGTTCTGCGTGTAATTGGGCAGTCCGAGATATAGGTTGGCGTACTTGCGGGCCAGTGCACGAGCGGCCGGTGGATCGGTTTCGAGCACGACTGCCACCTCGGGTGCCAGGAAGGGGGCGGGGCCGAGGATGGAACGGGCCTGAGCCGTGTGCTGCACGGGCACGAAGTAGGGGTGCGCCCCGGCGGAACGCTGAGCCGCTAACTCGAGCATGCGTGGGCCGAGTGCAGCCAGGACACGCCGTTCCGCTGGCACCGGGGTGTCAAGGGCGTCGAGCTCGTCGAGATAGGACACCATGTGGGAGTAGGGGCGGGCATAGTCGTTTGCGAGTCCGGCATGGCTGGCTCCGATGCCGAGCAGGAAGCGCCCGGGGAATCTGGTCTCGAGTTCGGCGACCGCCCGCCCAACCTCGCGGGGCTTTCCGGTCCAGATGCTGACGATGCCGCTCGCCACTGCGATCCGTGTCGTCGAGGTGAGGAGCTGCGTGAACGTGTCGGAAAGACCCGGGTCGAAGCCGCCCGACGACCAGAGCGCGCCATAGCCCAGAGACTCGAGTTCGGCAGGTACGTCAAACGTGGACTCATCCGAGCGCCATGCGCCGTTCCACCACACGCCGATTTGGCATAAATCCACGGGGCTACGGTAATCGCCCTTACGAATGATTGAGTGCAGGCTGGACCCTCAAGCGCTGAACCTGCCCGGCAATGCCCGAATGTCTTCCCAAATGGCAGACCATTCGAAGATAGCGCTCCTGGTGCGCCGGCTCCCCCTTGGTGCTCAGCTCGAGGCCCGCCCCAGCCGGCGTCCGACTATTCGGGAACAGGTCTCGGACTACTGGCAGACCTTGGCGGCGTAGGCGTCCAAGGCTTATCCGCAGCCTTGGCCTGCGGCGGTATCTATTCCTTCGGGTCAGCATCCTTCTACGGATCCGACATCGGGTGTCGAGATCGCGCCGGATCCCCACCATGGTCCGACAGCCACAGGCAGTCTCGCACTTCAGACCTAGCCGCGAGACGTCCCTAGCTCGTCGAGGAATGCCGCGCCGCCACGCAGGACGCAGAGACCGGACGTAGAGTGGCGGCAACCCAGGAGGAGCTTTGAACCTCACAAGGACGGGACGAGTGTCGATCGAAATCAAGCCGATTCACCCGTTTGGAGCCGAGGTTGGCGTGGACCTCAGTGACCGACGAAATGACGTGGTACTAGTCGATCTCCTCCAAAAGCACGGATTGCTTGTGATGCGCAATCAGGTTCTGACTCTTGACGAACAGCTTTCATTGATGGGGTTGTTCGGACCGGTCGTCGATGACCGCACTCAAGCGGGATACGTCTCCAATGTCCAAGCCGAAGGGCTCTTTGGCGATGTCGCCCTCAGCTTTCATCAGGACTACGTACAGACGGCAGTCCCACTGCTTGCCCTTTCATTGCATGCGGTGGACGTAGAGGATGACGTGGCACCAACTGCCTTTGCAAGCGGCGAGAGAGCCTTGGCGGTCATGCCGCCTGACCTGCGAGCCGAGTTGCATCATCATCAGGTCTTCAATGTCTGGCCGCTAAGTGACCAGGTTCGTAACGGCCGGGGTGACGAGGACGTCACGATCGAATGGCCCGGCGCAGTCCATGACGTTTTCGCGGTCGATCCCATCACGGGTCGCCACATCGTGACAGCTTCTCGGATGATGACGGCCAAGATAATGGGAGTAGGCAAGCAACGGAGTGACGAGCTCCTTGGAGGGCTCTACAAGGTTCTCTACGCCGAGGACAATCTGTACCAGCACCACTGGATTCAAGGCGATCTGGTCATCTGGTCGAATCTCGCGGCCAGCCACGCTCGCGGCTGGCTCACTTCCAGCCGGAGAACGCTTCAGCGTGTGTGTACAGGGCACGGCACGCCCGCTGACTACAAGCCCCCGCGCGAACTCGCCAGCCAGTACGTCTACGGCTGACAACTGGGTTTCTCAGCATCGGGTTCGGCAGAATCTGAGGTGGGCTGGACGCCTCGGCCCCGTACCGGAATCGTTAGGGGACGGCCGGTGAAAACTCAAGTTGTTCGGTCAGGAGCTCGAGCGAGCTGTGCAGCTGTGCGAAGCGACGTGGCCCGAGGATCTCTACGATCTGCTGCTGAGCCGCCCCCGCCGCGGCGTAAATGGTCTCTTGGAGCCGCCGTCCCTTGCCAGTAAGTTGGATCACACGAGCCCGACCGTCGACCGAATCGGGAACGCGTGATAGGTACCCGTGTGCTTCCAGGTGTCCGAGCAGGTCGTTGACCGACTGTTTCGTGATCCCGACACGATCCGCGAGCTGACTGGGACGGAACCCCTCGAGGCCGGGATAGCGCCAGAGCGCGACATGCGCTGCGCTCAGATCGTCGAATCCTGCTGCAGCGACTCCCGCATACAGCTGAACTCGGACCCACTGCCACACGACACCGAGCATGGCCCCGACGTACGGGGGCCGCTGGCCGTCCGGGCCGGAGGAATTGCTTGACATAGTCGTAAGGTTACCATACGATCTAGGTCGTAAGGATACCGGACTACCTGAACGGGACGAGTTCTGATCAGGAGGTGGCCGAAGTGACGACAGCAGTTGTTGACTCCCCAGAGAACGAGCAGGCACAGGCATGGTGGTTCCTCGACACCTTGGTCGTCGAGCACCGCTGCGCACCCGGAATGGACACCGTGGTGCTCGAGATGACCCTGCCGGCCGGTTCGTCGCCCCCGCTGCACGTTCACGACGACCTGGACGACACCTGGTACATCCTTAGCGGCCAAATGGTGGTGCGCTGTGGCGACGAGGAACTGGTCGTCGGCGCCGGGCATTGGGTCTCCATGCCCCGCGGCGTGCCGCACACGTTCCGGGTGGTCGGCGAAGAGGAGGCGCGGATCCTCCTGGTGCATGACAACGCCAGCTTCCGCGACTTCATTCGAGACCTCAGTTGTCCTGCCGCGGCGCGGGTCGTTCCGACCCAGCCGCTGTTCCCGCCCATGGAGGAACTCGCGCGGATCGCTGCCTCACACGACCTCAGGCCGGTTGGACCGCCGCTCCAGGAGCGTGCATGTGCTCGATCCGGACGGGAACGAGATTGAGCTCTAGGCTACGCCCCGTACGGCACGACTGGGACAGCAGGGCGCACCGGAACGGGGAGCAGGGGGCGGGAGGGGCGACGAATTGCGCCTTATCTCGCGATCAGATTGGCTGCACCTCGGGACTTGCGTTCTGAGAGAGGACTGGAGACCGATTGAATCCTTTGAAGGTGAGCCAGAGGCCGAGCGACAGCTCCCAAAGGGCGATGAGGAGACCAGCAATCCCCGCCAATGCGGTGACCTGGTGGTCGCCGCGGAACAAGGTTGCAGTTGCGGAAATGAAGAGCAACGGAGCACCGATGAGCCCCAGCGTGGGGATGAGACGCGGGACAAGGCCGGATCGGTACATCAAGTAGCCCAGCAGCAACGCATTCACGCCCGGCATGAGCTATCTCCGAGCACGAAGGTCCAGTCTCGGACGTGGACGAGCGCATGTCCGACGGCGACAAGGGAAGCGTGATCCGTGTCCATGCTCCCAGATTCTGTCGCAGCGCCACTACTGCAAGGAGGCTGAGAGTGCCGATAACAAGGATGGAGCCTTCCAAAACACGCGAGGCCACCAAGCCGAGTGCAACCGTCTCGTTCTGTCGCTTGACTACTGGAAAAAGTGTCACGGCGGTGCCTATGCCGGCCAAGGCGGTGATGAAATACAGGAAGCAACCAAGAAGCACGCGGGTGTCGGAACCGGAACCAAGGATGAAGTTTGTTTGGTACAAGACGGGATGGAGCAGGACAACCGCCGGGAGCGAAACGAAGGTGATCAAGTAGAAGATGCCCGCGACCAGAGCAGTTTCCGCATCCCCTCCATCGGCCGTCGTCTCACTGCATTCGTTCCTAACGCTGTGGTCATGCCCATCCCCTTTTTCGATTCGTTGGAAGATCTCGATTAAAGCCCGGGCGATCAGTGCAGGGCGGGCTCCAGGTGCTCCGTCTCCAGGTGCTCCATCTCCGACGGATCCACCGCCGGAGCGGCCGTTCCCCGGGAGGCGGCCCGTTCGGTCCAGATGTCGAGCACGAGCAGGCTCAGGTTCGACACGACCGCCGCACCGATGATCGTCGTGATCAACGCCATCTGCCCGCTGGTCGCGTGGAAACCGAATGCGGTTCCGACCACCGCACCGACACCCGCGGCACCGATGCCCTTGGCCCGCATCGCCTTCGGCGTGTCGGTGCGGACCCAGCCGGCGTAGACCCCGAGCCAGATCGGCACCGCGATCGAGACCCCTGCCAGCAGCTGGTCGGGGACCGCCCGGCTCGGCCAGAACCGCAGTACCAACAGTTCGCCGAGGAACCATCCGCCGAGTCCGAACACGATCGGACCGGCCGAACGGATCCATGCGCCCGTCTTGCGGCCGGTACCGCCTCGGCGGCGGATCCGGATCGCCAACACCACGAGCCAGATCACTGCCAACAAAGCGACGCCGACCATTGTCCCAAGGATGTCCTTGGCAATCCCTGTCTGCGATTGTGATGTGGTGAAGCTGACCTTGTTCGGGGTGTAGCCGGACGTGTCGACCCGGCCGGTGGCGTAGAACGTGGTCAGCAGCTGCGTGCTGGCGCTCGGCTCGTAGGCGTCGAAGTCGTCCACGTGCCCGAGCCCGGACAGGATGACCTGATGCCCGTTGGAAAGGTGCGTCAGCAGCTCCTTCGTGGCGTTCTGAGCCGGCGTCTCGAAGTCGAGCGTCCCGCCGATGAGCAGCGTCGGGACGTTCGAGTTCTGCACGCTGGTGTACTGGTGCTCACCCGGGTTGGCCGGCCAGGCGTGAGCCATGCCTCCTGCCCCCCACAAGAACTCCCCGAGGGGATTGCCGATGATCGAGCCCCGGTCCGCGCCGGAGCTGAAGTAGCGCTCGACGGGCTGCGCGTCGGCCATCCCGATGCTTGCAAACTCGCCCCAGACGAACGACGTGGGGAGGGCGACTTCGGACAGCCACGACAGCAGCCACAGGCCGCTCGGATCGCCCTGCGCGGCGGAGATCCACGAGTCGAGGGTCTCCGGCCCGGACAGTGGCGCATCCACCGAGGTCGCCTCCGTGAGCCCGAGGAACGTCCCGACCAGGGCGTTGCCCGGCTTGATCGGCAGGGAGAACCAACTGCTCGGCATGTCGGCCGCTGTGTGCTTCATGCTCGCGGCGAGGTTTTTGGTGCGGGCGCGGCAGGCAGACTGCTTCGCGCACAGCGCCGAGTAAGCCTCGATCCCCTGATCGATCTCGGCTCCGCTGTAAATGAAGTTCCCGGGCGGGTTGACCCCGACCATCACCGAGCGGTCGACACTCTTCGGGTACCGCCACTGGTAGATCATCGCCAGACGGGTCCCGGCGCTCTCGCTGAGCAGGTCGATGCTCTTGTAGCCGAGCGCGACGCGAGCAGCTTCGATGTCGGCGGCCTGCTCCTCCATCGTGTAGCCGGCGAGGTCGACGCCGCTTCGCTCAAGCCGCTTAGCGCACGCAGCGAAGGCATCTGAGTACGCAGTCAGCGACGCTTTGGCGAGGTAGTCAGCGGAGTTCTCGAGCGCCGCTGTCACCTCGGGACAGTTCAGCACCGAAGAGCCGTCGACGCCGCGGTAACCGACCATGACGACATCGTGCTGGGCGACCAGGCGGTTCGCTTGGGGGAACGTCATGTTGGTTCTGCCAGGGCCGCCGTTGAGATGGAAGATTGGCGCCAACGGGTGCGATGAGCGAGCCAGGATCCGGGTCACCGGTAGCGCGATCAGGCGCGACCGGGGGTCTGCCCGGTTCTCGGGCACGACGAGCGTTCCGCAGTCGGCGCGGTAGGTGCCTTTCTCGGTGGAATAGGTGCACGGGTGCATGGTCAGCTGGCCGGCGTGCGCCCCCTGCGGGACCGAGACCGCGGCGTCGCCGGGTGCGAACCCGATGTACGCCAGGCCGAACAACATCACCCCGATGACCACCAGGGCAACGATCCGACTGGGGGAGTAGATCCGCTTCCGCTTTGCCTTCATGACGATGCCTTCCCCCGGCGGAGTCGTCGGCCGGCGGGTGCGATTCGCCGTCCATACGGCATTTCCCCGGAATGGCTCGTGTCGTTCGTCTCTGTACGACCGCTGAGCTGGAACTTAAGCCAGCGGTGCAGCTCTGTACATGGCCCCTTCGGATCTTGTTGGGCGGCCCATTCGGGCCCCCGAGGGGTATTAGATGGGCTCGGATAAGACGGAACTATTTGTTGCTGCAAGAGATCGTGCGCGCCCGCCCGTGTAGGTTCACGCTTGGCGGGTACCAATTATTTGGTAGGAATGCAGACCCAAGATTCCACTGATTGGCACAGGGCTCCGATCACACTCGTCCTGGTTGATGACGAGCGCATCATCCGTGGGGCCTTGACCCAGAGCCTGACAAGTGCCGGGTTCGACATCGTCGCCGAAGCCGCCAATGCCCAGGACGCGGTAAGGCTGGTTGTAGATTTACGTCCCGACGTTGTACTCATGGACCTACGACTGCCCGATCGTGCGGGCGTGAAGACAGTCGAGCAGATCACTCTGTTGGCTCCCGCCTCGCGGTCCTGATCCTCACCCGCACCGAGGAAACCCGGGTGGTCGAAGCGATCGTCGCTGGGGCAAGCGGCTACATCCTCAAGACTGCGACGCCGGAAGAGATCATCGCCGCCGTAAAGGCAACCGCCGGCGGAGAATCGGTAATCTCCTCCCAGATCGCCGGGAAGCTCCTGCAACGCATTCGCGAACGCGACATGCCGGTCACCGCCACCAGCGACAACGCCGCGAGTGCAATCCGCGCCGCCCTAACCCTGCGAGAGGTGGAGATTTTCGAGCGGCTCGCCAGCGGAAAGAGCAATCAGGACATCGCGGACGAACTCTCGCTCAGCAGAAACACCATCCACAACCACGTTGCCAGCATCCTGTCGAAGCTGCACCTGGACAACCGCATCCAAGCAGCCGTCCAAGCCGTGCGAAGCGGCATCTCCTGAGGCGACTCCCGGGTCAACCCTTGGAGTGTCACCGGGCGCCCGAGTGGCGTTGGCTGCGAGACTCTTAGGAACGTCGGCGATTCGGCCCTGGACGTTCAACGAGGTCAGTCGCACAACGAGCATCGGTTGTCTGCTTCCGCCCGGACGAGCTACCTCCGCTTCGCACGTGACCCAGTTCGCTGCCGGGAAGGAGACTGTTAGCGGACTCCCACCGTGCCCGCAGCACGAGGTCGTCCCGGACCCGGCCCGGCTCGAACGGGCGGTCACCCTCGCCGACTGCGGGTTGAGACTCGCCCTTACCGGGTAGGCGAGCCTTGAGCGGGTTCGAGTCAATCCTAGATCGCCTATTAACTGCCCCCGTACGCCGGCTAGGGGTGCGTGCAGCGAGCCAACGGCGTCTGGCACCCTGGTGGGATGTTCGAGCATTTCACTGATGGAGCCCGCCGAATCCTTGTACTGGCGCAGGAGGAGGCCCAGGACCAGCTCGACAGCTCTATCGGCCCAGAACACCTCCTCTTGGGCATGCTGCGAGAAGGTGTGGGCATTGCTGCCAAGGCTCTCTCGGATGCCGGCGCTGATTACGACCAAACTCGTGAGCTGATTGAAGAACAGGGGCGTCAACAGACTGGACAGACATCAGGCTCCGAACCGTTCTCCAAGACCACGATGAGAATCATCGAGAGGTCTCTGCAGATCTCGTGGGATCTAGCGGATGGTGGTATCGATACGGAGCATTTGCTCGTCGCACTTCTCGAACAGAAGGATGACACCATAGAGGCTGTCTTAGCCGGGCTGGATATCACCCCGCAAGAGGTTGTGCAGCGGGTCGACGCTTTGTTGGCCGAGCGCACTCTATTGGTGAGCCCGGTCCTTGGCTCGTCGCTCCCCAGTGCGCTCGCACTCGCACTCGGCGGTGACCGGAGCCAACGGCTCGAAGTGCTCGAAGGTGTCTTGTGGGGTATCGATCATCTCGGTGAGGTGGTTGAGGTCTTGAGGGGATCTGCGGATCGAAGGGCAGCACGAGCTGTCCTCATGGAGCCTCCCTTTGAGCTGTCGCAGAACCAGGCCATCGGGGTCTTGGGCCTCCGGGTCGATTCCGTGACCGTGGAGCGCCGTACGCAGGTCGTCGAAGAGATAGAGACCCTGCGTCATGAGGTCGCTGACGAATAGGTCGTGTGTTCGATGCTGACGCCCTGCCCCCGTTCGCTGCCGGGACGGTGTCCCTCAATCCGACTCTATGCTCGACGCTGTTTCCACTAGCCGTGGGATCCCATTGGTCGGTTGGCCCGGTCGCCAACCGCAGACGTTGGGAGGCCATCGATGGCCGATCTTGGCCTGTTGTTCGATCAGCATGTTGCTTTGGAATTCCAAGCCAAAGACGCTGATGCCACTATGAAGACGATGGTCGATCGTCCGACCGTCATCCATGTGCCGGTGCTCACCGGCGGTCGAAGCACCGATCAGCTCCACACGTTCTATCGTGACTCGTTTATTCCGGCATGGCCAGACGACACCGAGGTTGAGCAGGTATCTCGAACCGTTGGCACCGAGCGTGTAGTCGACGAGTTGATCATGCGATTCACTCACTCCGTCGAGATGCCGTTCTGGCTTCCGGGCATCCCCCCGACCGGTCGTAGGGTGGAGATCCCGGTGGTGGTGGTAATGGCCATCGAAGACGACAAGGTTGCTTCCGAGCACATCTATTGGGACCAGGCGTCACTTCTCGCACAGATTGGGGTGCTCGATTCCACCAACCTTCCAATAACTGGTGCGATTCAGGCGCAAGGTCTGGTGGACGCTGAGACGACCTTGAACAAGTTGATCACCTCTGCAGAAAGTCGTCCGAGCTAGGTCGGCTCAGTCGAAACTCGGCTATCCCAGTTCGATGCTCCGGATAAGTAGCGGCTATCCGATGGCGTAGCTGATCGTGACAAAGGCGGATACCGTGAGTGTTGCTGGCTCCAGGGGAACCTGAGGTTGTAGAGCCCGGCCCCCACCGAACCCAGAGGCCGCCATCGGCTGCCTCACCAATCCTCCGACGTTGCCGACCTCTTGTATCGAGACCACAGGGCCAAGCGTGATGCCGGTGGCGGCGGCAAGTACCTCCGCCTTGGATCGGGCCTGTGCCACGGCGAGCTTCTGTGCCTCGTGGTAGAGCGGGTCACTGTCTGAAACGGTTGGCCGAAGACCCCTCAGTTGCAGGTTGTCGCCTACGACCGAACCGAGTGTGGCGATAACCGAACTCAGGGTCTCGACATCACTGACTGAGATCTCAACCTCGTGACTGGCCACCCGAGCCGTCACTCGCTGCTGGCCCTGGTCGAACCAGTCTTGAAGCATCAAGTTCTGAGTTCGCAGCGAGTCACGAGGTAGACCTTGGTCTCGGAGAGATTCTTGTGCGGACTGAACCAATGAAGCCACCAGCGTCAGTGCCTCGGCCCCGGATTCGGCCATTGCATTGAGTACCGCCACCAGCACGTAACGATCGGGGGTGGCTGGCACCGAACCCTCGCCGGTTACACGAACCTGCCGGAGGGATTCATCCACGACGCAGACCGTAGTGGGTGTCCGCGGCTGTCTGCCCGGTGCACGGTCGTATCCCCGAACGCCGGATCCGGGCACGCCCTTTGGCGAAAGGTGCAACCTTTCGGCAGCGGGTCGACTCTTCCTAAAGAGCCATGGGCTCAGGCTCCGGCACAGGAGAAGGAGGATTCGGCTCAGGCTGAGGTTCGATAGGTGTTGGCTCCTCTGGAACAGTCATGCCTTGGTGATACCCGAGGCGCATTGAGGTCAATCCGATCTCTCGATCTGCCTCCGTACGCCGGTTCTGAGTCGATTCAGTCGGACTTCCAGATTGCCCGCTGAGTGTTCTGCGTGGTTTTCGGAACCGGGGGTACAACGGCATTGCGGAGCCTCGCCCATCGCTCTTCGGCGTCTGCCAGATCGAACTGAAAAACTCCCGGCTCGGGCTCGTCTCGCCATGTTCCAGCCCTGAACGCTATTCCATCGAGCAACACCACAACCTCAGCAGCCTGTTGCTCCGCCCAACTTATGGCTGGCTTCATCTCTCCAAAGACCTCTGAGGCGATCTCTGGTCCATCATCAGGCTGCACCGACACATTCAGTCCTACATATCGAGTGCCCAGGTTGTCCAATGTGGGGCTGACGAATGCTCGAACGTGACTCATCGGCCCCAGTCTTACTCGTCGCCCAGGTGTGTCCCCGAACGCCGGCACGGTGGGGCACTTCGCACAACGGGAATACTCACTGCGACCCGGTCGGCTTACCCAATTACCGTGTCGGTCGCCCCTGTCTCGTCTTCACTCTGGGCGCGGCAAACAGGGATGCCGCACTGCGCTTGGCATGAGCGAGATGACCTAGGTCGCCGGTGACCCGAGCGAGGAGGAGCGCGCCCTCCACGAGGGATAGGGCCGACGAGGCCGCCTCCCCGACCGAGCGTTCTGGCCAACCTTCAGCCCGGAGGCGTGCGGCGATGAGGCATTCCCATTGTTCAAAACACCGCGCCGCGGCAGAGCGCAGGCGTGAGCTGATGAGGGGTGATTCGAGCGCGGTTGGGGCGATCGGGCAGCCGGCGCACTTCCCTCTGTCTGATTGTGCGGCGACGTCCAGAAATCGGCCGATGCCGACTGCGGTGTTGGGCGCTCCGTCCAAGGCTTCCGCGAGGGCGTTGGCGACGGCTTGACCGGACGCCTCCAACGCAACCTCCGCGAGTTCCTCCATACCGCCGGGAAAATGGTGGTAGAGCGATCCGTTGGATACGCCGCTCTCTGCTAGGAGCTGCGCCCGTCCGGTGGCGGTGTAGCCCTGGTCCCAGAGCAAGCGCGCCATTGTCTGGATTAGCTCGGTGCGGGAGTCTCGGACGCGTACCACCCCCTTGACCGTACTAGAGCGATTGGTCTAGAACTAGACCAACCGCTCTAGTCAGACGTAGCCGAGCGTCGGACATACCGCCAAGACGGCCCGTTGAACAGTTGAACAAGGAGGACGGTCAGATGCCTACCGCGACGTCGATCAGCACCTACTTCCGAGTCTGTGACGGAGTCCGGGTGCGGTTTCGCAGACAACAAGCAGATTCGGACATCACCATGCTGCTGTTGGCCCCGTGGCCCGAGAGCCTCTGGGCGTACCGCCGCATCTGGGACCGCCTCACGGGGATCGGACGGGTGGTCGCCATTGATTTGCCAGGCTTCGGCCACTCCGATGGTCGTCCGGAGCTGATTGCCCCCGATAGTTCGGGGGCGTTCCTGGCTGGCCTGATCAAAGAGTGGGGGCTGGGGGCACCGCACGTCGTCGGCCCCGACGTCGGGGCTGCAGCGGCACTCTTCCTTGCTGCGAAGTTTCCCGAACGGGTCACGAGCCTGACCATCGGCGGCGGCGCGGTCCGCTTCCCGATTGAAGCTGGGCGGCGCGCTCAAAGATGTCATCGAGGCGCCGAGTCTGGACGACGTGCGTGCGCTCGACGCCCGAACCAATATCGGCTACGCCGTGGAGGCGGTTGCGCCGAGCGACAGTGAGCCCGAAGTTCACGAGGACTACGTCAGCGCCTATGACCTTGGGCGCTTCGCGGAGTCTGCCCGCTTCGTGCGGCACTATCCCGAGCAGAACCCGGTGCTGCGTGATCTGTTGCCGTCGATCGCCATACCGACCCAGATCGTGGCGGGACGCAACGACGACCTCGTCCCGTGGTCGAACAACCAATACCTCCACGACCTCCTCCCTCACAGCGAGATCCATCCTCTCGACGCCGGTCACTTCGCATGGGAGGAAGCGGCTGATGAGTACGGCCGCCTCATCGCCGACTGGGTCACAGGCGGGTACAAGCACGTCCTAGCTGGTTAGCGGGACCGGACCTGAGTCGAAAGGAATGCCGAGAAGGTGACTAAGTACGCCGAGCTGGAGAATCTCAGTGTGAAATCCGAGGACGGGCTGAGCTTCGCGTATCGCGACACCGGAGGAGACGGGCGTCCCGTCGTCCTCTTTCAGCACTTCCGAGGCAATCTCGACAGCTGGGATCCCGCACTGATCGACGAGCTGGCCGTCAACAGACGGGTGATCACGTTCGACTATCCGGGGGTCGGAGGCTCCCTGGGGAGAATCGCCCACACAATCGGCGAAACGGCGGCGGGCTCATTGCGGTTTCTCGACACCATGAACGTCGAGCAGGTCGATCTCCTTGGCTTTTCGATCGGGAGCTTCGTCGTCCAGGAGATTGCGCTTATTCGCCCCGGGGCGGTTAACAAGATCGTTCTCGCATCGTCTGCTCCGAAGGGCGCGCCCGGCATGCACGGGTGGATCGCCCGACGTCATCGGCGCGGTCGGCACGCCCCAGACGACTCCCGAGGAATACATCAGTGTCTTCTTTGCACCTTCAGACGAGAGCAGAAAGGCAGGCCAGGAAACGCTCGGCCGGATGTACGCGCGTCGAGAAGACCGCGACACGGCGACGAACTGGGACTGTCGCATTGCCCAGTACGATGCAGTCTGTGAATGGGGGATGCCGAACCACTCTCTCCTCGAGAGGGTGGGAGCCATCGATATGCCGACATTCGTCGCCAATGGCGACAGCGACCCGATGATCCTCCCTCGATACTCGTACCTGCTCGCTGGACTCCTGCCCGACGCGAGGCTCAAGATCTACCCCGATTCCGCCCACGGGTTCTTGTTCCAGCATTACAGCGAATTCGCGGCGGATGTGAACGAGTTCCTGAGCATGAACTAGCCGGTATTACGAACAGACAAAGGTGCCCCAGTTCGCCTGTGATCAGTGAGCCACATCGGCTGGGCCGTGCCACCGACGGAGGGCGATTCCAGACAAGATCAGCTCGACTACTCCGAACGGCCACGCCCCAGAGAGGAATCCTTAAGCGCTGGAAAACAAGCACCGAGGGCAAAGAGCAGGACGACGTGTCTACCCCTTCCCTCCATGGCATACATCGCCATCATGAATGACGGCACAAACCCCGTAGACGGTGATGCTGACGCTAGACATCCCCCCATTCAAGCGTGTGAGAACGCCTCGTCCCGGCTCCCTGTCCTGCCCCAGTTCGCCGGGAGTGACGCAGGACGTCTAGGTCGGAGATTCGCAGTTCGTCCGTATGACAGACCGTTGAAACCGAGCGGTCGCCATACGAGGATTCCATTAGACCCGGTTGGGGCATGACGCATGAGGCGACGGGTGCAGCGCCCCAGATAGGAGGAAGCCATGGCCTGGTTGCCGTTTGCCTTCCGCTCATGGCCGTCGGAGTCGCGATTGCGACCGTTCCGCTGGCATATGCCACCCACCATCAGCACAGATATGGCCATCATGGGTCGGATCCTCACCGCAGGGGAGCAACCGGCACCGCGGCAACGTCAACTGGACGAAGTGGTTCGAACTGGACCGTGTGTCCTAACTGCACCGCTGTTGTCGTCGATCAAGCCATGCATGCCAGCTCGGTGCACGGTACTGCCATCACCTGACTCGTCGAGCGAAATCGACTGATCAAAGTCTCCCCGTTCGCCGGGCCGGGGCGCTTATTGGTCCGAACTTTGTTTCACTGAGATGGAATCGCCAGGCCTGCTCAACAGCTCAAGCTCGTTGGCCCTTCCCTCGCGGGTAGCCCACCACAGCAGACCACTCGGGACCACCCAGAAGGCGGCTGAAATGTCGAAGGTGATACCGAATGACCTCCACCACTGCTGGGCGGCGAACTGAAAGATTCCGAACAAGAGCAAGCCGGTCCCGATCAGAACCGAAATCAGCGTGATGACGAGACCTTGGACACTTGGCCGAACGGCGAGCCGGATCAAAGAGCCACCGTCGGGACTTTGGACGACCTCCCCACGAAGAGACACCCGCGTTCTCAGGACGGAGCGGGCGGTTCGATTGTCAGCTTCCCTGGCAAGAACGCCACCAACAGTGATATTGGTGCCTGGTAGGTAGCGCGGACAAGGTGATTCGGGCCGATGTCGAACTGCGCCGATGCCTTCCCGGCCTGCGAAAGACGAAGGTACGGGTAGGACACCTGCAAGTCGTGATACCCGCGTTCGAGCGGAAAGAACTGCTCACCCCATCGAAGCTGATACGAGTGACCGTCGAGGGAAATGCTCGGGCCGGTGAATCTGAGGGTCCAGTCAAGGACGAAGAACTCCGTGCGCAGAAGCAGTCCTTGACTTGACTCGGCTGTGGTGTCCGTCATATCAAGAATCTACCGAGGCTGCCCCCGTACGCTGCCGGGACAGGGCCTACGCTTTCGCTCATGGCTGTGGAATGCGCGTGCTGCTCGATGTCGGTCGATTGGTGGGTCAGGCTGCGCTCACATCCCGACCTACCGATCTGCCATAACTGCCTAGACGGGCTCAATGGACAGCGAAGCGGCCAGCTGCAGCTCATATCGGGTGCATGGCTGGTGACCGGTTTTGAGCCGGTCTTCAAGGTCACTGATGTGTCCTGCTCCGTTGCCTGGTTCAGCCGTGCGGGATTCGATGTGTCGTTCCACGACGACACCTACGCGTTCGCGCACCGAGACAGAGACCTCACGATTCACCTTGCCCAAACAACGGAGGATGAAGCAGCTGGTCACGGAGTTCTCTACATTCACTGTCAAGACGCCAACCGGGTTGCCGAGGAGTGGAGGCAAGCCGGAATCGACGTGGTCGGCCCACGCGACGAGAGCTACGGCAAGCGAGAAGGTCTCGTCAGTGATCCTGACGGTAACGTGATTCGCTTCGGTAGCCCCATTCGCTGAGCGCTGCCGGACGCCCTTGCCCGGTCCGGGTCTAGAGCGGACTGGAGTGCCCATACCGCCGGGTCTGTGGCATTCGCGAACAGCCCATGCCCGCACCGTTAGGGCAAGACCGAAGCACGCGATCTCGCACAACGGTCGAGCTCTCCTCGAATCTGTTGCCCACGGTCTGGCCCGGCTCGACGTAGATCGTTGTAGGTTGCAGTGACCCACATCCGGGCCACTGATGCGATGTCTCGACAGAGATCACGCCGTGCCGAGTCGGCCTCTGGCTCAGATCTTGCTGAGGCGCCGGAGACCACCGAAAGGTGTTGACCCTGCGAGCAGTCTCGCAAAGAGCCTGGTCAGGTGCACCCCGGCGCCTGTCGTCGCATTCGTAACGCGGCGATCAGGTGTTCAGTAAGTGGCGGAGGGTAATGCCGTAGTTCATATGCGCTGCATAGGGCAGCCGCCTGCTCAATATCTGTGCCACAGCGGGGGGATCAACGACAACGAGATCAGTAGAGATCCTCACACTCGGGGCCCGTGTCCAGCCCCGAAGCTGGCTCGTCAGGCCTGGATCCGTGCCAGCAGTTCGAGGTCAGAGCGCGCGTCATCGGTCGCCCGGCACACTTCGGCGTCCAACGCGATGCCGCACGACGGGCACAGGTAGCTGCGCAGGACGATCGCCTCGCCGACCATCGGAGTGGGGTCGTCGAACAGCGGCGACAGCGACGACAGACTCTCCTCGAGTTGTCGGCACCCGAGTCGGTAGTTGCCATCCCAACGGGCGAGGTGCTGCCCGCAGTGTCCACAGATCAGCGTGTCGCCTTCCGAGCCGCCGACGTGCACGTTCGCCATGGGCTGGCAGTGCACCGGGTCTGATACCGATCGACCCGACATCGGCTGGGACGGTGGAGCACTTGTCGTCAGGCGATCGGCGAGGATCCCGGCGCGCAGGGCGTTCGTTGCCGGAAGGTCGATCTCGTCGTCCTCGACGACGACCCCGTAGACGCGCTCGACGTCGGCGGCCGCAACCCGGTCGTGACGCACGTCGATCAGCACCGCAGCCGGATCGCGTTCGACTGGGTCTCCGTAGCCCGCGCCGGAGTTCGACACGATCTCGAGGACGCTCTCCTCGGTGAACGGCTGGGGCGCCGGGCCGACCGAGGCCAAGGTCGGCGCTAGTTGACGAAGGTCGTCGGGCTCGGCCGGCACGCGGCCCTCGCGCAGCCAGTCTCTGGCCTCGCTGCTGCTGGCCAAACGGTTCCGACCGGCGGATGCAACGGGCGCGCCATCGACGCCGCGCCCGAGCGTCATGCTCGCCAGCAACCCTCCGCGCATGAATGTGTTGTCGGTGGACCCCTCGCCGATCCAGACCGATGTTATTGCCGCCCCGCCGCGGAAGCGGCCGTGGCCTCCAGACTCGGGCAGCTCCCGGCGGAACATACAGAGCAGGGGCACCCCACGTTCGAAAGTCTCCACGTCGGAGATTGGGGTGTTGACGCCGATCGCGCTACCGGTGTGGTCGATGCCGTCGCGCACCGCGAACGCGCCGCTCCCACCGGAGACCGTATCGAGAATCGAGTTGCCGTAGGGCTTTCCGTACTGATCAAGTCCCCAAAAACCCCCACCGGAGACCGTGTGCAGGGCCGACGACGCGAAGCCGTGGACACGCAAGTCCGGATGACCCGAGACCATCTTCGAGGCCAACGTCTGAGCTTGGTTGCACGAGCCAATCATCGCGACAGAAGCGCCGATGGATGACGGATGTGTCGCGGCGCTGATGGTGCCGTGTTCGATCTCGAAGTCGAGTTGGCGCAGCACTCCACCGCCGCACATGTCGAGGTCATACCCGAACGCATGCAACAGCCCGGTCACGACCGAACCGCGGAGCGCCCCAAAGGTGAAGTTCAGCATCCCCACCGCCGGATCGGTGCCCGCATTCGACACGCAGAGACGGTCACCACGCTTGGTGTAAGAGAGGCAGAGCTTGTACGGCCGGAAGTCGCCATTACCCGCACCTGATAGGTAGCGCATGTCGCGCCAGATCGCGTCGGGAAGTTCGCGGAGCCGTTCGGCGACAGTCGCACTGGTGTCATCGAGCGTCTTGTTCATTGCCCCCTTCACCGCGTCGGGGCCGTAGCGGTCGATGATGTCGCAGAGCCGCCGCCGGGCGAAGTTGATACCCGCCAGCTGCGCCTTCACCTCGAGCGTGTTGAGATCGGCCATGCGTGATCGACGGGTCCAGCAATCGAGGATGTCCTCGCGAAGATACCCACCCTCCACAAGCTTGACTGGGGGGAAGAACGTAGCCTCGTCGTAGACGCTCGTCGCTCCGGGGTTGATCGAACCGGGCACGGCGCCCCCGACATCGCGCTGGTGCACGCAGTTGTAGATCCAGGCGAACAATTCGCCGTCCCAGAAGACCGGCGAGTAGATGGTGGTGTCGTTCTGGTGGTTGGTACCAACCCAGGGGTCGTTCTGAATGAAGACATCCGCGTCCCGAATGCCGGGGTTTGCCGATCGGTGCTCCAGCGTCCAGCGGACGACGAGGTCGGCGTATCCGGCGAAGAACCAATTGTAGGGACCGAACGCGGTCGGTTCCCCCGTCTCGGTCAGGATCGACGCGTTGAAGTCATTCGCGTCCGCGACGATAAACGAGCCGGAGGTGCGGCGGATAGTTTCGCCATGGTCGAGGTTGAGGTTCCACAGCTTCGACCGGATAACCTCGTAGGAGATCGGGTCGAGCTCGACCTCGCGTCCCACATGGAAGCGCACGCTCTCGTCTACGAGGAGCTTCTCGCCCGGCTCGTACCCGAAGAAGAAGCTGTCTCGCCGCCGCTGGTGCTCCGACGCTGGACCGGCGGACTGCGTGCTGATCGTCACCACAGGTTCCTCCTCATGTTTCGAGCACCACGTTGCCCCGTCGGTCGGCGCCCAGCCGTTGACCGGGACGTGCCACCACTGTCGTGTGCGGATACTCGACGATCACTGGTCCATCGACAAGCTCGTTGGCGACGAGCGAGCCGCCCGAGAGGATCGGCGTGTCGATCCAGGTTCCGAGCTCTCCCCAAAAGACCGGGCGGGTCGCGTCCGACTCCGCGGCCATCGACGACTGATCGGTCCACAGCGCCGGCAAGTCGGAGTCTTCGCTCGACTCGAGGATGACGCGCAGCCCAGTGAGCGTCGCGCCGGCGCCGGAAAAGCCAGTCCCGGCGCCAAAGCGATCTTCGTACGCTTGCTCGAAGGTTTCGAGGAGCTCCTCGGCCCAGGCGGCCGAGACGGCACCATCGCCCGTCGGGACCTCCACTTCGTGGACCTGGAGTCCATAGCGCAGGTTGGCCGCGCGCATAAGCCGGTAGCTCTCGCGTTCGATGCCGATCGCGTCGGCAAAGGCGTGCGCGTCCTCGGTGAGTCGCTCAAGGACGTTTTTGACGAGCGCAAGGTCCCAGGGTGGCTGGACGTAGACCGAGGTGGCGAACTCGCGGCGAAGGCCCAGGAGGGTGCAGCCGAGCGCTGACCACACAGAGGCAGTCCCTCCCAGGGGCAACACGATGCGCTCGACTCCCAGCTGCCGACTGAAGAGCCCAGCGTGAGCGCCGGATGCGCCGCCGTACACCCACAGATTGAAGTCGCGAGGATCCTGCCCGCGCTGCACTGTCACGCGCCGGACGAGATCCTCCATCAGGCTGTCGACCACCTCTACAACGCCTGCTGCGCACTGCACGGCGTCGAGCCCGAGCCGCTCACCGAGGCGAGCCAACCCCTCGAATGCGGCGTCGCGATCGAGCTTCAAGTTGCCGGCCAAGGCACGGTCGGGGTTCAAGATTCCGAGCACCAGATCGGCGTCGGTCACCGTAACCTCAGTGCCACCCTGGCCGTAGCAAATGGGCCCTGGACGTGCTCCGGCGCTGCGCGGTCCGACCCGGAGCACGCCGGTACGATCGTCCACCCAGGCGATGCTGCCGCCGCCCGCTCCCACTGATTCGACGTCGACCGCTCTCAGGTGAACGAGTTGGCGTTGGAGCACGCTCTCGTCGTACCGGCCGGGCTGGCCATCCCGGATGACGCTGACGTCGAACGTCGTACCGCCCATGTCGGCAACGATGATGCGGGGCTGCTCGAACTGCTCGCCAACGACTGCGGTCCCTACGACACCAGCAACGGGACCTGACCTCAAGGTGCTGACCGGAAAGCGAGCCGCTTCCCCCGCCGGGACGAGACCGCCGTCGTCCCGGACGAAGAACACCTCTTTGTCGAACCCGAGACCGCGAGCTCGTTCCGCGATGCGAGCCACGTAGTGAGTCATGAGGGGCACCAGCTGTGCGTTCATCACGGTCGCGACGGTACGAGGGTAGATCCCGATTCGGGGTGCGACCTCGGAACTACACGACACGTGCATGCCCGGCAGGGCGCTGAGCAGTGCATCGCGGATGCGCCGCTCGTGGTCGCGGTTGGAGAAGCTCCACAGACAACTGACCGCAACCGCCTCGACATCGCAGTCGGCGACAGCTGCCGCCACCCGAGAGACCTCGTCGTCCCTGAGCGGTGCTACAACTTCGCCCTGCGAGTTGATTCGCTCGTGGACCTCCACGACCAGCTCGCGTGGCAGGATCGGATCCGGTACCGAGCTGATCGACCAGTCCAGCATCTCCGCCATCGATGAGCCGAGAACTCGTCCCTGGTCGTTCATGATGCGGATCGCGTCGGCGTGGCCAGCCGTGGTTACCAGGGCCACCCTGGCGCCGGACTTCGTCAAGAGCGCATTCAACCCGGTTGTCGTGCCATGGGCCAGGCGGTCCGTATTCGCGAGCAGATCCGCCAAACCCAGAGACATGCTGTCTGCGGCGTCGGCCAGGGCGTCGAAGAAGCCGCCCGAAAGGTCGGGCGGCGTGGAGGGTGCCTTGCCTGTGAAGACCCGTCCGTCGGGGAGAACGACCGCACAGTCCGTGAACGTGCCACCGATATCGACGCCAACGAGGTAGCCGGTCAGTGGACGCGGAGGGTGGGACGCGTCCAATTCCGACCGCATCCAGCCGGGTTCATCCGTCGAGACCACACCTACTTGATGCATTGGCCCCCCGTGCCGCGATTCTAAACGGGCCTCGAAACCGCGGTCCTATTGCAAGTCCCGGTCGGAAGGTACCACATGCTCACGCGAACCGCCTCGGGTGACAGAACACCCTCGACCACGTGGTTGTGCCGTCTCGACGTCACCTCGAACGTACGAGG
Organism: uncultured Acidimicrobiaceae bacterium; assembly: GCA_963787485.1. GTDB lineage: Bacteria > Actinomycetota > Acidimicrobiia > Acidimicrobiales > RAAP-2 > Bog-473. The sequence goes on along the minus strand of CAWBDF010000007.1, from coordinate 1,106,597 downwards.
CTTCCTAACTTTCACCCGAACGTAGGCACCCTGAAGACGTCCGAAGACGGTGAAGGCGGGATTCAGAGTCCATGAAGGGCCTCGTTCAGTTGTCCCCATCGTCGGCCGGCAACGGCACGGGAAATGGCTCGACGTAGTCGGCCGAGCGACTCACGTGTTCCCAGGACTTGACTTCTTCAAGTTGTCGACGGGAGTACCCGAGTGCCATCTCGACGGCGTTCACGACGAGGGGCAAGTGGGAAGGTACGCGCTCTCGCTTCACGACTTGCACGATGATCTCCGCCGCCCGCACCGGGTCGCCAGCTAGACCAGCCGGATTCGTGCGGACCCGTCGCTGCATGGTGCCGACGGTCTGGTCGTAGTCGACAGGGATGTTGTAGATCGTCATCGAAGCGCCCGCCCAATCGGTCGCGAACCCGCTTGGCTCGACGACCAGGGTCCGGATGTCGAAGTGAGCCGTCTCCGCAGCCAGCACTCTCGTGAATCCGTCAACGGCGAATTTGGCCGCCTGGTAGCTGGCGATTCCAGGCGAGCCGCCAACTCGGCCACCGATCGACGAGAACTGCACGATGAGCCCTCCGCCATGGCTGCGCACCGGCCCGATCGTCGCCTTGGTCACGTTGTAGGCACCGCAAACATTTGTCTCGGACTGGTCTCGAAAATCTTCGTCTTCGCCGGTTTCGATCAAAGCGACGTTTGCGTAGCCAGCATTGTTCACAACGACATCCAACCGGCCGAACCGATCGACTGCGGCTTGGAGGGTCTGCTGGGCCGCCCTCGAGTCGGTGACATCGAGCGGAAGACCGAGCAGGTCGGCACCGTGGAGTCGCACCAGATCGTCGAGCTGCTCCGGTCTACGGGCTGTCGCCACAACCTGATCCCCCACCAAAGCTCCTGACACGCGAATGCCAGAAGTGAGAGCTCAGCTCGAGACACGCGGATGACAGCTAACCGGGGTAGCCGATACGGAATCTCTCGGCCTGGAGATCCGCTCCGCTGCTTCCGGTTGCGCGGTGAGCGAGGGTATCCCCGAACGCCAGCACGGGGGGCGCTTCCCGCCAGACTGCCCAGTCGGTATTGTCGAAGACATGACCGATGCAGATCCGTCGTTCGGAAGACTCTGGCGATACCAGTTCTCTCAACCAGATGAGACCGTTGTAGATACTGGCGAGTTCAATGGTAACGACACAGCAGAAGCAAAGGCTCGCGAGCTCTCACAGTCGAAAGATAGCCCCATCGTCGTCAAACGCCACAGCGCACACGTTGATGACTGGGTGTACGTAACCGAGGTCGATGAGCGACCATGAGGCGTGACGTAATTCAATCAAGCTGGGCTACGTGGAGACGTTGATGGACGCGGGTGCGGTCGTCACGAGCTCGACCTGCGTGGCGTGCTTCGGAGGCCACATGGGCCTGCTCGGGGACGGCGAGACCTATATCACGGCCTCGACGCGCAACTTCAAGGGTCGGATGGGCAGTCCCGACGCCGAGGTGTTCATGGGTTCCCCGGCCACGGTGGCCGCCTCCGCCCTCACCGGGGTCATCACCGACCCGAGGGAAGTCTGAGAGTCTCGGGTCATCCCCGATCGAACGAGAAAGGGTTCATGTCGATGGACGACGTGTACGCGGGCAAGGTCTGGAAGTTCGGCGACGACATCAACACCGACCTCGTCATTCCGAACTTCGCTATCTATATGACGACGGAGGAACAGCTCGAGCACGTGTTCAACGCGAACCGACCGGGCTGGAAGGACGAGGTGCAGCGGGGGGACATCCTCCTCGCCGGTCGCAATTTCGGTGTGGGTTCGGCGCGTCCGATCGGCGCCATGTTCGTCGGGCTCGGTGTGAGCGTCGTGGTGGCCGATTCCTTCAACGGTCTGGGCTTGCGGAACTGTATCAACGTCGGGCTTCCGTCCCTGCCCTGTCCGGGGATCCTCGATGCGTTCGACGAGGGCGACGTCGCCCGGGTCAACTGGGTCACCGGTGAGGTCCACAACGAGACGAAGGGCACCGCCCTACAGGGAAACCCGGTCCCCGAGGTACTGCGTCGGATCGTGGTTGCCGGAGGCGTCGAGGAGATGCTGCGCGCCGAGGGCTACCTCGCCGCCCGTTGACGGGCTCGCCGTGACGGCGGGCGTCGCATACCAATAATCGATCGTCCTGCGTCGGAGCAGGTGGATCGGTGCTCGACTCCAACCTCATCTTCTCGAATCGGCGATCCGAAGGTTGTGAGGACTGCTTGTTGTGGCTATCGGCATTCGCTACGAGTGGCTCGCCGTCGGCTGATTTGTCCGGATGTCTCGGGATGCCCCAGTACATTGATACTTCTCTGAGGGTCCACCGCTTGATTGCTGGTCCTGAATAGCTTCGGGAGTGCTGGCAGGTTCGGTCTGACTTGGAGTCCCGTGACGTTGCAAGACGTCGTCGACCGAGACCTTCCAGCCGCACATTGAAAGACGGCACGTCCCGTCTCAGAGTTGGGGTGATTGGTCCGGGTTGCAGCAACAGCCCAGACCCCCGTCGCTCCGATCCGGAACGGCCGTGCCATCCCTCACACCTTTGAGAGAAAGGGATGACCATGACCATCGTAGAAGCTGGGCGTGGTGTGACCGGTGGTGTCGACACACACCTCGACGTTCATGTGGCTGCGGCCCTGGACCCGCTGGGCGGGCTGCTCGGCACCGAGCGATTCGAGACCAACTCGGCCGGTTACAAAGCGCTGCTCGCATGGCTCGAGACGTTCGGCGACGTGATCAAGATTGGGATCGAAGGCACGGGTTCCTATGGGTCCGGGTTGACCCGTTACCTGCGCCGGGTGGGTGTCGAAGTCATCGAAGTCGACCGACCGAACCGAGAAGAGCGGCGCCGCAGTGGTAAGTCCGACCCTCTCGATGCGGTTGAAGCGGCCCGCGCTGCCTTGAGCGGCCGGGCGAGTGGGAACCCCAAATCCAGAGACGGCGCCGTCGAAGCCATCCGGGTCCTGGTCGTGGCCAAGCGCTCGGCCCGCCAGGCCAGAGTCAAGGCGTTGATCCAGATGCGCCACCTCGGCTACAGCGCCCCTGAACAGCTCCGTTGCCGCCTCAAGGGTCTCTCCGTCCCGGCTCTCGTGGCTGAGGCGACGAAGCTGCGACCGACACGATCCGCTGACCCGGTCACGGCAGCCACCAAGGCTTCGTTGTCTTCGTTGGCGCATCGGATCAGCGCTCTCGACGACGAGTTGGCCGCGCTCGACGAGCGGATCGAAGCACTCCTCGAGGCAACCGTGCCCGAGCTCCTCGGCCTCTTCGGCGTCGGCCCCGACACCGCGGCTGCGCTCGTCATGGCGGCCGGCGACAACCCCGAACGCCTCCACTCCGAAGCCGCCTGGGCCCACCTCTGCGGCGTGTCGCCCATCCCAACCGGATCGGGCAAGAAGGGCAGCAAGGTCCGAGCCCACGAAGGTGGGGATCGCCAGGCCAACAGCGCGCTCTGGCGCATCGTCATTGTCCGCATCGCCCACGACCCTCGGACCCAGGTCTATTTCGAGAGTCGGGTCAAGGAGGGTCGCACCAAGCACGAGGCCATCCGCATCTTGAAGCGCTACGTCGCCCGCGAGGTCTATCGCTACTTGCCTCGCGGCTGAGTCCCCGGGCTGTCGGTCTGGCTCAGCCCAGTACTGTCGCCCGGCAGGGTTGACTTCCCAGCGACAAGCCGACCTTCAGCCCGGGCCCACGATCTCGAAAACGCGTGACCTAATAAGAGCCTGTCCTCAGCTCGAGTGACTCATCAATGTTCTGTCCGCTGTTTTCACTCCCGAACCCAAAAGAGGGGTTGACAAGTAATAGGAGCGTCGCCGGGCTGGGGCGCAGCCGACCGGCACCATGGTGGGAGGGACGCCCCGCTTCCCTTCATGTGTGCGTAGTGGTCAGTCTGGTCTCCGCAGTCGGGGTAAACCCAGAGGCCAAAGCCTGCAACCAGCAACCCCACTACACCAAGGATGATTGCAGCCGTGACACCGAATACGATCCCGATAACCAGAAATACGAGCATCGAGAAGATCAGAACGCCAATGCTGATCCTCATTCGTCTTAGAAGATGGCTGGCAAGGGCGGCAAGTTGCTGCGCATCTGCTGATCGTACAGATGAACCCCAGACTGCCCCCGTTCGCCGGGTCCGCAGCATGGCTCCGCACGCCAATCGTATTCCTTCTAGCTTGACTGGGCGATATGGCGGAGTCTGATGACCGATGGCGACGGGTGGAGACCAGCAAGCTGATTGCTCAGCGATTCCTGCATGAAACAGCAGCACAAGTATCCCGGGATCTTTGACCTTCCAATTGCGGACTGGCATTATTCACCCCACCCCGTCGATCTCGTCCCCGAAGGTTCTGGACCTCAATGCCTCTCTGTGGCCAGAGAGCAGCGAGGCACAAGGGAGCGTCCTGCCGGCGGGCAGTGGGTGGTTCAAGATCAGGTGCGGTCGGCCCTTGGGCCACGAGGGCGAGCATGTGTCGTCGTGCAGGAGGGTTCGCCTTCTTGGCAAGTGGCGAATCGTTTCTTGGAGAAGCGAACGGCCCGACGACGAGCAACCGCAAGAGTTAGATCAGGGTTCCTAACAGCAGCTCTGGATTGTGAGGGGTGCCCCAGACCGCCGGACCGGGGGGCGTTCTCAGTGAGGCAGCCAATCCCGCGTGGCGACGGTCAGCTCAAACGCGTAGTTGTCAGCGTCCGGTACGTGGTCTTCGGTTGAGTCCACACGGACACCGGCGCCTGGGCCGTCATCGGTCATTTCATGCCACTCCATTCCGACCAGGCGACCGTGGACCGTGGTGTGTGCCCCTGGCCACATTTCGGAGACATGCAGGCGCCCATCCGGGCCGTGCATAACCCCGACGCCTATGTTTTCGCCGACAGCCAACTTTGCCCAGCGCGTCTGGTTGTCGCAGTGCTCGACATCACCCAGCCAAATCTTGGCCCTGGCCATCGAGCCCAGATTACCGAGGGTGCCCCTAACGCCAATGGGGAGGGTGGGGCAGTTCGCGCCTTGGGCATAGGCGATCAACGGTGGCACCCAGCGGAAATGGCCGATAGTGGACGGGGTTTCGGCCAGACTGCGACCGTGGTGAGTTTTCTCCTGTCCGCGACCTTCGCATGTGGTGTCCTCATAGCTGTCGCCCATGTCATGAACCAGCGATTCATCGCCCCCGTCTACGACGTCGCGGCGAATCTCACTGCCTTCGGGTGTGCCATCGGGGCCTCCATTCTGCTCGGTCACCCAGTCCCCGCGATCCTGTCCGGCGTGGCAGTCCTGTGCTGGCTCGTTCTCGCACGGCGAACATTCCTCGATCGCCGCGAACGACGTGACGAGGAACCTCGCTGATTTAAGGGTGCAGAAATGCCGATACTGACCATCCGGAGTGACCCAGTACGCTGCCGGATCGGAGCACTCATTTCGGCGCGCGAACATGTAGGGGTGTCTAGACGTCAGCTCACGCCTCAGGAGAAGAAGAAGCTCTCTCTTGAGCGGGACCGCATTGACATCGCCTGGAATGACCGACACGGGCAGCGGTCGGGACGCCACGGCGAAAGGCCGGTGCTCAGCGGGCCTACCGGCACAAGGTTCGTCTGCTTCTCCGACTGGACACAGAACGTGAGTCAGGGTCCATTCGACGCAAGCAGGTTTCGCGGCAACCTGGTCCAACTATCAAGGAAACATCTTGAGGACCGGGCCAGCAGGCGCGAGACGCGCTTCAAGAACATCCCCGGAAGTCGGAGGAAGCCCGACAACGTCGGGCCTGGAGGCGTTCTCGGTAGGGGCAGGCTGGCCGCAGCGGCGACTGCCCCCAGACCGCCGGGCTGGTGTGTGGACCCTTGATCAACCACCAAGCCTTGGTCACGTCTGCACCCGGCCATCCGGGATTGGGGCGACGATTGAGGAGCAGGTGCGTTCAGCGCTGGCAATCACACTGCGATGGCGGAGGGCGGAGGCTCGTCAGGCCCTTTGCGAAATAGGACAATTTGCGTGCCGACGCGAATGGCGGTCGAACCGATCATGTAGAGGACCACGGCTGCTGGGATGACAAGGTAGACGTACACGTAGAGGAGCGGCAGCAACTTCTGCAACGTCTGCATCTGCGGGTTCGCCCGGGCGCTAACCGGACTGCGGTTTCTCATCTGGGCCAGTTGGACGTACTGGAGTCCCACTGCGACCAAGACGATAGCGAGGTACGGAAGGAACCCGAACAAGGTGGTATGGGGTGAGAGCGGCCTGAGCGCCAGGTTGATGCCGAACCAGTTCATCGCCCCGTGGCTGGCTATGAGCTGGTGATACATCCGGGACGAGGTTGGGATGTAGCGGGGGTCAGCGACCGCGACAGCCTGGCCTCGCACCATGGTCACGAGCGTGTTGCTCAGGCCCTTGATCACGTCATAGAGCACTACCAAGATGGGCAGCTGTAAGAGCAGCGGTAGACAACTCCCGGCCGGGTTGATCCCCTCCTCCTTGTAGAGCCGCATCAGCTCTCGGTTGAGCTGCTCGCGGTTCTCCGATCCCTTGTACTCCTTTTGCAGACGGGTGATCCTTGGTTGTAGTCGCTGCATCGCCATCATCGATCGGGTGTTTCGAATGGTTAGCGGCAACAGCAACGCCATGATCACGATGGTCAACAAGACGATGGCCAGGCCGTAGCTGGCAGTCAGGCCATAGGTGGCGGCCAACATGGTGGCCAGCACCACGAAGAGGGGATGGAAAATGCTCCCGACCAAATGGACGAGTGAGCTCTCCGCCAGCGCGGCGGATGCAGGGTTGAACGGATACATGAGTTCTCCTTGGTCTCGAAAGTTGAAGTTGACGACAACGGCCACGAGGGCCGCCGGGTCAGCTCAACGTCGAGGCTGTGTCAGGAGAACAAGAGAGGGTACTAAGCCCGAGAGTCCCGTGGCCGGTACGCCGATGGATCGCAACCACTGCACTCGAAGAGAGTCCGGGGATGCGTGCAAACATCGAGTTCGTCTTCAACGAGAGCAAAGCGAGGGTGCTCGTAACCGTGGCGATGAGGAGCAGTGGTACGAGTTGAACGAGCCCAAGCTGAACGAATGGGGTTGAAGCCAGCCACACGAAAACGAGGTCCAGGAATGCCCGAGTCAGCACCACATGTCCAGAATAGACCCGGATGAACCATTGGCGGTAGTGGGACCGAATCACCCGAACTGGCGAGGCACACCGCCCTCGACGGAATCCAATCGGCGATCGCCCTAGCCCTGAACGCCGGGAGCGGGCGCACTGATTTAGGTTCGGTGCTTGCGGTGGCTAACTCACGCCGACCGGCATTTCGGGGCTTAGTGCCATATCACCGCAACGCCCACGATAAGGACTGGATCACCGGCTGCATAGCAACAGGGAGAAGGAACGAACCCTCGGGACGGGGTCACCAAGGAATCGTTTCGTTCTCCCATCTCGTGAACGTACCTGTCGGACCGTCCGGACCGAGCAACGCGACGCGCACGACCTCGCGAGAGCCATCCTCGACGGACTCAGTGCCCGCGTATCCGTTGAGGTTCGTACTCGTGAAGGCTGGCGAGACCAGGTTGATCTTGATATCAGTCGACTCCAACTCGATCATCATGGCGAGCGTGATGGCGTTGAGCGCCGCCTTCGACGCGGGGTAGATCGGGCCGAACGTCGCGTGGAACGGAAACGACGGGTCTGCGTTCGTCGTGAGCGAACCGACTCCGCTCGACACGTTGACGATGCGGCCATCCGAAGACTCGCGAATGAGTGGCAACATCGCCTGGTAGACGGCGAGGACGCCGAACACATTGGTCTCCCACACCACCCGTACTTCGTCGAGGGACGCGTTGCTTGCTTTCGACAGCTCTGCGGACTCTTCGATTGACAAGCTGCCCTTTCTTGTGTTCGAGATTGCAGCGTTATTGACCAGCAGGTCGAGACGGCCAAACTCCTCGCGGATGCGCTCTGCCGCAGCGGTGATCGAAGCCTGATCCGTCACGTCGATCTGAAGGGCGATGGCGCCCGGACCAATCTCCTTTGCAGCCGCATCACCACGCTCGAAGTTGCGCGACCCCACCAACACAGTGACGCCCTTTGCGACGAGTTCCTTTGCTACCTGGAGACCGACGCCTTGATTGGCTCCGGTGACCAGGGCGATGCGATCGGTTCTGGGAGTCTCATCACTGTCGCTCATGGCCCCAGGTTGACATATGCGGGGAGAGTGAGATGTATGGCCACGCTCGGGCGGCAAGGGTGAACTCGCTGTCGGGCTGGGGTGTCACCCTGCGAATCCACCATGGGGACAGCCCGGTTGAAGCCGCTATTGGATCACCACCTCGATGAGGGTGGTGTCGTTCGCTCTCACGGATGTCAACTTCCCGTCTGGGTCGGTGCGGAACCAGATCACGCCGACGAGGATGAGCGTCCACACGCCGATGGCCGGTAGTGCAAAGAAGTCGCCGATGGGGACTACACCAAGGATGCCGAGCACGAGGCTCACCCAGCCCAGCCAGGTCGGCAGCAGAGCGCTCTTCACGATGGCAACACCAGCCGCGATGGCCATCACGCCGAAGGCCATGGACGCCAACATCGAGGGTATATCGGACTGGAGGAAGTTCAGTGTTTGGGCGCTGGAGGCGGTCAGGTGGTCGGGAGCGTCGTTCAGGGCGATCAGCACCCCACCCACAACGCCACCGGTCACCGCAAAGAGGACGCCTCCGGCAAAGGTGATGATGCCCCACCGCTGGTCAACGTCACGGCGCTGGAGCCAGCTGCGGAGGTAGCTGAACCAGATGAGACCGAATACGACTGCAGGTGGGATCAGGAGCGCCGATATCCCGACTTGGTTCTTGTGAGTCCGGTAGTAGTGGAGGATCGAGGCGGGTGAGGCATTGGTGGCCGGGGTATTGGGAGCGGCAAAGACGCTGCCCACGACGAACGCGACGAACAAGAGTCCGAATAAGGGTGCGATCTTCGACCACCGGCCAGATTCCTGCGAGGGACTATCCGCATCTAGCGACATTGGGCTCCTTTGGACAGTAAGGCCAAATCGCGGTCGGACCTGACCACTTGGGACCATACATCTCACTTGGTTGCGGATGTCGACCAGTTCAGATGCGAAGGTCAACTCGTAATCTCGTTAGCCCCCCTGCCCCCGTCCGCCGGGTCTGCCAGATGGGGTGTCTCGTCGTTGGGTGATCCTCCCGAGCCCTCACCCTCCGGTACAACTGACAACGCCGGTTCCTCTCGCCATACTAAAGAGATGGGAACACTGCGCCACTCCGATTCAATCGTCATCAAGCGCTCTCCAGAGGAGCTCTATGACATGGTCGCTGACGTCACCCGCACTGGCGAGTGGAGTCCCGTCTGCACGGCCTGTTGGTGGGACGAGGGCGAAGGGCCGCATGTCGGCGCCAAGTTCACCGGACGCAACGAGCGCCCAGAGCGAACATGGGAGACACGATCCGAGGTCGTCACGGCAGATCGTGGCCGGGAATTCGCCTGGGTGGTGGCTGAGCCCCCGACCCGCGCTCGATGGGGCTACTCATTCGTCGCCGTGGACGGCGGGACTGAGGTCACCGAAATCTGGGAGCTACCTCCCGAGGGCTCAGCCTTCTTCGAGAAGATGTTCGGCGACGATGCGGGGAAGGAGATCGCCATGCGTGGCGACGCGGCGAAGAATGGCATCGGGGTGACGCTGGCCGCCATCAAGAGTGTGGCCGAGGCCTGATCCCCACGCTTGTCCCACCTGCCCCAGTACGCCTGGCGGTCCGGGACAGTTCGCAAACCGGGTGACGGACGTGCGATTGCGCCGACAGTCACTATTTGCCTTGGTCGGGGTTGCCCTTCAGGATGTAGATAAAGCCCACCTAAACTCACGTGCGACCGGAGACAACCGAGAATCCGAAGCCCGACGGAGGGCACGATCATGTCGATTATTGGGGACATCCAGCACCGCTCGGCGTACATCCACTGGCCGGAGAACATCGTGCCCGAGGAGGCCGATCTCTTCGCCCACAACGACATCGTGATCGCTGCGCCGATGGAAATGATCTGGAGGCACCTTGTACACGCGACCAGCTGACCGAACTGGTACTCCAACGCCAGCGACGTGAAGGTCGACGCCTCCAGCGGACTCCTCGACGCCGGCGTCACGTTCGACTGGATAACCTTCGGCGCTCACATCCACAGCACCGTCCACGAATTCGAGCCCAGCTCCCGTATCGGCTGGTACGGCGAGACGGACCAGTGGTTGGCGTACCATACCTGGCTGCTCGAGCCGCGCGGCGACCGTAGGTGCCTCGATGATGGTGTAATAGCTGGCTCTGCAGCCGTCCTCTTGATCAGGCGAGACACGAGTGTTTCTGCGGGAAGCGCACCCACCACAAGGGTTCCGGGACAGCTCTCGACTGCCACTGCGGGGCACGTTTGGCACGCCGTAATAGGGGGCCAAATCTAGTTCGGCGTCGATATCGCACTCCTGCACAGTCATACCTAGCCGCTCCGCCGGCGCAGCGACCTCCACCTTGTGCGGCTCACAGATGGCCGATGCCCATGGGCGACGACGTGCAGGAGCACGGACACTCACCAACAGTATTCGGTGCCGCCGGGGTGGCACCTTGTCCCGGCGGACTGGGGCAGGGGCGACATCCTCGGCCCTGGGGATACCGTGGGCGTGAGTCTTTGATGACTCAATTACAACGGAGGGTCTGAAAATGCCCAACGACGAGGCAGTTGATCACAATCTTCAAGGCATGGATGATCTGGACTTCGTGGGATGGAACAACGCCGACTGGACCGGCGTCTTCGCTCACCATCACACGGATGATGTCCTAGTGGACTGGCAAGGACAGCCCACGACCCACGGCATCGAGGAGCACATCGAAGCCATGAAGTCATACGTCGAAAAGAACGGGGGCGGAATCCCGCCGCAGATCACGTCCCACCCGATCAAGTTCGGATCCGGAGAATGGACGTGCGTCATCGGGGAATTCGAGAACGGCGCCCGTATGGTGACCGTTGCGAAATGGCGGGACGGCGCAATCGCTGAGGAGTACATCTGGGCGTAGCACCGACCCCACGTACGGGGCAGGAGGAAGGTGCGTTCACCGACGCGGCGTTCAACCGTCTACGCAGTAGTCACTGCTCTCGATATTTGGCGTGAGTCACCCCGGTGGTGAAGACCCATACCCTTCAGTTGACCGGCGCAGCACTACTCGGAACGCCAGCGCCGATAGAGCTCGGTGAGGTCCTGTCTCGCTTCGGGCGTCAGGTTCTCAGGCTCGATCTCGCCGGCCAATCGAATGGTCATCTTGATCTGCTCCAGGTACGCGGCACAGTTGGGGCACAACTTCAGATGAGCCTCGAATCGCCGTCGATCCCGACGGGAAAGAGCCCCCTCGAGATAGTCGGTGACGAGTTCGACCGCCTGTTGACACACAATGTCTCTTCGTCTCAGCGACAGCACGGTCAGCTCTTCCCAATCTCGACATCGAGGATCTCTCGCAAGCGTGCGCGTCCACGGTGCAGCAAGATCCGCTGGTTGCCGACACTGATTCCGAGTACGGCACACGCTTCCTCGTTGGAAAGTCCTTCGACGTCGCGCAACATGACGACCTGGCGCTGACGTGCAGGCAGTTTGACGAGGGCAGATTTGAGGATCGGTACCCAGGTGGCGGCGTCGAGACGGTCCTCGCTCGCCTCTGTCCAGTGCTCGACGGGGTCGACCCATTGGCCCTGCGCGCCGAAGCGGGTCGGGTCGACTGCCTGGATCATCTCGATAGAGGGATCGGTAGGTTCACGGGAACCAGCCGAGCGCACTCGGTTGACAAGGATGTGAAAAAGCCAGGTCTTGAACGAAGAACGTCCCTCGAACCGCTCGATCCCACGAACGACGCCCAGCCACGTGTCCTGGACTGCCTCTTCGGCCACCTGCTGACTCGCGACCATGGAACACGCCAGGCGAAACATGGGCTGTTGGTAGCGGGCCACCAGCATCACAAAGGCCTCCTCGTCGCCGGTACGGACCCGGCTGAGCAGCTCACTGTCCATCTCCACTGCGCGAAGCGTAGAACTCCACACTCCGGTGCGGGTCGCGCCAAACGATGCCGACCTCTTCGTTTGGGATTTCGGCCGATCGCCTGTCGTTGGGACATGTTCCTTCAGTCCCCAGTCACCTCGGAGGCGTTACATGAGGTGTGAGCCCACCCGGATTCCATGTACGAGCGTTGCGCCTGACCCCGCATTCCGAGACTCTTGAACATTGTGAATCGTCGATGAAGGAGGCGGAATGAGGACGCTCACCCGTCTGACGCTGGGCACCGGAGCTGTCCTGGGAGTACCGACCTGGCTCGGCCCTGTCGCCTTGGGCCATCCGGGCCCGCAGGCCTCGGACCCGCCGCACCTGGTCTGCGCCGGCGGCGCCAACGACAGACGTCGATCTTCTCGGGCGACAGCGCGTAACGGTTCTCGTCGACGAGGGGACGGTACTTGTGGTGGACATCTCGTCCCCTCGTAATCCATGGAGGTCAGGTACACAATGCGAGAGCACTTCAAAAGGGCCGTGCGCCTTGCGCTTGGCGTCGCGACGCTCAGTGGTGTCGGAATTCTCGGCACTCTGGGCGCTGGCGCGGCCAACGCAGCCCCTATCGGCAGCTACAGCCCACACAACTTCTCTCCGGTGGTCGGGCACGTCTACCTCGACGACAACACGGCGGGGACGAACACCATCAGCGGGTTTGACCGCCACTTGGACGGCTCGCTCACAGCGCTGGCGGGCTCACCGTTCACGGCAGGCGGCGCGGGTACCGGTGCCGGGCTGGCCTCCCAGGGTGCGATCCAGGTCAGCAGCGACGGGCGCTTCCTGCTCGCGGTGGATGCGGGTAGTAACCAGCTGTCGGTTCTCAGAATCGGGTTTGACGGCTCTCTGCAGCTGGTCCCCAATGGAGTGGTCTCCTCCGACGGTCCCGCGCCGGTGAGCATTGCGGTCCATAACAACCTTGTCTACGTCGCCAATGCCGGCGCAGTAGGACCGAACTACACCGGGTTCACGCTCAACTTCTTCGGACAGCTCCAGCCGCTGGCCAACTCGACCGTGTCCCTTCCCAACGGCTCGGGGCCCGCTGACGTTCTGTTCAACGGGCCCGGTACCAGCCTGGTCGGTACCCGCGGGGCGCGGACACACCACAGGAAATCGACAGCTTCACCGTCGGTAGGAACGGGCTGCTGACCGCCGCTCCGGATTCACCTCTGTCTGCACAGGGGCTCGGACCATTCGGCAGCGAGTTCCGGCCGACGAATCCCCAGCAACTGTTCGTCTCCAATGCTCACAACGTGGGGGCCGGCACCGGAACAGTTTCTGCCTTCAACGTTGCGTACAACGGGTCATTGACGTCGATTGGGTCTAGTCCGTTCGCGGACGACCAGACGGCGCCGTGTTGGATCGAGATCACCCACAACGGCCAGTTTCTGTTCACGGTGAACACCGGATCAGGTGAGATATCCCGCTACGCCATCGCCCCCAACGGGTCTCTGACGCTCCTCGGCAGCACGCCGGTCAGCAACGCTGGCGGCGTCGGTGCAGTTGACGCCCGCCTGAGCAATGACGGTCGGACGCTGTACGTGGACGAGAGCCAAGCCGGCGCCGTGGGTGCCTTCGCCGTGAACGGTGGAAGCCTCACAGAGCTTCCCAGCTCGCCCGTTGCGCTCCCCGCTGGCGCCCACCCGGCTGGCATCGTCACCACCGGGTTCTAGTCAGCAGCTTTCCCCATCGCGAGGGCCGGGAGCACTCCCGCCCCCGGCCCTCGCGTGTGCAGATACGTAGCATCACTCGACTGCGGGGATGGACTCGTGACCCAGAGGCCGGGTCGTTCGAGGGTTGTCCCCGAGGATTCGTTAGGGGCACCGTTTCAAGCACCGATTTCCGAACTGGAGCCCCGCCCCTCCGGCCCCGTCCCGTGTGCCCCGCCACCGGTGGGCGTTCCGCCTGGCCGCCCCGCCGCGGTGGGGTTTCGTCCCGTCCCCGCGGGGCCCCTTGCCTTCTCACCAGGCGCTAGTGGGCGCATGGGGACTCGAGCCCTGAACCAGCCGCCCCTCCCCCACTCGTGATGGCATGAGGGAGCGGGGCCTCCGCTCCCCGTGACGGCTCCGGTCTCGCGGTCGAGACTGGGGTTATCACACCAAACCCTCACGACAAGGGAGGCCCCGATGGAAAAGAGTATGTCGGCATAGACCTGCACCGCAGGCGTTCGCTCATCTACCGGATGGACCAGGCAGGAGAGAAGATCGACTCGGTCCGGATCGACAAACGATCCGTGCCAGTTCGCCAAGGCAGTCAACGCCGCCCCGGGAGGCAGCGACGTCATTGTTGAGGCGACCTATGGCTGGTACTGGGCCGCCGATCTGCTCAAGGAAATGGGCGACGAGGTCCATCTGGCGAACCCCCACGGCAACGACTGGGGACACCGGCGGGTGAAGAACGACGAGCGCGATGCACTCGGGATCTGGCCGACCTGCTGCGTCTCGGACGGCTCGCCGAGGCCTGGATCGCCCCGCCCAAGACCCGCGAGCTGCGCGAGATGATCCGCTTTCGGATCAAGCTCTCCCACGTGCGCACGTGTCTCAAGGCCCAAGTGCACGCGGTCGTGGCCAAGAACGGGATCCTCCCGTCTCGATGCGATATGTGGGGCCCGGGCGGTCGCCAACGAAACCAAGGGCCAACGAGGCCTCGGAACGCGCCCGTACAGGGCGTGGCCGAAGACCGGGGATGGCGGTGCCCGCCGGGGCCGAGCACCGCCCACCCGGACGATCCCGGTGAGCGGTAGGCCGCCGCCTTCTGGTCGGTCGATCGGCGTTCGGCCTCACGAAGCGGACTCGGCCTCCGTGTCATTGGTGGCCGGGGCGCCGTCCGCCAGCACCAGGTAGATGCGCCGGCGGGTGTCCGCGAGGATCTCGCCGACTGCCTTCGCCTGACTCTCGCTGCCGGAGCGGCCCACCTGCATGGTGGCCGCCGCAACCTCGACCATGAGGCCCCGCAGGTCGACCAGGGAGCGGTCGGCTCCCCGGGCTGCTCGCTCCCACGGAGCCGGGCCGTCACCGGCCTGCTCGGCTGACGTGCGGCCCTCGGCGGTCAGACTGAAGACCCTGCGGCCCTCGCTCGTGTCCGCGGTGACCAGTCCCTGGTCCTCCAGGGCCTGGAGGGTGGGGTAGACCGAGCCGGGGCTGGGCCTCCAGACGCCGCCACTGCGCTCCGTGAGCTCGGTGATGATCTGGTAGCCGTGCATCGGCTCCTCGGCCAGCAGGGCGACGATGGCCGCTCGCACGTCCCCCCGCCCCCGCTTCGGGCCCCGTCCGAACATCGGGGGTCCGAAGACCTGGTCGAAGGCCCCGTGGCGCCCGCCTCCGAAGCCAAAGGCGTCGTTGCGTCCTCTGCCGCGGCCGCCGACCCGTCCTCGGGCAGCACCGCCGAGCCGGTCGTACCCATCCCGGCGATCGGGGAAACCCGGTCCTCTGTTGGGGCCGACGTTGGTGTCATTGAATCTCTTGTGTCCATGCATCAGGTTGTCTCCTTCCATTCTTGTTCCGGCGGCCGGATGGCCGGCCCGAGGCTTGCGGAGCAGATCGATCTTCCGACCGCTCACGATAGGTAACGATATATCGTAAAATACCCACTGTCAAGGTCCATTTTTCCCCGGGTCGCCGTCATCACGTTGGTCCTGCCCTCGACCTGTGCGTGCCGAGAATCCATCCGCCCAGCCAGCTCAGGGGACCAGTCGGTACTTGCGGATCCGGCCGTTCAGGACCTCGGTTCGTTGGATGTGCCCGCTGTCGGCGTCGCGGGCTGGATCCCCGCGACGGAGACCTGCCAGACCATGGTCATGTACGCGGTAGAGGAATCCTCGGAGTCAGAGGGGCAAGGCGGAGCGCCGGTGATGGTCAGCGACGAAGTCGAACTCGCTGACCGCGCTATCGGGGCGCAGTTGTCCGTCGTCGGTGCCACTGGACGAGCGATCCGTATGGCATCGGTGGGTTGAAGACCGAGGTCGGAAGCAGATGCATGGCCGCCACAATCACGCCGTTCCCGACTGGGGAGGTGACGTACACCAGGCCGTCGATGTGCTCGGGACTGAGCGTCCGTCCCATTGCCGCGTTGGCGGCAACCACCGCCGGGTTGACCTAGTAGACGACCGGGAAGTCCGTCGGGGACTCCGGCTCGTATCCCGCCGTTTGGGCAGCCTCGGGATCGTCATAGACCGCCACTGCTTGACTGGGACCAGTGAAGGACCGCCGTCAGAAACTCCCGAAGAACCATTCACGCTCGGTGCAGGAGCCGTGATCGCCGCCTACTACGAGACTCGTCGTCGCCAACGTCAACGGACTCCGCGCATTTGAGCCCCGCCGTCGAAATCCTGACCGGCACGTGCCAAGACCTTGGGGGCGTCAAGAGTTCGCGGGCGACCGCGACGCGGGCCTTGTACTTGCCGCGGCGCTCGGCGATGCGCTCGTCGTCGGCACGGACCTTCTCGTTGCCTTTGCCCGGTAGTTGCCGACAGCCTCGGCGGCTGCCCCACCGCGCGAGCGGCGAGCATGCTCGGATCTCACAAGGGGCAGCGGCCCAACCACGGTAGGCGAGCGTTGCCCGCCCCGACGGTGGGCGACGAAGCGGGCAACGCTCTATCCCCCGACGAATGACCTCCGGACTTGGCGAGGAGAGTCGGTACGGACTCGGGGTTGCGGCATCATTGCAGTTTCACAACGCACGCACAACAGAGGGCTTACCCGCCCCGGCTCTCGTCAATCTCTTCGGCAAGCCTGAGGACGTAGCCCCCGAGAGTGGTGGCGATCTGTCGGCCTTTGCTGCGGGGTCCGCAATGTCGGCGACCTCGCTGACGAAGGCTTCAAGGTCCGGCTTCAGCGTTCGTACAAGTGACCTGCGCGAACCGTAACTACCGGATGTGTTACACGGGGATTGCACCGAGAGGTCGAGGGTACGTCAAGTGTCTCGGCGCCTTCCCGAAATCCCACTATGCCCGGGACCGGAACGCTCGCCTGTCCTCCGACTGTCCCTACTCGGTTCGCTCCGAATGGTTCCGCGGGATTGACTCGGCCTCAAAAGCGTTGCGTGATCGGAGATTGAGCCAGAGCGGCCGTGGAGCAAGAGCTCGTTCAAGGTGTCGGCGAAATGTAACTACCAAATGGCATGTAATGCAGCGACGCTAGAACGAGCGGTCGAGATCCTGAGCGTGTTCGACCGTTTGATCAGGGGCCTGTTCTGGAGCCTGGAGTGGGCGGACTGGGCGAGTAAGGGTCGGCTAGAAGCTGAGCCAGGCGAGATTCTGCCGCCGGGCTAGTACCGGTTGGTCAACGCACCGCATCCGGGGGCGATATGGCGCTCCGTCTCCGAGTCTGAGGCCCATCGGAACCCTCGCGGCGGCCCCAAAAAGGAGGTCATCGTCAAGAAGGTTTGTCTTGCAAATCAACTTTCACCTCATCGCTCCGATGGCAATCGGCCCGTCCGAGATGCTAAATGCAATGTTCTCCGTTCTCACGGGGCAGCGCCGCTGTCTACCCAACGTTGAAAGATTTGCACTTGCTCGGACGGCCACGCGCCGTCGCATGGCATCGAGCCATTCTTCACGCGCTCCAAGATGTCCACAGCACGAGCGCGCACGTCGTCGTAGGACCAGAGATCAAATGTTTTCTCCATAGACTGGCGGTCACGTTGCCGAAAGAGCGGCTTGATGTCGGTTACGAAGCTCAAGCGTTCGCCGTTCGAAGGAGAATCCATCGGACGTAATTTAGCGCCCCGGACGGGCGCCCAGCTCGTTCCCGCGGGGACCAGTCCCGGCGATCGGGCACACCTCCGGCTGCAGTGAGGGTCGCGCGTTATGGGGCGGTCTCCCGCCTTCTTAGTCGCGTTCTCTGGGGGTGATGTAACGGCACTTTGCCGGTGGAGCGGCGCTATGTGATCAAGGCCGGAATATCTCGTGGACGGCGAACTCCTCGACGCTCGGGGGTCCCTGAGGAGTCACACCCGCCGATTCGATCGCCTTCTGAACCACGGGCATGGCCGCGTCGTAGGCCTGGCGCGATTCCCAAAAGTCGATCACTTGCCAGCCACCCTCGATCGGCGCAGAGGAGTGGAATAACAGACCGTTCGGCGGCTGAGGAGCGCCCGCCTGACCGGGCATCCGCACCCGGCTCGGATCCGAAGGGCCCGACGACTGTCGCCGTCCCGACGCCGCTCCTATCAGTTGTCAAGCCCCTTTGGTGCTCGAGAGTGCAGACAGCGGGCAGGACAGCGATGAGTCACTCCGGTGAGGACATGCTCTTCTCGGGCCACGCGTCGGCAGAGCGTGTGTCCGGAGCTTGGGCCGGCGAGTCGCCGAAAGTCAACCCCCCAGAGGGCGACAGTTAGGGGGGTGAGCCGGACCCACGGTCCTGGTTCAGCCACGAGGCAGGTAGCGATACACCTCGCGGGCGACGTAGCGCTTGAGAGTCGGATGACGTCTCGCTTGGAGCGGCCCTCCTTCACCTTGCGCTCGAAGGAGGCGGTGGTCTGCGGGGTCGTCTGTGATGCGGACGATGACGATGCGCCAGAGCGCGCTGTTGGCCGGGCGGTCACCGCCTCGGTGGAGTCGATAGCGGCCCGTGCTCTTGCCCGACGAGGTCGGGATGGGGGCGACCCCGCAGAGATGCGCCCACGCCGCTTCAGAACGGAGACGCTCGGGGTTGTCGCCGGCGCTCACCAAGAGGGCGCCGGCAGTGTCGGGACCGAACCCGAAGCGTGACACGAGCTCAGTGCTGCGCGCATCAAGAGCTTCTCGATCCTGGTGCCGAGTTCGGCGATCTCGTCTTCGAGCCCTTGGATCCGACGGGCCAACGAGCACAGCGAGGCCTTGTGGGCCGCGCTCACCGGATCGCCAGAGCGCGACGGTCGCAGCCGCGCCGCCTCGGCGGTCAGCGCTGCCACGCTCAACCCTTTCAGGTGACAATGGAGCTGATCAGGGGCGGTGATGATCAGATGGTGATTTGCCTGAACGACGGCGTTCGGCCCGGTTGGGTCGGTCGACCTCGATTACCTCGACGTGAGCTCGACGGAGAAACTGAGCCAGTCCAGCCCCATAGGAGTCGGTGCCCTCCGCTCCCACCTTGGTCACGACGCCGAAGCTCTCCAGCCAGGACAATAACGACTTGTAACCCAGCGGAGTCGGCCCCGAAGCGTTCCGTGCCGAGCAGGGCTCCAAGTGGATCTAGAGGCGCCCGCGGTAGGTGACCTGATCAAGGCGCCCTTGGCCGAAGTCCAACGTGGCGTCGATCAGGACTTGAGGTATCGACGGACTGTAGAAGGCACCGTCGATGATCGAACACGCGACACCACTTTGGTGACCAAGGCATCGGAACCCATATGCATGTGACAATCACACCGGAAACGGTGCCGATCGCAGGAGACGAAGATGAGAGAACTCGAAGGAAGAGTCGCCTTGGTTACGGGAGCCGCTCGTGGGCAGGGCCGGAGCCACGCGATGCGGTTGGCCGAAATGGGCGCGGATATCATCGGCATCGACATTTGCGAAGACATCGCCGGAACTGGGTATCCGCTGGCCACGCGCCAGGAGTTGGACGACACGATCTCCATGGTGGAGTCACAGGGGCGACGGATGATCGGCCAAAAGGCCGACGTCAGGGACTTCACCCAAGTCCGCGAAGCGGTAGATGGCGGGGTCGCAGATTTCGGCCGGCTCGACATCGTGTGCGTCAACGCCGGGATCGCCCCCATGTCCTTCACGAGGCTGTCGGTCGAAGACCAGCTGGATCAGTGGGGGAATGCTCTTGCTGTCAACTTGACGGGTGCGTACTACACGGCGAGGGTGACGATCCCCCACATTGTCTCGGGGGGACGAGGTGGATCGATCATCTTCACCAGCTCGACCGGCGGCTTACGTGGGTTCGGCACCGACGCCGCGGGAGTATTGGGATATTCGGCCTCCAAGCACGGGGTCGTCGGCTTGATGCGGAGCTTGGCCAACCATCTCGCACCGCATTCCATCCGAGTCAACTCGATCCACCCAACAGGAGTGCGCACGATGATGGCGGTCAATCCGGCGATGATCGAATGGCTCGAATCACACCCAGAGGGCGGAAGCCATTTCGACAATCCCATGCCCACAGAGATGTTGGAGCCCGAGGACATATCGGATGCTGTTGCCTTCTTGGCCAGCGACAAGGCGAAGTGGATCACCGGCGTCACCCTGCCGGTGGACGCGGGCTTCACCAACAGAGTCTGAGCCGGCGACGATCACCTTCCGAGAGATTTCGCCGCGTCGTGGTTCGATCCGCCGATGGGGCGACACCAAGTCCAGGCCATGGGGACCACGAGGACACGACACTTCATTGGCGTTGTCGGGACGGTTGACGCTATAACGCATGAGGGTGGGCTCATCGTTGAGAGCGAACGTGCACGAGGAGGTCATATGCCGGACAAGGTTGCAGTGTTGACAGGCGGGGCCGGCAAGATGGGTGGCGGTATCTGCCGTGCCCTAGAGAGGGTGGGGATCACCTCCGCCGTTTTGGACCTCAACGTCGAACGGGCTGAAAATGCCAAGAAGGCCATCGTGTGCGACGTCACCGACGAGCAAGCGTGCGCCGCAGCGGTCGACGAGATCGCTCGAGATCTCGGTGGTGTCGACGTGCTGGTCAACCTCGCCCAGGCATACGTCACTACGACTCCAGTCGTAGATCTCACTGCCGATGATCTGCGCCTTTCGTATGAGACAGGACCAATCGCATCTCTCAGGATGATGCAGCTCTGTTACCCCCACATGAAGGCACGTGGGGGTGGCGCGGTGATCAACATTGTCTCGGGCGCAGGCACCCAGGGCTCCCCCAACCAAGCGGCCTACGGTTCGGCCAAGGAGGCGATCCGTGGCATCACCAAGGCGGCTGCTCTCGAGTGGGGAAAGGACAACATCCGCGTCAATGCACTCGCGCCGTTCGGCGGCCCGGCTGACAACCTGGAGAAGAACCCCTTCTTGCAGCAGTTCGTCGCGGCGTCTCCGTTGGGTCGCTATGGCGATCCCGAGACAGAGATTGGCCACGGGATTGCATTTCTCGCGACCAATACGTTCATTACCGGCCGAACGCTGATGATGGATGGAGGCATCGGTACCTTCCGCTGATGCCCGAGTTCGAGGATGGTTCAATCGAGTGACAGGCGGTGTCGGGCGCATCACCGGAGGAAATCACTCACTCGGACCTCCTCCTTCACCAGATAGTGCGCATCTGCGCACCCTCCCGCCGCAGCCGAAGCTGCTTCTGACGATCTTCGGAGCAAACCACAGGCGTATCGGCGGGCAAGTGGTTGCGCACTTCAGTGACGGGCACTTTCGTCACGGTCGGTTCGGGGAACTCGCTCGCGTGGTAGAAGCGTGCTTGGAGCACGCCCCACGGAAAGTCGGCCTTGTCGAGCCAGTTCGGCACGCCAGGATCGAGCTTGGAGACGACGGCGCGAAACTTTCCGTCGCTGTCCAGACACGCCTGAGCATCGTTCAGGCTCGATTGGCGGTTTACCCAATCAACCGTCGCATACCGATCATCGGCAACCAGAACCTGCCAATACCGGCACTGTTTCGGGAGTTCGATTTCGACGATCAATGCCTCCGTGTCGTCAATTTCGTAGATCCCGTCGTAATACGCCTGGTTGAGAACTCCGGCTACCTGCCCGGTCTTTGTCATGCCCGTTCTGTTGGAGTGAAGCAGGACGTTGATGCCGTGGTGCTGTCGATACCAGCGGACCAGTTTCATGTCGAATCTGATCGTCTCTTCAATCCATTCCGCGAGCTGTGAGAAACGCCGCGAGATCTCCTCTGGTGACATATCCTCACCCGGGTCGTCTAGGCGATTGATGGCGATTTTCGCGTCCACTTCGTGGTTCCAGTCGCACGCGCATCGTCGCATCAGGAGCTCGCGCGCTCGCGGGTCCAGCTGCCACCAGTCGCCGTCGAATCCCTCGGGGCGCTCCTTGCTCAGCCGGACGCTGAAGCGCCCGTCCTCGGCCAGGGCAAGATCATCGAGGTCGAGCGTCGCGGTGAGCGGAGAGTCATCCATTTCGTCGACCCAGGACTCGCGCAGGAACTTGTCCTTGCGCTGCGTGATCTCGACGAATCGAGAGGTGCCTCGATTCCCCGAGATCTCGTAGACACCTCCCGGATCGATCTCAGCTGTGGAGTAGACGTAGTCGGGATTCGGTCCACCCTGATTGAAGCCATAGTTCCAAAGCGGCATGAAGACCGGGCGCCGCGCATCCGTATAGACGTGACACAGATATCCGGATGCGAGAATGGACAAGGCAAGCTTGTTCATATCCTGCTCCTCGGATTCGGAAGCCCCGTCGGGTCGCCACCTGGCCAGGAGGTCCGCACCCACGCCATCCAGCGCTTGAATTTGGTTGGTCCAAGTCAACAGCGGCCGGGGTGTCTCAGACTCGCCCATGATTGCTCCTCTTGTTTGATATCGAACTGAATCACTCAGTAGAGCACCACAACGACTTCCGTAGGGATGCCCTTCGGCGGCGTGTCCCTGTGAGTGCTACGCGCTCGATGACGGTGGTGCCGTCAAGGCGCCGACCTCATCGAACTCGTCCGGCGTGAGGTGCCAATCAGGTCATGGTACGAGAAAGGATCCAACACGCGGACGGGAAGAGGGAGTTCTTCAGCGGACAGGAGTGCGGAGCTCCCCGATCCCATTCTGTTTGACCGTCACGTTGCTGCGGCCGAGGGTCGGCTCAATGATTCCGGGCCCGGCAAAGGATCCGTATTCGCTCTGGAACATCGTGTCGAAGCCACACATGAGTAGCTGACCTTCGTTCAGCTGGTCTACGACGTCCTGGCGGAGGTTCATTGACATTGGCCAGCGCTGACGCATCCAGGGGGTCGTGCAATAAGCGGCGAGGGACACACGCAACTCTCCATTGGTGTTCACGCCTGCCGCGTGCCACGTCCGCCCGTCTACGAGGATCGCCGTTCCTGCGGGCGCCTCAATCGCGACAGCACCCTGAGCGGAATATTCCGCCCAGTCCGGGGTCGGGCGCAGATGCGTGCCTGGATCGACCAGGGTGCCACCGTTCCCCTTGGTGAACTGGGTCAGGCAGTAGAAGCAATTCACGGCCAGGGGGCACGCAGTCCACCAAGGAACCATGCCCTGGTCGATATGGAAGACGGGATTGAGGTGGGCCATGTTGGACTTCTCCCCCATGGTCGTGACCTCGAGCCGCTTTACCGTTCCATCGAGACCACCGAGGATGAAACGCTGCTTCAGGTTCCACATCTTCGCCGTCCGAGGTTCGACACTCGGCTCGAGAGTGTCACCAACAACCTGGAAGACGAGCGAGTCAGGATCAAGGACCTCGAGGAAGACAGTCCCCTTGTTTAGGAGCGCACCCACGTCGAAACGCAGATGAGGATCGTCAATGGACCGCTCCTCACCCTTCAGCGGTCCTTCCGCGAGCGCCTGATCGACTAACCGCTCCCTTAAGGCTGCAACCTGATCTGGGTTCAGTGCTTCAGCGATCAATGCGTACCCGTACTCGATCATGTCTCTGTTCGCTTGAGCTCGACTACGCGTAGGTGTTGGCAGCCCTTCCATGACTATGGCCCCCTTGCTGTCTGTGTGGCCCCCAACGTACAGCGGGATCCGCCCAACGAGCATCCGACCCGGTATCTCGATTCTCCAGATCCCCTGCAAGGTCGGGACCGATCAGCGATCGGAGGGTCAGGCCGACCCATGCCGCTGCGTGGCACTTCCCATGCCCTCGACGACGCTGCGGAAGTCGTGCCGTGCCTTCAGATTGATTGAAAGTCCAGTTCACGAAACCAAATCCGAGTCCGTCCGTCTCACCCACGACGGTGGGAGATCCGCGGAGATTGCGTGGGAACTGCGTTCAAGCAGGTACAGCCGTCACCTGTTCAGTGTGGTTTGTCGACAGCCCACGCACAGGCTCGGGATCCCGACAGAACCTGGGCCCTCCAACCGACGACCCAGTCTGGCAACGTCCTCTGGCACTCGTGGGACGCTTTGACCCAGCCGCTTAGAACCCGCCGAGGTGGCGGGCGGGGATGGTTGCCTGGGATAAACTGGTGGACGTGCCTGCGGTCGTAGAGGCCGCCGTCATCGGGCTGCTGATCTCCCAAATCGCCTTCGTCGTCACGACGGTGTACCTGCATCGAACTCTGGCCCACCGGGCCATCGCCCTGAAATCCCCAGTGGCTTTCGCCTGCCGGTTCCTCATCTGGATGTCGACGGGAACCCGGCCCCGCCAGTGGGTGGCGGTACACCGCAAACATCATGCCCATGCCGACGAGGAGGGAGACCCGCACTCGCCTGTCGTGTTTGGCTACTCGCTCGTTCAGTTTGGCAACGCCCTCCTCTACCGACGAGTCGCCCGAGATCCTTGGGCTGTGGCCCGTTACGCCCGTGATCTCCCCAGCGACCGCTGGGACAAGGTTCTGTTCAATCACGCCCTCGTCGGTCTGGGGCTCGGCGTGGCGCTATTGATCGGGTTGTTCGGATGGGAGATGGCGTTGATCGTCTCCGTGGTTCACGCGTCGACGTACGTGCTCGGGGGCGGTGCCATCAATGCCATCGGGCACAAGTGGGGGAAACGCCCGCACGACAACCTGGCGACGAACAACCAATGGCTTGCCTGGTTCGTCGCCGGCGAGGGGCTCCACAACAACCACCACGCCGCCGCGACCTCGGGGCGAATGTCGATGGCCAAAGGTGAAATCGACCCTGGCTGGTGGGCCATCCGCCTCATGGTGTTTCTGCGCTGGGCCTCCCTTCGTCACGACAAGTTGGTGCCCAAACCCTCCCGAGCATGACCATCCGCTGCCCACGGATGGCACGCGAACGCAAGAGCGGGCGCGTCCGCTTGGGCGAACGTTACCGAGCCGGCTGAGCACCCGTCGGGGTCAGATGCTTGTCCAACCTCCGTCCACAACCAAGGTATGTCCGGTGACGTAGCTCGACGCGTCCGATGCCAGAAACAAGAGTGGGCCGTCCAGCTCGCCGATGGATGGAATCCGCCCCAACAACGATTTGGTCTCGATGCTCGCCACGAAGCTGGGATCGTTGAGCCCGCCAGTTAATTCGGTTGGAAAGTAGCCCGGCGCAAGTGCATTCACGCGGACACCGTGTGCCCCCCATTGCGCCGCAAGGTGCCGGGTCAGATTGATCAACGCTCCCTTGGAGGCGTTATAGGCCACCATTGGACCGCGAGATGCAACCAGTCCGTATATGGATGCGACGTTGATCACGGTGGCGGCGTCGCTCTGGAATAACAAGGGAGCCATGAGTCGGCACAGGTCAATGACCGCTACCAGATCCGTTTGGATGACCGTCGTGATCTCTTCGAGCGTCTCGTCCTCGAGCGGTCCCTCGTCGCAAATGCCTGCATTGTTGACGAGGATGTCGAGCCGTCCGAATCGCTCCGCGATCATTTCTCGAAGTGCCACACGATGATCTGGTGAAGTGATGTCGCCTGCGAGAAGGACTGACCCCGAGCGCTCGGCGAGTCGTACCAGCCGATCTCTCCGCCGAGCGGTGACAACCACCTCGGCACCCGCACCGCGCAGCGTCTCGGCGAATCGCTCTCCGAGACCGGAGGAGGCCCCGGTAACGAGGGCTACACGTCCTGATAGAACCGCCATCGCGTCATCATTGCATCGGGGGAGGGCCCGACTCCGATTCGGTCTCGATCCCGGGGATGAAAGGGAGTACCCCCGGATTCAGACCTTTCGACCGAGAAACGCCAGAAAGCGGGCCTGCTCGTCGGCGCCAGCGGGTGGGTCGATCTTGGGTCCGAATGCCCCCGGCGAGCGCAGCATCGTATCCATTGGCAGCACTGCCTCGTAGACCCGATGGACCTCATCGAGAGGGAGCCGCTCGTCGAGGCCGGCGGCTCGGGCCAGATCCCAGGTGTGCACGAGAATGTCCAAGGTGCCGAACCGGTCGACCGCCTGCTCAAAGGTTCCTCGACCGCCCATGGCTTGGCTGTCGTATTCGCTCCTTGACACCCCCGGATCCTCCAGCGCGCCCTGGAGAGCATCTCGGGCGACCGACCAGGCTCCGACAGGGTCGTCCGCCACTGATGGACCCGGCGGCGGCTCCTTCTCCACGAGCTTGAAGAAGAATCCGACATTGCCCACCATGTGGCCCACCACGTCACGGGCCGTCCAGCCCTCGCATGGAGACGGGTTCGACCAGCGCTCGGGTGGCACTGCTGTCACCCGTGAAGTGAAATCCTCGGACACTCGCCGGAAACGATCAGCAATCGCGCCCATAGCCGCCACCGTAGCGCCAGGACACCCCCGAAGCCACGCACATCCGTTACTGCATCATCTCCTCGCAACGAGGTGCCCGATCATCCCCGCAGGACACGGAGCCGCGTAGTTCAGTCCTCGGACTACCGCTGTCCGGTTGGTCGCACCAAGATCTCGTTGAGCGTGAGACGGCCTGGGCGGGTGACGGCGAAGGCGATGATTTCAGCGATGTCCTGGGCCGGAATCGCCTGCTCGTACAGGTACTGGGCCGCCTCCTTGGCGTCGGGGTCCGTGATGTGGTCCGTCAGCTCCGTGGCCACAGCACCCGGTTCGATGACCATGACTCGAACTTCGGCATGCAGCTCTTGGCGGAGCGACTCCGACCAGCCGTTGATGCCCCATTTCGTTGCGGCGTAGACCGCGTTACCCGGCCGGGCAGTACGCCCGGCCACCGAGGACAAGTTGACCAGATCGCCATGGCTGTGGCGGAGCTGGTCGAGGAACACCTCGGTGGCGGTCATGGCTCCGAGGAGGTTCGTTTCGACCATTCGGCGGTGGTCACCATGATGCTCGGAGCTGAACGGGGCCAGCAGCATGATCCCCGCGTTGTTGACCAGGACGTCAGTTCCGCCCAGTTCGCTCGCGACTCGCTCGGCCGCCGCAACGAGCGAGTCGCGATCAGTGACATCGGCCTGGATCGCGAGGGCTGCGCTTCCGAGCTGGTCGGCCAGAGCCTGAATTCGGTCGGCGCGACGGGCCAGCAGGGCGACACGAAGACCGCTTGCGGCCAAGGCTCGTGCGGTCGCCTCGCCGATACCGGATGAGGCACCGGTGATCACCGCAACGCGTCCGGAGGTTTCCTCAGTGCTCGGGGTCATGGCGTGGTCCTCCCTGGGTCAATGAGTCGGAGCAGATGTGCTGCCGGTGCAACAGGCTAAGCATTGCGGGACTTGGACCCCTCAGGACCAGAGTTGCCGCTCACAGATTGCGCGCCAGGGTCCTTGTTGACCCAGAAGGTCGTCAGGGTTCACGAGCTTGCACAGACCCAGGGAGAGGCATCCACACCCGATGCAGCCCGTGCGATCCCGAAGGGCTGCAGGCCGATGATCCGCTGGTCGAGATCGCCGCGCCACGACGAGAAAACCGTTCCCAATCCCGGCGGGACGGGGCGCGACCGTCCGGCAGGCGGTCGAGAGCGTCTTTGATGCTCTGTGCCGAAGGGAGATACCCACGGCTTGGGAGGCACGGACGAATGCGACCCTCCTCAGTACCTCCCGCGGGAATCGCCGCTGGTTCCCTTCGGTGCGCGCACTGTGGACAAAGTCCTGGGCCTCGGAGAAGTGGAGGCCGAGACGGCGATGGCGAACGGTCTCGGCTGCTCACGGCCCTCCTCACCGACGTCGGCGCCGGACAGCCAGCTCCCCTGGTGGGCCAAACGTTCTCGTTGCCGCGCGCATCGAAGGCCCACATCTGGCGATCGAATCCCGTGAGACCGTAGCCAAGACGCTCTCATCTCCGAAGCCCAATGAGCCCGCCCTGCATTCGCCTATCCGTAAGGGCGAGTCCGTCGTTGGAGAGGGAGGCCGCCCGTTCAACGGGGGGCTGGGTCCACCTTCTACGCTCACACGCTCCTCGTCCCGGCGATGCATTCGGGCACCCAGTCTGTGGCAGGGTGAGTCGCGTCCGGACAGGGGCACCACCCGTGGCTGCGGTGGCTTCCGGGCAAGGGGGAGGACATGACCTCAGGGGTGATCGTCGGCGAACGTGCGTGGAGAATGGGGCGTCATCGACGTATGGCACGCCGTGTGGCCGCGACCCTTGGTCTGAGCCTCGTTCTGATGGCGTGCGGAGCTTCATTGAGTTCGGGATCGTCCACGTCATCGGCAAGTTCGAACTCGACGAGTAGCTCCCGCGCGGCATCCGGAGTCACTGTCGCTGGTCCCGTTTCGGCCGGGTCATCCACCTTCAACAAGACTCTCTATGGCACAAATTTCAACCTGTCACACGTCGGCTACGAGAAGTCTCAGTTCTTCGTCTCGGGTATCGCCCATTCCTACGTGCCCGTGCATCCCCTCACGAGCGACGGGAAATGGACGATTACGACTGGTGTGAGCGCTCCGTATAAGACACGAATAGCCGTCTACCGCCCGATCAACCCGAAGAAGTTCAACGGTACAGTCGTGGTCGAGTGGCTCAACGTGAGCGGTGGGACCGATGACAGTCCTGACTGGACGCTGTCCCACAACGAATTGGTCCGGGATGGCTTCGCCTGGGTGGGAGTGTCCGCCCAGCAAGTTGGCGTTGACTCAGCGAAATCCGCCGATCCAGCGGAGTATTCGTCGCTCTCGCACCCAGGCGACAGCTTCTCTTTCGACATATTTTCACAGGCTGGCGAAGCAGTTCGCGACGATAGCCCGATGATTCTGGGTGGATTGCGCCCGCAGACGCTGATTGCAGCCGGTGAGTCGCAGTCGGCCGGGCGCCTCATGACGTACATCGATGCAGTACAGCCAATTGCGCGCGTCTATGGAGGCTTTCTCGTGCACAGCCAATTTGGGACCGGCGCACCACTCTCCCAGGCGCCACAGCCCGCTGCTGCGGCCCCGAGTCCGACGACGATCCGCAGTGACCTCGGCGTTCCGGTCCTTGAGTTCGAGACGGAGACCGACGTCTCCAACAGCAACCTGACTGATCGGCTGCACTACGGCAATCCAAAGTGGTTCCGCCTCTGGGAGGTCGCTGGCAGCTCGCACTACGACTATTACGGTCTCGCCATCGGTCCCAGCGACACCGGCAACGGTCAAGGGGCCGTGAAGAACCTGGCTGCCATGCAGAACCCGACGCGCACGCCCGTGGGCGGGTTCAACTGCGCCGTTCCCATCAACACGGGTGGCACGCACTGGGCTCTCGACGCCGCGGTCTATTGGCTCAACAGGTGGGTCGTAGACGGTACGCCGCCTCCTCGGGCTGCCCTATTGGCGACGACTCGTGTCTCGCCGGTCGTGTACAAGCTCGATGCAGACGGAAACGCAATCGGAGGCGTACGAACCCCGCAGGTGGACGCGCCGGTCGCTGCACTGGGCGGTCAAGGCAACAGCGGGGGCTTCTGCTTCCTTTTCGGCTCCACCGTGCCCTACAGCACTGCTCATCTCGCCAGCCTCTACGAGGACCACGGCCAGTTCGTCTCGGCCTGGGCCCGCGCGGTGAAAAGGGACCGCGCGCACGGCTTCCTGCTTCCGGCCGACGCCCTTGAGCTGTTGCACTCGGCAGTTGGTTCACAAGTTGCACAAAAGGATCGCTGAAGCTACGACCCG
Source organism: uncultured Acidimicrobiaceae bacterium (assembly GCA_963787485.1). GTDB lineage: Bacteria > Actinomycetota > Acidimicrobiia > Acidimicrobiales > RAAP-2 > Bog-473. Next base: position 1,076,980 of record CAWBDF010000007.1, on the reverse strand, counting down.
ACTGGCGTGGTTTGGACGTACTGGCCTCCGTCCACGCGGATCTCCTGACCTTGGAGGAACCGGGCCGCGTCGCTCAGCAGGTACGCAACGAGCGACCCAATCGACTCCGGCTCGCCGAGTTCGGGAGTGAGCGCTGTGTCCAAGACCGATTGCGTGTATTCCTTGGGAAGCAGAGCCGTCCCCCCGGGGTGCAGGATGAGGCCGGGGAGAACGGTATTGGCGCGGATGCCTTGCTTGCCGAACTGCGTTGCCACTGTCCGCATCAGCTGGCCGATCGCCGCTTTGGTGATGCCATAGGAGGTTCTTTGTAACCCAGCGTGGGTGGCGGCGACGGACGAAGTCGCGACGATCGAACCGCCGCCTCCGTCGAGCATCACCGGGATGGCGTGCTTGCAGCAGCACCACGTGCCGAGAACGTTGACCTGAAACGCCTCCTCAAACACGGCGCGCGACAGCTCGGTGAGCAACCCGTCGTTCTGGACCAAGTAGGTGGCGGCGGCGTTGGCGTGCAGACCGTCCAGCCGCCCGAAAGCCTCCACCGCGGCCCGAACCATGGCCTCGACCTGCTCCTCGTCTTTGATGTCAGCCTCGACACCGATAGCTTGATGGCCAGATTCCGCCAGTTCCCTGGCGAGCGCTGACGGCTTCATGGCAGGGAGATCGGCTACGACCACCGAGGCGCCCTCGCGCGCCAAGAATCGGCACGTACCTGAACCGATGCCACCGGCTCCTCCAGTCACGATCACGACCTTGGCGTCGAGCATTCCCACGGGATCACCTCGCTCCATCTATGACGAGTCCAAGCCAATGTCCTTCAAACTTGCTCTGAGACTACGCGTGCTGATCCTTGTTGGGTGGTGCTGTGCAGCGGCACCAGTGGCGGACGGAGGGAGGTCGGCCGGCTCAAGGGTCGGTACTGCCGGCCGGCACGGGGCCCCGGCGCACGAAGGGCCCCAGTGCCGCCCCCGCCAGCGCCACCGAGGCGGCGACCAGCATGACCACCTGGAACCCCGACATGAAGGCCGCGTGGCTGGCCTCGGTGATGGCGGCGGCGAGTCGACCAGTGTCGCCGGCCGGGACTGGGGCCAGGCCCTGGGACACATTGGCCGCGGCCTTGGTCACCTGCTGGGCCGCCGAGGCCGGGACGCCGCTCGAGGCCAGGTCGCCCGAGAGGGCACTGGCCACCCGGAGCCCAAGGATGGAGCCGCAGACCGCTGTGCCCAGCACCCCCCCGAGCTGAATGGCCGTGGTCTGGACGCCTCCGGCCACGCCAGCGTCGTCCTCGGGAGTGTTCCCGACGATGGCGTCGGTGGCCGCCGTGACCACCAGCCCGATGCCCAGGCCAAGCAGGATGAACGGGGGCCACAGGTGGAGGTAGGACGAGTTCACCTGAAGGGTTACGAAACTGAACAGGGCGACCGACGAGGCGGTCAAGCCGACGGTAATGGGTAGCCACGGACCGAACCGGTCAGTGAGCCGGGCCCCGATCGGGCTGGACACGGCGAAGGTGATGGTGAGGGGGAACAGCCGCAGACCGGCGGCCACCGGGCTGTAACCGTGGACGTTCTGAAGGTAGAGCGAGACGAAGAACAGGACGCCGAAGAGGGCGAAGAAGTCCAACAGCACGACCACCGTGCCGAGCGAGACCGAGCGATCCCGGAAGATCCCCAAAGGGACGAGGGGGTGGGCGCTGCGCTGTTCCACCACGACGAAGAGCCCGAGGAGCAACAGGCCCAGGCCGATCAGGGTCAGGGTGCCGGTGCTCATCCAGCCCCAGCTTTGGGCCTTGATCAGTCCGTACACGATTGCCGTGAGGCCAAGGCCGAGGGTGGCGATCCCGCCGGCGTCGAAGCGTTGGGCAACCGACTCGCGGGACTCTCGGAGCACGAGCACGCCAATGGCCAAGGCGACCGCCCCGATGGGCACGTTGATGAAAAAGACGCTCTGCCAGGAAATGTGCTCGACGAAGAAGCCGCCGACGATCGGGCCGGCGGCCGTGGCGATGGCGGTGGCCGAGACCCAGATACCGAAGGCCCGGTTCAGCTCGTCTTCCGGGTAGGCGGTGCGCAGGAGGGCCAGCGAGTTGGGCAGCAGGAGAGCCCCGAATGCGCCCTGGACGCCGCGCAGCACGATGACGCCGTCGATCGTGTCGACCAGCCCGATGCACAACGACGTGAGAGCGAACCCCACCACCCCAAGTAAGAAGACCCGGCGGCGGCCGAAGTGGTCGCCGAGCTTGCCCCCCAAAATGAGGCTCACGGCGATGACCAGCAGGTAAGAGTTGGTGACCCATTGGAGGTCGGCCAGCGAGGCGTGCAGGTCCCGGCCGATGTAGGGGTTGGCCACGGCCACGACCGTCCCGTCGACGCCGACCATGATGACGCCGAAGGCCACGGCGACCAAGGTCAGCCGGGGGTTGTCACGAAACCGGGACCGTCTGGACGTGGCGATGCTGTTGGCGGTCACAGACCTTTCCCGAAGCTGGTCACAGCAGGCCCGACGACACGACAGAGCACGCTACCGGGGCCCTCACCTCGGTCGTGCTGGCCGTCTGGTGGGCAGATCGTCCGCCGCCGCTCCCGGCGGGGCAGCGCAAAATCAACCATGCGCTGCACATGCTCACCGTCACCCAGATCCTTCATCCCGCGACCACGGGACGGATCGCTACCTCAGATGAAGACTGGAAGGCTCTCCCAGCCCCGGACTTCGATCCCCACCGACAACTTGGCATTGGCCTCGTCCAGAGTCCACTCGGGGAACCGCTTCAGGACCTCTTCCAACGCGACGCGGCCTTCGAGGCGGGCCAGGTTGGCTCCCAGGCACAGATGGGCACCGATCCCGAATGTGAGGATCCGGCCCGGGTTGCGATGCACGTCGAGCCGATCCGGGTCGTCGTACCGCCGCTCGTCACGGCCGGCGGCACCGGGGAGCGCGATCACGGAGCTGCCAGCAGGCACGGTCTGCTCGTAGAACTCGGTGTCGGCCACTGCGTACCGGCCAATGTGGTACGAAGGGGGCTCGAGCCGAAGGATCTCCTCGACCGCAGTTGGGATCAGGCTCGAGTCCTCGACCAACTGCTTACGCTGATCGGGGTTCTCGGCCAACAACTTCCCCATCCATCCGATGAGCCGGCCCGTCGTGTCGAATCCGGCGCTGGCGACGAGGTTCAGGAAGGTGACGATCTCCTTCCGGCGCAACCGCCGCGTCACGCCCTTCTCGTCCTCGAACTCAATGGTGACCATCTGCGTCAGCAGGTCGTCGGTGGGATTCTTGACCCGCCGGTCGATGTACTGGCCGAACAAGTGGTCGGACTGGGTCAGCGCCTCGAACGGTGACTTGTCGGGATCGGCCGTGGCCGCATGGAGAGCCTCGTAGAATTGGTCACGGAGCCCCGCCTGATCCTCCTCGGGGATGCCCACCATCATGCCGATGACCCGCATGGGCAGCTGCTCCCCGAGATCCTTGGCGAAGTCGAAGCGGTCCGAACCAACGAACTTGTCCAACGCGTTGGAGCAGAAGGCCCGGATCTCCGGCTCGATGGCGTTCACGCGCTTCGGGGTGAACACCCGCGAGATCAGAGCGCGGTGGATCGTGTGGAGCGGCGCATCCTCACAGACAAACAGCCCATCGGGCATGGCGACGTCCGCCTTGAGGATCGGCAGCACCATCCCCTTCGACGAGATGAACGTCTCACGATCCATGAGGACCCGCTCCACGTCGGTGAAGCGGCTCACCACGAAGAAGTCGTGCTCCTCGTTGTAGTAGAGCGGAGCCTCGTCTCGCAGGCGATCGTACACCGGGTAAGGGGCAGCGTACGTGTCCTGGTCGTACAGATCGAAATGCACAGCCGATGGTGCAAGAGTCACGACTCATCCCCCTGTGCAACGTTCGCATTCATCGTGTGCCAGCATCAGCGAGGGGCCATTCGAAGCAGACCTCGCGGCACCAACTGCTGGTGTACGACGTAGACATTAAGGCAGTATGTCGTGCAACGTCAACGGCTGGACATCGGGCGACAAGCGGTTCTCCAGGACTGTCGGTGCATGGGAGCGGATCGAGGCAGCGCGTGCCATGTTGCTGATCGAGAACGGAGGTGCTGGGCGAGCTGACGACGATCACGGTCCCACCGGGGAGGCCGAGCCCGCGCACGACGTCACCGACAGTCTTATGCTCCGATAGGGGTCGCACACAACAGGTGCCTCGATGTGGTCGCGGAGTTGGGCGCATTTTCGGGACATTCCCCGAACAGGGTCCATTGGACTGCTCAGACGCGGTTGCGTCGTCTACCGTTCTTCATCAGTCTGAGGAAGACTCGCACCACGCTGAGACTTGCCAGAGCGATCAGGGTCGCGTCGAATGCTGGGACCCACCGGACTTGGTCACCTTGTACGACGTAGACCCCAACGGGCAGGACCAGGCCACCGAATCCCCCACCGGTTCCGGTTGGCGGCTGACTATTGGGTGGGTCGCCAGTCGCCGCGTCCGCTGCGTCGATGGCAAGGGTGTGCCCGTTGGCCGGTGGCTCTATCGGACCTTCTCCGCCTCCGCCCCCACCGGCCACGAGTGCTACGGGAATGATGAAAAGCCCATCCCGCTCATAGGCCGCGCCAAAGGAACGTCGCACCGATAGGTTCTCAGCCATTCTGTCCAGCAGCTCCCGGGTAGTCACGGCTCCGACCTTCCTTTCCTTCCCGCCCGATTGGGCGACTGTGTCGTTGTGAGATCATCCGCCTCGGGCAGTTGGCTCACCCAGGCCAACCGGAGAAGCGTTCCCTCCCGGCAGCGGGCGGAAAGGGTCTCAGCCCCCTGGAGGGCCCGAAGCGCGGACTCCTCAAGACTGGGAGTCCTTGTCGCGGACGACTGGTCAGCTGAGTGTCACTCGCCAATCGGCACGCCGGCCGCGGCGAGCGAATCCATGACTGATTTCAGGTCGTAGTACTCACTCCAACGCTCGATCTTCCCGGTGGCGTCGACTTCGAATACCCCGACGATCTCCATCGCAAAGTGGGCATCCCCAAGCGTGACGTTGTCGACGCGCTCGACCATCACGGTTCGCCCGTCGGAGACGAGCGCCTTGACGTCGACGACGGCACTCGTGTCCATCGATTTCTGCTCGCGAAGTTCGCGTCCGATCGCCTCTGCGCCACGGCTTTCGATGTGTCGCGGGCCGTCCACGAGGACGGCGGCTTCACTGAAGAACGAGACGAGATGATCGGGTTCGAAGTCCGCCAGCGACATGAGAAACTCTCGTATCACTGACTCGGCCATGTCGGTCACGTCGCGCTCCCTTCGTGATGACTCGTCTGCGTTTCGGGACGATAACCGACATCTGCCGATCGGGCGCACCCTTTGGTGCGGATGTTGTCAGCGCGTCGCCATGACCCCCGAATCGCTCTCCACCGGGCGGTCACGCGGCGGGCGCCTGGAAGCGTCACCACGGCTGAAGTGGCGCAGAACCTCGCCGTAGACTGCATCGGCCATAACGCGGTGGTTCGTTCGGAACCGGCACGGCCCGCGTCGTTATCGGACAGCGCTCAGAACGCGACAACCAGGCTACATGACTCCGGCCGGCTGCTTCCCGTCCCAGATCGTGATCGACATGCTGAAGTCGGGAAACTCGTCGGAGGTGACCGGTTTCCTGAGCTCCTCCGGAGTCGGACCGATCTTGTCGGCGATCGTTTGGAGGTAGTCGAGGTCGAAGCCGTAGACGTCGGCCGCGTTCAACGAGGTCATCGCCCGCACCTCGGCCTCGGGTACGTCGCCGAAGCTCAGTCGAAGCGCAAGGTCGGTATGGGGGAAGGTACCCTCGTGATGGGGGTAGTCGGCGCCCCACATGAGACGGTCGACGCCGAGCTGGTGGCGCAGGCCGAGGTCCATGCTGGTCATCAACGACGCGCCCACGTAGCAGTTGCGCCGGAAGTACTCGCTCGGCGTAAGGCTCGAGGACTCCGCCACTCGTCGGAAGAAGGGATAGCCCGTCGCCCCCTTGGTGCGGCCCTGCTGGAACTCGGCGTCGAGTGTCATGAGCTGCATGGAGAGGAACACGCAGCCGGTCTCGGTGAACACGAACTTCAGGTCGGGGAAGCGCTCGAGCACGCCGCCCAGGATCAGGTGCCCGATCCCACGCTGGAAGAACAGCATGGTCTCGTGCACCCCGATCGCTGGCGTGCACGCGCCACTTTCGGGCGTCTCCGGTGGCGTCACCGCGATGGCGTGACGGTGTACCGGGAAGTCGAGGTCGCAGCACACGGCCCAGAACGGGTCGAGGCGGCGCTCGTAGAGTTCGACCAGCTGGCTCGTATGGTCGGAAGGAATCAGCACGCCGGCCAGGCCAGCCTCCTTCGCCCACCTGACCTCGGCGATGGCGTCGTCGACGTTGGTGAGGAACACCTGGGCCAGGCCGCCGCGGCGTCCGGGTGCCATGTCACAGAAGTCGCGCAGCCAGCGGTTGTGCGCTTGGACACCCGCCCAGCGGCGGCGGTACTCGTCCTCGGTGTTCGGACCGCCAGCCGTCACGGCGCCCGAGGGGTAGAAGGGCGGGACGGTGTTCGGGAAGATCACTTCCGCCGCGATGCCTTGGCTGTCCTGGTCCTCGAGTCGCGTGTCGCTTTCCCAGTTGACGGGCGACAGGAACGACGAGGTGCCGACCCGCAAGTTGGGATTGTCGGTCTCCAGCTCGGCGTCGAGATCGTCCCACGCGTCGTGAAAGGAGGGCGCCCACGCGTCGAACTCGTCGTGGAACTCATGCGCCAGGTACGGCCTGTAGCCCTGAATGCTGGCGCCCGCGTGCGCGTCTGACGAAATCAGCGTGTACCGACGGCCGTCACCCATTGGTGCCCCTTTCGATGTAAATGCTGGTCACAAGGGTATCTTCCTCGAGAACCGGAGCGCAAGGGGTGCCGATGACGCCGGCGCTCGGCTGCTTCCATGCTGGCGCTACGGCGCGTCCTCTCACTGTCGGCTGGAGGCCCGGAAACCTGGCGTCACTCAGTCCGCTGGCATGGCGTCTTGAAAAGAGTCACGATACAAAGACTCGAGAAGTTTCGGGCCGGCCGCGGGTTCGGCATCGCGCCCATGAGCAGGAGGTGGTCAGGTGGCCGACGAGAACCAGGATTTCATGTACGTGAGCGAGCGGCGACTTCCCTACAAAACCTTCGACGCCGATAACCACATGTACGAGACCCCAGAAGCCCTCACCAAGTTTGTCCCGCGCGATTACGACGGAATCATCAAGTACGTCGAAGTCAATGGTCGGACGAAACTGGCCATCGGCGACATGGTCAGCGACTACATCCCCAACCCGACGTTTGCACGGGTAGCGGTCCCCGGCGGGTTCGGAGAGGACGTCACCAGGGGAGGAGACGGGGTGCACCGCACCGCCGGCGATCCCAACGGGGGCCAGCGGGTAAGAGCCATGCCGGGCCGGGACGCGTTCTTCGACCCCGAACCACGCCTGGCGCTCATGAAGGACATGGGTATCGACCGAACGCTGCTGTGGCCAACGCTGGCCAGCGTTGTCGAGGAGCGGCTGGCTGACAACCCCGACGCTGCATGCGTTGTCGTCCACGCGCTGAACGAGTGGATGCACGAGCACTGGAGCTTCGTCTATTCCGACGCCATCTTTGCCACGCCGATTATCAGTCTGGCCGTGCTCGACCGGGCGATGGAGGAGCTGGAGTTCATCGCCGACCGTGGCGCCAAGATCTTCTTGATGCGCGTTGCTCCGGTGCCCACGTGGAAAGGCCGCCGATCGTTCGCGCTTGAGGAGTTCGACCCCTTCTGGAAGAGGGTACGAGAGCTTGGCCTGATTGTTGGCATGCACTCGGGTGATCCGGGTTACACCCGCTACACGAACGAGTGGGAAGGTCTCGGTAACCGGGAATTCCGCGCGTTCTCCCGCAATGGCTCCCCCGGGTTCCTCGCGCTGGCATCGGAGAAGAGCGCGCTCATTGACGCCATGGCATCGATCATCGGCCACGGCCTGGCGACTCGTTTTCCGGAGCTCAAGTTCATGCCGGTCGAGTTTCGGAGCACGTGGATCCGTCCGTTCGTCGCCAAGCTGCAGCGCTGCTACGAGGATTCCCCGCTGCTCTTCGATGAAGAGCCCTTCGAAGTGTTCAAGCGAAACGTATGGGTTCATGCTTTCCACGAACCGGACCCCAAAGGCCTCATCGACCTCGGTATTCCCGTGGACCACATCATGTTCGGCTCAGACTTCCCCCACCCCGAGGGGATGGCTGACCCGTTGGCGTACTCCGAGGTGGTCGGTGGGTTGACTGCGGATCAACAGGCGTTGATCATGGGGGGCTCGATTGCTCGGGCCATCGGAGTCGAACAGGTCGCCTAATCTCGCGCCGGCCCGGCGTACGGTGAGGGCCGGGTTGAAGGACCGCGTTGAATTGCCCCACGGTCCCGGTGATGACGAGCGGGCACTCCGCGGAGTGCCTATCTGCTAGTGCGTTCGCGGTGCTTGCACCCTGGCCAGCAGCAAGGCCGACGCTGGCCTTCCTCCAGCTCCTCCTGGGTCCGGCGAATGCGGCGTTCTCGGGTCAACTGCTGCTTGGCATCCTCGACCCAGCAGATGAACTCGTTGCGAGCCAGAGGCGTGATGTCCGTCCAGGCATCGAATGCCACGGGGTTGGCGATCAACGCCTGACGCAAGTCCCCCGGAAGCTTGTGCACCACCCCACCAGGCACTCGCGGGCTGCTCATGGGGGCCACGGTAGCGAGTCAGTGCGGAATGGGAGCGAAATTGCCGTCACCACCTGATGCGATGAAGGGGCGGTCCGAGCACCAAGGCGTTGCATCCGTGGACCACCGGAGGATCAACAGCATGGCGATCTGGTCAATTTCGTCCTCGGTGGCGGCGTGCGGACCTCGCAGGACAGCGGCCCCCTCCGCAGAGGTCACCCTGGCCAAGCCGACCCGAATTCTCTGGTCGGCCTCGGCCCTTGGCGGTTCCCCGTCAGGCCCGGGTGGACGCGGTCAAGCCCTTGAAGTCGTCGCGTAGCAGCTCGTCGAGCTCGTCGATCCGACTCGCGCCCTCGAATGGCTTGAGGTAGCCCGAGCGCATCCCGAAGTGTTCGATCAGGCGAGGGTCGAGGGCCGGCGGTCCGCCGGTGATCTGCTCCACCGTCGGCCCCACCCGGTCGGCCACCGCTGCGAGGGCCGCAGCGTCGAAACCGAAGAACCGGATCGCATTCTCACCCAGGATCTTGCGAGCGTCGCTCTCGGGTACACCGGCGAAAAGGTCGCCGAGGAAGTCGAGGGTGTTCGGCCACGTCCCCTCGGTGTGGGGGTAGTCCCGGCCGAACATCACGTGGTCCACCCCGATCTCGTCACGGTGCTCGATCTCGGATTTGTGCATGAATGAGGCCCCGACGATGCCGTTGGTCTCCCACCAGTCGCTCGGCTTGCGCGAGCTCGGCAGGTCTGCGCGGCGTTCCACGTACACCTTGTCGAGGTGCGCGAGCGTCGCCGGGATCCAGTCGGCGCGCACCTCGGTCAAGAACAACTTGAGGGTCGGGTGACGGTCGAAGACGCCGCCGAGCAAGAGCTGCCACATCGCCTGGCGGTGGTGGAGGTCCTGGAAGATCTTGTCGCTGAAGATACCCTGGGCCAGCGTCATCACCAGGTCGGTGTCGTCACCCCCCCGGGCGTCGACCTCGGTGATCGCCGCTTCTATCTCCTCGAGCGCGTAACCCTGCGGAAGCCCGTAGCCACCGTGGACCACCAGCGCGACGCCCCGGTCGGCGTAGAGCGCCCACAGCGGGTCCCAGAACTCGTCGTAGAGCGGCGGTTGGCCGGGCATCCCGAGGAAGCCCGGCGCGTAGGTGCCGAGAAAACCGTGATCGGCACACCAGGCCACCTCGTCCATCGTCGCGGCGAGGTCGGTGCAAGCCCCCATCGCACCCACCAGCGCCAGGCGCTCTTTGGCCGCGCCGAACGTATCGAAGGCCCACCGGTCGTAGGCTCGCACCCCGGCGTCGACCAGCTCGGGTGTGTAGACGCCATTCATGACGCTGAACGCGGGGTCCGCCACCCGGTAGAACCCGTGGTAGACGAATTCGGCCGCGATTCCCTCACGGTCCATTTGGGCGAGGCGCACGTCGAGGTCCCACGCACCCTCCCAGCCGCCGGCCCTGTACACGCCCTCTTTGTCGAACACGTCGTAGTTGGGCACGACGATCATGTCGGCCATCGGGTACATGGCCCGCGCGTTCACGTCGTTCTCGGCGCGCAACTGCGGCAGGTACTCGTGGAACGGCTGTTCGAGGTACTCGGGCCAGGCTTCCACCGGCATGACGGCGTGGCCGTCGGTCGAGACGATTGTGATCTTGCTCATGGCGTCCTCCCTCGAGCGCACACAGGCACCCCCGACTCCGTCGCCCGACCCGGGCCCAACGGGTGACTCCTGAGTGAGGCTAACGAATGGGCGCCCCGCCTGGCAACGTTTGCACTCGGCCCGACCCGGGTTCCGTCGGATCTCGTTGGTCTGCCTCGTCGTGGTCCCGTCCGGCCCCTCACGCCGGCACGGCGGCCGGCTCGCGGGCGAGCTTGGCTAGCTCCTCGGTCACCATCCGGTCGTGCTCCTCGAAGTCCCGGCGGGCAGCCCGCGGGCTCCAGGGTCCTCGCATGAAAAAGACGAGGACGGCGAAGACGGCCTGGCCCAGCAGGCACACCGTCCACCACCGCCTCCACTCGCTCGGGGAGGTGTGCTGGGCCGGCACCAGCTTCTGCTCCGCCAGCAACAGGTTGCCCAGGTCCTGGGAGTGAACGCTGACCTTGGACTCGATCTCGGCCCGGCTGACGGGCTGGCCCCGCTGAATGGCCGACGCCAGGGGCTGGTAGGCCAGGAGACCCTGGACGTTCGGGCTGGACAGGCCGCCCGCCGCCTGGACGGCGGCGAGCAGGTTGTGCGTCGTATTGCAGGTGTGCAGCAGGGTGGCAAGGGTCTGGGGCCCTGATTCGCCCGTCGCCCGCAGGTTGGCGATGACCGAGTTGGGAGCGCCCGTCGTGGCACAGGCCGTCGCCGAGGGCGAGTACGCCTGGGCGGCCCGGACGGCCTGCAGGGTCGTGGCCGCGTTCTGGTTGTCGACAAGCACGGTCGACGTGGTGATCACATAGGGCAGCACCAGGAACGACAGCGCCACCGTGATGCGCAGGATCCACCCCCACACGGCCAGCCCGGTGGCGCTCAGCGCCGGGTTGTGCGACTCGACCTGCTCGGTGTAGTTGGCCATCCATGGCGCGTAGGCGAGCGAGATGGAGACGGCCAGGAGCACGACGACCAGCACGTTGGAGTAGTACCCGGTGTTGGGATGGTCGGCCTGGGCGATGAGAAATCCCATCATGATCATGGCGCACACCGCTCCGAAGAGCATGAAGGGCTTACGCACCCGGACCAAGTCCGAGAGCAGGCCGGCCACGACCAGTCCCCCGGAAAGGAACGCGGCATACCAGACGTTGATGCCGTTGGCCTGCGGCGTGCTCCGGTTGAAGGTGACCACCCAATAGAGCGTGAGCACCGTCACTGACGCGTAGTAGAAGAGCAGGAACAAGGAGATGGCGACCGACGAGGAGATCAGGTCGAGTCGCAGCATGGACCGCAGCGGGTGCGCCAGCGCACGCTCGACGTCAATGCCCTTGGCCCTGGCTTCGACCAGCGCCCTCTCACGCTGGGTCACCATCAACTGGTCGCGCAATCTCGGAGAGAGCTCACGCAAGAAAAAGAAGGCGATCACCGCGACCCCCAGGCAGACCAGACCCGAGATCACGAACTGGTCCTGCCAGGGCTTGAGGTGCGCCAGGGTGTGGGTGGCCACCAGGCTGGCCGCCAGGCTCCCCATCGTCGGGCCCAGGGCCCAGAAGCCCATGGCCACGCCACGGCCCATCTGGGGCGAGAAGTCCCGCATGAGTGCCGGCGTCGAGACGAGGATCACGCCTTCGACGAACCCGATGACGCAGTAGGCGGCCGAGAAGCCCCACTTGCCCGTGATGTTCGGGATGGCGAACAGCTGGATCAGGGCTACGGCCAGGGTGCCGTAAATGACCAGGTTGGCGCGGCCGATCTTGTCCGACAAACCGCCCAGGATGGCGCTGAACGCGCCGATGGCGTTGGAGACGACCAACAGGTAGAGGAAGAACTGGAACGACATGTGGTAGTAGGGCAGCATCAGCGGCGTCACCGCCCCCTCCACGTAGTAGAGGTAGTACAACATGATCGTCGTCAGCACGACGATGCCCAGGTACCCGATGCGGGGCAGGGTGTTGGGATAGCGCGACAGCTCACGCCTCCCGAACGCGTTGGCCAATCCCCCACGAGGTTCTGGCACCATCACGACAGCCGTGGTCATCGTTCCTCCCCCTGTCCCCCTGTCCCCCTGGTCCAGCCTCTCCCCGTGTCCGACGATCACCCCCGACTGATCGGGCAGCCGACCAGTCCTGATGCTAGGGCCCGCTACCCCTCACCGGGCACTATCCCCGGACCGTCGGGGGCGTCGCGCAACGGCACGTGCCAGATCAGCCGCGTGCCGCCTTCGCGAGACCGACCGATCTCGACGCCCCCCGCGAGCCGCTCGGCGCGCTGGCGGATGTTCCTGAGCCCGAGACCGGTGCTCGAGACCTCGGCAATTCCGCTCCCGTCGTCGGCGACGACCAGACGCAGCTCGTCACCGGCCGCCACGGTGACGAAGACCTGCGTCGCTCCGGCGTGCTTGCCGACATTGGTGAGCGCCTCGCGAAGGACCGCCAGCACCTCCTCGGCCAGTGCACCGGTCACGACCGCGTCCACCGGACCACTGAAGGCCACCTGTGGGTGGACGCCCAGCACGGAGCGCAGCTCGTGCACCAGGTCGAGCACCTTGGGGTGCAGCCCCTGCTTGTTGATCGTTAGCTCAATGTCGAAGATGGCGGCGCGGAGCTGACGAATCGTCTCGTCGAGTTTGTCGATGGCCTCGCCGATGCGCCGCACCGCTTCGGGTCGCTCCACCAGTCGGGCCGTGCCCTGCAGCGACAGCCCGATGGCGAAGAGGCGTTGGATCACCGAGTCGTGCAGGTCGCGAGCGATCCGGTCCCGGTCCTCGGTCAAGGCTCGGTCGCGCACGACCCCGTGCAGGCGTGCGTTCTCAATGGCGATCCCGGCGCCCAGGGCCAGGGCCACCACCAACTCTTCGTCGTCTTCGGAGAACTCGGGCGCGCTGGTCTTGTCGGTCAGGTACAAATTGCCGAAGACTTCGCCGTGCACCCGAACCGGGACGGCGAGGAACGACGTCATCACCGGATGGTGCTCGGGGAACCCCGCTCGGTCCGGGCAGGTGGACAGGTCGGCGAGGCGCAGGGGTCGGTGGTCGTCGATGAGCACGCCGAGGACGCCCTTGCCCGTCGGGCGGGGACCGATGGGCAGCTCGTCCCCGACGCTGAGGCCCACGGTGATGAACTGCGCCAGGGCCTGCCCGTCCTCGGTGAGCACGCCGAGCGCGCCGTAGCGTGCGTCGACCAGGTCACAAGCCTCTTCCACGACCCGGCGGAGGACGACTGGGAGGTGCAGCTCGGCGTCGAGACCCAAGATGGCCTGAACCAGTTGGCGCAGGCGCTCAGGATCGTCGATCCGGTTCAACGGCTGCACGGCGCGCCAGGATAGAGGCCCATGGCAGAATCAGTTGGATGTCGATACGGGTGTTCGTCCTCGACGATCACGAACTGGTGCGGACGGGTCTCCGGACACTGCTGGAGGCCGAGGACGACATGTCCGTGGTCGGAGAAGCCGGGACGGCCGAAGAGGGCCTGAAGCTGATCCGCGACCTCGAGCCCGACGTCGCCATTCTCGACGTGCGGCTCCCCGACGGCAACGGGATCGAGGTGTGCCGGGAGGTCCAGTCCATCGACCCCCGGGTGCGCTGCCTCATGCTCACGTCGTACTCCGACGACGACGCCCTCTTCTCGTCCATCATGGCCGGCGCTTCGGGCTACGTGCTCAAAGAAATCGGCAGCGGCGACCTGCTGGGCGATATCAGGAGGGTCAGCCAGGGCATGTCCCTCCTGGACCCCGTGCTGACCCAGGAGCTGTTCGACCGCCTGCGCAAGGACCAAGAGGCCGAGTCCCGCCTGACCGTGCTGACCCCCCAAGAACGCCGGGTCCTGGAGCTGATCGCCCAAGGGCAGTCGAACCGACAGATCGCTGAACAGCTGTTCCTGGCCGAAGCCACGGTCAAGAACTACGTGTCGAGCCTGCTCTCGAAGTTGGGCATGCGCCGGCGCACCGAAGCCGCCGTCTATGCCGCGGTGCTGGCCGAGCGAAAGTCCGTCAACCCCAAGCCCTGACGCCGGCGCCGCGCACCCGGTCAGGCCACCTTGGCCCGTCGGTGGTCGTCGAGCGTGCGGAAGTCGATTCCCTCCACTCGCAACAAGCTCTCGAGGCGCTCGCGCTCAGCCCGCGGGTTGGCGAACCGCACCGGATCGCTGTCGATGCCGAGTGCGCGGCACAGGCGCAGGAGCATGCGGTCGTGGTCGAGCTCGAGGGCCAGGTCCTCGGCCATGGCGTGTCCGTCGTCATGGTCATGTAGGCGACGACGGCACTGCAGGAGGATGACCACCAGCTCGTCCTTCGAGGGGGGCAGCGGGACGGGCTCCACCTCCTCGCACACGCCCCCGAGGAGCTCGCTGTACATCGACATCCAGAGAATTTTGCCGGAATTGACGAAACGCAGTAGGGCCGATCCTCCTGTTTTGGCTAGGGCCGATCCTCACTACCGCCGTGTGATGCGAGTCGAACGGTCGGCGCGCCCGAGCACCGCCTCGGCCGACTCCCCCTCTTCGGCCACTGCGACCCCCAGCGAGGTGCTCAGCCGGATGTCGTCTCCTGCGACCTGGACCGGCTCGTCCAGCGTGTACTGGATCCGGCGCATGAGCGGCCCCACCGCTTGCTCGTCGGTGACCGTGACCACGACGACCAACTCTGTCCCGCCCACCCGACCGATGCTGTCCTCGGCGCGCAGCACGGAGGTCAACCGGCGTGCCGTCTCGCACAGCACGCTATTCCCCGTGGCGTACCCGAGGTCGGCGCTGATCTCACCCAGGTTGTCCAGATCGATGTGGCACACGACGACGTCTCCGCCGTGGCGGCGACGCCGCACGAGCGCCTGGGTCAGCCGGTCCTGCAATAGGAGTTGGTTAGCGAGGCCGGTGTGGGGATCAGCCATGGAAAGCTGCCAGAGCTGGTCGTACGTCCCGCCGGACGCGCCTCGGCCGGCCGGAGGGACGCCTCCACTGATCTCGGCCAACATGGACTCGACGCTCTTCGCCGACCCGCCGTCCGGCGCGCCGACGACCTCGTCATTCGCCACGATCTTTCCCCTCCACTGCGGGCTTTCTCCCTCCTATCGGATCACCTGGGCCCGAACCGGAGTCGGAATTCATCCATCTCGCCACCATCCACGCTGCGGCCCGGGCCGGTCAAGGTGCCCAGTCTACCGACACGCCCCACGTCTCACCCCGGCCATGGCGGACCCTTGCACGCCTGTGACCTGGAACTTCACAGTGCCCGGCGCAGGGCCGACGATGACGGGCAGCTAGCCTCACACGTGCCTCTCATGACCTCTCGACCCGTCACGCCAGCGCCGCTCATGGTGGACGACTCCGCTGCGCTCGAGGCGCTGGTCGGCGAGCTCTGTGCCCAGGATGCATACGCCTTCGACACCGAGTTCCACACCGAGCGCACCTATGTGCCCGACCTGGCGCTCATTCAGATCGCCTGGGCGGACCAGGTGGCCCTGGTCGATCCCCTGTCGGTGGATCTCACGCAGCTGGCCCGTGTGTTCGATGGGCCTGGAGTGGCGGTGGCCCACGCCGCCTCGCAGGATCTCGACGTCCTCCAGGCCGCCTGCGGATCGGTTCCGTCGCAGGTCTTCGACACCCAGATCGTGTCCGGGTTCCTCGGGATGTCGACGCCGTCCCTGGCCCGCCTGGTCGACCAGCTTCTCGGCATTGTGCTCCCCAAGGCGGAGCGACTGTCGGACTGGCTGGTGCGGCCGATTCCGACGCGACAGATCTCCTACGCGGTCAACGACGTGGCGCACTTGCTCGAGCTCCGCGTCGTGTTACGCGACCGGCTCAGCGCACTCGGTCGCCTCGACTGGGCCCTGAGCGAGTGCGACCAGGTCCTCGGAGACCGCACCCCGGCGCGCGCCCCGGAGGAAGCCTGGTGGAAGCTCGGCGACGTGAGGGGGATGTCCAGCCGCGCCCGCGCCGTGGCCCAAGAGGTGGCGGCATGGCGGGAACGCACGGCCGCGGCGACCAACAGGCCCCGTCGTTCGGTGCTCTCGGACCTCGGCCTGTTGGCCATTTCGCAGCGACCACCGCGCACGGCCGACGAGCTCCGCCGTACCCGTGGCGTCGACGGGCGCCACCTGGCCCAGGGACGAGCCGGTGAGATCCTCGAGGCGGTGGGCCGCGGTCTGTCCCTGCCCTCGGGCGCCATTCGCATGCCGGCCGAGGGTCGCGACGTGGCCGTGCCATCGGCGGCGGTCTCCGTGTGTTCGGGAGTGGTGCGCCAGCTGGCCGACCAGCTCGACTTCGATCAGGGCCTTCTCGCCACACGAGCTGACCTCGCGCAGTTGTTGTCCGGACAGCCGAGCCGACTGGACACCGGCTGGAGGCGCACCATCGTCGGCGATCCACTGCGTCGCCTCCTGAGCGGCGAGGTTGCCGTGGCCCTCGACCACCGTGGACGCGTCCTGCTCGAAGCGCGAGCGCCGCACCGGGACTGAAGCGGCGTCAGGTGGCGGACGCTGCTACCAGCCGCCACCCCCGTGATCCGACCCGTGGTTCGTCGAACTGTCGTTTCCCGCGTCGTACCCGCGTCCCGACGAGTCGCTTTGGCCGCTGCGCCCACCATCGCCGTCCCCGCCGTAGCCACCGTCGTCCCGGCCGTCCCCGTCATCCCCGCCGTAGCCAGAGCCGCCTCGGCCGTCCCCACAATGATTCCCGTCCCCACCGCCGCCGGCGCTGAGCGTGACGCCCTGTTGACCTGAGCTCTGTCCCGAACCGCTCTGTGCCGAGCCGCTCTGCCCACTCCCCTTCGACGCACTCCCCGAACCTGCGGCCACCGCGACGGTGGTCGAGGTCGTGGACGGCGGGGTGGTCGTCGTGGTGGGGCTCGTACCGGTCGGCTTGGCGGGTGGGCCGGTCACCGGGGCGGTTGCCGTCACCGGGGCGGTCGCCGTCACCGGGGCGGTCGCCGTCACCGTGGCCACCACCGTGGCCGTCACCCCCGGGGACGATCCGGTCGTGGTCTTGACGATCGCCAGCGCCGGGGTTGGCGTCGTGACGACCGCGGCGACCGACGCTCCGAGGAGCTGCGTCCCGGCCGCGGGCGGCACCGGCGGCGCGGCCGTGGCAACGGAGCCCTCGGGTGACGTCGACGGACGCGGTCCGGCACCTGACGGTGCCCGCGCTGACGCCACGGGGCCCGACTGGTGCCGCGCCGCCG
The DNA here is from genome assembly GCA_963787485.1 of uncultured Acidimicrobiaceae bacterium. Classification (GTDB taxonomy): domain Bacteria; phylum Actinomycetota; class Acidimicrobiia; order Acidimicrobiales; family RAAP-2; genus Bog-473. Next base: position 1,059,492 of record CAWBDF010000007.1, on the reverse strand, counting down.
GCGCGGAGCCGATCCGCACGCCGGCCACCACCGAGAGTCCGGCCGCGCCGAGGGCCATGGAAGCGACCAGTCGGCTGTGCACGAAATACCGCGACGCCTTGGGGGCGATGGACAGCGGGAGGGACGCAGCCGCGACGGACGGGGTCCGCTGACCGAACGATCCGGACGCGAATACTTCTTCGAGCGACGCGACGTCCTCAGCGCCTGCCCCCTCGGGCATCGGGCCCCCTCTACTCCTCCACTCGACTCATCCGTCAAGGCGAGAGGGAGCGGCTCTGGAGACGACGTCGTCGTCACCGATCGCGTGTGCAACCCCCTCGCATGTCACCATATATCGCGGCGATCGGCGTTGATACCACAGACGCGAAATCGGCGGGCAAATTCACGCGAACCGTCGCGCAGGTGTCGCAAAGTCGGGCTTGCCCGCATGCGCGCGCATCAATCACGTCGACGCCACGTTGTGTGTTTGTGTCGTCGTTGTGTGTTTGTGTCGTCGTTGTGCGAATGGCGTGCGCCGCGCTACTGCGGGGCGCGCCGGAAGTAACGGCTCAACGTCTCCTCCTGTTGTTGGTAGGAGGAGCCGATCCCCGATCCGTACAACGCGGTCGGCTCTTCGAGCATGCGTTCGAAGGTCAACTTGCACACGGCTTGGCCGTTCTCGACCATGAACGGGACGTCGTGGGCTCGCACCTCGAGCGCGGCACGCGAGCCCCGGAAGCCTCCGGTCGGGTCGAACCCGAACCCGGGGTCGAAGAACCCGGCGTAGTGAGAGCGCAACTCACCGCTGGTCGGGTCGTAGGCCGTCATCTCGGCGGCCAGGTACGGTGGAATGCTCACCGCCTCGTCGGACATGAGCAAGTAGAACCGGCGCGGAGAGAGCACAAGCCGGTCACCCTCTTCATGGAAGACGGGGTCCCAGAAGGGTCCCGGATCCACTTCGGCGCCGGCCGTCAGGTCGAGGAGCGGGGCGCTGTCGCGCGTGCTGTGGCCCACCTGTCCACGGACGTCGCCGCGCAGGTCGAGCCCGAGGAACAGCCCCTGCGACAGGGCCAGCTCGTCCACCGGGACCGGCTGACCGCCTCGGTACAGAATCGGGAACTCGCGGTGGGCCTGGCGCACCTCGTCGTCGCTCAGCCTCGGTTCGCCCATGGAGAGCCGGAGCTGGTTCAAGGTCAGGTCCTCCTTGACCCGGACAGCAAAGGACAGCGGGACCACCTCCAAGTAGAGCGGGCCCTGATAGCCCGGCGCCACCTCGTCGAAACGGTCGCTGTGATCGGTGATGACCCGGGTGAAGACGTCGATCCGGCCGGTCGAGCTCTTCGGGTTGGCCTTGCCACGCAACCCGACAGGGAGATCGAGCCGCTCCTTCAGCTCAATCAGGTACGGGCACCGGGCCTCCATCATGGCCCCGTCGCCGCGGAGGTCGATCTCGTCGAGGACGTAGTCCTTCAGCTTGCGCTCGACCGGGTCCCCTCCGGGCAAGAAGCTGCAGCGGATGCGCAAGGCCCGCTCGCCCAGGCGGAGGTCTAGGCTCGCCGGCTGCACGTTGGCCTCGGGGATGTTGAACCGCCCGGCGTCGATGTAACCCGCCCGGATGGCGCGCTCGAGCAGCTGGCCCGGCAGCACGCCTTCGGCGCTCTGGTGCAGGTTCAGCACGTCCGCCGACGGCGCACGGGTGGTGTGGGCGGCACCGCCATGCACAGAGCAAAGCACGTGGCACGCCGCCAGTGAAGCCACCGTCGGGACGCGTCGGGCACAGGGTGTGGACGACCTGGGGATGACCTGCCGGACACCGGCGTGTGGCCAGGGTTGGGCGGTCGTCCCCAGTGCGGCTCCGTCGGCGTCCGCCCGGCACGTGCTAGAGAGGACCCGGGCGGTGCTCGGCGCGCGCCGCCCTCGGCGGAGGACGAGGGGAGTCAGCCGGTGGCTTCGAGCCGGACGGACGGGACGGAGGCGGCGGGCGCTGGGGCCCTGGCCCACGGTGGCGCACCCATTGACATGGGGGCGATCGACCGCGTCCTCGAGGATTCAGCCGGCCTGGGAGGCTCCACGCCCGGACACGGTGTTCCCCACCCGGTGCGGGAGTGGAGGGAGGACCTGGCGGTGGCCCTGGCCGCGCTCGCCTATGCCCGCGAGATCCTGGCCGCCGACATCGCCATCCTGCACCGCTGTCTGGCCGTCGTGAGCGGTGAGGTCGGATCGGACGTTCTCGACGACCTGGTGAGCGATCTCTCGGGCCTCCTCACCACGCCTCCGGGGTCAGGGTCGCACGGGGAGCTGGCGCAGCCCGAGGACGCCGGTGCCGGTGTCCCTGACATCGCCCAGGTGGTGGCGCGCTCCGACGTCCTGGTCACGGCCCACCGGGACATGGCGCGCACGGATCTCGCCTCTCCCGCCGCCCTCTCACGCACCCTCCTCGCGGTCGAGACACAGCTCACGGCGGTGGCTGAACGCCAGGGGGCGGTCGTGGCACGCCTCCAGGAGCTCAGAGCAGTCGTGATCCGCCAGTACGCCGAACGCAGCCGGCACCACGGCTCGTCGCTCGACACCCCGGCCTGATCGGCGTGCGGGGCGGTCGCGAAGCGACACCGGCGGTGCGCCGGTGGCGTCTAGCCTGCCTCCGGTGACGCCAGACGCGAACGACCAGGCGCTCGCCGTCGACGCCCCCGTCGGGTCCGGTGCAACAGGATCGAGCGCGGGCGGGACCGGTGGGGTCGAGACCCCCGAGGCACCGTCGGGCCGCGGCCACTCGGCCTCCCACTGGGTCCTCGAGGGCGCCATCATCGCGGTGATTGCCGTGCTGTTGGCCGTGCTGCTGCGCACGTTCGTCGTCCAGACCTTCTACATCCCATCGGGCTCCATGTTGCCGACGCTCAAGATCGGCGACCGGATCTTGGTCAACAAGCTGAGCTACCACCTCCACGGAGTGGACCGCGGCGACATCGTGGTCTTCTCGCGGCCACCGGCCGAAAACTGCGGCGGACCCGAGGTCAACGATCTCGTCAAGCGGGTGATCGGGTTGCCCGGCAACGTCATGTCGGTCTCGGGCGGCTACGTCTACGTCGACGGGAAGCGCCTCGACGAGAGTTGGCTGCCCGCTTCCGAGCAGGGCCAGACGTTCCCCGGACCGGCCGGGAACGGCGCCAACCTCGAGCAGCCATACCGGGTCCCGGCCGGCGACTACTTCGTGATGGGCGACAACCGCCGGGACTCCTGCGACAGCCGCTACTGGGGCCCCATTGCGAAGTCGCTCATCGTGGGCAAGGTCGAAGTCCGTGTCTGGCCGATCACTTCGTTCACGTTCTTCTGATCGCCCGCCTCTGATCACCCCCTTGTGATCCCGGCGCCTGCTCAGCCCTCCTCGGTGTCCACCGACACCCGAGCCACCGCCGCCACGCTCTGCCCGGCGTCGAGGTTCATCACCCGGACCCCGGTGGCGTCGCGTCCCTGGGAGGCGATCTCACGGGCCTGGGTCCGGATGACCACGCCCCCTGAGGAGACCAGCAGGATCTCCTCGTCCAGCCCGATCATGAACGCGGCGACGACCGTTCCTCGGGCAGTGGTCAGCCGGATGCCCCGCACGCCCTGGCCGCCGCGGGCTTGACGGTTGAAGCGTTCGAGCTTCGTCCGCTTGCCGTAGCCGGCGTCGGTCACAATGAGGATGTCGGTGTCGTCGGAGGCCACGTCGCACGAGACGACCACGTCGCCCTGGCGCAGGCGGATCCCGCGCACGCCCGCCGCGTCGCGGCCCATCGGACGCACGTCGTCCTCGGCGAACCGGATGGTCATGCCCTGGCGCGTCACCTCCAAGAGGTCGTCCCCGCCGGAGGTGGTCACCACCCGGACCAACTCGTCGCCATCGCGCAGGTTGATGGCGATGAAGCCCTCGCGCCGGGACTTGTCGTACTCGCTCAGGGCCGTCTTCTTGACCTGGCCCTGGGCCGTGGCGAAGAACAGGTACTGGTCGGGCGAGAACTCGCGGGTGGCGATGATGGCCGTGATCGATTCGTTGGGGGCCAACGGCACCAGGTTCACCGCCGCCGTCCCGCGCGCCGTGCGGTCCTTCATCGGGATCTCGTGGCCACGCAGCCGGTAGACCTTGCCGCGGTTGGAGAACAAGAGAAGGTAGGCGTGCGCCGAAGCGTGAACCACCTGGCTGACCAGGTCCTCTTCCTTCAGCCGGGCCCCCTGCACGCCGCGGCCGCCCCGGGCCTGGGTGCGGAAGGCCGCCGCCGCCACCGACTTGATGTACCCGGCCCGGGTCATGGTGACGACGATCTCCTCGTCGTGGATGAGATCCTCCACCCCCATCTCACCCGGGTCGTGGGTGATGACACTGCGCCGAGGGTTGCTGTGCGTGTCGCGGATCTCGGTCATCTCGGTCTCGATGACCCCGCGCAACGTGGCGTCGTCGGAGAGGATGGCCTCGAGCTCGGCAATGGTGGCCAGAAGCTGGACCATCTCGGCTTCGAGCTCCGAGCGTCCCAGACGGGTCAGGCGTCCCAGCGTCATGTCGAGGATGTGCGTGGCCTGCACCTCGGTGAACGAGAAGGGCTCGGCCATCAGCGCGGTGCGCGCCTCGGGCCGGTCGGCCGACCCGCGGATGGTGGCGATGACGGCGTCGAGCATGTCGATGGCCCGCAGCAGCCCCTCGACGATGTGGGCCCGGTTGCGCGCCTTGGTCAGACGGAACTGCGAGCGGCGGGTGATGACCTCGACCTGGTGGTCGATGTAGTGCGAGAGTGCCTGGGCCAGGTTGAGCGTCCGGGGCACCCCGTCGACCAGCGCCAGCATGTTGACGCCGAAGCTGGTCTGCAGCGGGGTCTGCTTGAACAGGTTGTTCAGCACGACGTTGGCGTTGGCATCGCGCTTGAGGTCGATGACCAGCCGCGGCTCCTGGTTGGCCGAGGCGTTGAGGACGCCGCTGATGCCGTCGAGCTCGCCCGCCTTGACCAGGTCGCTGATCTTCTGCTCAATCACCTCCACCGAGGTCTGGTACGGCAGCTCGGTGACCACGATCCGGTCGCCCGAGCGGCCCTCTTCGATCTCGGCGACGGCCCGCATCTTGATGGAGCCCCGTCCGGTCCGGTAGGCGTCGAGGATGCCCTGCCGGCCCAGGATGAGCGCGCCGGTGGGGAAGTCCGGCCCCCGCACGAAGGCCATGAGGTCGTCGGGCGTGGCGTCAGGATGGTGCAGAACGTGGATGGCGGCGTCGATCACCTCTCCCATGTTGTGCGGGGGCACGTTGGTCGCCATGCCCACGGCGATGCCCTGGGACCCGTTGACCAGGAGGTTGGGAAAGCGCCCCGGGAGGACCACGGGCTCGACGGTCGAGCCGTCGTAGTTGGCCACCATGTCGACGGTCTCCTCGTCGATGTCGGCCATGAGCTCGAGGGCCAGGGGCGCCAACCGGCATTCGGTGTAGCGCATGGCCGCCGCCCCGTCGTCGGGGCCGCGCCCGCCGAAGCTGCCGTGCCCGTCAATCAGCGGGTAGCGGAGCGAGAACTGCTGGACCATGCGGGCCAGGGCCTCGTAGATGGCCGAGTCGCCGTGCGGGTGGTAGGTCCCCATGACGTCGCCCACGACCTTGGCGCACTTGTTGTGGGGCCGATCGGGACGCAGCCCGTTGTCGAACATGGAGTAGAGGATCCGGCGGTGCACCGGCTTGAGGCCGTCGCGCACGTCGGGCAGCGCCCGCGACACGATGACCGACATGGAGTACTCGAGGAACGAGCGCTCCATCTCCTCTTGGATCTCGATCGGCTCGATGGGGCCGTGGCCGTTGCTCCCGCCGTCGTCGGGCGGTGCGATGGTGCCGCTCCCCGAACCCCCTCCCCCGCGACCCGACCCGCGTGTCGTCTGCCGTGCCATGTCCCTACTCCGTGTCCGCTGGTGTGGACGGTCGCTCAGATGTCAAGGAAGCGGACGTCTTTGGCGTTCGTCTGAATGAAGTGCCGGCGCAGTTCCACGTCGTCGCCCATGAGGATGGAGCACACCTCGTCGGCGAGGGCCGCCTGCTCCACGTTCACCTGCAGGAGCGAGCGGCGCACCGGGTCCATGGTGGTGTCGCGCAGCTCCCCGAAGTCCATCTCGCCCAGTCCCTTGAGCCGGTTGAACTCGTGCTTGTGGTCTGGGTGGTCGGCCAGAAAGGCCGCCTTGGCGGCGTCGTCCTTCAGGTAGAGCTTCTCCTTGCCCACCAGTGTCGAGTACAGCGGCGGTTGGGCCACGTAGACGTGGCCCCCTTCGACGAGCGGCTTCATCTGGCGGAAGAAGAACGTCAACAGCAGCGTCCGGATGTGGCTGCCGTCGACGTCGGCGTCGGCCAGCAAGATGACCTTGTGGTAGCGGATCTTGGTGACGTCGAACTCCTCGGCCAGGCCGGCGCCGATGGCCGAGATGAGCGCCTGGATCTCGGCGTTCTTGAGCATCTTGTCGATCCGCGCCCGCTCGACGTTGAGGATCTTCCCCCGGATGGGCAGGATCGCCTGGGTCACCGGGTTGCGGGCGTCTTTGGCCGAGCCCCCGGCGGAATTCCCTTCGACGATGAAGAGCTCCGACTCCGAGGGGTCGCGCGACGAGCAATCGGCCAGCTTCCCGGGCAGCCCCGCGCCGTCGAGGGCGGACTTGCGCCGCGTCAGGTCACGGGCACCTTGCGCGGCGAGACGGGCCCGGGCGGCCTGCATCGACTTCTGGACGATCTGGCTGGCCTCGCGGGGGTTCTCCTCCAGCCACTCGGTCAGCTTCTGGTTCGTCGTCCGCTCGGTCAGCGAGCGGATGGAGGTGTTCCCCAGCTTGGCCTTGGTCTGGCCTTCGAACTGCGGGTCTCGCAGGCGGACCGAGACGATGGCGGTCAGGCCCTCCCGGATGTCCTCGCCCTTGAGGTTGTCCTCCTTCTCCTTCAGCAGGTTGCGAGCCCGGGCGTAGCGGTTCACCACGTTGGTGAGGGACTTGGAGAACCCCTCCACGTGCATGCCTCCCTCCACCGTCGAGATGCCGTTGGCGAACGAGTGGATCGACTCGTGGTAGCCCGTGTTCCACTGGAGCGCGATCTCAATCTCCTGATCGTCCTCGGACTGCTCGAAGGAGGCGACCTTGCGGAACAGCGCCTCCTTCGACGCGTTGAGGTGCTTGACGAAGTCGACGATGCCGCCGTTGTACTTGAAGGTGGTGCGCGTCACCGGGTCCGTCCGCTCGTCGGCGAAGCGGATTTCGAGGGCCTTGTTCAAGAAGGCCATGATCTGGAGTCGCTCCACTACCGTCTGGGCCCGGAACTCGGTCTCGTCGAAGACCGTGGCGTCGGGCCAGAAGGTGACCGTGGTCCCGGTCCTGGGCTCACCGGTGGACCGGTCCTTGGGCGCCGGCCCGGTGGCCGTCACCTTGCGGGCCAGTTTGCCGCCCTTCTCGAACTCGGCCTCCCAGTGCTGCTCGTCCCGGTCGATCTCGAGCAGGAGCCGTGCCGAGAGGGCATTGACCACCGAGATGCCGACGCCGTGCAGACCGCCCGAGACCTGGTAGCCCTTGCCGCCGAACTTGCCCCCGGCGTGCAGGGTGGTGAGCACGATCTCGGCCGTGGAGACCTTGGGGTACTTGGGGTGCGGTCCCACCGGGATCCCGGCGCCGTCGTCGGTGACCCGCACGCCGCCGTCGGCCAGCAACGTGACGTCGATGCGAGTGGCGCGGCCAGCCATGGCCTCGTCGACGGAGTTGTCGACCACTTCCCAGATCAGGTGGTGCAAACCCGACGGGCCGGTTGAGCCGATGTACATCCCGGGCCGCTTGCGCACTGCTTCGAGGCCCTCGAGGATGGTGATGTCGGCCTCGCCGTATGACGCTCCGGCTCCTTTCGGCGTGTCGTCCACCTTCACTGCCACAGGCGCGCCCTTTCAGAAACGACGGTCTTCGCGGTACGTCTCGAATCCCCGAGCGGTGCGCTCCGGCCTTTCGATCCGAACACCATTCTACCCGACCGATGTCGCGATTCGGCGCTCATGAACGGTCGCCCGAAGGCGCCATACAGAACGCTCAGGGGCGCGCCACCACGACCTGCAGGCGTTCGAGCGAGACCTCGCCGAGGGCGCGCAACACGGCCAGGATCCGGCCCGACTCGACTCGGGCCCGGGTGGCCCAGGCCGGATGGTCCACCGCCACGACGAGGGTCTGGCCGTCGAGGCGGACGGGTCGCACGTGGGGGGCGAGCTCGGGCCCGGCCACCTCCTCCCAACGGCTGAAGAGGGCCTCGAGCGTGGCCGGCGTCGCGGGGGCGCCCAGCCGGTTGAGCACCCGCGGGATGGACGCGCCCACCCGCCGCGGGCCGGCCGGACCCGACGGGCCCCTGGAATCGCCCGGACGGCCCGTTCGGCTCACTGCAGACTCTCCACCCGGACGGTGCGGGCCACCGAGATGCCCTCGGGAAGGGGTGCCGCCGTGGTGACGATGGCCTGACCCTCGGGCAGCACCGCCACCAGGGCCCGGCTGCGCCCGGGGTCCAGTTCGGAGAACACGTCGTCGAGCAACAGCGTCGGCACCAGCTCGGTCCGCGCCCGCACCAGCTGGTGGATCCCGAGGCGCAGGGCAAGAGCCAGACAGCGTTGCTCCCCCTGTGACGCGTGGGTCCGGGCCTCGCGTCCGTCAATGAGCAGGAGCAGGTCGTCACGGTGCGGCCCGACCGTGTTGACCCCTCGGCGCAGGTCGTCGGCCCGGGAGGCGGCCAACGCCTCGAGGAGCTCCCCCGCCAGCCACGGGCGTAGCGTTGGTGAAGCGGCATCTCCTCCCCGGCCGCTCCGGCCAGGTGTGCGTAAGCCTGACCCACCAGGGCCGTCAAGTCGGCCACCAGGTGCTCCCGGGCGGCGACCAGGACCTTGCCGGCGTCGCCGAGGCGCTGGTCCCACACATCGAGGGTGGCCAGCACCTCGGACGTGGCCCGCCCTCCGGCCTGTCGGAGCAACGCGGCGCGTTGGCGCAGGATCCGCTCGGTCTCCTCGGCCGCCCGGGCGCCTTCGGGATCGAGCACCGACAACGCGTCGTCGAGCAGGGCACGGCGACCCCCGGGGCCGCCCGAGACGATGGTCAGGTCCTCGGGCGAGAAGATCGTGCAGGGCACGGCCCTCGCCAGGTCCCGGCGGGCGCGAACCGGCTTACCGTTCACCTGGGCCCGTCCCCGCCCGCCAGCGAGAATCTCCGCTTCCACCTGCACGGGGGTTCCGGCACGCTCGAGCCGGGCCCGCACGATGGCCGCCTCCATACCGGTCTTGACCAGGGCCTCGGGAGGGGCGCCCCGAAACGATCGGCGGCTGCCCAAGAAGGCCAGGGCCTCGAGCACGCTGGTCTTGCCCGTCCCGTTGGCGCCGGTGATGACCGTCGTCCCCTCGGGCTCGGGCTGAAAGGTGGCGTGGGCGAAGATCCGGAAGCCCGACAGCTCCAGGTGACGCACGCTCACCGTGGCCAGGGCCTCCTCACGGCGATCCCTTGCCAGGAGACCCCTTTGGCGCAATCGGCATTCAGGAGACGCGGACGGGCATGAGGAGATAACGGAACTGGTCGTCCTCGGCACCGCGCACCGTGGCGGCCCGGGTGGCGTCGGCCGTCTCGACGATCACCTCGTCGCCGACCACGGCTTCCACGCCGTCGATCAGGTAAGAGGGGTTGAAGGCGATGACCAGGTCCTCGCCGGTGAAGTCCCCGTCGACGGTCTCGGTGGCGTCTCCCACGTCCTGGCTCTGCACGCTCAGGTCCACACCGCCCGACCGCATCGACAGCCGCACCGGCGTGGTGTTGTCCCGCACCAGCAGCTGCACCCGGCGCAACGCGGCCAAGAAGGTCTCCTTGCCCAGGTGGAGGCGGTTCGGATACCCCTCGGGAACGAGCTGGTTGTAGTCCGGATAGCGGCCCTCGAGCAGGCGGGTGCTGATCTGCACGTTCCCCTGCCAGAAGGTGATCTCGTTGGGCCCGGCCGCCACGCCGACCTCGGCGGACACCGGGCCGTCCCCGCCAGCCGACACGGGCAGGCGCTGGAGCTCAGAGAGGGCCCGAGCTGGAACCAGGAGGTCGGCTTCTCCGGGCAAGGTGTTGACGCCGGGCAGGTCCCGCATGGCCATGCGATACGAGTCGGTGGCCACCATGCGCAACGCCCCGTCGACCCGGGCCACCAGCACGCCGGTGAGCAACGGACGTCCGTCGTCGTGTGACGCGGCGCGCACGACCTGCCGCACGGCTTCGGACAGCGCCGGTCCCGACAAGCGGGCGGAGGGCTCACCGGTCTTCCCCACCGGCGGGAACTCCACCACTGGATACGTCTGGAGCGTGAACGTCGAACGAGCCGAGGTGATGGTGATGTGGTCCCCACCGTCGGCGAAGGTCACCGCTCCGGGTTCCAGCCGCCGAACGATGTCAGTGGAGAGCCGGGCCGGGACGACACAACTTCCGTCGTCGATTCCGATGACCTCGTCGGTCACCTGAATGGTCAGGTCCAGGTCGGTTCCCACGACGCGAGGGAATTCCCGGAACAGGTGAGCAGGAGGCCGAGGAGCACCGGAGAAGAGCTTCCTCGTCCGCCGACGGCACGGCCGGCCGTAGCCAGCATCTCGACGAGCGCATCGCGTTCGGATCTGAACTTCACCGATGCCTGTCCTTTCGGGAGGCCCCGCCATTGATCGCGGAGAGAGAGATGTACGTGAGTGGTAAAGGTAGTAAGGCCTGTGGATTGTGGACGACATGGTCTGAGGCCTGGTGGCGTGGCGTGTCCGTTCCCCCATCCCGGTGTGGACGAGAACGGGCCCGGCGCAGGGTCGGGACCACGCCGGTCATGGGCTGGGGACGAACCGCCCGTCGGTCCCCAGGGAGCGAGGGCCACGTCCACAGGGTGTCCGGTGGGAGGCCCACAGGGATGATGTCGTCGACTGGGCGCATCGGGTCACCGGCTGGAAGCGGGCGCGCCGGTTCAGGCCGAACCAGCACGGATCTTCTGGATGAGTTCGGTGACCTGCTCGTAGATCTGCCGGCGCTCCTGCATCTGGCCGGCGATCTTGTCCACGGCGTGGATCACCGTGGTGTGGTCACGTTTCCCAAAGACCCGGCCGATGGCGGGGTAGCTGTAGTCGGTCAGCTCGCGGGTGAGGTACATGGCGACCTGGCGGGCCGTGACGAGGGGTCGGGTCCGGCTGGGTCCGATCAGGGCCTCGACGGGAAAGCCGTAGCTGGTCGATGTCGTCTCGAGGATCATCTGGGGCGAGATACGCCGTGGCTCCCCCGCCACGACCAGATCCGAGAGGACCTCTTCGGCCTGGGCCAACGAGAGTGGCTCCTTGTTGAGCTTGGCGTAGGCGCAGATACGGATCAGCGCACCCTCGAGCTCACGGATGTTGTCCTTCACGTGGGAGGCGATGAAATCGAGGATGTCGTCGGGCACGTCCTGGCCCTCGCTGAGGGACTTCGAGCGCAAGATGGCCAACCGCGTCTCGAGGTCGGGCGGGTCGATCTCGGTGATGAGGCCCGAGAGGAAGCGGCTGCGAAGGCGGTCCTCGAGCGTCTCGATGGACTTGGGTGGTCGGTCCGAGGTCAGGACGATCTGCTTGGAGGCCCCTTTGAGGTCGTTGTAGGTGTGGAAGAACTCCTCCTGCAAGCCTTCCTTGCGCTCCATGAACTGCACGTCGTCGATCAACAGAACGTCGCAGTCCCGGTATCGACGCTTGAAGGCCAACGTCGTGGAGGTCCGGAGCGAGTCGACGAAGTCGTTCATGAAGGTCTCGGTGGTGACGTAGAGCACCTTGCGTCGGGGGTAGTTCTCGGTGACGTAGTTCCCGATGGCATGCAGCAGGTGGGTCTTGCCCAGACCCGAGTCCCCGTAGATGAAGAGCGGGTTGTAAGACCGGCCCGGGGTCTCGGCCACGGCTTGGGCGGCGGCGTGGGCCAAGCGGTTGGACGAGGCGGCCACGAAGGTCTCGAAGGTGAACTTCGAATCGAGCTGGACGGCCGGGGACTCCCGGCCCGACCGGGCCAGCGGGTAGGGCGCATCGGGAGGGCCAGACGGCACGTGCGACACCGCGGTCCGCGCCGGCGTGGTGTCATCTGGGGATCCGCGGAGAAAGCCGGGCCCCTCCAGCGGACCCGGATCGGCGGCCGGCCGGAGCTCGTGCACCTGGAGGCGTCCCCGGACCGGGGAACCCACCTCGTTGGCCAGGGTGTCCTCGATCATGGGCAGGTAGCGCGACTCGACCCGTTCGCGGATCAGCGGGTTGGGGACCGACAGCACGAAGACGCCGTCGGCGTATTCGACCGGTTCGATCCCCGACAGCCAGAGCTGCCACGTGCTCTCCGAGACCTGGTCGCGCAAAGACCCGGTGCACTTCGTCCAGAGATCTCCAGCCTGGGTCACCGTCTCAGCCCAACGCCCTTCTCTCGCCTCGTCCTCGGCCCCATTCATCCCTCACGGTCTGGCTCGGGGCAGACCTCACGGCGGGTAGTCGGTTGAACGTACACCGTGAGGCCCGGTGCGACTAGAGGGGGTCGCCAAATCGCGCCTAACATGGGAGGACTCGCCGCCTCCGGCCGGAACCCACCGAAGAGCCGAAGCACGACCGGTGGCCGAGGTTTTGTCCGAAGGCCCAGGCACGCACCCTGTGAAGACACCGCCGCCGGAGGCTCTTCGAGCCGCCGCGAAAGGCTGAACTGACGTGAAACGTACTTACCAACCCAACACCAGGAAGCGGGCCCGTACCCACGGATTCCGCAAGCGCATGTCCACGCGCGCAGGCCGCGCCATCGTGAAGGCTCGGCGTCTCAAGGGCCGCCACCGCCTCACCGTCTGAGAGCCTGCGGGTGTCTGGACGGACCGTCGGACGGATTTCTGGCCGCGCTGTCTTCGCCGAGCTGCAGCGTTCTCGCGCCCGCGGCGCCAGTGGCCCGGTTCGTGCCGCCTTCGTGCCTGCCCCCGATGGTACTCCGGGGGTGTTTCCCCAGGTGGGATACGCAATTGGGCGGCGTTGTGGTGGGGCGGTCGCCCGAAACACCCTACGCCGGCGGGCCCGGGCCGTGGTCCGCTCAGAGGTCTGGTCATTGCCCCGGGGCACGTACCTGATCCGGCTCGATCCGGCCGCGGGCGCCCGCCCCCGGGAGCAGTTCCGGGCCGACGTCGCCTTGGCGATCCGGCGGGCCGTCCAGGCCGCCGGGCCCGTCCAGGCCGGTGCGGACGCCGCCCCGGGAACCGGAGTGGGACCGTGAGCGGCACAGAGGAGCCCAGGGCCCGGCTCACGCGGCCGGTCCGGATCGCTCTGGCCGGGGTGCGGGCCTACCAGGGCGCGGCCTCGGGCCGGGTCTCCCCCTGCCGTTTCTACCCGAGCTGCTCCAACTATGCCCTCGAGGCTTTCACCGTGCACGGGTTCTGGCGCGGCCTGGCCCTGGCGATGGGGCGCCTGGTGCGCTGTCGACCGCTGGGCCCCCACGGGGTGGACCTGGTGCCGCTTCGGGTGCCCGCCCAAGAGCGGATCGGGCTCTCCCATGAAGGGGGCCGCGGGTGTTGAGCCACCCGCTGTTGGCCGAGAACTCCCTGTTCAAGCTCATCGGGGAGATCTTCCACCCGCTCTTCGAGCTGTTCGGGTTGATCCTGGCCGGGCTGTACGGCATTTGGCCGAACTACGGATTCGCCATCACCGGACTGACGGTGATCATCATGCTGGCCCTCACCCCGGTCACCGTGAAGAGCACCAAGTCGATGCTGGCCATGCAGCGTCTGCAACCCGAGATGAAGAAGCTCCAGGCCAAGTACAAGGGCCCGGAGAACCGGGAGATGCTCAACCAGGAGATGATGCGGCTCTACAAGGACAACGGGACCAGCCCGTTTGGTGCCTGCCTGCCCAGCCTCCTGCAGATGCCCTTCCTGATCGTCCTCTACACGCTGATCCGGGGCCTCTCGACGACCAAGACCCTGGTCGTCAATGGGCTCAACGGGTCGCACAAAGTCGTTGTCGGAACACCAAAGTACATTCCGACGAATTCGCATATGTATCACGATTTGGTCGTAAGCCAAGGCCAAATGCACTGGTGGTTCGGGATGGATCTGTCGTCGTATCCATTCTCGAATCACACGACGAACCCATTCACGCACGCGATCACCACGACTATGAGCCAGGCCGTTCTGGTGATCCCCTACTTGGTCCTCATTGCGGCTGCGATGTTCTTGCAATATTACCAAATGCGGCAGATGAATAGTCGCAATCCACAGGCCGCTGCTGCGAATCCACAGATGCAAACAATGCAAAAGTTTTTCCCAATTATCTTTGGGTTCATTTACCTGAGAGTGCCGGCCGGAGCGACCATCTACATGGTGGTCTCGTCGGCCATGCGGATCGGGACGCAAGAGATCATGTTCAGAACCGGGATGGTCACCCCGGTGGCGGTGGAGCGGGAGATCGGCTCGGCCAAACCGGACCGGGCCAAACCGGACCGGGCCAAACCGGACCGGGCCACGAAGGGCGGCGATCCGGAGGCAGAGGCGACGGAGAACATGGCCCCGCCCAAGCCGGCCCCGAAGAAGTCGACGGCCACCGACGGGACGTCGGTGGCCAAGGCGACGTTGCCTCCGGCAAAGGGTGGATCGCCCTCCAACGGACGGGCCGGCGGGAACGGGCGCCGGAGCAGCTCTGGCCGCAAGCCTCCGAACGGAAGCTCGGGCGGTGCCGGCGCGTCGGCCGACGAGGCGTCGGCTCCCAAGCAGCATCCGCGCTCGCGATCGAAGCGGGCGAGAAAGGCTCGATAGCACAGTGGAGTGGGTGGAGGCGGCAGGCAAGACCGTCGCGGAGGCGACGGATCAGGCGCTGGACCAGCTCGGTGTGGCGTCGGACGATGCCGAGGTGATCGTGCTGAGCGAGGCCAAGACGGGGCTCTTCGGGAGGGTACGGGTGGAAGCCCGGGTCAGGGCCCGAGTGCGGCCGGCCGGGCCGCGCCCACGAAGAGAGCGCTCGCAGCGTCGCAGCCGCTCCGGTTCCGGGGGCCGCCAAGGGTCGAGCCGTGAAGGCGGGCGCTCAGGTGCCGAACGACCAGCTGAGAAAGACGCGGCCGAGGGCGGGCCTCCGTCGAACGGGTCCCAGGCCGGCACCGGGGCGGGGAGCGGCACGAGTCGTTCGGCGCGACGACGGCGCAGCCGAGGCCGTCCGGTTCAGACGGCCTCGGATGCCCAGATGGCCCCGAATACGCAGGCGGAGGAGGACACGCTCGCGGACGAGGCTGGGGCCGGCTCGCAATCAGCCCGGAGGAATGTCTCTTCGGGCCCGAGTTCCTCGAAGAACGCTCCGCAGGGGAGCACAGCATTGAAGGAGACGGTGGACATGGCCGAAGGCATGACTCTCGAGGAGCAGGGTGAGATCGGGCGTTCCTTTCTGGAGGGGTTGCTCGGCGAGATGGGCTTGGAGGGTTCGGTGGAGTGCCGTCTGCTCGACGAGGACACCGTCGAGGTGGCGGCCACGGGAGACGACTTGGGACTGCTGGTGGGCCCACGGGGATCGACGCTGAGCGCTCTCCAGGATCTGACCCGGGCGGTGGTACAGCGTCAGTGTCCCTCGCGGACGGACCGCATTTTGGTGGACGTGGCGGGGTACAGAGAGCGCCGTTCGGCGGCGCTGAAGCGTTTCAGCATGCAGATCGCCGAGGAGGTCATGGCGTCGGGGCAGGAGAAGGCCCTCGAACCCATGAGCCCGGCGGACCGCAAGGCGGTCCATGACGCGGTGAATGAGATGTCCGGAGTCGTGACTCGCTCAGAGGGCGAGGACCCTAACCGGTTCATCGTCATTACCCCTGCGGGCTGACGCCCGGTCCTCCCCGTGGCGGGGACCCGAGCGCACCGGGAGGTCCCCCCCAGCACTCTCACCGACGTGCTCGCAGAGGCCCGGGCCGCCGGCTTCTTGGGCCCCGGGCCGATCGACCGTCACGTGGAGCACGCCCGCGGATTCGTGGCCGTTGCCCGAGCGCTGTCGGTAGGCGGCCCTGCACGCCCTCAAGTGGTCGATCTCGGATCAGGGGGTGGGCTGCCCGGCCTGGTGATGGCCCTCGAGTGGCCTGCCGCCGATCTGGTCCTGCTCGAGGCCAATGGGCGACGGGCAGGGTTTCTGAGCGACGCCATCCGACGACTCGGACTCCATGAGGGGGTTCGGGTCCTGCAAGGCCGCGCCGAGGTCATCGGACGGGACCCGTCCTGGCGGGCCACCTTTCACGGGGTCGTCAGCCGCTCTTTCGGACCGCCGGCGGTGGTGGCGGAATGTGCTGCCCCGCTGCTGGAGGTGGAGGGCTGGGTGGTGGTCTCCGAGCCCGAAAGCGCTCAGAAGGCCGAACGATGGCCGGCCGCTTCGCTCGCCACCCTGGGGTTGGAACCGTCGGAACTGGTGCACCGGGAATTCGACTACCAAGTACTGCGCCAGACGGTGCTCTGCTCGGACACGTACCCACGGCGCGACGGACGGCCCGCCAAACGACCTCTCTTCTGAGGTCTGTTCTCTGAGGTCTGTCACCGGTCACTCTGTTCCACGTGGAACCGGTGGGGACACCTGCAACCGGGGCTGGGGTCGATGGCACGGGTGTTCCACGTGAAACAACAAATGAACAAGTCTTGACCTTGCCGCGCCGGCAGGCCAGGATATGGGCGTGAGGCGGAGTGCAGGGATGTCCACCTGATGCGCATCCGTCGCCGGGACCGGGACCCCCAGAACCCGTCCGACAACGGAGAAGAGCCCGATGGCTTCGTTCTCTACGACCAGGATGACTCCTCTCCCACAGGCCCGACATCGATGAACCCGATCCATGGCCTCCCGATCGACCCCACCGACCAGTCGTCGGATGCCGACCCCTCGTCGCCAGACCCGGCCGCAGCCCCACTCCCCCAGGCAGCCGACCTGCCGGCTCCGGCCGAACCGGACCTTCCCGCAGCGGCCCCGGAGGTGCTGTCCTCGCCGGTCGTGTCAGCCCCGGTGGCGCCGTCGGCCCCAATGTCGTCGCCTGAGGCCGAGATCCCGGTTGACCCGCCGTCCACTCCCCCGCCAGCACCGGCCTCGGCCCCGGTTCGCCAGGTGGTCATGAGGCCACCCTCGATCGGCGAGGAAACCTCGGAGCTGTTGAACGGCGCCAAGCCCGTAGCGCGCGAGCTGCCGCGGGTGATCGCCATCGCCAACCAGAAGGGTGGCGTCGGAAAGACCACCACCACGGTCAACCTGGGAGCTGCCCTGGCGGAACAGGGCTACCGGGTGCTGGTGATCGACCTCGATCCACAGGGAAACGCCACGACGGGCCTCGGCCTCGAGGCACGCAACTTCGAGCTGTCCATGTACGACGTGATCATGCGCGACCAGCCGCTCGAGGACTGCATTGAGCCGACCAGTGTGATGAACCTCTTCGTGGCGCCGGCCACGATCGACCTGGCCGGTGTCGAGATCGAGCTGGTGCCCGCGTTCAGCCGGGAGCTCAAGCTCAAGCGGGCCATTGACACCGTGGTCGACGACTTCGACTTCGTCCTGATCGACTGTCCCCCGTCGCTCGGTCTCATCACCGTCAACGGCCTGGCGGCGGCCCACGAGGTCCTCGTGCCCATTCAGTGCGAGTACTACGCCCTCGAGGGTCTGAGCCAGCTGTTGCGCAACGTCAAGCTGGTGTCGTCCAACCTGAACGAGACGTTGGAGGTGACCACGATCGTGCTGACCATGTTCGACGCCCGGACACGGTTGTCGGTCGACGTGGCCAACGAGGTCCGAGAGCACTTCGCCGAGCGGGTCTGCCGTGTGGTGATCCCCAGGACCGTCCGGCTTTCCGAGGCGCCCTCGTTCGGGCAGCCGATCACGGTATTCGATCCGGTCTCGCGTGGAGCCGTGGCTTACCGCGAGCTGGCCAAGGAGGTGAGCAATGGCGCGCCGCAGCGGGCTCGGTAAAGGGTTGAGTGCCCTCATTCCGAGCCAGGCCACGGGAGAGTCGGACTCGGTGCTCCGGGTCGTTCCCATCTCTCACATCAGGCCCAACGCCTACCAACCCAGGAGCCACTTCGACGAGGAGTCGATGGCCGCCCTGGCTGCCTCCATCAAGGCGGTCGGCCTGTTGCAGCCGATCCTGGTACGCGAGCTCACCGAGGACGAGGAGGAGTCCTACGAGCTCATCGCGGGGGAGCGAAGATGGCGGGCCGCCCGACGGGCCGGTCTCCAGACGATCCCCGTCCTGGTCCAGGACGCCGATGACGTGGCCAGTCTGGAGCAGGCGTTGGTCGAGAACCTCCACCGGGTCGATCTCAACGCGCTCGAAGAAGCAGCCGCTTACCAGCAGCTGATCGACGAGTTCGGCCTGACCCATGAACAGGTGGCCACCCGCATGGGCAAGGGCCGGGCGACCGTGACCAACACATTGCGGCTGCTCCAGCTGCCAGCGGGGGCCCAGCGCGCCCTGGCCGAGCGCACGATCTCGGCCGGTCACGCCCGGGCCCTGCTCGGAACTCCGGACCGGACGCTCCAAGAGCGCCTGGTCGAGCGCATCGTCGAGGAGGGGCTCACGGTACGTGCCGTCGAGGAGTTGGTGCGTGACGGAGTCGTCGAGTTGCGGGTGGTCGAGGTGACCCGGGTGGGCCCGGCTGTGCCGGAGGAAGAGCCCGAGGATCGGGTCGAGACGGGCGGGGAGCGCGCCGCCCGCCCTCCCGCACGTTGCCCGAGCCCGGTGTCCTGGAGCTCGAGGAGTTGCTTTCGACCCATCTCAACACCAGGGTCAAGGTCGATATTCAGAATCGACGAGGTCGTCTGGTCGTGGAGTTCGCCACCCTCGAAGACCTCGAGCGCATCTATCGCGCCATGGTTGGTGACGGCAGCGTCGCCTAGTTCGCGGAACTGTCAAGAGGTCGTTCAGCTTCATCCACAACCTGTGCATGACGTTGTGGATTGTCACCCGGTTCACCTTGCGGCAGGGTTGGTCGCGTAACCGTCGCAACCCCTGAACCGACCGCCCGAGGCCTCGTCGAGCGCCCCGGACCTGACGTCTACCGGGCGAAACCAGTTCGATTACTGGTAATTGTTTCCGCCGTCGGCCCAGAGGCCGAGGGCCGAGGCCAGGGCGCCGGCCAAGGAGGTGGCCCGTTCGACCACCGTGGTGGTGGGCCCGACCTCGACCACGACCGCGGGCATCCGGGTCTCGCGCAAGATGGGGAGGGACATGCCGTGGGCGCCGGCGTCGTCCACGCCGAGCGCGTCGGGCACCGCCTGTTGGATCAACTCGGCCAGCCGCCGCCCCCCAGGGGACTCGTCGTGGGTCCCGGACCAGAACGCCGTCCGGCAGGCCGGGACCGAAGGGGCGAGCCGCAGTCCCACGAAGACGTCGACCCCCATTCCGTTGGCCTCCTTGGCCTGCATCGCGTCGTCGGGATGATGCAGTTCGGTGACCAGGACCCCCTCGAGGGTCAGGCGCCGGCGCAAGGCGCCCGAGACGCTCCCCAGCCCACCGCTCTCGCCCACGGCCACGTGGCGGCCCCGCAAGGTGGGGGGGGCGTGGCGCAGCGCAGCCCGGGCCCGCACAGAGGAGACCAGCTCAGGCTCGTCGTAGCGACTCTGCAGTCTCAACAGCTCGTGGAAGGTTGCCCCCCCCATGATTCCGTCGGCGGGAAGCCCGGCGTTGCGTTGGAACTCGGCCAGGGCCCGCCCCGTGGCGTCGCCGAAGATCCCGTCCACCCGTCCGGTGTCGAACCCGAGCGAGCAGAGCCGCTGTTGCAGGTCGGCCACGTCGTCGCCGCGCAGCATGGGGGTGCGCCGGTACACGAGACGGTCACCCAGACGAAAACCCGCTTCGACCAGGGTGTTCCAGGTTTGGGAGCCGCAGACTCCGTCGACCCGCAGGCCGCGCAGACGCTGGAAGGCCTCGAGCGCGGCCCGAGTGGCCGGGCCGAAGACGCCGTCGGACAGCAGGGGCGTGCCGAGGACGGCCTGCAGTTTGTCCTGGACGTCCGCGACCGCCGGGCCCCGGTCCCAGATGGCCAGAGGCAGGCCTACAGGTAGGCCGCGATCTCCTCGAGCAGGCGGGCCTTGGGCTTGGCTCCGATGACCTTCACCTGTGGTTCGCCGTCCTTGAACAGGATCAGGGTCGGGATGCTCTGCACGGCGAAGCGGCTCGCCACCCCCAGGCTGTCGTCCACGTTCACCTTGGCGATCTGAAGCTTGCCCACCTGCTCTTCGGCGATCTCCTCCAATACCGGCGAGATCATTTTGCAGGGGCCGCACCACTCAGCCCAAAAGTCTACCAACACAGGTACCTCGGAAGCCTTGACCTGCTCGTCGAAGGTGTCGTCGGTCAGGGTCACGATCTTGTCGCTCATGGAATCTCCTTGTCAGCGGGTGCAACGCTGCAGCCTCGGGTTCTGTTCCCCGATCACTCGCCGCGGGCTTCGAGCCAGCGTTCGGCGTCCATGGCGGCCATGCACCCCGAGCCGGCCGAGGTCACGGCTTGGCGGTAGACGTGGTCCTGGACGTCCCCGCACGCGAAGACGCCTTCCATGCTGGTCCGGGTCGTCCCGTCGAACGTCTTGACATAGCCATTGTCCTCGAGCTGGAGCTGCCCGTTGACCAGGGAGCTGTTGGGTTCGTGGCCGATGGCCACGAAGAGCCCGGTGACGTCGAGCTCGCGCCGTTCTCCGGTGACCGTGTCGCACAGTCGGACGCCGCTGACTTTGGTGTCGCCCAGGACGTCGGTGACGGTGGAGCTCCAGGCGAACTCGATCTTGGGGTTGGCGAAGGCGCGCTCTTGCATGATTTTCGAGGCGCGCAGCTCGTCGCGTCGATGCACCACGGTGACCTTCGAGGCGAAGCGGGTGAGGAAAAGGGCTTCTTCCATGGCCGAGTCACCGCCACCGACCACGGCGATGTGCTGCTCGCGGAAGAAGAAACCGTCACAGGTCGCACATGTCGAGACCCCGTAGCCGAGCAGGCGGTCCTCGTTCTCCACCCCGAGCATGAGGGAGCGAGCTCCGGTGGCCACGATGACGGTGTCGGCCAGCACCGTCGGTTCGCCGGCGGCGGGATCACCCACCCACACCTCGAAGGGCCACAACCCGAGCCCGAGGCGGTTCACCTTCCCGGGCCGGAGCTCCGCGGCGAAGCGCTCGGCCTGGGCCCGCATGATGCCCATGAGCTCGGGCCCCATGATCCCGTCGACGAAACCTGGATAGTTCTCGACCTCGGTCGTCAACATGAGCTGGCCCCCTGGCTGGTCGCTCGTCGAGGAGGACTCACCCTCAATGACCAGGGGTTCGAGCTGGGCCCGGGCCGCGTAGAGCGCTGCGGTGAGACCCGCCGGACCGCTCCCGATGATGACGACCTTGCGTCGGTCAGGCATCCGGAGGCAGGCCGCGCCGTGAGTAGAGCACGGCGCCCACCGCACTGAAGATGAGGCCGAGCACGATGTACGAGGCCCAGATCCGGTGGCCGGCGATGGTGGTCACGCGGATGAACCCGACGCAGAAGAGGACCACCACGGTGACGCCGACCACGGCGATGACCATCCCGAACACGATCCCCCGGGCCGCCACGATGGCCGGGCGGATGGCCTTGTCGTTGACCGTCGCCACCACCGTGTCCACGGCGTCGAGCGCACGCTCGGAGAGCACGTCGGACAGGTCGTTCTCGGCCACGGCGTGAGACTAGCCGCCTGGCCTGGGCGTCCCCGCGGGAACCAGGTAGCACACGCCAACCGTGTTGGGCCCGGCATGGGTGCCCACCACGGGCCCGAGGTCGACCGGGAGCAGGGGGTGGTCGGTCTCAATGTCGCCCAGGCGGGCCAGGACGTCGGGGAAGTCGTCGCAGGCGCCGTCGGCCACGGCGATGCGCTCGAGCGGAGCGTCGGCCCGGACCTTGTCGACGAGATGGGACAGCGCCCGGGCCCGCGTCCGTTGCTTGGACTCTTCAGCGACCTCGCCGTCCTTCAGCTGGACCACCGGCTTGATGTCGAGCAGGGATGCGACGAGCGCCCGTGCCCCGCCGATGCGGCCGCCCCGCTGGAGGTGCTCCAGTCCGCCGATGACCCCGTAGATGCGGGTTCGCCCGATGCGGTCCTGCGTCGAGGCCACCACCTCGTCGGGACCGGCGCCGCCCATGGCGTCCTCGGCGGCGGCGATGACCAGCAGGCCCTGGCCCATGGTGAGCGAGAAGGTGTCGACCACGCGCACCGGCAGGTCCTCGAAGCTCTCGGCCGCGGTGAGCGCCGAGGCGTAGGTGGCCGAGACCTTCGAGGAGAGGGTCAGGCAGACCACGGCGTCGGCCCCCTCCCCGGCAGCCTGCCGGAAGGCGGCCTGGAACGCGCCGGGGGAGGGGGCCGCGGTCTCGGGGAGCGCACCTTTGCCCCGGCAGCGTTCCCAGAACTGAGCCGGGGTGAGCTGGACCCGGTCCTCGAACTCCTCGGCTCCGAAGCGGATGGTGAGCGGCACGACCGTGACGTGATGCTGGGTGACCAGGCTCTCGCTCAGGTCACAGGCGCTGTCGGTCACGATACGGACGCCGGGCATCCCCGGAGTCTGCCACGGGGGTCGCGGACCGGGCGGGCCTCCCCGTGGGAAGCGGGGGGCGCCCCCGGCGGCGGACCTCGTCGCGTCGGCCCAGCCAGAGGACCGCCGCGCCGAAGGTCACCCCGCCGGCGAGGACGGCCCCCACCAAGCGCACGGTGAGGGCGCCGGCGCTGGTCGACCCCGAGAGATTGGAGACCACGAGCACCACCACCGCCATGGGGACGCAGGCCACGACCACTCGCCGCAGCGGCGCCCAGGTCTCGGGCTCGGCCAGCGGACCGAACCACTGCCGGAACACGGCGAGTGCGAGGACCGCGGCCACGGAGTAGGCGATGGAGAGAGACAGGGCGAGGCCGCGGACGCCGAGGGGTCCGACCAGGAGGAGCGCCAGGACGACGTTGAGCCCGTTCTCCACCAGGTACAAGTAGAAGGCGATCTTGGTTCGCTGCATGGACTGGAGCACCCGCACCAGGTAGAGGTAGGCGCAGAACCCGGGCAGGCCCAGGGCGAACATGGCCAGGGCGGCGCCGGTGGTCGCGGTCTGGGCGGGGGTGCTGTGCCCGACTCCGAGCAGGAGCGCCACCGCGGGGCGAGCCAAGAGCAGAAGACCCACGGCGGAGGGGATGATGAGGGCGAGGATGGCCCGGAGGCCCCCGCTCAGGCGGCGCAGGAACGCGTCCTGGTGCCCGGTCGACCAGGTGGCGGCCAGGTCGGGGGTGACGACCGACATGATGGTGACGGCCACGATCCCGTAGGGCAGTTGGAAGAACGCGTAGGCGTAGGTGTACGAGGAGACCGGGTCGGGTCCAGCGACGCTGCCGGCCAGCACGGTGACCACGAAGAGCGCCACCTGGTTGGCCACCACGAAGCCGAACGTCCAACCGCCGAGACGGGCCACGGCGCGCAGCGCGTCGTCGCGCAGGTTCCAGCGCCAGTGCAGCCGTCCCCAGTCGGACCGCCGCAGGCTCGGCACCAGCGCCACGCCCTGGAGGACGACGCCGAGCGAGGTGCCCAGGCCGAGCAGCACGAGCTGCGCCTCATGGTGCTCGACCGTGGCCAGCGACGCACCGTGGCCCGCCCATAGGCCGAACCACACCAGAATCCCGATGCAAGCCACGTTGTTGACGATGGGTGCCCAGGCCACGGCCACGAAGCGCCGACGGGTGTTGAGCAGCGCGGCACCGAGGGCGAACACCCCGTAGGCGGCGATCTGGATCACGAACCAGCGAAGGAAGACGGTGGCGACGTGGCGCTCGAGGAGGACGGGCTGAATCTGTCCCCCGTGGGCGTGGGTGTCGAACACGGTCAGGGCGCCGACGAGATACGGCGCGGCGATCAGCGCGGCCACCGTGGTGACACCGAGGACGACGAGCGACACGGTCAGCACGGCCGAGATCGACTCGTAGGCCTCGTCCTCCTCGCGGTTGGCCAGGCGGTCCACGAAGACCGGGATGAAGGTGGCCGAGAGGACCCCTCCGAGCACGATGTCGTAGAGCATGTTCGGCGTGGTGTTGGCCAGGTTGTAGGAGTCGGCCAGGGGGGTCTGGCCGAGGGCCCAGGCCAGGGCGACGAAGCGCAGCAGTCCGGTGAGGCGCGAGACGCCGGTCCCGAACGCGACGTAAACGGCGGAGGTCCGAAGCGGCAGGGTCCGGGCCCGGCGGGCGCGGGGCACCGCTCAGGGAACCCGCGGGTAGGGGCGAGGTCGCTGCCGGCGCGAACGCCTCCACGTGCGCACCCACCAGGCCAGGAGGACGGCACCGGCCACCGCGGTGAGGGCCACGCCCACGAAGGAGATGGAGGTGGCGTGCACGGTGAGCACGGTGTGGGCGATCAGCACCTGGCCGTCGGGCGTGTGCAGGGTCACCTCAATGGGGAGCCGGTCGCCCGAGGTGCGCGCCTGCGCGGTGAACCGCCACGAGGTGGTGGCCCGGTCGAGCACGAGCTGGCGGCTGTTGCCGTCGGGGAAGAGGAATTTGTCGCTGGTCAAGGTGACCACGACCTTGACGGGGTACGGCGCGGCGGAGAGCACCGTGACCGGGATGGCCGCCTGCCGCGCGGTGAACGTCACCGTGCGCTCGGTGGCCAGCGTGATCTGGCCGGTGGCGGTGCCGAACGACCGGGCGTAGGCGCTCAGGGCACCGGCGCGCCGGGACGCGCTCGAGGTTCCGCGCCTCGGTGGCCAGCAGCTGATCGGCCAACGCGCTCGAGCGCGGGGGAGCGCTGGGCCGCATCGTTGGCCGCATCGTTGGCGGCATCGTCGAAGGACGCCAGCTGCTGGCGGTCGCCGCCGATGCGTGCCGCGGCGACACGGGTGATGCCGCGTCCGGCCGGGCCGGACTGGAGGCGGCGGACTCCGGGCTCATCGTTGCCCGATACGGGGACGCGCTCGAAGAGCTGGCTCACGGTCACCGGGTCGAGCGCCGGGTTGCCCGTGAGGCCGCCGAGGAACGCGTCGAGGAACCGGGCGGTGGGCTGCCAGCCGGGAGGGGGGACGACGACCACCCCGCGAGGCTGGGACAGGTAGGGGTTCTCGAAATGGACGAAGGACAGCGCGGCCAGCAGCTGCTCGGCGTCGAGCACTTGGCTGGCCGGCTCTCCCGTGAAGCGTGCGCTCAGGGCGCTGTCGGCGGCGAGGGCGGGCACGGTGTTCCCGTGCCCGAGGTCGAGACCGAAGGGCTGGGCGAAGGTGTAGTTGTTCCTGTTCCCGGCCGTGCTCAGGTCGGTGTCGTTCAGGACCAGCTGGCGGGCGCCGGCGATCTGGAGGCCCTGGGCCAGGTTGGCGGCGTCCCCCTGCGAGAAGGAGGAGCCGGTGTCGATCCAGAGCCCCGCGCCGGGCTTGAGCCCGGCGCTGCGCAGCAGCGTGTCGCCGCGGTCGAGCTGGGCGCCGATCTCGCCCGAGATCCCCGCTTGGCTCAGCGCGGCCAGGTTGACCGGCACGTAGGGCTGCTCGACGATCTCGTCACTCAGCCCGGCCAGCTCTTCGTAGGGGTGCAGAGCCCCGTGCGGGTGCGTGGCATTGACCGCGGCCACGCCGGCCGGGCTCACGGCGAGCGTGGTGGCCACGTCCCGGTGGGCCGCCAGCGCCACAGCTTCGCCGGCCGCGCCCGTTGCGGTGACGGGCAGGACGACCCCGACGCGCAGCGGCCCGCCCCCCTTGGAGACCGCCGTGGGTTCCTGGTAGGTCAAGAAGGTCGTCAGGCGCGCCAGCGGCGTGGTGGCGCCGTCACGGAGGAGGGACACCGTGACCGGGTACACATCGCCGCACTTGCCAGTGTCCGGGGTGCATTCGAGAGTGAGGGTGGGACTGCCCGCGGTGCAGACGTTGGCACCGCTCGACGGTGGCGTCGTGCCCGAGCTGGGCACCACGGTGACGCAGGTGACGGCGCTCAGGGCCGGTCCTGAGCCCGCGCCGGCAACTGAGGCGCCGGTTCCGGTGGGGACCACCGGCACGTCGGGCAGATGGAGCAGCGCGGTGGTCGACGGTGTGCCCCCGATGGCCTGCTGGATCTGCGAGGGGTCGCTGAGACGGCTGTAGAAGCTCAGGCTCAGATGGAGCCGGGTGGACTCGCCCGCCGCGGCCGAGACGCCGAGCGAGAGGGTGAACCACGGATCCGCCGGGGTCACCCACG
Organism: uncultured Acidimicrobiaceae bacterium; assembly: GCA_963787485.1. Classification (GTDB taxonomy): domain Bacteria; phylum Actinomycetota; class Acidimicrobiia; order Acidimicrobiales; family RAAP-2; genus Bog-473. Next base: position 1,033,371 of record CAWBDF010000007.1, on the reverse strand, counting down.
GCGTCTGCGAGTCGAGCGTCAGGAGGGCTGTCGAAGCACTCTGGGCTCGGACTGCGTCACGTGTCACCGCCGCCACCGCCGAGTGCCCGAACGCGCCGCCCGGCGTGGCGAGCAGGACGGACGCGCCGATGGCGAGCGCGCCGAGGAGAGACCTGGCCCGGCGCGTCGACACGGGGAAAGGCTAGAGGGCGCACTACCGTGGGCGGGTGCAGTCCACGCCACCCACCTCGGTTCCCGAGCGGTTCCGCCCCTACGTCGAGGCGACCGAGGAGATTGCCCGGCGCTTCGGCGCCGCGGACCGCACGCTGTACCTGGTCGGTGGTTCGGTGCGCGACGCGCTCTTCCCAGGTGGTGCCGACGGCGACGCCGACGTCGACCTGACGACCGACGCCCGCCCCGAGGAAATTGAGCGCCTGGTCAGGGGCTGGGCAGACGACGTCTGGACCCAAGGAGCACGCTTCGGGACCATCGGATGCCGCAAGGGCCCGCTGGTGTACGAGATCACGACGCATCGGGCCGAGGTCTACGTGCCCGAGTCGCGCAAGCCCGAGGTGAGCTTCGGCGACGACATAGAGGTCGACCTCTCGCGGCGGGACTTCACCATCAACGCGCTGGCCCTGCGACTGCCCGACATGGAGCTGTTCGACCCCTTCGACGGTCTGGGCGACCTGGCGGCGGGTCGGTTGCGCACCCCGCTCGACCCCGAGACCTCCTTCGCCGACGACCCGTTGCGCATGTTGCGCGCCGCGCGCTTCGCCGCGCGCTTCGCGCTCACGCCGGACCCCGACCTGGTCGCCGCCGTGGAGCGGATGCACGGTCGCCTCTCCATCGTCTCGGCCGAGCGCATCCGCGACGAGCTGGACAAGATGGTCATGATCGACGTCCCGTCGGGCGCGCTGTGGTTCGTGGTGCGCACCGGCCTGGCGGAGGAGTTCCTCCCCGAGCTCCCGTCGCTGGCGGTCGAACAAGATCCCATCCACCGCCACAAGGACGTTCTGGCCCACACGTTGGCCGTGGTCGACAAGACCTCCAAGGACAAGGTGCTCCGGCTGGCCGCGCTCTTCCACGACGTCGGCAAGCCTCGGACCCGCGCCATCACCGACGGCGGGGTCAGCTTCCACCACCACGAGGTGGTGGGCGCGCGCATGACCAGGGTGCGCATGGAGGCGCTGCGCTACCCGGCGATCGAGGTCGACACCGTGGTCCGGCTGGTCGAGCTCCACCTGCGCTTCCACACCTACCGCCTGGGGTGGACCGACAAGGCGGTGCGCCGCTACGTGCGCGATGCCGGACCGCTCCTCGACCAGCTCAACGAGCTGACCCGCTGCGACTGCACCACCCGCAATCCCCGCAAGGCCAAGGCCCTGGCCCTTCGGATGGACGAGCTGGAGGTCCGGATCGCCGAGCTGCGCGAGCGGGAGGAGCTCGACGCGCTGCGCCCGGACCTCGACGGGAACCAGGTCATGGAGCTGCTCGGCATCGGCCCCGGCCGCGCCGTCGGCGAGGCCCTCTCGTTCCTCATGGAGCTGCGGCTCGACGAAGGGCCACTCGGTGAGGAGGAAGCGGCGTCACGGCTGCGTGCCTGGTGGGCGGGACGCCCGTAGCGCATGCCGATTCACGCAGGCGGCGTGGCGATGGAGAGATCGCCGGGCACCTGCCCGGTGACGGTCAGCCCACGGTCGAGCACCAGGGTGGCCCCGTTGAATCCCGCCGCCCCCGACGAGGCGAGGAAGGCCACCGCCCGCGCCACGTCGACGGAGCTGGGCGGCCGCCCGCCGGTGGCGCCGCGCACGCGGTCGCCGATCCGTGCGTCGTCGAGGAACGGGCGCGTCGCATTGGTCTCAATGAACCCCAGGAGCAACGTGTTGGCGCTGATGCCGCGGTGGCCGTAGTCGACCGCCACCTGGCGGGAGAGCCCGCACACCGCCGCCTTGGTGGTGGCGTAGCTGAACTCCCCGGCCCGGGGCGTGATGGCCTCGACCGAGGAGATGGTGACGAACGAGCCGCCGCCGGGGCCCATGGCCGGGATCCCGTACTTGAAGCACCAGAAGACGCTGTGCACGTTCGCCCGCAAGAAGTGCTCGAAATCCTCGGTGCGCACGTCGACCACGGAGCCGTCGCGGGTGGCGACGTCGGTGGCCGCCGCGTTGTTGACGACGACGTCGAGCGCGCCGGCCTGCCGCCGGACGTCCGCGAAGAGCGCCGCCACCTCCTCCTCCACCGAGAGATCGCAGCGCACGAAAGTGGAGCGACCGCCCGCGTCGGCGATGTCGGACACGACCCGAGCCCCGCGCTCGACGTTCCGCCCCACCACGAACACCTCGGCGCCACAGCCGGCCAGGTGGGCCGCCGTGACCTTGCCGATGCCCCGGGTGGAGCCGGTGACGATCACGGTCTTGTCGTGCAGGGCGTCCATGCTGTCGGTGTCCCCCCGTCGTGGCTCGTTCGTTCGTCTTTCGCCCGTCGGTCGCCCGTCAGTCGCTCGGCCAGGACTCCTGGATCTCGCCGACGGCGAAGCCCTCGACGAGGGCGTGCGCCACGTCGTCGTGGTACTGCACCGGAGGAGACTTCATGAAGTACGAGGAAGGGCCGAGCAGCGGTCCGCCCACACCGCGGTCGAGGGCGAGCTTGGCGCAGCGCACGGCATCGATGATGACCCCGGCCGAGTTGGGGGAGTCCCACACCTCGAGCTTGAGCTCGAGGTTCAACGGGACGTCGCCGAAGTTGCGTCCCTCCATGCGGATGTAGGCCCACTTGCGGTCCTTCAGCCACGGCACGTGGTCCGACGGGCCCACGTGGACGTCGTCGGCGTCGAGCACGTTGTCCTCGAGCTGGCTGGTCACGGCCTGGGTCTTGGAGATCTTCTTGGACTCGAGGCGCTCGCGCTCGAGCATGTTCTTGAAGTCCATGTTGCCGCCGAAGTTGAGCTGGTAGGTGTGGTCCAAGGCCAGCCCGCGATCCTCGAAGAGGCGGGTGAGGATGCGATGGACGATGGTGGAGCCGACCTGGCTCTTGATGTCGTCGCCGACGATGGGGACGCCGGCGTCGCGGAACTTGCGGGCCCACTCGGGGTCCGAGGCGATGAAGACGGGGATGGCGTTGACGAAGGCCACCCCGGCATCCAGAGCCGCCTGTGCGTAGAGGCGCTGCGCCTGCTCGGAGCCGACCGGGAGGTAGGAGACCAGCACGTCGGCTCCGGCCTCGCGCAAGGCGGCAGCCACGTCGACCGGATCGGCGGGGGACTCCTCGACCAGCTCCCGGTAGTAGAGCCCCAGACCGTCGAGCGTGGGGCCGCGCTGGACGGTCACCCCGAGCTCGCCGACCTCGGCGAAGCGCACCGTGTTATTGAGCCCGGCGCCGATCGCCTTGCCGAGATCCGTGCCGACCTTGGCCTGGTCCACGTCGAAGGCGACCACGGGGAGCAGGTCGCGTACGTGATACCCGCCGAGCTCCACGTGCATCAGCCCGGGCACCACCTCGTCGGGATCGGCGTCGCGGTAGTAGGTGATCCCCTGGACCAGCGAGCTGGCGCAGTTCCCGACCCCGGCAATGGCGAGACGGATCTGCCGGTGCTCGTTGAGGGGGCTGGGCTGGCTGGTCGGGATGGGCATGGGACGGGTCTCCTTGTGTGGTTCGTGGTGCGGGGATCAGGTCGCCGGCGCCGGATCGACGGCGGCGAGCGAGGCGCGTTCGGACGCGATGTGGGTGTCGAGCCAGCTGATGTCGCGGGCCACGCCGTCGGCCGTGTGCTGGACCACCGACCGGGCGTAGCGGTCGAGGTCGTCCCGGCCGGACTCCACCTCGGCTTGCCGCTGGACCAGCTGGGCCCGTCGCCGCTCGAGCAGGGCCAGGCGGGCCTGGGGAGCCAGGTGTCCCGCGAAGGCCAGGCGCAACGAGAAGCTGCGGGCGTCGTCGGCCGTTCCTCCGCCGGCCAGGAGGTCGGCGAAGTGCTGTCGGCCCAGGTCGGTGATGCGGTAGACCTTGCGGCCCCGTCGGGCTCGGGCGGGCGAATGCCGTCGGGCCCGCAGCACGGCCAGTTCGCCACTGAGCGAGCCGGTGGGGGGTGCGGGCACCGGCTTTGCCGTCCCCCGACCTGGCGCGCCACCCTCGGTAGCCACGACCGCCCCCGACTTCTCGAGCCGGGTCAGGGCGGGGTAGATGGATCCGAACGACACGTTCGCCAAGAGGCCGAGGTGCTCACGAAGGCGCCGACGTATCTCGTAGCCGTGAAGGTCACGCTCAGAGAGCAAGCCGAGGATGGCCAGATCCAACATGACGGATAAGTATATCGATTCGATATAGCGCCGTGGCGGAAAACGTCACGCGGTGATCGCGAACGGGCCTGATTGGACACCGAGGATGGTGACCGCTCGGAGCAGACGACGGTAGCCTGAGCGCGTGTCCGTCACCTCGGAGCCGAGGTCGCCTTCGAGAGCCGTGAGCTCCGCCGTCACTGCCCAGGTGGAGTACCGGATCGTGCGCAACGGCGTGGTCCGCCAGGTCGAGCGGGGCAAGTTGCGGCGGGACGACGTCTGCGACGCCCACCCCGAGCTGCTGCGGGCCGCCCGCAACGTGGGTCGTCCCACCAAGGAGGTCTGCCCCATCTGTGACGACGGCCGGCTGGTCACCGTCACCTTCGTGTTCGGGGCCAAGCTGCCCTCCGGCGGACGCTGTCCAGGCACGGCCTCGGAGCTCAAGGCACTGTGCCAGCGCTCCGAGCCGGTGCTCTGTTACGAGGTCGAGGTCTGCCCGGCGTGTGCCTGGCACCACCTGATGCGCAAGTACCCCGCCGGCGGTGGCTCGGCGCGTCCGAAGAAGCCGGGGCCGTCCGGCTCCACGAGACGGTGAGCGGGGAACGGGGGCCGACCGTGGGGCCGGTGACGGTCCCCTCCCTGCGGTCGCGCAAGCGGCGGGACGGAGCGGCACCGATCGTGATGGTGACGGCCTACGACGAGCCGAGTGCGCGTATCGTCTCGGAGGCTGGGGCGGACCTGATCTTGGTCGGCGACTCGGTGGCCAACACGGTGCTCGGTTACGCGGACACGCTGCACGTGGACATCGACGTGATGGCCCACCACACGGCCGCCGTGGCCCGCGCCGCGCCGCGCTGCCTCATCGTGGGGGACATGCCCTGGATGAGTTACCACCTCACACCGGTCGACGCCGTGCGCAACGCCGCCACGCTGATCCGAGCCGGTGCCCAGGCGGTCAAGCTCGAGGGTGGGCGAGCCCGTCTGGAGGTGATCGAAGCCATCGTGCGCGCCGAGATCCCGGTCATGGGGCACCTGGGCCTGACCCCGCAGTCGGTGTTGGCCATGGGAGGGTTCCGGGTTCAGGGCACGAGCGCGGACGCCGCCGCCGCGCTGCTCGACGCGGCCAAGGCACTCAGCGCCGCCGGCTGCTTCGCGTTCGTGATTGAGGGGGTGCCCGACGTCGTCGGGGCCAAGGTGACCGAGGCCCTCGACGTGCCGACGATCGGGATCGGGGCCGGAGCGGCCTGCGACGGCCAGGTTCTGGTCTTCCACGACCTGCTCGGCCTGGGGCGAGGCCGCCCGCCCAAGTTCGTGCGCCAGTACGCGGACCTGGGCCGGATGGCCACTGAGGCCGTCACCGCCTTTGCGGCCGACGTGCGCAGCGGTGCCTTCCCGAGCGACCAGGAGAGCTACCACGCCCCGCCCGGCCTGGAGGAGTCCCTGGGTTGACGCCGGCGGGCTAGCATGGGCGCTCAAGAGACCCTGCTCCTGACCGCCAGGGGCCCGGGCTTCGCCCGGTCCAGAGGGAGGTACGCGGCCCATGCGGCCCTACGAAGTCATGGCCATCTTTGAGGCCACCACCGAGCCGAGCGTGATCCAGGGCGAGCTCGACCGTGCCCTCGAAGTCATCCGGACCAACGGCGGCAACCCCGGCGCCATCGACCGCTGGGGTCGGCGCAGCTTCGCCTATGAGGTGAACCACAAGCGCGAGGGTTACTACGTCGTCGTCGAGTTCACCGGTGAGCCCGAGACGGTGGCCGCCCTCGACCGCATGCTCGGCCTGGCCGACGACGTGGTGCGCCACAAGGTCGTCCGTCTTCCCGAGGGCGCCGCCGCGGCGTGGGCAACGGCCCCGTCGACGGCCTCGGCGGCAGGATCATCGTCGCCGGCCACGGCGGCAGGTTGACTGAAGAGAGGAGCGAGAGATGGCTTCAGACAACAGTGTCACGCTGGTGGGCAACGTCACCCGGGATCCCGAGCTGCGCTTCACCAACACCGGCCAGGCCAACGTCACCTTCGGCCTCGCCGTCAACCGGCGCTGGCAGAACCGCCAGACCCAGGAGTGGGAGGAGGCCACCTCGTTCTTCGACGTCGTCTGCTGGCGCGAGATGGCGGAGAACGTGAGCGAGTCCGTCACCCGTGGGGCGCGGGTCATGGTGGCCGGGCGCCTCGAGCAGCGCAGCTGGGAGACCCAGGAGGGCGACCGTCGATCGAAGGTCGAAGTGGTGGCCGACGAAGTGGGACCGTCACTGCGCTGGGCCACGGCGCAGATCACCAAGAACGAGCGCCGAGGCCCCGGTGACGGCGGGCCCTCGCGTGGGGGTGGCCGTCCGCCGGCTGCCGCCACACCGCCCGCGACGGCCGGCGGTGGGTACGGATTCGACGAGGAGCCCTTCTGATGGCACGGAACAACCAGCGCGGCGGAACGACGGCGCGGCGCACCCCCAAGGATCTCGGACGGCGGGTGAAGAAGAAGCCCTGCGCGTTGTGCCGCGACAAGGTCGAGTGGGTCGATTACAAGGACGTTCACATGCTGCGCAAGTACATGAGCGACCGCGGCAAGATCCGCTCGCGCCGGGTCACCGGCAACTGCGCCCAACACCAGCGGGCACTGGCCCAGGCCATCAAGACGGCCCGTGAGCTCGTGTTGCTGCCCTACACCCAGCGCACGGTGACCGAACGGCCGGGTGGCCGCGGAGGCGGGCGTGACGGCGGCCGGGACCGAGGCGACCGCTTCGGCGGAGACGGGCCCGGCGGCGAGGGCGGTCGGCGCGGCGGTGGCGGCGCCCCGGGCCGGGGTGGGCCGGACGGTGGTTCGGACGGAGGTCGCACCGACGCCGCTCAGGGCGACGCCGGTGTCGAGACCCTCGAGGACGTCGAAGCGCTGGCCGTCGAGGGCCTGTCCGGCGCCGACGCGGACGTCGCCGAGGTGGGCCTTCCCGGTGACGAGATGGGGGCGGACGCGTGAAGGTCCTACTGCGAGACGACGTGGCTGGCCTGGGCCGCCGCGGCGACGTCGTAAAGGTCGCCGGTGGGTTCGCCCGCAACTTCCTCCTCCCCGAGGGCCGGGCCATCGTGGCCACCGAGGGTGTGGAGGTGCAGGCCGAGCAGATGCGCCGCGGCCGTGACCTGCGCGAGGCGCAGGACCTCGAGGCCGCCCGGGCGCAGGCCGCCCTGCTCTCGGGTGCCGTGATCCTGGTCACGGCCCGGGCGGCGGAAGGGGGGCGGCTCTTCGGCTCCGTGGGCCCGGCCGAGGTGGCCGACGCCATCAGGGCCGCCAAGGGGGTCGAGGTGGACCGGTCGCGCGTGGCGCTGGCGGAGCACATCAAGGAGACCGGCTCCTACGAGGTGACGATCGAGCTGTTCGGTGACGTCGCCGCCGTGGTGAGCGTGGAGGTGGCGGCGGCGGACTGAGTCGGCGTCGCCACCGGGCCCGGTGGCTGTCACACCCAGCGCGGATTATGACCGGGTGACGGCACGGCTTATCCACAGGCCGGGCGTGCGCTCACGCTGGGTTACCCACATGCCGAGGCCCGTTACCCACAGCGCAGCGTGCCTTTCCCACAGCAAGTTCGTCCTTATGCTCCCCAGTGCGGGACCGTCAGAGTAGGGAGGCCGTGGTCCAAGCCTTCGACGACACCCGCCCGCGCCCTCTGCGCGCCGCCACCACGGGTTTCCGGGGTAGCCGGGTGCCACCGCACGACCTCGAGGCCGAGGAGTCCCTTCTCGGGGCCATGCTGCTCTCCTATGACGCCGCCTCAGTGGGCATTGAGCGGTGCTTGGCGAGCGACTTCTACAAGCCGGCCCACGGGCACATCTTCGGCGCCATCCATGCGCTCGTCGAGCGCGGGGAGGCGATCGATGCGGTGACGGTCACCGACGAGCTCCGCCGCTCGGGTGTGCTCGATGCCGTCGGTGACCCGTCCATCTTCATTTCGTTGCAGACGAACACGCCGTCCATCGCCAACGCCAAGCACTACGCCACCATCGTCGAGGAGCACGCCCTGTTGCGGCGGCTCATCGGCGCAGCCGGCGAGATCGCCGACATCGGCTACGCGGTGCCCGAGGACGTCAAGGCAGCGGTGGACCGGGCCGAACAACTGGTGTTCGACGTCGGCGAGCACCGGACGGCCGACACCATGCTCCCGCTGCGCGACCTGCTCGGGGCCGGCCTGGACCGGATCGAGGAGCTGGGACAGCGGGGTTCGCACATCACGGGGGTGCCCACGGGCTACCACGAACTGGATCAGATCCTGCTCGGGCTCCAGCCCTCGTCCCTCGTCATCGTGGGAGCCCGTCCCGGCATGGGAAAGACCAGCTTCGCTCTCGGGGTCCTGGCCAACGTCGGCCTGGCCGTCGGTCGCCCCGCACTGCTGTTCTCCCTCGAGATGGGCCATCTCGAGCTGACTCAGCGCCTGCTGGCCTCGGAGGCCGAGGTCAACGGGCAGAGCCTGCAGACCGGGCGGATCCGCACCCAGGACTGGAGCAAGATCGGCGTGGCCGTGACCAAGCTGTCCAGCGCGCCCATCTTCATTGACGACAACCCGAGCGCCACGGTCATGGACATCCGGGCGCGGGCTCGGCGGCTCAAGAAGTCCGAGGGCGACCTGGGCGTCGTCGTGGTCGACTACCTCCAGCTCATGACCGGTCGTGGTCGCCAGGAGAACCGCCAGACCGAGGTGGCCGAGATCAGCCGGGGCCTCAAGATCCTGGCCCGCGAGCTCGAGGTCCCCGTGCTGGCCCTCTCCCAGCTCTCCCGGAACCTCGAGTCCCGCCAGGACAAGACGCCCCAGCTGTCGGACCTGCGCGAGTCGGGATCGCTCGAGCAGGACGCGGACGTGGTGCTCTTCATCTACCGCGAGTCCGAGTACAACGACGAGGTGCCCATCGACAGGGCGGACGACGCGCTCATTGAGGTGGCCAAGCACCGGAACGGCCCGACCGGGAAGGCCAACCTTCTCTTCTTGAAGCAGTACGCGCGCTTCGAGAACCACCGCGGCGTCTAGCGCCAGAGGGTGTTCGCGCGGCGCCGGCGGCCCCCTCCGTGGGTGCCAGCACGGCCGTGCCCACTTCGGCGAGGCGGCCGGGCACGGTGTTCACCCGAGGATGTATCGGTTGACCGCCTTCGCGAACCCGTCCTCGTCGTTGCTCGCCGTCACCCGGCGCGCCGCTCGCTTGACCTCGGGGTCGGCGTTGCCCATGGCGATGCTCAGTCCCGAGTGGGCGAACATCAAGACGTCGTTGGGCATGTCGCCGATGGTGGCGATCTCGGTCGGGTCGAGCTCGTAGCGCTTGGCCAGGTAGCGGGCCACCGAGCCTTTGTTGGCCAGAGGGTGGGTGACGTCGAGGTAATACGGCTGCGAGGTGGCCGCGGTGACCTGATCGCCGAACTGATCGGAGACGGCAGTGGTTGCCGCCGCCATGGCGTCGTGGTCGTCACTGACGCCGACCAGCTTGGCCACCCCCTCTGTCAGGCCGGCGAGGCTTTTCATGACCTTGGCGTCGAACTTCACCGTCCACGCCTCCCGCTCGACGTGGGGGGCGTTCGGATCAACGACGAACCAGTCGGCGCCGCGGTAGAGCCACACGTCGAGGCCGAAGGAGCGCATAAGGTCGCTGACGGGGGTGACGATGGTCTCGGGCAGGACGTGCTCGTCGAGGATCTGCATGGTGCGGTCCACGAGCAGGCCGCCGTTGAAGGCGGCGATGGGGGTCTGGAGGTCGAGTGGGCCGACGAGCATCTCCATGCCTCGGGGCGGCCGCCCGCTCGTGATGGCGAAGATGACGCCCGCGTCACCGAGCTTCTTGACCGCGTCGACGGCGGCGTCGGTCAGGACCTTCTCGGAGGTGACCAGGGTGCCGTCGACGTCGGCCAGCAGCAGGCGGATGCGACCGGACGGCTTTCGCGGTTTTTCGGGGCGTTGGGAGGCGATGCCGTGATCGTAACGAGGCCAGTGCCGGGTGTGGGGCGGGATGCCTCGGGTTGGCGACGGAGAGTCCGCCGGATCCCTCTCTCTCGTCGCGAACGGTGAAAAGGAACGTTTCGGCTACACAGCTCTGATCAGATCTCTCGGATTTCGACGCGGTGCTCGGGTCGGTTGGGGGACTTCCGGGTTGCGTTGCCTCGGCGCCGCCAGGCGACGGCCAGGGCGGTGACGACGGCAATCGTCACGGCCGGCCAGGGAGAAACCAGCCAGCCCAGGAGCATGCCCAATCCGACTTCCGTGGCGACGACGCAGGTGAGGGCGGTGGAGTCGAGGGTGGCGAAGCGTTGGTGGAAGCGAGCCAAGCGGTCAGGGCTGGTGATGCCCCGTCCGAGGAACACGGCGAGCCCGCGGACCAGGCCGAAGAGCACCCCGATGGCAAGGGCCGCGAGGGGATCTCCGGTGAGCGCGGCCAGCACGATCATGAGGTAGACCGCTGCCGTCTTGACGTAGGTGGCCAGTCCCGATCCGATCTGCCACCCGAAGCCCGCCCCGTAGACCCAGGCGCGGAACTGGTCGAGCCAGCGCTCATTGACCTGACGGTGGTGCACCGGGAGACGGAATCCCGCCAGGCGGGCGTCGGCCGCCGCGGCAACCGCGGCACCGGCGACTGCGACAACCGCGAGCACCGACGGACTCCAACGGACACTGTGCACGCCGGCGGCCATCGCCGCCATGCCCAGTCCGAGGCAGGTACCTCCGAACACCGCGCCGGTCACGAACCACCCGGCGGTGGACACCGTAACGGTGACCGCGGGCGCCTTCGGCGAGCGGCGTCATGGTCGAGAGCATCGACACGCCGCAAGGCGACCAGGTCGAACGCGCCGCGGCGACGACGGCGAGGACGACCGCGGCCGCAGCCAGAAGCGTGGTCATGGTGCTGGCCGTGACCGTTGACGTCATGGTCGGGCGCTCCCTCTTCGCATTTGCTCCCTCATTTCTCGCTCAGGCCGCTCATGCCGGCGAACCCAGGAACGGGGCTCCTCCAAAGGCGAATACGCCACCGTCCTGGGCCACCAGCCAGTAGCCGGCGCTGCCGTCATTGGCCATGCCCACCACGGGTCGAACGAGGGTGAGGTTGCCGGTCGACCCGTCGAAGGCGGCGTCCCCGAAGGCGAAGATGCCGCCGTCGGAGGCCACCAGCCAGTAACCCTGGCCCGAGGGTGTCGCCGCCATGCCCACCACCGGTTGGTTGAGGCGTTGCCCACCCATGGAGCCGAAGAACGGCGCGTCCCCGAAGGCGAAGATGCCGCCGTCGGAGGCCACCAGCCAGTAACCCTGGCCAGAGGGTGTCGCCGCCATGCCCACCACCGGTTGGTTGAGGCGTTGCCCACCCATGGAGCCGAAGAACGGCGCGTCCCCGAAGGCGAAGATGCCGCCGTCGGAGGCCACCAGCCAGTAGCCCTGGCCCGAGGGTGTCGCCGCCATGCCCACCACCGGTTGGTTGAGGCGTTGCCCACCCATGGAGCCGAAGAACGGCGCGTCCCCGAAGGCGAAGATGCCGCCGTCGGAGGCCACCAGCCAGTAGCCGCCGCCCACGGTGCCGATCCCGGCCACCACGGGGGCCTGGAGTGGGAGCGACGATGCGTCGCCGGCCGAAGGGAAGTTCCCGTAGGCCAGCACCCTGCCGAACGCGGTGAGCACGGCGTACCCGGCCCCGTCGGTGCTCGGAATGAGGCCGACCACCTGACAGTTGGTGGCGGGCGAGTCGCACGGTGGGGCGGGGGGAGCCGGCGTCCAGCACGACTCGTTCTGTTCCGCGGTGGCGTTGTCGACCGCGACGGCCGTGGTGCACGAGGGGTCGACCGTCCAGGGAGGCACGCAGGCGACGACGCGGCACACGATGCGGCCCATGCAGGCCACGTCCTGGTTGCACTGCCCGTAGCGGAACTGGAGGCAACCCTGCAGGAAGGAATCGCATCCACGCGACCCGCAGCCACACCCCGTCTGGTCGCAGCCTGGTTCGCAGAACGGAAAGCCACCACTGCATCCCGCCGTGCAGGTACAGGTGGAGTTGCAGTCCATGTAGTAGCGCGGTCCGCCGCAGTAAGACGAGTTGTCGGCCACCCACCACCCACCCATCACAGTGTTCTCCGGGCAGTAGTTGGCGCCGCCCACGGCGCAGCAGAACTCGCTGAACCCCGAGCAACAGGTGCTGCCGCAGCTACATCCGGCGTTGCCGCATGAGCAGATGGCGCCGTAGGCCGTCCCCGGCTTGAGGGCGAGGTCGAGACCTGAACCCGCCGCCACCGCACTGCCGACGAAGGCCGACCGGTTGATCATGCTTCGCCGGGACAGGCGTCCTTCGAGGACCGCCGCTGCGCGCGTCACCAGTGCGGTCGACATGGTCACGTGGTCGGCTCCTCCCCCCCGGGCCAGGGCCGAACGAGACGACGTGCGCCCTCGAGCTGGGCCAGCGGGGACAGGGCGAGAAAGGTGATGGAGGCGCCGACGCCCGCGGCGAAGAGGAGGGGGACCCCGGACCACGGCTGGTGGGCCATCACGGAGAGGATCGTCCCGTGGTGTGGCGCGGAGAGTGCGAAGGCCGCGGCTGAGGCAGCCAGGACGAAGTCGAGCAGCAGGTGCACCGTCGTGGGCGGTGTGTCCGCTCGCCCGAAACACCCGCACGTGGCCAGCGGCCCGGACCGGTGCCAGGCGTATGCCACCACCGCGGAGAACGCCAGGTAGGAAAGGGCGACCAGGCCCGCGGTGAGCGGCCGGGGCTCGAGGACGGCCAACGACCCCAGCGCGGCCTCCATCAGCGCGCCGATGCGGACGACCCGACGAAGCGAAACGAGAGACTTTGAGTGGCCGTCGGCCTCCAGCAGCGCGGCCAACGCGCGCGTCGTGTCGCCGGGCTGGACCGCCTTGGCCAGGCCGGCGACGACGAGCAACCCCGAAGCGATGAGGAAGAGGCCGATCAGGCCCACGGACTCAGTTCCATGGGCCCGATGCGGCGGGGACCACCGCGCGGGCCGGCGTCAGGGCGAGAGAACCGACGAGCTCGTTCACCCGCGGCACCAAGAGCCGGCGGAAGGTGTGACTGCCCAGGACCGCGTAGAGGGAGAAGGGCCGCCCGGCCTCGGTGAAGAAGCGTTGGGTGCCCGATTGTCCGGGTATGCCACGCCGCAATGTCATCGGTGAGAAGTCGCTCTCCGAGAAGGCCGAGGGGCGACCCTGTTGCGCGAAGAGCGCCCGGCCGACGCTCTCCGGACCGTACTCGAAGAGGGTGGTGAAGATGTCGTAGGGACCCATGAGGGTCACCGCGCCACTGCCGAAGTCCCCGATGTCGTCCGGGATCGGGAAAGTGGCGAACTGCGCCACCGGGTAGGTCGACCCCACTGTGCTGGGCCGGACGAAGATACGGCCTTCGAAGCCGCCGGGGAGACGGGCCGTGATTCCGTGTGCGCCGATGGTCGCCACGCTCAGCTCTGCGTAGCGGTGACGCCGCCCGAGCCGGCGCGGTTGGCCGCGTGGTGACTGAAGGGAAACACGTCCTCGAGCGTCCGCGGGTAGAGGCTCGGGTCTCCAGGCAAGATTCCCGCCGCCCGCAGGACCTCGTCGGCCACCGCCTCGCGCGCCGGACCGTTGAGACCCGTCTGGAGGCCCGATCCGGGATCCGCGGGCCCGTCGCCTCCATTCGACCCGCCGGGCGGCGAACCCCGGTCGCGCCCCCGCGGTCGTGTTCCCCGCGGTCGTGTTCGGCCCGCCGCACCAGCTCGGCCAGCTGTCCGACGTGGCTGGCCACGCCCTGTCCGACCTTCTGGCCGGTGGCCCCGTCGACGAGGACGAAGAAGGGCGAGCCGGGCACCTGGTAGTCGAGCCATGCCTCGGTCGACATCACCACGGGAACCCGGCCGCTGTCCCTGGCCCGGACTTCGGCCGGGATCTCCCGGTCGGGACCCTTGGTGACGATCACGATGCGGGTGTGGTCGGGCAGGCCGAGGTGCTCGGGTTCCTGAAGGGCGTGCCAGAAGGCGCCGCAGGTGGCACAGCCCGACGAGAGGAAGCCGAGGAGGGTGAGGTGATGGCTGTTGTCCACCGCCACGGCGCGCGCGTCGCCCGCGGGTGTCACGCCGGCCACCGCAGGCGCCGGACCGAGCGGGGGGCCCGACGACGGAGCAGCGAGGTGCACCGGGGCGGGCGACGCCGCTCCGGTGGCACCCGATACCGGTGGCGCCGCGGGATCGCCGACCCCCACGCCGAGCTCGTGCAGCGATCGCAGGATGTCGGCGTGACTGCGCAGCAATCCGGCCACGAGGATCCCGAGGACCGCCACGACGAAGATTGAGACCACCACCAGAGCGACCACCGCGCCCTCCTTTTCCCGACCTCTCCCATATTGATCGGCGAGCGAGGCCGACGGTGGGATGTCGCCGCGTCGGTACGTCGATGCGTCAGAGCGTCAGGAGTCGCGCACGCCGAAGACTTCGCTCAACTCCAAGGGGACCGGAGAATCGAGCTGCGCGTAGGTACACGATGCGGGCTCGCGGTCGGGGCGCCAGCGTACGAAGCTCGTGGCGTGGCGGAAGCGGTCACCTTGGAGGTGGTCGTAGGACACCTCGCACACCGCCTCCGGCCGCAACGGCTCCCAGCTCATGTCCTTGCCGGCGTTCCAGCGGTTCATGGCACCCGGAGCCCGGCCAGCAGTCTCGGCCCATCCGGCCCAGGGGTGTCCCTCGAGCGCGTCGGCCCGGTACGGGGCCAGCTCGGCCACCAACTCGCGCCGGCGGGCCACGCTGAAGCCCGAGGCCACCCCGACATGGTGCAGCGTCCCCGATGCATCGTGGAGGCCCAGCAGCAGGGAGCCCACTCCGGCCCCGTCCTTGTGGGTGCGGAACCCCGCCACCACGCAGTCCGCCGTGCGCTGGTGCTTGACCTTGAGCATGGCCCGCTTGTCCGGCAGGTACGGCAGGTCGGCGGGTTTGGCGACGACCCCATCGAGCCCCGCCCCCTCGAAGCGGGCGAACCAGTCGGCCGCCACGTCGGGATCCTGGGTGGCCGGCGTCAGGTGCACCGGCGGTTTGGCCGAGGCCAGCACCTGTTCGAGCTCCGCCCGTCGCCGACCGTAGGGGGTGTCCATGAACGAGGTTTCTTCGAGGGCGAGGAGGTCGAAGGCCACGTAGGAGGCGGGTGTCGAGGCGGCCAACTGGCGGATCCGCTTCTCGGCTGGGTGGATGCGCTGGGACAACGCGTCGAAGTCGAGACCCGACGGTCCGGAGATCACGATCTCGCCGTCGAGCACACATGGGCGCGGGAGTTGGCGTGCCAGGGCGTCGACGAGCTCGGGGAAGTAGCGCGTGAGTGGTTTCTCGTTGCGGCTGCCCAGGATCACCTCGTCGGTGCCGCGGAACACGATGCAGCGAAAGCCGTCCCACTTGGGCTCGTAGAACAATCCCGTCTCACGGGGCAGCTCGCGGCTCAGCTTCGCCAGCATGGGTGCCAGCGGCGGCTCGACGGGAAGGGTCATGCCGCCGGCCCGTGCGCCACCGCCCAGGCCACCAGATCCTCCGCGCTCGAGCGGTTGACCACGCGTTCGAACGGCACCTCGGCCGACACCGCATTGCGGCAGCCGCGGCCCAGCCACCCGAGCTGGCCCGGTGCGTGGGCGTCGGTGTCGATGGCGAAGCTGCATCCGGCGTCGACGGCCTGGCGCAGCAGGTCCTGCGGCGGGTCCTGGCGCTCGGGCCGACAGTTGATCTCCACCGCCGTCCCGGTCCGGGCGCAGGCGGAGAACACCGCCTGGGCGTCGAAGGCGGACTGCGGCCTCCCGCGTCCGGTGATGAGGCGACCGGTGCAGTGGCCGAGCACGTCGGTGTGGGGGCTCTCGATGGCCGCCAGCATGCGATCGGTCATGTGGGCCGACTCCATCTTGAGCTTGGAGTGGACGCTGGCCACCACCACGTCGAGCTCGCCCAACAGGTCGAGGTCGAGGTCGAGCGAGCCGTCCTCGAGAATGTCGACCTCCATGCCGGTGAGGATGCGGAAGGGCGCCAGCTCGGCGTTGAGCTCGGCCAGCGCCTCGAGCTGGGCGCGCAGTCGTACCTCGTTGAGTCCGTGGGCCACGGTCAAGCGCGCGCTGTGGTCGGTGAGGACCAGGTAGTCGTGGCCCTGCGCTCGCGCCGCCTCGGCCATCTCCCCGATGGGGCTACCCCCGTCGGACCAGTCCGAGTGGGAGTGGCAGTCGCCGCGGAGCGACGCCAGAAGCTCGGCCGCCGCTCCCTCGACCACCAGATCGTCGGGCACCGGCTCGAGCTTCGAGAGGTAGTCGGGGACCTCGCCGCGCAGCGCCTGCGCGATCACCGCGGCGGTCGACGAGCCGACACCGTCGAGCCGTTGGAGGTGTCCGGCCTCCGCCAACGCTTCGAGCTCCGGGCGCGGCACCGACGCGATCGCCCGGGCGGCGTGCCGAAAGGCGCGTACCTTGTAGGTGTCCGCCCCGCTGCGTTCGAGCCGGAAGGCGATCTCCTCGAGTGCGTCACGCGGCTCCACGGATCAGGCTTTCCTGGCCCGGCTCGGGGCCACCCGGGGGGGCTCGCCGGGCATCTTGGGGTACTGGGGCGGCCACGGTGCGTCCGGGAGGCCATCGGCCTCGTCGCGCGCGGCGAGCGCGAGGAGCGGGTCGAGCGGCTGGGGCCGCTCCGCCATGCCGGCCCACGGATCGCCGCGCCGGCGGACCAGCTCGGGCACCGTGCGGATGGTCAGCGCGTCCGGGTCGACCGACTCGACCTCCTCCCACGACAGCGGCGTCGAGACCTGGCCTCCCGGGCGCGGTCGGGCAAACCACGCGCCGAAGACCGTCTTGTGCGGCGCGTTCTGGTTGAAGTCGACGAAGACGCGGGCGCCTCGCTCCTCCTTCCACCAGTTGGCGGTGATGGAGGCCGGGTGTCGGCGTTCGAGCTCGCGGGCCAGGGCGACTGCGGCGGTGCGGACCTGCACGGAGTCCCACTCGGGGACCAGCCGCAGGTAGACATGGAGCCCGGTGTTGCCCGTGGTCTTGGGGTGGCCCTCCAGGCCGAGCTCGACCAGCAGGTCCCGGCAGAGCAGGGCGACGGCGCGCACCTGCTCGAACCCGATTCCGGCGGTCGGGTCGAGATCGATACGCAGCTCGTCCGCATGCTCAGGATCAACGGCGCGGTACGGCCACAGGTGGAGGCCGAGGCAGCCGATGGTGACCGCCCACACGACGTGGGCCAGGTCGGCCACCACGAGCGCGTTGGACGTGGTGCCATTCGGAGTGGACACGGTGGTCGACTCCAGCCACTCGGGAGCGCCGGCGGGAATGCGCTTCTGGTAGAAGGACTTGCCGGCGGCGCCGTCGGGGAAGCGTTGGAGCATCGCTGGCCGCCCTCCAGCGGTCGTCAGGAGATGCTCGCCGATCTCGAGGTAATAGGTCACGAGATCGAGCTTGGTGGCGCCCAGCTCGGGGAAGTACACCTTGTCCGGCCGCGAGATGACGATCTCGCGGCCCGCGACCTCAACCGTGCACTCGTCGTTCCCCGACACCATTGCCGACTCTACTGACGCCCGCCGCGGGCCACGTAGTGGCGGAACGCGGGCATGAGCCCGCCGATCACCGCCGCACCGGCAATGCAGGCCAGCCCACCCGAGACCACGGAGAACTCGATGCTGGTGAGGGTCGCCACCGCGCCCGACTCCAGATCGCCGAGGCGCGGGCCGCCCTGGACGACGGCCATCTGAATGGACGACATGCGGCTGCGGAACCGTTCGGGCACGCTGCTCTGAAGCATGGTGTTGCGGAGCACGGCCGAGATCACGTCGGCCCACCCCGCCACGGCGAGCAGCACGAGGGCCACCCACAACGTGTCGACGAGACCGAAGAGCGTGATGGCGACTCCCCACACAGACACCGCCACAATGACGGCGAGACCCTGGCGACGCAGGTTGGGGACCCATCCGGTGGTCACGGCCCCGACGAGGGCGCCAACGCCGGGCGCGGCGTACAAGAAGCCCAGCGCCACGGTGCCGCCGCCGAACACGCTGCCCACCATGGCCGGGAACAGGGCACGGGGTAGGCCGAACACCATGGCGTTGACGTCGATCACATACACACCCTGGAGAGCCTGGTGCGAGCGCAGGTAGCGCAGTCCCTCCCGGGTGGCGCGCCAGAGGCCCGCCCCGGCCGCGCCCTCGGTCGGGGGAATGGGATGGAGCAGCGCCGAAGTCACGGTGGCCACGACGAAGGATGCTCCGTCCAACGCGTACACCAGTGGGAGCCCGATGCCGAGCAGGACGCCCGAGAGGGCGGGACCCACGACGACGCCGACCTGGATGAGGACCTGCATGAGGGCGAAGGCGGCGCTCAGGTGGCGGCGTTCCACCAGGCCGGGGACCGACGCCATTCGGGCGGTGCTCGAGAAGCCCATCAGGCCGGCGGCTGCCGCGCTCACCACGTAGACCACGGTCAGGGAGGGGTGGGCCATGGCCGAGTTGACGGCCATGGCCCCACTGGTGAGGACGCTCGCCGCGGCCGTCCAGACCATGACCCGGCGCTTGTCGACGGTGTCGCCCACGGGCCCAGCGGACAGCGCGCCGGCCAGGAAAGGGACCAGCTGGGCCAGGCTGACCGCCCCCACCTGGAGGGTGGAGTGCGTCAGCTCGTAGACCTGGAAGGGGATGGCCACCACCGTGAGCTGGGTGCCCAACATGGAGATGAGCTGTCCGGTGAAGAGGAGACGGAAGTCGCGGCTCTGGCGCAGCGGCGTCGTGTCCACCAGGATCCGGCTGGGCATGGCGGCGGGGGGCTCAGCCGCTCCCCGCGGGAGCGATATCAGCCGCTCCCTGCGGGAGCAGTGTCAGGCGCTCCGACGAGAGCGGAGCACCTCGAGCGCCCGGTCAGCATGGGCGCCCATGGAGAGCTCGCGGTGGATGACCTCCAGGAGCGTCCGGTCGGTGTCGATCACGAAGGTGACACGCTTGTTGGGCAGGAAGCTGGCGCGCCGGGCGGCGCCGAGCTGCGTGGCCACCGTCCGGTCCGGGTCCGAGAGCAGTGGGAACCCGAGCGACTCCTTCTCGTCGAAGCGGCGCTGCTTGTCGACCGGGTCGGCGCTGATTCCGACGCGCTGGGCGCCCACGGCGGCGAACTCGGCGGCGAGATCGCGGAAGTGACAGCTCTCCTTGGTGCAGCCGGAGGTCATGGCGGCGGGGTAGAAGAACAGCACGACGGGACCACCGGCGAGGAACCCGCTCAAGCTCCGGGCCGCGCCGCTCTGGTCGGCCAGCTCGAAATCGGGGACGACGTCACCGCGGCGCACGCCGCCCACTGTAGGACGCGATCCGGCAGGGCGAGCGGGTGCAGTGTCCCGCGGGCGCTGCTATGGCTCGAAGCGGAAACCGACGCCTCGCACGGTGACCAGGTGGCGAGGGTTCGCGGGGTCCGGCTCGACCTTGCGCCGAAGCCGCTTGATGTGGGTGTCGAGGGTGCGCGTGTCGGTCAGTTCCTGGTCCCACCAGAGTCGGTCGATGCACCAATCGCGGGTGACGACCTGTCCGCTGTGCGACATCAGGAGGGCGAGCAGGTCGAATTCCTTCCGCGAGAGGTCGACGGCCACCTCGTTCACCGTGACCTCGCGGCGCCCGGCATCGAGCCGCACCGGACCGACGACGAGGACCTCCTCGTGGTGGTCGGCCACTGCGACGCCGCGGCGCAGCACGGCGCGCATGCGAGCCACAAGCTCGCGTAACCGGAATGGCTTGGCCACGTAGTCGCTCGCTCCGAGCTCGAGCCCGAGCACGATGTCGACCTCGGAGTCACGCGCCGTCACCATGATGATGGGCACGGGCTTGAGGCTCCGCATCTGTTGGCAGATCTCAATGCCGGATTGGTCCGGCAGCATGACGTCGAGCAACACCAGGTCAGGGTGGACGCGGTGGAAGAGGCGCAGCGCCTCGTGACCGTCCCCGGCCGACTCGACGGTGAACCCTTCGCGGGTCAGACCGGAGGCCAGCGCCTGGCGGTACGATTCCTCGTCGTCGACCACCAGGACCAGGGGCCGGTTTTCCCGACCGGGACCCGCGGGTGGAAGCCGTCCGGCGCTCGCCGGTGCGTTCGCGATGGCCACGGAATTCGCTCAGGCAGCGTCGTGGGGAACGGGGGGCGAGACCGCACGGAGAGGGGCAGGCGACGACGGCGGACGGGGGGTGGGTCGCGCCGACGTCGCCTGGGCACGCAGGAACACCAGTCCCCGCGTCGCGGTGATCAATGACCGGAGCCAGCCCGTGCGTCGCGGGAGCCCGGGAGCGGGCCGGATCACGATGACCTCGGCCAGAGACTCCTGGCCGCGATGGCTCCCCGGGCCGGAACCGGGACGAACGTCCTGGCTGCATCGGCCCAACTGCCGGTCAATGGTCGCCATCTGGCTCACGCTAGGCAGTCGAGGTGAACGAGCTGTGAATCGGGCGCAACCAACAAGTGTGCAGAAGGTGAACTCTTCCCTGCTCCGCACCTGTCTTCACCGCTACGCTGCCTGGCGCACTCGGGAGGTGGGCGATGACAGACGACGACTCCGCCGGTCGCGGTGCGAGCCTTCGCGCGCTGATCACCATGATGCCGGACGAAGTCGACGCCTTCGTGGCCGGGCAGCGGACGATGACCATGTGCTCGCTGTCCCCGGATGGGTCGATCCACGCCGTGGCCATGTGGTTCGGGTTCCTCGACGGGTGCGTGGCGGTCAGCTCCAAGGCCAAGTCGCAGAAGGTGCAGAACCTCCGGCGCGATCCCCGCCTCACGCTCCTCTTCGAGGACGGGCACGACTACGAGGAGCTCCGGGGCGTGGAGCTGGTGGGCCGGGCAGAGATCGTGGAAGACCCCGACGACCTGTGGAAACTCGGCGTCACGCTCTTCGAGCGCAACCACGGGCCCTACTCCGAGGACCTCGCCCCCATGGTGCACACCATGTTGCGCAAGCGGGTGGGGATCAAGCTCCACGTGGAGCGCACGGTCAGTTGGGACCACCGCAAGCTGGGCGCGCGTGTGGCCCGCCCCCCGGTGTCGTGAGGTTCGACCTGGCGCTCCCGGCGGATGTGGCGCCCGCCCGCGCCATGGCCGCCTACGGCTCACCCAACTTCTACCAGGAAGGACCCGGGCGCTCGGACATCGCCGTGCGCGGGGTGGTCGACCGGGAGGACCAGGGGGACGTCGTGGTGATCCGGGTGCGGTTCGCCTTCACCGGTCAGGTCTCTTCGGCGGTTCGCGCCGTGGTGGATCCGGCCAAGATCACCTGGGTGACGCGGACCGAGATTGTCCCGGCCGAGACGCGTGCCACCTGGGAGGTGCTGCCCGACAACTACCCCGACCGGCTCAGTGCGCGGGGCACCTACCGCTTCGCCGAGGGTGAGCGCGGCGCGGCCAGCACCGTCGTGCACGTCGAGGGCGACCTGAGGGTGCACGTGCCCTTCGTGGGCGGAAAGGTCGAACGGGTGATCGTGGCGGGGTTACGCGCCTACCTCGAGGACCAGGCGGCGAGCCTGTCCGCCTGGAGTGGCTGAATGAGCCAGGCAGCGCCGTGCCGGAGTGGCCACGCTGATCGTGACGCAGGGCACCACCGCTGTTGGCGCAGCACGACTGGGTCCACGCGCTGGCGGACTACGGCACCACGGTCGAGTCGGAGCTGGAGGTGTTCGGGCTGATCGCACGGGCCAACGACGACCTGCACGCCTTCTCGCTCCTTGGCATGGTGATCTCGCTGTTCGAGACGGGCGATCTCCCCTCGGGCGCCGGGTTCTTTCAAGCCTCGCCCGGCCACTTCTCGTCCCGCCCCGAAATGGCGGTCCGGCTGGCGACGCCATGCGTCGCGGCGCGCTCTGCCACGACGCGGCGACCGGCTCGGACAGCATCGACTTCCTGTCCCTGGACTGGTTCGGCGTGGCCGACCTGACCTGCGAGGCGGCCCGAGAGCGGTTTCACCTGGTGCCCAAGTCGGCCGAGGCTCGGGCGGCCGGTTCGGTCGGGCCCTGGGAGCAGGGCGGGATCAGCCCGTTCCAGATGGGGAGTCCGGGCAGGCCTTGGCCGCCCGGCGTGGGGTGCCCTACGATGCCCACGGTGCTGCCCTCTGATCGATCTGTTCCGTTCTGATCAGATCTGATCGATGCTGCGGTCGGCGGCGCCGCCCGACGGGCGGGCGCGGGCAGATGAAGCTTGTCCGCTTCCCGTGGCCCTGATCCTCCCGACCGCTCCCATGCACGAAACGAGGCACTGTGGCGCTCCTTGACGACCTCCCGCACCCCGCGGTGCCGGATAGCGCTGCCGCGCACGCGGTCGACCTGCGCAAGACCTACGGCTCAGGGGCGGCCACCGTGCACGCGCTGGCCGGCATCTCGGTCTCGTTCGAACGGGGACGCTTCACCGCCGTGATGGGTCCGTCGGGGTCGGGCAAGTCCACCCTCATGCACTGCATGGCCGGACTGGACCGGCCGACCTCGGGCCACACGTTCGTGGGCGGCGTCGATGTCGGTCAGCTCGACGACGCCGGGCTGACCCAGCTCCGTCGAGACCGGATCGGGTTCGTGTTCCAGTCCTTCAACCTGGTGCCCACCTTGAGTGCCGGCGAGAACATCACGTTGCCGGCGGACCTGGCCGGGCGCAAGGTGGATCGGGAGTGGTTCGACTACCTGGTGGCCCAGCTCGGGATCGGCGACCGGCTCACGCACCGGCCCAGCGAGATGTCAGGTGGCCAGCAGCAGCGCTGCGCCTGTGCCAGGGCGCTCATCAACCGTCCCGACCTGGTCTTCGCGGACGAGCCCACGGGGAACCTCGACTCGAACTCCTCGGCCGAGATGCTCTCGTTCATGCGACGCTCGGTGGACGAATTCGGCCAGTCGATCGTCATGGTCACCCATGACCCCCACGGCGCGTCGTACGCCGACCGCGTCATCTTCCTGGCCGACGGCAACGTGGTGGACGAGCTGGGGCAGCCGACGCCCGATTCCATCCTCGAACGCATGCGCACCCTGGGCACCTGACGTGTGGAAGGTCACGATCAAGGGACTGCTGGCTCACAAGCTCAGGCTGGCGCTGACGGCGCTGGCCATCGTGCTCGGGGTCACCTTCATCGCCGGAACCTTCGTCCTGACCGACACCTTGCACAACACGTTCAACACGCTGTTCGGGAACATCTACCAGAACGTCGACTTCCAGGTTCGCGGGGTGGCCCAGTTCGGCAGCGGAGGCACGGCCACCCGCAACCCGATCCCCGAATCGGTCCTCGCCACCGTGCGCGCCGTGCCTGGGGTGGAGGCCGCTCAGGGCTCGGTCACCGGCTACGCGCAGTACGTCTCCCATGACGGCAAGGCCATCACCACCGGGGGTGCCCCGACCCTCGGGGTCTCCTTCGATCCGGACCAGCGGATTTCGGCCCTCCGGTTGGCCCAGGGACGGGCGCCCACGACGTCCGACGACGTCGTCATGGACCTCGGGACGGCCCAGAAGTACCACTTCTCGCTCGGGCAGCGGGTGCGGATCCTGCTGCTGGGCCCGCCCCGGACCTTCACCATCACAGGCCTGGCCCGTTTCGGCACCGCCGACAACCTGGCCGGTGCCACCCTGGCCGCCTTCGACATCCGCACGGCCCAGGCCGTCCTCGGTGAAGTGGGCAAATTCGACACCATCAACGTCGTGTCCGATCCGGGCGCCAACATGGCAGCGGTTCAGCGATCCATCGCGCGCGCCCTGCCGCCGGGGGTCGAGGTGGTCACCGGGAAGACCGTGGTCGACGAGGCCACCAGCGCCATCGGCCGTGCGCTCGGCTTCTTCAACGTCGCGTTGTTGGTGTTCGCCTTCATCGCGCTCTTCGTCGGCGGCTTCACCATCCTCAACACGTTCTCCATCATTGTGGGACAACGCACGCGAGAGCTCGCCTTGCTGCGCATCGTCGGCGCCAGCCGCCGTCAGGTCTTCCGTTCCGTTCTGGCCGAGGCGGCCATCGTCGGCCTGCTCTCCTCTCTCGTCGGCCTCGGCCTGGGGGTCCTGGCCGCGCTCGGCCTCGAGGCCCTCCTGAAGGGGTTCGGGGTCACCCTCCCGTCCGGCCCGCTGGTCTTCGAGACCCGCACGGTGGTGGTGTGCCTCCTGGTCGGAGTCGGTGTCACCGTCGTGTCTGCGATCGGCCCGGCACGCCGCGCCGTCCGCATCGCCCCGGTGGCGGCGGTGTCCGACCAAGGCACCCCCACCGAGATCTCGCTCAGGCGCCGCTTCACACGTGGCGGCGTCGTGACGCTGCTCGGTGCGGTCGCGCTGGCCTTCGGACTCACGAAGCCCGCCATCGCGCTCGTCGGCCTGGGAGCGGTCCTCATCTTCATCGGCGTGGCCCTTCTGGCGCCGGCCCTGGCCAGGCCGATGGCCGGTGTCATCGGGCGCCCCTTGGCCCGGATGCTGGGCGTGTCGGGACGACTGGGCCGCGAGAACTCCATGCGCAGCCCCTTGCGCACCGCGCAGACGGCCTCCGCGCTCATGGTGGGGCTGGCCCTCGTCTCGGCCATCTCGGTCTTCGGCGCTTCGCTGTCGAGCTCGGCCACCAGCAGTGTCGACAACGCCATCCGGGCGGACCTGATTGTGTCCCCGCCCTCGAACTCGCAGGGTGGATTCTCCAAGTCGGTGGCCCCGACCGCCGCCGTGGTGCCCGGGGTGACTGCCACCTCAGTGGTCTACCAGGGCCAGTTCAAGATCCAGGGGTCGCTCTCCAACCTGACCGCGGTCACCGCGCGCGGCCTGTCCGAGACGGTGATCCTCAACATGACCCAGGGCTCCTCGGCCTCACTGGCGGCCGGCGGCCTCCTCATCGACACCACCACGGCGACTTCGAAGCACCTGACCACTGGCGATGTGGTGCCGGTCAAGTTCGCCAAGACGGGGGCGTCGACCATGCGGATCGGGGGCGTCTTCGCGGCCAACGCGCTCCTCGGGAAGTACCTCGTGGGCGAGGGCTTCTACGTCGCCCACTTCGAGAGCAACGAGCTGCCGGTGGCGGTACTGCTCAAGACCGACGGCAGCCCCGGGGTCGAGCAACGGGTCCAGCGTGCCCTTTCGGGCTACCCGAACGTGCGCATTCAGACGCGGGCCCAGTTCGAGGCTTCCCAGCAGGCCCAGGTGAACCAACTGCTCGGTTTGATCTACGCCCTGCTCGCCTTAGCCGTGATCATCGCCCTCATCGGGATCGTGAACACGCTCATGCTGTCGGTCTTCGAACGGACGCACGAGATCGGCCTCCTGCGCGCCGTGGGCATGAAGCGGCGCCAGATCCGGGCCATGATCCGCTCGGAGTCGGTGATCCTCGCCGTCTTCGGCGCCGTCATCGGGATCATCGTGGGCATGGCGCTGGGCATTGCCCTGTCATGGTCGCTCAAGGACCAGGGCTTCACCGTGATCACGGTGCCCTACAAGAGCCTGGTGATCTTCCTGCTCCTGGCGGCGGTGCTCGGGTTGATCGCGGCCACGTGGCCAGCACGGCGGGCGGCCCGGCTCGACGTCCTGGCCGCCATCGCGGCCGAGTGAGCGCCGCTCCGCTCGTTCACACGGCGGTCTGAGGGGGTATTGACGGACCAGGGGGAGCCGGAGGTGGGGGCGCAGCTCCCGCAGCGGGCGGAGTCGACGCGCGTCCCGGCCGCAGTACCGAGGGTCCGATGGCCGAGTGGGCCACCACGATGTATCCGGACACCAGCATCACGTAGGCGAGGTCGAGCAGCAGCGCTACCGTGCCGCTCCGGCTCGACCCGATGCTGCCCCACACCCCAGGCGCCACCAGCGCGAACACGAGGTACGCGGCCACCCCCAGGGCGAAGATCAGCTGGAGGAAGTAGAGGAAGCCGACCACCGCGGCGTAGGAATGCATGACCCGCAGGTTGGGTCCGGTCAGGGCGCCGTCACCCCGGGCCGTCTCGATGCCACGGCCCAAGTGGAGCAACAAGGTGGCTCCGGCCAGCACGACCAGGAGGGCGCCGATGACGACCTGGCGCGCCACCGAGTTGGTCAGCGGGGAATCGTGCGGGGCGATGACGGAGAACAGTGCCGTCACAATGAGGACGGAACCGGCGAAGGTCAGTTGGAGCGTCACGAAACTCATGCCGAAGAGGTAGACGCTCAAGGGCCGCAGACCGCGTTGGTCGGGTTCGGCCCGGTTCGCCACAATGAGGATGATCGGAACGAGGAGCACCACCGAGAACAGAGCGAGGAGGACTGCCCCCCCGACGATGGCGCCACCGGCGATACCGGCCGCGAGGTTTGGAATGACCGTCGGAACCTGGTTCATGTGCACCCCCCAAGGTCAGGTCCGTGCGCCGGACATGCCCGCTCCGCACGGTATGCGAGCGCGGCGCGGTGATCGCGGATCCCGCGGATGGCAACCCGTCGTCGTCCCGCCCGGCCGGGCGACGAAGCGGGGCCTGTCGACCGATGAGTCTTGACGGCGAAGTCCGTCTGATCACCCATGAGTGCACTGGTAGCGTCGCTCGACGTGGCCACGCTGTCCCAGCTGGAGCCATCGATGCTGGAGCCGTACCGCCGGGAGCTGACCGGCTATTGCTATCGCATGCTCGGCTCCGGGTTCGAAGCCGAGGACGCCGTGCAGGAGACCATGCTGCGGGCACACCGGGCTGCCGACCGCTTCGAGGGGCGTTCCAGCGTGCGGTCGTGGCTGTACCGCATCGCCACCAACGTGTGCATCGACATGAGCCGACAGGTCCAGCGGCGGGCCCGGCCGATGGAGATGGGCCCGTCCTCGCCGCCCGACGAGTCGAACCTCGGTCCGCTCCACCCCGAGGTGGCCTGGGTGACCCCGATCCACGAATCCTGCCTCGACCCGGCGGACGTGGCCGAACGGCGGGACTCGGTCCGACTGGCCTTCGTCACCGCCTTGCAGCACCTTCCGGCGCGACAGCGAGCCTCTCTCATTCTCTGCGAGGTGCTGCGGTGGCCGGCGGCCGAGGCCGCCGAGCTGCTCGACACCAGCGTGGCGGCCATCAACAGCTCGCTCCAGCGCGCCCGAGCCAGCCTGGCCGCGCTTCCTGACGGCGCTCGGCCCCGTCCGCTCGACGCCGAGGACGAAGCGCTCTTGAACCGGTACGTCGAGGCCTTCGAGCGGTACGACATCTCGGCGTTGGTCTCTTTGTTGCACGAGGACGCCATTCAGTCGATGCCCCCCTTCGCCATGTGGCTCCAGGGTGCTCGGGACATCGGTGACTGGATGGTGCAGCCGGGACCGAGCGGGTGCCGGGGGTCGAGATTGGTTGCCACCTCGGCGAACGGCTGTCCTGCGTTCGGCCAGTACCGGCCTGACCCGTCCGGGGGGTGGAGCCCGTGGGCCCTCCAGGTGCTCGAGATCTCAGGCGGGAAGATTTCCGAAATGGCCTTTTTCCTCAGCTTCGTCGAACCCGAGCGGCTGTTCCCCGCGTTCGGGCTCCCGCTCCATCTCAATGGGTAGGGCGGCCAGCCGCAGCAGCTCACCCATCCTCGGAGCCAGGTCGCGGACGACGACACGCTCGTGGCGCCGGGCCGCCGCCAGGGCGAGGTGCGCGAGGTCGTCGACGGCGCCGGCATCGGGTCGATCCGGTCCGTCGAGCACCCAGGTCCTGGTGAGCGCGCCGTCTGCCGCGAGACTGGTGACGCGACACCACGGGTGATCTGCCATCACACAAAGGACGAACGCGGGTCCTCGTTCTCATCGCCGATCCGGCCGCACGGTCTCGCCGATCCCGATCGGCACGTCTCCGATGAGTTGTCGCGCTCGAGTCCGTCCCACCTTCGACGGCACGTCGAGCAAGAACGTTTTCGACGATACGTCGAGCACGCCATCAGGCTTCGTCGCAGCGGAGCCGTTCGATCAAGGAGCACAGCCATGACCACCCGAACCGCAACGCCCGCTGGCGCACCGTGCTGGGCCGACCTGTGGACCTCTGACGTGGAGGGGAGCCGCACCTTCTACAGCCAGCTGTTCGGCTGGGACGCCCTGCCGCCCCAGCCCGAGTTCGGCGGATACTTCATATTCGCCCGCCAGGGTGTGGAGACGGCCGGCGGCATGGGCTCCATGGGCGAATTGGAGGCCAACGACACCTGGAAGCCCTACTTTTGCACCGAGGACATCGAAACGACGTTGAAGCAGGCCGAGGCCGCAGGCGCGGCCATCCACAGTGGCGCCATGGCCGTGGCCGATCTCGGCACGCAGGCCGTCCTGGCCGACCCGACCGGGGCCGTCTTCGGCCTGTGGCAGCCCGGCGCCTTCTCGGGATTCTCAGTGATCGGGGAGCACGGCGCTCCGAGCTGGTTCGAGCTCCACACCCGCGACCATGCCCGCTCCGTCGACTTCTACCGTGAGGTGTTCGGTTGGGAGATCGGCACGGTGTCCGACACGGAGGAGTTCCGGTACTTCACTTTCCGCAATCCCAGCTCTGACGCGGACTTCGGCGGGATCGCCGATTCCCGCGCCTGGCTGCCCGAGGGTGCAGACGCCTTCTGGGCGATCTACTGGCACGTCGATGACACCGACGCCAGCGTGGCTACGGTCACCGCGCTCGGCGGCGCCGTCGTCAACGGACCGGACGCCACGCCGTACGGGCGGCTGGCTACCGTGAAGGACCCGGCTGGAGCCGAGTTCAAGCTCCGTTCCGGGGGCTGAGGACACCCAGCCGCACGGTCCGCGGCCGGTACGCCTGCCGCGGCGACGGACCACTACGGTCCGCCCTCGGTGAGCGAATCCCAAAAGGACTGCACGCCCGGGTAGACGAGCTCGTGGTCATGGGAGAGCGAGTCCTTGACGAAGCGCGAGCGTTCATCGGCCAGGACCTCGATCTCGCCCGTCTCGACCGCGTCGAACGTCTGGCGGGCCACCGTTTCGGGGCTGACCTTCGGAGCGTCGATGCCTGACGCCATCTCCGTGTCGATGAAGCTGGCATGCACGGCGACCACCAGCGTGCCCTGGTGGGCCAGTTCGATCCGAAGGCCGTTGGTCAGTGACCACGCCGCGGCCTTCGAGGCTCCGTGGGACGCGTCGAGTGAATTGTTGTAGAAGCTGGTCGCCGACAGCATGTTGACGATCGCCCCTCCACCGTGCGCGGCAAGCACCGGCGAAAAGGCCCGGCACATCTCGAGCGTGCCGAAGTAGTTGGTTTCCATCTCCAGGCGGGCCGCGTCCAAGGTAGGTGTCCCGACGAAGCTCGAGGCCTTCATGATCCCGGCGTTGTTCACGAGTAGATCGGTGTCTCGGCAGCGTTCGGCGCCGTCAAGGACCTGCTGCGAATCGGTGATGTCGAGGCGGACCGGGATCACCCCCGCCTCGTCGACGGCGGCCGGGTCGCGCCCCCCCCGTACACCGTTCGCGCTCCCCGTGTGAGCAACTCCCGGGCGAACGCCCGGCCGAGGCCCCGGTTGGCGCCGGTCACGAGCGCGGTGGACCCCTCGATCCGCACGCACTCCATTGTGCCGTGGGAGCTCCCGCTTGTCTCTGGACAACCGCCATCGCTCCGTGCATGGGCGACGGGGCGTGGCCATAGGCTGCGACCCAGCGACGGGGCGCACGTGGGCGCACTCGAGCGGAGGTCTGATGAGCCAGACTGAGGAAGGTCGGCGGGCACTCTCGGAGGCAGAACCCGACCCACGGCGGTGGGGAATTTTGGCCGTCGTGGTGATCGCGCAGCTGATGGTCGTCCTCGACGCCTCCATCGTCACGATCGCGCTGCCTTCGGCCCAACACGCGCTGGACATATCGGTGGCGAACCGGCAATGGGTGATCACTGCCTACACCCTGGCTTTTGGCGGTCTCCTCCTGCTCGGAGGTCGCATTGCCGACTACGGCGGACGGAAGCGGATGTTCGGCGTCGGTCTGATCGGGTTCGCCGCCGCGTCCGCGCTGGGCGGCTTGGCGGCCAACCAGGGCATGCTGTTCGGAGCCCGGGCATTACAGGGTGCATTCGCCGCGCTCATGGCGCCGGCGGCGCTGTCGATCCTGACCATCACCTTCCAGCACGACCCAGCCGAACGGGCAAAGGCGTTCGGGGCCTACGGTGCCGTGTCCGGCGCCGGCGGCGCCATCGGTGTGCTGGCCGGTGGGTTGCTGACCGAATACGCGTCCTGGCGGTGGTGCCTCCTCGTGAACGTCCCCCTGGCGCTCTTCGCCGCGCTGGCCGCCAGTCGTGTCGTCCGGGAGAGCCGAGCCAGCGGGGCGACGCACTACGACCTTCCCGGCGCCTTCCTCTCGACACTGGGCCTCGTCAGCCTGGTTTACGGTTTCACCAAGGCGAGCTCGGACGGATGGGGGTCTGCGCCGACGTTGACGTTCCTGGCCCTCGCGGTGGTGCTGCTCAGCGCCTTCGTGGTGGTCGAGGCCCGCTCATCCCATCCGCTCCTCCCACTGCGCGTCGTCGGGGAGCGCAATCGCGGGGGGTCGTTCCTGGCGTCGTTCCTACTCGGAGCCGGGCTCTTCGCCATGTTCGTGTTCCTGAGCTATTACATGCAGACGGTGCTGCACTACTCGGCGCTCAAGGCTGGAGTGGCCTTTCTCCCCTTCGCGCTCGGGGTCATCGTCGCCGCCACGGCCTCGTCGGGCATCGTGCCCCGCACGGGGCCCCGACTCCCCATGGCCGCGGGGTTAGCGGCGGGAGCGCTGGGACTGGCATGGCTCACACAGATCGGCGTGAACACGTCGTTCTGGGAGTCAGTGTTCGGTCCGCTGCTGGTCATGAGCGTCGGCCTCGGCTTTGCCTTCCCGGCCCTGAGCAGCACCGCGCTGACCAATGTCAAACGGTCCGACTCGGGCGTGGCGAGCGCCATGGTCAACACCACCCAGCAGGTTGGCGGTTCGTTGGGCACGGCCCTCCTCAACACGGTGGCGGCGACCGCGACCGCCACCTTCATTTCGGCCCACGGCCCGTCGTCCGCGCCGGCCGGACTGGTTCACGGGTATTCGGTCGCCTTCACAATCGGAGCGATCTTCCTGGGCGCGGCTGCGGTGATCAGCGCCCTCATGGTGACGGGTCGTCCCGATCCGGTGCCCGCGGTCGACCTGGACCCGGCGTGGGCACCGAACTGACCCGCCGACAGAGACAGCCGACGTGCGTGGGCTGAAGGAAAGGGGTGGCTGATGTCGAGCAGTTGGAGCCGGTTACCGTCCTATGACGAGTGGAACGCGACCTGCGACACCGTGCACGCCCACACCCAGCTGCTCGGCAAGTTGTCGGTCGCCCTGGCGCCTCCTGAACCGCAGCTCCAGCACGCCGCCCTGCGGTTGTCCGCGCGCGGCTGGGAGACCGGACCCTTACCGGCGCCGGACCACTCCGCGGCTCTGGTTATCGCTCTCGATCTCCACGCCCACGAAGTGGTGGTCGAGCACAGCGATGGGCGGAGCCGGCGGATCCCGCTCACCCCGAATCGCGCCGTTGGTGCCGTGACCCGCGACGTCCTCAGTGCCGTGACGCGGTTCGTGGGAGAAGTTCCCGTCAAGTTGCAGCCCCAAGAGGTGCCGTGGGACGTCTTCCTCGACGAAGACGACGAGCACCATACGTACGACCCCGACCAGGTCGCTCGGTACTTCGCCGCCGCCACGCAGGCCGCGCTGGTCCTCTCGGCCGTACGCGCCCCGTACCGGGGCCGATCGAGCCCGGTGAACGCCTGGTGGGGGAGCTTCGACTTGGCGTTCAGCCTGTATTCCGGCCGTCCGGCCGAACCGCCCTCGCCGGACTTCATCGGGCGCAACGCGGGCGAGGTCGAGCAGATCGAAGTCGGATGGTGGCCCGGCGACCATCGATACGCGCCCCCCGCCTTCTACGCCTTTGCCAGCCCGGCTCCGACGGGCTTCGCCGGAGTCGAACTCGCACCTCCCGCCGCCCGCTGGGACGAGCAGCTCGGCGAGTTCCTGTTGGACTGGGTCGACGTGATCGGTTCGCCGGACCCCTTCGCCACCGCCACCGAGTTCGGCCGTTCGGCCTTGGCCCACGCGTGCACCCTGTGTGAATGGGATCCGGTGTTGGCGTTGAGCGCACTGGGAGTGCCTCCTCCCGTCCACTGAGGAGTCGGCCCCGGGGTTCCGGACTCGTCTGGTTGACGATAGATCGTCTGCCGATGTAAAGTCGAGCCCGATGCCTCGCGCGAAGCGTGTCGACTCCGATCCTGGTGAACCCCCAGCTCCATTCTCGGGCTTCGGTCGCTACGCGGGTCCAGCGACGCTGATCCTCTCCAGCCTGGCCGACGGCCCGAAGCACGGCTACGCGCTGACCAAGGACATCGAACGTTTCGCCGAGGTCCGCCTGGCGCCGGGAACCCTCTATGAGGCCCTCAGCCGACTGGAGGGTCAAGGATTGATCGAATCACTCGAGAGCGACGATCGCCGTCGTCCCTACCGGTTGACGGCGGTGGGAGCCGAGACGCTCCGAGCACACCTGGCTGCTCAGCGCCGGATTGCCGAGGTGGGGCTCCAGCGTCTGGGCGGGGCCTGGAGCACCGCATGAGGTCCACGCGCGACGTCACGCGACGTCGGGCGACGCGGCTTCTCTCGTGGTACCCGCGAGAGTGGCGGGCCCGGTACGGCGAGGAGTTCGTGGAGCTCCTCGTGGACGACATGGCCGAACGTCCGCGGTCCCCCTGGCGGGCCCTCGACGTGGCGAGCAGTGGTGTGGTGGCCCGCCTGGCCACGGCGGGCCTGGGAGGTCGTCCGCTCAACCCCGACGATCATGGGCGCCGATCGCTGGCTGCCTTCGGCTGCGCGGTGACGCTGTTCCTCACCGTCGCGCTGGCCGTCTGGGCTCAGGTGACCATCGGATGGCAATGGTCCGAGCCGGACAACGCCGTGACCACGTCGGCCATGCTCGTGATGAGTCTCGCCGTGGCGGCTGTGATCCCGGCCTTGGCCGCGTGCGCGGTCCCGATCGTGTGGGCGCTGGCCAACGATCTGGTCCGGCTCGGGGTCCGCCCTTTGCTGCGGCCACTGTCACTGTGCAGCGGCGGGTTGGTGATCTTTGTCATCGGCTCCCGCCACTTCGCCAACGGGTGGCCGGGAACGGGCGGACATCCCTGGGCACACCAGGGCATCGTCCCCGGAGGCGTGGCCGCCTTCTCATGGGCGTCGACGCTCTTCGTCACCTCCTACTGGCTCCATCCTGGAGCACTGGGCCGCTTCCCGGGCTCTGAGGTGGTGTGGATGCTGGTCAGCCCGCTTGCCCTGCTGGCCACGGTGGCGGGCGCCGCAAAAGTCGTCCGCCGGCTCGACCTCTCGACCCGGATCTTGCGCTTTGAACGTTCGATGGGCGTTCTGGTCGCCGGTCTCCTGGCTGCGTTCCTCACGGGTGCCGCCCTGTGGATACTCGACGGCGGTCCCGGTCCGCGCGACCTCTTCCACATCGGTTCCATCGACGTCATGGAGCTGGGGATCATGGTGGCGTCGTTGCTCCTGGTCGGGCGTGCTCTGGCGAGGCCAGGTCATGCGGGACGCGCCGTCGCACGGAGCTGACGGCTTTCGGTCGCACGAGGGGTACGGGGATGACGTCGTGGTGACGGCCGGGCGGTCGAACCTGCACACCGGTGAACGGCCCGTTGAGGGTCCGAGAAGATGGACCCGGCGCCGGGTGCTCGCAGTCGGGATCGGGAGCGTGGCCGCCGTCGCCGTCGCCGGCGGGTCCGGGCTAGAGCTCCTCTCACACGGTGTCCTGCCGGGCCGACAGGTTTTGGACCAACTCGACGGAGCCTGCTCCGTCTCGGGTCCGTCCCTGCGGTTCTCGGGGAAGGGGACCTCGAAGTCCGGGAGCTTCGCCTCCCGGGCCCGTCGGCGCCGGGTTGGGTACACGATCGCCTGGCCGTCGGGCCACGGGCCGGGGACCGCGCTGCCGCTGATCGTCATGTTGCACGGGGAAGGGGCCAACCACACCAATGCGCTCAGCGGGATGAGACCCGAACAGGCCGTGAGCCTGGTGACGGACGGTGCGCCGCTGCCGCCGATGGCACTGGTGACCGTCGACGGAGGGACCGGATACTGGAACCCCCACCCCGGGGACGATCCCATGGCCATGGTGGTCGACGAGCTCGTTCCGATGTGCCAGGCCCTGGGCCTCGGCCGGAGTCCCAGGAGCATCGGCACCATGGGAATTTCGATGGGCGGCTACGGGGCGGTCCTCCTGGCCGAGAAACACCCGAGGCTGTTCGGGGCCGTTGCCGCCATCAGCCCGGCCATCTGGACGAGCTACCCCCAGGCCAAGGCGGTGAACGCCGGCGCCTATGCGTCGCCGGCCGACTTCGAGGCCGACGACGCCGTCACGCACGCCGCCGCGCTGGCCGATACTCCGGTTCGAGTCGCCTCGGGCCTCGACGATCCGTTCCACTCGGGGGTCATGGCTTTGGCCCGGGCCCTGCCTCCTTCGGCCACCGTGGAGTTCTCGCAGGGATGCCACACGGGTGACTTCTTCAACGCGCAGGAGCCGCCGTCACTGGCGTTTTTGGGGCGGCATTTGACCGTGCCGGGGAGGGGCTGACGTTCCGTCTCCAAGCTGGGATTATCCCGCCCGATCGAGAGGTTGTGCCAAGCACGCGAGACACAAGGAGCGGGACATGGCCGACGCGAACGACTGGAACCAAAGGATCATTCATGAATTCCGGGACCACGGAGGCCGAGTGGGGGGCCAGTTCGAGGGTGCTCCACTGGTCCTGGTGCACCACCGGGGCCGCAAGAGCGGACGAGAGCTCGTCAACCCGCTCATGTACCTGCCCGACGAGGGTGAGGACGACCGGGTTTTCGTGTTCGCTTCCAAGGGCGGAGCACCGGAAAACCCCGACTGGTACTACAACCTGACTGCGGCGGGAGAGGGCGAGGTGGAGCGGGGAACGGAGAGCTACCCGGTGACCGTGCGCGAGGTGGTGGGTGCGGAACGCGACCGGATCTACGGCGAACAGTCGCGGCGCTACCCTGGCTTCGCCGAGTACGCCGAGAAGACGGCCGGCATACGGACGATCCCGGTGTTGGAGCTGAGACGCCGATGAGGTGTGCGGTTGCCTGCCGACGTCTCGGCCACCGCCGGAAGACCAGCAACTCGAGTTCATCGGGGCCCCGCAGTCGAGCGGCCGGACCTGTAGTGTCGGTCGTCGGTCGACCGGGCCGCCTGGCTGGTGGGCGGCAGATCGTCGAGTGACCGAGGAGCGCGCATGTTGACGAAGCCTGTGATCGACATCGATCCCGATCTGTTGCGTCGAAGCGCCGAGGCGCAGGTCCACGCGGCGGAAGAGGGTTGGAACCACGTCCGCTTGGAGAGCACGGGACATGTCCCGACGATTTTGGGCACGTTGGTCCCAGGTGGCCCCTGGGCGTGGGCGATCATGATGATCCCCCAGCCGGACGGGAGCATCGTGCTGCCGGTGCACACCTCTTACGAAGGCATTGAGGAGATGTACACCATGATCCGCGGGCATTCAGACGTGCTCGGCGCGGAACCTGTGCTCGAGGTTCGGGGCGAGTGGTATTCCATGCACGAGGACGTGGCGACAAGCCAGGAGAAGGCCACGGGTGATGTCGGTGAACGGGAGATGGTCCTGGTCCTGCCGGTCACGAACGGTCCGGGCATCACCGGCGAGCTGGCCTGGGTGCGGATGGACCGCACCCTGCTCGGCAAGGACTTGCCGGTGGCCGAGCCCAAAAGTCCCCGGGAGATCCGCCGCCACTTGCTCGCGCTGCACAACCAGCTGATGGAGGCGTTGCGCGCCAACGACGCCGACGCCCTGGTCGCGCTGTTCAGCCCCGGCTGCCAGTCGGCGATCCGCGACTACGTGGAGGACACGGGGACCATCACGGGCCTCGACGATTTGGCAGGCCTCCGAGACCACCTCAGAGCCTTCTTCGACCTCTACGAGGTGCAGTCGGTCGAGCTGCTCCGAGCGCGTCGTGGAGGAGTGGTATCTCTTCGCGGAGCTCCGGGTGGAGGTGACGGCCCGGTCGGGCGCCGAGGAAGGCAACCGGTTGGCCTTCCACACCGCAACACTCCTGGTCCCCGGCAAGGAGGACAAGTTCATCGTTCAGATCGGGCACGGCACCGACCTGGCCCGCGCGTAGTCGGCATCGCCCACGCCGCGGCGCGAGCCGTTATGCCCGCGTGTTCATCGGTGCGACGGACGGTCGTCCTTCACCGTCCCCGGGTCGATCGTCGACGAGATGGGATCGGTCGCCCGTAGGATCGGTCCCGGGTCCTCGCTCTCGTGAAGGACCACACCGTCGACCTCCCGACGTCAGCCAGGGCCTTCAGGAGGTGCAGATGGTGCCCGCTGGGGGAGGTGTGCCCGTGACGAGATACTCCTGCACGTCCTGCCGTACGCAAGCGCTGAAGAAGTAGGCGACGTGGTCGCTTCCGTCCCTGGTCAGCAGCACACCGTGGCTGAGCTCGTGCGAGACGCTGGCGGCCCAGGCGTACGGGGTGGCGGGGTCGTTCGTGGTGCCCACGACCAGGATGGGCGGCGCGCCTGGCGCGGCGACCGGCCCCGGCGTCCGGGTCGGCGGCACCGGCCACACCGCGCACGCGGCCTCGCCCCAGGCCAGGAGCGGCCCGAAGACGGGTGCCGAGGTCCCGAACGACTCGGCCAGGGCACCGTAGGCCGAAGCCTGGCGAGAGACGGGGTGGTCGAGGCAGTCGACCGCCGCCTCGGCGTCGTCCTGGTTGGGGGAACCAGCGGCGTTGTAACGGTCCGACATGGCGACCACTCGAGAACCGTTGCCGGCGGCATCCGCCGCCAAGGCGGCCGCGAGTTGGGGCCAGTCGTTGCGCGAGTAGAGCCCGTCGAGCAGCGCGTCGTAGAGCTCGCCGGCGCCGGCGCTGCGCCCTCCGCCGGCCGGGACCGGTGACGTCACGGCGGCCGAGAGCGCTGTGAGAAGGGCTGCGGTGGGATCTCCGGCTGGTCGCCAAGGGCACGCGGATGTTCCGGCGCACCACGAAAAGAACGCGTCCAGCATCCGCTCGAATCCGTCAGCTTGCTCCTGCGTGAACTGGTCGTACGAGATTGCGGGATCGATGACGCTGTCGAGCACCATGGCGCGCACATGGGTCGGGAACAACGATGCGTAGGTGAGGCCGAGCAGCGACCCATAGGACTGGCCCATGTAGGTGAGGCCGGTGTCGCCCAGGGCTTCTCGCAGGCGTTCCATGTCCCAGGCCACATCGACCGTCCCGACGAAGGGGAGGATGTCGCCGCTGGCCTTCTCACACGCGAGGCCGTACTGCTTCAGCTGCGCCATCAGTGCCGCCTGCTGGGTCGGTGTGACGGGCACCGGATCGGCTGGGTTGGCTGGGGGACTCCCCGGAGCTTCGCCACAGGTGACGGGGTCGCTGCGACCCACCCCGCGTGGATCGAACATCACGATGTCGAAGTCGTCGAGGACTTGGGGCGTCAGCGCGCTCAGCTCGTTCGCCATGTCGTCGACCCCCGACAGGCCGGGTCCGCCGGGGTCGATGACGAGGGATCCGATCCGCGCCGCCGGCTCCTCCGCGGCGTGCCTGACCACCGAAATGGGGACGGTGGACCCCTCCGGATGGGCGTAGTCGAGCGGCACGGTGAGGGTGGCACATTGCAGCCCCCCGTTGCAGGGCGACCATGCCAGGGGTGCGGCGGGAGGTTCGGTGGAGGTCGAGGTGGTGGTGACCCGCGACGCGGCGGGTTCATGGCGGGCTCCGAGCGACGCCGTCACGGGTACCGAGGGCAGAGTCGCGCAGCCGGCCACGAGCGCCGCGGCGGCGATGGCCGACGGCAAGAGGGCGGCGTACCGCCTCCGAATGCCAACCCGCCTCCCGATCATCGGGCCTCTTCTGATCAGCCCAATTGCTGGGTCAGGCGGCAACGCTCGACGAAGGCCAGCACTTTGAGGTGATAGGCCCGAGCGGCCCACCCGAGGCTGACATTGTGGCCGGCGAATGGTTCGACGGCGATCTCGAGGTAGGGAGCGCCGCTGAACACCTCGCGGATGTCATGGAAGTGAGCCGCAGTGACGGGCCAGACGGTCTCGTGATCAGCGAAGGTGATCCTCACGGGTACGCCTATGCGAGGGCCCATGGACCGTATCTCGGACGGCCACGCCGGCCCTTCGGACCTCTGGACTGCGGGATCCCCATGGCCAGGGATGGTGGCGCGCTCGACGGCACGGGGTGGGTAGAGCATACGCGGCCCCCAAATGTCCACCCCAGGTGGGCGGCGCACGGATGCGCCTGCGTCTCCAGCTTCGGCGACCCACTCGAAGCCGTAGGTGATACCGGAACTGGCACCGTCCACGCCGAGCAACCGCCCCGCGGCGTCGCGCGCGGCCATGGTCCAGGCCACCTTGAGGCCGTATGAGTGCCCGACGAGGATCACCCCGGCACCCACGGGCCGCTCGGACCTGAATACGTCAATCGCCCGTAAGAGCAGATCAGCCTG
Source organism: uncultured Acidimicrobiaceae bacterium (assembly GCA_963787485.1). Taxonomy (GTDB): domain Bacteria; phylum Actinomycetota; class Acidimicrobiia; order Acidimicrobiales; family RAAP-2; genus Bog-473. The sequence continues at coordinate 994,765 of CAWBDF010000007.1, read as the reverse complement.
GCCGAACAAGGTCAGGTGCTCTTCGGGAACGGCGGCGCTCCCTCCGGTACCCGGACGGTCAGGTGCCCAGACGGCATACCCGGATTCCGCGGCCAGCTGCAGGAGGGAAAGCCCGGGCGCCGTCTGCGAATCGAAGTATCCGGCGTGCATGCCGAGGCCATGGATGGCGACGACCAACGCCCGAGGCGACCCGTCCGACGGACCGGCAACGATTCCGGACAGGACCGAGCCGTCGACCTCGAGTGTCAACTCCCTGGCGTAGGGTCCCGGCACCGGGCGTCGTTCGAAAGTCGTTGACTGAAGTGTCATTCTCACCCTTTTCGACGACCGAACAGTACCTCCGGCGTCGCGCGCCCACTCGGGCCGGGCGTCGCTTCCGAGGTGCACACCGCACGATGGCGGCCATCACGACCTCGGGCCGACGCCGGGATCGGTACGCTTCGTCGATACGCTGCATCCGTTCGTCTGAGCTGAGCGCACGCCTGCGGCTGAAACCGAGTGGAGGTGCGTGTGAGTCGTCTTGTGATCGTCGTCGGTTCGGGATCCCCAGGAGGGATCGGACAAGCAGTCGCCCACCGCATGCTCCAGGCTGGTGACGACGTCGCTCTCGTCGATATCGATGAGGACGGTGCGCAGCGTAACGCTGAACGGTTCGGCGCCTTGGGCGGATCCGCCAGGGGGTTCGGTTGCGACGTCGGTCGCCGCGAGGCGGTGTTCGCGACGGCGGCAGCCGTTGAATCTACGATGGGACCTGCGTGGGGCCTGGTCAACTGTGCGGCTGGCGGGCCCTACGGCCCCGCGGAAGGGATCACCGAGGAAGAGTGGCGACGCGGGTTCGACGTGGTGGTCGGGGGGACGTTCTGGTGGTGCCAGGCGGTCTTTCCTCAGCTGGTCGAGGGTGGTGGAGGACGGATCGTCAATTTCGGCTCCGAGGTCAGCGACCGTCCCATGCCGGCGGTGAGCCTGAACTACATCAGCGCCAAGGGGGCTATCCGCTCGCTCACCCGAGGATTGGCCCTGGAATGGGGCGTCCATGGCATCACGGTGAACACCGTGTGGCCTCTGGCGTCCACACCTGCCCATCAGACCTGGGCCGCCGCGAACGCCGACCTTGCTGCGGCCCAGCTCGAGCAGGTCGCACTGCACCGATTCGGCGACCCGTACGACGACGTCGCTCCGGTCGTCCAGTTCCTGTTGAGCCCGGAGTCGGGCTTCGTCTCTGGCGCCACCGTTCCCACGAACGGTGGGTGGACGATGCCATGACGGACCGTCGTTCGTGGGTCAGGTCGGGGTGCTTCCCCCGTCGAGCATAAAAGTCATTCCGGTGATGTAGGCGGCGTCGTCGGAGCAGATGAACGTGGCGAGCCCCCCGGCGTCTTCCGGGGTTCCGGCGCTCTGAATCGGCTTGTGCTTGAGAGCCTGTTCGTGGATCTTCGCTCCCGCCGCCATGTCTCCGCCTGCCATGGAGGCGAAGTGCGTCCGCACCGCGTCCGTCTCGATACCGGGACTGATCACGTTGACCGTGATGCCGAACTTTCCCCATTCCCTGGCCGCGGTGCGAGTCAGGGACCGAATGGCTGCCTTGTTGGCGTTGTACCCCGACATGAGGGCAATTGCGGAATGATCGGCCGGTGAGCCGAAATTCACGATGCGTCCCCAGCCGCGTTCACGCATTCCCGGGAACACCGCTTGCATGGCGTACAGGGTTGCCTTCACTCCTGTCTGGAACACGTAGTCCCAGTCGTCCTCCGGATAATCCTCGAGCGCGATGACGGAGACCGCGGACGAAGGCGAAGTCGGAGTTCCGAAGGACTGGGCGTTGTTCACCAAGATGTCGACGCGGCCGAAGGAGTCGATCGCGGACTCGACCATGCGCTCCACCTGGCTGCGCTCGCCCACGTCGACGGTGACGCCGGTGGCGACACCGCCTGCGGCTCGGATCCCCTCGACGACCTGGTCGACGGTTCCCGTACTCCTGGACGCGACGACGACGTTCGCCCCCTCGCGCCCGAACCGTTCAGCTATCCCTCGACCGATGCCGCGACCTGCACCGGTCACGATTGCCACCTTGCCGTCGAGTGTTCCCACCGCTTCCTCCTCTCGTCACTGTGGTGCACCATCCCCTGCTGGCACATGCGGGAGGCTGCACCCGGAGCTCCCGTTGGTTCGCGCCGATCGTTTTATAGTCCCTGCCGCACGCCTCAGGCTCGTCCCGATGCACCGACGGTCCTGGCGGCGGGGCGATCCCGCGGTGGGACTTCCGCCGGCTTCAGCGGTCTGGAATGTCAGCGAGCAGTCGATCGACCCGCGACCGAACACCCACCCCGGAACCGTTGGGGGCGACATGCAGGACGTCGCTCTCGATCCCGCGCACCACGATCTCGGCCGCATCGGTCGCTGACATGTCCGGCCCGCTCACTGTCGACATCCAGTCGGTGAGTCCTCGCAAGGTGAGATCATCCAGTTCTCTCGAAGCGATGCTCAGCTCGGCGGGCCGGTTCCGTTCGGCGTTGACGATGTTCGTCACCATCCCGCCGGGGCAGATCACGGTCACACCGACGTTCGCGCCGACCAATGCGAGGTCCGCGGCCAACCCTTCCGAAAGTGCGACAACGGCGTGCTTGGACACCATGTAGGGCCCCAGTCCGGGCCCGGCGGACACGCCGGCCATGGAGGCAGTGTTGACGACATGTCCCCAACCCTGGGCCACCAGACGCGGCACGAAGGCGCGGATCCCGTGCACGACGCCGCGGAGGTTGACCGACAACGTCCACTCCCAGTCGTTTTCCTCGAATACCCACATCGGACCCATGCCCGACATGATCCCGGCATTGTTCACGACGACGTCGATGCGTCCGTACCGTTCGAAGGTGGTGGCGGCAAGTGCGTCGACCTGGTCCGAGAAGCGCACGTCAGTGGGCACGCCGATCACCGTGGCGCCTGTCGCCTCGATCGTCTTCACCGTCTCGGCGAGCGGCTCCTCTTCGACGTCGGCGAGCACTCCGTTGAGACCCCGCGCGGCGAATTCCATGGCGAGGGCGCGTCCGAGCCCACTCGCCGCGCCGGTCACGACGGCCACCTGGCCGGCCTCCACTTTCATGTACCCTCCCTCGTTCCTTCAGCTCAGCTCGATGGCACGTTCGGGGCACAGATCCGCCGCCTCTCGCACCTTCGTGATGAGCTCCACGGGTACGTCGTCGACAACGACGAGTGCGTGGCCCTGCTCGTCGAGGGAGAACACCTCCGGGCACACGTCCCAACAGCGGGCGTGGCCCTGGCAGAGGTCCTCGTCCACGGTCACCTTCATCGGCCGAACCTCTCGCTCATCGTGCTGGAGTCTTCCACGTGTCGACTGGTCTTGCGATTGGCTGTTGATCGGTCAGGAGCGCCATGGAGAGGACGGATCAACAGCCGGGTATTCTCTCTGAGGTCGATTCTCGCCAGGCTCCACACCGTCGAGCGGCGACGGACTCGCACGGTGCCTGGTCCTATGCCGAGGAGGACATGCGATGGCTGACCAGACCAAGACCGGTGCCGGTGGTCTCGTCGGAGCCATGGACGCCGCGGTCACGAGGCACCCACAAGAGCTCTACAAGGCGATGCGCGGCGCGGGTCCGGTGATCCGCACGGAAAGCGCCGATGGTGGCACCGTCGTCGTGTCACACCGGGTCGCCGAAGAGGAGGTACTCCGCCACCCAGAGATCTTCTCGAGCGCGGGGAACCGCGGGCAGATGGGAACCGACCGTGCGCTCATCCCGATCGAACTCGATCCGCCCGAGCAGAGGAAGTACCGCAAGGTGATCGACCCGTTGTTCGCGCCCCAACGGTTGCGCGGGCTCGAGACGCCGATTGAAAAGCTCGTGAACGACCTCATTGACGGCTTCGGCGGCGAGACGGAGATCGACTTCGCAAAGCAGTTCTCCATCCCGTTTCCGTCCCAGGTGTTCCTCACCCTGATCGGGTTGCCGCTCCGTGACCTGCCCCGCTTCCTGGAGATGAAGGACGGCATTGTCCGGGCGAACCAGGTCCTGGGCACTGACTTCGATGATCCACGATGCGACGTTCTGAAGAAGGAGATGGCACTCTCCATTTACGACTATTTCGACCGGGCGCTCAACGACCGGGAGCGTGAACGAACCGATGACGTCCTCAGCGGACTCCTCGACGCTGAGCTCGAGGGCCGCCCGCTCACGCGCCAGCAGTTGCTCGACATCTGCTTCCCGTTGTTCATCGGTGGTCTCGACACCGTCTCGGCGTCACTCGATTGCTTCTTCGCCTTTCTCGCCGAGCACCCCGACCATCGCCGTCAGATCGTGCATGACCTCTCGCTGATACCCGCGGCACTCGAGGAGTTGTTCCGCTACGAACCCCCGATCATGATGACGGGCCGAGTCGTCACCACGGATACCGAGCTGGCCGGGTGCCCTCTCAAGGCGGGAGACCAGCTGTTCATGTTCCACGGCGCATCCAACACCGACGAGGACGGACTCCCCGACGCCGGCGAGGTCCGCTTCGACCGACAGGGATTCCGCCATTTCGCGTTCGGTGGCGGTGTGCACCGATGCCTGGGCTCCAATCTGGCTCGACTCGAACTTCGAGTGGCGATGCGAGTGTGGCACTCACGGATCCCCGACTACCGGATCAAGCCCGGCGCCGAATTGGAGTTCACGCCTGTGATCCGCACGACCTACACCTTCCCAATGCTCCTTCACACGTCGCTGTAGCCCTGCTACTCGCCCAGTCGGTGCCGGCACTCCGTCGTCGTACACCCATCCCGGAACCCGAAGACGGCGCTACGTGAAGAGCAACCGTCAAGCTGGTTCAATGCTTCTCGTCGATGCCGCAAACGTGATCGGTTCTCGTCCGAACGGCTGGTGGCGAGACCGAGCTGGAGCAGCTGCATCGTTCGTGGGGCAACTAAGAGCTGCAGTTGTCTCCGGGCGAGTCGCCCCACCGGTCGTCGTCGTTCTCGAGGGCAAGGCTCGCGCCGGCACTCCAACTGGCGGCGCCGATGGCGTGACCGTTCTCCATGCTGCTGGCAGTGGTGACGACGCTCTCATCGAGGCCGCGTCGAAGGACTCTGGTGAGGTGACCCTCGTCACCGCTGATCGTGGATTGCGGCAACGAGCAGAGGCCCTGGGAGCTGAGGTAGTCGGACCCCGGTGGCTCCTCGAGCTTCTCGCGTAATGCTGAACGTCGGCTCGGACGGTGAGCGCCCAATTCCGGCACAGCCCACTCAAGACAAAGAAGACGTGTGACTCACTTCCAGTTACACTGTCGCCCAGCGTGAACGGCGCTGAGTGACATCGTGCCACTGTGAGCTTGACCCCTGCCTCGCAAGGTGGCTCATCTCGACGTAGAAGGGGGGGCCATGAGCAATCTCCGGTTCGATGGTCGGGTCGCGATCGTGACGGGAGCTGGCGGGAACCCGGGCCTGGGGCGCGCCCATGCCATGCTCCTGGCATCGCGCGGCGCAAAGGTCGTCGTGAACGATCTCGGAGTCGGGCCCGACGGTCGGGGTGTCGTTCCCGCAGACCCCGAACTCGTGGCGGCCGAGATCAACGCAGCCGGTGGCGAAGCGGTCGCCGACCTCCACAGCGTCGCCGACGAGAAGAGCGCTCAGGAAGTGGTCCGGACGGCCGTGGACACGTGGGGCCGCCTCGACATCCTGGTGAACAACGCCGGTATCGGGGTGGTCGCGGATTTCGACGAGATCGAGTCCCCACATCTCGAAAAGGTGATCGGTGTCCATCTGATGGGTTCCATCTGGATGTGCCGCGCCGCCTGGCCGCACATGCGGGAGGCGGGCTACGGACGGATTGTCAACACCACCTCAGGAGGCATGTGGGGCATGGCCGGACTCACGATCTACGGGACGGCCAAGTTCGGTATCTACGGTCTGACGCGCGGTCTGGCCCTCGAAGGAGGGCAATTTCGGGATCCGGGTGAACGCCGTGAGCCCCGGCGGCGTCAGCAACTCCTTCCATCACTTCTACACCATCCACGACCCGTCCATCATGAAAGCATTCGTGGACGCCCAGCCGGCCGAACTGGTATCCCCGATGGTGGCCTATCTGTCGCACGAGTCGTGCGAGCTGTCGGGGGGCCTCTTCGACTCGTCGGCTGGAACGGTGGAGGCCCGCCTGTTCGGCACGACGCCGGGATACAGCAACCCGAATCTGACCATTGAGGACGTGCGTGATCATCTCGACGAGATCCTCGACTCCGACAAGCTCACGATCGCGAACGACCCTCGCGATGTCTCGCAGACCGGGATCGACGAGGTAGTGCACCTGATGACCGCCAAGCCCTATCAGGCCCTGTGACCTTGCGTGGTATGGCACCGGTCGGTGGCATCGCTGGTCGGCGGCCGCCGCTGCTCAAGTTTTTTAGTCATCACGAAACGTTGAAGTAGTCATCACGAAAGAGGGAGAGTCACCCATGCCTGCGCTCGACATCGATCCGGAGATCCTCCGCATCACTGCAGACGCGTCGGTGCACGCGTATGCCCAGTCGATCTGGCACATCGAGGAGGAGATCAACGCGGCCAGCGGCAACATGGAGCCGCTCTACGACACTTTGACTCCCGAAGGTCCCTACGCATACATGGTGGTTCCCGAGCTCCTGCCTGACGGCGGTGTGAAGCTGCCCCGGCTCACGCTCCGAGAGGAGATCGTCGAAGCCTACGGCATGATCCGCGGGCACAGTGATCTCACCGAGGTCATAGGTCTCACCGAAATACGGGGAACCTGGTACACCTTCCAGGACAACATCTCACGAGTCCGCATCAAGACCGACCCTGAACCGGAGTACTCCACCCAGACCCTCGGGCTCTTCCCCTCCGGAAGCGGGCCGGGCATCACGGGCGAACTGATCTGGATCCGCTACCCGGTCGAATCTCTCGGAGGAGCCGACGAGCCCAACACCATTCCCGGCGATCAGCTCCTCGCCCGGCAACGCGTGTACGACCGCTATGAGGCGTTTCTCGAGGCGCTGCGGGGCAACGACGTGGACGCCGTCATGAGCGTGCTCCACGATCGTGTGGTGTCGACCGTGCGCGACTACGTCGAGGACACCGGGACGATCACTGAACTCGAAGGAACTGCAGCGCACCGGGCGTACTACGAGGCCTTCTTCGATCGTTACGAGGTGGAGTCGGTCGAGAAGCTCTCCCAGGTCACCGACGATTGGTACGTGTTCGCGGAGCTCCGGTACACCGTCTCCTCGCGTGTCGCAACCGGGCGTTCTGCGTTCCATACCGCCGAGTTCTGGGCTCCCGCCAAGACGGGTCAGTTCATCGCCCGCATCGGTCACGGCACGGAGGCTGCACCTTTGTAGATCTCTCGAGTCGAAGAGCCGTGAACCCGTGAGACATGTCCTCACGAACCCGGATCTCAGCGGCGCCCGCGGCGAAGCCGCGGGCCCTTAGCGACATCCCGACGGTGGGTGACCTAAACTCCCCGGATGCCCCTCCCCCTGTGGCGTCGTTCGTGACGGCTGTTTCGCGGGTGGCCGACAGGTACCGGCCCAATCCCCGAGGCGAAGCCATGCGAGCCAACGCCCGAGGAGAGGCGACACGAGAGCTGATCCTGGTGACGGCAGAGCGGCTGTTCGCCGAAGGCGGGATCGCCGCGGTTCCCTTACGCGAGATCGCGATCACGGCGGGGCAGAGGAACAAAGCGGCGATTCAGTATCACTTCGGTGACAAGGAGAACCTGGTCAACGCGGTGGCTGCCCACCGCGCCCAGTTCGTCTCGGACACGAGGAACGACTTCCTGGCTGCGCTGGCCGTGGGGAACGAACGGCCCCAGCTTGCTGACTACGTCAGGTCATTCGTGGGGCCGCTCGCCAGCAACCTCATCGAAGGGAACTACTACGTCCCGTTCCTCTCCCGTTATTACATCGAGCGAGGAGGGTCACTCGGTCTCGAGTCCGTGGTCCCCCCCGAGACGGTTCATGGATTGAGGGCAATCGCACGTCACCTCGTCCCCTCGCTCCCTGAGGCAATCCAAAGGGAACGCTGGGAGTTTCTCATCACCAGCGCCGTTCATACACTGGCCCGCTTTCAGAACGCTCTCGAGACCGGTACGTTGGGCGCTCCCTTGGAAGACCTCGTCGAAGACCTCATCGGCGTTCTCACGGCCGGCCTCGAATCGTAGCGACCGCCCTGTTGTTCCTCGGGGGCCGAGAGTGTAAAAGCCGGCCCAGGCTCTTCCGGAGCTCTTGTATTGAGGCGTAGTAGCTGAATTCATCCTGCTGGATGTGCACTCAGCTCACGCGGTGATGATCTCTTCCTCGGTCGGGCCAATCCGCTGGACGGTCTCCGCAAGATCCGCGGTGTCGATGCTGTAGCACTCGACCGCGTTGCCGCCCACCATCGCCTTGACCTCGCCAGGTGATATCTCCTTCATCAGGTTGCGAAGCTTCTCCCGCGTCTGGGGCCAGGCCGATTCCATATGTGGGTAGTCCGAACCCCACATCAACCGCTCGAAGCCGAGCGTCTCGCGATCCCCCGAGGACACCCATCCGAGCGCATCGGTGTTGGTCGCTCCGATCCAGCACTGACGGAAGAAGTACTCGCTCGGCTTGATGGAGTACATCTTCTTTCGGTCGCTCTCGCTGAACGGGGTTATCTTCGCTTCGAGCAGATAATCCATCATCATCAGGGCCCCCGGCACCCAGTCGACGCCCTGCTCGGTGAACACCAATTTCAGATTCGGATGCTTCTCGAGCACGCCCCCGAGTATGAAGAACCACAGCGGCCGATGCACCCAGAAAGAACATTCCGCCGACCACAGCAGGCCGCCGATGAACGGGTCACTGGAGTAGTACGGGCTCCCAGGACCGACATGGGTGTGGAGGGGCATATCGAGCTCGCTGCACACGGACCACAGCGGGTCGTACCGCTCCTCGTGCCAGAACGGTTCGACTTGGTTGTAGTAGTTCACCGGCAGAAGCAAACCGCCGTTGACACCATTCTCCTTGCACCAACGGACGGTCTCGATGGCATCGTCCACATCGGTAAGGGAACCGATGAGTCCGACGCCCAGCAGTCGACTCGGGTCCGCTGAACAGAAGTCGGAGAGCCACCGGTTGTAGGCGCGCGCACCCTCGCGGCGCTGCGCCGGCGACCATCGGTCCCACTCCTCGCTGAAGTCACGAGCCAGACCGAGGAAGGGCGGCGAGTTGGCTGACTGGTCGTCAGGAAACATGACATCAGCGGCGACGCCATCGATGTCGAGCGCCTCGAGCCGACGCTTCGCGTCCCACTTTCCTTCAATGCCCCAGGGGATCTTCGCCGCCCGCGCCTCGAAGGCCTGCTGGTACTCCTCGCCCCACATCACCGCGTCGGTCGCGCTCTTGACTGACTCGCGGGCTGTCGTCCCCTTCGTGAGCCATACCGGGAGGTACGAGGCAAACCATTCGTCAAAGTCAGCTCGGTACTTCGGGTCGAAGTACTCGCGGTAGCTCTCGGCCGGTGGTCCGATGTGCCCGTCTGATGACACAAGGAGCATCCGCTCCGCCTGCTCAGCGTTGGTCATTCTCATTCCCCTTTTCGAATCTGGCTCACCAGCTCAAGCTAGCTTGCCAACCGGCAGTCACTGCCGGTATTCCAATCCGACCTTGCCCTAGTTCCAAGGCCCTTCGGTGCGAAACCCCAGGGTGCCTCGCTCGTAGACGTAGAGGTGGTCCTCCATCTCGGGTGCGAGCGAGATCTCGGCGGGCGTGATGCCGACCCGAGCAGCCACCTTGTGCAGGGCCTGCGAATCGAGACGGGGAAAGGCGTCGAACGCGTTCTCGCCGAGGATCATGCGGACCTTGTCCAACGGGAGGTCGTGGTAAGTGAAGGCCAGCGAGAGCCGGGTCATGGGGATCTCGTCCGGATCGTCCGGGTAGCTGTACGTGCCCTCGGGGTGCGGGTAGTCCGATCCCCACATGAACCGGTCCTCGCGCCCGATGGCGATCGCGGTCTCGGCCTCCTGGCGCGACTGGAAGCTGTTGCCCATCCACACGTTGGTGGCGGCGTATTCGCTCGGGAGTCGGGGCAGGGCTTGCTCCTTGCGCCGGATCGGCGTCTTTTGCAAGGAGTCCATCTTGAGGCACATCTCGTTCCAAAAGACGCCGGGCACCTCGGTGAGCACGAGCTTGAGACCTGGGTGGCGCTCGAAGACTCCGAAGATCACCAGCTGGTAGACAGTGCGCACACCCCACTCACCGGAGTCGAGCAACCCGAAGTGAAACGTACCCTCGTGGGTGGGATCGCCATATTCGAGGTATTCGGACGTCGGGGGCATGGCGCCGATGTGCGTGGCCAGGGTCATGCCGAGTGCCTCGCAGGCAGAGAAGAAGCGGTCCATTTCGGGCGAGAAGACGGACGGCAATCCCGGCTGGCCGGGCGCCGGGAAGTTGACCCCGCCCAGGCCGTGCTCGGCACACCACTCGAGCTCGGCGATCGAGGCGTCGACATCCCAGAACGGCAACTGAGCGAGGCCCACGTTGCGCTCCGGCTCCACGGAGCAGAAGTCGACCAGCCAGCGGTTGTACAGGGCACGCCCGACCGCCGCCAGCTGGCGCGCCTCCGGTGCCGGAATGCCGTTGCCGAGCGAATTCATGTAGTCGAACGGAAATGGCTGACCGTTGAGGCTGTCGTGGAAGACGATCCCGCCACTGATCCCGTCGCGGTCCATGTCGCGCAAACGCGCATGGGGGTCGAAGTGCCCGGCCGTCTCCATGTTGCGCCGGCGCCCGTTCCAATAGTCCTCTGAGAACGCCCGCAACTCGAAGAAGGTGTTGTAGTCCTTCACGGTGGCGCCGAAGGCATCGAACTGTTCGAGCGAGGCCTTCGGACAGTACGGCCGGAGATCCTCCGGCCGCGGACCGACGTGCGTGTCCGCCGAGAAGACGAAGAGCGGCGCGTGCTCCCGAGACGCCGTTGGCTCCGAGGACATCACCTGTTCAGCCGGAGCGTCATGCACCACCCGGGTTACCCCCAAATCTAATCTCTCATTCTTAGGTTACGCGGGCCCGGTTCGACCCGTCAAGGGACATGACGGTCTGAACGGCCGTTCACGAGGCGACTCTGGCCAGGTCCTCCTGCACCATCGCGTCAACGGTCGAAAGTTTTTGACCACCTTCAGCCTCTTTCAGGTAGCCACCGCGGAGATCGAAGTGCGCCAGAAGCTCCGGCGAGAGGTCGGAGGTCTTGCCGATGATCTCTGCGGCACCCGGTCCGACCCGGTCCGCGACCTTCTGCAGGTGCGCGCCGTCGAGTCCGAGGAACCTCACGATGTTCTCACCGAGGATCTGGCGCGACTCTTTTTCGGGCAGGTTGCCAAGAGCGTCCACGAGCCAGGCCGTGGTGTTGGGCCATGTGCCCTCGCCGTGCGGGTAATCACGACCGAACGCGAGGGTGTCGAGGTCGATCTCGTAGCGCATGGCGACTTCGCATCGGTGGACGAACGACAGCGATGTGAGTCCGTTCGAGTGCCAGTACTCGCTCGGCCGCTGCTTGGCGGGCAACTCACCGCGGCGGGCTTCGAAGACTCTGTCGAGGTGCTGCAAGGTGGCGGGCATCCAGTCGGCGCGGATCTCGGCAAGGAAGAGCTTGAGCTGCGGAAACCGGTCGAACACCCCCCCGAGGGTCAGCTGCCAGAGTGGTCGGCGGGGGCGCACATCGGAGAAGAACTCCGGAGTGAACACGTCGGTGGTGATCTCCATCAGGAGATCGATGTCCGAACCACCCCGTTCGGCCACGGAGTTCGTGATCCGCTCGATTTCGGGGAAGAGCGAGCCTTGGTCGATGCCATATCCGGCGTGGACCACGACAGCGAGGCCGAGTGCCTCGCAGCGGGCCCAGAAAGGGTCGTAGGACGTGTCGCTCAGCGGGCGCATCCTGGGGAAGATGGTGTTGCCCGGCACGAAGGTGCCGACGAAACCATGGTCCGCGATCCACTCAAGCTCGGCCAGCGTCGCAGCCATGTCGGTGCAGGTACCTGTCACGCCGACGAGAAGGATTCGGTCGCGGTTGCGGCCAAATGTGTCGTGAGCCCATCGATGGTACGCACGCGTGCCGGCGTCACACACCTCGAGCGGATACGCCTGAGACAGCGGTGCGTGAAACAAGTCCGCGGCGCGCGGGTCGCCCGGGTAGACGACCTCGGCGGCGATGCCTTCACGGTCCATCTCCCGGATCCGAGTGTCGGCATCCCACAGTCCTGCGACGCCTCCAGACCTGTACGCTCTGTCGAAGTCGTACGCCTCTGTCTGCTCCTGTACGTACCCGTTGAGCGGGACCATGCATGCGGTGAAGACCCTGTTCTCCTCCTCCAGTTGTGGCAGATACGTGTGGTACCGCGCTTCTACATAGTTCTTCCACGACTCAGGCGGCGCGATGGCGTGTGAATCGGCCGAGACGATCATCAGTCTGTCCATGAGTGACCTCCTGTGTGACGGCGCATCTCGCTAGGCCGCGCCGAGGATCCGTTGTCCGGCGATCCAACCAAACGCCATCGTCGGTGCATTACAGTTGCCGGACACCATTGTCGGGAAGACCGATGTGTCCACGACCCGGAGCCCCTCAACGCCACGGACGCGCAGGTCCGGGTCGAGAGGTGCCGAATCGGCGGTTCCCATGGCAACGGTGCTGACCGAGTGGTACCCGCAATAGCCGGACGTAAGGACGGCGTTCACCATCGCCTCTTCGTCGTCGTCATTGATGCTCGCCCCGGGCTGAGTCTCGCGTACGATGAACGAGGCCAACGGGTCGGTGGCAAAGAGCTTTCGAATCGACCTGAACAGCCCGACGGCGACGTCGCGGTCATGTCCAGTCCCCAGGATAATTCGGGACGATTTCGAGTGGCGCGTCCGGAGCGGGGGAGGTGATGGATATGGAACCCTCCGCATCAGGCCGCAGTACGTAGCCGATGCACTGCATGCCGGGCTCACGCTCGAGGCGCGGCTGTTTCAGGTTGACGTTGGCAAGGGAGAGCGGGGTCACGAGCAACTGGGCATCCGGCCGCTCGGAGGTTGGAAGCGCCTTCAGAAAGGCCACGACGTCGTACGCTGGGGTGGCCATCGGACCGCGTCGATGGGTCCAATAACGCATCGTCGTCAACATCTGTCGCGGGACGGTGCTCAGCAGCCTGTTGTAACCGACGTTCTTGTTGAGTCGGTAGTGAAAGGCGAGGCAGCGGTGTTCGCGCATCCCGGCACCCACCCCTGGACTGTCGACGACGACATCGATGCCCGCAGAACGCAGAACCTCAGCCGGGCCTATGCCCGAAAGCTGGAGCAACTTGGGCGAACCGACGCTGCCCAGTGACAAGATGACTTCGCGCTGAGCGTTGTGTTCAACATCGACCCCGCCCCGGCGCACCCGGACGCCCGTGATGCGATCACCCTTGCGCAAGAGCTTCACGGCCCACGAGCCGGTGGCGACGGTCAGATTGGGTCGGTCGCGAATCGGATGGATGAACGCATGCGCCGAACTGACCCGTCGACCCGCCTTGATGGTGCACATTGCGTAGCCGATGCGCTCGTCGTCGCTCTCGTTGTAGTCGTCTACCGCCTTCCACCCGAGGTTGCCGCCGGCAGCGATGATCTCGTCGCACACCGGATCTGCGTCTTCTAGACGAGAGACATGGAGAGGACCCCCACTCCCGCGAGTGGGCGTCGCTCCAAGTTCATTGTCCTCGATTTCGCGGTAGGCACCGACAACCTGGTCCCAACCCCATTGGGGAAGACCCAGGTCGGCAAGGTTCTCGAAGTCAGCCTTGCTGCCGCGGTTGTAGATCATGCCGTTGATGGCACTCGAGCCACCGAGCACCTTGCCGCGCGCCCACGTCTCTTGCTGGTGCAGTGGGGGAAAGGGCTTCTGCGGGAAATGCCACGCGTACCTCGGGTTGCCCTGCAATTTGCCGAAGCCCTTGGGCATGTTTATGAGGGGATTCCGATCGGACGGACCCGCCTCGAGCAGCAGGACATTGACCTTGGGGTCCTGCGACAAACGGTTGGCCAACGGGCACCCCGCTGAACCGGCCCCGACAACGATGTAGTCAAAAGCCAATCTTAATACCCCCGCTTTAGTTCTACGGACGAGCGTATCCCAGCCGAACCCATGTGCTCAACCAGGATCCCAAGACTCAGGCAGATCCGTCTCAACCCGCTCGTTCACTCGGTGGGTGAGTTCCGCGGGAATTCGCGACGCGCCACGAGGAGCGTCAGCGTTTCGAGGCTGCTGTTCAGCGGAACGTAAGGAAGTCCTTCAGGTTGTCCCGCATGAGCAAGCGAATCTTGTCGTCCCCGATCCCCTCTATCGTCTTCACATATTGAATCGGGTCAGGCAGGCCTTCGGAATGCGGGAAATCGGAGCCGAATACGAGGCAGTCCCAGCCTACGACCGCGGCAGCCCGAGTGACATTCTCTTCCGGGTACGGCGCGACCAGGCAGTGTTCCTTGAAGAGCTGGCTCGGACGACCTGTCAACTTGCCGTAGGTCGGCCGGCGACCCAGCATCACGGCATGATCGAGCTTGCGGATCAGGTACGGCAGCCACACCGTGCCGAACTCAGCGATCAGCACCTTGATCTTGGGGAACCGGCCGAACAGGTTGTGGAAAATCATCGCCGTGACCGTCTCCATAATCGGGCGGTCACTCCAGTACAAGACCCACTGGAACGCGTCGTACTTCGGATAAGGGACCGTGCCGTCCTCGCTCCAGTCAGCGCTACGGTCGACGCGGTTAGCTCCACCAAGGTGGGTCACCACGCGTAGGCCTGCCTCGTTGACCCGAGCCCAGACCGGGTCGAACATCGGGTCAAACGGCGAACGGCCGTAGGCGTCGCCAGAGGGCAGGTTCACCAGCAGCGCGCCATTCTCCATACCCCACTCGAGCTCCGCGACCGCCCGATCGGGGTCGACGAGCGGGACCTGCAGCGGACAGAGAATGCGGTTCTCGGTATTGAGGCCCCAGTCCTCGAGCACGTACTCATTCCATGCCCGGGTCACGGCGTAGCCGAGGTCAAGATCGCCACCGCGAAACGCCGGCTCGTTCTCGAAACCACCAGCGTGCACGACCGCTGTTTCGACCCCCTGGATGTCCATCAGCTTGAGCCGCGGCTCCTTCCTTTCGAAGGCCGGGCGCATCTCGTTGTAGCGCTCGACCAGCTCGGCCCGAGAGAGAAGATCGAGCTCCTTCATCGGGTTGAGACGGTTCAACATTGCGCCAGGAATCGGGATCGTCCGGCTCTCCAGAGCCTGCATTTGCGGGAGCTCCCTCAAATCAATGCCGCCGAAGCCGCCCGCCGGTACCGGGTGCGTGCCGATGGTCGTGGCGATGGACTTGTCGTCCATCCCCTCCAGCTCCCCTTCGGGGTCCGGAACGGCAAGGCCTGCGGTCGCCTCCAACGCCTCGTGATACCTCTTCGGGAGGTGTCGGATTCGAGAATCCGACGGAGGATAGATGTGGTGATCGGCATCGTAGACCCGGTAAGGGAGTGTCACTTCGTCGGTATAGACCCGCCTTGCCCCCATCGTCTGGTTCGTCATGCGCAGCTCGCTCTCTACCTCATTGCCTCACCGCAGAGTAGCTGTTCTCTGCTTCCTCGGGCTCGGTGTCGCGATTCCTCGGGCTCGTTGTCGCGAAAACCCGTGGATCCGACGGGCCCGGTGCTCGATCTTTGCCGTCCACGGCGATCTGGAAGCAGGCCGGCCGGCAGACTCAGGACCTCGGTAGACAGTACTCACCGAAGCGGTCGAGATACTCGGAAAAGGCCTCGCGGATCTGCTCGTCTGTCAGGCCGAATTCTTCCGCGCTATACCGGTGCTCACCGCGCGGCGCTGCTTGCACGCCGCTGCTCCATTCGACCATCGTCGCTCCCACCTCGTCTGTGAGGTCGATTCCCGCGAAGTCATATATGCGTTGCGCGATGCCGATGGGATCTGACTGAAGTTCTGGCTGCCCGATGTCAGCGAATCGGTCTTCCCCGATCAGCGAGCGGGCGGCCATCCCTCTCGTCGCCGCTTCGAGCAGGTGCTCGAGGATCTCTTGGCCGAACTGGGCGGGATCGGGGTCGAAATCCGGGAGCCGCATGCGGGTGTGCTCGGCGATGACGCTGCATGCCGACGGAATCACCTTCACCGGGTCGCGGTGGGTCACGACGATCTTCGCGTCGGGGTAGTAGGCCGCGAGCGGCGGAAGGAAGTACATGTAGTCGGGGCTCTTGAGCAACCACCGGTATGGCGGGCGATGTGACTGGAGCATCCGCAGGACGCGCTCGTGGTAGGGGAACGCGGTGGTGTGGTCTGCATTCCGCCAATACTCCGCGTGCGTCGTCAGCCCCATCGTCATTCCGTCGTCGTGAAATGAGAGCTCGTGGATCTTGCGGTCCTCAGTGTGCTGATTGACGGTGACGATGTGCTTGACATTCGCTTGCACCGACCTCGGCCGGCGCGGGTCGTTGTGCTCCGTCGCCAGATCGGGTGGGGGAACGGGATCTTCGATCTCCCACTTCCGTAGTGTGCGGAAGCGCGGGTCGACGGCCAGGAGATAGTGAGTCGCCGTCGTGCCGGACCGACCGGTCCCGGTCACGATGAGGAGACCCTCGAGCTCGTTCGCGGCCGCCTCGTCACCGTGTGCCGCGTACCACTCCTCGATGCGCAGGCGGTTGACCAGGCGGTTGAGCACGATCTCCTCGATCCGCGCCACTGCGTCCGCATCGTCGCCGACATCCTCGTGAACCGCCGCGACGAGATGTTCGAAGCCCGGCTGCCACCCATCGGGTCCGAAGTCGGAGCCACCGGCACGCTGACGGGCGCGGTCTAAGAGCTCATCAGGAGTGATCATCGGTTCTTCCAGGTCCCGCACTGCTGGTCTACGGAGGCGCGGAACGTTAACATCCGCCGCGGTCCAAGGCTAGATCGCCACGACCAAGAGCGAGAGAGCTGGTGCACATGAGCGAACATTCCGCCGAGACCTCACCGTTCGCCAAGGCGAGGATGCCGTCGTCGGGGCTCATCGACAAGCTTCTTCGTGCGCTCCCCGACGGTCCCGACGTTCCGTTGGATGAGCAGACCGTCGACCTCTATTGCCGGCGCCTTCAGGAAAGTGCCCGCCTCCTGTCCGACTTCGACCTCACCGCGAACCCCGTTGACCGCGCCGAGTCCTACCGCTACCTCCTGCTGATGACGGCATATGCGGTTGATGCAGCCTTGTTGAACTCAGACCCGCTCGAGCCGATGTTCTCCCAGCCCTACCGGCCGCACCTTCTCGACTGGGGCGCGGCCAGCCCCGACTCCGTGTACCGGCGAGCGATGGTGCGCGAAGATCGCGCGTACCGGGTGCATGGGCGAATCGGTAACGCACGCTACCTGTCGATGGACTTCAGGCAGAGTTCGCCTGCACGTACGATCACCGGTGACGAGCTGCCGACCGACCCCGACGGCAACTTCGAGATCTTCCTTGGTGGGCCAGAACGCGAGGGTTGCTGGTGGTCGATGCCACCCGGCGCGACAGGGATCCTCGTGCGGGAATTCTTCGACGACTGGCTCGCGGCCGGGAAGTCGCGCCTGCGGATCGAGTGCCTGGACGGGACGATCGCTCCGCGACCAGAGCACCATGCCAACCGGGTGGCGGCCGAGTTCGACATGATTGGCGACTGGATCCTCGAAGGGGCGATACGGTTCTGGACAAAGGAGTCGCACCGCCTCGCCGAAAACCCGAACGCTTTCGGCTCGGACCTGTCCCGCAGCGGTACAAAGCTGCCCGACGTCTACAGCGGGTGGTGGGATCTCGGCCCCGACGATGCGCTCCTTATCGAGATGCCCGATCCCGGTGCCGACTTCTGGGGACTGCAGCTCGCCTCGTCGTTATGGCACACACTCGACTATGCGAACCGGTTGACCACCATCAACCAGAGACAGGCGCACCGTGACGCCGATGGCGAATACCGGATGGTGGTGTCGCCAGGCGATCCCGGCCTCTTCAACTGGCTCGACACCACCGGCCTCCAGCGCGGCGTTCTCATCCTGCGGCTCGCTGGCGCGGCCGAACCCTCGGCGCCGAGGACATCCGTGCTCAAAATGTCTGAGATCGCCGAACGCCTTCCCGGTGCCAGGACGTGCTCGGCCGCCGAGCGCCGCGCGCAGATCGCCGACCGACGCGAGGGCGTCTCCCGGATGCTCTGCGACTGACGCACGCGTGGCACGAGCCGAGAGGCGTTGGTCCAGGGACGGGCGGGCGTCAGGACAGGGTGCCGCGTGCGCAGATGTCGAGCAGCTTGGCGGTGTCAGCCGGGCGGCTCAGGAACGGCGAATGCGACGAGATGATGCTCAAGCAGTTGCTCAAACCCAAGCGCCGCATGAACTCGTTGTCCATCGCCACGCTGTGCGAGCGGTCGTCCGTCGTGAGGATGAAATCACGCGGGATCGGCGCTGCCCAGAAGCGCGGAAGGTTGAACGTCTCAAGTGCCGGTCCGATCGGCAGCGGCGTCAGGTGCTCGAACGCCCAGACCTGATCTTTTGGGGAACAGTCGTGGTAGAAGATCTTGTTCGCCGCTTCTTGACTGGTGAAGGTCGCGCACGTGCCCTGTTCAGGAGTCTCGATCGTCCCCATGAAGTCCGCGGCGGGCATGCCGGCAGCCGCCGAGAAATCCGCGGAGGTGTCGGACACGGAGGTTCCCATCGTCCCGCCCTCGACCGGTACCGCTGCCGACAGGTAGATCAACCGCCCAACCTCGTCGGGTAGCTCGTCGGCGGCGATCGAGATGGCGAAGCCACCCATCGAGTGACCCACCAGGACGTCGCCGTCTTCGACCACGTCGCGGAACGCGGAGCGCCAGGAGTCGAATGTCGCCTTCTCCTTCAGACGCTCACCCGAACCGGGCAGATCGATGGCCACCGCCGAGTGGCCGAGAGCCTCGAGCTCAGGAGTCAGCTTCTCCCAGCACCAGGCGCCGTGATGGCCACCATGAACGAGAACAAATCGCAACGCCTTCACCTCACCAGATTCTGTTGTCAGTCGAGCGTGATCCCGGTGGCATCCGGGCCGATGCCTTAACCGCGGCAGGGTCGAACCCTAATGGAAACTCGTCATTTCCACAGTATGGTTCTGCCTACGGCCTCTTCATGGCGTTTGCCGGCACGTGCTTATGACCGGAGCTCTAGAAGTGCACGAGATCTGGGAAGGCGGACACCTCCTCGTTGGTGAAACCCTTCTCGAAGCCGGGTAGTCCGTAGAGCCGTCCGACGTTGTCGGCGAGCAGGGCCTGGCGGGACTGGGCCGACACCTCGTCGGTGAGGCGGATCGCCTGCTGGCGGTTGTCGGGCCAGTTCGAGTCGTCGTACGGGAAGTGACTGCCCCACATGAGGTGGACCTCGCCGAAAATGTGACGGTCACGCACGGCCGAGCGGTCGTGGTGGATGGTGAACCAGGCGAACTTCCGCATGTAGTCCGACGGTACGGCATCGTCGTCGACGAGCGTGTACTGGGCGAGGTGCTTCTGGCGCACGTAGTTGATGTCGAAGAACTCCATCCAGTGCAGCGCCCAGCCGGCGTCGCCGTGGGCGAACACGATCTTCACGTTCGGGAAGCGGTCGAAAACGCCGGCGGAGACCATTGGCAGCATGGCATCGGCCATCGGGGGCTTGAGGCCCGGGGCAACGCCGCCCGGCGGGAGCGTGGCGGACTCGATCCCCACGCCGTAATGCAGGCTCACCGGCAACTGGAGATCGTTGACGACCTCCCAAAACGGATCCTCCTCGGCGCTGCCGCCGACTCGTGATCCCGAGGGGAAGGCATCGAGCAGGGCACCCTTGAGTCCCAGCTCGCCGGCCCGCTGCAGCTCGGCCACCGCGTCGGGGACGCTGGTGGTCGGGATCTTGGCAACACCGAAAAACCGGTCCGGAGCGTGGGCGCAGAACTCGCCCAGCCAGTTGTTGTAGGCCTGGGCCGCGGCGAGCTTCATCTCGCTGTCCTCGGACAACTTGATGGCGTCCCACAACCCGGTGCTCGGGTAGAGGATCTCGGCATCGACGCTGTCGCTGTCCTGGGCGACAACGCGTTCGACCGGATCGTACAGACCCGACAGCACGCTCTCCCAGACCAGGGGGCCGTCGGCCTTGCGCCAGCCGGTGCCGGTGGCGAACGTTGGTGCCAGAGGGGCGGGCTCGACGCCCTCCACCAGCCAGGCGACGGCGCCGTCGACCTCGCCCATCTTCGGCATCCGGTCCTTGAGTTTCGAGACCACGCGGGACTCGAACAGATCCGGCGGCTCCACCACGTGGGAATCGGCCGAGATCACGTTGTACTTGCTGTCAGGCATTGGTCTCCTGCCGCGTTCGTCGAGTGGTTGATCGGCGCGTCAGGCGGCGACGCTGATGGTCTTGGGGTCGTCGTAGGGGATGTTGAACACATCCGCGCAGTTCTTCCACATGATTCGTTCGATCTCGCTCGCGGTCGCGCCGGCTCGCTGGAGGATCTCGAGGCCGAGCTCGTAGTCGACGGGCCAGGCGCTGGAGGAGTGCGGAAAGTCCGGACCCCACATGATCTTGTCGACGCCGATGTTGTACCGGTTGATCGCGCCGAGTTCGTCTTCGATGTAGACGAGCCACACGTTGCGGTCGAAGTACTCCGAGGGAAGCATGGGGAGATTCCAGTCATCCCGGTTGCGCTTCACTGATTCGTCAAAGCGTTCCATGTAATACGGCATCCACCCGCACTGCACCTCGGACCCGACCAGCTTGAGGCCCGGGTGACGCTCGAAGACACCCGACTGCATCATGCGCCACAGGATCACCGGGAACGTCCCCGCATTCAGGTCGATGCCCCTGGTTTGTGCCCGGGCCGCACTCTCGGTCACGCCCGCGGCGGTGATCTTCCCGCCGAGATCGCCGTAGGGGAAGAAGAACATGGTGTGGATGTTCACCGGGATGTCCATCTCGACCGCCCGCGCCCAGAACGCATCGTCCTCGGGAGTCGGGTCGCGGAAATCACCGCTGGGGTAGGCCTCGATCTGCACCGTGCGCAGCCCCATGTCGTAGCAGCGCTCGAGCTCCTCGACGCAATCGTTCAGACCGGTGGTCGGCAGGGTGGCGTTGCACCGGAACCGCTCCGGAGCGGCTTCTTGGAACTCGACCATCCAGTCGTTGTAGACCTTGAAGCACGCCAGGGCGAGGTCCTTGTCGGGCATCAGCTTGATGCCGTTCCACACCGTACCGACGCCGTTGAAGATCACCTCAGCGTCGATCTTGTCCTCAATGATCTCTTTGACCCGCTCGTGGGGGTCATACGAGCCGGGGAACAGGTCCTCGTAGCGCACACCGCGGTTCTTCATCTGTTTGAACTGTTCGATCAGCGACGCCCGGTCGAACCGCTTGCCCTGAGACTTGAAGTACATCGACGAGAAGCCCATGACCGATGGCCGGGTTTGGCCTTCCATCATCCAGGCATGGCCCTTGGTCTTCTTCGTCTCGATGATGTGCGGGCCTCGATCGCGGTACTTCTCCGGAAGGTTTTTCACCCAGAGATCCGGAGGCTCGTTGATATGACCGTCAGCTGATATCGCCTTGTACTGCATTCGTCCCATCCTCCTCTTCGGTGAAACCCTCGCCGACGTCACGTGCAACGTCACGACCCATTCGGGACCCCGTCACGCATCTGTTCCGTGCCTTCTTCCGCGTGCCGAAGAGCGTGAGCGGATGTACCCGTCGGTCCAACTTAGCCTATCGTGTCAGTTCACTGCCACGAACTCAACGAGCCTCCCTCGCCCGGTCCGGGATTCGGTCGCACGCCGTCGACCCGAACGCTCCCTGCTGTGGTCGGACCACTCGCTCCCAAAAGGAGCTCCCTGCTGGTCGCCTCCCGTCGTCCACGCCGGCTGGGAGCTGGAGCGTTCCTTCAACTCGGAGACCTCCTGCGAAGGCTTCGGCGCCGCCCGGAAGCTGCCTGTGGGTCCCAACCGCTGGTGTGGACCCACCTGCTCGGCCGCAGGTTCCTCGTCGTCGGCTTGGTCCACACCCAAGTCGGAGCGTCGTGCCCGAAGAACTCAGGAGGTCACGGGGGACTACGTACTCTCGGTTCGCGGCCAGTTCAACACCGTCCTGAGAGTCTTGCCCAGAATCCATTCCTTCTCGGTGGTTGACAACCGGTCGCTTTCACGCACAGAGAACAAGGATTCCGCGTACGTATGGTGGTCGCGAGCGACGGTGTAGTCACTTCCCCACATCACTCGGTTGACACCGAATCTCTCGACGACGCGAGTGAGCTGCTCCCTGACATCATGGAAGGGATAAGGCTGCCGAGACATCCTCGGTGCGTGCGACCACTTGACGGCGACGTGAGGAAACCGCGCGTATTCCATCAGCGCATCGATGTAGAACGCTGCTGTGTGCGGGAATGAGCCGGCCAAGAAGAACTCCTGCACGAATAGTCCACAATGGTCGATGACGAACTGCAATTCATCGAACTCGCGCACATACCGCATGACTGCGTCGTGGCATCCCTGCGCATAGATCATGACTGGCACGTGGTGCTTGGTGGCGGCTGCCAGCATTCGTGCGTCGCCGCCCGACATGAGGCGCCCACGATCGGTCGTCCGGACGACCACCGCGCCGGGTGCCCTCGTAACTCGTTCCATGACGCTGTCGATGTCTGGATCTCTTGGGTCGAAACGTGCCATGTAGGCGAAACGCCCTGGAAACTGTTCCATGGCACTCTCGGCCAATCCGTAGTCGTAGCGAACGGCACCGTTGGAGAGCGCACGAGTCTCCGGTGGAATGATGTCAACGACTGCACTCTCCACACCGACGGCGTCCATGGCGGCGATCGCCGCTTCCGGGGCACCGCGCAGGTGGAACTGCGCATCGACGACATCGAGCGTCGGGGGTTTCCTTTCTGTCGTGACCACCGGAATGGCCTCCGACACTTCGCTCCTCACGTCGTCACCCCTCCTGTCGAGAGCACCTTGCAGTCCTCATCACGGAGACGGCGTGCGCTGAGTGCGTCACGCTCGAGCGAACGCCCGCTTGCTCTCTTCATGGAAGATTCGTCCTCGTGTGGTCCTACTGGAGAATGGCGGCCGCAGCTTCCTTTTCGATGGCCGTTCCGGTGAAGAAGTCCGGGTTCAGCGAGCCGTAGAAACGCAGCGGGTTCGTGAAGACAAACTCACGAAATGACTCAGCGTCGAGGATGCCGTGCTCAATCAGTTCGTACGCCTCTTCAAGTGGTGAATCGAAGTCTGGCACGTCCCAGTGGCCGAGGTCCGAGGCGAAGAGAGCCGGAACCTTGGCTCCGAGAGGCGTGATGCGCGAGTCGTACCCGAGGCCAACCAGGGGATCATCCGATTCACAACCCCAATAGAAATTTGTGCAGAATTGCTGGCGAATGTCGTCTTCGCAGGTGATCTCCGCTGCCGCGAAATCATCACGTGCGTCCTTCAGCCCGCCTGGCCAGAGGAGGTCTTCGGGGGCATAGCGAGCCAGCCGGCCATCGCTCCGCGCTGCCAGCATGGCCATGCGCTCCTTGTCGATGTTCTCGGGATTGAGGTTGGCAATGGCGTGGCCACCGCGTTTGTGCCAATAGCCCACGAGGTTGATGTACGTCTGCACTCCTGGAGCGACCCCGCCCTCGAGCAGGGCCAGCCGCAACTGCGGAAACCGTCGTGTGACCCCACCCAGAAAGAGTGATTTGGCGAGAGCGGCGCCGGCCGCGGCGAAATGCCCAATGTGGTTGTAGACGAAATTGGAGACGGACGCGCGGTCGCTGAAGCCGATGCCCGCTGTATGTGCCGCCAAGGGCAACCTCAGTTCGATCGCCTTGGCCCACACAGGGTCATAGTCGTAGACACTGTCGATACCGAATGTGTCGACCCATCCCTTGATCTCCCATTCTGGAATTCGCATGGAGGAGTGCGGGTCATCGGGTGGCCACGCCTCGTCCGAGAACGGGCGATGGACGTGGCTGGCGATCATGCCAACCTTGGCCCCCAGAGACTTGGCGTGTTCCATCGCGGCGATGGCTTCGTCTGGACTGTGCATGGGAATGCAGGCCGCCATGGTGAATCGGTCGCGGTACGGCGCGTACTGATCGGCCATGAACTCGTTGTACAGGCGGCAGATCGTGGTTCGCAGCTCGTCGTCGAGATATTGCAGGAGAGCGATGCCAACTGTGGGATAGAGCACGGCAAAGTCGATGCCTGCCTCGCCGAGACGTTCGTGATATCTCGCAGGAAGCGTGACCGTGGCGTAGTAATCAGTGTTGCCAGGGACTGCCCAGGAGTTGGGAATGACTCCACCCTCGCGGCGTTCCCTCGGAGAGAGTTGTGCTCGCCAACCTCCAGGGTCTGCCTGACTCATCGTGTCGATGAGTGCACCGTGGCCGCTGTCACGAACGAAATCCTGAAAGACCCGGATCAGCTCGACGACGTGACCGTCCCCGTCGATCACCGGATAGCCCAACTCCTCCCGAATCCGAGCTGATCGCGACTGCATCTCTCGACCTTCCCCGTCTCCCTTTCCCCGAGGTCGCGGCACTCGCCAACCTAACCTCAGGAACGTACCACGCGCTTCGCTCCACAGTCATCGTGGAGCGAAGCGTTCTCACGCATCCCCACTGGCCCCATTGCCTACGACGGACAAGGTCCCTCAATCGGAGGGTCCGGCAAAGACGAGTTCGGTGATGCACTGGTCTGCGACCGAGAAAGTGACCCGTCCGATCTCCTCCCATCCGGCCTTGCGATACAGGGAAACCGCCGGTGAATGCCATGCAACGACGTCGAGCACTGGCACCCAGCCTCGCTGGGCGGCCTCATGTCTCGCGATATCAAGGAGTTGTGTTCCCACTTTCTGTCGGCGTGCGCTGGGATGGACCAGGAGCCGAGCGATAATGCCGATCGCGCCCTCGATTCCGGACTCACTGAGTAGTTGCATCACCGATTGGTTCGACTCGGTGTTGATCGCGATGTGGCCGACGATCCGATCATCATCTTCCGCAACCCATGCCGCCGAGGAGGGGGGGTGGGTGAGAAAACCGAGGAAGCTGTTGCCGGGGAGAGAGACGGGATAGCCGTCCGTGGCGTGCACATCCGCAGCGATCTTGGCGACTACGTCGAGATCTGCCGAAGTGCGAGGTCGGATCAGCATGTGGTCGTCGATGATCGAGACGAGTGGGGCGCCATCAGACCTCCACGGATTCACCGGCTTGCCAACGCCGCAGGACCAAGAAGCGCCCGTGCAGCGCGCCATGATCGAGATGGCCGAAGCCGAGCAGAGTCCCCTCGTGCCCCTGTGCGGCCGGCAACCCCTTCACCTGCTCGAGCCCGTCCCTCACTCCTTCGCGGGTCCGCTCCGGCGCTCTCGCCAGAGCTTCGGCGACCAACCGGGCGATGTCATACCCGACTGCGGGAATGTAACCCGGGCCGTCCAGCATCCCGGACCGGTCGCGTGCTCGCCGGAGGGTCGAGTTGCCATCGGAGTACATGTCCACGTAAACCCACCCGTCGAGCGCGACGCCAAACGACGGGTCATGGCCCCGCATGCCGGACGTGTTCATGACCCGCAGCCCGTCCCATCCCGATGAAGCGAAGGTCCGGGCCACCGCTGGCGCTGAGAATCCCAAACCCAGGTAGACCACGCAGTCGGGGGCGGAGGCGAGCACCTCCTCGACTTGGGAAGCGGCGTCGCCGGCAACCGGATCGACGGACGCGGTCGCCGCCAGGGACACCCCTGCGTTCTCGGCCTCGGTCCTGAAGAATTCGAGATAACGGCGCCCGATCGGGGACCTGTCGTAGACGACTCCGATCCGATCCACGGGCTGCTCGCTCAGGTAGCGGATCAGCAGCACCGGCTCGTCCTCGTGGGAACCGACCTGGACCTGGAACATAAAGGTGCCGCGGCCACGCTCCGATCCGGCCCAATTGATCGTCGGAACGCGGTGGTGGTCAGCCAGAGGAGTGGCTACCAGGGCGTTGTCCCCGACAGCCGGGCCCACGATCAGGAGCGCCCCCGCGTCCACCAGCTCCCGGTACGCTCGCTCGACGGCGGCGGCGGTACCGTAAGGAAGGCCAGGGCCCCAAGAGTGAACGAATGCCACCTCGGCGTCCAGCCGCCCGGAGAGGGAGAGTTCCTCCACGGCGAGCGACAGCCACCTCTGCACGTCGAATGTTGCAGGTGGACCCCCGGACGTGTCGTTCAACACGCCCACCAGCAACGGGGCGGCTTGCGCTCGCTGTTCACCATCCATGCTTCGAGTGACGGTAGCTGGCCCGCCGGCCGTAGACGATGCCAGTACCACCGGGAGTCACCGGTTCGCCCGAAGGCATCGGACGAACCAAGCGCATCAACTCGGGAGCGAATCCGGCAGAGCAGAGAGGCAGACGGTTCCTACGACCACTCAGCACGAATGGGCTCGGTCAGATTCCGGTCACGGTGAACCTGACCCAGGGATCTCGCTCGTCGAGTCTCGCGAAGAGACCTAATGTGGGAAGACCGACGAGAGCGGGCGACGGGAATCGAACCCGCGTTCTCAGCTTGGGAAGCTGATGTTCTGCCTCTGAACTACGCCCGCAAGCGGACGTCACACTATCCTCTGGGCCGCTTGAGGTACCCCGGTGGCGCTCGCACCCCGCCAACCCCCCCTTCGACGTACCACGAGGCAAGGAGCATCTGTGCCGGTCAGGATCATTCTGGGCATCGGTGTCACCCTGGCCGGCTTCGGCATCGCCGCCGTGCGGTTCCATTGGCTGTCCAGGCTGATCAGATCAGGGAAGCCCGACCCGTCTCGCACTCGGGGGCCGTTGAGCCGTCGCGCCGAGGCCGAGGTCACCGAGGTGGCCGGGCAGCGCAAGCTCCTGCAGTGGACGGTCCCGGGGCTGGCCCACTTCTTCACCATGTGGGGTTTCACCATCCTGCTCTTGACCATCATTGAGGCTTACGGGGCCCTCTTCGACACGGACTTCCACATCCCCCTCGTCGGGACCTGGGACTGGGTCGGGGCGGTGGAGGACTTCTTCGCTTGTGCTGTGTTGATCGCCCTCGCCGTGTTCGCCGTCATCAGGCTGAAGAACGCTCCGCAACGACTCGATCGAAAGTCCCGTTTCTACGGATCCCACACCGGCGCCGCCTGGCTCGTCCTCCTCATGATCGCCCTGGTCATAATCACCCTGCTCCTCTACCGCGGCGCCCAGGTGAACACCGACCCGTCCCAGTTCCCCTACGGCTGGGGCGCCTTTGCCTCCCATGCGGTGGCCAAGGTGCTCGCCCCCCTCGGTGCCGGCACGAATGCCGTGCTGGCCACGGTGTTCCTCATCCTCAACGTGGCGATCATTTCGGGCTTCATCGTCTTCGTGGCCTACTCGAAGCACCTCCACATCTTCCTGGCGCCCATCAACGTGGCGTTCTCCCGCCGTCCCCGGGCCCTGGGCGGGCTGGACAAGACCCCCGACATGGATATGGAGAACGTCGACGAGGACACCGTGTTCGGAGTCGGTGAGATCGGCCACTTCACCTGGAAGCAGATGCTGGACTTCGCCACCTGCACCGAATGTGGGCGTTGCCAATCGGCGTGCCCGGCGTGGATCACCGAGAAGCCCCTCTCGCCGAAGCTGCTCATCATGAACCTGCGCGACAACATGTTCGCCTCGGCCGCCCCGCTCATGGGCGGGGACGGGGAGCAGACCGCGTTGGTGCCCAACGTGATCGATCCCGACGTGTTGTGGGCCTGCACGACGTGCGGGGCCTGTGTCAACGAGTGCCCGGTCGACATTGAGCACATCGATGCCATCGTCGATATGCGCCGGTACCAGGTGCTCATGGAGTCGGAGTTTCCGAGCGAAGCCGGGACCATGCTGCGTAATGTCGAGAACCAGGGCGACCCCTGGGGGCTGGGCCAAGGCAAGCGGGCGGAGTGGACCCAGGCCCTCGATTTCGAGATCCCGGTGGTCTCCGACGCCATCCCCGACGACGTCGAGTACCTCTACTGGGTCGGCTGCGCCGGCGCGCTCGACGAGCGGGCCCGCAAGGGCGTCCAGGCCACGGCCCGGATGCTGCACCGTGCCGGCGTGACGTTCGCCATCCTGGGGCCCAAGGAGTCCTGCACTGGCGACCCGGTGCGCCGCCTGGGGAACGAGTACCTCTACCAGGAGCAGACCAAGCTGAACATCGCCACGCTCGACGGCGTGGGCGCCAAGAAGATCATCGCCAGCTGCCCCCACTGCTTCAACACCATCAAGAACGAGTACCCCGCGCTCGGGGGCAACTACGAGGTGATCCACCACGCCGAACTGCTCGAGCACCTGGTCCGGACCGGACGGCTGGTGCCCGGGTCTGGATACTCGGGCAAGGTGACCTACCACGACCCGTGCTACCTGGCCCGCCACAACCGTGTCATTGAGGAGCCGCGTTCGGTGCTCAGTGCCATTCCGGGGGTCCAGCAGGTCGAGATGCGCCGTTGCAAGGAGCGGGGCTTCTGTTGTGGCGCCGGCGGCGCCCGCATGTGGCTCGAGGAGAACATCGGAAGGCGGGTCAACATGGAGCGGACCGCCGAAGCGCTCGAAACGGGAGCCGACGTGGTGTCGACCGCCTGCCCCTACTGCATGATCATGCTCGACGACGCCGTGCGGGCCAACGCCAAAGAGGACGAGGTCCGGGTCCTCGACCTCTCGCAGCTGGTCGAGGAGTCCCTCGGCTGATCGCACCGCGACGGTGTCCGGCGCCGCACACCTGCGTGGTCAGGCTTGGGCAAGCGGTCAGCCTTGGGGCAGCCCCATGCCGTAGGCACGCTCGGGCTCCAAGGTGATCACGAGCCGGCGGTCGGCCACCATGGCGGCCCGGTACTCGTCCCACTCGGGGTGCTCGCCCTGGACGGTGCGGTAGTAGGCGACCAGGGTCTCCACCGTGTCGTCGTGGGGATCGGCGGCCACCGGCGAGAGCCGGGCCGTGCCCTCAATGACGGCGTACTGGAAGAAGTTGTCGCCCAGCACGTACAGCGAGGCCCTCGGGTCACGCCGCAGGTTCGCCGTCTTGGCCCGGTCGTCGGTGACCGAGATCCGCAAGGTGTTCTTGTCGCCGGGAACGAACACGATGTTGGAGAGCTGCGGCCGTCCGTTGGTGCGAATCGTGGCCAACACCCCTTGTCGGCGGTCCCGGACGAAGGCGAGTGCCTGGTCGAGGTCCATGGCCCGACGGTAGCGGCCGGGTCGGCGATGTCAGGCCAAAGGAGCCCGGCCGACGGGCTCAGGCCGCTACCGGCTCCTCCGCCGCCTCGTTGCCGGTCAGCAGCAGGTGGATGAGCGCCCCCACGACCGCGCCGACCAGGGGCGCCACGATGAAGAGCCACACCTGGCTGAGCGCTGTGCCACCCACGACTAGGGCCGGTCCGAGGCTCCGAGCCGGGTTGACAGAGGTCCCGGTGAGCGGGATGCCGATGAGGTGGACCATCATCAACCCGAAGCCGATGGCCACGCCCGCCGCGCCCTGAATCGCCGCCTTGTGGGTGGAGAAGAGGACCACCAACACGAAGATGGCCGTGAGCACCACCTCGACGAGGAAGGCACCGCCCTGGCTGATCAGCAGGTGGGACTGCTTGCCGTAGCCGTCCGTGCCCAGCCCTTGGATCGACTTGTTGTAGATCGGCGAGGTGGTGAACATCCAGTACAGGAGGTAGGCGCCGGCGATGCCCCCGGCGAACTGGGCCACCAGGTAGGCGATGCCTTCCTCGATCTTCATGCGACCCGCCGAGATGAACCCGAGCGTCACGGCAGGGTTGACGTGGCAACCGGAGATGGGCCCGATGGCGTAGACGAGAGCCACCAGCACCATGCCGAAGGCGAGTGCGGTGGCAGCCACGCCGGCCGAGTAGCTGAGCCCGAAGAGGTGGAACCCGAACGACTCGGTGGCCACGCCCACGGCGATCACGACCAGCACCATGGTGCCCAGGAACTCGGCACCGAGCTTCTTCCACTGCAGCTGCATGAGAGAGACCCCCTGTGTCCAGGCGAGGAATGGAACACCGGAAGTTTCGCAGCGCCTTCCAGGGCAGGCGCGGATGCCCCAGCGGGCGCTCAGGTGGGGGGCAACGGGCGCCAGTTCGACCGGCGCCGCCCCTAGATAGCAGCCATCGCCTTCTCGTCGGCCTCACGCAGGCGCATCGCCATGGCGACCAGCAACTTGCGGGCCAGGCCGGGCACGGCGTCGAGAACCGCATTGAACTGGCGCTGACCGAGTACGAGGAGCGACATTTCGGTCTCCGAGACGACCGTGGCCGAGCGAGGTCGCTTGTCGAGCAGGGCCATCTCGCCGAAGTACTGGCCCGGGCCGAGCGTGGCCACCTTGCGGTTGTTCCGACGGACGATCGCCTTACCCTCCACGATGAAGAAGAACTCCCGGCCGACGGTCCCCTCTTGGGTGAGCACCTTGCCGGCCGGCACATCGACTTCCTCGAGAGCCCGACGGATCAGCCGCAGGTCCTTCGCCGAGACGGTGGAGAACAGCCAGATACTCGAAAGATCCAGGTCACCTTCGCTCATGGCGGCCCACAGTAGCCGAGGTCCTTTTTACGCGCTCGGGCTCTGGCGCCCAGGTCAGCGGCCGTGAGAGGAGCGCTCCGGCCGTGCCTGTCCCAGGTGTCGTTCGGCCTCAGACGGCGTCGGCCCCCCGCTCGCCGGTCCGCACCCTCACGACGGTCTCCGCCGGGAGGACCCAGACCTTTCCGTCACCGATCTTGCCCGTCGCGGCGGACGAGACGATGGCGTCGACGACCGCTTCGGCTCGCTCGTCTTCGACGAGCACCTCGACCCGGAGCTTCGGGACGAAGTCGACCTGGTACTCGGCGCCCCGGTAGTTCTCAGTGTGGCCGTGCTGGCGTCCGAAACCCTGGGCCTCCGTCAGGGTCATGCCCTCCACACCCATGTTCTTGAGCACGTTCTTCACGTCGTCGATCTTGAAAGGCTTGACGACGGCCACCACGAGCTTCATCAGTCGGCTCCTCAATGCTGGACCGGGAGAGTCAGTGTTGCCTGGGCCACGTTACCGACGTGTCCGGGCGGACGTTCCCGGGGCCTCTCCGGCCTTGCCCCCGAGGGTCGGCCCCCCCGTTCGAACGTGCCTCTGACGTGGGGAGAGGGACAGGCTCCGTACGGGCGGCCCGTCGGGATCGGGGGACACGAAATATTGTGGAAACACTGGAGAAATGGGCTGTTCAAGCTAGGGCGCTACCCTTCTCCGGTGCCCTCGAGCCGAGGTTCTGATTCCTCCCACGACCGTGACGAGCCCCGATTGACGTTCTGGGAGCGCATGAAGTACACGCTGGTCCGGCCAGACGACGACTCTTCGGATCACCCGCCTGCCGACACCCGGACTGCGGAAGAGATCCGCGACGAGCTGCAGCGGTCCGATGACAAGGAGCGCCTGATCGGGCTCGTGGCGGCCCCGATCGCCGCCATGGTCGGACTCCTGATCAGCACCGCCTCGATCGATTACGCGCGGACGCACCATCAGAACGTGCACGTCTACGAGGAGCTCACCTACGTCCTGCTCGGGCTCGCCGGCTTGATCCTGGTGGCGTCGCTCATGCGCAAGCGGTTGTTCCAGGGCATCACGTTGGCGCTCTTCGGCCTGGCGGTGTTCCAGCTTCACTACACCTACGTCGGCTTTGCCGCTCCGTTCATTCTGGCGGGCGCGTGGTACATGGTGCGGGCCTACCGCCTCCAACAGGCGCTGAGGCGGGCTGAGGCCGGAGAAGGGCGGGCACCGGGGAAGAGCCGAACGCAGTCGAGCAACGCGGCACGCCCCCGTCCCAACAAGCGGTACACGCCGCCCACGTAGGAGGTCGCGCCGGCAGGACGGAGCCGCGTCAGTCCGATGCCGCCTCGTTCCGGCGGCCGGCACGGTGCCGCCACGCCACGATGCCCGCCAGCACGAGGAAGACCCCCCCGAGGACTGCGGGCAAGACGAATACACCCGCGGTGGAGTGCTGCGCGTCCGCGACCGTGGTCGGGGACACCAGGGCGGGATCACCTGGAACGGCAAGCGCGGGGATCCGTGTGCCTGGCTTGTAGAACGTCGATCCGGGGAGCGGCTCGGTGAAGGTGTGGCCGCTGAGGGTGTAGGTGCCGGAGCACGAATCGCCGGCGGCGTTGCTCCCACTGCCCCCGAGCAACCCCAGACATCCCGTCACGGTCACCGTCACCGGCTGCCCATGGTTGTGCAGGCGGTCGATCTGGTCGTTGGAATGGATCCCGGCCACCAGGAAGACGACAGCGAGGACCGCCAGGGTCGCCATGACGAGACCGAGCGCCATTCGGGCGAGGCGGCGCGGATCGGACTGGACTGACGCGCCTCTCAGCGTGCCGATGCGCTCGGGGGCACCGCCCGCGTCACGAGGAGGTGTCCGCGAGTCGCCGCCGCCGTGGGTCGAGGGCGAGTCGGAGCCGGTCACAGTGATCCGCTGATGGTAGCGGGAGGCGTGACGCCGCTCCTTTGATCCAAGTCTTGATCCGAGGCTTCGGATCGAGCCGGGCCGGCGCGAGCGGCAGGGCGGTTGGGTGATCCTCCCATCAGCAGGCGTCGGCGAACCCTGTCGGATTAACGCGCTCGAAACACGGGCGTGACCATGTGGAAACTCCCGAACAGCATCCTGTCTGCGGCGGGGAGAACCGTCGGAAGTGGACCTGCCGTACCCGGGGCATCGAGGCGTCCTGTAGCGCAGGACGGTGCGCCGGAACCGGCCGAGAGTTAGGAGAGCTTGAGTGATCCACCTGATAGCTACGGCCTACGTGCCGTACCCCAGCTGGCTCAATCCGGCTGACAACACGTGGCAGATAACTGCAGCCACGTTCGTCGGCTTGATGAGCCTCCCTGCCTTGGCAGTGCTGTACGCGTCACTTGTCCCGAAGAAGTGGGCGGTGAATGTCCTGGCGATGATGTTCGTCGGATTCTCCCTCGTCCTCGTGGGCTGGTTCGTGTGGGAATACCAGCTGGCGTTTGGCTCCACGTCACTTGGCGGAGGCGTCAAAGTCGTGCACGGGGTGGTGACCCAGACCCAGCTCACCGGAGCGGGTACGTGGGCGCACTTCTTCGACAACTTCATCGGGAAGCCCGGCACCACGACCAACTCTCTTCAGGAACAGGGCCAGGCCATGTCTGCGGCCAACACCATCATCCCGTTCCACTTCCCGACGGCCGCCCTTGCGTACTTCCAGTTCGTGTTCGCGGCCATCACGCCGCTGCTCTTCCTGGGAAGCGTGGTCGGCCGGATCAAGTTCGCCGCCTGGTGCCTCCTCGTGCCGCTGTGGTCGACCTTCGTCTACTGCGTCGACGCCTTCATGCTTTGGGGCGGTGGCTACTTGGCACAGGAGGGCGCGCTCGACTTCTCAGGGGGCTACGTCATCCACATGTCGGCGGGTGTCTCGGGATTCGTGGCGGCATGGGTGCTCGGACCCCGACTCCTCCGAGATCGTCAGCACGCCTTGCCCAACAACCTGGTCATGGCGGCGGTCGGTGCGGGAATCCTGTGGTTGGGCTGGAACGGCTTCAACGGCGGTGACCCGTACTACGCCGGGGCGAGCGCGGCAGCGGCCGTGATCAACACGAACATCGCCACGGCCACCGGCGTCATGGTCTGGATGCTCATGGACGCCTGGTTGAGCAAGGAGCGCAAGCCCACGTTCCTCGGCGGCGTCAACGGCATGATCTGCGGCCTGGTCGGGATCACTCCCTGCGCGGGCTGGGTCAACGGCTGGGGTGCCATCGCGGTGGGTGCCATCGCCTGCGCCACTGTCTGGGTGGCCTGGAACTACCTCTCGAAGGTGCCGCCCTTCTCGAAGGTGGACGACGCCCTGGGTGTCGTGTACACGCACGGCATCGCTGGTTTCATGGGCGGCATGCTGCTCGGAATCTTCGGCGACCCCAACATGATCGAGTACGGCTGCGGCAACCTGAACGCCAGCGGTCAGGTCGTCGCCACCAGCCAGTCCACGTATCTGACGGCCCACGGTTCGTGCACGCCTTTCGGGGTGAACGGCCTCATGTACACGGGGTCTGCTCACCAGCTCTGGGAGCAATTCCGGGCGGCCATCTGGGTCATCTTCTGGTCGGCGCTCGTCACCTTCATCCTCATGAAACTGATCGGCCTGGTGCTGCGCGGGGCTCGTTACAAGGACGAGGTCCTCGAAGTTGGTGATCTCGCCATTCACGGCGAGGAGGCTTTCCCAGAGGAGACCTTGGCGATGCGTTCGGACGGCGCCTTCTCCATGGCCGGAATCGACACCGGCTCGACAGGCGCAGGCTTGGGGGGGTCGGATCCGCCGGCACCGCCCGCCGGTGGTGCGTCCTAGGCCTCGGTCACAGAGAACGAAAGGAGTTCAACAATGAAGCTGATCGTGGCAGTGCTCAAGCCGTTCAAGCTCGACGACGTCAAGGAGGCGCTCAAGAACAAGGGTGTGCAAGGCATGACCCTGACCGAAGCCCAGGGCTTCGGCCGCCAACGAGGGCACACCGAGGTGTACCGGGGCGCAGAGTACGAGGTGGACTTCGTACCGAAGCTCCGGGTCGAGGTACTCGTCGAGGACAATCAAGTCGACGACGTGGTCGACGCCATCGTCGCCTCGGCGGCGACCGGCAAGATCGGAGACGGCAAGGTGTGGGTCGTCCCGGTCGACACGGTGGTGCGTGTGCGCACCGGAGAACGCGGGGCCGACACGTTGTAACCACGCGGGGGGCCCTGTGAAACGGTCGGTGTGGCCGGGGTGCGGCGAGGCGCCCCGGCCCCCGTCCTTTTCGGGGACCCCGTCAGGCCGGGACGTCAGCGCGCGGGCGTGGGCTGGTCGGCCTGGCGCGCCACGGCAGCTGCCGCGGCCGCGGCGGCCTCGGGGTCACCGAGATAGTCGGCCGACTGCACGTGGAGCTCGTCGTCGAGCAGCATGCGATAGGGGATGCCAGTGGGGATCTCGAGCCCGGTGACGTCCTCGTCCGCGATCTCCTCGAGGTGCTTGCGCAGCGCCCGGATGGAGTTGCCGTGGGCCGTCACCAGGACGGCGCCCCCCCTGGCTGCGGCAGCACGGAGGTCGGGCACGATGGCTGACTCCCAGTAGGGCGCGCAGCGTCGGACCACGTCCTTCAGACATTCGGTGCGGGGGACGTCCGCGGGGTCCAGGTCGTCGTAGCGGGGATCGCCGGACACGTCGTAGGGGTTGCCGTCGGCCAACGGGGGCGGCGCGGTGTCGTAGCTGCGGCGCCACAGCAGGAGCTGTTCGGCACCGAACTGCTGTTTGATCTCCGACTTGTTCTTTCCCTGAAGGTCCCCGTAGTGACGCTCGTTCAGGCGCCAATGGCGCCGGACGGGGATCCAGCTGCGGTCGGCCGCGGCCAGGGCGATCTCGGCCGTCCGGATCGCCCTGGTCAGCACCGAGGTGTGCAGGATCCTCAGATCGAGGCCGTTCTCCTGGGCTTCTGTGGCCAGGAGCTGGCCACCGGCCCGGGCCTCGTCCTCCCCGGTCGCGGTGAGATCGACGTCCACCCAGCCGGTGAAGAGGTTCTCGGCGTTCCAGGTTGACTGTCCGTGGCGGAGGAGGACCAGGTCGAGCACGGCTCGATCGTAGGTGCGGTGCCGCGAGTGCTGGAAATCCGCTCTTGGTGGGGCCGGAGGGCCGTGAGCCGCCGCGCCACGGTCGGCGCCGTCCCGGCCCGGCGGGGACATCCTCCCTGGTCGGAGGCGTAAAGACTTGACAGAACCCCGATAGCACAAGGTTCCATCAAGAACCTTGACAATAGGCCACTCAACTTTGGTATACTCAAGTGACGTAACTGAGACACAGACCGTAGCTGAGACACAGACCGTAACTGAAGACAACGACGAGACAACGAAGACACGAGAGTCGGGACGCCGGAACCAGGGGCGTCAGAGAATCGACAACTGATGGACGACTGGAAGGACTGCAGACGATGGCCAAGGCCGTAGGAATCGACTTGGGAACCACCAATTCGGTGGTCAGCGTGTTGGAGGCGGGTGAGCCCGTCGTGATCCCCAACGCCGAAGGTGGCAGGACGACCCCTTCGGTCGTCGGCTTTTCGAAGACCGGTGAGGTGCTGGTCGGTGAGGTGGCCAAGCGCCAGGCCATCACCAACCCTGATCGCACCATCCGCTCGGTGAAGCGCCACATGGGCACCTCGTGGACCGTCGACATCGACGGCAAGGCCTACACGGCCCAGGAGATCTCGGCCCGCATTCTGGGCAAGCTGAAGAGGGACGCCGAGGCGTATCTCGGCGACACCGTGACCCAGGCCGTCATCACCGTGCCCGCGTACTTCGACGACGCGCAGCGTACGGCCACCAAGGAGGCCGGGGCGATCGCCGGCCTCGAGGTGCTCCGCATCATCAACGAGCCGACAGCCGCCGCACTGGCCTACGGTCTCGACAAGGAGGACACGGACCGCACCGTCCTCGTGTTCGACCTCGGTGGCGGGACGTTCGACGTCTCGGTCCTCGAGATCGGCGAGGGCGTCTTCGAGGTCAAGTCGACCTCGGGCAACACGAAGCTCGGCGGCGACGACTGGGACGACAAGGTCATCGAGTGGCTGGTGACGGAGTTCAAGAACACCGAAGGTGTCGACCTCTCCCAGGACAAGATGGCTCTGCAGCGCCTCAAGGAGGCGGCTGAGAAGGCCAAGATCGAGCTGTCCACCGTACAGGACACCCAGATCAACCTGCCCTTCATCACCGCCACGTCCGAGGGGCCCAAGCACCTGGACCTGAAGCTGACGCGGGCCAAGTTCAACGAGCTCACCGCCGATCTGGTCGAGGCATGCCGCGCGCCGTTCGACGCCGCCATCAAGGACGCCGGACTGAAGACCTCCGACATCGACCACGTCGTCTTGGTGGGTGGATCGACCCGGATCCCGGCCGTCCAGGAGCTCGTGCAGAGCCTGACGGGTAAGGAGCCCCACAAGGGCGTGAACCCCGACGAGGTCGTCGCCATCGGGGCGGCCGTGCAGGCGGGTGTCTTGAAGGGCGAGGTCAAGGACGTGCTGTTGTTGGACGTCACGCCGCTGTCCTTGGGTATCGAGACCAAGGGCCAGGTCATGCACCGCCTGATCGAGCGCAACACCACCATCCCGACCAAGCGGTCAGAGATCTTCACCACGGCGGAGGACAACCAGCCGTCGGTCGAGATCCACGTGCTCCAGGGTGAGCGCGAGATGGCGATGTACAACAAGACGCTCGGCAAGTTCCAGCTGGTCGACCTGCCGCCCGCACCGCGGGGGATCCCGCAGATCGAGGTGACGTTCGACATCGACGCCAACGGCATCGTCCACGTATCCGCCCAGGACAAGGCGACGGGCAAGGAGCAGTCGATGACGATCACGGGCCAGTCCTCACTGGCCAAGGACGACATCGAGCGCATGGTGCGCGACGCCGAGGCCCACGCCGAGGACGACCGCCAGCGCCGCGAGGAGGCCGAGGTCAGGAACACCGCCGACACGCTGGTGTATCAAACCGAGAAGCTGCTCAAGGAGCAGGGCGAGAAGTTCGAGGGCTCCGAGAAGGACGACGTCGAGTCGGCCCTCCAGGGCGTGAGGGACGCGCTGGCCGGGACGTCGGTGGAGGCGATCAAGGACGCGACCGAGAAGCTGGTCGGCGTGTCGCAGAGCTTCAGCCAGCGCCTCTACGAGCAGGCGTCGGCCTCGCAGTCGACCGGCGGTGCCGGTGGTGGGGGCGACGGCGGTGCCGGCGGCGAGGGCCAGGCCGAAGGCGCCTCGGACGACGACATCGTCGACGCCGAGATCGTGGATGAGAAGTGAGCCTCGCCGACGAGGCCATGCCGGAAGAGGGGTCTGCCTTCTCCCAGGCCAAGGCGGCGGAGGAGGCGGCTGAGGCTGTCGCCTCGGCGGCCGGTACGAAAGCCAACGAGAACGGCAACGGGGACAACGGCGAGAACGGCGGCGAAGCCGCGCCCTCGACCGCATTGGCCGAGGAGGCCGATCCTCGGGAGCAGCTGGCCCGCGAGCGGGACGAGTACCTGCTCGCGCTCCAGCGCACCCAGGCCGACTTCGAGAACTACCGCAAGCGCATCGCGCGCCTGCAGGAGGAGCAGGCGGCCCGGGCCTCCGGTGACATCATCAACAAGGTCCTGCCCGTGCTCGACACACTCGACCTGGCCGAGGCCCACCTGAACGAGTCGCTCGACATGAGCGAGGACGCCAAGGCACTGCGTGCCTCACGGGCCATGTTGCTCGACATCCTCTCCAAGGAGGGGCTCGAGCGCGTCGACCGGGCCGGCGTCCCCTTCGACCCGTCGGTGCACGACGCCGTCGCGCGCTCGGAGGGTGAGCCCGGCGACGGCGGTGAGCCCGTGGTCGAGGAGGTCCTGCGCTCGGGGTATCGCTGGAAGGGACAGGTGCTCCGCGCCGCCATGGTCCGCGTGCGGGGGTGAACTGACCCGTGGCCGCACAGCGCGAGTGGTTCGAGAAGGACTACTACAAGGTGCTCGGCGTCGTGTCGACGGCGTCCGACAAGGAGATCACGCGGGCCTACCGCAAGCTCGCCAAGCAGTACCACCCCGATGCCAACCCGGGATCGGAGGACCGGTTCAAGGAGATCAGCGCCGCCTACGACGTACTGGGCGATCCCGAGAAGCGCAAGGAGTACGACGAGGTCCGTAGCCACGGGCCCATCGGCGCAGGCTTCGGCGGCCCGGGTGGTGGCACGTTCCGCATGGACGACGTCGGGGACCTGAACGACCTCTTCGGTGGTCTCTTCGGCGGCGGGCGCGCCAGGACCCAGCGCGGTCCCCAGCGCGGTGCGGACATGGAAGCGCAGCTGCACCTGTCGTTCGAGGACGCGGTGCGGGGCGCGACCACATCGGTGAACGTGCCGCAAGAGGCGCGGTGCTCCAACTGCCGCGGCACCGGCGCGGCCCCCGGCACGTCCACCCACACCTGCCCGCGCTGCGGAGGCACGGGAAGTCTGAACGACAACCAGGGACTGTTCTCGCTGAGCACGGTGTGCCCCGACTGTGTCGGCCGGGGAACGCTGTTCGACACCCCGTGCCCCGTCTGCCACGGCTCCGGGACCGAGCAGAAGGTGCGCTCAGTCAAGGTGAGGATCCCGCCCGGTGTCGAAGGCGGACAGCGCATCCGGGTGAAGGGACGGGGCGCCCCCGGGCAGGGGATGGCTCCGCCGGGCGACCTCTACGTCGTGGCCCACGTGGCCAAGCACCCGGTGTTCGGACGTAGCGGACGCAACTTGACCATCACGGTGCCGGTGACCTTTCCCGAGGCGGCGCTCGGAACGACGGTCACGGTGCCCACGCTCGACGGAAAGGTGACCCTCAAGGTCCCGCCGGGGACACAGTCGGGCCGGGTGCTGCGGGTGCGTGGCCGAGGGGTGCCGGGGGCCTCGGGGCGCAACGGGTCCAAGCCGGGTGATCTGCTCGTCAAGATGGACGTGCAGGTGCCCACCGAACTGACCGACGAGCAGCGCGTCGCCATCGAATCGTTGGCCGAGGTGACCGAGCCGGCGCGGCGCGTGGCGGTGGAGGGGTGAGGCGCTGATGGCGACCCAACCCCAGCCTCAGGCGGGGCGTGACGCCAACCAGGCCGTCTACGTGATCTCCGTGGCGGCCGAACTGACGGGGATGCACCCGCAGACGCTGCGGATCTACGAGCGCAAAGGTCTGCTCGACCCATCGCGGACGAGTGGGGGGAGCCGGCGCTTCTCCGAGCGGGACCTCGAGCGACTGCGCCACATTCAAGAACTGACCGCCACCGGGTTGAACCTCGAGGGTGTGCGCCGGGTTCTCCAACTCGAGTCCGAGCTGACCCGAGTTCGAAAGGAGCTCACCGAGGCGCGGGCCCAGGCGCTCGAGGCGGTGGCGGCCACGCATCGCCAATACCGGCGAGATCTGGTGCCGTTGCGCGCCTCCCCCGTGCCCATTCGCGCGCCGCGCCGGAGTGGAGGATGACGACACAGCGCGTGGCGAGCCCGAGAGGGAGGCGGTCGTCGACGACGGCGAGGAGAACGAGGAAGTCCATGAAGTCCAGGAAGTCGAGGACCGCACCGTGCCGATAGACCCAGAACGTTGGACGAACAACACCAAGGCGGCATTCAGCGCGGCGACGGGCCACGCCGCGTCGTCGAACCATCCGGAGCTGACTCCCGCCCACCTGCTCGATGCGTTGTTGCAGCAACAGGAGACCATGACTCGCCCGTTGCTGAGCCAGGTCGGTGTCGATCCCGACGCGTTGGCGGGCCGTGTGCACGACCAGCTGATTCGGCTGCCCCAGGCCCAGGGCGGTTCGGAGCCCGGGCTGTCCCGTGACGCCCGGGAAGTGTTGGAGGCGGCGGATCAGAACCGGCGCGATCTGGGCGACGACTACGTCTCGGTGGAGCACCTGATCCTGGCGCTGGCCGATCAGATCGGTGTCACCAAGGACGCGCTGCTGACCGCGTTGCGCGCGGTGCGGGGCAACCACCGGGTCACCACCACCGATCCCGAGCAGACCTATCAGGCGCTGGCCAAGTACGGACGTGACCTGACCGAGGCGGCGCGAGAGGGCAAGCTCGACCCGGTCATCGGGCGCAACGAGGAGATCCGGCGGGTGATCCAGGTCCTGTCGCGCCGCACGAAGAACAACCCCGTGCTCATCGGGGAGCCCGGGGTCGGCAAGACGGCCATCGTCGAGGGCCTGGCCAACCGCATCATTGAGGGCGACGTGCCCGAAGGCCTGAAGGGGAAGCGGGTGGTGGCGCTCGACCTCGCATCGATGGTGGCCGGGGCCAAGTACCGGGGTGAATTCGAGGAGCGGCTGAAGGCCGTGCTCAAGGAGATCACCGACGCCGAAGGTGAGATCGTCACGTTCATTGACGAGCTGCACACCTTGGTCGGGGCGGGCGCGGCTGAGGGGGCGATGGATGCCGGCCAGATGATCAAGCCCATGTTGGCTCGGGGTGAGCTGCGCCTGATCGGCGCCACCACGCTCGACGAGTACCGCAAGTCCATTGAGAAGGACGCCGCCCTCGAACGCCGCTTCCAGCCCGTGTTCGTGGGCGAGCCCTCAGTGGAGGACAGCGTGGCCATCTTGCGTGGGCTGAAGGAGCGCTACGAGGTCCACCACGGAGTGCGGATCCAGGACGCCGCGCTCGTTGCCGCGGCGGTGCTGTCCGACCGTTACGTGACCGGGCGGTTTCTGCCCGACAAGGCGATCGACCTGGTGGACGAGGCGGCGTCGAAGCTGCGAATTGAGATCGACTCCATGCCGACCGAGCTGGACCAGATCACGCGGCGGATCCGCCAGCTCGAGATTGAGAAGGTGGCGTTGGACAAGGAGACCGACGACGCCTCCAAGGAACGGCTGGAGCGGCTCGAACGTGAGCTGGCCGAGCTCGGCGAGCAGCGCGACGGGATGACCGCGCACTGGCAGCAGGAGAAGCAGTGCATCGACACTATCCGGCAGCTCAAGGAGGAGCAGACCGCCCGGGGCGACGACGCGGCACGGCTCGAGCGCGACGGTGACCTGGCCGGTGCGTCGGCCATTCGCTACGGGGAGCTGCCCGACTTGGAGCGCCGGGTCGGGCAGGCGACCGAGGATCTGGCCAAGCTGCAAGCCGGGACGCGCTTCTTGAAGGAAGAGGTCGACGCCGAGGACATCGCCGAGGTGGTCTCACGTTGGACGGGTGTCCCGGTCTCCCGCCTCATGGAGGGCGAGATCCAGAAGCTGGTGCGCCTGGAGGGTACCCTCCACGAGCGTGTGGTGGGACAGGACGAGGCGGTGTCCGCCGTCTCCAACGCTATCCGGCGGAGTCGGGCCGGGTTGAGCGACCCCAACCGGCCCATCGGGTCCTTCTTGTTCCTGGGCCCGACGGGGGTGGGCAAGACCGAGCTGGCCCGTGCGTTGGCCGAGTTCCTCTTCGACGACGAGCGGGCCATGGTCCGCATCGACATGAGCGAATACATGGAGAGGCACGCCGTCTCCCGCCTCGTCGGTGCGCCTCCGGGCTACGTCGGCTACGAGGAAGGCGGACAGCTCACCGAGGCGGTGCGCCGCCGGCCGTACTCGGTGGTGTTGCTCGACGAGCTCGAGAAAGCCCACCCCGACGTCTTCAACATTTTGTTGCAGGTGCTCGAGGACGGGCGGCTGACCGACGGCCAGGGCCGCACGGTGGACTTCACCAACACCGTCCTGATCATGACCTCGAACCTCCAGGGTGAGCCGACGGACTACTTCAAGCCCGAGTTCATCAACCGGATTGACGAGATCGTCCGCTTCCGCTCTCTCTCCGAGGCCGATCTGTCCGTCATCGTCCAGATCCAGCTGGGTCGGCTGCGGGACCGCCTGGCCGAGCGCCGCCTGTCGCTGGTCGTCACGCCCGAGGCCGAGGCCTCGCTGGCCCGCGCTGGCTACGACCCCGATTTCGGGGCCCGGCCGCTCCGTCGGGTGATCCAGCACGCGATCGAGGACCCGTTGGCCCTGGCTCTCCTGGAGGGCAAGTACGTCGACGGGTCGACGGTCACCGTGACGGTCGACTCCGACGAGATCGTGCTGCGCTAGCCGCGCCGCCGCCCCACTTCGACCAGCGACGATTCCGGGCCGACCCGGGGGGAGGGGTACACTGGTGCGTAATCCGAAGCGATGTGGCGAACGGAGACACGCGTGCCCGCAACCGTGGTGGTCGGGACCCAGTGGGGCGACGAGGGGAAGGGCAAACTGACCGATCTCCTCGCCGGCAACATGGACATGGTCGTGCGCTACCAGGGTGGCCACAACGCCGGGCACCGGATCGTCGTCGACGACGAGGCCTTCGCACTCCAGCTGGTGCCGAGCGGGATCCTCTACTCGCACATCACGCCCGTGATCGGCAACGGGGTGGTGGTCGACCCGGCGGTGCTCCTCGAGGAGCTCGACAGCCTGGCCTCCAAGGGGGTCGACACCGGTCGCCTGGTGGTGAGCGGCAACGCTCACCTGATCATGCCCTACCACCAGGAGCTCGACCGGGTGACCGAACGGTTCTTGGGGAAGAACGCGCTCGGGACGACCAAGCGGGGAATCGGGCCGGCCTACGCCGACAAGGCGGCCCGGGTGGGCCTGCGGGTGCAGGACCTCTTCGACCCCAAGATCTTCCGCCAAAAGCTCGACGTCGCCCTGAAGGAGAAGAACGCCGTCCTGGCGAAGGTGTACAACCGGCTGCCCCTGTCGGCAGGGGACATCGCCGACCGCTACCTGGGCGAATACGCCCCGCGAATTGAG
This sequence comes from uncultured Acidimicrobiaceae bacterium, assembly GCA_963787485.1. GTDB lineage: Bacteria > Actinomycetota > Acidimicrobiia > Acidimicrobiales > RAAP-2 > Bog-473. Next base: position 951,536 of record CAWBDF010000007.1, on the reverse strand, counting down.
CCCATGGTGGGCGACACGGTGGGCATGATCCACGACGCCATGGACGAGGGCTGCAACGTCCTGCTGGAGGGAGCGCAGGCCACCTTCTTGGACCTCGACCACGGCACGTATCCCTTCGTCACCTCGTCCAATCCCGTGGCCGGAGGAGCCTGCATCGGCTCGGGGCTCGGGCCCCGGGACATCGACCAGGTGATCGGCATCGCCAAGGCCTACGTGACCCGGGTGGGGGCGGGGCCGTTCCCGACCGAACAGGACAATGACATCGGCGAGCTCCTCGTCGAGCGCGGCCATGAGTTCGGGACCAACACCGGGCGCAAGCGTCGCTGTGGGTGGTTCGACGCCGTGATGCTACGCCAGGCCGTCCGTCTCAATTCGTTGACCGAGGTCGCTTTGACCAAGCTCGACGTTCTCGACACCTTCGAACGCGTCAAGGTGTGCGTCGCCTACGAGGCCGACGGCATCCGCTACACCCACCTTCCGTACCACCAGTCGACGTTTCACAAGGCGGTTCCGGTCTACGAAGAGTTGCCGGGCTGGCTCACCGATCTCAGCGCGGCGACGGCCCCGGGCGACATGCCCTCCGCAGCCCGCGACTACGTGGCGTTCCTCTCCGAGCAGATCGGCGTCCCGGTCCGCCTGGTCGGGGTCGGTCCGGGACGCGAGCAGACCGTCTCCTTCGCCACCGCGTGAGGGTCTGCATCGTCGGAAGCGGGGGGCGCGAGCACGCGCTCGCCCACGTCTTGGCCCGATCGGCTGACGTGGTGGTGACACCGGGCAATCCGGGCATGGCTCCGCCGATCACCGTGACGGACGCGCCGGCCCACGAAGTGGACGCCGACCTCTACGTCATCGGGCCCGAAGCGCCGCTGGTGACCGGGCTCGCGGACGCCCTCCGCGGCGAGAAGAGAGTGGTTCTCGGACCGGGGGCCGACGGCGCGCTGCTCGAAGGGTCGAAAGCGTTCATGAAGGACGTGCTGCGTGCCGCCGGGGTACCGACGGCACGCTCGGGCACTTTCGACGCGCTCGAGATCGAGGCCGCGCTGGCCTACCTCGACACGCTGCCCGGGCCCTGGGTGGTCAAGACCGACGGCCTGGCCGCCGGCAAGGGCGTGTTGGTGGCCAGCACGCTCGACGAAGCGCGCCAGGACGTGACCGAGAAGCTGTCGGGCGCATCCTTCGGCGACGCCGGTCGCACCATCGTGGTGGAGCAGGGGCTGGAGGGCGAGGAGTGCTCGTTGCTCGTCCTCTGCGACGGGACCCGCGCGGTCCCCATGCTCCCGGCTCAGGACTTCAAGCGGATCGGTGACGGCGACACCGGGCCAAACACCGGGGGTATGGGCGCCTACTCCCCGATGCCGCACGTCGCTCGACGCCAGGTCGACGACCTGATGGACGTCACAGTGCTGCCGCTGGTGGAAGAGCTGCGCCGGCGGGGCATCGAGTACCGGGGCGTGCTGTACGCCGGCCTCATGCTCACCGCCGAGGGCCCCCGGGTGATTGAGTACAACGTGCGCTTCGGCGATCCCGAGACCCAGGTCGTGCTGCCGCTGCTGGCCTCCGATCCGGCCGAGCTCTTCGTGGCCGTGGCGAGCGGCGAGCTCGACCCACGTCGCCCGCCGGAGTTCGTCGCTGGCGCCTCGGTCTGTGTGGTGATGGCCTCGCAGGGCTACCCCGAAGCCCCGCGGACCGGCGACGTCATTGAGGGGTTGACGCCCGCGGGCCAGTCGGTCGCCGGCACCGAGGGCGTGATGGTCTTTCATGCCGGTACGGGACGGCGTGGCACGGACGGACCCTTCTTCACCGCGGGTGGTCGAGTGCTCGGAGTCGCCGCCGTGGCACCGACCCTCGCCGAGGCGCGTCCGGCGCGCCTACGACGCCGCCGCGCCGATTGAATGGGAGGGCATGCAGTTCCGCCGCGACATCGCAGCGTGTGCCACAGCCACGGCCACGGCAGGGGCGGACGGCCGGCGATGATCCCGCGCTACGCACCTGCCGATATGGCCGCGCTCTTCAGCGACGTCGCCCGGTTCTCGCTGTGGCTCGAGGTCGAGCTGCTGGCCACCGAGGCCCAGGCCGCGGCCGGGGTGGTCCCGGCCGCCGATGCGGCGACCTGCCGGGCCAAGGCGCCCACCGTGGACGACGTGCTGGTGGCGGACGTGCTCGAACGCGAGAAGGTGACGGACCACGACGTTGCCGCCTTCGTCGACGTCGTGCAGGAACGGATCGGCGCGCCGGCCGGGTCGCACATCCACTACGGGCTCACCTCCTCGGACGTCGTGGACACGGCGCAGTGCGCCACCTTGACCCGGGCCGCCGACGTGCTGCTGGGCGATCTCGACGCCTACGTGGCGGCGCTCAAGGACCGGGCTCTCCAGCTGATGGACGTTCCGGTGACCGGACGCACGCACGGCATGCACGCCGAGCCCACCACCTTCGGAGCGAAGTTCGCGCTCTGGGCCCTGCAAGCCGACCGGGACCGCCGACGGCTGCGAGCTGCACGCCACGCCGTCGCCGTGGGGAAGCTCTCTGGGGCCGTCGGGACCTACTCCAACATCGATCCCTCGGTGGAGGCTGCGGTCTGCGCCGCGCTGGGACTCACCCCGGTACCGGCCACCCAGGTGATCGCCCGGGACCGTCACGCCGAGCTCTTCTACGCGTGCGCGGCGGTGGGGACCACGATCGAGCTGATGTGCACCGAGATTCGCCACCTGGCACGGAGCGAGGTGGGCGAAGTCGAGGAGCCCTTCGGCGCCGGGCAGAAGGGGAGCTCGGCCATGCCGCACAAGCGCAACCCCATCCTCTCGGAGCGCCTGTGCGGGCTAGCCCGGCTCCTGCGCGGGTATCTCGGCGCCGGGCTCGAGGACGTGGCGTTGTGGCACGAGCGCGACATCTCGCACAGCTCGGTCGAACGGGTGGCCCTCCCCGACGCCCTCATGCTGACCTGCTACATGCTCCGCAAGGCGACGGGGCTGGCGGCCGGATTGGTGGTGCACCCCGAGCGGGCGCGGCAGAACCTGACCGAAGGGTCGCTCGGCCTGGTGTTCTCCCAGTCGGTTCTCCTCGCGCTGGTCTCGGCCGGACGGACCCGCGACGAGGCATACCGGATCGTCCAGCGCGACGCGCGGCGGGCGTGGGAGGAGCGCCTCCACCTGCGCGCCGTGCTCGAAGCCGATCCGGAGGTCACGCTGACACCGGCCCAGCTCGACGAGGCCTTCGACCTGTCTCGCACGCTGCGCCACGCCGATCGGTTCGCCGACGCCCTGGCCGGCTTGTGACGGCCGACGGTGACGCTGCGACCGTGAACGCCGCACCACCGGCGGACGACGCGGCAACGCTGCCCCGGCTGCACTCGGGAAAAGTACGCGAGCTCTACGACGCCGGTGGCGACCGCCTCCTCATGGTGGCATCGGACCGGGTCAGCGCGTTCGACGTGATCATGGCCGAGACCATTCCCGAGAAGGGCCGGGTGCTGACCGCCATGACGTGGTTCTGGTGCGAGGAGATGGCCGACGTGGTGCCCGGCACGCTGCTGGCCGTCGACCCGGCCGACGTGACACGACGGCTGGGCGGGCTGAGGCTGCCGGGGGACTGGGCCGGTCGGGCCGTCCTGGTGCGCCGAGCCCACATGCTCCCTCTCGAATGCATCGTCCGGGGATACCTCGCTGGTCAGGCGTACGAAGAGTACGCCCGCACCGGCACCGTGCACGGCCTCACCATGCCGACGGGCCTGCAGCTGGCCAGCCGGTTGCCCGAACCGATCTTCACCCCCTCGACCAAGGCGACGGAGGGCCACGACCTCAACATCGACTTCGAGGCCGCGGTCGACCTGGTGGGGGACGAGGCGGCCACCACGGCACGGGACATCGCGCTCGAGCTGTATCGCCGGGCCGCGGCGCGCTGCGCCACCGCCGGGTTCGTGCTGGCGGACACCAAGTTCGAACTGGGCTACGTCGACGGCGTGCTGTGCTTGTGCGACGAGGTGTGCACGCCCGACTCCTCGCGGCTATGGCCAGCGGACCAGGTGGTGCCGGGGACGACGCCGCCCGCGTTCGACAAGCAGCCCCTGCGCGACTGGCTGGCGGCCCAGCCCTGGGACCGGACGCCTCCGTCCCCGCCGCTACCCGCGGCCGTGATCGAAGCGATGTCGGCGCGCTACATCGCGGCCTACGAACGCGTCACGGGGCGCTCGTTGAGCGACTGGTACGGTGCGTCGGCATGAGGTTCCGCGCCCGTGTGGAGGTCCAGCTGCGGCCCGGGATCGCCGATCCCGAGGGCGCCACCATCGAACGGGCTCTGCCCGCGCTCGGCTTCGAGGGGGTGGCCCACGTCCGGGCCGGCCGCTCGTTCAGCTTCGAGGTCGATGCGCCCGACGAAGGGATGGCACGCTCAACGGCGGCGGAGCTGGCCGACCGACTGTTGGCCAACCCGGTCATTGAGCAGAGCCGGCTCGAGCTCGAGGTGATCTGAGTGGCGACGCGCGTCGGCGTCGTCGTCTTTCCTGGCACCAACTGCGAGCATGACGTGGTGCTGGCCGTGGAGGCCGCCGGGGGCGAGGGTGTGTTGCTCTGGCACGGCGACACGGAGCTCGGCGTCATCGATGCGGTGGTCCTGCCCGGGGGCTTCGCCCACGGTGACTACCTGCGGCCCGGAGCCCTGGCCCGCTTCTCTCCGGTGATGGAGGCCGTCAGCGCCTTCGCCCGCGCCGGTGGGCCCGTGGTCGGCATCTGCAACGGCTTCCAGGTCCTCACCGAGGCGGGCCTGCTGCCGGGCGCGCTCCAAAAGAACGCCCGGCTTCGCTTCTTGTGCGAGCCCGCACGGCTGATCGTCGCCTCGACGAGGTCGGTGCTGACGGCCGGCGCGGCGAGGGGCGACGAGCTCCTCGTCCCGGTGAACCACTTCTCGGGCAACTTCACCTGTGACGACGAGACGCTGCGTCGTCTTCAGGCCGAGGACCGCATTGTGCTGCGCTACGCGGAGAACCCCAACGGCTCACTGGACGCCATCGCCGGGATCACCAACGAGAAAGGCAACGTGGTGGGCCTGATGCCCCACCCCGAACGGGCCATCTGGTCGTTGCTCGGCTCGACCGACGGACTGGTGCTCCTGCGAGCCCTGGTGTCGGCGGCCGGGTCGCGTGCCGCAGCCTGACGATCGGTCCCCCCGCCGACGTGGGCCGCCGACATGGGTGTGGGCGCGACGAAATCGACCGGCGCGTTTCCTAAGGTGGGAGCCCGATGCCCCCGCCCTCCAAGTCGCCAGAGCACGCGAGGGTGACCCGGAGCGCCGGAGCCGGCGCAGCCGCGAAGGGGAAGGCCCCGCGCCAGGGTGGGAGTGCACGACGGAGGGCACTGTGGGTCGTGGTGGTTGCCGGAGTCGCCGTGGCCGCGCTCGCCTCCCGGTCGGTGTGGTGGAGCGTGACGGCCCGCTCCATGTCGCTGCACACGACGAGCACGGTGAGCACGACGGGCACACCAGTGGACGAGAAGCTCTTCGAGCCCGGAGCGTGCGTGGAGTTCCCCCCGCTCGCGGGCGACCGGCACACGACCGTGTTCCTCGACGCCGGCCACGGCGGCCTCGACCCCGGTGGCGTGGGCGAGGACCAGACCGGGAAGCCGGTCCACGAGGCGAACATCACCCTCCCGGTGGAGCTCGACACCGCGGCCCTCCTCCGTGATCACGGGTTCACCGTGGTCGTGTCGCGAACGGGAGACGAAACGGTCAGCCGCCCGGGGCCTCCCGACGTGTCCGGTGGGCTTTTCACGGCCCAGGGGGTCCACGACGACGTCGCGGCCCGCGACGTCTGCGCCAACATGGCGAAGGCGGACCTCCTCGTCGGCATCTACTTCGACGCCGGGGGCTCGTCCCTCGATGCGGGAAGCGTGACTGGCTACGACTCCGGCCGGGCGTTCTCGACCGAGAACCTCCGGTTGGCCACGCTCGTGCAGGACGACGTGCTCCGCGCCATGAACACACAGGGTTGGGGGATCCCGAACCTCGGCGTCGTCGGGGACTCGGCGCTCGGTGGACCGGCGCTGACTTCAGCGGCCAGTCACTACGACCACCTGCTCCTCCTCGGTCCAGCCGACCCGGGCTGGTTCAGCACCCCGAGCGAGATGCCCGGCGCGCTCGATCGAGCCCCTCTTCATCACCGACCCGTTCGAGGCCAGCATCGCCGAGAACACGAGTGGCCAGCAGGTGATCGCCACCGGTCTGGCCCAGGCGGTGGAGCAGTACTTCCCCCCGACGACCCGGCCCGCGGCGTAGCCGGTAACGGGTAGCGGATCTGGCGAGTCCAGAAAGGCGAGCTCAGAAATTCGGGCCTGGCGCTCAGCCGCGCGCCCGGGAGATCTCCGCCTTCTGGAGCACGGCCGCGCTGACCCCGGCGGCGCGCCACGTCGAATACGTGATGCCCTTGCGCTCTCCGTAGGCCTTGGCCACCTTGATGAACTGCTTCTCGAGCGCCGTGAGGTCCTTGACCTGATTGGTGCGGGAGCGCTCGTCGAGCAGGTCCTTCTGCTCCTGCAGCAGGTGCAATCTCGTCAAGGCATCGGCCCCGACCAGCTGTGTCTCGATGCTCCCCAAACGCCGGTCGATGGAGGCGGGAGTGCGCTTGCGCCCCCGTTTGGGCTTGGAGGTTTCGAGTGCCTCGAGGTAGTGGCGGACGGTTGCACTCTCCGCGCGGCCACGAGCGAGCGCCGCCTTGTGGCCGCTGCTCATGGGCTTGCGAGGAGCCAGAGTTTTTCCCTTTGTTGGCATCCCCCCATTGTGACCCATGGCGGTGGATCTCTGAGGTAAATCGGACTGATTTCCTTGCTGATCTTCCAGATTCTCGCTCTTCCCAGGTTCGAATCGACCGATTCTCATTGGGATCGCCTGCGGACGGGAAAATCACACGCTGGACTTGTCGGAATCCGTGGACGTCCCACGCCGGCGTCTTTACCCGAAGTGGCGCAGACCCATCGGCTGGAAACGGGGGTGTTCGATTTGACGCCAGGACAGGGAATGGGGGACTTCCATAGGTCTGGCCTGCGGTCTTCGGCCTCCCTGGGCACGCCGGGCTTGACATCGCTCCGCCCGCGGGGCCCTATCGTGGAGGCATGGAGGCCGAGGAGGGGCGGCATCGGGCTCTCGGCCTGAGCGACGACGAGCTCGAGGCGGTGGCCACCATCCTCGGCCGGCCTCCGAACCACCTGGAGCTGACGCTCTACGCCGTCATGTGGAGCGAGCACTGCTCGTACAAGTCGTCGCGACTGCACCTGCGCCGTCTGCCGACCGAGGGGCCAGGGGTCCTCGTCGGTCCGGGCGAGAACGCGGGCGTGGTCGACGCCGGCGACGGGATTGCCGTGGCCCTGCGGATCGAGAGCCACAACCATCCCTCGGCCATCGAGCCGCACCAGGGTGCGGCGACCGGCGTCGGGGGCATCTTGCGCGACATCTTCACCATGGGGCGCGTCCGTTGGCCGTGATGGACCCCCTCTTCTTCGGGCCGCCCGACGATGCCCGCCAGCGCTGGCTGGTCGAGGGCGTGGTGGGCGGGATCTCGGCCTACGGCAACTCCGTCGGCGTGCCGACGGTGGGGGGCGAGCTCACCTTCGACCCGTGCTACGCGCAGAACCCGCTCGTCAACGTCCTCTGCATGGGCGCCCTGCCCACCGAACGGCTCGTCCTCGGGATCGCGTCCGGCCCGGGCAACCTGGCTGTCCTGCTCGGGTCGCGCACCGGCCGCGACGGGATCGGCGGTGTGAGCGTCCTGGCTTCGGCCGGTTTCGACGGCGACGACGCCGGCGCCAACGGGGCGGACGACGCCAAGCGCCCGAGCGTCCAGGTGGGCGATCCCTTCGAGGAGAAGCGGCTCATTGAGGCCTGCCTGGAGCTGCTCGACACCAAGCTCGTGGTCGGGATCCAGGACCTCGGCGGGGCCGGCCTGGCCTGCGCCACCAGCGAGACGGCGGGACGCGGTGGTGTGGGCATGGACGTCGACGTGTCCGCCGTACCTCGACGCGAGGAGGGGATGGAACCCTGGGAGGTGATGACGAGCGAGAGCCAGGAGCGGATGCTCGCCATCGTGAAACCCGAGTCGTGGCCGGCCGTGTCGGAGATCTGCGCCCGCTGGGAGGTGCGCGCCACGGTCGTCGGCACGGTCACCGCGCCCGCGGCCGAGGGCGGTGGCCGACTGCGCATCCGCGACGGGATGGACGGGCCGGTCCTGGCCGACGTGCCGGCCGCGTCCCTCTCCGACGACGCCCCGCTCTACGACCGGCCGCGCCGCGCGCCGTCACTCCCGGGCAGACCGCCGCCGCCGCCCACCCCGCCGGCGCCGGGCGAGTGCGAGGCCGATCTTCTCGCCCTGGTGCGCTCGCCGCGCTGGGTCTACCGCCAGTACGACCACCAGCTGTTCCTCAACACGGTGGCCGGGCCCGGCTCCGATGCCGCGCTGTTGCGTCTGGCCGGCCCGGGGCTGCCCGCCTCGGAGCGGGGGGTGGCGCTCTCGACCGACTCGAACCCGCGGGCGTGCGCGCTCGACCCGCGCCGCGGGACGGCCCTGGCACTGGCCGAGGGCGTGGCCAACCTGGCCTGCGTCGGGGCCGCGCCGGTCGCGGTCGTCAACTGCCTCAACTTCGGCAACCCCGAGCACCCCGAGGTCATGTGGCAGCTCTCGGAGAGCATCGACGGGCTGGCGGAGGGCTGCCGGGCGCTGGGGCTCCCGGTGGTCGGGGGCAACGTCAGCCTCTACAACGAGAGCGCGGGAGCCGACATCGATCCCACCCCGGTGCTCGGGGTCCTCGGACTGCTCGACGCCGTCCACGCCCCGCCCCCCGGCCTGGGCTGGACTGAGGGGGACACCGTCGTCCTGCTGGGCGCACGCTCCGCCGGCCAGGGCACGTTCCCACTGGAGGGGACCCGTTGGGCCACCGAGCGGAGGGAGCACCGCACCGGCACCGTCCCCGCCGTGGACTTCGCTGCGCACGGCGCGCTCTGCGGCTTCGTCACCGGCCTGGTGGCGGAGCAGGTGGCGGCGGCGGCCCCGAGCGGGAGGGCGGGACGGGCCCTCGTCGACGCCGTGCACGACGTGTCGGGGGGCGGCCTGGCGGTCGCCCTGGCCGAGATGGCCGCCGCGGCCGGCTCGGGGTGCCGGCTGGCGCTCGGTGACCCGGCCGAGCTCTTCACCGAGCTGCCCTCGCGGGTGGTGGCGGCGACCCCCGATCCCGACGAACTGTGCGCGACGGCGGCGGCGGCAGGGATTCCGGCCGCCGTGTTGGGCCCGGCGGGCGGCGGGCGGTTCGTCCTGGGCGACCTGGTGGACCTCGAGCTCGAGATCCTGCGAGGCGCCTACGAGGGGGCGCTGCCCCGGGCGATGGGAGACGTGTGACGCCTGTGCGACAATGGGGCCCGCGGTGAAAGAAGCGTGCGGTGTGTTCGGGGTGTACGCACCCGGCACGAAGGTGGCCAACCTCACCTTCGACGGCCTCTTCGCACTACAGCACCGCGGGCAGGAGTCGGCCGGCATGGCCGTCAGCGACGGCGACACGGTGACCGTCGTGAAGGACATGGGCCTGGTGGCCACCGTCTTCGACGAGCGCACCCTGTCGGGGCTGCACGGGCACCTGGCCATCGGCCACACCCGTTACTCCACCCACGGGGCCTCGGACTGGGATGGGGCCCAGCCGGTGTACCGGCCCGTCGGGCGGGCCGGGTTCGCCCTGGGCCACAACGGCAACCTGACCAACACCGCCGCCCTGGCCGAGAAGGCGGGCATGCTCCCCGGCTCGGTGGCCACCGACAGCGACGTGGTGGCCGAGCTGCTGGCCCACGCCTTCCCCGAGACCGAGGACCTCTCCACCGCACTCCAGGCGGTCCTGCCCATCCTGGAGGGCGCCTTCTCCTTCGTGCTCATGAGCTCCGAGCGGCTCTTCGGCGTGCGCGACCCCTTCGGCTTCCGGCCGCTGTGCCTGGGCCGCCTGGGCCCGGCCGACGCGCCCGAGGGGTGGGTGCTGGCCTCCGAGACGCCGGCGCTCAACCTCATCGGCGCTGCCTTCGTGCGCGAGATCTCCCCGGGGGAGCTGGTGGTGATCGACCAGGACGGGCCGAAGAGCCTGGAAGTGCCCTGGCTTCGCGAGGTGACGCCCCGGCTGTGCATCTTCGAGTTCGCCTACATCGCCCGGCCCGACAGTCGCCTCTACGGCACCGAGGTGCACGAGACCCGCTGTCGCATGGGGGAGGTGCTGGCCCTCCAGGCCCCGGCCGAGGCCGACATGGTGATGGGCGTGCCCGAGTCGGGCGTGCCCGCTGCCGAGGGCTTCGCCCGGGCCAGCGGCATCCCCTACGGGCAGGGGCTGGTGAAGAACCGCTACATCGGCCGCTCGTTCATCGCTCCGGACCCCATCGTGCGGGCCGACGCCGTGCGGCGCAAGCTCAACCCCCTGGCGGACGCCATCGCCGGCAAGCGGCTGGTGGTGGTGGACGACTCCATCGTGCGGGGCACGACCCAGCGCTCGGTCACCAAGATGCTCCGCGAGGCCGGGGCGGCGGAGGTGCACCTGCGCATCTCGTCACCGCCCTGGCGCTGGCCGTGCTTCTACGGCATCGACACGCCGTCGGTGGAGGAGCTGCTGGCAACGGACCACACCGTGGAGGAGATGGCCGAGCTGTTGGGCGCCGACTCGCTGGCCTACATCAGCATCGAGAACCTCAAGGCGGCCATCGGGGCCGATGACGGGTTCTGCGACGCCTGCTTCACCGGGGACTACCCGACCCCGGTCTCTTCCGACGTGGCGGTCCCGGTCGCCGTGGGCCCCACCCGGCCGTCCGCCCGTCAGGGTGCGCTCCCCGGGGTCTGAGGGACCCGAGGTGGCCCAGCGCGGCGCGACGTACGCCGGCGCCGGAGTCGACATCGCGGCGGGCGACGCCGCCGTCGAGCGGCTGCGGCCTCTGGTGGAAGGCATCGGGGGGTTCGGCGGGCAGTTCCCCCTCGATACGGCTCGTTACCCACACCCGGTGCTGGTGGCCTCGACCGACGGGGTGGGCACCAAGCTGGTCGTGGCCCGCGACACCGGCCGCTACGACACGGTGGGCATCGACCTCGTCGCCATGTGCGTCGACGACCTGGTCTGCGTGGGGGCCGAGCCGCTCTTCCTGCTCGACTACATCGCCACGGGCAAGGTCGACCCCGACCACATCGCCACCGTCGTCGCCGGGGTGCACGAGGGGTGCCGCCAGGCGGGCTGCGCGCTGATCGGGGGCGAGACGGCGGAGCACGCCGGCGTCATGGTCCCCGGGGACCTCGATCTGGCCGGCTTCGCCGTCGGGGTGGTGGAGGCCGGCACCCAACTGGGACCCGAGCGGGTGCGCGCCGGCGACGTCGTGGTCGGGCTGCCTTCTCCGGGGTTGCGATCCAACGGCTACACCCTGGCCCGCCACGTGCTGCTCGAGCGGGCCGGGCTGGCGCTCGACGCCCCGGCGTGGACGGGGCCACCGTCGGGGTCGGGCTCGGCGTCGGGAGCGCCCAGCCTGGCGCCCAGCGTGGCGGACGAGTTGTTGCGCCCGTCGGTGATCTATGCGCCGGCGGTGCTGGGAGTGCGTTCTGTCGTCGGCGCGGCGCTCCATGCGTGCGCCCACGTCACCGGGGGCGGGATCGTGGGCAACCTGCCCCGTGCGCTGCCGTTGGGCCTCGGGGCCGCGTTGGACCGCTCGACCTGGTCCGAGCCGCGCATCTTCGCCGAGATCGCCCGCCTGGGCGTGGTCGACGAGGACGAGATGGACCGGGTCTTCAACCGGGGGATCGGGATGGCGCTGGTGGTGGACCCCGGTGGGGTCGATGCCGTGCTCGGTGTGCTGGCCGGGTTCGAGTCCGCCCGGGACGCCGCGGTCATCGGGCGGGTGGTCGAGGGCTCCGGCGTGCGCTTCTCGTGAGCGGCCCGGGCGCCGTCCCCGGAGCGGTCCCCGAAACGGTCCCCGGAGCGGTCCTTGGGGCCGTCTCGCCGGTCGACCCGGGCACCCTGGCGGCCCTGCGCGACCACCTCCTGGCGCATTCGGTCAAGACAGGCCACTTCACGCTCAAGTCGGGCCGCACCAGCACCTGGTTCATCGACTCCAAGCAGACGGTGTGCCGGCCCGAGGCCATGGTGTGGGTGGCCGAGGCCGTGCTGGCGCTGATCCCTCCGGTGGCCACGGCCATCGGAGGCCTCACCATGGGCGCCGACCCCGTGGCCTTCGTCACCGCCGCGGTCGCCGCCACCCGGGGCCGGCCGCTGAGGGCGTTCAGCGTGCGCAAGGAGGCCAAGGACCACGGTGCAGGTGGCCGCATCGCCGGGGCGCTGGACGCCGCCGATCGGGTGGTGGTCACCGAGGACACGGTGACCCGGGGCACCTCGTTGCTCGAGGCCGTGCGGGCTGTGCGAGAGGCCGGTGCCGAGGTGGTGGCCGCGGTGGCGCTGGTCGACCGGGGTGGAACGGCCGAGGCGATGGCGGCCGCCGAAGGGGTGCCCTTCTCTGCCGTGCTGCGCGCCCCGGACCTGGGGTTCGGGTTCGAGGGGGCGTGACGGGGGAAGGCTCCCGGCCGACGGCGCGAGATCGGGCAAGGAACGGCCTCGGGCGGCGCCGAGAGGTGAACCTTGGGTGGAATACGGGGCGAAACCGTTGCCATGCCCCACCGGTTTCCTTAGATTGCAGGGTAAGGGCTCCCCCCCAGGAGGTACAGGTGTATGTCTGATCGCGCGCGGCGAGGCAACCGACAGCGGTCCACGGGTCGAGTGACCCCGTCCACTCTGCGCCGGACGGCGGTGATCGCCATGGACGGCGTGCTCGCCGTGGGCACCGGCGCACTGGCGGGTCTGTTCGCCACCGGAACGGCGACGGCCACGGTGCCGACGCCAGGGTGGACCGGCCTGCAGTCGCCGGTCCCGTCTGGGCTCGACACCCCCGCGACCGACCCGGAAGAAGCCATCACGACCGATGCCTGCGCCACCGCGGTCTCGTGCGCCGCGGCCGGCGACTACAGCGCCGGTAGCAGCACCACCCACGGGTTCCTCGACATGCTCTCGGGAGGAACGTGGTCGAGTGTCGAGGCGCCGATGCCCTCGGACGCGGCAACGGACCCCGACCCGCAGTTCTACGACATGGACTGCGCCACTAGCGGGTCGTGCGTGACTGTTGGTGAGTACAAGAACAGCAGCGGACGCGAGGAGGGTCTGATCGAGACCTTGTCCGGTGGTGTCTGGACCGCGACCGAGGCCCCGACTCCGAGCGATGCCGAGCCGGCTGCCACGGCGGACACCTGGCTCAAGTCGGCGTCCTGTCCCGCCCCCGGCTCATGTGAGGCGGTCGGTTTCTACGCCAACACGGCGAGCCATACGGTCGGCCTCATTGAGACGCTCTCAGGCGGGCAGTGGACGGCGACGCCTGCTCCGCAGGTGTCCGACGCCGACACCAACAATGGGGTCGATCTGGAGGGGATCTCGTGCCCGGCGGTCGGTTCGTGTGAGGCTGACGGACTCTACGCGACGAATGCTGGCGGGCGGGGACTGGAGCTCCTCAGCCTGTCGGGCGGGACTTGGACTCCCTCGGTGGCGGCTCTCCCGAGTGACGCCGCGACCGGAAGTAGTCAAATCGTCGACGTCAACCCAGACATCAACGGTTTCGGCCAGAGCCTCTCGTGCGTCGGTACCGTGTGCGATCTGGCCGGCGAGTACGCGACGACGACGAGCGGCACCGCTCCGTTGCTCCTCCACCTGTCGGGTGCGACGTGGACGACCTCGCCCCTCGTGCTGCCGGGCAACGCCAGCACGGGCAGTAGCGAGGATGCGCCGCTGTTGGACGTCTCTTGCGGCTTCGACTCCGGGTGCGTGGCCGTTGGTGACTACTCGAGCTCGACCGGGGGGACCCGACCGCTCGTCGCGAGCGTGACCGCCGGTGGGACCGTAACCGCGCAGGAGGCACCGCAACCCTCCGATGCGGCGTCGGGCTCCAGCGTCGACTCTGTGTTCTTCGGGGTGTCGTGCCTGTCCTCGACCGACTGCGCGGCCGTCGGTGCCTACGCGAACACCGGTTCGAGCAACCTGGTCGGGATGATCGATACGCTCTCGGGCACCACCTGGACCTCGCAGCTGGCCCCGGTCCCCGCCAACGCCGCCACGGGGACATCGGCGGCGAGCGACCTGTTCGCGGTGGCGTGCACGGCGCGCAGCTCCTGCGTGGCCGGCGGCGACTTCCTCGACCCGGGGAACGAGTTCGGGCTCCTCGACACCTACACGCCTCCTGAGGGCTACTGGACCGACGCTTCCGACGGGGGGGTCTTCGGCTACGGCTCGGCGCTGTTCCACGGCTCGACCGGCAACATCCACCTGAACAAGCCGGTCGTGGGCATGGCGGCCCCGCCGGGCAACGGCGGCTATTGGGAGGTGGCCTCCGACGGGGGCGTGTTCAGCTTCGGCAACGCCCTCTTCCACGGCTCGGCCGGCAACATCCACCTGAACAAGCCGGTGGTCGGCATGGCGGCTACACCCGACGGCAACGGCTACTGGCTGGTGGCTTCCGACGGGGGGGTCTTCACCTACGGCGACGCCCTGTTCCACGGCTCCACGGGCAACCTCCACCTCAACCAGCCCGTCGTGGGCATGGCGGCGACGCCGGACGGCGGCGGCTACTGGCTGGTGGCATCCGACGGCGGAGTGTTCAGCTTTGGGGACGCCGTGTTCTACGGCTCGACGGGGGGCATCCACCTGAACAAGCCGGTGGTCGGCATGGCCAGCAGCGCCACCGGGCACGGCTACTGGCTGGTGGCCTCCGACGGCGGGGTCTTCAGCTTTGGCGACGCGCTCTTCCACGGGTCGGCCGGGGCGATCCAGCTCAACAAGCCGGTCGTGGGGATGATGAGCACCTTCGACGGTGCCGGCTACTGGCTGGTGGCCTCCGACGGCGGAGTCTTCAGTTACGGTGACGCCGGCTCCCAGGGTTCGGCCGGAAACCTGCACCTGGTCGCCCCGATGGTCGGCGGAGCGGCCCCCTGAGCTCGTCGGGCGGCGCTGGAGGCGCGGAGACCTGAGCGCCGCGCCGGCCCTCGGCCTCAGCGGGACGGCGGGTCGGCCGCCGACATGGTGGGTGACGGTTGAAGCGGCGGAGCGCCGACGGCGCAGTGCCACGTGGGCAGCGGGGCGCCCGTCTGCGCCCGGACCCGGGTCGGGTTGCGGATGGTCAGTGCGGCCACCATCCCGCCCGCGGCGGCGATGATTCCGGAGATGGCCATGGCCGTCCGGAATCCCGCGGCCAGCTCGCTCGGACCCAGCGCAGCGGCTCCGGTGAGGCCGGCCAACAGGGGCAGGAGGGCCACCGCGAAGAGTCCGGCGGTGCGGGCCACCACGTTGTTGACCGCCGAGGCGATACCCGAATGCTCCGCCGGAGCAGCCCCCATCGCGGTGGCGGTCAACGGGGCCACGGTGACGGCCAAGCCGATGGCCAGCAACAGGACGCCCGGCAAGACCGCGGTCAGGTACCCTCCCGGGCCCGCCGCGCGCGTCAACAGGACCAGGCCGGCCCCGACGAACAGGGGCCCGACCGTCATTTGCAGCCGGGGCCCGATGCGGGCCGAGAGCTGGCCCGATCGGGCGGAGAAGGCCAGCATGACCACGGTCACGGGCAGCAGGGCCAGTCCGGACAGAAGGGGGCTGTAGCCCTTGACGATCTGGAGCTCGGTGGGGAGCAGGAAGAGGGCCCCGCCCAACCCGCCGTAGACGGCGAAGGTGACCGCGTTGGCGCCGCTGAACTGCCGGGAGCGGAAGAGGCCGAGGGGCAGCATCGGATGGGACCGTCGGAGCTCGACGACGACGAAGAAAGGGCCGCACAGCGCGGCCAGCACCAGTGCCGCGACGACGACAGGACTGGACCAGCCCCGCTGCGGCCCCTCGATCAGCCCGTAGGTGAGGCCGGCCAGGAAGCCGGCCGCCAGGGCCGCACCGGGAAGATCGACCGGCGCGGCGGCCTGCGGGTCACGCGACTCGGGGACGTGGCGGGCGGTGATGGCGAGCACCAGTGCCGCCAGCGGGACGTTGATGGTGAAGACCCAGCGCCACGATCCCACGGCGATCAACCAGCCCCCGACGAGCGGACCGGCGGCTGCGGCCACCCCGGTCAACCCCGACCAGGCCCCGATCGTCCGGGCCCGGTCCTCTGCCCGGAATGAGGCCTGCAGGATGGCCAGGCTGGCCGGGGTCAGCAGCGCACCACCGATGCCCTGGGCCACCCGCCCCGCGACGAGGAGCCCGGCGTTCGGCGCCAGCCCGCAACAGGCCGAGAGGGCGGCGAACCAGACCACGCCGACGGAGAAGACCTTTCGCCGCCCGTAGCGGTCGCCCAACGCGCCGCCCAGCAGCAAGAATGCGGCCAACGTGAGCGTGTAGCCGGTGACGACCCACTGGAGGGTGCCCACGCCGCCCCCCACGTCCCGGTTGATGGAAGGCAACGCGATGCCGACGACCGTCGCATCGAGCATGGCCATCCCCGAGCCGAGCACGGTGGCCACGAGGACCCAGCGTCCTCGCGCGCTCGCCAGGACCAGCGGCTGAGCGGCTGTGCCGGCGCCGTCACCGCCACCCGACACGGTCACTTCAAGATGTTGACGGCCCGGGCCACGACCAGAATGGCCACCACGAGGGAGATGCCGGCCTCGGCCATCATCATCAGCTTGGTCCAGGGCTTGACCGCGGAGACGTCGGTCGGGCTGAACGCGGTGGCGGTGGCGAAGGCAAAGTGCAGATAGTCGACGAACGCCGGCACCCAGTCCTCTCCCACGTGCCTGGAGTGCACCATCTCGGGGAAGATCAATGCCGGGCTTGAACCGGTGCCTGCGGCGCGGGCGGCCGGTCCGCCCCGGTCGAGGTTCCAGAACCACAGGGCGAAGGCCAGGATGTTGGACAGCCAGATGGCGCCTCCGCTGGCCAGGAGCACCTTGGCGTCCTGGGTCCAGCCCGTTGTGTCGACGATGGCGACGATGAGGCGCACCGCGGCGTCGGCATTGGCCACGGTGATGAGGCCGACGAGCACGCTCGTCAGGTTGTGCAACCACGGCCGGTCGCGGTCGATGCGGCCGGGGTCCCCGAGAATGAGCACGGCCAGAAGCACGAGCAGGATGGCGAGGAACAGCCAGGCGGCGTCGCCGTTGCGCAGCTCGTGCGGGAGCGTCGCCCGGAGGACCCCGGTGGCGATCACCGCGGCGGCCATGGGCCATCGCGGCTCGCCCAGCCGGGACGAGCTGCGGCCCGCGATCCGGGGCACCGCGTCGGACGCCATGGGGGCCATCATCGCCCACGGAAGGGCAGCTTGGGGGCGAAGCCGGCGCCTATCGCGCCGCAAACGGAGAGGCGTCGGCTCTGCGGTCGTGCCGCGGATCGAACCGCGCGGCACAGTGGTCCGAGCAGAAGAACACGGGCATCGTGTCGCGGGCACGCCGAGCGGGGGCGTGCGCGATCTCGACCTGCATCCCGCAGACGGGGTCTCGGGCGAACCGGTGGCCCTCGTCCAGGCGGTCCCGGTGACGGTACAGCAGGTACAGGACGGCGAAGAGGGCGAGGAAGACGAGGTTCAGGTACGTGGTGTAGTTCCACGAGAACCGATCCGGCGCCACGGTGCTGGGGCGGATGGTCGGTACGAGACCGGCCGCCCGGAAGAGGACCTCGGTCACGAGTCCCGCCGCCGACATGAGGAGCCAGAACCCGGCGAGCATGCGCAGCATGAGGCGCGGGCCGTAGTAGCGCCGGTAGATCAGGAGGAGTGGGAAGGTGATGAGGTCGGCGAAGATGAACGAGATCACTCCCCCGAAGGAGATCCCTCCCTTCCACAGAGAGGCCGCCAACGGCACGTTGCCGATGGAGCACACGAAGCTGATGATGGCGATGAACGGGCCCACGACGACGTTCTCGAGGCTGGTCCAAAAGCCGTGCCCCGTCACGAAGAGTGCCTGCCAAGCCGATGTCGGCACCACGACGGTCAGGAACCCGGCAACCACGTAGCCCACCACCAGCTCACGCCGCAACATGGTGAGGTCCGACATGGTGGCGGTGGCACTGTCGGTCCAGGCCGGGACGGAACGGAGCCGTGAGGAGAGCGGCCGGGCCGGTTCTTCGGGCGCCGAGTCGCGTTCCTGGTGGCGGTGCTCGTGTTCGTTGCCGGGGGAGACCCCGGTGGCTTCGAGCCGGGCCCGCGCTTCGACGATCACACGCCCTCGGAACCACAGGGCACCCAGCGTGGCCAGCAGGGCGATCATGACGATGCCGCCGACGAACTCGCTCACGGCGAACTGCCAACCCATCAGGACGACGAGCACGATGCCGAGCTCGACGACGAGGTTGGTCGAGGCGAACATGAAGACCATGGCGGCGATGTAGTCGGCCCCCCTGGCGAACAAGGACTTGGCCATGGCCGAGGCGGCGTACGAGCAGGACGACGAGACCATCCCGTAGGCCGACGCCCGGGCGATCGTGCCCGGCCGACGGTCACCCAGTCGGCACTGCATGGCGCCTCGGCTGGCGAAGGTCTGTACGGCGCCGGAGACACCGAAGCCGAGGATGAGCGGCCACAGCGTCTCCCAGAACATGAAGAAGCTCTCGCGCACGGAGCGCCCGACGTCGACCAGCGCCGGCGCGACGGCCATCACCGGCATCAGGAACGGATCAAGCGCTCAATGGCGGCCGTGGCCTCCTGGAGCTTCTCGGCTGCGTCGTCACCGCCCCGGCGCACGGCGTCGGAGACACAGTGGGCCAGGTGGTCCTGCAGGAGGGTCAGGGCCACCGCCTGGAGGGCCTTCGTGGCAGCCGAGACCTGTCCGAGGACATCGATGCAGTAGCGGTCCTCTTCGACCATTCGCTGAAGGCCGCGGATCTGGCCCTCGATCCGGCGCAGGCGCTTGGTGACGGCCTCTTTGTCGTCGACGTAACCGGGACGCATGGGAACCTCCTCGACCGATACCCCCATAGGGTATCGGTCGCCCACCACGCGTCCCCGCGGGCCGGCCTCGACCGGGGGGCACGCTCGCCATCCTCGCCCATCACGGTTCACCAGCCCTCGTCTCGGCCGCGTAGCCGGCCGGCTAGTCCCTTGACGAGGCCCGGGGCTACCGTGCTGCCATGCGGATTGGCGGAGGGCGGACGGGGACTCGTCGACGGAATCGGGGCAGAACGTCAGCGTGAGACGAATCCCCTACAAGTGGTTGGTCGCCGCCGTGTTCGTGGCGGGTGTCTTCATGGACCTGCTCGACACGAGCATTGTCAACGTGGCCCTTCCTCGCCTCAGCCACCAGTTCCACTCGAGCGTGAGCCAGGTCGAGTGGGTGGTCCTCGGTTACCTCCTGGCGCTGGCGATCTCCATCCCCGCTTCGGGTTGGTTCGGCGACCGTTTCGGGACGAAGCGCATGTACCTTTTTGCCCTCGCCGCGTTCACGGGCGCGTCGGTGCTGTGTGGCCACGCCAACTCGCTGGCAGAGCTGACGATCTTCCGGTTCGTTCAGGGCTTCGGTGGCGGAATGATGGTCCCGGTCGGGACGGCGATGCTGTACAGAGCCTTTCCACCGATTGAACGGGCCAAGGCATCGACGGTGCTGATGATCCCGGTGGTGCTCGCGCCGATGCTCGGGCCGCTGGTCGGGGGCTGGCTCGTCACGGACTACTCGTGGCGCTGGATCTTCTATCTCAACGTGCCCATCGGTGTCTTGGGCTTTGTCGTCGGAGCCTTCGGCCTGCGCGAGCATCGTGAGCCCGGAGCGGGCCGATTCGATCTGGCCGGGTTCCTGCTCTCCGGCGGGGGGCTCGCGGCCATCCTCTTCGCGCTCTCCCGCGGGCCGTCCGAAGGCTGGGGATCTGCCACCGTGGTCATTCCCGGCACGTTCGGGCTGCTGGCGTTCGCCATCCTGGTGTGGGTGGAGATGCACGTCGCCGAGCCGATGCTCGCCTTGCGGCTCTTGGGGGAACGGATGTTCCGTCGGGCCAACATCGTCACGATGCTGTCCTTCGGAAGCTTCGTCGGGCTCCTGTTCCTGTCGCCGCTCTTCCTCCAGGAATTGCTCGGGCTGACGGCGCTCCAGTCGGGACTCGTGTTGTTCCCCCAGGCGATCGGCATGGTGATCACGAGCCAGGCGTGCGGGCGCCTGTACCACACGGTGGGACCTCGACGCTTGCTCGTGTTCGGCCTCGCGTCCATGTCGATCGTGAGCCTCGCGCTCCTGACGGTCGACTTCACCACCAGTCTTTGGACGATCAGAGGCATCATGTTCGCCCGCGGTCTGGCGTTGGGCTTCGTCTTCGTGCCGATTCAGGCTGCGGCCTACGCCAACATCGAACCGGCCGACACCGGGCGGGCGACCGCCATCTTTGCGGCGCTGCGTCAGATCTCAGCGTCGCTCGGTGTGGCGATCCTCGCCACGGTGCTGGTCGAGGCCACGACGCAGTTCTCCCAGGGCGCCACCGGACGAGCCGATTTGCGTCACGCCTCGCTCAAGGCCTTCCACTTCTCGTTCTTCATAGGGTCGTGCATGATCATGCTCGCCGCGGGCGCCGCGCTGATGATTCGCGACAGCGATGCCGCCAACACCATGCGTGGTTACGTAGAGCGTGAGCCGATGCCCGAAGAGATCATCGGGGTTGAGTAGCGGCATTGAGTTTCTTCCAGACCCCTAAGTCAAAGGAAGAAATGGCATGACCGTCAAGAGGAACCACTCGGTGATGAGCATGAGAGGAATCTGTTCGGAGTCAATACGATAGCTCCGGACGAGCAAGTAGTCGCCGAGTGCGACTTCGGCGTTCCAGGGCCGGGATGCGGCAGCTCCACCTGGTTCGACGAGGTCTTTACGGGTGACGGCGATCCCCATCTCATCGAGTATCCGACCGATCGGGTCGCGGCTGAATTCGAGCCTGTCAGAGAACCCGGGCGGCAGGCGACTCGTGACAATGATGCTCTCGGCGTACACGTACGAACGTCCGGACATGCGACCCCGAAGTGTCGCCGCCCGATGAAGCAGTGGGTGGTCCTCTTCAACCTGCAGATCGTTCGCGGTCCTCGCCCCGATCGTCTCGTGGCCACGTGCGTGGGCATCGATGCGTTCACCGACGAGTTGCTCCAAGAAGCTGGTGACGGTGCCGCTCGTCCCGTCAAGAGCCGCCCGGAGATCTCCTGGAATGGCCATTCGCACCATTGAATCGCAAGTTGTCCAACGCGGACGGATGGCGACAGTGGGTTGCCGGCAGAATCGCCCCGGGTTTGATGGAGGCGTTTGCCCACCACCAGGAGGCCTCGAGCTCGGCTGATGGCACGCAGCCGATCGGGTTCGCGCAGGCCCTGGTGGTTTCACCGGTGGACCCAGCCGAAGGTGGCCAGCTCGAAGTCTTCGGCCGCGCTCCAGGGCACTCTTGGAAGCATCCCGGTCGTTCCGGCGAGCTCGCGCTTGGGGACACCCGCTCGCCCCGTGGCGCACTTCAACCTCTATCGTTTCCAGAAATACAACGCCGGCCAGTCATCACGTACAGAGGGTTCCATGACTTTCCCGTTTCTCCAACGGGAATGTGGAACATCATCCAAGAGGTCAATCAGTTCGAGGATTGGTTGCCCTGGCTGGAAGAGATCCATCTTGAGGGCAACTCCTTGGGGAGAGGTGCCGTGCTCAGCGGTGTGGTTGCCCCGCCACTGCCGTATCGGATGCGCATCTCGGTCGAGTTGAGCCGCTGTGAGCCACCGAAGAGCATTGAGGCCGTGGTCCACGGCGACCTCGAAGGTGAAGCGAGCGTCGAGATGAGTCCCCACGGAACCGGCACGATCGTCGAGGTGGCCTGGACGGTTGAGATGATGCAGCGACCCATGCGTCTGGCCGATCGGTTGGCCCACCCCCTTTTGCAGTGGGGTCATGACCGGGTCGTCGACAGCACCGTCGCCGGCTTCCGCGGGAGACTCATCGAGGCAGCCGACTCCTGACTCTGACTCATGGCGATTGAGGCACGTTCAGCGGTGAGCTAGGGAACAGGATCGCACTTGGCACGACAAGGGCAAGCCGCTACAATCGTTCGTAGCGGCTACGGTCCCGTCGGAACCGTCATGTTGCGCTACGTCTGGTTACCGAAGCCAGACCATCAGAGGCATGAGCAGGACCGGTCTTCGGAACCGGACACTGTGAATCAATAGCCGTGATACGAAAGCCGGTCTTCGGAGACCGGCTTTCGTCTTGCCTGCAAGGGTTCAAAGTGGGTGCTCAAAAGCTCCTGGCGTTCGGCATCGTCGTTGTGATCGTCAAGGTTTACGAGAGAGGCACGCCCGAGAAGAAGGAGAGAAACCCCTGGTCGTGGCCTTCAGGTGGTGGGATCTGCACCGGTAGAGTGGTCGAGGCCACCATCGCGGGGTTCGGGCGAAGGTTGGGGTCGGCCGGTTAGGTGAGGCGGGCTACGGCGAACCCTGCTGCCACGAGCACGATGGCCCACGACGTGGCCCGCAGAGCACCTTCGAGGGGTGCGAGGAGCGCCTGCTGGTCGATCGGGATCTCTCCGCCGTCACGGAGTGACGCGTGACCTTCGATGTTCGTGACGCGGCGACGGATGAGCCGTGCCGGGGTGCTGAGTTGCCGTTGGGCAAACGACAGCGCGCACGCCCCGCCAGCAGCGAGCACGGGGGCGGCGGCCAAGCGCCCGGTTTGGGCCACGTAGGCGACCAGCACCGGAAAGGCACCCCAGGCGAGGGCGAACCCAACGTCGGTATGGACGAACCCGCCCCAGAGCTCCAGGTTGTACGCGAGGACCAAAAGGGGGCCGAGCAGCATGAATGGAATCAGTGCCCAACCGACACGCGACAATCCGACGATCCCGAGAGCAACCGCCCCGGCCAGGCCCACCACCGTCACGGCAACCAGCACAAGGGTGGGAATCCGGGTACCGAGCGGCCGCCCGTGGATCTCGTCAAGTGCATGGGCGGCGAAGCCGACCGCGCACAGGAACGCAAGCAGCGTGCCGACGAGTCGTGCCAGGCTGATCTGGGGCGCGAGGCATGCGCCGATTACGACGTAGGACAGGTGCCATGCGGTGTAGGGGGGGTGCAGAAGGGTCCACCAGTCCCGCCACCCCCCAGGTCGGGCAGCGTAGAAGGCCGGCCGGTTGTCCCTCGTGGGACGGAAAGGCGCTGTGGAGGGCGGAACTTCAGGGTCTGCTCGGTTGGCCGGCGGAGATGCCTCGTCACTCATCGCGACGGGTCCCCCACATCACAAGACCGCCGCCGAGACTCATGACTCGTACCCCGACGTCCTCGAATCCGACTTGACGCCACGCCTGCACGGTCCACGGCAAGGAATATCTCCGGTAGTGACCCGAGATGTTGGGTCCCAAGAAGCGGCCCACCCGGAACCACTCCGGCCCGCCAGTGATCAACCCACCCACGGGAAGAACGAGTCGGGTGTAGAGCCACCACATGGCGTGCCAAAAACGATGGGGGGGAACGAAGAACTCGAGGCTGGCGACTGTTCCCCCTGGTTTCACCACCCGGAACAGTTCGCGGAGGGTCTCTTTGGGATCATCGACGTAGCGCAGGAGGTACGTGAAGGTCAGAGCGTCGAACGTGCGATCGGGAAATGGCAATTGCTCGCCTCGGCCAGCCACGAGTTGGACCCGATCGCCCATCCCGGCCGCGACGATGTTCTGGCGGCCCCGCGCCAGCATCGCCATCGTAAGGTCCACGCCGACCACGTCGGCGAAGGTTCGCTCGGCTATCTGGAGTGCGACACCGGCTGTCCCGGAAGCAACATCGAGCACCGTGCCCGGCGAACGGGGCACGATCCGGTCGATCATGGCCCGCCGCCATCGGCCGTTCTGCCCCATGGAAAGAACCTCGGCCAAACGGTCGTAGCGCTGAGGAAGCGGCGTGAACAGCTGCTGCGCGAATCGATTCTGGCCGCCGGCAACGGACGGGAGCATGCTCCTCCCCGAGGTGAGAAGCTCTCACTCTAGATCCCGGCGACGAGCGAGGGACGGTGTGATGTCATCGCGCTTTGACGTCATCGTTGTGGGTGGCGGCCCGGCGGGCAGCATTGCCGCGTTCGTGTTGGCTCGAGGCGGGGCCAAGGTTGCGTTGGTCGACAAGGCAAAGTTCCCTCGCGACAAGGCGTGTGGGGACATTGTCGGGCCTCGAGGCCTGCAGGTCCTGGACGATCTCGGCCTGCCCCGGCCGATCGGGCCCGACGTGGGCGAGATCATGCTCGTCGGCCAGAGGGGTCGCCGAGCACAGCTCCCCTGCGGCCAGGGACTCACCTATCCCGGACACGGTACGGCGGTCACGCGAACGGTCTTCGATTCGATGCTTCACGACGCGGCAGTCGAAGCAGGAGCCTCGTCAGTGCAGGCTCAAGTGGTTGAGCCATTGGAATCGGAGGGACGAATCGACGGCTACCGGTCGAGCAGTGGCACGGACTTTCGGGCCGATTTCGTGATTGGGGCGGACGGTGCCACGAGCCGAGTGGCGGGGACGGTCGGCATGGTCGATGCCAAGAAGGTCTTGTGGGGCTTCGCAATGCGGACGTACCTTCCGCACGCGGTCGATCTGCCGGCCATCGTCCTTTGGGAACCCGAGTCATGGCGTGGCTTCCCCGGATACGGGTGGGTGTTCCCTGGTACCACTGGCATTGCCAACGTCGGCCTTGGTCTTGGGACGGTAGCCAATCGGAGCGCGGGGGCGAGGGTCCAAAAGGCTCTGCCGCGCTTCCTCGAGCACCTGCGCAAGCTGGAGCTCATTGGGGACACTTCGACCCGCGTGCCAGAGCGTCGCCTGGGCGGCTGGCTCAAGATGGGCCTGGTCGGCACGAGTCCGGCCTCAGGGAAGGTGCTCCTCGTGGGCGACGCGGCCGGCCTTGTCAACCCGTTGCAAGGTGAGGGAATCGCCCAGGCGATGTGCAGCGGTCGTTCTGCCGCCGAAGCGGTCCTTGGCGACCCAGGACGTGCCGCAGCACGCTATCGGGCCAACCTGGCGATCGACCATCTGCCGTATCACCGCATCACCGCCACGGTCCAGGGCTGGCTCGTTGATCGACCCAGGGCGGTGGCAGCAATGACCCGGTTGCTGACGTTGGTCGGATGGAGCGACGCGTTGTCCGGGGGGTGGTCCGTGTTCTGGAACGAGCTGCTCAACGGTGCACCCCCTACCCGTCATCGCTCGGTGGCCACGGCTGTCACCCGCCTCGGAGAGATGATGACGGCTCATACATCGTCGGCCCGATGGTTCAACGACACATTTCCGAAGGAACCGAGGGAACACATCTTGGTGCGACGTCACGCTCTGTCGTGATTCCCGCCTCGGTGTTTCCCGGTGCCGAGGTGATTGCCGTGCAGGTTGACGACCTCCGGCGCGTCTCCACCCGGCCCGAACGCTCGAGCCGGGTGGAGCGGTGCTGCCTTGGTGATGGGGGACTCAGGCGCCAGCCGGCTCTAGAGCCTTGCCTTGTCCGTTGGTGATTTCGCTGTGGATCATCAGCTCGTCGCGGCGCACCGTGAGCTCCTCGTCCGCCGCGGTCCGGCGTGCGTGCCAGAAGCCGAAGGCAACAAGGAGGGCCATGATGCCGGCGAGAGCAAACGCTGCGATTCCGGCCCAGAAGGCGATCGTGGCGATCACGCTGAACGCATAGGCCTCGAGCAGAAGTCCCCGCAGCGTTGTGCCCGTGAACACCGTTTGCACCTCGGCGGCCAGCTTGGCGTTGGTCGGGTTGGCCCGGGAAGCGGCACTCACCGTGGCGTAGACGCCATTGTAAGGCATCTCAGCGAGGTGGTAAGCGATGAAGTGGTTGGCGTAGGCCTCGGCCTGTGCTCCGGTGGTCAGGGGTTGCCCGGCGTACTGCAGCAGGTAGGGCAGCATCTGCGGAGTGATCTCGGTGCCCGGCTTGGCGTGCGCGAACTCAGCCGCGGTCGGGAACGTTATGTCCTGCGCGGCCAGCTGGTTGTGCACGTTGGAGTTGGCGAAGCTGTAGCCCCACATGAGAAGGCTGCCCGCCACCACGAGAGCGACAACCACGACAGCACCGATGGCGCTGGCAAAGACGTCGAAGAACTTCCTCTGCATGACTGCTCCTTTGGATAGAGGATCGTGAGTTCAAGTGTCGGTGAAGGGTTCGAGCCTTCTCAGAGGCCAAGGTCCCAAGTGTGCAGGACCAAAGGACCAAGATCGGTAGACCCATCTTGACGATTAGGGCCATCGGACCCTGCCGTAGCACCAATCACGGTCGTACCCTCAGAAGTACGGTCCCTTGGGGCTGGTTGGACAACGGATGAACTTCGAAAAGGGAGCGGACAGATGAAAGCGCTCGTGTATCACGGTCCTGGAAGGAAGGCATGGGAGGATGTCCCGAAGCCGGTGTTGCTCGCTGACACCGATGCCGTCGTCCAGGTGGACGCAGTGACGATCTGTGGCACCGATCTGCACATCCTCAAAGGTGACGTGCCCGCCGTCACGGACGGCCGGATTTTGGGTCATGAGGCCGTCGGCACCGTCGAATCCGTAGGTTCGGGCGTCAAGAACGTCAAACCCGGCGACAAGGTTCTGGTGTCGTGTATCACTTCGTGTGGTACGTGCCGTTACTGCCGCGAAGCCCGATACGGGCAGTGCCTTGGCGGGGGCGGCTGGATCCTCGGTCACCTGATCGACGGAACCCAGGCCGAGTACGTTCGTGTGCCCTTCGCGGACACATCGACCTACCCCGCTCCTGTAGGTGTCAGCGATGAGGCCCTGCTCATGGTCGCCGATATCCTGCCCACGGGTTACGAGGTCGGAGTGCTCAACGGCAAGGTCCGGCCGGGCGACGTCGTCGCCGTCGTGGGTGCCGGTCCGATCGGACTCTCGGCGATCATGGGAAGTCGGTTGTACAGCCCTGCGCACGTCGTCGCCATCGACCTCGCCGACGGTCGTCTGGAGGCCGCCAAGCAGTTCGGGGCGGACATCACGGTCAACAACGGTCGGGAGGATCCCGCGACCGTTCTCGCCGGCCTGACCGACGGTCTCGGCGCGGATGTGACCATCGAAGCGGTCGGCGTTCCAGCCACGTTCGAACTGGCGGCCTCGTTGGTCCGCCCCGGTGGCCACGTCGCCAACATCGGAGTGCACGGCCAGCCCGCGACGCTCCATCTGGAAGAACTTTGGATTAAAGACGTCACGATCACGACCGGACTCGTCGATGCCTTCTCGTCGCCGACGTTCCTGCGCCTGCTCCAGGGTCATCAACTCGATGCCGACCGCTTCGTGACCCACCACTTCGCGCTCGAGGAGTTCGACCGGGCGTACGAGGTGTTCGCCAACGCCGCGGAGACCGGCGCTCTCAAGGTGTTTCTCTCTCGAGAGTGAGCCGAACGCCAGGCTCGTCGTCAAGGCCGTCGACTCTTTCGGAGAGTGCCCAGTGCGGAGATCGATGGGGCAGTTCGGCGCGACGATGTAGCCGGGTAACTCGATCCGATCCGAGCGCTCGACGGCTTCGCTGGTCACACTGGGATCCCGGCGGTGCCGCTGTCACGTGTGGATCACGTGGGTGTCACGGCCAAAGTCGAGGGCGATAGCATTTTGGAGATGGACGCAATCGGCTGGCTGATCCTGGTGGTCATCGTCCTGGTGGTCGCCGCCGCGGCGTTCGTGGTCATTCGGCGCAGGCGCCGCGGTGGCGGCGTGATCGCAACCAAGGACAAAAGATGATGCTGCTCATGACCGCGTCCCAGATCCGCGGGCTTCCGGTGGTCACGGTCCAAGGCGGCGAGGACGTGGCCGAGGTGCGCGACGTGATCTACGACCCCCACGCGGGCCGCCTCGTCGGTGTCACCCTTAACAAGCGCGGCTTCCTGGCCGGTCGGAGCCGCGATGTCCTTTCGGCCGAGTCGATCCATGCGATCGGCCAGGACGCGGTGATGGTGCTCGACGAGTCCAACCTTGTTGCCCCCGAGGACGCGCCCGAGGACGTGGGCCATCCCGCTACGGAGCGCAACGTACTCAATGACGACGTCCTGACCGAGGGGGGAGCGAGCCTGGGTAAGGTCGCCGACTTGGTTCTTCTGGTTGGCGGCGGTGGTGAGGTCGTTGGCTATCAAATCGACAAGGCTGGAGGTGGACAGGGCTATATCCCGCTACCGGCGCAGCTCTCCGTGTCAGGGGTAGCGCTGGTGGTCCCGAACATCACCGAGGAGTTCATCCAAGACGACCTCGTCGGTCTCGGCGCGGCGGTCGACGAGTTCCGGACTCGATTGGGGCTGACGTGAGCGAATCGTTCCGGCGCTCCGCTGGCCGCAAGGTCGTGAGCCGATCAAGTGCCAAGGAGATGGGCTCGGTCAGCCACCTGCTCGTGGATGCCACGCAGCGGCGCATCGCCGCCGTGGTCATCGGGCGAGGCAAGAACGCTCAGTTGGTCGATTGGGCGCAATTGAGCGGATTTGGGCCCGATGCGGTCATGGTGGTCGACCAAGGCGCCCTCCGGCCTCCATCCGATGACCGGGAACGGGCCGCCGCCGCTGGGAAGCTCGAACTCGTCGGCAAGCGAGCCCTGAGCGAGCGAGGAAACGAACTCGGCGAACTCGACGACGTGACCTTCGACCCCGAGACAGGCGTTCTGGAGGATCTGCTGATTGGCTCCCGCCGCGTCCACGCTGGATCCGTGCTGGGCAGCGGCTCCTATGCTGTCGTGCTCGACGAGAGCCAGGAGCAGTCACCGTAAGACTGATCGCTTTTCGGTTCGGACAGCCCACAATTCGGGTGAGGGGCGTCACGTGCGCATCCAACGTAAAAGAGCAGCTCAGTAGCTGGAATTGAGCACGCCCGTGGTTGCCGCCGGACCGCGCCCACTCCCGGCACGTATGCGCGAGGCAGCGAGCGACAAGCAAGGTAAGAGCGAGCAACGACAGAATAGATCCGTGAGGACGAAGTGACCGCTCGATGCGACGACCCGAGCACACTCGCCGAGTCCCGCACCTGGTCCTCCCAGTCGTCGAAGGACGTAGAACTGACCACCAAGTCGAACGACTCGCGGGGATATGGCAGCCCTCCGCAACTCCGTGGGAAAGCTGACTCGGGGCCGTTTGCCATCGATTTCGCAGCGGCGATCATTTCGGCAGCGGCATCGATTCCGAGGATCCCTTCCGCTTCCGGTCAGACACGGACGGACACTTGGAATCAGCACCTGACCAGGTAATAGAACCATTCTGCAGAGTACTCCCAGAGCCCCAAAATTGTCCGGAGGCCTGGAAGTCAAGAGGTTGTCCGCGTGGCCACAAGACCGACCGGTCACATCGGTCGATCGGGTACGACTCGGGAGTTCGACGTGCGTCGCCTCGCCTTCTCCCGAGACTGACATCTACTACGGTCGCGTCGCGAGCGGCCTCTGAGACTGGGGAGGAAAGCCCGTGTATCGCCTCGTCCAATGGGGAACGGGAAATGTGGGTATGCACGCGCTCAGGACCATCGTGGATCGCCCTGACTTTGAACTTGTCGGCGTACGGGTCTACGACCAAGCAAAGGTCGGTCTTGATGCAGGCCGGTTGCTCGGGCGCGCTCCTCTCGGCGTCATCGCTACCGACGACACTG
Organism: uncultured Acidimicrobiaceae bacterium; assembly: GCA_963787485.1. Taxonomy (GTDB): domain Bacteria; phylum Actinomycetota; class Acidimicrobiia; order Acidimicrobiales; family RAAP-2; genus Bog-473. The sequence continues at coordinate 921,989 of CAWBDF010000007.1, read as the reverse complement.
AGTCGATTCTGAGGCTCGATGCTGACTGTGTCTGCTACACGACGCTGGGCGGCCGCGTCGATCACGGCCGCAGCGCACTGGACGACATATCTCGCTTGCTCGCCTCGGGCAAGAACGTCGTGTCCAGCTCCGTCGAGTTCCATGCCTTCTTGGGGACGCCTGTACAGCCGTCTGGCACGGAGGACGTGCACAAGCGGCTGCTTGCCGCCTGTGAAGAAGGCGGCACCTCCTACCTCCAGCAGGGGGTGAACCCTGGCTTCGGAATGGACCTGTGGCCTCTGCAACTTACGCAGCTGTGTCGCCGCATCGACCATCTACGGGTGAGTGAGGTCGTTGACATGCGTCGCTACACGTCTGTCCCGCTCATGCGCGGCATGGGCTTCGGCCTCGATCCGAACGAGAAGTCACCCATGGATGATGGGATGCGTAACGCCGACAGCATGGCGTTTGGCCTCACGTTGCGCTTGTTTGCCGACGCGATCGGAGTGAGATTCGACGCGATTGAGTACCATCGTGAGGTCGCAGTGGCCGATTCGGACTTCACGATCGCCGCAGGTGTCATTAAGGCCGGCACCGTTGCCGCGATGAAGCTGGTCCTGGACGGCGTTGTCGGAGGGCAGCCGGTCGTGACCTTCGAATGGATCTGGCGGGTCAGTGACGACGTCGCTCCCGGCTGGCCGAAAGGTGACAGCCGGTGGATCGTCCACGTCGACGGTGACCCCACGCTCGACTCCGAGGTGACTCTCGCAACGGACTTCGACGCCCGTCGGGCGACTTCCCTTGCTGCGGCATCGTTACTGCTCAACGCCGTGCCGAATGTGTGTGCGGCGGCGCCCGGCCTGTTGAGTTCCCTTTCGTTACCGGTGCACGGCGGCGGAGTGTTCAGCGCGACTGCCTCGGAGGAACGAAACCAGTGAGCACCAAGTCCACAGGCGAAGGCGGGAAAGCCAACCACAGACTTCAAGGAGTGAATGACACACATGGACCCTTCAGAGGCATCTGACATCATCGAGATCCAACAACTCCTCGCTCATTATGCGCTGAACATGACCAAGGACGACGTTGACAAGGCCATAGAGGCGTTCGCGCCTGATGCGACCTTCAGCTCGTTCAACCACACGCGCGGACTCACTGACTTCGTCCTGTCGACGAAGAATGCTCCGAAGGGCATCTTCATTACCGGTCCGGCCGCCGTCACCGTCGACGGTGACGTGGCTCGGGGCGAACAGCCAATGTGCTTCATCGACCAGAAGACCCACGACTCGCTCATCGGTTGGTACACCGATACCTTCTGTCGGACCGAGGATGGATGGCGCGTCCAGACACGACGGCTCACGTTTCTTCGCCGCAACGGTACGCGTGACGCTGGCCAGCCCACCAATACGGTCACCGGCGAGCCATTCTCCTAGTCGACCAGCCACAGACCCATGACCTCCCTGGTTACGATTCCTCCGTCTGTGGTCGAGGTGTTCGACCACGTCTCGGCCAAGGAACCGGGCCGTGAAGCTCTCGTCACTCGATCGGGCCGATGGTCGTACGGGCGACTCGACACCCTGTGCAACCGAGCCGCAGCGGCTCTGCGATCTTTGGGGTTGCGGCCAGGCGACCGCATCGCTGGGTGTTTGCCGAACGACATCGACGTCGTCATTGCCTTTCACGGTGCCATGCGACTCGGCGCGGTGTGGCTGGGGATCAACCGGGTGCTCGCTCCTCCCGAAAAGCGCTATCTGATCGAGGACAGTGGTGCGTCGCTCCTCTTGTGCGACGAGGTGACGGCAGCAGAGATCGGGGGGCTGCCCAACGTACGAGTGGTCATTGCGGCCGACGATGGTGGGGAGTGGCGGGATGCCGTGACCGGGGCCTTCGACGAGAGTGGGCTGCAGTTCGGGCCGGTCGATCCCTTTGCGGCGGCAGGCATCGCGTATACGAGCGGGACGACAGGCCGGCCCAAGGGCGCCGTGCACAGCCAGTACAACATGGTCATGGCTGCTGCCACGGTGGCCTTGACTCGTGGGTATGGGGCGTCGTTGCGCAAGGGTGACTGCTTGGCGCTCACCATTCTCAACATGCAGATCGTGAGCTCACTCGTCACCGCTGTCGCTGGTGGTTGTGCAGTTGTGATGGACCGCAATGATCCGCGTGGCGTCGCAGACTGGATTCATCGAGAACAAGTCACAGTGTGGAATGCACCGCCTGCCCTGCTTCAGTCCTTTGTTACGGACGATCTCATCGCAGCTGGAGACTTGGCCACGCTCGAACATGTCGTTGTGGGCGGTGGACCTTGCCCTGAACCACTCCGTGACGCGTTCGCCAAGAAGTTTGGGAAGCCGGTGCTCACCACCTACGGGTTGAGCGAACTTCCCACAACCGTTTCTACGGACGACCCAGACGGTGGGCATGTTCTCAATGCGAGCGGTCGACCACTTCCGCATTTGTCGGTCCGGATCGTCGATGGCGAGATCTGTGTGGCTCCGCAAGAAGAGGGCCCGTGGGCCGGCGCTTACCGATTCATGCTCGAGTACTTGGGCCACCCCGAAGAGACGGCTGACGTCCTGCGGGGAGGGTTGCTTCATACCGGCGACCTCGGATATCTCGATGAACACGGATATCTCCACGTGGAAGGACGACGGACCTTGGTCATCCTGCGCGGTGGCGGAAATGTCTATCCCGCCGAGATCGAGCGCGTCGTCAGCGAACACCCAGCCGTCGCAGAGTGCGCAATTTTGGGGATCCCTGACGAGCGTCTCGGAGAGCGCGTAGTCGGTGTTGTCGAAGTCGTGCATGGCTCCACTCTCCGCGAGAGCGAGCTTTTCGCTCACTGTTCGGCCAGCCTCGCCACCTACAAGGTGCCCGAAAGCTGGCGATTCGTCGACAAATTGCCGCGGAACGCAATGGGAAAGGTTGTACGCCACGATCTCGTCGGTCTGTTCGGAGGCTCTTGGGCCGTGTCTTGAGATGTTCGGCGCCGTTGCGCCAGGCTGAGATCAGACCGCCAGAGTTGCTGGTCGACGAGGCACCGCGAGCGATCAGATGGCATCAGGTGGAAGTGGGAATCATGAACCAGTCTCACATCGACTTCTTGTCGAGTCCCCAATGGACGCAGATGCTCAAAGAGGACCTGCTGCCATGGCTCGAAGCGGCTGGTGACTTGGGTGACGACGTACATGAGATCGGTCCCGGCCCAGGGCTCACGACTGACCTTCTCCGCACTCGTGTCGCCTATGTCACCGCTTTGGAAATCGGCTCGACGCTGGCTGCGCGCAGTTCTTCGCCGCGATTCGATGGTCTTCGAGCACCCAGGTTCTCTTCGGACACGACGGATTCACACAGCGCATGCGATGCTTCCTCCGGGCCAGTGACATCGTCACCCCATAGACGGGGAGGTCGACGTAGTGCACGAACGGGCGTTCTTCGACCTGGGCCGCCTGATTGCAGCTCGGGCAGCGCGCGTCGCTGACGCCTGTTCGACCATCAGCTCGACATCGGGACCACGACGAGCCTGCGGACCCCGTTGAAATCCGAAGACCCGCGTTTCCAGTGGTCGGGCGCGGCATCGATCCGCGGACCTCACGCTTTTCAGGCGCGCGCTCTACCAACTGAGCTACCCGACCGGGTCGCCATGCCCGGATAGCGGGGCCGAGCCTTGGCGGCGGACCTGACGGGATTTGAACCCGCGACCTCCGCCTTGACAGGGCGGCGTGCACTCCGAGCTGCACCACAGGTCCGTGGCGACGATGGACGTCGTGCTCCCCGGTCGGAAGTTGACCTCCCGTTGAGCAGCCCTTCACTGTAGCCGGTCGGGCCTCGGGGCTCGCCGGGGGCACGGTTCCCTGGGTCTAGTGCGCTGCTTCGTCCTCTTCCTCGGGGCCTTGCTGCGGGGACGAGGTCACCCTGATCACCTGTCGGAGCACCGGGATGGCCCCCACGAGGGAGTCAAGGCTGCGGGCCAGCTCGACCATGGACAGCTCGAGCTCGATCAGCGGTTGTTCGGGTGCCGCCTCGCCGTTCTCCTCCCTCGTGCCTTCCCCATGCAGCTCGCTGGCTTCGTCCTGGAGGGCGGCCCCGGTGGTGGTGCTCATGACGTCGAGGGCCGACCCGTTCAGCCGTTCCGAGAGGTTGCGCAGCTGTGAGGTGGCCGCAGAGAACGGCGGGGGCACCGTTCGGTCGAGTCGCTCGACGGCCTGGTGCAGGCCAGCCACCGCCTGGGCGATCCCAGTGGTGGCCACGGACATTCCGGCGCCCGCCAGGTCGATGCCACCTTGGAGCGGTTCCAGCATCGCCATCAGTCGGTCGATCCGTTCGACCAGGTCGTTGATGGCCTCGAGCGTGTCGACCGCAACGCTCGGGAAACGGACGACCGCCCCGGGGAAACGGATCACTGCCTCGAAGAACGAGGGAGACTCCACATAAAGATCATGGTTCGCCCGGCGGAGCGAGTCCAGCATCCTCATCTATCGGCCGAGTCGAGACTCCCTTTATCGGCTGCGCACAGCCTTCCTCGGCTGCGCTGACGCCGGCGTTGAATCATGACTCTGACGTTAACGTTAAACTTTCTCGGTGAGCCTCGTGACCCTCTCCCGGCGCAACGGCCGTAGCTCCGGTCCCGCTGTTGAGGCTGGCGGTCCGAGCGGATCCCGGTGGGTGACCCTGGTGATCGTGACCATGGGGACGTTGATGTCCTTCATCAACACGTCCATCGTGATCATCTCGTTGCCTGACATCTTCCGGGGGATTCAGCTCAACCCACTGACGCCGGGGAACACCGGCTACCTGCTCTGGATGCTGATGGGCTTCAACGTGGTGATGGCGGTCCTGCTGGTCACCTTGGGACGGGTGGGCGACATCTTCGGGCGCGTTCGGATCTTCAACATCGGGTTCGCCGTGTTCACGGTGTTCTCCATCCTGCTGGCGGTGACCTGGCTCACCGGCACCGCCGCGGCCCTCTGGCTCATCGTCATGCGCGTCGGGCAGGGCATCGGCGGGTCGATGATCTTCGCCAACACGTCGGCCATCGTCACCGATGCCTTTCCCGCCGACCAACGGGGCCTGGCTCTCGGGATCAACAACACCGCAGCCGTCTCGGGCACGTTCATCGGCCTCGTCCTCGGCGGATTGCTCGCCCCCGTGGAGTGGCACTTGGTGTTCTTGATCTCGGTGCCCGTCGGCATCTTGGGCACCGTGGTCACCGCCACGAAGCTTCACGACCGCGGCATGCGGACGCCGGCACGAATCGACTGGGCGGGCAACATCACCTTCGGCATCGGACTCGTTCTGGTCCTGATCGGCATCACGTACGGCCTGTTGCCCTACGGCGGACACCCGATGGGCTGGACCAATCCGAAGGTGCTGGCCGAGATCATCGGGGGGCTGGCCATCCTGGTGGTGTTCGTCGTCGTCGAGACCCGGGTCGCCCAACCGATGTTCCGCCTGACGCTGTTCCGCATTCGGGCCTTCACGGCAGGCAACGCCGCCAGTTTCCTGGCTTCCCTCAGTCGGGGGGGGATGATCTTCATGCTCATCCTGTGGTTGCAGGGGATCTGGCTCCCGTTGCACGGGTACAGCTTCTCGTCGACGCCGCTGTGGGCCGGGATCTACATGATCCCCCTCACCGTCGGCCTGCTCGCCGCGGCGCCGCTGAGCGGGATCCTCTCGGACCGCTACGGCTCCCGGCCCTTCGCCACCGGCGGCCTGGTGATCGCCGCCGCCACGTTCGTCCTGCTGTGCCTGCTCCCGGTGAACTTCTCCTACCCCTCCTTCGGCGCCCTCATCTTCTTCAACTCGGTGGGCATCGGCATGTTCATCGCACCCAACCAGGCCGGGATCATGAACAGCCTTCCAGCCAGCCAGCGTGGCGCCGGGGCCGGGATGGCGGGCACCATCACCTCCTCCGCCCAGGTGCTCTCTATCGGGATCTTCTTCACGCTGATGATCATCGGCGCTTCGGCCATTCTGCCCGGTGCGCTCCACCACGGGCTCATCGCCCACGGCGTAAGCCCCTCGGTGGCGACCAGGATCTCGCACCTCTCGCCGGTCGGCACTCTCTTCGCCGCCTTCCTGGGCTACAACCCGATGGAGGTCCTGCTCGGACACGCCCAGCTGGCCCACTTGCCGCACGCTGCGGCCGCCACCCTCACCAGCCGGCAGTACTTCCCGCATCTGATCGCGCCGGCCTTCTCGCGAGGATTGAACGAAGCCTTCGCCTTTGCCGCCGTGGCCTGTCTCTTGGGTGCCGTGGCCTCGTTGCTGCGCGGCGGCAAGTTCCACTACCAGGACGACGTCGTGGTGGGAACCGAGGCGACCGAAGACGAGTGGATCTCGGCCCAGGAGGCCATCGCCGAGACAGAGTCGTTGGTGGTCGAGTGATGGCGGTGCGGCCGACCGAGGTCGGGATCCGCATTGGCGACGCCGCCACCCGGGCCGGCGTCTCGGCCCGCACGCTCCGCTACTACGAGGAACTGGGCCTGCTCACGCCCTCCGTCTACACGGCCGGCGGGGAGCGGCGGTATACGCCGGCCGACCTCGAGCTCCTGCAGCGGATCTTGGGTTTGCGGGACACGCTCGGCATGAACCTCGAGGAGATCCGTGAGTTTCTCGCGCTCGAGACCAGGCTCGAGGAGCTTCGTGTCACGTACCGTGCCGCCCGGGTCGCCACCAGCGCCGAGGCGCTGGCCGAGCAGAAGGCGATGCTCCAGGAGGCGCTGGTCCTCAACGAGTCGTTGGCCGAGCAGATCCGCACCAAGCTGGCGCGCATGAACGAGTTCCGCACGAAACTCGAGAGCGACGCGCAGCGCTGCCGGGAGCTTCTGGCGGAGCTGGGTTAGGTCCGGGCCGGGATCCTGCCTACGCTGGGTCCGGTGGCGTACGACGAGGTTTTGGCGAAGCGGATCCGGGTCGACCTCGCGGCCGCCTTCGCCCGTTGCGTGCACGCCAAGCGGTAGGTTGCCCACTCTCCACACCCTCACGTCGAAAGACCCCCAGCTGCTGGTGGTGAAGCGCTCGGTGCGCGCCGCCTTCGTGATCCCGGCCGTCTTCGCCCTCACCCGTGAGCTCTTCTCCGACCCGCAGGTGAGCCTGTTCGGGGCGTTCGGGTCGTTCGCGCTGCTCCTCTTGGTGGAGTTCACGGGGCCGACCCGGACTCGGGTCGAGTCCTACGGCGGACTCTTCGTGGCCGGCGGCTGCCTCATCGCCCTGGGCACTGTCGTGTCGACGAACAAGGTGGCCGCCGTGGCCACGATGGGCCTGGTCGGTTTCGCCATCCTCTACGCCGGTCTGGCCGCGCCCCAGGCGGCGACGGCATCGACGGCGGCGCTGCTCACCTTCGTCCTCCCCGTGGCGGTGGCGCAACCGGCTTCGGCCGTGGGGCCGCGGTTGCTCGGTTGGACCATCGCCGCCGCCCTCAGCGTGACGGCCTGCCTGGTGGTGTGGCCTCCGCCCTGGCACGACGACCTGCGTCTTCGCTTGGCCTCCGCGGTCTCGGCGCTCGCCCGGCTGGCCGACTCTCGGGCCAACGGTCTCGGTGCCACGGCGCGCGCCGCCGCGCGTGGCGACGTCACCTCCGAGCTGGACCGACTACGGGCCCAGTTCTCCGGGACTTCCTATCCCCCGACCGGTGCGGCGGCCGGGGCCGTCGCTCTGTCCAAGTTGGTGGGGCGGGTGGAGTGGGTGGCGGGGAACACCGCCGTGATCGGAGACGGTCAGGGAGACGGCGACCCGGCCCCGGCACGCGCCGTCACCGAGCAGGTGGCCGAGACGCTCCGTCACAGTGCCGCGCTCATCTGCGACGCTGCGGGGCACCCGGTCAGCGACCCGGCCAAGATCGCCGCGGTGCAGGAGTCGGTTCGACGACTCGACGACCTGGTCACCGCCGCGCTCTCGGCAGACGTCTCCTCGGTGACCGAGGAGGGGTCGGCGCCGGGACTCCACGCCCAGGCGCTCGGCATCGCCGCGGCCATGGTGGCCGACGGCGCGCTCGAATCGGCCGGGGCGCCGGCCATCCTCGACCGCCGCCTCGGCCTGGGGGACCCCTCGCTCTCCCATCTCTTCGCGCGCCGGATGCTGTCCCACTTCTCGCTGCGCTCGGTGTGGTTCCGCAACGCGCTCCGTGGCGCCATCGGGCTGGCCATCGCCGTCGCCGTCGTGGAGGTGACGGACGTGCAGCACGGCTTCTGGGTCGTGCTCGGGACCATGTCGGTCCTGCGCTCGAATGCGCTCGGCACGGGCGCCACCGCGCTGCGGGCCGTGGGTGGGACCGCCCTCGGAGTCGTCGCGGGCTCGCTCATCATGGTGGGGCTCGGTGACCACTCTGCGCTGCTCTGGGCACTGTTGCCCGTGGCCGTCCTGATCTCGGGCATCGCGCCGGCACTGATCTCCTTCTTGGCGGGCCAGGCCGCCTTCACGGTGATGGTGGTCATCTTGTTCAACATCATCGAGCCCGCAGGTTGGAAGGTGGGCCTGACCCGGATCGAGGACGTGGCCATCGGGTGCGGCGTCAGCATCGTGGTGGGCGTGCTGTTCTGGCCCCGCGGCGCCATGGCCGTCCTGGGGCGCGCCCTGTCGGATGCCTTCGTGGCCAACTCGGGCTACCTGGCCGCGGCCGTGGACCGTCTGACCAAGACCAGCCGTCAGGTCGACACCGAGAGCGCCCAGCAGGCGTCGCATCGGGCCTACCTCCTGTTGGACGACGCCTTCCGCCAGTTCTTCGTCGAGCGGGGAGCCAAGGTCGTTCCCCTCGAGACGGTGTCGCGCCTGTTCACCGGGTCAAACCGGCTCCGACTGGCCGCCTTCACCCTGGCGGCGCTGCCCGTCCGCCCGCCGGCGCCGGGCCAGGCCGAGGTGGAGTCGGTGGCCATCGCCGAGGCGGTGCTCCGGGACTCCTACGCCTCCACGCATCGGTGGTACGAGGAGTTCGCCGACACGCTGGCCGACCGTCGTGCCTCGGTCAGTCAGCCACCGGCCTACGGCGAGGTGCTCCACCACGCGCTGCACGGGGCATTCGACGAGGTGCGCCAGCTGCAACGGGCCGACCGAGTGCAGACGACACTCCAGATGCTCTGGGCCGACGAGCTCCTCGAGTCGCAGGGACCGATGCAGGTGGACCTCATGGGCGCGGCATCCCTCTTCGTCCGGGGCAGGCGGCGCGGCACCATGATCTGATAGTCCATGCGGATGCGTGACGGGGTCAGCCGACGATTGGTGGCGATCGCGGTGGCGTCAGTGGCGGTGCTGCCCGGGTCGCTCGGCGTCGCCGGCGCCGCTGGTGCCGCAGGCGCTCGGGCGGCATCTCCGCCGCTCCTGAGCAGGAGAACCGTTCCCCAGCGCGTGGTGAACCAGCCGAGCCTCGACGCGCTGGTGCCCCATATCGAGGCCCTGAAGGGGTCAGGGGTCGAGTACCAACAGAGCACCGGGGTCACCGCGCCGGACCCGACGCCCCAGGCCCACGGCTTCCTCGATTCCCCGGGCGGGCCCTACCTCTACGACGCGCAGGGTCGGGTGGTCGTCCTCCATGGGGTCAACGTGGTGTACAAACACCCGCCGTACATCGCCTATCCGGACCCCGACCAGCCCTGGAACTTCGGCGTCGAGGACGCCCAGAGACTCCGCAGTCTGGGATTCAACGTGGTGCGCCTGGGAATCGAATGGCAGGCGCTCGAGCCCGGGTCGGGTGGTCCCAACCAGCCCAAGATCTGCACGCCCGGGACTCCGCGGGACCCGCACGAGTTCAATCGGGCGGTGGCCCTGGCCTATCTGGCCCACGTCAAGGCCACGGTGGACCTCCTGGCCCGCTACGGCATCTCCACCCTGCTCGACATGCACCAGGACGTGTACAACCAGAACTTCCGGGGTGAGGGCGCCCCCGACTGGGCCGTGTGCACCGACGGCCAGCCCATCGTGGCCGAGTCGGGCCGGTGGTCGAACAACTACGCCAACCCGACGCTGCAGACCGCCGTCCAGCACTTCTGGGCCAACGACGTGGTGGGCAACCTCCAGGGGAACTTCGACACGGTGTGGGCCACGGTGGCGGGGTATTTCGAGGACGACCCGTGGGTGATCGGGTACGACCCCTACAACGAACCGTTCTCGACCGAGACCCAGGTGGCCTCGGCCTCCACCTTCACGGGGCAGCTGGAATGCTTCTACACGGGCTCGGCGCACACCGGGTTTCTGGCCAACGGCACCACTCCGCTGACCTGTCCGGCCCACGTGCCCGTCAACGGGGTGGTCCCGACGATCGAGGCGGTCGACCACCGTCATCCGATCTTCGTCGAACCGGACATCTACTGGGTCTCCGGCGGGAACATCCCCTCGCAGATCGGCCCCATGCCCTTCCCGCGCCTCGTCTTCAACTTCCACGTCTACTGCGGCGACCGCAGCCCCGTGACGGGCAACCCGACGGACCTGCTCCGATGCTTGGAGGCAGAAGAGACCACGGCAGCCGAACAGGACGTGACCCGACTCTCCATGAGCTCGGCCGACCAGCCCAGCGGACCAGCCATCTTCATGAGCGAGTTCGGGGCGACCGTCAGCGTCCCCCTGGTCGGGTTCGACACCCAATGGGCCGGTCTGGACCAGGTGGGCTGGATCTACTGGGCCTGGAAGTACTACGACGACCCGACGGGATCCTCCGCCGAGGGGCTGGTCGAGCCCGACGGCACCTACTCGCCCATCGTCTCGGTGCTCTCGCGCACCTACCCGCAGGCGATCGCCGGGATCCCCAACTCCATCGTGTTCAACCCCTTGACCGGGGCGTTCTCGCTCGTGTACGCCCCGAGCCTGGGCGCCCACGGGGATACGACGATTGCACTCGCCGCCGCGGAGCACTACCCCGACGGCTGGTGCGCCGCGGTCCGGGGCGGTCGGATCACCTCTCCGCCGGGATCGACACAGCTCACGATCCGTGGCGTGGGCCGGCCCACCCAGGTCTACGTGACGGTCACCGCCGGGGCCTGTCCGGCAGGCTGACGCCGTCGGAATCAGCCGGCAGCGCTCTCCATGAGGGCGACGATCTCGGCCGGGCCCAGAGGTTGGTCCCGGACCTCGATCCCCAGGGGTCGCAGCGCGTCCGCCACGGCGTTGATCACCGCCGGCGGCGCGGCGATGGCCCCGCCCTCGCCGAGGCCCTTGTGGCCGCCCGGATTGCTGGGTGCCGGGGTTTCGATGTGCGCGTACTCGATCTCGGGCACCTCGGTGGCCGTGGGCAGGAGGTAGTCGACGAAGGTCGTGGCCAAGGGATTGCCGGCGTCGTCGTACTTCATGTGCTCGTAGAGCACGCCGCCGATGCCCTGCACGACCCCGCCGGCGATCTGGCCCTCGACGACGTTCGGGTTGATCATGACGCCACAGTCCTCGCTGACGACGTAGCGCACGATCTCGACCGCACCGGTGGCACGGTCGATCTCGACCACGCAGATGTGGCAGGCGTTGGACCACGTGGCGAAGGACCTCGGCATGTGACGGCTCTGGGCCTCGAGGCCCGCCGGCACGCCCTCGGGGAGGTCGGCCGGCTGGGTGTAGGCGATGGCCGCCACTTCGGGGATGGACATTCCCCGGGTCGGCGTGCCGGCGACCTGCACGCGCCCGTCGACGAATTCGAGGTCGTCGACCGAGGCCTCGAGCTGCTTGGCCACGATGGCCGCCATGCGCTCCCGCAGCTCGCCGCAGGCGGCCCGGGCGGCCGTCATCACGATCATGTTGCGGCTTCCGCCGGTGCCGGGTCCGAGTGGCGTGGCGGAGGTGTCGCCGCCCTGGATCACCCGCACGTTGTCGATCTCGACCCCGAGCTCGTCGGCCACCACCTGGGCGATGGTGGTCTCGTAGCTCTGCCCGTGGCTCGCCGTGGAGGCGTAGACGTCGACCCGGCCGTTCCGGCCGATCCGCACCGTCGCCGCATCGCTCGACATCCAGCCGAACGCCATGGCCGTCGGCTCGACCAGCAGGGAGATGCCGATGCCCATGAGGGCGCCCTCGGACCGGCGCCGCTCCTGCTCCTCGCGCAGCTGGTCGTAGCCGATGACCTCGGCTGCCTGCTCGAGGGTCTCCGCCGCTGTGATCTGGTCGATCGGGATGCCGGTCGCCATGGTGTAGGGCAGGTCCTCTTCGCGGATGACGTTCCGCCGCCGCAGCTCGAGTGGGTCCAACCCCACGCGAGCGGCGACGCAGTCCATCATCTGCTCCCGGGCCACCGTCTCGAACATCCACGGGCCGCGGTACGAGCCCCGACCCATCAGGTTGGTGAACACCGCCTCTGCCCGGGCGGCGAAGGACTGCATTCGGTACGGACCGGGAAAGATCATGGCTCCCAGGATGGCGGCGCTGGCGTGCGCCGCGGGATAGGCGCCGGCACTCTCCAAGAACGAGACCTTCGCGCCGAGGAGGGTCCCGGCCTCGTCGGCGGCGATGGTGATGGTGGCCAGGTCCTCGCGGGGGTGATCGTCGGCCAAGAGGTTCTCGTGGCGGTCCTGGATCCATTTCACCGGACGGCCCAGCTTGTAGCTGGCCAGCACCACCGCGATCTCCTCGACCCGGGGGTTCATCTTCAACCCGAACGACCCGCCGACGTCGGGCATGATCACCCGCACCCGTGAATCGTCGAGGCCGAGGGCGCGGGAGAAGAGGCTGCGCATGCCGTGGGGTCCCTGGGTGGAGATCCAGACGGTGAGCTCCTGGCGGAACGGGTCCCAGCTGGCGAGGACGCCCTTCGTCTCCATCGGGACCGTGAGGTACCGGTGCTGGCGGAAGGTCTCGGTCATGACGACCGGTGCCGAGGCGAGCATCTCGTCGAGACCGGGATTCTCGGTTGCGGGCACCGACGTGAAGACATTCGAGTCACGCTCGGGATGCACCAGCCGCGCCCCTTCGTCGAGCGACCGGGTGAAGTCGATCAGAGGCTCCTCGGACTCGATGTCGACCACGACCACCTCGGTGGCGTCCTCGGCCAGGTACCGAGACTCGGCCAGCACCATCACGATCGGTTCCCCGACGCATCTGACGTCCCCCTCGGCGAGCATCCGCCACGGTCGCTCGTTGGAGTGCTCGTCGTCGGTCAGGTAGTCGTGCACCAGTGGTGTGAGGTCAGCCGACACGTACACGGCGTGGACTCCCGGCATGGTGGCGGCCTCGGCGGTGTCGATCGACACGATCCGACCACGGGCCACGTCGCTGCGCACGAAGGCGGCGTGCAGCGTGCCGGGCAGTGTGATGTCGTCGACGTACTCCGCATGCCCGGTGAGGAACCGGGCGTCCTCCTTGCGGGCGACGCGCTGCCCGACGAATCGGGCTGCGCTCGCCCCGACCGATGTTGCCGTCACCGCATCACCTCCACCCCGTCACCGCCTCGCTCTGCCGGGCAGCCCGTTCCGTACCGTCGGCCCCACGCTACCGGCCAGGGCCTGGCTCGGCCGAAGGGGTTCAGGCCACCGAGCACCCCCAACGGGATTCGAACCCGTGCTGCCGCCGTGAAAGGGCGGTGTCCTAGGCCGCTAGACGATGGGGGCGAGACCGTGCCGCCGGTGGGTGGACCGGCAGGGGAGTACAGAGCCTAGGGCGATTCGTCATCGGGCGCCGACGGGGATGGCGCGAGCGTGCTCCTCGAGGGGCCCCACCATGGCGACCTTCTCGGGAGGGTGGTCGGTACAGACAAGGAAGGTCTGCACCATCCCCACGACGAGCGCCGTGGCCCCGATGATGTGCACCTCCACCAGCAAGGACGGGAGGTGGGTGAAGTACTGGGTGTAGCCCACCATCGCTTGGGCCACCATGACCGCGAAGAGGATGCGCCCGGCCCGCCGCACCCGCTCGGGCACGGCGCCGAGGTGGAGGGCGACCACGAAGCCGAGGGTGACGCCGACCAGCAGGAGGGCCAGGCTCGAGTGGAGCTCGGCCATGTCGCGTAGCGCGACGGGGATGCGTTTGGCCACTTGCTGGCCGGCGCTGTCACCGGCGTGCGGGCCCGCACCGGTCGTCGCCGTGCCGGCGGCGATGACCACTCCGAGGAGGGCCAGCATCCCGTAGCAGAGGCGGATGAGTGGGCGCGGCACGAGGAGCCGACCCGACCCCGGGGAGTACTCGCGGGTCGAGCGGCGCACCAGGACGACGGCGTCGACCAGCAGGAGCATCGAGGCCACGAAGTGCACCATGACCACGTAGGGGTTCAGCTTCGTGTACACCACGATCCCGCCCAGGACGGCCTGGGCCAGAACGCCGACCACGAGCCCCGCGCTCAGCCACACCAGGTCACGCCGTCGAGGTGAGCGCAGGAGGGAGCCCACGAAGGCGGCCGCCACGGCGACGGTGAGCACCACGGTGATGAGGCGGTTCCCGAACTCGACCAGGCCGTGGAATTGCACAGCCGGCGTCAGATGCCCCACCGAGCACTCGGGCCAGTCGTTGCAGCCCAGGCCCGAGCCGGTCAGACGGACCCCGGCCCCGGTGACCACGATGAGCGCGGTCATGACCAGGGCGAGGAGGTCGAGCCGGTGGCTCGACGAGGGGGACACGCTGGGGATCCGGCGCCGCGACACGCGGGCCAAGCGTACCGGGACCTGCGGCCTGGTCTCGGGCGAGTTCCCCGTCGTAGGCTGGCCGCGCAATGTCCATTCAGGCTCCCACCCTGCCGGATCGGCGAGCTGGGTGGTCGTGGTCGACCGTCGGGGCCTACGTCGCCCTGACCAAGCCGCGGATCATCGAGCTCCTGCTGATCACCACGCTGCCCACCATGGTGGTGGCCTACCGCGGGATGCCTCCGGTGTCCCTCATGGCGGCCACCCTGGTCGGGGGCGCGTTGGCGGCCGGTGGCGCCAACGCCATCAACATGGTGGTCGACCGCGACATCGACCGCGTCATGAAGCGGACCAGGAACCGGCCTCTCGTGACCGGCGCCGTCACTCCGGCGGCCGCGCTGGTGTTCGCGCTCGTCCTCGAGGTAGTCGCCTTCGCCGAACTGTGGTTGGCCGTCAACCTGCTCTCCGCCGTGCTCGCGGTGTCGGCCACGGTCTTCTACGTCTTCGTCTACACCCTGTGGCTGAAGCGTCGCTCCTCGCAGAACATCGTCATCGGGGGCGCCGCCGGCGCCGTGCCCGTCCTGGTCGGGTGGGCGGCGGTGACCGACAGCCTCTCGTGGGCGCCCGTGGTGCTCTTCGCCATCATCTTCGTCTGGACGCCACCGCACTTCTGGTCGTTGGCCGTGCGCTACAAGGACGACTACGCGGCGGTCGACGTGCCCATGCTGCCGGTGGTGGCCTCCATGAGGCGGACGACGACAGAGATCGTGTACTACACGGTGGCGCTCGTCGCGACCACGTTCCTGCTCGGACCGGTGGCGCGGCTCGGGTGGATCTACATGGTGACCGCAGCCGTGCTCGGGGCTGGGTTCCTGTGGCTGGTCACCCGGCTCTGGGGACTCGCCCAGAGCGACCGGGCCACTGGCCGCGAGGCCATGCGGGTGTTCGGGTACTCCATCACGTACCTGACGGTGCTCTTCGTCGCCATGGCGGGCGACGTACTCCTGAGCGGCCACCTTCACTAACCTCCGCGAGGCATGTCGCCTGCAGGACCCACCGATCCCTCGGCGGAGACTGCACCCGATCCGCCGGGCTCCGGCGCGTGGCCCTCAACGCCCGTGCCCCAGCGCCGCCAGGCGCGCAAGCGCTTCGTCCTCGTGGGGTTCGGCATCGGGATCCTGATCGTGGTGCTCGTCGGCCTCTTCACCGACGTCGGGTCGAACACCGGCACCTCGGGGAACCCGGGGTCCCCCGGGAGCGCCGTCGGCACCGGCGGGGGGCAGCCCCAGGCGGGTGACCCGGTCCCGTCCTTCGTCGCCCACAACATCGGCCCGCGTGGTGGCGCCACGGTCACGGTGTCGTCGCACGGCGCAGGACGAGCCGGACCCACCGTGCTGCTGTTCTTCGGGAACTGGTGCTCGAGTTGCCACCAGGAGCTGCCACCGCTGGCCGCGGCGGTCCGCCAGCAGCGCGCCCAGGCGGGTCCGCTGTCTCGCATCCGGGTGGTCGGTGTCGACAGCTTGGACAACACCTCGAGCGCGCGCGGCTTCATCAAGAGCGCCGGCGTGACCTTCCCGGTCGCCGACGACCCCAGCGCCGAGGTCACCGCCGGCCTGTTCTACTTCCGCGGCGACCCCTACACGGTCTTCGTGGGCGCGAACGGCAAGATCGCCAAGATCGCCTACGGCGACACGCTCACCCCGGCGCAGTTCACGGCCGACGAGCAGGTCCTCATTCCCAGCGGAACGTGAGCGCAGCGGCGACCGGCGCCGCCACCGCCCACACGGCGAGGACCGTCAGCGATTGCCAGCTCGGGGCCGTTCCCTCGCCGAGGGTGGCGTGGAGCGAGGCCGAGAGGGCCTCGGCGGGCAGCAGCTTGGCCAGCGACGCGACGCCGCCGGGCAGCTTGCCGATGGGGACGATCATGCCCCCCAGCAACAACAGGATCAGATAGAGGCCGTTGCAGGCGGCCAGGTTCACCTCGGCCCGCAGGGTCCCGGCCATGAGGAGGCCGATACCGGCAAAGGCTGCTGAGCCGAGCACCATCACGCCCAGGGCCGCGGCCACGGCCGGCGATCCGCCACCCCCGGGGTTCCAACCGAGGCCGAGTCCCACCGGCAGGAGGATGGCCGCCTGAAGCATCTCGACGGCGACGACGGTGATCACCTTGGCCCCGAGCAGCCGCGGCCGGCCGAGCGGCGTCGACCCGAGGCGCTTGAGCACGCCGTAGCCACGCTCGAAGCCCGTGGCGATGCCGAGCGACACCATGGCAGTCGACATCACGGCCAGCGCCAAGATCCCCGGCACGAAGAAGTCGGCCGGCGTTGCCGTCGGTGTCGACACCACGGGCACCTTGCTGAAGAAGAGCAGGAACACGACGGGAATCCCGAGGGTCAACAGCAGCGTCTCGCCGCGGCGCAGCGTCATGAAGAACTCCACACCGGTCTGAGCGGTCAGCGGGCGCAGCGCGCCGGACCTCATCACGGCGCCCTTCCACGCTTCCTCCCACCCCTGCCGGCGCGCGGCGAACCCCGCCGTCCCGCGGCCCGAGCGGTGTCCGCGGCCTCCGCTGTCGTCTCTCGTCGTGCGCTCGTGCCGACCGCCTCGAAGTAGACGTCCTCGAGGGTCCGCCCCGCTACCAGGTCCGTGAGCGCGGCGCTTCGGTCGGCGAGATACACCGCCACCGCTGCCGTGAGCGCCGGCATGCCCATGCCCCCGCCGGCCTCCACCCGGTACCGTCCCGGTGCGGTCTCGGCGGCGAGGGTCTCGGGTCCGACCGCGCCCGCCAGCGCGACGGTGTCGAGGCCGGGCGGGGCACCGAAGCTCACGACGGCGCCCGTTCCCGCCCGCCTCTTCCCCGCCGGCCCGGCGTCGGTGCTGCCCCCGCCACCGGCGAGCTCTCGCGGCGTGCCCTCCAGCACGATCCGCCCTCGGGACATGATCACGATCCGGTCGGCCATCTTCTCGGCCTCGGCCAGTTCGTGCGTCGTCAGCACGACGCACGAGCCCTGCTCCTTCAGCCCGGCCACCACCCCGCGCACGTCGATGCGACCTTCGGGGTCCACCCCGGCCGTAGGCTCGTCGAGGAACGCGACGTCCGGACGGCCCACAAGGGCCAACGCCAGTGAGAGCCGCTGTTGCTCACCTCCCGACAGATGACGCCACGGCGTCGTTGCCACCTCGGCCAGTCCGACGACGTCGAGCAGTTCGTCGCTCGGGACGGGGTCGGGGTAATAGCTGGCGAACAATTCCATGACACGCCGCGGCCCGAGCATGGGATACACCCCACCGCGTTGGAGCATCACCCCGATGTGGCCCACCAGCGCCGCGTGGTCGCGCCACGGGTCGCGCCCCAGAACCGACACCTCGCCCGCGGCCGGTCGGCGGTACCCCTCGAGCGTCTCGATGGTCGAGGTCTTCCCCGCGCCGTTGGGACCGAGGACCACGAGCACCTCGCCCGACTCAGCGGACAGGTTGATGTCGTCGACAGCCGGGGGCGTCCCGGGCGTTCCGTAGCGCACGGTGAGCCCCGAGACCCGGACGGCCGGCATGGCGTCGCAGGCTACTTTGAGCAGGGATGATCGATCTGCGGGTGCTTCGTGACGAGCCCGAGGCGGTGAAGGCCGCGCTGGCGCGCCGCGGTGTCGAGGCGGCCGAGGTCGACGCCGTGGTCGAGGCGGATCTGGTCCACCGGGCCAGAGTGGCCAGGGCCGAGGCGATGCGCGCCGAGGTGAAGGAGCTCTCGCGTCAGGTCGGCCAGGCCAGGAAGGCGGGCGACACGGCGCGGGCGAACGAGCTCAGCGCGCGGAGCCGCCTGCTGGGCGAGGAGGAGCGTGCCGCTGCCGCCGAAGTGGACGCCCTGTGGGAGCGCGTGCGCACCGGGCTGCTCTACCTGCCCAACCTTCCGGCCGACGAGGCACCGGACGGCACCGGGGAACAGGACAACGTCGAGATCCGTCGTTGGTGGCCCGAACAAGATCAGGGACGTCCCGAACCCGAGCGACTCGAGCACCAGGAGGTGCCGCACTGGGAAGTCGGTGAAGCCCTCCAGCTCCTCGACATGGAGCGCGGCGCCCGGCTGGCCGGATCCATGTTCCCGCTCTATCGGGGCGTCGGCGCCCGCCTCCTGCGGGCCCTGACCGCCTTCGCCATCGATCGCCACTCCCCGGCCTACGAGGAGATCCGGCCGCCGACCGTGGTGCTCACGGACACCATGACGTCGACGGGTCACCTCCCGAAGTTCGCCGACGACGCCTACCACGTCGAGCGGGACGACCTCTGGTTGATCCCTACTGCGGAGGTGCCGCTGACCAGCATGCACCGCGGCGAGATCCTCGAGGAGTCACAGCTGCCGATCCGGTTCACCGCGTCCACCGCCTGTTACCGCCGCGAGGCGGGGTCGGCGGGGCGCGACACCCGCGGCCTGCTCCGCGTGCACGAGTTCGACAAGGTGGAGCTCTTCGCCTACGCCACGCCTGATGGCGCGCTCGACGCGCAGGCGGACATCTTGGCCCGGGCCGAGTCCATGCTGAGGGAGCTCGAGCTGCGCTACCGGGTGCTCGACTTGTGCTGCGGAGATCTCGGCGGCTCGTCGGCCCGTACCTTCGACCTCGAGGTGTACTCGCCCGGTGTCGACCGCTGGCTCGAGGTCAGCTCGGTCAGCTGGTTCCGCGACTATCAGGCCCGCAGAGCGAACGTCCGATTCCGGCCCGCGGGCGGCGGATCGCTCCAGCTCGTCCACACGGTGAACGGCTCGGCGTTGGCCTGGCCTCGTATCTGGGCCGCGCTGGTCGAGAACGGGCGTCAAGAGGACGGTACGGTACGGCTGCCCGAAGCACTGGGCCCGTATGTCGGCGGTGAGCTGCTGATCAAAGCGCCGTGAGCACGCAGCGTGACTGAGCTCACCTTCCTCGGGACCGGTAACTTCCTTGCCCCTCCGGGGCGATACTGGAACAGCTTCGTGATCGACTCGTCGGTCCTGGTCGAGCCGTCTCCGACCGCGTTGCCCCATCTCAGGCGGTGTGGGTTGTCCGTCGAGGATGTGGACGTCATTGTGGTGTCGCACTTCCACGCTGACCACTGCTTCGGGTGGCCGTTCCTGCTCGAGGCGATGGCCGCGCACGCCGGCGGCCGTACGGTGCACGTCGTGGGGCCTCCCGGGATCGAGGACCATCTGGCCCAGATGTGCGACGCCGGCGCCGTACGGTCGGTGTACGACGTGGCCCGAACCCGGCTCGACCTGCGCTTCGTCGAGGCCGACGGCACCTGGCAAGAGGCCGAGGGACTGCGGTTCCGCGCCGTCGAGGTCATCCACGTCCCGTACCTGCGCTGTTTCGGCTTCCTCTTCGATCGTCCCGGCCAGGTGGTGGGCTATTCAGGTGACACCACACCCTGCGACGGGCTCACTGAGCTGGCGCGGGTGGCCGACGTCCTCGTCGTGGAGTGCAACGGTCGTCACACGCCGCCCGGAGTTCCGACCAGCCACATGGACGAGGAGTCGATCCGGGTCCTGCAGGCGGCCCACCCCGACGTGCACCTCGTGCTGACCCACCTGGGTGAGCAGGTCGACCTGACGTCGCTGTCGGGCCTCACCGTTCCAGACGACTTCGACCGCCTCGTCGTCTGAAGACCTCGCGGCTGGGGCGCACCAATTTGGTCGACGCTGGGGCTGACGGCTGGGGCACACGGCTGGGACCATGTGTGTGTGCATCGCAAACCGTTGGGCCCTTGCCGGGCGTCGGAGCATGGTTTGGGGGTGTATATGGAGGGCGCCGTGACGATGGGCGCCGCCGTGACGATGGGCGCCGCCGTGACGATGGGTGCCAGAAAGGTGGCGGCCGACCCCAACGCTCTCAGCTGCCGGCACCGGCGAAGCGGTATCCCACGCCCCGGACGGTGGTGATCAGCACGGGGGTCGACGGGTCGGCCTCGATGCGGGAGCGGAGCCGCTTGATGTGCACGTCGAGCGTCTTGGTGTCGCCGATGTAGTCGGTGCCCCAGACCCGGTCGATCAGCACGTCTCGGGTGAGCACCCGCCCGGAGTTCTCCACGAGCAGGCGCAACAGCTCGAACTCCTTGCGGCGCAGGTGGACCTCGTCGCCGCGCACGAAGACGCGGCGTTGGTCGAAGTCGACCTTGATCCCGTTGGCCTCCCAGGTGCCGTCGCTGCCGAACTCGACCATGCCTGTGTGATCGGTGTTCTCCGGGCCGCCGGGAGCGCGGCGCAGCACGGCGCGCATGCGGGCGACCAGCTCACGGAGGCGGTAGGGCTTCGTGACATAGTCGTCGGCGCCTACCTCGAGCGCCACGACGGTGTCGATCTCGGCGCCCTTCGCGGTGACCATGATGATCGGGATCTGCGAGCGGGCCCGGATGCTCCGGCACACGTCGATGCCCGACATCTTGGGCAGCATGAGGTCCAGCAGGATGATGTCAGGGTCGATCTCGTCGTAGAGCTGCAACGCCTCCTGGCCGTCGCGGGCCACGGTGACCCGGAACCCCTCGTTCGTCAGCCCGATCACCAGCGCCTCGATGAACGACTCCTCGTCCTCGGCCAGAAGCACCTTGACCGGGCCTTCGCCCGACGCGGGGCGCGCCTTCTTGCCTCCTGCTCGTCCCGAGCCGGCCTTGCTCATCCGACCCGTTCCGCCTGAATGGGCAGCACCAGGGTGAACGTGGAGCCCTCGCCCTCACGGGACTCGACGTCGACCCAGCCATGGTGGTTGTTCGCCACGTGCCGCACGATCGACAACCCGAGCCCGGTGCCGCCGGTGTCTCGGCTGCGTCCGTGGTCGACGCGGTAGAAACGCTCGAAGATGCGATCGAGGTCGCGGGCGGGAATCCCGATGCCGTGGTCCTGCACCGACAGGCGCACACTGTCCCGCTCCTCGACGCGCCAGTTGGCCGCGCCGGAGCCGGTGTTCTCCGCGGGCCCCACACCGGGCTCACCGTCGAGGGGGTTGGCGGTGGCGGGCGCCGTCGTCCCCGTTGCCGGCGCGCCGAGCGATGCGGCGCCCTCTTCCCGTGAGTACTGGTCGAGTATCTCGGGGGTGAACACAGGAGAGACCGGTCCCTTGTCGGCCGACTCGGTGTCGGCCGGTGTCTCGTCGAGGGCGGAGGGACCTACCACGGGCACCTCTCCGGTGACGACGTCGTCGGCCGGCGGTGTGGTTCGTGGCTCGGTCTCCGCCTGGCCGGTCGGCTGGGCGTCGGTGGGCGTGTTCCTTGTCTCTCCAGGGAACTCGGGGCGGGCGTCGGACCCCGGGAGACGGGCGGGCCCTTCGGACTCGCCCGTCAGAACGTCGACCACGCCGGCGTGGGCGGAGGCGGACGCGCCGCGCTGGACCGCCCCGGTGACGACCACTTTCGAGTTCTCGTAGGAGTAGGTGATGGCGTTTTCGAGCAGGGCGTGCATGGCCGAGACCAGCTGGCGGCGATCTCCCATGACCGCGACGGGGGGGGAGGGCTCGTGCAGCACGATCTCGATGCCTCGCTGGTCAGCCGACGCACGCACCCGCTCAATGGCGTCGGCTATCACCAGGTTCACCAGCACCGGCTCTCGGGGGGGCGCCTCTTCGGACTCGATGCGGGACAGATCGAGGAGGTCGTCGATGATGCGGCTGACCCGGAAGGCCTCGTTGTGGATCCGGCCGGCCAGGCGAGAGGCCACTTCGGGGTCGGGCTCGGCGACCAACGTCTCGGCCAGCAGTCCGAGCGCGCCCATCGGCGTCTTGAGCTCGTGGCTGACGTTGGCCACGAAATCGCGGCGGATCTCTTCGAGCCGCCGGCGCTCCGACACGTCCTCAATGAGCGCGATGACCCCGAGGGGACGGCGGCCGTCGTCGATCTGGCGGGCCCGCACCTGGAGCGTGCGGCGGGGCGGACCGTAGAGGTCGAGGGTGTGCTCGGCCGAGCCCTCGTGCCAGGCGTCCTCGAGTACCTCGGTCACCGCCTGTGCAGCGAGGGCGTCACCGTGGCGGCTGACCATCAGCGCGTTGGCCCGTCCGTTGCGGTAGATGACCGTCCCGTTCTCGTCGCACAGCACGACGCCCTGGGTGAGGGTGTCGAGGGAGCGGCGGAGGCGGATGGCGTCGGAGCTGGACTCGGTGACCGCCTGTGCGGCACCCCCCGTGACCTGCTCCAGGTAGGCCAGGGACGTCTCGACGTTGTACTCGTCCTCGGGTGGATCGAGGCCCAGGCGGGTGCCCAGAGCGGCCAGCCGCTGCGAGATGGCCCGGCGGCCCGACCGGCGCCCAAGGAGCGCAGACACCACCCCGACGAGGGCACACGCGAGGACGGCGCCGACGATGACGAGGATCTCCTGGGTCTGGCTCAAGTTGACCTCGGCAGGCCCGCGAACGGCACGCCCCCAATATGACAGGGCCGGGCGACCCGGGGCGAACGTTTCGGTCCGGGTCGAAATCGGGGGATCGCGCCGCACTCGGGACGAAACGGAGACCGTTCCCCACCGTCACGGGGTTCCGGAGGTCCCGGCACCGGCCGTGACCCGGAGGGCTCCATGTTCTGGCACCTGGCTGATGTCACCTTGAACCCGAGCGTGAACGCGCTCCCCGGCGGGGCAACGTTGCAGCAGCTCACCGACGGCCTCGGGGCCTGGGCGCTCATCGCTGCCCTGGCGGGCCTGCTCATCGGGGCAGCCGCCTGGGCACTCGGTGTGCACGCGCAGAACTTCCAGCAGTCCATGGTCGGCCGGCGCGCCGTCCTCGTGTCGGGCCTGGCCGCGCTGTTGATCGGCGCCGCGCCCCCGATCATCAACTTCTTCTTCCACACCGGCGCCAACCTGCACTGACTCGTCCGGTCGCGCTCGGTCCAATCCTCATCCGCTCATGCTCGCCGTCGGCTGTACCGGTCTCGACGCGCTGAATCCGATCTGCCAGGTCGGCAGCATCGGCGGCTCCATCGCGGCCTCGGGCTTCGAGTCCGTCCTCAACGGCATCAGCCAGTGGGTGGCGAGCGGTGCCGAGTGGCTGCTGGGCCAGATCGGCGACGTCCTGGTCTCCACGACCACGATCGACGTCGGAGCCCAGTGGTTCCGCACGCACTACGGGCAGATGACCGCCCTCGCCGGTGTGGTGATCCTGCCGCTCCTGTTGGTCTCCGCGCTCCAGGCGGTGTTGCGCCAGGACGCCGGACAGCTGGTGCGCACCTTCCTCCTGCGCCTGCCGCTCGCCCTGCTCCTGGCGGGAGTGGCCATTCAAATCGTCATCCTCAGCCTCTCCGTCACCGACGCCATGAGCACCGCGGTGGCGGGGGGCACGGGTGGCGACGTGACCTCCCTGTTCCGTGGCGTGACCACGGGCCTGGTCGCCTCGTCGGCGGACCCGACGATCGCCAGCTTCGTCCTCCTCCTCATCGGGCTGCTCATCGCGGTGGCCGCGTTCGTGCTCTGGTTGGAGCTGCTCATCCGGGCCGCGGCCGTCTACGTGGCCCTGCTGTTCCTGCCGCTGGCGCTGGCCGCCCTGGTCTGGCCCGCGGTCTCGCACTGGTGCCGTCGACTGGTCGAGACGTTGGCCGCGCTGATCCTGTCCAAATTCGTGATCGTGGCCACGCTCAGCCTGGCGGCGGGAGCGGTGTCCTCGGGCACCGCGGGCACCGGGTCTCATGGCGCGGGGTTCTCCTCGGTGTTGGCGGGAGGCGCTCTGATGATCATGGCCACCTTCGTGCCCTTCGCCATCCTGCGTCTGATCCCCGCCGTCGAGGCCGGCGCGGTGGGCCACCTCGAGGGACTGCGCGGACGCGGTACCGCGGCGATGACGCGGCCGGCCCGGACCGCGGCAAGCCTGGCGCTCCATCAGGGCCTGGAGAAGGCGGGTGACGGCCGCCTGATGGGCCAGACCGCGGATGCGGCAGCGTCGGCGGACGCGCCGTCGACGTCGTTGATGGACGGCGACCCCGAATCACCGCGCATCTTCGACGCCACGGTTGCTCGACTCGGTGCCGACGGTGGAGCCGGGGCTGCCCAGGCCACCGGCGCTGCCGGCGCTGCCGGCGCTGCCGGCGCTGCCGGCGCTGCGGGGGCCACCGGGGCGACCCGCGAGAGGGGTCCGAAGCCAATTCTGGACATGGCGCGAACCGCCGAGGAGCAAACGTCCCCGCCGACCGCTCCGGCCGACGCCTGGAAGTCGGAGGGCCTGCCGCCGGGCGGCGGCCTGATCGGGCCGGTCGAGCCGGGCAAGATGCGCCACTACCTGGGTGACGACGGACACGGCCCCCAGATCCGCTGGCTTCCGCCGTCATG
This sequence comes from uncultured Acidimicrobiaceae bacterium, assembly GCA_963787485.1. Taxonomy (GTDB): domain Bacteria; phylum Actinomycetota; class Acidimicrobiia; order Acidimicrobiales; family RAAP-2; genus Bog-473. The sequence continues at coordinate 897,236 of CAWBDF010000007.1, read as the reverse complement.
GCCACCGGGGCATCCGGATCGGCCGCCGGATCAGGCAGAGGACTCGTGAGCGACGAGGGCGGGGCCCGCTACCGGTTCGGCCCCCGAGAGCGCGGGGGTGTGCTGGCGGGATGGCGCGCGGGCCAGATCCTCACCGTGGCGCTCGGCCTCCTCTTCGGGGTGGTGGCGCTCCGCTGGGAGCCCAACGCGCTGGGTGTCGCTGCGGCCATCGGGATCCTCGTCCTCTACGGCGCGTTGGCCACCGTGCCCGTGGCCGGCCGGACGGGTGACGAGTGGGTGCCCGTGGCGGTGTGCTGGGGGGCGCGCCGATCCCTGGGCCGCTGGGTCCGAGCGCGAGATCGAGTGCGAGGTCGAGTGCGAGTGCGAGGTCAAGTGCGAGCGGGGGTGCGGGGTGACGGAATCGGCCGCCAACCGGCGTCCGTGCTGAGCGCCATGCGTCTCCTACGCGCCGGTTGGCGCGACATGGGCGTGGTGCACGACCTGCGGGCGCGCACGCTGACCGCCGCGCTGGCCGTGCGAGGCGACAGCTTCGCGCTCCTCGGAGCCGATGAGCAGGACCGGCGTGTCGGAGCATGGGCGTCCGTCTTGTCCTCGCTCGCCCGCGAAGGGTCGCCGGTGCGCCGGGTGCAGTGGGTGGCCGCGTCCTTTCCGGACGACGGTGAGGGAGTCAGGTCGTATCTCGACACCGAGGCTGTGCCGGCGCCGACCTCGTCCGGCACGGCCTCGTACGAGTCCCTGCTCGACGACATGGACTCGCGCACCCGGGCCCACGACATCGTGGTGGCGCTCCAGGTGCGGCTCACCCGCTCGGTCGAGGTCGGGTGTGCCACGTTGGCGCGCGAGGTGGAAGCACTCTCACGCGGGCTGGGTGATGCGGACCTGGAAGTCGAATCGGTGCTCGGACCCGAGGACCTCGCGCACCAGCTGCTTCGCACGTACGAGGCCCGAGTCCACTCCGACAGCGACGTGCTCTGGGCGAGCGATCCCTGGCCCATGGCGATGGCGGAGAGCTGGTCGTCGTTGCGCGTCGACGGCATGGTGCACGCCACGTTCTGGGTGGCGGAGTGGCCCCGGGTCGACGTCCGGAGCGACTTCCTGGCGCCGCTCCTCCTGGGCTCGGCCCGCTGCACCGTCGCCGTGATCATGGAACCGCTCGGCTCGGACGCCGCGGTGCGCAAGGTCGAGGCGTCACGCACCGCGTCATTGGCCGACGCCGAGCTTCGTCGACGCGGTGGCTTCGTCTCCACGGCGCGCCACGCCCGAGAGTCCGAGGTCCTCGCCCGGCGCGAGGCCGAGTTGGCCGAGGGCCACGCGTCGTTCCGCTTCTCGGGCTACGTGACGGTCTCGGCGCCGAGCGACGAGGAGCTGGTGACGGCCATCGACTTGGTCCAGCACGCAGCCGGGCAGAGCAGGCTCGTCCTGCGGCGGCTCTACGGCGACCAGGCGTCTGGGTATACCTGCACGCTGCCGTTGTGCCGCGGGCTGCGGTAAGTGCCGCGGCGAGCGCAGCCGCTCCGAAATGTCCTCCTACGATGGCCCCTCGTGGGCACCTTCGTCCTGCCGCGCATCCCGGCCTCCGCCGGCGCCCTCATCTTCGACCAGCGGGGTCGGTTGCTCGTGGTGAACCCGACCTACAAGGCGCACTGGACCATTCCCGGCGGGATCATGGAGGCCGACGGTGAATCGCCCTGGGAGGCCTGCCGGCGCGAGGTCCTGGAGGAGGTCGGGCTGCGGGTGGGCCGTGGGCGCCTGGTGGCCGTGGACTTCTTGCGGCCGAGGCCGTCCAAACCGGGCGGCATGCGCTTCCTCTTCGACTGCGGCGTGTTGGCCGAGGACGTGTCGAGGTGCATCACGCTCCAGGCCGACGAGCTCTCGGAGCATCGCCTGGTGCCGCCGGCCGATGCGCTCGAGTTGCTCAGTGGTCCGCTGCGCCGGCGGGTGGGCGAGGCGCTGGCCGCCGACCACTGCGTCTACCTCGAGGACGGTCGCCCGGTGTGACACCGGGTGAGGCGTCGCTCAGGACGAAGCCGGGATGAGCTCGAGCGGCACCGCCCCGCGAAGAAGGTGGTGGCGACGGCCACGATCACCGAGGCCGCGCCGAGGGACCAGGCCGCTCCGGCGTGCAAGAGAAGTGCCGCGCCGGCGAGCGCCCCGCTGAACATCGACACCACAGAGGTGGCGCGGTTCCTCACGTTCGGATTGGCTCCGCCGGCCAGGGTGGAGTCCGCGGCCAGGCCGGTCAACGTGGTGGTCAGCACGGTCGTCGTCATGTCGGGAACGCCGAGGCGTCGCACCACGACGTTGCGGGCTCCCATGGTGAAGGCCAACATCGCGATGACGGTATAGCGGGGCGCTCCGCTCCCGACCACCGTCACCGTCGCCGCGATCACCGCGGCCGACGCGGTGACCCCGGCCTCGAGCGTCATGACGGTCAGCATCACCGAACGGTTGGGGCGGATCCGTCGGGCCAGGGCGCCCGCGAACACAGCCCCGGCCAGGAAGCAGCCCAGCGCGCACAGGCTTGCTGCCACGGAGAAGCCGGCGGCGCCGGCGGCGGCGAAGCCGAGGAGCACGACGTTGCCCGTCATGTTCGCCGTGAACACGTGACCGAGCCCGAGGTAGCTCACTGCATCGAGGAACCCGCTCACCACGGTAAGGGCGCCCAAGGTCACCACGAGCGGAAGGGGTGTGACCTTCTCGCCGGGCGGGTTCGGGTGGTGCATATCGACCACCGCCAACGTAACGGGCCGGCCGGCTGCGACGGGCGACCGTTCTCCGTCCGTGAGCGCCCGCATGCCCCACGTCCCGGTCCACCAGGTCACCACCCGCAATCTTGGTGCCGCCTACCCCTTCATCGCCGAGGCCGGGTTGGGGCACCGCGGCGTGGTGGTGGGTGACGACCTCCTCGGTGGCGCCTTCGTCTTCGATCCCTTCGAGCTCTACGCGGCGGGCACGGTGTCCAACCCGAACATGGTCGTGTTCGGGCAGATCGGACGGGGCAAGAGCGCCTTCGTGAAGACCTTCCTCTGGCGCCAGGCGGTGTTCGGTCGTCGCGCCTGGGTGGTCGATCCCAAAGGCGAGTACGCCGACCTGGCCGACGCCTGGGGGGTACGTCCGGTGGCGTTGCGTCCGGGCGGCACCATTCGGCTCAACCCGCTCGATCCGGGACCCGAGAGCGGCGATCCCGGTGGCCGCGATGACGGCGGCCTCGGGGGTCCCGGTACCGACGCGACGGCCCGGCGCCGCATGGAGTTGCTGAGCTCGTTGGCCAGCGCCTGCCTCGGGCGCACCCTGGCACCGCGCGAGCGAGCCGCGCTCGGAGCGGCGTTGGTCGAGTGCACCCGCCGCGCCGCGGTTCCCACCGTGCCGATGGTGGTGGAGGCCCTCTTGTCGCCGACCGAGGACGCCGCCCGGGGGTTGCGCACCGAGCGCCGGGACCTGCTCGAAGACGGTCGTGACGTGGCGCTCGAGTTGCGCCGGCTGGTGCACGGTGACCTGTGCGGGATGTTCGACGCGCCCACGACCCCCGGCTTGGACCTCTCGGCGCCGCTGGTGGTGCTCGACCTCTCCGCGCTGTACTCCTCGGCCGCGCTCGGAGTGCTGATGGCGTGTGCCACGGCCTGGCTCCAGGCGGCGTTGGCCCGGACGTCGATGGCCGGAGGACGGTTCTTCCTCGTGGTGGACGAGGCCTGGGCGATCCTCTCCAACCTGGGGGTGGCCCGCTGGCTTCAGTCCTCGTGGAAGCTCTCGCGCGCGTTGGGTGTTTCGAACGTGGCCGTGCTGCACCGGGTCTCTGACCTTCGTTCGGTCGGCGCCTCGGACTCCGAACAGGTCGCCCTGGCCCAGGGCCTCCTGGCGGATTCGGAGACCCGGGTGGTCTACGCCCAGTCTCCGGGCGAGATCGAGGCCGCGGCCGAGCTGCTCTCCCTGTCGAGCACCGAGACGGACCTCCTGCCGCAGTTGCGCCGGGGGATCGCGCTGTGGAAGGTGGGCCAGCGGTCTTTTCTGGTACAGCACCGACTCAGCGCGGTCGAGCGGCGCATCGTCGACACCGATGGCGCCATGTCCGGGACCACCGCCGGGCGGACGCCGTGAGGGACCCGGCCGTCCTGGTGCTCCCGGTGGCGCTCGCTTCGCTCCTCCTGCTCGGCGTCGCCCGCGTGGGAGGTCAAGGGTGGACGCCACCGTGGTCCGTCGCCCGTCGGGCTCGACGTGGGGCACGCTGGGCGCGACGGCGCGACCTGCGGTCGCTGGCGGTCAGGTCCGGTGAGACGGTGGCGGGCCGCCTCGCCCTGGGCGAGCTGCCGGGGTCGGTGCGCCGCACCTCGGTGGCCGCCGAGCGGGCGCAGTCCCTTGTCGTCGTCGGCCCCACCCAGAGCGGGAAGACCTCGTGTCTCGCCGTGCCGGCCATCCTCTCCTGGCATGGCCCGGTCGTGGCCGCGAGCGTGAAGAGCGACCTCTTGCGCAGCACCCTTGGCGTCCGTCGAGGGCGGGGATCCGTCTGGTGCATCGACCCCACCGGCTGCAGTGGTGAGGTCCCGTCGTCGTGGTCTCCCCTCAGCGGTTGCACCGACTGGGGCCGGGCGCGTCGGGTGGCGGCAGACCTGTGCGAGGCCGGGAAGGGGGAGGGCACCACGGCCGACGGTGAGTTCTGGTACGCCACCGCCGCCAAGCTCCTGGCCCCGCTGCTCTACGCTGCCGCGCTCGACCGACGTCCCATGGCCGACGTGGTGCGCTGGGTCGACACCCAGGAAGTGGGCGAAGTGGCCGAGCTCCTGGAACGGTTCGGGCCGCCCGAAGCCCTCCACGCCGCCCAGGCAACTTGGTGCCGTGACGAGCGGACGCGCAGCTCGGTGGCGACGACCGCCGAGACGGTGCTGGCCCCCTTCGCCGAGACACCCCGCGCCCCGGCGGTCCGCGCCGGGTGGTCGTTCGATCCCCGCCAGCTGCTTGGAGGCGAGCACACGCTCTATCTGTGCGCGCCCGCGTACGACCAGCGCCGGTTGCGTGGATACTTCACCGCCCTCACTCAGAGCGTCCTGGCCCACGCCTTCGAGGCGGCGACCCGTTCGGGTCCTCTCGACCCACCGCTCCTCGTCGTGCTGGACGAGGCGGCGCACATCGCACCGCTGGCCGAGCTCGACGGGCTGGCCGCCACGTGTGCCTCGCACGGGATCCAGATCGTCACCGTGTGGCAGGACCTGGCCCAGGTGCGCGGTCGCTACGGAGCGCGGGCGCCGACCGTGCTCAACAACCACCGGGCCAAGCTGTTCCTCCCCGGCATCGCCGATCCGGACACGCTCGACTACGCCAGCCGTCTCGTGGGCGACGAGCAGGCGGACCAACCTTCGGTCACCCGCGATCCCTCGGGGCGACGCTCGACGACGTCGACGACGGGTCCGCGCCGGTTGTTGCCACCCGAGGAGCTGCGGTGTCTGTCGCGCGGCTCGGCCGTCCTCGTCTACGGCTCGCTCCCGCCGGCCCGCATCGTGCTCCGACCGTTCTGGGCGCGGCCCGGAGCGCGCCGTGCCCGGGCCTCAGCCTCCCCCTAGCCCGAGCTCCGACAGCACCGCCGAGGTGTCGGCACCGAGTTCGGGTGCCACCCGCGCCGGTCGGCGAGCCCGCGGCTCGGCCGGTGCCAGCCCGTCGGGAGCGGGCGGCCCATCGGACCTCGACAGGGTCGACAGGGTCGGTCCCGCCAGTTCGGCGCTCACGTCGGCCATGGAGATGTCGAGCAGCCAGCGCCCCCCGCCGGCGAGGGTCTCGAGGCAGGCCCGGGCCGCGGCCAACCCGCTCAGGGGATCGGCGGCCGCGTCGGCGCAGAACAACGGCACGCCGTCGTGCCACACCACCAGGCCCCCGGCGGCGGCGGCGTCGTCGCCGAAGGCCACCCGGTCGACTGGCCCGCCGCGCCCGTGACCGGTGATGGAGATCCAGACCTGGGGTCCGTGGGGACTGCCTCGTTCCGCCGCTTCGCCCCGACCGGCGACCGTGGTGAGGGCATCGATCCCGAGCTGTTCGAGTGCCCGGGGACGGCTGGCCTCGAGCACCACGTCGGCCCGGCTCACCAGCCCACGCAGCAGGTTCCGGCCCTCCGCGCTGGTGAAGTCGAGCGCCACCGAGCGCTTCCGTCCGTTCAACAGGTCGAAGAAGGCGGCGGGACCACGGCGTGCCCCGTCGGGCCGTGACGTCGACTCCACCTTGATCACCTCTGCACGCTCCCCGGCCAGGAGGTCCCCGCAGAGCGGGCCGGCCCACAGCGCGGAGAGATCGACCACCCGCAGGCCCGAGAGGTCACGGCGCGGGGCGGGCCCGAGCGGCACCCCCACCACGCCGGGACGGTTTCCGGCCTCACCGACCCGCGACACGGGCAGACCGAGCCAGGCGGCCCGCGCCACGAGCTCGTCGGGTTGTCCGGCGGCCACGGCACGCTCGACGGCGGACCACACGGCGGGGGCACTCGGCGGCGCGTGGTCGAGTTCGAGCCACGCCGGCACCAGGTCCATGTCCTCGTGGCGCGGCAGCGACACCGCGACGAACCCCGACCGGGCGCGGAACAGCCGGCAGCTCCCACCGCAGCTCGTCGCGCCGCGCCGCCACAGCCCCATGAGCGCCGCCCGCTCACCGAGGAGGGCGAGCGGATGGAGGCCGGCGAAGGGTCGGGCCAACTCCTCGACCCCTTCCACCAGGCGCTCGGGCGGGCCCAGGGGCAGTTCGGCCGTCCCGGTGAGCGCCATGGCGCCACTGGCCGCCCAGCGTTCCACGCGTGGGTCACGCACCCCGGCAGGGTAACGTCTCGCCATCGCGGAACTCCTCAGCGCCGACGCACTGGTGGCCGAATTGCGGGGCGCGACCGACCCCGAGCGGAGGGGGTGGGTCACCGTGGCGCTCGAGGAGGGGATGCCGGCGCCGCCCGAGCTCCCCGTGGCCCGCCTGGCCAGCCTGCCCTACGTGGTCGTCGGCCTGCTGCGTGGCGCGATCGACCCGGGCTGGCTCGACCTGTGCGACGTCGCCGTCGACGACGGGGATCCCTCGTTGGCGCGGATCCGGGAGAACCTCGAGACGCGCCCCGTCGCCTGCGCCGTACTGGCGCTCCTCTTGCGCGGCCAGCCACGGCGGTCCCTGGACGACGGACTGGTGGCCGAGTCGGCGGTGTACTCCGTCCTCCAGGCGGGAACCGAATTCGCCGCCTGGAGGTCCGAGCACCCGCCGCGGCCTGACGCGGGATCGGGAGATGGCGCACGGGTTCGTGCCCGGCGCGACGGCGACGCGCTCACGGTGACCCTGACTCGCCCCGAGAAGTTGAACGCGCTCGATGCCAAGATGCGCGACGAGCTCACCGAGGCCCTGGACGTGGCCGCGCTCGACCCGGACGTCGCCCGTGTCGAGCTCCGGGGCGAGGGCCGGGCGTTCTGCGCCGGGGGCGACCTGGACGAGTTCGGTTCTCGGGCCGACCCGGCCTCGGCGCACCTGGTCCGGTTGCAGCGCAGTGTGGGCCGGACGCTGGCGCGCCTGGGCAAGCCTGTCGTGGCCCATGTGCACGGTGCGACGTTCGGCTCGGGGATCGAGCTCGCCGCGTTCGCCAGCGCCGTGCGTGCCGCTCCCGACACGCAAATCGCGCTCCCCGAGGTCGGCCTCGGTCTCGTGCCCGGTGCGGGGGGCACAGTGAGCCTGCCGGCGCGCATCGGCCGGCTGCGGACGGCGTGGCTGGCCTTCTCGGGCTGCACCATCGACGCGACAGTCGCTCGGAGCTGGGGTCTCGTCGACGAGATCGTGCCTGGTCGGGCCCCTGGCTGAGGCCCGAGCCAGGGTCTGGGGGAATCAGCGCCGGCCCTGGCCGCAGAGGTCTCCAGCACGCCGGGTTGTGTCGAGGTGGCGGGTGGTGCTTTACGCTCGGTCGACACCAGGAGGCTTCGATCGACCATGTCAGCCCAGGCGCACCAGCACGACCACGGAGGACCACCGCCCATCTCGCGTCCGCGGCGCGCCCAGAGCGCACCCCGCGCCCAGAGCGCTGGAGAGGCGAATGATCCGTTCCCTCCGGTGGAGAAGGTACGCGACGGCTTGTGGAGCATTCCGGTCCCCCTTCCCAACAACTCGCTGCGCTACGTCCTCGTCTACGTCTTCGAGACCGACCGGGGCCCCTATCTCATGGACGCGGGCTGGAACACGGACGACGCCTTCGCTGCGCTCGAGAGTGGTCTGACCGAGATCGGGTGCACGGTCTCCGACGTCCAGGGGATCATGGTCACCCACATCCACCCTGATCACTACGGGCTGGCCGGACGTATCCGCGAGGCGTCCGGTGGGTGGATCTCGCTTCATCCGGCGGACGCCCGCCTCATTCACGACCGCTACGACCAACCAGACAACCTCCTGGAGCTGATGGCCGCGGCCCTCAGGAGCATGGGGGCACCGGCCGAGGAGCTGGCGACGCTGCAGTACGCCGCCATGCCCGTGCGTCAACTGGTCGACGCCGTGCTCCCGGACGTTCTGCTCGAGGACGGGGAACGGCCCGAGGTGCCCGGATGGGAGCTCACCGCCATCTGGACACCGGGACATTCGCCGGGCCACCTGTGCTTCTACGAAGCGCGCCACGACCTCATGCTCTCCGGGGACCACGTGCTGCCGCGGATCACGCCCAACATCTCGTTCCACCCCCAGGCCGGCGCCAACCCCTTGGGCGACTATCTGGCCTCGTTGGACAAGCTCGAGCCGTACGACGTCGAAGAGGTCCTGCCAGCGCACGAGTACCGCTTCCACAACCTGCAGGCCCGGCTCGAAGAGCTGCGCCGGCATCACCGGGAGCGATTCGCCGAAGTGATGGGCGTGCTGCGCCAGGGCCCCGACTCAGCGTGGGACATCGCCGAGCACCTGCGCTGGTCCCGCCCGTGGGACGAGATCGTTGGCCACATGCGTCGGGCCGCCGTCGCCGAGACGATGTCGCACCTCGAGGCGCTCCGGATCGACGGCGTTGTGGAGGTGCAGAAGGGTGATCCTGACCTGTGGTCGTTGACCGAGGCGGCGGCCCGCGCCTGATCGGAGCGAGACGTGAACGCCGAGGCCGACCTGGTGACAGAGCAGCGCGACGCCGTGTGCGTCCTGCGCATCAACAGGCCTGAGGCCCGTAACGCGCTCACCCCCGAGGTGATCCTCGCCTTGGAGCAGCGCTTGCGGGAGGCTGAGCGCGATCGGCAAACGGGGGCCGTCGTCCTGATCGGAACCGGAGCCGAGGCCTTCTCCGCCGGCATGGACCTGCGGGGCTTCGCCGACGGATCGGTGTCGGGGGTCGGCGAAGGGTTTGAGGCCTTCCTGCGGCTGACCAGCGGGAAGACCGGGGTACCCCTGGTGGGTGCCGCCAACGGAACCGCGGTGGCCGGAGGTTTCGAGCTTCTCCTCGGGTGTGACCTGGTGGTTGCCTCCGAGACGGCTCGTTTCGGACTCCCCGAGGTCCGCCGCGGCATGATGGCCGGAGGGGGCGGAACGCTCCTGAGCGCCCGCATCCCCTTGGCCATGGCGCTCGAGTTGACCCTGACGGGAGACCTGATCAGCGCCGAGCGCGCCCAGTCGATGGGATTGGTCAACCGGGTGGTTCCGCAGGCCGACGTGCTCGAGGCCGCGGTGGAGCTCGCCGGCCGGGTGGCACGCAACGGGCCGCTGGCGGTGCGGGCGACCAAGGAGGTCGGCTGGGCGGCGGCCACGGACCTCGAGCAGGCCCGGGAGCTGGCTGCCGAGTGGCAGCCCAAGGTCTATGGGAGCGAGGACGCCAAGGAGGGCGCGACCGCATTCATGGAGCGGCGTGACCCGGTGTGGAAGGGGCGCTGAGGGGCCCGAGCGGCATGGAGATGCGGGCCACCACAATGTCGCTGCGGCTGCGCAGCGCGCTCGAGAGCACCAGGTCCAACTGGTTGTGCAAGAACCGGTAGCGCCAGCGGTCGGGCCGGATCACCGGGATCAGCACGACGAGCTGCTGGTCGGGGTGTGCAGCCCGGGTCTCGTCAATGAAGGCCACGATGGGCTCGACCACCGAGGCGTACTCGGTGTGCAAAACCCTCAGTGGCACACCGGGGTTCCAACGTCGCCACTGGGCCTGGAGCGTCTCGGCATCTTGCGTGGCCTCGTCGGTGCTCTGCAGGACGACCGTGACGGCGACCACCTCCTGGCCGAGGGACTCGGCCTCGCAGAGGGCGTGCTCGGTCAGGCGCGAGATCCGGTTGACCGGGACGATGACGATGGTGTGCTTGGGCTTGGGGCGCGACGGCGTCTCGTCGATTTTCAGTGCCTGGCCGGCCCGTTCGTAGTACGCGTGGATGCGCACGAAGAGAAGGATGAAGGCGGGGATGGCGATGACGACGACCCACGCCCCCTCGGTGAACTTCGAGACCAGGAACACGACGGTGGCGACGGCGGTGACGACCGCGCCGGCGCCGTTGATGGCGGCGCGGCGGCGCCATCCGGGCGGTCGCATCCGGCGCCAGTGCACCACCAGCCCGGTCTGCGAGAGCGTGAAGCCGATGAACACCCCGATGGCGAACAGGGGAATGAGCGTGTTGGTGTTGCCGCCGACGGCGATGAGCAGCACGCCGGACATCACGGCCAGCACGGCGATGCCGTTCGAGAACACCTGGCGGTCACCTCTCATGGTGAAGAAGTGGGGCAGGTAGTTGTCGCGGGCCACCAGGCTGGCCAGGACCGGGAGCCCCCCGAAGGACGTGTTGGCCGCGAGTGCCAGCGCGATGGTGATGGCGATGCTGACGATGTAGTAGGCCCAGCCCCGACCGACGGCCATGGCCATGATCTGGCTGAGAACGGTCTGCCCGGAGCGCGGCCCGATGTGCCAGCGCTTGGCCAGGATGGCCAGTCCGAGGAGCATGGCTCCCAAGATCAGCCCGAGCAACATCTCGGTGCGCTTGGCCCGGGCGGCCCGGGGCTCGCGGAAGAGCGGCACCCCGTTGGCGATGGCTTCGACGCCGGTCAGCGCGCTGCAGCCCGCGGAGAAGGCCTTGAGGACGAGCAGGATCGTCACTGCTTTGAGCCCGGTGGTGGGCAGCTGCGAGGTCCCGGGCTGTGCCTCGTTCAGGCCCAGCGGATGGACCAGCCCGACCACAATCACGGCGAGCAGCCCCACGATGAACACCATCGTCGGGAGCAAGAAGGCCCGGGCCGTCTCGCCCAGGCCCCGCAAGTTGAGCATCGTGATGAACACGAGGATGCCCAGGCACAGCGGCACTGTCGCACCGTTCAGCCCCGGGTAGGCCGACTGGAGGGACGCCACCCCGGCGGCGATGGACACCGCTACCGTCAGCGTGTAGTCGACCACCAGGGCGGCCGCCGCCACCAGGCTCACGTTGGTGCCGAGGTTGGCCCGGGACACGGCGTAGGCCCCGCCACCCATGGGGTAGGCGTCGATCACCTGGCGGTAGGAGAACACCAAAATGGCCAGCAGGGCCACGATGGCGACGGTGATGGGCAGGACCAGGTGCAGGGCGCCGCCTCCGGCGACCGCCAGGACCAGAATGATCGCCTCGGGTCCGTAGGCGACCGAAGTGAGCGCATCGAGTGACAGCGCCGAGAGACCCTCAACCGGGGTGATCCGATCCTTCCCGGTCCCACGGGCCGGCCGGGGCGGGCCGACGAGGAGCCGGCAGGCCTGCTCGGTCCGGCTGGGCGAGTCCTGAGCCATGGGGATGGACTCTACGAGCGGGCGGGCGCGACGATCGGGCATGCTCGGGGGAGCAGTGCGGGCGTCACCGCGGGGTGGGCGCCCGCTGAGTGCCGAGGGAGGTGACGGTGGTGGAACTTTGGGAGCTGTCGGTGCGCGAGGCCTGCCGCGACACGTTGGCCCAGTACACCCACGCCGGGGATCGGTACCTCCTCGATGAGTTCGCGGCAGCGTTCTGCGAGGACGGCGTCCTCGAGATCAGAGGAGCGGAACCCGTCCGGGGGCGGGCGGCGATCATGGCGCGCTTCGGCGGCGAGGACGCGGCGAGCGCAGCGCGTGCCGCGGCACGGGGCTCCGACCGCGCCGCGGCTTCGATCGTCCGCCACAACGTCACCAACGTCCGCTTCGAGTCGGTCTCGCCCACCGAGGTACTGGTGGCGAGCTACTTCACCGTCTTTACCGAGATCGGCGTCGACCACATGGGCCGGTATCGGGACCGCCTGGTCCCGGTGGGCGAGCGTTGGCTGATCGCGCACCGCTTCGTCTCGGTCGACTGGCGAGCGCCCAACGCCACGTTCGCCACGCCGTCAGGCGGTCACACGGTCCGCGAAGGACAGCCCTGAGCGTCTACGAAATCTGGACTCACCGCAGAGCTTCGAAGCCTTTGGAGCGGGGGGCCGGTCCTGCGCCTACCGCTGGTTCTCCACGGCGGCCTCCTGCAGCTGGTCTCCGCCGGCTTCATCGGCAAACGCCTCAGCGGGGTAGCCGGGCAGCAGCAGCAGCTCCTGCGCCAGGGTGGCGCCCAGCCGGCCGTTGCGGTCCCGGATGGATCCGTCGTAGGTGCCCCGCGAGCTGCGCGCCTTGATGGGGCGGAGGTCGAGGAGCACCCAGTCGTCGGCCCGGATGTCCTCGTGGAACCACATGGAGTGGTCGATGGAGGGCCCCGCCCGGCCGACCACCGACTTTTGCTGGCCGAATCCCGTGCCCAGGTCGGACATCAAGGTCAGTGCGGCGCGATGCACCCGCAGGTCGTCGCCGAGCGGCGTCGACGAGCGGACCCACATGCAGTCGCTGAGCACGCCCTGGAGGATGTCGTTGGGTGTGACCTCGCGCACGTCGAGGAGCGGGAAGTGGCCCTGGCGCGGCGTGTCCTCGGGTGCGGGGACTTTGCGTTGGGGGACGCCATCGAAGTCAGCGCTCTCACGCTCCAGGTGGAACGACGCCACCATGGAGAATATGACCTCACCGTCCTGCACGGCCACCACGTGTCGGGCCGAAAAGGAGCGACCGTCCCGGTCACGGTCCACCTCCAGGATCACCGGCAGGTCGATCTGACCGGGTCGCAGGAAGTATCCGTGGAACGAGTGCGGCACGCGCTGCTCGTCGACGGTGGCCGCGGCCGCCAGTAGCGCCTGGGCTGCCACCTGTCCCCCGAAGAGGTTCTTGCGCGGGCCGTAGTTGGCGTTGCGCGCTCGGAAGATGTCTCGGTCGATCCGTTCGAGCGTGAGCAGCGAGCCGAGATCGTCCGCCCGCCGCAGCCGATCGGTCATGAGCTGCCGGTACCGGAGCCGGCCGTGGAAGCCCCCACTTTCGCGGCGTCCCGGGCCGCCCCGGCGTCGCGCACGGCGCGCACCCAGCCGGCCCAGGTCTCGATGCGCTGCCAGAACAGCTGGCGGGTGCCGGCGAAGTTGTGCATGTGGGCCATCCGAGGGCAGATGAACAGATCGACGCTGTGCGCCGACTGGTAGGCCCTCGGCTCACCCCGCGGGTCGGGTACGACGTCGCGTTCGCCCATGGCCACCAGGACCGGGCACCGAATGGACGCCGCCTCCGTGAAGACCCCGCCGGGGGCGGCGCACCACATCGCGATGGTCATCGGAATGGTGGCCGAGCCCCAGGAGGGCAGGTCTCCGTTGCGGGTCGGGTAGTCGACGACATCGCGCCGAACGATGGCCGGGTCAACGTCGTCGTAATGGAACCCCCAGGCGAGCGTATCGACGACGGTGGCGTGGGCGTCCGTTGGCTGCTCGGCCAGCGCCGGTGCGTTGGTGAAAACCCTCGTCGATGGCATGGCATCGCGGGGCAGCCAGGGCAGCACCACGGACGGGGCGCCCGGTACCGGAGGCGGTTGGGTATGAAAGGCGCTGTAGCCGAGCACCGCGACGCCGTCGTAGGGATGGTGGCGTCCCTGCTGCACGATCGTCAGGCAGCCGCCCATGGATTGGCCGATTCCGACAGAGAGCGCGTGCTCGATTCTGGGTAGCCCGTCGAGCAGGGTGCCGTCGGCCAGCCTCTGGCGCACCTGGGCCTCGGCCGCCTGGCTGGCCGCGGTCACCGGCGTATAGGCCAGACGTTCGGAATCGTGCTGTGAGCTGTCGCCCACTCCGAGATGGTCCACCGAGACGAAGATCCATCCACGTTCCGCGTGCCAGCTGGCCTGTGCGCCGATCGCCGGACCGGGAAGGTCTTCGGTGAAATAGCGCCGTGAGTAGCCGGCTCCGGGTTTGGCGAAGCACACGACCGGGTTGTCGGGGATGAGCCCGGTTTCCTCCGGCACCGTCACGGTGAGCGCAACGTGGGCTCGCTCACCCAACCCCGCGGCCTCGGTCACATCCATCTCGAAATCTACCGATCGCACGCTCACGGCGTCCCCCCCTTGTCGATGTCACGTCGGCCCATTCGGGCAACGCCGCAGGACGGGCCCGGCACACAGATCCGCGCTGGCGCTTACAAGAGACGCAGCACGGCGTCAGCCGCCTGTTCGGCCGTGCACTCGGCCGTCGTGATGTGCAGCTCGGGCTTGTCGGGCACCTCGTAGGGCGCGTCGATTCCAGTGAAGTTCGGCAGCTCGCCCCGGCGAGCCTTGGCGTAGAGGCCCTTGCGGTCGCGAGATTCGGCCACATCCAGCGGAGTGTCCACGTAGACCTCCACGAAGGGCGTCTCACCGACCAGGTCACGGGCCATGCGCCGTTCGGCCCGGTACGGCGAGATGAGCGACACCAGCACGATGAGGCCGGCGTCGGCCATCAGCGCGGCCACTTCGGCCGTCCGGCGTACGTTCTCCACCCGGTCTGCCGTGGTGAAGCCCAGGTCGCGGTTGAGGCCGTGGCGCAGGTTGTCGCCGTCGAGGAGATAGGTGTGACGGCCGGTGGCGTGCAGCTTGCGCTCGAGGATGTTCGCGATGGTCGACTTGCCGGCACCCGAGAGCCCGGTGAACCAGATCACGGAGGGTCGTTGGCCCTTGAGCGAGGCGTGGGCACCGCGGTCGACCTCGATCGCCTGCCAGTGCACGTTGTCGGCGCGCCGCAGGGCGAAGTGGATGAGCCCGGCGCCGACGGTGCCGTTGGTCATCCGGTCGATGATGATGAACCCACCCGTGTCCCGGTTCTCCGTATACGGGTCGAAGGGGATGGGCCGGTCGAGGTACAGGTTGGCCACGCCGATCTGGTTGAGCGCCAGCGTGCGAGCCGCCACGTGCTCGAGGGTGTTGACGTTGACTTGATACTTGGGTTGGTCGATCGTGGCACCCACGGTGGTGGCGCCGATCTTGATCAGGTAGCGGCGTCCGGGGAGCATGTGGTCCTCGCTCATCCAGACCACGTGGGTCTCGAACTGGTCCGCCACGGCCGGCGGATCGCTTGCTGCCGCCATGACATCGCCCCGGCTGACGTCCACTTCATCTTCCAGGCAGACGGTGACCGATTCTCCGGCCACCGCCTCGGTCAGGTCTCCGTCGTAGGTCACGATGCGCGACACGGTGGACTCGCTGCCCGAGGGGAGCACCCGGATCCGGTCGCCTGGGCGTAGGGCGCCCCCGACGATCACACCCGAGAACCCCCGAAAGTCGAGGTTGGGCCGGTTTACCCACTGGACGACGAAGCGGAACGGCTGGGAGCTGAGCTCGTCGTCCACTTGGACCGTCTCGAGATGCTCCACCAGCGTCGGTCCCTCGTACCACGGCGTGTTCGCACTCCGCTCGGTGACGTTGTCCCCGCGCAGTGCGGAGAGAGGGATGGACACGACGTCGGTCATGCCCAGCTCGGAGGCGAAGGCCCGGTAGTCGGCGTCGATCGCGTCGAAGGTCTCGCGGCTGAAGTCGACCAGGTCGAGCTTGTTGACGGCCAGCACGATGTGGCGGATGCCGAGCAGCGACACCAGGTAGCTGTGCCGCCGGGTCTGGGTGAGGATCCCCTTGCGGGCGTCGACCAGAATGACCGCCAGGTCCGCCGTCGACGCCCCCGTCACCATGTTGCGCGTGTACTGCTCGTGTCCGGGCGTGTCGGCCACCACGAACGTGCGTTGCTCGGTGGAGAAGAATCGGTAGGCCACGTCGATCGTGATGCCCTGCTCCCGTTCTGCCGCTAGGCCGTCGACGAGGAGTGCGAAGTCGAGCTCGCCGCCCTGGGTGCCCACCCGCTTGGAGTCTGCCTCAAGCGCCGCCAGGTGGTCTTCGAACACCAGCTTGGACTCGTAGAGGAAGCGGCCGATCAGCGTGCTCTTGCCGTCGTCGACCGACCCGCACGTGATGAAGCGGAGCAGCGACTTGTGCTCCTGACGCTCGAGGTAGGCGTCAATGTCGGTGGCGATGAGTGGATCGACGTGAGCCACTAGAAGTAGCCCTCTTGCTTCTTGCGCTCCATGGACGCCGAAGCGTCGTGGTCGATCACCCGTCCCTGACGTTCCGACGAGGTGGTCAGCAGCATCTCCTGGATGATCCCAGTCAGCGTGTCGGCCCTGCTCTCAATGGCTCCCGTCAGCGGGTAGCACCCGAGCGTGCGGAAGCGGATGCTGCGCTGCTCGGGCACCTCTCCGGGAGCCAGAGGGAGGCGCTCGTCGTCGACCATGATCAGCGTTCCGTCACGTTCGACCACCGGACGCCGCGCCGCGAAGTAGAGCGGGACGATGGGGATCTGCTCCTGGTGGATGTACTGCCAGACGTCGAGCTCGGTCCAGTTGGAGAGCGGGAAGACCCGCACCGTCTCGCCCACGCTGGTGCGGGCGTTGTAGACGCGCCAAAGCTCGGGTCGCTGGCGCTTGGGGTCCCAGCGGTGCTGGGCCGAGCGGATGGAGAACACGCGCTCTTTGGCTCGTGACTTCTCCTCGTCCCGACGAGCCCCGCCGAATGCCAGGTCGAACTGGTTGGTATCGAGCGCCTGCTTGAGACCCTCGGTCTTCCACATGTCGGTGTGCATGGCCGAGCCGTGGTCGAAGGGGTTGATACCGAGCCGGATGCACTCGGGGTTCTGGTGCACCAGGAGCTCGACACCCAGGTCCGCCACTACCCGGTCGCGGAAGGCGTACATCTCGCGGAACTTCCACGTGGTGTCCACGTGCAAGAGGGGAAACGGGAGCGGGGAGGGGTGGAAGGCCTTGACGGCCAGGTGCAGCATGACCGAGCTGTCCTTGCCGACCGAGTAGAGCATGACCGGGCGCTCCGCCTCGGCCACGGCTTCGCGCATGATGTGGATAGCCTCGGCCTCGAGCCGCTGCAGGTGGGTGAGTGTCCGACCCGCCTCGGGAGCGTCGCTGATCAGCCCCTTCACGGCTGGAAATAATACAGCGGGTCTCGACCCCCTACGGCCCTCTCTCACCCGTAGGCGAAACGGCGGATGTGCGCGGCCAGCTCCAAAGGGCGATCGCTCTGCACGGCATGGCCGGCGCGCTCCACCACGACGATGTCGAGCGAAGGGAGGCGTCGCTTCATTTCGGCCGCGTCGTCGTCGAGCACGTAGGACGACTCGGCCCCGCGTACCAACAGCGCGGGGACGTCGATCGCGCTGACGTCCTCCCACAGCGGCGTGAAATCGAACCACTCGGGGTGGCTGGACGGACCAGTCGACTGGTCCATCTGGGAGCGGAACCCGTCGTAGCGCCAGGTCCACCGTCCGTCTTCCAGCCGGCGGGAGTTGTGGCGAACGCCGAGGCGGACGCCCGACGCGGGGCGAAGCGGGCTTTGGGACACCGCGGCGTCGGCCATCTCGTCGAAGCTGTCGAAGACCGCCGGTCCCATGGCCAGGGCGACCGCGCCGCGCTCGGTGCGGGAGAGCTCCAGGCCCCGGTGGTAGATCCCCGGTGTCACGTCGACGAGCACAGCCCGTCGGCACAGGTCGGGGTGTCGCGCGGCCAGGCGGATGACCGAGCCCCCGCCGTTGGACATGCCGACGAGGCTCCGGGCGGCCGGCGCCTCGGCCTCCAGAAGGGCGGCTGCCGCCTCGGCGTTGCGCCACGGCCCGTAGTCACGGTCGGGTCGCCAGTCCGAGTGCCCGTGGCCCGGCATGTCGACGGCCAGGGCCGGCGGGGACCCCAGCGCGAGCAGGACTGTGTCCCACGTGTGCGCGTTCTGGGCCGCGCCGTGCAGCAGGACCAGCTCGGGATCGTCGACCCCCCAGCGCAGGTAGGAGACAGCCTGTCCCGAGGGCAGCTCGAAGACGTGCCGGGACACCGCCGGCGGCTCGTCGAAGGGGAGTCCCCATTCGTCGGCGTTCAGGTGCAGCAGTGCGAATTCGTCGTAGTCGTCGGAGTCCAAGGTGTCCTGCACGGTGGTCGCCACGGCACCATTTTGCCGAACTCGACAGGTCTGTCCGCTCGGACGGGCGTTCCGTGGCTGCTCAGTGGGGCGACGTCGTGTTGCGGTTATGTTGCAGTAGCTTCGCCAACGCAGCGGTCACGTGGTTGCTTCCCTTTTCGGTGGGCGGCCCAAGGAGGTCGCCCTGCCGATCACGTGCCTCGCTGCCCTTTGGGGGGAGAGGAGCGGGGAGCGCCATTTGGCAAACCCCACCTCAGCGACCGGGGACGGCCTGCGTTTCGCCACGGCGGCCGTCCTCGGTTCGCTTCAGCACATCTGCGGTCGACCTGGTGCACGTCGAGCCGTATGCAGGTCGAGTCCTCAGTCGTCGTCGCCGTCGTCGCCGTCGTCGTCGCCACTGGGGTTGGACTGCGACAGTTCCTCCCGCAAGACCCGCCGCAACAGCTTGCCCGTTTGCGAGTAGGGGAGCTCATCACGGAATTCGACGACGCCGGGCGTCTTGGTCGAGCGCAACCGCTCCTTGACCCAGGCCTGCAGCTCGGGCTCCGTGGTTGCGACGCCGGGGTGCAGCACGACCACCGAGGCCACCGCCTCCCCCCATTCGGTGTCGGGAATGCCGATCACCGCCGCTTCGGCCACGGCCGGGTGGGCCATCAGCACGTCCTCGATCTCGCCCGGGGAGATGTTCTCCGCCCCGCGCACGATGACGTCGTCGAGCCGCCCGTCGACGTACAGGTACCCCTCTTCATCGAACCAACCGGCGTCGCGGGTGGGGAACCAACCCTCGTCGTTGAGCAGGCTGCGCCCGATGTATTCGCCGGCCACCTGCTCACCGCGCACCCAGATTTCGCCCTTCTGACCCGGGGGAAGGGCCACCTCGTCCTCCCCGCGGACCTGTACCTCGAGGGTAGGAAGAGGGCGGCCGACCGAACCCAGCCGCGCCCGTACCGCGGGGTCGTCGCTGGCGAAAGCCTCGCGGTGGTCCTCCGGGGTGAGCATGGCGATCGTCGAGCTGGTCTCGGTCAGGCCGTAGGCATTGACCAGATCGACCTGGGGTAGGTCGGTCAGCGTCCGTTCCACCAGTTCGAGCGGCATACGCCCGCCGCCGTAGGACAGGTGGCGCAGAGCCGGGAGCTCGGTGCCCGAGTCCTCCATGGCGCCGAGGATGCGCCCGAGCATGGTGGGGACCACCATCGCGTGCGTGATGTGTTCGGCCGCCGCCAGACGCACCCAGTCGTCTGGGTCGAATGCGGGGAGATACATGATGCGCCGGCCTGCGTACGTGGAGCTGAGCACGGCGGCGATACCGGCGATGTGATACGACGGCACGCAGATCAGCTGCGCCTCGTCGGGCGAACAGCCCAGGAACTCGACGCTGGTGATGATGTACGAGACCAGATGTTTGTGGCGCAACACCGCCGCCTTGGGCTCGGACGTGGTACCGCTCGTGAAGAGCAGGACGCCGATCTCGTCCGGGTCGACGAAGGCGTGGTCACCCGTCACCGGCTCGGCGGTAGCCGTTGCCAGTTCGGCCTTGGTGAGGACGTGCTCGGCCCCGCAGGCTGCGAGGCGCTCGACTTCGTCGTCGTCGGCGATCATGAGGCTGCCCGCCACTCGCCCGAGGATCCCCCGGAGCTGCTCGTCGGCCGCCCGGTAGTTGATCGGCGCGAAGGGCACGCCGGCCAACGCGGCCCCGAAGAGGGCGACGGGAAGCACGTCGGAGTTCAGTCCGAAATAGCCCACCACTTCGGTGCCGCTCTTCCCGAAAAAGGTCGCTGCCCGCGTGGCGCGCTCGAGCAGCTCGGCCGCGGTGATCCCACCATGTCGCGAACCGAGGACGATCCGCTCGGGGTCACCCTCGGCCGCCATCTCGAGCAGCATGGCGATATTCACCTGGGACTTCCTTCGTTCCGGCTCGGGATCAGGCTCGTCGGGATCGTGCTCGGGGGCCTAATCCGAGGCGGGCAACGGCTTGGCACCCTTGAGCTCCAGCGGGTCTTCGCCGATGGAGATGGTGCCAGCGCCCCCCTTGGTGCAGAGAACCTCGACCCCGATTGCCTCGCTGGCGTAGCGTTTGCCCAGCTGGGTGCCCCCATCGAGCGCGAGCTCCAGGCCCTGGGGTGTCACCTCGGCGTCGGCAGCGACGAACGGGTGGCCGCCGCAGCGCAGGTCGACCGGGTCGGACGGCGCCTTCACCACGACGATTTCGCAGGCGTCGGTCGCGCTGCGCAGTTTCATCCCGGTCTTCAACTGGATCGCCACGGTTGTTCCCTCTCCCTGGTTGCGTCAATACGGCGTCTCATGGTGTCGCCCGGATCGCCCCGTTGTCCATCCTGGCAAGTCGCCGACTCGGGTGGGCCCCCGACGAGCCATGGATTCTAGGCGTCGCCGACTGGTTTCCCTCTCTCAGCGTTCCCTGATGGGCCCGAGTATCTCGCGTACGCTCGGCGCTTCCAGCCAGGCGGTCAGATCGAGTCTCCACGCGCCGGAAGGCTCGGGTCCTTCATCGAGGGCGTGCGGTTCGGACGCCATGAAGCGCCCCCCGACCCTGCGTACTTCGGTGACGACTTCGGCGTACGGGAGCCCGCTGGCGGAGGGCGACCCGAACCCGAACACCCGCTCGGATCCGGTCACGACGGTGGCGATGGCACGGGCCCGCAGATAGCGCGGGTAGTCGATGCGCGCCACCTCACCGCCGTAAGCGTCGAGGACGTGCACCGCCCGCTCGAGGATCGGCTCGTCGAAGGCGTAGAAAACGTTGGGCCGGGGTAGGTCACCCCAGATCCCCCACATCCACCAACGAACGGTGTCGGGCAGATCGGCGAGGGCTCGCTGGACGCCGCGTCCCACCGTCTCGTGGCTGGGATGGACGTCATGGGGTGACGGGGAGACCACCACCGAAGCGTGGTGCGCCTCGACGAGCGCCGCCACCTCGGCGGCCACCCGCGTGGCGGAATGCGTCAAGTCGGCGCTGAGACCCAGCGGCACGGGTGGGTCCAAGAAGATCGGCACGAAGCCGGCCCGGGCCGACGCTTCGATTGCCTCGGCCCGCCGGCGAGCCTGGTGAACCCCCGAGCCCAGGCTGGCGATGACGCTGGTCACCCTCCAGCCACGGTCGTGGAGGTGCAGGAGGGCAGCAGGGCACCCAAGCGCTTCGTCGTCTGGGTGGGGTGCGACGTGGAGGACCACCGGTGCCACTTGCGCAGGTTAGACATCCGCTCGCCCGAGCGCGCCGCCGCGATCAAGGGGCAGGACACACACATGGCTGCCCTCAGGGAATCCTCCTCGAGGGTGACCCGTGAGACGGCCGGTCCCCGTAGAACCGTTCCCCGGCCACCCTCCGCCCAAGCGGGTCGCATCCGGGCAAGGGTCATATACGACCGTCGTCTACGGGAGGGGCCCGTCTTCGGGACGGGTCGTGGGGGGCGGGATCGTCTACGCAGGGGGATGTATACGCGCACTAGTACGCGACGGATCACTCTTTACAGATTACTCTGAGACGAGTATTCTGCGCGTCTATGGCTGTGAGATGGTCGAGGAGCAATCCGCTCGCCCTGGCGGTCCTGGTTTGCCTGTACGAGAGGCCGATGCACCCGTACGAGGTGGCGCAGACCCTGCGCAGTCGGGCCAAACAGGAGAGCGTCCGGCTGAACTACGGGTCCCTCTATGCCGTCGTCGAGTCCCTCGAGAAGAAGGGTTTCATCAAGTCCACGGGCACCGTGCAACAGGGGAAGCGGCCCCAACGCACGGTGTACGCCATCACCGACGAGGGCACGGTCGAGATGACCGACTGGTTGACCGAGCTCATCGGGACGCCCAGTAAGGAGTACCCGGCGTTCATGGCGGGCCTCTCCTTCATCGCCGCGCTCGACCCGGCCGACGCGCTCGCCGCACTGCGGCGCCGCGCGGAGGCCTTGACCATCCAGATCGCCGCGCTGCGCGGGATCATGGAGGCAGCCCGTCAAGCTGGTTTGCCCCGCCTCTTCGGTCTTGAGGCGGAGTTCGAGGAACAGCAGCTGGCCGCTGAGATCAGGTTCGTCACCGCCCTGGTAGACGAAATGTCGTCAGGCGCCCTCGAGGGCCTCGACATGTGGCGCGCCTTCCACTCGGGGGAGTTCGACCCCGCCTCCGAACACTTCACGTTCGAGCTGCCTCGGGAGTGACGAAAACCGGCGGCGGGGAGCGGCGGTGACCGATGAGACGTGACGACGACGGACGTCAGATCGTGAGTCGACGGGTCGTGAGTCGACGGGTCGTGAGTCGACGGGTCGTGAGTCGACGGGTCGTGAGTCGACGGGTCGTGAGTCGAAGGGCCCGTGAGAGACGACAGAACGAGATTGGAGGCGAGCTCATATGCAGGCGCTGATTGAGGCCCAGGGAATCTCGAAGCGGTTCGGGAAGGTCCGGGCGCTGACGGACCTCACGCTGACCCTTCCGCCGGGTGAGCCCGTGGCGATCTTGGGCCCGAACGGAGCGGGCAAGACCACGTTCATCCGCATGGTGGCCACGCTCATCGAGCCCGACACCGGGACGCTGCGGGTGGACGGATACGACGTCGTGCGCGACCCGATGGAAGTCCGGCGGCGCATCGGGCTGGCCGGGCAGTCGGCCGCCGTGGAAGAGATGATGACGGGTCGCGAGAACCTGACGATGGTGGCCCGCCTGTACGGCCAGAGCGGAGGCGACGCGCGGCGGAGCGCACAGCGCATTCTCGAGATGATCGACTTGGTCGACGCGGCCGACCGCCGCGTGAAGACCTACTCGGGTGGGATGCGGCGCCGGCTCGACCTGGGGGCCAGCCTGGTCGGCTCACCACGGCTGCTCCTTCTCGACGAGCCCACCACCGGGTTGGACCCTGGCAGTCGCAACGAGGTCTGGGACGGCATCAGGGCTATGGGGCTGGCCGGCACCAACATCTTGCTCACCACCCAGTACCTCGACGAGGCCGACCGTCTGGCCACGAACATCGTGATCATCGACGGTGGACAGGTCATCGCGCAGGGGACGCCGGCCGAGCTCAAGTCGCGGGTGGGTGCAGACATGGTCGAGCTGCACACGGCCGACGTCCCCACCATGCAGCGTGCCGCCGAGGTGCTGCGCGCCTTCGGCACGACGGAGCCCACCACGGACCCGGCCACACGTCGGTGCTCACTGGCCAATCCGCACGGAGCACGGTTGTTGCCGCTGGTGATCCGTGCCCTCGACGAGGCGGGAGTCGAAGTGGAGGACATCGCGCTCCGGCGTCCGACCCTCGACGAGGTGTTCCTGGCGCTGACGGGGCATCGAGCCTCGCCCGAGCCGACCGGGCCGCCCGATTCGGACCCGCCCGCCGGTCCAGGTGGGGGTCCGGATGGCGGCCGGCGCGGAGGCCCGAGCCGCCCGGACCTTGACGGCAAGAACGCCCAAAGCAACGAGAACGGCAATAGCGAGAGTGAGGCCGCGGCATGACGACCGAACTGATCATGGAGCGGGCGCAACCTGCCCCGCCGGACAGCGCCCTCAATCAGGGTGCCTCGTTCCTGGTGGCCGCGGGCCAGGTGGCCGGACGGACACTGAAGAAGTTCATCCGCACGCCGACGCTGATCGTCGCCGGCACGGCCCAGGGCGTCTTGTTCCTCCTGATCTTCCGCTACGTCTTCGGTGGCGCGGTGGCCCACACGGGCAACCTGAGCTACGTCGACTTCCTGGTGCCGGGGTTCGTGGTGACCGGCGTCCTGTTCCAGGGCATGGGGGCGGCGAGCGGCGTGGCCGACGACAAGGAGGGAGGGCTCTTCGACCGTCTGCGCAGCCTGCCCATCCGACTCTTGGCCATCGTGAGCGGGCGGGTCGGGGCCGACACCGCGTTGGTGGCCTGGGGCACCCTGGTCATGACCATCGTCGGCTTCGCTGTGGGCTTCCGCATCGGCGGATCGACTGTTGACGCCATCGCCGCCTTCTGGCTGATCATCCTCTACGGCTTCGCTTTCGTCTGGATGTTCATCTTCATGGGCCTTTCGGCGGGCAGCCCCCAGGCGGCCCAGAGCCTGGCTTTCCTGGTCTTCCCGCTGACGTTCGTGTCGTCCGCCTACGTGCCCGTGGCAACCATGCCGGGCTGGATGCAAGGCTTCGCCGAGCACCAACCCATGACCCAGATGGTCAACACGGTGCGCATCCTGACCGACGGGCCGAAGGCCGAGGTGTTGCTGGGTCACCCGCTCTCGACGTATCTGGTGCCGTCGTTGTGTTGGACGTTCGGCCTCGTGGTGGTGTTCGCGCCGTTGGCGGCCTGGAAGCTCAAGCAGTCCTGACCCGGCCGGGCTCAGCGCCGGTCGAACTCCCGTTCCGGTGGTTCGGGGGCCGGAGCCTCGGTGGCGTGGACGGTCTCGCCGACGGCCCGGTGCATGCGTTCTTGGGCGTCGATCATCCAGTCGATGTAGAAGGCGTAGTCCTCGACGTGGGTGATGTCGCCCTCGCCGTAGTCGGCGATGCGAAAGGCGGCCCGGTCGGGGAGGCGCTCCCACTCGAGCGGTGCGCCGTAGAGGGACTCGATTTGAGAGCGTTGGGCATAGAGCGCCTCGAATTGCGCCGCGCTGGCCTCGGGTGAGCCGAGGTCGATGAAGAAATCCGAACGCAGGCGGCCGCCGGCGGTGAAGCTGAGTCCGTAGTGCGTGCCGCGGAACGGGGAAGGGAGCGTGACGAAGTTCTGCGCCGGAAGGGTCGACATGCGGGTCCAGTGCGAGTGGCGCAGGCGCACCTTCTCGAGCCAGCGCGACCAGAAGTCGCGGTAGAGCGCGCCCTTCCCGCCCCGCGACGGGTTGGCCAGCTCGGCCAGCGTCCAGCCGTTGGGATCGCGCCACCACTGGGTGCCCGCGTAGTCCTGGCCGACGCCGGTGGCCTGCTCCATGACGCGCCGGACCAGGGCGGCAGGGGTGTACGCCGCCTTGTCGACGTCCCACACCACCGGCGCGGCCATATTGTTCTGCCAATAGGCGGTCCGCCGCGCCGGGTCGTCGTGCAGCCACTGCTCGAGTTGGTTGCGCGCCTCGGCGCCGAGGTCGCTGGGCGGGCTGAGCGTGAGCACGGTTCCGTCGGCGACGGACTCAGTGGCCACCAGGCGCCGCACGGTGCTGGCGTCCTGCACGCGACGCTTAGCCTCGGCCATCTCCTTGGCCAGCTGGCGTTGGGGGCTGATGGTGAAGTCCTCCACCTCGCGCAGCGGGTAGAGCTGGCGCACGGAGATCATGGGCACGTTGGAGCTGCCCACGTGGTTGTAGACGTAGGAGCGGAAGGCGCTGACCTGCATGAGGGTGAGGTCGAGGCCCATCTCGCTCAGCCAGACCACGCTGGCCATGACGAGCGGTGAGAACTCGTGGGCCAGCAACACAATGCGGGGGCGGCGCAGGGACTCGGGCGAGATGTCGGGCGCGTGCGCCTGCAGGTCGGCCAACGCCTCCTCCGGGGTCATGGCGACACCCAGGCGCGACTGGAAGCGGGCGAACTGGACGGCCAGCGACTCGGGCAGCAGGCGGCTGGCCATGGCGGCGTACTTGACCGCGGGCACCTCGATGTCGGGTGTCCGGCTGCTCTTGAGCTCGGCCACGACGAGGCGGCCGTCGCCGGCGAGGCCGAGGACGTTGACGCGATCGCGTTCGGCCCCCGCGGTGGGGAGACCGTCGAACTCGAAGGAGATGACCTTGATGCCCTGCCCCAGGATGATGGGGTTCGACAGCACCCATTCCTGCAGGTCGGCGCGCTCTTCGAGTCCCGCCTCCTCGAGCGAGATCATCTGGGCCGGCATCGCGACGGACCCAGCAACCGTGAAGAGCATCTCGTCCGCCATGTGTTCCGTCAGGGTACGGCAGGGGGGGCGCGGCGGCAGGAATCGAAAGTCACAGAAAGTCTCAACGGAGACTCAAATACCGGCTGTCACGTGGAGGTTTGCGAGGCGTTCACGTGCAACCAGATTGCAACCGGCGACCAACTCGGCGTGGTGCCGGCGGGCGAGTGCCGGCGACGGAGCCGGCGCGGCCAGGTGGTGGAACTCCGGCGACTCCTACGACCCCTATGACGCCGGCGAACCCAGGGACCCCGTCGAGCCCGCCGACGAGCCGAGCTGCTGCAGATCCTGCGCGAAGTTGCTGAAGCTGATGACGTCCGAGCTGGCGGGCAGCTCAATGCTGACCGGCGTTCCGTAGTCGCTGAACGCCATCTTCACCGTGCCCGACATGGCGCTCGAGCTGGAACCGATGGTCACCGAGATCTCACGGAGCAGGTTGGAGCTGTCGATGTAGACGTCGGTCGTCGGGGTGCCGATGGTCTGCAAGGCGCGCTGCACGTCCGGGGCGAGGGTCTGCGGAATCGTGCCCGACGCCAGCTCCTTTTGGAGCTCCTGCTGTTCCTCGGCCAGGGTCGGCGTCACCGCGTATCCAGAGACGGTCGTGCCGTCGATGGTCGAGGTCCCGAGGGGGACCACGGTGGAGCCCCGCTCGGCCAGGACCTTGAGCTGGGTCATGGGGTCGACGTTGCCCGCGCCGAGTAGTCCCGAGCCCTGGTCGGGGACCGGGACGTCAATGAAGTGCGCGCCGCCCGTGATCGCCGACATGTCCTGTCCGTCGGCGCTGACTCCGATGTACAGGTGGGGTCCGATGGCGAGCTCCTGCTCGTCGATGGAGTGGCCGGCGGTGCTCATGGTGAGATCGGCGGAGAAGGAATCGGTGTCGAAATCGGCGGCGCCGGTCCCCGAGACGGGAAGCGACTGGCCCTGGGCGGAGAGGGAGCCGGTGATGTCCACATGCGCGGTGTGCTGGCCGAGCGTGGTCTGGGTCGACGACACCACGTAGGCCGCGGGCGCCATGGCGCTACCGGGAACGGAGTTGTTTCCCCTTGTACTCACGACGCCGACGACGCTGCCCACCACGACGACCGCCACCACGATCGCTCCGACGGCCGGGGCCTTCCAGCGCGGACGACTCGGCTCCTGGCCCGCCGGCGCCGCCGGGTCCGCACTGGCGGAGTACACGATGGGCGGCTGGGGCCATCCCTCCGTCGACTGATCGCTGAGCTCCCTCTCGTCCATGGCCCCGTCCGCCTTTCACTCGAGGTCATATATTCCGAGGGCGAATGCTATCGGTGTGTCAGCCGGAGGATTCGACGTGAACAACGCCGGCACAACACCGGCACAACACCGGCACAACACCGGCACGTCGGCCTACTCGGTGGTCTGCCTCTTGAAGAAGTGCGCCGCCGCCGGGCAGGCGACGGCGAGGATCACCACCGACCACATCAGCGAGGCCTCAATGGGGTGCTGCATCGGCCAGACGTTGATCGTCGACGACGGGTTCGGGTTCCCCCACAGTTGCCTCGTCGCGGCGCACACCGCGCTCGACGGGGTTCCAGTCCGCGATGGCCTGCATCCAGCCGGGCATGTGCAGGGTGGGCACCATGGCGTTGGACACGAAAGCCAGTGGGAAGAGCACGATGAAACCGAAGGAGGCCGCCGATTCGGGGCTCTTGGAGTTCAACCCCGCGCAGGCCGCGACCCACGAGAGCGAGTAGGAGAACAGGAGCATGAGGAGGAAGCCGGCCACGATGCCGCCGATCCCGGCGTCGGCGCGCCAGCCGACGGCGAGACCCGTGAGACCGACGATCAGCGCACACAGACACGAGGTCATGAGGTCGGCCATGGAGCGCCCCACCAGCACGGCGGTGCGCCACATGGGCAGGGTACGCAAGCGGTCGATCATGCCCCCGTGCAGGTCGGTGCTCAGCCCCACCGCGGTGCCCATGGTCGAGGTGACCAGGTTCAAGGACAGGATGCCGGCCAGGAGGTAGTCCTTGTAGCTCCCCCCGCCGGGGATGGGGATGGCACCACCGAAGATGAAGACGAACAGGAGGGTGAAGAGGAACGGCTGAAGGGTCACGTCGGAGAGCTGCATGGGCTCGCGCGAGATGTGCACCAGGTTGCGACGCGTCATCGACCAGATGTCCGCCAGCGGCCCGAACCCGCCTGCCGACTGCGACCGGTGGACCGCGACCGGCGTCTGCAGTGTCGTTGTCATGCTCGCACTCCTTCGAGCTCGTGGCGGCCGCTCCCGTCGTTGTTGGGACCGGCGCCCGCGGGGCCGCTGCCCCCGTTCTCGCCACTGTCCTTCTCGCCGCCGTCCTTCTCGCCGTCGCCCCCGAACTCGTCCTCCTCGATGTGCCCGCCTGTCAGCGAGAAGAAGACGTCGTCGAGCGACGGCTGGCGTACCTCGATGTTGTCGACGAGCACTCCGGCCGCATCGAGCGCCCGCACGACCGAGGTCGCCAGACCCGGTGCCGCGTCGACGCCGGCGATCAGCCGCCGTCCGTCGTCGGTCACCGACACATGGCCCGTCACCAGGGGTGCGATCGCCTCCACCGCGGCGGGGTGTGGGGCAGCCAGCAACACCTCCACGTGGGCGCTGCGGCTGGCCTCCTTCAGCTCCAGCGGCGTCCCGTCGGCGATGACCTGACCATGGTCCACCACGACGATGCGGTGGGCCAACGCATCGGCCTCGTCGAGGTACTGCGTGGTCAGCAGGACCGTGACTCCCTCGCCAAGCAGCTCGCGGATGGCTTCCCACACCCGCTGGCGGCTCGTCGGGTCAAGCCCCGTGGTCGGCTCGTCGAGGAAGAGCACCGGCGGCCGCGTCATCAGCGACGCAGCCAGGTCCAGCCGCCGGCGCATGCCGCCCGAGTAGCCCTTGAGGACCCGGTCGGCGGCGTCGGTCAGCTCGAACTGGACCAGGAGATCGGCCGCCCGGGCCCGGGACGCCGCGCGGCCCATGTCGGACAGTTCGCCCACGAGGACGAGGTTTTGTCGCCCGGTCAGGAGCGGATCGAGCGTGGCGTCCTGCGCGGCCACGCCGATGTGGCGTCGCACCTCGCCGGGGTGCTTCACCACGTCGACCCCGGCCACCGTGGCCCGGCCGGCGTCGGGAAGGGCGATCGTGGTCAGGATGCGCACCGCCGTGGTCTTGCCGGCCCCGTTCGGGCCGAGCAGGCCCAGGATCGTGCCGGCCTGGACGGAGAACGACACGCCGGCGAGGGCCTGGGTGTCCCCGTAGCGCTTGGTCAGGTCCTCGGCCTGGATCATGAGCTCGGCGTTCGTCGTATCCATGGAAGATCCCTCGTGTCCCTGGCTTGCTTACTTGTCGGTTGGTAAAATCCCGCCCAGTGAGCATGGTAAGAAGGCGACTTACCTGTCGTCAAGTAAATTCCTTCGAAGGCTGGACTCGCAGCAACGCAGAGACAACGACATGACCCTCGACACGGAGAAGACGACCGACCGCCCCCTCGACCCCTCCACCAAGGATACGAGGGAGCGCATCCTCGACGCGGCGCTCGACCTCTTCACAGCGCAGGGCTTCGACGGCACCAGCCTGCGTCAGATCGCCGAGCAGGTGGGGGTCACCAAGGCGGCCCTCTACTACCACTTCGAGTCGAAGGACGACATTCTCATGGCGCTCCACCTGCGCCTGCACGAGTTCGGCCGCGAGGTACTGACCAAGATGGGGGACGAGCCTGCCACCCTGGAGCTGTGGGGTGACGTGCTCGACGAGATCGTCGGCCAGATCATGGCCCAGCGCAAGATCTTCCTGATGCACGAGCGCAACCAGGCCGCGCTCGAAAAGCTGCACCGGCGGGAGCACGAGGCCGAGCACGAGGACATTCAGAACCAGCTGCGCCGGGTGCTCGACGACACCCGGGTCCCGGTGGCCGACCGGGTGAAAATGGCGGCCGCCGTCGGCGTGGTGTTCTCGAGTCTCTTTCTCGCGGGCGACTCGTTCGCCGGGGTGCCCGACCAGGAGCTGGGCGGTCAGCTCCGCGTGATCGTCCACCGCGTCCTGTTCGGATGAGGGGACCGGTTCCGCCGGGCCGGGCCCGAACGACCGCGCCTCACAGCCCACGTTGGATCCGCCTCCCGCCGCTACGCTCACGTGACATGGCGGATCCATCGTCGGACGGCAGCGACACCAACGATGCCGGAGCGACGGAAGCCGGGGCCTCGACCCGGGCGCCGCCGCGCCCCTACACGCTGAGCCTCGACGTCGGCGGGACGGGCCTCAAGGCCAACGTCCTCGGAATGGACGGGGCGATGGTGGCGGACCGGGTCAAGGTGCCGACGACCTACCCCATGCCCCCCGAGAAGATGGTGGAGAGGCTGGCCGCCCTGGCCCAGAGGCTCCCCGAGGCCGACCGCATTTCGTGCGGCTTCCCCGGCATGGTGCGACGCGGCCGCATTCTGAGCGCGCCCCATTTCGTCACCACGAACGGACCCGGCTCCGAGGTCGATCCCGAACTCGTCGACGCCTGGGCTCGCTTCGACTTCGCGGCTGCGCTCACCGAGGCGATCGGCAAACCCTGCCGGGTGGCCAACGACGCCGACGTGCAGGGGTCGGCCGTCGTGCGGGGCGACGGGTTCGAGGCCGTGATCACCCTGGGGACGGGCTTCGGCACGGCGTTCTTCATGGACGGCCGCCTCCTGCCGCACCAGGAGTTCTCCCACGTCGAATTCCGCAAGGGGGAGACCTTCAACGAACAGCTGGGCGAGGCGGCCCGTAAGAAGGTGGGCGACAAGCGTTGGAACAGACGCGTGCGTCGCGCCATCGCGTACCTCGACATGGTGTTCTTCTTCGATCACCTCTTCGTCGGCGGCGGCAACTCGCCCCGCGTCGACCGCCGTGACCTCGGACCGGTCCTCGACCGCGTCACCGTGGTGGACAACTCGGCGGGCATCCTCGGCGGGATCAAGCTCTGGGACGACCACCACCTGGCGCTGAACCCGAGCCACACCGGCTGACGCTCGCCGGCGCCCGCTCGGGATCCTGACCCAGCTCGCTGACCAGCGCTTTCCCGCCCTCCGGCCTGACCGGCAGGTCCACTACACTGGCTCACTCACCCAGCGCTCGTAGCTCAACGGACTAGAGCATCTGACTACGGATCAGAAGGTTGGGGGTTCGAATCCCTCCGAGCGCGCGCCGTGTAAGTCCAGCTTAGAGGCTACAAACGGGTCCTCGGCGCGGACCAGGGATCCGCACCGCATCCCTACATTCGTCCCTACTTTTGCGCCCATGGCGTGGGGAAGCGGCACCATCCGCGAGCGCAGTCCCGGCACCTGGGAGATCCGCGTCGCCGTCGGGGTCGACCCGGTCTCGGGGCGCACGGTGCAGCGCTCCTTCGCCTTCCATGGCCGCGTCGAAGACGCGGAACTCCGGCGCAAGGAGCTGGCCGCCGAGTGGGCCGAGCGCCGCGCCATCCGACGGAGCGCCCCGTTCCTCACCGTCGGCGAACTGCTCGAGCGCTGGCTCTGCGCTCACCACGACTGGCGGCCGGCTACGTGGATCGGGGCGCGCTCCAACGTCAAGGCCCTGAGTGCGGACCCACTGGCGGTGCGCCGGGTCTCAACGCTCAAACCCGAGCACGTGCGGGCGGCCATGGCGGCGTGGAGCTCGGCGGGCGCCTCGGTGGCCGTGGTCTCGGGGCGCTTCCGCGTGCTGCGCTCGGCCATCGGCTGGGCGCATGTCGAGCGGGTCATCGACGTCAACCCGCTCTCGGGCATGCGCGGGCCGCAGCGCCCGGGCACCCGGCTCCATCTCAGCACCGAAGAGGTCCTCCGTCTGCTCGAGGCCGCCGACGCGCTCGTTGCCTCCGCTGAGCCGCGGGATGCGGAGCGCCGACACAAGGCTGAGCAGATCCGGCTGCTCGTCCGCCTGGCCGCGGACTCCGGGGCGCGGCGCGGCGAGCTGGTGGCGCTGCGCTTCGACGACCTCGATGGGCGCGTGCTCGCGATCGAGCGAGGCGTCTCGGCCGACGTGCTCGGGCCCACCAAGACGGGCCGGACCCGCCGCCTCACTCTCGGGCGCCAGACGGTCGAGCTGTGGCGCTCGAGCGCGGAGACCTGGGCCGGTCGGCTTCCCGACGGCGCCGCTCTCGGCCCATGGCTGTTCTCCCCCGAGGGCACCCACCACACGCGGCTGACCGCGGGCGCCCTCGGCCACTGGTTTACCGAGCTCGCCCGGAGGGCCGAAATCCCCGGGGCCACCTTGCATCGCCTGCGCCACAGCGTGGCCACCTTCCTCGTCGGACGGGGTGAGCTGCTGCGGGCCCAGCATCGCCTCGGGCACCGGGATCCCTCGACCACGCTGCGCAACTACGCGCACGCCATGCCGCTCGAGGACGAGACGGTCGCCGACGACATCGACGAGCTGCTCGGTGCTGCCTCGAAGGTCGGCGGGCCCGGGTAGGGAGTCCCGTTGCCCCAAGCGCTGACCTTCTTTCTTTCTTTCTGGTCTCTACTGCGGAGTCGACTTTACCCCGTGGGATGGTATCGGGCACGAACGTGCACTATGGGCAACGGGCACGAACATGCACTTCTTGAAAGGGCACGAACATGCACTATGCTAATAGGGCACGAACGTGCACTAGGAGCCACATGAAGATTCAGACCGCAAGTGACCTTGGCGCCCTGGTTCGCGACCGGCGGGGCGCCCAGGGATTGAGTCAGCAGGCTCTCGCACTTCGGGCGGGGGTCAGTGTGCGGTGGCTCAAGGCCTTCGAAGCCGGAAAATCAACCGCAGAAATTGGCTTGGGGCTGCGCACGCTCGGGGCCCTCGACCTGATTCTCACCGTCGTCGACGCTCCGGCTCCCTCAGGTATCGACCTCGAGGACGTGCTGGCTCGCTTCGACCAGGACTCCGCGTGACCGGCGAACGCCTCGAGGTCCTCTGCGAAGGAGCGCGCGTCGGTGTGCTGGAGAATGCACGCAACGGAATTCGTTTCGCATATTGCGAGGAGTGGCAGCGACGTGACGACGCCACGCCGCTGTCCGTGTCGATGCCATTGACCGCCGTCTCTCACCCGCCCCGCGTCGTCGAGCCGTTCTGTTGGGGTCTTCTCCCCGACAACGCCGCCGTACTGGCGCGATGGGGTCGAGAGTTCGGCGTTTCGGTGGCAAACCCGTTCGGCCTCCTGGTCGCACTTGGCGAAGACGTCCCCGGTGCCATGCAGTTCGTCAGTGACGAGCGGATCAATGAGATCTCCTCGGGAAGGGGCGACGTCGAATGGCTCAGCGACGAGGAGGTCGGAGCCTTGCTTCGAGCCGTGCGCCGGGACCACACGGCGTGGCTCGGCGACCGTGGGGAGGGGCGATGGAGTCTGGCGGGGGCTCAGGCCAAGATCGCTCTGTTCTTCGACGGGAAACGGTGGGGTCGCCCATCAGGGCGGCTCGTCACCACACACATCCTCAAACCGGCGATCACTGGGCTCGACGACCATGACCTCAACGAGCACATCTGCCTGCGGGCGGCCAGGATGCTGGGACTTCGTGCAGTGACATCGAAGGTTTTCGACTTCGATGGGGAACGGTCCGTCGTCGTCGAACGCTACGACCGCGTGCTCGGCAACGACGGACGGATCGTGCGCATCCATCGGGAGGATCTTTGCCAGGCCAGCGCAACCCACCCGTCGCACCAGTACCAGAGCGATGGCGGTCCAGGTCCCGCCGACATCGTCCGGATTCTTCGCGACCACATGCCATACCAACAAAGTGAGGCAGACGTAATCGCCTTCGTCGACGCGCTCGTCTTCAACTGGCTCATCGGTGCCCCCGACGCCCATGCCAAGAACTACGCGTTGATGCTCTCGGGCCGCCAGGTCCGTCTCGCCCCGTTCTTCGACATCGCCAGTGCGCTGGCCTACCCCGACTTCTACGGGCCAAAGATCACGCTGGCCATGAAGATCGGGGGCTCCTACCGCCTCTCGTCCATCGGTCGCCACGCCTGGGAGCGCCTTGCCGGTGAGCTCCGTCTCGATCCCGAATCGCTCATTGTCCGAGCTCGACAACTCACTGAGCGCCTCCCCGACGTCTTCTCGACCGTATGCGCCGACCCTGTCATTGCCGCTTTGGACAGTGCGCTACCCGATCGGCTCCTCGACCAAGTGGCTTCCCGCTCCTGCAGTTGCAGCGCTGATCTCGGAGTCTGAACAGTGACCCACTCCGGCGATTCAAGGGTTCGAGCGCTCGAAGCCGAGGTCCAAGCGTTGCGGGCCGGGAACGATCGTTTACGATCGCTTGTCGGGACTCGATCAACCGGGCGAGCAGCAGCACCCGGGTTAGCCGACTCGAGAGGTCCGCCTTTGGGCGGTCGGCTGCGTCGGGACAAGGGATCCCGCGCGGGGAAATTTAGAATTTGGTAAGGATCCCGCGGCCGCGTGACGCCCGGCCCCACCTATGTTGAACGCGGTATGGCTGCCCGCCCGACCCAGCCAGTGGACGCGTGCTCGGGCCAAGCCCTTCTGGGGCGCGGGCTTTGAGCACTGCGACGGGTCGGTGGCGTGATCTCGGGTGAATCTGCTGTGGAGGTCGAAGGGCTCTCCCACACGTATCCGACGCGTGAAGGCCCACTCCCGGTGCTCCAAGAGGTGAGCCTTTTCGTGGGGCGCGGCGACTACGTGTCCCTGATGGGCTCCTCGGGATCGGGTAAGTCAACACTGTTGGCCGTTCTGGGGGGTCTGGAAAGGCCCCAGTCCGGGCGGGTGTGCGTCGCGGGGACCGACCTGCACGCGCTCGCCCGAGACGAGCTGGCGACGTATCGCCGCAAGTCCGTCGGGTTCGTGTTCCAGCACTTTGGCCTTCTCGACTCCTTGACCGCACAGGAGAACGTGGAGCTGGCGCTGACGTTCAGCGGGGTGCCGGCGGGCGCCCGGCATCGAAAGGCGAAGGAGCTCTTGGGCGATGTCGGTCTCGCCGCACGCGTCAGCCACCGTCCACACGAGTTGTCCGGAGGAGAGCGGCAACGAGTGGCCATTGCTCGGGCCATTGCCAACGGTCCGGACCTGATATTGGCCGACGAGCCCACGGGCAATCTCGACATGGACGCGGCAGAATCAGTTGCCCGTCTTCTGGCATCGCTCCGTGACGAGCGCGGCTGCACCTTACTGGTGGTCACACACAATCCCGCCATGGCCGCGCACGCCGACACGCACTACGCCTTGTCGGCAGGCCGACTGGTACCGGCGACTGTTGACCATGCGAAAGGACGGTCCGGCCACGGAGTGGCGTGATGCAGTCGGCATGGCCGCACGCGAGCTCGTCCGCCGGCCGGGACGAGCCATCCTGACCATGGTCGCGGTCGCACTCGCGACCGCGCTGCTAACCGCACTCGTTGCCATCGCCACAACGGGGCGCACACGCGTGCTCGACCAGATCACACACGGGGGGGCCCTCGCCGGCATCTCCGTGGCGGCAGCCGCTCCGAACCCCAGCCAAGAAGGGCTCGACAACCCGACCCCTGGTCCCTCCAGGATCCTCACATCTTCGGCGCTCCGGTCGATGGAGTTGATTCCCCACGTGACGACCGTCGTCCCCATCCTTCAGGCGGAGGTCATCGTGGTTCCACCCGCCCGACCCGATGCCGGGAGCTCCTCGCCGCCGCCGATCTATCGAAACGACGTGGTCGGTATCAACCTCTCGCAGGCAGCGTCGCTGCCCATCTCACTCGTAACCGGCGCATATCCGTCCCCAAGATCGATGAACGAGGTCGATGTCACGCCGGGCTACCTCACCAGTCTCGGGCTCGGGAACGGCGCGGCTCGCGAGGTGATCGGCACCGACGTCGAGCTCGGAGCATTCAGCGTCCTGGATCCGAACTTCCGGGTGGGGTTCCGCTGGTCAACGGTCGAGATTGTCGGGGTGGTCAACCAACAGGCTGGAACCGGGCAGTTCTTGTCGTACCCCGGCCTGGTGGCATCCGACGTCCGATGGACCGCCGCCGGACGCGCCAACGGCGACTCCGACGCACCCGCGTCGCCCTACATCGGGGCAGTCGTCGAGGCGGATCAACTGAGTGACGTCAACGGCGTCCGCGGTCGCATTGCCGTAATCGGCTATTCGAGTAGTGCACCCGAGGACGTCATCGTGTCAGTGGAGAAGTACCTCCATGTGATTGAGTTCATTCTGACCGCCATCGGGGTCGTGGCCTTGGCCATCGCCGCCCTGGGTATCGCCAACGCTCTCCTCGCGGCAGTGCGCGAGCGTCGTCGGGAGATCGGCGTCATGAAAGCGATCGGAGCCCGTGATCGCGACGTCATGCGCGCCTTTCTCTTCGAAGCCGGTTGCGTCGGATTCGTCGGCGGCATCGTGGGAACGGCCATCGGCATCGCGATCTTCGTCGGGATCGGCGACTTCGCCAACAATTACCTGACCTCACAGGGTCTGCGGGGCGTGCCGATCACGATCGCCTGGTATATCCCCGTTGGTGCCGTCATCGGGGCCACACTGATCTCCGTTCTCGCCGGAGCGTTTCCGGCTCTCAGGGCTTCCCGCCTCTCAGCTCGGGAGGCCGTCGAGTCATGACGCGAAGCCCTTGGCGGGTGCCCCTCTGCCTCGGTCTCCTTGCTTTGCTTGCCTGCGCGTGCTCGAACGTGAACCCCACGACCACCGCGAGCGCCAACGGGTCTGGAGTGACCCACGTCTATGTCGCCCTAGGGGAGAACGGGTCCAGCGGTTTCAGGTTCAGGTCGGACTTGACGTCGACGTGGATCCAGTCGTTCTATCGATCCGCGCTCGCGACAACGGGGACGCTCTACGACCTCTCCGAGCGCGGAGAGACGATCGCCGACGCCCGGGACAATCTGCTCCCCGAGGCGCTGGCGGAGCATCCGGACCTGGTGACCGTCTGGGTGAGCACAGAAGACATCGTCTCGGGCACCCCGCTTGTGACGTACGGTCTCGAGCTCAGCCAGCTTGTCGAAGCGCTGCGGCAGCAGGGCGCGACCGTACTGCTCGCCAACGCGCCGCCGCCGGCGCTCTTTCCCGCCCTTGAGAGTTGCCCAGGTAGCACCGATGGCTGCCGGTCGGGCGTATCCGCGCCGCCGGCCGCGGGCGTGGCCACCCTCGTGACCGGCTACGACAGCACGATCGCCTCGGTTGCCCGTCAAACGGGGGCGCGACTCGTGGACGTGCACGCGGCACTGTCGAGTGCCGTGGAGACAGGTGGCGTAGGAAGCGTCCTGTCCGGGGAAGAATCCTCGCTGTCCCCCGGGGGTAGCGCGCTGGTCGCCCGTGCCTTCCTCAAGGCCCTACCGGCAGGGTTCCGGCACTCGAGGTGATTCGCACAACGACGGTCCGGGCGGTCAACGATCTGTGGCGGGATCTGCTCCCAGAGGGTCGGGGCTGTGGGCCTCAGCGGGAGTCCCCCCCATGGGGCCTGCGCCGAGGATTGCATCCTGTGCGAATAAGGCGCGGGCGACAGCGATCGTGTTCGGATCGAGCTGAGCGTCGTCCTCGCCGGGGGAGGCGGGAAGCACGAAGCTCACCCGGGTCCCCCCACTGGGTGGTGGCTCCGCCCAGATCCGCCCGCCCTGGGCCTCGATGAGCCCCCGGGCGATGGCCAGCCCGAGGCCGGCGCCCCCGCTGGCCGAGGTACGGGCGCTGTCGGCCCGCCAGAACGGCTCGAAGAGCCGGTCGGCCACCTCGGGGGCGATGCCGATCCCGGTGTCCTCCACCGAGACGAAGACGGCTCCGGCTCCGCCGGCCACCGTCACCGCGACACTTCCGCCCGAAGGGGTGTAGCGCAGCGCGTTAGTGAGCAGATTGGTGAGCACGCGCTCGACCTTGTCGGGAGCGCAGCGTGACTGGGTCGAGCCACCTCTCCTTAAGCACATCAACCGGATTCCGCGAGCTCGGGCCTCGGCATCGAACCGGTGGACGCAACTGGACGCCAGGGCCTCCAGTTCGACCACCTCGTAGGCAAGGCTGACTGCCCCCGAGTCGATGCACGCCAGATCGAACAGGTCATCGACGAGCGCGCCGAGGAGGCGAACCTGGCTCTGCAAGGGACTGAGGTAGTGCGCGGGCTCGACGATGCCGTCCTCGATGGCTTCGAGCATCGCTTGCAAGGACGTGATCGGAGCTCGAAGGTCGTGGCTGGCCCAGGCGACGAGCTCGCGCCTGGCGTCGAATGCCTCCTCGAGGTGGGCCGCCATCAGGTTGAACGAAGCTCCGAGTTCCGCCAGCTCCGCCGGTCCACCCTCTGGGGCCCGGGCGCTGAGGTCGCCCGCGGCCAACTGCTGCGAAGCCGTCCGGATCGTCTCGAGGGGGTTGACGAGGTTGCGAGCGAGCAGGAAGGCACCGAGCAAACCGATCGACGTGACCGCACCGGTGATGAAGATGAAGTCGGCGTCGTCGCCCATGTGAAACATCACCAAGCCCGAGACGAGCACCGCGCTCAGCGGAAGGATCACTGCGACGAGCGCCAGCCCGATGAGCTGGAGGCGGACCGACCGCAGCGTACGCAACCCGAACGCGGCGAGCGTCCCGACGAGGATCGCCCCGATTCCTACCGCGGTTCCGAGCAGCGTCACGGGTCGAACCGGTACCCGACGCCCCAGATGGTGCTGATGATCTGGGGATCGGAGGGGTCGTCCTCGATCTTTTCCCTGAGCCGTCGCACGTGGACGGTGACCGTGCTCGTGCCGGCATCGAGTGCTGCTTCATAGCGCCAGACCTGGGCCAGCAGCTGCTGGCGCGAGAACACGGTGTGGGGGTGACTGGCCAGGCAGACCAGCAAGTCGAACTCGGTAGCCGTGAGAGTGATCTCCGAGCCGCCGCGGAACACCTGGCGTGAGCGCAGGTCGATAGTGCAGCGCGCCGATCTCAAGGACCTGGGGCACCTGTCGTTGCCCGACCCCAGTCCGGCGCAGGATCGCCTTGATCCGGATGACGAGTTCGCGCGGTGAGAACGGCTTGACGACGTAGTCATCGGCACCGAGCTCCAGCCCGGTGATCCGATCCGACTCCTCGCCTCGCGCCGTGAGGAGGATCACCGGGATCTCGCTGCGAGAGCGGATCCAGCTGCAGAGGTCGAGACCGTTGAGGTGGGGCACCATGACGTCGAGCACCACGAGGTCCGGTGGCTCGCGCTCGATCAGCTGCCGAGCCGTCTCGCCGTCGCCGGCCTGGGTCGCCACCATTCCCTCGTGCTCGAGGTACCGCACCACCACGTCGCGAACCGTGTCCTCGTCGTCGACGACCAGAATGCTCGACGCGGCGGGAGCCGAGGCAGCGCGCTCCACGTCGCCGCAGCTCCAGGTAGCAGCCACCATCTGTCCCACCATAGAGAAGCCGGGGATACCCGAGCACGCGGGAGCGCTTAAGAGTCGCTTACGAACCGCACACGACCGTTGGGTCCGGCTCGGGCCGTCGTGGCTGGTGAGGAGCCGAGGGGGATGAGCGCCACGCCACTACCGGCAGAACGCCCGGGCACGCCGTCCGCTGCAGGTCGAAATGTTTCACGTTTTGTAAGCTTCACATGGTCTTTTGCGGATGTCTCGGGGCTACCGTCGGACCATGCCGGCAGCGCTCGGGACGCCGCACCCACGCTGGATCGCGAAGGCTGCCGTGCCGGGGCTCTCGTGGTCGACCTGAACGATGAGTCCGGTGGGGACGTTCCCCCGCAGCCGGTCCGGTCGGCTCCGCGGGCCCTGCGACGGGCCGTGGTGCAGATGCAGCGGAGGGCGGACGTCGCTCGGAATCGACTGCAACGCCTCACCGCTCCCCTCGAGGATCGATCCGCCCGGATAGTTGCGAGAGTGCGCGGGCGGTTTCACAGCCCGCTGCACAGCGAATGGCTGGCCGCCGTCATGGGGATCGCACTCGGCGTCAGTTTCACCGTCTGTTTCCTCACGGGGATGGTGGACTACTTGGCTCAGAACCCGCCGGCTTGGTTCCATCTCCCAGTGCATCCGCTCAACCTGTACCGGGTCACCGAGGGAGTTCACGTCTTGACGGGGATCATCGCCATCCCCTTGTTGTTGGTCAAGCTCTGGGTCGTCTATCCCAACCTCTTCTCCTACCCGCCGGTCCGTGGTGTGGCCCACGCGCTCGAGCGTCTGAGCCTGATCCCGCTGGTCGGAGGCGCCCTCTTCGAGCTCGCGACCGGTGTTGCGAACATCACCTATTGGTACAGCCCGATGCCCTTCAACTTCACCACCGCTCATTTCTATGTGGCCTGGATCGCCATCGGCGGTCTGATCGTCCACATCGGAGCGAAGCTCGCACTCACTAGGGACGTCGTGTCTGGCCGGCACTCAGGCGAGGCGGTGCCGGCGGTGGCCATGGTCAGCCCGATCGTCCACGCTCCGGCCGAGGAGAGTTCGGGACGCGGGCTGAGTCGCCGCGGTCTGCTCGCTACGGTCGCGGCGTCGGCCGGTGTCCTCTTCGTGACGGTGGCGGGCGAGACGGTGGCTCCCTTGCGCAAACTCGCCCTGCTCGCGCCCCGGAACCCCGTCATCGGGCCCCAGAGTGTTCCGGTGAATCGCACCGCGGCGGGAGCCAATGTGATTGCCGAGGCACTGAGTCCCGGCTACCGGTTGGTCGTCGACGGCAACTGTCGCCGGCCGCGGTCGTTCACCCTCGACGAACTCCGCTCGCTGCCTCTACGCAGCGCAGGCCTGCCGATCTCCTGCGTGGAAGGGTGGAGCGCCGCCGCCCGCTGGCGGGGGATCTCCCTGCCGGTCCTCTTAGCGATGGTCGGGGCGCCGGCATCATCCCAAGTCATCGTCGAGTCGATCGAGTCCCAGGAGCGTCTCTACGCCAACTCCATTATCGACCCCGAACATGCCTCCGATCCCGACACCCTGCTGGCGCTCGAGCTCAACGGAGAGACGCTCGATCTCGACCACGGGTTCCCCGTGCGCCTGATCGCCCCCGATCGCCCCGGCGTGCTCCAGACGAAATGGATCAAGCACGTGAGAGTCCTGTGAGCGGGCAGCCCGAACAGGTCTCTGGACCCGACCGCGTGTCATCGAGCGGGGAGCAGCACGGACCGACTTTCTGGATCCTCTTGGTGGTGGGTTGGATCGCCATCGCGATCGGCCTGTTCGGTGTGTTCGATCATCCGAAGCAAGCGAGTGCGTTCAACGTGTTCCGCCTCCTGGTCGGGCTCAATATCGTCAACGACGCCATTGCGATCCCCGCCCTGTTACTGGTGGCCTGGGCCGTCCGGAGGTGGGTTCCGGGTTGGTTGCTCGTCCCTACGCAGGTATGGCTCATCGTGGGGGGAATCGTCACGCTGTACGCGTACCCCTTGGTGGGCTCCTATGGGAAGGCCAGGGCGAATGCCAGCCAGTTGCCTTTCAACTACGCGCACAACCTCCTGACGGTCCTCGCCTGCATCACGGCCGTCTGCGGCCTGTTGGCTTTTCGATCGTGGCGCACGGAGCGCAACCGAAGGGGACAACTCGAGGAAGGCGGGTAGAACTGGGGAGTCGCCGCGTCATTCCCTGGGCACGAGCGCTCGTTGTCGTCGTTTCGCTTGTGCCCACCGCCGTCTACCTCTACGTGGCGCTGCGCCGGATCGGGTATCCGTACGAGCTCGAGTGGCTCGAAGGTGGCGCGGTGGAGATCGTCCGTCGCGTCGCCGACGGTCAGTCCATCTACGTACAGCCCTCGCTGCACTATGTGCCCTACCCCTACACGCCACTGTACTTCTGGGTTTCGGGTGCTCTGGCCCACGTCACCGGAGTGGGCTTCTTGCCACTCCGCCTGGTGTCGTTGTTGTCGTCCCTGGGCTGCTGCGTGGTATTGGTTCGGATCGTCTGGAGTGAGACGGGTGACCCCGTCGCTGGGATCCTGGCCAGCGGCCTGTTCACCGCGACCTTTGCGGTGAGTGGTGCATGGTTGGACATCGGTCGGGTGGATTCCTTCTCGCTGTTCCTGCTCCTCCTCGCCCTTTGCGTGGCGCGCCGTGCAGAGACGGTCGGCCGCGGCATCGGTGTCGGGGTGCTCGTCTTCCTGGCCTTTTTCTCCAAGCAGGACACTCTCATCGCGGCGGCTCCCGTCTTGGCCCTCTTGGTCGTCACGAGGCGGCGTGCCGGCGCCGCCGCACTGGCCGTTGCGCTCGGGCTGGTAGTCGGCTCGACGGTGGTGCTCAACGCGATCACGCACGATTGGTACGGCTACTACGTGTTCGACGAGTTGGCGAACCAAGGGCTCAACGGCTCCGCCTGGACCACATTCTTCACGAGGAGCCTCCTGCACGAACCATGGGCTCTGTTGTTGGGCCTGGCCGGCCTCGCCATGGCCGTCTTGCTCAGACGACGGACCGAGAGAAGGACCGACTGGCTGTTCTGGTCAGTTGCCGTGTGTGGGCTGTTGGCATCGTCCCTCGTATCCCGGTTGCACTCGGGTGGGGGACCCGATGTGTTGATGCCGGCCTTTGCGGGGATCGCCATCTTCGCTGCGCTGGGTTAT
This sequence comes from uncultured Acidimicrobiaceae bacterium, assembly GCA_963787485.1. Taxonomy (GTDB): domain Bacteria; phylum Actinomycetota; class Acidimicrobiia; order Acidimicrobiales; family RAAP-2; genus Bog-473. Next base: position 854,795 of record CAWBDF010000007.1, on the reverse strand, counting down.
GACATGCTCCGTCGGGAGGCGGCACGCCTTGGGGACGACGGATCGGCGGTGCCGTTGAGCCGAGGGCGGCAGCTGAGCGCGCTCGCCAGCGCATCCCTGGCAGCCGTCGTGGCGGTCCAAATGGTTGCTCTCCATTACGACCCGGCCCGCTACATCCCATCGGCGGCCGACCGGGCGGCCGGTGACCGCTTCATCGCCCTGGTGAGGCACACCCCGGGCGCCGTCATCGTGGCCGATCACCCCTACTACGACACGCTCGCCGGGAAGGCATCGTGGGCACAGGGCGAGGCGCTGCACGACGTCATCCGAGCGGGGCCCAGCGTGGCTCGCCGTGATCTCCTCGCCAGCATCGAGTCGTTCCTCACGTCCTCGCAGCCGGCATCGGTGTTCAGCGACGATCCGGGTAGCGCCCTCGGCCCCAGCTCGCACCCGTACTTCCGCCGATCCACCATGAAGGTCTTCGCTTGCCACACCTGCTTCTACCCGGTGACCGACATCGCCGTCCGCCCAGGCTTTCTCTTCGTGCGACGCTGATCGCCGCGGGTCATCTCCTGTCGAGCTGGGCGAACCAGCGGTCGCCGTCGTACCACTGATCGGCCAGCTCAAACGTCGTCGAGCGCGGCGAGCGGGCCGATGTCGGACGCCGCCAGAGTGGCCCAGTCGAACCAGGAGTCCGCCCCGTCTTGTGACTCGAGGGCCATCGTGACACGCTCCGATGGGCCTTCGGGACCGGCAGTCTCGACCAGTGCCCGCCCCCCGGGGTTCAGCAGATCGCCCACCCGACGCAGCAAGGCGGCGGGATCGCCCCCGATGCCGATACTGCCGTCGAGCAGCAGGGCGGACTGCCACGCAGCTTCTCGTGGCAGGGGGTCAAAAACCGAACGAAGAAGGACGGCGCCGATCCTTCGCCTGCGCCAATGCGACGAAGTCAGGCGACAGGTCGATCCCCAGGGCTTCGGTCGATCGCATGGTCAGGGCCTCCACGTGTCGGCCCGGTCCGCAACCGATGTCGAGGACCGGACCGCAGACCCGGTCCAAGAGCCGATGGTCGACGTCGTCTGCCTCCGCCAGCCAGCGGTCGATGTCGAGCTCGTGGCAGGCTCCGCCGTAGAAGCGAATCCTGGCTCGCAGGGTCAAGAGTGGGCTACCCACCGACAATGGACTCCAGCCGGCGTGACCGTGGGGGCGAGGTGACGTACTCGTCGATGGCCGCGGCGAACCGGCTCCCGGGGACCTCCCGGGCCACGGCGATGGCGTCACTGAGCAGATCGACGTCGCGCAGCAGGCCGAGGCGGGCGTACCGAAGGCCCAGCGCCTTCAACCGGGACAGCTGCTGGGCGCCGGTACGCGCCGTGCTCATCTCCACCCCGCTGAACATGGAGACGACGGGCCGCCGTGTGCCGATGAGCCAGTACCCGCCGTCCTCAGCGGGCCCGAGCACAGTGTCGGTCCCCGGAGCGAGGAGGGCTTCCGCCGCCCCCTCGAGGTGACCCGTACGCAGCTGGGGGGTATCCATTCCGATCACGAGAACCGGCAGCGCACGACGTGTGAACAGCATCCTCGATGGCACCGTTCAGCCGTTCGCCGAACGAACCCTCGCGCTGGGCGATCAACTCCATTTCGGGCGGCAGCCAGGCTCCGGGTTCCCCGTCGAGCACCACCGTGCGCCCGGCCACGTTCGCCTCCATGACGGTATCGAGGGTGTCCATGAGCGAAGCCCGGGCCACGCAGGCAGCCTGCGCCGGTTTCAGCGGCGGACAGAGGCGCGTCTTGACCCGACCGGCGACCGGTGACTTTGCGATGACGGCCACCTGCACGGGGAGCGACCTCATCGCAGGAGGGCGCCCATGTCGTGGACCGCCTGGACCGTGCCGCGCACCGTGCCCGTCACCTTGGAGCGACCGGTCCGGGGGAGGTACGGCACGTCCGTCTGAGCAATGGACAGCCCCGCCCGATGGGCCGAGAGCACCATCTCGAGCGGCCACCCGGATCGACGGTCGCGCAGCGAGAGGCTGATGAGGAGCGTGACGCCTGATCGCCCTCATGGGCCCGAGGTCTCGCAACGAGAGCCCGGTGCGTCGCCGGACCTCGAGGGCGAGCACGCGATTGGCGAGACGAGCGTGGAGGGGCCAGGCCCGGCGGGACGCTCGTCGCGTTCCGAGGACCAGGTCCGTTTCACCCTGTTCGACCGGAGTGGCCACCTGAGGGAGGTCCAGAGGGTCGAGGGAACCGTCGCAGTCCATGAAGCAGATGACGTCCTCGCTACTGGCCACGACACCGGCCCAGCAGGCGGAGCCGAACCCTCGCACGGGCTCTTCGACGACCCGAGCACCGAGGTCGCGGGCGCACATGGCCGATCCGTCGGAGGAGCCGTTGTCGACGACGATGGGTGTGAATCCCGAAGGCATCCGCGCCAGCACCCACGGCAGCGCCTCGATCTCGTCGAGCACGGGGAGGATCACCTCGGGCATCCATGGACCGTACACAGCGACGGATGAAGCCGAGACCGCCAAGCGCTTACGAATTGCTTAATCTGAGACGGGCCGCTCTGCCGGGTCGAAGGTCGCTCGGTACGCTCGCAGGATGACGCCGTCAGGGTTACGGACGCCGCTTCACCGGTTATGAAGGTCGTCGTCAGTGGCGGTGCCGGCTTCATCGGCTCGCACGTGGTCGACGTACTGGTTGACGCGGCGTACGACGTGGTGGTGATCGATCGGGAGCCTCCGAGGTACCCCAATCGGCGGGCGACGTACTTGCAGTTCGACGTCAGGGATCCACAGGTCTGGCTGCGAGCGCTCGTCGGTGCGGGCGCGGTGAGCCATCAGGCCGCCCGGGTCGGGCTCGGCGTGCGCTTCGCCGACGTTGCCGACTATGTCAGCGACAACGATGCCGGGACGGCGGCGATGCTGCTGGCCATGGACCAGGTCGATTTCACGGGCCGCGTCGTGCTGGCCAGCAGCATGGTGGTCTACGGCGACGGCGCCTACACGTGCGGGGCCTGCGGCAGCGTTCGTCCGGCCGAACGAACCGTGGAGCGACTGGCCGCGGGGCTGTTCGAGCCGGTCTGCCCCCACTGTGGAGGCGATCTCCAAGCGGAGCTCACCACAGAGGATGCCCGCATCGACCCGCGGAACGTCTACGCGGCGACCAAGATCCACCAGGAGCACCTCTGCTTCGCCTACGGGCGGGAGTCGGGGACCTCGGTCGTGGCCCTGCGGTACCACAACGTCTACGGACCCAGGTCGCCCGTGGACACTCCCTATGCGGGCGTGTCCAGCATCTTCCTCAGCGCCCTGCGGTCGGGCAACCCACCGCAGGTTTTCGAAGACGGGGGCCAACGGAGGGACTTTGTCCACGTGTCCGATGTGGCCCGGGCAAACCTGCTCGCTCTCGCGGCCCCGCCGGAGGTGGAAGGTGCCTTCAACATCGCCAGCGGCGCTCCGCACACGATTCTTGAGCTAGCGACCGAGTTGTGGTCGTCCCTCGGATGCCACACACCCGAACCCCGGGTAACGGGGGCTTGGCGCCTTGGTGATGTGCGTCACATCCAAGCCTCGCCGGCTCTCGCCGCGTCGGTCCTCGGGTTCGAGGCGACGACGTCGTTCTCGGAGGGCATCTCGGACCTGCTGTGACGATGGTGGGGTGACGGACATCGGCGAATTGCGAATTTCGTAAGCATTCCCGACCCTGTCGGCGCCCCGCCTTTGCCATGCTGGCGCCGTGGCCACACCGCGGCGCGCACGACCCAACTGGAAGCCCTTCGTTGCGCTGGCCGTACTCGCCATCGCGAGCCTTTCTGGCGGCGGTGGCGCCGCCGCATCGACGGCCGAGGTTTCCGCGTGGCCCGAGGCGTTGCACGACGGCGCGCACTCCGCGACTGCGTCGGTCACCGGGCCCTCAACGGGGCGGGTGGAGTGGACACGGGCCCTTGGCGGAAACATCACGCCGGGCCCGGTGGTCGCCGCGGACGGCACCATCTACGTCGCGACGAATGCCGGCGTGCTCCACGCGCTGAACCCCGCGACCGGGGCGGACCTCTGGACCTTCAACGGCGGCAGCCCCTTCACGGGCGAGACAGATCTGTCGACGAGCCCACTGGTCCTCCCGCAGGGTTCGATCCTGTGGCCCGGTCCGGCCGGCACACTGTACGAGCTGTCCTCTGCGGGACAGGTTCTGTGGTCCCACCGGTTCGGCGCCATGGTGCTCTCCCCGGTGCTGGCCGGTACCGACGTTTTCGTCGGTCTCATGTCCGGGACGGTGTGGGAGTTGAACGTGAGTGAGAGTGTGCCCGTGCTCGGGTGGTCGACATCGATCGGACATACCTCCTTCGGTAGTCCGGTGGTCAGCCCTGATGGCGACGTGATCACCACGGCGGACAAGAGCATCGTGGCATCTGGCCGGAGCGACGGGTGTCGTGCGTTGGCGTCATACCGCGAGCTCCACCATCGAAGTGTCGCCCTCGGTCGCCGCCAACGGGGACGTCTATGTGACGGCAAACGACGGCTCGGCCTACGGCCTGAGGCCGGACGGATCGCTGGCATGGCGTCGGCACATCGGGCATGAGTCGTACTCCTCCTCGTCGGTGAGCTCGACTGGGTTGCTTTACTTTGGAGACAACGGCGGCGCGCTCAACATCGTGCGGGCGGCGTCGGGAGACGTGGTGAGGATTGATCGCGGCACGCATGGCCTGTGGGCGGCTCAAGCCATCGACGACCGGGGTGACGTGTACTTCGGAACGCAAGGAAAGGAAATCTACGGCTACAACGCGGCGGGTCACCAGCTCTTCCATGTGCGGGCAACGGCCGCCTTCGACTCATACCCCGCGCTCTCTGCCGGTGGCACTTTGCTGATCGGGGACGAGGCGGGATTGCTGTACGCCATCGGGTGACTCTAGTCATAAATCATGGGGCGACCGCTCGCTTCGGCCAGCGCCTCCCAACCAGGGAACGTTCGATGGGGATCCTGCTCATCCAAGAAGGTCATCTTGATCATGCCCTCGTTCCGCTTTCCGAGAGCTCTAGCGAGCTCCATGAGGATTCGCTCGGGCATAACGTCCGTCACCAGCGGCGTACCGTCGTAGTCTCGGTGGTTCGAAAGGCCACGAAAAGTGACCATCCTGCAGCCCCCGCCGCTAGAGATTGCCTCGTCGAGGATGCCGCACATCTTCTCGGCCAGTTCGCCATCGGCAGGCATCTCTCTCGGCCTTCGCCCGTTCCCGGCCCATCACCCAGGTGACCAGCGGCCCCAACGGCACGCACGCCTGGACGTTCACGGACTTTGGGGTGCGATCAAGGCTGTCGAGGAACTCTGGGAACGTGACCCAGTCCCAAGGGCATGCCGGCCTGCATTACCTCCAGAGGAATGGCCTCTTGCCGACTCATCGAGCGCATGGCTTGCTCTCGCATCTCGGGACGCACTGGGGCAAAGCCGATGCCGCAGTTGCCGATCACCACCGAGGTGACTCCGTGCCAGCCAGAAATAGTGCAATAAGGGTCCCAGAAGATCTGAGCGTCATAGTGGGTATGAAGATCCACAAATCCCGGCGAGGAATAAGCCGGTCGCATGAGTACCCGGCTTCCGTCCGAAGCACGCAGCTGGCCGATTTCAGCGATTTTCCCTGCCTTGATCCCAACATCCGCTCGATAACGAGGCATGCGGCGACCGTTGACAACCATTCCATTTTTGATGACGAGATCGAATTCAGCCATTTGGACCTCCTGACCACTCATCTTCTTCGGGGGAGAGCAGCAACGCCACGATCTTCGCAAGATTTTTCTCGGAAAAATAGCGACAACGGCATCGATTACCTTTGGATGATTTACCCATAGTCCGCCCCTTGGTTCCGCCATGGGCGGTCCCGTCCTTCTAGGAAACGCACGTGGGTGTTAGACCATACGGTGTGGTGAACTTGCCTTTCTCTATGCCGGTGTAGAAGAAGCACTTCTTCATTTGCGGCTGCCCCGGTGTGAACGTCAAGGTGGGTGTTAAGCCGCCGAGGTTGGTCGAGCCGAGCGCATGGACCCCGTTGATCAGGCGCGGCACAGTGATGGGGTTGGTTGACCACCTTGCCGGCCTTGACCGCGTCAGCTATGAGCACGCCGGAGGCCCATTCGAGGACTGCCTGGTCGGTGTATTCAGGTGACTTGGTGACCGCTGGCTCGTACGTGTTGAAGGCGGCGTCATGGTCCCGATGGCCGGACCTTGGTATCGAAAAATGGGGCCGTCGACTCGGCCGAGTATTATTCCCGTTGCTTCCCTTCGTCCCAGCGAAGTCCTTGCTATAGGCACCGCTCGACGTCACAAGGTGCGGGGTATATCCCTGCTCTGCACAATTTTGCGCTACCCGAACCGAGACGGTGGAGGTTGCGGCAATGAAGAGCCCGTCGGCACCGGCATCCTTGGCGGCGAGGCATTGGGCGAGGTAGTTCGGTGCCGAGGAGGAGACTGCGGCGCTGAACGGAACATCAACGCCATATTTCTTGCCCACTGCTGTGAAAAAGGGGACCGCTTGCTGACATTGTGCAAGCTCGGCGCAGTATAAGACTGCAAGCTTTTTCACCCCGACTTTATTTGCAGCGAGCATAACTGAATTTCAAGGCGAGTAGACAGCCAGAAACTCCAGGGGTAAAGCTCATTAGGCGGCTCGCGAATGTGGTATCGCCGCCCCCGTTTGGAAAGACCGGGATACCTGTCGAGTTGATGTAGGTAGACCACGCGGAATCGTTGCTATCGTTCTCGACAAGCGCCACAATGCCGTCGCCAACCAGCTTTTTCACATCGACCAGGGCGACAGCAGGGTCACCGGGCTCCACCTCGGAGAAGAGTTCAACCCGATGACCGTTGAGACCGCCATGGGCGTTGGTCCACTTGACCCATGCGGTGAATGCAGGGAGGTTGTCGACCATCTCCTGCCCGCCGATCTTTTCGCCCAAATAGCCAACCTTGATCGGTGTACTTGACGCCTGGGCACGTGCAGGCAACGACGCGAACGATCCCCCAGCCAACACGACCACACCGAAAAAGGCAAGGACCCGAATCGAACCCCATCCAGAAGCGGCTTTCATAACGCAAACCCCCCGATCTCTCCTAGCACGCCAGGCGATCGCTCGCTTCCCCATTCAGCTTCTCGTGCCCACCACCTCTAAGTCTTCGCCCCTGATGCCCCCTAGCGCTCCAATATTGGCATTGCCTTCAGCAGGCTTGAGATAGCCACCACGAATGGCGAAGTGCTCGATCAGTTCTGGGCTGACCTCGCCACCACTGTGGATCTCCTCGACGGTCAAGCCAATCCGGCTGGCGATCTCGACGAGTCTCGGCCGGTCAAGCCCCAAGCCACGCAGTCATGGTATGAACCATCACGGCCACTCCCAAATCATCGAGAAATTTCAGAACCACTGGTTCGCAAATGTAATCCCGTGACCGTCGCGTGTCAATGCGATGACGAAAGGATACCCATGCGATGGTGGGTCTGCCTGCGGCGTCCTACCAGTCCAGTCGGATGACGGTCGGGTCTACCCGCTGATCCAGGCGATCAGGTTGCACGGAGCGGATGGCGGTGCGAATGTGCTGCTCCATGAGATCGGAGGCCCGGACGCTCTCGCCGGACTCGATGAGCTCAGTAATCTCCTCATGGAATTCCAGCGACTTCAACCGTGTACCGGGGGAATCGATCTCCTGCCCGGTCTCATGACCCCACGACTTCATCGCGGCGAGGGAGATCGACTCTAGAATCCCGACAAAGAGCGTCAGTGTACTCTAGCCCTGATTGTTCGACCAGGGTGCTGTGGAAGGCGAGCATCGGCTCGCTAAAGAGACATCGTCACCGTCGAGGAGACTTCTCGCTGTTGTGTTGAATCGGCGGAGCTTGGGAACGACTTCTGTCATCCGGTCATCACGGCGGGCGCAAAGCCCTGCACAGAGTGGTTCGATATAGCTCTGTGTTTCGAAGACGTCCGGAGGTTCGTGCCACCGCTGCTCAGCGCGAGCGCTGAGGCGTACGCAGCGGTGCGGGCATCGGGACGACGAACGACATTCCCCCCCCCGATATCCACGAACAATGGTGATCAGTCCCTCAGACTCAAGGATGCGCGACGCCTCACGGACGGCGCCCTCACTCACGCCAAACTCCTGGGTCATGAGATCAACTGCCGGCAAGCGTTGTCCGTCGTCGAACTCACCTTGGAGGATCTGTTGGCGTATGTGGCTGGCCACGACATCGGCAACCCGACTGACAGCACGCGGCGATCGGTAACCGATTTGGTTCGGATTCTCCGCGCTTCGGGCACGGTTGGACAATCTACCAATCCCGTCTGCCTTTCAAATTCCCGTGTGGTCCATAGGAAAGACATTTCGAGCGTGCCAACCTTTTGAACCTGGCTTGACTACGCATTAAGGCTATCAAGGAGGACTGATCCAGTTGAGACGAGACCCCTTGACCGCACTCCGAGGCAGTGACTTCGGCTGCCCTGAATGCGAGCGTCTGCATCGATTGGAACTTCGCCACCTGGACGCGTAATCTCATGATGCGGTAAGGGAGATGCGAAAGGGCGGCGCGACACAGTTCTAGAAACCTGGGCTCTTCAGTTATTCCGCGACCTTCGAGGCAGTGTAAGCGTGCCGTCATTCAGCAACCGCTCATCTTCTCGGATTGTGCGCAGGGCCTGTTCGGGTCTGTCCCGGTTACGCTTCATGGCTGTGGTCATCCCACTTGGGGTCGGGATGCTCACTGGGTAGATCAGAATCCGGGTCCTTCAGAGTGCGAGATCCCGCCCGTTCACGGGCACACGGAACTGGCAACCGGATTATCTGCGTAGGTCATCTTCTTGCACCGTATTCTCTCAGGAGGCGGGGTGATTCCTGTCAGATGACACAACTCGCCGCCGCAGCCCTCATCCCTTGACAGGATCCTTGCCGAACCGGACAATGGTATCAACTACTATGCTTCTCCCGGAAGGCGTCGTGGGTAAAACTGTCGTTTTGGTGGCCGCCACTCCGACCGCGGAGCGGCTGGCAGCAAAGCGGCCAAGTGCTCATTTGAGAAAGGATGCAACCCAATGCCAACGACCCTCTACGACGTCATATCGGCAGACTCGCACGTCATCGAACCTCATGACCTCTGGACGAAGCGGGTGCCCCAGAAGTTCCGCGATCGGGCGCCACGCTAGTACACGAGGCCGACCACTGACGAGCTCGTGTGCGACCAGGCGGTGTTGCCTCAAGTGAGCCTGCTCGGGGGTGTGTACCGGTCAGATGACGAAGTACGCCTGGAGGGCCGATGGGATGAGGACATCCCGGCGAGTGGCTACGACTCGAGTGAGCGACTGGTCGACCTCGCTCAAGATGGCGTGGATGCCGAGGTGGTGTACCCCACACTCGGGATGGACTTTTTCCCGATCGAAGACCCTGAATTCCAATGGGCGTTGTTCCGGGCCTACAACGACTGGCTGGCCGAGGAGTTCTGCGCTCCGCACAAGGATCGGTTCTTCGGAATTGCGATGATCAACCACGAGGATGTCGACGCAGCAATCAAGGAGCTCAAGCGGGTCAAGCAGCTCGGGCTCGTCGGCGTCATGGTGCCCCTCTATGTCGATGACGAGAATCCGTACTACGACGAGCGGTTCGACCCATTGTGGGCAGCTGCCGTTGAGAACCAGATGCCAATTAACCTCCACCTCACAACCGACAAGACGAAGAAGCGAAGCCGCAACCCGGCTACCCTCTCGCCGGGGCAGAGGTTGCGGGCTGACAACGGTGGAGTCCAAGCTGTGCTGCTGGACATGATTGCCTATGGCCTGTTCGACCGCTTTCCGAGCTCATGGTTGTGTCAGCAGAGAACGACGCCGGATGGGCTGCTCACTTGATGGAGAAGTCCGACTACGACTGGCATCGCCTGCAGAAGTTGATCCTTGGTCCACGGTCCAAGCATGAGCCCAGCTACTACTTCCACCACAACATCCGCATGACCTTCATCCGCGACCATACCGCCATCCTGGCCCACGAGATCATCGGCGCCGAAACCATGATGTGGGGCAATGACTTCCCGCACCACGTCAGTACCTGGCCACATTCCAAGGAACTATTGGACCAGATGTTTCACGATCAGCCGAAAGAGGTTCGCGACGCCATCATTCGTGACAACGTCCGGGCGCTCTACCAGATCTAAACGCTTGCTCAGACGCTCTTCACAGCGTCGTAGACGTGACCGTACTGTCGAAGGGTCACGTAGGATCCGAGCTGGGTCATCGCCAACAAGAGATCGGCAGCAGAGCGGGTGGGAATGCCGGAGGCCTTAGGTGCGGATCGGGTCGGATAGATTCCTCTGCGCAACGCCGGAGGAGCTAACTTCTCTCGAAACCGATCTCGATGTGGTGGATTACCGTTTCGAGTTTGGAACAGTAGTCGTCGGGCTGAATCGGCGAGCCGCCCTCAGGTTCGCGAGTGGCTAGCAAGTCGACGATGTCACGGCAAAGCCATTCTGGAATCGGAATACTGCGATTACATCGACAAGCGCCGAAGGAGCTCGCCGAAGAATTTCGTCCAACTCGCTGATGATGGCGGTTCGTGTTCCCGACGATTTGCAAGTTATCGGTGGTGTTCCTTGATGTTCTGCACTCTTCCGACAGTGACACCGCGACCCCGGGTGCGGGCTTCGTCCCGCTTGACGGCCCCTCGAAGGATCCGAGCAGGTTCGCCGACTGCTCGGTCGATTTGTGCCTCAGGCGGCGACGCCGACTCCGGCAGGCTCCTCGTACGGGCCAGGTCGTCGTACCGGATGCCGCGATTCTTGATGATCTTGTTGAACCCTTCGATCAGGGTGGCCCGGTCATAGCGTTTCGAGGACTTGAAGTAGGAGGTGCTGAAGCCCATGGCCGCATGACGGCTCCCACCCTCCATGATCCAGGCGTGTCCCTTGGTGTTGGGCGTCTCGATAACTCGCGGACCCCGGTCCCGGAAATTCTTGGGAAGGTTCTCGACCCACAGGTTTAGTGGCTCATTGACGTGACCGTCCGCCGAGAACCCATGCAGTACGTGGGTGCCCCCTCATCTCGATCCGATATCCGCGAATGTTCCCCGCCCCTATCTCGACGCGACGGCAGCATGCCGAGGGAAACGACCACATCATCTGGCATCCCTCGGTGCCGCCGTCGAACGCATGATCGATACCAGGAAGCACGACGCAGTCGCCCGCTCGTAGGTCCCGTTGATCCTTATTGAGCCTCAGCCGTCCCGAGCCGGCGAGGATGAAGACCAGCTCGAGGGCATCCTGATGATGCGTTCGGGTTGCAGTCTCGGGGCCCAGACGTCTTCGAACGGGCCGTGGTCGACCACGGCCCAACGCAGGATTCCCGGAGAAAGCCCGAGATCATTGCGATGCGCCCTTTTGGTGCGGCGCCGCCGGCGGCGGGCTCCATGGGGTCGTCCACAACACGCCGCTTCGAATGCCGACGATTCCTCCGGACGTCGGCGACACATCGTCGTCCTCGAGGACGCATGACCGGCCGTCGGAATCGATTCCGGTGACGATTCTCCGCATGGACAGCCTTTCCTGATCTCGCGCAATGGCTCGAAGGTCGGTCAATTTGTCGCTCGCCCAGCCTTGCTACGCTTGCTTTGGATAGGGGGCGATGGTTTTCCGTGGACCAGTGCGGCCATCTCAGTCTGATCCGCGCCGAGTTACTGGGCTATCACTAGCTCCAGATCTCGGCGGAGCTCGTGATTGTCGCGGTGTGGGTGCCAAGAACCTCATCGGTGACATTGAACTGGGTCTTTCTCCAGAGCGGATGTGACGGCGAGAATGATCCGTGGCCCTCTCGTTCCTCTATCTCGTCTTCCTCTGGACCGTGTGAGATGCTCCGACTGCAACGGTCAGACGGCTCCGATCTGGCGATCGAAGTGGTGATGCTCCGTCACGAGGTTGCGGTGCTGCGACGGCATCTGGCCCGACCCGCTCTGCGACCTTCGGATCGAGCGCTCATGGCCGGCCTCAGCGGGTTGATCCCCCAATCGAAGCCGCACTCGGTTTTTCGTCCAGCCCGACACGCTGCTCCATTGCATCGCGAACTGGTAAGTCGCAACTGGACCTATCCACAGCCGCCCGGGCGACCGAAGATCCCGCAGGGACTGTGCAGGTAGTTCTTCGCTTGGCCAGAGAGAACGTGATGTGGGGCTATCGGAGGTTCCAAGGGGAGCTTTCCGTCTTGGGTCCTCAATTTTCACCGGCAAGCGTCTGGAACATCCTGGAGCGTCACAGCCTCGACCCCTCAGCAGGGGAGATGTCACCGACGAGGGGTGAGCTCCTAAGAGTCGAGGCCGAGACGATACTCGCCGGCGACCTCTTCACCGTGGACACAGTTTTTTTTTTTTTTTTTTTTTTTTTTTTTTTTTTTTTTTTTTTTTTTTTTTTTTTTTTTTTTTTTTTTAAAAAAAAAAAAAAAAAAAAAAAAAAAAAAAAAAAAAAAAAAAAAAAAAAAAAAAAAAAAAAAAAAAAACAGGTCGATTTCCTGATCCGGGATCGCGACGTCAAGTCCACCGCCAGCTTCGACGAGGTCTTCAGGGAGGGCGTGTCCGCATCGTTCGAACGCCGGTCAAAGCTCCCCGTGCCAACGCCTTCGCCGAGCGCTTCGTCGGGACTGTCCGGCGTGAATGTCTTGACCGGATGCTCATCTTCGGGCGTCCTCACTCGGAGCTGTGCTCCACGAGTACGTCGAGCACTACAACGGCCACCGGCCTCATCGGTCGCTCGCCAGCTGCCACCTGGGCCGAAGTACATTACCCCGACGAAACCGAGGAATGTCGATTCCTCAAGACTCGAGCGCTCGGATCGGCTCGGCGGAGTGATCCACGAGTATCGCCTGGTCGCGTGATGTCGATGACGTTCTTGGCACCCACTCGATTGGACCTCGCCCATGGAAAAGAAATGGATAAGTGTTGATCATCGCTTTGGTTGACGCTCGCGCTCAGCCGCTGCCCGAGGTGTAGCCGCAGTGTCTCGAGCAGTGGTATCGCAAGCTCCTATTCGGCTTCCGACTGGAGAACGCTGCTCGACGTTCATGCCGCGGCGTGTTGCTTCCTCTCGGACGGCCGCCGCGACGCCTTTAACCAACAGGTCGCGCGAAACCGCGTCGTCACTGAAGCCTGTGATGTGTCCGGCAATCACACGGTAGGCAAGGTAGCTGCGAAGTGTCGCGAAGCGTACGCCACAAGGTCCTCGTCACCCGACGCCTCGCCGAGAGCCTGTGCGAACAATGGCTGCCAAGCGTTCGCGAGTTCCTGGCCCTTCCGATGGCGGGCAGAGCGGCGCGTCTTGGCCGATACGTCGGGATTCGCCGCAACATCGAGCAAGATCTGAAGTTCCGCGAGGTAGGCCGGCTGCTCATCGTAGGTCGCGAGAACCTCAAGGACATCTCGAAGGCGTTCTTCGAGTGTCGTACCGTCGATGCGAGCAGCAGCGATCTGGATTTCGAGCTGACCCCAGGCATCTTCGACCACTCCGCGCATTAACTCTTCGGCGTGATCCGAAGAGATGCTGAATCGCTCCCCAAGTGACGCCCGCTCTCCACGCGATCTCGTTCGAGCTCGCCTTGTAGTAGCCAACCTCGAGGATCGTAGCAACGACAGCATCGAGAACACGGCGAAGTGTTGCCTGGCCGTCACGCCGTCGCCGGACCTCCGCCTTCGTGTTGCTCACGGGAAGAAGCCTAAAGGGAATCCACAGCCATGGCGGCTATCCCCCCTTCGCATCGCTGATCCAACGCGGCCGGCGGGGGCCCAACCGCCTTACGCCGGGCGTTCCCATCGATCAGATTGGAGTTATCGACGGCGGTTGGGTTATCGACGGCGTTCGAAGACTCCATACGACGGGTCGCTCCCGTCTCGGGCGCGATGGTCGGAGCATCGAACTGGGGATCTGGATGTGAGAACAGGTTCGTCATCTCCACGACAACCCGACGGTCTATGATCTTCCACTTTTCATCACGCTTTTCAAAGCGATCAATGTAACGCCCGATGCTGTGCAGCCTTTGTCCGCCCTTCATGATGTCGACTTCAGTAAAATAGGACTCACATGCTGCCGTATCGCCATACAGCTCGATGACTTGTGTCGTGATCTGGTGGTTGGTCAACTCCATGATCTCTCGCATCCACTCGACGATGCCGTTCCCCACGGTTTCGCCACTGAACTCCCGGACGTTGTGGTCGTCGTGGGCGTCGGGGTGGTAGGCGGAGCTGATCAGCTTGGCGTCACAACGGTCGACACCTCGGCAGTAGCGCATCGTCGCCTCACGAATCTCTTGTTTGTCCAGCCAATCCTGAATGACGCGATCATGCACCCTCACAACTTCGGTCATCCAAGATCTCCTTAGCCTTGGGCAGCGGCGCCGACACGTACGAGGTCAGGCTCCAGGATCGCGTCGATCTCGCCGAGGCGGGTGCCCCCTTCCGTGGGCTTGAGTACACCAGACCGCGTCGCCAAGTGCTCCACAAGCTCGGGATTGACGGTAACCGACGGATCGCTGAGCTCTTCGACCTTCGGACCGATGCGCTCGGCTATCGCAGTCAGTTTTGCCTGGTCGAGACGGAGGAATTCGATCGCGTTCTCACCGAGCATCCGGCGCATGTCCGCTGCTGGAACGCCCGCGAAGATCAGCTTCCAGAAGTCGTTCGTGTTTGGCCAGGTGCCCTCGGTATGCGGGTAGTCCCGCCCGAAGGCGATCTTGTCGAGACCGATCTCGTGGCGCATCTCGACCTCAGCCTTGTGCATGAACGAGACGCCGGCTAAGCAATTGCTTTGCCAGTATTCGCTTGGCTTCCGCTTGGCCGGCAGGTGAGTGCGGTGCTCTTCATAGATCGCATCGAGATGCCGCAACGTGGCTGGGAGCCAGTCGGCTCGCACCTCGGTCAGCATCACCTTCATGTTCGGATGGCGATCAAAGGCACCGCCAAGCATCAGCTGCCACATAGCTCGCCGGTGCGAAAGGTCGTTGAAAAAGGTCTCGTTGAAGATCGAGCTGGTGAGCGCCACGATCACGTCCGTGTCGGACCCGCCAGTGGCCTCGGTATTCTTGATCGCAGACTCGATCTCGCCGAACGCGAAGCCCTGTGCGTACCCGTATCCGCCGTGAATCACCTGGATTAAGCCCGTCTCCGCATAGGTGGCCCACAGTGGATCCCAGTAGTCGTCGTCGAGCGGGGGAAGGCCTGGTATACCGTTGAAGCCGGGCGTGTAGGTGCCGACGAACTTGTGGTCAGCGGCCCACGTGACCTCGTCCACCAGCTCACTGACGTCGGTACCCGAACCAACCGCGCCACACAGGAGGAGCCGTTCCCCCGCCAGCCGAATGTGTCCGCCGCCCAGCGGTTGTAGGCACGGGCGCCCGCGTCAACCACGTTAGGTGGGTAGGTCCCGTTCATGGTGTTGTGGAAGAGGTCGCTGGCCCAGGGACCGCCGTAGAAGATGAACTCGGCGGCGACCCCTTCCCGGTCGAGCTCCGCCAGACAAACATCACGGTTCCAAAGCCCGTCCAGACCCGAATCGTAGACGCCCTCCTTGTCGAAAACTGTTCGCGCCTTGGGGCTCACCGTCACACCGTTGAGGAGTCCGAAGGCTCTCGTGTCGAGCGCGTTCTCCTCCCGGAGCCGTGGAAGCCACTCGTGATATGGCTTCTCTAGATACTCCGACCACAGCGTCGGCGGCACCGACGCATGCCCATCAACTGAAACGACGGTCACACGCTGCATTGATGTCTCCTATCAGATCGTAGGCCACAGGATCGATCTCGACCCCGACCGGCGGGCGCCGGCTCTCGACGGCCTGAAGCCGCGCTTCCAAATCGCCGGAACTCACAGGCGAACACCCCCGAGCTTCTGAGCGACAGGCGTCGGGCGACTCGCTACAGAGCCGTCTCACATTGCGCACTTCTCGTTGAACTTCTGGTCTCATTCCGGAAACGCGCTGTGCGGTAGTTAATACTATGACTATCCACAAAGATTCTCACTAACGCCGAGTCGCTGTCAAGCAGATACATATTGGGTAAGGGGGCCGGTTGCTGCGGGCCGAGGCCCAACGAGCCGGCCGACTACTAGCCGACAGGCGGATGAGTGAGCAGCGCGTGGCCGCGGTGACACTGATCAGCGCGGACAAGAAGACCGGTCGACCGCTATGACGGATCCTCGACAGGAACGGCCCGCCGTCGGATCGAACTCGCGGAACCCGGGGAACCCCCGCCTCCTCGCCGGCTCGTTTGAGCGCCGCATCTGCTCGGGTGCGTGCGATCACGAAGGGTTGAGGGCCTCATGACGACGATCACACAACGGAGGGCGTTCGTGTGTTGAGAGCGTCTAGCCTTGACAATAGCTGACCTTGGGTGACACACTTACTCATCTAGAGCTAGCGGCCGCTATGGTTAGGCGAGCAAGTGTCGCGAGATTGTCGTTCCTCTTTTCGCCTAAAAGGGTAGGCGGTCGCTCATGGAGGTCAAGATGGCCAATTTGATCTCGTGATTAAGAACGGAATGATCGTCGATGGCCGCCGTATGCCTCGCTACCGCGGGGATGTCGCCATAAAAGACGGGAAGATCGTCGAGATCGGCCGGGTGCGGTCGAACGGATGCCGAGTCATTGACACGACGGGTCTCATTGTTGCTCCGGGATTTGTGGATATTCATTCGCACTATGACGCGCAGATATTCTGGGATCCCTATTGCAGCATTTCGGGCTGGCACGGTGTCACGTCGCTGGTGATTGGCAACTGCGGCATTGGTTTTGCGCCAGTCCATCCCGAGATGCGAGAGCAGGCCATGCGCTCGATGAGCCGTCAAGAGGCGATCTCGATGGAGACGATGCAGGCAGGTATGCCGTGGGATTGGGTCACGTTCCCGGAGTTCCTCGACAGCGTTGATCGCACGCCAAAGTCGGTGAACGTCCAGGCGTGTGTACCGTTGGGCCCGCTGGTCGTCTGGGTGATGGGCCGAGAACGGGCGAAGTCGGGCGAGATGCCCACCGACGACGAACTGGCAGAGATGCGCCGGCTCTTAGACGAAGCGATTGCAGCGGGGGGTGCCGGGTGGTCAGCGCTTCGGGGTCTAGCGAACCACCGGGATTACGACGGCACTCCGCTGGTGACCGATATCATGCCCGAGCGAATCCTCATGGAACTGGCCGGAGTGCTGGCAAATCGCAACGAGGGCATGATCCACATGACCTTCGTGGACGATGAGGACCCAGGTCGGCCACTGCCGGTTTGGGAAGCGTTGGCAGAAGTGAGTGGTCGGCCGATGATCTATGACGCCATCGGCTCCGCTGGAGATGACCCTCGTCGACACCGAATCATGCTCGAGTGGCTCGAGAAATGCCGCCACCGAGGCCTTCCGATCTACGGCCAAGGTTTCACCACGGACAACGGCGTCACGTTCAAGCCGCGGATGAGTTCAATCTCTTGGGAGGTTGGCCGGCTTGGCGTGAGGCGACGGTGGGCACACCCGAGGAGGTGCGGGAGCGACTCGCTGACCCGGGCCGTCGTGAAGCCCTTCGTAGTCAGCAACCGGACAACGCCTTTTCCTTGACAGGATGACGGTTCTGAAGGGCCGCACACCCGAGGTCCAACGATACGAGAATCTCACCGTCGCCGAGGTAGCACAACGCGAGGGAAAACATCCGGCCGATGCGTTTGTGACCTCGTCCTGGCCGATTCGCTCGAAACGATGTTTTACAACACGATCATCACCAATTATGACGGACTTCGTGAGATCGTGCAGTATCCGTGGTCGATTTTCGGTATTTCAGATGGCGGAGCACACCAGAAGTTCTTCACCGCTGGACGGTTTCCAACAGAGTCTCTGATCAATTTTGCGCGAGAACGAATGGATCGATCTCGAGGAGGCCCACTGGCGCCTCAGCGCATTTCCGGGCCACGACCGCGGGATTCTCCAAACGTGGCACGTTGCAGGAGGGGCGCCGGCGGACATCGTGGTGTACGACTTCGAAAACCTGACGATCACTCCAGACGAGATCGTCCACGACCTGCCTGGTGGAGACTGGCGGCGGGTACAGCGGACGAAGGGCTACCGTCACGTGCTCGTCAACGGTGAAGTCACCATCGAACATGACAAGGAGACCGGGACCGCCTCGGGTGTACTCCTTCGACATGGTCTGTAGCGTCGGCAACCACCGCTGAATCGATCTCTTGTTAGTCAGGTGGTGTCTTTTGGGTGAAAGATGGGAGATTCTTAGGAGTCGCTGCGTCAGATCGATTGTTGCTTGTTAGTGCTGGATCGGAGCGACGAACACTGACGCCCTGGGGAGGTCGTGACGGGCTGCAAGGGCGCCCGGAGTCGATGTCTACACGACCGGTTCTTGACCACTCTTACAAGTCCTGGTAGGTACTACAATCAGGCCCACTGCAGCGAGTCGCCATCAAAGGACGAGGAGCACAGCTGGGTAGCCCTCTGGTTCGAGACTTCCAGAGGGCATTTCCCAACAAGGCCGGTCAGCTGCTAGCCGACGCTGGGTCGATGAGGGGGTCGCGGGTCGCGTGGCGATACCCATCAGGCAGGCTCGACATGCCGGTCGATTGCGATGACGGTTGTGGCCGGCGAACCGCCGTCGGATCGAGGTCGCGGAACCCGGAGATCGCAGCGCCCCACACCCAACGTTCGGGCCGCTTCTGGACCGCTTGGTATGCGTCCGATCACTACGAGTCCTGGCTTCAAGCACAGCGAATATAGCGTTTCGGCTGCCTTGACACGGGCTGACTGCAGGTGACATTATCCCGCAAAGACAATAATAGTGTTCGCTATTTTTCCGAGAAAAATCTTGCGAAGATCGTGGCGTTGCTGCTCTCCCCCGAGAAGATGAGTGGTCAGGAGGTCCAAATGGCTGAATTCGATCTCGTCATCAAAAATGGAATGGTTGTCGACGGTCGCCGCATGCCTCGTTATCGAGCGGATGTTGGGATCAAGGCAGGGAAAATCGCTGAAATCGGCCAGCTGCGTGCTTCGGACGGAAGCCGGGTACTCGATGCGACCGGGCTGATTGTCGCGCCGGGATTTGTGGATCTTCATACCCACTATGACGCTCAGATCTTCTGGGACCCTTATTGCACTATTTCTGGCTGGCACGGAGTCACCTCGGTGGTGATCGGCAACTGCGGCATCGGCTTTGCCCCAGTGCGTCCCGAGATGCGAGAGCAAGCCATGCGCTCGATGAGTCGGCAAGAGGCCATTCCTCTGGAGGTAATGCAGGCCGGCATGCCCTGGGACTGGGTCACGTTCCCGAGTTCCTCGACAGCCTTGATCGCACCCCAAAGTCCGTGAACGTCCAGGCGTGCGTGCCGTTGGGGCCGCTGGTCACCTGGGTGATGGGCCGGGAACGGGCGAAGGCCGGAGAGATGCCTGCCGATGGCGAACTGGCCGAGATGTGCCGGCATCCTCGACGAGGCAATCTCAGCGGGGGCTGCAGGATGGTCACTTCTTCGTGGCCTTTCGAACCACCGAGACTACGACGGTACGCCGCTGGTGACGGACGTTATGCCCGAGCGAATCCTCATGGAGCTCGCTAGAGCTCTCGGAAAGCGGAACGAGGGCATGATCAAGATGACATTCTTGGATGAGCAGGATCCCCGTGGAACGTTCCCTCTTGGGAGGCGCTGGCCGAAGCGAGCGGTCGCCCCATGATTTATGACTCGATCGGCGCATCCTCGGACGAACCGGAGAGACATCGTGTGACGCTCGAATGGTTAGAGAGCTGCCGGCGTAGAGGGTTGCAGGTATACGGCCAAGCCTTCACCACTGACAATGGAGTGACGTTCAAGCTGGCAGATGAATTTAATCTCTTGGGCGGTTCTCCGGCGTGGCGTCACGCGACAGTTGGGACCCCCGAGGAAGTGCGAGGAATGCTGGAAGACCCAGCTCTTCGTGAAGGACTTCGCCGGGAAAAGCCTGACATAGCTTTCTCCTTTGACCGGATGACAGTTCTGAAAGGGCATACACCTGCGGTTCAGCGCTACGAGAATCTCACCGTTGCCGAAGTAGCCCAACAGAGAGGGAAAGCATCCTGCCGATGCCTTTTGCGACCTCGTTCTCGCTGACTCGCTTGAGACCCTCTTCTATAGCACCATCATGACCAATCAAGATGGCCTTCGCGAGATCGTTCAGTATCCTTGGTCGATATTCGGTATTTCGGATGGTGGTGCACACCAGAAATTCTTCACCGCTGGACGGTACGCAACCGAAGCGCTCATCCGTTTCGTCCGAGAGGAGGAGTGGATCGATCTTGAGGAAGCGCACTGGCGCTTGAGCGCCCTTCCAGCCGCATGCGCGGGTTTTCTTCAAGCGCGGCACGCTGCAAGAGGGGGCGCCCGCGGACATCGTGGTGTACGACTTCGAGAACCTGACGATCACTCCAGATGAGATCGTCCACGACCTGCCTTGTGGAGACTGGCGTCGGGTACAGCGGGGAAAAGGGTACCGTTACGTGCTCGTCAACGGCGAAATTACTATCGAGGAGGACAAAGAGACCGGGACCGCCTCGGGTGTGCTTCTGCGCCACGGTCTCTAGCTTTAGGAACTGATCCTTAGATGAATATCGGATGAGTCCCAGGGTGCCCTTTTTTTGGACAACGGGGTTCCTGCACGAGTTGTTGTGTCAATCGGGGAGCCTGCGCAGGACCGTGGCGTGCTAGGAGAGATCGGGGGGTTTGCGTTATGAAAGCCGCTTCTGGATGGGGTTCGATTCGGGTCCTTGCCTTTTTCGGTGTGGTCGTGTTGGCTGGGGGATCGTTTCGCGTCGTTGCCTGCACGTGCCCAGGCGTCAAGTACACCGATCAAGGTTGGCTATTTGGGCGAAAAGATCGGCGGGCAGGAGATGGTCGACAACCTCCCTGCATTCACCGCATGGGTCAAGTGGACCAACGCCCATGGCGGTCTCAACGGTCATCGGGTTGAACTCTTCTCCGAGGTGGAGCCCGGTGACCCTGCTGTCGCCCTGGTCGATGTGAAAAAGCTGGTTGGCGACGGCATTGTGGCGCTTGTCGAGAACGATAGCAACGATTCCGCGTGGTCTACCTACATCAACTCGACAGGTATCCCGGTCTTTCCAAACGGGGGCGGCGATACCACATTCGCGAGCCAGCCTAATGACTTTACCCCTGGAGTTTCGGCTGTCTACTCGCCTAATTCAGTTATGCTCGCTGCAAATAAAGTCGGGGTGAAAAAGCTTGCAGTCTTATACTGCGCCGAGCTTGCACAATGTCAGCAAGCGGTCCCCTTTTTCACAGCAGTGGGCAAGAAATATGGCGTTGATGTTCCGTTCAGCGCCGCAGTCTCCTCCTCGGCACCGAACTACCTCGCCCAATGCCTCGCCGCCAAGGATGCCGGTGCCGACGGGCTCTTCGTTGCCGCAACCTCCACCGTCTCGGTTCGGGTAGCGCAGAATTGTGCAGAGCAGGGATATACCCCGCACCTTGTGACGTCGAGCGGTGCCTATAGCAAGGACTTCGCTGGGACGAAGGGAAGCAACGGGATGATCTCGGCCGAGTCGACGGCCCCATTTTTCGATACCAAGGTGCCGGCCATCGGGACCATGACCGACGCCTTCAACACGTACGAGCCAGCGGTCACCAAGTCACCTGAATACAACGACCAGGCAGTCCTTGAATGGGCCTCCGGCGTGCTCATAGCTGACGCGGTCAAGGCCGGCAAGGTCGGTACAACCAACCCCATCACTGCTGCCGCCCTGATCAACGGGGTCCATGCGCTCGGCTCGACCAACCTCGGCGGCTTAACACCCACCTTGACGTTCACACCGGGGCAGCCGCAAATGAACAAGTGCTTCTTCTACGCCGGCATAGAGAAAGGCAAGTTCACCACACCGTATGGTCTAACACCCACGTGTGCATAGCATCGCGGCAACCTGGTGCGCCTTCAAGAGGCCGTCTACCTCTTCACGGTTGTTGAGCAGCAGCTGGTCGCCCACTACAAGCGCGCGGGAGGGTCGTTTTCACCCCGCCGGATTCGGGCCCTCAACGTCTTGATGAGAGAGCACAAGGCCCTGGCCTCCACACTCGCTCGGGAGGGCGGGACTGCGGCCCAACAGCATCACGCCCATGATCGAGCAGCTCAAGCGGGCTGGCGTCATCGGACGCTGGCGCCACGAGACGGACCGCCGCATCTCGTTGATCTCGCTGAGTGGTCTCATCCCCCAGTACCGCGGCGTGGTCGCATGACCTCGGCGGCTAGATTTCGGCGCTCAGAGGGCCTGGTCGGCCTGGCGACGAAGGGCCTTACCGGCTCAGAAGACTGCCATGTACCGGACCCTCGACTACCCCCCTTTTCAAATCAATTCTTTTGAACATCTCTAATGGCCGCAGAGTTTTGCGCTGCGACGATGATGACTTCGGAGCTGCTTCAGCCTCTTACGCCGGCCGCCGACAGGTCTTCGCGCATCATGCCCTCGAGCGCTGGGATGTTGGCATCGCCTTCCGCAGGCTTGAGGTAACCGCAACGAGAGGCGAAGCTCTCGAGGAGCTCGGGGCGAACTTCGGCACTACCTTTGATCTCTTCGACCGTAGGACCGATGCGGCTGGCAATGTCGGCGAGCCGGGCCCGATCGAGACCCAAGAAGCGGATGGCGTTTTCTCCCAACATGAGGCTTACTTCGTCATCGGGCACATGGGCGAAGGCGTCGTGCAGGTAGTCAGTGGCGTTCGGCCACGTGCCCTCGGGGTGGGGGTAGTCCCGTCCGAAGGCGATGGTCTCCACACCGATCTCGTGACGCATCTCGACCTCGGCTTTGTGGATGAACGAGGCACCAGCCATGCAGTTGCTATGCCAGTACTCGCTAGCTAGGAGTCCGCTTCGCTGGCAGATCGGAACGATTCTTCTCGTAGATGGCGTCGAGATAGCGCAACGGGGATCCAATCGGCTCGAACCTCGGTCAGGAGGAGCTTCAGGTTCGGGTGGCGATCGAAGACGCCGCCCAACATCATCTGCCACATCGGGCGTCTCGGCCTCTTGGTGCTGATGAACTCGGGGAAGAAGGCCAGAGATTCCTGGCGCACCGCATCGGCGTGGGCGAGCATTGTGTCGAAGTCCGTGCTCCCAGCCGCCTTCGCAACATCGTTGTAGATGCGCTCGATCTGCGCGAAGACTGGCCCTTGTTCCCACCCGTACCCAGCATGTACCACCACCGCCAGGCCGCGCTCTTCACAGGCTGACCAGAACGGCTCCCAGTACGAGTCGAAAAGCGGGGGGGTGTCAGGAAGCGCGACGTAACCAGGGGCATAGGTTTCCGCAAACCGATGGTCGGAAATCCACTCGAGGTCTGCGACCGTCGCATCCATGTCGACGCAGGGACCGATGGCACCCACGGTCAAGAACCGGTCCGTTGCGAACCCGAAGTTGTCCGCGTTCCAGCGGTTCCACCCGCGGGCCCCGGCCTCCCAGGCATCGATCGAGTACTGCCGGCCGGTCGAGTTGTGAAACATGTCACCGAGTCGAAAGTCGCCGAGGTAGATGAGCTCGGCGGCAACTCCTTCACGATCCATGTCGGCCAGGCGAAGGACTGCATCGTGCGGCCCGTGACGGCCAGAACGATGGGCCTCGGCTACCTCAGGCAGGCTCGTACTCTTGCCTTTAGCGCCCATTAGGTAAATCGCCGCCGGGTAAATCACGTTGTCCTCGCGCAAACTCGGAAGCAGTTCGTGAAAACGCTCAGGCAGGTACTCCGCCCACAGCTCCTTGGGAACTCCGGCATGCGAGTCGGATGAAACGAAAATCAGCTTCTCCATAGCGTCCCCTTAGTGGTCTCCAGCTTGGAATCTCCGGACGTGAACACCAATCACTTGCCCTCACTCAACCTTTTCTGGTCATGTGGACGGCAACCAGCGGTGCCATAAGAAAGTTCAGTTACATGGATCGAAAATGGCGTATGACGGTTCAGTCTTGTCACGGGGTGCATCGGTCAAAGACCCCAACCTCAGCCACGGCCCAGCCGGCAGTGGATTTTCATCAACCCGCTCATAGACGCCCTTACTGAGCGGGCCCCGATGAATGGTCAAGTGGCTCAACAATCGGGGTCCGGTCACGGCGGTACAGCGCAGCAGCAATGCCTCCTGCAAGCGTTAGGGCCGACATCACATCCCCAAACGCTGGTCGCCGTGTCAGTGGCCATTCCGAACAATCGGGTGTCAACGCAGCGCCGACGCCCCTCGCGCCCAGTAAGCTGAGCCGTCCAGCCCGGCAGTTTCTCGCAGCGATCCCTTCTGCCCGTAGGCAGATCCACGAACGTAGATGATGCTCGGATTCATCGCCCTGATCGTGTCCAGCTCGAGACCCAGGCGACCCCGGACGGAAGGCCGTAGGTTTGTGGTGAACACATCAGCATTCACAATCAATTCAGCAAGCACCTCACGGCCAGGCTACGTCGTCAGATCAAGGCCCATGGATCACTTGCCTCTGTTGGCGTATTGGAATGCCAAATCGACACCATCGACGATCGACGTCACGCCGACCGTTACGAGACCTCGACCCGTCTCCGGTAACGGGATGCTCCACCTTGGTCACTTCCGCACCCCAGTCGGCCAGGACAGCCCCGGCCAACGGAACGAAAACAATGGAAGCAACTTCGACGACCCGGATTCCCTTAAGGATGTCGTACGAGTCAACTCCTTTATCCTGGAACATTCGGGATCAGGTTAGTCCTGTTGTTCATGGTATGGCGGTTCTCAGCTTAGGTGTTCAAGATGCAGTTTCTGCCACATGTGACCAAGCGTAAGCACTGAAGATCGTCATCACGTTAGGCAATGATACGCATTAAGTGATAGATTGAACGGGTGTTACCGGACCACTTTAGGGGGGTAGGCCCGGTTCGCCGCGAATTCCTTGTCGAATGCCGTAGCGGACAGAATGCGCGAGCTCATCGTCACGGGCGCGATCCAAAATGGCGAGAGACTTCCGACGGTTGAAGTCCTCACGCAAGAGTTCGCCGTAAGTTGGACTGCGGCCCGAGAAGCGCTGAGGATTCTCGAGTCCGAAGGGCTCGTGTCAGTACAACGGGGCAAACGCGGAGGCGCCATCGTTCGGCATCCGGATGCTGACACGGCGGCGTACGCCGTCGCGCTAGCTCTGAGGAGCCGTAGAACCCCATTGAGGGATATCTTCGAGGCCCAGGGACATGTTGAACCACTGTGTGCAATGCTGTGTGCACGCCGACCTGATCGGAACGAGACTGTAGTTCCTGAGCTTCGCGCTGCAAACGCGCAAGCGCGGCAAGTTCTCGATGGCGACGAATCTGATTTTCTTAGCGCAATGGAAGGCTTTCATAGTACGCTCGCGACAGGATGCGGCAGCAATTCCATGGCACTCATCGGTGGCATGCTGGAGTCCATTGCTCTTGCAATGTTGACACGGCAAGCAGAATTCATTGGCGTAGTGAGTCCGCATGTTGACCGAGTCAATGCACTCGACTTTCATGAGCGCCTCTGTGATTTGATCGAGGTTGGAGCCGATCTTCAAGCTGCCCAAGTGATGTCCGAACATGCACGAGAATCGCAAGTGCTCTCAGAGCACCTGCAAGCGGCCGTGGGCGGCACGGTGCTCGACGAAGTGGTTGATCCTGCTATCGTTCGCCGCAATTCCTGATCTATTTGGATGCTTCAAGGAAGGTCATGAAGGATCGCATATGACGGATCACGCCGGTCACGTCGTGCCACAGTCGGACCGTCAAATGAATCATCGGGGGGCGGCAGCGTTGTCAACGTATCGACGACAACTTGGAGTTTGCTGATCTTCCATTCGCCCTTGCGCCGCTCGAACCAATCGAGATAACGCCCCACCGTATGCAACCGCATTCCGCCCTTCAATACATCAACCTCGGTGAAATATGATTCACATGCGGCGGAATCCCCTGAGAGAAGGATCAGCTGATCCGTGATCTGGTGGCTCGTCGACTCCATCATCTCACGCATCCACTCGACGATACCTTTTCCTACGATATCTCCCGTGAATTC
Organism: uncultured Acidimicrobiaceae bacterium; assembly: GCA_963787485.1. Classification (GTDB taxonomy): domain Bacteria; phylum Actinomycetota; class Acidimicrobiia; order Acidimicrobiales; family RAAP-2; genus Bog-473. Next base: position 828,796 of record CAWBDF010000007.1, on the reverse strand, counting down.
GCGCACATTATGGCTATCGTGCGCGTCGGGGTGGTATGCCGAAGAGATTAGATCGGCGTCACCACGATCAACGCCCCTGCAATACCTGATTGTCACCTCACGAATCGCTTGCTTATCGAGAAGTTCCTGTAGGCAGGATTGCACTAGTGCCGCATCAGGCAACGTTTGCGCGCTTTACCAGCTCACGCAGGGTCTTGTCCTGAGCGTTGCGGTTGCGCCATGCGATGTAGCGACGGATCATCGAGTTCTGCTCTTCATGTGAGCGGTGGTCGGTGCCGTCGAGAGTGAAGTAGCGCAACGCCTGGAACTGCGCCTCGATCCGGTTCAGCCAGCTGGCGTTGGTGGGTACGTAGGCCAGCTCGACGTTGTTGGCCTCGGCCCAATCGCCCACCCGGGAGTCGACCTTGGTCGAGAGGTGCGGGCTGAAGTTGTCCATGACGATGGCGATGCGCACATTGGGCGGGTAGAGGGTCCGCAGGTAGCGGCAGAACTCGAGGAAGGTGGTGCGGTCCTTCTTCATCTTGATGTGGCCGTAGATCTTGTCCTGGCCCAGGTCATAGGCGGCCATGAGGTGACGCACCCCCTTGGTCCGGGTGTAGGTGGCCCGGCGGCGCCGACGTCGTGGCCCCTCGGTGCGCTCCTCTCCTTTGACGATCATCGGCGCCCAGTGCTTGCCGGGACGGGGCATGAGGTTGAGCGGTCCGAACTCGTCCATGCAGATCACGACGGTGGGGTCGCCCTTCTTTGGTTTTGCCTTGCCATCGGCGATGTCGTAGAGCTCGAGCACCCGGTTCTTCTTGGCCTCGAAGTCAGGGTCCTTCGATTGCTTCCAGGTCTTGATCACTTGAAAGGAGACACCCTCCTCGCGGAGGAGCACGCGCAGACCCTCGTGGCTGATGTCGTCGACCACCCCCTCGGCGACGAGGAACTCGGCCAACTTGGTCAGGCTCCAGGTGGAAAAGGGCAGGTCGTGGTCGACCGGACGGCTGAGGGCGATCTTCTTGATCTCCCGGCGCTCAGGCAGGGTGAATTTCGGGGGTCGCCCGCCCGAGTACTTGGGGGCCAAGGAGTCGAAGCCGTCGTCGTTGAAGTTGTGCAGGACCTCTCTGACCCGGTCGGGCGAGGTGAAGGCCACCTTGGCGATCTGGGCGACGTCCATGCCCTGGGCCGAGAGCAGGACCATCTGGGCCCGACGCCACCGCACTACCGAGCCCGACGAGCGCCGAACGATCTGAAGCAATCGTCTGCCCTCGTCGTTGGTGATCTCCCGAACGCGTATCCCTTCGCGCACTTGACCTCCTCTTTCGCGGGAAGCCAATTCTGCGCGACGCCGAGGTCAAAGTGGTGGACGCGCCCGCCTTACGTTGCCTGCTGCGGCACTACAGTCCTGGATCGAGCATCTGAATCCTTCCCTGATAATCAGGGCGCGAATCTCGGCAGATCGACCGAGGTCACACGCGTTGCCGGTACGGCCGATCCGGGAGGGAGCTTGGCGCCCGTGTACTCTCCGTCTCTAAGGACGACCTCGCCGCCTACGATCGTTGCCAGGAAGCCAATCCCACGGCAGGTGAGGCGCTTGCCGTGCGCCCGGCAATCCCTCATCGGAGTCGGGAACAGCAGGGCCAATCGTCCACGGATCAAAGACGTTGATGTCAGCAACGAGCCCTTCGCGGGTGAGGCCGCGCCCGCCGGGGCCACCCCATACGGAGACCGGATCGAACGTGAACATCCGAACTCCTTGCTCCCATGTGAATTCCTGCTCCTGTCGAACCCAGTACGCCAGGAAGTACGTGGGCTGCGTAAAGTCGATCGCCTGGGCGGCATGTGCTCCGGTATCGGCCTGGGAGATGACCGTTCGAGGGTGACGAAACATCTCAAGCCATCCTGCTCTATCGTGATCGTGCGTGACAGGTTGGGCGAAGAGTCTGTGAAAATCGCTCTCGAGTGAAAGGTCGATCAAGACGTCGAGCGGGTCTTGGTTTCGCTCAGCGGCAACTTGTGCAACCGTTCGGTATGGAGGAATCCGCTTGGTACCGCGGCCAGCCCGACCCATCCACTACAGTGCCGTCCCGGATTACGAGATCGAATTCCACCCTTCAGCCCACTTCCATCGGAGCCAAGTCGGAAGGTCGCCTGCGTCGGGTGCCCTTGAACCGGGTCGACATTTACTCGGATGCAGCAGCTCGCTGATCTGCGGTCTGCTGCTTTTTCGCGGCGACCGCGTCAGCTGCGGCCTGTAGATCAGCCGGGATATCGCCAAAGTTTTTGAATACCTTCTTTGCCAGACGCCAGCCGTCCGGTGTGCGCTCGACGTCGTCTGTGTACAAACCGGACACGGTTATAACGTTGTTGGTGAACACGAATACGTAGGAGCGTATCGTGGCACGGTCACCCTGGACGGTAATTACGGGGTCTACCGCGACATGTTGTGTGCCCCCCGCGTTCGCCGCGAGGTCAGCGAGTTCAGCTCGTCCACACACGTCCGGAAAAAACGGAACATCTAACACTCCGGTTTCAGTGAACGTTTCTGCGAAAGCCGGTCCATCACCCGCATCCATGGCGTGACAGTACCGGTATAAGAGCTGCAGGATCTCGTCACGGTCCTCTGTCATCGTCGGCATTGTTCGATATACCTCCACTGGTCATGTACGTCGGTGAGTTGCTTGTCGACTATGGGCTGGGGACCAATCCTGCCCATCAACTGCCGAGAACGCCATACGGCAACGATGATTTCGCCAGGTCCCTTATCTCCCAGCCTCTGCAAATTGCACAAGGTCTTCTCGCACCATCGTTTCAACCTTGTGGAGCTGAGCATCGCCCTCCGAGGGCTTCAATATTCCGCACCGGCGGTTCAGATGAGCGAGCAATGTCGGATCGATGTCGGGACCAGGCCCGGTGATCTCGTCGATCGTGTAGCCAACGCGATTCGCTACGCTTTGCAAAGCTATCGAATCCAAGGAGAAGAAGCGTACGGCGTTGCCTCCAAGCATCAGCCGCAGATCCCTTTCAGGTACTCCTGAGAAGGCGGCGCGAAGGAATTCACGGGTGTTGGGCCAGGTTCCCTCGGCGTGTGGATAGTCCCTTCCAAAGGCGATCGACTCGGTGCCAATCTCGTCTCGCATTTGTACCTCGGCACGGTGGATGAACGACAAGCCGAGAATGCAATTCGTCGCCCAGTACTCGTGCGGTGGCCGCTTTGCAGCTAGAGTCCCACGGTTCTCTTCGTAAACAGCGTCGAAATAGCGCATCGTCGTTGGCAGCCAATCGGCGCGTTGTTCCGTCATCGCGACCTTGAGACCCGGGTGCCTGTCAAAGACCCCGGTCAGGAGCAGTTGGCCGAGTGCCCGCCGAGCCTTCACGTCCGCAAAGAATTCGATGTTGAAGATTCCGCCTACGAGCGCCTGGAGCAGGTCAAGATCCGTTCCGCCGACCGCCTTCGTTTCTTGGAAGCAGCGTTCTAACTCGGGATAGATGAGGCCCTGCGGATTACCCCACCCGGCATGGAATACGACGGCCAAGCCAAGCTCCTCACACGATGACCAGAATGGATTCCAGTATGCGTCATACAGAGGCGGCATCTCGGGGTGGGTCATGTACCCTGGCGCGTAAGTACCGACGAAACCATGCTCTGCGATCCATCGGAGCTCGGCGACAGCGGTCTCCATATCGGAGCAAGAGCCGATGGCGCCTACGAGGAGGAACCGCTTCTTGCCTTCGCCCTGAAAGAAAGTATCGGCGGCCCATCGATCGTAGGCTCGGGCGCCAGCATCCCATGCGTCAAGGGGATAGGTAGCGTTCATCACATTATGAAACAGATCCATGACGCGGAAGTCTCCAAGATGCACAACCTCCGCTGCGATGCCGTCGCGATTCATCTCGTCTAGACGGATGTTGGCATCCCATAAGCCCCAGTACCGGCCAGAACGGTAGATCTGGTCCTTGTCAAAGACCTCGTACTCCGGTGCCATTCCATTACTGGCATCAGCCGTAAAGCACGCATCGTTGGTAACCCAGAGAACCTTCGTGTAGAGCTCGTCCTCTTTTTGAAGTCTTGGGAGATACTCGTGGTACCGCTGCTCGAGGTACTCGGGCCATGCACTCGATGGCACCGATGCATGAGAATCTGACGAAACCATGAGGACACGATCCATTTAAAGGCGTTCTCCTCCATCTGTCCGATGTGTAGGTGAGCGCGACCTGTGTGATGATCTATAATCATCAGAGATTTAAAGATTTTAAGTTAAAGGCACTTCCTTGTCAACCTTCGTGTGGACTCCTTCTCGGCCAGGCTGGATCGCGACGGGTTTGAGCCGAATTCGCTCACTGCGAACGCTGTGAATTGACACAATACGCTGGCCCAGTAGGGACGGCTCCCCACCCACCAGCTTGACCGGATCTCCGGCTCGGGCGCGGCATCCCTCCACCGATCGCCCCAGTAGGGGAGGGGCATCAAGGGATTTAGGATTTAAGGGGAAAGAAGAAAGAAGAGAGTCTTGACTGCGCTTGTCGGTGCGATATAGTCACTAAAGATTAGTGAATTAGCTACCGGGATGAACCGATTCTGCGAAATCGGGGAGAGGGACACATGATTCGCTACCAAACCATTTCGGCCGATTCCCACGTTGTCGAGCCGCACGACCTGTGGTCAGAGCGAGTGGAGAGCAGATTCCGGGATAGGTCACCACGGCTTGTAAAGCAGGCGACTACCGACGTTCTCGAATGCGATGAGACCAGTCTGCCCAACGTCGGTCTACTGGCCGGATGTTACCGTGGCGACAGTGAGCAAGGTCGGGACGGGCGATGGGACAAGGACGTGCCTCAGGCTGGCTACGACCCAAAAGTACGCTTGACCGAGCTTGACCGGGACGGCATCGATGCGGAAGTGCTGTTTCCCACGCTCGGGATGCCCCTGTACCCCATCGAGGATCTTGACTTCAAGTGGGCATTGTTTAGGGCTTACAACGACTGGCTTTCCGAAGTCTTCTGCAAGCCGTACCCAGCGAAGTTTTTCGGGATTGCGATGCTCACCAATGAAGATGTCGACCTCGCGGTTGCCGAGCTAAGGCGGCGAAGGAACTTGGTCTGTCGGGAGTGATGCTGCCTTTATACCAGGATGACGACCAACCCTACTATGATGGCTACTTCGACCCCCTGTGGGCTGCCGCTGTCCAATATGAGATGCCCGTCAATCTGCATCAGATCACGAGTCGAAAGCGCAAGCTCGAGTACAAGAAATCTGAGGAAGTCCAATCAATTGGAGGACCGAGCACCCTTCTCGCCGACAGCCAAGGTGTTCAGGGACTGCTGATCGACATGATTGCCTACGGAGTGTTCGACCGGTTCCCGGGATTGAAGCTGGTTTCAGCCGAGAACGATGCGGGGTGGGCGGCCTACCTCATGCAGTTCGCCGACTATCACTGGCGTCGTATCAGTCGGCTGGGGGGCCCGACGATCTGAGAACGAACCAAGTTCTTATTTTCCGAAGAACATCCGCATGACCTTCATGCGAGACCGTGCCGCGATCCTGACGCGGGAGATTACGGGTTTCGAGAGCCTCATGTGGGGCACGGATTTCCCACACCTGATCAGTACGTTCCCACATTCGGTGGAGGTCCTCGACGAGCACTTCCATGACCAACCAGAAGATGTCAAAAACACGATAGTGCGAGAAAATGTGAGGGCCCTTTACAAGTTCTGAGGCGCTCGCAGCCCTGAAAGGGAGGTGGCGCCGGGTGAGTGCGAACCCCAAGCGCCTTGCTCGTGCTTCCAAACGTAACCCGATTTAAGTCGGAACAATGGGAGAAGAAGGACGCCATGTCCGATCAGCGCCTGTTGATCGTGTCGTCGGACGACCACATCGGTGCGCCGGCGGGGCGGTACCGCGACCGCACGGATCATGAGGAAATGGCCGGTCAGGTTCACCTCGAGCTGACGGTTCCACGCGTCGAGCGGGACGTCTGCAATGAGGTTCCGGTCGCGGCCGTGCGGTGCAGCCGCGTTGTTCACAAGAATGCTGATGCATCCAAAGCCGTCGATCACCTGCTTCACGAGGTTCGCACAATCGGCTTCGGAGGAGACGTCACCACGGCAAGCCATAGCTTCGCCGCCCGAATTCCTGATGTCTGCCACGAGGCGTTCGAGTTCGTCGTCCTCTCCGAGTCCGTCGGCGCGCCCTTGGGCAAGATCCATCACCGCGACAGCCGTACCCTCCTCGGCCAGTCTTCGCGCGACTGCAGCACCTATCCCGTTGGTACGACCGCAGCCGGTGACGATGGCAACCTGCTTCTCTTCTCCGCTCATGCGATTTCCCTTCTCGGTCCGTCGGGGATACCAGGGACAAGCTTCCGGCCGCGCATTCTGGGGCCGTCGGGCCGCGCGGCTGGCGTGAGCCGTCAGCGGGCGGCTGGCTGCACCACCGGGTGGCCGAGTGGGACGACGTCTACGGGGACGTTGCTCATGAGTGGTTGGCCGGAGTACCGGTCGTAGTATTTGTCGTTGCTGAGCAGGCGGTTGACGTTGGTGCCGTATCGCATCAGGTCGTCGTATTCGGGCACTTCTCCGAAGCCGGCGCTCATGGATATGACGCCGGGCCGCACGTTGGCGTCGTCTTGGACGATGGCGGTGACGGTGCAGACATCGGAGCAGATCTCCACTGGATCGCCAGGGGCTAGTCCCAGCCCCTGGATGTCGTCGGGGTGCATGAACGCCGGGTTGTACCCGCGCCCTCGGTTGGTGCTCTTGTCGTTCCACGACGAGTTGTACACGTGCATCATGCGCCGGCTGATCAGGCGAAAGGCCCGCTCTTTGGGGCCGCCGTCGGCGGTGACGCCCTGGCGCATCTTGTTCTCGGCCACCAGGCGCAGGTCGGCCATCATGTCGTCGTGGCCTACGTCCATGCGATCCGTGCAGTCGGGATCCTTGGGTTGGACGAATTGAGGCGGGTCGGGAAAGACCGCGCCGTGGGGATAGCGTTTGACCTCGTCGAGGGCGATCCTCGACCCGCTGGTCATCACCTCGAACAGTTGGTCGGTGTCGGGTTTGGTGTTCATGTCGACCGACAGGCCGGACAGGCTCATCCCGTGGAAGACGCCCAAATCGAGTGACAAGCCCAGCCGGCCGGCCAGCCCGTAGAAGAACTCCCACTCACCGATCAGGTCTGAGCCCTCGGGGGGATCCACGATGGCCGGAGAGTACTGCCCGAACGGCCCCTCAGATCCATAGGTCGGCGCGCTCAGCGTGATCCAGTCATGCCCCAAACTGAGAGCCGGGACCTCCGGCCCGATTTTCGGTGCGATGACGTAGTGGGCCAAGCGCGATGTCTGGCGCATCCACGGGTCGACCTGCACCAGCAAATCCAGTGAGCGCAGAGCCCGGAACGTCTTGTCCACGTCGGGCCAGGCCGTGACCGGGTTACCGCCGCAGCTGATCATGGCCCGGACCCGCCCGGGGCCTTCGAGCAGCATCTCGTCGGGCAGAGCGGGGGTGGGCAGACCGGCCGCGGACTGCCACATGTCACGGGCCTGGAGCCGTTCCCCGAAACCGTAACCCGGGCGGGGCGGGGAGGCCTGGGCCTTGGCCACCCGGGGCGCCATCAGCACGCCCGGGTTAGGAAGTCGCTCACCGGCGCGAAGCCAGTGCCCGCAAACCGTCTCCAGGCACAGCACCAGGTACTCGATCAAAGTGCTGGGTCCGGACATGTTGGCCCCCGTGCCCGCGGTGGCATACCCGCGCTGGGCGTCCCCGAAGATGCGGGCGGCCCGAAGAAGGTCCTCCACCTCGATCCCGGCCCGGCTGGCCACCTCCCCGGCCGGGAAGGCCCGCACCGCCTCCCGCAACCGGGCCAAACCGGTGACGTTGTCCTCCACGAAGGGCCGGTCGTAGCGCTCCTCGGCCAGGATCACGTTGATCATGGCGGCCAGGATCGGGGCGTCCTCCCCGGGCAGGGGCTGCAAGTGGATAGTGGCCCGCCGCGCCACGTCACTACGACGGGGATCCACCACGATGAGCTTCATGCCACGCTCGAGGGCGTCTGAGATCCACTTGGCCGGGTTGCCAACCGGCGCCCCCTGGAAGCTGACATGAGGGTTCACCCCGATCAGCAGGGCCACCTCGGGGCGGTCATAAGCCTGACGGGGCGCCATCCACTCCCCGAAAATGGCCCGGGCGACGTTCCGTCCCGGCTTGTCCAAAGACGTGGGATTGAAGTCCATGGGCGAACCCAGAGCCCGCATGAACGCGTTGGACATCGTTATGCCCAAAAGGCTCGCCATGTTGCCCCAGTAGCTCGCCACCGCCCGAGGACCGTGCCCGGCCGTGATGCTCGCGATCCGACCGGCGATCTCGTCCATGGCCTGCTCGGAGCCGATCGGCGTGAAGCTACCGTCGGCATTCCGTTTTTGCGAATGGAAAAGGCGATCCGGATGGTTCATGAACTCCGGCATGGCCCGGCCCTTCAGGCAGGAAAACCCCCGATACAGCGGGTTCTCCGCATCACCCGTAAGCCGAGTCACTCTGCCTTCGCTGACCTCGACCAGGACCCCACACTGGTTCATACACATACGACAGATCGACGGCTGCCAAACCGGTGCCGCACTAGCGGCCATGATCCCTCCCATGCCTCCATCGGCTCTGACATAAACAAGCAACGGGCAGTACCGAAGCGGGTTTCAAAGAACGACAAACCGAATCATAGGTGGCCAGCCGGCGCAGCTCCCGTGCGTCTAGGCCGAGCAGATAGGCGGCCCGTCCGTCCCAGGGTGGACGGCTCTCGGCGAACGTCACCGATGTGCCGCGGATTTTGTGGACGACCAGGGCTCCTGCCCTGGGAACGCGGATTCTTCGCGACCACATGCCACACCGACAGAGCGAGATCGACGTGAGCGCCTTCGTCGACGCGCTCGTCTTCAACTGGCTCATCGGTGCCCCCGACGCGCATGCCAAGAACTACGCGTTGATGCTCTCGGGCCGCCAGGTCCGTCTCGCCCCGTTCTTCGACATCGCCAGTGCGCTGGCCTACCCAGACTTCTACGGACCAAAGATCAAGCTGGCCATGAAGATCGGGGGCTGCTACCGCCTCTCGTCCATCGGTCGCCACGCCTGGGAGCGTCTCGCCACTGAGCTTCGTCTCGATCCGGAATTGCTCATTGTCCGAGTCCGACGACTCACTGAGCGCCTACCCGACGTCTTCTCGACCATATGCGCCGACCCTGTGATTGCCGCTTTGGACAGTGCACTGCCCGATCGGCTCCTCGACCAAGTGGCTTCCCGCTCCCGCAGTTGCATTGCTGATCTCGGAGTCTGAACAGTGACCGACTCCGGCGATTCAAAGGTTCAAGCGCTCGAAGCCGAGGTCCGCGTGGAGAGCCCAGGGACCGAAGATCGATTGACGAGATCGATGGCCCGATGCTCAAACATGCGCTCCAAGAGATGCACGGCTCGACCATTGCCGTGGCGCGCAGCTATGCGGCCAAGCCCGACCTCGAATGCTTGGACAGCTGCACCCGAGTTCTCGAAGCATCTCGATTCGCGTTCGAACAGGGTAGAGATTCGGTCCCTTGGTTGTCGCGCGAGCGGACGATTCATGCGCCGAACGTAAAGGACCCTTCATTTGTGCGCCGGAACGGCGCGCACAGGTCGGGCGATGGCTGTGTTCGCAGCGGGTGAAGCGAGCCGGCGCTCGAATTGGGTGATTGCGTCGAGGAGATCTGCAACCTCGAAAACACGATTGCGTCTTCCGACCGTGCCCTGTCGCAGGACACCGCATTCGTGCAAATGGTTCACCGCATCGTTTGTCCGTTTACGCGATCGGCCGATGGCTCCAGCGGCTGTTTCAACCGTAAGGATCGGGATGCCCGGCAAGGCCGACAAGAGAAGGTCGACCGCCGAGCCGCGGCGCACGGGGTTCGCTGCCTCGCGCCATCGCTCCTCGAGCTGATCGAGTTGGTCGGCGAACGCAGCCGCATCGGCACAGGCGCGCAGCAGCGCGTTGACGAAGACGTCGATCCACTGAATTGCCGCCGAGGCAGCCATAGGATCATCAGCCGGAGCGTCATAGCGGTAGGAGACCAGACCGGCGATGTAGGCACCGGCATTGGTAGCCAGGATGAGGCTGACCGCGGGCACGAAGTTCGGAGCCAGCCCGCGGCGACGCAGGACGAGGTGGATCAATGCCCGTCCGACTCGTCCGTTCCCGTCGACGAACGGGTGGATCGTCTCGAAGTGGGCGTGTGCCAATGCGGCCTGCACGATGGGCGGGTGGTCATCCCCCGAGATGTACGAGCACAGGTCCTCGAGCAGACCGGGCACGTGCTCGTGGGGCGGTGGGACGTATGCGGCGCGGCAGGGATTGCTACCGCCGATCCAGTTCTGCTCCTGGCGCACCACGCCACCCCAGTGCTCGTCTCGTGTTCCCACGAGCAGCTCGCGGTGGAGTGTGCAGAGGTCTTCGACCGCGATCGGCCGCTCGAGATCGGCCAATTGGAGGGCGCCGCCCATGGCGCGGATGTTCCCGAGCACCGCCCGGGCGGTGTCGTCATTCGTGGGGAGGCCCGCCCGTTCGGCGAACTCCTCCTTGGCGAGCCGACGCGCGTTGACCTGAAGGCCTTCGATGTAGGAGGACCCGACCGCCTCGGCCCGCAGGAGCAGCCGCGCCACCGACTCGACACTGGCCAGGCCCGTCCGGCGGTCTTGGAGTGCACCCACCGCACGGTCCGTGTCGGAAAGGTCGGCGACGAGATCGGTCGGCAGCGCCAGGACGCGCTCGGCGAGGGGATCGGGCACGTAGGCGCGGTAGGAGCACGGGGTTCGCCCCCGGCGGGTCTGCCCCGTCGGGCTTCCCTGCCAGATCAGTTCCTCGTGCCGTGCCACCGACGTGCCTCCCCTCCTTCTACCTATAGTACCAGTTAAGGATTAACCGACATTATGTGTCCTTCTTGGTGTCACCTACTCATCAACTGACCCTCCGGCGCCTCCCGAAGAGGACGGTTGGACGACGCCGGCCCGGCGCTCGAAGGCTTGCCCTTCGGAGCGGTTGGTCCGACAGCCAGGACTCATACCATTCGCCCCGTGGTCCTTCGCTGCACCAAGAAGCTCCTCGACGTCCTCAGGCCCCCTCAGGTGTCGGCCCCCGAAACCGGTGAGGACGACTGGTACGCCAACCTGCTCGTCCTCGATCGCCGCAAGTGCCTTCTCCTTACTCATGCCTCGACGTTGTTCAGCGTCTTCGAACCGGATGTTCGAGTCGGCCAGCTCCGATCGACACGCGAGCTCGTCTCGGCGCTCGTCGAGCGGGAGCTGCGCGAGGAGCAGCTTCCGCCGGACACGTTCGGCGACCTGGGGAGCGAGGCCCTCGTCATTGCCAAGACCGCCGATCGCAGCGTTCTCGGCTGCATGAACGACATGGCCTTCCTCGCCCAAGTGGCCGTGGACCAGAGCGGCGACCTTGTCTCGCTGGACAATCGAGCGCTCAACCGCCAGCTTCGGCGCAACATCAACAGCTCCCGGGACTACGAGCGCCCCATCGACCTCGTCAGGGAGACGCTGGCGCCGTAGCGTTTACCGCTGCTCTGGGTCAGGACGGCCGGCCTCCAGCGCGGCACCGGCTTCGTAAGAGACCGAGCGGTAGCTGCAGCGCGCCAATATGGGCGGGTGATCGTTCTCCATGCCGCGTGGCTGACCGGTTCAGGGCGTCTGGCTCTCTGGGCGGAGGGCGGAAACGGACGAGCAGGGCCAGGTCCCCGACGCCGTCCGTTACGCCGGACCCCGCCCCATCCCTTTGCCCTCGATCCGGGCGGTCTGCGGCTGGCCGTCTCGGACATTGTGGGGATCGCGGCGGCGGACCTGCTCGGGGAGGACATGAAATTCACGCTCCAGCTCCCAGAAGCCGGCGGAGTTCCCATCGCCTCCGCGCCCGACGACGAGCGCCCGGGCCGAACGCCCGGCGACCCCCCGGCGTTCTCGATCCCCTGGGAGGACCTCTCGTTGTGGACGGCCCCGGGCTATGTGCTCGAGCCCTCTGCTGCAACCAAGTTCCTCCGGTCGCTGCCCCTGCTGAGGGAAAGCGACCCATCCCTCATCGACACGGGACCCTCGGGCGCCGAACTGGGGCCTGATATCCGTTTCGCTGCCCACGCGATCGAAATGGTGGTCGAACTCCTTGCTCGGGGCCGGCTGCTGCCCGATCTCGAGTTCGTCGCTGGTCACTGGAGGGCCTGCTGGCGTCCCCTCATCGACGGGCACGACCGCGGTCGGATCGAGGCGCTGGCGTGGGCCCTGCCGGCCTCGTTCGCAGCGGTGCGCGTACCCGAATCGAACACCGACGAGTCGTTCGGTCAGCTGGGACCTGAACCCAGTGACGAGGTCCTCCGCTCGCTGATGTGGGCCGTGACGGACGCTCTTGCCCGCGACCTGATCACGCCCGCCACGCCGAAGGCCAGGAGGCGGGGTGCCGGAGCGACCGTGCTCGATGCCTGGCTGCGTGCTCTCGGTTCACCCGACGGCTCCGTCGATGATTGCGAGGACGACGAGTGCGTCCAGCTGGCCGGGCGGCTCTCCGAGTGGCACGCCACAAAGAGTGCGGAGGCCGAGGCGGTACGGACCTGCTTTCGGATCGTCCCTCCCCCTGCTGAGGGCGAAGAGGGAGTGCTCGAGTCGGCGAACGTGCCCGCTCGAGCGAGGAGACGAAAGGACAGCTCGCCAGGTTCGGAACCGGTCTGGCGCATCGATTTCGCCCTCCAGGCGGTCGACGATCCGAGCCTGGTGGTTTCCGCCGAGGACGTCTGGTCCGACGGGCCCGAGCTGACCGCCATCGGGCGCCACGTCGTTCACCCCGACGAGCACCTTCTGCGCGGCCTCGGTCAGGCCGCCCGTCTCGTCCCTGCGCTGGGGAAGACACTGTCCTCGGCAACCCCTTGCGCCTACAACACGGACGCTGCGGGCATCCTGACCTTCCTTCGCGAGGGCGCCCCAATGTTGGAAGAAGCCGGATTCGGCGTGCTCGCACCCCCGTGGTGGCGCTCGTCGAGGACCAGGCTCGGACTGCGGCTCAAGGCGCGGACCAGCTCGAAGGGTGGGACTTCCACCGGCACCATCGGTCTCGACGGACTGTGCGACATCCGGTGGGAAGCCGTGCTGGGCGACGACACCTTGAGCGTGACCGAGCTCCGCCAGCTGGCTCGGCTGAAGCAGCCCCTCGTGCGTGTGCGCGGCCAATGGGTCGAGCTGCATCACGGGGAGCTCTCGGCCGCCATCACCGCGGTCGGGAAGCGCGGCGCCGCGGGCGACGTCCTTTCCGCCGGAGAGGTCCTCCGATCGGCGCTGGGGCTCGAGCCCGGTCCGGGAGACCTGCCGGTCGTCGAAGTGGCGGCCGACGACTGGCTCGGCGACCTGCTCTCCGGTGCCGAAGATCGAACGCTCGAGCCCACGCCGACGCCCGACGGATTCGCCGGCGAGCTTCGGCCCTATCAAGAACGTGGGCTCGCCTGGCTCAGCTTCTTGGGCGAGCTCGGTCTCGGGGCCTGTCTGGCCGACGACATGGGACTGGGCAAGACGGCCCAGCTTCTCGCGCTGCTCGTCGACGAGCGGGCTCGAGCCGCCCTCACTCCAATCGTCCGGCAGCGGTCAGGAGCGTCGGGAACGGCTCGGCGAACGACGCGACGCCGACTGGGCCCGACGCTGGTGCTCTGCCCCATGTCCCTGGTGGGGAACTGGCAGCGCGAGGCTGCTCGTTTCGCTCCGAAGTTGGCCGTGTACGTCCACCACGGGCCGGACCGGCTCACGGACAAGGACTTCACCAAGCACGCGGGCAAGGTGGACCTGGTCCTGTCGACCTACGGTCTGGCGACGCGTGACGCGGAGTTGCTGGCCGGCGTTCGCTGGCGCCGGCTGGTTCTCGACGAGGCACAACAGATCAAGAACAGCGCCGCCCGCACCACGCAGAGCGTCCGGTCGATTCCGGCCGAGCGACGGATCGCCATGACCGGCACACCGGTCGAGAATCGACTGAGCGAGCTCTGGTCGATCATGGAGTTCCTCAACCCCGGCATCCTCGGCTCCGAGCGCAGGTTCCGAGAGCGCTTCGCCGACCCGATCGAGCGCGGAGGTGACGACGAGGTGGCGACCAGGCTGCGCCAGGTCACCGCCCCCTTCATCCTCCGCCGCCTCAAGACCGATCGGACGATCATCGCCGACCTTCCCGAAAAGCTCGAGATGAAGGAGTTCTGTCCCCTGACCCGCGAGCAGGCCACGCTGTACCAGGCTGTCGTCGACGACATGCTGGCCCGGATCGACGAAGCGGAGGGAATCGAACGGCGGGGCCTCGTCCTGGCCACCATGATGAAGCTCAAGCAGGTCTGCAACCATCCGGCGCACTTCCTGGCCGACGGGTCCTCCCTTGGCGGTCGGTCGGGCAAGCTGACGCGCCTGGTCGAGATCCTCGGCGAGGCGATGGCCGAGGGCGACCGGTCACTCGTCTTCACGCAGTTCACCGAGATGGGCGGCATGCTCGAGCGGCACCTGCGCCACCGACTGCGGTGCGATGTCCTGTGGCTGCACGGCGGAGTGACCAAGCGGGCTCGCGACGCCATGGTCGAGCGCTTTCAGAGCAGTGACGGGCCGCCGGTGTTTCTCCTCTCCTTGAAGGCCGGCGGGACCGGCCTCAACCTGACGGCGGCAACCCAGGTCGTGCACTTCGATCGGTGGTGGAACCCGGCGGTCGAGGATCAGGCGACGGACCGGGCCTATCGCATCGGCCAAAAGCACAACGTCCAAGTCCGCAAATTCGTCTGCGGAGGGACGCTCGAGGAGCGGATCGGCGCCATGATCGAGGCGAAACGGGCCCTGGCGGAGCGGATTGTCGGCACCGGAGAGGGCTGGCTGACCGAGCTGTCGACCGATCAGCTGCGTGAGGTGGTCGCCCTGTCGGCCGATGCCTTCGAGGACGACTGATGCCACCGCGTCCTCGACCTCGTCGTCCGTCGAGCCGATCCGGCCGACCTCCCGACGGCTGGTGGCCACCGGCCTCGAAGCCAATTGCGGTCGAAGGAGGGGTGACGGCCCGGAGCAAGCGCGGACAGATCGGTGACACCTGGTGGTCACGGCGCTTCATCGGCGTGCTCGAGTCGTTCGGCATCGGCAGCCGTCTGCAGAGGGGCAAGCGCTATGCCCGCGCCGGGCAGGTACTGAGCCTGGAGCTCGTGCCCGGCCAGGTCCGCGCTTCAGTTCAAGGTTCGCGCTCCAAGCCGTACCGCGTCTTCATTGAGACGGAGATCTTGACCGACCTCGAGTGGGCCGGCATCGAGGACGTCATGGCGTCACGTGCAGTGTTCTTGGCCAGACTCTTGTCCGGAGAGATGCCCGAGGAGATCGAAGAGGCGTTCGTCGAGTCCGCGACCACCCTGTTCCCGGCTTCGGGCGACGACCTCGTCTCCGCGTGTTCCTGCCCCGACTGGGAGAATCCGTGCAAGCACGTGGCCGCGGTCTTCTATCTCATGGCCGAGGCCTTCGACGACGATCCCTTCCTCATCTTCGCGTGGCGAGGCCGGGACAAGGACCAGTTGCTCGCCGACCTGAGGGACCGGCGGCACAGTCCGGGTGCAGGTGAGTCCGAGGCACAAATGTCTGTCGACGGGTTACATGTGGGGAAGTTCGGATGGCCTACGTTCGACTCTGAACACAGGAACGCCACTCGATCAGCTGACATTGCCTCGTTTTGGGGTAATCCCGAGGACGCGTCGTCCATTGAGCTCCGACCACGTTCAGCAGTCGCTGCCGATCTGATCCTCCGACAGCTCGACCCATCACCGCTCGGCGAAGCCGCCAGCATCATTGATGAACTCCGTCCGCTCTACGACGGCATCACCGCCCACGCGATGGCATTGGCTTTGGGTGAGGAGTCGAAATCGCCGGGCTCGTAGGGACACTGCCACACGTCCCCGAGTTGTTGTTGACCAACGGACCCACAACGCACACTGCCTTGACGACAGCACTCGCTGCGGCTGAAGTCGTCCGAGCTGCACGATTGCCGGATATCAAGGTATCTTCCTGGCGCGAGTGCCAGAAAAGAGGCGCCCAATGTAGGCTCTATTCGGACCCATGATTTGACAAAAGGAGTAGTCCCCGACCCAAAGTCAAAAGAATGTAGGCTGTGAATCTGCAAAAGTGGCGAATTTTGAGAACCGCCGTGAGAACCATAGGGGTATGTAAAGCCGGAAACCGCTGTCATTCGGTGTCGTCTTCCGGCCACTTCAAAGACGTCATTAGTCCAGCTCAGAGGTCATAGATGGCACCTGTGGACAATAATTGTCTCCCCTCGTCATTTGGCCAAATGGGCGCTACGGATCAGAAGGTTGGGTTTCGAATCCCTCGGGGCGCGGGATGAATGGTTTCACGAAGTTCTCGGGTGCACCAGGAGCACATCGCACTTCCCATGGGTGACCACCGCGGAGGCGATGTTTCCGGCGACGTGTCCAATGAGCCCGCCGTGCCGATGGGAACCGACGACGATCAGGCTTGCGTTTCTCGCCTCGGCGGTACCGACGAGGCCTTTCCAAGTCGGGGCCGCTTCGACCGTGACGCTTTGCGCGCGGAAGCCCGCTGCCCGTGCGAGTGACGCGCCGTACGCTGCGGTTCGTTCGGCCGCCGCTCGGACCTCGGCTGCGTTGCCCGCGTCGAACGGAGTGCCATCGGCCGGCGTGAACCCCACGTCGGCTGGCTGCCAGACACAGACGACCAGGGCTTCCCGCCCTTTCTCGAGCTGCTGGCCGGCTCGTTCGATCGCGAACGCGGAGAGCTCCGCGCCGTCGTAGCCGAACAGCACGGGTCCGGCGGTCGTGGCCTCCCCGGGCAGCGTCGAGGGCATCTCAGTCGATCCCTTCGGTCATCGGGACATCGGGTATGGCCATTGCTTTCCCGGGCCAGACTCGCGCCAGCAGCGGCGGTGAGTACCAGGCTGACTTCGTGCCTTCGAGGAACAGGTCGAGGTCGGGCCGCTGGGGACGGGCTCCGCTGAGCAGGTAGATCCCCACGCTCACCACGATGCCACTGATCGCGATCGCCAGTCCGATCCACAGGGCGATGCTGGTGCCGGTGTCGAGATTGCTGGACACGGTTGAGGCGAAGTACACGAAGATGGGCGCCACCATGAAGGCGGCGACCGCCCGCAACAGTTCCACGATGGCGAACACCCGCTGCAGACTGGCGGCGGTCAGCGAGAAGCCGGCTACGAACAAAGCCGGTGCCACGGTCGCACCGAGCCCGAGTCCGGTGAGCGTCGATCCCACCAGGGTGAGCGCCTGGCTGGGAGGCACCTCGATCCGAAAAACGGCAATCCCTCCGGCGAGTGCGACCAGACCGACCCACGGCAGATAGTGCAAAGATCGCCTGCTGATCACCCTCCCCAGCACGAGCGCCGTGATGACGGCGCCTAGGAGCTCGGGCAGGTACAGAAGACCGATGCGGACCGGGCTGTAGTGGGGTGACAAGACGTCGATAGTGAGTGCGGTCGACGACACTGACGCTGCTGCCGCGAACAGTGCGACGACGATGCCGGCGACCGGGATCGAGCTCGTGAGCAACGGTCGGACGGTGAGCAGCGGTCGCGGTGCCCGGAACTGGTAGACGATCAAGGTGACGATGGCGGCCAAGCCAAGGATGAGGGGCACAATTGTCACCGGGTCCGAGAAGCTGTGGCTCGTGAGCTCCGAGACGCCGAAGAAGGCGGCCACGCAGCCGAAGGTCGCGAGCCCGATCGCCAAGAGATCTCGTGGTGAGTCGGGGTTGGCGGGTGGCGAGTCCTCGAACGTCAACACCGCCAGGAGCAGCGCAATCAGAGAGATGGCGGCCACGATCCAAAATAGGGGACGCCAGGCGTGCGACTCCGCTTGCAGACCTCCGATGAAGGGTCCGAGTGCGACCGCGCCGAAGATGCACATGTTCATGATCACCGCCGTATCGCGGAGCTTGTCCTTCGGGAACCCGATTGCCAGCGGGGGAGCGGCGGCGATCAGCAGGAGGCTGGTGCACAGACCCTGGATGACGTGGCCGGTGATGAACATGAGTGCGCCCTGAGCGGCGGCAGCGATGACGGATCCGACCACGAGGAGGGCGGCGTAGAGCACGAGCATCCTGCGTTGCGGCAGGTGCTGGGCGAACTGGACGGCGAGCACGGTGCCGAGGGCGTAGGCGGCGTTGCCCAGGCCCAGGCCGAGACTGATGGTCTGTTGGCTCATATGCAGGTCACCGGCGATGATCGGCGAGAGCGGGTTCAGCGCGGCCGAGAGAACCAGGTACGGGATCAAGGCGAACATGACCATGGCCGCTACGGCCGGATAACGGCCTGCGAAGGGACCCTGGCGCATCAGCGGCTCCCGTTCCGCACCGAGGGGGGCAAGCCGGGTCGTTGTGGGGTGGTGGGGAGACGCGCCATCACTCCCGGGCGTTCTACCATGAATCGGACAGTGCTCTCCAGTTCGTCTGTAGACGCTAGAGGCGTGTTCTCTGCCTGAGTATTCTCTGCCTCACCACTCGAATCCCACTTGGAGCGCGTTGAGCGGTAGCCTTTCGCGGACAATCCAGTCCGGTTGAGCTTCGGGGGAGGGATGTGCCGGCCGTACACCTGCGCAAGGACGCTGCCCGCAACCGCGAAGCTATCGTTGCTGCTGCCCGCGAGCTGTTCGCCGACACGGCGGATGTGTCGATGTGCGAGGTTGCGCGGCGTGCCGGAGTCGGCCAAGCCACGTTGTACCGCAACTTCCCCGACCGCACCGCTCTGGCCGCCGAGGTCCTCAATGAGCACGTGGCGCGCATCGAGCAGTTGGCTATCGAATGTGAGGGCGACCCGGATGCCTTCTTCGTCCTGATTCGGTGGCTCGTCGAAGGCGTGGTCGATCTCTACGCTCTGGGCGAACTGGCTCGCGCCGACGCGTGTGTCGGATCCGAGCTCGAGCGCAGTCGGTTACGGATCGCAGAACTGATCAAGGAGCCATTGTCTCGGGCCAAGGCCGAGGGGACGTTGCGGCGCGACGCCGCTCTGGAAGACGTGTTCCTCGTACTGCTGATGACCCGCGGCGCCCTGGAGAGGGCTCAGGGAGCGGGCGCTCGCGCTGCCGCAGCGAATCGGGTCCTGACGCTGGCGCTCGACGGTCTGGTACCACCAGGAGCGAGGGCCTGATCCTGATTATCCCAACAATAGGAACGGTCGGACGTCAGCGACCGCGCTGCCTGCCAGGGGCTCTTTGGGTCTCGTCATGGATCGAAGGAGGTGGGCGGAATGAGGATCATCGACGACGACGGTCATGCCGTGCAGGGCGACGGACCGGGATCAGTCGCCAGTTTTCTAGAAGAACCATACCGTTCGGCTCGAATGCACCAGATCTTTCTCGACATCGACCAGTTGCACAACGAGCCGGTTCAGTTCCCGCTTGACTCTGGGGCCGGCTCAGGAATACTCGAGAGAGGCGGGCCCGTCGGGTGGTCCCGCTTCCTCGACTGACTTCGGCATTGAAGCATCCGTGTTGTATCCACCTCTGGGTTAGCAGTCGGATCAATACCCAGCCGCGATTGGGCTATCGCAGTTACACACGCGTACAACGATCGGCTGAACAAACCGTACATGCAGGCAAATCCCGCTCTGCACGGATTGGCGTTACTCCCGATGCAGGATCCAGAGGCGGCTGTGCTCGAACTACGCCGCGCTGGTCAAGTTCTCGGCATGTGCGGGGTCATGCTGCCGGCCAACGGCCTCTCAAACACGCTTGGGTCAAAGGAGTTCTGGCCTGTCTGCGTCGAGGCGGAACGTCTTGGATGCGCACTCGCGGTCCGCGGAGGATCCGGCGTTCGCCTGGGATTCGACCACCTGGCGGTGCGGCCAGCCGCGCACGCTCTCGCGCACCCGTCCGGTCTCTTGACTTCACTCACGAGCATCGTTTTCAACGGGGTCTTCGACCATTATCTAGCGCTCCAGAAGGGTTTCTCGAGGGTGGAGTGGCTTGATTCCTCTTAGCTTGGGAACGATTCGATCGGTCATATCAGACTCACATCCCGTTCAACCCCCGAGGAGAGTTCCTCCAGTTGGAAAGCGGCCAGACCCTTACCGACTACGTAGGGCGTTGAGCCGACGCTGGCCGGCTGGTCATCGGCCGTGAGGGAGACGAGCCCGAATTGGTCCGAGCTGTTGATTTGATCGGTAGCGGTGCTTTCATGTTTCCTCGGACTACTCTCACGAGGTAAGTCCCCAGAAGTGCAAGGAGGAATTGGCCGAGCTGCAACAACAAGAGGGATTGAGCTACCAGCAGAAGGCGGATATTCTCGGAGAGACCGCCCACCGCTTTGACAACCTCTCTTAGGTGGTTTGCTTCCGTGAAAGTTCGGTTTGCGATATCAGCAGGGGCTCGACTTCCCGAGGCCGAATTGCTGCGGTCGTTCGTCACCGAAGCCGAGCGCTTCGGTTTCGATACGCTCTGGTTCTCCGATTTAGGTGTGCTGCCCTCCACGGACCCGCTGCTCTCCGTAGCGATGGCTGCAGCATGGACCAGTCGCGTCAAATTGGGAATGACGATCGTGCCATTCGGTTACGAGCCCTTCGTCTTTGCCCGGCAGATCGCCCAACTCGACCGACTCAGCGGTGGTCGCCTACGGCTCATGCTCGTTCCCGGGCTTGGAGCGCCGGGAGAGGCCAGCGCCCTCGGCATCGAGGCCATGAACCGGGGACGGCTGCTCGACGGGCTGATCCCCAAGCTCCGCACGCTGTGGTCTGGGCTCCCTCTGGCGGAGGGCGGATCGGACAAGGATGTTCCGGCCCTCCCAAGCCCACCCCTCCAACAGCCGCTCCAAATCTGGCTGGCAGGCTCGGGATCAAAAGCATTGGATCGAGCCGGCCGGCTGGCTGACGGGTGGCGTGGCGGCGGGACAAGTGTGGAGAGGGCAGGGGAGATCAGGGAGGAGATCCTTGCGGCCGCAACGGCTGCCGGTCGGACGTTCGATCCCGAACACTTCGGATTGACGATTGCCTATGCCAGAGACGGCGAGGATCTCCAACGCACTGGGCCGATCCACGAGGATCCGGCGGCGCTCGGCAGAGATGCGCTGCGCGATCTCATTGCTGAACTGGTAGACGTCGGCCTATCGAAGTTCTCGTTGAGGCGGATCACGCCTGTTCAGTCCTGGGAAGACGAACTGGCGTGGCTCGCCGACGCCGTTCTCGACCTGCAGACCTGAGCGGAGGGTCACCGACCTCGAGTCATCCCCGGATGGTGGTCGAGCCTCCATCGACGGTCAATACCTGAGCAGTGATGAATGAGGCATCGGGAGATGCCAAGAAACACACAGCCGCGGCGATATCATCCGGGGTCCCATATCGGCCAAGCGGAATCGACGCGGCCCGCTCAGCAAAGGCCTGTTCGACGGCATCGGGACCGTACTCCCTTCGGGCGGTGGAAATCGCTCGAGCCGTTGCAACAGCACCAGGGCAGACGGCATTGACGGTGATCGAATAGCCGGCGAGTTCGGCGGCTACCGCTCGGGTCAATCCCAAAACGCCCGTCTTTGATGCTGAGTATGCCGATCTCTGCGGGCTGCCGGTAAAGGCGACTGCGGAGGAGATGTTCACGATCCGCCCGTCCCGGCGCTCGATCATCTGCGGCACGACCGCACGGATCATGAGGAAATGGCCGGTCAGGTTCACCTCGAGCTGACGGTTCCACGCGTCGAGCGGGACGTCTGCAATGAGGTTCCGGTCGCGGCCGTGCGGTGCAGCCGCGTTGTTCACAAGAATGCTGATGCATCCAAAGCCGTCGATCACCTGCTTCACGAGGTTCGCACAATCGGCTTCGGAGGAGACGTCACCACGGCAAGCCATAGCTTCGCCGCCCGAATTCCTGATGTCTGCCACGAGGCGTTCGAGTTCGTCGTCCTCTCCGAGTCCGTCGGCGCGCCCTTGGGCAAGATCCATCACCGCGACAGCCGTACCCTCCTCGGCCAGTCTTCGCGCGACTGCAGCACCTATCCCGTTGGTACGACCGCAGCCGGTGACGATGGCAACCTGCTTCTCTTCTCCGCTCATGCGATTTCCCTTCTCGTCATCGATCCGGCGTTCCGCCGTATGCGATTCCCGCTGGTGTTTGGAATATCCGATTGGCGAACCTGGCGAGCGGAATCCTACGGGGTAGAAGGCCCGTGCCGTCGCCTCACCGCCAGGGTCATCGGCGCGCGAGTACCGGCTCGTCCGGGGTCCGACCCACGGGACACCGCCGGCGAGCTCGAGCCCCACGCGCCGAGCATTCGAGGGCTTCGATGTCGCCGGTAACCTGACGCGGTGATCATGTTCGCTGGCGCTACTCCATCCGTGTCCCGGGCCATGTCGCCTGTCTCATGACAGAGCGCGGAACGGCATTCGTCACCGGCGCCAGCCGTGGTATCGGGAAAGCCATTGCCGTCTCTCTGGCGCGAAGTGGCTTCGACGTCGCCATCACGGCTCGGTCGGTCGATCCGGGAGAATCGCGGGAGCACTCCCCAACGGTCAAGGTGTCAGATACCTCGCCGCTCCCGGGCAGCCTCCGGGAAACGGCTGAACTGATTGAGCAAGAAGGTCGAACCGCGTTGATGGTCCCGGCCGACTTGCTCGACGAAGCCTCTCTCGGAGCTGCGGCCACGGCCGTCCTCGAACGTTGGGGAGTCGTCGACGTCGTCGTTCACAATGGCCGATTCGTTGGACCCGGGAACTGGGACAGCTTCATGGACACGCCGGTCCGGGTGATCCGGGACCACATGCAGGGCGGGTTCTTCGCCCCCCTGGTCTTGAACAAATACCTGATCCCGCCCATGATCGAGAATGGAGGCGGGCTCATCCTCGACATCACAAGTGCCGCAGGATTCGCCGACCCGCCCCGACCGGCCGGACAGGGCGGATGGGGAATCTCCTACGGGGCGATGAAGGCCGCGCTCCAGCGGGTCGCCGGGCTGTTGAGCCAGGAGCTGGCGCCCCACCGGATCAGGGTGATCAACATCGATCCTGGTGGGATCGTGACGGACCGAGTCGTCAAGGACCGCGCGATCTACGGGCTCGAGGCCAGTGGGGAGCCGCCAGAGGTGGTCGGGGCGGTGGTTGCCTGGTTGGCGACCCACCCCGAGGCCTCCGAGTTCACCGGCCAAACCGTCTTCGCCCAGGAGTTCTGCCATGAACATGGTTTGCTGCCAGGGTGGCCCGGGCCGCGCCGGGGATTTTCGGGGCAACCAGATCGTGCCGCGGCTCAGGTGGCCGAAATCGCGGCGAGGTACGCATCGCGTTGATAATGGCGATGGCCGTACGGTTGTGCGACCGAAGGAGTCACTCAGGCCGACCTGATCACGCCTCGTGATCCACGCCGTAGTGCTCCATGTACTCATGGAAGGCATCGAGAACGTCGGCTTTCGACAGACCCCCCGGATGGGCAGGGTAACGGTGCCGTGATCCCTTGGTCCGGGGGTCGTGCTGCACGAAGGTCTCGACCTGCCTGACGACGTGCTCAGGGAGATCTATCCCGGCCTTGTCGTAGATACCAGCGATTGTGTTGACGGGGTCGCCGACGAGGTCCTTGAAGTGACAGTCGAAGAACTGATCTTCGCGGTCGGCTGCCGCTCTCAACTCAATGAGCCGATTGAACTCCTCGGTCATCATGGAGACCCGTTCGAGCGCACTCCGACGCGGATCGGGCAGCGTGTCCGAGTACACCCGTCGCATTTCTTTGACCAGGCTCACCACTGAGGGCACGACCTTGACCGGCGTGCGGTGGGTGACCACGACGAACGCATCGGGAAAGACGTCAAAGAAATGCTGGAATCCGCGGGTGGCTGCCGGGTTCTTCAACACCCAGCGTTCGCCCGGGTACCGGTACTGGAGGTGCTTGAGGAAATCGCGCTCGAATTCGAATGACAGCTTTCTCGTCGGGCCGAGCCCGACCATCTGGGCGAACGTGGGAACGTTCCACCAGATTCCAACGTAGCCCGTCCACATGAACTCACGGATGCCTCCGCTCTCATATGGACTGGTGGCAGTTTCGGGCTTGATCGCCTGCAGCCGCGGATTGAGCTGGCCCAGGCTCTCGAAGTACGCATCACACTGGGCGATCCGGGGATCCACCGAGAAGGTCGCCCTCTCCGGCGGTGGGCTGGGGAACGTGACCTCCCAGGCGTGGGGAATCCGGTTGCGCGGATCGGCGGCGAACAAGCCGTGAAGGAAGGTGCTTCCGGCCCTGGGCGCTCCGATGATGACGATGGGCCGGAGGATCTCCTCCTTCATGATTTCGGGAATGGTCCGGCGGTCGTTCATCAAGCGAAGCCGACCGCGGAGGGTGTTGCCGAGCCGAGCCATGGCGTTGTGGCGGCTGGACGGGCGGATGTCGGCATCTCTGTTCATACAGTCAACAAGGATGCGGAATTGATCGACGAACTCGCCGCCGTGCTCGCCGAAATCGTCCAGCCCGGTTTCCTCGGTGGCATGGGTCAGCATCTCGTCCGCCGACAATGGCTTGGTGCGATCGGAGCTCACGATCGCTCCAGAAGGTCGTTTTGGGACGTCGTTGTCGCCTTGGCTTCCACGTCGGGTCGGCTTAGACCCCGAGGGTGGGGAGTCGCCTGGCGTACGCCGCGAGACGGGTCCGCATTTCGGCTTCGCGCTCGGCCTGGGTGATCCGCGGCGAGACGCCCTCCAGGTCCGTCCCGACATCCTCCATGGCGACGATCCTGGTCCGGACTTCCGGGAGGGTTCGGGTGCGGACGTTGCGGAAGAACATCCATCCTCGGCCGTGCTCCTGAGTATCGATCCAGTTGGCGAAGCCCGGATCCACATGCGACATGATGAGCCGCACCTTCTGGTCGGAGTCCCTCACGCTCGTACCTGAAGTCAGGTTCACCTGGCGGTAACGGAAGTCCAGGCTGGCACCGAACACATTCATGTTGGTCACCTGCCAGAACGAATCGCCAGGATCGAATTCGATGACCATCGCACTGTCCCGAGGCAGTTCCCAGGCCAGGTGACCGACAACGCGTCCTCGTTTCGCATCGATCTCGTCCGTATGGGGCGGCTTCACCCCCTTCGACTCGTCCGCCTCCTGCGCCACCAGCTGATTGATCTGTTCACGGATCCGGTAGCGGTCCCACAGCGCGTCTGGCCAATAGCTGACCGTGTCGTACACAAAGGATCCTGCGGCGCCCATGGCTTCGAGGAGGGTGTCGACGGAGAGGGGTGCGGGAGGTTCCGGAGGTCCGACCCTCTCGATCCTGAAGGCGCCGGGTTTCTCGTCCCACCGGTCGAAGTACTGGCGGCAGAAGATCTTGCGGGTGCCGGGTTGTGACTCGATCCAGTTCCCTGGGTGTTGGTCGGGGCTGATCCACAACTCGAAGTGATCATCGCCGTCCACGTCGAGATCCTCGCCGAAGACATTGGCGAAGGGAAAATCTCCAAACGGCTCGTGCAGGTAACCGGGCCTCCAGGGTCCGTGGACGGCGAAGTTCAGCATGCGGGACGAACCACGTCGCCCGCTGATCCTGTACGTGTCGTGATCGTTGATCCAGGACTGGAAGTAGATACAGTCCGCGTCGTCGCAGCCCAGCTT
Organism: uncultured Acidimicrobiaceae bacterium; assembly: GCA_963787485.1. Taxonomy (GTDB): domain Bacteria; phylum Actinomycetota; class Acidimicrobiia; order Acidimicrobiales; family RAAP-2; genus Bog-473. The sequence goes on along the minus strand of CAWBDF010000007.1, from coordinate 803,213 downwards.
GCGAATGGGGCTGCAAAACGGGTGAAAAAACGGTTGCTTGGTCCTGCGGTTCTCCAGCCAGATGTCGAAGGCTTGGCTCAGGTTCTGGGTCAGATAGTTGAACCCGCTGCAGCGTTCGACTTCGGTGGCGCCATTGTCGTCCTTGAAGACTTGTTCACCGGCCAGACGGACTTGCTCGCAGAATGCGTTCCATCCCTCGAGCAGATCCGCGTCCCGTTCGTAGTCTCCGATCGCCACTACGACTCCACCTCCTGATGCGATGGCTCAGCACGCGCCAGTCGAAGTATAAGTGGGGCGATCTTGATGCGATGCTGCGATCGGCGCCGCAGTAGGACCTTGGCTGAACAATCTCTGACCAGGTCGGCTCATGGAGCGAGCAGCGCCATGTCCTCTCTCACAATTGCGTCCACCGACTCGAGGTTCGCATCGGCCTCTGGTGGCTTGAGATAGCCACCGCGAAGATCGAAGTGCCTGAGAAGTGCGGGATCAACGTCTGGACCACCCGTGATCTCGTCCATCGTGGGACCGACGCGCTCTGCGATGCGGATCAGTTTGGGGCCGTCGAGACCGAAGAAACGGATGGCGTTCTCCCCCAACATCAGGCGCGCCTCGTCCTCCGGCACCCCGATGAGGGCATCCTTGAGCCATTCGGTGGTATTCGGCCAGGTTCCCTCGGGATGCGGATAGTCACGCCCGAATGCGATCTGTTCGACACCGATCTCATGGCGCATTGCCATCTCCGAGCGATGCACGAACGAGAGGCTGGTGAAGCAATTGCTGTGCCAGTAATCGGTTGGTGAACGCCTCGCTGGGAGATCCTCCCGATGGTCTCGGTAGACGGCCTCGAGGTGCTGCAAGGTCGCGGGGAGCCAGTCGGCTCGGATCTCTGTCATGACGAACTTGAGTTTCGGGTGGCGATCGAAGACCCCCCCAAGCATCAGTTGCCACAGCGGCCTGCGGGTCTTGAATTTCGAAAAGAACTCGTTGGTGAGGATGTCGGTCGTGCGCCGTTCGAGCAGTTCTTTTGTCATGCCACCGCTTGTCTGTATTTCCTCGTGAAGGACAGCGACGTCCGCGGCGAAGGGGCCCTGCTCGGGTCCGTAGCCAGCATGGAGGAAGAGAGCCAGGTCCCGCGCTTCACAGAACGACCAGAAGGGTTCCCAGAACTCGTCAAAAAGCGGGGGCTGGCCGGGATATCTGGTGAACCCGGGCAGAAAGGTGCCGACGAACCCGTGATCGGAGACCCAGGCGAGCTCATTGAGGGTCGCCTCCACGTCAAAACAGGGACCGCAACCCACCACTCCGACGAGAAGTAGCCGGTCCTTTGCGCTGCCGAAGGCATCGTCGAGCCAGCGGTGCCAAGCGCGGATTCCGGCTTCAACCACGTCGGGCTGGTACTTCTGGTTCGAATTCGCGAAGAAGAGGCTCACGGCGCGCGGGTCACCGAAGTAGACGTATTCGGCCGCTATCCCTTCTCGGTCCATCTCGGCGAGCCGGACATCTAGGTCGTAGAGGCCGCGTGCGCCACCCTCCCTGAATATGTGATCTCGGTCGAAGACTTCGACGTCCGAGTAGATCCGGTCAAGGACCAGACCGCCGAATATCTCAGTGAACCGAGAGTTCTCCTGGCGCAGGCTGGGCAAGAGCTGGTGATAGCGCTTCTCGAGATACTGTGCCCACATCGCAGGCAGTGGCTGGGCGTGAGAGTCCACCGAGATAATGACCACCTCATCCACTGGTCCACCTCCTGTCCTTCGTCACGGTCGGACGCTTCCCTCACCTCAGAGTCGGACACTCCGTCACGTTCAGAGGTGTTCCGAGCGTCGCCGCCGCCACTTGCAGGCGTCGAGCCACTCTTGTCCGCATTGGGAGTGCGGTCAAGGGGGTCTCATCTCAGCGGATCAGTCCTCGTCGAGTGCCGTATTACGTAGTCGAGCCAGGTTCACCAGGTCTCCACGCTCGAAGTGTCTGTTCTACGGACCAAGGATTGAAAGAGAGGCGGGATTTGTGGGAGACAGAGATGTACCTCGATTCCTTCGGCGCGCACGTCACCCCTAGCGCCCACCACGCAGACGGCTCGTAGGTGGGTAATTTGGGGCCAACTGGCTTCCTCGGCCAGCGACTCTTGCGACCAGAGATCATGCTGGGGAGTCATTGTTGGAGCCGGAGGGAGGACAACCATGGACGAGCAGACATCGCCCGGGGCGACCATTGCGGCACTCGCCGAGGTCGTCGAAGAGATGCGGTCGACCGGACCGGGCGAGAAAGCCCGACGCTTCAACGAGGCGTTGATCGCCGATTACCGGGCTTCTGGCGGGAAGCGCACGGGTGAGCTCCCCCCGGCCTCGATCGTCTTGCTCACCATGAACGGCGCGAAGAGTGGGATCGAACGGACGGTCCCCGTCGGCGTCGAGGAGATAGACGGTCGCCTCGTCGTCGTCGCGTCGTCGGCGGGGCTTCCGAAGAACCCGCAGTGGTACCACAACATTGTGGCGAACCCAATTGTGACCGTCGAGTGGCGGGGCGAGACGTTTCGCGCCGAAGCGGTGATGACGCAGGGAGAGGATCGCGATTACCTCTTCAGCAACCTCAACGACGTCTACCGCGGATACCAGGCGCAGACGACGCGCGCGCTCCCGATCATTGAGCTTCGCCCTCTCCATGAGGACCGATAGCCCGGCTCGGAAAGACCCACCTCAGTCAGGCACAGAGGCCATCAGGATCCGCTATGTGTCGTGCCATGGGGATCCCTTCGCTTTCTCGACGATCCGAAGCTGAAGATCTTCCGGTTCTCTCCGAGCGGCAATGGGACACCCGCGTATCGCTCTTGGATCACCCCGAACGTGCCTTCTGGCGTCAGGTCGGAGCCTGTCTCTTCGAAATCATTTTCCGTGAAGATGGCTTTGATTTTCTGAGTTCGCTCGGGATAGACCTCGTAGGAGGTCCAGATGACGGTGCTCCCAGGCGCACAGAGCTCTCTTAGGAAACCAATAGTGCGTCGGATGTCGTGAGTGTCGATATGGCCAAAGACTCCGGAGATCACAACAACGTCAGCACGGTTGACATCCTTGTAGGTATCGCTCACCGATGCATCGGCATTGATCACCTGAAACAGAGTCATGCCACTTCGATGGGCCCATTCATGTGCGAAGGACGCATTGTCCGGATGGAGTTCGACCAAAAAGCCAGCAACTTTGGCGCGCCTCGGATGTTTTTCCAGCGCGCCGATCACTTCCCGACCCTGACCACCGCAGATGCTCACGATCGCCACCGGATCGTGTTCGCACGTGTCCACCGCCGCCACGACGCGTGCTTGCACGAGCCGAAGTCGGAAGGCAAGCTCTGAGTTTGGGTCGTCGTACTCCTCGTGCCATGCGTTCCAATCGCTGATGTTCATTGCTACCGGTTTGACCATCGTCACCCTCCTAGGGTCGGACGTGACTGAACCAGATGGACCTCAGCGATCTGGCTTCGCAGTGTCCCGGGGACTTCGTGCCCCAACTGGCCAACTCGGATGGTAGTGCGGTCCATCAGGATTGAACGGGTTCGCCACGCCGGTAGTCTGCGCCACACCGGGTCCGGCCTGATGGCCACGTCACCTTTGTTGTCAGATGGGAAGGGAGTGGTAACGCGGCGGATTGGCCACTACTGACCGACCGGTTAGTATTCGCCACAATCGGCGCGAGGCGGGGTCCCGCGTATAGCGAAAGACGTCGTGGGAGGTTCGATGTCAGACCGTCGTGTCGCTCTGGTGGTTGGTTCGAGCCGCGGGATCGGGAAGGGTTGTGCCCTCGAGCTCGCCAAGCGCGGATTCGACGTTGCCCTCGCATCCAGAACGCTGCACGAGGGTGACGGACGGGAGCCACTTGCCGAGGACCACCACGCCATTCCCGGCAGCATCGAGAGCACCGGCCGGTGTTGAGGCGGCCGGCCAACGGGCGCTGCCCGTGCAGATGGACCTCAGCGACCGCGCCTCGGTGGGTGCCGCCGCGCAACGGGTGCTCGACGCCTGGGGCCGCGTCGACGTGCTGGTCAACAACGCGCTCCACGTCGAACCGGGTCACAACGATCCCTTCGTCGACGTGCCGATGCGGACGATCGAGAAGGAGATCGACGCCAATGTCCTGTCGTTTGTGGCCCTGGTGAAACTGGTCCTGCCGGGGATGCTCGAGCGGGGCGACGGCACGATCGTCAACCTGTCCTCGACGGCGGGCTACATGGACCCGCCCGTGCCGTCGGGCAAAGGCGGATGGTCGGTCACCTACGCCTTGGTGAAGGGCTCGTTCCACCGCCTCGCCGGCATGCTCGCCCTCGAGCTCGGCGACCGTGGGATCAAGGCGTTCAATGTGCAGCCTGGCTTCGTGCTCACCGAACGGATGGAGGCGATGGCCAAGCAGCTCGGAATTCCCTGGGACGGAGCTCCACCCGCAGCGCTGGGCGCAGTAGTGGCGTGGCTCGCAGCGGACCGGGAGGCGGCGACGTTCAACGGCAAGACGATCGAAGGCCAGAACTTCGCCCTCGAGCGAGGCCTGCACCCGGACTGGCGCACGTCGGAGGCCGACATCGGATCGATCGGCAGGAAGGAGAGTGTGTGGTCGTGAGCACCTTGACCGGCCGTCCCGCGCTGATCACTGGGGCGGGACGTGGCGTCGGCAGGGGGATCGCTCTCGCGCTCGCCGCCGAGGGCGCGCCGGTTGCGGTGATCGACCGCTCTGAGGACACCCTCGGAGACACCTGCGGCGAGATCGAACAGCGCGGCGGCACCGCGATTCCCGTGGTGTGCGACGTACGTGAACTCCCCGCGATCGAGCGGGCGGTCGACACCGTGGTCGCTGCCTTCGGCGGGATTCGGATCCTCGTCAACAACGCGCAGACCCCTGGGACTGGGACGCTCCTCGAGGTCACCGAAGAAGTCGTGGACGACGCGTGGACGTCGGGTCCCCTCGCAGCGTTCCGGTTCATGCGCGCGTGCCACCCGTATCTTCGTGACGATGGCGCGATCGTCAACATCAGCTCGGGAGCGGCAACGCTGGCGGGGCCGCCGGGTCTCGCGGCGTATGCCGCGGCGAAATCCGCGCTCCAGACGTTCAGCCGGGCCGCGGCGGTCGAGTGGGGCCGCGATGGCATCCGCGTCAACACCGTGCAACCTCTTGTGTCGTCACCGGGCTACGAGCAGTGGTTGCACCACAATCCCGAGGCGGCGGCGCGCTCGCTCGACCACGTTCCGATCGGACGCATGGGCGATGCCGAGCTCGACGTCGGTCGTGCCGTCGCGTTCCTCGTTGGGCCCGACGCCGGGATGATCACAGGCACGATCGTTCCCGTCGACGGCGGCGCGGCGTACTTGCGCTGATCCTTCCGGCGGCTGCCCAAAGGATCATCAGGGAAGCAGGCGGCGCGCCGCCCGGAGCAGCTCGGCGCGGAGTTCGGCGTCGTCGAGGTCCTCGACCAGTGGATTTGTGACGGCCTGGCCGACGACCGCGCTCAGGATGGCCGCGTCAGTCCGGCCGGTGGGCGTGTCAGCGTCGAAGAAGATCCGATGAAAGCGTTCTGTCAGCGCCCGGAACCGGCCTTGCTCGTTGAGAATGCGGATCATCGCCGGGTCGCTCTGGAGGTTGGTCGTCTCCCGACGGCGCAGCACGGCCCGGTCGATGGCGTACGTCAGCAGCACCTCGCGGGCGTCACGGCGCGAGACGGCTGCATCGGCGATGTCGAGGGCCGCCTCGAGTCCGTCGAGCTCGAGGCTTGCACTCGCCTCGACGAGATCCCGCTTGGTCTTGAAGTGGTAGAAGACTGCCCCCTTTGTGACCCCCAGTGCGTCGGCGACCATCTGCATGGAAGTGCCATCGACGCCGTATTCGACGAATAAGGCGCGAGCCGCGAGCACGACCCGCTCACGCGCGCTGCCCTGTGCCGAGGGTCGCGTCACGTGCGGGTCCCGGCCGTGGTCTTCGGTGGAGGTCTCGCGGGGCTACCAGACAGCGACCCTCGGACCGACGGCGCCGTCATCGGTGCGGCCCTGACGCCAGTCGGGATAGAGCTCTCGTTCGAGGCAGAAGTACTGCCCCTCGATGGTCTTGCCGTTCATCTCCGCCGCCTCGGGGTTCGTCGCCAACCACGACACGACCGAACCGATGGCCGCGGGAGGCGCAGGCACCGACTTGCCGATCGCACCGAGCTCCGCCAGGCGATGAGCGTTCTTCTCTCCGACCACGAACCCGGGCTGGAGGTTGAACGCCAGGATTCCCTGGTCGCCAAGCTCGATCGCGATCATGCCCGCGAGCCGGTGCAGCCCGCCCTTGGCCAGCGCGTAGCTGGTGGACCAGCCGCCGTTCTCTACCGTCCCGGGCGGGTTTTGGTATCCGGCGCTGGAGGTCAGGTTGATGATGGTGCCGGACCCCCGCTCGAGCATCCCGGGCAGCACGAGCTTGCTGAGGACCACTGGTGCCAGCAGGTTTCCCTGCAGCTCGAGGTCGAGGGTCTCGATCGACAGGTCCGCGAAGCGCGCCCGGTGGTCGAAGCGCTGATGGCGGGCGTTGTTCACCAGTACGTCCACCCGGGACCAGGCCGTGAGGACCTGGTCGACGCCCGCGGACCACGATGGCCGATCGAGGAGATCGAGTTGCACGGGGAGCACCTTTCGCCCGGCCGCCCTGATCGCCTCCGCGGTGGAGTCGAGACTGCCGGGGATCGTTTCTCCTGGGTGGCGTTCGTCCCGGCCTTCGCCCTCGTGGACGGTCCGCGCCGCGATGGCCACGTCGAACCCCGCATCGGCGAGCGCGATCGCACTCGCCTTCCCGATTCCTCGGCTGGCACCGGTGACCAGCGCGACCCGTGTGCTCACTACTCTCCTCAACCGTCAGCGCGGGCGTCGGCACGAACCCCGGTTCGTACTCTGCGGACCGCCGCGACCTCCCGATCCTAACCACCCGGTCAGGTCGGAAACCAGGGCCAACCAGCCTTGTCAGCATGCCCTTCCGTCTGAACGCTGCCACCCTTGCGAGGACGGCGCCGCGAGCTAAAGGGAGCTGGCGGCACCGGGTCGACTACTTCCTGGACCCGCTCGGGGTCAGCCAGTACTCGCTGGCTCAGGCGATCCCTTGAAGAGGCGCGGGGTCTATTCAGCGTGGAAAACTACCTTGAAGACGCTCCCGAACAACGTGAACGCCTGAGCCGCTTCCGTCATTCGACGGACTTAGCTCAGAGCGTAGGGCTTCGCTCGGTGGGGTCTCCCGAGGCGCATGTGAAGCGAGACGAAGCCGGCGGCAATGGCCGCGTAGAAACACCACAGCGACGCAAATCCATCGGCAGTCAGCCGAGCCAAGACGATCACTGCGATCAGATTCGCAACGCCGAAGATCACAATGTCCCGGTAGCCCGAGCATAGGAGTGACCCACACGTCGCAAGAACATAGAGACCGACAATCAGGATCCCATTGCGAAGCCCGATGCTGTAGGCGAGATGGTGCGCGCCCAGCCTGACCGAGACCGGCCCCTGCAACATGGTGATCAGGAGGACGGTCGCCACAACGATGCCGAGGCCCACAAACGGAGCGACGACCCATCGTCGCTGCGATGTCGGTTGAAGCTTCCAGATCGAGAGAGGCACGAGGATGGGGACGACCACCATGGCAATCAACAAGTAGATCCACATCGCGAGACTTCCGAGCCAGTGCGGAACGGGTCCTTCGAGGCCCCACCAAACGAGCGATTCATCGAGTTGATGAATCCCGAGTACGAGTGGCACAGTCGCGAACAGCAGGTGATTGTTCTGTCCGCGGAGGTGGTGGTACGCGTCGATACCGATGGCGGTGACCACCAGTCCCCCGACAAGATCGCCTTCGGGGGAGAAGCACACGCGCCCAACGTATCGCCTTCTGGGTTCGCTCCCCGATTGGAGGGAGGCCCCCTCTCTCGTAGGCCTTCTCCAGGGAAACGATCGAAGGACCTCCACTCGCCCTTAGGGTTGGAGTCCCAAAGGGGGAGAGCACATTTCGTCACGCTCCGCTGGATCGTGATGGGCGGACCGGCACATCGCCCCGTTCGAGCTCAGAACGAGGAGCGTCTTGGAGACCGGCCTAAACGGAGCATCTAGGCCAATCAGCCTCGTCACAACCGATGGCATCGCCTTGGCAGGTCTCCACTGGCTACCTTCACGTAAGCCTCCCGTCGCCGTCGTTGTGCTCGTACACGGACTGGCGGCCAGGAAGGATCATCCTCACATCGAGGCCCTGGCCGGGCGTTTCCAACAGAACAGCTTCGAAGTTCTGTCCTACGACTCTCGCGGCCATGGAGCTTCTGCGGGAACCTACTCCTTGGGACATCGGGAGCATTTGGACGTGGAAGCGGCCGCGGCATGGGCAATGGGACGGGGAGTGCCGACGATCTTGATCGGAGCGTCGCTCGGCGGCGTCGCCGTTCTCCGCTATGCCGGCGACCACCCCGAGCTGAACGGAGTCGTCATCGTCTCGAGTCCCGCTGAGTGGCGGATTCCGCTCAGACTGCGGGCGGTGTTGACAGTGGGTCTCGTTCGAACGCGGCCAGGTCGGTGGATTGCCCGTCGGCGAATGGGTGTCAGGATCGGTTCCCGATGGACGGCGACCGATCCACCTCAGGTCTTGACTGATCGAGTCACAAGCCCCCTCGCCGTGGTGCATGGACGAAAGGACGCGCTCATCCCGGTCCGTTGGGGGCTCGAGTTGCAGCTTCGCGCGGATTCGCGACGTTATGTTGTCCTGGCTCACGACATGGGGCATGCGTTCGATCCGAAAGGACACGATGCAATCTGTGCCGCCGTGGAGTGGACTCTTGCGCAGGAACACTAATTTGGGACGACAACCGCGGTCATCATTCACAGCTGATCAGGCAGGCTGACCCTTCGGCCGGTCCGCGCTGCGCTCCTTCGATGGGAACGCGAGCTCGGCCGAACTGAGTGAGCCCCGAACCAGAGCGTCGGCGACCGCACTCAGCAGTGTGCCGTGGTTCCGAGCATGGTTGCGGATCATTCCGAACGCGGTGTCCATGTCGACCTTCAACCGCTCGACGACGATTCCTTTTGCCTGCTCTACTGCGATCCGGGAGTTGAGAGCGCCCTGGAGCTGGATGGATAGGTCGCTGTGCTGCTTCACCGTTCGTTCCTGGAGAATGCCGATCGTGGCAGCGTCAGCAAAGGCCCTGAGCAGATTCGATTCCGTCAGGGTCATCTCGTGGAGCGAAGTGTCGAAGACGTTCATCGCCCCTATCACCTCATCTCGGAGCCGCAATGGCATCGCGTGGACCATCTGGAAGCCGCTCTCGCGGGCCCTACGGGCAAAGCGCGGCCATCGACCGTCGGCTGACGCGAGCTGCTGGTTCAAAACGGGGAGTCCCATGCGATAACACTCAAAGCAAGGGCCTTCTTCGAATTGCACCTCCAACAGTTCCGTCACCTTCATTCGCTCGGTTGACGAGGCCATCACTTGCAGCCCGCGTGGGCCGACCAGGAGCAATCCGACTTCGGCAGCACCGAGCAGTTCCACGCAGCGGTCTGCCAGCATCGACAGAAACTCGATGAGATCGAAGTCGGCCACAAGGGTGTCGGCAAGTTCCACAAAGGTCCGAGCAAGCCATTCGTCTCGACTGTCCAAAACTTTCACGCTCCTAGCTCGTAGGGGCCGAGTTCGGGGGCCTGTGGAATAGAATATTTTCTCCCACGGCTATCTGGGTCACGGGCCGGACCGGCCGGCTTACAGCTCCTCGAAGCGCTGCACACCAGCCACGACCTCGGTGGCCACCTGGTCGATCGGGCGATCTGTGGCGAAGCTGTTCGCTCGGAGCCTGACAAGCGCTTCTGCGACCCCGACGTCGAGCTGGGCCGCGATCATCCCAGTTGCTTGATGCACGACCGCCCGGGAGTCGGTGGCGTCAAGGGCCCATGCCAACGACTCCGAGGTGACCCCTGCCTGCAGATCGAGGACCAGCCGACTGACCAGATCTCCGAGAAGCAATGAGTCGGTGAGCTCCTGGCCGGCCAAGGCCCTGGGGTTGGCGCCGCCCAGGACCAGAACGCCGAGGTCGACCCCTCCAATCTGGAGAGGAATGGCGTAGATGGCCCGGATACCGAGCCGCGCGACGGCCGGAACGAATCGCGGCCAGTTGCTCGTTTCATCTCGTATGTCCGAAACGAGGATCGGCCGTCTTTCCCGGCGGACGTCGGTCGCCGGGCCCTCGCCGAGAGTGAACTCCTCGTTCTGGATGACGGCTGCCAGCGCGTCGGATGCCCCGGTGATCCCCTCGACCCCCTGGTCGCCCATCAGCACCACCGATGCGACCGTGAACGAGAGTAAGTCACAACAAACCTGGCAGATGAGATCCAAAGTCGGCGCCTGGTCAGCCGATCTGTCGATGACACCGGCCAAGAACCGTTCTGCCAGATTCACGCTCAGGCGATTGTCCCGCTCCCGGTAGCCGGGGGTCGGGCTCCCTAGGCTCCGACCGGACGGCTCGCCATCGGTTCTTCCACGGGTCCTGGCTGGAGGAGGGCGACGATCTGAGCCGGATTCGGCCACCGCACCTTCGTCGCCCATCCCATTCGCTCAAAAACCGAGATCAATCGAGCCGAGAGGTCTCGCTGGTGCGGCAACACGCCATGGCGGGCGGAGGACGGCGACGCGTGGTGGAAGTTATGCCAGCTCTCCCCGAAAGAGAACAGGGAGAGGACTCCGACATTGGTGCTGTGGTCGTGCGTTACGAACGGGCTTCGTCCCCACAAATGGGAGACCGAGTTGACGCTCCACGTGACGTGATGGAAGATCGCCATCCTGACAAGACCTGCCCAGAGGAATGCACTGAGCGCACCGAACAGGGTTCCCGACAGGGCCCACCCGATGAAGAACGGCAGTGCGAGCGAAGCCACGGCAAGCAGTGGAAACAGCCGGTCGATCACGACGATGTCCCGGTCCCGACGCAGGTCCGGAGCGAATCGCCTGGTGTCTGTGGGGTCCATGGCGAACAACCAGCCGACATGCGCCCACCAGAACCCCTTCAGCGTCGGGACAGTACCGGGTCCGTAGCGGTGCGGAGAGTGGGGGTCGCCTGGTCTGTCGCTGAACATGTGATGCCGGCGATGAATCGCCACCCAGCTGATCGCCGACCCCTCGAGGGCCATGGAACCGGCCACTGCGCACGTGATTTTGAGAGCTCTCTTGGCCTTGAAGCTCCCGTGTGTCAGCAGCCGGTGATAGCCGACCGAGACCCCAAATCCCGCGAACACGTACAGCACCGCGGCGATCACGACGTCGTCGACGTTCAGAAGGTGGCCTGGGATGAAGGGCAGCAGACACGCCAACCCAAGAAGTGGACCGACGACGAGGAGTGCAGTGACGATCCGGCCAACCGACAGGGCCGGGGTCGGCTTCGAGACCCGGTCAGCGGAACTCTTTGGGATAGTGCCCAACACGGTTTCCCTTCATGGCCGAGCGGTTAGCGAGCACGCCCGACCGTTGTTTGGGTCACCGAGGTCTAGGGCAACTGTTGACCGCGATGCTACACCAACCTCGCTGCCCGTCTGGAGCGACTGGATGTCGGCACCGAGCACGCACTCGATCACTCCAGAGGGGGACTTTGGAGAGTGTGAAGCACACTTCCGCAACAACCCCTTTCGAGAAGCAGGGACCTCGTCGGCGACACTGACGACTGCCTCAGGAGGTTCCAGGCCGCCGAACAGGTTCATGTGTGAAGGCTTCGGCCAAAGACGATGTGCTTGCCGTTGTTCCAGGCCGGTGGCACTGTGGAGAAAGACTGATCCGATCGAGGGTGCCGGAACCGAGGGTGCCGGAACGAGATGCTGAGCGGGCCGCACGTATGTGGAAACCGCGGGTGATCCCGGGTGTGCTGAAAGAGGGGAGTCATCGTGACAATGGCAATCGATCACGTCGCTTTCGTGGTTCCGAGGCTCGAACCGGCGCTCGACGAGATGTCGGCGCTCTTCGGACTGGAGTGGGTTCCGATGCCGGCCGCGTTATCCGTCCACCGCCCGGGTACCGGGACGACGGAGATCGTGCTGAATCTGGCCAAGTCGGTGCTGCATCCGCGTATCGAGGTCATCGAAGCGGTTCCAGACACGCCCTGGGCAGGTACCGGGACGGATTGGGCATTCAACCATGTCGCATTCAACGCAGACGACCTGGGAGACGAGAGCATGCGGCTGGGCGCGACGTGCCCGCTGGTTTGCTGTGGGGAAAGCGACGTCGGAGTCAGGCCCGATATCTTCGCGTTCCATATGTTGCACGGTGTGATGTTTGAGCTCCGCGACATGAAGCTGCACAATGTACTTGCCAACGGCGCCGAGGAGACGCGTACCATGTGATCGGGCTGTGCAAGCTCCGTCAGCTCCACGGACCGTGGACGCGGAAGGCCATGGTCCCGGTGGTGCGGATGTACTCGTGCTTGTCGAGATCGGGTGCGGTCGAGATCTCGGCGGCGCCCATCCCCACTCGTTCTGTGGCGTCGTACAGCACGGCTTCGTCGAAGCGTGGATATGCCTTCAGGAGATTCTCGCCCACGAGCTTGCGAACGTGGTCCAACGGGAGACCGTGGTAGGTGAACGCGAGGGAGAGAAGGGTCATGGGGCACTGGTCGACGTCGTCGGAGTAGCTGAAGGTGCCTTCGGGGTGGGGATAGTCGGATCCCCAGCAGAACCTGTCGGAGCGACCGATGTCGATGGCAGCGGTGGCCTCCTGTCGTGACTGGAAACTGTTCCCCAGCCAGACGTTGGTCGCCATGTACTCACTGGGTGGCCGTTTGAGGGAATTCTCGGCTCGCCGCAGCGGCGATTCGTGCAGTGAGTCCATCTTGATCGCGAGTTCGTTCCAGAAGACACCGGGGACTTCGGTGAGGACGAGTTTGAGGTTCGGATGACGCTCGAACGCACCGAAGATCACCAGGCTCGAAACGGTCCGCACGCCCCAGTCGCCTGCATCCATGAGCCCGAACTGGAAGCTCCGCGGGTTGCGCACCTCCCAATTGTCGTAGGCCGCGATAGGTGCCACGGAGCCGATATGGGTGGTCAGCGTCATGTCGAGGTCGGCGCAGGCCGCGAACAGCCGGTCGGAATCGGGAGCATCGGGCGGCAGCATGCCGGGCTGACCAGGGGCGGGGTAGTTGATTCCGCCCAAGCCGTGCTCGGCACACCACTCGAGCTCGGCAATGGACGCGTCGGCGTCCCACAAGGGAAGGTATGCCAGACCGATGGTCCTTCCCGGCTGCGTGGCGCAGAAATCGGCGAGCCAGCGGTTGTACATCTGTCGGCCGGCGGCGACATTCTCGCGCTCCTCGGGCGGAATCCCCCGGAGCCCGTGTGCGATGTCGAAAGGCAACGGCTCACCGTTCAGGCTGTTGTGGAAGACCACTGCGCCGGCGACTCCCTCGTGGTCCATGTCGCGGAGGTAGACGTCAGCGTCGTAGTGACCAGCAGTCTGTAAATTCAGGGCGCGGCCGTGGCGGTACTCCTCCGAGAAGGTCTGCTCGAAGATCGCACCCTGCACGGACGCCTTTGACAGCCGGGTCTGGCAGAACTGGTCGAAGGCTTCGAGATACCCCTGCGGACAGTACGGGCGGAGGTCTTGCATACGCGGCCCAACGTGGGTGTCGGCGGAGAGGGCCATGATCGGTGCCTCTCCCTCGAGTGTGATCCCCCCGGTCCGGGTGGTCTTCATGTCTAGTGCCATTGAAGGCACCCCCTCCGGCGGACGACTTGAGCTCCGCCACTCGATGTCGTTCACTCAATATAGTTCACATCGTGAATGAACGTATCAGCCTGACCGGTCGCGGGGCAAGGGCGATGACACCGCAAGTGGAGCAACTCACGCCGTCGATCGGCGCCGAGGTTCAGGGGTTGGACCTTCGCCGGGGCGTGCATGACGATCTCGCTCTCGTGAGAGCTGCCCTCCACCGCCATCACGTTGTGGTGGTACGCGAGCAGCAGTTGGACGATCGAGAGTTGTACGCGTTCGCATCGTACTTCGGCACCGTGGCGCCGTCACCGGCCGGGTACGTCGAAGACACGTCGGCAAAAGGGCTCTACGACGTGAATGGCGCTGAATTCCGAGCGAGCATGTGGCACACGGATCTCACCTTCGAACCCAGTCCCGTCTGGCTCGGCGTCCTCGCCGCCAAGTCTGTACCTTCAGTGGGCGGGGACACGATGTGGTCGAACATGGCTGCGGCGTACTCGAGATTGTCGCGCCCGTTCGCTCAGTTCTTGTCCGGCTTGGACGCCGAGCACACCTCCGCCGGCCTGGGGCGGGCGGGGGAAGCCCCGCTCACGTCAGTGCACCCGGTGATCGCAGCCCGACCGGGAACCGGCGAGCCGGTTCTCTACGTGAACCCCTTGTGGACGCAACGCATCGTCGGACTCGAGGCCAGCGAGTCCGCTTCCGTCCTCGACTGCCTCAACACGATCGCGCTGAACTTGCCCGAGATCCAACTGCGTCACCGTTGGTTGCCCGGTGACGTCGTGGTCTGGGACATGCGCTCGACGATGCATCGTGCGGTCGACGACTACGGCACCAGTCCGCGCCTGTTACGGCGGGCTAGCGTGCTCAACGAACCGCCGAAGAGGTTTGACGGCTCCGACACGCGACGCATGGATCACGTGGTTCAGGTCCAAATCGATGCATAGGCCGCGTGAGCCGAGAGGTCGATGACTCCCGATGCGTCCGTCCGACACTGTCCAATCCGTGAATGCCGAGGTGATATGACTCCAACGGGTAACGAGGCGTGGTACGACAAGCTGGCGATCGAAGAGGTCACCGTCCGCTATTCGGATGCGGTGACACGTAGCGATTGGGATGCGTTCGAGGCGACCTGGATGCCTGATGCCGTCTGGGAGGAATCTCCTCCGATGAGTGAGAGGGTCGTCGGAGCTCATGCGATTCGCGAATATGTCGCCGACATGCTCGACAAGTCTGACTTTCTCGTCCAGACGACCCACGGCACGGTGGTGAACCTCGAGGGAGACGATCGCGCATCAACAACGACGACGATTCACGCGATCGCCAAGGTCGGCGAGACGTCGTTCGTGAACTTCGGTATCTATTACGGCGACCTCGTCAAGTCCGATGGCATTTGGAGGTTCTCGCGACGACGTCTCCAGAGCGTCTACTCGGACTACTCACCGTTGAACGGGCCGGTCGGCATCACGCGGGCTGGACTCAGAGCGATGCTCTGAGCCGTTCGAGGACAAGGAGAAGGTCGTCGTGGACGCCTCTCCTCTGGCAGCGCTCCTCGGTGTCGTTCGGGGCGAGGATCGAGGTTGAGATGCACTCAGCGAGCAGGGAGTCGACATGACCACGAACATTCCGGACGACGAAGAACTTGTTGGCCGTCTCCGGCTTGCGGTGACACGTCTTGCCCGAGTTCTGCGACAAGACGCTGGCAGTCACATGGCGCCGACGGATGTCGCGATGCTGGCGACGATTGCCTGGGGGAACGAGCCGGCTCTCGAGCGCGCTGGCTGTGACAGAGCACGTGGCGCCACCGACGGTCAGCAAATCCATTAACCGGCTTGAAGCTGATGGTCTCGTTGAACGGTTCGCAGATTCCACCGATGGCCGTGTCACACGGGTCCGGCTCAGTGCGGCGGGGCGCAGCAGCGTTGCGGTGTACCGAGCACGAGTGAATGCCTGGCTGGAGGAGTTGCTCGATGAGCTCCCAGCAAGGGAGCGAGACCGACTCCAGGGAGCTGTCGACCTCCTCGAGCACTTGGTCCGTGAAAGCTCGAGACGCCAGCCCGAAAGAGCGGTCGGAGGGTGAGTTTCGCCACGCGGGTGGTGCGATCGATGAATCAGATCACTGTTGACCCCGCGAGTCCTGCCCGCCGACGCGATTCACAGTGGAACCCTCGACTTACATCTTGATGATTGGAGCGTGACCGACGCGTGAACCCTTGGGGTCGCGCCGATCCGTCACCAGGGGTCCTGTGCCGCATGGCAAAGTGGCCGTACGGATCCTTTCTGCTCTGCGGGTTCGTGTCGGCATTGCATGATCTTCACGGGAGCGACGGTGGGTGACTGACCTCGACAACCTGAGAGAGCTGGCAGCAGCGGACGACTACTTGGCCGTGCTCGCGGTCACCCGCCCAGACGGCAGAATCCATGCCTCGGTCGTCAAGGCAGGAGTCCTGGACGATCCTCGGACGGGCGAGCCCGGCGTCGGCGCTGTGGTGGCGAGGTCAGCGTTGAAGCTCGCAGCCCTGCGCAGGACCGGACGCGCCGCGGTGACGTTCAAGAGTGGGTATCGCTGGGCGGCCGTCGAGGGACCCGTTCGCCTGGAAGGTCCTGACGATCCCCCACCGCCAGGGTCCGGTCCATCAGTCGCCTCGATCCTCCGTCTCGTGTACCGAGCAGCCGGAGGTACCCACGACGACTGGGACGAGTTCGACCGGACCATGGCCGACGACCGGCGCTGCGCGCTCTTTCTTGCAGCACGGAGGATCACCGGCAACAGCTGAGCACCTCGAGGAGAGGAACGATTGGGAGGATCGCAGCCAAGGTCTGCAGGAGTCGTTTCGGGTGCTGGCACCGGGAGGTCGCCTTCTTCTGATGGAACGATCCATCGAGCGTGGTGCTCGCGGCCACGCGAAGCACGTACTCATAGGACAGCAAGCAGATGATGTTGCGTTGCTGCTCGCTCGAGTCGGGTTCCCAGAGGTGGCGAAACGGTTGATCCGTCTGGGACGACGAAATTTCGTCGTCATCACGGCCGGCGCGCTGCGGTCATAACCGCAGTCGAACGAACCTACGCCGCGTCCCTGGGCGACTCCGGGGAGCGCAGGCCATCGAGGATCGTCCTCAAGAGCCTGCGGTACTGATCTGGTGTGATCGTGGCGTTCGTACACAGAGGGCCCAGCAGCTGGGGGACGTCGGAACCCTCGATGTCGCTCCGGACGGCTCCCGCCTCCTTGGCACCATCGATGACCAAGGTGAAGGAGGCATCGATGACCTCCCTGGCTCCCGACTTGAGAGAGGGATTCTTCTCGAACGCCTGATGGAGCTCGGAGAGCAAGGTCTTCTTGGTGTGTGCGTAGCGGGTGAACGCCTCGAAGAACGCTTCGACCGCGGCCCAGGGTTCGAGCTCGGACACTGCACGTTGTGCGGCCTCCGAGAGTTCCTGGACATCGTCTCGGTACACAGCCTCGACGAGGTCGATGCGGGTGGGGAAATGGCGGTAGAGCGTGCCCACCCCGACGCCGGCTTCACGGGCGATCGCCTCCATGGAGGCGGTGTCGCCCTCGTCCGCGAACACGGCACGTGCGGCGGCCAGCAGGCGCTCCCGGTTGCGCCGGGCGTCGGCGCGAAGCGGTCGCTCGAGCCCCGTATTGGTCCCACCCCCGTCGGTGGCACTCAATTCGGAGCTCTTCACTCCTTGCGTGGTGGTCATCCCCATCACTCCCGAATCGAGGCTTGAAAAACGGAGGCTACCTCCGTATAATGAATCGGAGGAAGTCTCCGCTTGACCAGATTACCAGCGAAAAGGTCGGTCTGAATGTCCCAAACCCCCCAGAAGCAGGCTACGTTGCCGCACGCCAGCGCGTCGGGCTCGTCGCCTGAGGGGGCAATGCCTGGTACGTGGGTCAGCGGCCGTTTGGCGCATCCGTCGGTTCTGCTCTTCGTCATCCTGGCGGCCCAGATGATGGTGGTGCTCGACGCCACGATCGTCAACGTCGCGCTGCCGCACATACAGACGGATCTCCATCTTTCGACGAGCGAGCTCTCGTGGGTGATCAACGCCTACATCCTCACGTTCGGCGGGTTCCTGCTCCTCGGGGCCAGGGCCGGGGATCTGTTCGGACGACGCCGGGTCTTCCTGATCGGTATGGCCGTCTTCACGCTGAGCTCCCTGGTGGGCGGTTTGGCCCCGTCCGGCTGGGTCCTTCTCACGGCCCGGGCGGTTCAGGGCCTGGGCGCCGCCATCGCGGCACCGTGCGCCCTGTCGCTCCTCACGACATCGTTCCCCGAGGGCCCCCCGCGGGTGCGGGCCATCGGTCTGTACACGGCTGTTTCGGCGGCAGGTGGTGCGACCGGGCTGGTGGCCGGCGGAATCCTCACCCAGCTGGCGTCGTGGCGCTGGGTGATGTTCGTGAACGTGCCCATTGGCGTCGTGGTCTGGGCCATGGGGCGACTGGTGATCGTCGAGACGCCACAACGCCGTGGTCAATTCGACCTGTTGGGCGCCGTCACCTGTACCGTCGGGGTCGGCAGCATCGTGTTCGGCCTCGTCCAGGCCGGAACCAAAGGGTGGGGCGTTCCCATCACGCTCGTGCCACTTCTCGGTGGCGCCGCGGTGGTGGGTGGCTTCCTCTGGCACGAGGGGCGGGCTGAGGAACCGATCCTTCCACTCAGCCTTCTGGCCAATCGCACGCGCGCGTCGGCCAATGGAGCTCGGGCACTCCTCTTCGCGGCCTTCTACGGCGTCTTCTACTTCTTGGGTCAGTTCCTCCAGGACGTGAAGGGCTACTCGCCACTTGAGGCCGGTGTGGCGTTCCTACCCATGCCCATTTCGGTCTTCCTGGCGTCGCAACTCACGAGCCGGGTGTTCCTCCCGCGGCTGGAGGGCCGGACGGTGATGATCCTCGGTGCCCTGACGTCGACGGCGGGGTTGGTTCTTGCCACTCGTATCGAGCCGCATTCGTCCTACTTCGTCGTTCTGGTCTCCCTGGTCCTGGTGGGTTTCGGGAGCGGATCGAGCTTCGTGCCGATGATCTCCGCGTCGCTGGCGGACGTCGAGCACAAAATGGCGGGCGCCGCGTCGGGGCTGGTCAACGTGGCCCAGCAGCTCGGGGCGGCGGTCGGGCTGGCTGTCCTCGTGACCGTCTTCGAGGCGTTACCGGGAGGCGGCCAATTGCAGCCGGGCGCCGGAACGAACCCGAGCGTGGTGCACGCGGTCCACGCGGTGATCGGCGCGGCAGTGCTGCTCGCGGTGGCCGGAATCGTGTGCATCGTCTTCGGTATCCGTCGCACGCCATCAGCGGGGCCGATCGCCGAGGTGCCCGATGAGGTTGGCGACGAGTCGATGTTTCTCCTCAGCGAAGCGGAGATCTGAGCTCCAGGTTCGTCACGGATCGCCGGGCCGGCACGTTGTCAGCTCTGCGGTAACGCCGCGCCCGCTCGTGCCCGAACGTGGCGCGCCAACGGTGGCCCAAATCCCTGTGGATTACGCTGGGCTCGGAGTCGTCAGGAGGGGAGGGCCGACGTGGCGGGGTATTCAGCCGGGCACGACGGGTCGGCGATGTGGCGCACGGTCTGCGTGAAGCCGTCCCGGTGCGGGGATGGGGAACGACTGAGATGACCGGCGGGGCGGTCGGCTCGCCAACCTCAGATCCTGACCAGGAGCGGGTCCCAGTGAAGGTTCCCGTCGAAGGCACCTGCGACGAGTGCGGACAGGAGCAGTTGTGCCGCTATCCGGTACTGGCCGCCGATGGATGGTTCGAAGTCGTGAAGTGTCAGAACTGTCTCGCCTGCGTCTCGAGGGAGGCCTGGTACCGACTGGGTTGGGTTCGCCTGCCCGAGGATGACGCGTGACCAGCCGCCGGCTCGTCGGGGTCGACGTCGGGGGGACCTTCACCGACGTCATGGCCATTGAAGATGGTCGGGTCCTGGCGGCCAAGGTCCCGACCGATGTCCATGCGAGCGAGACTTCCGTCCTGCGCGGGGCGGCAGAGGTCGGGGTCCACTTCGCCGACGTGTTCAACCTGGCCTCGACCGCCGGGCTCAACGCGGTGATCACCCGCCAGTTGCCCAAGGTGGGGTTTCTGACGACACAGGGTCACCGCGACATCCTCGACCGCGGTCGGCTGTGGAGGCCGTTCGAGGCGCTGACCGACCTCTCATGGCGTCGCAGCACCGGTGACGTGTCTCGCCCGCTCGTCCCGCGGTATCTGCGCCGCGGAATTCGGGAGCGGCTCAGAAGCGACGGAGAGGTCTTTCTCCCCCTGGACGAGGTTCAGGCGCGTCGAGAGCTCGAGCTCCTCGGCGAATGCAACGTCGAAGGGGTGGCCGTCTGTCTCCTTCACTCATATCGAAACCCCGTCCACGAGCAGGCCCTCAGGGAGTTGGTCCACGAGGTGCTCGGAGACGTGGTGTGCTCCATCTCCTGCGAGGTGAGCCCGCTGGCACGCGAGTACCCCCGAGCGACGACGACGGTCATCGACCTCCTCATGAAGCTCACGTATACCGAGTACACCCGCCGGCTCCAGGACGGTCTGGACGTGCTCGGCTTCCACGGCGAGTTCAATTACGCCGACTGCTCCGCCATGCTCATGCCCTCGTCCTACGCCATGGAACGCCCGCATCGCCTGGTCGTCGGCGGGCCGGCCGCCGGGACGGTGGCGTGTGCGCACTTCGGGCGGTTTCTCGGGAAGCGGGAACTGCTGTGCGCGGACATCGGTGGCACGTCGTGCGACGTCAGCCTGGTGACCGACGGGCGTCCCTGGGCCAAGGACACCTTCGAGCTGGAATGGGATCTCGTGGTCAACGCCATGTCCACCGAGATCGTGACTCTCGGCGCCGGTGGTGGCTCGATCGTCTCGGTGGGACCGACGGGTGGGTTGCAGGTGGGACCCGAGAGCGCGGGGGCCGACCCCGGTCCCGCCTGCTACGGGAAGGGTGGATCCGCCCCCACCGTGACCGATGCCGCGCTGGCGATGGGGATTTTGGCTCCGGATCGCTTCCTGGGAGGGAGGATCCCGCTCTCGGAGGAGCTCGCCTACAAGGCCTTCGACGCGTTGGACACCTCGCTCCCGCTCGCCGAGCGGATCCGTCAGACCTGGATGATCGGACTCCAACACATCTCCGAGGGCATCCTCGACATCACCATTCGGCAGGGTCTCGACGTTCGGGATCTCAGCCTCGTCGCGTATGGTGCCGCTGGACCCATGATGTTGCCGGGTCTGCTGGAGCTGCTGCCTCTCGAGAGCGTGATCGTGCCTCCGAATCCCGGTGGGTTCAGCGCGCTCGGTCTCCTCAGTTCGGACCGGGTGTTCTCCGAGTCGGCGACGCTCTACGGCGTCCTGACTCCGGACGCCGGGCCCGAGATCGGTGAGCTGCTCGACAAGCTGGAGACCGGACTCATCGAGCAGGCTGGCGTCAGTCCCGACACCGTCTCGGTGATTCGCACGTTCGATGGTCGCCTCTTCGGACAAGGGTGGGACACGCCCTTCGTCCCCGTGCCCGCAGGACCCATCAGGTCGGACCAGATCGCCCAGATGGTGGCCTCGTTCCACGAGGAGTACGAGCGACGCAACGGGCATCGCTTCGAGTCGTTTCCGGTCGAGGGCGTGACCTACCGGGTGCAGGTGGTCGTCCCGACCGCCAAGGTCAGCTTCGACGAGCTGCCGGTTCGTGACCCGAGCTCGCGCCTTCGAACAGGGACCACCCAACTGGTCCATCTCTACGGCGAGCGGACGGAGGCCATCTGGTGTGATCGGTCGGATCTCCGGGCCGACGACACGATCACCGGCCCAGCGGTGATCTCGGAGCCAAATTCCACGACCTTTGTCCCGAGGGGTCGCCAGGCGGTGGTCGGGGCCTACGGAGAGATGGTGGTGCGGTGACGGACGTACTCAGGAGCCCGGCCCGATTGCGTGATCTCGACGACGATGAGTTCCGCCGTGCGTACCAGTGCGACCGTTTCACTGCGACCGTGCTCTCGAACCGGTTTCGCTATGTGGCGGCCCACATGGCCAACCAGGTCCACGCCCATGCCTTCTCTCCGGTGATCCGCGACGGCTCCGATCTGTGCGCCATGGTCAGCGGTCCCCCCGAGAACGGGTATCCCATGGCAGCCGTGTCCGAGACCATGCCGTTGTTCTACGGATCCATCCCCGATGCCGTCCGCATCGTCATGGACGAGTACGGAACCGAACACATGGTGTCCGGCGACGTGCTCATCGTGAACGACTACTACCGGGTCGGGACCCACCTCAACGACACGTGTCTGATCCGCCCCGTCTTCTACGACGAGCGGATCGTCGGTGTGGTGACGGTCCGGGCCCACTTCCTCGACATGGGCGGCACCAACATGGGCGGTTTCGAGGTCACCAAGCGCACCACCTGGGAGGACGGCCTGCGTATCCCGCCGACGCTGCTGTTCTCTGCCGGTCGGCCCGTCCAGTCGATGCTGAACCTGCTCTACGACAACACGCGACTCGGGAAGCTTTGCATCCCCGATCTCATCACCGAGGCGCGAGCCCTCGACGTCGGCAACGACCTTCTCGTCGAGACGATCGATCGCTACGGGTTCGAGGCGTACCGAGGTGCGATCCGTTATGCCTGTGACGCCTCGGCAGAAGCGATGGCCGACGGGCTGCGATCACTCCCCGACGGGGTGTACGAGGGGGAGGACCGGATCGACAGCGACGGCCTGCCGGACTCGCCGGAGTACGCGGTGCGAGTTCGGATCGTCAAGGTGGGTGACCGCTGCGAGGTCGACCTACGGGATTGCTCGCCGTCGACGCGGACCACGATCAACACGGCATGGCCCGACATAAAGACGGCGCTGGCCTATGCCTTCAAGTCGGTCCTCGATCCTCACACGCCTATGAACTCGGGAACGCTCAGGAACGTCGAGGTGGTCGTCCCGCCGAATGCCATCTGCAACGCGTCGCCTCCGACGCCCTGCATGTTGTATTTCCTCGTCGTGTTCACCATGGTCCACGCCGTCTACGACGCGCTGAGCGAGGTGCTCGGTGAGCGGGCGGTCGGCACCGGATTCATCACGGCCAGCCCGACCGCCTACGCGAAGCTCGATGGCGGGCTCGAGGGCTCACTGGTCCGGGCGGCGGGACCGTCGATCATCGGAGCCTGGGGCGCGACCCGTCACGGTGATGCCGATTCATCGCAGCAGAACCCCCTCGGCAATCTGATTGACGGCGGCGTCGAGATCTTCGAGTTGAGCGGTCCCGTCATGTGGCTGGCCAGCGACTATGTGCCCGATTCTGGGGGTGCGGGAACCCATCGCGGCGGGGCCTCGGTCATGTCCGACGTCATGTACCTGGCCGCGGCCGAGCACCGCATGCAGCTCCTGTTCCACTCCCGTCGACCTCCCGCCGGCGGCGGGGCCTTCGGGGGACGTGCCGGCCCCACGACCACGGCGTGGTTGTTCGACGGGGACGTGTCGGACCAGGGTGAACGACTTCCCGAGTTGCCCTCCACGCTGCACGGGGACTTCTATCGGCGCTCGACACCTTTTGGCGGGGTGGTGGACCCCGAGACCCACGAGATCGATCAGGAGGGTGAGCCGGTGTTGCTCACCGAGCGACTTCCCCGCACGTCGGGGGCCGTCGTGAGAGTCCTCAATGCGGCCGGCGGGGGCTGGGGCAACCCGTGGCAGCGGGATCCGGTGGCGGTGCTGCGCGACGTGCGCGACGAGTACGTCACGATTGAAGGTGCGCTCCGTGACTACGGTGTCGCCATCATCGGTGATGTCGCCCACCCCGAGGGGCTTACGATCGACCCCGACGCCACAGCTCGCCTGCGCGGCGAACAGACGACGGACGCCGGCGGGTAGTCCGAACCTCCGTGGGCTCGCGGGAACCGGCGGCTTACGTTGACGACTTGAGCCGGCGCCAACGAACGACGTGAAGGCGGCGGGGCGACAAGGGATCCGCTCAGAACACGGCGATCGGGTTCACCGGTGATCCGGTCCCGTTCTCAATCCGCAACGGACCGAGGGTGAGCAGGAACTCCCACCTTCCGAGCTGTCTACAGGTCGTGGCCAGGGACTCGAGGTCGCAGTTGTCGATGAGGCACAGGCCCATGGCCACGATCCCCACCTGATGCATGGGAGCCCGCAGGGCGCGGTAGCCGCTCGGGAATTGGTCCTGCGCGCCGTCGGAGCCCAGGGCGGCAACCTGGCGCGAGTGCAGCCACGGCGCGCAGGTGGCGTGCAGTCCGGCCCGCTTGGAGAAGACCTCTCTCGAAGCTCCGAGTGCGCTTCTCTGCGCCATGGTCCCGAATCGGCAGAGCACGATGTCCCCCTGGCCGACGGTCACTCCGGCCTGCATCGCCGCAGCGTCGAGGTCGTCGGGAAAGACGGGCTCGCCGGGCTCGAGCCACTGGCGGCCGGTCAGCGGGGGAAGGTCGAGCAGGACACCCCGGCCGACGATCCCGTGTCGGACCGTGTCGACGCTCATGACGGTCGCCCCCTGTGCGGTGGACACCAGCTCCGCCGGCCGCCCGTTGTACATCTGGCCGTCCCGGAAGATGTGGCACAAGCTGTCGACGTGGGTGACCGCAAACCCGTGGAAGGCCACTCCGAAGAAGTCACCGGCGGCCTGCAACGAGTCGGGGGGAGTCGGCATTTCCCTCCAGGCGTCCCCGCTCGAGGTCATGAAGTGCACGGGTGGCCACTCGAAGTCCTTCTCGGGCTTGAGGGTGGGAATCAGCCGGGCGCAGCTGACCGAGATCCCCGCTTGCACCAGCGCGGCTGCGCTCCTCCGGGTATCGGGGGTGAGGTAATTGAGCGTCCCGAGCTCGTCCTCCGCACCCCACCGACCCCAGTTGTTGCACGATTCGAAGTAGCCGAGCACCTCGGCCTCGTCGGGAAGGCTGCCGTCTGCCACCAGGCCTCCTAACGGAGGGTACCGACGCCGCCGTCGAGGAACAGCGTATGCGTTGATCCCCGCATTTCCGGCGAGGGGAGCGAGACAGTTGACGCGGATGCGGTCCGGCCCCCATTCGAGCGCGGCGCACTTCGTGATGCCCCCGATCGCCTCCTTGGCCGAGCCATATGCGCCCATACGCGCCGACCGGCCCCACCCGACAGCACCGCAATGTGATCAGCCACCATTCCGTCTCCCACGGGCCGCTGGAGCGTATGGTCCGGGGCGTTGGCGCTCGCTGGGAGGGCGGTCGACCCGCTCAGGCGCCGGCGCCCACCGCCGCCAGGTCGTCGTGCAAGGGCTCCTCAATGGCGTCGAGCCGCGCCGCGCCCTCAATCGGCTTGAGGTAGCCCGAGCGGAGGTCCCAGCTGTCGATGAGGTCCGGAGGCACCTGGGGGGTCTCGGCGATGAGCTCGTCCATGGTGAACCCGATGCGGTTGGCGATCTCGGCCAGGTGTGCCCGATCGAGACCGAGGAAGCGGATCGCGTTCTCGCCGAGGATCAGGGCGACCTCGTCGACGGGGACGTCGGCGAAGGCGTCCCGGAGCCACTGGCGTGTGTGGGGCCAGGTGCTTTCGGGGTGCGGGTAGTCCCGTCCGAACGAGATGGTCTCGATGTCGATCTCGTGGCGGATCTCCACCTCGGACTTGTGGATGAACGACGCGCCGACAAGGAAGTTGTCGTGCCAGTACTCGCTCGGGGTCCGCTTGGCGGAGAGCTCGGAGCGGTTCTTGTCGTAGACCGCGTCGAGATGGTGCAAGGTGGCCGGTATCCAGTCGGCCCGGATCTCGGTGAGGCAGACCTTGAGGTCGGGATGGCGGTCGAACACGCCGCCCAACATGAGCTGCCACATGGGGCGCCGAGGCTTGATGTCGGCGAAGAACGACCCGTCGAAGAGGCCCTTGTGGAGCGCTTCGGGGTGTTGCTTGAGGACCTCGAGGTCGGTGCTCCCGACGGCCGTCGTCACGTCGCGGTAGATCCGCTCGAACTCGGCGAAGGGGACGCCCTGCTCCCACCCGTATCCGGCATGGACGACGACCGCCAGTCCTCGCTCCTCGCACTCGGACCAGAACGGGTCCCAGTACTCGTCGTAGAGCGGCGGCATGTCGGCGTGCCGGAGGAACCCCGGCGCGTAGGTCCCCGTGAAACCATGGTCGGAGATCCACGAGAGCTCGGCGCGGGTGGCATCCATGTCGACGCACGGACCGACCGCCCCGATCAGGAGGAACCGGTCGGTGGCGAACCCGAAGGTGTCCGACGCCCACCGGTTCCAGCCCTTGGCACCGGCCTCCCAGGCGCCGAGCGGGTATTTCTTGTTGGTGATGTTGTGGAACATGTCGCCGCAGCGGAAGTCGCCGTGGTAGATCAGCTCGGCCGCGACGCCCTCCCGGTCCATCTCCTGCAGGCGCACCTGGGAATCGAACAGACCGCGGTAGCCACCGGTGTGGTGGGCCTCGTAGAGGTCGGGTCGCTTCATCACCTGTGCCGTGAGGAGCCAGATCACGGTGGGATAGATGGTGTTGTCCTCTTCGAGGGCCGGGAGGAGGTCGTGGTACTCCGGACTGAGGTACTGGCTCCAGAGTTCGTGGGGGACTCCCGCGTGGGAATCAGACGAAACGACGATCAGCTTGTCCGGCGTGCCCATGTTGCCCTCCCTGGGTTGCCCTCCCTGGGTTTCCCTCCCCGGGATTCCCTCGGTCCCTCCAACGTGCGTCAGCAGCGACCGTGGACCGCCACCCTGGGAGGAACGCGACGTCAGGCTACCAGGGGGCCCTGACGGCGCGCCGCCTCGGACGGGGTAGACGGTGTGTGGTCGGGGCACGACTGGTCGACGGATCGCGGGGCTTGTCCCGATGCCGTGCCCATGGTTGGATCTCTCCTGGGGAACCATGCGCGGCGGATCCCCCACGGGAGGGAGTCATGGACAACCTACTGATCGTGTCGGCCGACGGCCATGCGACCATGCCGACCGAGCTGTGGCCGACGTACCTCGAGAAGCGCTACCACGAGCTCCTACCCCAGCTGGCCGAGGAGAACGAGGTGTTCACCCGGGCCACGGGGACGATGAACGATCTCCAATTGGGGCTGGGCTCTACCGACGCGCACGACGGCTACGAAGTGTTCGACCGCGAGCACCGTTACCGGGACGGCCGCTGGGCCGGCGCCTGGGACGCGGAGGTCCGGCTCGGCGAGATGGACCGTGAGAGTGTCGCCGCCGAGTTCATTTTCCACGGCTACTTCCGCGCCTGTGACCTCTTCTACAACATCTCCAACGCGAACTACCCGCCCGACGTCGCCGAGGCGGGCGTGCGCGGCTTCAACCGGTGGCTCTGCGACATCTTCGGGGGGCAGGACCGGTTCCTCTTGGTGGCGGCGGTCGGGCGTTGCCTCGATCGCGACGTGACGATGCGGGAGCTCGCCTGGGCCGCCGAGCACGGCTTCACGGGCAGCTATCTGCCGGGGTTCACGGCGCACCCGGATCAGCCACCGCTGTCCGACGAGTGGTGGGACCCGATTTGGTCGCTGTGCGAGGACCTCGACCTGCCCCTCATCGTGCACGCCGGCTACGGGTTCGAGCCCGGCGTCACGTTGGGAGCAGTCCAGGCGGCCGACCGAGCCGTGAAGGCGGCGGGGGGCACCGATCTGGACCTGGCGGCGGAACTGCAGAAGGGCCTCTTCAACGACAAGGGGATCTTCGGCGACCTCAAGTCGCGCCGGCCGATCTGGCAGCTCTCCCTTGGCGGCGTGTTCGACCGCCATCCGGGGTTGAAGGTCATGTTCACCGAGATGCGCGCCGACTGGCTGCCCGCGTTGCTCGGCCGGCTCGACGCCGTCTTCGAAGAGCACCGCGGTCAGGTGCCCGGGCAGCGACGACCGAGCGAGTACTGGCCCAGCAACTGCATGGTCGGGCTCTCGTTCATGCACCGCTCGGAGATCGACATGCGCGGCGAAATCGGTGTGGAGAGGATGGCCTTCGGGCGCGACTATCCGCACACCGAGAGCACGTGGCCGAACACCAAGGAGTATCTGCGGGCCCTGTTCGTCGGAGTGCCCGAGCGCGAGGTGCGGCTCCTGCTGGGGGAGAACCTGGCCTCGTTCCTCGGGTTGGACGGTGCGTGGCTGGACGAGGGGGTGGCGCGAATCGGCTTGGCGCCTCGAGACGTCCTGCGCTCGGAGCTCGACGTCGATGCCGAGCTCCTCGAGCACCTGAACCGGCGGTGCGGGTTCTCCAAGCCCCCAGAGGGGGACGAGAAGTTGCCCCAGACCGAGGTCATGTTGCAGGAGGACCTGGTGAGCATCGGCGGTGCCGCCGCGTAGTCGGTCGCGCCGACCGACCGGACGCCTGGGCGACTGCCCGGTGCGGCGATAGGGTCCTTTTGGACATGCGGCCAAGACACATGCGGCCAAGGAACATGCGGCCAAGGAAATTGTGCACACGAGAGATGGGGTGCACCCGAGAAAAGGGGGACGACGGTGGCAGGACGTCTTGAAGGCAAGGTGGCCTTCGTCACGGGGGCAGCCCGCGGACAGGGTCGGAGCCACGCGCTGGCGATGGCCAGGGAAGGTGCCGACATCATCGCCGTCGACATCTGCGGGCAGATGGACTCGGTGCCCTACCCCATGGCGACCCCGGACGACCTGGCCGAGACCGAGCGCGGGGTCAAGGAGCTCGGTCGGAGCGTGCACGCCGTGCAAGCGGACGTGCGGGAACGCCGGGAGCTCCGCGAGGCGGTCGACGGCGGCGTGGGCGCCCTGGGGCACCTCGACGTGGTGGTGGCCAACGCCGGGATCCTGCCCTTCGCCATGGGGGAGCCGGACCCCATGGACCTCGTCGACGTCATCGACGTGAACATGATCGGGGTGATGAACACCGTCGCCGTCTCCATCCCGCACCTGTCCGCGGGCGGATCGATCATCGTGACCGGGTCGCTGGCGGCCAAGATGCCGAAGACCTTCGACAATCCCACCATGGGTCCGGGAGGTGCGGGCTACGGCTGGGCTAAGACGACCATCCCGAGCCTCGTTGAGCAGTACGCCGTGGCTCTGGCCCCGCGTTCGATCCGGGTCAACACGGTCCACCCGTTCAACTGCGACACCCATCTGCTTCACAACGTGGGCATCTACGCCGTCTTCCGTCCGGACGTCGAGAACCCGACCCTCGACGACGTCATGCCGGCATTCTCGGCCATGACCGCCATGCCCGTGCCTTACATTCAGCCGATCGACATTTCGAACGTGGTCCTGTTCCTGGCCTCGGACGAGTCCCGGTTCATGACCGGTGAGGAGCTGAGCGTCGACGCGGGGACCTACATCAAGATGGGAGATCCCCACTGATGTCCGAGGTCAGGACGCATCGCGATCCCGCGGTGCAAGAACTCCTCGACAAGCAGGCCATCCGGGAGGTGGTCATGCGGTACTGCCGCGGGTGCGATCGGCTCGATGCGGATCTGGTCAGCTCGGCCTACCACCCCGACGCGCGAGACGAACGATCCGGACAGGAGCTCAAGGGCGAGGCCATCGGCGAAGACCTGGTGGCATCGCTGCGGGAGGGGATGCAGTCGACCAACCACCAGATCGGGACCCAGCTGATTGAGGTCGACGGGGACACCGCGGCCGGCGAGTCGTACTCCGTGGGCTCGCACGTCATGAAGGACGGGCGCCGGCTGCAGAGCCTGACTCGCTATCTCGACCGGTTCGAACGTCGCGACGGCCAGTGGAAGATCATCCATCGCCTCGTCGTCAACGACGCCGTGGAGGTGCTCCCGGCGTCGGCGACGCCGTCCCTGGGGCCGATCGCCGGCGGGACACGGGATCGGAGCGATCCCTCGTACGCCTTCTTCGGTTCCGGAGAGGGGAGTGCCTGACCCGACCGGGCCTGGCGACGTCGAAGGGGTGTTCCGCCCCGCCGGCGACGTGGTGCCCCAGGACTGGGGCCGGGTCTCGAGGTGGTTGGCGTCCTCCGCCGGGCGGTACCTCGACGAGGAGGTGCCACCCCGCCAGTTCGCCAGCGGACTGGCCAACCTCAACTACGTGGTGTCGGTGGACGGTGGCCCCGTGGTGTTCCGGCGCCCCCCCGACGGCCCGACTGGGGAGGGCTCCAACGACATGGCGCGGGAGTTTCGGGTGCTCAGTCGCCTGGCCGACCACTTCCCGCTCGCCCCCCATGCCCTGGCGTTCTGTCAGGACGACGGGGTCATCGGGGTCCCGTTCCAGCTGCTCGAGTATCGAGAGGGTCGGGCCATCGGTGGCGAGGTGCCGCCGGAGATCCGTCAGCGTGGTGGTCCGGAGATCGGCCGGCGTCTGACGGCGCAGTTGGTCGAAACCATGGCCTCGTTGCACGCGCTCGACCCGGGCGCCGTGGGTCTGGGCGATCTCGGGAGACCCGAGGGGTTCCTCGACCGGCAAGTCGAGGGGTGGGCCCGGCGGAGCGCAGTGGCCTTCGGCGGTGACGAGCCCGGCGCGACCGGGCCCATTCTGCGGTATCTGCGGGCGTCCGTGCCGACGGCGACACGTGTGGCGCTGCTCCACGGCGACCTCAAGTTCGACAACGTGCTCGTCGGGGCCGAGACTCTCGAGCCTGTGGCGGTCGTGGACTGGGACATGGCCACCCGGGGGGACCCCCTCTTCGACCTCGCCGTGCTGTTGTCCTATTGGGTCGAGGCCGGGGATCCGGCCGAGGTGCACGAGCTGAGACAGGTGCCGTCGCTCGAGCCGGACTTTCCCACCCGCGACGAGGTGGTCGCGGCGTACGCCCGGGTCGCGAGGCTGCCGGCGGTGACGTCGACGCGCGACCTGCCGTTCCATGTGACGCTGGCCCGCTTCCGGCTGGCCGTGGTGTGGCAGCAGATGTACGTGAAGTTCGAGCGCGGGGCACTGTCGGACCCTGAGTACGCGTCGTTCAACGACATGGCCAAAGCCGTGATGGAGTGGACCGTCGACACCCTGCCGGTCGGGTGAGGTGTGGAAAGGTACCCGGCGTGATCGACTTCGACATCCCCCCCGACATCGCCGAGCTAGCGGCCAAGGTGCGCGCCTTCGTCGCCGACCGGATCGTCCCCTACGAGCGTGACCCACGGCTCACCCAGCACGGCCCCACCGACGAGTTGCGCCAGGAGCTGATCGGGCTGGCCGGGGAGGCCGGCCTGCTGACCCTGCAGGCGCCACGTCACTTCGGCGGGATGGCGTTCTCGCACCGCGACCAGTCCATCGTGTTCGCCGCGGCGGGATGGTCGACGCTCGGGCCCGTGGCCATGAACTGTGCTGCGCCGGACGAGGGGAACATGTACCTCCTGGCGCGGGTCGCCACCGAAGAGCAACAGGAGGAGTTCCTGCGGCCGCTCATTGACGGGCGAGCTCGCTCGGCGTTTGCCATGACCGAGCCCGGTGGCGCCGGCTCGGACCCGGGCCAGCTGCTGTCGACCGCCACCTTCGACGGTGGTTCGTATCGGATCAACGGGCTCAAGTGGCTCATCACCGGGGCGAACGGGGCCCAGACGTGGATCGTCATGGCCAACGTGGTGTCCGAGGGGTCGGCGTCGTCAGGACCGTCGGGACCCACGCTGTTCCTCGCGCACGGGGACGATCCGGGCATTCACATTGAGCGGGTCATGAATTCCATGGACCGCAACTACGTCGCCGGCCACTGCGTCGTCCGCTTCGACGACCTGGTGGTGCCCCAGTCCGCCGTCCTGGGTGAGGTGGGGTCGGCCTTTCGCTACGCCCAGTTGCGCCTGGCCCCGGCGCGGCTGACGCACTGCATGCGTTGGCTGGGTGCGGCCGAGCGGGTCCAATCGATTGCCGTCGAGCACGCCAGGACCCGGACCGCCTTCGGCGTGCCGATCGGGCAGCACCAAGGTGTCGGGTTCATGCTGGCGGACAACGAGATCGCCCTGACCCAGTGCCGGTTGTCGATCTGGCACACCGCCTGGGTGCTCGACCGGGGGGAGAAGGGCCGTCACGAGAGCTCCATCACCAAGGCTTTCGTGTCCGAGGAGCTTTTCAAGGTGGCGGACCGCTGCGTGCAGGTTCTGGGCGGGATCGGGGTCACCGACGAGACCGTGGTGGCCATGATCTTCCAGGACATGAGGGGCTTTCGTCTCTACGACGGGCCGACCGAGGTCCACAAGCACGCCATCGCCCGCCGGATCCTGCGCTGAGGCCCCAGGTTGCCGAACGGCCCAGGTTGTCGAGCGCCTTAGCGACCCGTCAGGGCGTGGTAGCGGGCGACCACCAGCTGGCCGATGAGGGTATAGCCGTTGGTGCGGGCGTGGATGTCGCCCTTGGCGCAGAACCACGTGAGCGAGCACACCAGGGCGACCGGGGCGGGAATGCTTCCGTAGGTGCTCGTGTGCACCGTCCGACTCATGGAGGTGTACGCGCCGGTCGCCGCCGTGACGTCGACGAACGAGCCCGAGGCGCTGGCATAGGCGCGTGACAGCGCCGGGTTGACCAGGTTCTCGAATGCGGTCACCGAGAGGTTCGCCAGGCCGACGGCCGAGGCGGACGGCGGGTTCGCCGGGTACACATAGGCGCCGAGGATCACGTCCGGATAGGTCAGCCCGACCATGGGAACTCCGGGCCCGGCGGCGGCACGGAGGTCCCCGGCCAGCGTGGTGACGTTCGTTCCCACGGCGCCGGCGGCGGTTGTGACGCAGCCGACGGGATCGGCCTGCGTGGCGCACCGCGTCACGTCGTTTCCCCCGATGGTGACGGTGATGAGCTTGACCTGACCCCGATGCAGGGCCAGGAACGACTGGGCCGCGGCGACCTGGGTCGTGGTCGGGTAGGGGATCGCGCCGCGGTGTGGGGCAACACGGCCGGGCACCCGATCGTGTCGAGGATGGAGGTCGTGGTGGCCCCGGCGCAGCCGAAGTTGACCAGCGTCAGGTGGGTGTGCACCGCCACGTAGCCCGCGTAGCCACGCGTCGCCCCGAGCCCGGGCTGGTAGCCCACCGAGTACGAATCACCGAGCGACACGTAGTACTGGGGCCGAAGGGGCGTGTGGGCCCCGGCCGTCGACACTCCCGACGACACGGCCACTCCGATTGAACTCAGAGTGAACAGACCTCCGAGGGCCACGGTGAGCGCCCTCCGCATGGCCCCATGTTCTCGCGCCAGGCGCGCTCTGTCCCGGCGGCCGGGTCAGCTCTGGAGCAGGCGTCCGGCGACCAGGGCATCGAGAGGGCGGCCGAGGTGGTATCCCTGTGCCAGGCCACAACCGAGCGCCCGGAGGGCCTCTTCCTGGGAGGCGTTCTCCACGCCTTCGGCGATGGTCTGGTACCCGAGGGTGTCGGCCAGTTGGACCATGGCCGCAGCCAGGCTCCGGGCGTCTTCGTCGGCGCCCAGCGCCTGCACGAAGGATTTGTCGATCTTGACGATGTCGATCTGGAGCCGGCCGAGATGCGAGAAGGACGAGTACCCCGTACCGAAGTCGTCGAGCGCGATGCGCACCCCGTGGGAGCGCAGCTCGACCAGGTTCTGCACCGTCGTGTCGTCATCGGTCAACGCCGCGCTCTCGGTGATCTCGACGATCAACGCGGCGGGGTCGAAGCCGCACTCGAGCACCTGGGTGATGATCCGGTTGGACAGGGTCGGGTCGGTCAGCCGTCCCGCCGACAGGTTCACGCTCATGGTGAGGTTGGCCACGGCCGGGTGGGCCTGGCGCCAGTCGCGGGCCTGTCGGCAGGCCGTGGTGAGCACCAACGAGTCGATCCCCTCAATGAGTCCGAGCTCTTCGGCCAGGGGTACGAAGAGGCGGGGGTCGACCAGTCCGTCCCGCGGGTGCGGCCAGCGGACGAGCGCCTCGAACCCGACCACCTGTCGAGTGGCCAGGTGGATGATCGGCTGGTAGTGCGTCACCAGGTCGCCGCGGAAGATGGCGGCTTTGAGCCCGTCCTCGAGCTCAATGCGGGCCAGCACCGACGCGTGCATGTCGTCCCGGTAGACCTCGAAGCAGTCCTTGCCGTGGGACTTGGCCTTGTACATGGCGATGTCGGCGTTGCGCAAGAGCTGTTCGCAGGTGATGGCCGCCTCGTCGAACGCGATGCCGATGCTGCCGGCCGCGCTGACCGCCTTGGTCCCGAGCCGGATGGGCGGGCGCAGGGTGTCGAGGATGCGCTGGGCCACGCCGGTCACCGCCTCATGGGACGGGACATCCTCAATGAGGATGGCGAACTCGTCCCCGCCCATGCGCGCCGCGGTGTCGAGAGGCCGCAGGCACTCCACCAGGATCGAGGCCACCCGGGTCAAGAGTCGGTCCCCCTCGCTGTGGCCCAGGCTGTCGTTGACGGTCTTGAAGTCGTCGAGGTCGACGAAGAGCACGGCGAGGTGTGAGCCGTTCTGCTGGCTGCGGGTCAGGGCGTGCTCCAGGCGGTCCAGGAACAACGCTTTGTTGGCCAGCCCGGTGAGTGAGTCGTGGAAGGCGCGATAGGCCAGCTCGTCCTCGAGGCGCTTTCGGTCGGTGACGTCACGGAAGCTCCAGATCCGACCCACGACGACTCCACCCACCCGCTGCGGCCCGGTGTAGCGCTCTATGACTCGCCCGTCCCGCAGCTCGAGGGTATCGAGGGACTCGAGATCGTGATTGGCGCGGAACTCGTCATCCCGGGCGCAGAGGTCGGCGCGGGCAGCCAGCTGCTCCATGGCGGACAACAGCCAGCTCGAGTCGACGCCGACCGCCATCGACTCTTCGGGGATGGCCCAGATCTCGGAGAAGCTGTGGTTGAAGCCGGTGATCCTCCCGTCGAGGTCGACCACCAAGATCCCGTCACCGGTGGAGTCCAACGTGGCGGTCAACAGTGACAGTGTCTGGCTGAGCTCGCGCTCGCTGCGCACCTGCGTCGAGGCGTCGTGCGCCGAAATAACGAAGCCCTGCACCGTGGGGTCGTCGAGGACGTCGACGATGCTCAACTCGAAGGGGACAGCGGTGTCGCTGTCGTGTCTGAGTAGGCCGACGCGGCAGATCACAGGATGGTCCGACGACGACCCCCGCGACGCCGTGGTGAGAGCGGCGGCCAACGTGCCCCGGTCCTCGACAGCGACGATGTCGGCCAGCGGACCGCCCTCGAGCAGCTCGGGATCGTGTCCGAGGATCCGCGTGATGGCACCGGACGCGGACTCGATGGTGCCGATGGGCGACACCAACAGGATCACCGAGCCGGCGTTGTGCACGATGGAGTGGAAGCGCGCCTCGTGCCCGCGGGCCACTTCCAACCGTCGCCGCTCGGTCAGGTCACGCAGGCACAGGAGGACGACCCGGGCATCGAACCACGGCACCGTCGTCCCGACGATCTCGACCGGACGCCAGCCCCGTGGGGACTTGACTCGGATCTCGATCGGGTCCTCGACCTCCTTGTCCTGAATGGAGCTCAGTGAGTGCAGGACGAGCTCGTAGTCGTCCGGATGCACCATGGAGAGGCTTGACTTGCCGATCCAATCGTGCAGGGATTCCCCGAAGAGGCGCTCGGCCGAGCGGTTGGCCCACGCCACGTTCCCCGCGACGTCCACCATGACGACCGTGTCGGGCACGTGCCACAAAGCGTGCGCCAGGTAGCTGGCATCTTCAGGGGAGAACTGGGTCATAGCATCCAACGACGGCTCCAGGGTCGCCGTGAGGACGCCATCTTGGCCTACAGGTGTTGCGTCGTGGTAGCTGCTCGAGAGCTCCGCCCAGCGGGTGCCTCCCCAGCCATGCCACGTCACCTTCTTCTCTCGGTGTGTTCGGGGGACGATTCAGGTTGCCATTCGGTTGCAACCACCCCTGACAAGGGCGGCTCAGTCGTCGGGGTCCGGCGGACGGGCCGTGCTCCCGCCGTACCGGGCCGGCGGTGACAGGGGCGGCGTCACCCGTCGAAGGGTGCGCGTGGCGAAGGTGGGGCCCTCGGCGTGTTCAGGCCGCCCGGGGTGCAACCCGGCGGCGTAGGTGGCGTAGCGGGCGGCCAGCGGGGAGGCCGACATGCCGTGGAGAAGGACCGAGAGCGTCACGGTCAAGGTCACGGCCGCCAGGACGACCTTCGACTGCTCGGGGGCCAGGGCGTCGACGGCGATCAGGCCGAAGACGATCGAGGCCAGCCCCCGGGGTCCGAACCAACCCACGAAGGCGATCGTCGCTCTATCGAGGCCGGTGCCGGCGAGGGCGGTCGCGACAGGGACCATGCGCACGACGGTGAGGGCGAGCAGGGCGAAGACCGCGGTGCGCCAGGTCACGTCGTCGAGGCCCGGCACGAGCATGACAGCTCCGAAGGCGAACCACACCAGCAGCGAGAGGAGCGTGCCACCCTCCTCGGTGAACCGCAGCGCTGCCTCGTCGTTGTGGTGGTCGACGGCGCCGAAGGCCATGCCGCCCACGAACGCAGCGACGAACCCGTTGACCCCCGCCACCAGCGCGACCGAGTAGGCAAAGAGGGCCAGGGCCAGCACGGCCAAGGGGCGCACGGCCGTCGCGCTCCAACCGTGGCGCCGCGACACGGCGAGCATTACCGCCCCCAGCGCGCCGACACCGACGCCGAGCGCGGCCCCCCCGGCCAGGTCGACCACGGCGCTGGCCACGGTCGGTGCGCCCTTGACTGCTTCGGCGGAGGCCGCGCCGGCCACGAACAGGTTGACGAACGGAGTGGCGATGCCGTCGTTGAGCCCGCTCTCGACGTTGAGCAACCGCCGAACGCCTGAGGGCACACGTTGGTTGGAGATGACCGAGGCGCCCAGAGCGGCGTCGGTCGGGGCGACGATGGCGGCGATGGTCGCGGCCACCCAGAGGCCGGTGCCGTGGAAGAGGACGGCCGCGGTCAGTGCCCCCGCGGCGATGGTCAGCGGCAGCCCTATGCAGAGCAGGCGCGCCGGCAGCGCGGCGGAGACCCGCAGCCGGCGCACGTTGACCCGTGAAGCGTCGGCGAAGAGCACCAGGGCGAGCGTCACCTCGGCCAGCGAACGCATGCTGGAGGAGTGCAGCTGAATGTGGACGATGCCCGTCGGCCCATGCGTGACCACCAGACCGAGCACGACGAACGCGATGGGTGCGGAGACGTCCCACCGTTCGAGGCGTGCCGACACCATGCCCCACAGAACGATGCACGCCGAGACGACGGCGAGCGTCTCGGCGCTCAGATCATGGCTCATGGACGCGGCCAATCTTCGCGACTCGTCGCTTCAGGGAGTGCATCCATGGAAATCTCCTGGTGGGCGAGGTAGACATTGTGCCCACGGGGGGGGCGGGTGATCGCCCACTACGACCACGAAGGAGATCCCCATATGTTTGGAACCGACTACCCGGTGCTCGACGCATTCTTGACGATGCTCTGGTTCTTCCTCTTCATCATCTGGATCTGGCTGTTGATCATGGTGTTCATCGACATCTTCCGTAGCCACGACATGGGTGGGTTGGCCAAGGCCCTGTGGGTCATCTTCATCATCATCCTGCCCTTCTTGGGTGTGTTCGTGTACCTGATCGCGCGCGGCGGCAAGATGCACGAGCGGGCAGCGCAAGAGGCGGCCCAACAGCAGAAGGCGTTCGACCAGTACGTGCGTCAGACGGCCGGCAATTCCGGCGACACCACGGCCGACCAGCTGGCCAAGCTGGCGGACCTCAAGTCCCAAGGTGTCCTGAGCGACACCGAGTTCGAAGCGGAGAAGGCCAAGATTCTGGCCTGAGAGCCGGCTCGGCCCTCGCACCGGGCATTCTGGAGGCGTGGCCACGACGCCGGAGGACGAGACGGGCGAAGCAGGGCTATCGGCGGGCACTGACGCCGGCGTCGCGAGCGGTGACGCCAGGGTTGCGGACGTCTCGGCCACGAGCGAGGCGGCGATGTCGCGTCGTCTGGCCGAACAGATCGAACGTGACGTCGAGTCACCATTGCCATGGCGGGCGATCGCCAAGAGGACCGTCATGGTGCTGGTGACCGGCATCACGATCTACCTGCTCTTTCCGAGCTTGGTGGAGGTGTTCAGCTCGTTCCCAAAGCTGACGCAGCTCGATGCCGTCTGGTTCGCCATCGCGCTCGTGCTCCAGGTGGCGCACTTCGTCTGCACCATCTCGCTCCAGCGCATCGCGCTGCGGACCAAGGCGTGGTTCTCGGTGGCCACCTCGCAGCTGGCCGGCAATGCCATCAGCCTCATCGTGCCCGGTGGCGCTGCGTTCGGTGCCGCCACGCAGTACCGCATGCTGGTCGCCTCCGGCAGCGACACGGGCACGGTGGCGGGCCTCACAGCCTTCTCGCTGCTCGGGATCGGGGGTCTGTTGGCGCTGCCGGTCTTCGTGCTGCCCGCGATCTTGGCGGGGACCCCGATCCGCAGCGGGCTCGAGCACACGGCCCTCCTCGGGGTGGCGGCCTTCGTCCTCTTCGCCGGCTTCGGCGCGATCGTGCTGATCACTGACGGGCCAATCCGTTGGGCGGGCCGTGCCGCCCAGTCGGTCCACAACCGACTGAAGCGCACAAGGCCAGCGATGACCGGGCTGCCCGATCGACTCGTCGTCGAGCGCAACCGGATCCGTGACGTGCTGGGCCAACGCTGGAAAGCGGCCATGCTGCTGAGCAGCGGCCGCCTCTTCTTCGACTACGGGACGCTGCTGGCCTGCATCCGCGCCACCGGGGCCAGGCCGAACCCCTCGCTGGTGCTGGTGGCCTACTCGGTGGCCAAGTTGCTGGCCCTGCTCCCGATCACGCCGGGTGGGCTCGGCATCGTCGAAGCGGGCCTCTCCGCGCTCCTGATCCTGGCCAACGTCCCGGGCACCGATGCCGTGGTGGCCACGCTGGCGTACCGAATCATTTCATACTGGCTGCCCATCTTCGTGGGCCCGGTCGCCTACGTACTGTTCCGCATCCGCTACGGGGCTCCAGGCCGATCCGGTGGAGGGACTGCTGGCCGCGGCGGTGCCGCATTGGCCGCAGGCTGAGCGGCACGCACCGGTACCCTGTGCCGGCCCCGTCCCGTCAGGAGCCGGTTCGTCAGGGCCAAGCACGTCAAGACCTCGTGAGCTCCAGCCGATAATCCCTGGAGGCGCCGGAGGCGGTCATGGCGCGCCAGGCCCGGGTGTCCGGCGAACTGCGAGGTCGGTACATTTCCGCGGGAGACGGTGCGCCGATGGTCGAGACACGGTCGAAAAGGACAGAAAGCGTGTACGACCCAACCTGGGACTCGCTGCGGAACCATCCGGTGCCCGAGTGGTACGAGGACGCCAAATTGGGGATCGTCTTCCACTGGGGCCTCTATTCCGTACCCGGCTGGGCGCCCCGGGTCCCCGATCCCGATGCGTTCCTACTGGAGCGCGGGCCGGAATACCTGTTGCGCCACAACCCGCGGGCGGAGTGGTACCGGAATTCCATGCGGATCAAAGGCGGCCCGACACAGCAGCACCACGCTCACGTCTACGGCGACGGCTACCCCTACGACAACTTCGTCAAGACGTTCAACGACGCCTCCGAGGGCGCCGATCTGACTGCCCTGGCCGACCTCTGTCGGGCCGCCGGCGCCCGCTACGTGCTGTTGACCGCCAAGCACCACGACGGCTTCGCCCTCTGGCCGAGTGGCACCGCCCACCCGGTCAAGGGCCCGTATCACTCGCGCCGCGACCTCGTCGGAGACCTGACCGACGCGGTACGAGAGCGGCGCTTGCACATGGGCCTGTACTACTCGGGAGGTTACGACTGGCCGTACAGCGGGGTCGTCGTGTCGAACGCAGCCGACATGTCTCTCACGGTCCCGCACGACAAGGACTACGTCCGCTACGTCACTGCGCACTGGAGGGAGCTGATCGACCGCTACCAGCCTTCCATCCTGTGGAACGACGTCGCCTGGCCACACGATCCGAAACTGCCCCGCCTGTTGTCGCACTACTACAACGTCGTGGACGACGGCGTGGTCGCCGACCGGTGGAAGGAGCCCGCCATTCCACGGAACATGGTGACCGACGCGTTGACCCGCGTCGCCGGCAGCATCACCCAAGCCCTATGGCGTTCGTTGCCCGAAGAGCGCCGGCTCCGGACTTTCGGATCGCCCAAGCACTGCGACGTCCGGACGTCCGAGCACGACTCCAAGTCGGGCGCCTCGTCAGGCAAGTGGGAGTTGATGCGACCCCTCGGGAGCTCGTTCGGGGTCAACCGCAACGAGACGTCCGAAGACCTGATCTCCGAACGAGAACTGATCCAGTTGCTCTGCGACGTGGTGGCCAAGAACGGCAACCTGCTCCTCGGGGTGGGCCCCCGCCCAGACGGAACGGTTCCCGAGGCGTCGTGCGAGCTCTTGGAAGCACTCGGGTCGTGGCTCGACGTCAACGGCGAGGCCGTCTATGGCAGCCGGCCCTGGGTGGTGGCCGAGTCGGCCACCACCGACGGGACCCCCGTGCGCTTCACCAAGAGTGGCGAGGCGGTGTACGCGCTCGTCATGGGGATGCCGGCCTCCCGTCGTATCACCCTGCGTGGTATCGATGGCTCGCGCACGCACCGAGTCCGACTCGTCGGGGCTCGGGTCCAGCTTGACTGGTTCTGCGACGCCGGAGGGGATCTGAGCGTCACATTGCCCGAGCAGATCCCGCTCACGGCGGTGACCGTGCTCGACCTCGGGACCGAGGTGCGGGCGCGGCTCCGCCGTCTGCCGTAGCCCCGCCGTCAGGGTCCCTGACCTTCACTCGCGGGCCGGTATACGACCCCCCCGTATACGACCCCCCCCGTATACGACCCCCCCCGTATACGACCCCCCGTATACGACCCCCCTGGGCACCTGGCACCTGGCAAGGCCGCAGCGGCACGACGGAGGTGCATCCACGTCGGCGACGAGCCTCGTGGGTAGCGTCGGCACCCGACACGGGAGGTGCGCTGCATGTTTGCCTATACATGGCCATTGCTGAATCTGTTCTGGACGTTCCTGATGTTCGCCGGGGTCGTCCTGCTCTTGTTCTTCGTCATCTGGTGCTTCGTGGACAATTTCCGACGGCGTGACCACAGCGGCTGGGCCAAGGCCGGCTGGACCCTGTTGATCCTGGTCATTCCATTTGTCGGCGCGCTGATCTACATCGTGGCCCGGCCAGCGGACGCGCTTCTCGCCACATGAGGGGCGGCTGCGGCCAGATCGTCCCAGCGGGGAATACGTCACGGCACTGGACTCGCTCCGCCAGAGGTTCCATTTTCACTCGAGACAACGGGTCACTATCGTTCTGCCACGCCCCAGGGGATACGGCGAACGCAGGAGACCGCATGCAGAACCACAACCCGACCATCGTCCAACGGCCCGACAGCAAATGGGTGGTCGAGTGCCTCCAATGCAACAATGACCCCGCGTCGACGACACCCATCGGGATCGGAATGCCGTTGCCCGACCGTGAGACGGCCGAGCGGCTCCGCGAGAACCACTCGGGACGGCCACTTCGGGCCACGGCGTCGTAGCTGGCGCGGCGAGCCATCGCTCGACGGGTCACCGACCACCGACCCCCGACCACCGACCCCCGACCCCCGACCAGGGATCCTGTGGACGTGACGCCGCCCGGACCCGGGGGACCACGAGAGGCGGTCCGGGCCGAAGCGCGAGGTGTCGACGTCGTCACCAAGCGCAGCGACCGGTCGGTCGAGGCCACGGTCGACCGTCTCCTCGCGATCCTTGGAGCAAAGGGTATGAAGGTCTTCGCGGTGATCGACCAAAAGGCTGAGGCCCGAGCGGTCGGCCTCGACCTCCGTGAAACGACGTTGGTCGTGTTCGGCAACCCCTCGTCGGGCACGGGCGTGATGGCGGCAGCGCCGCTCGCCGCCCTCGACCTGCCTCTCAAGATCCTGGTGTGGGCGCATCCGGAGAACGGCACCCAGGTCAGCTATACGTCACCAGCTGCGCTGGGGTCTCGCTACGGGTTGTCCGCCGAACACGAAGCGGCCTTAGCGGGGATCTCGGCGTTGACGGACGCCCTCGTCGCGCCCTGAGCGGCCCACCCCCGTCGCTCCTGGGACGGGCGGCGACGCCCGGGAATCCCCAGTACATCCCTGGGCGAGTCAGGTGCTCTCGAGCAGGTGGACCTGGGACCGCTGGGTGACGACGAAGCCGGAAGGGAACAAGGTCCCGAGCCGGCGTCGAAACTCGTCAAAGCCGGAACAAACCCGCGAGGGTGGCAACGACCTAGGAGAACAGCGGCACCGGCGTTGAGTAGTCCATGGCGAAATAGGAGGTCGGTCCCCGCGCCTGCCTCGAGCGCGGCCGCTGCCGGTTCGACGTCGACCCACGGTTGGGCTGGATACAGCGGATCGTGGTGGCAAAAGGCCACACGGCCCGCTCCGAGGGATTGAACCTGCTCAACCATGTACCGTGCCGCGGCCCCTTGGTAGGGCTCTCCATCCACGTTGGGGCGGCCGCCGATGGCCAACAGTGCCACGTCGGGTCGAAGGCCTTGGCAAATGCCCCGCCAGTACCCGGCGCTTCCGCTCACCAAGACCGAGCCTCGGGGCGTCGTCAGGAGGTAGGCCAGCGCGCCACCGTCGTGCAATGAGCAGGCGTCGTGCATGGTGACCAGTGCCGGACCGGACGGGGCCGGACTCAGGCATGCCGTCCTGAAGTACTCCCTGACCCTGCCCGCCCGCTCCTGCGCGCTCAGCTCGAGGTCGCCCACGCAGGGCACCGAGGTGTCGCGGTCGTTGTGCGCGAAGAGGCACGAGTGCAAACCCGGCAGGACGCGGACCCGAACCCGTGCCGAGGAACCGCAGTGCACCGTCTCGCCGCCGGTGACGACGAGCAGTTGCTCTTCGGGGCAGCCCCCCTCACGCAGGCAGCGGGCCGATTCGGGGGAGCACACCACCGTTGCCCCGGTCCGCCGGGCGATGATGTCGGCGCCCCAAAGGTGGTCGAAGTGGGCGTGGCTGATGAACACGAAGTCGGCCCGGTCGACCTCGGCTGTCGAGAGCCCGACTGGGCTGAGCCCCGGCAGGCGGTCGAGATAGCTGTCGAAGAACAGGTGCAGGCCTTCGACGCGGACCCGGAACGTCGCCGTCCCGAACCATTCGAGTGTTCCGTCGGTGGTCATGAGGCTGTGTCCGTCCCTTCGATCGGCTCGCTCGGGGCGGTCCGGTCCGGCACCGCCCCGTTCGAACAATACCCCTAGGGGTATATCCTCGGAGCAAGGGGCGGAGAGCGTTCCAGCCACCGTGCCAAACGGACCAAAACGGAGAGGATCGGCCATGGAGTTGCCCGAAGAGGTGATCCGAGACGTGCGCACGCGCCTGCATCGTGTGGCGGGCCAGATCGAAGGGATCGATCGGATGCTCGATACGGGACGGGAGTGCCGTGACGTCGTGAACCAGATCACCGCGGCGGTCAAGGCGCTCGAGCAAGCGGGTTTCCGTCTGGTGGCCGCCGGTCTCACCTACTGCCTGGCCCACCCGGAGGAGGCTGAGGGCGACGGCTACCCGCTGGAGGAAGTCCAGCGGATGTTCATGAAGCTGGCATGACCGTGGGGGCGCAACGGGTGGTCATCGTGGGCGGGGTCGCCGGAGGGATGTCGGCGGCGGCGCGCCTTCGCCGTCTGGACGAAGATGCCTCCATCACCGTGATCGAGCGTTCCGGGCACGTGTCCTACGCCAACTGTGGTCTGCCGTATTTCGTGGGCGGAGTGATCGAGGACGAAGACGACCTGTTCCTCCAGACGCCCGAGCGGCTCTT
The DNA here is from genome assembly GCA_963787485.1 of uncultured Acidimicrobiaceae bacterium. Classification (GTDB taxonomy): domain Bacteria; phylum Actinomycetota; class Acidimicrobiia; order Acidimicrobiales; family RAAP-2; genus Bog-473. Next base: position 759,952 of record CAWBDF010000007.1, on the reverse strand, counting down.
CGAGCGATTCCGCCTGGACGTGCGGGTCGGCACCGAGGTCGTCGACATCGATCCGGTGGCGCACACGGTGACCGTCCGTTCCTCGGGCTCAGGTCACGCGAACGCCTCGTCCCTGCTGCCGTACGACGCCTTGATCCTCAGTCCCGGTGCGGCGCCGGTGCGACCACCGCTACCCGGCTTCGACCGAGTGCGCGTCTTGCGCACGGTGGAGGACGCGGAGCGATTGGTCGGCGACGCCAGTCAGTCGCCCTCCACCGCGGTGGTCATCGGGGCGGGGTTCGTCGGGCTCGAAACGGCCGAGAACCTCGCCCGTCGCGGCATCGGCACCACCGTGGTCGAGATGGCGCACCAGGTGCTCACCCCGCTCGACCCGGAGATGGCGGTGCTCGTCGCAGCGGAGCTCGTCTCCAACGGGGTGACCGTTCTCACGGGCCGGGGTGTGGCCGAAGTGACCGACGACGGGGTGGTGTTGACCGACGGGCAGCGGGTCCCCGGCGAGTTGGTGGTGGCGGCCATCGGCGTGCGTCCCGACGTGGACCTGGCGGAAATGGCCGGGTTGGTCCTCGGGCCCCACGGGGGCATCGCGGTCGACGAAGGCGGCCGCACCAGCCAGGCCGACATTTACGCCGTCGGTGACGCGGTCGAGAAGCTCGACGCGGTCGGCGGCGGTTCGTCTCTGATTGCCCTGGCCAACATCGCGAACCGACAGGGCCGGCGGGTGGCCGACCGGATCGCCGGCTTGCCCACGCGGCCCTCCCTTTCCCAGGGCACCGCCATCGTCAAGGTGTTCGGCCGGACGGCCGCCATGACCGGGTGGAACGAGCCGCGGTTGCGCGCCACCGGGCGCACTTATCGCGTCCTGCGCTCGCACCCGCTGAGCCACGCCTCGTATTATCCCGGGGCCGAACCCATGTCGCTCAAGCTCCTCTTCGACCCGACCGATGGCGCCATCCTGGGCGCCCAGGCAGTGGGGGGAGCGGGGGTGGACAAGCGAATCGACGTGCTCGCCACCGCCATGGCGGCGGGGCTGAAGGCGGATGCCCTGGCCGACCTCGAGCTGGCTTACGCTCCTCAGTTCTCCTCGGCCAAGGACCCGGTGAACATGCTCGGATACATGGCGGAGAACCTCATGTCGGGAGAGTGCGATGCGGCCGAGCCGGCAGAGGTGGAAGGGCTGGGGTCAGCCGGATGGACCCTCTTGGACGTGCGAACCGAGGCGGAGCAGGCGCGGGGCGCCGTCCCAGGCAGCGTGAGCGCCCCGTTGGACTCCCTGCGTGAGCAGCTGGGCACGTACGGCCCGGGCCCGTTCCTCGTCTATTGCGAGGTGGGCCAGCGCGGGCACACCGCCACCATGTTGTTGCACGACCTGGGCATGACGGCGCGCAACCTGGACGGGGGCTATCGGACGTGGAGGGCCTTCGACGCCGCGGCGGCCGAGGAGCCCGAGCGGTTGGTCGCCGTCACCACGTAAGAAGGTCGCCGGCACGACACGGGACGCAACAGGAGCCGGCGGGATCAGGCTTCGGCGGCTTTGGGGCTTCCGACGAGCTTGGCCGAGAACTTGACCGCCTTGACCGCGCTGGTCACGCCGGTCTGGAGCGTCGCCCCCACGACGATCAGGAACACGCCCACCCAGAAGAGGTAGCGCCAACCGAGCATCAAGATCCCGAGGCGACCCAACATGTACGGGGGGGAGCACACGACGGCGCCCACGGCTCCGGCGACCGCCGTGGCGGCCAGCTTGTCCCGGGTGTTGGCCGTTCGCTTCGTATCGATTCCCACGATCCGAGCGGGCACCGAGAGGTAGAAGAGCATCATGATCCCGACCACGATGCTCTGGCTGATGACGAAGGGCCAATGGCCCCAGCGGGTGACGATCAGCGCGGAGTACGACAGGGCGAGCCCGATGCCCACCCCCCAGGCCAGGATCACACCGAGATGTTGGTTGGCCTTCCCGAACGCAGACCGGATCTTGGGCTTCCCCGGTGCCGCGATGGCGAAGGCGAACACGCCGTTGAGGTAGAAGCTCGCCGCCGTGAGCCCGGTGACCACCAGCACGGCGGGGATGAGGAGGGGACCTCGGATCACGTGGAACTGCTTGCCATGGAGCATGTGGATCTTTATGTCGAACAAGGCCAGCCAGATCCACATGGCGGGCACGATCTGCACCAGGGTGAGGCGCCAGTTGGTCAGCAGGAGCTTGAGCCCCTGGAAGAGCATCATGAAGGCTCCGACGACCATGCCCAGGGGAGCCAGCCAGCGCCGCCGGCTGCTCAACTGCAGCACCGCCCGCTCCACGTCGCCGTCGTCGCTGCGGTTGATGGCATCGATCAGGTGGCGGATGGCCGCCCCGACGCGCTCCCGCCGACCGGTACGGGGTGCCGGCGTCGGTTCGGGACCGGTGGCGCCCGATGCGGTCAGGTCGGATTCGATCGTCACCGTCTTGGCGTCACCGATCCGGGCCCTCGGGCGGGCCGTGGCTCGTCGTTCCTGTGCTCACCCGCTCGCCCCCGCTCCCACGCTCACCGCCGCCATTGTCGCGGCGATCGAGGTCGGGGCGGAAGGGCCGATGGTCACGCCAGGCCGGCGTGGGTCCGAACCGGGGCGGCCGGCTCCCATGTGCCGAGAAGGCCGCGAGGTGCGTAGCCTGTCCGTTTGCTGGAGATCCCTGGGCGAATGTGCCCGGCGGACCTGCCGGCGATGTGCCGGTCCGTGCCGTTGTGCCGGTCCGTGCCGGCGACCGACGAGGGTGGAGCCACGGCCCCCAGGAGGTGGACGATGGCGGTGAACGAATTGGCCCCGATGGGCGAGAGCCAGATTCCCCCGGCGGTCCCGCACTTGAGCGAGGCCGAGAGCCGGGAGAAGGGCAAGGCGGCACGGGCCAAGGTGCCCCGGAGCAGCCATGCCGTCTACGAGCCCGGCCCGACCCGACCCGACCCGGTCTCGTTGCTCGAGGAGCAGGCCGTGACCCGGGTGCCCGAGCTCGTGCCGATCCGCTACGGCCGGATGCTGGCGTCGCCGTTCGCCTTCTACCGAGGTGCCGCGCTCATCATGGCGTCCGACCTCTCGGGCACGCCGCGTTCGGGTCTGACGGCGCAGATCTGCGGCGACGCGCACCTGTCCAACTTCGGAGTGTTCGGCTCGCCCGAGCGACGGTTGGTGTTCGACTGCAACGACTTCGACGAGACCAACCCCGGTCCGTGGGAATGGGACGTGAAGCGACTGGCCGCCAGTGTGGTGGTGGCCGAGCGGCATCTCGGCTTCTCCAAGGGGGAGCGCAGCGAGGCCGTGCTCGGACTGGGCCAGGCGTACCGCGACGCCATGCGCACGATGGCCGAGATGTCCAATCTCGACGTGTGGTACTCGAGAGTGGAGGTCGAACCCGTCCTCGCCGCGCTCGATGCCGCCGCGCAGACGTCGGGGTCCAAGGTCGAGGCTCATATGGCGGCCGCGGCCAACAAGGTCGTGACCAAGGCGCGGTCAAAGGACAGTATGAAGGCGGTCGGCAAGCTGACGACCGTCGTTGACGGCCAACGCCGCATCATCAGTGATCCGCCCCTGGTCGTCCCCATTGAGGAGCTCTACCCGGAGCTCGAGAGCCAGGTCACCACGGAGTTCTTCCACGGTCTGGTGCGCAAGTACCGCCAGAGCCTGCCCACGGACCGGCGTCACCTATTGGAGCACTACACGTTCGTCCAGATGGCCCGCAAGGTGGTGGGCGTGGGAAGCGTGGGCACGCGGGTCTGGATCATCCTCCTCCACGGTCCGAAGCCCGACGACGTGCTCTTCCTTCAGGCCAAGGAGGCCGAGGCCTCAGTCCTCGAGCGCTTCACCAAGAAGAGCAGTTACGCCAACCACGGGGCCCGCGTCGTCGCCGGTCAACGCCTGATGCAAGCCAGCAGCGACATCTTCTTGGGCTGGCAACGAGCGGCGGGCGTTGACGGGGTGTCGCGCGACTTCTACCTGCGCCAGCTCCAGGACTGGAAGGGGTCGCTCGACCCCGAGACGTCGGTTCCGCAGGGGATGAAGGCCTACATGGAGCTCTCCGCGCATTCACTGGCCCGCGCCCATGCCCGCTCGGGCGACCGGCATGCGATGGCCGCGTATCTTGGAACGAGCCCCACCTTCGAGAAGGCGTTGGTGAAGTTCGCCGAGTCCTACGCCGACCAGAACGAGCGGGATTACGAGGCCTTCGCCGCCGCCTGCACGAGCGGACGGCTGCAGGCCGAAGCGGGGATCTGACGGCCCATCGAGACAGTTGGACCGGCGCCGCCATGACCATTTGCCCTAGGATCACGGCCCGACCGTCGGACGACGACGTGAATGAAGGAGCCTGAATGGTTGCCTCGAGCTACCCCGTCCTCGATGCCTTTTTGACGATCCTGTATTTCTTCCTGTTCGTCATCTGGATCTGGCTGTTGATCATGGTGTTCTTCGACATCTTCCGCAGCCACGACATCGGCGGCCTGGCCAAGGCCCTTTGGGTGATCTTCGTGCTGATCCTGCCCTTCCTGGGCGTGTTCGTGTACCTGGTGGCGCGGGGCGGCAAGATGCACGAGCGTGCCGCCCAGCAGGCCGCCCAGCAGCAGCAAGCCTTCGACGCCTACGTCAAGCAGACCGCCGGCTCGGCCGGGGCGAGCTCGGCCGACCAGCTGGCCAAACTGGCCGATTTGAAGGCCCAGGGCGTGCTGAGCGACGCCGAGTTCGAGGCGCAGAAGGCCAAGGTCCTGGCGAGCTGAGCCCATTGTCCCCTCGACAGCGGGCCGGCGCCGAGAAATCGAGAAATGATCGAAAAATGTTGACGAAGGAATCGGAGACACGCGTGTACGAGGAGGCACCATGACGGCGGGACCGGTGAGCTACACCGTGATCGCCTTCCCGGGGAACCGCTTCAACGGGAAGGTGGCGCCGGAGATCGAGAAGCTGGTGGCCAATCGGACGGTGCGCATCCTCGACCTGGTGTTCGTCTTCAAGGACGAGAAGGGGGACATCCTCACGCTCGAGTTCGACCAGCTCGACGAGCTGGCCGCCTTCGGTGATCTGGAGGGCGAGGTGGGCGGCCTCATCAAGCAAGAGGACCTCGACCACGTGGCCGAGCAGCTGCCACCGGGGAACTCAGCGCTCGCCGTGGTGTGGGAGGACCTGTGGGCCAAGCCGCTCGTCGAGGCGGTGCTGGGCTCTGGCGGCGTCGTCGTCGACTCGGCGCGGATTCCAGCGGACCTCGTCGACGCCGCGCTCGAGGAACTGGCCGAGGCGCTCGAGAGCTGACCGAGCTCGGAACTGACAGGGTTCGGAACTGACAGGGCTCGGAACTGACGGGGCTCGGGAACAGAGACACAAAGGAGGCACCATCATGCCGTTGATGCGACGCCCGGTGATGCGCACCGTGGGAAGGACTGCGGTGATCGCCGGGACGGCGACGGCCGTGGCCGGCGGTGTCAACCGTCGCCAGCAGCGGAAGTACGCCCAGCAGGACGCGGCAGGCCAGCAGACCGCGGCCGAACCCCAGGCAGCGCCGGCTCCGGAGGCGCCCTCGCCGGACACCGACGAGCTGATCAACAAGCTGAAGGAGATGGCCAACCTGAAGGACCAGGGAATCTTGACCGAGGCCGAATTCAACGACCAGAAGGCCAAGATCCTCGCCCAGATGTCCTGATCCGCCGGCCTCTCGTCTCCGCGGAGGACCGGTGAAATGAGCCGCTCGTCGGCCTGGGTGCCGGCCGGGGGTCGAAGCCAGCGGCGGGGGTACGGCCGGTAACGTACGGCCGATGCCGTCGATCCGCTGCGGAGGGCCGGGGGACCCCGCTGCGGGGCGGTTCGTCCCCGTCGTGGCGTGACGGGGCCCGGGGCACCCGACGGGGTGGGTGTGCACGAACGGCAGGCGGGGGGTCGACCCGCCACCGCCGACGCGGGCACCGCCGCCTTCACCCAGACCGACAACGGCACCCGCGGGCACCCGCACGGGCCCGCTGACCGTGACCAGTGGTGGTGGGTCCCGGGCGCCCTCACCGTCGTCACCATCGCCAGCGTGATCGTGGTGACGCTCTCGCAATTGCACCCGGGCATGCTGCTGACGAACACGACGACCACCGGCGGAGACACGGGCGCGCACATCGCCATGCCCAAGTACCTCGAGTCGCTGATCAGCCACGGGCACCTGACCGGGTGGGACCCGGGATGGTACGACGGTTTCCCGCTGTACACCTTCTACTTCACAGTGCCCGACGCCTTCATCGCTGTCCTCGGCTGGATCATCCCCTACGGCGTCGCCTTCAAGTTGGGTACCGTGCTCGGCTCGGTCCTCCTGCCCGTGTGCGCCTGGGCCGGCGGGCGGTTCTTCCGGCTGCCCCGGCCGCTCCCGGCCGTCCTAGCCGCCGCCACGCTCCCGTTCCTCTTCGATACCACTTACACGATCCTCGGCGGCAACCTCTTCTCGACGCTGGCGGGGGAGTACGCCTACTCGTTCAGCCTGTCGCTGGCCATCCTGTTCCTCGGGCTCTTCGCCAGCGCGGTGCGCGAGGGTCGCCACCGCGGCTGGGCCGCCGTGGTGCTCGCCGGCTGCGTGCTCTCGCACATCGTCCCGGCCATGTACGCGCTGGGCGGCGCCGTCGTTCTGACGGCGGTCGAACTGCTCCCGGCCCGATGGGGCATCGGCGACTCACGCCTGGTGCTGTGGCGGGGCGACGACACGGTGGCGCAGGTGTCGCGCCGGCGCACCCTGTGGTGGGCGGGCTCGACGCTCGGCATCGGCCTCCTGCTCTCGGGCTGGTGGCTGGTGCCCTTCGGCCTGGAGCACGCGTACACGACCTCCATGGGGTACACCAACGTCGAGGGGTGGGCGCAGTACTTTCCCGAGGCCGACGCCTGGGCGCTCGTTCTGGCCGGGCTCGGTGCGCTGGTCGCGCTGGCCACTCGCAGCCGCTTCGGCCTCACCCTCACCGTGCTCGGCGTGGCCTCGGGCCTGGCCACCGCCCTCGACCCCCAGGGCAGCCTCTACAACGTCCGGCTCCTGCCGCTGTGGTTCCTCTCGGTGTACTTGATGGCGGGATGGGCCTTCGGCACGGGGTGCACTCTGGTGGCCCGGGCCTGGCGGCGGGCCCGGCTCCGGCGCTGGGAGCGGGCGGCCGCGGCGCAACAGGGGTACGGCCTCGACATCGCCGTCCCCCCCAAGCCGTTGAGGCCGCGGTGGTCGCCGGCGGCGGTCAGCGGCGCCGTACTCGGGCTGCTGGCGGTGATGGCGGTGGTGACCCCCCCGTTCGTGGTGTCGGCCTCCGCCCTCCCGGTCACCCTCGGCGCCAACCAGGTGACCAACTGGTCGAGCTACAACTACGAGGGCTATGAGGGGCAGGCCTCGTACCCCGAGTACCACTCCCTCATGACGACCATGGCACGCCTCGGTCGCCAGTACGGGTGTGGCCGGGCCATGTGGGAGTACAGCGCCGACGAGAACCGGTTCGGCACACCCGAGGCGCTCATGCTCCTGCCGTATTGGACCGGTGGTTGTATCGACTCCATGGAGGGATTGCTCTTCGAGTCCTCGACCACGACGCCCTACCACTTCATCAACCAGGCGGAGCTGTCGGCGGCCCCGTCGGATCCAGAGGTGGGCCTGCCCTACGGACCCCTCGACGTGACCCTCGGGGTGCGGCACCTCCAGCTCCTCGGTGTCCGTTACTTCATGGCCGAGACGCCGAGCGTCGAGCAGCAGGCCAACGCCGATCCCGAGCTCACCCTGATCGGCAGCACGGGGCCGTGGACGTCGAACTACAACGGCACCGTCTCGCACACCACCTGGGACGTGTACCTGGTGAAGGATTCCTCGCTGGTCACCCCGCTCCGGAACGATCCGGTGGTCCTCTCGGGGGTCAAGCCGGCAGCATCGAGCTGGCTCGGGACGGCCGCGCACGAGGGACCGGCCTTGGCGTGGTACACCGATCCGACCAAGTGGAACGTCGAGCTGGCCCAGGACGGCCCGCCGTCGTGGCCCCGCACCTCGGTGCACGAGATCGCGCCGGTGGCCAAACCCGCCGGGACCACCACGGTGACCGACGTGTCGCAGACCGACACCACGGTCAGCTTCCACGTGTCTCGAGTCGGGGTGCCGGTCCTGGTCAAGGTGTCGTATTTCCCGAACTGGCACGCCAGCGGGGCGGACGGACCCTGGCGGGTGACCCCCAACCTGATGGTGGTGGTGCCGACCAGCCGCGACGTGACGTTGAGCTACGGACGGTCGACGGCCGACGCGCTCGGACTGCTGGCCACGGTGATCGGCCTGGTGGCGTTGGTCGTGCTCTTCGTCGTCCCGGCGGTCCGGCGTTGGAGGCTCAGGGCGAGCGGGTGACCGCCTCGGCGGCTGGCCGGCGGAGCCGGGCGGAGCGGCCGGCGGCCGAGAGCGACTCGACGAGCCGGTCGGCCTCGGCCACGTCGCGGTCGCGGAACTGACCGTGGGTGCGCTTACCGGCCACGTCGACGTGCACCGTGGCCAGACCGAAGTGCCGCTGCAGGGGACCCTGGGTTCGCCGGACGCTCTGGGTCTTCTCGAGGGGGACCCACGTCGTCGTGCGGTTGATCCGTCCGGTCACGCACACGGCGTGCGCGTCGTCATGGCCGGCGGAGAGAAAGTGGTAGCTGAGGGGTGCCTTCAGCCGGGCCCGGGGCGGCGGGCGGGTCCCGGGCGGGTCCGGCGCGCCGAGCAGCCGGCCCAACAGGTGCCACGAGTCCTGTCGTGAGCCGACCGGCAGGAGAGCCTTGCGCACTACGCTCGTCCCTTCGCCCCGTTGGTTGCGCGCCGTGGCCCCGGCCACGTCCACTTCGAGGCGGCACCAGCCGAACGGTCGCCACAACAGCGGCTCGACCTGACGGACGGCCTGGATCCTCCCGTAGGGCACCGTCTCGGCGATCGTCTGGAGGAGTCCCCGGTTGATGCGGACCCCTTCAGGACCCTCGACGGCGATGAAGGCGTACTGCCCCGACAGCCGCCGCCACACCACGCCGGCGAAGCTGATCAGGTACACGGCGAGGAACCCGGTGGCCGCCGCCGCCGTCCGGGGCTCGAACTGGTCGAGGAGGGCCAGCGAGGCGACGGTACCGATCAGCACCATGGAGACGAGCGACAGCAGCACCGAGCCGAGCAGCCGGCCCGTCGTCACCACGGCCAAGGGCAGTCCCGGACCGTCCTTCGCCGCGTCGGGTTGGGCCGGGCGGTGCCGGGCCAGCAGGATCAGGCGGAGCTCGTCGGCTTGGGCGGACGAGAGGTAGGCCAGGCGCCCGTCCGTCGAACCCGAGCCGGCCAGGCGCACCCGCAGCTCGGACACCCCGAGGAGGCGGGCCAGCAGGGGCCGCACCACGTCGACCGCCTGGATTCGGGCCAAGGGGAGACGACGCGAGTCCCGCCGGATCAGCCCGGTCTCAATGCGCAGCGTCTCTCCCTCGAAGCGCCACCGGGTGACGATGTAGCGGATGTAGCCGTAGAGCGCGGAGACGAGCGTGATGACGACGATGTAGTCGCGCTCGGCCGTGGCGTTCTCCACCCGGGAGTGGACGCTCGAGACGAGGGCCAGGAAGACCAGCGCCGGCACCAGGCGTCCAATTCGTGCGACGGGCGAGAGCGGGTGGAGGCGCTGCCACTCACCGTCGCCTCCCTCACCGCCTCCCTCACCGTCTCCATCGTGGCGGGCACCGGCGTCCAACCGTGTCGGACCGGCTGTCACATGCCCGCCGCCATGGCCTCGCCCAGCTCGGTCAGGCGGTCCCGCAGCCGGCCGGCCTCTTCGGTCTCGAGGCCGGGGATGCGGGCGTCGCTGGCCGCCGCCGCGGTGTGGAGCTTCACCGTGGCCAGCTGGAAGAGTCGTTCGATCGGCCCGGCCGTCACTTCCACGAACTGCATCCGACCGTAGGGGACGACCGAGAGGCGCCGGACCAAGACTCCGCGCGCCACGAGCAGGTCCTCGCCCCGTTCGAGGTAGCGCCAGGCTCCCACACGGCGCCGGAGGAACCAGGCCAGGGCCGCTCCGCCCACGGCGACGGCGCCCACGCTCACCAGAGCGGCCAGGGGGCCCTGGGCCTCGAGGAACACCAGGCCGACGCCCGCCGCGCACACCACGGTGACCGTGGTCGCCTCGGCCCGGCGCATCCTCCAGAGTCTGCTGGACGGCCGAAGCCAGTTCATTGCGTCCATGTGATCGACGGCCACCTTGCCACGCTAAAGGGCCGCGCCGATGTGCCGGGTGCCAATTGTGTGCCGGTTGCGGCTGAGGACCCGAAGTCGGCGCATCGGTCGGCACGGCGTCAGTACAGCTGTCAGTACAGCTGTCAGTACAGCGGCGACCACTCCACGGCGCGCAGGAGACGGCTCTCCCATCGGTCGCGGGCGGCCAGCGCCTCGTCGAGCCAGGATTCGCCCGCCTTGCCACCCGCCTGCGACCGGTCGTTGGCCAGCAGATAGAGGAGCGCGTCGTGGTCGACCACGCGTTGCCAGAGGATCACCTCGTTGGTGTGGTGCGATCCGTAGAGCGGCTGGAAGGCGGCCTCGAGCTCTATGGCTCGGGCGCTCTCGTGGCGTCGTCCTCGCACCGGATCGTCGTAGACGCGGCCGGCCTTCTCCACATAGGCCCGCAACCCGCCGGGGAATGGGAGGGCGGTGTCCTCCATGAACAGGCTCGCCGCGTGGGTGACCCCGCTGGTCGGGACCGTCGCCAGATCGATGTGCTGCAACGGCGACCACGGCACCGGGACGAGAATCTTGGCCTCGCAGGTGTGCCGCATGGCGTCGACGTCCGAAGCCCATTGAGACAGGTCACCGGTGCGGACTCGCTCGGCCAGTTCGGCCCAGGCGTTGGCGTCGCGGCACCCGGTCACGGTCACCACCGTGAGGGACGGGGCACCGCCGTGGGCCACCCGGAGGAACCACAGGAGGCGGCAGGACTCGGTGGCGGCCAGGGCCGGTAGCAGCCGGTCACGGAACGCCGCCTCGAAGGCCTCGGTGTGGGGCCCCGACACCCGGTGCACCTCGTGCAGCAGCAGCACGGTGGCTCCCCTTGCTCGCCGCTAGGTCTCGTCGATCCGCTGCAGGGTGTTGCGATCGGTGTGGCTGCAGCGCGTCGGGCACCTTGGCGTGCTGGATCACCGAGGTCTCCGTGTAGGTCAGCTGGGCCTCGACGCTGGTGTCGACGGTGAGCTCGTAGCGGATCGCGCGGGCGTGCTGCTCGAGCCACCTGTTCGAGAGGATCCCGTACGTGTGCACGCCGGCGTCGGCCTGGAGCGTCCAGACGGTGGCGTCGGGGGCGACGGTGCCGCCGGCGATGATGGCCGAACCACGCGGGATGAGGAAGCAGCGGAAGACCTGGCGCTCGGCAGCGTCCCAGAGCCAGTACCCCACCTCGGTCTGGAACGGGTTCCCCTCGGTGCCCCTCCAGGCCGCCATCCGGTAGTCGAGCCCGTAGAGCACCTGGGCACCGTTCTCCACCGGTCCGAACGGCTTGAAGTCGATGTGCTCGCGATAGGGAGTGAGGCCGATCTTCCCGGTCTCGTTGTCGAAGGCGACGTCCTCACCCTGCTCGCCCTCCCAGATCCCGGCCAGGCGGGCCAGCGGCCCCCACTCAGGTCCTGCGCTCAACGCCCAGCCCTTTCTCCATTTGGCCTTGCTCCAAGTGGCTCGTCTTCGTGCGGTGCAGTCTGACCGGCGCCACTTTAGAGCGCACCCGGCGACGGGCGCCGCAGCCGAGCGGGGGTCGCAGGCTCAGGTGGTCGGCAGGTCGCCGACGGACGGCCCGATCCGGGGCTCCGCCCGGCTGGGGTCGGTGCGGAAACGGCCGAAGATCCGGCGGTTCAGCGGATCCGACCGGGCACTCTCGGAGTGCCGCTGCGTGCGGGCCACGATGATCCGGCTCGCCACGAGGAGGATCATGACGATCACGACCAGGATCAGCGCGGCGTCGTAGGAGAGGTAGTTCTTCTGCACCGACGGGTCGTTGTAGAAGGTGAACACCACATAGGTCAAGTAGGGGAACTCCGCGTGGAGCGCCGAGTGGGGAAGGGTGTTCGAGAATCCCGCGGTGTAGATCAGGGGCGCGGTCTCCCCGCAGGCGATGGCCAGGGCGAGCAGGAGTCCGGTGACGATGCCGGGCAGAGCGCTCTTGAGCACCACCTTCCGAAGTCCGTAGCCGGCCGACATGCCCAGCGCCTCGGCACCTTCGCGGTAGCCCGTCGGCACCTGGCGCAGCGAGTTCTCGGTGGTCTTGGCGATGTAGGGCACGACCATGATGGAGAGGATGATCACGGCGGGGAGGAGAGAGAACTTCCACCCGAGACCGACGACCAACGCCACGTAGCCCACGTAGCCGAGCACGATGGAGGGGAAGCCCGAGAGGATGTCCGACGCCGTCCGGAGCGGGCCGCTGACGCGACGACCGACGGGACCTGACCGGCTGAATTCGGCCAGGTGGATGCCGGCCATTACGCCCACCGAACCCGCGAGCACGAACACGCAGAGCATGATGATCAAGGTGCCGAGGATCTGGTCGCGCAGGCCCCCACCGGTCGGCGTGAGCTGCGTCCACAGCACGCTCCATCGCCAGTGCGGCCACGCCCGCGCCAGAACGCCGATGAGGAGCCAGGCGGCCGGAGCCATGATGAGGACCAGCGCGACGTAGGTGAGAACCCGCCACAGCGATCGTCGAGGCGCGCCGGCGCCGAGTCGTGGGGGCGGCGGCGAGGGTCGACATCAGGCGCCTCCGACCGGAGCGCCGATGCGTCCGGTCCGGTTGACGATGAGCCGGGCCACCAGGTTGACGACGACCGAAATGACGGCCAGAACGAGTGCCAGCTCGGCCAGGGTGGCCACGTAGAAGCCGGTACCGTCGGTCAGCGCCCCGTCGAGCTGGGTCAAGATCGTGGCGGCGATGGTCGTGAAGGGCTCGTAGACGGTCTTCGGAATGGTGAGGATGGCCCCGCCGATCATGGCGACGGCGATGGTCTCGCCCAGGGCGCGTCCCAGCCCGAGCACGGTGGCGCCGATGATGCCCGAGCGCACCCAGGGCAGGGTCACCTTGTTGGCCACCTCCCAGTCCGTCATGCCCAGTGCCGAGGCCCCTTCTTTGGGCAGTGGGGGCACCTGCTGGAACAGGTCGCGGCGTGGTCGAGGCGATGATCGGGACGATCATGAGCGCGAGGACGATGCCCGCCGTCAACAGGCCCTCTCCAGACCCGTGCGGGTTGCCGAAGTAGCGCAGGACCGGGACGTCGGGCATGTTGTCGGCGATGATCGGATAGACGTTGCTGGCCAACCACGGGCCGAACGTCAAGATGCCCCACAGGCCGATGACCACGCTCGGAATGCCGGCCAGGATCTCAATAGTGAAGCCGAGGGGCCGTGAGATCCACGTGGGCAGCCGCTCGGTCAGGGCGAAGGCCGCCCCGATGGAGAGGGGCACGGCGATCACGATGGCGATCACCGACGAGGCCAGGGTGCCCCAGATGATCGCCCAGGCGCCGAACCGGGCCCCCTGCAAGTGGGCCACCCCGTGGGTGGTGACCGTGGCCCCGTAGGCGCCGGTCCCGTCGGTCCAGGTGCGGCCATAGAGGAAGTACCAACCGTTGACCCGCACGGCGGGCCAGGCCTTCAACGGCGAGCACGGTCACCGCGAAGACCAGCGCGGCGAGGGGGAGCAGCACGGCGATCCACGCCACCGTGCGCCACCCGTTCTCCTCGTTGTGACGCGCGAACGCCGCGGCCCGGCGGGGCCACGGCGGCTTGCCCAAAGGTTCCGTCTGCGGCGTGGCGGGGATGGACCCCGCCACGCCGCCAACGGTCGTCATTTAGGAGATGCCCAGGATCTGCTTGAGCGACTGGGCGGTCACCTTCGCCGGCAACGGCTGGAAGTTGACCTGGCTCAGGTACGACGACGCGGAACCCTGCTTCAGGTTGACGGCGAACTCGAGAACCGAGCGGATGTTCTTGGCCGCCGTGGAGGAGGCCTGGCTGTTCGAGACGATGGCGTACTCGTAGTTGACGATCGGGTAGCCGCCGTTGGCCGCGCCGTAGATCAACGAGATCGTGCCGTTCGCCGGGGTCTTCTTGATGAAGTAGGCCGCCTCGGTCTGAATCGCCGCGGCGGTGGGCTGGACGTATTGGCCCTTGGCGTTCCCCAGGGCGGCGTAGAACAGGCCGGCCTGCAGCACCTGCGTCTGGTAGCTGATGCCAATGTACGCGACGCAGCCCACCGTGGCCTTGCAGCCCGACACCATGCCCGAGTTGCCGGTCTCGCCCAGGGCGCCCGGCGCGTTCGGCCACGGCACCGTCGTGTTGTAGCCGATCTTGGTGCCCCACCCCGAGGCGTCGGCCTTGGACAGGTAGCTGGTGAACAGGAAGGTGTCACCGCTGCTGTCGGAGCGGTGCAGCGTCACGATCGGAGTCGCCGGGAGCGTGATCCCGGGGTTGGCGCTGGCGATCTGCGAGTCGTTCCACTTCGTGATCTGACCCTGGTAGATCGCCGAGAGCACCTTGCCGTTCAGCTTCAGGTGTGCCGTGACACCCGGGATGTTGTAGGCCACCAGCTGGGCCGAGATGGCCAGCGGGATGTTCTTGAGGTGCGGGCTCGAGGCCGTCACGCTGGGCGACAGGTAGGCGTCGGAGGCGCCGATGTCGGTCGTGCCGTTCTCCGCCTCGGAGATCCCGGTGCCCGAACCGGTGCCCGCCGTTTGGACGGTGGTGCTCGGGTACTGCTCGTCGTAGCCACTCGCCCACAGGTTGAAGAGGGGGTAGAGCAGGGTGCTGCCGGTCTCGGTGACCGTGCCCCCCGCCGGCTTCTCCACGCCGCTGCTCGGCAGCTTGACGGCGGCAGACGCTGGCGAGGCGAGCGCGGCTGAGCCGAGGGCCAGCCCCGACGTCACCGCGATGAGCACCCCGCCCCAGAGGCGTGTCGCGCGCATGGATGTCTTCACAGGTTCTCTCCTTGTGTCTGGGTGTTGGTGTCTGGGTGTTGGTGTCTGGGTGTTGCCGTGTGGGTTGGTGTGTCGATGTGTCGGATCCGGAGCGCCCATGCCGGGCACGACGACGCTCTGCCGGCCGAACCGAGGCTGCCGCACCGGGCCGCTCTCTATCCCATCCGACCCGTGACGTACCGCTCGGTGTCGGGATGCTGGGGTTTGCTGAACAGTTGCTCCGTCGGTCCGTACTCGGTGAGTCGCGCTTGGTAGAAGAACATCGTGTGGTGCGAGACCCGCATCGCCTGGCCGAGGTTGTGCGTCACGACGATCAAAGTCAGCGCGGGCGCCAAGGTCTTCAACAAGGCCTCGATCGACTCGGTCGTAATCGGGTCGAGGGCGGACGTCGGCTCGTCGAGGAGGAGGACCTCGGGCCCGACCGCCAGGGCGCGGGCGAGGCAGAGCAGCTGCTGCTGGCCGCCCGAGAGCCGGAAGGGGGAGTCGTTGAGGCGGTCCTTCACGGCGTCCCACAGGCCCACCTCGGTCAGCCGCCGCTCGCACACCACGTCGAGCTGCTTGCCCTTGGCGATGCGGTGGGCCTTCACCCCGGCCACCACGTTGTCGCGGATCGACATGGGAAACGGGTTCGGACGTTGGAAGAGCATGCCCACCCGCCGGCGCAGCGTCAGGAGGTCGACGTGCGACGCCCAGAGGCTCTCGTCGTCGAGGTTGATGTCACCCTGCCGGGTGAACCCGGGCACGCGGTCGTTCATCCGGTTCAACGTCCGGAGGAAGGTGGACTTGCCCGAGCCGGTCGGCCCAATGAGCGCGGTGATAAGTCCACGCTTGATTGAGACATTGATGTCCTCGAGGACGGTCCGGCCCGAGAAACCCAGGGTCAGCTTGAAAGACTCCATCACCGTCTCGGGGCGGGCGGCGTCGGGGTCGAGCGCTTGCAGGGCGGTGTCGAAATCGGACTGTGTCTGCATCGCAACCCGATCGTTACGAGCAATGCGGATCTCTTCTTCTGCCACTGCCAGGACCGTAGCGAGGTGAAATGAACGCCCGGCTACAGGAGAGGGATCTGCGAGTGAACTTGTGGGCTATGGCGAAGGTGCGGGCACAGGGACGCCCATCTCGTGAGCCAGCGCGTCCATGCCGGAGCGGTGGCTGGTGGCGATCGCCGACACGATGCGTGGTGCCCAGGCGATCACGGCCAGGTCGGCCGCGACGGCCGGGATGGACAGGGCCAGAGCGGTCCCGCTCGAGAACAGGGCGCTGATGCCGGCCGCGGCGCCCACGAGACCCGCGGCCAGCCAGGTGAGCCACCAGTGCAGGACGAGGCGCCGATGGGTGTCCTCCGGGGGGAGGCAGTCCCGTACGGCGAGGTAGGGAATCCAGAGATTCACGATCGGGACGAACCACGAGCCCACGCCCCACGCCGGCGACTGGTTGGACGGGATGCCCAAGGCACGGCCGGCCGAGGCGGCCCGGTGTTGCCAGATCAACGCCACGATCGCGGCCACAACGGAGACCAACGACACCAGCAGGTTGAGCGGGGTGAAGCCGCGGGGTCCCGTGTAGGGAGGCGGCGTGATGTGGTTCTGCGCGTCGTGCCACACGAGCCGCACCTGGTGCCCGTAGGCCAGCCAACGGTCCGAGTTCACCCGATTGATGATCAGGTTGGCGATGGAACACGCGGCGGGAAGGGCCACGGCCACGCGACCGACGGTGAACATCCGCATCTCTCGTTCGACGGTCGCGGCCGCGTTGTGCACGTCGAGCCGCACCGCCGCCGCCGCCCACGGATCCGGCCCGGCCAGGCGGTGCGCCGGCGTCGTGGCGGGCCACGAGGGAGGGCCCGGTGGCGGCGGTGGTGGAGGAACCGTGGGAGCCGGCGCCGTCCAGTGGGGAGCAGGCGGTGGGGGAGGGGGAGGCTGCGGCACCACGGTCGCCTCGGTCCAGGCGTATCCGTCCCACCATCGTTTTCCGGGTTCACCGGCCGGGTCCGGATACCACCCCGGGGGTGCGCCGGGGTACCCGCCGTCGCCGCTCACGAGTCCATCCTTGCAAACGGGCCACCCGTCACCCGACAGGCAATCCGATGGCGGCGCCGATCGCACCGATCGCGCCGGCGGCGAGGAGGGTGAGCACCACGCTGCGCCGCAGCCCGACGATGGCCACGAAGGCCCCCGCCAGGAGGACGATCTGCCAGGCCTGGGAGATGGACAGCGCCAACGTCACCGAGGCGCCGGCGATGGCGCCGATGGCCGCCGGACCGGCCCCGTTCAAGAAGGCCTGGGCGGTGGCGTTGGCGCGCAGAGTGCCGAAGTGGCGCGCGCCGCCGAGCACAAAGGCGAAGGACGGTGCGAAGGCGACCAGCGCAGCGAGCAGCGAGCCACCCACGCCGGCCGCCGCGTACCCCACTGCCGAGACGGTCTGGACGACCGGACCCGGAGTGATCTGCCCGAGGGCGACGGCGTTGAGGAACTGGGTCTCACTCATCCAGTGGTAGTGGTGCACGGCGTCGGCTTGCATGAGCGGGATGATCACGAAGCCTCCCCCGAAGGAGAGGGCGCCGACTTTGAAGGCGACCCAGGCCAGCGCACCCAACCCGCCCACGGCCACGACGCCAAGAGGAGCCGCCACGAATGCCTGCAGGTGTCGGGGTGGCCGGAGCCGCCCCGAGAGGGCGACCTCGATCAGGCCGCACACCACGAGTACCAGGACCAGGAACTCACCCACGGTGGCTGCGGCCAGCGCGCCGCCAGTAGCGAACACCGCCCAGCGCACCCGGCGGCTTCGCAGCGCGCCGGCGCGCCGCCAGCTGGCCGGGGCCAGCCCGAGCGCAGCGCTGAGCGCCACCGGCGCCACCGCGGCGCCCGATCCGAGCGCGGCTCCCTTCACCCATGCCGGCGGATTCGAAGCTAAGAACAACGCCGATAGAGCGATGATGGCGACCAAGCCGGGGACGATGAAGCAGGCGCCGCCCACCACAGCCCCGGCCGTGCCGCGCAGCCTCCAGGCACAGAAGATGGCCAGCTGGGTGGAGGCTGGTCCCGGGAGAAGGTTGGTAGCGGCGATGGCGTCCTCGAACTCGGTCTCGTGTATCCAGCCCTCCCGTTGGACGGTGAGCGCGCGCAGCATGGCGATGTGCGTTGGGGGGCCACCGAATCCGGTGCAGCCGATCCGTGCCCATTCCCGAGCGATCGTGGTCAGGCCAACGTCGGGCCGTGCGTCGGGACTCGGTTCGTCGGGAACCGGCGCGTCCGGCATGCCACATCATGCCCGCATCACCCCGGCACACGGGTCACTCGTCGGCCGGCGGGCCGAACGATTCCATGTGTCGGCCGGCGGGCCGAACGGTTCCATGTGTCGGCCGGCGGGCCGAACGGTTCCATGTGTCGGCCGGCGGGCCGAACGGTTCCATGTGTCGGCCGGCGGGCCGAACGGTTCCATGTGTCGGCCGGCCGGCCGAACGGTTACATCGTCCTGGCGCGCACCTGGGGAATGGCGTAGGGCACGGCAGCGGCGATGGCGGCGATGAGCGCCAGGAAGGCGCCGAACTCCCAGCCCACGCCTGACCCGCCCGGCTTGTCGATGAAGGCGATGAACACCAGCACGACGTTGACCACCGTGGCGATCAGCATCACGGTGAGGTGAGGGAGGTTGACGTCGACGGGCAGCTTGTCCCATCCAGCGCGCAGCACGAGATAGGCCACCTCCAAAATGCAGATGATCATCACGATGTAGAGGAAGCCATGCGCGGACACCCCGCTGACCGTGACGGAGATCCCGATGACCGACACCCCGAACCACGACAGGAACAGCGAAATGAACAACACGATGGACGCGATGCCGGCGATCCAGTCGGCGATCGACCAGCGGCCCGCATCGAACTTGTAGGCCGGGAGGGAGGAGCCACCCGTCGCGGCTGCCGGCGGTACCTGAGCTCCGGCGGGCCCTCCCGCCGGAGGCGGAGGAGGTGGTGACGGTGGTGGACTCGCCGTGGTTCCCGCTGGCGCCGCTGGCGCGGCGGCGGTTCCTCCCAACGCGGCACCGCAGTTCGGGCAGAACGCGGCGACATCCGCCGCTTCGCTCTGACACTGGGGACAGGTCTTCGGCATGACGGTCCTCCATCGATTCAGCCTCGGGATGGATCCCGCGCACCCCCGTACGCGTCCAATCGGTCCGACTCCACGAGTCTACGGGGGTGTGGCCCTCCGGACGAGGGACCCTTACGCCGAGCCACCTGCCGGTTCGGCTGGTCCGAGGGCCTGTCCTCGTCCCGCCCCAGGGCGCGACGCCGGGACCGCCAGGGTGATACGGACCACGGTGTCGCCCCCCACCGCGACGCAATGCGAGGTCGTGGGGCAGGTGACGGCGGCCAGGGCCAGAGGTGCATAGGCCGTCTTGGCGGACGAGAAGCTGGCTCCGCCATCGGTGCTCCGGGCAACGGCTCCGACGTCCACGGCGGGAAAGCCCACCCAGCTCCCTCCGACCATGGCGCACTGCTGCGCGGAGGGACAGCCCAGCGCGTAGACGTCGTCCACAGGCGGGGTGGCCGAGCTCTTCCATGAGTGTCCCCCGTCTGTGCTGCGCAGCAGTTCCCCGCGGGCAGCCACGACGTCGCTCAGGGTGGTCGACGTCGAGCCGGCAGCCACGCAGACGGAAGGAGACGGGCAGGCCGTGCCGCGGAGCACCCCGGTCCCTGGCGGGGTGGTGGAGAGCGCCCATGTCTGGCCGGAGTCCGCGCTGAACGCCACCGCGCCCTGGCTGTGGCCGTTCCCCGTCGGCACGCTGCCGGCCACGAGACATGTGCTTCCGGAGGTGCATGTCAGGTCGTTCCCGGGTTGAAACGAGGTGGGTAGGTCGCCTTCGGTCTGCCAGCTCGCCCCGAAGTCGACGCTGCGGGCGGCCCAGGTGGACGAGGAGCCGATGACGATCGCCACGCACTCTTGCGGGCTGGTGCACGCGATCCCGGTCACCACGAGGCCATCCGGCGGGGATGCCGCCGGTGACCAGGTGGCGCCGGCGTCGAGCGTTCGCACCACAGTGGCGGAGAGGAGCGGCGAGCCGTTCGACCCGACGGCCATGCACCGGGTTGAGTCGGGGCACGAGATGCCGTTTAGCTGCGGGGTGTTCTCGTCCGTGACGCGTTGGGCCTTCCACGTCGCACCCCCATCGCGACTGGCGACGACGACGGCGGAGGTTGCGGTTGCGGCGGCGCTGGTGCCCCGGGTCGGTCCTTGGTCGGGACTCGAGATGCCGACGGCCCAGCACCGGCTCGGGGACCCGCAGGACACCGCATGGAGCTCTCCGGTGCCCACCGGCGCTGGTTGGCCGACGACGGAAGGCGTCTCGGAGGGGGCACCGAGGACACGCGGACTGGTCGTCCGGTGGGTGTGACCGACGAGGTTGCACGCCGACAAGGCGATGGCCACGGCGGAGAGCACCGTCGCGACGGAGAGGGGAAGCCGAACACCGCGGCGCGGCTGGACACGCGTGTGCGAGGACACTGAGCCTAGGAGCACGGCGGCACGACATTAGTGGCCGAAGACCTCGGTATCCGCGCACCGACTTCGGTTGTCCGTTGGCTACCCTCGCCGGGTGGACTGGGTCGATCTGCTCATCATCGGGCTGATGGTGCTGGCGGCCGTCCACGGCCTGCGCATGGGGGCGCTCGTGCAGCTCCTCACCTTCGGTGGGTTCCTTTTGGGTTTCCTGCTGGGCGCGCTTGTCTGGGAGCCCCTTTTCCACTCCAGCCATCAGAGCGTGACCCGCGCCGTCATCGTCGTGGCACTGGTGATGACGACGGCGTGCGTCTTCGGCACGCTCGGCCGAGTGCTCGGGACGTGGAGCAATGTGACCCTGCGACGCCACCATCTCGGGAACGTCGACTCCGCGCTGGGCGTCGGGGTGGCCGTCGTCGCCGTGCTGCTCTCCGTCTGGCTGGTCGCTGCCGTCGTCACGTCGCCCAACAGCCGCTTCACGTCGCTCGACGCCGCCGTCGCTCGCTCGGACATTTTGCATTCCATCGACAACGTGCTGCCTCAGGCACCGTCCATCTTCAGTGACCTCGAGACCTTCTTGAACGACCAAGGCTTCCCGCAGGTCTTCTCGACCCTGACGCCGCCGTCGAGCCCATCGGTGTCCCTTCCTTCGTCGAGTCAGGCGAATGCGTTGGCCGGCGTGGCCACCTCTTCGACGGTCAAGATCCTGGGGACCGCCTGCAACAACGAGCAGGAGGGATCGGGCTTCGTCGCCGGCCCCGGGCTGATCGTGACCAACGCGCACGTCGTGGCCGGTGAGGGGAACGGCGACACCCAGGTGGTCGTGGGCGACGTCCCTTACGTGGCCACGACCGTGCTGTTCGATCCCCAATTCGACTTGGCTGTCCTGCGCACCGACGCTCCCCTCGGCGCCGTGCTCTCCCTCGATTCGAACGTGGTGTCGAGGGGTACACCGGCAGCCATCCTCGGCTATCCGGAGAACGGACCGCTCAGCGTCACCCGCGCCGGCGTCACCGAGGAGGTCACCGCCATCGGAAAGGACATCTACAACAACGGCTCGGTCACCCGGGGCGTGTACGCCCTGAACGCCGACGTGCTGCCCGGCAACTCGGGGGGGCCGCTGGTCGGTCCCGGCGGCCTGGTCGTCGGCGTCGTCTTCTCCCGCTCCACCGTGTACCCGAACGTCGGCTATGCCCTGACCTCGCCGGGGGTCCTTACCCGGGTGGACGCGGCGACGCATCACCCGAGCGCGGTCGGCACCGGGCCGTGCATCTCCGGCTGAACGGGCAAGAATGAGCCCATGAGCCTGCGTATCGAGGACTACGGCGTCATCGGCGATCTCCACACGGCGGCGCTGGTTGGAATTGACGGCTCGGTGGACTGGTTGTGCCTGCCCCACTTCGACTCGGGCTCGTGCTTCTCCCGGTTGCTGGGGCACGAGGATCACGGCTTCTGGCGCCTGGCGCCGGTCGGGGCCCCCGAGACCGTTTTGGCCACGCGGCGCTGGTACAGGCCGGACACCTTGGTGCTCGAGACCGAGTTCGACACCGCATCGGGAACGGTGCGGATCACCGACTGCATGCCCGTGCGCGAGGGCCATCCCCACCTGGTTCGCTCGGTGCAGGGCGTCAGCGGGTCGGTCGACATGCACATGGAGCTCGCAGTCCGTTTCGACTACGGCGAGATCGTGCCGTGGGTCACGTCGCACGACGGCCTGACGCGACTCACCGCCGGCCCCGACTCGGTCGCGCTGTGGCATCAGGTGGAAGCCAAGGGCAAGGACATGCGGACCGTGGCCGATTTCACGGTGACCGAGAACGAGCGCTACCCCTTCACGTTGGTCTGGCACCCGTCGCACGAGGAGCCGCCGCCTCCTCTCGACAGCTACTACGCGGTGCACCTGACCGAGGCCTACTGGACCCAGTGGGCCACCATGTGCTGCTACGAGGGTCCCTACCGCGACGCCGTGGTGCGCTCGCTCATCACGTTGAAGGCCCTCACCTATCAGCCGACCGGTGGCATCGTGGCCGCCGCGACGACGTCGTTGCCCGAAGCGCTCGGCGGCAACCGAAACTGGGACTACCGCTACTGCTGGCTCCGTGATGCCACGCTGACCCTCGAGTCGCTCATGCGTGGCGGGTATACCGACGAGGCCATGGCCTGGCGCGACTGGCTTCTGCGGGCCGTGGCGGGTGACGTGTCGCGCTTGCAGATCATGTACGGACCGGCCGGGGAGCGCCGGCTCGAGGAGTGGGAGGCGGCGTGGCTCCCCGGGTACGAGGGATCGGCACCGGTCCGGATCGGGAACGCCGCATCAGAGCAGTACCAGCTTGACGTCTACGGCGAGGTCATGTCCGCCCTCTACTCGTCGGCACGAAACGAAGGTGTGCACAGCCGTTCCGCGTGGTCCCTCCAGATTCAACTGATTGAGTTCCTCGAGCAGGGGTGGAAGATGCCCGACGACGGCATTTGGGAGGTGCGGGGCCCGCGTCGGCACTTCGTCCACTCCAAGGTGATGGCGTGGGTGGCCGTGGATCGGGCCGTACGCACGCTCGAGGAGTGGCCCGACCTGGATGGACCGCTCGATCGGTGGCGCGAGTTGCGCCAGGACATCTTCGACGAGGTCTGCGAGAAGGGCTACAACCAGGACGTCGGCGCGTTCACCCAGTACTACGGGTCCGACCAGCTCGATGCCAGCGTGCTCATGATCCCGCTGATGGGGTTCCTCCCACCGACCGACCACAGGGTGATCAGCACGGTTGAGGCCGTGCAGCGCGACCTGATCGACCACGGGTTCGTGCTCCGGTATCGCACCGCCGACGACGGCGCCGTCGACGGCCTGACCGGACGGGAGGGGGCCTTCCTGGCCTGTTCGTTCTGGCTCGTCGACTGCCTCTCCATGATCGGGCGGATCGAGGAAGCAGAGGATCTCTTCGAGCGGCTGCTGGCCCTGCGCAACGACCTGGGCCTCTTGTCGGAGGAGTACGACCCGCTGGCAGGGCGCCTGGTGGGCAACTTCCCGCAGGCCTTCTCCCATGTGTCGCTGATCAACTCCGCCTTCCGCCTGAGCGGCCACGACCCGCTGGCGCTGGCCGACGACGGTTCGCGGCTCTTGGTGGACAACGCCATCACCTCGCCGACCGTCGGCCGGATGAAGCGGCTGGGTCGTGTGGCGGTGCGCCGGAGGTCCGGCGCGGCCCGCTGAGCCGAATCAGGTCGGCTTGCGCCAGACGGCGATGCTCGCTCGGTCGACGATCAGACGACGAGCTTGGCCCGTAGCTCCTCTTGGCGGACCTCGAAGTCGTCCAGCGAGATCCGTCCCTCGGCAAGATCCTCGTGGAGCGCGGCGAACTCCTCGAGCAGGCGCGTCTGGTCGACGTCGCCGCCCGACGCTCCGGACGAGGTCTGCTCGCTCGCAGCGGCCTTGTCTTCGCGCCGGGACAGGCGGTCGTCCATCTTGGCCTTGGCGCGCTCCTTCTTGGCCTGGTCGCGCTGCAATTTTCCGAATGTCGAACGTGCGCGTGCCACCGTGACTCCTTTCCGGCCGCCCGGGGAGCGACCAGCTTCGCAGCAGTGCGATCCCGCTCTCCCGCTGTTCTCCCCGCACCCGCCGGCGTGCGGTGGGCCTCGGCGGCCCAGAGCGGAGGAGGTGGGATTTGAACCCACGGTACCCATGAGGCACAACGGTTTTCGAGACCGTCCGATTCGGCCGCTCTCGCACTCCTCCGGCGCGATGTTACTCGTTCCCACCTGGCGCCAAGGCTCGGCTCAGCGTGCGCGACGACGCCGAAGGCGAGAATCACCAGGTCAGCCGCCCAGGGCCGGAGCGTCACCCCGCCTGGTTGTGAAGAAGGCCGAGAGGAGCGCTCCGCACTCCTCGGCCCGCACGCCGGGCGTCACGGGGAGCTCGTGGTTGAGCCTTGGGTCCGCACAGAGGTTGTACAGCGTGCCGCAGGCGCCGGCACGTGGATCGCTGGCGCCGTAGACCAGCCGACCGACCCTGGCCGCGATGACCGCGCCGGCGCACATGGGGCACGGTTCGAGGGTCACGACCAGTGTCACCTCCGAAAGGCGCCATCCACCGAGCTTCGCTGCGGTGTCCTGAAGTACCAGCATCTCGGCATGAGCGGTCGGATCGGCGCGGCGCTCCCGCTCGTTGTGGCGGGCGGCCACGACCTGTCCGTCGATCAGGGTCACCGCACCGACGGGGACTTCCCCCTCGGCCTCGGCTGCTCTGGCCTCGGCCAGGGCGAGCGTCATGGCGGTGTCGTCGTCCGGTGGTCCTGGCGCCGGGTCTGAGCTCATCGCCCCAGTATGGGGGCTTGGGTTGCTCGGGTTGCCCCGATATCCCCGGGAGGCGAGGTTCCCCGACTCGGGTCCGTCAGGCCGAGCTCGGCGACGGAAGCTCGTTCTCGAGGGCGATGAGGGAGCCCTGCAGCTGCGCGGCGTCGGTGTAGAAGGTGTGCAGATAGGTGCTGAGCTGGGCCGGGGCCAGGCCCTCGATCGTCCCGAGGAACGCGGCGTCCACTCGCACCTGGCCCAGGACCTGCGTCGCCGTCGCTCGGGCGGACGGTGGGACGTCCGCACCTGAGAGGAACGAGCCATAGAGCTGGAGCGATTCCGCGTAGGGCCCGACCACCTGGGCGACGTCCGCCGGCGACGGGAGGTTGGGGAGCGACGACATTCCGGCCAGGGCCGTGGTCGTGGCGAGGTTCACTTCGTCGGTCGCCGCCTTGATCCGAGCCGCCTGGCGCAGCACGGAGGGGGCTGGGACCGACCCGGCGGCAGTGGGGGCGGGCGGTGAGGCAGCCGGCGTTGAAGGCCGCTGGCGGGAGTGGATGATCAGGACTACGGCCACGAGGACCAGGAGCGAGCAGGCCAGGACCACGGTGGCCGTATACACCCGGCTGTGCCGTCCGTCGGTGCGCCGACGCCGGGTCGACGGTTCGTCCTCTGTCGCCGGATTGTCCCGGGCGTCGATCAAATCGTTGGTAGCGATCGTCGCCGCCACTCCGATCCGTTCCAACTGGGGCTCGGGTTGGAGCTCGGCCTCGAGACCCGGAGCGGTTTCGGCCACCATTTCCAGCTCGGTCCACGCGACGGGTACGGGCCACACTCCCGTTTTCGCTGGCGGATCCGTCTCCGGCCCGGCGTCCGTGACCAACTCTGGTTCGGACGTCCTCGTCGGCTCTGGCTCCCGTTCCGAGCCGAGGGAGGATTCTTCGGAATCGAGGTCGAAGTTGAAGACGGGTCCCGCGTTCGGCGGGTCGTAGACGGCACCCGGGTCATATACGGGAGGGTCGTAGACGGCACCCGGGTCATATACGGGAGGGTCGTAGACGGCACCCGGGTCATATACGGGAGGGTCGTAGACGGCACCCGGGTCATATACGGGAGGGTCGTAGACGGCACCCGGGTCATATACAGGAGGGTCGTAGACGGCACCCGGGTCATATACGGCCTCTGGGCTATCGGCCGAACCCGGTTCCCCCACGTCCCATGTCGAGCCCACGGGAACGTCGTCCGCCCCGCCTTCGTCCAGGAGCACGAACCCGGGCTCGGGAGCGACTTCCGAGTCAAAAACGACCTCTCCGCTGCCCTCCTCGCTCACCGGCAACGTGGCATCAGGCACGAGCAGGAGTTCGGGCTCGGCATCGTCGTCGGACCCGTCCTCGACGTCTCCGTCGACGTGGCCCTCGGGGCTGGACGCATGATCGAGGGCGGTCGGACTCGGATCGCCGCTCACCTTCTGCTCCATCCGGGCGAAGGCCGCCTCGATGCGAGCTGTCCGCACGGCGGATTCGTCGGGCGACAAGGTGTCCTCGGGCTGGAGGCTGGCCTCCCAGTCGAACTCCGAGTCGTCAATGTCGAGCTCGCCGTCGGCCCCTCCATCGGCCTCTGCGTCATCGTCTTCGGGATCGGGCAGGAAGTTCTCCCAGTCGAATTCCGTGTCGTCGGTGTCCAGCTCCGACTCGTCGAAGACGTCGGTACTCATCGGGCGGGCTGGGGCAACCGGGGGCCGGCGTCCAGGGAGGACGGGCGGCCCCGCGGCACGGGGTCATCGGCCACCAGGCCGAGCATGTGGTCCACGCTGGCCGTATCGGCGCGGACGCCCACCCGGTTGAGTCCTTCTCTGCGGAGGAGGTGGGATTTGAACCCACGGTTGGTTGCCCAACACACGATTTCCAGTCGTGCCGATTCGGCCGCTCTCGCACTCCTCCACGGCAGCGGGCGCGGCGGCGTCCCGTCACTGCGGTCAGGTCAGGCTAACGGCCCTCGCGAGGTTCTCAAGGAGACAACGCCCATTGGCGCTCTCAGAGGGGGCTGAGCGACCCGAGACGACCCGGTGCGCCGGACCCCGCTAACCTCACCCGGCACGCCGTTCCGGTGCTGGGTGCGGTGGCCGGGTCCTACGCAACGGCCCCTCGTGAATCGAGTCAGGGTCGGAAGGCAGCAGCTCTCAGCGGGTCTGGCCGGGTGCCGTAGTCAACCTGGCTGCCGCACCGAGCACCGGACGGTCGAGTGGCCCTGTGGGTAGGCCTCGATAGGCTCGGCCGACATGGCCGACGCCCCCTTCGTTTCGTTGTACCGACGGTTCCGCCCCGGGCGATTCGACCAGATCAGGGGCCAGGACCACGTCGTCCGGGCTCTGCGGAGCGCGGTGCGCGACGAGAAGGTCCAACACGCCTACCTCTTCAGCGGCCCACGCGGCACGGGCAAGACCTCATCGGCTCGCATCTTGGCCAAGGCGCTCAACTGCGACGCCCCCGTCGACGGCGAACCCTGTGGCACCTGCACGTCGTGTACCGAGATCACGCGGGGCAGCTCCCTCAACGTGCACGAGCTCGATGCCGCCTCCAACAACGGCGTCGACGCCATGCGGGACCTCGTCGCCCACGCCGGGCTGGGCACTCCGGGCCGGTGGAAGGTCTACATCGTCGACGAGGTCCACATGCTCTCGACGGCGGCGGCCAATGCGCTGCTCAAGACGCTCGAGGAGCCGCCGAGCCATGTCGTCTTCGTGCTGGCCACGACCGACCCCCAGAAGGTGCCACCGACCATCCGCAGCCGCACGCAGCAGCTGGAATTCCGCCTCCTTGGGGCCGAGACGCTGCACGGCCTGCTCGAGTCGGTCAACCGCGAGGCTGGGCTCGAGCTCGACGACGACGCCCTCGAGGCGGCGGTGCGGCGGGGGCGGGGCTCGGCCCGCGACGCGCTGTCCGCGCTCGACCAGGTGGTGGCTTCGGGATCGTCCGACGCGGCCCGGCCCGAGCTCTCCGAGGTGCTCGACGCCATGGCCGGTGGCGAGGCCAACGCCGTGCTCGTCGCGCTCAGCGGGCTGCTGGCCGGGGGATGGGGGCCCCAGCAGTTGGCGACGGAGCTGATCGACGACTTGCGCCAGGTGTTCCTCGCCGCGCTGGCCCCCGAGCTGTGCGCCGCTTCCGGGCGATCACTTGAACGGTATGCGGGCCTCGCCGAGACCATGGGGCTGCCCCGCACGGTGCGCAGCATGGAGATCATGGGGCACGCGCTCGTCGACATGCGTGAGGCGCCCGACGCCCAGGTGGTGCTGGAGATCGCTGTGGTGCGGGCCGTTCGCCCCGACCTCGACACGGACGCCGAAGCCCTCGCCGAGCGCGTCAGCGCGCTCGAGCTGACCCTTTCGGGCGACGCTGCCTTTCCCCGTCCCGCCCCCCGGCCCCGGACGCCGGCCCCAGCCCCGCCCGTCGCACCGCCCGCATCCGCCGACGCACCACCCGCGGCGCTGTCCACGACCCCTCCTGACGTGGGCCGACGGCCCACCATCGGCGCCGTGCAACGGAGCAAGCGAGTCGCCGAAGCAGGATCACCCGTACGTGGCCAACCAGCGGCCACGCCGACTCCCGACCCACCCTCTGCGTCTTCGCCGTCCCCTCAGGAGGCTGTGCCCCGGGCCCACGCCGCCCGGGTGGCGCTGGAGTCGGGGGCGGCTGCTCCGGTCGACCGGGACACCCTGACCGAAGCCTGGGGCGACGGCATCCTGCAGTCGCTGCCGGCGGGGGCCAAGGCTCGATACGCCAGTGGCCGCTTCGTCGCGGTGGACGACCAGGGCGCACACTTCGCACTGCCCCACGCGGCCCACCGCGACCAGTGCGTCGAGTACCAGGGACTGGTCGAGGCGGCCCTGGCCGCTCACTTCGGGTCGCCGGTTCACCTGGTGCTGGTCGTCGACGGCCCACCCGACTCCGTGGCCCTCCCCGATGCCGGCAAGAGCACGAGTCGGGCCGGGGCGGCGGGGCCGGGCGGAGAAACTGCTCCTCCCCGCGACGACCCTCGGGACCTGGACGACCCACACGACTTCGACGACATGGAGTTGCTCCATCCGTCGGAGATCGCTGACGCAGCCCCGGCCGACGAGACGGCGGCCGCCGAAGCGCGGCTCCTGCAGGCCTTTCCAGGCGCCAGCGAGGTCCTCGGCTGAATGTACACCGGGTCGCTGCGCTCTTTGATTGACGAACTGGGCCGCCTGCCAGGCATCGGGCCCAAGTCTGCGCAACGCATCGCCTTCCACCTCCTCAAGGTTCCGGGCGAGGACGCCAGGAGGCTTGCGGACGCCCTGGTCGCGGTCAAGGAACGCACCACCTTGTGCGCCATCTGTTTCAACGTGGCCGAGGGGAGTGAGTTCTGTGCGGTGTGCTCCGACGACCGACGTGACTCTGAGGTCGTCTGCATCGTTGAGGACCCGAGGGACATCGTCGCCGTGGAGCGCACGGGGTTCAAGGGCCGTTACCACGTACTGGGGGGCGCGCTGAGCCCGCTCGACGGCATCGGACGCGAGCAATTACCGGCTACCCGAGCTCCTCGACCGGGTCAGACAAGGCGTCATCCGCGAAGCGATCATGTGCACCAATCCCACGATCGAGGGCGAGGCAACGGCCATGCTGGTCGCCCGCGAGCTGTCCCCCGAGGGTGTCACCGTGACCCGGTTGGCCAGTGGCCTGCCGGTCGGCGGCGACCTCGAGTACGCCGACGAATTGACGCTCGGTCGAGCGCTCGAAGGTCGGCGTGCCATGGAAGTCTGATTCCACCGTGCCGACCCGCCTCCCCACCGTTGTCTCGACCAGCCTCTTCTAGAATCGTGCGGTGCGGATCGCCATCGTCGGTGCGACAGGCCAGGTAGGCATCGTCCTGCGCGCCATTCTGGCTGAGCGCAACTTCCCGGTTGACTCCATGCGGTATCTCGCCTCCGCCCGGTCAGCCGGCCAGATGCTTTCCTGGGCCGGCGCCGAGATCGTTGTCGAGGACGCCGAGACGGCGGACCTGTCCGGGATCGATCTTGCCCTCTGCTCAGCACCCTCCTCGGTGTCGCGCTCCCTCTCGCCACAGCTGGCTGCCGCCGGCGCCACCGTCATCGACAATTCCTCTGCATGGCGCATGGACCCCGAAGTGCCGTTGGTGGTTCCCGAGGCGAATGCCGATGCGCTGCGCTCCATCCCCAAGGGCATTGTGGCCAATCCGAACTGCACGACCATGGTTGCCATTCCGGTGCTCAAGCCGCTCCACGATGCTGCCGGGCTCCGTCGACTCGTGGTCTCCACCTACCAGGCGGTCTCGGGTGGTGGCGTCGAGGCGGTGCGCGAACTGGCCGAACAATTGTCAAAGACAGTCGAGGCGGCGCCAGAGCTCACGTTCGACGGCGCCGCCGTCGCGTACCCGCCGACCTCCGTCTACCCGGTCCCGATCGCCCACAACGTCATCCCTCTTCAGTTCCAGGTGGTCGACGATGGGTCGTTCGAGACGGACGAAGAGCAGAAGTACCGCAACGAGGCCCGCAAGATCCTCGGGATCCCCGATTTGGCGGTGACCACGACGTGCGTGCGGGTGCCGGTGTTCACGGGCCACTCGGCGTCCATCGTGTGCGAGTTCGAGCGGCCCATGGGGCCTGAGCTGGCCGTGGAACTGCTTCGCTCCGCGCCCGGTGTCGAACTGGCCGACATCCCGACTCCGCTCATGGCGACCGGTCGCGACGTCTCGTTGGTGGGCCGAATCCGCCGTGCCCAGGGCGCCCCCAATGCGTTGGCCCTGTTCGTGTCCGGCGACAACCTGCGCAAGGGGGCTGCGCTCAACGTCGTGCAGATCGCCGAGGTACTCCTGGCGCAGGGCGGGTGAGCCTCGAAGCAGGTCTTCGACCTGGAACGAGGGTCGAGCTCAGTCCGGCCCGGATGACCCCGGCTCGGGGCCACCCACCACGAGGGTGACCATTCGCCGTGCCAGGTTGACCGCGTGGTCGCCGAACCGCTCGTAGAAGCGGGCCACCATGGCCAGTTCAATGGCGACCGGCAGCGGCATGGTGCCGGCCACCAGCTCGGCCGTCAGCGTCACGTGCAAGTCGTCGAGCTCGTCGTCGAGGTCGTCGATTGAGGATGCAGCGTCGGCCGAACGCTCGGCGAACGCGTCGGCGGTTTCCCTCCAGATGGTGGTCGCCACTTCCCCCATGCGTTCGACCAGACCGCGGCTCCGGGCGGACATCTCAGCCCCGAGGCCGCGGGCAGCCCGGCGGGCAATGTGCTCCGCCAGGTCACCGTTGCGCTCCATGTCGGGGAGCATGCGCAAGATTGCGACGTATTCGCGTCGCTCTTCGGCGGTCGTTTCGCCCTCGACCAGCTGGCGTTGCACGGTGGTCGAGATCTGCCCGATCAACTTGTCGATCACGTCGTCCCGCTTCACCAGCTCCTTCGCGGCGTCACGGTCCCCTGCGAGCAGCGCGTGGGTGGCGCCGGCGATGCCCTCGCCGACTAAGGCGAAGACCTGTGCGAAAAGCCGGTCGATCTCGCCCGGTTCGGGCATCGTGCGCGGCCACAGCGGCTGCTCCATGACGAGGGGACCGATGGTCGAGGAAATGTCTGAGGCCTCCTGCACCGGAGTGCTCCTCGTGCTGGTACCAAGTCGGAAAGGCATCTTGGTCACGCTACCGGTTGGCGTCTCGCGTGACGACCGAATGGTCCGCGGCGGACGTATGGGGTGGTCCGGGCGCCATGTGTCCCGACTGCGTCAGTCTCCAGGGTCCCCCTCGCTGTGACAGCCCACCGTTACCGTGGCTCACATGACGATCGGTATCGCGCAGGGCCCGGTCTTGGGGCTGGTCGTAGGCCTGCTCGTGGGATTGGCGATTGGCGTGCTGGTGAGTGTGGTGCGGACGTCCCGGCGCGCGGGATCCATGCGGGTCCTCGAGAGCAGACTGGCCGATGCCCGAACGGTTCTCGCCGAACAGGCGACTGACCTCAAGGAGACCTCGGCCGCCCTCTCTAGAGCAGAGACCGCCCGCGCCGTGGCCGTCTCAGAGCTCGAGCTGCTCCGTGCATCCCAATCCGACGTGGCGGTCCAAGTCGAAGAGGACCGGAGCCGGCTCCTGGGGGCGTTTGCACAGCTGTCGGCAGAGGCGCTAGCCAAGAACAACGAGCATTTCCTGATGTTGGCTGATAGCCGGCTCGGTGAAGCGCGGGCCCACGTACAGGGCGACCTCGAGCAACGCCGTGAAGCAATTGAGCGGATGCTCGAGCCGTTGTCCGAGACGTTGGCTCGTTATGAGCGTGGCATCCAGGAGATGGAGCGCGAGCGACGGGGAGCCTACGAGGGCCTGACCGAGAAGGTGGCGCAGCTGCACACCGGTCACGAACAGTTGCGCAAAGAGACCCGCAACCTGGTGACCGCGCTCAGGTCGCCTCAAACTCGAGGGCGTTGGGGGGAAATGCAGCTCCGACGCGTGGCCGAGATGGCGGGGATGCTGGCCCACTGCGACTTCGAGGAACAGGTCTCGGCGACGTCGTCTGAAGACGCCCGGATTCGGCCTGACATGGTGGTCCACATGCCAAGTGGTGGCGAGGTGGTCGTCGACGCCAAGGTCCCGCTCGACGCTTTCTTGCAGTTGTTGGATGCCGACGACGACGAAACGCGGATGCAGTGCCAGACCCGGCACGCGAGGCAGTTGCGTGCTCACGTCGACCAGCTCTCCAAGAAGGAGTACTGGAAGCAGTTCGACCGGTCGCCGCAGATGGTGGTCGCGTTCATCCCCGGCGACCAGTTGCTGGCGGCTGCCTTCGATGCCGATCCCACTCTGCAAGAGCACGCTATGGCCAACGGGGTCCTCTTGACGACGCCGGTCACGCTGATCGCACTTCTGCGGACGGTCGCACTTGGCTGGCAGCAGGAGACGATCGCCGAAAGCGCCCGAGAGGTCCAGCGGCTCGGCGCCGAGCTCTATGACCGGCTACGGACCATGAGCGGTCACTTCCAGACACTCGAGCGAAGCCTCGCTGCCAGTGTCGAGGCCTACAACAAGGTGGTTGGCTCGTTCGAATCACGTGTCCTCGTCTCGGCCCGCAAGTTCCCTGGTCTCGGCGTGGGGCGCGAGGGAACGGACCTCGGCGAGCTGTCACCCATCGAGACCGCGCCTCGGCACCTGCAAGCCGTCGAAGCCGACCGAGAAACGGGGGAGGGAGCCTTGTCGATGATCGTTGCCCTGCCCGACGGAGGCACCCCCGGAGCAAACACGGGCACGCCGGCCTGAACACGGGCGAGTCAGCCGCCGGAACGAAGCCACCGCGGCCCACCCGGCGGGCGAACACCCCCGACCTACTCTGCGATGGTGCTCCACGTCCACCGATCTGACCGCGCCGACGCGCTCGTGTCGGCCCTGGCCCGACTGGTCGCCGAGCCCCTTCCTAACCCCCTGGCATCCGAGGTCGTCTCCGTGCCGACGCGGGGCATCGAACGATGGCTCACCCAGCAGTTGTCGGGACATCTCGGGGTCAGCCCGGGCCGGAACGACGGCATCTGCGCCAACATCGCGTTTCCCTTTCCGGGATCCCTCGTCAACGGGGCACTTGCTCGGGCCGCCGGCGCAGATCCGATCACCGATCCGTGGCTGCCCGAGCGCGCCGTCTGGCCCCTGATGGAGGTGGTCGAAGAACACTTCGATGAGGACTGGCTGGCTCCGCTAGCGCAGCACATGGGTGGGCCGACCACGGTGGAGGGCTCCAAGCGGTTCTCGAGCGTTCGCCACGTGGCGGACCTCTTCGACCGCTACTGCGTCCACCGGCCCGACATGGTTCAGCGCTGGTCCGAGGGGGACCGGGCGGACGGAGAAACCCGGTGGCAGTACGAGCTATGGCGGCTGTTGCGGCGGCACATCGGACAGGTCAGCCCGGCCGAACGACTGCGCGACGCCTGTGCCCGGTTGCGGCACGAGCCAGAGGTGCTCTCTGAGCCATCTCGGCTCTCGCTGTTCGGGCTGACCCGTCTGCCGGCCAGCTACCTAAGCGTGCTCGACGCCATCGCGGAGGGCCGAGACGTGCACCTCTTCCTCCTCCACCCTTCGCCAGCGCTGTGGCGACGGCTCGAACCTCAGGTCGGACCACATTCGCGCCACACCCCGCGCCGTGAGGACCCCACCGCCGGCGCGGCCCGACATCCGCTCGTGGCTTCGTGGGGACGTGACGCGCGAGAGATGCAACTCGTGCTCGGCGCTGGGCTGGCGCACGACGTCGGCGGGCCCGACTCGCCTCCACGGACGGAGACGCCGACGCTGCTGCACCGGATCCAGGACGACATCCGAGCCGACCGGGCGCCGGTCGGAACCACCGGCGCCCGCAGCGACGAGCGCCCCTTGCTGGCTCCAGACGACGACAGCATTCGCGTGCATTCGTGCCACGGCCGGGCTCGTCAGGTCGAAGTGCTTCGCGACGCGCTCCTCCACCTCTTCGAGGAGGACGAGACGCTCGAACCCCGTGACGTGATCGTCATGTGCCCGGACATCGAGCATTTTGCGCCACTGATTCAGGCGAGATTCGGAGCGCATGACGGCGAAGGCCGCCTCGCCATGCATCTGGCGGACCGCTCCCTCCGCCAGACGAACCCCGTCATGGGGGTGTTGGCCGAGGTGCTCGATCTGGCCACGGCACGGCTCACCGCCACCCAGGTCCTCGATTTGGCCGGTCGGGAGCCGGTGCGCCACCGCTTCGGGCTGCGCGACGACGACCTCTCGCGTCTCGAGGAATGGATTCGCGAGTGCCGAGTCCGTTGGGGGTTCGACGGGGAGCACCGAGAAGCGTTCCGACTCGGGGGCGTCGACGCCAACACCTGGCGCACCGGCCTCGACCGCCTGCTGCTCGGAGTGACCATGGCCGACGAACGCGAGCGCCTGTTCGGGGGGGTGCTGCCCCTCGACGACGTAGAGGGCGGTGACATCGACCTGGCCGGTCGCCTGGCCGAGCTGATCGACCGGCTGCGGCGCGCCGTGGATCTATTGGCAGAGCAAAGGACAGTCGATGGCTGGGCGAGCACCCTGGCCTGGATCGCTGACGCGCTGACCACGACCTCACCGCACGAGGAGTGGCAACGGGCCGAGCTGACGACGATCCTCACTTCCCTGGTCGACGAGGCCACGACGAACGGACGCGTGAGCCCGGTGCTGCTCGGCAGTGACGACGTGCGGTCACTGCTGAGCGACCGCCTCAGAGGTCGTCCGACGCGCGCCAACTTCCGCACCGGACAGGTGACGGTGTGCACGCTCGTTCCCATGCGATCCATCCCGCACCGAGTGGTCTGCCTGCTCGGACTCGACGACGGAAGTTTCCCGAGGCACATCGAGCGCGACGGCGACGACCTCACCGCCCAGGAGCCCCGCGTCGGGGACCGCGACGCACGCAACGAAGACCGACAGCTGCTCCTCGACGCCTTCCTCGCAGCCCGCGACCGGCTGGTGATCACCTACGCGGGCCACGACGAACGCTCGAACCTGCCGCGGCCTCCGGCAGTGCCCGTGGGCGAGCTGCTCGACGTCGTCGACAGGACCGTACGCACCACCGATGGGCTCGCCCGCCGTGCTGTCGTCGTCACCCACCCTCTGCAGCCGTTCGATGCAAAGAACTACGAATCCGGCCGCCTCGTTCTGAGCCGTCCCTGGAGCTTCGACGCCCTCCACCTCGCCGGAGCACGGGCGGCGCTCTCACCACGGTCCGAGGTTCCCCCATTCCTGCCCGTCCCCCTCGACGACGACGTCGCCTCGGAGGTCATCGGTCTGGACGCACTCGAGCGTTTCGTGCGCCATCCCGTGCGAGCCTTCCTCCGCCACCGCCTCGGGGTGTCGCTGTGGGACCGCACCCATGACCCTGAGGACGCCATTCCCATTGACGTCGATGCGTTGGCCAAGTGGGACATCGGCGAGCGGGTCCTCGCGGCACGGTTCGCGGGGTCGGACTGGGAACAGTGTGAGGCCGCCGAATCGGCTCGCGGCGCTCTGCCCCCGGCGGGCTTGGCCGATCCCATCCTGGCCGAGATGTACGAGTCGATCGAAGCGCTCCTCGAAGCGGCCGGAGATTCGCTGGGCGACGTCGCTGTCCCCGGGGCAGCAGAACCGATGCAGCTGTGTGCCGAGCTAGCCGGCCTGCCGAGCGTGGTCGGGACTGTGTCGGGGGTGCACGGTGACGTCCTGCGCACCGTCACCTATCGCCGGATCCAGCCGGCGCTGCGGGTGGCCGCGTGGGCGCGTCTTCTGGCTTTGACGGTGACGGAGCCCGAACGGCCATTCGAAGCAGTGACGGTCTGCCGGTCAGAGAAGGGGTCGACCCGGCTCGTCGCCGTGTCGAGGCTGGGACCCCTCGGTGCTGATGCCCGGACGAGGAAGGCGGTGGCCGCGTCGCATCTCGAGGAGCTCGTCGAGCTCTTCCGGCGCGGCATGCGCGAGCCCGTTCCTCTTTACTGCAAGACGTCTGAAGCCTATGCGTCGGCGGCCCGCTCCGGGGCAGAGGACGCCGAAGGCGCGGCCGCCAAACAGTGGGAGAGCAGGTTCAACTTCTCCGGCGAGGACGACGATGCCGAACACGTCTTGGTGCTCGGGTCGCGATTGACGTTCGCCGACATGGTGGCTCGGTCCGGGCGGCTGGACGCTGCGGGAGTGTCCGGGGTCACCGGACCAACCGACCGTTCGCGTTTCGCTGCCTGCGCCAGCATGCTGTGGGACGGCCTGCTCGAGTTCGAAGGGATAGGGCGACGGTGATCCCCGACACGGACGTCCCGTCGTTCGACCTCTGCGGTCCCTTGCCCGAGGGGATGACGCTGCTCGAGGCGAGTGCGGGGACCGGCAAGACGTTCACGATCGCTGCACTGACGACGCGGTACGTGGCCGAGACGTCGGTCCCTGCGGACCGACTTCTCGTCATCACCTTCACCCGCATGGCGACCGGGGAGCTGCGTGAGCGTGTGCGCGAGCGCCTCGTCAGCGCCCACGACCGCCTCGACGACGTCATCAGCGGTGTCGCGGTCCCTGGGGGAGACGAACTGGTGGAGCACCTGGCCGCCGCGCCTCCCCCGGAGCAGGCGGCGCGTCGAGCCCGGCTGGCCAACGCCATCGCAGATTTCGACGCGGCCACCATCGAGACCACTCACGGCTTCTGCCTCCAGGTCCTCTACGGCTTGGGCACCGCCGGCGACGTCGACCGCGAGGTCACTTTGGTCGAGGACGTCCGGGATCTCCTCGACGAGGTGGTGGACGACCTGTACCTGCGGAAGTTCGTTCGTCGTGGCAACGATTCGGGCTTCACGCGCAAGGAGGCGCTCGCCATCGCTGAGAAGGTGATCGCGCATCCAGACGCCGCCGTGCTCCCCGTGCCCTTCGACGGGGAGGACCTGCCGAGCATCCGGAGTCGGTTCGCCAGCGCCGTGCACGTCGAGATGGATCGCCGGAAG
This sequence comes from uncultured Acidimicrobiaceae bacterium, assembly GCA_963787485.1. GTDB lineage: Bacteria > Actinomycetota > Acidimicrobiia > Acidimicrobiales > RAAP-2 > Bog-473. Next base: position 722,792 of record CAWBDF010000007.1, on the reverse strand, counting down.
CGTGCCCTCAGGATCCTCACCTACGACGACGTTCTCATCCGCTTGCGCAACACGTTGGATCACCCGGTGCGAGGGCCCCAGGCGCGGGCGCGGCTCCGCGGCCGTTACGACGTCGTCCTGGTCGACGAATTCCAGGACACCGATCCCGTCCAGTGGGACATCATGCACCGGGCGTTCGGTGATGTCATGGAGGCCGGTGATGCGCCGACCAGGCTGGTCCTGATCGGAGACCCCAAGCAGGCCATCTATGCATTCCGTGGGGCCGACGTGCACGCCTATCTGCAAGCCAAGCAGCTGGTTCAGGCCGAATGGACGCTCGACGTCAATTGGCGGAGCGACGGAGATCTCCTGGGAGCCTTCGACGGGCTGTTCGGCGGCGCCCAGCTCGGTCAGGCCGGGATCTCGTACCGGAGCGTCCGTCCCGCGCCGTCCAACGTGGCGCCGCGCCTCGTCGGGCTCCCCGTCGCCGAGCCCCTGCGGGTCCGGGTCCTGCACGCTGGCGACCGACTCGTGCCCCGGACACGGCAGGGCCACGTCAGGGCGCCCGAGGCGCGCCAGCTGATCGCCCAGGACGTCGCCGCGGTCACCGTCGATCTGCTCGAGGGTGCGCCCACGGTGATCGACCGCAGCCGAGACGGTTCTGAGGACGGCGGTCGGACGCTGCATCCCGGTGACATCGCCGTGCTGGTGCGGTCCAACGGGCAGGCCGCCACGGTTCGCGACGCGCTCCACGCCGTAGGGGTTCCGGCCGTCATCGGAGGTGCCGGCTCGGTCTTCGTCTCCGACGCCGCCCGACAGTGGCTGCGCCTCCTCGAAGCACTCGAGCGGCCCACGGCGCGCGATCGGGGCTCGCTCGTCGCCCTGACGCAGTTCATCGGCTGGTCGGCCACCGAGGTGGCGCAGGCGGGGGAGACGGAGTGGGAAGAGCTCCACCTCTCTTTGCACGACTGGGCGCGGTGCCTGCGCGACGAGGGCGTGGCGTCCCTCTTCGAGACCGTGAGTGTCCGACGGTCCGTACCGGCTCGAGTGCTCGAACGGCCCGAGGGTGAACGTGTGATGACCGACCTGCGCCACGTCGCCCAGCTCCTCCACGAGGCCGCCGTGACCGACGGTGTCGGTCCGACCGCGTTGGCGAACTGGCTGGGACGTCGCATCGCGGAAGCCGACCGGGATTCGGAGAACGAGGAGCGGACACGTCGGCTCGAATCGGACGCCCACGCGGTGCAGGTCATCACCATCCACCGGAGCAAGGGATTGGAATTCCCGGTGGTGTTGTGCCCCTATGCCTGGGACGGCTACCTCCACAAGATCAACGTTCCGGTGTTCCACGACGCCGAACACGGCAACGTCAGGACCATGGACGTCGGGTGCAGTGGGCCGGAGTTCACCGAGCACCAGGGTCTCGACGAGCGGGAGAGCCAGGGAGAGACCTTGCGCCTGTTGTACGTGGCGCTGACCCGTGCCCAGCACCAGGCCGTGCTGTGGTGGGCAGGGAGTCAGGACACGAAGAACTCGCCGCTGTCGCGGCTGATGTTCGAGCGAGACGCCGACGGCGCGATCGCCTCGCACGGGAAGAAGACGCCGACCGACGACGCCGTCGTCACCGCCTTCGAGTCTCTCGGCGCCAAGGTCTCGGTCGAGCGCGTCACCGCGCCATCCGACGCCAGGTGGCACTCCGAGATCGGCACCCCACCTCGGCTCGATGCCGCCGTCTTCGACCGTGTCCTCGATGTCGACTGGCGGCGGGTGTCGTACTCACGGATCACCCGACCGCTGCACGAGCACGCCTCCGCCGTCCGCAGCGAGCCCGAGGATCCGCTCACCTCGGACGAGGACGCTCCGACTCCGACGTGGAGCCCGGTGGGATCCGTCTGGGACGAAGTCACCCTTCGCTCCACGGCCCTCTACCTCGGCGCCATGCCGGGCGGGACGTTGGTGGGCACCCTCGTCCACGGCGTGCTCGAGCGAACCGACTTCGACGCGCCCGACCTCGAGACTGCCGTGGCGGAGTCCGTACGCCAGGAACTGGAGTGGTGCAACCTCGACCTGGGTGACACCGGCGCGGTGGTCGCCGGGCTGTGCGCCATGGTGAGATGCCCGCTCGGACCTCAGGTGGGTGACCTCTGCCTGCGCGACATCGCGCGAGCACAGCGGGTCGACGAGCTCGGTTTCGAGCTCCCCCTCGTCGGCGGCGACGTGCCACGGGCAGCCCTCCATGTGCGCGACGTGGCCGACCTGCTCCAGGCGCACCTTCCCCCCGGCGACCCGATGCACGAGTACGCCGGACGCCTCCGCGACCCGGGGCTCGACGGCATACTGCGCGGCTATCTCAACGGCAGCCTCGATCTCGCCTTCGCGCTCCCCGACGGCCGTTTCGTCCTGGCCGACTACAAGACGAACCGCTTGGCCGCCCCCGACGAGCCCCTGTCGGCGTGGCACTACCGACCCCAGGCCCTCGACCTGGCCATGGCCGAGGCCCACTACCCCTTGCAGGCGCTGCTCTACGTGGTGGCGTTGCACCGGTACCTTCGTTGGCGACTTCCGGCCTATGACCCGGCGGTGAACCTCGGTGGTGCCCTCTACCTGTTCGTGCGTGGCATGAGTGCGTCCGAGCCGGCCCGGGTGGGCGACCGGCCCTGCGGGGTGTGGTCATGGCAACCGCACTCCGAGCTGGTGGAGTCGCTGAGCGACCTGTTCGACCGGGGAGCCGCGCCGTGAACCCGCCCGAGGGGCGCGACCGGTTCGACCCGGTGCTCGCCGTCGGCGCCGGGGGATTGCTCGGGGCGTTCAACCGAGGCGGTGTCCTTGCCGCCCCCGATGTCCACGTGGCGACGCGTGTGGGGGCGCTCGGCGGCGTCCACGACGACCTCGTGCTCCTCGGAGCGGCCTTCGCCGCTCGGGCCCCTCGGCTCGGCCACGTCTGCGTCGACCTCGCGACCATTGAGGGCACGGCGAGCAGCGAGAGCGACAGCGATGCCGACATCGACCCGGGGGTCCTGCCCTGGCCGCCGGCAGGCGATTGGCAGGCCGCCATGGCGGACAGCCCATTGGTGGGAGGTGATCGTCCCCTGTCCTTGTCGGGCTCCAACCTTTACCTGAACCGTCTGTGGCTCGACGAGGTCGCCGTCGCCCGGGATCTCCTCGAACGGGCGTCGGCAGCAGTGCCGGCCGTTGACGATGACCTGCTCGCCGCCGGCCTCGTCCAACTGTTCGGCGACGGATCCGACGACCCCGACCCAGACCGACTCCAGCCGATCGCCGCCGCGTCCGCGGTGTTCCGGCGGGTCGCGGTGATCGCCGGTGGCCCCGGAACCGGGAAGACGACCACGGTGGCGCGGCTGCTCGTCCTCCTCGAACACCAGGCGGCCGCCGCGGGAGTCCCTCCGCCCGTGGTCGCGTTGGCCGCCCCGACCGGCAAGGCCGCGGCCCGACTCGAAGAATCGGTGCAGGCCGAAGCGGCGGAAATGGGGATCGACGAGGCCATACGCCAACGACTGGTCGCTCTGAAGGGGACGACGTTGCACCGATTGCTCGGATTCAACCCGGGCAACCGGACCCGGTTCCGGCACAACCGCTCCAACCCGTTGCGCCACGATGTCGTCGTCGTGGACGAAACCTCCATGGTGTCGCTCTCCATGATGGCGAGGCTCCTCGAGGCGGTGCGTCCGCAGGCCCGTCTCGTCTTGGTCGGAGACCCCGAGCAGCTGGCCTCCATTGAGGCGGGCGCGGTGCTCGGCGACATCGTGGGCCCGGCGTCGAAGGGACTATGCCTGAGCGAGGCGGCCCGCGCACGGGTCACCGCGGTCAGCGGCCATCAGCCTCTCGAGTCCGACAGCCGTCAGGGCAGTCCCATCGGCGACGGTGTCGTCGTGCTGCGCCACGTGCACCGCCACAAAGGGGGTATCGCCGCGCTGGCCCGGGCCATTCAGCGGGGCGATACCGAAGCGACGCTCGCCGTCCTGCGTAATGGAGCGTCGAACGTCGAGTGGATCCGTGCCGAGGCCGAGGCGACGTCCGCGGAGGAGCTCGGAGCCGTCCGGGCCGTCGCGGTCGAGAGCGGCCGTTCGGCCATTGAGGCGGCGAGGCGTGGGGATGGCCAGCGGGCGCTGGCGGCGCTGGCCGGGTTCCGTCTGCTCTGCGCCCACCGGAATGGTCCCGAGGGGGTGACGACGTGGACGCAGCACATTGAGCGGTGGCTCCTGGCCGAAGTCGAGGAGTTCTCGGTCGGGGCCGACTGGTACGTGGGCCGTCCCCTCATCATCACGGAGAACGACCATTCCCTCGGACTCTTCAACGGAGACATCGGCGTCGTCGTCAAGGGAGCGCACCGCCCAATGGAGGCGGCGTTCGAGCGAGGCGGTGAGGTCGTGCGCGTCAGCCCCAGTCGGTTGGCCGCGGTCGACACGGTGTACGCCATGACCGTGCACAAGAGCCAGGGATCGCAGTTCGCCGCGGTGGCCTTCCTCGTTCCGAAACCCGGCTCACGGATCCTCACGCGTGAGCTGCTCTACACCGCTGTCACCAGAGCGAGGGAGCACCTGTACCTGATCGGCACCGAAGAGAGCATCCGGGCCGCGGTGGCAAGACCGATCACGCGCGCCTCGGGCTTGCGTCGTGCGCTGTGGGGGGACATCCCCCCGTCGACGCGGCCAGCTCTCTAGGCTCCTGCAGCATCGAGAAGCCCTGTCTTTCGTCGGGAGCGCCCGATTCACAGCTGTAATTCAGGGTGCTGTCCCATGATGTTGATGACGGTGGCTACCGGACACAGTTCCCACGGCTGAGACCCGGCGGCACCTCGCACACAACCAGCGAGTATCACGAAGGGTGAGTATGAAGATCTTGGTCCTTGGCGGGGACGGGTACCTCGGATGGCCGACCGCGCTGCACCTCTCGACCCGGGGACACGACGTGACGATCGTGGACAACCTCGTGCGACGCGAGTACGACCGCGAGATGGGAGTGGACAGCTTGGTGCCCATTGCCCCGCTGCACGATCGAGTGGCACGTTGGGAGCAGGTCTCTGGGCGTGCCATCGGCGTGCGCCTCGGGAACCTGACCGACGCCGCCTTCACCTACGGTGTGGTGGCGGAGGCCGAGCCCGACGCCATCGTGCACTTCGGAGAGCAACGCTCCGCGCCCTACTCCATGATCGACCGGGAGCACGCGGTCTACACGCAAGTCAACAACGTCGTCGGGAACCTCAACGTGATGTACGCCATTCAGGAGACCGACCCGGCCATCCACCTGGTGAAGCTCGGCACCATGGGCGAGTACGGCTACCCCAACATCGACATTGAAGAGGGCTTCATTGAGATCACTCACAATGGCCGCACGGACGTGCTGCCCTATCCGAAGCAACCGGGATCCTTCTACCACCTCTCCAAGGTGCACGACAGCCACAACATCATGTTCGGCTGTCGCATCTGGGGGCTGCGCGCCACGGACCTGAACCAGGGGATCGTCTACGGCCAGTCGACCGACGAGACCGACCTCGACCCCGTGTTGGCGACGCGATTCGACTACGACGGGGTCTTCGGCACGGTGCTGAACCGATTCTGCGTGCAGGCCGTCACCGGCCACCCCCTGACGGTCTACGGCGCCGGTGGACAGACCCGAGGCATGTTGAACATCCGCGACACGCTGGCCTGTGTGACGCTGGCGGTCGAGAACCCCGCCGAGCGTGGGGAGTTCCGCGTGTTCAACCAATTCACCGAGTCCTTCTCCGTGCGGGACATGGCGCTGATGGTCAAGCGGGTGTGCCCGCAGCGGGTCGACATTGCCGAAGGCCTGTCCAACCCGCGGGTTGAGCGCGAGGAGCACTACTTCCAAGCCGCCAACACGAAGTTGCTCGACTTGGGTCTGGAGCCACACCTGTTGACCGACGAGGTGATCGCCGGGATGCTCGAGTTGGTCGAGCGGCACCGTGACCGGGTGGACGTCCGCGCCATCGCACCGACCGTGCAATGGCGCTCCAGCGCCAGCACGCTCACCACGGCAGGCGACGCCCGGGGCACCTCCTTCCTGGAGGTCTGACCGCTTCGGGGGAACGAGGGGCTGCGGCGCCGAGTCACGGGGCCCCAGCGGCAGTAGTTTGGCCAGCCGATGTCGCCACGCAGGCCACGACGCCGCGCGCCGACGCAGCCAGACCCGTGCGGTGGTCCTGCTCGTCCTCGCGATCGTCTTCGTGGGCGTGCTCGTCGGCGGACTGACCCAGGTGTCGTCGCAGTCGAAGGGGTACGACAGCAATTCAGAGCGTGCCCTGGCGGCGCAGGCGGCGGTCTTGGCCGACGAGTCCAACGCCACCTCGGCCGCCGTGCGCTCCCTCATGGGCCACCTCCCCACCCAGACCCGCCAGAGCCTGCAGATCGGGCTCGACAGCGCGGTCCGACAGTCCGCGTCCCAATCGGCACAGGCCGAGCTGGCCGCCACGTCCATGCCGCCGAGCTCGTCCGCGTCGGTGCTGAGGGAAGTCTTCGCGGAGAGGGCCCGGTCGATGGCGGACCTGCGCACGGCGATTGACGGGTTCCTCGGGCTCCAGCCGTTGACCACCAACGGTGGGCCCGAGTCTGTGAGGACTTCGGGAACGCCTCCCCTGCTCTCGGCCGATCAGGCCACGGCGCAGATCGCCGACGCGGGCGTGCTGCTGGCCCGCTCCGACGCGCTGTGGGGCTCGTTCCGGCGAGCAGCTGATTCGGCCATCTCGCCGTCCAGACTGCCGCGGTCGGTGTGGGTGAAGGATCCGGGTCTCTGGCAGCCCGCAGCCCTGGCCGCCCAGGTCGACCTCATCACCGCCTCCCCGACCCTCCAGTCGTCACACGACGTGGTGCTGCGCACGGTGCGCCTCATCCCCCCGGCGCTGCCTCCACCCGCCGGGACGCCGGCGGGAATCTCCATTCTGAGCCCCACCACACAGCTCGACGTCACCGTCGTTCTGGCGAACCAGGGCGCGGCCGACGAACCGCGCGTGACCACCGAGCTGACGCTGGCCGAGCAGGCCTCGGGCGCCACCACCACGCGTCAGGCGGCCACGGCACTCGCGCTGGGTGCCACGGCCACGCTGCCGACGATCGCCTTCTCGGTGCAGCCGGGGTCGGACTACGTGCTGACGGTCCGGGTCGTCCTGCCCCCCGGCCAGACCTTGACGCTCGGCACGGCCACACAGCAGCAGCTTCGGGTCGCGCCGGCAACGTGAGCGAGCGAGCACCTCGGGGCGCAACAAGACCTTCGGGGTCGCCCGTGTCGACCACCCTCATGCGGAGTCATAGGATCGACAGTGCACTGACGGAACTGGAGGCTCGAACACGTGGCCGAAAGCATCACGATCACGGACAATCGCAGCGGGGAGTCGCTCGAGATACCGCTCGTCAACGGCGGAGTGTCGGCCGAGGAGTGGGCCAAGCTGCTCCCGGGGATCTGGTTCTTCGACCCCGGGTTCATGTCGACGGCAGCCTGTGAGAGCGCCATCACCTATCTCGACGGGGACGCGGGGATCCTGCGCTATCGCGGGTACCCGATTGAGCAGCTGGCCGAACAGTCCACCTATCTCGAAGTGGCGTACTTGCTCCTCAAGGGGGAGTTGCCCGACGAAGAGCAGTTCGCCGCCTGGCGACACGACATCACGTACCACACCTTCATTCACGAGAACGTGCGCAAGCGGTTCCTCGAGGGCTTCCACTACGACGCCCACCCCATGGGCATGCTGGTCTCCGCGGTAGCCGCGCTGTCCACCTTCTACCTCGATGCCAAGGACATCTTCGATCCCGAATCTCGGGACAAGCAGGTCAATCGGCTGATCGCCAAAATGCCCACCTTGGCCGCCGCCGCGCACCGCTTCAGCGTCGGCATGCCCTTCGTGTACCCGGACAACACCCTCGACTTCGCGCCCAACTTCCTCTCCATGCTCTGGAAGGTGGCCGAGCCCCGCTTCGAGGCCGACCCGGTCCTGTCCCGGGCGCTCGACGTCCTGTTCATCCTCCACGCCGACCACGAGCAGAACTGCTCGACCACCGCAATGCGGGTGGTCGGCTCGTCCCACGCCGACCCTTACTCGGCTACGGCGGCGGCGGCGGCGGCGCTGTATGGCCCGCGCCATGGCGGGGCCAACGAGGCGGTCATCCGGATGCTCACCGACATCGGGAGCATTGAGAACGTGCCCGACTTCATCGCCACGGTGAAGGCGGGGACCGGGGGACAGCGCCTGCAGGGCTTCGGGCACAGGGTGTACAAGAGCTACGACCCGCGGGCCACGATCATCAAGCGCACGGCCGATCAGGTCTTCGAGGTCACCGGGAAGAACCCGCTCCTCGACATCGCCCTCAAGCTGGAGGAGATCGCCCTGAGCGACGAGTACTTCACCTCGCGGCGGCTGTATCCCAACGTGGACTTCTACTCGGGCCTCATCTACCAGGCCATGGGCTTCCCGCTCGAGATGTTCCCGGTGCTCTTCGCCATCCCGCGCACGGCCGGGTGGCTGGCCCACTGGCAGGAGATGCTCGATCAGGACTCGAAGATCGCCCGCCCCCGCCAGCTCTACACCGGTTCGGTCGAGCGCGACTACACGCCGATGGACCGTCGCTGAACGACGTTCCTAGGCGGCGTCCAGGGGGCGTCCAGGGGGTAAATTCTCGGCCGGGCTAGGGTGGCTCCGTGCTGACGCAGGCCCGGGCGTTCTACGACTGGCTGCACACTCACGAGGGGCGCAAGCTCTTCCGCTATTCCATGGTCTCGGTCGTCTCGACCGTGGTCTCCCTCTTCGTCATCCTCATGGTGTACGGCGTGCTGCATTGGTGGGGCGAGGTGGCGAGCACCGTATTTGGCAACTTCGTGGCCACCTTTCCGTCCTACTGGCTCAACCGCAAGTGGGCCTGGGGCAAGCACGGCCGGTCGCACTTCATGAAGGAGGTCGTGCCCTTCTGGCTCATGGCCGCTGCGGGCATCGCCTTCTCCATCCTCTGGGCCGCCTTGGCACGCCACGTGTCCATCAAGTACCACCTGGGCCATTGGGAGACGACCCTGCTGGTGCTGGTGGCCAACTTCATGTCGTTCGCCGTCTTCTGGGTGCTCAAGCTCCTGCTGTTCAACCGCGTGTTCAAGATCGAGCTGGAAGAGTTCGATGAGCACCTCGCCCATGAGGAAGAAGAGGCCTCCTCCCGCGGCGTGAGCTGAGGCTCTCAGTCCCGGAAGTTCTCGAACTGCAAGGGGATCCCGAAATCCTCCGCCTTGCACTTGGCGATGACCTCCTGGAGGTCGTCGCGCTTCTTGCCCGAGACCCGGAGCTGGTCGCCCTGGGTCTGTGACGAGACCCCTTTCAGGCCCAGGTCCTTGATGAACTTGTTCAGCCGCTTGGCGTGCTCGGCCGAGATACCAGCCCGGATGGCCACGCGCTGGCGGGAGGTGCCCTTCTGTGCCTCTTCCACCTTGCCGTCCTCGAAGGCCTTCAACGAGACCTGGCGCTTGACCAGCTTCTCGTCGAGCACCTGGTGCAGTGCACGCAGGCGGTCCTCGGTGGAGGACCGCATCACCAGCTCGTCGTCGCCCAGCTCAATGATCGAGTCGGTGTTCTTGAAGTCGAAACGGGTGGACGCCTCGCGGTTGGCCTGATCCACCGCGTTGCGGACCTCTTGCATGTCGACTTCGGAGACGATGTCAAACGTGGGCATGGTCAGAGCGTACCGGCGCGCCCGGGGTCCCACCGGGTGGCGGCGCGGGCTAATCTGACCCGCTGCGGGTCGGTGTCCGAGTGGCCAAAGGAAGCAGGCTGTAAACCTGCCGGTTTACACCTACGGAGGTTCGAATCCTTCCCGGCCCACGAAATGCGGCGGTTGGGCCGCGGGACCTCACGAAGTGACAGGTTGCATCATGGCCCTTGCGTCCACCCGACCTGCCGTTACAATGCCATTTCAGATCGATTGCGGGTCTCAGCCTCGGCAATGCACCCGCCCTCCACCCACCCGGGTCGCTTCACCCGGGCCTGAACCGACGGAACGACGAGCCCGTGGACCACAGCGCGACCACTGAAGCAGCGCCGGCTCTCGACCGACTGGGCGCGCGCCTGCGACGGCTGTCCCTACGGACGGACGCGCTCCAGCTCCGCCTCACCTCGGGCGTCTCCTTGACCCAACGGGTGGAGGCCGCTTCGAGCGACCCGGACGACTGGACGTTCCTACGCCGTCCGGCGCTGCTCGGGTTCCTGGCCGTGACCTCCATCTGCGTCGGCGCCTCGCTCCCCAGCTCGCCCTTCAAGCTCGACTTCGGTGGCACCTGGTTCTTCGGCGTGTCCGACTGGCCGTCCACCGTGCTGATGCTGCCGGGCGTCGTGGCCGTGTACGGCGGGATGATCCTGTTCGTCCGCGTCTGGTTCGGTCTCTATCAGGTGCTGCGGGGGCGCCCCGGTGTGCCCATCCGTCAGTTGACGATCATGTTGGCCCTCTGGCTGGTGCCACTCCTGATCGTGGCCCCGCTCTTCAGCCAAGACGTGTTCTCCTATGCGGCCCAGGGCGAGATGATGAGCCGCCACATCAACCCGTACCACTTCGGACCGGGCACCTTGGGGTCCGGGCCCTACGTCACGGGGGTCAACCCCCTCTGGCAGAACACGTCGGCGCCCTACGGCCCGCTCTTCCTCATGGTGGCGGGCTGGTCGGCGTCGCTCAGCCTCCACCAGGCCCTCATCACCGTGGTGCTCCTCCGGCTGCAGTCCGTGGTCGGCGTGGCGCTGATCGCCTACTGCATCCCCAAATTGGCGGTGTCCTTCGGTCGCGACCCAGGTCCCGCCTTCGTGCTCGCGGTGCTCAACCCGCTGACCCTGCTCGCCCTGGTAGGCGGGGCCCACAACGACGCCATCATGGTGGGCCTGCTCTTGGCCGGGGTGACGGCCGCCCGGTGCGCCCACCCCGTGTGGGGAGTGGCCCTGTGCGCCTTGGCCACTTCCATCAAGGTGCCGGCGGCCATCGGCATCGTGTACGTGGCGTGGGACTGGGCCGGCCCGTCGGCCGGTTGGCACCGGCGCACGGTCATGTTGGTCCGCGCCTCGTTGGTGACCGTCGCGGTCACGGGGGTGCTGACCCTGGTGTCGGGGCTCGGCTGGGGTTGGTTGGCCAACCTTGGGACCCCAGGCACCGTTCGCTCCTGGATGGCCCCGGCGACCGCGGTAGGACTCCTGGTGAGTGGGTCGGCCCACGTGGTCGGCATCGGGGTGGGGCTGGGCGGCGTCCTGACGCTGACCCGGGCCGTCGGCCTCTTGGCGGCGACCGCCATCGCCGTCTGGTGCCTGCACAACCGGGAGCGGATCGGCCTGCTCGGGGCACTGGGGGCCACCATGATGGCCTTCGTCGTCTTGGGTCCGGTCGTCCAGCCGTGGTACCTCACGTGGGGGCTCATCCTGGTCGCTCCGATCGTGACCGGACGCTGGCTCTACGCCGTCCTCGGACTTTCCATAGTGACGCCCTTCATCGGCCTGACCGGGGGGACCGAGTTGCTCAACGAGCTGCGGCACACCGATCCGATCCGAATGGTGCTGGCCGTGATGGTCCTGTGGGCCGTGGTCATCGTCCCGCTCGGCAGCTGGACGGCGTCGTGGCGTATCGACCGCTCGCGCTTGCCGGGGTTGAGGGCGGGCGGCAACCGGAAGCCCGCCCTCGAGTCCTAAGCCAGAGCGCTCGCCTCTGGAGGAGGCGCCTCAGAGCAGCCGTTGGAGCTCGACCACGTCGAGCCACTGGCGATGCTTGCGGGCCACTTCGCGTTCGACTCCCACGAGCTCGAAGCCCGCGGCCTGGTGCAGCCCGATGGAGGCCTCGTTGTGCCCGGCGATGCGGGCGATGACCGAGTGGAACCCGTGGGCAGTGGCCCGGCTCAAGAGCTCGGCCAACACGGCCCGGCCCACGCCTCGTCCACGCTGGGAGCGGTCGACGTAGACCGAGTCCTCGGCGGTGGCCGAATACCCCGAGCGCTCCCGGAAGGTCGACAGCGACCCGAAGCCGAGCACGATCTCCCCGTTGCCACCGACCGGCCCCGGCGACCCCGAGCCGAGCTCGGCGACGGCCACCACCGCCGGGTGGACGCCCTGGTGGACGAGGATCCAGGCCTCCTGTTCGGACGGGGTCCGCGGGACCATGTCGAAGGTGTTGGTGCTGTCGAGGACCTCGACGTTGTAGATCGTGCGAATGGCTTCGGCGTCGGAGAGGTCGGCCAGTCGGATCCGCATCGGCCGATGGTAGCGACGCGCTCTCCGAGCTGGGGGCGAACGCCGCGCCAACCACGGAGCGGAGGCGGCCCGTCCGCCAGGCTGGCTATCATTGACCGCTCGCGGAAGGTACCCGCGGCGCCCCCTTAGCTCAGTCGGCAGAGCACAGCCATGGTAAGGCTGGTGTCGTCGGTTCGATTCCGACAGGGGGCTCGCCCATGGCGGCGTCGCGCTGTAGGCAGCTCAGTGATTCAGTCATGGCGGCGTAGCTCAGTTGGTCAGAGCACACGGCTCATAATCGTGTTGTCGCGGGTTCGAGTCCCGCCGCCGCTACCGGGCCCGGGCCACCCCGGGCGGCATCACCCAGGTCAGGAAGGATCGGAGTATGGCGAAGAACGAGAAGAGGGTCCAGGTCACCCTGGCCTGCGAGGTGTGCAAACGGCGTAACTACATCACCACCAAGAACAAGCTCAACGACCGTGAGCGGATCGAGATGCACAAGTACTGCCGCTGGGACCGCCGCCACACGCTGCACAAGGAGACCCGCTGAGCCACCCCGAGCCCGCCGGTGCTACTCTGGCGGGCCGATCCCCAGGTCAGGGGGAGGAACCACCGCCCCAGGGCAACCAAGGACCCCACCGAGGGCAGTAGCTCAACTGGAAGAGCACCGGTCTCCAAAACCGGCGGTTGGGGGTTCGAGTCCCTCCTGCCCTGCCCCGGACGTACCCACTCGAGAACGAACTTTGTGAGGCGAGAGCCGTGAACCGCGAGACCAAGCGCCTGATGCAGCGCCAGGGCCAAATGGAGGCCGACGGGTCCCCGTCGACCCGCCGGCAGCCCGCGGGGACGGCGACCCGCACGCCGCGCCAGCAGAAAGGTGGCGCGCCGGCCCGTCGCCGCTCCACCCCGGTCCAGTTCGTTCGCGAGGTGCGCGACGAGATGCGCCAGGTGGCCTGGCCCTCGCGAAGCGAGCTCATCAACTACACCTCGGTGGTCCTGACCACCCTCGTCATCATGATCAGCCTGATCTTCGTCTTGAACCTGGCATTCGGGAAGCTGATCACCCTGATGTTCACCAAGTAGGCGGCCATGAGCGATATGACACATACCCAGGCAGAAGAAGCGCTCGCCACCGGCGATGCAGAGGACGTGGCCGAGGCGATCGAGGCCGAGCGCGAGGAGGGCGAGGGCGCCCCCGAGGAAGCGGCGATGAGCACGGCGTCGGTGTCCGACGTGCTCGACGAGGTGGCGGCCGAGGACGAGGCCGAGCTCGAAGCGGTCGCCACCGATGCCGTTGTCGAGGAGGTGGCCGAGGAGATCGCCGAGGTGGTGGCCGAGGAGGCCGCGCGGGAGCTCGCCGAGGAGATCGTGGAAGAGATCGTCGAAGAAGCGGTGCTCGAGGCGATCGACGAGGCCGTGGCCGAAGAGGCCGTGGCCGCAGTCGAGGAAGACGAGGAACTGGGCGGCTGGGTCAGGGAGGACGAAGAGGACGAGGAAGAGGACGCTCCCGTCGAGAGCCCCTACGACCGCCCCGGACGCTGGTACGTCGTCCACACCTACTCGGGCTACGAGAACAAGGTGCGTTCCAACATGGGCAACGTGGTCGCGTCACGGGGGATCGAGGACCGGGTCCACGAAGTGGTGATCCCCATGGAGGACGTCGACGAGTTCAAGGGCGGCAAGAAGGTCACGGTCCAAAAAAAGGTCTTCCCCGGCTATCTGCTGGTCCGCTGCGATCTCGACGACGACACCTGGGGCGCCATTCGCAACACGCCCGGAGTCACGGGCTTCGTCGGACCGGGCACCAAGCCGACCCCGCTCTCTCGGCGGGAGGTCGAGAACATCCTGCAAGTGAAGCCCGAGGGTGGACCCGGTAGTGCTCCCAAGCGCACCCGGGCCCGCCTGGAGTACGAGGTCAACGAGACGGTGCGGGTCAAGGAAGGCCCGTTCGCCGACTTCTCGGGCCAGATCTCGGAGATCAACGAGGACCAGCTCAAGCTCAAGGTGCTGGTCAACATCTTCGGCCGTGAGACACCGGTCGAGCTCGAGTTCAGCCAGGTCGCCAAGCTCTAGGCAGCTGCCGGCGGCCAACGGACGACGCACACGGACGAAGCAAGGAGACTGATGATGCCGCCCAAGAAGAAGGTGCTGGCCATGGTGAAGATCCAGCTCGAGGCTGGGTCCGCCACGCCCGCCCCGCCGGTGGGCACCGCGCTGGGCCCACACGGGGTCCAGACCATGGAATTCTGCAAGCAGTACAACCAGGCCACCGAGTCCATGCGCGGCCAGGTGGTCCCGGTCGACATCACGATCTACGAGGACCGCACCTTCAGCTTCGTGCTGAAGACCTCGCCCACCCCCTTCCTGCTCCGCCAGGCCGCGGGGCTGGACAAGGGCTCGGCGGCCACCGGTCGTGAGCAGGTGGGCACCATCACCGACGCGCAGTTGGCCGAGATCGCTACCACCAAGCTCAAGGACCTCAACACCAACGACCTCGAGTCGGCCAAGAAGCAGGTGGCCGGTACGGCGCGGTCCATGGGCATCAAGGTCGCCGGGTAGGCGGGCGGCGGAGGAGAGACGAATGACCCAGCACGGAAAGCGGTACAAGGAAAACCTGAGCCAGGTGGACCGCGAGGCCCTCTACGGCGTGGCCGAAGCGGTTGACCTGGCCAAGTCGTTGGCGAGCGCCAAGTTCGACGAGACCGTCGAGCTGGCCGTCCGCCTCGGCGTGGACCCTCGCAAAGCGGACCAGATCGTGCGGGGCACGCTCTCGCTGCCTTCGGGGACCGGCCGCACCGAGCGGGTGGCGGTCTTCGCCGCCGGTGAGGCGGCAGCCGAGGCCCGGGCGGCGGGGGCCGACGTGGTGGGCGCCGACGACCTGGTGGCCAAGGTCACCGGAGGATTCCTGGAGTTCGACATCGCCATTGCCACACCCGACCTGATGGGCCAGGTGGGTGGTTTGGGCCGCATCCTCGGACCCCGGGGCCTCATGCCCAACCCCAAGACGGGAACCGTCACGACCGACGTGGGCAAGGCCGTGGCCGAATTCAAGGGCGGCAGGGTCGAGTACCGTACGGACAAGGTGGGCAACATCCACATCCGGGTGGGCAAGGCCTCGTTCACTCGCGAGCAGCTGGTGGCCAACATCCGCGCCGTGGTCGACGAGTTGCAGAGGGCCAAGCCTCCCGCGGCCAAGGGCCGTTACTTCCTGTCCATCACGGTGTCGACCACCATGAGCCCCGGAGTTCACATCGACCCGGTCCTGGCACGCTTCAGCGACGAGGAGCTGGCGGCCTCGGCCTGAGGGCCCACGGCTCTCCATATACACTTTCCGCACAGCCCGTCGGCGAGAGGCCGCCGGGCACCGAATCCGTACGCCAGAGACCTCCGGTGCACCCCTGGGTGCCGAAGCGGCCCAACCGGGCCGGCCCGACGAGGCGACACCGTGCACTCCGGACGCTTCCGGACTGCGCCGTCGCACACCGGAGACCCCTGGCCCACTTCCGGGCCGGACGGTCCGGTGGAGGAAACCGATGGCAACGCAGAACGCCGCACGGGCGCACAAGATCGAGGTGATCGAAGAGGTCACGACACGCCTCCGCGGGGCGTCGGGTTCGATCGTCAGCGAGTACCGCGGGCTGACGGTGGCCGAGCTCGCCGAATTGCGGACTGCTCTGGACTCGGCCGGCGGCGACTACCGGATCTTCAAGAACACGCTGGTCCTCCGGGCCATTGACGGGGGCGAGTACCAGTCTCTGTCGGAGTACCTGAGCGGCCCGACCGCGCTGACCTTCGTGCAGGGCGACATCAGCCCGGTGGCCAAGGCGCTGCGTGACTTCGCTCGAACGAACCCGCTGCTGGTGATCAAGGGTGGGCTGGCCGACGGGTCGCTCCTGTCGTCCTCCGACCTGGCCGCGCTGGCCGACCTGCCGCCCCGCGACGTGCTCCTGGCCCTGCTGGCCGGCGCCATCGCCGCACCGCTGCAGCAGATGGCCGGGCTCCTGCAGGCCCTGCCGCGCAACCTGGCCTACGGGTTGGCCGCGCTGCGCGACCAACGGGAGGCCGTCGGAGCATCGGATGCGGTCCCCGCAGCCGACCCCGAGCCGGTGGAGGCCGCCGGGGAGACGGACGGCAGTACCGAGGCGGCGCCGGAGGCTGTCGAGGCCGCGCCGGAGGCTGCCGAAGAGGTGTCCGAATAGTGGAGTCCCGGGCCCGGCGACAGACCAGCAGACCCGTTCCGATCGTGATCGCAGACCAGCACCGACCCGAAGAAGAGAGAGGAAGGCCACGCAGATGGCAACCCTGACCAAAGAAGAGATCCTCGACGGGATCGCCGAGCTCTCGGTGATCCAGCTGAGTGAGCTGCTGAAGGATTTCGAAGAGCGTTTCGGCGTGACCGCGGCAGCGCCCGTGGCGGTGGCAGCCGTGGCCCCGGCGGCCGGTGGGGCCGAGGCGGGAAGCGCCGAGGAGGAGAAGTCGGAGTTCGACGTCATCCTGACTGGTGCCGGCGACAAGAAGATCCAGGTCATCAAGGAGGTGCGCGCCCTCACCAGCCTGGGCCTCAAGGAGGCGAAGGACCTGGTGGAGGCCGCTCCCAAGCCGGTTCTCGAGAAGGTCAACAAGGAGGACGCCGAAAAGGCCAGGGCCGCCCTCGAAGGGGCCGGTGCCACGGTTGAGGTCAATTAGCCCCAGCCGGGCCGGGCGGCCCCTCGCGCCCGCCCGACCCTGGACCGGGCTCGATCCTTGACGGCGGGGAGAGGGCACCCGTACCCTGTCTGGGCCCCCGGGCGTAGCCCGTCGGACCTTCGCGGACGAGGGGTTGTCTCGCGCCACGTCCCACGGTAAGCTATCCGGTTGCCGTGCGTCTCCGTGTGCCTGATCTCGTAATTCCCCGAGGTCGGTGCGCGCCCTCGCAGCGCTGACCCTGCCGTCCCGTCGTTCCAACCCGCCCGCCCGTCCGTCAAGACCTATTCGCAGTACCGCCCCCGCCCGCCGCACTTTTTCCTGGGAGGAGTTGACCGTTGTCCTCACGGTCCCGCAGCCCCGAGCGCGTCTCGTTCGCCAACATCGACGAGGCGTTGCCGCTTCCTGATCTGATCGCCATCCAACGGGACTCGTTCCAGTGGTTCCTCGACAAGGGCCTGGCCGAGGCCTTCAACGACATCAGCCCGATCGAAGACTTCACCGGGCAACTCAGCCTGGAGCTCGAGTTCGACCCCAGCGACGCCGACCTGCGCCCGCCGCCGAAATTCACGGTGGAGGAGTGCAAGGAGAAGGACATGACCTACGCGGCGCCCGTCTTCGTGAGGGCCCGCTTCCTCAACGCCACCACGGGCGAGATCAAAGAGCAGACGGTTTTCATGGGGGACTTCCCGATGATGACCGACCGCGGCACCTTCATCGTGAATGGCACCGAACGCGTCGTCGTCTCGCAGCTGGTGCGCTCGCCCGGCGTCATCTTCCAACCCGGTCGTGACGTCAAGACCGTCTTCACCGGGACCATCCACCCGTACCGGGGAGAGTGGATCGAGCTCGACATCGAGGCCAAGCCGGGCAAGGACGTCACCGCGGGCTGCCGCGTGGCCCGCAAGCGCCGGCTCTCGCTCTTCGTGCTCCTGCGCGCGCTCGGTTACGGCGACGAAGCCTTCTTGGACCGCTTCGTGCGCCACTTCGACTTTCTCGAAGGGCAGTGGGAGAAGGAACGCGGCGTGGCTCCGACGCGGGAGGAGGCGCTGCTCGAGATCTACAAGCGGGCCCGGCCCGGCGAGCCTCTCTCGGCGGAGGCGGCGCGCGTGTACTTCGAGAACGCCTTCTTCAACCCCAAGCGCTACGACCTGACGCGGGTCGGCCGCTACAAGCTGAACCGCAAGCTCGGTCCCGAGATCGACCGGCTGGGCGACCTGTTCGGGATCGAGATCGAGAAGCCCGCGCCCGGCCAGAGCGTGCTCAGCCCCTCGGAGATCCTGGCCTCGGCCACCTACATGCTCCACCTGGCCCTGCACATGGCCGACGGAGAGTCCACCTATCGGATCGACGACCAGGACCACTTCGCCAACCGGCGCATCCGCTCGGTGGGCGAGCTGATCCAGAACCAGGTGCGGGTGGGGCTCTCACGAATGGAGCGGGTGGTGCGCGAGCGCATGACCACCCAGGACGTCGAGGCCATCACACCCCAGACGCTCATCAACATCCGACCGGTCGTGGCCGCGGTGAAGGAGTTCTTCGGGACGTCGCAGCTGAGCCAGTTCATGGACCAGAACAACCCGCTGTCTGGGCTGGCCCACAAGCGTCGTCTCTCGGCCCTCGGGCCGGGCGGCCTCTCCCGTGAGCGGGCTGGGTTCGAGGTCCGTGACGTGCACACCTCGCACTACGGCCGCATGTGCCCGATCGAGACACCCGAGGGCCCCAACATCGGCCTCATCGGCGCCCTGGCCACCTACGCCCGGGTGAACGAGTACGGCTTCATCGAGACCCCGTACCGCACGGTCAAGGACGGCAGGGTCACCGACGAGGTGAGCTACCTGGCCGCCGACGAAGAGGAAGAGCACGTCATCGCCCAGGCCAACGCCTCGACGGACCCCGACGGCCGCTTCACCGAGGACCGTGTCCTGGTCCGCCGCGGCCCGCAAGGGACCGGCGTGCGGGTGGGCGCCGTGGGCGGCTCCTACGGGACCACGTCGGAGATCGACTTCGTGCCGCCGTCGGAGGTCGACCTCATGGACGTCTCGCCGAAGCAGATCGTCTCGGTCTCGACCGCGCTGATCCCCTTCGTCGAGCACGACGATGCCAACCGGGCTCTCATGGGTGCCAACATGCAGAAGCAGGCGGTGCCCCTGGTGGTCCCCGAGGCGCCCTACATCGGCACCGGCGTCGAAGGGCGGGCCGCCCGCGACGCGGGTGACGTGCTCCTGGCCGAGGGCAACGGGACCGTCACCGAGATCAGCGGCGACTCTGTCGTGGTCGACTACGCGTCCGGGCAGAAAGACCACTACGGCACGGCACTCGGGCGCAAGGTCTACCGACTGTCGAAGTTCCGCCGCTCCAACCAGAACACCTGCATCAACCACCGCACGTTGGTGCGGGAGGGGCAGACCGTGGCGGCCGGCGACCTGCTGGCCGACGGCCCCTCGACCCACAACGGCGAGCTGGCCCTGGGCAAGAACCTCCTCGTGGCCTTCATGCCCTGGGAGGGCTACAACTACGAGGACGCCATCATCCTCTCGGAGCGCCTGGTGCGCGACGACGTGCTGACCTCCATCCACATCGAGGAGCACGAGGTGGATGCCCGGGACACGAAGCTCGGTGCCGAGGAGATCACCCGGGACATCCCGAACCTGTCAGAGGAGATCCTGGCCGACCTCGACGACCGGGGGATCATCCGGGTGGGCGCCGAGGTCGAGCCGGGCGACGTCCTGGTGGGCAAGGTCACCCCCAAGGGCGAGACCGAGCAGACGCCCGAAGAGCGGCTGCTGCGCGCCATCTTCGGCGAGAAGGCCCGCGAGGTGCGCGACACGTCGCTCAAGGTGCCCCACGGCGAGTACGGCAAGGTGATCGACGTCCGCGTCTTCTCGCGCGAGGAGTCCCACGAGCTGCCGCCCGGCGTCAACCAACTTGTCCGCGTGTACGTGGCGCAGAAGCGCAAGATCTCCGAGGGCGACAAGCTGGCCGGCCGCCACGGCAACAAGGGCGTCATCTCCAAGATCCTCCCGGTCGAGGACATGCCGTACCTGGCTGACGGGACCCCGGTCGACATCATTTTGAACCCGCTCGGTGTGCCGAGCCGGATGAACGTGGGCCAGGTGCTCGAGTCGCACCTGGGTTACGCCGCCCGGCACGGCTGGGAGGGAGTGGAGGTCAACGAGGGCGTGGGCACCTCGGCCAAAGGCGACGGCGCGGCACGCAAGACCCGGCCTCGCACCGAGCCCGCGGCCTGGGTGTCGACCCCGGTCTTCGACGGCGCCCACTGGGACGAGGTCGAGGACGCCGGCGCGCACCCCACCATCAAGCAGGTCTTCAGCCAGCTGAACTCGGACTCGGCCAACGGCGACGTGCAGATTCGCAGCGACGGCAAGGCCACGCTCTACAACGGTCGCACCGGCGAGGCCTACGACAACCCGATCTCGGTCGGCTTCGTCTACATCCTCAAGCTCGCCCACCTGGTGGACGACAAGATCCACGCCCGCTCCACCGGCCCGTACTCCATGATCACCCAGCAGCCGCTGGGTGGAAAGGCACAGTTCGGCGGCCAGCGCTTCGGCGAGATGGAGGTGTGGGCCCTCGAGGCCTTTGGCGCCGCCTACGCGCTCCAGGAACTCCTGACCATAAAGTCCGACGACGTGCTCGGCCGCGTGAAGGTCTACGAGGCCATCGTCAAGGGCGAGAACATCCCCGAGCCGGGCATCCCCGAGAGTTTCAAGGTGCTCATCAAGGAGATGCAGTCCCTGTGCCTCGACGTCGAGGTGCTGGCCGTCGACGGCCGGGAGATCGAGATGCACGAGCTCGACGAGGACGTGTTCCGCACGGCCGAGGAGCTCGGCATCGACATCAGCCGCAACGAGCGCGGCTCAGATGAAGAAGACGAGCGGCGTGCCGCAGAGAGGAGCTTTTCCTGATGGCTCTCGACGTCAACACCTTCGACCAGCTGCGCATCGGCCTGGCCACCGGGGACTCCATCCGGAGCTGGTCCAACGGCGAGGTCAAGAAGCCCGAGACCATCAACTACCGCACCCTGCGCCCCGAGAAGGACGGGCTCTTCTGCGAGAAGATCTTCGGGCCCACCAAGGACTGGGAGTGCTACTGCGGCAAGTACAAGCGGGTGCGCTTCAAGGGCATCATCTGCGAGCGCTGCGGCGTCGAGGTCACCCGGTCCAAGGTGCGGCGCGACCGCATGGGCCACATTGAGCTGGCTGCCCCGGTCGTGCACATCTGGTACCTGCGCGGCACGCGCTCGTGGCTGGCGTACCTGCTCATGGGCACCGAGCCGCGCGAGGAGCTCAAGGCCAAGCAGCTCGAGAAGGTCATCTATTTCGCGGCCAACCTGGTCACCTGGGTCGACGAGGAGAAGCGCCACCAGGACCTGCCCTCGCTCGAGAACGAGCTGGCCGAAGAGGTCGCCGACATCGAGAAGAAGCGGGACCTCGACATCGACCGCCGCTTCAAGATACTCGAGGACGAACTCAAGGAGCTCGAGGGCGAAGGCGCCCGCGAGGCCGAGATCAAGGCCCGCCAGCGTGCCGTCGAGAAGGAGATCGCGTCCGTGCGCGAGCGGGCGCAGGAGGAGGTGGAGATCGCCCAGCGCGCGCTGGACGAGTTCCGCAGCCTCCACGGCCGCAAGATCATCGAGGACGAGATGCTCTGGCGCGAGATCCGCGTGCGCTTCGACGAGTACTTCGAGGGCGGCATGGGCGCCGAGTACATCCTCAAGCTCATCGACCGGATCGACCTCGACGCCGAAGAGATCAAGCTGCGCGACATGATCGACGCCAAGGACGGCCGCCGGCCGCTCTCGGCCCAGCGTCGCCAGAAGACGATCAAGCGGCTCAAGATCGTCACTGCCTTCAACCGGCGCGATGGTCACGGCCGGCGCATCAACGACCCGAGAGCCATGATTCTGGAGGCCGTGCCGGTCATCCCGCCCGACCTGCGCCCCATGGTGCAGCTCGACGGTGGCCGCTTCGCCACCTCGGACCTCAACGACCTCTACCGGCGCGTCATCAACCGCAACAACCGGCTCAAGCGCCTGCTCGACCTCGGCGCGCCCGAGATCATCATCAACAACGAGAAGCGCATGCTCCAAGAGGCCGTCGACGCGCTGTTCGACAACGGCCGCCGAGGCCGCCCGGTCACGGGCCCGGGCAACCGGCCCCTCAAGTCGCTCTCGGACATGCTCAAGGGCAAGCAGGGCCGCTTCCGGCAGAACCTGCTGGGCAAGCGGGTCGACTACTCGGGCCGTTCGGTCATCGTCATCGGCCCCAACCTCAAGCTGCACCAGTGCGGCCTGCCCAAGCTCATGGCGCTCGAGCTGTTCAAGCCCTTCGTCATGAAGCGCCTGGTCGACGCCGAGCTGGCTCAGAACATCAAATCGGCCAAGCGCATGGTCGAGCGTCGGCGCCCGCAGGTGTGGGACGTCCTCGAGGGCGTCATCCGCGAGCACCCGGTGCTGCTCAACCGGGCGCCCACCCTGCACCGCCTCGGCATTCAGGCTTTCGAGCCGGTCCTGGTCGAGGGTAAGGCGATCCAGGTGCACCCGCTGGTGTGCACCGCGTTCAACGCCGACTTCGACGGCGACCAGATGGCGGTTCACCTCCCGTTGTCCGCCGAAGCCCAGGCCGAGGCCAGGGTCTTGATGTTGTCGGCCAACAACATCTTGTCGCCGGCGACCGGGCGTCCCATCACGGTCCCCACCCAGGACATGGTGTTCGGGGCTTACTACCTCACCTTGAAGGTCGACGAGGGTGTGGGCGCCGGCCGTGTGTTCCGCCACCTCCACGAGCTCGAGGCTGCCTTCGATGCCGGAGACGTGGGGCTCCAGGTTCCCATCGTGCTGCGTCCCGCCCCGGGCTCGGGCCTCGCGGCTCGCCTGGTGGCGGCCGGGGTCCTCATGGAAGGCCTCGAGGTCCCGCCTTCGGCCACGGCCGCCTCTAGCCCCACCGACGCCACCAACGGGTCCGAGGGGCCGGGTGGATCCGACGGGTCCGACGGTTCCGGGCCGACGGCGGTGACGAACGGGTCCGGGGGCGCCGGCATCGGCCATGGCGCGGGCGTCGGATTCGAGACCACTCCTGGGCGCGTCTTCTTCAACGAGGCGCTTCCGGAGGGCTTCGCCTTCGTCAACGACGTGGTGGGCAAGCGCAACACGCCCATCGGTCAGATCGTCGAGGAGCTCTCGGCCGGCTACCCCAAGCGCGAGGTGGCCCAGAGCCTGGACCGGATCAAGGCGCTCGGCTTCCGTTTCGCCGCGCAGTCAGGCCTCACCATCGCCATCGACGACGTCCAGACCCCGCCGGACAAGCAGGCCATCCTCGACCGCTACGAGAAGGAGGCCGAGAAGGCCGAGACGCAGTTCAAGCGGGGCATCATCACCGACGACGAACGGCGCCAGAAGGAGATTGAGATCTGGACCTCGGCCAACTCCGAGGTGGGGCGGGCCATGGAGTCCCAGCTGGCCACCATCACCTTCAACCCGCTCGACATGATGGTCGACTCGGGCGCCCGAGGGAACTCGCAGCAGATCCGCCAGATCGCCGGCATGAAGGGACTGGTGTCGAACCCTCGCGGCGAGATGATCCCCCGGCCGATCAAGTCCTCGTTCCGTGAGGGCCTCTCGGTCCTGGAGTACTTCATCTCCACCCACGGCGCCCGCAAGGGCCTGGCCGACACCGCGCTGCGCACGGCCGACTCTGGGTATCTGACCCGCCGTCTGGTCGACGTGGCCCAGGAGCTCATCATCCGGATCGAGGACTGCGGGTCGACCCGGGGCATCTGGATCGACGGCGTGGCCCCCGACGGGCCGGGCCACCGCAACTACCTCGAGACCCGCGCCTTCGGCCGGCTCCTCACCGAGGACGTCCGGCTCTCGGACGGCACGGTCTACCCGACGGGCACGCTGCTCGACGACGAGGCCATCGCCGCCATGCGTGACGACGAGGGCGTCACGCGCATTCGGGTGCGCTCGGTCCTCACGTGCGAGTCCCCCCAGGGGGTGTGCGCGGCCTGCTACGGCCTCTCGCTGGCCACCGGCTCCATGATCGAGCTCGGCGAGGCGGTGGGCGTCATCGCCGCCCAGTCCATCGGCGAGCCGGGCACCCAGCTCACCATGCGGACCTTCCACACCGGTGGTGTGGTCGGCGAGGACATCACCCACGGCCTGCCCCGAGTGGTCGAACTCTTCGAAGCCCGTACGCCAAAGGGTGCCGCCGTGCTGGCGCACCATTCGGGCGTGGTCCGGCTCGAGGAGGACGAGGCAGGCCGGCGGATCACCGTGGTGGCCGACGACGGCACCGAGGACTCCACGCTGGTGGTTGCCCGGGCCCACCTCGAGGTGGGTGACGGCCAGGAGGTGGCCGCGGGCGACGCGCTGGTCGAGGGGCCCAAGGACCCCAAAGAGCTGCTCGAGGTCAAAGGGATCCGCGAGACCCAGCAGTACCTGGTCGAAGAGGTGCAGAAGGTGTACCGCGACCAGGGTGTGTCGATCCACGACAAGCACATTGAGCTGATTGTGCGCCAGATGCTGCGCCGGGTGCTGGTGGCCGAGCCGGGCGACGCGCCGTTCCTGCCGGGCGAGCGCGTCGACAACCAGCTCTACGCCGAGGTCAACCGGACGTTGGTGGAAGAGGACAGGGTGCCGGCCGAGGGTCGCCCCGAACTGATGGGCATCACCAAGGCGTCGTTGGCCACCGACAGCTGGCTGTCGGCCGCCTCCTTCCAGGAGACGACTCGTGTCCTGACCGAGGCCGCCATTGAGGGCCGGAGCGACCAGCTCTTCGGCCTGAAGGAGAACATCATCATCGGCAAGCTCATCCCGGCCGGTTCGGGAATGGAGCACTACCGGAGCATCCGCCTCGAAATGCCCGACGCCGAGACGATGCCCTTCTGGGCCATGGGCGGCGGCGAGGAGTCCGACACCGAGGACCTGGCCAATTGGCTGCGGGACATGGGCGAGGGGATCAGCGAGGATCCCTTCGACTCGTCCATCGACGCCAGCTGGCTGGGCGCGGCGCCCACCGCCGAGGACTCGTTCGGCAATCCGATCGACGGGACCGTGGTGCCCTCACCCGAGGATCCGTCGGCCGGGGCTGCAGAGGCCGGGGCTGCAGAGGCCGGGGCCTAGGAGTCCACCCACCGGCGTCGTCTCTGTCCCCAAGACGTGACGCAGACACGTTCGTCCAGACGGGCCCGACAGATGGGGCTGGCGCGCCGCAGGAGTCGCGCCGCGCGTCGCCGGCGCCGGTTGGGATGGTCGCTCTTCGGGGCGGCGGCGGTGGCGGTGCTCCTGATCGCACTGAGCCCTCAGCTGGGATGGCATATCGGCCATCTCGGCGGGGACCGGGGTGGATCCGCGGATGCGCCGTCGGGCTCCCATTCGGGGGGTTCCGGCTCGCTGCCGAACTCTTCCCGCTCCGGCTCCGGCTCCGGCTCGGGCTCGGGCTCGGGCTCGGGCAAGATCGTCACCAATGCGTCCACCGTCGGACCGGCCTCGTCCTTGAACCTGCGAGCGCGCACGCTCATGAACCCCGGAACGGCCGCGTCGGTCGCCCAAGGCTCCGGGGTGGCGTTCGCCTCCGACGATCGGAACAAGCGGGTGGTCAGCTTCGATCCGACGACCGGGCGCGTGCTGCGGGCGGTGCCGCTGGCCGGCCCACCGGATTCGATGCTCCTCGCCGCGGGCGCCTTGTGGGTTGCCGAGCCCACCGTGAACGAGCTGGTCGAGTTGAATCCGAGTTCCCTCTTCGTCGTGCGCATCGTCGTCTTGCCCGTGGCGCCGGACCATTTGGCCGTGCTCGGCGACACGATGTGGGTGACCTCAGCGGACTACAGGGAGGTGACGCCCGTCGCGCTTGCCACTGGGGCGGTCGGCAAGCCCGTCGGCGTGTTCGCCGGGGCGATCGACGTCGAGTCAGGATTCGGCGCCCTGTGGGTGACCGGGTTGACCGACGTGGTCACGCGGATCGTTCCCACCTACGTGGGCGACCTGCAGCGAGTCGTCGCGGTGGGGCAAGGTGCCATTTCCCTCGGGGTCGGGCCGCAGTCCGTCTGGGCGGCCAACGCCCGGACCGGGACGGTCTCGCAGATCGACCCGGTGAGCCTGCAGGTGACGGCCACCTTTCCCGCAGGCTTGGACCCGAGCTACGTGGCGGTGGCGGGCGACGGCCGCGTCTTCGTGGCGTCCGGCAGCGGGCAGGATGTCGAGGTGGTGTCGCCGGCTCCCGGTTCGAACGTCTTGCACATCGCCACCCAGCCTCGTCAAATGGTGCCCGTCGCCAACGGAGTCTGGGTGGCGGGGACCGGTCCCGCCGTCGTCTCCATCAGCTGACGAAGACCGCACACGACCTCGGGGCGTCACTCCCGGACGTCACCCCTGGGCGTCATTCCTGGACGAGCTCGATCAGCGTTCCGAACGAGGTCTTGGGGTGGACGAAGGCAACGGTGGTGCCGCGTGAACCCGGCCGGGGCGCTTCGTCGATGACGCGGCCTCCGGCGTCCTTCACCGCCTGCAACGCGGTGGCGCAATCCTCGACCCGGTAACCCACGTGGTGGAGTCCCTCCCCCTTGGAGGCCAGGAACTTGGCCACCGGGGAGTCGTCCCGGATGGGAGTGAGCAGCTGCACGTACGAGTCGGCCACCTTGAGGAGGGCCTCTTCGACTCCGTCGCGGTCGACGCGCTCGCGGTGGTCGACCGTGGCGCCGAAGGTGGTGGCGTACCAGTCGATGGCCGCGTCGAGGTCGTTGACGGCGATGGCGACGTGGTCGATCTCGGTCAGGATCACGCTCCGTGCCTCCGGAACAAGGTGATTCGGTCCTCGCCGACCTGGGCACGCAGGGCCGGGTCGTCAATCCCGAGCCCTTCGGTCGGAGCGAGGCAGAGGACGCCGATCTTTCCCTCGTGCAGGTTGTGGTGAACCTGGTACGCAGCCGCGCCCACCTGTTCGAGCGGGTAGACGGCCGAGAGCGGAGGGAGGACCTTGCCCTCGCAGATCAGGCGGTTGGCGTCCCAGGCCTCACGGTAGTTGGCGAAGTGGGATCCCTTGATGGTCTTGAGCTTCATCCAGAGGTGGCGGTTGTCGTACTCAATCATGTAGCCAGACGTGGCGGCGCAGGTCACGATGGTCCCGGCCCGCTTGCAGACGAACACCGAAGCGCCCATGGTCTGACGGCCCGGGTGCTCGAAGACGATCTCGGGTTCCCCCCCCACCAGGTCGCGGATGTCCCTTCCGAAGCGCCGCCACTCGGACTCGTCCTGGGTGTGCTCGTCCGACCAGAACCGGTAGTTGGCCGCGTTGCGGTCGATTACCGCTTCGACCCCGAGGTCGTTCAACAGCTTGACCTTCTCGGGCGACGAGACGACGCCGATGGGTGTGCCGCCCCCGTTGATGACGTGCTGGACGGCGTAGCTCCCCAACCCTCCGCTCGCGCCCCACACGAGCACCTTGTCGTCCTGGGTCATACGGGCCCCGTTGGACGAGACCAGCATTCGGTACGCGGTTGAGTTGCACAAGGCGTTGATCGCCGCTTCCTCCCAACTGAGGTGCGACGGCTTGGGCATGAGCTGGTTGGCCTTGACCACGGTGATGTCGGCCAGGCCGCCGAAGTTGGACTCGAACCCCCAGATCCGCTGGTTGGCCGCCAGCATGGAATCGTCATGGGCGGTCGGGTCCTGGTCGTCCACGTAGTTGCAGTGGATGGTGACCTTGTCACCGGGCTTCCAGTTGCGCACGGCCGGCCCCGTGCGCAACACGATCCCGGAGGCGTCCGACCCGATCACGTGGTAGTCGAGAGCATGGCGGGCCGTCCACGAGCTCTCCTTGCCGAGCCGCTCGAGGAAGCCGAACGTGGGGAGCGGTTCGAAGATGGAGGTCCATACGGTGTTGAAATTGATGGACGACGCCATGACCGCCACATATGCCTCGTCGGGAGCGAGCTCGGGGAGTGGCACTTCCTCGACGTGCAACGACCGACGCGGGTCCTTGTCGATCGAGGGGACTCCCTCGAACATGGCGACCTCGCTCCGCTTCACCAGAGCCGCGCGGTAGGTCTCGGGCATGGCGATCCCGGCCAACTCGTCACCGGGGGCTCCGGCCAGTGCGGCACTGAGGATCTCGCTCATGTGACCGAACGATAGTTGGCCCGTAGAATGCTCCTCTCCGGCCGGTAACCCACCGCACCGGAGTCGCCGCACGTCGGAGGTGCAGGAATGACCGAGGCCGTCATCGTTGCCGGGGCACGGACCCCCATCGGGAAGCTATCGGGAGCGTTTGCCGGTTTCTCGGCCATGGACCTCGGGGGTTTCGCCATTGCCGAGGCACTGTCACGAGCCGGTGTGGCACCGGATCAGGTCGACTACGTGTTGATGGGCCAGGTCATTCTGGCCGGCCAGGGCCAGCTGACGGCGCGGCAGGCTGCGGTGAAGGCCGGCATTCCCATGTCGGTTCCGGCCAACACCGTCAACAAGGTGTGCCTCTCGGGTCTCAACACGATCTACCTGGCCGACCAGATGGTCCGCACCGGTGACGCCGAGATCGTGGTGGCCGGGGGAATGGAGTCGATGACCCAGGCCCCCCATCTCCTGCTGGGCGCCCGGGCCGGGTTCCGCCTGGGAGGCGCCGAGCTGCTCGATTCCATGATGCAAGACGGTCTCACCGACGCCTACGACGGGATCGCCATGGGACTCTCCACCGAGCGGTTCAATGCCAACGTGGGGATCTCCCGTGAGCGACAGGACGCCTTCGCCGCCGCCAGCCACGAGAAGGCCTCGGCGGCGATGAAGGAAGGCCGCCTCGCCGAGGAGATCGTTGCGGTGCAGGTCCCCCAGCGCAAGGGTGACCCCGTCGTGGTCGATACCGACGAGGGGGTGCGCCCGGGAACGACCGTCGACTCGCTGGGTGCGCTCAAGCCGGCCTTCGACAAGAACGGGACGATCACGGCCGGCAACTCATCGCAGATCTCCGATGGTGCCTGCGCCGTCGTGGTGATGTCGGCGGAGCGGGCTCGTGCCCTCGGAATCACACCGCTCGGTCGTGTGATCGGCTACGGGATGGTGGCGGGGCCGGACAACTCGCTCCTCACCCAGCCGTCCCGGGCCATCGCCAAGGCGGCGGGCAGGGCTGGCCTCGCGGTCGGCGCCGTCGACCTCTTCGAGATCAACGAGGCCTTTGCCGCGGTCGGCCTGGCCTCAATGGACGACCTCGGAATCGACGAGTCAAAGGTCAACGTGAACGGTGGGGCGATCGCCCTGGGCCACCCCGTCGGCATGTCGGGGACCCGAGTGGCGCTGACCGCCCTCCTCGAGCTCCGTCGGCGTGGCGCCACGACGGCGGCCGTGGCCCTCTGTGGTGGCGGCGGGCAGGGAGACGCCGCCATCTTGCAACGAATCGGCTGAGCCCGGCCGGCGGGCTCGACCGCGTTGTGCCCGCCGGCCGCAAATTGGGGGGCCCATCCGGCGGACCCGATATGCCCGGCGTGCCGTATACCCGGCGTGCCGTATATGGGGGGGAATTCGGCG
This sequence comes from uncultured Acidimicrobiaceae bacterium, assembly GCA_963787485.1. Taxonomy (GTDB): domain Bacteria; phylum Actinomycetota; class Acidimicrobiia; order Acidimicrobiales; family RAAP-2; genus Bog-473. The sequence goes on along the minus strand of CAWBDF010000007.1, from coordinate 693,393 downwards.
GACCCGAGATGCCCGCGCGCCGGATATGGGGGGCCTCAGAGCCCTCGGGGGGGCATATATAGGGTCGCAAGGGATATGCCAGGTGGGCCTGGTGGCCGTTAGTACGGGGGTCGCAGGAGCGCCACCAGTGTCGCCGTCTCCGCCTGCAGGTCCAACCACCCACCGGTTTCGAGGCGATAGACGCCCAGGGCGCAGGTCGGGAAGCCCTGCCGCGCCGTGAGCGAGCGTCCAGCCTCGTCGGCGGCGGCCAGCAGCCCTTGGGCCAGGGCGTGCATCGTGGGGTTGTGACCGACCACCATGGCGGAACGGGTGGGCCGAGGAAGGGCGCGGAGCAAGATCAGCACGTCGTCGGGACCGGCGCCGTAGAGCTCTTCCACCAGCCGAATCTCGGGCGGATCGCCCAGCTCGGCCAGCGCGAGCTCGGCGGTGGCCGACGTTCGGGCGGCCGGCGACACCAGGGCCACCTGGGGGAAGGGCACCCCAGCGAGAGGGTTCGAACCGCCCTCTTCGCGAGGACGATCGGCCAACAGCCGACCGAGGGCGGCGGCGGCCTTCCGACCCCGAGGGGCCAGGACGCGGTCGAAGTCGGAGCCCCCCCGAGGCGGATCGGCCACGGCTTTGGCGTGACGCAGGAGCCACAGGGTGCGGACGCCCGGGGGCGGCGCGGGCCGGTCGCTCATCAGGCGAGTTCGAAGGCCGCGTGCAGACTACGTACCGCACGCTCGACGTCGCCCTCGGCCACGATGCAGGAGGTGCGGATCGTCGAGGTCGAGATCATGTCGATGTTGATGCCCTCGTCGGCCAGGGTCTCGAACATGGTGGCCGCGATCCCCGGGTGCGACTTCATGCCGACGCCGACCAGAGAGACCCGGGCCACTTCGGCGTCGGCGGTCACCCCGGACGCACCCAGCTCATCTGCGTGGGCCTGGGCGGTCTCGACCGCCACCGGCAGATCGGCGGTCGGCACGGTGAACGAGATGTCGGTGGTCCCGTGGGCAGAGGTGTTCTGCACGATCATGTCGACGTTGATCGACTTGTCGGCCAGGGCGCGGAAGAGACGAGCCGCCACGCCGGGGCGGTCGGGCACGCCACTCACCGTGACCTTGGCCTCCGAGGTGTCGTGGGTTACGGCGGTGACGACGGCGTCTTCCATGTCTGCATCCTCCTCGACCACCCAGGTGCCCGGTTCCCAGGTGAAGCTGCTGCGCACGTGCAGCGGGACGTTGTGGCTGCGGGCGAACTCCACGGCCCGCAGCATCAGGACCCGTCCCCCGGTGGCTGCCATCTCGAGCATCTCGTTGAACGAGATCCGGTTGATCCGGTGGGCCTCGGGGACGATCCTCGGATCCGCCGTGAAGACACCGGTCACGTCGGTGTAGATCTCGCACAGATCGGCGTCGAGCACGGCCGCCAGCGCCACGGCGGTCGCGTCCGAGCCACCCCGGCCCAAGGTCGTGATCTCCCGCTCTTCGGAGACGCCCTGGAACCCGGCCACCACGGGCACCTTGCCGGCAGCCAGTGCCTGGCGGAGCCGGTCGCCCCGGACCTCCTTGATCTTGGCCCGGGTGTGGTCGCTGTCGGTGATGATCCCGACCTGGCTCCCGGTGAACGAAGCCGCCTCGACGCCCAGGTCAGCCAACGCCATGACCAACAACGACATGGAGATGCGTTCCCCGGTGCTCACCAACATGTCGTACTCGCGCGGTGGCTGGGTGGCGCTGACCGTGTTGGCCAGGTGGATGAGCTCGTCGGTCGTCTTCCCCATGGCGCTGACGACGGCCACCACGTCGGTCCCCTGGCGGCGGGTCCGGGCGATGTGATCCGCCACGGCGCGAATGCGTTCGGCGTCGCCGACTGAGGTTCCGCCGAATTTCTGCACGACCAGTGGCATCCGGACGAGGCTAACGGCTGGACATCGGGCGTTCCGTCAGGAACCAGAGCCGCCGTCGTCGGCAGGGCCTGGGCGGCCGGGACGGCCCGGGGAACGATCGCTGGCGTTCGACGGCCGATCCGATTCCCCGCGTGGAGTTGGATAGGGTCTCGGGCCGTGCCCAGCGAGAAGAGAGCCCGCCAGCGCGCCGCCCGTGAGGCGCGGCTGGCCGCCGAGGCCCAGCACATCAAGCAGCGTCGACGGATCCGCAACGTCGTGATCGTGGTCGTGGTGGCGGCGGCCATCGTGGGCATCGCATTTGCCGTCTCGAGCGGCAACAACGGCTCGGGCAAGAAGAGCGCCACGTCCACCACCGCCAAGGCCACGACCTCCACCACGTCGGCGGCCCAGGCCGCCGACGCCAAGCTCCAGGTGCAGGCCAACGCGGTGGCGGTGAAGGCGGGCTGCCCGGTCAGCACGAGTGCCAGGGTCAACACCCAGCACTACTCCTCGGCCCCGCCGATGACCATCGACACATCGAGGAACTACAGCGCCACCGTGGTGACCACGACGGGCACCTTCGACGTGGCGCTGGACGCCAAGACCGCTCCCAAGACGGTCAACAACTTCGTGTTCCTGGCCGGCCGGGGGTACTACCACTGCGTGATCTTCCATCGGGTCATCCCGGGCTTCATGGACCAGACGGGTGACCCGACGGGAACCGGAACGGGCGGTCCCGGCTATGCCATTCGCGACGAGCTGCCGGCCAAGGCGTCGCCGCAGTACCCGCTCGGTTCGGTCGCCATGGCGAACAGCGGTCCCAACACGGGTGGCTCCCAGTTCTTCGTTGTGGCCGGACCCGAAGGTGAGTCCCTCACGCCCGACTACGCGCTCTTCGGGGTGGTCACGTCGGGGATGGACGTGGTCGACACCATCAACCAGCAAGGGTCGGCCCAAGGCGTCCCGCCCGACGTGACGCAGCGCATCATCTCCATCACCATTCACGAGTCCTAAGGAGCGCCGACATGCCAGAGCCCACTCGCCCCGCCGCGGATGGTTCGAGCCCCCAGCAGCGGACCTTCGAACAGGAGCCGCCGATGATCCTCGACACGGACAAGCGCTACGTGGCCACGATGGCCACGTCGCACGGCACCATGGTCTTCGCGCTGGACCATTTGGCGGCGCCCAAGGCGGTGAACAGTTTCGTCTTCTTGGCCCGCTACCACTACTTCGACGGCATCGCCTTCCATCGGATCATCCCGGGCTTCGTGCTCCAGGGCGGCGACCCCACCGGGAGTGGGTCGGGAGGTCCGGGCTACCGCTTCGCCGACGAGCTTCCCTCGCCCGGCCGCTACCAGGTGGGATCTCTGGCCATGGCCAACGCAGGGCCCAACACCAACGGGAGCCAGTTCTTCGTGATCAGCGGTCCCGACGGCGTGGGGTTGCCCCCGCTCTACTCGCTCTTCGGTGAGGCCGTGAGCGGGTTGGACGTGGTGGCGCGCATTGACGCCGCGGGCTCACGGTCGGGCGCGCCGACGGAGACCGTCGTGATTGAGAGCGTCACCATCGAAGAACGGGACTGACAAGCCTCAGCCCTTCAGCGCGGCGAGCCCTTCGGTCTGCGCACCGCCGACGAAGACCGCCGGCGTCCCGACCCCCTCGGCCCGCCAGGAGCCGTCGGGATCCCTGATCAGGGCGGTCCGCGTCGGCAGCGCCACCACGGGCAGGGCCGCCGGCGCCATCGCCACCGTCCGCTCGAGTTTCTGCCCGTGGGCGTCGTCGTGCTCGTCGCCGAAGTGGGGGACCACGGTGAGGTTGTCCACCAGCCCCAGGCCGAGAGTGAGTGCTCCGCCGCGGGGGTCGACCATGGGATCGGTGAGCACCATGGCTCCCGCTCCGGCGCCCACCACCACCGCCCCGCCGGCGTAGGCGGCCGTCAGGGCCTCGAAGACGGCGGACTTCTTCAACACGGCGCGCAGGTGGAGGGGGGAGCCTCCCGAGAGATAGATGAAGCGGGCGCGGGCCACCACCGCGGCCATGCCGGCGTCCTCGGCCGAGGCGCGATCGACCACCATGAGGCCCTCGACGGTCGCCCGGAGGGGTCCGAACCAGTCAGCCGCCCGGAGCACCACGCGTTCGGGATGCTGGTAGGCCGCGGCCGTCGGGAGCACCACCACGTGCGTGGCCCCCGAGGCCGCCAGCAACGGGGCGTCGAAGGTGCAGCCCGCGGTCCATTCGTCACCCCCGACCAGGGCCAGCGTGCCGGACGTCTCCATGCGCCACTCTTGCACGCCCGACGACGCCGCCCGCATCCCGCCGGGCGGGCACGGCGCGGTGACCCTCGTGAAGACGGGCACAATGGTGGGACTCCAATTGGCTCGACATGGCGGGAGGTGGGGTGATGGAGACGGGGCGGCAGCGGGATGCGCCGTGGGTGATGCGCACCTACTCGGGCCATTCGACCGCGCGGGCCTCCAACGCGCTCTTCCGCACCAACCTGGCCAAGGGCCAGACCGGCCTCTCCATTGCCTTCGACCTGCCCACCCAGACCGGGTACGACCCCGACGACCCAGAGGCGGCGGGCGAGGTGGGCAAGGTTGGCGTCCCGGTGGCGCACCTCGGGCACATGCGAGAGCTGTTCTCGGGCATCCCGGTCGCGGACATGAACACCTCCATGACGATCAACGCGACGGCAGCCTGGCTGCTCGGGCTGTACGTGGCCCACGCCGAGGAGATGGGAGTCGAACCGACGCGGCTGGCCGGCACCACGCAGAACGACATCGTCAAGGAGTACCTGAGCCGCGGCACGTACATCTTCCCGCCGGGCCCCAGCCTGCGCCTCACCGTCGACACCATCGCCTACACGGTGCGCCACGCCCCCCGGTGGAACCCCATCAACGTGTGCAGCTACCACCTCCAAGAGGCCGGCGCCACGCCCGTGCAGGAGATCGCCTACGCATTGGCCACCGCGATCGGGGTGCTCGACGGCGTGCGTGACTCGGGCAAGATCGAGGCCTCCGAGCTCCCGGCGGTGGTGGGCCGCATCAGCTTCTTCGTGAACTCGAGCGTCCGCTTCGTCGAGGAGACGTGCAAAGTGCGGGCCCTCACGGCCATGTGGGACCGGATCTGCCGCGAGCGCTACGGCGTTCGGGAACCCACGTTGCGGCGATTCCGCTACGGGGTGCAGGTCAACTCGCTGGGACTCACCGAGCAGCAGCCCGAGAACAACGTGCAGCGCATCGTGCTCGAGACGCTCGGGGTGACGTTGTCCAGGAGTGCTCGAGCACGGGCCATGCAACTGCCGGCGTGGAACGAGGCCATGGGCCTGCCGCGGCCGTGGGATCAGCAGTGGTCGCTTCGCATGCAACAGGTCCTGGCCTACGAGTCCGACCTGCTCGAGTACGACGACATCTTCGAGGGTTCCAAGGTGGTGGAGGCCAAGACGGCCGAGCTGGCGGAGGCAGCCGAGGTCGAGCTGGCCGACGTGGAGTCCCTCGGGGGCGCGTTCGAGGCCATCGACGAGCTCAAGCGCCGCCTCGTGCGGAGCCAGGCCGAGCGGGTTCGGCGTATCGAGTCCGGCGAGCAGATGGTGGTCGGGGTCAATTGCTTCACCGAGGCGGCGCCGTCGCCGCTGCTGGGTGAAGGGGAGATTCAGCACATCTTGAAGGTCGACCATCGTGTCGAGGTCGAGCAGATCTCCGAGATGGCGCAGTGGCGGGCCGGGCGCGACGTCACCGCCGTGGGCGCCGCGCTCGACCAGCTGCGCCGGGTGGCCGCCGACGAAGGGCCCGAGGGAAACGTCATGCCCGCCACCATCGCCCTGGCCCACGCCGGCGGCACCACCGGGGAATGGGCCGGCGCGCTGCGCGAGGTGTTCGGGGAGTTCCGCGCCCCGACGGGGATCAGCGGTGGCGTGGGCCATCGGGGCGCCGACCTCGAGCGCGTCCGGCGGCGCACCATGGCCCTGGCCGCAGACGGCGCCGGTCCGCCGCGCTTCTTGGTGGCCAAGCCGGGGCTCGACGGGCACTCCAACGGAGCCGAGCAGATCGCCGTGGCTGCCCGCGATGCCGGGTTCGAGGTGATCTACCAGGGCATCAGGTTGAGCCCGGCCCAGATCACCGCCGCCGCCCTCGACGAGGACGTCGACATCGTGGGCCTCTCCATCCTCTCGGGCTCCCACCTCGAGCTCGTGCCCGACGTCCTCGACCGGCTGCGGGCAGCCGGGAGCACGGCGGCCGTGGTGGTGGGTGGGATCATCCCGCCCGATGATGCCGAGATCCTGGTCGGCAAGGGGGTGGAGGCGGTGTACACGCCGAAGGACTACTCGTTCGGCCGCATCATGGAGGACCTGGTGGGCCTGGCCGAGCGCCAGCGCCAGGGCCTGCACCCGAGCTGACGGAGGCGACCCTCCACTGGCGGGTGAGGCGGGCCATCTGGCGCCAGGTCACCGGGACGGCGCCGAGCTCAATGGCCCGCTGGCGCAGCGCTTCGGGCAGGTCGTAATGGTTGAGGGCGGCCGAGCGCCGGTGGCGCTGGTAGCCGCGCCTCGGGATGCCCAGCGCACCGGCCAGGGCGTGGAGCTCCTCGGGATCGTCGGCCAGCAGGTGAGACCAGCGCTCGGCCCGGTCGCGCACCGTGGCCGGCTGGCGCCAGTCGTCGACGTAGACGGTCAGGTCCGCGTCCAGGGCCGGTCGCGGCGCAAGGGCATCGGCTCGTGCCACCAGCGGCCACTGAAGCGCCAGGCATCGTGCTCAGGGTTGACCTGGTCGTCCGGCGGAGCCGGGCGCGGCCACACCAGCTCGACGGCCGCCGCGATGGCGGCCAGCGCGACGGGGTCGGGCGCGGACGGCTCGCGCAGGGCCAGCATGGAGCGGTCCACTTCCAACGGGCTCACAGGGGCACGTTCCCGTGCTTGCGCCGGGGCAGCTCCTCGCGCTTGGAGGCCAGGATCTCGAGGCTGCGGCAGATGACGGCCCGGGTGTCGGCCGGCGAGATCACGTCGTCGACGTAGCCCCGCTCGGCCGCGATGTAGGGGTTGGCGTAGCGCTCGGTGTACTCGTCGATCAGCTCGGCCCGCCGGCGCTCGGGGTCGGTCGCCTCGGCCAGCTCGCGCCGGTAGACGATCTCGACGGCGCCGTTGGGGCCCATCACGGCCAGCTCGGCCGAGGGCCAGGCGAAGGCCAGATCGGCGCCGATGGACTTGGAGTTCATGACCACGTAGGCGCCGCCATAGGCCTTGCGAGTGATGATCTGGATACGGGGCACCGTCGCCTCGCAGTACGCGTAGAGCAGCTTGGCTCCGTGCCGGATGATGCCGCCGTACTCCTGGTCGGTGCCGGGCATGAAGCCCGGTACGTCGACGAAGGTGAGCAGCGGGACGTTGAAGGCGTCGCAGGTGCGCACGAAGCGCGAGGCCTTCTCGGAGGAGTCGATGTCGAGCACCCCCGCCAGGACGGCGGGCTGGTTGCCCACAATGCCGACCACCCGGCCGTTCATGCGGGCGAAGCCACAGGTGATCGACATGGCCCAGTGCCGGTGCACCTCGAAGTACTCGCCGTCGTCGACCACGGCCGTGATGATCCGTTTCATGTCGTAGGGCTGGTTGGGCGAGGTGGGCAGGAAGTCGATGAGCTCGGTGACCAGACGGTCCGGCTCGTCCCCGCTGACCTCGAGCGGAGGCTCCTCGAGGTTGTTGGCGGGAAGGTACGAGAGCAGCTGGCGCACGTCGTCCAGGCAGGCCTTCTCGTCGGGCGACACGAAGGTGGCCACCCCCGACTTGGTGGCGTGGCTCATGGCTCCCCCGAGCTCCTCGAGGGTGACGTCCTCGCCGGTGACGGTCTTGACCACGTCGGGCCCGGTGATGAACATGTGGGAGGTGCCTTGGACCATGAAGATGAAATCGGTCATGGCCGGGGAGTAGACGGCCCCGCCGGCGCAGGGCCCAAGGATCACGCTGATCTGGGGGATCACCCCCGAAGCGGCCACGTTGCGGTGGAAGATGCCGCCATAGGAGTGCAGCGAGACCACGCCCTCTTGGATCCGGGCCCCCGCCCCGTCGTTGAGGCCGATCATGGGGACCCCGGTGGAGGCGGCCAGGTCCATCACCTTGTGGATCTTCTCGGCGAAGACCTCGCCCAGGGCTCCGCCGAAGACGGTGAAGTCCTGGCTGAAGATGCAGACACGGCGCCCGTCGATGGTGCCGAAGCCGGTGACCACGCCGTCGGTGTAGGGGCGGTTCTCCTCGAGCCCCATGCCGTGCGCCCGGTGGCGGGCCAGCATGTCGAGCTCCTGGAAGGAGCCCTCGTCGAGCAGGTAGTCGATGCGCTCGCCGCGCCGTCAGCTTGCCCTTGGCGTGGTGGCGCTCGACGGCTCGCGGGCTGCCGGCGTGCAGGGCCTCGTTCTTGCGCTCGGCCAGGTCGGCCAGGCGCTCGGCCATGGAGTGTTCCATGGGGCCGAGGCTAACGCTCCCGGCGGGGGCGCGAATTCCGGTCCGGAACAGCTTGACGCGGTTGTCCCAACCCCTGGCAACCGCTATCATCTTCTCTCTGCCATGGGCGGCTCCGTCGGCGCGCCAGCGCCGAGTCCATGGGAACCACGATTTCGCATCCGAGAGGGAACGCGTGCCCACAATCGCCCAGCTCGTCCGCAAGGGACGGGAGGCCAAGGTGACCAAGACCAAGACCCCCGCCCTGAAGGGCGCGCCCCAGCGGCGGGGGGTCTGCACCCGGGTCTACACGACCACGCCCAAGAAGCCGAACTCGGCGCTGCGGAAGGTGGCCCGTGTTCGCCTGTCGTCGGGAGTCGAGGTCACGGCCTACATCCCTGGCGTGGGCCACAACCTCCAGGAGCACTCCATCGTCCTGGTCCGCGGCGGCCGTGTGAAGGACCTGCCCGGCGTGCGTTACAAGGTGGTTCGCGGCGCGCTGGACACCTCGGGCGTGCGCGAGCGCAGCCAGGCCCGCAGCCGTTACGGCGCGAAGAAGGAGTCCTAGGAGTGCCCCGCAACGGACCCGCCACCCGGCGCGAGCTGGCACCCGATCCGGTCTACCGCTCGGTCCTGGTCACCCAGGTCGTCAACAAGATCCTGTCCCGGGGCAAGCGCACCCTGGCCGAGCGCATCGTGTACACCGCGCTCGAGCAGGTGCAGGAGAAGTCCGGGGGCGATCCGGTCACCGCGCTCAAACGGGCCGTGGAGAACACCCGTCCCGAGGTGGAGGTCAAGTCTCGCCGGGTGGGCGGGGCGACGTATCAAGTCCCGGTCGAAGTGCGGCCGCGGCGCGCCACCACGCTCGCCATCCGCTGGCTCACCACCTACTCGCGGCAGCGCCGGGAGAAGACCATGGCCGAGCGCCTGGCAGGGGAGATCCTCGACGCCTCGAACAACATCGGGACCTCGGTGAAGCGCCGCGAGGACATGCACAAGATGGCGGAGTCCAACCGGGCTTTCGCGCACTACCGCTGGTAGTGGATCCCGTGCGCCCCCGCCATGGCTGACCCCATCCCCGCACGACAATTCCCGCTGGCCCGGACCCGCAACATCGGGATCATGGCCCACATCGACGCGGGCAAGACCACCACGACCGAGCGGATCCTCTACTACACCGGTCGCAACTACAAGATCGGCGAGGTTCACGAGGGTGCCGCCACCATGGACTGGATGGTCCAAGAGCAAGAGCGCGGCATCACCATCACCTCGGCCGCCACCACCTGCTCGTGGCGGGACAACTGGATCAACATCATCGACACCCCGGGCCACGTCGACTTCACCGTCGAAGTGGAGCGCTCGCTGCGCGTGCTCGACGGCGCCGTGGCCGTCTTCGACGCGGTGGCCGGCGTCGAGCCCCAGACCGAGACGGTGTGGCGCCAGGCCAACAAGTACAACGTCCCTCGCATCTGCTTCGTCAACAAGATGGACCGGATCGGGGCCGACTTCGAGCGCACGGTGCAGATGATCCGCGATCGCCTGGACGCGCTGCCGGCGGTCGTTCAGCTGCCCATCGGTGCCGAGTCGGAGTTCAAGGGTGTCATCGACCTGCTGACCGAGAAGGCCCTGGTCTGGTCGTCGGACATGGGCGAGGAGTGGGAGACCCTCGACATCCCCGCCGACATGGCCGCCGAGGCCGAGGGCGCCCGCCACCAGCTGGTCGACGTCGTCTCCAACTTCGACGACACCATCATGGAGAAGTACCTGGCCGAGGAGGCCATCACGGCCGACGACCTGCGCCGGGCGGTGCGCACGGCCACCCTGGCGGCCGCCGTGGTGCCGGTCCTGTGCGGCTCGGCCTTCAAGAACAAGGGCGTCCAGCCCATGCTCGACGCCGTGATCGACTACCTGCCGAGCCCCCTCGACCTGCCGCCGACCGAGGGCCACAAGCCGAACAAGCCCGAGGAGATCGAGGAACGCAAGGCCGACGACGCCGAGCCCTTCTCGGCGCTGGCCTTCAAGATCATGACCGACCCCTTCGTCGGCAAGCTGACCTACATCCGGGTCTACTCGGGCACCCTGGCCAAGGGCGCCTCCGTCATGAACACGACCAAGGACAAGAAGGAGCGGGTGGGCCGCATTCTGCAGATGCACGCCAACCACCGTGAGGACAAGGACGCCGTCTTCGCCGGCGACATCATGGCCGTGGTCGGCCTCAAGAACACCACCACGGGCGACACCCTGTGCAACCCGGCCCACCCCATCGTGCTCGAGGCGCTCGAGTTCCCCGAGCCGGTGATCCACGTGGCCGTCGAGCCCAAGACCAAGGCCGACCAGGACAAGCTGTCACGTGCCCTCTATGCCCTCTCCGAGGAGGACCCGACGTTCCAGGTCCGCTCCGACGAGGAGACCGGCCAGACGGTGATCTCGGGCATGGGCGAGCTGCACCTCGAGGTGCTGGTCGACCGCATGCTGCGCGAGTTCAGCGTCGACGCCAACGTGGGCAAGCCCCAGGTCGCCTACCGTGAGACCATCCGCAAGCCAGTCGACAAGATCGAAGAGAAGTACGTCCGCCAGACCGGTGGCCGGGGCCAGTACGGCCACGTCGTCATCAGCGCCGAGCCCACCGGCCCCGGCGGCGGCTACGAGTTCGTCGACAAGATCAGCGGCGGCGTGGTGCCCAAGGAGTACATCCCCTCGGTGGACGCCGGGATCCAAGAGGCGCTCACCTCCGGTGTCCTGGCCGGGTATCCCACGGTCGACGTACGGGTCACGCTCACCTACGGCTCGTACCACGACGTGGACTCCTCGGAGATGGCCTTCAAGATCGCCGGGTCCATGGCGATCAAGAAGGCGCTCCGGGCGGCCAGTCCGGTGCTGCTCGAGCCCGTCATGGCCGTGACGGTGACCACGCCCGAGGACTACGTGGGCGACGTGATGGGCGACCTGTCCTCGCGGCGGGGCCGGGTGGGCCACATGGACCAGCAGGGCTCGAGTCAGGTCATCAATGCGCAGGTCCCGCTAGCCGACATGTTCGGCTACGCTACCGACCTGCGTTCGCGCACCCAGGGTCGCGCCACGTACACGATGCAATTCGATTCCTACAACGAAGTGCCCGAGTCGATCTCGAAGGAGATCATCGCCCGGGCCACCGGGGAGTAGCCCGGGCCACCGGGTAGCCCGGCCCACCGGGGTAGCCCGGGCCGGGTCCGGCACCGGAGACACCGTCAATATCGGGGCCAGAGGGGTCCCGTCAGGAGCAGGGAGTAGCGAGGCGATGGCCAAGCAGAAGTTCGAGCGCACCAAGCCCCACGTGAACGTCGGCACGATGGGTCACATCGACCATGGCAAGACGACGCTGACGGCCGCCATCACCAAGGTCCTCTCCGAGCGCAACCCCAACACCTCGTTCACCAAGTTCGAAGACATCGACAAGGCGCCCGAGGAGAAGCAGCGCGGCATCACCATCACCATCGCCCACGTCGAGTACGAGACGGACAAGCGGCACTACGCCCACGTCGACATGCCGGGCCATGCCGACTACATCAAGAACATGATCACCGGCGCCGCCCAGATCGACGGCGCCATCCTGGTGGTCTCCGCCGCCGACGGCCCCATGCCCCAGACCCGGGAGCACGTCCTGCTGGCCCGCCAGGTGGGCGTTCCCTACATCGTGGTGGCGCTCAACAAGGCCGACATGGTCGACGACGAGGAGCTCCTCGAGCTGGTCGAGCTGGAGGTGCGCGAGCTCCTGACCGCCTACGGCTTCCCCGGCGACGATACCCCGATCGTCCGGGTCAGCGCCCTGAAGGCCCTGGAGGGCGACCCCGAGTGGAGCGAGAAGATCGTCGAGCTGATGGACGCCGTGGACTCCTACATCCCCGAGCCCGAGCGCGACGTCGACAAGCCTTTCTTGATGCCGGTCGAGGACGTCATGTCGATCACCGGCCGCGGCACCGTGGTCACCGGCAAGGTGGAGCAGGGCATCATCAAAGTGGGTGGGGAGGTCGAGATCGTCGGCCTGTCCGAGACCCAGAAGACGACCGTCACCGGCGTCGAGATGTTCCGCAAGCTGCTCGACGAGGGCCGTGCCGGCGACAACATCGGCGCCCTGCTGCGCGGCACCAAAAAGGAGGACGTGGAGCGCGGCCAGGTGCTGTGCAAGCCCGGCTCCATCACGCCGCACACGCAGTTCACCGCCGAGGTCTACGTGCTCAACAAGGAAGAGGGCGGCCGTCACAAGCCGTTCTTCACCAACTACCGCCCGCAGTTCTACTTCCGCACCACCGACGTGACAGGCACCATCTCGCTGCCCGAGGGAACCGAGATGGTCATGCCGGGCGACAACACGAAGATGACGGTCGAGCTGGGCAAGCCCATCGCCATGGACAAGGGCCTCCGCTTCGCCATTCGCGAGGGCGGCCGCACGGTCGCCTCCGGCGTCGTCGACGAGATCCTCAAGTAATCACGACTTCACGCGAACGAGAGCAGGCACCGAGACCATGGCCGACGGCCCGAAGCAGAAGATCCGCATCAGGCTGAAGGCCTACGACCACGAGATCCTGGACCAGTCGACGGAGAAGATCGTCCAGACGGTCCTGCGGACGCAGGCCAAGGTGCTCGGCCCGGTCCCGCTGCCGACCGACAAGCACCGCTATACGGTGATCCGCTCGCCTCACAAGTACAAGGACTCGCGCGAGCACTTCGAGATGCGGGTGCACAAGCGCCTGGTCGACATCGTCGAGCACACCCCCAAGACGGTCGACTCGCTGCAGCGGCTCGACCTGCCGGCCGGGGTGGATATTGAGATCAAGATCCAGACGGCCTGACACCGTGAAGGCCGTGCCCCGTCTCCCCGCCGGACGCCTGGCAGGGGGAAGGGTGATGGTGTAACCTCGCGAGCCGCCCAATCGGGTGGCGCAGGGTCGAAACGGTGGCACTTCGGTGCTGCCCCGTGCGGCGCCTCCGGTGCTGCCGACAACAGACGTGCGTGATCGCCGGCTCTGGCCGGGACCTCACGCCGAACCATTCGGGCGCTCCGCTCGGGTTTCCCGGGCGGAGCGTTGGCATGCACACGGAGGAAATCTCCGAGCGCCTGCTGACAGGACACGGGAAGAGACAGGAAGAGGACACGTGGCACGCAAGGCCATCGTCGGCGAGAAGGTCGGCATGACCCAGGTCTGGGACGACCAGAACCGCGCCGTTCCGGTGACGGTCCTGAAAGTCGCGCCGGTGCGCGTGGTCCAGGTCAAGACGCCCGAGACCGACGGCTACGCCGCCTTGCAGGTGACCTGGGGATTCCGACGCGGCTCCACGTTGAACAAGCCGCAGACCGGCCACTACGCCAAGGCCAGGGTGAACCCGGGCCGGGCCTTGGTGGAGCTGCGGCTCGACGACGTGGCCGAATATCAAGTGGGCCAGGAGCTGGCCGCCGACCTCTGGGAGGCGGGCGAGCGCATCGACGCCATTTCGGTCTCGAAGGGCAAGGGCTTCGCCGGCGGCATGAAGCGGCACAACTTCCACGGCCAAGGCGGCGCCCACGGCAACCACGGCCACCACCGTGCGCCCGGCTCCATCGGCGCCTGCGCCACCCCCTCCCGGGTCTTCAAGGGGACCCGGATGGCCGGGCAGATGGGCGGCACCCAGGTGACCGCGCTCAACCTCGAAGTCGTCTCCTGCGACCCCGAGCGCGAGCTCGTGCTGGTCAAGGGGGCGGTGCCCGGGGCGCGGGGCAGCGTGGTTGTCTTGCGCGACTCGGTGAAGACCCCGACGAAGGCCGGCAGGTCGAGATGACCTCCGGCACCGTGCTCGACCGCACGATCGTGAAGGAGCGACCGGACCCCGTGGCGCGCACGGCGCCCCGGCGTAACGCCGCCGGGCACGACCTGGGCACGGTCGACCTCGAGCCGGCGATTTTCGGGCTCGAGCCGAACCAGGCTGTCCTCCACCAGGTGGTGACCGCCCAGCTGGCCGCCGCCCGGGCCGGGACCCAGTCCACGCGGACCCGGGCCGAGGTGCGCGGTGGCGGGGCAAAGCCCTTCCGCCAGAAGGGGACCGGACGGGCCCGGCAGGGATCGAGCCGCTCGCCCTCCATGAGCGGTGGCGGCGTGGCGCTCGGACCCAAGCCGCGCAGCTACGCGCAGCGCACGCCCAAGAAGATGGTGCGCCTGGCACTGCTCTCGGCCCTGAGCGACCGGGCCGACATGGGGCGGATCGTGGTGGTCGACGAGTGGAAGATCACCGCTCCCAAGACCAAGGACGCCGCCACCGTGCTGCGCAAGCTCAAGGTGACGGGGTCGGTCCTCGTCGTCCTGGCGGCCGACGAGCTCGACGTGGAGCGGTCCTTCGCCAACCTGCCCCCGGTGCAGACCGCCAGCTTCGGGGAGTTGTCCGCCCACGACGTGCTGCGGGCCGACTGGCTCGTCTTCTCGGACGGCACCCTGCCGACGGCGGTGTCGGACTTCTCCGGCACTCACCTCCCCCTCCAGGACGGGGACGCCACCGCCGACGAGGCCGACGAGGACGAGGCGACCGAGGCCACTCCCGAGGCCTCCGGCACGACCGAGGAGGCGGACGTCCATGCGTGACGCCATGTCCGTGCTCATCCGGCCCGTGGTCTCCGAGAAGAGCTACGCCCTCATGGACGAGAAGGTCTACGTCTTCATCGTCGATCCCAAGGCCACCAAGGTCGAGGTTCGCCTGGCCGTCGAACAGGCCTTCGGTGTCCGGGTGTCCAAGGTCAACACTCTCAATCGCAAGGGCAAGACGACCAAGAACCGCCGCACCAATGTGCGAGGCAAGCGCCCCGACACCAAGCGGGCCATCGTGACGCTGCACCCCGACGACTCCATCGATCTCTTCGATCGCTGATCAGGAACGCCATGCCACTCCGCTCACGCAAGCCCACCAGTGCCGGACGCCGGTTCCAGACCGTCTCGGACTTCTCCGAGATCACCCGCGACCGCCCGGAGAAGTCGTTGCTGGCCCCGAAGCCCAAGAGTGGCGGGCGCAACAGCTACGGCCGCAAGACGGCGCGCCACCGCGGAGGCGGCCACAAGCAGCAATACCGGATCATCGACTTCCGCCGCAACAAGGACGGGATCCCGGCCAAGGTGGCCAGCATTGAGTACGACCCCAACCGAAACGCCAGGATCGCGCTGTTGCACTACGCCGACGGAGAGAAGCGCTACATCCTGGCCCCGGCCGGGGTGAAGGTGGGCGACATGCTCCAGAGCGGCCAGGGTGCCGACATCCGGCCAGGCAACGCGCTGCCCCTGCGGTTCATCCCGGTCGGCTCGACCATCCACAACGTCGAACTGCGTCCGGGCGGTGGCGGCAAGATGGCCCGGGGCGCCGGAATGAGCGTGCAACTCGTGGCCAAGGAGGGGGCCTTCGCCACCTTGCGGCTGCCCTCCACCGAAATGCGCCGAGTCTCCATCGACTGTCGGGGCACCCTCGGCGTGGTCGGCAACTCCGAGGCCGAGCTGGTCAAGATCGGCAAGGCCGGACGGGCCCGCTGGAAGGGCAAGCGGCCGCAGACGCGTGGCGTCGCCATGAACCCGGTCGACCACCCGCTGGGCGGAGGCGAGGGCAAGTCCTCCGGTGGTCGACACCCGGTCTCCCCGTGGGGCAAGCCCGAGGGCCGCACCCGGTCCCGCAACAAGAAGTCCAACGCAATGATCGTGCGCCGACGTCGTACCCGCGGCGCGTGGCGATAGGCGAGGGAGAGAGTATGCCGCGTAGCCTGAAGAAAGGGCCCTTCGTCGACGACCACCTGCTCAAGAAGGTGGACGTGCTGAACTCGAGCGGGGAGAAGAAGGTCATCAAGACCTGGTCCCGCCGCTCGACCATCATCCCCGACATGGTCGGGCACACCATTGCGGTGCACGACGGTCGTCGCCACGTGCCGGTCTACGTCACCGAGTCGATGGTCGGCCACAAGCTCGGCGAGTTCGCCCCCACCCGCACCTTCCGCTATCACGCCGGCCAGGAGCGCGGCGCTCGGCGATGACGGCCACCAAGACCAACGAGCGCCCCGGGACGAGGGCGGTGCACCGTTACTGCGGCATGTCCGCCTCCAAGGCGCGTCAGGTCCTCGACCTCATCCGCGGCGAGGACGTCCAGCGCGCCGCGGAGGTCCTCAACGGAACCGAGCGCGAGGCGGCCGAGATCATCGGCAAGGTCCTGAATTCGGCGGTGGCCAACGCGGCGCACAACGACTCGCAGAATCCCGAGGAGCTCTACGTCTCGGCCTGCTACGCCGACGAGGGCACCACCATGAAGCGCTGGCGCCCGCGGGCCCGGGGTCGGGCCACCCGGATCCGTAAGCGGACCTGCCACATCACCATCATCGTGAGCCGACTCCCGTCCGACCGGCTGGAACTGCGACGGCGGCGCATGGAGGCCGTGAGCGCCAACCGCTCGCGGCGTGTCGAGTCCTCACGGCGGCGGGCCGACCTCTCCGGCCGTCTGTCCCGTCGCCGGGCCGCCGCCCAGGCCGCGGCCGAATCCGAGAAGGCGGCGGCCGAGGCTGCTGCGGAGGCCGACGCCGAGGCGGCCGAGGCGGCCGACGCCGAGGCAGCCGAAGAGGCCGTGCCCGAAGAGGCTGTGCCCGAAGAGGCCGTAGCCGACGAGGCTGTGCCCGACGAGGCCGTAGCCGACGCGGTGAGCGAGGACGCGTCAGCCGACGCTGACGCGGACGAGAAGAGCGAGGACTGACGAGATGGGCCAGAAGGTCAACCCTTACGGCTTCCGGCTCGGGATCACCACCGACTGGAAGTCCCGTTGGTTCGAGGAGCGTCGCTACCGCGAGTTCGTGGTCGAGGACTGGAAGATCCGTGACTACCTGACGAAGCAGCTCGAGGCCGCGGCGGTGAGCCGGATCGAGGTCGAGCGGACGCGCGACCGCCTGCGCGTCGACATCCACACCGCCCGCCCGGGCATCGTGATCGGCCGCCGCGGCGCGGAGGCGGACCGTCTCAAGAAGCACCTCGAGGAGATCACGGGCCTGCAGAACCGGATTCAACTCAACATCCAGGAGATCAAGCAGCCCGAGCTCGATGCCGCGCTGATCGCCCAGGGCATCTGCGACCAGCTGGTGCGCCGGGTGGCCTTTCGGCGAGCCATGAAGCGGGCGATCCAAACCGTCCAGAAGGCGGGCGCCCAGGGGATCAAGGTGCAGTGCTCCGGCCGGTTGGGCGGCTCCGAGATGTCCCGCAAGGAGCAGTACCGAGAGGGTCGGGTACCGCTGCACACCCTGCGGGCGGATATCGACTACGGCTTCCGCGAGGCACGCACCACGTCGGGTCGCGTCGGCGTGAAGGTGTGGATCTACAAGGGCGACATCCTTCCCTACAAGGTCTCCATCGAGGACAAGATCACTCGTGAGGCGGCCATGGCCGTGGGGGAGACCTCGGGCCAGTCGGGCGGTCCGCGCCGTCTCATCACGGCAGGCGGCGGTCGCCGCCGCGCCGAAGTGTTCCCCGCGGACGACGAGGCCGCTCCGAACGGGGACAGCGCCGAGGACGTGCTCGAGGACGTGCTCGAGGACGTGCCCGAGGATGTGCTGGTCGAGGGCACCGTTGCGGACGGGGCGGAAGGTGAGGGGACCGAAGAGGAGGTCCCCGAGTCGCCGGTGGCCGATTTGCTCCCGTCGCCGACCGAGCCCGACGAACTGGAGCGTCAACTGAACCGGGACGAGGAGATGGAGCGCCAGAGTCGCGAGCACCACGAGGCGCCCCACTTCCGCAGGGAGTCCGACTGACATGTTGATGCCCAAGAAGGTCAAGCACCGCAAGACCCAGAGGGGCCGGCTCACCGGAGCGGCCAAGGGCGGCACCTCGGTGGCCTTCGGCGACTTCGGGATCCAGGCGACGGAGGCCGGCTGGCTGACGGCACGCCAGATCGAGGCCGCCCGTATCGCCATGACCCGCCACGTCCGCCGTGGCGGCAAGGTGTGGATCCGGGTCTTCCCGGACAAGCCGATCACGCAGAAGCCGGCCGAGACCCGCATGGGCTCGGGCAAGGGGAACCCCGAGTTGTGGGTGGCGGTCGTCCATCCCGGTCGTGTGCTCTTCGAACTGGCGGGCGTCGACGAGGAGCTGGCGCGCGCCGCCATGGAGCGGGCGATCCAGAAGCTGCCCTTCAAGGCACGCTTCGTGGTGCGCCCGGGCACACACGGGCACGCCGAGGTGGCGATCTGATGCCGACCGCGCACGACCTCTCCATGCTCGACGGCGATGAGCTGGCCGCCCGGCTGGGCGAGTCGCGTCGCGAGCTGTTCAACCTGCGCTTCCAGTTGGCCACCGGACAGCTGGACAATCCGGCCCGCATCGGCCAGGTGCGCCACGAGGTGGCCCGGATGCTGACCGTGTTGCGGGGCCGGGAGATCTTGGAGGCCGAGGGCGCCTATGTCGCCCCGACCGAGGCCGAGCACGAGGCAGCCCGGGCCAAGGTGGCCGCCGAGGACAGGGACCGGGAGGACAGGGCCGCGGCCAAGGCTGCCGCTGCCGAGGCGGAAGCCGCAGCCGACCTGCACCCCCATGACCACGACCACGAACAGGACCACGAACACGAGGACGACGACGTGGAAGACGACGAAGAGGATGAGGCCTGATGGCCGACGAGACACCAGACAACGACACGACCGAGGACGGAGGACCCGAGGCGGCCGGGACCGAGGTGACGGCCGCCGACGCCACCACGACCGAGGCTGCCAGGGCCGCCGCGGCCGATGCCGCCGAGGCCCTCGGGGCGATCGAGGCAGAGGCCGCTGCCGAGCTGCCCGCCGCCGACGGCCCGGCTGAGGGTGGGCCCCGCACCAACCGCCGCAAGGTACGGGAGGGGATCGTCGTCTCCGACGCCATGGCCGCCACCCTCGTCGTGGCCGTGGTCGAGCGGGTGCGCCACCCCAAGTACGGCAAGACGGTCCAGCGCACCAAGAAGCTCTACGTCCACGACGCCGAGGACAGCGCCAAGGTGGGCGACCGGGTCCGCGTGCAGGAGACCCGCCCCTTCTCCAAGTTGAAGCGCTGGCGGCTGACCGAAGTAGTGGAGCGGGCTCGATGATCCAACAGGAGTCCCGTCTCCGAGTGGCCGACAACTCCGGCGCGCGCGAGGTGCTGTGCATCCGCGTGCTCGGTGGTTCACACCGGCGCTACGCCAGCATCGGCGATGTCTTCGTGGCCACGGTCAAGGACGCCATTCCTGGCGCTGCGGTCAAGAAGGGCGACGTCGTCAAGTGCGTGGTCGTGCGTACGAAGAAGGAGAAGCGCCGGCCCGACGGCAGCTACATCCGATTCGACGAGAACGCCGCTGTCCTGATCAACGACCAGCAGCAGCCGCGCGGCACCCGCATCTTCGGCCCGGTCGGGCGCGAGCTGCGCGACAAGCGGTTCATGCGGATCGTCTCGCTGGCTCCGGAGGTGTTGTGATGCGCATCCACAAGGGAGACACCGTGGTCGTCCTGTCCGGCAAGGACAAGGGCAAGAAGGCCGAGGTGGTGCGGGCCATCCCGACCCACCACAAGGTCATTCTCGAGGGAGTCAACGTGGCCAAGCGCCACGCCAAGCCGACGCGGGCCACTCAACAGGGCGGCGTCATCGACAAGTTCATGCCGGTGCACGTCTCCAACGTGGCCCTGGTCTGCAGGAGCTGCGACGGACCGACCCGGGTCGGCTACCGCGTCGGCGACGATGGCGTGAAGGTGCGCATCTGCAAGAAGTGCGAGGCCGAATTGTGAGCACGACGACCGCCGCGCCGGCCCGCCCCCGCCTGAAGGAGCGTTACCTCGCCGAGGTGCGCGACCGGCTCAAGGACGACCTGAAGGTGGGCAACGTTATGGAAGTGCCCCGGCTCGAGAAGATCGTGGTCAACATGGGCGTCGGCCGGGCCACCCAGCAGGCCTCGCTCATGGAAGGGGCCCAGCGCGACCTCGAGGTGATCACCGGCCAGAAGCCCGTGGTGACCCGGGCCAAGAAGTCCATCGCCGGCTTCAAGCTGCGCGAGGGCCAGGCCATCGGCGTCAAGACGACCCTGCGCGGCGATCGGGCCTGGGAGTTCTTCGACCGCCTGCTCAGCCTGGCCATCCCCCGCATCCGCGACTTCCGGGGCCTGTCCCCCCGGTCGTTCGACGGGCGCGGCAACTACACCTTCGGGGTGACCGAGCAGCTGATCTTCCCCGAGATCGACTACGACAAGATCGACACCACCCGCGGCATGGACATCACCATCGTCACGACCGCACGCACCAACGAGGAAGGTCGGGCGTTCCTGGCAGCGTTCGGCTTTCCGTTCCGACAGGAGACCCGGTAGCACCATGGCGAAGAAGGCTTTGATCGAGAAGCAACGACGTACCCCCAAGTTCAAGGTCCGGGGATACACCCGGTGTCAGCGGTGCGGACGGCCCAAAGCCGTGTACCGCAAGTTCGGGCTCTGCCGCATCTGCCTGCGGGTCATGGTGCACGCGGGCGAGGTGCCCGGCGTCACGAAGGCGAGCTGGTAGGCCGCCATGACGATGACCGACCCCATCGCGGACATGCTCACCCGGATCCGTAACGCCAACTCCGCCATGTTCGACACCGTGCGCATGCCCGGGTCGAAGCTGAAGGAGTCATTGGCGTCCATCCTCGAGCGTGAGGGATTCATCGCGGGCTACAGGGTGGAGCCGAACATGGGCAAGCCGGGGACCACGCTGGAGATCACCCTGAAGTACTCGGGCGACCGGACCCGCACCATCGCCGGGATCACCCGCGTCTCCAAGCCGGGCCTGCGGATCTACGCCCGGGCCGACGGCATGCCGCGTGTCCTCGGAGGCATGGGCGTGGCGGTCGTCTCCACCAGCCAGGGATTGTTGACCGACACCGAGGCCCGTCGCCGGCACCTGGGTGGGGAGGTGCTCTGTCATGTCTGGTAGGGCCATGACAGGCCACGCCTCAATGGGCCACACCTCAGTGAGAGGGGAGGTCTGATGTCGCGCGTCGGACGCGCCCCCATCGCCGTCCCGTCCAGCGTCACCGTGACGGTCAGCGGGTCCGTGGTCACCGTGCTGGGACCACAGGGTACCCTCGAACGGCAGCTCCCCGAAGGGATCACCATCGCCCAGGAGGGTGACACCCTGGTCGTGAGCCGCCCGGACGACGAACGCCGCCACCGCGCGCTGCACGGCCTGTCGCGCTCGCTCGTGGCCAACATGGTCTCGGGGGTGACCGACGGGTACGTCAAGGAGCTCGAGATCGTCGGCGTGGGTTATCGCGCCATGGCCAAGGGCCCGGGCTCCCTCGAGCTGGCGCTGGGCTTCTCGCACCCCGTGGCGGTCGACGCGCCCGAGGGGATCACCTTCGAGGTCCCCGTTCCCACCCGGGTGGTGGTGAAGGGCATCGACAAGGAGAAGGTGGGACAGGTGGCCGCCGACATCCGTAAGCTGCGCAAACCCGAGCCCTACAAGGGCAAGGGGGTGCGCTACGCCAACGAACGAGTGCTGCGCAAGGCAGGAAAGGCGGCGAAGTAGATGGGACGTACGAGCGATCGCACGCGCCTGCGCCTCCGGCGCCACGACCGCGTCAGGGCCAAGGTGCGCGGCACCGCGGCCTGCCCGCGGCTGGCCGTGCACCGGTCCAACCGGCACATCTCGGCCCAGCTCATTGACGACGACTCCGGGCGGACCCTGGTCGCAGCCTCGTCGGTGGACCCCGAGTTGCGCGCGAGGCTGGGCGACAGTGGCGGCGGTAACGTGACGGGCGCCGAATCGGTCGGGCGTCTGCTCGGCACCAGGGCCAAGTCAGCGGGGATCACCAAGGTGGTCTTCGACCGTGGAGGCTTCGTCTACCACGGTCGCGTCGCCGTCCTGGCTGACGCGGCGCGGGCCGAGGGACTGGAGTTCTGAGCATGGTCGACACGCAGTACGAAGAGCGCACCATCAAGGTGAACCGGGTGGCCAAGGTGGTCAAGGGTGGCCGCCGGTTCTCCTTCGCCGCCCTGATGGTCGTCGGCGACGGCAACGGCAAGGTGGGCCTCGGCTACGGGAAGGCCAAGGAAGCCGGCCTGGCTGTCCAGAAGGGGATCGAAGAGGCGCGCAAGAACCTCTTCGAAGTACCCCTGGCCGGCAGCACCATCGTCCACCCGGTCATCGGCGAGAGCGGGGCCGGACGGGTCCTGTTGAAGCCGGCGGCCCCGGGAACCGGGGTCATCGCCGGCGGCGCGGCGCGCCACATCCTCGAGATGGCGGGCATCCGGGACATCCTGGCCAAGTCGCTCGGCTCCTCCAACGGGATCAACGTCGCCCACGCCACCATCGCCGGCCTGAGGCAGCTACGGCGGCCCGACGACGTCGCCGCGTTGCGAGGCAAGGCGGCGGACGAGGTCACGCCCGGCGGCGTCCTGCGGGCCTACCGCGAGCGCAAACGCGAGACCGACCTCTACGCGGCCGAGGGGCGCTGAGCATGGCGCCGTCGGGGAGCAAGAAGGCGGCCACCGAGCCGCGCCTGCGCGTCACCCAGACGCGCTCGTCG
The DNA here is from genome assembly GCA_963787485.1 of uncultured Acidimicrobiaceae bacterium. GTDB lineage: Bacteria > Actinomycetota > Acidimicrobiia > Acidimicrobiales > RAAP-2 > Bog-473. The sequence goes on along the minus strand of CAWBDF010000007.1, from coordinate 670,592 downwards.
ATCGGGACCAAGCCCAAGCACCGCGGCACCCTGCGCGCTCTCGGCCTGCGCGGACTCGGCCAGACCCACGAGCTGCCCGATCGCCCCGAGATCCGGGGCATGCTGGCCCGGGTGCCCCACCTGGTCCGCGTGGAGGAGGTGTCGACATGAAGCTCCACGACCTGACGCCGCCCAGGGGCGCCACCTCGGCCAAGCGCCGCGTCGGCCGGGGCATCGGCGGCAAGGGCGGCAAGACGGCCGGCCGGGGAACCAAGGGCCAGAAGGCCCGGAACACCATGCCGGCCGGCTTCGAGGGTGGCCAGCTCCCCCTGATGCAGCGGATCCCGAAGCTGAAGGGCTTCAATAACCCGTTCCGCGTGGCCTACACCCCGGTGAACCTGGCTGCCCTCGACGCCCTGGGCCTCGTGGAGGTCGACGTGCCCGTCCTGGTGGCTGCCGGCCTGGTGCGCCCCAAGGCGTTGGTCAAGATCCTCGCCCAGGGGTCGCTGTCTCGCCCGGTCCGGGTCTCCGCGCACGCGTTCTCGAAGGCGGCCGAGGAGGCCATCGTCGCCGCCGGAGGCGCCGTCGAGCGCGTCCCGCTGCCCTTCGCCAACGGGCGCCCGCCCGCCTCGGGCAATGCCCTGATGAACCGCTAGTGACCACCCAACCGGGACTCCGCTGAGAGGAACGGCCATGCTCTCCCGGCTCGCCAACATCTTCAGGGTCCCCGACCTTCGCAACAAGGTCATCTTCACGCTGGCCGTCATCGCCCTGTACCAGATCGGGGCCAACATCCCTGTGCCCGGGGTCAACTGGGCCCGGCTCCAGTCGCTCGAGAGCTCGGCCTCCTCGTCGGGCGTCCTCGGCTTCTTGAACCTCTTCAGCGGTGGCGCGCTGGTGCGGCTGGCCGTCTTCGGCCTCGGCGTCATGCCCTACATCACCAGCTCCATCATCATTCAGCTGCTGTCGACGGTGATCCCCAAGCTCGAGGAGTGGCGGGACCAGGGCGCCGTCGGGCAGAAGAAGATCACCCAGACCACCCGCTACTTGACGGTCGCGCTGGCGGTGATGCAGTCGTCGGGACTGGTGTACGCGTTCCACGGCCACGACTCGGCCTTGCTGGGCACCAACATCGACCTGATCCCGACGTTCAACTGGCCTCTGGCCCTGTTCATGGTCCTGGTCCTCACCGCGGGAACGGCCATGGTGATGTGGCTGGCCGAGCTGATCACCCAGCGCGGCATCGGCCAGGGCATGTCCATCCTGATCTTCGCCAACGTGGTGGCCGCCATCCCCACCGGGTTCAAGGCGATCTACGAGGAGGGCGGCCGGGCCAAGTTCGGGATCATCCTGGTGGTGTCCCTCGTTCTGCTCGTGGTCATCGTCTTCATGGACCAGGGCCAACGTCGGATCCCGGTCACCTTCGCCCGCCGGGTCGTCGGGCGCCGCATGTACGGGGGCAGTTCCACCTACATCCCCCTGAAGGTGAACCAATCGGGCGTGATCCCGATCATCTTCGCTAGCTCGGTGCTGTACATCCCGGTCCTGCTCTCGAACGTGGTCCCGTGGAACTGGTTCCAGAACTTCGTGCGCAACAGCCTGACGCCGACGAGCTTCTTCTACATCGCGGCGTACTTCTTGCTCATCGTCATGTTCACGTTCTTCTACGTGTACGTCGCCTTCGACCCCCATCAACAGGCCGATCTCATCCGCAAGCAGGGCGGCTTCGTTCCGGGCATCCGGCCCGGGCCCCCCACCGAGCGCTACTTCGCGCACATCCTCAGCCGGATCACCGTCGTCGGCGCGCTGTTTCTGGGTTCGGTCGCCGTCGTGCCGTCGCTGCTCATGGCCCTGTGGCACCTGAACAAGTTCCCCTTCTACGGGACGACGCTGCTGATCTCGGTTGGTGTGGCCCTCGAGACCATGCGCCAGATCGACAGCCAGCTGATGATGCGCAACTACGAGGGCTTCCTCAAGTAGGGCGACCGTGATTCCCGGGGTCAAGCTCGTGGTCCTCGGCAAACAGGGGGCCGGTAAGGGGACGCAGTGCGTCCGCTTGTCGCATCACTACGTGGTGCCCCACGTGTCGACCGGGGACATGCTGCGCAGCGAGGTCAAGCTCCGCACCTTGCTCGGACAGCGGGCGCAGGGCCTGATGGACACCGGTGAGCTCCTCCCCGACGGCCTGGTCATGGAGATGGTGGGGCCCCGGCTCTCCGAGCGCGACACCAAGGGCCGGGGCTTCGTGCTCGACGGGTGCCCCCGGACCATCGGGCAGGCCGAGTCGCTCGAGGGCCTGGTCAGCCCGGGCCTCGACCTGGTCATCGACCTGCAGGTGCCCACGAAGCTGGTCATGAAGCGGCTGGCCTCGCGTCGGGTGTGCGTGGACTGTGGGGCGAATTACTCCACGGCGGCCCCGCCCGTGGTGAACTGGACCTGTGACGTGTGCGGCGGCGAGGTGGTCCAGCGGGAGGACGACACCGAAGAGACCATTGAGCGCCGTCTCGACCTCTACGACCAGGAGACGGCGCCGCTCCTCGACTGGTACAAAGAACGGGAGCTGCTGGTCGAGATCAACGGCACCGGCCCACTCGACCTGGTGACCCGCCGGATCGTCGGGGCCATCGACCGGCTACGGCGCCAGAAGGGCGACAGGAAGGTGGACGCGTCGTGAGGCGCAACGCGGAGGAGCTGGCCAAAATGCGAAGGGCCGGCAAGGTGGTGGCCGAGATGCACGAGGTGATCCGCGCCGCGGCCAAACCGGGGGTGACCACGGCCGAGCTGGACCAGGTGGCCCGCGAGGTCCTGGCCCGTCGGGGCGCCACCTCCAATTTCCTGGGCTACCACGGCTACCCGGCCGTGATCTGCACCTCCCCCAACTCCATGATCGTGCACGGGATTCCCGGTGCCTACGTGCTCTCCGAGGGGGACATCATGTCCATCGACTGCGGGGCGATCATTGAGGGGTACCACGGTGACGCTGCCTTCACCATGCCGATCGGAACCGTCTCCGCGGAGGCTCAGAAGCTGCTCGAGGTGACCGAACGGAGCTTGTGGGCCGGGATCGAGCAGATGACCAAGGGCAACTCCCTCCACGAGATCGGCCGGGCCGTTCAGAACGTGGCCGAGGCGGCAGGGTTCAGCGTGGTCCGCGAGTACGTGGGCCACGCCATCGGGACCGCCATGCACGAGCAGCCCCAGGTCCCCAATTACTGGCCCGGGAACAAGGGCCCGACCCTCAAGACGGGCAACGTCTACGCCGTTGAGCCCATGGTGAACGCCGGGTCGCCCGAGACGGTGCTCCTGGACGACAAGTGGAGCGTGGTGACGGCGGACGGCAGACTGTCGGCCCACTTCGAGCACACCATCGCCGTCACCGACGAGGGCCCCGAGGTGCTCACCCTGCCTTGATCCGCTCCGGCCAGGGCTTTCCCCGACTCGGGCTGGATTTCCCCCCCAGATGCGGTAGACTTTTTCGCTGGCTTCCGGGCCTGGTTCCCCCCAGGGGTGCTGTCCGCCCGCAGCCACGTCCGATCCGCCCCGTTCCGGCCTCGCGCCACCGGTCCGCGTCGGGCCAGGAGAGCGAGAACGAAACCAGGAGGAGTGACCTGCCCAAGCCTAAGGAAGACGCCATCGTGCTCGAAGGCACGGTGGTCGAGCCGTTGCCCAACGCCATGTTCCGAGTTGAGCTCGAGAACGGGCACAAGGTGTTGGCGCACAGCTCGGGGAAGATGCGGATGCACCGCATCCGGATCCTTCCGGGGGACAAGGTGCAGGTGGAGATCACTCCCTACGACCTCAATCGGGGTCGCATCACCTACCGGTACAAGTGACCGGTCGGGACACGAGAACGAGTCAGAGCTGACACGAACGAGCAGAGACGAGAAGAGGACGGGACAACAGTGAAGGTTCGGCCGAGCGTGAAGCCGATCTGTGAGAAGTGCAAGGTCATCCGTCGGCGCGGTGTCGTCCGGGTGATCTGCGACAACCCGCGCCACAAGCAGCGGCAGGGTTAGGACGAGCGAGGAGAGGACGGCACATGGCGCGTATTGCAGGAGTGGACATACCGAGGGAAAAGCGCCTCGAGATCGCACTCACCTACATCTACGGCATCGGCCCGACGCACTCCAAGGAGATCACCGAGGCCGTGGACATCAGCCCCTCCACGCGCGTCAGGGACCTGACCGACGAAGAGGTGGCCAAGCTCCGGTCCTACATCGACACCAGCTTCCGCGTCGAGGGTGACCTGCGCCGTGACGTCTCCCAGGACATCAAGCGCAAGATGGAGATCAACTGCTACGAGGGCGTGCGCCACCGCAAGGGCCTGCCGGTCCACGGCCAGCGCACCCACACCAACGCCCGGACCCGCAAGGGCCCCAAGAAGACCGTGGCGGGCAAGAAGAAGGTGAGGAAGTAGTGGCCAAGCCAGCCAAGCCCGGCGCCCGGCGGCCCCGGCGCAAGGAGCGCAAGAACGTCGCCTACGGCGTCGCGCACATCAAGAGCTCGTTCAACAACACCATCGTCTCCATCGCCGACCCCGAGGGCAACGTGCTCGCCTGGGCCTCGGCGGGGAACGTCGGCTTCAAGGGCTCTCGCAAGTCGACGCCCTTCGCCGCGCAGCTGGCCGCCGAAGCCTGCGCCAAGCGGGCCATGGAGCACGGGGTGCGCAAGGTCGACGTGCTGGTGCGCGGACCCGGATCGGGCCGTGAGACGGCCATCCGCTCGCTTGCCGCGGTGGGGATCGAGGTCGTCGGGATCAAGGACGTCACACCCATCCCGCACAACGGCTGCCGGCCCAAGAAGCGGCGTCGGGTTTAGGACGAAGCGCGAGAACGCGACAACAGGAAACAGGAAGAGGAATCCCACACAATGGCTCGATACACCGGTCCCGTCTGCCGCCTCTGCCGGCGTGAGCGGACCAAGCTGTTCTTGAAGGGCGAGCGTTGCTACTCGCTCAAATGCCCGGTCTCCGAAGCGGTGACCGACCGGCACAGCCGCGCCTACCCCCCCGGCGAGCACGGGCGTGACCGCATGCGCCAGGGGTCCGAGTACCTGACCCAGCTGCGCGAGAAGCAAAAGGCGCGCCGGATCTACGGGATCCTCGAGAAACAGTTTCGCAACATGTACGAGGAGGCCACCCGCCAGGGGGGCATCACCGGTGAGACCCTGCTGCGCAACCTCGAGCTCCGGCTGGACAACGTCGTCTTCCGAGCGGGCTGGGGGGCGAGCCGGCGCCAGGCCCGCCAGTTCGTCCGCCACGGCCACGTCACCGTCAACGGCAAACGGGTCACGATCCCGAGCTACCGGGTGCGCAAGGGCGACGTGGTCGTCCTGCGCGAGTCCACCCGGGCCAACTTTCTGGTGCGCCGCAACATGGACACCCTCGAGCGCCAGACCCCGGCCTGGCTCGAGACGGGTGACTCCGGCTTCTCCGTGAGCGTCCTCAACCCGCCGCTGCGCGAGCACATCGACGAGCCGATCCAAGAGCAGCTCATCGTCGAGCTCTACTCGAAGTAGCCGAGTCCCGCCCGAGTCCCGAACACCGAGTCCCGAACCCGTCGAGCCACTTCCCGTCACCACAGGAGTACCCATCATGTTGATCATCCAACGGCCGACCGTCGAAGTCGTCGACGAGGAGCAGAACAACCGCCAGCGCTTCGCCATCGGCCCGCTCGAGCCCGGCTTCGGCACCACCCTCGGCAATTCGCTCCGCCGCACCCTGCTCTCGTCCATCCCCGGCGGCGCCGTGACCCAGCTCCGCTTCGACGAGGCGCTGCACGAGTTCACCACCCTCCCGGGCGTCAAGGAGGACGTGACCGACATCATTTTGAACCTCAAGGACCTGCTGGTGCGGGTGCACTCCGACGAGGCGGTGACCCTGCGCCTCGACGTGCGCGGCCCGGCCGACGCCACGGCGGCCGACCTCCAGGTGACGTCCGACGTCGAGATCCTCAACCCGGACCTGCACATCGCCTCCATCAACGCCAAGGGCCGCCTGGCCGTCGACGTGACCGTGGAACGAGGGCGTGGGTACGCCTCGGCCGACAAGAACAAGCGGTCTTCGACCATTGGCGTCATCCCAATCGACTCCATCTTCTCTCCCGTCCACCGGGTCACCTTCGACATCGAACCGGTGCGGGTGGAGCAGTCGACCAACTACGACCGGCTGGTGCTCGACATTGAGACCGATGGCACCATCTCGCCCCGCGAGGCGCTGGCGTCGGCGGGCGACACCCTGCGCAACCTGGTGTCGCTGGTGGCCGACCTGGAGGAGGCCCCCCAGGGTCTGGAGCTCGGCGACACCGGCACCACGGCGAGCGGATCGCCTGACCTCGACCTGCGCATCGAGGAGCTCGACCTCTCCGAGCGGCCGCGCAACTGCTTGAAGCGCGCCCAGATCAACACCATCGGCGAGCTGGTCGAGCGGACCATGGAGGACCTCCTGGCCATCACCAACTTCGGCCAGAAGTCGGCCGACGAGGTCGTCCAGCGCCTGGACGAGCGCGGTCTGTCGCTGCGCACCCGGGACTGAGGGAACCATGCAGGCAACCCCCAAACGCGGCCGCCGGTTCGGTGGGTCCTCCGCGCACCAGAAGGCGATGATGGGCAACCTGGTGGCGTCGCTCATCGCGGCCGAGTCCATCGTGACGACCGAGGCCAAGGCCAAGGCACTGCGCCCGGTGGCCGAGAAGTGCGTGACGGCGGCCTGCAAGGGCGGTGTGGCCAACCACCGCCACGTGGTGGCGCTGATCCGCGACAAGGACATGGCGCACAAGCTCTTCGCCGAGATCGGACCTCGATACGTCGATCGTCCCGGCGGATACACCCGCATCTTGAAGTTGGGCCCACGTCCCGGCGACAACGCGCCGATGGCGCGGATCGAGTTCGTCTAAGGCGGTCGACGTCCCGGGCGAGCGAGAGCTCGTGGGGCAACCCACCGGCGCTGCCCCGCAGCGCTGGAGGCTGTTGATCTCCTACGACGGGGCCGCCTTCCGCGGCTTCGCCGTCCAGCCCGAGGTGCCCACCGTGGCGGGTGCGTTGCGCCAGGCCCTCGAGCGCACCGCCCGCCTGAGCCAACCGCCCTCCTTGACGTGCGCCGGTCGCACCGACGCCGGCGTGCACGCGCGTGGCCAGGTCGTCCACGTGGACCTGCCCCCGATTCCCCACGACGGGCCCGGCCTGGCCCGGGCGCTCAACCGCCAGCTGGCTCCGTCGGTGGTGGTCCGGCGGGCCCAGCAGGTCGGCGCCGACTTCGACGCCCGCCGCTCGGCCACCGCCCGCAGCTATCGCTACCTGATCTGGAACGCCCCCGTCCCCGACCCACTGCTGGCCCCCCTGGCCTGGTACGTGAGCGACCCCCTCGACCTCGGCTCCATGCGCACGGCCGCTGACGTGCTCCTCGGCAGCCACGATTTTCGCTCCTTCTGCCGCCGGTCACCGGGGTCCGACCCGGCCGAGCCCATCATCCGGCGAGTCAACGCCGCCCGCTGGCGGGTTGACGAGGGCTTCGAGGCGACCGACGCTGCGTTTGGCCGCCCCGGTGCGCCGGGCCCGGTGACGGCGGGCTCTCCGGCCACGGCCGGGGCGGGGGAGGGACGCCTGCTGCGCTTCGAGATCACCGCCAGCTCGTTCTGCCACCAGATGGTCCGCTCGCTGGTGGCGGCCCTGGTCGAGGTGGGTCGGGGACGCCAGCACGCGGCCGGGCTCTTGGAACGGCTCCGGACGGCCTCCCGCGAGACCATGCCCGAGCCGGCGCCGGCGCAGGGGTTGTGCCTGGTCTCGGTCGACTATCCGCCGGACGTCTCCTCAGCGGGCGTCTCGCCACCGGGCTCTTCCCCACCAGGCGTCGGGGTGGGCATGCCATTTTCCAAAATCTGAACAGGGACGGTTTAGCCTCAACAGGGCTGTTGAGAGGTTCAAAAACAACCGACACACCTCGTCGCGAGAGGTCCTGTCGCCCTGGGAGACCCGGCGGCTTGCCGCCCCAAGTCCGAGGGCCTATCCTGGTAGGTCGGCTCTCGGGACCCCGGGGGCACTGAGCCCGCTCCCGGGGGCAGCTGGTCGGAGTGACGGCTCGCTCACCACACGGATGCGAAAGATCGGTCTTGTGCGCACATTTTCACCCAAGGTCACCGAGATCCAGCGGTCCTGGTACGTCGTCGACGCCGACGGTCTCGTCCTGGGCCGCCTCGCCTCGTCGGTGGCCGCCATCCTGCGGGGCAAGCACCGGCCCTACTTCGCGCCCCATGTCGACACGGGAGACCACGTCATCGTGGTCAACGCCGAGAAGCTCGTGCTCACCGCGGGCAAGGCGGGCGCCAAAATGGCGTACCGCCACAGCGGGTATCCCGGTGGCCTGCGTGCCACGTCCTACGCCGAGCTGCTCGCCGAGCGACCGGCCGAGCTGTTCCGGCGCTCGGTGCGGGGCATGCTGCCCAAGAACACCCTCGGCCGCCAGATGCTGGGCAAGCTCCAGGTCTACGCCGGCCCCGACCACCCGCACGCCGCCCAGATGCCCCAGCCGCTCGAGCTGCCCGGGGCCCGCCGCGCCGGCTGAACCGGCGCACCAGGCCCATCCACCGAAAGGGACACCACCACCCCATGCCCGTACCACTGAGCCAGACCACCGGACGCCGCAAGCAGGCCGTCGCCCGCGTGCGCTTCCGCCCCGGCCAGGGCGCCATCACCATCAACAAAGCCCCCTTCGAGAAGTACTTCACCTCGGCCACCCATCGCATGCTGATCACCGAGCCGCTGCGGGTCACCAACACGGTCGAGGCCTACGACATCGATGCGACGATCGACGGCGGCGGGATCTCCGGCCAGGCCGGCGCCATGCGCCTGGGCATCGCCCGGAGCCTGTGCGAGGTCGACCCCGAGTTGCGTCCTCCCCTCAAGCGCTCCGGCCTCCTCACCCGCGACGCCCGGGAGAAGGAATCGAAGAAGTACGGCCTGAAGAAGGCCCGCAAGGCGCCGCAGTACTCCAAGCGGTAGTCGAGCGGTAGACACGACTGCGATGACGCCGACCCGTTTCGGCACCGACGGGGTGCGGGGGGTCGCCAACGAGGAGCTGACCGTCGAACTGGCCCTGGCCCTCGGTCGTGCGGCGGCCCGGGTCCTGCCCGCTCCCACGTTCGTCGTCGGTCGCGACACGCGCCGCTCCGGGTCGTTGCTCCAGGCCGCCTTCTCGGCCGGGGTGGCCGCCGAGGGCGCCGACGTGGTCGACCTCGGGGTGCTGCCGACGCCGGGAGTGGCCGCGGTGGCGGTGCACCGCCAGGCACCGGGTGCGGTGATCTCGGCCTCGCACAACCCCTTCGGCGACAACGGCATCAAGCTCTTCAGCCGGGAGGGCACCAAACTTGCCACGGAGGTGGAGGCCGAGATCGAGCGCCAGCTCGAATCGGTGTTGGCCGATCCGGACGGGCCGCCCCGTCGGCCCACCGGACACGGTGTCGGGGTGATCACCTCGGATCCCGCCGCCGCCCAGGTCTACGCCGCGCACTTGGCGTCCACGACGGACGGGCGTCGCCTCGATGGGCTGCACCTGGTGATCGACTGCGCCCACGGCGCGGCCAGCGAGGTGGCGCCGCGCGTGCTCTCCGAGCTCGGCGCACGCGTCACCACGCTCCACGCCGCACCCGACGGGGCGAACATCAACGAGCGCTGCGGCTCGACCGATCCCACGGAGCTGGGCCGAGCCGTCGTCGAGCATCAGGCCGACCTCGGCTTGGCGTTCGACGGCGACGCCGACCGGGTCATCGCCGTCGACCGCACGGGCGCCGTCGTGGACGGGGACGTGCTGCTGGCACTCTTCGCCCTCGACCTCGCCGATCGGGGACGCCTGGCCGGGGACACCGTCGCGGTGACCGTCATGACGAACCTCGGTTTCCGCCTGGCCATGGAGCACCACGGGATCGCCGTGCGCGAGACCGCGGTGGGAGACCGCCACGTGCTGGCCGCCCTCGACAGCGACGGGCTGACCCTCGGTGGTGAACAGTCGGGCCACATCATCTTCCGGGCGCTCTCCACGACCGGCGACGGCGTCCTCACGGGCATCGCCCTGGCCGATCTGATGCTGCGCTCCGGTCGTTCGTTGGCCGACCTGGCCACCGGGCTGGTGGAGCGGGTCCCCCAGCGCCTCGTCAACGTGCCCGTCCCCCGGCCCGAGCGGCTGGCCGAGTGCCCCCCCGTGTGGGAAGCGGTGGAGAAGGCCGAGGCGGAGCTCGGACACGAGGGCCGGGTGCTCCTGCGGCCGAGCGGTACCGAGCCGATGGTGCGCGTCATGGTCGAGGCCCGCGACGAGGCCAGGGCCGATGCCGTGGCGTCCCAGCTGGCCGGGGTCGTCGAGGCCGCGCTCGGGCAGGTCTCATCCCAGTAGGCGCCGGCCGCGCCGCGACATCACGCCGCAGGTCTCCCCGGGGACCCAACTAGCCTTGGTCCCCATGTGCGGCATCATCGGCGTGACCGGAGAAGCCGACGCCGTCCCGCTCCTCCTCGGCGCGCTCCATCAGTTGGAATACCGGGGATACGACTCAGCGGGCATCGCCGTGGTCGCCGATGGGACCATCTGGCGGGCCCGGGCCGCTGATGGGACGCACGGGGTGGCCGCGCTGGCCGTACTGGCGGGGGACGCGCCCACCGCTCACGCCGCGGCGCTCGGGCACACCCGCTGGGCCACCCACGGGGGGCCCACCCCCGAGAACGCCCATCCGCACGTCGACTGCACGGGCCGCCTGGCCATCGTGCACAACGGCATCATTGAGAACCATGCCGAGCTCCGGGCCGAGCTCGAGGCCGGCGGCCACACGCTGACCTCCAATACCGACACCGAGGTGATGGTGCACCTGGTCGAGCAGGGCCTGAGCGAAGGGGCGTCCCTGGTCGACGCCACCCGATCCGTGCTCCGCCGGGTGCGCGGCGCGTTCTCGGTGGCGCTCATCTCGGCCGACGACCCCGACACCATCGTGGCCGCTCGACGCAAGACGCCGCTCGTGCTGGGGCTTCACGACGGCGCGGCGCTCTTGGCCTCGGACATCCCGGCGCTGATCGGACAGACGCGTCAGGTCTTCGCGTTGGCGGACGACGAGCTGGCGGTCCTCACCCCGGGCGCCATTGCGGTGACGACCCTCGACGGCACGCCGGTCGTACCCGAGCAGCTGACCATCGCGTGGAACCTCGAGGCGGCGCAGAAGGGGGGCTACGAGGACTACATGTCCAAGGAGATGCACGAGCAGCCCCAGGCCGTGGCCGACACCCTGCTGGACCGCCGGGGAGGTCACGGTGAGCTGATCCTCGACGAGATGCGCCTGAGCGCGGAGGACCTCCGCGGCATCGACAAGGTGTTCATCGTCGCCTGCGGTTCGAGCTACCACGCGGCGCTGGTGGCCAAGTACGCCATTGAGCACTGGGTGAAGGTCCCCGCCGAGGTCGACATCGCCAGCGAGTTCCGCTACCGCGACCCGGTCCTCAACGAGCGCACGTTGTGCGTCGGGGTGTCCCAGTCGGGCGAGACCCTCGACACCTCCGAGGCCCTGCGCGAGGCCTCGCGGCTCGGCGCCCGGGTGCTGGTGGTGACCAACGTCGTCGACTCCTCCATGGCCCGGGCCGCCGACGGTGTCCTCTACACCCGGGCCGGGCCCGAGATCGGCGTGGCCTCGACGAAGTGCCACCTGGCCCAGATCGTGGCGCTCGAGTTGCTCGGCCTCTATCTGACCCAGATCATTGGCACCCGCCCGGCCTCCGACATCGAGGCCGTGCTCGACGCCATGGAGTCACTGCCCGACCTGGTGGCCCAGACGCTCGGTCGCGCACGTGACGTCGACGACGTAGCCGCCAAGCTCACCGATGCCCGCGACTTCTTCTATCTCGGCCGGCACGTCGGCTACCCCGTCGCGCTGGAGGGTGCGCTGAAGCTGAAGGAGATCGCCTATCTGCGCGCCGAGGGCTACCCCGCCGGCGAGCTCAAGCACGGGCCGATCGCGCTGATCGAACCGGGGACCGTGGTGGTCGGTATCGCCTCGCGCAACCCGTTGTGGGAGAAGACGCTCTCCAACATCGCCGAGGTACGCAGCCGCGGTGCCACGGTGGTGCTCGTGGCCGACGACGGCGACGAGGAGTCCGCCGCGGCCGCCGATCACGTGCTGTGGGTACCCCCGACGCTCCCTCTGGTCTCCCCGGTGGTCGGCGTCGTCCCGTTGCAGCAGCTGGCCTACCGGCTGGCCCGGTTGCACGGGCACGATCCGGATCGACCGCGCAACTTGGCCAAGACGGTCACCGTCGAATGAACGGGGACTCCGGCCGGGCCACGGGCACTGGCGGCGCCGGGAACGCCGCGACGGGCACTGGCGGCGCCGGGACCGCCGCGACGGGCATCGTCGGCGTCGGAGTCGACGCGGTGGACGTGGCGCGGTTCCGCCGGGTCCTCGACCGCCGACCGCGCTTCGCCGCCCGCTGTTTCACGGCGTCAGAGCAGTCCGACGCCGCCAGCTCGACCGACTCCGTCCAGAGCCTCGCGGCCCGCTTCGCCGCCAAGGAGGCCGTCATGAAGGCGCTGGGCACCGGCCTCGGCGCCTTCGCCCTCACCGACGTGGAGGTGCACCGCCAGGCGGGGCGCCGCGGTGCGGCGCGCACCGCCCCGTTGCTCCGGTTGCGCGGCGGGGCGGCGCAGCTGGCCGAGGCACATGGCGCCGGCCGCTTCCACCTGTCGCTGACCCACACCGACGCCGTGGCCATCGCCTTCGTCGTCGCCGAGCATTCCCCGTCGTGCGCCCCGTCCTGACCCGGGACGAGATGCAGGCCGCAGACGCCGCCGCTGTGGCCACGGTGTCGCACGCCACGTTGGTGCGTCGGGCTGGCAGCGCCGTGGCCTTCCGCGCCCTCGACCTGCTCGGCGGCGCCTATGGCCGGCGCGTCGTCGTCGTGGCGGGCAAGGGGAGCAACGGCGCCGACGGCCAGGTCGCCGCGGCGATCCTGGCCCGACGGGGCGCCCGCGTGCAGGTGCTCGACGCCGGCGGGCCCGCGGCCGCCGCGGGCGTCGCCCTCCCGCCGTGCGACCTGGTGGTCGACGCCGCCTACGGCACCGGGTTCCGCGGCACCTATGACGCGCCGAGGGCGCCCGGTGGCACCCCGGTCCTGGCCGTCGACCTCCCCTCAGGGACGGACGCCGACTCGGGTGCCACTCCGGGCGACGCGGTGCGAGCCGACGCCACGGTCACCTTCGCCGCGCTCAAGCCTGGACTGCTGCAGGGGGACGGAGCCCGGTTGTGTGGCGCCGTCGAGGTGGCCGACATCGGCGTCGGCTTCCCGGTTCCCCATGCGCTGCTGGTCGAGGACGCCGACATCGCCGCGCTGCTTCCGGCGCGACCCCGTCACGTGAACAAGTGGACCCACGCCGTCGGGGTAGCCGCCGGCTCGGCCGGCATGGAGGGAGCGGCGGTACTGTGCACCCGCGGTGCCATGGCCGGCGGGGCGGGAATGATCCGGCTGGGGTCCCCGGGCGACCCGGTGGCCGCGTGGCCGACCGAGGCGGTGCGGATGCACCTCCCGGTAGACGGTTGGGCCGAGCCGTTCCTCGCCGCCACCACGCGGTGCCGCGCCTTGGTGATCGGACCGGGGCTCGGCACTGACGCCACCACGGCCGGGGAGATCCGCGCCGTGCTGGCGACCGCGCCGGTGCCCGTGGTGATCGATGCCGACGCCCTGACCGCGCTGGGCGAGGTCGGCGCGGCGCGCGCTTTGCTCGACACCCGCGGCGCCCCGAGCGTCGTGACGCCCCATGACGGTGAGTACGCCCGCCTGGCGGGCCGACCACCGGGCGACGACCGTCTGGCCGCGGCGCGCGCGCTGGCCGAGGCGATCGGCGCCGTGGTCCTGTTGAAGGGGCCGCTCACGGCGGTCGCCGCGCCGGGGCGCGCCGAGGCCCCCGACGTGCTGTTGGCCGCCGCCGGGGGACCGACCCTCGCCACCGCGGGCAGCGGTGACGTGCTGTCGGGCCTGATCGGGGCCTTCTGCGCCCGCGGCGTCGAGGCATTCGAAGCCGCCGCGCTCGCCGCCCACGTGCACGGGCGGGCGGCCGCCCTCGGTCCGGTCGAGGGCCTGGTGGCGGGCGACCTGCCGGCGCTGGTGGGGCGGGTGCTGAGCCGGGCCCACTCCGAGGCGGTGGGGTGACCGATCCGGTGCAGGTGCAGCTGGTCCCCGACGGTCCCGACGGTCACGCGGTGACGATGGCCCAGGGGCGCTCCCGCCCGGCCTGGGCGGAGATCGACCTCGCTGCGGTGGCGCACAACGCCGCCGTGCTGGCCCGACTGGTCGCGCCGGCCGAGCTGTGCGCGGTCGTCAAGGCCCATGGCTACGGCCACGGCGGGCCCGCAGTGGCCCGGGCCGCGCTGGAAGGCGGCGCCAGCCGGCTCGCCGTGGCTCTGGTCGACGAGGGGGTGGAGCTCCGCGAGCACGGGATCACCGCTCCGGTCCTCCTGTTGAGCGAGTGTGGCCGCGACGCCGCGGCCACCGCGCTCGACTTCGGGCTGACGCCGACGGTCTACTCGGGGGAAGGGATCGACGCGTTCGCCGGCGCCGGCGCCGGCCGGGCGGTCCCTGTCCCGGTGCACCTCAAGGTCGACACCGGGATGCACCGCGTCGGCGCCGCGCCCGTGGACCTGCGCGACGTGGCCGCCGCCGTGGCGGGCCAGCCAGCGCTGCGGCTCGAGGGCCTCTGGACCCACCTGCCGGTGGCGGACGGCGAGGGGGCCGAGGACCGCGCCTACACCGAGGCCCAGCTCGACCTCCTCGACTACCTCTTCGGGCAGGTGGTGGGAGATCTGGTCCCCCGGGGGACGGCGCCACCCATGCGGCACGCCGCCAACACCGCAGGCGCCGTGGCCTTCCCGCGGTCTCGATACGACATGGTGCGCTGCGGCCTCGGCCTCTACGGGTACCTCCCGGGTGGCCGCGCGCTGCGCCTTGCTTTCGAGGCCCAGGTGGCGGGGGAGCACCTCGTCCCCGCCATGGCGCTCAAGGCACGGGTGGTCGCCGTGCGCGTCCTCGAGGCCGGCGAGCGCCCCTCCTACGGGAGGCTCCGACCGCTGGGCGCGCGATCGGTGGTGGCCACCGTGCCCATCGGTTACGCCGACGGGGTGCCGCGCGCGCTCTTCGGAGCCGGCTACGAGGTCCTCATCGGCGGGGCGCGCCGGCCGCTGGCGGGCATGGTGACCATGGACCAGATCGTCGTCGACTGCGGCGAGGACGAGTCGGTGCGCCCGGGGGACGAGGTGGTGCTGCTCGGACGGCAGGGCGACGAGGTCGTCACGGCCGACGACTGGGCAGCTCTCCTGGGGACGATCTCCTACGAAGTGGTCTGTGGCGTGGGCCCGCGCATGCCCCGGGTCCTGGTGGGCCGGCCCGGTCGCGCCGCTCCGGCCGGGGCGTGATGCCGGCGCCCGACGCCCTGGAGACGCTCCGCGTCGAGGCGTCGGGCTGCACCAGGTGCGCGCTGTCCAAGGGACGGACGCAGGTCGTCTTCGGTGTGGGGGATCCCCATGCCGACCTGCTCTTCGTCGGCGAGGGTCCCGGCCGCGAAGAGGACCTGGCCGGAGAGCCCTTCGTCGGAAGGTCGGGCAAGCTGCTCGATCGGCTCATGGGCCAGGAGCTCGGCCTCACCCGTGCGCAGTGCTACATCGCCAACGTCGTGAAGTGCCGGCCACCGCAGAACCGCGACCCGGCACCCAAGGAGATCGAGGCGTGCCGGCCGTATCTGGAGGAGCAGATCCGCCTGATCGACCCGGTCGTCGTCATCACGCTGGGCAACTTCGCCACCAAGCTCTTGCTCGAGAGCACCCGCGGCATCCGCGAGCTGCGCGGCACCGTCTTCGAGCGCGAGCGGGCCAGCGTGGTCCCGACGTACCACCCGGCCTACGTACTGCGGGCCGGCGGCGAGGCGGTGGCCGAAATGCGGTCCGACTTCGTGCGGGCCAAGCGACTGGTCGGAGCTGGCCGGCCGTGACCTCGAGCTGGCCGGTGGTCACCGAGACGCGGTCACCCGAGGAGACGCGTGCCCTGGCCGGTCGCCTGGCCCGGGTGTGCCGTCCCGGCGACGTGGTGTTGCTCGTGGGCGACCTCGCCGCCGGCAAGACGGTGTTCGCCCAGGGGTTCGCGGCCGCCCTCGGCGTGCCCGGACCGGTCACCAGCCCCACGTTCGCGCTGGTGCGCCAGTACCGGTGCGGCCGCGCCAGCGCCGTGCGCCAGCTGATCCACGCCGACGTCTACCGCACCGCATCGCTCGACGAGGTGGTCGACCTGGCGCTGGCCGAGCTGGTCGAGGAGGACGCGGTGGCGTTGGTCGAATGGGGTGATCTCGCTGCGCCGGCCCTCGGAGAGAGTGCGCTCGAGGTCACCTTGGCCGTTCCCGACCCCGTCGGCCGGCCCACCGGGCGCGCAGTGACGATGGTGGGCCGGGGGTCGTGGACCGGTCGCGTCGGCGCGGTGGCCGAGCTGGTCAGGGTCGCCGCATGACCAGGGCCGCCCCATGACCAGGGTCGCCCCATGACCATGGTCGCCCCATGACCAGGGCCGCCCCATGACCATGGTGGCCATTGAGACGGCGACCGAGACGGTGGCTGTCGCGCTGCGCACGCCCGAGGGCGTGCAGGCCGAGCTCGTCGTGGGCGGTCGGCGACGCCACGTCGAGACCCTCACCCCGGCGCTCGAGCATCTCCTCGGCCAGCTGGGCCTGGCGCCGGTCGCTCTCGGCGTCGTGGCCGTCGACGTCGGGCCGGGTCTCTTCACCGGTCTGCGCGTCGGCGTGGCCGCGGCCAAGGGGCTGGCCCAGTCGAGGGGGATAGGGGTGGTGGGCGCCACCAGCCTCGAGATCCTCGCCGTCGGGGCGGCCTCCGTCGGGCACAGCGGGCCGGTGCTGGCGTGCGTCGACGCCCGTCGCGGCGAGGTCTTCGCCGCGGTCACCGACGTGGAGGCGGGATCGCCGGCTCCGGGGACCTGCCGCCTCGGACCGGGACTCTTCTCTCCGGCGGCACTGCTCGACGCGCTGCGTCACCTCCGAGCAGGTGGTGTCGGAGGAGGCCCGATCTGGGCCGTGGGCGACGCGGCGCAGCGCTATGGGGACGAACTCACCGCGGTGGACGGACTCAGCGTGGTTGCCCCCGGCCTGTCGTTCCCGCCGGTCACCGCACTGCTCGACTTGGCGACGGCCCGCCTGGGCGGCGGGCAGGCTGCGCAGGATCCGGCCGCCGTGGTCCCGCTCTACATGCGCGAAGCGGACGCCAGAGTCAACTTCGAGCGAGCCCGATGAGCGTCCGGCTCGAGAAGCTGCGCCGACGCGATCTGCATTCCATCATGAGCATCGAGAACCTCGTGTTCCCCGAACCGTGGTCGCCCGCGGTGTTCAGCTCCGAGCTGGCCTTGCGCAAGGGCCGCCTCTACCGCGGCGCCTGGGTCGGGGCGGAGATGGCGGGATACATCGGGTTCATGATCGTCGACGACGAGGCGCACATGACCACCATCGCCACCGACCCGCGCTTCCAGCGTTCCGGGGTAGCCACCACCATGATCGTCGAGACGGTCCGTGCGCTGCGGGCGGACGGCGTCACCCGGGTCTCGCTCGAAGTGGCGGCCAACAACGAGCCGGCGCAGGCGTTGTACCGGCGCTTCGGCTTCGTCCCGGTGGGCGTGCGCAAGAACTACTACCCGGTGACCGGTCAGGACGCGTTTGTCATGTGGGTGCACGACATCGACACCGAGGCGTACGCCCGGCGGCTCGAGCGGCTGGCGGCGACCGGCTCCGGCGTCGAAGGCCGCAGCCACCGAGTCGAGGGCCGCGGTGGTGGCCTCGACGGATGACCTGGGCGGGGTCAGATTGTCGTCAAGGCCAGGAGCAGCTGGGCGTTGTCGTGCAGGTAGCGGTCGTTGCCGACCATGACCAGGCTGCCCAGGGCATCGCGCACGAGTCGGTCCAGCGCGTGGGGCCCTTGCCTCTGGTACCCGGCGATGCCGCAGATGGCGAGCGCCGTCGTGGCCACCTCCACCGCCAGTTGGGACGTGGAGACCTTGAGCGAGCGGAGGGCGATGATGAAGTGCACGTCCTCGACGTCGTCGGTGTCCTTGACCGCTTCGTAGCGCAGCGCAGTCGCCGCGACCAGGCTCCGAGCCTGGTGGATCTTGGTCGCGAGCTCGGCCAGACGGAGTGCTCCTCGCGGTGCCGTCCCGATGCTCCGTCGGGCCTGCTCACGGACGTAGCGATGAGCCTTGGAGGCAGCTGCTTCCGCAATGCCGACCCAGACGCAGCTCTGGAGGATCTGCGCCATCTGGACGTACCCGCGAGCGCTGCTCACGGCCCACGGGACAGGGAAGACCAGACCCTCGTCGCCCTCCGCCTGGAGTCGGAAGCTCGAAGAGCAGGTGCCGCGCAAGCCGATGGTGTCCCAGGCTGAGGTCTCTTCGAGCTTCAGCCCCGGCCGGCGGCACACCACCTGGACGACGTCGATCTCGGAGGTGTCGGGGTTCCGGCGAGCGGTGGCGATGACGGCGTCCGCGTGCTCCCCGTAGGACACGGCCAGTGCCTGCTTCTCGAGTCGCCATGTGCCGTCGACGAAGTGCTCGAGGGCACACCTGCTCCGGCTGGCATCGCCACCGATGCCGACCTCGCTGCCGGCGTTGGCCAGGAGCAGCTGGTGCTCGGCCACCTCGACGAGGAAGTCGCGCAGCTGGGGTGTCGTGCCGTGGCGCGTGAGATCGCCGATCTCGAGCGAGTGCATGGCGAGCACCAAGGCGCTCGACGCGCAGTGAAAGGCCAGCGCGCGGACGGCACCCGCCATCGTGGCCAGAGTGGCGCCTTGGCCTCCGAATTCCACCGGCACCATGGCGGCGAGGAGCCCGGCCTCACGCATGGCGGCCAGCGACTCGTGCGGAAAGCGGGCGTGACGATCAACGTCGTCGGCGAGGGGCCCGGCGACCTCGACCCCGACACACCACGCCTCATGTTCGACCACACCACGTACCGCGGATGGCGCCAAGAGGTCGCCGAGGAACGGCGTCAAGGACAATCCTTCTACCCCGGCCCTGAGGCGTGAAGTCTCCAAAGACTCTGTGATGTCCAATTGCACGTCTTCGCCCCCCGAGTCGAGCGTTCTCACGGAATGTCGACCCCGAGGAGGCTCCACTTGAGAGGTCGGGGGTCACCAGCCGCGAATGGCCGCCCCGCGACCGGGCCTTCTGGTTACGGCACCGGGCGGAACAGCGGCAGCGTGAGGCCCTCGGCCACCCGGCGGAAGGTGACCTCGACCGGCATGTCAGCGCGGAGGTCCTCGTGCGGGCAGTCGACGATGTTGGTGATCACGCGCAAGCCGGCCTGTTCGACCAGGTCGACGGTGGCGTACACGTAGGGCACCTTGTCGGCGAAGAACGGGTGGAAGGGCTGCTCGGCCACCGTCCACGAGTAGAGCGTCGCCCGCCCGGAGACCTCGGTCGGCTCGAGGGTGGTGGAGAGACAGAACCGACAGATCGGCCGCGGTGGGTGGATGTACTTGTGGCACACGCAACACCGTTGGATCACCAGCCGCCCCTCGGCGGCGCCCGTCCAGAAGGGCTCGGTCAGGGGGTCGACACCGGGACGAGGCGGCTCGGGAGGCGGTGCCGACGCGGAAGACGACGCGGAAGACGACGCGGAAGACGACGCGGATGGGGCGGGTGTCGATGGTTCCTCGGACATGCTCCTCCGTTTCGGGCGACTCAGGACGCCGTGAGCAAGGCGGCGTGTCCGTAGGGGCCGTGGGCCACGGAATAGACGGCGACCTCGGCACCTTCGACCTGCCGCTCCCCGCACTCGCCGCGCAGCTGGCGCACCGCCTCAATGCAGTGGCTGCTCCCGTGATGCCGGCCCACGTTGCAGACGCCGCCGTCGGTGTTGACCGGCAATGACCCCCCGAGCGCCGTGTGGCCCTCGGCGATGAACGGCCCGACCTCGCCCGGTGCGCAGAAGCCGAGGGCTTCCATCCAGTTCAGGGCGATCATGGAGAACCCGTCGTAGAGCTCGGCGCAGTCGACGTCGGTGGGCCGCAGATCGGTCTGGGACCAGAGCTTGCGGGCGCAGGGGAACAGCGCACCCTCCAAGATGTTCTCGATGTACTCCCATGCCAGGTTGTCGATCGACGCCATGGCGGCCGCCTCGACGAACACCGGCTTGCGCCAGCTGGCGGCCCGCTCCTCAGTCGTGAAGATGACGGCGCCACTCGTGTCGCAGGGGTAGTCGCAGTCGAGCAGGCGGACCGGTCGGCTGACCCAGCGCGAGGAGAGATAGTCCTCGACGGTCAGCGGGTCGCGGAACAGGGCGCGCTCGTTGAGCGACGCATGTCGCCGCTGGGCCACCATCTGGAGAGCGAAGTGCTCCTCGGTCGTGCCGTAGAGCGCCATGTGCCGCTGCATGGTGAGTCCCGCCACCATGCCCGGGCCGGGTACCCCGAAGGGCAGGGCGAACTGGAAGTCGCCCGGGATCGGGGCGGGCCGGGGTCGGGGGGTGCCGGGAGCCGGCCGCGCCTGGTGGGTGCGGCACGGGTGGACGACGAGACAGGTGTGGCAGAAGCCCGACCGCACGGCCGCCATGGCGGACGCGGCGAGATCGGCAAACGTCGACTGGGTGTTAGAGAACCAGTGCGTGGGCGTGATGCCCAGCATGTGCGCCGCCTGCCGCTCGCCCATGGCAGAGTCGGCCGGCTCACCCCAGGGCTCGGGTTGGCCGAAGGCTCGCAGGCAGATGCCGTCGATGTCCTGGGGGCGCATCCCCGCGTCGTCCATGGCGGCGAGCGCCGATTGAAGTGTCAGCTCTTTGTAGCTGAGCCCGGTGTTCCGGCCGACAGCTGAGTATCCGACGCCGACGATGGCGACCCGGTCCCGCATGGAGCTCCCCCACGTGTCTCGATCTTGGCGTGGGAGCGTACCCTCACTGACCTGACCCGGGGGTACCGGCGCGAAGCGGCCCCCCAAGATGGCGGGTTCGGGGGGTTCAGGGGGTGCCGTTCCGGGCGAGGTGCCTGTCGGGAGCACCGACGTGACCAGACCACCAGACCCCGCTGAGGTCCGAAGCGTCGGCAAACTTGGAGATCAGGTCACCCAGTAGCCCAGGTTGTAGAGGGCTTGGAACAGCAGTGCGAGCACGACGCTTACGCCGACCACCCAGCAGATCAATGAGGCAAACCGTCGAATCAGCAAGGCACCGACTACATAGAGCGGAAAGGCGATGCTGACGAAGCGAGCCTCACCTTCGGTCGAAGCAAACGTCGACAATCCATAAGGAAAGATCGTCGTGCACGCAGCAATGAGGACGATGATCGAGGTGACGACCACCATGGAGAGCGGAATTGGGCTCTCCTCGTTAGCTTCCATCACCCCGACTCTCAACAGCGAGACCCCATGCCGTCGTGAGCGGACCAGCCACATTCCCACGAGGACAATCGTAAGTGCGGCGGCCGCGAAGAGACACCCGTCATCGAGGATCCACATCCATTTGATGTTTGCGTAGGTCGGGAGGAGTCCACCGGAGGCGGGCCCGGGTCCGACGAAGAAATGTCGCAGTGCGATGACGTTTCGGTACAGCCCCAGGAATGGAAGGTTCTCGGAGCGATGCCAAAATTTTTGGACGGAGGCAAACTCCACAGGGTCCGAAAACCGCGACCACAGGTACAGCATGTAGGCGCCGATTCCCGCGAGGCTCACCGCGCCATAGAGAAGTACCCATTGCACACCTTTACGGGCGACGACGGCGGCGACCATGATGGCGGCCGTGAGAGCAATCGACTCCGGGGAGGTGGCCGACGCGAACGCCGCAACGATCGATGCAGCCAGCAATTGATTCCGTTCGATGAGCGTCACGACCACAAGGATTTCCAAGGCGAAGAGTGCTTCGGAGTACGGGGCGAGGAAGAAGAGCGAGGCGGGAAACCAACAGAAGAGGGCCGTGGCGATCAATGCCACCCGTGGTCCGAACATGCGCGTCGTCAGCCGATACAGCAGGATGGCTGCCGCCGTGAAGGCCACCCAGGACACGGCGATCGCGGACTGAAGGTAGGTCAACGAGCCAAGGCTGATGGCGTGCATTGCCGCCACGAGAAATGAGTATCCAGGAAAGAATGCCGTCTGGGAGATGTTGTTGAGCGGGTAGCCGTGCTGCGCGATTCCCAGGTAGTAAACGCTGTCCCAACGGTCGAAGGCCCCGAGCCACGTGCCATTGCTCAGCGAACCGTTACTGAGGTGTTGACGTGATTGAGGAAGAAGTACGACGACCAGATGGGCGAAGATCAATCCCAACCCGACCCTTGACGCGCCGATCCAAAATGGAACCGATATACCGCTCCACCACTTACGGCAGGTGCCGACGATCTCGGCCAGGTCCTGCCTGCTCAGTCGGTCGGAGCCACGACGATGAGTCGCAACGGGACGATCGCTTTGACGAGCAGCAGGCTGGTCCTGCACATTCGTGTCCATTCGTGGTCAGGGGCGCAGTGTCCGACGAGCGGATCTGTTTCCCCATTCCCCTTTCAATCCGTGCATGCGAATTCCCGCACACGGCTTCACGACGGTCTCCTTGACATGGTTACTCAGCCTTGGGGTATCGGGTGGTGCCCATGAGCTTGCAGGGGCTCTCTGGCCGTCCAGACGGTATCGAACACTTCGGGTTCGGGGGCGCGCACGACAATGGGCCCCCGGTGCCGGCCGGACCTTCCCGCGGGTGGTCAGTTTCGGGTGGCGGCGCGGCGAGCCCGGCCGACAAGGTGCCGCGTCGGCGCCGCCGGGCCTGCCAGCTGCCAGTGTGTCCGGTCGACCAGCGCCCGGACCGAGGGCCGGCGGGGGCGATGGCAGACGTAGGCCAAGAGGTAGCACGCGTCGATGTCGTCGAAGAGGCCCCGCTTGGTGGCCACTTCGACGGGATCGAAGACGCCAGCCTCCAGCGACCCTCCCCCGTAGTTGATGCCGTGCGCCCGGTCGATCACGAAGCCGTTGCCCCGGAGCATGGCGGCCATCTCAGCGTGGCGGTACTCGTACTTGTGGTCGGGGTCGATGAAGGCGTCCTGCTGGAGCCGGGTGAGGTTGGCGTTTGGCGTATCGAGGGCCAGGACCCCGCCGGGCCGCAGCACCCGGTAGGCCTCGGCCACCACGTGCTCGGCCTCGCTTCGGGTGACGTGCTCGATGCTCTCCCCGCTGTAGACCATGTCGAAGGATCCCGAGGGGTAGCGACTGAGGTCGGTCATGGAGTGGTAGCGATACGCGACCCGCCCCGCCTCCGTGTCCACCGACGTCGGCTGCTCGTCCGTCCGGTAGAGCTCGTGGCGGTCCTCGCTCGGCAGGTCGACGATGACGATCTCCTCGACGCGGTACGGGTAGCCCATGAGGACGAGGGCCCCGTAGGGCACCCCGACGGCGACCCCGCCGATGTCGAGGATGCGCCGAGCTCGCGGCAGGCTGCGGATGAACACGCCCCGCCCGTAGTGCAGGGACGGCCCGAACTCGGTCATGGGTGCCGAGTGGCTCCACTCGGCGGAGTGGACCAGCCACTCGACGACCTGGCGCGGGCGCACCGACCCGTCCTCGAGCTGGGCGGCCAGCGGATCGTCGTCGGCCGGGTCGCGACCGAAGAGGAGGTGGAACAGGCCCCGGTAGAGCTGGCGGCCGGGCAGGTCCTCGACCAGCCCCGTCCAGTTCTGCCCCGTCATTCGCTGGGCGGATGGGGCGCGCACCAGACCGACTGTAACCCGGACCGTGCTCGACACCCGGTTCGGCCCGGGCCCCGATCAGGTGCGGGCGTAGGCGGTCGCCACCAGGTGATGGGCCAGTGCCACCGGGAAGGGGAGGCCCGCCGCGGTCAACGTGAGTTGGCTGGCGTACTTGCCCCGAACCAGCGAGACGAGCGTGATGGCGGCCGGGACCTCGACGCCATTGGTGGTCAGCGGGAAAGCAATGGTGAAGCCCGAGCTGTGCGGGACCAACATGACAGAAGGGGCGGGTTTGACGGTGACGGCCCCAATGGTCATTCCGTGCCCGACCGCCTGGGCCAGCTGCTGTCGGTCGGCGCCGTTGAGGAGGGACCCCATGCACGACGGAACCCTCTGATTGGAGATGGCGGCGTATTCGGATGCCCCGACCCTCGACGACGGGAACACCGCCACGTTGTCCTGAACGGTGTCCGTGCTCTGGGCGTTCTGGAACGTGGGGCTGTTGACCGACGGAGCGTTGAGGTTCAAGAGCGCAACGCTGACCCCGAGGCAGCTGGCGAGCTGGTCCTCGCCGGGGAAGGTGGACGAGTTGTCGCCCGTCGTCACGCCGCCCTGGCCGCTCCACCCCGACGGGAAGTCGGAGCGGATCACCAGGTCCTTCTTGGCCTGGGCCAGGCCACCGTTTGACGTCCCGCTCGCCCACGACGGAGCCGCCAACACCCCGAGGACGACGGCCGCCAGGCCGCACACCACCGCCATTCTCCCGCCAGACCTCATGTCCGTACCTTCCCGTGCATCGGCAGCGGGCCCGGTCGGCGCCACTGGTGTGTCGTCTTGTGTCGGCATTTTTTCTCGGTTCCCGGCACCCTGGAGGTGAATTCGCACCGGGCCCGGTTGCCAGACCCCGTGGCGCCCGCTATCGTTGGCACTCGCAACCCGAGAGTGCTAACGAAGTGCCAAGGAGGCCCGTTCCGATGAAGCTGCACCCCCTCGATGACCGGATCGTCGTCCGTCCCGGCGAGTCCGAGGAGACCACTGCCTCCGGACTGGTCATTCCCGACACGGCCAAGGAGAAGCCCCAGCAGGGTGAGGTGCTCGCTGTGGGCCCGGGCCGTCGTTCGGAGGACACCGGCGAGGTCATCCCCATGGACGTCAAGGTCGGCGACACCGTCGTGTACTCCAAGTACGGCGGCACCGAGATCACGGTCGAGGGCGAGGACCTGTTGATCCTCTCCGGCCGGGACGTGCTGGCCAAGCTGGCCTGATCCCAGGATTCCGTCCGCCGCTCCGGGTCTGCCCGGTCCGGCGCGGCTCACCCACCCTTACCGCCATCGGCGCCACGCCCGAAAGGCACGGCGCATAGAGACGAGCCAGAGACGAGCCCCGTGAGGACAACGGGCTCGAGAGGAGCGACACAGTCATGCCCAAGATCCTGAAGTTCGACGAGGCCGCACGCCGTGGCCTCGAGGCCGGCGTCAACAAGCTGGCCGACACGGTCAAGGTCACGCTGGGGCCCAAGGGCCGCAACGTGGTGATCGAGAAGAAGTTCGGCGCGCCGACCATCACCAACGACGGCGTGTCGATCGCCCGCGAGGTCGAGCTGGACGACCCGTTCGAGAACATGGGTGCCCAGCTGGTCAAGGAAGTGGCCACCAAGACCAATGACGTGGCCGGTGACGGCACCACGACGGCGACGGTGCTGGCGCAATCTCTCATTTCGGAGGGCCTGCGCAACGTGGCCGCCGGCGCCAGCCCGACGGGACTGAAGAAGGGCATCGACAAGGCCGTCAGCGAGGCGGTGGCGAGCATCGCCAAGCAGTCCAAGGAAGTGGGCGGCAAGACCGAGATCTCCCAGGTGGCCTCCATCTCGGCCGCCGACAACGCCATCGGCGACGTGCTGGCCGACGCCATCGACAAGGTGGGCAAGGACGGCACGGTGACCGTCGAGGAGTCCAACACCTTCGGGATCGAGCTCGAGCTCACCGAGGGAATGCAGTTCGACAAGGGCTTCCTCTCGCCGTACTTCGTCACCGACCCCGAGCGCCAGGAGGCGGTCCTCGACGAGCCCTACATCTTGTTCTTCAACGCCAAGATCTCGGCCGTGCACGACATGGTGCCGGTGCTCGAGAAGGTCATGCAGTCGGGCAAGCCGCTGCTGATCATCGCCGAGGACGTCGAAGGCGAGGCGCTGGCCACCCTCGTGGTCAAC
Source organism: uncultured Acidimicrobiaceae bacterium (assembly GCA_963787485.1). GTDB lineage: Bacteria > Actinomycetota > Acidimicrobiia > Acidimicrobiales > RAAP-2 > Bog-473. Next base: position 644,696 of record CAWBDF010000007.1, on the reverse strand, counting down.
AAGATCCGTGGCACCTTCACCTCAGTGGCCGTCAAGGCTCCGGGCTTTGGCGAGCGCCGCAAGGAGATGCTCCAGGACATGGCCATCCTCACCGGTGCCCAGGTCATCAGCGAGGAGATCGGCCTCAAGCTCGAGAACACCACCATCGACCTGCTGGGCACGGCCCGCCGGGTGATCGTCACCAAGGACGACACCACGATCGTGGAGGGTGCCGGCCAGTCCGCGGACGTCAAGGGCCGCGTGGCGCAGATCAAGAAGCAGATCGACGACACCGACTCGGACTGGGACCGCGAGAAGCTCCAAGAGCGCCTGGCCAAGCTGGCCGGTGGCGTGGCCGTGGTCAAGGTCGGGGCAGCCACCGAGGTGGAGCTCAAGGAGAAGAAGCACCGCATTGAGGACGCGCTCTCGGCGACCCGGGCCGCGGTCGAAGAGGGCATCGTGGCGGGAGGCGGCACCGCCCTGGTGCGGGCCCGCAAGCCGGTCAACGCGCTGGCGGACTCGCTCGAAGGTGACGAGGCCACCGGGGCGCGGATCGTGGCTCACGCCCTCGAGGCGCCACTGCGCTGGATCGCCTTCAACGCCGGACTCGAGGGTGCCGTCCTGGTGACCCAGGTGGAGGCGGCCAAGGGCAACATCGGCCTCAACGCCGCCAACGGCGAGCTCGAGGACCTGGTGAAGGCCGGCATCATCGACCCGGCCAAGGTCACCCGCTCCGCGCTGCAGAACGCGGCGTCCATCGCCGGTCTCCTACTCACCACCGAGGCGCTGGTGGCCGACAAGCCCGAGAAGGCCGACCCGGCCGCCGCGGCCGCGGCGGCCGCCGCCATGGGTGGTGGCATGGGCGGCATGGGCGGGATGATGTAGCCCTCGGGGCGATTCGTCTGCGCCACGGGCACACAATTCCCGGGCGTATGGTGCTAATTCGACACGCCGCAGGGTTACTCTTTTCGGCGTGTCGGGCATCGCGGCCGGGCCTCGCGGCCCGGCTGCGGCGCGTCAGGACCCCAGTTCGTGGTCGCGACCCCGGGGCGGAAATCTGGACGGAGTGGAGCCCTGGTCCCCGTGGTTGCACCTAATGTTGCGCCGATGGGGGGCGGCGGGTGACGACCGACGTGAGCGAGCGCGACGAGGTCGTCGGGGAGCCGGAGGGGGTCGACCCGTCACCGGTGCCGTGGAGCCGGCGTCTCCAGGTGTGGCGCTCCCCGGCCGACCAGCCGGCGTGGGCCCGCCCCGCCCTCCTGGTGGTCACCGCCCTCGCCGCCTTCTCCTACAGCTGGCGGGTCGGTTCCACCGTTCAGATCTACTACGGCGCGGCGGTGCGCTCCATGGCGCAGAGCTGGCACAACTTCTTCTACGGTGCCTTCGACCCCGCGGGGACGGTCACCGTCGACAAGCTCCCGGGCGCGCTGTGGGTGCAGGCGCTCTTCGTCCGGCTCTTCGGCTTCAACGTCTGGTCGCTGATCCTGCCGCAGGCGATCGAGGGCGCGCTGACCGTGCTCGTCCTCTACCGGGTGGTGCGACGCCTGGGGGGGCCGGCGTCGGGCATTCTGGCCGCGGTGGTGCTGGCGGCCAGCCCGGCCACGGTGACGCTCGACCGCGGGAACGTCCCCGACACCCTCATGATCCTGCTGCTCGTCCTGGCAGCGGACTCGACCGTCACGGCCATCCGCACCGGACGCTGGCGCCCCATCGTGCTGGCCGGCGTGTGGGTGGCCCTGGCCTTCCAGGCCAAGATGCTCGAGGCCTGGCTGGTGCTGCCGGCGCTCGGCCTGGCCTATCTGCTCGCCGGGCGAGGAACCCTCGGGGCCCGGGTCGGACGGGTCGCCGTGATCGGCGTGACCGCCGGGGTGCTCTCCCTCTCGTACATCACCTTCTTCACCCTGACCCCAGCCTCGCACCGCCCCTACGCGGACGGGAGCACGAACAACTCCATCTACCACCAGGTGTTCTCGTACAACGGCTTCTCACGGGTCGGCAACGCGTCGCCCAACGAAGAGGTCGAGCACTCCTTGGCCACCCGAATTTACGGGGCGAGCCAGCCGGCGCCGAAGGTGACCCGGTTGCTCACGTCGTACTACGGACGCGACACCGGGTGGCTCCTCCCGACGGCGGTCGTGGCACTGGCCGGCATTCTGGTGGCCCGGTGGCGAGCACCTCGCACCGACTTGCTCCGCACCGGCGCGGTGCTGTGGGGAGCCTGGCTGGCCGTGCTCGGTTTCTCGTTCACCTTCAGCACGACGATGAACTCGTACTACTCGGGTGCTCTCTCGCCCGCCGTGGCCGCGCTGCTCGGGATGGGTGGCGCGCTGGCCTGGAGGCACCGCCACGTGCCCGCGGTGATGCTCGTCAGTGCGGCCACGGTGCTCGTCACCGCGGCCTACGCCGCACGCCTCCTCCCGGGATCGGGCACGGGCGAGCCCTCGGGGCTCAAGGCCGCCGTCGTCGTGCTCGGCTTGGCCGGAGCCGGGGTGCTGACCTGGGTGGCCTGGCGCATCCAGCAGGGGAGGACGACTCCGGGCACGGTGGACCTGGCCTCGGTCGGCGCTGTCGTAGGTGCGGTGGCCATCGTCCTGGTCCCACTCGTGGCCAGCGCGTCCGTCGTGGTCAAGCGGCTGGGCCCCTTCGACACCCCCTTCGAACCGACGTTCAACGCGGCCACGGACTTCCGCGTGTTCGCCCCGCCGACGGACCCGCCGGGCCTGAGCACCCTGGAGGCGACGCGGCGCGGCACGTCTTGGTTGGCCGCGGCCCAGACCTCGAGCGTGGCCGGGCAGTACATTTTTGCCACGGGAGACGAGGTGGTGCCGCTCGGGGGCTACACCGGGACCACTCCATGGCCCTCGACATCAGCCACGGCGGCGATGGTGGCCCGCGGTGACTTCAGCGCCGCGGTGGTGGCCACGCCGCGGTCTCCGGGCGCGGCGTACATTGTCGGGCACTGCTCGAAGGGGCTCCCCGTGTCGAGGGGCTTCGTCGAGTCGCCGTCGCTACGGCTCTACTCCTGTGGAGCGGCCACGGACCACTGAGTTTCCTGGGGTCCCGAACGGACCACGGGTTCCCCTGTGGATTCGAACGGACCACCGAAGCCAGATGTGACGCTCAGGCGTAGGCGTGCACCACGGCCCGGTAGTTGGTGCTGGGCGCGGACGCCGGGGGGGCGGGGAGGCCGGCCAGGCGACGTCCCACCCGTTCGGAGAGTGACGCGGTTTGGGCCGGTCGTGCCTCGGGTGGGCCCACCACCGTGCGGACCGAGCTGAAGCCGGCGGCGCGGCACATGTTGTGCAAGGCGGAGATCGTCGGCACATACCAGTTCCCGAAGTCGATGCGCAACGAGCTGCCGGCGTAGAATTGGAGGAGCACCTCGTGCTCGATCCCCTGCAGGTGGACGGCCTCGGTCTCGATCACCGCCACCTCGCGGGTGACTCGTCGAACCCGCTCCAAAGAGGTGAGTGGTTCCTTCATGTGGTACAGCACGCCGAGGTAGAGCACCACGTCGAACTGCCCGAGCCCGTCGAGGTCGACGGTCTGGAAGTCGGCCACCACTGGTTCGACGGAGGACCCGAGGACCGACGAGGCGAACTCGAAGCTGCGCCGTCCGGGTAGCTCGGGACGCCAGAACTCGGTTTCGTCGCGCGAATGGTCGGGGAACGTCCCGTGGGCGTCGCACTCGGCCCAGTAGGCGTGGCGCGCCTTGAGGTCGACTCCCCAGGCGTAATGGTCCAGGGCCACCACCCGGGAAGCTCCGGCCTGCTCGACGAGGAAGGAGAACTTCCCGTCCCAAGCGCCGATATCGAGCACGGTCTTGCCGGCCACGTCAGGGAAGACGTCGGCGGATGTCTCCTGGACGCTGGTGCCCTTGGTGACGACGCCCCGGCCGAGGTCGATGGAGTGGTACCAGCGCAGCGCGTCGGCCTGCGCCTGGAGTTCGGCCGGAGTCGCCATCGTGGCGAGAGCGTAGCCACCGACCCCAAGTTCCTTCGCACCCCGATAGCGTGAGCTCGATGTCCGTGTCGCTCCCTCCCCAGGTGATCCCGCGCCCGCAGGACTGGTCACCGGGCGCGCCACCGCCGTGGGACGGCGTACCCGTCTCGATCCGCCGGGGGATCGAGATCGCACGCGTGCTGGACGCGCTGGACCGGGTCGGACAACGGGGCACGGTGCCGGGGGACCTGGGCCTCGGTCACGTGCTGCAGGCGCCCGAGCTCGAGGCAGTGTTCGAACGGCCGGCGGTGGAGCAGGTCAATTCGGGGGTGCTCGCCGCGCTCTTCGAAGAGGGGGGCGAAGCCCGGCTCATCCTGACCCGGCGGTCGACGGGCCTGCGGCAGCACACCGGGGAGGTCAGCTTCCCGGGCGGGCGGTTGGACCACGGGGAGACACCCGCGGTGGCGTCGGTCCGCGAGGCACACGAGGAGATCGGGCTCGACCCGGCCCTGGTGACGACCGTGGGTTGGCTCCACCCGGTTCTGGCCCGCCGGTCCCGCTCGCTCATCGTGCCGGTCCTGGCCACGCTGCCCGAGCGCCCCCGCCTGGTGGCCAACCCGGACGAAGTGGCCCGGGTCTTCGACGTCTCCCTGGCCGAGCTGTCCGATCCCGCGACCTTCCACGAGGAACAGTGGCGGTTCGCGGGTCTCCTCGGGCAGGGAACGGAGCAAAACCCCCTCCCGGTGTGGTTCTTCGACGTCACGGGCGAGATGATCTGGGGCGCGACGGCGCGCATGATCTACGAGCTGCTGCGTGTCGTCCTGACCGAGAGCTGAGCACCGGTCAGGACGGGGGCTCGAGCTCGGCGGGTGCACCGCGACGCCGGGCCAACAGCACACCACCTCCGACCACGGCCAGCCCGACCAACGGGAAGAGGATCGTGCTGGGCACTTCGGGGGTCGCGGCGTTCAGGACCGTGTAGCACACGACCGCGCTCCTCTCAGGGCCGGCGCCGTGTCCAGACGCCGCGCCTGAGCCTGACGAGTTGGCCACGTCGACCCGTTGGGACCTGTCGTCGTCACCGTGCCCGGAACCGCGCCCCTTGCCGTCGCTGTTGCTCCACCCGTCGCCACTCGGTCCGTAGCCCCACACCACCCCGCGGTCGCAGACGGGCTGGCCGCCGGTGGTCGCCGGCACGACGTAGCTGAAGGTGTCGGTTCCGGTGAGCGGCGCCGGTTTGTGCTCCTGGCTCAGCTTGACGACCCGGGACCCGATCTCCACGCAGTCCTCGGACGTGGAGGGTCCCGGCCACCCGAAGTCCTGCTTGGTCCACGTGAGCGTCACGGTGATCGTCTGGCCGGGGGAGACGATGCTGTCGTTGGGTCCGGCAGTCGTGGTTTTCACCAACGATCCGTCGGCGGAGCCGTCGAACATCCCGTTGCACGAGCTGTCCCTGGTCGGATCCCCTCCGTGCGCACCCGTCGGCGGACAGGGTGCCGTTGCTGCCCAGGCATTGGTCCCCAGGCCAAGCAGCAGCGCGAAACTTCCCGCAACCAGTGTGACCGCCTTCACAAGCAGAAGCTACGGGAAACTCCTCGTCGGCGGTAGGACGCGCGCAGTGAACGTTCGGTGACAAGCCGGTGTCACCCGCGAACACCCGGTGAAGTTGTGGGGATGTTGTGCGAGCTTGACACCAGCTCAGGCTGGCGGGAGCAAGTGTGGATCAATCAGTGTGCCAGGCGACGCCTCCGGTCCCAGAGGAGGAACAGCCCGCCCAAGAGCAGCGCGGACCCCGGCAGCATCAGCTCGACGGGGACCTCTGGGGTACCGGTGCTCGGCTGGCTCGGGCCCCAGTCAGGCTGGTCGCTCACGATCCCGTTGCCCTCGGTCGAGAGGCTGACGTCCTCGGCGCTCGAGAAACCACTGCCGAGGGAGACGATGGAGCCAATGAAGGTGTTCTGGCCCGATCCGTTCTGCACGAAGGCCACCTGGGTTCCATCGGGCGAGTACACCGGTTCGGTGGAGGGCTTGCGCGAGCCCCCGGTGCCCACCTCGTTCGACCACAGGGGGGTGGCGGTCAACGTCCCGGTCGCGATGTTCGTCAGCTGCCAGAGGGTGTGATTGGTGCCTCCTCGATTCGAGTCGAAGATGACCTTGGTGCCGTCGGGGCTCCAGTCCGGGTTCTCGTCACCGTAAGAGCCCGTGTCGACGAGCCCGGTCACCGAGTCGATGGCGGCCACCGAGAGGTCCGTGTCGGTGACCCCGTTCTGCCCGGCCACGGCGCCGCACGGGTTGCTCGGCGCGGTGGCCGAAGGGGCGGGAAGTCCCTTCACGAGGTGCAGGTGGTTGTCGTCCCCCACATAGAGGAGCTGGGTGGGGTCGACCGGGTTGAACACGGCCCGGCTGGTAGCGCCGACGCTGCTGTTGATCGTCTGGAGACCGACAGCGGGGGTGTAGAGGACGCACACCGTGCTCGACGGCGTCGGCGCGAGGGCGTCGAGGGTGTCGAGGGTGCTGTCGTTCCGGTTGAAGACGACGGTGCGCCCGTCCTTGGCCACCGAGGGCGCATAGTCATTGTTCGATTCGCTGCCCGAGACCTGCGAGAGTTCGGTCGCCGATCCGGGCGGCTCGGGAGACGCGGTCGGGATGTCGAAGATCGCCCAATCGCCGGCCGTGTCCCGGCTGCTCGAGAAGAAGACCGTGCCACCTCCGGGGGCGTAGAAGGGCTCGGAGTCGTTGCCACTTCCGCCCCCGGCGTTCGTCAGTCCCGACGTCGCCGCTTGGTCACCGCTCGCCGTCCCCAGCCCCGATGCCTGGCTGTTCACCTGGAAGATGCCGCCGAATGAGCCACCGTTCGCCCGGGTGGAGGCGAAGGCGATGGGTCCGTTGTTTCCGAGGTACGACGCGTGCGCGGCGGGCGCGGCGGCGATGACGGCACCGAGCGGCAGGGTCACGAGGCCCGTGGCGATCATCGCCCGCTCGATCCGCCGCCGGGCCTTCGGACCGCGCCGGCCGTGCTTCTCCGTTGCGCCTCCGTTGAGGGCCATGTGCACTCCAGTCCGCCCGATGTCGTTCGCTCGGTCTCTCCCGCGCGTGAGGTTCTGGACCTGACGACCACGCCCTCGACGCACTGACGTTGCGGAGTATGGGCGCGGTCGCAACGGACCGTCAACGACGGAATTGCGGCCTCTCGGCCGGTGTTTCGCTGCCTGGATGCGTCCAATGTGACGGGACGCTGAACGTGCGCCGTGATGGCGGCGCCTTACGCGACGTCTTAGTGACAGAAATGCGAATTCGACGTGATCAGGTGACGATCATGTGGGCCGGGAGGCCTGCGAAAAAAAAGAGGAGAATCGTGAGGGTTTACCCGTTGATCGCGGGAACGTCGCGGCAAGGTTGATCAGAGGTGGCGAGGCTCGATCGGGAGAATTGTCAGGGGAACGAGGACGTTCCGGGCAATCCGAGGTCACGGCGGACCTGATTGTCTGTTGACTGCGTGGCGCGGGTCTCTTTGTGCAAGTAGGTGAGCCAGGCGCGGGCCCCGGTGGGAGCTACCGACGAGAAGGTCTGCAAGAAGCTCATCAGTAGGAGCACGTGCTTGGACTCGTCCTGGACCCCTCCCTGCATGGAGGCGGGCCATGGGATGGTGTGGAGCTGGAAGTCGTACACGTTCAAGGCAGAACGGTACGACCCGGCCACGGCTGCCAGCTCGGCGTTCGTCGGTGTGGTTCCCTTGGTGTCGAATCCCTTCGTCGCCAAGGCGTTCGCCGTCTGCAGACCTGTCTCGAACCCTTGGAATTGGGCCAACTGGGTCGAGCTGATCTGGGTGGCAGGGTCACTCGACGTGCTCGGATTACTTGTCGTGGTCGTCTGATTCGTCGTGGTCGTCTGATCAGCCGGATCGGGGCTCGTGCCGAGGTAGCGAATACCCCCGATGATGAGGACGACCACCGCGACGGCGACCACGGTGACCGCCGCCCACCTGATCCGGGACCGTGTGGGCGATTGATCACGGACGGCCACGGGCCCGGCATCCGGCCTGGCCCCGGGTTCGGGCTTCGGCTGAGCCTCGGTGGAGGGTTGGGTGAACCACGATGCAGCGTCCGTCGGGGCGTCTTCGTCAGGCGGTGGGACCGGCCTGAACCACGCGGCAGCATCCTGGGACGCGTCTTCGTGATCCTCGAGTGACGGCAAATCGATTGGATCGACTCGCGCGTGACGCGGTGCGGGATCGAGCACAACCTGCTGCGTGTCCGCCCAGCCCGGGTTCGGCCAAGGACTCCCGGGCGGCGGGAGCTCCGAACCCTCGAGAGCTTCTGCGGCGGCGGGCGCCATGGCGGGGCTCTGCGCAGACGAGGCCGCCGTTATTGCCGCCGCTGAGTCGGCCGCAGCTCGGACCTCCTCTTCGGGAGTGGTCCGCCAATCCCAGCTGCGGACGGTCTCCATCAGGGCGTCCAAGCGGTCTTCGAGAGACCCCCGGTCGGACCGTGCGGCGCCCCCAGAAGCTCTCGAAGGTTCCGCGTCGGTGGCGCGGTGTGCCCCGTTCGAGGTGACGTCGAGCGGACCCGCCTGGTCGCTCACGGGCGGCCCCCGGCGTGTCGGCCGAAGAATGGGCACGGGCCAACGTCACCGCCACCCCAGGGGTGTGGCCCAACCCGATGGCTCGAGCGGGCGGCGGACACGAGCGCAAATGTAGTGGCCTCGGAAAATCGACGGGTCCTCGCTTCACCTGAAGTTTGGAAGGCGGTTACTCTCGTGTCATCGACGCAGCCAAGAATTCTCCTCGCGCCGCCCGAACAGGACAATTTCGTCGAGCCGCGTGGAGACTGAGGACTGGTCATTGCTAAAGTCCCCGCCGGTGGAGCCGGTCCCGATGAGCGAGGCCGCGATTCAGATGCGGCTGCAGGCCAGCATCTCAGGCCTGGCTGACCGGGTGCCGCTGGTCTCCGCCCGAAGCCTCGTCACCCGACGGCAGCGCAACGTCCTCCTTGGACTGCTCGTCGTCCTGGTGATCGGTGCCGTGCTCGACGTGCAGGCGACCGTCATCGTGCTGGTCGCCTTGACCACCGTGGCCTACCTCGTCGCCGTGGTTTATCGGGCCTACCTCTTCACCCGCTCGTCGAAGGTCGACGCCCTCGAGATCGTGACCGAAACGGAAGCACTCACCGTGCCGGACTCCGAACTCCCGTCCTACACGATCCTGATCCCCGCCTACAGGGAAGCGTCGGTCATCACCAAATTGATCGAGAACTTGACCCAGCTGGACTACCCGACCGACCGTCTCGAGGTGCTGATCCTAGTGGAGGGGGACGACGAGGAGACCCTGGACGCGTTCGCGCGGTGCCCGTCCGCCCGATCACTTCCGCATGGTGGTGGTGCCTCCCGCCGAGCCCCGCACCAAGCCCAAGGCGTTGAACTTCGGGCTCACGTTGGCCCGGGGTGACATCGTGGCCGTCTACGACGTGGAGGACACGCCGGACGTCCTTCAGCTCCGTCGGGCGGCCGTCGCGCTGAGCCGGTTCGGTCCCGAAGTCGGCTGCGTGCAGGCGAAGCTCTCGTACGGCAACGCGACACAGAACATCATCACCAAGTGGTTCACCATCGAGTACGCGATGTGGTTCTCCTTCTTCCTGCCCGGGCTGTCATCGCTGGGCGCACCGATCCCGCTCGGGGGAACGTCGAACCATTTCCGCCGCGGCGCCCTTCGTACTCTCGGGGGATGGGACCCGTACAACGTCACTGAGGACTGTGATCTCGGCATTCGGATGTTCCGTGAGCACTACGACATCAAGGTGGTCGAGTCGACCACCTTGGAAGAGGCGAACAGCGATTTCGTGAATTGGGTCAAGCAGCGGTCCCGCTGGTACAAGGGCTACTTGCAGACCTTTCTCATCCACCTCCGGGCTCCCATGACGCTGGCCGAGGAGATCCGCGTCAAAGGCGTCCTCCACTTGTGCGCCTTCGTGGGTGGCACTCCCATACTGGCGGTGCTCAACCCGCTGTTCTGGATTCTGACCCTTATGTGGTTCGTCGCCCAACCCGAGTTCGTGAAAGCGATCTTTCCGGCACCCGTGTACTACATCGGACTCATCTTGTGGGCCTTCGGCAACTTCCTCCTGTGGTACTTGACCGTGCTGACGGCGCGCCATATCCGGAACGAGGGCCTGGTGCTCGCCGCGGTGCTGGTGCCCGTCTACTGGGTGATGATGTCCATCGCCGCACTGAAAGCCGTGTGGCAATTGGTGGTGATCCCCTCCTTCTGGGAGAAGACGACCCATGGGCTGGGTGACGAGGCAGACGAATCCGAGGGCGAGGAGTCGCCGCCCCTCCGCCTCGTCTCGTGAGGGCGACCCAGCTGGGTGAGCCTAATTTCGCCTGAAGGGTGGCGCAGGTCGGGAGGGCCGGCGTCGACCATCGCGTGAGCTGGATTTCCGATGGGCGAACTCGGCGCGACTAACAGGTTATTTCTCCATGGCACAAAGGGTTTTCGCTTGTGAACGCGGACTCGGAGTCGAGACAATGACTGCCGATGACCGAGACACTCTCCCGGACGACGCAGCTCCACCCTCGTACGACTCGGGCAAGCGTAGACATCACGATCCCCGTCCTCAATGAGGAGCGGGCGATCCAGAGCAGCCTCTCGACGCTCGCTTCTTACCTCGAAACCGAATGCCCCTACGACTGGGCTATCACCGTGGCCGACAACGGGAGCAACGACGGGACCTCAGAACTCGCCAGCTCCTTCGCGGCTGAGAACCCACGCACCAGGGTTATCCGGCTGGACCAGCGCGGCCGGGGTCGGGCGCTCAAGAGCTCGTGGTCCACGAGTACAGCCGACGTTGTCGCCTACATGGATGTCGACCTGTCGACCGGGCTTGAATCCCTACGGCACCTCATCGACCCCATTGTGGAGGGGCGTTGCGAGGTCTCCATCGGATCCCGCCTGGTCCCGGAGTCCGAGATAGCCCGGAGCCTGCAGCGCGAACTGATCTCGCGCACTTACAACAAGATTGCCCGAACCTTGCTGCGCTACGACATCGTCGACGCCCAGTGCGGCTTCAAGGCGGTCCGCACGAACGTGGCTCGCGACCTCATCTCGAGGATCGAGGACAACGGGTGGTTCTTCGACACCGAGCTCCTCGTCCTGGCGCACCGGAGCGGGATGCGGATCAACGAGGTCCCGGTGCGCTGGGTGGAAGACAACGACTCGAGAGTCAAGATCGTCAAGACGGCGTCCGACGACCTCAAGGGGATCTGGCGACTTCGGCGGAGCGGCACCGAGTCGGCTGCAAAGGAGCCGGTTGGAAGCCGAGACACCTCCTTGTCCTTGCCCGCCAAAGTGCATCAGCGGCACGCCGAATTCGATGAGTACGCCGAGGATTACGAGACCGTCGTGGACCGCTCGGTCTCCTTCACCGGCCGGGACTCTGCTCACTTCGCCCGACGCAAGGTCGAGATCCTAGAAGACATCGTGCGTCCCGGCCTTGGTTCTCTCCAGGGCCTCAATCTCCTCGATGTGGGTTGTGGGACGGGGACGAGCGACCGTTATCTCGCACCGAGGGTTCGGAAGCTCGACGGCGTTGACATTTCCGAAGAGATGCTCGTCAAGGCCCGGCTCAATGTCCCCAAGGCAGAATTCACGTGGTACGACGGCGAGAAGCTTCCCTTCGCCGACGAGACCTTCGATGTCGTGGTCGCCATGTGCGTGCTGCACCATGTTCCGGTCCCCAAGCGGATCAAGGTGGTCAATGAAATGGTCCGCGTTCGCGCGACCGGAAGGCGTCGTGGCGGTGTTCGAGCACAACCCTTACAACCCGCTCACCCGTCATGCCGTCAACACGTGTGAGCTCGACCAGGACGCCGTGCTGCTCTCCTCGAGGGAAGCCGCCGAGCTGCTGAAGAATGCAGCCGATGTGAACCCTGAGTCCCGCCATTTCCTGTTCTCCCCGTTTGGAGGTGCCATCGGCTGCTCGCTCGATCGGCACTTTCGAAATGTCCGTCTAGGGGGCCAATACGCGGCCTGGGTGTATCGCCGCCGTGAAAGCCCTCAATATTGTCCAATCCGCGACTGATCGATGTCAGGGGGCAATGGCGGCGGAATGCTCACGGCACCCTCGGCACGCGGAGCGCTCCATTAAGAGTCCATTTGCCCGATTCCCCCCGGGCGTCAGCTGGCGAGTGTGATGCTTGGTTTCCGAGTGAACGAATGGCGAACCTTGCATGACCTCTGAGTAACGCGGCACGGACTCCCCATGCCAGCTGTCTACACTGCGCGACCGTGAGCACCATCGACGTTCGACCGGAGCAGGTGCTTCCCGTCGGATTCGATTCTCCGATATCCGTGCGCGTCAGTCGGTTCACTCGTTGGCGACGCCGGCTCACCGGTGAGGCGGGCATCGTTGTCCTGTTGGCAGCGATTCTCTACTTGGTCGTTGCGATTCTTCTCGACTTCAAGTACGAGAGCTTCAACGGCGACGCGATGGCCCGTATGGCCAACGGATTTTACGTGCTCTATTCACGCGACCCGCATCTTGCGGCGATCGGATTCGTCTGGAATCCACTCCAGTCGATTCTCGACATGGTGCCATTACTCTTCTGGCACCTTTGGACGCCGCTGGCTTCACACGAGTTCGCAGGCAGCTTGATCAGCGTCGCGTGCATGGTGGGAGCGGTTCACCAGATCCGTTCTGCTCTCCTTGAGTGGGGTGTCGGGTGTTCAGCGCGGTTGATTCTCACAGCGCTGTTCGCGCTCAACCCGATGATTCTCTACTACAGCGGCACTGGGATGAGCGAAGCCCTGTATCTCTTCACGTTGGTGGCGGCAGCGCGGTACTTGGCAAGGTGGCTGCGTCACAGCGACCTTCGCTCTCTCGTCTACGCAGCGATTTCGCTCGCGTTGTGTTATCTCGTCAGGAGCGAGGCGATAATCCCTGCTCTGTTTGGCTCGCTGCTCGTCGGTGGAGTGAGCATGGCCCGATACGCAGGACCTCTGAAGACGCGGCTCAGGGTTGCACTGGGTGATGTGACCATTTTCATTGCTCCCTTCGTCGTGGCCTTCATTGGTTGGGCGACGACCAGCTTCGTCATCACGGGGCAGGCCTTTGCTCAATTCGCGTCCCAGTACGGCACGACGGCACAGTTAAAAGCCATCGGGACGAGCGGACAGTTAGGTAACATTGGTCTCAAGAGCTCAGCGCTCTCGGGTGAGATCAACTTTGAGTTCCGTGCTCTGGAGTATCTCGCTCCACTGCTTCCCTTGATCGCTATTCTTGCGCTGCTTCAGGCCTGGAGACGACGCGATCCCCTCGTCCTGGTGATCTTGGCAATCGTTGGGGGAGGACTCGCGTTCGACGTCCTCGGGTTTTTCACCGGAAGCTTGCTCTGGTCGTTCCGATACCTCATCGCCACGGTACCGCTGGAGATCCTTCTCGTGGGAGCCCTTTTGGCTCAACGACCAAGACGTGATGAAGCCTCCTCAGCCCACCGGCCTTACGCGTCCGCCTTTCGGCGTCGGGCAGGAGGGATTGCGGCGGCAGGTATAGCCCTCACATTCATCGGCCCATCAATTCCGGCAACCGCCGCGGGAATGTGGAACCCCAATGTGGGGTGGCAAGAGATGCAGCTACTGGGCGTGCCGGTTTTCCACCGAAACCTCTCGGCGGTGGAGCGCGATTTCGGCCAACACTACGCACATATCCGTGAACTCAGCGACTACATTTCGAACTTGCATCTACCTAACGGCCAGATCGTCGTCGATAATTTCTCGCAATGCATCCCTGAGACGATCGTCAACGTCAGCAATCCGAAGGTATTTGTGATCCCAAACGATCGCGACTATCAAAAGACGCTGGCCGATCCTCTGACCTTCGGCGCTCATTACATGCTGGTCCCCGACCCAATCGGAACCAATACTGAGACCTCTACGGCTCGGACTTACCCTTCGCTTTACCAAGATGGTGGAGGGTTCGCCCGGCTTGTGCACTCGTTTCACCTCGGGTTCGACTGCGGGTCGTTCCGTCTCTATCGCGTCATCAAACATCCAAACCCCAACGTGTGATGGTCAGGTGTTCTTCCCTAGGCGGCCAATGGGCAGGCCGCGACCTCGGGGTGCGCCCTCTCGCGCTCGAAGGGGGGATGCCGCTTCAACCTCGGTCCAGGCCCCTATGAAGCGGCCGTGCAGGTAAATGCCGTATTGGATCCGTCGATGGGCTCAGTGGCCACGGCAGGGCGCTCGACTGACTGTCCCACCACGGGCTTGATATTTCGGTGAGGGCCATCCGTCAGGCACGACGTACCGGGATCGCTGGCGGTCACGACCGCCCGTCTGGTTGCGAAGATTCTCGCCACCTTCCCGGTCACCCGTGATCGGTAACGGCTCTGATCTCCAAAGTCCGGAACGGCATCGGCAACGCTGAAGGCAAAGAACGGGTCCTCCGTTGGGACAGGTGACAGAACCACGTGTGCCGGAGTGCGGTCGAACACCCCTCTGCTCATCTGATCGGCGATGACGATGGCTCGGCCGATGGCTTGCTCAACGGAGTGACAGTCGGCGACCACTCCGGAGATCACCTCCCAGTCGACGGGGCCATGTGACGGGTTGCTGCCGAGAGATTCTGGCCTTGCGTTCGTCGCCATCAGGTGCGCCACGAAGTCTCGAACGAGTTGGAAGTACGGCTCGATCTCACAGGCACCCACCGCCGAGGGACATCTCCTCGGGACGGAGTCAGTCCGGGACGCGTCCTCGACGAGAGGTTGGGCATTCACTCGCCGGTCTGCGGACGCCGAAGGCATTGTCCGTGGCGGAAAGGGGTGGTTGACCATCTCGGATGCGTGAGATCGACGGGCGACGGACGTTTCGGTCAGCGGTGTTCAGTCGGATGCGCAATGGCCGAGGAATGGTCCATTTCAACTTCCCCACGGTCGTCGGTTGGAATCAGCATGCTGTTCAGGGCGCTCAGTTCCTTCAGCAGTTCCGAGTTCACCGTCGTGAACCCGGCGATGGCCGATTGCAACTCTCGAACTGATCTTGTCGACGTGACTGCGGCCTGCTGGGCCTGTCGACGGATCTCGTGCGCCTCTTCCGTCGCTTCTGCGAGGATCTGCTTCGCTTTGACCTCGGCTTCACACAGAATTTCGTGGATCTTGGACTCCAAGTTGGACAGCGCAGCCTCTGAGAACCGCTGAGCCTCGACGAAGAGTCGGCCGATCTCCTCTTCGGTCGTCTCCACCCTGGACACGGTGCTCAAGCGAGCGTTGGCCTGCTCGAGCCGGTTCTGAAGCACCTCGATCGTGCTGGCGATCGTGTGGAGCTCGGAATTGACCCACTGCACCTCGGGCACGGCCATTTCGGCCTCTTGGCCGATGTCGCCATTGCGGTGGTCGTTCATGACAGAGATCGGCGCGTCAATGCCCGAGTTCGGCGCGCCGGAGTGAGCGCTCCAATCATGCTCATCAGGAATCCCGAACGCCGGATCGGCTTGTCTCGTGGTCATGGATACCCCTTTCGTACCAGCGTGTTTGTGCGCCCGACAAGTGGGAATTCGAAGGTTTTGCCTTCCGTTCATGCTCGCGTAAGGCAGGAGACATCGACGTCACGCCTTGATGTGTCCCTGGCTTCCGAAAGGGGTTGCGGTTGGCCGAGGGCCGGAGGCGGCTGGGTGCCCTTGGAGTCGTGTGATCTCCCGCTAGAGTCACCGTCTCACCTTCTCACGACCTCACCGAGCGCTCAGGCCGGTCCGACACGTGAACGCTACCAGCAACTGGCACGTTCGATCCCTTGGGAACCCATGAAACGCAGGTTGTTCTCTGCAGACGCTCAGCCAACACTGCTGGTTACGGACGGCGAGGAGGCGTCCTACGACAAGCCTCCGACGAACAAACGCGAGGGTCCGTCAACATTTGAACAATTCAATTCGAGTCGGCGGCGTCGGTGAAGGATCCCGCAGTCGACCGAGCACAGTCAGGAGCCGGCTACCACGAGGGTGAGGTCATGGGTCGTCCGCTCAAGATCGCCTACGCCATTGTGCTCGGTGCGTTGGCTCTGAGCGTCCTCGGCCTGGCCTACGTGCATCTCGTTCGCCGAGGCGAGGGGCATTCCACGCGGGCGGCATCCACGACGACGTTGGCGCACACGAGCACGACCAGCGGAGCTCTCCCGACGACGCTCAGCCCCAATGCCGAGGCGGCAGCCAAAGCCTTGGTCTCGAGCTGGTCGACCAACAACCGATCCGCGGGACTCGCGGAGGCCACACCGACAGCCGTCGCAACTCTCTTCGGCACACCCTATGCCAGCGGGCTGGCCATCGACCGCGGCTGTAGTACGTCCTTCTCACCGATTGTGTGCACATTTGGACCGCCCGGAGGTGCGTCGCCGACCGACCCGATCTACGAGATCATGGTTTCCCGGGTTATGGGCGGCTGGTACGTCAGTTCGGTGAGAATCGAGAATTGAGACGGTTCGGTGGGACAGTTGCCGAATCTTCACTCGTGAGGCGCGTGGCGGCGTCTCGAGGTCACGAATCTCCGGGTCGGTCTGACGGATCTTGCAGATCAGCCAGTCTCGCATCGAGCTCGTCGAAGAAGTTGTAATCGCGGCTCGCCGAAACCGCGGCCGTCTCACCGGGTGCGGCTGAGTTGAGCCATTCGGCCCGAGCGGATGCTCCGTTCGAAAGATCGGCCGGCGTGCCCCCATGGGTCACGATTGCCTCCGGCGGATTGGAGCGAGACGGCGCCTCTGGACCCCCCGCACTCAGGGGACCGGAAGTAACTCCAAAACTCGGTTCGGGCAAGGAACCGTTTCGAGAGCCATTGACTGATGTCGGCCCCCCACCCAAGTCGATCGCGTCCGTTGGGGGCTCCGGACGTATTCCGATGGAACCTCTGCGGCTCTTCTCCACAAAAGAATCGGCGACAAAGGCTGAAGGTTCAGCCTGGGGACGTCTCTCGATATCGGTGGCTGCATGACACGTGTGCTCGAGTCGGGCGTCTCGAAGCCTGCCCGCCAACAACTCCTGTCCCTCAATGAGTGCGTGCAGCACCTCGATCAATTTGGGGGAACAAGCCTTTGGAGGAGACATCGGCCACCCCCTCGGCGTGTGCCGTGGGGGAACCATCGACGGCGGCGGTGTCCGCATTCATGTAGCCGTCCAAGGGCACAGAGGTCGGATATGCGGGGGATGAGCTCATGTGGGCGTCACCGACAGGAGAAGCAATCTGAATGAACCGCTCGTGAAGGGCATGAGGCGGTCGGGCAATTTTCCGGTGTTTTGTAGGTGTCTTCAGGCACTTTACCCTGGGGCAACCCTCAAACTTGTCGACCCCAGCTCTCGGGTCGGCGGAGATCTTGCCGCGCACACGTCAATCGTGGCCGACCTCATCGACGTCCGGGGAGGCAGAGCCTCGCGGCCCTGGAGGGGAAGCCGTGAGGCTGGTCAGGGATCCGACAACTTCACGCAGGAAGCGGTGCTGCAGTCACAGCTTCCCGGTGGCCTACGCTCAGGACATGATCCGTGGCCAGGCGGCAAGGAGTGCGGCGCAGCTCGCTCACATTTCCGCCTGAGTGTTCATCCTCTGCGAAGGCACAGTGGCTGTGACGACTTCTCCCCTCGAATCCATACACGCATCCGAGCGTTGGAGCGACGTGCGCGTTGACGCCTGGGCTCTGTGCGCGGAATTCGTCCAGCGGATCGTGTCCGAGGCGCGCGGCGGAGTTGCCGGAGAGCTGCGCGAAGACGTTCCTGACGTCGATTGGGATCAGATCCGGCGAGCCGGAGACGGTGCGCCCTCCGACGAAGCCGCGATCGGCAGAATTGTTCGAGCGGCCTCGGAGGCGGCACGTGGGATCTCCACGCATCCGCCCGATGCGCTTGCGGCCTCGTCAGCGACTCATCGATCGAACGGCGCCGCCGTTTTGGCGGGACGTGCACTCGCCAGCCGTCCCGAGAGCGGGGCCGACACCCTCGTCCCGGTAGGGCCGCTGGCGCCGCCGACCGAACCACGTGCAACCCCCGAGCCACCGGCGACACCGCCCGACCTCGCTCCGTCCCCGGCAGAATCCGCTCCGGCGGGCGCGGAGCCGCCGATCGCGCCAATCCTGGCCGCAGCCGTCGTGGCGGATCCGGCGACGCTGGAGCGACCGGAGGCGCCGACCTCGCAGGTCGACGTCGTCCAGGTGAAACAGGCGCCGATCGTCCTCCCAGAGTCGGGAGAGGAATCCGGGGCAGGCCGCGAAGTCGAGCCCGAGGCTGCGGCGACCAGTGCCGCGACCAACGTGCATTCCGTGTGGTTCCACGTCTTCACGTGGATGATGGGCATCGGCGTCGTCATCATTCTCTTCGTCGTCTGGCAGCTGTGGGGTACGGCGATCTCCCAGCACCATGCCCAGAGCCAGCTCAAGTCAGAGTTCGACGCAAAGGTGCAGGCGCACCACCCGGCTGGGTCGCACGCTTCCAAATCGACGCTGATTCCTGCGGCCGTCCACGTGTCCTCCCCCGGGGAGGGGACGGTGGTTGCGGAGATCCGAATTCCGGCGATCGACGTAGACCAGTACGTTGTCGAAGGGACCACGGAGTCCGCTCTTTCCAAAGGACCGGGGCACTACATCGGAACCGCGATGCCCGGACAGGCGGGCAACGTTGCCATCGCCGGCCATCGAACCACGAACGGGGCCCCGTTCAACGGCCTCGGCCACCTCGTGCCAGGAGACCGGATCATCCTGACGACCACGTTTGGGCAGAACCTGACGTATTTCGTGTCGGGGGCACCCCAGGCCGTCTCACCGCGCGACGTCGGAGTGCTCAACTATTTCGCGGACAACAGGATCACCCTGACCACGTGCAACCCGGAATTCTCCTCGTCACAACGACTGGTGGTCGTGGGGAAGCTCAAGCAGCCGCTGGCCACTCCAGCTGTGGACGTCAAGCACCTCTCGTACGACATCGTGAGTCCGGGCACCGCGAGCTGGAACTGGTCGTTGCTCCCCCTGGTCGGGATCGAGGTGTGCCTCCTCCTTCTCCTTGGGCTTTCCTACCGCCGGGTTGGCACCTGGTTCGGGCGCTTCGGCAAATGGCTGGTCCTTGTGCCGCTGTGGGCGGCCGGTCTCTACCTGCTGTTCGGCACCCTGACCAGTTTCCTTCCCGCCTCCTTCTGACGGTCGGGCCCCTGTCCGCAGAGGTCAGCTCGCCGACGGTGAGGCGACGACATTGAGCAGTGAGCTGTCGCTCGGACCGGTGTTGTAGTTGCAGGGTCCGAGCGGATCGAGAAGCCAGTTCCACACCAGGAAGGCACTGTCGCCGGCAGCGAATTGGGCGCGGATTTTCGCTGACATGTCGGCGGCTCGCTGCTGGAGGCTTTCGCAACCGCTCTGGCCATTTCCGGCGATGATGCCCACCTCGCCGGTGATGATCGGTTTGTTCAGTGTCTTCGCTTGGGCAAATCGTTCGGCCAAACCGTTCCACTGGTCTC
Source organism: uncultured Acidimicrobiaceae bacterium (assembly GCA_963787485.1). Lineage (GTDB taxonomy): Bacteria > Actinomycetota > Acidimicrobiia > Acidimicrobiales > RAAP-2 > Bog-473. The sequence goes on along the minus strand of CAWBDF010000007.1, from coordinate 625,313 downwards.
CCCCGAGAGGTGCTGACCCGTAGTAGTCGTGGACGCTGAGCACGTCGACACCCGACGAGGCGCCCAGGCTCTGGTAATAGGTCCCCGCCATGCCGCACTGGGATCCACCGAGAAGACCTTCCTCGACGAGGTGCTCTGGGTCGAGGGAGTGGATCTCCGCTCCCACGGTGGTGAAGAAGTACTCGAGGTCCGACGACGCCGCTGCCTCGTCCGGACAGGTCTGGTGGCCCGAGCAGTTGCTCGGCTCGAAGACCGCGGCGCAGGACGACGCCTCCGCTTCGCTCATGGGCTCCCACATACCCACCGCGGGCGAGGAGGCGTACCGGCTCACCAATTGGATCATGTAATTCCAGTAGGAGAGCGGCGTCAGGCCACGGCCGTCGGAGTTCGACGGGGAGTCGTACACGCCTTTGAATCCCCCCGAATACCAGGCCGGGTCCTGCCACGTCCCGCCGTCACACGTGCCGCCCTGGTCGCTGACCGTGGGGATCAGGTAGACGTGGTACTTGGCGGCTTCGTAGAACACGGTGTCGAGGGGCTGCCAGTCGATCTGGTGCGTGTGGATGTTCGTCGCGAGCGCGCCTTGAAAGGCCCAGAACCGGACGAGAGAATCCGGGCGGAGCGAGGCGAAGAACGCGTCGATCTGGGCCGGCGTGGCCATGCCGCCGCAGCCCGCGTTGGTGCCCCAATCGGTGGCCAGCTGGTAGGCGTTGAAACCGGTGAAGAGGGTGGGCGAACCATCGATTTCGAGATGCGTACCCTGAGCCGTGATGGGTAGTTGTCCAGTGGGCACGTAGGTGAACTGGTCCACGCGGCTCGTGTTGGACGCACCGGTTGACGTCACCACTCTGACGTCCACCGTGCCTGCCCCGACGGGCGCCACGGCCGTGATGGAGCCGGGCGAGGTGACGGTGAAGTCCGACGAGGAGTTGTTGCCGAATTCCACCGCCGTGGCCCCGCTGAAATCCGTTCCGGAGACCTCGACCGTCTCACCTCCTCCGGCCGTTCCGCTCGACGGGGTGAGGGCGCGTACGGACACCGACGAAGTCCCGCTGTTGCTCGAAACCGACGCCAGGGGGGCGTGTGGGGGTGGGATGGTGGTCTGCGGGACCGTGCTCGACGGACCGGATGCGAGGGGACCGGTTGCGGGCGAGCCATAATTCTCGGCGTCGCCGAAGGAATGCACCGCTCCGTCGGACGTGAGGAGCCAGTAGCCCCGCGAGGGGGTGGCCGCGATGGAGGTGGCGGCTGCGTGCCAGCCCTGTAACGACCCGACGTTGGCTCCGTCGCCGAAGGCATGCACCGTGCCGTCCTGGCTGACCACCCAGTAGCCGTTGTTGTCCGGCGTGGGAGCCATGGAGGCGATCGGGGAGGTGGGCGGGCTTGCCCCAAGAGAACCCTCGAAGGGTGCGTCGCCGAAGGCGAAGATCCCGCCGTCGGAGGCCACCATGAAGTAGCCGTTTCCGTCCTCGGTGGGGACCATGCCGACGATGGGCTCGTTGAGATGGTGCGCTCCCATCGATCCCTCGAAACTCGCATCGCCGAAGGCGAAGATCCCACCGTCGGACGCCACGAGCCAGTAGCCACGGCCGTCGTGGGTGGGAGCCATGCCGACGATCGGTTGGTTGAGATGCAGCGATCCGGTCGAGCCCCAGAACCGGGCGTTGCCGAACGTGAAGATCCCACCGTCGGCCGCCACGAGCCAGTAGCCACGACCGTCGGGTGTGGCGGCCAGGCCGACGACGGGCTGGTTGAGGGTGCTGCCGGCCATGTCCCCGTGCCATACCGCGTTGCCAAAGGACTCGACGTCGCCTTTGTCGGATGCCACCCAGTAGCCACCGCCGTCAGGGGTGGCGGCGATGCCCATCCAGCTCGTCGGCACGCCGCCAGCCGTGGTGCCCGACGACACGGCCGTGGCCAAGGTCGGGACAACCGCAGCGATGCTTAGCGTCACGATGCCGGCGAGCAGCACCCTGACCGACTCGACCCTTGGGCTCCCGGCCCTCCTCCCCTCCCTGTACCGACCGAGTCGGCGCACCAACCCCCCTCAGCAGTGGGGGAAGGTGTGCTCGGTCGTGCGCCGGACCCTCTCCTCCCGAGGGTTCCACTCCCGGGTTCTCGCTTCGCGCTCGGCGCGCGCGGGTTCCCTCCGCCTCGTTCAGCCCGGCCCGCGCTCCGATGACTCCGGATCCCCCGTCGTCGTTCCGAGAAAATGCAGGACGGAATTGGTCTCGGGACCTCGGGCCCTCGTGGTGAGGCCGGATCAGGTCTGCGCTCCGGATTTGTCCCCCGGTTGTCGGGTTCCGAAGGCACGTTCGCCCCAGCGGATCGCCGGCGTCAGTTCAACGGTTCGGGACGCCCGCGGCTCGGGACGCGTCGGGGTGGTCGGTGCTATCCCTGGGCCGGCGCTGCGCTCTGGAGCCGCGAGATCGGAATGACCTTGGTCGGCTTCGTCACGGTGACCTGCTCGCCCCACTGGCTGAAGCTGACGGTCTCGCCACTCCTCGAAGTGCCCGAAGCGCTGGTCTCGACCGCCTCGACCGGGAGCCGACGTCCGGTGGAGGCGATCAAGAGGGTCACCCTCCCCGCGCCACCCGGGCCGGTTCCGGAGATGGTCCTCACCTGCTGCCCGTTCACGTTCGCGTGCTTGCCCTCCACCAGTGTGCCCGACGGGGTCACGTTGGCCAGGGCAGAGGGGAGGGTCACGTTGGCCGTGACCGACTGGAAGCCCGAGTCGCTCTGCTGGAGGGAGATCGATCGACCGACGATTTGCGGCAGAAGCGCAGTCGGGATCCCGAAGTAGGACGTCAGGCCCTGGGAGTTCCCCGAGATGTAGGCCGTTCCCCCGACCAGGACGATCGATGCGAGTGCCTTCCCGACAGCAATGGTCTGCTTGCCCGAGCTCAGGGACGAGTCCTGGAGGACCCTGCCAGTGGTCGAGCCGGAGTAGAACTGCACGGAGATCCTCGCCGAGCCGGCTTTGGTCGCGGCGGCGAACGAGTTGTGCAGTACCGCGGGAGCCGACCCCGTCGGTCCCGGGACCGAGGATCCGCCTCCGGGTCCGGCTGCGCCGGCCGGTCTCGAGAAGATCGCGAGGCCGAGGAGGCCGGCCACACTTGCCAGCCCGATCCCGGTCGTCCTCGTGGTGGCCACCGGCGGGATGCGCATGACCGCCGCACGGTAGCCCATGATCGGGACGCCGCCTGTTCGGGTCCGGCGGCGCGGCGCGGCGATCACCGAGGCCTTACCGAGACCTCACCCGGGTGGCGTTCTCGGCGTCGTGAACCGGTCACGGACCGGGGCCTGGGGCGTCGCAAGGGCGGAGTAGGATGAGGGATCGTCGGCGTGTCGGCCCGGCGTTCCCCAGTAGAACAGCATGCCGGTGGATGGGTTCGACTGTCGTGGTTCGAGCCGGACCGGCCCGACCAGTTCCGGAGCGACCACGTGGCTGAGATCGAGATCGGCATCTTCAAGTCGGGGCGCCAGGCGTACGGGTTCGACGACATCGCCATCGTCCCCAGCCGGCGCACCCGGGACCCCGAGGATGTCGACATCTCCTGGGAGATCGACGCCTACAAGTTCGAGCTGCCCCTGCTGGGCGCCGCCATGGACGGGGTGATGAGCCCCACCACCGCCATCGAGCTGGGCCGGTTGGGCGGCCTGGGCGTCCTCAACCTCGAGGGTCTCTGGACCCGCTACGAAGACCCCGTGCCGCTGTTCGACGAGATCCGCGAGCTCGACGACGACAAGGCCACCGCCCGCATGCAGCAGATGTACCAGGAGCCGGTGATCCCCGAACTGGTCGCGGCCCGCATCCGCCAGATGAAGGAGGCCGGCATCACCACGGCCGCCTCAGTCACCCCCCAGCGCACCGAGGCCCTGGCCGCGGCCATCCTCGCCGCCGAGCTGGACCTGCTGGTGATCCAGGGGACGGTGGTCTCGGCCGAGCACGTCTCCAAGACGAGCGAACCTTTGAACCTGAAGCGCTTCATCCGTGAATTCGACATCCCCGTCATCGTGGGCGGGTGTGCGTCGTACCAGGCCGGGCTGCATCTCATGCGGACGGGCGCCGTGGGCGTGCTGGTCGGCGTGGGACCGGGCAACGCCTGCACCACCCGGGGTGTGCTCGGGCTGGGCGTCCCCCAGGCCACCGCCATCGCCGACGTGGCCGGCGCGCGCATGCGGCACTTGGACGAGACCGGCGTGTACGTCCACGTGATCGCCGATGGCGGGATGTCCAGGGGGGGCGACATCGCCAAGGCGATTACCTGTGGCGCCGACGCGGTCATGCTCGGCTCGCCTCTGTCGTCCGCCTTCGAGGCTCCGGCCCGGGGCTTCCACTGGGGCATGGCCACCTTCCATCCCACGTTGCCGCGGGGGGCCCGGGTGCGCACGTCGGTCCGGGGCTCGCTGCGCGAGATCCTGCTCGGTCCCGCCCACGAGAACGACGGCCGCATGAACCTCTTCGGGGCTCTGCGCACCGCCATGGCGACATGCGGCTACGAGACGGTGAAGGAGTTCCAGAAGGCCGAAGTGATGGTGGCCCCCTCCCTCCAGACCGAAGGCAAGTTCTTCCAGCGCTCCCAGGGTGTGGGGATGGGGCACTGACACCCCGTGTGCGATGAGCGGTGTCCGGTAAGTCCCGCCCGGTGACCGACAGCGTCCTCGTCGTCGACTTCGGCGCCCAGTACGCGCGCCTCATCGCCCGACGGGTGCGCGAGGCCCACGTCTACTCCGAGATCGTCCCGGCGTCGATCAGCGTCGAGGAGATCCGGGCCCGGGAGCCCAAGGGCATCATCTTCAGCGGCGGGCCGAAGTCGGTCTACGAGTGGCCGGCGCCGACCATCGACCGGGGAGTGTACGAGCTGGGTATCCCGATCCTCGGGCTTTGCTACGGCGCCCAGCTGATGGCGTTGCAGTTGGGCGGCACCGTGTCGCACACGGGCCAGGGCGAGTACGGGCGCACCGAGCTCTCCTTGACCGGGTCGTCGCCCTTGTTCGCCGACTGGCCGCCCACCAGCAGCGTCTGGATGAGCCATGGCGACGCCATCACGGCGGTGCCTGCAGGGTTCGTCGCCACCGCGGCCAGCGCGGGGGCACCGGTGGCCGCTATGCACGACCCCGACCGTCGGTTCTTCGGGCTCCAGTTCCACCCCGAGGTGGTCCACACCGACCGGGGTGGCGAGGTGTTCGACCACTTCCTGATCGACGTCTGCGGATGCCTGCCGGAGTGGACGCACGTCTCCATCATTGAGCAGCAGGTCGCCGCGGTGCGGGCCCAGGTCGGTGGCGAGCGGGTGCTGTGCGCGCTGAGCGGGGGGGTGGACTCGGCGGTGGCGGCCGCGCTGGTGCACAAGGCGGTGGGGGACCAGCTCGTCTGCGTCTTCGTCGACACCGGCCTGATGCGCTCCGGCGAGGCCGACCAGGTGGAGGACACCTTCCGTCGCCAGTTCAAGGTGGACCTGGTGCACGTGAAGGCGGCCGACCGCTACTTCACCGCGCTGGCGGGGGTGACGGACCCCGAGCGCAAGCGCAAGATCATCGGTGAGCTGTTCATCCGCATTTTCGAGGAGGTGGCGCGCGACCTCGGCGCCGGAGGCGCGCCGTTGGGCGGCGCCGGAGGCGCGCCGTTGGGCGGCGCTGGAGGCGCGCGGTTGGGCGGCGCGGGAGGTGAAGGGGTGAGCGGGGAGGGGCCGCGCTTCTTGGTGCAAGGGACGCTGTACCCCGACGTGATCGAGTCGGGGAGCGACACCGCGGCCAACATCAAGTCCCACCACAACGTGGGCGGTCTCCCCGACGATCTCTCCTTCGAGCTGGTCGAGCCGCTCCGTCTCCTCTTCAAGGACGAGGTACGTGCCGTGGGCGAGGAGCTCGGGCTGCCGCACGAGATCGTGTGGCGTCAGCCCTTCCCGGGTCCGGGCCTGGCGGTGCGCATCATCGGCGAGGTCACGCCCGAGCGGGCCGAGATCCTGCGCAACGCGGATGCCGTCGTGGTCGAGGAGATCCGCCGGGCCGGCCTCTACCGGGAGCTGTGGCAGAGCTTCGCCGTGTTGCCGGCCGTGCGCACGGTCGGGGTGATGGGCGATGGCCGCACCTACGCCTACCCCATCGTGATCCGGGCCGTCACCAGCGACGACGCCATGACGGCGGACTGGGCCCGGCTTCCCTACGACCTGGTCGAGCGGATCGCCTCGCGGGTCATCAACGAGGTGGAGGGCGTCAACCGGGTGGCACTCGACGTCACGTCGAAGCCGCCCGGCACCATTGAGTGGGAGTGATCGCGCGGCCAGGAAGTGCGGCGTCCGGGCGCTCGGCGCACGATGACGGCGGCGGGTTGGAGAACGGGCAGCTCTTCGGCGATCGGATCGGCGACGTCGCCGATGACGGGGCCGATGACGGGGCCGATGACGGGGCCGATGACGGGGCCGATGACGGGCGCCAGCGCCGCCAGCGCTCGGCCACGGCGTCGGGGGCATTCGCCGGGCGCCCCGCCGCGCTGCTCGACGACCTGACCCTGCCCCAACGCTCCGCGGTGGAGCACCGGGGCGGCCCGCTGCTCATCATCGCCGGGGCGGGCTCGGGCAAGACCCGGGTCCTGACCCGGCGCATCGCCCACCTGCTGGCGACGGGCGACGCCCCGCCCTGGGGAATTCTGGCCATCACCTTCACCAACAAGGCGGCCGACGAGATGCGCAATCGTGTGGCCGAACTCGTGGGGCCCCCGGCCGAGCGCATGTGGGTGTCCACGTTCCACTCGGCGTGCCTGCGCATCCTGCGCATGAACGCCGACCGGCTCGGCTACCGCTCCGGCTTCACGGTCTACGACGACGCCGACTCGCGCCGGCTGGTGGAGATGATCACAGCCGAGCAGGGCCTCGACCAGAAGCGGTTTCCGTCGCGCGCCGTGCAGGCGGTCATCGGCCAGGCCAAGTCGGAGCTGGTGGACTTCGAGACCTTCCGTGAGGAGGCGGGCGCGGGGCCCGACCCGTTCCGTAAGCGCATTGCGGACATTTACGTCCAGTACCAGCAGCGGCTCCACGCCGCCAACGCGCTCGACTTCGACGACCTGCTCATGGTGACGGCGAATCTGCTCCAGGCCTGCGACGACGTGCGTTCGTCGTACCAAGAGCGATTCCGCCACCTTCTCGTCGACGAGTTCCAGGACACCAACCACGCCCAGAACGAGATCGTGAAACTTCTGGGCGAAGCGCACGGCAACGTCTGCGTGGTGGGCGACTCGGACCAGTCGGTCTACCGCTGGCGCGGTGCGGACATCCGCAACATCCTGGAGTTCGAGCGGGCCTTCCCCAACGTCACCACCATTTTGTTGGAGCAGAACTTCCGCTCCACCCAGACGATCCTCGATGCGGCCAACGCGGTCATCGCCAACAACATCGGCCGGCAGCCCAAGGAGCTCTTCACCGTCGGCGACACGGGCGGTCCAATCAAGAGGTATCGCGCCGAGGACGAGCGGGACGAGGCGGCATGGGTGTCGAGCGAGATCCTGCGCCTGCACACGTCGGAAGGCCTGACGTGGGGGGACGTCGCCGTCTTCTACCGGACCAACGCCCAGAGCCTCCCGCTCGAGATGTCCATGAAGTTCAGCGGCATCCCCTACAAGGTGGTGGGGGGAGCAAAGTTCTACGACCGCCGGGAGATCCGCGACGTTCTGGCCTACGTCCGGGTTCTGGCCAACCCCGAGGACGAAGTCTCGGCGCGCCGCATCGTCAACGTGCCCAAGCGCGGCATCGGGGAAACCTCGGTGGCCCGCCTGGCGGCCTGGGCGAAGGTGGAGGGGATCTCGTTCTCCGAGGCCATCGACCGGGGCGCCGAGTCCGGCCTGGCGGGGAAGGCGCTCAAGGGGGCCGAGCGGTTGTCGACCACCCTGGCCGAGCTCCGGCCGCTGGTGCAGACGGTCAACCCGGCCGACTTCGTCCAGCTGGTGGCCGAGCGCACGGGCTACCTGGCCGAGCTGGTGGCCGAGCACACGCACGAGGCGGACGGGCGCATTGAGAACCTGGCCGAACTGGCCACCCAGGCGGCCGACTTCGACGACGTGGCCGGCTTCCTCGAAACGGTGGCCCTGGTGGCCGACTCCGACGAGCTCGAGAGCGACGGAACCCGGGTCTCCCTCATGACGCTGCACACGGCCAAGGGGCTGGAGTATCCGGCCGTCTTCGTGGTCGGGCTCGAAGAGGGGATCTTCCCCCACTTCCGCACCCTGGCCGAGCCGAGCGACCTGGAGGAGGAGCGCCGGCTGTTCTACGTGGGGATCACCCGGGCCCGGCGACACTTGGCCATCTCGCACGCCTGGTCCCGCACGACCTGGGGTCGCACCCAGGCGGCCATGCCCAGCCGCTTCGTGACCGAGGTGCCCTCGAACTTGGTGTCGGACGTCGGACTCGGCTCACCGCGGCGGGGGACAGGGTACGACACGCTGTCGGCTGACGAGCACCTGCCGGGTGCGGTGTTCTCACCGGCCTTGCCGCTGGCGGCTCGGGCCGGGGCCGGCGGCAGTGGAGGCCGGTCAACGCCTTCGTCGGCGCCGCGAGGGAGCACGGGGGCCGAGGACCTTGGGCTGGCTGCCGGCGACGAGGTGGTGCACGACCACTGGGGCCGGGGCGTGGTGCAGGCTACAAAAGGAGAGGGGTCCCGGGCCCAGGCGACTGTCCACTTCGACTCGGTTGGGACGAAGAATCTGCTGCTATCGGCCACGCCGCTACGGAGGACATGAGAGTGAGCCATTGACGCGGAGCACCCGCCGAGCATCGGATCAGCAAACTACGATTCCTCCGTCCTGAACATCGGAGGCTGCTGTGGCATCGGGGTGGTTCGAGGACCCTTACGGTCGACACGAAGCCCGCTGGATCTCGGCCGGTGTTCCGACGTCCCTGGTGCGTGACGGGACCATCGAGCGGACCGATCGGGCGACGGAGGCATTGGGTCCGATGCCCGTTGTCCAACCCGCCAGGGCCGGTGTGCCGAGAGTCCTTCCCACGAATGGATCCAATCCCAAGGGGTCTGATCGTCCCGCCGCCGGACGACAGCGCTTACGTGGAAGCTGGCTCATGGTCTTCGGCCTTCTGGCGATCGCTGTCGGCGTCTATCTCGTTTGGCCTCGGACTCCGCCAACGTACCCGCATCGATTCGTCCCAACGCCCGGCGACCTCGCGGTGCTTCACGGGGGGGGCACCGCCGTTCCGTCCAGCTGTTCGGATTCAGCGGTGAACTCCGGGATGAACGATTGGGGCATTGCGATCGGCCCAGAGAGCGCTGACACACGGTTCACCATTCCTGTTCGTACCGTCGTGAGCGCGGACGGTGGCCAGAATTACTCGTCGGAGATTTCGGCATCCGCGCCGGTCTGTCGGCTCGACAGTGGGGATCTCTACCTGGAAAGACCTGGCACGTTCACGGTCTATTTCATCTCGGCCGCTGCCCACGTCTCGGTTGTGAGGGTCGTCGTCACCCCGCCGGCTCGGCCGACCGTGAATCTCGGAAAGCCGCTCATCGTGCTCGGCGTCTTGGTATTCGTCGCGGGCGCTGTTCTCTGGTACCGGCGCATCAAGGCCTGGAAGCCCGCTGCCGACCTTCGAGGTGCGGACGACGAGCAGAGGGCCGAGCCCTTTGACCAGCAAAAGGCCAAGCAGGCTGCTTTCGACGCCTTTGATCAGGGTCCTCCGCGTTGATCAGTCCCCCGCAGAGTTGACGGCGCGACTCACGCCACGCAAGAAGGTCGTGATTTGGCGAGGAAGGGCACGCCGACGGGACGGGTCCGGCGGATCCAGCCGCGGCGGGCTCACAGTGCAAGGCACCGTGGGTGAAGAAATAGCTGAATTGAGCTCGGGACGGCCAGATGCCCGTCCGATCTGGCGCCCGGGGCCAGGGCCTCCGTATCCTGGGAGCCGCATGAGACGTCCCTACAGGGTGGTCGTGGCCAAGCCCGGCCTCGACGGGCACGATCGGGGGGCCAAGGTCATCGCCCGGGCGTTGCGCGACAGCGGGTTCGAGGTGGTGTACACCGGTTTGCACCAGACCCCCGAGCAGGTGGTCCAGGCCGTCGTGCAGGAGGACGCCGATGCCGTCGGGCTCTCCCTGCTCTCGGGGGCCCACCTCACGCTCGTGCCCAAGGTCGTGAAGGTGCTGGCCGATGCCGGCCGGGGAGACGTGCTGATCGTCGTCGGGGGCATCATCCCCGAGGCCGACATCCCGACGCTCAAAGAAGAAGGTGTGGCCGCCGTCTTCACGCCGGGCACGCCGCTCGACTCCATCGGCGCGTGGTTGGGCGAGGCCCTCGACGCCCGTGAGGAGGGCCTGGAGGCCTGACGCTCGAGGGCGGGGTGGCTGAACTCCGTTCCCCCGAATCCCCGACCGACGACCCCGACTTCCGCTCGAATCGACTCACCCCCAAACCGAAGGAGACAGCACCGACAGTGGACCTCTACGAGTACCAGGGCAAGCAGTACTTCGCCCGCTTCGGCATCCCGACGTCGCCCGGCGGCGTGGCCGACACCGTGGACGAGGCCGTGGCGCAGGCCGACTTGGCCGGGTACCCGGTGGTGGTCAAGGCCCAGGTGAAGGTCGGGGGGAGGGGTAAGGCCGGTGGAGTGAAGCTGGCGGCCGACGCGGAGGAGGTGCGCCTCCATGCGTCGAACATCCTCGGATTGGACATCAAGGGACACGTGGTGAAGCGGCTCTGGGTGGAGCACGCCTCGGACATCGAGAAGGAGTACTACGCCAGCTTCACGCTCGACCGCCCGGCCAAGCTGCATCTCGGCATGCTCTCGGCCGAGGGCGGCGTGGAGATCGAAGAGGTGGCGCAGACCAACCCCGACGCCATCGCCATGCTCCACATCGACCCCGTTGTCGGGCTGACCGAGGAAGCGGCGCGTGAGTGGGTCGCGCGGGCCAACCTCGACCCCGATGCGCGGGACCAGGCGGCGACCCTCGTGGTGCGCCTGTACCACTGCTACGTCGAGGGCGACTGCGACCTGGCGGAGATCAACCCGCTCATCCTCACTCCCGCGGGCAAGGTGCACGCGCTCGATGCCAAGGTGACGCTCGACGAGAACGCCTCCTATCGCCATCCCGAATGGGAGGAGTACGAGGACGACGCCGACATCGATCCCCGCGAGAAGATGGCCAAGGAGAAGGGTTTGAACTACATAGGCCTGTCCGGCAGCGTGGGCATCATCGCCAACGGCGCCGGCCTGGCCATGAGCACCCTCGACGTCGTGACCCAGGTCGGTGGGCAGGCCGCCAATTTCCTCGACATCGGCGGGGGCGCCAACGCGGACGTGATGGCGGCCGCGTTGGAGGTGATCAACGCCGACCCCGCCGTGCGGGCCATCTTCGTCAACATCTTCGGCGGCATCACCAGGGTGGACGAAGTGGCGAAGGGGATTTTAGAGGCCATGGGGCGGGTGGAGCTGAGCTCGCCGATCGTCATGCGCCTCGACGGCACCAACGCCGAGGAGGGCCGGGCGCTCCTCGATCCGCGCCTCTCCGACGCGCTCGTCACCGAGCCCACCATGTTGGAAGCCGCCCGCCGGGCGGTGACGTTGGCCGGCGCCTGAGCGATGGAACGAGCACCACGGCGAACCACACGCCAGAACACACAGAGAACAATCGCAGAGCACACAGTCCGCAGCGAGGGCGCCGAGAGAACAGGACAGGATCGAACGTGAGCATCTTCGTCGACGAGACGACCAAGGTCGTCGTCCAGGGCATCAGCCCGACGAGCCAGGGCCTCTTCCACGGTTTGCGCAACAAGGCCTACGGCACCCAGGTCGTCGGTGGCACCAACCCCAAGCGCGGTGGCGAGGAGATCGAGGGCATCCCGGTGTTCGCTTCCGTGGCCGAGGCGGTGAAGGAGACTGGTGCTACGGCGTCGTTCATCAGCGTGCCGCCCCGCGGCGCGGCCGACGCCATCTTGGAGGCAGCCGAGGCCGGCATCGCCTTCATCGTGTGCATCACCGAGGGGATCCCCGCCCAGGACGAGGCCCTGGCCTACAACCGTCTCGTCCAAGAGTTCCCGGGCACCCGCCTGTTGGGTCCGAACTGTCCGGGGATCATCAGCCCAGGGAAGTGCAACATCGGCATCACCTCGGGCGACATCGCGCTGCCGGGAGGACCGGTGGGCATCGTCTCGCGCTCGGGCACGCTGACCTACCAGGCCCTGCACGAGCTCTCCCAGCAGGGCATCGGGCAGACCACCTGTGTCGGGATCGGTGGCGACCCGGTGCCGGGCACCAACTTCATCGACTGCCTGGCCGCCTTCGAAGCCGATCCCGAGACCAAGGCGGTGATGATGATCGGCGAGATCGGCGGCTCCGAGGAGGAGCGCGCCGCGGAGTTCATCGCCGCCCACATGACCAAGCCCGTGGCGGCCTACATCGCCGGCGTCACCGCGCCCCCCGGCCGGAAGATGGGCCACGCGGGCGCCATCATCTCGGGCTCCCAAGGCACCGCCCAGGCCAAGATGGAAGCGCTTGCCGCCGCCGGCGTCTCCGTGGCGCAGAACCCGACCGAGTGCGGCGAGCGGATCGTGTCCATCGTGCGGGGGCTCGCCTGAACCACCCGCACAATGGAGACGACGATCCGCCCTATGCGGCGACCGCCGGCGCAGGCACCGAGTCGACCGCAGCGCCGCCGCCGGGATCACCGCCGAGCATGCCGCGCGACTGCCTGACGGCGATCACGATCCCCATGGCGAGGATCCAGATCGGCAGCCCGAAGAGGAGAGCGAAGAAACTGACCGGGCCGGCCGCGCCCACCACCGCCACCAGGATGGAGTACCACCCCAGCAGCTTGGGCAGCGGTGCCGGGCCGCGGTTGAGCAGGATGGCCAGGCCGGCGGAGAGGGTCAGGAAGACCAGGCCGGCGAGAAAGAGCAGCTCGTTGTTCATGGAGTAGAAGTTGATCAGGTGCGCTATGGCGTAGTCGCGGGTGTGCGACGCCAGGATGAGGGTGATCTCGAAGCTGCCCGCCACGATGACGCCGGCGACGAGCAGGATGCCCGACGCGAAGACGAGGTTGGGCCACAACCGCTGACCGCCCGTCTGAACCAGCACGGCGCGGAGCTGGGTCACGAACACCAGGAGGAGGAACAGGGCCAGACCGACGAGCCAGACGGTCAGCCACTGCTGGTTCACGTGGGTGTTGTACCAGTGCGCCACCGAGGTGCCTGACGCGTTCTCCTTCGGCGAACCGCTCGAGAGCGGTCCGAACGAGACGAAGAGCAACGCGACGGCCACCAGGCCGATCAACCACAGCCAGCGGTTCACGCTCGAATCCTTCATTGCCGTCCCTCCCTTTTCGTGCTGCCCGACCCCCGGACAGCCTCAAAAGCCGAGACCGGCGCGACCCCCACCCCGACGCGCTCGCTCGCGCGCTTCTCCCTCAGTCTGCCCCGTCTGCGTCCCCGTGAAAAGGGGGATACCACCGACTTCAAGGGTGTGGCGACCACCCCTATGGATCGTTGTTCGATCGGGTGAGGGCACCTTCATGCGACCCTCGACGTAGATGCCCCGTGCGAAGCGAGCGACTCGTTAGCGTCTTGCGGATGGGGCAGGGGGAGAACATCGGCACCAAGGACGCCCGCACCCGAGATGCTGTCGCGCCGCTGCGGCTCTCGGATCTGGACGTGCCGCAGCGCCGGCGGGCACTCCTGCGGACGGGTGCCACCATCGCTCTGGCATGGGTGCTCATCGGGACCGCCTTCTACGTCCTGCCTTTCGGGCATCAGTCGAGTCTGCGCATGGCGCTGCGACTGGGAGCCGACATCGCTCTCATCGGTGCGGTGTTCGCCTGGCAGATCTGGCGCATCAAGGTCGGCGAGCTCCCCGAGCTGCGCGCCTTTGAGGCGCTGGGCATCGTCGTCGGGCTGTTCCTCGCCCTGTTCTCCGGCATCTATCTGGCCATGGCCAACGGGAACCAGGCGACGTTCACCCAGGCCCTCGATCACACCCGCGCGCTCTATTTCACCATCAGCGTCTTCTCCACCGTCGGGTTCGGTGACATCACGCCGCGTACCGACCCGGCCCGCCTGGTGGTCGCGGCGCAGATGCTGCTCGACCTCGTCATCATCGGTCTGGTGGTGCGCGTGCTCCTCAGTGCGGCGAAGAGCAGGATCACACCTCCCGCGCGAAAGATCGGGGACGACCGGCGGTAAATCTCAGCCGGGCCGACCGTCGGCCTCCTGCCCCGTCAGCTCGATGACAGAGCGGATGAGTGCTTCGCCTCGAATTGGTTTAGCGTGTACCGCGCGATCGAGCCGATCTGATCGAGTGTCGCAGATCCCGTGACCAACAGCTGCAGGGTTCTCTTCACGAGGACTACCGTCGTCACGCTGACTTGCCCGGATTGCTCATTGAAGTAGTACGCCTGGTCGCCAAGTCCTGTGATCGGCCCCAACTTCTGCCCTCGACGCTGGAAAGCCGCTTTTGACTTGGCAAAGAGCGAGTCGCTCGAGTTGGTGTCGTAGCGGATGAGGACCGCCGTGCTCGTCCCGGCCTTCGAGCGGTACACGCACTCCGTCGTGGATTCGTGGACCAGCGTTTCAGGAAACGTCATGCTCTCGCTGAGGGCGGTGGCAACCACCGAAGGGGAGACGAGCTTGCACAGTCCCGTGTTGGTCGTGGGGGTGACCGCCGTCGTCGTGGCGGCCGGGGACGAGCACGACGTCGCCAAGAGGGCCACACCCGCGGCCGCGACGAGGCACCAGATGAAGCAGGGGGGTCGCACCGGGGGCACACTACACACGCGGGTCGGTAGCCCGTATCGGGGCGCAAGGGGTTCAGGGCGTACGAGAAACGTCAGTTCATCGGATCCGCCGGACCGGCTCTCGCTTCGGCCGCCGGGGCAGCCAAATCAGGAGAACGTCGCGCTCGCGTCACGCCCGGGTTATCCGAAGGTTATTTCTCTGTGTCACCTGGGCGTTTACGGCCCGTTTACGTTGACCGGGTGGCGCACCCGTGAGAGAAAGAACCCAGTCGTAAGAGCGCCGACAGCCGGTGTTCTCGTTTCGGTGATCCCAAAGGAGTGGCCCGTATGTCCATTCGACATGTCGTCAAGACTGTCGCCGTCTCTGGCGCCGCAACCATCTGCGGCGCGGTGCTCATGCTCGGTATCGGAGCAGGTGCGGCCGGAGCATCCACGTTGACGAGCTCCGACGGCAACACCTCCCTGAGCACCCAAGGCACAGTGACTGCCGGCCCCTACTCGAGCGGCCAGCCGATCAATGTGAACGTCGTCGCCAACTCGGTGATCGACACGACCAACCTCACCTCGGCCGGTGCACCGACGACCGGGCTGTTCTACATCGAGGAGTGCACCGATCCGGGTGGCACCAGCACCGGCCTGCCCACGACGTCGAATGGCTGCGAGGCAGCGACACTCGCCACGATTCCGAAGACGACCGACGGCAGCTTCAACCTCACGGGGACGTCGGCGTTCACCGTCTACGACCTGCCCGACCCGGGCACGCTCGGCTCGGCCACCATGACGGGCACTTGTGACATTGCCCCGAACCAGTGCGTGCTGGGCATCTTTGCCGCCAACCCAGCCAGCGGCGGCTTCGGCTTTCCGCACCTCTTCTCGGCGCCGTTCCAGGTGACCGTGGGCGATGGGCAAGACCTTGGAGACAATCCAGGTGACGGCACGCCCGAGGTGCCCTTGGCCCTCGGTCTGCCACTGGCCGGCCTCGCCATCCTTGGTGCCTGGTCGATCCGCAACCGTCGACGTCGCCAGCACGAGGCTGCGTAACGCCTCGGGGACGCAAGCTTGCAAGGCGGACGCTGGGGGGCCATCCCCAGCGTCCGGCCGAAGGGAGTCAGTCTGCATCGAAACCAGCATCAATCGAAACCAATCGCCGCAGCGAACCCAACGCAACAAACCAAAAGGAGAAACCACTGATTATGAAACCTCGCAAGCTGCGCAACCGCTTTGCGGTCGCATCCTCGCTCGGTGCAGCAGCCATGTCTGCCGCACTGCTGCTGGGAGTGGGACTGGCGGGAACGGCTTCGGCCGCTGGGCCCACCATTCCTGCTTTCCCCACGTTCGGTGCGTATCCGAACTGGCTGCCCGCCACCGACCAGATCAGCAACGTGGACCATTCCGAAGGTTCGGACACCACGCTGTTCATGATGCAGTCCATCAGCGACCTCTACGCGCAGGCTGGACTGTTCCCGTTCTCGTGCCAGCCGACCACCAACAACCAGGACTGTCTGACGCCGGCCGGCAACAGCGGGAACAACCCCAACAACACGCAGTCGGACACCTCGGACAACTTCGCGGCCACTGAAGAGCTGCAAGGCATCAACGATGTCGGCTCGGGCAACGGCCAGGGCGAGTTGTGCGGAACCGTCGGTACGCCAGTGGGTACGACGGTCGACTATGCGCGGTCGTCGAAGCCCTTCGGCGTCGCCAGCTGCGCCGGGGATCAGCTCGGTTACGCCAAGGACAGTGTCCCGGCCGTCGACTTCCAGTCGATCGACCCCGAGGCGTACGGCAGCCCGTCCGGCTACCTCAGCACCGTGGACCCGGCTTGTGGAGTCGCGGGCCAATTCCCCAGCTTCAACAACGCCGGGACCCTGGTCTGCACCGCCTTCCCCAGTTCTGGGATCGGTCCGGTTGCCGCAGGCTGGGAGCCCGGTGACGCCTTCAACTGCGTTTCGAAGACGAGCGGCGGCTCGCCGGCGTGCTCGGGTACTCCGTTCTCGGACGTGGACAACACGCAAATTTCAGGCGGGGGTGGGGCCAGCAGCCTCGCCTACCGGCTCTGGTGCCAGCACGGCTCGAGCGCCACGGCCGGTGACAGCCAGATCACCGACTGGGGCCAGCTGACCAACCTGAGCGGAACCGAGGTTGCGGGTCAGGGAGCGCCCATCGGCGTCCCCATCCGTATCATCGGCGTGAACTCTGGATCAGGCACGGCAGCGACGTTCAACAACTTCGCCAAGTCGGGCATCGGCTCGGGGAACTGCACGGCCACGGGCAACTACAACGAGGACGCCGCCTCGGGGGCTGACCCTCAGGCCAGCCAGGGTCCCGCACCGGGAAACCTCGAGATCGCACTCGAGAACGACGCCAACCAGATCGGCGACTTCGCGAACGCTGACTGGCCCGCGGCGGATGCAGCCGACCAGGTCGTGGACATCGCCACGTCGATCTACTACATGGGCTTGGGGCCCTACGACACCAACCCCAACGCCGGGGTCACCAACCTCGAGGCGACCGGGGTATCGGGTCACCCGACCTCGTTCACGGAGTCGCTGCTGAACGGCAACACCGTCACGCCCACCATCGCCCACGAGCGCAGCAACGCCTACCCGACGTCGAGGACGCTGTTCAACATCTTCCGGACCGACAAGGTCCGGGCGTCGACGGGAGGGTTCTTGAACTGGCTCTGCGACACCAACACCGGCGGCTCGATCGCCAAGGGGACGGACCACGTGAACGGTGGGAACTTCGACGCTGACCTCACCAACATCATCAACGGTCAGTACGGGTTCTCCCGCAACACCGACACCACCCCGGAACTGTCGGCGACCGCGCAGCTCACGGCCAATGGGGTGACCAACCCCAACGGGTCCTGCGCGGCCACGCAGGCCATCGCCACCGGTGGCATCAGC
Organism: uncultured Acidimicrobiaceae bacterium; assembly: GCA_963787485.1. GTDB lineage: Bacteria > Actinomycetota > Acidimicrobiia > Acidimicrobiales > RAAP-2 > Bog-473. The sequence continues at coordinate 607,680 of CAWBDF010000007.1, read as the reverse complement.
ACCTCCAGCGCTACCGTCACCTTGACGGCGGCGGTTCCCTCCACCATCCAGGTCGGATGGACAGTCACCATCCCGGCGGGCTACTCGGTCGCCCTTCCTGCGAACACCACCGTTCAGTCGATCAGCGGGAGCACCATCACGCTGAACAACACGCCGGTGGCCGGAACAGGAGGCACCGCGCCTTCGACCCTCTACTTCCCCGGCCACCCGCCGGTCCTGGCTGTCACGGACCCGAACAGCTAAAAGGAGGGGCCCACCTGGACCGTTGGTTCATATTGGGCGGAAATCAATACCTCGATCCGAGGGGTGTCCCTGCGAGCAATCGCAGGGCACCCCTCGGTGTGGTCTCAGCAGAGAAACCTAAGAACGGGAGAGGACCGAGCGACATGCCGGTAGCAACAGAGGAACTCGGCGATCGATGAGTGTGGTGCAAAGGACCGCGTCAGCTGAGAGGCGAAACAAGAACGGATTAGCGCAGACGGACCGGGGCCGTCGCCCAGAATCGGCGAGGCGGGTTGCGCTGGCACTCCAGATCCTCGGAGCGGTGCTCGTGGTCTCGTCCATCATGGTCGGGGTGTTCTCTTCGCACGCGGGCGCCGCCCCACTCACCAATGGCACGGTGACGCTGAAGATCAGTTCCAGCGGCGCGGTCGCGACGAATCCTCTCGCCAATCACGAGGCGATCGACCTGTTGGTTGCGGCCAACTCGACGCTCAGTCAGGCTTCGCTCGAGGGCGCCGGGTTCCCGAGCGGAGCCGTGGCCATCAAGGTCCTGGAGTGTGCCGACCCCGACGGGCAGGAGGCGAACCTGCCAAAGGAACCAACTGACTGCGAGCCAGAGACGATCGATTCCGTGCCTGGTGCTCAGGTGAACGGGAGCCTGCTCCTCAAGGGATTCACGATGTATGCCCTGCCCGACGCGGCCGATCTCGGAGTGTCGAACGGAACGGTATGTGACGCCCAACACCAATGTGTGCTCGGCTTCTTCTCGAACCAGAACGATTTCTCCAAGCCGCACCTGTTCTCGGCGCCGTTCCAAGTCGTGTCAGGGGTGAGTACTGGAGCTTCGAGCAACGGAGAGGGATCGACGAGCGGGTCGGGGGAGTCGAGCTCAGGCTCGACGAACGGGGTTTCGCCCGAGGTGTCGGTGCCCCCGGCCACGCTGGCGAACACCGGCGGCCCCACACTGTGGCCGTGGCTGCTCGGCGCGGGAGGTGTACTGCTCCTGGTCGGATCGGCCCTCCGTCGCATCCACCGTCCAACGCGCGAAGCCCGACCTTGATCCGGATACCGCACAAGTGGCAGCAAGCGAAACCGGTGGGGCGGCGCGGGCTGCTCGCCGGAGCGTTCTTGGTGGCGATGCTGGTCTCGACGGTGGCGCTCCTCGCCGCCGAGAGCGACCCAGGCGAGGCGGCACAGCTCACGAGCTCCGACGGCTACACGACCCTGAGCACCCAGGGCACGGTGACCGCAGGGACCCCCTACTCGAGCGGCCAGCTGATCGATCTGAGCGTCGCCGCCAACCCGGTGATCGACACGACCAACCTCACCGCCGCCGGTGCACCGACGACGGGGCTGTTCTACATGGAGGAGTGCACCGATCCGGGTGGCACCTCGGCCGACCTGCCAACCACGGCGAACGGCTGCGAGGCAGCGACGCTCGCCACGACGCCGAAGACGACCGACGGCGCTTTCAACCTCACGGGGGCGTCGGGGTTCACCATGTACGACCTGCCCGATCCGGGCACGCTCGGCTCGGCCACCATGGTCGGCATCTGTGACGTCGCTCCGAACCAGTGCGTGCTGGGCATCTTTGCCTCCAACCCAGCCAGCGGCGGCTTCGGCTTCCCGCACCTCTTCTCGGCATCGTTCAACGTGGATCAGCAGGCCGACTTCGGGAGCGGGTCCGAAACAGGCCTGAATCCCGGTGACGGGTCGGCGCCGGTGATCACAGCGACGTCGGCCACGAACTCGACCGTGGTGGCCAGCCCGACGACGGTGGCGGCCGACGGGGTGAACACATCGACGATCACCGTCACGCTCAAGGACACCAACGGCAATCCGGTGACCAGCGCAAAATCGGTCACGCTGTCCCAAGGCTCTGGCCACTCCACCATCGAGGTCAACGGCAGCGCCGGGACGACGGCGACGACCGACGGCAGCGGACAGGCAGTCTTCACCGTCGGCGACACCACTGCCGAAACGGTGACCTACACGGCGACCGACACGACCGACACCAATTTGGTGTTGACACCGGCGACTCCCCCGGCGGTCACCTTTGCCGCCCCCGTGGCCACCCCGTCCACTTCTTCCGTCTCGGCACTCAATGCATCGGTGTCCCAGACCGGCAGCACGACGATCACCGTCACGCTCAAGGACCAGGGGGTGGCTCCCCAGCCCCTCGCCAACAAGCTCATCTCGCTCACCCAGGGGAGTGGCCATTCGGTGATCGCGCCTGTCTCGAGCGGGTCGGATACCACCAATGCCCAGGGACAGGCCACCTTCACCGTGTCCGACACCACGCCCGAGACCGTGACCTACTCGGCGGCGGACTCGACTGACGGCCTTGCCCTGACCGGCCAGAGTGCCAGCGTCACGTTCGGGACCCTCACCGTCTCGGCGACTGACTCGACCGTCACGACGACGTCCCCGATCGTGTCCAGCGTGGCGAACGGTGGTCCGCAACCGACCGGAACCGTCAGCGTCACGCTGCTCACCGGCACCAGTCCCGTCCCCGGCAAGACGGTCGCGCTGAGCGCCTCGTCGACAACCGCGGTCATCACGCCCAGCTCGCAAGGCTCGCAAGTGACCGCAAGCAACGGCCAGGCCTCCTTCTCGGTGAGCGATACCACCGCTGAAACCGTCACCTTCCACGCCGTCGACGTCTCGGACAGCAACCTCGCCATCGTGGCGACGACGCTGGTGGACTTCGAGGTGCCTGCTCCCTCACCGTTGAAGTCGTCCATGGCGGTCACTCCGGCGACGGTGGCCGCCGACGGGGTTACGGCCGCCTCCCTCACGGTGGTCATTGAGGATCAGTTCGGAAACCCACTGGCGGGGAGGACGGTCACCGTGGCCGGTGCTATCACCGGCACGTCGAACCAGTCGACCACGAGCCGGGTCGTTCCTTCGGGGTTCTCGGGAAGCGTCGTGGCAACCACCACCGACGCAAGTGGCGACATCTCCTTCAATGCTTTTGACACGACAGCGGAGTCGATCACGTATACCGCGACCGACTCGACCGACAGCGTCACCGTGGCCCAGACAGTGGCGGTCACCTTCACGGCCGGAGTCCCGCAAGTCAGCCAGTCGACCGTGCAAGCCAGCCCCTCCGCGGTCCCCGCCGACGGCTCGACGGCATCGACGATCACGGTGACGGTGGAGGACCACAATGCCAACCCCGTCCAAGGGATCGGGATCACACTGACTGCGCTGAACGGCTCGTCGACGATCACGCCAACCACCGGCGTGATGACCAATGCTTCAGGCCAGGCGGCATTCAAGGTCACCGACGCCACCGCGGAGACCGTCCGGTTCCGGGCCACGGACACCACGGACAATCTGCCGCTCGTCGGTGAGGAGGTCGAGGTCACCTTCGGCACACCCCCGCCGACAGCGCCGGCCGTCGCCGATTCGGACATCGTCGCCAGCCGCACGACGGTGCCGGCCGACGGACACTCGAGCGCCACGGTCCAGGTGATCCTCAACGATGGCAACGGGCTGCCGCTCAGCGGCAAGACAGTGACCCTTGTCCCCATGTCGGTCCATGCCGTCGTGTCTCCGGGAACCGCCACCACCGACCCCAACGGCATGGCCTCACTCACGGTGACGGACACGACCCCCGAAAGTGTGACCTTCACCGCGACCGACGTCACGGACAACGCGCCGCTCACCGGCTTGAGCGTCACGATCTCGTTCACGCCGGCGACCGGCGCAGCGTCTGCTTCACTCAACAAGCCGATTGTCGGCATGGCCCCCACCCCCGACGGCAAGGGCTACTGGCTGGTGGCCTCCGACGGTGGGGTGTTCACCGAGGGCGACGCCGTCTTCTACGGCTCGACGGGCGCCATTCAGCTGAACAAGCCGATTGTCGGCATGGCCCCCACCCCCGACGGCAAGGGCTACTGGCTGGTGGCCTCCGACGGTGGGGTGTTCACCGAAGGCGACGCCGTCTTCTACGGCTCGACGGGCGCCATCAACCTGAACAAGCCGATTGTCGGCATGGCCCCCACCCCCGACGGCAAGGGCTACTGGCTGGTGGCCTCCGACGGTGGGGTGTTCACCGAGGGCGACGCCGTCTTCTACGGCTCGACGGGCGCCATTCAGCTGAACAAGCCGATTGTCGGCATGGCCCCCACCCCCGACGGCAAGGGCTACTGGCTGGTGGCCTCCGACGGTGGGGTGTTCACCGAGGGCGACGCCGTCTTCTACGGCTCGACGGGCGCCATCAACCTGAACAAGCCGATTGTCGGCATGGCCCCCACCCCCGACGGCAAGGGCTACTGGCTGGTGGCCTCCGACGGTGGGGTGTTCACCGAGGGCGACGCCGTCTTCTACGGCTCGACGGGCGCCATCAACCTGAAGCAGCCCATCGTGGGCACGGCCGCCACCCCCGACGGCAAGGGCTACTGGCTGGTGGGCTCCGACGGTGGGGTGTTCACCGAGGGCGACGCCGTCTTCTACGGCTCAATGGCCGGGTGAGGGGACGAGGATGACGACGCTTGCCACGCCGCCACATGCCCTGGCCAATCCAGAGCCGGTCGACGAGACGCCGATCGCCATCTCGCACCGCCTGACCGGGGCGGACCGAACCTTCCGCGTCCTCTTGGGTGCCGCCGGTGTGATCGTCCTCGTCGTGCTCGTGTCAATTCTCGCCTTTTTGTTTGCGCAGAGCTGGTGGGCGCTTCGAACCTTCAAGCTCGACTTCTTCACCGGAACGGTGTGGTCCACCCCCATCCATGCGGGAGTGCTCGGTATCCTCGTCGGTTCGGTGCTCATTGCGCTGATCGCCATCGTGGTCGGGACTCCCATCGCCCTGTCGATCGCACTCATGATCAACGAGTACGCCCCGCCCAAGCTCCGTGGGGGGTTGACCGGGCTGGTCGACTTGCTGGCGGTGGTGCCGAGCATCGTCTTCGGGTTCTGGGGGCTCGAAGCGCTCAACCACTATGTGAACGGACCCGTCTCGTGGATCGCCGACCACCTCGGCTTCATCCCTATCTTCCGGACCGCTGAGCCTGGGACCTACACCGATTCGGTCTTCGTCTGCGGCCTGATCGTGGCCATCATGATCATTCCGGTCGTGGCCTCGGTCAGTCGGGAGGTCATGGCGCAAGCCCCTCGGGACGCTTGTGAAGCCGCCCTCGGGTTAGGGGGGACGCGATGGGGCACCATCACCGACGTCATCCTGCCCTATTCCCGCAGTGGCATCGTCGGAGGCATCCTCCTGGGCATCAGTCGGGCGTTGGGCGAGACGATGGCGGTGCTGCTGGTCCTTTCCCCCAGCAACACGGTCATAAAGGCCATCCTCGGTCCCGGCAACGGAGATGTGGCCCGGCAGGTCGCCTTCTCCTTTACGACCGCCGACGCCCACGGCCGGAGTGAACTGAGTCTCGCCGGGCTCACGCTGTTCGCCACCACCCTGGTCGTCAGCCTGGGCGGCAGACTCATCACCCGCCGTTCAATAGGCCAGGTCTGATGATGACCTCCACGGAGGGGGTGCCGGCGTCCCCAGCCCAGGTCGATCGTCCCAATCGACAGCGGCGCCTTTCGCGAGACGGCGTGCTCGACCTCATCGGCAGCGCTACCGCGGCATTGGCGTCGGTCTGGCTCATCTTCAGCTTGGCTGGACTCTCATTCGGTTTCGGATTCTTCTTCTGCTGGGCCGTTCTCAGCTACACCATCTACGGCCTCCTCGTGTGGCGTCGCCACGGAGTCCTCCTCATGAAGGACCGTCTTGCCACCGTCTCCATCTGGACCGGCGCCGTCATCGCCCTCGTCGCGTTGGCCGCCGTCGTGCTCTACGTGGTGGTGAAGGGTGGGCCCATCGTGTTCGCCCACTTTCCGCAGTTCTTCGTCAACGACACGACGGGCGGCAAGTCAGGTGATGCCTACGGGGTGGGCCAGTCCATCGTCGGCACGGTAGAGCAGGTCGCGATCGCCACGCTGATCTCAGTGCCGATCGCGTTCCTCACGGCCACCTACATGGTCGAGTCCGACAGCGTCCTGGCGCGTCTCGTCCGCAACGTGGTCGATGCCATGACCGGCACCCCGTCCATCATCGCCGGCCTCTTCGTGTACATCATCTGGGTTATCCCCCACAAGACGAACGGACAGAACGGTTTCGTCGCGGCTCTCACCTTGTCGATCATGATGATTCCGGTCACGTGCCGGGCCGCTGTCGAGGTCATCAAGGTCGTACCCGGTTCACTCCGGGAAGCGGCCCATGCCCTCGGGGCACCGCAGTGGCGGGTCGCCGTTCGCGTCGTTCTTCCGACGGCGCGTGCGGGTTTGATCACTGCCGCCATTCTCGGCATTGCCCGAACGGCTGGGGAGACCGCCGAAGTACTGTTCACGGCCGGCGGAAATGCTCACTACAACTGGAATCCCTTTCACGGCGTGCAGGACGACCTGCCCCTTCGGATTTACGAGCAGGTGTTCCAGCCGTCAGCGAAGGCGATCTCGGTCGGATGGGGTGCGGCGTTCGTCCTGATGGCCTTGGTGCTGGGCCTGTTTTCCCTGGCCCGGTGGCTCGGAAGGAGCCGCTCGGGCCGTCGACCCTTCTGGTCGAAGCTTCGCAAACGAACCGCAAGCGAGTTGCAAGCGAGTGATGCCACATCGTGACGACTTCCATCTGCCCCACCGATTGTTCCGTACGTGCGACCGACCCAAGGAGCCAAACCCGGTGAATTCTCTGATGACGTCCATCCGCCACAGCCGCCTCGAGCAGGGAGCGCGGCCACGCCGATGGGGCGCGGCGGCGCTGGTCGGTGTGACGTCGCTGCTCGCGCTCATGACGATCGGGACTCCCGCAGGTGCTGATGCGTCCTCCAACAGCATCGGGACGGCGGTGCCGACGACCGCCACTCCACCTGCGCCCAGCCAACGACCGTTCGTCACCGCGGCGGGAATCGCCGGGACCGGATCGTCGTTTGCCTCCCCGGCGGTGACGAACTGGGCCGACCAAGTGGGGCAGGCTCCCTACAACATCACCGTGCAATACACGCCGAGCAACTCGGGTCAGGGACGTTACGAGTTCACCAACGGGACGGTCGACTATGCGGTCAGCGACACCGGTTACGTGAATTCGAGCGTCGGCACGACCCCGCCATCGTTTGCATACGAGTTCATCCCCATCACCGCGGCCGGCGTGGCCTTCATGTACAACATTCCCGGCCTCACCCAGACGCTCCAGCTGACCAGTTACACCGCGTGCCTCCTCCTGACCGGACAGATCACCAACTGGGACGACCCCGCGCTCAAAGCAAATGGAGCGAATGCCAATGTGACCTTGCCCAATCTCGCCGTGAAGCCGGTCACAGAGAGCGATCCCGCGGGGACCAACTTCGTGCTGGAGGAGTACTGCATCGACGAGCAGCCGGCCGTCTGGGCCCAGTACGCCAAGAACGAGTCGGGGAGCCCGCCACCGAGCGGCGTGCCGATCAACGCGACGACCCCAGGATCGAACTGGCAGGCACCGGCGAACGGTATCGACGAGGCATCGACATCTGCGGTGGCTTCCAACGTCGTCAACACCACGGGTTCCATCGGACCCGTGCAGGCGAACTACGCCACCGACTCGGGGTTCACGGGGTCCGACCCGTCCAAGGCCGTTGCCCAGATGCAGAACGCGAGCGGCAAGTTCACCTTGCCGACGCCCGTCGACGTGGCCTCGGCGCTGGCCTACGCCACGCAGCTGTCAGACGGGACTCACAAACTCGACTTCAACGGCTTGGGTCCGAATGTCTACAACCCGTCGACCTACAGCTACTTGCTGACGCCGACCAAGGGATGGGCCACCGCCAAGGGGGCCACGATGAGCCAGTTCGTGAACTACGTGCTCACCCTCGGCCAGCAGGCGGCACCGAAATTCGGATACGCCACTTTGGGCCTGTCGCTCGAGCGCTATGGAATCGATGCGGTCATCAACAATGTTCCGGGTGCGGTTGACCCGACCGCGGCCGAGAGCGCGGCCTACTCGTGCGGTGACCTGACACCCACCGAGGTCCAGGCTGGTCAGACAACCCCGACCTGTGGCGTGACGAACGGAGCTGCTCCTCCGGCACCACCCGGAGCAGCCAACATCGCGACCGTCAATGGCAACACCGCCGCTGGCGCGGGCAGCGCCAGCAGGGCACTCAGCGCCGGTGCAACTGCCGGGAGCACAGGGGCGGGCGGCGCAGGTGGTGTCGACCCCTCGGTCGCGCTCAGCGGATCGACGTCCATGGCCTCGACAGGAACCGATCCGGTGCCGCTGGTCATCGTCGGTCTCCTGCTTCTTGCCGCCGGGTGGATCGGCCGTCGCTGGCTGCAACGGCACCGCCGGGCCGGGGGCACTTCATGACCCGTCCGTTGTCAGGCTGGCGCTGCTGCTCGCTGCTCGGTGTGGGCCTGGTGTCACTCGCGGCTCTGGCGGCTGTGCTGCCTGCGCCGGCCGCGGCCGACACCGACCCCACGGCCTTGGTCGGCGAAGGTGGCTCCTTCCTCACGCCGGTGACGGACGTGCTGCTCAGGGCCGACTCCGGTCTTGCGCCGCTGAACCCGCAGTACAACGACGCCAGTCTCAAGAACGCCATCGGCGACTTCGTCGGTACCGCGCCCGGCAGTTTCGCGACGGATTTCGTCGTGTCCGAGCGCCCCCTGACCTCGACCGAGGCGGCGACGGCCAAGGCCAACGGTCGGACGTTCGTCTATGTTCCGTTCGCCGCGACGCCAGTTGCCGTGGCCACCTTGGCAGTGTGCGACCAATTGGGACTGAACGGGAACTCCACGAGCGCACTCTGTAACGACATCCCGCTCACCGTGCCCTTGGTGGCGAGCCTGTTCACCTCTGGCCTCACCAGCTCGACCGTCTCTCCCAATCAGAATCTCCCTCCGCAGCTGACCGGATGGGGGGATCCGCGACTGACGCAGGCCGACGGCAAGCCGATCCCGAACTCCGGCATCTATCAGGCATCCACCCTCGAGCCGTCGGCCGAGAACACGGCGCTGATGGCGTTGCTCGACAGCGACCCGACCGCCAAGGAACTGTTGGACAACGCGCTGAACAACCCGGGGAGCAACGCCTTGACGACGAGTGATGCTCCGTCGGACACCTGGCCGTTCCACGGCATTCACGCCTTTGTCGGCGGCGACGCCGGCCTCATCGGAAAAGAGCTGTCCATCAACGCTCAAACCAATGCCCCGTCACAGCTCGTCACGTGGACAGGCCTGGGGGCCGGCGCCGGTCCGGACGACGTGTTCCCTCTGTCCTCGGTGTGGACGGGTGCCCCGCAAGGTACACCGTGGAACATCCCCACCGCGGCGATCCAGAATGCAGCCGGCCAGTTCGTTCCCCCGAGCGAAACTGCCGCGGCGGCGAGCCAGGCGGACGCCACGATGGACCCCACAACGAACCTGGTCACGTTCGCGGCCAACGCCAAGAACGCCAACGCCTACAACAACTACCTGATGGTGGAGAGCTACCTGGTCGTGCCCACCTCGGGTCTCACCCCAGCCAAGGCGGCGAAGTTGGCCCAGTACATCCGGTTCGTCGTGGGGCCGGTGGCCCAGTCGGACGAGATCACCTTGGGATCGGCTCCCCCGACCCCGACCATGGTGGCCGCCGACCTGAAGGTGGCAACGGAGCTCGATCAAGAGGCTGCGACCTCCACCTCGAACTCCGCGTCCACCCCGAGCGGAAGCACCACGGCGCCTGTCGGCGCCACGGCGGCGCCGGCATCGTCGACTCCCGCCTCGGCGTCCACGAGCTCTGCCGGAACTGGGAACACCGGAAATTCTGGCGGCACCGACGCGGAGCTCGCCTCCACCGGTGTGTCCGATATCGTTCCATTGCTCGGAGCGGGTGGTGCCCTGCTCGGGCTCGGTATCCTCGGGCGAAGGCGAGGGCGGCGATTGAGGCGACCGGAGGTTGGGCCGTGACCACCACCGAGCAACAGCATGGGGTGCCCGTACCGATCGCCATACCACGATCTCCGTTGGCGCCCCCCGGGCCGTTGCAGTCAGGTGCACCGCCGGCGGGCATGGAAGCGGCGAATGTCAGCGCGTGGTTCGGCTCCCACAAGGTGCTCGAGCGGATCTCGCTGTCCATGGAAGCCCACAAAGTCACCGCTCTGATCGGGCCGTCAGGATGTGGGAAGTCGACATTCTTGCGGATCCTGAACCGGATGCACGAGCTCATACCCTCGGCGGCCCTTTCCGGATCGGTCAGGCTGGACGGTGTGGACATCTACGGGCCCGCACTGCGGGTGACCGAGACCCGGTTGAAGATCGGCATGGTGTTCCAACGGCCCAACCCGTTCCCTTCCATGACTATCGCACAGAACGTTTTGGCCGGTCTCAGGCTCTCGGGCACCAAGGTGGGCAACGCCGATGCCCTGGTCAAGGACTGCCTGGAGCGGGCCGGGTTGTGGCGGGAGACGAGAAATCGCCTCAACGAGGCCGGTGCAGCCCTCTCGGGCGGTCAACAGCAACGTCTGTGCATCGCCCGGGCTCTGGCCGTGCGGCCCAAGGTTCTCCTCATGGACGAGCCGTGTTCGGCCCTCGATCCCATCTCGACGGGCGTCATTGAGGAGACGATCAGAGAGCTCTGCCACGAGTTGACGATCGTCATCGTGACCCACAACATGCAACAGGCTCAACGGGTCTCCGACACGTGTGCTCTGTTCCTGGTCGACAGCGAGGGAGCGCCGGGGCACATCGTCGAGGCCGGCCCGACCCAAGAGGTGTTCTCCAATCCTCGTGATCCGAGGACTTCGGACTACGTGCACGGTCGGTTCGGATGAGCGACCGTCGAGGTCGTCCCGAGGACAGGCCGGAGCAAGTGGGACGAGGAGCAGGTCCATGACCGACACGCTCTACGCCCCGAAGCCGGCTACTCGCTGGTCCGCCGTCAAGAACTGGCAAGACAAGTGGCGACAACGCTGGACCGACGCGTCTCAGACCACGCGGACACGGATCCAGGTCGGTGTGCTCCTGGGCGCCGTCCTCATCGCCTACAACTACTCGTTGAGCACGCTTCTGCAGACTGCCGACCAGCAGACGCCGCTTGCCTACATCAGCCTGGTGCCGGCCATTGCCCTGGCCCTGGCCGCCCTTCGTTCCCGGCCCCTCAAGCCCGAGCCGCCGATCTACGACCGACAGGTGGACTACACGATCGGGATCCCACTGATCCTTGCCGCCGTGGCCATCAACGAATTGCTTCCGGCGCGCATGTCGGCCATGTTCTGGGTATACCGGGTCGACCTGTTCTCGCTGCCCATCTTCATTGCCGGTGCGGTGGCCATCATCTTCGGCTGCCGCGTGCTGTGGCGTCAGAAGCTGGCGATCGCCTTCCTGTTCCTGGCGTGGCCCTATCCCTACGAGAAGTACCTGCTGGGAGTGCTCAACGCCTTCACCGACGTCACCCTGCTGGCCATGCGGAAGATCGCCCTCTGGACCCACCTGGCGACGCCCGCCGTCTCATCGGACAACACGCTGTTCACGGTCACTCACCACGGCACGCCCTTTTCTCTCAGCATCGTGTCCGCCTGCTCCGGAGTCAACGGCGTGGTCGGCTTCTTGCTGGTCGGCTCGGCCTTCGCCGCAATCGTCCGTGGTCCCATCGTGCGCAGGGTTCTCTGGCTCGCCGGCGGCATGGTTCTCCTCTTTGCCCTCAACCTCGGTCGTATCACCTTCATCTTCTTCGCCGGAAAGGAGTGGGGAGAGTCCGTCGCCCTCAATGTGTTCCACCCGTTCATCGGCCTGGTCCTGTTCTGCATAGGCGTGATCGTCATGCTCGTGTTGATCCGCCCCCTGGGCATGCACATTGCCTTTGGCCCGACCAGCCCTCCGGGGTCGCCGAACGGCACGGCCCCCGTCCCTTCCGCCGGCTCTCCCGCAGAAACACAGAAGCGGAAGGTGACTCTCGCCGTGCCCAAGGTCTACCTCGCCGTGATGGCCGTGGTGCTGGCAGCCCTCGTCATCGGGGTCAGCAATGTCGGCCTCGGCACCTACAACTTGGTGGCGGGCGTCGCGGGCCAAGCGAAGCTGACCGCCTTCATCCAAGGTCCGGTCGCGCCGCAGGGCTGGTCGGCGGAGTACGAGACCACCTTCGGGTGGGCCAAGCCGTTGTTCGGCGACACGTCCGTCTGGAATCGCTACACGATGCGGTCCGAAGGATTGGGCCCCCTTCACACCAGTGCCCTCGTGGTCGCCGACGTCATCAACACCCCAGATCTCTCCAGCTTTTCCGCTTTCGGCGTTGAGAACTGCTATGCGTTCCACGGTTACGCGCTGGCCGACGTGACGCAGGTATCTCTCGCCGGTGGCATCACGGGACAGTCGATGTCCTACACATCGCAGCAGTTCGGCAGCTGGTCGATCGTCTACTGGATCGTGCCCGTGAAGATGGACACCGGAGGCACTAGTTACGAGCGGGTTGTGCTCTACGTCCAGAACTCAGGTCACGGTGTGCAGGTCAGGGGAATCACGACCGCGGACTCCCTTCACAACATCGGGGGCTCGTTGAACCCGGCGAACGAATCGGACCGCGCGCTCATCAACAATCGGGCCTTCCTGGTTGCCTTTGCCAAGCAGCTGATCGACGCCCAGTCGTCCCGCTCCGCGAGCATCACTGCCGGGTCGAACGGGATCACGACCTGACCGATGGCGGTGACATCTCCACCCGACAATGTCGACGCGCCCTTGGCGTCGTCCGACGAGCCGCCCAAGCCAGGTGAGTTCAAGATCAAGGAGCGACGATCCTGGAGGACCTGGCAGCTCTTGGTTGCCATCCTCGTCGCGACCATCTTGGGCATGTGGATCAATGGGGACACGGGCGGCGGAGCACCGAGCACCAAGCGGGAAAGCACGCTGCCTCCTCAGAGCGCGGGTTCCACCGGAGCGGCCGCCGGAGGCAGCACGGCCACCACGACAGCCGCTGGGGGCAGTTCCGCCACCACGACCACGGCTGCCGCTGCCGGAGGTTCCACGACGACGTCGACTGCACCCTCGACTTCGTCGACGACGGCAGCGGGACCTGCACGTGTCCTCTTGACGTCGCCACAGCTCCAGGGAAACTGGACCAGCCCGCCGTTCACGACGACTGCGGCGGGGTGGAACATCGGGTGGGCGTTCAGGTGCGCCCCCGCGCCAGCCGCCGGTTCTTCGTTCCAGGTGTTCGTGACTCCGAGCGGGTCGGCTCCCAGCGGATCGGCCGCCATCAGCGAGACCGGACCGTCGGGGCAGTCGGTCACGGCGCTGTCAACCCTGGGGGCACAGACGCTGGTGGTGCAAGCCCCGGCCTCCTGCACCTGGGTCGTGAAGGTGACTGGTTCGTAGCCTCGCTCGAGAGGGCCATGGGGTGTCACAACCCCGTGATTTGCTCTGACGCATGGAGGCAGCGGCCGCGGTGCGAACTAAGGAGTTGGCGGCATTTGCCGACGCGCTGCGACGCGCTGATGGAGTCGGGCCCCGAGGCGCACGCCGACGGGAACTCGATTGAAGAGCTCCACCGCCACCTTTCGCGGTTCGAGGCCTTCGTCACCGAGGCGACCGGCGCATTCGAGACCGGCCATGAATGGGTGGCGGACGGCGCCAAGACCGCGGCGGCCTGGGTCGCTCGTCGGTGTCGCGTGTCTCACGCGTCCGCCCGTCGGCGCGTCCGCCTTGGGCGGGCTCTGTGCGACCTTCCCCGGAGTGCCGACGCCTGGCGAGAGGGCCGAATCGGCAGCGAGCAGGCGAAGGCGATCGCCGGGGCACGCCGCCACCGCACCGAAGCGGCCATGGAGCGGGACGAGGAGATGCTCGTCACCCAGGCGGCGCAGATGGGCTTCGAGGACTTCTTCCGGGCCCTGTCCTATTGGAAGCAGCTGGCCGATCCCGAGGGAGCCGACGACGACGAGATGGCACGCCGGGACGCGCGGACCGTCTTCCTGGAGCCCAGCATGGGGGGCATGTGGCTGGGGCAGATGACCCTCGACCCGATCTCGGGGTCCATCGTCTCGAGTGAGCTCAACCGGATCGAGCACGAGCTGTTCGAGCAGGACTGCGCCGAGGCGCGGGAACGCCTGGACCGTACTCCTCGCCTCGACGAGCTGACTCGCACGTCGGGACAGCGCCGCGCCGACGCACTGGTCGAGATGGCCACCCGAAGTCGCACGGCACCCGCCGACGGCGTCCGCCCGGCTCCGCTCTTCAGTGTGTTCGTCGGGTACGAGACGATTCACGGTCGGATCTGCGAGCTCGAGCGCGGGACGGTCGTTGCCCCTTCGGTCCTCGACCCGTGGATGACCTCGGCTTATTTCGAGCGGGCCATCTTCCGGTTGGGCAACCGGATCGACGTCAGTGTGCGGGCCCGCCTCTTCACCGGTGGCACCCGCCGGGCCATCGAGCTGCGGGACCGGATGTGCACGCATCCAGACTGCTTCGAGCCGGCCGAGGACTGCCAGGTCGACCACATCGAGCCGTGGTCCGTTGGTGGGCTGACGGCCCAGGAGAACGGGCGCCTGCTCTGCGGCTTCCACAACCGGTTGCGTTACCAACGAGAGCAGAAGGAGCGACGGAAACAGGTGCCACCCGGGCGGCAACAACGGCCACCACCTCCCGAATCGGGGCTGCCGGCGGCATGAAGCGTGGAGCGCCGCCGGCAGCGGGACGGGCACCCGGCGCCACGCAGCACGACCACTAGATTGGCCTCGTGCGCCTCGCGGTCCTTGTCTCGGGTTCCGGGACGATCCTGCGGGCCATGTTCGACGACGGGCTCCCGGTCGTCACCGTCCTCGCCGACCGTCCCTGCGCGGCGCTCGCGCTGGCGGACGAGCGCGGCGTGGCGTCCGAACTGGTGGACCGGGCCGACTTCGGCGGGTTCGGCGCCAGCTTCGACCGCGACGCCTTCACGGAGGCGGTGACCGAGCGACTGGTGAGCCGTCAGACCGACCTGGTGGCCATGGCCGGGTTCGGCACCGTTTTGACGGAGGTGGTCCACCGGGCGTTCCCGAACCGCATCCTCAACACGCACCCGGCCCTGCTGCCGGCCTTCCCGGGCTGGCACGGCGTGCGTGACGCGCTGGCGGCCGGCGTCGGCGAGACCGGGTGCACGGTCCACGTGGCCACGCTCGAGATGGATGCCGGCCCGATCCTGGCCCAGGAGGCCGTGGCCGTACTGGCGGGCGACACCGAGGAGACGCTGCACGAGCGGATCAAGGTCGTCGAGCGCCGGCTGTACCCCGCGACGGTGGCGTGGGCGCTGGGCGAGCTCGAAGCGGGGCGTGAGATCGCGCACACAACCGAAAAAGGAGCACACAAGGAGATGACCCGGTGAGGGCGCTGCTGTCTGTGTACGACAAAGACGGTCTGGTCGAGCTGGCCCGGGGGCTGTCGGACCTCGGCTGGGAGCTGGTGGCCAGTGGCAACACGGCGGCCGCGCTGAGCGACGCGGGGATCGCGCCGATGGAGGTGGCCGAGGTGACCGGATCGCCGGAGATGTTGAGCGGGCGCGTCAAGACGCTCCACCCGAAGATCCACGGGGGCATCCTGGCCGACCGGTCGAAGCCCGAGCACCTGGCCGACCTGGAGGCCAACGGGATCGTGCCCATCGACCTCGTCGTGTCGAACCTGTACCCGTTCTCGTCGGACCCCTCCATCGAGCTGATCGACATCGGGGGGCCGGCCATGGTACGGGCCGCGGCCAAGAACCACGAGCACGTCGGCATCGTCACCTCGCCTGCCGACTACCCCGTGGTGCTGGCCGAGCTGAGGGAGACTGGCGCCCTGTCGCCCGCCACCCGCCGCCGGCTGGCCCGGGCCGCCTTCGCCCACACGGCGGCCTACGACGCCGCCATCGTGGCCTGGCTCGATGCCGGCGGTCCGACGCCGATGGCCGACCTCGCCGGCTCCACCGATGCCGACGCGGAGGAGTCCGCTCTGTCCGCCGTGCTGCCCGCCACCCTCCACTTGGCGCTCGAGCGAGCCGAGGTCCTGCGCTACGGCGAGAACCCGCACCAACGCGGCGCCCGGTACCGGATCTCTGGCGCGCCGAACTGGTGGGACGAGATGGTCCAGCACGGCGGGACGCCGCTGTCGTACCTCAACATCTTCGACGGTGACGCGGCATGGCGGCTCGTCCACGAGATGGCCGCCGACGCGGCAGCCGACGGTGACAAAGGCTCGGGGCAGGCGGCAGTGGCCATCATCAAGCACGCCAATCCCTGCGGTGCCGCCGTGGCGGCGGATGTGGTCACGGCTTACGAGCGGGCGCTCGAGGCCGATCCGATGAGCGCGTTCGGCGGGGTGGTCGCCATCGGTGGCGAGGTGACCGACGAGGTGGCCCGAGCCGTGGCCGCCGGGCCGCAGGCCGATGTCATCATCGCTCCCTCCTACGTGCCGGGTGCGCTCGAGACGCTGCGGGGCCGGCGCAAGGCCACCCGCATCCTCTCCGGACCGGCGCCCGAACCGGCAGCACGTCAGCTGCGCAGCCTGGGCTCGAGCATCCTGGTGCAGGACGCCGACCTCTTCGTCTCACCCCGGAGCGAGTGGCGGGTGGCCACGACCCGCCACCCAACCGAGGACGAGTGGCGGGACCTGGTGCTGGCCTGGCGGGTGTGCGGGCGCACCACCTCCAACGCCATCGCGGTGGTGAGCGCGGGGCAGGCCGTCGGCGTGGGTGCCGGTCAGCAGTCGCGGGTGGTCGCCGCCGAGATCGCCGTCACGAAGGCCGGCGAACGGGCCAAGGGCGGCGCAGGGGCCAGCGACGCCTTCTTTCCCTTCCCCGACGGCTTGCTCGTCCTGGCCGACGCCGGCGTGACCGCCGTCGTCCAACCGGGCGGGTCGGTGAAGGATGGGGACGTGGTCGCGGCTGCGGATGCGGCCGGGCTGGCCATGGTCATGACCGGCGAACGCCACTTCCGGCACTGATGGGGCAACGACCGATGGGACAGCACTGATGGGAGCGATCATCCTCGACGGCGAGGCCGTGGCTGCCCGGATCAGGGCCGAGGTGGCTGACCGCGCCGCCCGGCTGCGCGGCGAGGGGATCACGGTGGGGCTCGGCACGGTCCTCGTGGGCGACGACGTCTCGAGTGCTCGATACGTGGCCATGAAGCACGAGGACTGCGCCGAGGTCGGCCTCGCTTCGGCGGGCGAGCACCTCCCGGCCACCGCCACCCAGAGGGAAGTCCTCGACGCGGTGGCCCGCTTCAACGCCGACCCGGGAGTCAGCGCCTTCCTGGTGCAGCTGCCTCTGCCCGCCGGCATCGACGAGGAGCAGGTCCTCCTCGCCGTGGAGCCGGAGAAGGACGTCGACGGGCTGCACCCGGTGAACCTCGGGCGCCTGGTGCTCGGCACCCCAGGTCCACTGCCGTGCACGCCGGCGGGGATCGTGGAACTGCTGCACGCCTACGACGTCCCGGTCGAGGGGCGCCACGTGGTGATCATCGGCCGTGGGGTGACCATCGGCCGGCCGCTGGCCAACCTGCTCGCGCTCAAGCGCCCCGGCTGCAACGCCGCGGTGACCGTCGTGCATACCGGCGTCGACCGGGCGGCCATGGCGGACATCGTGCGGACCGCCGACATCGTGGTGGCGGCAGCAGGGCGGCCGCACCTGCTCACGCCCGACATGGTCAAACCGGGGGCGGCGGTGGTCTCGGCCGGGACCACCTTCGAGGGCCGCAAGCTGATCCCCGACGCCCACCCGGACGTGGCCGAGGTGGCGGGTTGGATCACGCCCAGGCTGGGTGGGGTGGGGCCCATGACCCGTGCCATGCTGTTGCGCAACGCGCTGCGGGCCGCGGAGATGGGACGGCCGTCGTGAGCCGGCATCCGAGCAAGCAGCGGAGCGGGCAACCGAGTGAGCGGGAACGGTCGTGAGTGAGCGGGAGAAGGGGCGGGAGTACTCGGAGCGGCCGTGGGGCAACTACACGGTGCTCGACGACGACGCACCCGACCACAAGGTCAAGCGCCTGGTCGTGCATCCGGACAAGCGTCTCAGCTACCAGCGCCACGCCCGGCGGGCCGAGCACTGGTTCATCGTCTCGGGCACGGCACTCGTCACCCTCGACGGCGCGGTGACCGAGCTGCACGCCGGCGAGTCGATCGACATCCCGCGGCAGGGCGCGCACCGCATCGCCAACGACGGGGACACCGACGTGGTGCTCATTGAGGTCCAGCACGGCAGCTACTTCGGCGAGGACGACATCGTGCGGCTCGAAGACGACTACGGCCGGGTCGACGCCGGCTCCGACGCCGGCTCCGACGCCGGCTCCGACACCGACACCGACGCCGAGGCGAGAGCGACGTGACACGGATCGCGGACCTGCTGGCGGCCGGGCCCACCTACTCGTTCGAGTTCTTCCCCCCCAAGAACGACCAGGAGCTCGCCCGCCTGGCTCGCACGCTCACCGAGCTCCAGCCACTCGAGCCGTCGTTCGTGTCCGTGACCTACCGGGGTGGGGCCGAGTCGCGCCAGCGCACCTTCGACCTGGTCACGAGCATGCTCCACACCACCAACCTGGTCCCCATGGCGCATCTCATCTGCGTCGCCCACACACGCCTCGAGCTGGCCGACATTCTGGTGTCGTTGCGCAAGGCCGGCGTCGAGAACCTGATGGCGCTGGGCGGTGACCCACCCGAAGACCCGGCGGCGGGACCGGGCGAGCTGGCCCACGCCCTGGAGCTGGTCCACCTGGCCCGGGCCATCGGTGGCTTCTCCATCGGGGTCGCCGCCCACCCCGCTTGCCACCCCCGGTCCCCCGACCGGGCCCGTGACCGCGACTATCTGGCCGCCAAGCTCGAGCTGGCCGACTTCGGCGTCACCCAGTTCTTCTTCGAGGCCTCCGAATACGAGGGCCTCGTCGCCGACCTCCACCAGCGCGGCGTCGACCGGCCCGTCCTGCCAGGCATTCTGCCGGTGACCTCGCTCTCGACCATGCGTCGCCTGGGCGCCATGGGGGCGGCCGCCCCGACGTGGATGCAGGACCGCCTCACCGCCGCCGACGAGCGGGGCGGAACGGAGGCCGTCCGCAAAGAGGGCGTGGAGCTGGCCACCGAGCTCTGTTCGGGGCTCATTCGTACCGGTGTGCCGGGGCTGCACTTCTACACCTTCAACACATCGAGCGCGACCAGGGAGATCTACGCCGCGCTCGGACTGGGGCCGGGGAGCAGCACCTGATCCGGGCACGGACCGCCCGCGAGCGTATGGCGCTCAGTCGAGAGGTCGCAGGAGGTCGCCCGGCTTGGACCGCGTTGCGACCAAGGCAGGCGCGATGGCGATGAAGTTGGCGCCCACGAGGACCCCGGCGGTGATCGCCGCGGTGAGCAGCCACGGCACGATGGCGACCGGGACCACCCCGAGATCGTTGGCGAAGGTGTTCCACACCGTCCTTCCAATGACCAGCCCCAGCGGGACGCCGACGACGACGCCGACGAGGGCCAACGTGGTGGCTTGCCAGGAGACCGTCGAGACGACCTGGCGGTTGACGAAGCCCAGGACCTTCAAGAGCCCCACGTCTCGTCGGCGCCGCGACACGCTCACCACGAGCAGGTGCGCCAGCGTCGCGGCACCGAAGACGGCCAGCATGGCCCCGAAGATGAGCGGGAAGTCGACCGCCTCGCCGAAGTTGACCAGGGAGGTCGGAGCGAGGGGCTCTGAGGTGATGGAGGGGTACGCCGCCAGGTAGCGGTCCATCGCCGTCTTCCCGCTCGGACCCGGCACGAAGCTCACCCTGACCCCGCCGGTGCTGATGCTGGCCACCTTCTGCCGGCACAGAGCGAGCTGGGGACTCGGAGGGCAGGCGGCGTGGACGAGACCGGCCGTCGTCAGGAGAATCCCCGTGCCGAGGCTCACGAACCCCCCGTACTGCGGGAACGAGACCTGGGAGACCACCCGGTACGGCTCGGTGTGGGGGTGACCGGTATGTGTGGTGAACGTGATGTCGACGACCGAACCGATGCGCGCCCCCACCAGGTGCATGGTCGAGACGCCGAGCCCGATCTCGTCGTCGCCGACCGGAAGACTCCCGGACACCGTTGAGAAGAGGAGGGGCCCCTTGACTGAGGTCCCGTTGATGGCGCCGACGATCTTCCCTTTCACCGTGACGTCCCCCGCGCCGGTACCCTCGGTGACGGCGGTCACGGCCGGGTTGCGCTGCAGACTGGTGAGCAGAGCGGTGTTCGGCGGCTGGAAACTGAGCTGCTCCGGGTCACCGTAGAGCCGTGGCGTCGCCGTCAGGTGGGTCAAGCTGGCGCCGAAGACCCCCGTGGCGCACAAGGCGAAGACCGCCAACACCATTCCCAGCAGCGCCGAGCCCAGAGGAACGGCGGACCCGCCGGAGCGGCGCTCCAGGGCGTTGCGCACGCCGATCACCGCGGTTGGAGGCGCGCCCAGGGTGACCAGGTTCCTCACCACCGCCGAGGGGCGGGACGGCCCGACCCGCTCGTCCATGCGCCGGGTGCGTGCCGCCCGGAGGGCCGGCCAGATGCCCAGCGCGAGGACGACCACCACGGTGGCGAGCGCTCCGAGCAGGAGCACGCGCGAGTCGAATGCGATTCCGGTCGAGTCCTCGGCCAGTCGTGCCTCCCCGAGGGGCGCGATTGGAGACAACGCCGTGGCGAGCACGACGGCGCCGACGGCGCCGGCCAGGCCCACCACCAGGTTCCGTGCCATGTCGAGTGCGAAGAGCTCCCGGCTGGACATGCCGACGGCGACCAGGGTCGGATGGTCCTCACTCTCGACGGCGCTCTGGCGGGCCAGCGCCTGGCCCACGACCGCCAGCCCGACGAGCGCGGCGAGCGCGGCGAGGATCCACCACCCGACGGCCTGAGGGTGGATGGACGCCTGGATCGTGGCGGCGGTGCCGTCCTCGCTCGAGGCGCCGACAGAGCCGATGCCCAGGTTCAGTTTGCTGACGTGTTCGTCGAACTGGGGGATGCCGGCCGCACCGTGGCGCAGGCGGACGAAGTACTGGTAGTCCTCTGCCGTATGCGGGAGCACCGAGAGCGCGAACCCCGAACCGGCATACAGAAGGTAGACGGGGGTGGACCCGGAAGGGAACTCGATCTCGGTGGCTTCGATCCCGACCACCTGCAGCGCGAGGTGGGGTCCGTGCGGGTCTGGGAGCCCCGTGTTGGGGTTGTTGTAGTCGGCGGCCTGTGAGGGTGCTTCGAACGGGACGTTGATCACGGATCCCACATGGACGCCGTAGTCCTCTTGCAACGTGGACGATGCGAGCACCTGGTCGGGTTTCGACGGGTCGGGCAGCCGGCCGGAGACGAGCGTGAAGGGCGACCTGCCCCGGCCCGATACCACCGCCACGACGAAGTCGTTGTCGTTGATCTGGTGTGCGCAGCCGCAGGTCGGATTCCCCGCGTCGGGGAGGATCAGCTCCGTGGCCGAGGCCACCCCGGGCAGGTGGGCGACCGCTGGCACCGGTCGGGTGGCGTAGACGACGGAGTCGAACCCGTGCGCCGCCACGAACCGCGGGAACGCGTTTTCCGTCCGCCGGCCGGCGGCCGCCGCGGCCAGGACGAGGCCCCCGACGACGGCGATCAGGAGCGCGATGGCCAGCCAGGACCGCCAGCGGCGGCGGAACCCGGCGTGGAACACCAAGCCGATTGCTCCCACGGAACACTCCTTCGGTCTCCGCCAGCTTGACCTTCCCGACCGGGGCGACCAAGGTGGCCACCCCACCGGTGTTGCTCGTGGTGGCCACCCGCCAGGGGTGAGCGGGTGCTTGGGGCAGCCAGTTGCGTGGGCTGCGGTTGTCGCCTCCGACTGACCGAAAACCGGGGGACCCGGGTTGAAGGGCGCCAGAGGCGAGTGCTCCAAGTGGGCTTCTAGTGGGTAACATAGTGGGTATGGCGTACGTGGTCGCCCGTCCCAAGGGGCGTTTCGAGATCCGGGAGTCGGTCCACACGCCGAAGGGCCCCCGGGCCCGCTCCCTGGCCAGTTTCACGCAGCTCACCGACGAGGTGCTGTCCAAGGCCGGCCGGAAGGCCTCCCGGCCCTTCGACACCCAAGCGGTGCGTGCCAGTGCGGCTCGGGCCAGTGCGGCTCGGGCCAGTGCGGCGCGGCCCGGAAGCCTCACCCAACGCCACCGGACCCCTGAGATGCAGCAGTTCGTCGAGTCCTCGCGCCGGATGGCCGCAGTGCTCGAAGCGCCGCCGCCGCGGCCCCGCTCGACGCGAGATCCCGGCGATGCCCTCATCGACCTTCTCGGTCTCGTGGCCCAGGTATCGGCCTTCCGGCCTCCACGCCCACCAGAACCGTTGCGGTTCCCGCCCCTGGCGCGCTTGCGGGCGGCGCGCGCCGCGGCGCGTCGCGGTGACGACCAGGACGGCGTCGACGAGAACCCACGAGCGTTGACCAGGACCGACGAGCGTTGACCAGGACCGAGCGTTGACCAGGACCGAACAGTTCGGCAACCTGGTCCCCAAGATCGTCTCACTCCACGAGATGCTCGACTCCGCCGGGGTGCCGCACCAGTTCGGGGGGGCCATCGCGCTGATCTGGTACCGCAACCCGAGGGCGACCACCGACATCGACGTGAACCTGACGCTGCCTCCCGAGGCGGCCGAGCCCGTCCTCGGGATGCTGAGCCAACTCGGGGTGACGGTGACCCTGCCGAACAGGGCCGACATCGCCCGCGACGGGCAGGCCAGGCTCGACTGGGACGGCTCTTACCTCGACGTGTTCTTCGCCACCACGGATCTGCACCTCGAGATGGCCGAACGCGCCCGCGTGGTCCGCTTCGGCCCGGTAGACATCCCGATCCTCGCCCCCGAGGACCTCATCGTCTGCAAGGCCGTCTTCGACCGGCCCAAGGACTGGCTCGACATAGAGGAGATGCTCCGTTGGGGCACCGAGGTCGACGCAACCAGGACGCTCCACTGGATGAACGAGATTCTCGGGCCTGATGCCGAGCAGTCCATCCGCCTCGCCGGGTTGCTGTCCGCCGGGGCGGCCGGCTCCCCTGATTCCGCCCCTCAGGTCTTGGGTCAATTGGGCCGCCGGCGTCCCGCCCCGTAGCATCGCGGCCCTATGGCAGAACTCATTTCGATGGGCGACGACGGCACCCTGGTCGTCCCCGACGAGCCCATCATCCCCTTCATCGAGGGCGACGGCACGGGGGTCGACATCTGGCCCGCCGCCAAGCTGGTCCTCGATGCCGCCGCCGCCAAGCACGGGCACACCATCGCCTGGAAGGAGGTGCTGGCCGGCCAGAAGGCGTTCGACGAGACCGGCAGCTGGCTGCCCGACGAGACGGTCGAGACCTTCCGGTCGCACCGGATCGGGATCAAGGGCCCCCTGACCACCCCGGTCGGGGGAGGCATCCGGTCGCTCAACGTCGCGTTGCGACAGATCCTCGACCTCTACGTGTGCCTGCGCCCGGTGCGCTGGTTCCAGGGCGTCCCGTCGCCGGTCGTCCACCCCGAGCTGGTCGACATGGTCATCTTCCGGGAGAACACCGAGGACGTCTACGCCGGCTACGAGGTCCAGTCGGGCACGCCCGAGGGCGAGAAACTCGCCGCCTACCTGCGCGAGGAGATGGGGTGGCCGATCCGCGAAGCGTCGGGCATCGGGATCAAGCCCATCTCGCCCATGGGGTCCAAGCGCCTCATCCGCGCCGCCATTGAGTACGCGCTCGAGCGCAAGCGCCGCTCGGTCACCCTGGTGCACAAGGGCAACATCCAGAAGTTCACCGAGGGTGCGTTCCGCGAGTGGGGCTACGAGCTCGTGCGCGAGGAGTTCTCCGACGTGGCCGTCGGGTGGGACGACTGCGACGGCGAGCCGGGCGACAAGCTGCTCGTGAAGGACACCATCGCCGACATCACGCTCCAGCAGGTGCTGACCCGGCCCTCGGACTTCGATGTCATCGCCACCACGAACCTCAACGGCGACTACCTCTCCGACGCGCTGGCCGCCCAGGTCGGCGGCATCGGCATCGCCCCGGGGGCCAACATCAACTTCGTCACCGGCCACGGCGTCTTCGAGGCCACGCACGGCACCGCGCCGAAGTACGCCGGGCAGGACAAGGTCAACCCGGGCTCGGTGCTGCTCTCGGGCGTGCTCATGTTCGAGCACATCGGGTGGAACGACGCGGCCGCCGACATCGTGCACGCGCTGGAGGCGACCATCGCCGACAAGGTGGTCACCTACGACTTCGCCCGACTCATGGAGGGCGCCACCGAAGTCAAGTGCTCGGAGTTCGCCTCGGCCATCGTCGACCGCCTCTGATTCAGGCCGCACCCCGACCGCACGACCGCACGACCCTCCATGAACACCGGGCAGCCGACCGCACGCTGAAAGGAATCACCACCAGATGGCCAATCCCCCCGTCCACGTCACGGTCACCGGCGCCGGCGGCCAGATCGGCTACTCCCTCCTCTTCCGCATCGCCTCGGGCCAGCTCCTCGGTGAGGACCAGCCGATCGTGCTGCGGCTGCTCGAGATCGAGCCCGCCATGAAGGTGCTCGAGGGCGTGTGCATGGAGCTCGACGACGGCGCCTTCCCCCTGCTGCACGACGTGGTGGCCACCGCGGACCTCACGACGGCCTTCGACGGCACGTCGTGGGCCCTCCTGGTCGGCTCGGTGCCCCGCAAGGCCGGTATGGAGCGGGGAGACCTGCTCAACGTGAACGGCGGCATCTTCAAGCCGCAGGGCCGCGCCATCGCCGAGCACGCGGCGCCCGACGTGCGGATCCTGGTGGTGGGGAACCCCTGCAACACCAACTGCCTCATCGCCCGGGCCAACGCGCCCGAGGTGCCGGCCGAGCGGTGGTTCGCCATGACCCGACTCGACGAGAACCGGGCCAAGGCGCAGCTGGCCCGCCGGGCGGGAGTGCTCGTGGGCGACGTCTCCAACGTCGCCATCTGGGGCAACCACTCGGCCACCCAGTTCCCCGACTTCTCCAACGCCCGCATCGACGGCAAGCCGGCCACCGAGGTCATCGCCGACACGGAGTGGCTGCAGAGCGAGTTCCTCTCGACGGTGCAGAAGCGGGGCGCGGCCATCATCGATGCCCGGGGCTCGTCTTCGGCCGCCTCGGCCGCCTCGGCCGCCATCGACACGGTGGTCAGCCTGCGCACGCCCACGCTGGCCGGCCAGTGGTTCTCGGTCGCCGTGGCCAGCTCGGGGCAGTACGGGACGCCCGAGGGCCTGCAGTTCGGCTTCCCCGTGACCTCCGACGGGCACGGCGGCTGGTCGGTGGTCGAGGGCCTCACCCACGACGAGTTCGCCGCCGGGCGCATCGCGGCCACGACCGAGGAGCTCCTGGCCGAGCGGCACGACGTCGAGGAGCTGGGTCTCATCGGGTAGCCGGGCCGCGTCGGGTAGTACTCCCAGTAGCCCGCCGCGTCATCCGTCACCGGCTGTTCGCGGCCGTGAAACGGCGGCGAAACACATTCCTGGCACCCTGAAGCCCGTGGGAGACCTCTTCGACGGGTACGGCGCGTCCGCCCACGGGCTGACCGAGGCCGCCTTCGACGAGATGGTGGGTCCTGGGGGCGCCACCCGCGCGCCCTACGCCGCGGTGGCCTCCTCGCTGGCCCAGATGGGCCCCGAGGACGTGACCGCCCGGGCCTCCCGACTGGCCCGGGCCTTCATGGACCAGGGGGTCACCTTCGACCTCGACGGCGAGGAGCGACCGTTCCCCCTCGACGTGGTGCCCCGGATCTTCACCGCCGAGGAATGGGCCCGGGTGGCCGCCGGCGTGGCCCAGCGGGTCCGGGCCCTCGAGCTGTTCCTGGCCGACGTGTACAGCGCGGCGCGCATCGTGAGCGACGGACTCGTTCCCCACCACGTCATCACCAGCTCGCCGGGGTTCGTGCGGGCCGCCTACGGCTTCACGCCCCCCAACGGGGTGCGGATCCACGTGGCCGGCATCGACGTGATCCGCGACGAAGACGGTGAGTTTCGCGTGCTCGAGGACAACCTGCGTAGCCCCTCGGGTGTGAGCTACGTGCTGGCCAACCGGGCCGCCATGGCCCGCGTGCTCCCCGAGCTGTTCTGGGGCCAGCCGATCCAGATGGTGACCGACTACCCGGCCCGGCTGGTGCACACCCTGCGCCGGGCCGCGCCGGCCTCGATGCAGGACCAGGACCCGACGGTGGTGGTGCTCACCCCGGGCGTGCACAACTCGGCCTTCTACGAGCACGCCCTGCTGGCCCGCCTCATGGGTGTCCACCTGGTGGAGGGCCGGGATCTGGTCTGCCACGGCACCGACGTGTTCCTGCGCACTACCGAGGGCGAGGTGCCGGTGCACGTGATCTACCGGCGCATCGACGACGAGTACCTCGACCCGATCCAGTTCCGGCCCGAGTCGCTGGTGGGCTGCCCGGGGATCGTCAACGCGGCCCGGGCGGGCCGGGTGACCATCGCCAACGGAGTGGGCAACGGGGTGGCCGACGACAAGCTCGTCTACACCTACGTGCCTGCCATGATCCGCTACTACCTGGGCGAGGACCCCATCCTGCAGAACGTCGAGACCATGCACCTGGTCGACGACGCCGTGCGCCGCGACGCCCTGGCCCGCCGAGGCGAGCTGGTCTTCAAGCGGGTGGACGGCTCGGGCGGGAAGGGGCTGGTGATCGGCCCCACCGCCACCGGCGCCGAGCTCGACGAGCTGGCGGCCGAGGTCGAGACCGACCCGCGCCACTGGATCGCCCAGCGCGTCGTCGCCCTCTCGACCTCGCCCACCTGGGTCGACCAGTCCATGGTGCGGCGCCACGTCGACCTGCGCCCCTTCGCGGTGAACGACGGCGAGGACATCTGGGTGCTGCCCGGCGGGCTGACCCGGGTGGCGCTCCAGGAGGGGGGCCTGGTGGTCAACTCGAGCCAGGGCGGCGGCTCCAAGGACACCTGGGTGGTGGGGGGAGGCCCGTCCATGCCGGTGCTCCCGCCCCGCCAGACCGCTGCCCGGCTGGCGGCCGGGCCTCCCATGGACGTCGGGCCGCACGCCGACGGCGAGCTGGGCGTGCAACAACAGCAGCAGCAACAGGAACAGCAGCGGGTGCGGCCGGACCACCGTCGCACCAGGCCGCGGCCCCCGATCGGTCCCGGGGGCCCGGGGTGACCCGCGCGCTGCTCAGCCGGGTGGCGGAGTCGATCTTCTGGGTCGGCCGGTATGTGGAGCGGGCCGAGGGGACGGCACGCATCTTGGACGTGTCGGTCTACCAGGCCCTCGAGCAGAGCGACGTCGAAGGGTCCCACGCCGCCCGCCGGCTCCTGGCCGTCATGGGCCTGCCCGATTCGGGGACCGAGACACTCAGGCAGGCCACCGAGCGGCTGGCCACCGACCCCACCAGCCGCTCCTCCATCGCCGGCGCCCTCGAGGCAGCTCGGGAGAACACGCGGGCCGTGCGCCACGTCGTGCCCGTCGAGTTCTGGGAGCACATCAACGCCACCTGGGCCCAGGTGCCCAGCGAATGGGAGGCCGGGCGCCGGGCCGGACCCGCCTTGTACCTCTCGTTCGTCAAGACACAGTGTGCCGGCATGATGGGCCTGGCCGACACCATGATGAGCCGGGACCAGACCTGGCTCTTCTTCACCCTGGGCCGCTGCCTGGAGCGGACCGACGTGGTGGCCCGCCAGCTGGCCACCGTTGCCTTCGACCAGGTCTTCGACAGCGGTCTGGTCATGCTCCTCCGTTCCTGCGGCGGCTACGAGCCCTACCTGCGCCTCTCGCAGGGCGTGGTCGAGCCGGGCCGGGTGCTGGACTTCTTGTTGCGCGACCGGCTGTTCCCTCGTTCGGCCTTCGCCTCGCTCACCTTGGCCGAGGACTGCCTCGACCAGATCAACGCCGGACGAGAGGGGACCTGGGACGACGCCCGCGGGCTGGTCGGCCTGGCCCGGGCCGAGCTCGAGTACTCGGCTCCGGCGACCCTGGCGCGCGGGCTCGAAGCCCGGCTCGAACGGCTGCAGGCCTCCATCTCTTCGGTGAGCGACGCCGTCACCCGGCGCTACTTCGCCCAGGACCTGCCGGTCCAGTGGCGCCAGGGGGGCGGTGCGGCATGACCCGAGGCGAGGGCTGGCGCCTCCGCGTCGTCCACGAGACCCGGTTCGACTACGACGCCCCGGCGCGCGCCTCGTACAACGAGCTCCGGCTCACCCCGCGCACCGAGCTACGCCAGACGGCGCTCGAGACCCGGGTCGTGACCATGCCCGCTGCGCCCCAGTACGCGTACACCGACTACTGGGGCACCCATGTGGTGGCGTTCAACGTCGACCGGGGGCACGAGGTGCTGACCATCACCGGGCACTCGCTCGTCGACACCCAACCGGCCGACGACCCGGAGGACTGTACCTGGCGGGACGTGGCCGACGCGTCGATGACGATGGCGGACCACGTCTCGCACCATCTCTACACCGCCCCGGGACCGGCGCTCGAGGGGCTGGCCACGGGGCTGCGGGCCGAGCGCCCGCTCCAGACGGCCCGACGCATCATTGAGGCCACCCACGGCTCCCTTCGATACGTGCAGGGCGTCACCTCGGTGCAGACCTCGGCGGAGAAGGCATTCGCGGACGGGGTGGGCGTGTGCCAGGACTTCGCGCACATGGCCCTCGCCCTGGCCAAGGCCGTGGGACTGCCCGCCCGATACGTCTCGGGCTATTTCCACCCCGAGGGAGACGCCACCATCGGCGAGGAGTTCACCGGCGAGAGCCACGCCTGGGTCGAAATGTGGACCGGAGCCTGGTGGGGCTACGACCCGACCAACGACTGTGCGGTGGGGGAACGGCACGTCGCGGTGGGGCGGGGGCGGGATTACGGCGACGTCCCACCGGTCAAGGGGATTTACGCCGGCAACGCCGAGAACACCATGCGGGTCGTCGTGCGCATGACCCGGACCCATTGATGGGTCCCGGTGAACCAGACCCACTGATGGGTCCCGGTGAACCAGACCCACTGATGGGTCCCGGTGAACCAGACCCACTGATGGGTCCCGACGGATGTTGACCCGCATGCGCATTTGGCTGCCCGACGCCCCGGGAGTCTTGGGAGCGGTGGCGGCCGAGATCGGGGCGGCCGAGGGCAACGTGGTCGGGCTCGAGGTGCTCGAGCGCGAGGCCGGCGTGGCCATCGACGAGCTGGTGGTCGAGCTGCCCGACGAGCCCGGAGCGGTCGAGGCCGTGTGCCGGGGCGTGCGCCGGGTCCCCGGGGTGGGGGTGGAAGAGGTCACCGAGTTGTTCGGGGCCGCGCCGGACCGGGAGGACACGGTGCTGGCGGCCGCGGCCGGGATCCTCCAGGCCGCAACCCCGACGGCAGCCATGCAGGGGCTCACCGCGCACCTGCGCACGCTCTTCGGGCTGACCTGGCTGGCGTTGGCCGACGATGCCATGACTGGCTACCTCGAGATGCACGGTGAGGTGCCGTCGGTGCAGTGGGTAGCCGCCTTCGCCGAGGGCTCGCGCAGCGGCGCCGACCCGGCCAACGACACCACCGGCTCGGGCGTTTTCGTCGAGCCGGTGACCGACGCCGGGTGCACGGTGTGCGGCGGCCGCGCCGCTCCCATCCGCCGTCGTGAGCGCCACGAGATCGCCCTACTGGTCATGGTGGCGGCGCGCTTCATGGACGCGCTGGGCGGCAAGGCGGTCGCCGGGGCCTGAGCGGGCCCGGGGAGCGCTCCCAGATACGATCGGGGGCGTGCGCGGGCTGCTGAAGGTGTTCAACCAGCAGCCTCTGGCGGCGAAGGTTCCCGAGGTCACGGTGCTCTTCTGGGTGATCAAGATCTCGACCACCGCGGCCGGCGAGGCCATCTCGGACATGTTCGTGTCCAACAAGAAGCTCGGCGTCGTGGTCGAAGTCTCCCTGTTCGCGGTGGCCCTGGTGCTCCAGTTCGCCGCTCGGCGTTACGCCGCCGTGCCCTACTGGTTCTTGGCGCTGGCCATCGCCACCGCCGGGACAGGCGTGGCCGACACCATGCACCTGGTCTTCGGCATGCCCTACGCCGCAACCACCGTGTTCTGGTTGGTGGTGCTGGCGGGAGCCTTCTTCGGGTGGAACCGGAACGAGCACACGCTCGACATCCACTCCATCACCACCAACCGCCGCGAGAAGTTCTATTGGGCCGTTGTGTTCGCCACGTTCTGCCTGGGCACGGCAGTGGGGGACTTCGTGGCGTCGACCCTCGGCCTCGGGTATCTCGCGTCGGCGCTGTTGTTCTGCGCGGTCATCGTGGTGCCCTGGGCCGGGTGGAAGTTCCTCGGCTGGAACAGCATCTTCTCCTTCTGGTTCGCCTACGTGATCACCCGACCGGTGGGCGCTTCGTTCGCCGACTACCTCTCCAAGTCCCACAGCGTGAGCGGGGCGAATTTCGGAGACTGGCAGACGGCACTGGTCCTGACCGCGGTCGTCGCCGTCCTGGTGGCGTACACCGCAAAGGCTCGATACGACATCCAGCCCCCGAACGTCGAGATCGCCGGCGGCGTCTGAGCCGGTTCGCCCTGCTGGGATCACAGAGAAGGCTGGGGTACAGGACCATCGAACAGGAGGTAGGCCCCATGGATGTCGCCGAGATACTGCTCGAGCTCTACGGTCGGATCCCCCCGCTGGCGGCCCAGGCCCTCGACGGAGTGAGCGCTGAGGAGCTCCGCCGGGCCCCCGCCCCGGGCGCCAACCCCATCGGATGGCTCGTCTGGCACCTGAGCCGGGTCCAGGATCACCACGTGGCCGAGCTTGTCGGAGCCGAACAAATCTGGACGTCGGGCGAATGGGCTCGACGCTGCGGGCTCGAGCCCGACCCGACCAACACCGGGTATGGTCACTCCGCGGATGACGTCCGACTCGTACAGCCCGAGAGTGCGGCCGTCCTCGAGGGCTACCTCGAGGCTGTGAACGCCCGCACGATTGGCTTGCTCGAGGGTCTGGGCGCCGGTGACCTCGATCGCGTGGTGGACACCCGATGGGACCCGCCCGTCACCTTGGGCGTGCGACTGGTGAGCATCGCCGACGACGCGCTGCAGCACGCCGGGCAGGCCGCGTATGTACGGGGGCTGCTCGGATTCTGAGATCCCGGGTCATGTCGAGGCAAGGCCAGGTCTTGAGGGGGCCTTGAGGGCCAAGGTCGGCGCCGGGGGCTGTTTCGGCGCCCAGAAGCATCATGCGGTCATGACATTGCAGGTGTTTGGGACCTTTCGTCATCTTGGGCGTGCGACTGGTGAGCATGGCCGAGGACGCGCTGCAGCCGCCCGGCGGGCCGCCTACGTCCGCGGGCTCTTGCTCTCGGAATCGTGAGGAGCTCCGCCGACTCGCGAACTCAGCGGTAGTAGCCGCTTCCGCCGTCGACGAAGAGGGTCTGCCCGGTCACGTATTCCCCGGGACCGGAGAGGTAGACGACGGCTGCGCCGATGTCGCGGTACGGATCTCCGTCGCGCCGCAGCGGGATCCGCTCGAGCAGCTCGTCGTTCAGCCAATGTGCTTCTGAGGTCCCCCAACGCTCGGGCCGGTGGGCAAAGGGACAGATGGTGTTCACCCGGATGCCCACTGGACCCCACTCCCACGACCCGACTCTGGTGAGCAGCCGGATGCCTTCCTTGGCCGAGCCGTAGGCCACCATGCCCGTGGTGCCGGCGGTCCCACCGCCGGATCCGAAGTTGACGATGGAGCCGCCGCCTCGGGCGACCATGTGTGGATGGCACAGCTGCATCATCCGGAACGTGGAGAGCACCCCCGACTCCCACGAGACGAGCATGTCGTCGTCGGTCACCTCGACGAAGGGAGTGAACGCCGCCCGGAACTGCTGCGCCAGGTTCACCAAGACGTCGACTCCGCCGAACTCGTGGGCGGCCTGGCTCACCACGGACGCGCACTGCTCCCGTTCGGTCAGATCACCGGCGAGAGCGATGGCGCGCGGACCGCCCTCGCGGATCTGGGCGGCAAGGTCCTCGGCGGCGTCGGCGTTGATGTCCACGATGGCCACAGCGGCACCGGCGTCCGCCAGGGCACGAACGACTCCCGTCCCGATCTGACCGGCACCTCCGGTGACCACGGCGATCTTGTCCTCGAGGGGTCTCACCTGGGCGTTCTCATCGACGGTCCTGTTCGGATCAGCGGTCGTCGAGGGCGAACACCGGGTGTCGCTCCGCTTCGACGGTCCACTCCGCCTCGGTTGAGTCGGGCGTCACGCCGTTGAAGAACATGCCCGTCTCGAACTTCCACCGGCGTAGGTACGCCCGCAGCACCGGGACCCGCTCGTCGACCGGGAGCTCGCGGCCGGACCGGGTCTGGCGTCGGCGTCCGAGGATGAGCACCAGGTGGCCGTCCGCCTGGCGCACATTGCGTACCCATTGGGTCTCCCCGCGCGGAGCCACGAGGTACTCCACCCCGTCGATGGTCAGCAGGTTCACGGGCGTGCGGAACCGCCGTCCGCTGACCCGACCGCGGTGTTCGAGGATCCGCGAGCCCCATACGCTCAGCCCGAGCCGGGTCAGGCCCTGCACAAGGGGGTTGAAAACGTGCTGGGTGAACCAATCAGGGCGCCGGTAGGCCGGCGCTCCCGAACGGCCCGGCTGGGGAGTGGTGCTGTCGCTCATGATGGGCTCAGGCCGCTCCGGCCTCGGCGATCAGCGTAGACGGTCGTGGACGGCCTGCGCCCGCCCGCGCAGCTCGGCGAGCTGTTCCTCGGGGATCCACTCGGCCAGCGCTGCCACGAGGTCGACGACGATGGCGGCCAGGTCGGTGAGCTCCTTGGTGGGTTCTTGGACCGTGATCTGTGAGAAGGGGAAGGCAACGTTCACCCGGCTCGAAGGTGCCACGATGCGCGGGGCAGCGTGAGGCTCCCCACCGTGCGGGCTCTCGCCTCCCTCGTCCGGCTCAGCGCGCTTGTCGGACGACTTGGCCATGGCACCATCCTGGCGCTCCCACGGGGGTACCGCCAGGGCCGGTCGGCTCCCACCTTCGGCCCCTTCGGCCGGCCCCTTCAGCCGGCCCCTTCAGCCGGCCCGCTCAAGGCCGGGCTCGCTAGCCGAGAACGGGAAACCTCAACTCGATACCCGCATTGGCCAGGAAGATGATCTTGTGCTCGAGAGCGTTCTGCCAATCGACCATGTCCTTGTCGAACTGCCTGCGATCTCCTTCTTCGCACGCGTGCTCGAGCTCGTCGAACGCCACGTCTTCGGCGTCCAGCAGGGCCCGGTACTTCAACAGGAAGTGGTCGTCGATCGGCTGATGCACGTCGTCCCTCCTACTGCGGCCCGACCGTCGCGAGCCGGTACGGGAAACCATACCGCCGTCACGTTCCGTTCGCGCTGTGAGTCCCTGCAGCGGCCGCTGCGAATGGACCCGGCAGCCCGGCCCCTAGGGTTCTCCGCCCGTGTCGGTGAGCCCCTCGAGGTTGGTGCCGAGACGCTGAGCTGCCGCCGTCAAGACGACCTGACCCGCTACCAGGGCGGCCAGGTCACCGCGCACCCGAACCTGCCCCGCGGCCAGGGCGTCCGCCGGGTCCAGTTCGCCGCGCGCCAGGGCAAGCGCGTCGAGGTACCCCAGCACGATGGTGGCGTTGCCCTCGGCCTCGCCGTCGGGGTCAAGGGCGAGCGTGGCCCGGCCCGACTCGACCGTGAGCACGAGCCGCAGCTCGTCGGGTTCGGTGCCGCCCGCGCTGCCCTCGCCGCTGCTCGGGCCGGTCACCTCGGGTGGCACCCCGGTGATCACCTGCACCACGCTGAACACACCGTCCGCCGCCGCCAGCGAGGTCGTCCCGGCCGCGGCGACGACGTCCGAGAGGTCGAGAACGCCGAGCGCGGCGTCGAAGGACTCGACCCACTCCTGCGAGAGGTAGCGGGGCATGGGAGGACAGTGTGGCCCAAGGAGGGAGAGCCGGGCAGTTTGGCGGCAGGACGCGGTTCAGCCGGTGGCCTCCTCGGCGGACGTCTTGGTCCGGCCCAGGATCTTGCGGCCCAGCCAGGCCACCGGGTCGTAGCGGGCATCGACCACCCGCTCCTTCATGGGGATGATCCCGTTGTCGGTGATCTTGATGTGCTCGGGACACACCTCGGTGCAGCACTTGGTGATGTTGCACATGCCGAGGCCACGTCGCTGGGCCAGCTCGCGGCGGTCGTTCACGTCCAGCGGGTGCATCTCGAGCTCGGCGAAGCGGATGAAGAAGCGCGGTCCGGCGTATTTGGGTTTGTTGTCTTCGTGGTCGCGGATCACGTGGCAGACGTCCTGGCACATGAAGCACTCGATGCACTTGCGGAACTCCTGGCCGCGCTCGACGTCGACCTGCTGCATGCGGTAACCGCCCTCGGGCTCGGGGCCCGGCTGGAAGGCCGGCACCGTCTTGGCCACCTCGTAGTTGAACGACACGTCGGTCACCAGGTCCCGGATGATGGGGAAGGTCTTCATCGGCGCCACGATGACCGCCTCGCCCTCGGGCAAGGTGTCCATGCGGGTCATGCACAAGAGGCGGGGCAGGCCGTTGATCTCGGCCGAGCACGAGCCGCATTTGCCGGCCTTGCAGTTCCAGCGGCAGGCGAGATCGGGTGCCTCGTCGGCCTGGATCCGGTGGATCACGTCCAGCACGACCTCGCCCTCGACGGCGGGCATGACGTAGTCGGTGAACTCCCCGCCGGTCTCGTCGCCCCGCCACACCCGCATGGTGACCTTGTCCACCCCCGAGGTGACTTCGACCGTGTCGTCGACCGCGTCTGCGACTACGTCAGTCATGGCTACTTTCCCTCCTCGAACAGTTCCTGAAGCTCCGCGGGCATAACCGGCAGTGGCTCGGGCGCAATGGCGATCGGCGCCAGGTAGCCGCGCTCGCCGGTCTGGTTCTGGACGAAGTTGACCTTGCCCATCTCGGGATCGGCACGGGGATAGTCCTCTCGCGTGTGCCCGCCCCGGGACTCCTTGCGGTTGAGGGCGCCTTGTGCCACGGCGATGGAGGTGGTGATCATGGACGGCAGGTCGGTCGCCAGGTTCCAGCCCGGGTTGTACCTGCGGTCGCCCTTCACCTGCACTTTGGCCGTCTGCTGTTTGAGATCCTCCAGCTTGGCCAGGGCTTCCTCGAGCTCGGGCCCGGTGCGGATGATCCCGACCAGGGTCTGCATCGTCTCCTGCAGCTCCTCGTGGACGTGGTAGGCGTTGTAACCGTCTTCACGCCCGAACGGTGCGAACGCTTCGTCGATCACCGAGGCGACCTCTGCCGCGTCGACGCCGGGCGAGCCGGAGCGGCCCTCCGCGAAGTCGGCCGCACCGATACCGGCCCGGCGGCCGAAGACGATGAGGTCCGAGAGCGAGTTGCCGCCGAGGCGGTTGGCCCCGTGCATGCCTCCCGACACCTCGCCGATGGCGAAGAGGCCCGGCACGGTGGCGGCCTGCGTCTCGGCGTCGACGCGCACGCCGCCCATCATGTAGTGGCACGTCGGGCCGACCTCCATGGGCTCGGCGGTGATGTCGACGCCGGCCAGCTCCATGAACTGGTGGTACATGGAGGGCAGACGGCGCCGGATGTACTCGGCGCTGCGCCGCGAGGCGATGTCGAGGTAGACGCCGCCGTGTGGGGTGCCCCGGCCGGCCTTCACCTCGGAGTTGATAGCTCGGGCCACCTCGTCACGGGGCAGCAGGTCGGGCGTGCGGCGGTGGTTGATGTGGTCGTCGTACCAGGCGTCGGCCTCCTCCTCGGTCTCCGCCGTCTCGGCCCGGAACATGTCGGCGACATAGTTGAACATGAAACGGGTGCCCTCAGAATTGCGCAGCACACCTCCATCACCACGCACACCCTCGGTCACGAGGATGCCGCGCACCGACAGCGGCCACACCATCCCCGTCGGGTGAAACTGCACGCATTCCATGTCGATGACGTCGGCCCCGGCCCAGATGGCCATGGCGTGGCCGTCGCCGACGGACTCCCACGAGTTCGAGGTGTACTTCCACGATTTGCCGATCGACCCGGTGGCGAGCACGAAGGCCTTGGCGGTGAACAGCACCATCTCGCCGGTCGGGCGCATGTAGCCCACGGCGCCCGAGATGCGCCCGTCCGCGTCGGGCAGCAGGCGCAGGATCTTGCACTCCATGAAGACATCGGTCCCCATGGAGACCACCTTCTGCTGCAGGGTGCGGATGAGCTCAAGCCCGGTGCGGTCGCCCACGTGGGCCAGGCGGGCGTAGCGGTGGCCGCCGAAGTCGCGCTGGGTGATGCGGCCGTCCTTGGTGCGGTCGAACAGCGCGCCCCAGCGCTCGAGCTCGAAGACGCGGTCGGGGGCCTCCATGGCGTGGATCTGTGCCATGCGCCAGTTGTTCAGCATCTTGCCGCCGCGCATGGTGTCGCGGAAGTGGACCTGCCAGTTGTCCTCGGGCCACACGTGGCCCATGGCGGCCGCCATGCCACCCTCCGCCATGACGGTGTGCGCCTTGCCGAGCAGCGACTTGCAGACGAGAGCGACCCGCAACCCGCGCTCCTTGGCCTCGATGGCGGCGCGCAGGCCGGAGCCGCCGGCCCCGATGATGATGACGTCGTAGTCGTGGGTTTCGTAGTCGGCCATGTCGCTCCTCGGTCCCGGTCCTCGTCGCGCGCCTAGAAGTGGAACGCCGGGTCGTGGATCGTCCCGCTCGCCACCAGCCGCACGTAGAGGTCGCTCAGCGCGACGACGAAGAGGCTGAGCCAGGCGAAGCGCATGTGCATGCCGTTGAGCGGGGTAACAAACTTCCAGAGCTTGTGGCGTACCGGGTGCTTGGCGAAGGACTTCACCTGGCCGCCGCAGAAGTGCCGGCAGGCGTGGCACGACAGGCTGTAGAGCCAGAGGAACGCGGCGTTGAAGCACAGGATGACGGTGCCGACACCGATGCCGATGCCGACGCCCGGTTGTCGAAAGGAGACGACAGCGTCGTAGGTCAGGATGCAGTTGAAGATGAGGAGCAGCCAGAAGAAGTAACGGTGGATGTTCTGCAGGATCAGCGGGAAGCGTGTCTCGCCGCTGTAGCTTCCGTGCCCGTCGGCCACCGCGCAGGCCGGTGGGGACCACCAGAAGGAGCGGTAGTAGGCCTTGCGGTAGTAGTAGCAGGTCAGGCGGAAGCCCAGCGGGAAGATCAAGATCAGGAGGGCGGGGGAGAAATTCCAGAAGGGGAGGGTCCCGAACGGGTGGGTGCCCGGCACGCAGCTGTTGGCGAGGCAGGGCGAGTAGAACGGTGAGATGTAGTTGCGGTGCAGGCCGGCACCGGCGTAGTAGTTCTTACCGACGAAGGCGGCCCACGTGGAGTAGATGACGAAGGCGGTCAGTACGGCCACCGTGACCACCGGCTCGACCCACCACGTGTCCTTGCGCAAGGTGGGCTGGTCGGGCCCGCCCCGCGTCCCGATGGTGACCGGGGTTCCGGTCACGCTTCCGGCCGTCGTCGTCACTCGCCTCTCCTCTGTAGGTGCAGGTGCGCTGGTCAGCCCCACGTTCGGACTGAGCGGACGTACCCTACGGTCCACTCGGGCTGCGCGTCAAAGACATAAATTGCATGATCTTGAGAGCTCTAGGCTCTTAAACGTGCAACTCCACCAGCTGACCTACGCCGTGGCGGTGGCCGAGGAGCAGAGCTTCACCCGGGCCGCCTCGCGCCTCCACCTGGCCCAACCCTCGCTATCGCGCCAAGTGCGCCAGCTCGAGCGGGAGCTGGGCGTGTCGCTCTTCAACCGTGGACCGGGGCAGGGCCCCGTCACCCTCACCCCCGACGGGAGCGCACTGCTGCCCTTCATGCAGCGAGTCCTGGCCGACGTGGAGGCCACCGGCGCCGAGGCCCGCGCCCTTTCGGGCATGGTCCGGGGCCGGCTGTCCATCGGGGCCACACCCAGCCTGATCACCAGCGTGCTGGCCCCGGTGCTCGTGGTGTTCCACGCCCAACACCCCGGCATCGACCTCTCGGTAGTGGAGGGCGGCTCGCACCAGCTCGTGCCCCAGGTGGCGGCGGGCGAAGTCGACTTGGCCTTGGTCGTCCTGCCCGTGACCGATCCGCTGGTGGTCACCACGCCGCTCTTCGACGACCCGCTGGTTCTGGCCACCTCGCCTTCGCACCCTCTGGCGGCTCGCCGTGAGGTGAGCGTGCGCGAACTCGACGGCCTCGACCTGGTCATGTTCCGGGAGGGCTACGACCTGCGTGCGGTGACGCTCGCGGCGTGCGCCGAGGCCGGGGTGTCGCCCCACCTGGTCAGCGAGGGCGGCGAGATGGCCGGCGTGCTGTCTTTCGTCGCCTCGGGTTTGGGCGCCGCGGTAGTGCCGGCCATCGCACTCCCGGCCGACGGATCCCTGGTCGGGGTGCCCTTCGTCTCCCCGACCCTGGGCCGCACGGTGGCCTTGGCGCAGCGCGGTGACCGGGCACTGGCCCGCCCCGCCCGGGCCATGGCCGACGAACTCCTCTCGCGCCATGCAACGCTGGGTGGCGCAGCAGGCGCCTGAGTGCGGGCCGCGGGTAGGAGCGGCCCAGCCTCGGCCTTGGACGACCCCCCGCGTATACGACCCCCCCGTATACGACCCCCCCGTATACGACCCCCCCGTGTACGACCCCCCCGTGTACGACCCCCCCGTGTACGACCCCCCCGTATACGACCCCCCCGTGTACGACCCCCCCGTGTACGACCCCCCCGTGTACGACCCCCCCGTATACGACCCCTGCGAGGTTCCGGCGCCAGCCCGCGGCGCGCCCGGACCGTCGGGTTTAGGCTCGGCCCATGGACGTCACGAAAACGGTGGACCCTTCGGCCACACCGCATCCGATGGGGCTCAAACCCCCCGCTGACCTCCCTCGGGCTCTGGCGGACCTGCGTGCGTCGGGGTGGGAATCGCTGTCGGTGGCCGAGGAGATGCGGCGCAACACGGCCAAGGCGATCGCGGCCGGGCGGTCGCTGGTGCCCGGGGTCCTCGGTTTCGAAGAGACCGTCGTGCCCCAGCTGGAAAACGCCATTTTGGCCGGGCACGACATGATCCTCCTGGGCGAACGCGGCCAGGCCAAGACCAGGGTGATCCGTTCTCTGGTTGGGTTGCTCGACGAGTGGATGCCCGTCGTCGGCGGTTCGGAGATCAACGACGACCCCTATAGCCCGGTCTCCCGCTTCGCCATCGACCGGGTCGAGGAGCTGGGGGACGCCACTCCTGTCGAGTGGGTACACCGTTCCCAGCGCTATGGCGAGAAGCTGGCTACTCCCGACACCTCCATCGCCGATCTGATCGGCGAGGTAGATCCCATCAAGATCGCCGAGGGCCGCTACCTCAGCGACGAGCTGGCGCTCCACTACGGGCTCATCCCGCGGGTCAACCGCGGCATCTTCGCCATCAACGAGCTGCCGGACCTCTCGGAGCGGATCCAGGTCGGACTGCTCAACATCCTCGAGGAGCGCGACGTGCAGATCCGGGGACATCGCATCCGGCTGCCCCTCGACGTCATGCTGGTCGCCACGGCGAACCCAGAGGACTACACAAACCGCGGCCGCATCATCACCCCGCTGAAGGACCGCTTCGGCGCTCAGATCCGAACCCACTACCCGTTCGAAACCTCGACCGAGGTCAAGATCATGGAGAGGGAGGCCGACCTTCCGACCGCCGGCGTGTCGGTTCGGGTCCCGCCCTTCATGAAGGAGATCGTGGCCGAAGTCAGCCAGCTGGCCCGGCGTAGCACACACCTCAATCAGCGAAGCGGGGTCTCGGTGCGGCTCTCCATCGCCAACTACGAGACCCTGGTGGCCTCGGCGGCCCGTCGTGCGCTGCGGACCGGCGAGCCGCTGGCGGTGCCGCGCATCAGCGACCTTTCCTCGCTGGTCCCGTCCACCCAGGGCAAGATCGAGGTGGAGGCCATGGAGGAGGGGCGAGAGGACGAGGTGGTGGCCCAACTGGTGGCCGCGGCGACCCTGGCCGTGTTCCGGCGCCGGGTGACCCTGGCCGATCCGCAGGCCATCGTCGGCGCCTTCGGCGAACAGGTGGTCGTCCACGTCGGCGACGACCTTCCGAGTTCGGCCTACTTGGCCGTGATGGCCGACGTCCCCGAGCTGGAGCCGCCGACGCGGCTGGTGGCCGGGCCAGAGGCGGCCGAGGCCGAGTCACCTGCCCTCATGGCGAGCGCGATGGAATTCCTTCTTGAAGGCCTGCACCTCACCAAGCGGCTCAACAAGGACGCCTCGGGCGCCCGGGCCCTCTACCGCGGACGGAAGTAGAGGCCAGCCGGTGCGGGACCTGACCACGGGCAGCTCGAAGGGTGTCAGTCGAAGATGAGCGTCGGGTACCGCTACTCGGCGTGGGACGGCTCTCAGCAGTTCGCCGACCTCGACGCCGACGAGCTCCTCGGCGGCCTGACCGACGACCTCCTGGCCGGAGGGGATCTGGACGACGCGCTGCGACGGCTCCTCCGCGCGGGGTTCCGAGGTTCGGACGGCGAGCAGGTGCCGGGTTTGCGCGACCTCCTCGAGAAGCTCCGCCAGCGCCGCTCGGAAATGCTGGCCGAAGGCGATCCCGACGGGCGCATGGCCGAGCTGACCCGGCAGCTCGACGAGATTGAGGACGAGGAGCGGGCCGCCATCGACGACTTGCTCGCCGACGCGCGAGCCTCGGGCGACCAACGCCGCCAGGAGGTCACTGACGACGTGGCCACCGAG
Source organism: uncultured Acidimicrobiaceae bacterium (assembly GCA_963787485.1). Lineage (GTDB taxonomy): Bacteria > Actinomycetota > Acidimicrobiia > Acidimicrobiales > RAAP-2 > Bog-473. The sequence continues at coordinate 566,930 of CAWBDF010000007.1, read as the reverse complement.
CGACGGATGGCCCTGGACCTTCAACCCGACGACCCAGCCGGCCGGATCGGAGCCCTCCAGCACTACGACTTCGTTTCCTCGGCCGCACGCGGGCGGTTCGACGAGCTGCTCGACGACCTTCGCCGCGAGATGGCCGAGACGTTCTTCGAGGGTGCCTCCGAGGCGCTCTCGACCATGAGCCCCGAGCAGATGGCCCGGATGCGGGACGCCTATGACGCCCTCAACCGCATGCTCGAACAACGCGAGCGGGGCGAGGAGCTGGACCCGACCTTCGGGGAGTTCATGGAGCGCTTCGGCGACATGTTCCCGGGCGACCCCGAGGACCTCGACGAGCTGCTCGAGCAGCTCGCTCAGCGGATGGCCGCCGCCCAGGCCGTGTGGAACTCGCTCAGCCCCGAGCAACAGGCTCAGCTGCGCCAGCTGGCCGACGCTCTGCTCGAGGACATGGACCTGCGCTGGCAGGTGGAGCGCCTCTCGGAGAACCTCCAACGCGCCTTCCCCGACGCCGGGTGGCAGCGCGCCCACGACTTCTCCGGCGAGGGGCCGATGAGCCTCGATCGCGCCACCGACCTGGCCACCCAGCTCGGCCAGCTCGACGGCATGGAAGAGATCCTCCAGTCCGCCTCGACCCCGGCGGCGCTGGGCGAGATCGACCTCGACCAGGTCAGGGCGCACATGGGTGAAGACGCAGCCCGGGCGCTCGACCACCTGGCCAAGATGGCCAAGACCCTGGCCGACGCCGGGTTGATTGAGCAGCAGGGCGGTCGAATCGAGCTCACGCCCCGCGGCGTGCGGCGCCTCGGCCAAAAGGCGTTGGCCGACCTCTTCGGGCAGATCACCAAGGACAGGATCGGTGACCACTCGGCCATGCGGACCGGAACGGGCCACGATCGCGAGGAGACCACGAAGACCTACGAGTACGGCGACCCGCTCAACTTGCATCTCTCGACCACGGTGCACAACGCGGTGCGCCGGGGCGGCGCGGGCATCCCCGTGCGTCTGAACCCCGAGGACTTCGAGGTGGTGGAAGTCGAAGCGTTGAGCCGCTCGGCCACGGTGCTGTGCGTCGACCTCTCCATGTCGATGCCGATGCGGGACAACTTCGTGCCGGCCAAGCGCATGGCCATGGCGCTGCAGACGCTCATCTCGTCGAAGTTCCCCCGCGACTATCTCGGTATCGTCGGCTTCTCGGAGATCGCCCGCGAGATCCGCCCCGACGAGATCCCGACCGCCATGTGGGACTACGTGTACGGCACCAATCTGCAGCACGCCTTGGCTCTGGCGCGCCGGATGTTGGCCCACGAGCACGGCTCGAAGCAGATCATCGTGGTCACCGACGGAGAGCCAACGGCTCACATCGACGACGACGGCGAAGTGTGGTTCAACTATCCGCCGGCGCCCGAAACGCTGCGGCGCACCATGGCCGAGGTGATCCGCTGCACCCGGGCCGGGATCGTCATCAACACCTTCGCCCTGGATCTCCAGCGCACCCACTACCCGTTCGTGGAGCAGATCTCACGGGTCAACGGCGGCCGCACCTTCTACACCACCCCCGACGCCTTGGGCGGCTACGTCCTGGTCGACTTCCTCCGCCACCGCCGCGTGATGCGTCCGGCGGGTTAGGGGTCTTCGGTCGCGGCGAGGTCCGGTCCAAGCGGGCAGGGAGGCTCGGCAGCGCGTCGGCCGAACAACTAGGCGGCGGCGAGGTCCCGGTGTGCGAACGCGGCCGAACCCGCTGTGGCGCAGGTGAGCGCAGCGGCCACGAGGATGCCGTCGGCCCACCAGTCGACCGGCACCGCCGGTGCTGACGCGATGTGATGGAAGACCGACGTGTCGAGCAACCAATGACTCACTGCGCCGATTCCGCTGACGAGCTCGCGACCTTGGCCCGCGCCAGTCGAAGATGGCCATCGGGACCGAGGACATCGGCACCCAAGGTCGCAGAGCGGAGCTCGTGGATGGCCAGGACGCCGGTCTCCATGGCGACCACCATGGAACGAGCGAGAGAACGGGTGAGTGCCACGATTCTGGGGTGGGCGTCCGAGAATTCGAAGGGACCCCAGGCGCTTCCGGCGGCCAGTACCTCTTCCTTCAACAGCACGAGTTGGGCGAGAACGTGAGCGTCGCAGGCGCGTCGAAGCGCCTCCTTGTGCCGAAGTAGTGCTGGACCATTGAAAACAATATGTGTGGATTGGATGTCGGAACTTTCCTTGCACGACTGTGGTCTTCAACCTCCCCGTCGGCACTGAGTTCATGCGCGAGACAGGGACATCTCGCAGGAATTCGGCGGATCACGGCCCTGAAGGGGTCACATTTCTTGCCTGGGAATACGTCCTCGGCCTTGCGCCGGGCGGGGGCGGTGGTCAAGATGACTACACCGTTGTAACTACACCAATGCCACCTGAGGCCAAGAAGGGGGGCGAACCAAGTGCCAGTTGACGTTGTCACCGCACTCTACGGTCGCCAAGAACGAAGTTGGCAGCTGCAAGCGAACTGCATGGGCGTCGATCCAGACCTGTTCTTCCCCGAGCGGGGCGCGTCGACGCGTGAGGCCAAGGAGGTGTGCCGCGGCTGCGTCGTGCGTGAAGACTGCTTGGAGTACGCGCTGGCCAACGGCGAGAAGTTCGGGATCTGGGGTGGCATGAGCGAGCGAGAGCGCCGCCGCCTGCGCCGGGCCCGGGCCCTGGCCCGCAGGGACGTGGCCAGCGCCTCCTGAGCGCCCGGGGTCACCCGGCCGGCAGACGGGCCTCCACGGTCGAGTCGGCCGAGAACCCGAGCTCGGTCCAACGGTGGGCCGGCACGGCGGCCAGCACTGCTTCGGGGACGAGCCCGACCAGCTCGGCCCCCTCGACGGCACCGCCGGCCTTGGCGGCCAGCGCGGAGATGGCGTCGTAGACCTGTGCCGGTCCCCGCACCGCGGGATCGACCAGGTTGCACGAGACCTGGGCCCGACTCCCCACCCTCAAGCCGAGAGCGCGGACTTCGGGCGAGCGCACCATCGTGGCCACCCGTCGCGCCACGGCCTCAGAGGAGACCCAGACGTTGTAGGCCACGAGCACCCCGCGGGCGCCGACCGCGGTCACCCCGGTGCGCGGATCGGGGCGCGAGGGTCCGAAGTCGGGCGCGAGGTCGGCCCACCGGGCCTCCGCCTCCCTCACCAGACGGCGGATCTCGGGCAGCGTGCGGGAACGGCCGGCTCGCTCGACGCTCGCGCCGGCGAGCGGCCCGTACAGGTAGGTCGGGACGCCCAGGTCCTCCCCCAGCCAGCGGGCGAAGTGGTCGCGGGCGCTGACGGCGCCGGCGAGGTCCCGGGGCGGAAGGGCGCCCGGTTCGTAGGGGACGAAGGGCACGACGTCGAGGACACCCGTGCGGGGGTGCACGCCGGAGTGCACCCGCAGGTCGAGCGAGGCCACCGCCGTGCGGGCCAGGGAGCGGGCGGCCGCGTCGACGGCGTCGGGCTCGCCGACCAGCGTGAAGACGGACCGGTGGTGCTCGGGATCCCGGTGCAGGTCCAAGAGGACCGGACCGGCTGCTGCGGCCAACCGGGCCACGGCGTCGGTGTCACGACCCTCGCTCACGTTGACCACGCACTCCATGCATGGCCACCTGACCGGCCGGTGGACTGGTCCGCTCACCGGCTCAGCGTGGCACCGGGCCGGCCGCCCGGCTGTCTACTTGGCGACGACGGCGTGTGAGAGGCGGCGGCGGCGCATGATGCGGCGGCGCTCGCGCTCCGACGCCCCACCCCAGACCCCGTGGTCGATGTGGTTCTCGAGCGCGTATTCGAGGCAGAGCTCCGAGACGGGGCACTCGGCGCAGATGCGCTGGGCCACCATGACGCCCATCCCGTCACTGGGAAAGAAGACGTCGGGCGGAACTTCCTTGCACTTGCCCTGGCACATCCAATCCGTGTTCATCGGTCTCGCTCCCTTTTCACGCACCATTTTAATGGATATGACAGTCGTGTTACAGGGTTCGCGGGTAGGAAGATCGTAAGAATCCCCGCGGACAAGACGCCCGTGACCTGGGAAAATCCCGCTCGGTGGCCCGCGCTACGCTGGCCCCGATCGCCGAGACCAGGAGGGTGCCATGTCCCCGGACACCGAGGACGAGGACGTCGAAGAGGGTGAGCCGATTGAGCCCGTCGGTCACGTGCGCGTCGTATACCTGGGGCCGGTGGCCCCCCACTGGGAGGTGCAGTCCGACTACGGCCCTCCCGAGCTGATCGACCAGTTCCGCGACCGTGTCCTGGCCCGCCTCGTGCTGCTCCCGCCGCACGATCCCCAGTTCCGCCGCAACAGCGAGCGAGTCGTGCGCGACGCCGAGCGGGAGCAGCTGGCTCTCGAGTGGGTGCTCGACTACGGCGAGGCGGCCGAAGGCTGATCTGCACCCGAGTTGCCCCCCGCCGGCGACCAGGACGAGACCTTCCTCGGGAAGCATGACGTCCGTGGCGGCAGGCGACAGAGCGGACGTCGGTTCGCTCGAGGGGAAGACGACAATGGGTGAGATACAGGCGATCGCCGATGCAGGCGTCGTGGAGCAGATCCGAGGTCTGGTCGGTGAGCTGACCGACGACGAGGCGGCGCTGGTGCGCACCGTGACGCCGCCGGAGGTGGCGGACGCCCCGAGCATCGGGCACCTCTTCGACCTGGTGGACCTCCTCTCGACGATCCGCTACGACGAGGCCATGGCCGAGTACGTCTTTGCCATCGCCCCGCGCTGGGACGGCACGGTCGAGGCCCTCCTGCTGGCCGGCCGGGTGACCACGGCGTGCAGCCGCTACGAGCTGGGGCGCCGGGTTTCCGAGGTCGCCTGACAACGGGTCTCGCCTGACTCGGGCCGGTCCCGACCAGAGTCAGCCCCGAGCCACGACCGGGTGTGCCGGCCGCGCCTGGAGGGAATCAGTCCAAGAGCCCGATGCGCGCCAACCACAGCCCAGGGGCATCCACCTCGGCCGGCGTCGGAAGGTCGAGCTCGTCGGTCCACAGCCGGGTGAGGGCGGTCTCGCCGGCCCGCTCGATCACCCCGGCGACGAAGGTCCGTCCCCGGTCGACCTCATCCTGGCCGACGTTGAGCCCGAAGAGGCCGGCGAAGGCCTGCTCGCCCTTCCCGTCCTCGATCCGGTGGCGGTACCACGCCTCGCGGAGCGAGGTGGACGACGAGGTCAGCTTGGCGGCGATTCCCGCGGTGACGTGGTCGACGTATGCCCCGAGTGCCGTCGTCTGTGCCGACAGGGCGCTCGAAAGGTTCCGCTGTTCGGGAGTGATCAGGTCCGACAACAGGGCTTCGGGGTCGCCCAGCGCGTCCTCCAGAGCGGCCGGATCGCCCAGTCCCTCGCCGAGGCGTTCGACCAAGGAGCGCTGAGCGGCTGCCGCATGGGCCGACGCGTCGCCGAGCAGGGTGGTGAGCGACGCCCGCACGCCGGGCCGGTTGAGCACGGCGTGCATGGTCAGCTCCCGTACGCAGACCCACAGCTGCACCTCTTGGAGGGGCAGGCTCCAGTCCTCGGCGAAGCGCGCCACGTTCCCCGGGACGAGCAGGAGCGTGGACGACTCGGGCCAGGGGAGGGGGAGCGCGTACTGCCCGAAGGCACGACGGGCCAGGTGACCCGCGGCGGAACCGAACTGCATGCCGAGGAACACCGGCCCCAGGGTCTGGGCGAACTGCCCGAGCAGCCCGCCGAGGCCCGCCGACGCATCCGGGTCGAGCTGGCTCAGGTCGAGCGACGACGGGACCGCGGCGGCACCCTGCTGTTGCGCCTCAACCATGGAGGCCAAGACCGGCCGGTAGGCCTCGAGCACCCGGTGGCTCCACAGGCCGGGGCCGATGGCCTCGAAAGAGGCGCCGCCCGAACCCGAGTGCGGCGCGATGCCGGTGGCCTCCGCCACGTGGAGCTCGGCCACCCGGGCCAGTTCCTCGTAGCCGATGCGCACCAGTGGGTCGGGGTGCTCGTCGGTCCCGCCGTCGGTGGCCACGCCGAAGGCCAACGTGCGGGCGGCCTCGTACCAGCCGTCGGCTCCACCGCCCGGGCCCGACCCGATCACCTTGAGCAGGTCCCCGAGGAGTCCCCCCATCGGGTTGTCGGGGTCGCTGGAACCGAACATGCTCACCCTCGCATGCTATGAGGACCCGGACAGGGTGACGTCGACCACCAGCCGGGCGCCGGTCGGCTGCTCGACGGAGAGCGCCACCGAGTCGCCCGGGTCGAGGACGTAGAGGCGCGCTCGCAGCTCGGCCATGGTGCGTACGGGAAGGGAGTCGACCCCGACGATGACCTGTCCGGCCGAGACGTGCCCGACTGCGGGGCCCTTGGGGTCCACCGACTCGACCTTGGCGCCAGACCCGGCAGGGGCGTCGGTGCCCGAGACGCCCAGCCAGCCGTGGAGGACCTTCTGCTGAGAGCGCAGTTGGTCGGCCACACCGACGACGAGCTCGCTCGGCAAGAAGGTGGTCGACCCGCCCGACCCGAGTGCCGGGTCGTAGAGGATCCCCACCACTGCGCCGGCGGTGTTCAACAGCGGCTGGCCGGCGGCGACCGAGGGTGCCGAAGAGGACGTGATGGACGGCATGCCGCCGGCCGGCCCGGTGGCGATCGCCTGTCCCACTCCCGTCACCGAGCCGGGCGTGCACTGCAGCGCCATCCCCGCGCCCGCGACCGGCACCAGGCCGAGCGTGAGATCGGCCGTGCCGGCAGCCAGGCCGCCGTCGTCGGCAAAATGGGCCACCGGAAGGTCCTCGGGCACCTCGACGAGCGCGATGTCCGAAGTGCTGTCGGTGGCGATCACGGGCGCACTCGCCCGCCGGCCGTCGGGCTCGAGGACAGTGACGGTTCGGACACCCGCCAACAGGTCGGCGGTGGTGGCCACGAGGCCCCCTTCGGCGACGGCGACCCCGACGAGCAAGACCGTTCCGTGGACGGTCGAAGCCTCGAGCGCGACGACCGAGTGGCCGGCTGCCTGAGCGGCCGCGGGCACCGAGTTCTGCGCGCCGGCCAGCGTGGTGAGCGGCCCGTCGCCCACGTCGCTGGTCACCCCGGTGGCGTGCTGAGGAGGTTGCGAGGCGGGGGAGAGCAGCAAGGCCATCCAGGCCGCCACCGCTACGACGGCAGCCACCCCCACGAGAGCCATCGCCGTGGTGCGTCCGGAGGGGCGGGGCGGAGTGTTGACCCGGACGGCCGAGCTCCCGGCCCTCCCGGCCAGCTCACTGGGATGCCGCCAGAGCCGGTCCTCGGGGTCGATCCACCCCCGCTGGGGCGCGCCGGACTCGTCCGGGTCGCCGCCTCGACCCTCGTCGTCGGGACCCCAGCCGCCATCCACGGGTTCCTCGGGCGAGTCGTTCACCCGGGTGACGATACCGATCTCCACCCCGAAAATGCCGTCGCCGGACGGCCCCGCCGTACCATGAGGCCGCATGTCTCGTGACCTGGCCATCGATCTCGGCACGGCCAACACGTTGGTCTACGCCAAGGGCAAGGGGGTCGTGCTGAACGAGCCCACCGTCGTCGCGCTCGATTCGCGCAGTCGAGACGTGCTCGCCATCGGGACCGATGCGTGGCAGATGATCGGGCGTACGCCTGGGTACATCGTGGCCGAGCGACCGCTCCGCGGCGGCGCCATCACGGACTTCGAGGTGACCGAGCGCATGCTGGCGGTGTTGCTCCGCCGTGCCGGGGTGAGCCGGCTCAACCGGCCCAAGGTGCTCATCTGCGTGCCGTCGGCCATCACCGCGGTGGAGCGTCGCGCCGTGAAGGAGGCGGCCCGCCGGGCCGGTGCCTCGGCCAGCTACCTCATCGAGCAGCCCATGGCCGCGGCGATCGGCGCCGGGCTGCCCATCCACGAGCCGGTGGGCAACATGGTGGTCGACGTGGGTGGCGGGACGGCCGAGATGGCGGTGATCTCGCTGGGTGGCGTGGTGGCGGTGCAGGCCCTGCGCTGTGGCGGGTTCGACTTCGACTCGGCGATCCAGGCCTACGTGCGCTACCAGCACGGAGTGGCCATCGGCGAGCGCACCGCCGAGGCGGTGAAGCTGGCCATCGGCTCGGCGTCGCCCTATGCGCGCGAGCAGCAGGCCGAGATCCGCGGCCGAGAGGTGGCGACGGGCCGCCCCAAGACGGTGATCCTCTCCCCGGCCGAGGTCCGGGGCGCGCTCGAGGACCACGTGGACTCCATCGTGGGAGCCGCCGCGGAATGCCTGGGGGAGGCGCCGCCCGAGTTGGCCCAGGACATCATCTTCCAGGGCGTGCACCTGACCGGCGGCGGCGCGCTCCTGCGGGGTATGACCCAGCGGTTGGCCGACGCCACGTCGGTCCCGGTCCAGCTGGTGGAGACGCCGCTCGAGTGCGTCGTTCAGGGTGCGGGCGTCTGTCTGGAGTCGTTCGACCGGTTGAAGCGCCTGTTCGCCTTCGACGACTGAGGGTCGCTTCTCCCGCCGAGTGTCACTTCAGGCGCGACAGCAGCTCCCGGGCGATGACCACCTTCTGGACCTGGTTGGTCCCCTCGTAGATCTGGGTCACCTTGGCGTCGCGCAGGTAGCGCTCGACGGGGAACTCCTTGGTGTACCCGTATCCACCCAGGAGTTGGACGGCGTCGACGGTGATGGCCATGGCGGCGTCGGAGGCGAAGGCCTTGGCCATGGCGCCCAGGCCGGTCAGCTCGTCGGCGGGATCCTCGTCGACCAGGGCGCACGCCCGGTAGACGAGCGAGCGGGCCGCCTCGTTGCGCATGGCCATCTCGGCCAACATGAAGCGCAGGCCCTGGAGGTCGGCGATGGGTCCCCCGAAGGCGTGCCGCTCGGTCATGTAGCGCGCCGAGAAGTCGATGGCGCCCTGCGCGATGCCGACGGCCTGGGCACCGATGGTCGGGCGGGAGCGGTCGAGCGTGTGCATGGCGATGCGGAAGCCCTGGCCCTCCTCGCCCAGACGGTGCGACGCGGGGACCCGAACCCCGTCGAGGACCACCTCGCCGGTCGGCGAGCCGCGCATGCCGAGCTTGTTCTCGAGCTTGGTGACGGTGATGCCCCACTCCTTCTCGACCACGAAGGCGCTGATGCCCCGCGCACCACCCTCGGGATCGGTCTTGGCGAAGACGATGTAGACGTCGGAGATCCCGGCGTTGGTGATCCAGTACTTCGAGCCACTGAGCCGGTAGGAGTCTCCGTCGCGCACCGCCCGGGCCCGCATGGCGGCCACGTCCGAGCCGGCGTCGGCTTCCGAGAGGCAGTAGCTGGCCTGGATCGCGCCCGACGCCACCTGGGGCAGGTAGGTGCGCTTCAGCTCCTCGGAACCCCAGTTCATGACCGGAAGCATCCCCAGCTTGGAGATCAGCATGGTCAGCGAGGTCGAGGCGCACACCCGGGCCAGCTCCTCGATGCAGACGGCCTGGGTCACCGCGTCGGCGCCGGCGCCTCCGTACTCGGAGGGGATCCCGAGGGCAGGCAGCTCGTTGGCCACGCAGGCGGCGAACGAGGCGGCGGGGTAGGCGGCGTCGCGGTCGACCTGGGCAGCGTGGGGGGCCACCTTGTCCTCGCAAAAGGCGCGCAGGCTCTCCCTGAACTCGCGCTGGACGTCGCTGAGGGCAAAGGTCGAGGTGCTCACGGCGCCATTGTGGCAGGTGTGCGTCACGGCTCGTCGAGCAGCTCTTCGGCGGTTTGACGTACTTGCCAGTCCCGGTCACCCGCCGCGGTCCCGAGCGCGGCGTCGACGACGGCCTGCACCGCGGGGTCGTCGAACCCGGCCAGGGCCACGGTGGCCCGACGGCGTACCGTCGGCTTGTCCTCGAGCGCGGCGAGCACCGCAGGGAGCCCGTCCGGGTCGCCGATGGCGCCGAGCGCGGCCACGGCTGCTTCGCGGCACCGCGCGTCGTCGTGACGGCTCGCCACGGCGGCCAACGCCTTCACAGCCGGACGGTGGCGCCGATCGGCCAGGTACCAGGCGGCGGAGACGACCACCAGCGCGTCAGGGTCCGCCAACGCACCGACCAGCGCGGCCGGGAGCCGCGAGCGCGAGCCGCGACCGCGGACCGACGGAGCGGCATCGGCGGCCCGCCGGCGGAGCCGGACCGGACCCCCGACCAAGGCCCACACCACGTCGTCGGTGGTGAGGAGATGGAGTCGGGCGAGCGCGCCGAGGGCGATCACCGCTACATCGGGATCGGAATCGGTCAGCGACCGGCGGGCCAGGTCGCCGTCGCCGCGATGGCCGGCGAGGAGCACACGGCGCCGGCGCACGACGTCGCGGCGGCTCGGTCCGGCGCCCTGTGGTCCAGCGCCGTGACTCGAATCGGCGGCAGTGGGTACGGCGTCGAGGCCGGCGCCCGTGGGTTCGGCGCGGTCGCCCGACCCCGAGTCCGTGGCAACATCGTCGCTCACGGATCCCGAGTATGTCCGACTCTCACGCCACCACGGGCGGGGCCACGCCCCCGCCGCCACGAACCCACCTGGAGGGCCCTGACGTGCCCCCTCGCGCCGGCGGCGCGGTGCCCCCTCGCGCCGGCGGCGCGGTGCCCCCTCGCGCCGGCGGCGCGGTGCCCCCTCGCGCCGGCGGCGCGGTGCCCCCTCGCGCCGGCGGCGCCGTGACCGTTGGGGTCGACGGCGAGGTCGAGGGACGTGGGCGGGGGAGACGAGGGGGAAGAGGGGGGAGGGGCCGGCGGCGCGGACGGGTCATCGCGCTCGTGGTGCTGGCGTCGCTCATCACGGTGGTGCTGGTGGCCGGAGTCGTCGCCCAACGCGTGTCGCTGAACCAGTACGTGATCACGCCCGGGGACGCCACCCCGGTGGCCCAGTTCATTGCGGTGCCGGCCGCAGACAACCACCCGTTGACCGGGAGGATCCTCCTCACCGACGTCTACGTGACGCAGCTCAACGCGCTCTCGTACCTCTTCTATCGCTACGTCGACTCCAACAACGAGATCATCTCGGGGACCGATCTCCTGGGGTCCACCCCCGACCAGACCCAGCTCGGAGAACAGGGCTACCTGCAGATGGCGCAGGCCCAGTCGTACGCCACCGCGGCGGCGCTGTCGCACCTCGGATACGCCGTGCACGCCACGAACGCCGGCGCCCTCGTCTACGACGTCGAGCCCGGTTCGCCCGCCGCGACGACCCTGCGCGTCGGTCAGGTGATCACCGCGGTCAACGCCACGTCGACCCCCACACCGTGCGCGCTGATCGACGCGCTGCACGGCGTCGTGCCCGGGACCACGGTCTCGCTGGCGGTGAAGGAGAACTCCATCAGTGCCACCGGCCAGATACTGTCCGGGCCGGTGGCGCACAAGTCGGTGCGCCTGACCGCGCCCCCCAAGGGGCTGTCCGGGAGGGCTTGTGGGACGTCGGCGCCCACCGCGTATCTCGGGATCAGTCCCGAGCAACAACAGGATTGGCACTTCCCCGTCGACGTCACCGTGCACACGCAGGACATCGGAGGCCCCTCGGCGGGACTGGCCATGACCCTGGGCATCATGGACAAGCTCAGCAGCGGCCGTCTCACCGGCGCTCGCATCGTGGCGGCCACCGGCACGATCGATTCGAACGGCACCGTGGGCGACGTCGGGGGGGTGGCCGAGAAGACGATCGCCGTCGAGCGCGCCGGAGCGACCGTGTTCTTCGTGCCGTCCGTCGAGCTCCGTGTGGCCCAGGCCAAGGCTGACGCACAGCTCCACGTGTATGGGGTCGACAACCTCGGCCAGGTGCTGCGCATCCTGCGCCGGCTCGGTGGCAGCGTGCCGACCGGCGCCACGAAGCCGGTGACCACGAAACCTGCCTCGGCCCAGGCGGCGCCGTAGGCTTTGGCCATGTCCGAAGGCCGCGCCCCCATCTCCTCGTCGCGGATCGCGACCGGTGACATCGCACATCACACCTTCGCCCTTGTCCGGCGCGGGTACGACCCCGACGAAGTCCGTTCATACCTGCAGTCGGTGTCGCGCAGCATCGGGGACTTCGAAGAGCGGGAACGGGAGATGCAGGCGGCCGTTGCCGACGCCGAGGAGCGGGCGGTCCACCCGGTGCTCGACGAGGCGACGCTGACGGCGTCGCTCGGTCAGCACAGCGCCCAGATCCTGCGCCACGCCCACGAGGAGGCGGCGCGCATCGTGGCCCAGGCGCAAGATCGCGCAGCCACCCTGCTGCGCGACACCCAGAGCCAGGTCGACGACCTGCAGGCGCGTGCCGAAGCCTCCTCGGCCGAGCGCGTGGCCGAGGTGGAGCTCATGGTGGCAAACGCGCAGCACGAGGCGCACGGCGCGAGCGAGCGCATCGTCGCCAACGCCGTGGCCGAAGGCGAGGCGCTCATCACCCGCGCCAAGGAAGAGGGACGCATCCTGCTCGACCAGGTCCAAGAAGCGCGGCGACGGGTCCTCTCGGATCTGGCCGCGAGGCGCCGGACGCTCGGGATCCACATTGAGCAACTCCGCGCCGCGTGTGACGAGATGTCCGCCTCGGTGCACGGCGTGCGCGACCGCGTGGACACCATTTTGGCCCACCTTGACCGCACCGACGACGCGGCACGAACCGCGGCGCACGCCGTGGGCGACCACTTCCGGCTGCATGGTGCCGAGGCGCCTCATGACCAAGATCCTGAAGCCGCCGACGCGGGCGGGGCCGCAGTCGTCGGGAGCGGTAGCACCGCGACGGCGAGTCGCAGCGATGCGGGAACCGAGGGGAGCTCGGCCGACGACGGAATCGGCGCACCCCCGTCGATGCCGACGGTCGACGAGCTCTTCGCCCGCATCCGCGCCGGATCCAAGGCGGCCGCGCTCGAAGCCGAGGCGACGGGTGCGCTCCGAGCCGATGCGACAGGTGCGGGTGACGCGCTGGACGGTGTGACAGTGCCGGACGCAGGAGACGCAGGGGACGCGGAGGACGCAGAAACCGCGGCACCGGGACCCGACGACGCCTTGGTGGCGCGACGGGACGAGTTGTTGGCACCCGTCGCCGCGAAGCTCGGACGGAGCATCAAGCGCGCGCTGGGCGACGACCAGAACCGGATGCTCGACCGGCTGCGCAACGACGCCGGCCTTCCGGCCGACGAGCTTCTCGGTCCCGAGGACGCGCACGTCGAGGCGTTCGTCGCGGTGGCCAAGGGCCACCTGGGTGAGGCGTTCGCCGCCGGTACGACGTTCGGCGGAGCCGAGGCGGCCGTCGACGGCAGCGACGCCATCGAGCAATCGTCGGCGGGACTCGCCCGCGCCGTGGTGAGCATGCTGCGCCGTCAGATCACCGAGGGCGCCGGGGACCCGGGGGACCGCGTGGGCGCGGCGTTCCGCGAGTGGCGCGGCGAGCGGGTGGAACGACTGGTCGGGGACTCGGCCACCCAGGCCTTCTCCTCGGGCGTGACCGCGGCGATCGGGCCCGGATCCGTGCGCTGGGTCGTGACCTCGGCGACCGGGTGTTCGGACTGTGCCGACAATTCGTTGGCGGGCGCGCTCGGCGCGGGCGAGACGTTCCCGACGGGCCACGCTCATCCGCCGGCGCATCCCGGGTGCCGCTGCCTGGTCGCGCCCGTCGACGTGTGAGCTCGCTCCCGCGACGCGTCGAGGGTCGTAGGGTGCTAAGCGCCCTGGAACATGGGGAGTTGGACGTTAGGCTCCCTCCGTGCGCATCCCCAGCGACCTGAGGGCGGAGCCCTCTCGGCCCCGGCGCCACCGTGGTCGCTGGTGGATCATCGGCCTGGTCGTCTTCCTCGTGGTGCTGCTGGTCTCGCTGCGCTCGTTGGCGGGCCTCTACACCGACAGCCTGTGGTTCACCTCGGTGGGACACCACGACGTCTTCTCGACGCTGTTGGTGGTCAAGCTCGGCCTCTTCGGTGTCTTCGGCGCCATCTTCTTCGCCGTCTTGTGGGTGAACCTGATCGCGTGCGACCGCATCGCCGGCCACGACATCGTCCTGGCCGGGGAGGACGAGTTGGTGCGGCGCTACCAGCAGTACGTGCGCCCTTACTCCGGTCGGATCTACGTCGGGCTCGCCCTGGTGCTGGCGCTGATCGGCGCGTCAGGGACGATCGGCCAGTGGAACAATTGGCTGCTGTTCCGGCACGGCGGCAACTTCGGGGTCACCGACCCGCAGTTCGGCAAGGACGTGGGCTTCTACGTCTTCGACCTCCCCTTCCTCAACTTCATCGTGGACTGGACGCTGGCCATCCTGATCGTGACCCTGGCCGTCTCGGTCGTGTTCCACTATTTCAACGGCGGGATCCAGCCCCAACGCGGCCTCCCGAGGGTGCGCCCCCCCGTCAAGGTCCATCTGTCGGTGCTGCTGGCCCTGATCGCCCTGGACAAGGCAGCGGGCTACGTCATCCAGCGCTGGTCCTTGGTCAACTCCCAGGCCGGCTACGTCAACGGCGCCGGGTACACCGACGTGCACGCCCGGCTGCCGGCCGAGACGCTGCTGATTTACGTCTCGGTCTTCGCGGCGGGCATCCTGCTCTTCAACATCTGGCGCCAGGGCTGGACGCTGCCGGTGCTGGCCGTCGGGATCTGGGCCTTCGTGGCCCTCGTGGTCGGCATCATCTATCCAGCCCTCCTGCAGGCGCTCAAGGTCACGCCGGCCCAGAGCTCGCTCGAGGCGCCCTACATCCAACGCAACATCGACGCCACCCGGGCCGCTTACGGCCTCAATGACGTCAAGGTCCACCAGTTCGCGGCCAGCACGACGATCACCGCCAGCCAGACGGTCAGCGCCGCGCCCACCATCGCCAACATCCGCCAGTGGGATCCGGACCCGACCATCTCGCTGCAGACCTTCCAGCGCGAGCAGGGCATCAAGTCGTACTACGTGTTCCCCTCGCTGGGGGTGGACCGCTACATACTGTCGGGTCAACGGAAACCCGTGCTGATTGGTGTGCGCGACATCTCGGCCGGCAACCTGCCTTCCTCGTCGTGGGTGAACACCCACCTGCAGTACACGCACGGCAACGGCGCCGCCGTCGCGCTGGCCAACTCGACCACCTCGAACAACCCCGTGTACGCGGTGCAGGGGGTGCCGCCGTCGTCCAGTAACGGGATGCCCCCCATTACCCAACCGGCGGTCTACTTCGGTCTGGGTGAGACCGGCTACGTCGTGGCCAACACGAGGCAACTCGAGGTCGACTACCAGAAGGGCAGCAACGGGCCGAACGTCGAGAGCCACTACAAGGGTGCGGGCGGTGTCCAGCTGTCGTCGCTCTTCACCCGGGCCGCCTTCGCCCTGCGGTTGGGCGACTTCAACCTGTTGATCTCGAGCCAGATCACCGATAAGTCGCGCATCATGTTCGTGCGCGACCCGGTGGCGATGGCGGAGAAGGCAGCGCCCTTCTTGTCCTTCGATCACGACCCCTACGCAGTGATCAACAACGGACACATCGACTGGGTGGTCGACGGGTATACGACGACGGCCAACTACCCCTACTCGCAGAACGCGGACTCCCAGCAGGTGCCGATCAGCAACGCCCTGCCGGCCAGCTACAACTACGTGCGCAACTCGGTCAAGGTCCTCATCGACGCCTACTCGGGGCAGATGACCTTCTACGACGCGGACCCGAGCGACCCCATCCTGCAGGCGTATTCGGCCGCCTTCCCGCACATGTTCCAGCCGCTGTCCACCATGCCGGCGCAGCTGCGGGCCCACCTCCGCTACCCGGAGGACATCTTCTCCATTCAGTCGGCCATCTACGGCCGTTACCACCTGGTCAACCCGCAGGCCTTTTACGCCGCCAGCAACGCCTGGCAGCTCTCGCCGACGGCCGGCGCCGGGCCGCAGTCCCAGGCGCTGTTGGCCCAGAACACCTACAACAGCCAGGGCCAACTGGTCTCCTCCACTCCGGCCCGGATGGCGCCCCAGTACCAGGTGTACGCCCTGCCGGGCACCGACTCGAACTCGCAAGTCTTCACGGTGTCGGACGGCTTCGTTCCGGCGTCGCAGTCGAGCCTCTCGAACTCGAACCAGAACTTCAACCTGACCGCGTGGATGGTCGGCCTGTCGGACCCGGGTCAGTACGGCCAGCTCAACCTCTACGAGACTCCCCAGGGAACCTACGGCCCGGCCAACGCCGACGCCGAGATCTCAGCCAACGCAACGGTGTCGAAGGACATCTCGCTGCTCGATCAGAAGGGATCGGAGGTTCTCCTGGGCGAGACGCTCATGGTCCCCGTCGCGAACTCAATGGTCTACCTGCGTCCCCTCTACGTGTCGCCCACGACCAACGCCCAGCCCCAGCTGCAGTACGTCATCGCCGTCCTGGGCAAGAACGTGCAGATCGACACGTCGCTCTCCAACGTTCTCACGGACCTCTTGCAGACGACAGTGACGTTGCCCTCGGGCGGCGGGGCACCGACCACCGGGACGGTTCCCTCGGCGGTGGCGACCTACCTCCAGGCGGCGCAGACCGACTACACCAACGCGTTGAACGCGCTGAAGAACGACAATTTCGAGCACCTTCGGGTCGGACTTGCAGGCCATGCAGCAGCAGCTCGCCCAGGCCCAGTCGCTCCTGCAGGCATCGTCGCCGACGCCGACGGTGGGCACGACCACGACCACGACCAAGGGCACGACCAAGGGCACGACCAAGGGCGCCAAGACCTCGGCCAGGACCGGGACGACATCCTCGACGACAGGGTCCTCGACGACAGGGTCCTCGACGACAGGGTCCTCGACGACGGGGTCCTCGACGACGGGATCGAGCACGGTGCCGACGAACACCGAGCCCCAGGGCGGAGGGGGCTCCACGACGACGTCCACCGTGGCCTCGGCGGCGCCCCGGTCCTAGCCGATCCGGACCGGTTGCGGGCTGGCCCGAGCCGTCGCATGATGGGAGACTCCGAGCACCAGTGAAAGGAAGGCGTGCGATGGGACTGCTCGACAAGGTCAAGCAGACGGCGGCGACGGCCAGCGAGGCGGCCAAGGACGCTGCCGCCAAGGGACAGGCGAAGCTCGACGACATGCAGGCCAAGAAGGCGGCCGACGCCATGCTGCGCGACCTCGGCGCGGCGGTGTACGCCACCAAGACCGGGCGCTCCACGCCGACGACCGAATCGGAGACGGAGCGCCTGATCGCCGCCTTGGGCGACCACGAGGCGCAGCACGGACCGATCAGCGTTGCCCCCGAGTCCGCCGTGGCGGGTCCGACAGCCACCCCCGCCGGTGGCGCCGACGCCCCCGCTCCCCCCCCTCCACCCCAGGCCGCCGACCCGGCGTCGCCACCACCGCCGCCGCCCACGGCACAGACGCTCTAGTTTTCGGCCGCACTGCCTCGCCCCGCCCGCTCGCGGACCGAGCCGGGGATTGCTCGCCGAGGCCCCGTGGCCGGTGGTCGGGTTCAGCAGGGCGGTATAGGATCATGACCTCGCCGCGGGGTGGAGCAGTCTGGTAGCTCGTCGGGCTCATAACCCGAAGGTCGGAGGTTCAAATCCTCCCCCCGCCACTCAGAAACTCGCAGGTCAGGGCCGGTTCTTCGGGACCGGCCCAGATGCTGGTATTGCCGACAGGGTCAGGCGACTTCCAGATCAAGCAGCTATCGAACCGCTCGGGTCTGCCAGGAACTCACCTTTCTTTTGCATGTTGCAGTTCGCCGGAGCCAGAGCCCTCAATGACGTCCAGTGCAGCCTTGGCGCTGCCGTCCTCGTATGACCCGATGTGCCGGAGGACCAATCTGCCGTTCTTTCCTCCGATCAGCCCGACGACGCGCTCGAGTCCGATGAACGATGCGGTGCCGTATTGGGCGTATGCCATAAGCCACTCGGTGGTTGAGGTTCCTTTGATGTCATCCTGGTACTGCTTGACCACCACGGCACGGGTGACCTTTGAATCGTCGCTTCGCTCGTCAAAGGGGGCTTCATCCCAGTTCTTGGCCTCAAACGATGCTGAAATGCGGTTTCCCACCAGGACCCCCTCTGCAGTTCGCCCTCTCAGCCCATTAGATTCCCGCTTCTATGCTGCAGAAACGTGCTCAGTGCGCCGGGGACGCCCAACCGGGGGAGGACCATCGACCGCGTCGAGCCGCGAGGGGTGACCGTCCGTCAGTGAGCGTGCAACCAAATGGTTGATGCTTCCAGGTCGTGCCACACCGCCTTCCAACGACGCCGCAGCTTCTTCTGCAGGCGGCGCTGTTCGGCGGCGAGCACCCCGGCCTTATAGCTAACCTCTGGGGTCGATCGAAGCGCCTCTGCGGCAAGCCATGCTTCCGCGGTGACGGCGTCGTGATGGTGGCCCAGCACTGCTTGTAGCTCCTTGGCCGCTCGCGCCGTCCGGCGCGCCCGCCTCCCCAACACGGATGCAGCTACCTCGGACGCGTAGCGGACCTGTTTCGCCTTGATGCGAACCTGGTGCAAATCCCCGTCCGTCGGATGATGTCGAGCGGCCTTGCGCGCCCGCTTCTCGAGGGGGCGCCATGTCCGGGCGACCAGTACCGGGACGGCCTTGCGGGCGAGATCTCCGGATTCGGGTGCTGGCTCGTCGTCTTCGTCAGCCTGGTCATCGGAGAACGGTGGAAGGTGCGATGCCGCGTGCAGCCGGTCGAGCAACCGTAGGTACCGCTCGTCGTCCAGCGCGGTGGCGAGGTCCGCGGCGGCCTGGCGCCGCCACGCCGTGAGTCTGTCCCGTAGTTGGCAGCGACCGGCGTCGTCATCGCGACTCGGCTCAGTCGGGTCAGTGGAGACGAGCTTCAGCCGATCCAGCAGCACGTCTGCGTCGCGCACCTTCCCCAGAGCCGTCCCTGCCCACCGGAGATCGGCGCGCACGTGACCCACCCACACCGGATCGAGGACGGGGGCGAACGTTTTGAGGTCAGAGCGCAGGCGGCGGGTGGCCACTCTGATCTGGTGGACGTCTTCGGGCTCCGGTTCCGAGGGCTGCAACTGGAGAAAGAGGTGGTGGCCCAGCATGCGGTCCAACGAGCCGGCGATGTTTGCCCGCACCACGTCGGCCACGGTGGCCTGCGCCCCGAGCTGTGGCTCTCCAGCCCTCACGGGGGTGACAGGGACCGGCCCCAACGCCTTGGCCAGCTTGGACTCCGTCTCGGGACTCCCTCCTGCCGCCCGCAGTCGCTGCACGACCTTCTTGAACAGATCCCATGTCGCGCGATCGTTGGTCTCCGAACTGAGCTCGAGCTCGAGTTGACGAAATCGCAGACCATGCTGCGGGCCGCCGATCACCGTCACGGTGTCGTCGTCGAGCTCAGCCCACGTGGTGCCGCGTGCGTCTCTGAGGGCGACACGGCGACGGGTCGTGGCGATTGTGACGACGGCTCTTAGTTCGGAATGCCGCACGATGCCCCGCAGGATCCGCTGGGCCTCCGCTGGGATAGTCGCATCGCTGCCGGGCAATGCAATCTCGGTGCGATGTAACGCCGGTCCTCCGACTTTGCTCGGAAGCTTGAGCGTCCAGATCCCGTGGTTGGGTTCCTCGCCCACCCGATACCGGAGAGTGGTGTTCTGCTCGAAGAGCCTGAAGTCCGGTGTGTCGTAGTAGATCGCCCTGAGCTCCTGCGGTGGGAGCAGAGGTACGGCGTTGGTGATGCGCCGCAAGGCGGGCAACTCCAGTTCAGGTGTTGCGCGCAGTTTCAATTCGCGCTCGAGGTGCTCCGTTCGCCCGGTCATGTACGTCTGTTACCCGATTGACCGCATCCCACTCGGCTTTGTGTCGCCCTTTGGGATCAGCCCGGCGGCCGGCTCTCGTCGGCACGCAGCTCCATGATGAGTGAATGCGCCAGTCGCAGCTGTTCGAGCACCTTCACAGACACCCTCGAAGGCGATGAGTGGAGCAAAGGTCGCCCACGGTCGGATAGTCGAAATGGCTCAGGGATGTCGCGTCGACTCGCCCTTCCTCCGGCTCGCCAATGGAAGCACGAACCAGGTTCCGCTGAAACCGGCCGCCACGATCAGCACCATCACCAGCACCGGCCAGCCGTGCGCGACGTAGCTCACCACCACCGCCACGGCGCAGGTGACGGCCGCCGCCACGAAGGCCAGGCCGGCGATCGCCATTGTGTTTGCGGTGCTGACCAGCAGGCCCTTCTCGTGTTGTCGGAACACCAGCCGGTGGAATGCGACCGGTCCGGCCAGGAGGATGATGGCCACCGCCGCGAAAAGAAGGCTGGCCAGATAGACGTCGCGTTGGGCATGGCTCAACTTGACGAATCGGGCAGTAAAGGGCAGTGACAAGAGGAAGCCGAACAGCACCTGGACCCCCAAGCCGGCCACGCGCAACTCCTGCAGCAGTTCCCCCAGTCGCCGGTCGTCGCGCTCGGCAGCGGACTCCTGCCGACTCCTCTGGGCACGATCGCCCGTGCGCGCGGCAACGACGGAATTCGCCATGCATCCCCTTCTGTACCCAAGTTTCAATTTGCTCTAACTACTTAATCAAGGTTGCGCCGAGACGATGCCAACTGCGACGTTTGCCCGGCAGCCGGGCAGGGATTCCAGAGCTGGAGTGCCACTCCGCAAAACCCGAGCCACAGTAAGCCGGGTTTCTGGGGCATCGCGTTTCTGGGGCATACGGCCGGGTATTGATCACAGGCCGACGGCGAGGAATCCCCTCTGCCGGTGAGTCCGCTGCCAGGGACGGCAGCAGAAAGGCCGCCGCATGGCTCAGACAGACGTTGGCCCCGATCCGGCGACGGAGCCTCCGGTGACGGAGCCTCCGGTGCTCGGTGTGAACCTGATCTCGGACGGTACCTGCATCACGCTCTCGCTGAGCGGTTCGTTCGTCGCCGGCGCGATCGGCGCCCTGTGGGCCCGAATCGACCAGCTTGGTTGCCTGCAGTTCCAACGCGTCGAGTTGGACCTTTCTGACGTCGTGGCCATCGACGACGTCGGAGCGAATGTCGTCATTGGCATGCATCACTACGTCGAAGCACGCGGTGCTCGCTTTGCCATCTGTGGCGCCGCTGCCGACTTTGCCTCGACACTCCAGATCGATCCAGCTCTCGAAATCACACCGACATCTCGGACGTGACCGACTCCTGATCGCGCAGGTGATCGCGCAGGACCCGGGCGATTCCGTTCAGCAACCGGAACTGGGTCGGCCAGCGCCGCGCGACGGATCTTAAAGGGTCGACTCGGAGGCGGGTGGTGCGGCGGCGTTGGAGCCCACCTCGTCTTCGGTAACCACAGTTGCCCGCGGCTGGTGCCGTGAAGCCCACCCGTCGACGAACGCACCGCAGAACACCAGTATCAGGCCGGTACCGATGCTGTAGCCCACCTCGCGGGCGAGAAGGGTCGATGGCGAAGCGGCCACGAAATAGTGGGTGCTGTTCGAGATGACCGGCCATGCGAGGGGGCCCACCGCGAACCATGCGCCGCACACCATGATCAGGGCGCCGGCTGCCGCCAGGCTCAATCTCCCACGACCGACCGCGATGCCTCGAGCCTGTGCCACGACGAAGAGACCGAGCACAACGCCGAGCGCCCCCGGTGCCAGCGCGAGAACGGCATGGGCCAGGTTCCAGTGCCAGCTACCCGAGCGGTCGGCGTCGAAGTGGAACAAAGGGCCGATGTACGGAACGATGCCCCCCCACGCCGACACCAAGACGGCGATGATGCCGGCTGTTTCGAGCCCGAACCGCGCGAGATGTACGTGTGCACGGGCACCAGCCTCATGACGCTCGACGCGTTGACCGGAAATTGCCGTGGTGGACATGATGCGCCTCCCGAAACTCGTTCTATGTCATCAATACCCGGCGTCTCAAGGGGGGAAATCAGGCCTTCTAGCGGCGGCCCACCGCCCGCTCGAGTTGGGCCTTGTTCATTTTCGAGCGACCCCCGACGCCCTTTCGTCGGGCCTCCTCGTAGAGCTGGTCCCTGGTGCGGCCGCCGGAGCCACGATGTGAGCGGAGCCCCCCGCGCCGGCTCGACGAGATGTCCTGCGTTGACGTAGAGCTGGCTTGCTTCGCCTCGCCGGAGCGGGCCCGTTCCTTGTTTACTGTCCGGGCGGCAATTTCCTCCGCCAGGCGTTCGGGGCGTCCCCGTTCCTCAAGCCCTTCCTTGATGTGTTCGTACTGCCGTTCTCGCTTTGCGTTCCATGCTTGCTGTGGCATCTCGCCTCCACTCTGGGGCCAACGAGGTGGTCCATACCCACTCGCCCGGCTCATCAACCGAACAGCCGGCCCTGAAGGAAAGGAGGGCACCGCCATCGGGGGCCAGCGCGCTCCTGGGCGGGAAGTGTGGGTAGCGACGAGATCGGGGACCGTGGACCACCACATGGGGAGCCCGCCAAAAGAGCCGCCCCGCTCAGGAGGAGGACCAGGTCAGAGCTCGGTCGGAGTGCGACCGAGACGTGACCTCAGGGCAAGTGATCCAAGGAGGCTGGCGTCGTAGTCCTTGAGGATTTCTTCGAAGGACGGGTGACGGCCGTTGTCCCCGCTGCTTCGGGCATGCACGCGGGAATCCCGCCGGTCTCCACCGTGAGCATGGGATTCCGGCCCGATCGGCCGGTAAGACGTCCCAGATGGTGTCGCCCAGCGCGACGGCCCGGGCCGGCTCGGTGCTGATCGTGTCGAGGGCGAACTGGTGGTAGAGGCCTGGGGCCGGGGTTTAGCCGAATCCACGGCTGTAATCAGCCCCTTCTCGCCGCCGCCTTCTTCTTCGTGGTCTTCTTGGCACGAGCTCGTTTGGTAGTCGCGGCTTTGCCGGTCACCATCGCGGCCTTCTTCTTGACTGCCTTCTTGGCGGTCGTCGACTTACGACTCGCCGCCGCCGCCTTTTTGGCGACCTCCTTCTTGGCGCGTGCAGCGCTACGGGACGCGGTTGCCGCCGTCTTCTTCGTGGCGGCAGCTTCCTTCTTGGCGCTCTTCTCGGCGGTGGCGACCTTGGGGGTGGTGGCCGCGGCCTTCTTCTTGACTGCCTTCCTTGCGCTCGCCGCCTTTCGTTTCACCACCTTCTTTGCCTTAGCGGCCCGCCTTTGCGATGGCCTTGCGAGCGGGCCGCAGCCGCTTCTCGAGCCGGTCGATGGGCTCCGACTGGCCCAGAGCCGTAGCCGCTTCACTGATCCCCTTCTGGGTGCGGGCCCCGACGACAGTCGTGGCCACCTCAGCCTTCCCGAGGGCCTCGCCGACCAACTCCGCGGCCTGGTTGAGTTTGTCTGCCACCGTAGCCAAGCCTAGCGGCGCGTCTCGTTCGGGTCATGGCCGTTGTACGACGCGTTGCGGCGCGAGGCCGACTCGGCGACGTCCTTCGCTTCGTCGACGACAACCCCTACCACTTCGGCCACCAAGCCCTTCTCTACGCCCGGTTGGCGTTGCCGCTCCATGGCCATTGCCCCCCAGAGGATTCCCATCAGGATCAACGAGGCAATCCAGAAGACGGCGAGAGCGAAGCCGACGACACCCGTGACCATTGCGAGGCTGAGGACGGTGAGCTGTCCGACGCCCCTTCTTCGCGCTCCGGCGCCCCCGCCGTCTCCCGCTCGAGTCGCGGACGGCGCCGCCTCCCGACGCTTGGCGAACCGGCCCCCAGCATCACGTGGAGGAGTCTTTCTCTGTCGAGCCATGTCAGTCCTCCTCGCAGACTCTGTCACGGTCCTACCCCCGACGTGGGGAACCGAATCATCGCCAAGGCACTGAACGGTTCGCGCATGGGGGCTGCGGGCAGGGCGCGGGCACTTTCAGTCGCAGACCGGTTCGTGGGAGGGCACGCCGACTGAGGTGTCACCTCCGCCAGACTCACCGGATTCTCCAGCGACATGAGGTTCAGCAGCAGCAGCCTTTTGCTCGGCAGAAAGAGTCTGCGTTTCTTTTCGGGCGGCGCCTTGAGAGCGGAGACCCCGCCGGAGCTGGCCCATGCGGGTCAGGCCGATGACGAGGACGAGTGCGGCGCCGGCCAGAGCGGCCACCACCAGGGCGACAACGGTCGGCACATGCCCAGACGCCGAGAAGAAGTCGATCTGGACCGACCGCGTATTCTGGGCCAGGAAGTCGACCAGCGCGATGCCGAGCACCATGCCGACGAAGAATGTGCCCCAAGCAAAGCCAATCCTGACGGGTTGTCGGCCTGAATCCCCGCGGGAACGGCGGCCCGGTCCTTCCGTGGGAGGTGGTGATTCTGTTGTAGATGTCACGGAGTTGAATTACCCGTTTCCTCTGCCGCCTAACGGTCCCACGCCCTCGCCCGGCAGACATGTCCATCCTCATGTCCATCAATCCTCATGTCCATCAATCCCCTGACTGGGGCGAAAGCGATGGACGCAACGACACCTGCACCATGTTGACCGCCCTTCTGACCTCGACGCCGCCCACTCACGAGTCGACATCCGACTGCATCGTCCCGTTTGGACTGGCGAGTGTCGTGGAATATCTCTCTTGCCAGATTCGCGGATGCACGACAAGGAGATAGAGCCATGAGCGCTCGGAGCATGTCTTGGCCTGATTTGGATCGAGACGAGTGGGTTCGCGGAAGTTGGCAGGCTCGCTGGCTAAGTGAACCCGAAGGCTCGAACTCGTCGTATTCGGACGGACGGCTCATCCTCACGAATCAGCGATTGCTTTTCGCCAGCTGTGTTTCGAGCGACGAACTGGCAGCAGTAAAGTTCGACGAGCACGTGGCAATCCAACACAAGCGATACCGATTCTCGCTCCACACTTTGGTCGTTGAGGCATCGTCAGGCCAGCGGTTCGCATTTAGGACCACCAAAATGGCTTGTAAGCAGATTGAGGCTCGTTCCCGGATGCGGCGGATTACGAAGGGCTAAGCGGGTAGCCGCCATGTCTCGATGTACCATCCGCTTTCCGAAGGTTGTGAAGGGGATTCGGGATAACCATGTCCCAACGCGCGGACTCAATCGCCAAGTAGTTGCTCTTCGGCAGGCCCGAATCAGTTCCCCCAGATTCCCCCAGTGAGCGGGCCACCACGTCCCGCTCAGGTACAAACGAACGGGGGTTTTGTTGCGCGGATCCCGGGTACACCTATCCGCCGCCGAGACACCGGATGCGACCACTGCTGGAGGAGGAGGAACCTATGGGAGCCACGACGAGCCGCCGTAACCGCTGGTCCGCGCCAGGGGGCCGCACCCTCCGTCACAGCCTCAGGGTGGCCGGCATCGTTGGCGCCAGCATCGGTGTGCTGAGTTGGGCCGCTGCGTCGGTGGCGGTCCTCGGTGCCCGCGACGCCGGCGCCGAGTGGGCGCCCCGCGTTGATACGACGACCTCGTGGACCGTCTACCACGGCAATCCGCTCGGCACGGGCGCCGACACCTCGGGCGTTACCTTCAATCCGCCCAAGCTGGCCTGGACGTCTCCAGCGCTCGACGGGCAGGTCTACGGCGAACCACTCGAAGCCACCGGCCGGGTTTTCGTGGCGACCGAGAACGACACGATCTACGCGCTGGCGGCCGATAGTGGCGCCGTGTTGTGGTCTACCCACGCCGGCACACCCGTGCCCTCGGGCGATCTTCCCTGTGGCGACATCAGCCCAACGGTGGGCATCACCGGCACGCCTGTCATCGACGTGGTTCGTGGCGAGATTTACGTCGTGGCCGACGAGGAGGTCGGCGGCGCCGCGGCCCACTTTCTGATCGGACTGAACATCTACACCGGGGCCTCCCTCCTCGACGAGGCTGTGGACCCACCGGGCCAGGCTCCGGCGTCCATCTTGCAACGCACTGGGCTGAATCTCAGCGACGGCAACGTCGTCTTCGGCTATGGCGGCAACGCCGGGGATTGCTCGACCTACAGCGGCTGGGTGGGCTCGGTTCCCGAAGGCGGTGGGACGCCGGGCTACTACCAGGCGGTGCCTATCGGCGATGATGGAGCGGTGTGGATGGGAGGTGCCGCGCCTGAGGTCGACGCCGCGGGCCAAATCTGGGTGGCCACGGGAAACGGCTCCTCGTCGAACCCCTACGACTTCAGTGACTCGGTTCTCGAGCTGTCGCCGGCGCTCGCCCGCATTCAGTACTTCGCGCCGACCACGTGGATGCGTGATAACGGCCCCGCTGACTTCGATCTCGGATCGACGGCGCCCGCGTTGCTCTCGGATGGGGCGGTTCTGCAGGTTGGCAAGTCGTCCACCGCCTACCTGGTGAACCAGTCCTCCCTAGGAGGCATCAGCAACCCGGCGCAGACTCCAGCTTGTGGGAGCAACGCCGACGGCGGGGACGCGATCTCTGGGAGCGTGGTCTTCGTGCCCTGTACCAGCGGCGTGCAGGCCATTCAGACCAGTCCCTTGGGCGCGCTCTGGCAGACGACGTCGGGGGCACACGGGCCACCGATCACCGCCGGCGGGCTTGTTTGGTCTATCGGCGGGTCTCAGCTCTACGGGCTTGACCCGGCCAACGGACAAACAGTTCAACAGGTTCCGGTGGGCGGCGAGGCCAACCATTTTCCCACCCCGTCTGTGGGCGACGGCCTTCTCTTCGCTCCGAGCACCGACCAGGTCTACGCATTCTCCGGTTCGGCCGGTATCCCCGGGCCGCCTTCACCGCCCCCACCAGCGCCACCGAACTCGTCGTACTGGTTGGTTGCCTCCGACGGCGGGATCTTCAGCTTCGCAAACGCCGGGTTCTTCGGCTCGGCCGGGAGTCTGCCGTTGGTCCGCCCAGTGGTCGGTATGACCCCGAGCGCCTCCAAGGACGGCTACTGGCTGGTGGCGTCCGACGGCGGCATCTTCGGCTATGGCGACGCCACCTTCTACGGTTCCATGGGCGGCAAGTCGCTGAACGCACCCATCGTGGGTATGGCCGCCACTCCGGATGGGGGCGGGTACTGGGAGGTCGCGTCCGACGGCGGCATCTTTAGCTTCGGCGACGCCACCTTCTACGGTTCCATGGGCGGCAAACCCTTAAACAAGCCGATCGTGGGAATGGCCACGACCCACGACGGGATGGGCTACTGGCTGGTCGCATCCGACGGTGGCATCTTCAGCTTCGGAGACGCCGCGTTCCACGGGTCGATGGGAGGCACGCGGCTCAACAAGCCGGTGGTGGGCATGGCATCGACTCCCGACGGCCTCGGCTACTGGCTGGTCGCATCCGACGGCGGCACCTTTAGCTTCGGCGACGCCAATTTCTACGGCTCGGCCGGCGGCCTGCCGCTCAACCGACCCGTGGTCGGCATGGCGGGTACGCCGAACGGCGGCGGCTACTGGCTGGTCGCTTCCGACGGCGGGATCTTCAACTACGGCGACGCCAACTTCTACGGATCCAAAGGTGGGACTGCGCTCAATAGGCCGGTCGTGGGGATGGCCTCGGCCAGTTGATTGGAGAGCTGAAGTGAGGCTGCGGCGGTGTCGAGCATGACTCGATGAACCGCCATGCTCGGTGAATGTGTCGCCCGCGGTCGTGACCGTTGACCACTGACGGCGCTAGCGGGATGTTCCTCAGGCGCGGGCTCGAAGCGGTCCCGTGATCTTTCCCGTGCTGAGCAAGGCTCGGACCGCCTCAATCGTCGATTAGGCCGGATGGCCGGCATGTAGTCGTGGCGAGTTCCGAGACGTCAAGAGAGCGCTCTCCCGTTTGCCAGCGATGGCTCCGAGGCCTTGGACGAGGAAGGCATCGTGGTCGCCTACCGAGCCGTGTCCGAGGACTTTCGCCTCCATCGCGACGGCAACCTCAGCCAGAATGGGAGCCCCAAAGGGGCCCATACGCCAAGCGACCGAAGCGAACTTGTCAACCCGGTCTCCGGTTTGTTCGGCAAAGAGGCGTGCCACATTGACTTGATCGCAGCCAAGCAAGTGAATACCCATGAACGACGATCGTCGGGCCACCTGCAGGGTGTGATTCTCTCTGGACACACACACCAGGAAATTGGGCGGATCAATACTGCATTGCGTCACGAATCCCGCCAAGCACCCGCTGAGTTCGGTATCCGGCGTGCCTACCGTCACTACATAGAGGGGGTAGTCGACGAAATCGACGAAGGCATCAATGCCCGTGACGCTCATGGCCTCAAGGACGGCTTCCGCTTTCGACATGGCCCTGGGCGGTCGCGGTCATCCGACGCTGTCCTCCTCCGCACAGTGCCGCTTGCCATCGTCAACTCTCTTTCCAGAGGGAGCTTCTCAGCGTGAATCGGGTTAGCGTCCAGACGGTTTCGCCGCCAGGGCCATGAGTGCGCCGAGAATTGCGCCGTTCTTCCAAAACTGCGTGCAGACGGCGGAGCTTTCCGATCGCGAGAACCGCTCCGGCGACGAACTGCGCTGCACCGTTGAGCCGGACGTACGTGGCGGGGTCATCCGGCAGGTCAGGCCACCTGCTCAATAATGGCCCCACCACTCGCTCGGCTGCCTTCACCCTACGCTCCGGGTTTCTGTACGCATCCCATCCGCCATGCACGAACACCGGGCCGACTAGCGCTGCCGAAAAACTCGGCTCACGTCTCATGGCGCCGTCAATACCCAGACTGGCACCATGCAACACGTCATGACGAGTAGGCCTGGGTGCCGGGGTCGCTCCCGAAGAAGGCGATTACGACAAGGACCCAGTGTGTTTCACGAATCTTCGACTGCATCCTTAATCTTCTCTCCTGCTTGTTTGGGGTCACTCTTTGTCCGATCACGCTTGCCCTTTGACTCAAGCTGCTTGTCGTGAGTCAGACGACCCGCGAGCTGCTTAGCAGTTCCCCTTAGTGGACTGCACGGCATTCTTCGCCTTGTCTTCGACAGACATACTTTGTCCTCCTGGGCTTGCGCACGTTCACTGCGTTTGTACCCAGAAGAGCGGGATCAAACCAGCATTTCCCATCTCCACGCGGGCTGGCTCATTGCTGGTTGGCCAGTTCCGAAGAGACCGCAGCAGCTGAGCGATCGCGTCAACATTTCGCGGATGAGTAAGACTCGGTCGCCGAAAACGTTCGATCCATCGCGGAGACAGGCGCGGAGAAGAAGGCGAGGGCAGGATCCCCTATAACCTCCATCACGACCGGAGCCGTGGTGGTCCTCAGGGCGATTATTGCGGAGTGTCCTGAAACGCCGCCCGGAGCCGTGCCGTGCTTTGTGCGAGCATCCTGCTCACCTGCATCTGGCTGACTCCGATTCTCTTGGCAATTTCAGACTGGGTGAGCTCTTCGACGAAGCGCAGCTTGATGAGGTGCTGTTCGCGTGGGGATAGCAGCTCTATTCCCTTGATGAGAAGATCTCTGGTCTCCACGCTGGCCATTTGGTCATCGTGGTGCGACTGGGCATCGGCCGAGATCGCCTCACCGGCAGCCGGATCGTCCAATGAGGACCCTCGGTAGCCGCGACCTGCTTCCATCGCCTCGAGAATCGCATCAGTTGGCTTATTGAGTGCTGCAGCCAGTTCCGTGACAGTCGGTACTCGGCCCAAGTCCTGAGTGAGTGCCTCAGTCTCGCGCCCGATCTCTAGATACAACTCCTGCAGACGGCGCGGTGCTCGCACCCCCCACCCGCGGTCTCGAAAGTGTCGCTTCAACTCTCCCACGATGTACGAGACGGCAAAGGTGCTGAACTTCACGCATCGCTCGGGGTCAAAGCGATCAACTGCCTTGACAAGCGCCACACACGCGACCTGGTAGAGGTCGTCGTACGGCTCACCCCGGTTGACGAAGCGACGTGCCAACTGCTGCGCAAGGCCAAGATGCTCTTCGACGAGAGCGTCGCGTAATTCCCTCCGACCGGTTCGGACTAACTCACGAAACTGTTTTGATTCCCAATCTGCGTCCCGAGTTTGTCGATCCATCTCTACTGTGTCCGATGTGACTTGCGCAGCCAGAAATAAGTTGCCCCGTCTGCCTCCGCCGCTTCACCATGCCCATCGACCAGTGCCGTTAAGAGCTGCTGAGAAAGCTCGAACTGGGAGCCGTTCACTTCACCGTCTGGCGTCGGCTCGTCCTGGAGCAGTGGTACGAGCCTGACAGCCACTTCGGACCCCTTGCGCGTCAACAGGTACTTCGCACTCGCACCACTGGAGAAGATTCCGCTTGATGCGTACAGTTCATCCACTGCGAGTTGCAGATCCTGGACCTCTTCGAGGTTAAAATGTGCTCGAGCGGCAACCACACCAACTGCAAACCGCGCCAATGCGACGAACTCCGCTGCAGGCGGGAGCGTCAGAACGAGCTTGTCCTCCGCCTCTTCGACGTCTCCGATCATTGGGGAGCGGTTCCAGCCAGGTGAGCTGTCAATGCAGCTCGGGAATCGAAGATCGAGAAGGCAGACTGCAGCCCCGTGAGTTCGAAAACTCTTGCGACGCGCTCGTCCGCAATGATGAGGTAGAGCTCGGTTCCAGCACTCTCAGACTCCTGCCGGGCGGCGATCAACACTCCCAGCGCGATGGAATCGAGAAAGGTGGCTCCACTCAGATCGACGATCACCCCGCGATTCTGTTTAAGTGCCCCGGCGATCTGGCGGTCCAGATCGGGTGCAAGCGCCAGATCAACCTCCCCCGATGCCAGAACGACGACGGGTAGTCCTGATGGCTCGCTGCCCGCGTCGGTGCTGACGTTACCTAATGCCATGTCAGGCATCCTCCTTTGTCAGCCACATGGGTCCTCCGTTGTTCGGTGATCCTCAGAGCCAATTGTGAACTCATACCGTGGGGGTTTGCAGCCAAGATCCAATGGGTAGGCACATCCTGGCTGCCTTCTCTCACACACTTTTTCCCAAGGTAGCACTGGGGCGGTTGTCATGAGCCGACGTGGGTACGTTATCGGTATTACCGACCTACGCGTCCAAATAGTTCTTCCACCGGTGTTGGCAAGTGCTGCCACGGCGCGCCACGCGGCGAAGCGCGCTCTCGCGGATTGGGGGCTCGGTCGCTTTGAGGAGACAGTCTTACTCTTGACCACCGAACTGGTCAGCAACGGAGTCCGGCACGCAATGACCACAATGACGTGGTCGATGTCCTATGACGGATCTTGCCTACGGGTAGCTGTCTCCGACCAGAACCAAAATATTCCTACTCTGACACCCCGCTATGGAACCCAAGCTCACGGCTGGGGGTTGCGGCTCGTGGACCTGCTCGCTTCAGAGTGGGGAACGAATGTGGAAGCTGGCGGCAAGACTGTCTGGTTCGAATTGCCGGTAGGCTGATTGCCCAAACTGATTCGTTGGAGAACGTCGAGAAGGCCCTCCTGGGGACGTACGGGTCATAAGCTGCAATCATCGCCACTGCATTCGTGTTGGGCGCCCTTCCGCACCAGCTCTCCGCGGGCACAATCGCTGGACTCCATCGTTGTCTGGTCGGCCTCATAGGGCTACCCGGGAGCCGTCGGCAAACACCCCTACCCCCAATGTTCGAGCCGATCGGCGGTGATGGACGCGACTCAGGAGGTTGCCTCAATCGTGGACGGATGGATATCCACAGATGGCTGGTCACGTCCCCACATAATCCACAGGACTTCCGGGTATGCACACGTCGACAACAGATCGGAGGCGTTCATGACCGCGACCAGACCGATCCTCGAGGAGGATCAACCGACAGGATGGTTCCGTGCTGCCGTTCATTCGGGAGGTCACGTTGTCCTTGAGGGCGAGCTCGATGTGTCCGCGCTCGATGCCCTGCGTGCCGCGCTTGATCAGGTGCTTCTGGGATCAGGCGACTCGATTGCGATCGACGTTGCCGGGCTGTCATTCATCGATTCAGCGGCAATTTCCGAGCTTCTGCGCTACCAGATCGCCGCCTCTGCTCGGCAGCGCCACCTCTGCCTGGAGCATGTCTCGGAACAGATCGCGGCTGTACTCGAGTTCCTGGACCTCGATCACTTGCTTACGGCGACGGCTACCGTCGTACGCGTAATTCACGATGATGGATCCGTGTGCCCCTAGTACGTGCCCCAGAGATCTTGATTCAGGTTCGGCAACAGTCGATACGGGTATTCCTTCGTCGAGCAAATCGCAGACGAAAGACAACGTGGTGTCGGCTTGCCGTGCCCCGAGCAATGCTCTGCAATCGGGCCGTGCCCCGAGCAGTGCTCTGCAAATCGGCAGCTCCGATGGCTCGACAAGCGGCAGCATGGCCCGTGGTGCAACGTTCTTGTGGGGCGTTCCGACGCAACAACCTCACTACCCTCGCCGGAGCGACGAGGCAAAGTCTCCGGTCGGCGAGGTAGGGATGACCTTGTGCCACCGGTAGGACAAGGTCGGGTTCCCGTGGGACACGACTGGTTCTCTTCTTACCGATGTCGACGAAGCTGATGTGTGGCGCCGCCGAGCGCGACGCGGCGGATGGAGGTCTTGGGAACTGATGCTCATATCAATGGCCACTCCGCCAGGGACGACACTCAGCCGTTCCTATTGTCGGCGAAACCTCGTAAGGGCTTGTTCTACCAGGGGGGGCGAGCCACCACATGGCGCCTCGGCGTAGTACCACGTAGGAGAAGCCATCTCCAAGAAGGCACCTGCCTTCACCGATTCTGAGGACGTCAATGAAGCGTATTCCGCGCCGCCGGGGACCGCGGTGCGCCACTCACCGCCGAGAGGTGGGGCGACGGGCGGGTGGCTGAGAGCGGTTGGGCAAGGTCCTCAAGTGACTTTTGCTCGGCGTCGACGCCGAGGAAGATCTCGACGACTCCGCCGATGACCATCACACCGGCCCCGATGAGGTAGCCGACAAACAGGCGAAAGTGGTCCTGTCCATTTCCGATGAGTTCGCCATAGAGCCAGGGCCCGAAGGCGCCGAAACTCTGAGCGATGGCGAAGAAAACGGCGATGGCCTTGGCCCGTACCTCGACCGGGAAGATCTCGCTCACGGTCAGGTAGGCCGACGACGCGCCGGCCGATGCGAAGAAGAAGATTACGCACCAACACGCCGTCTGGCTTACAGCGTTGAGGACACCGGCGTTGAAGAGGAGGGCACTCAAGGCGAGTAAGCCACCGGACAGGATGTAAGTGCCAGCGATCATCGTCCGACGCCCGATGGTGTCGAAGAGATGCCCGATGGTGAGCGGGCCGATGAGATTTCCCAGCGCAAAGAAGATGAAGTAGTAGGCGGTGTCTGTGGCCGGGACGTTGTAGATCTTGGTAAGCACCAACGCGTAGGTGAAGAAGATGGCGTTGTAGAGGAAGGACTGGGTGATCATGAGGGTTGCGCCGAGGATGGCCCGCCTCGGGTAGTGGACGAAGAGCGTGCGGGCCAGCGCCACGAAACCGATATCGCTGGCCGGGGTGATCTCGATTGCCTTGGACTCATCGACGTCACCCAGGCTGCCGCCGCCACGCAAGGTGTGCTGCTCGATTTCGTCGACAGCGCTCTCGGCCTCTTGCTCTCGACCGTGCATGAGGAGCCATCGCGGGCTCTCGGGCAGGTTCTTGCGCACGAACAGGATGATGAAGCCCAGCGCCGGGCCGAACAAGAAAGCCACCCGCCACGAGTAACTCACTGGAAGGTGGTTCACCACCAGGATGGTGAGCACCGTGGCGATGAGCGCACCACCCCAATAGGTGCCGTTCACGGCGATGTCCACCCGACCCCGGTACTTGGCCGGGATGAGCTCGTCGATGGCCGAGTTGATGGCCGCGTACTCACCACCGATGCCCATGCCGGCGATGAACCGGGAGGCCCAGACCCAGTAGGCCCAGCCCGGTGAGTGCCCGAAGGTGAGGGCAGTGAGCACGCCGCCGAACAGGTACACACCCAGGGTGATCATGAACAAGTTGCGCCTGCCGAACTTGTCGGACATCCGGCCGAAGAAGAGGGCCCCGACCACCTCTCCCAGAAGGTAGACGGTGCCCACGGCGAAGGCCACTTCGGAAGAGGAGAGGTTGAGCGCCTGCTTCTGGCTGATGAGACCTTCAGCGTTGCTGGCGATGGTGATCTCGAGGCCGTCGAGCACCCAGGCCACACCGAGGGCCATGACCAACCGGGTGTGGAACCGCGACCAACCCAGGCGGTCGAGTCGGGCCGGTATGAGACTCCGGATCGTTCCTTCGGGGGGGCGGTCCAGGTTCGGTCGTCCCGGTGCTTCCGTGCTGATCGTCGCCACGTCCCCTCCCCGCTAAGACCTACTTATTCGGACGGGTCCTTACCCAGGAATTCCTCCCGTCACACACTGTCGGGGGCGCTCCGGAGCCAAGTGGGACTGGAGGTCTCTAGGTGCAAAGGCGGAGGTCGGACGAGACGGACGTCTCCGAGGGGCCGGTCATAAATGCTGATTTTGGGCCTATCTGCGAACCAGGCGGCGGCTGAGTCGGAACACGGGAACCCGTCCGTCAGCAGCTCGCGAGTCGGTGTTGTCGAACTTGGTCTCGCTCTCCGAAAGGTTTGTGATCACGGTTTGTCGGTGGTGACGATCAAGGCTCCGCCTTGCAGGCCGCGACGTGCCGTGTCGAGGATCGCCGCGGACTGATCGAGCACGTCACCGCCTGGGGTATGACATGATCTTCGGTCTTCCGGTTGCGCGAGGAACCTGACTATCCTCTGTTGGTCGCGTCCCTGTGGGTCACGCACAAATTCCGGCCGGACACTGCCACTCCTTCAGCTAAACCATCGAATCGCCAAGATCGCAGTGTCGTCGTCGACAACCTGCTTGGCGAACAAATTGTCAACGATGCTCGTGGATGCAGCCCGCTGATGCTCATCGATTGTTGGAAGAACGAATTCGTTTCCCGATTGAGCCTCGAACTAACGCCGACGATCTGGTTACGATCTTGCTCGCGGAGCGCGATCCGTTTTCGGCAGAGCTCTCCGAATACCTTTTGCGCACCGAGGGCTATGCGACCCGAATCGTCCTCGACGTCAATACGGCACGAGAGAGGCTCCAGGAGGAGACTCCGAACCTCGTGGTGATCGATCTTCTCATCTCTGGCGGGGCGGGACACGAGCTCTGCCGGCTAGCACATGAGCGGGCGTCGATTCCTGTAGTTGCCGTGTCGGCGATCGACTCGCGAAACCAGGCGCTCCAGTCGGGCGCCGACGCCTTCTTGCTAAAGCCGCTCGATCCTCTCCAGTTCGTCTCGACGGTACGAGACCTGCTTGGCACAAGCGCCTACCTGCGTCGATCGGTTCGCGTTCAATGAGCGACCGACTGGCGAGCGGCTCTGCGCGTCTGGACACGATCTTTGACGGCGGCCTTCCCCTGTACGGGATCAACCTCATCATGGGGCGCCCTGGTTCGGGCAAGACAATCCTTGCTCAGCAGTACCTCTGCCATAACGCAACGGCCGAGCGTCCGGCCCTCTACCTTTCGACTGTTTCTGAGCCGCTAGAGAAGATCCTCCGCTACGGCCAGTCGCTCAATTTCTTCGACAAGTCCGCGGTCGGGACAAGCGTCATCTACGAAGACCTCGGCCAGAGCTTGAACGGAGGCGGACTGTCCAATGTGTTGACCGAGCTCATCGGATTGCTCCGACAGCGCCGTCCTGCCCTCATTGTGATCGACAGCTTCAAAGCGCTCAGGGCGTACGCTCCCGACGACGGAACGTTCCGCCGGTTCCTCCATGACCTGGCTGGCCACCTGTCCGCGTCCCTGGCCACATCCTTCTGGGTCGGCGAGTACGACAGTACCGAGGCAACTGAGGCTCCAGAGTTTGCCGTCGCGGACGCCATCGTCTCGCTCGGCGTCGAACGCAATTCCGATCGCGAGTCCCGCGTCTTCCAGGTGCTGAAGCTCCGCGGCAGCGGGTTCCTCGCGGGCAAGCACGCCTATCGGATCTCACGTGACGGCGTCGACGTCTTCCCGCGCCTCGCCGACAATGCAAATGGCGACACGAAAACTTTTACTTCCGAGCGCATCTCCTCGGGAGTCCCCCTCCTCGACGACATGCTGACTGACGGTTATTGGCGGGGAGCCTCGACGCTTGTCGCCGGACCGTCTGGTGCGGGAAAGACTCTTGTCGCGCTGCATTTCGTCTTCTCTGGTGCAGAGCTCGGCGAGAAAGGCATTTTCGCGACGTTCCAAGAGAATCCCAGCCAGCTGGAACGCGTTGTGCAGGGGTTTTCCTGGTCATTCAAAGAGCCGAAGGTCGAGCTGATGTTTCGGCCACCTGTCGATCTCTATCTCGATGAGTGGGTCTACGACCTTCTCGATCTGATCGAACGCACCGGCGCACAGCGGGTGGCGATCGACAGTCTCGGCGACCTGCGAGCAGCGTGCGGCGACGAGGTGCGATTCCGCGAGTACATGTACTCGCTCCTCCAACGCTGCGCGCGGCGCAACATCAGCGTGATCATGACGCAGGAAGCACCGGAGTTGTTCGGAATCACCCGCCTGTCGGAGTTCGGAATCTCTCACGTCTCTGACAACGTCCTTCTTTTGCAATTCCTCCGGGGAAACTCAGAAGTGAAGCGGGCGATGACCGTCCTCAAGACTCGCGGCAGCGCGCACGATCCGCGAATCCGACAGTTCGAGATTACCTCGGCGGGGCTCACGCTGGGTGATCAATTCCTTTCTGACCAGAGCTTGGTGTAAAGGACAGTGCATGATCAGCGCGAATGCATCGTTGCACTACCATCGAGAAAACGACGGCGATCACGCGGTGTGGGTGGGGGGTGAGTGCCATCGTCGTCCATCGGACCGAGCGAGGATTCATCGATCTGTGTGAGCTTCGTTTCATGGACCGCTGCGGTCTCTCGGTACTCTTGGCAGCAGACGATTGGACCGCGAAGTAGAGCTCCGTAATCCGTCGGCCACCCTCGGCGCAACATCTGCCGCGGCCGTCGCATATTGGAACGGGATTCGGTTTGCTTGCGAGCCATTCTGTTGGGCCTACAAGCGAACCGTTGCCCAGACGATGCGACAACAATCGACGTGTGGAACGAGAGTCGGTGTCGTTGGTGTTGCACAGCCAAGTGATCGTCAACTTCAGTGCGGCCAGTTCGTCGGCCGGGCCACGGCCAGCGAACTGAGGCGCTGATTCGTGAGAATGAGTCGTTCGGTTTAGGCCGGATGGAGCCATCACGTCCTCAAATCACACTACGAGCGGGTTTAGGGCTGTGCCGACCCGGGTAGGTCTTTGGCGCCGCGGAACCGCGGGTAAGCCAAATGCTGGAGGGAGAAGGACGCCATGATCGGAGCCGGTGGACTTGTTGTCAGCATCATCGCGTTCGCCGTGGGAGCCATTCTCGATTGGGCCGTGACGGAGCCCAATCAGCACGGCTTCAACATCAACAAAGTGGGGGCGATATTGATGATTGTCGGAGTGGTCGGCGCAGTGTTGTCGATCATCGTCATGGCTGCCGCGAATACCCGCAGACGGCGGACGGTCGTGGACGATGGACGCGGCAACGTTATTCGCCGGGTTGATTCGGAGATCTAGGTCGAAGCAAGGAAGTCCCCGAACCGTTCGAGGGCTTCATGACTAGGAGGGTTGTCCTGTGCTACTGATTCTCGCATTGCTGTTGGTGTTGATCCTGTTTGGCGCCGGATTTGCGGTGCACCTCTTATGGATTGCTGCTGTCGTGCTCCTGGTGCTGTGGCTCGTAGGATTTGCGGTTGGCCGAGGTGAGGGCGCTGGCAGGCATCGTTTCTATCGGTGGTAGCGCAGTTCTCGGTCGAGCCATTGACACGGTCCGATTTCGCGGAGGCAGCCCTGCTGAGGGCGGGATATGACGCGAATGGGTGGTTGGCCCTCATCTCGACCGACAATCAGCTGATCACCGACACGGTGTTTTGGAGGGAGGAACGGTCGCATCCTTCGGGACCCTGAACCCGACGGAGCTAGGTGCAGTTCAGTGCCGCTTGGCCACCGGGCCGGTTTGCGCCATCCCGGTATCGAGAAGCGCCTTGACGGCGTTGCGGGCGGTGGATGCGATCTCGGGGTCGCGGTGGTCCATGCGGGCGGCTAGTCCGGCGCCGTCGTAGACGAGGTGGAGTTGGCGTCCGAGGCTGACCGGATCGTGAGCGCCGGCTTGGTCGGCGAGGTCCGTGAACATGGCCCGGATCCAAGCCCTGAACTGGTCAGCGGCTTGCTCGACGAGCCCGCCTGAGGGTGCCTCGGTGGAGGCGGCAATGAACGCGCAGCCATTGAAGTCGGGTTGCTCGTACTGCTTCGCCTGGGTATCAAAGACGGCCAGGATCTTCTGCTGGGGGTCGTCCACGCTCTCGATCGCTCTGGCAATCCGGCCGGTGGTGAACTCATGTCGTGAGGCCAGGTAGGCGGCTACCAACTCTTCCTTGCTGCCGAAGAGGTTGTAGAGCGAAGCCTTGGCCACGCCGGCGCGCTCGATGATCCGGTCGATGCCGACGGTCTGGACGCCTTCGGCATAGAAGAGCTCGTTGGCAGCATTGAGGAGGCGCTCTCGTGCCGAGGCTCGATGCTCAGACGGTGCTGGTGCGGTCGTGCTCACGGGTCGGGCTCCTTTCAGACAAACCTGTCTATCGTACGGTTGGACCACTGGGGGAGGTGGTGATGGCCACCCGGTCGACGTAGAAGACCACGTGGCGTTCGATGTCGGCGACCGTGGGGAAGGGGTCGTCGTAGTACCAAGCAGCCGCGGTCAGATCGGTGCCGTAGAGCACCGGCGGGTAGCCGGCCTCTTGCAACTCGAGGGTACGGTCGGTTTCGGCGATCACGGTGGTACCGCTGCGCACGACCATGGGGCGAGGTGGTTCGGTGGTGATGGGGTGATCCGGTCCGGGCTCTTTCTGGATGCGGGCGTCAGTCATCGGGTGACCTCCTCGCTCGACGGGGTGTTGTCGTGAACGCGGATCAGGTTGATGGTGGCGACGAGGCCGAGGACGATCACGGCGACGCCGTATTCGTAGCTGGTGGTCACCAGGCCACCACCGCGCACGACGGCCAAACCGGCCAGGACAGCCGGAATGCCCAGGCCGAGATACGACACGATGAAGAGCACGGAGAGCACGCCAGCTCGCTGATCGGGGTGGGCCAGGGGAGCGACCAGACGGATGCCGCCCTGGAAACCGGCTCCGAAGCCGACTCCTGCCGCTGCCGTGCCCAGAAAGAAGAGCAGGGCGGAACCAACCCACAGGGAGAGCAGCACCACAGCGACACCAGCGATCAGCGTGCTGGTGCCGATCAGCATCACTTGCGAGGCCGCCGTTGCTCGGAGCACGTAGGTGGCCGCGGCGGCGATCAGGGCCAAGGTGCCGAGCCCGACTCCACCTTCGACCACGGAGGCGGAGCCGACCAGATGGTCGATCAAGCTCGGCCCGAGCGAGCCGTAGAATCCGGCCAGGGCCCACACGGCAAAGAGGACCGGAGCGGCTGCCAACATGGGTCGGCGGGTCTGCGCGGGAACCTCGAGCTGTGGAACGACCGAACGCCAGGCTCCTGGTGCCCGTGGGCTGGTCTCAGGCAGGAGGTACACACCGAACGCCTGGACGGCCAGCACGCCGGCAATGACGATGTACACCAGACGAGTCGGTGCTGGGAGCCATTGGACGGCGAACGAGGCGACCAGCACGCCGCTTCCCGTCCCCAGGCCCGGTGCCGTGGCGTTGGCCACCGCTCCGCGTACCTGGTCGATATCGAGCATGCCGGCGCCGATCGCGCCGATGGCAGTGCCTGCGGCCAAACCTTGGACGATCCGGGCCACCAGCAGCGCAACGACACTGTGAGCATCGATGAAGATCGCCAGGGCCAGGAGCTGACCAGCGATACCGGCAAAGAGGACCGGCCGTCGACCGATATGGTCAGAGATCCTTCCGAGGGTGAGGAGCGCGGCCAGGAAAGCGAGGGCGTAGACGCCGAAGATCACCGTGATGGTAAGAGCCGAGAAGCCCCACTCCTT
Organism: uncultured Acidimicrobiaceae bacterium; assembly: GCA_963787485.1. GTDB lineage: Bacteria > Actinomycetota > Acidimicrobiia > Acidimicrobiales > RAAP-2 > Bog-473. The sequence continues at coordinate 527,396 of CAWBDF010000007.1, read as the reverse complement.
TTGGTAGGTGGCATAGAGCGGGGTGGGGGCGGCAGAGGCCGCCAGGAACGACACGGTGATCGATCCCAAGGCGATCATCCGGAGTAAGGGCCCTAGCGTCTTCGTTTCGGCGACCGGCACCACGCAGGGCATGGAGGAGTCTGTGACAGCGAGCATCGAACTCATGCCGCCGTTCGGCCTCCGTCGACGGCCAGGGTTGCTCCGGTTATGTAGCTCGCCTTGTCCGAGGCCAGGAAGGCGATCACCTCGGCGATCTCTTCGACTTGGGCGCCGCGTCCAAGCAGGGTGGTCTTACCGAGCTGTTCGATGAGCGGCGCTTTTTCGGGCGTGCTGAATACCGGCCCGGCCGCGAGGGCGTTCACACGGACGCCCCGTGGGCTGAACTCGGCGGCCCAGGAGCGTGTCATGGAGCTGAGAGCGGCTTTGGTGGCCCCGTAGGCGGCGCCACCGTCGAGGCCGACCTGGCCGGCCATGCTGGCCAGGCTGATGATGCTCCCCGTGGACCGTTGGGCCATGCTGGGCGCGACCCCAGCGACCAGGAAGTAGGCCGAGCGCACGTTCCCGTCGAACAGTTCGTCGAAGTTGGCCTCGTCGAGGTCTGCGGTAGGACCAAACCAGGAAGCCCCGGCGTTGTTGACCAGGACGTCTACGTCCCCGACCTCGTCGACCAGGGCTCGCACCTCCGCCACGTCGTTGAGGTCTGCCGCAAGGAAACGGGCCCGGCCGCCCTGCGCCTCGATCTCCTCGACCAGCTCTACACCCCGTTCGGCGTTGCGACCGTGGACCACGACGTCCCAGCCGTCGCGAGCCAGTCGGAGGGCGGTCGCCCGGCCGATGCCCGAGGTCGCCCCGGTCACGAGCGCAATGCCCAATCCGGCGCCGGTAGCGGTTCCTGCTTCGCTCATGAGATCCTCCCTTTTGAGTAGACCAGTCTGTCTGACCGGTAAAGGTAGACCGGTCTGTTCAATCTGTCAAGAGGGAAAGGGCGCTGAATCGCACACCTGGGCGGCGCGCATAGCGGCGCGGGCGTCGCCGTCCGCGGTGCCTACGGCTCTGGACTCGACCTGGACATGATCGTCGGCGCAGTCCTGCTCGCCGCAGCGGCCATCGCCGCCTAACTCACGCTGCCAATCATCTGCAGCGCTTCCGGCTCGCGATCCCCAGCCTCAGTACGGTTGCCTGCTCAGCCCGAAGGTCTCACGAAATCGACAGCGACAAGCGGGTTTGTCGGGACTTCAACGCTGAAGTGATGGAATTGAGTAGTGCAGCGCCCGGGCGGCTAGTCGCGCACCGCGATGGGATCGTCGCCAATTGCGCATGTCGGGGAAGAGCAACCCACACACTGCAATGAGGTTTCCTCATCTTGTGGCGGTCTCTTCGCCGTCATCGTTGCCGGCCTGGTTGAACGCGGTCCTCACGGATTCGGCGGAGTCGGCCATCATTCGGCCGGCCCGATCAGGATCCGGCAATAGCCGTCAGATCACGCTCCAGCATTGAACTGATGTCAGGGACGCGCTCGGCGCCTTCCCACGGCTTGAGGTAGCCACCGCGGCCGTCGAAGATCGCGATTAACTCCTGGTCGACCGGGTCGGAGCCGACGATGTCCTCGACCGTCGGACCGATCTTCTCCGCGATGGACGAGAGATGTTCGAGGTCGAGACCGAAGAATCGGATCCCGTTTCCACCCAACATCGCCCGTAGTTCGTTCTCGGGCACATCGTGGAAGCAATCGCGCAGCCAGTCCGGCGTGTTCGGCCAGGTGCCCTCGGGGTGTGGGTAGTCGCGTCCGAAGAGGATGGTGTCGACGCCGATCTCTTTGCGCTTTTCGATCTCCACCTTGTGCACGAACGAGGCACCGGCGAGACAGTTCGAGTGCCAGTACTCGCTCGGGCGCTGCTGACCGGCCACCGAACCTCGATGTGCCTCGTAGACGACATCGAGGTGAGCGAGGGTCGAGGGGATCCAGTCGAGGCGGATCTCGGTGCACACCAGCTTCAACGCGGGGTGGCGGTCGAATACGCCGCTGAACATCATCTGCCACATCACTTTGCGGGCCTTCACGTCGGAGAAGAAGTCGTAATACACCTCGCTACCGAGCCGCGTGATCAGATCCATCTCCGTGCCGTTCGCGGCCTTCACTTCCTTGACGATGCGGTCCACATCCTCGTAGATGGTGCCCTGCGTGAAGCCGTAGCCGGCGTGAACCACCACCGCGAGGCCGAGGGCCTCGCACTCGGTCCAGAAAGGCTCCCAGTATTCGTCGAACAGCGGCGGTTGACCCTCGTAGGTGACAAAGCCAGGTGCGTAGGTGCCGGTGAATCCCTGGTCGGCGAGCCAGCGCAGCTCGGCGACCGTGCCGTCCATGTCGACACCCGAACCGATCGCGCCCACGAGCAGGAGACGATCGGTGGCTGATCCGAATGTCTCGGCGGCCCAGCGGTTGTACGCTCGTGCGCCGGCGTCCCAGACCCCGAACTCCCACGCATGGCTCATGATGTTGTGGGCGATGTCGCCGACCCGCGAATCGCCGTGGTAGACGAGTTCGGCCGCAATCCCCTCGCGGTCCATCTGCGCGAGCCGGATGTCGAGGTCGTAGACGCCGCGGTAGCCGCCCGCGTGATGATCCTCGTAGATCTCGGGACGGGTCATCGTCATGCGGCTCATGGCCATGACCGAGTCGGCGTAGAGATCGCTCTCGTACTGGATCTGCGGCAGGTGCTCATGGAAGCGTTGTTCAAGATACGTTGACCAGAGTTCCGATGGCATCGCAGCGTGTGAGTCGGATGAGACGATGATCACTCGATCCATGTCTGAATCCCCCTTGGCTTCTCACGGGCGCTTTCCCACGACCGGTCGACGTGGGGCAGCACGCCAGCAGTCATTTTAGCCAAAATCGTCTGGGGGGAGATGAGAAACGCTCTCCAGCGCTCCCGTGGCGCAAGCCTGGCAAAGCTGGCAATGAACGCTCAGTCAGACCACGAGAACCGGGGCCGGGCCACCTGTCGTCGCAAGACCGCCAGCTGGTGGCGCAACGCCACAATTTCACCATCCTTGGCGACGTCGTCCAGCCGAACGCACTCGAAGGGAATCGACGACGCGTCGAACCAGGTGAAAGAGAGAGGTTCCGCCCCAACCTCACCGACGCCGAGCGCGAGTGCCCGAGACAACCGCAGCACTCGTCGTGATGCAGATGGGCCTCGAGCTTGGTGCCCTTTGGGGCGAGCACCTCGTTCGGGTTCACGCCTGAGGAGATCGGCGAAGGACTACCGCAGCTTGCCCACACGCCGGTTACCCAACCACCGTCAACGCGATGCCGCTAGCGGGTGGAGGGATTGACGCGTTCAACCCGCCAGACAGGTAGACAGCGAGTGCCGCGGTCTATCAGTCGGGGATAGTTACTGCGGGTATGCGCCCATAGGTGACTTGAGCATCGCGCCAGCGTCGCAACGGATGTGCTGACCAGTGACGAACCGCGCCTCTTCGGAGGCGAGGAACAACGCGAGGTTCGCGATGTCGTACGGCTCGACGTACGGCGTAGGCATCGCCTGGAAGCTTTGGAACACTGGGTTGCAGTCCTCGCGGGTCGGGTTCTCCAGGTCGGGACGATGGAGTCGGTAGATGAGGTCGTTGTGCAACAGCATGGTGTTGCAGTTGGTCGGGTGTATGTCATTGACCCGGATGTTGAGTGGCGCGAGGTGCAGCGCCATCTGGTCGGTGTAGCCAAGGAGCATTCGCTTCGAATAGCCGTAACCCGAGCCGCCCGGGTCGCCACCGGTCGTGTTTGGCATCATCGCCGCAGTCGACCCGGTGATGATGACCGACGCACCAGCACCGAGGAACGGGATCGCGGCCGAGACCGTGTTCATGACGCCGACCAGGTCGACGTCTACTGCGTCGACGAAGTCGAGCGGGTTCGGCGCCTCGGGGTGCATCGGCAGGATGCCAGCGTTGGCGATGACGATGTCGAGGCGGCCCAGGTCGCGCACGCCGTCTTCGATCGCGGCCTTGAGCTCGGATCGCTCACGCACGTCCGCCTTACGGGTGATGATCCGCTGCCCGGTCTCCTTGACCAGACGCTGAGTCTCGGCCAGATCCTCCGGGGTCGACATCGGATACGGGTTCGACTCGATAGGTCGACAGATGTCGACCGCGATGATGTCCGCTCCTTCCTCGGCTTGACGGAGCGCATGCGCGCGGCCCTGGCCACGCCCAGCACCGGTGATGAACGTGACCTTGCCCTCGAGCCGACCTGCCATGGAACACCTCTCTCGTTCGGGCGGCGAGGCTCTGCCTGCCGCGTGGTTTGCTTGCGAGTGATCTCGTCGCCTCGACAGCTGTTGCAGCAATCAGGGATCGGGAGCCTCTTCAGTCGCGGTATGGGGACGAGGCTTCACAGCTCCCGGCCCAGGCGACTTGCACCTGCCGTAGTAATGACTACGCTAGCTGCAAGCCCTCCCGAAGCTGCTTGATCCTGGAGGAACTCATGACGAGGACTGCATTGGACGACCTGTGGATGGTCTCGGTGGACGACCACCTGATCGAGCCGCCGAACGTCTGGGTCGACCGGCTGCCGGCTCAGTTCCGCGATCGAGGCCCGCGCTGGGTGACGGATGAGCAGGGTGAGGCATGGCAGGTCGACGACGACGTCCGCGTGGTCGTCAACGGTGCCGTGGTCGCTGCTGCGTATCCGGAAGGGGAGAATCCGCCGCCGTTCCAGCCGATGGCGTGGAGCGAGATCCCGGCGAACTGCTACGACCCGATAGCGCGTGCGGAGGCGATGGACGTCGACCACGTGCTGGCCAGCCTGCCGTTCCCGAACATGCCGGGGTTCGCGGGGCGGGTGTTCCAAAACCTGAAGGACAAGGAGCTCGCGCTCTTGTGCATCCAGGCCTACAACGACTGGATCATCGACGAGTTCGCGGCGGCGATCCCGGGCCGGATCATCGAGGTTGCGCTCATCCCGATGTGGGACGGAAAACTCGCCGCACAGGAGGCAGAGCGCGCAATCGGTCGGGGAGCGTGTTCGGTGTCGTTCAGCATGGCGCCGCACAAGGTCGGCTTTCCCCCGATCCACGACGAGCACTGGGACCCGTTGTTCTCGGTGATGAGCGAAGCCGGCCTCCCGATCTCCACCCACCTCGGCACCGGCTTCGAGACCGACCCCGGCCTCATGGTGCAGAAGATGCACAAGCAGGCGGATAGGGAGCAGCCTGACGGCAACGATTTCGGCGCAGCGCTCGGCATTTCCGGGGGTACTGGCGGTGGCCGTCAGCGCGAGCTCCACCCGGCAATGGGTGCGACGATCCAGCTGTCGGGTCAGGAGTGTCTGATCGACTGGTTGACGGGCGGTGTGTTCGACCGCTATCCGAACCTCACGGTGGCACTGTCGGAGAACGGAATCGGCTGGATCCCGTCGGTGCTGCAAGAGGCCGACGTGCTGGTCGGCTACACCCGGAACCGCATCACGTCGCCGACGGACGCTGAGAACAACCCGATCCTCGAGGAGGAGGGCCGGCAGCGGGCGAAGACGGCGATCGACGCCCGCGCCGAGCGCATGCGCAAGCTGCCGTTGCCCAGCGAAGTGTTCAAGGGGCACATGTACGGCTGCTTCATCTACGATCCACTCGGGTTGGAGAACATCGACCGCATCGGTGCCGACAACGTCATGATTGAGACCGACTTCCCACACTTCACGAGCCGCTGGCCGCACTCCCTCGATGCGGTGAGCGAGGCACTGCTTGGACTGGACGCCGACGTGCGGTACAAGGTGCTCCGCGGCAATGCCGAGCGCGTGTACAAGTTCACGCCGGCCGAGCCTGCCGCGATGACGGCTGAAAGCCGCGCGTGAACTTCGACTTCTCGAGCGGTGGCACCGTGAGTACCGAGCCGGCAGCGGCATTGGTGTCGCATGCGCCCGTTCGTTCGCGAAGCGCTGCGCCCGCATTGTCGTCACCGACATCAACGCGACGGGGACGACCCAGCGCAGCATGGGAACACTGTTAAGAAATCGCCCCCGGGGGATCGGTGACCCGTGTCGCCGCCCGGCCGGCGTACGACTGGAGGATGCAACGTGGCCACGATCGAGATGAGCCAGGAGCTCAACTTCTTTCCTTACGAGTCCGCGACCTATCAGGACCCGTATCCGGTGTTCGCCCGGATGCGCGCCGAGGCGCCGCTCTACTACAACGAGCACCACGACTTCTACGCGGTGAGTCGGTTCGCCGATGTGCAGCGCGGCCTCGTGGAGCGCGACACGTTCCTGAACTCGCACGGCGACCTGCTCGACCTGCTGAAGGCGGGTGTCGAGTTCCCACCCGGGACGCTCATTTACGAGGAACCGCCGCTCCACACGATCCACCGCGCCCTTATCTCACGCGTGTTCACGCCGCGGGCGATGAACGCGATCGAACCGACGGTGCGCGACTTCTGCATCCGCCGGCTCGATGAGCTCTCGGGTTCCGGCGGGTTCGACTACGTCCAGGACTTCGCCCGCTTCATCCCGATGCGCGTGTTCGGCATGCTGCTCGGGATCCCCGAGGAAGACCAGCTCGGGATCGTCGAGCACGTGGAGGCCGGACTCCGGCGCGAAGAGGGCGAGGCGCAGGACTACTCCGAGGGCTTCAATTCCGGCGAGTACTACGCGCCTTTCGTCGACTACCGCTACGAGAACCCGACCGAGGACCTGATCACCAGACTCATGACCACTCAGTTCACCGACGAGGAGGGCACGGAGCGGACACTGAGCCGCGAGGAAGTGCTCGGGTACCTCAACATCCTTGCCGGCGCTGGCAACGAGACCACCAACCGCCTCATCGGCTGGACGGGCAAGCTGCTCGGCGAACGTCCCGAGGTGCGACACGAGGTCGCGGCCGACCGCTCGCTCATCCCCCAGACCGTCGAAGAGGCGTTACGCTTCGAGCCGTCGTCGATGTACGTGGGCCGTTACGTCGGTCGCGACACCGAATTCCACGGTCAGCCGGTGCCTGAGGGGAGCGCGCTCCTCTGCTGCGTCGGCTCCGCCAACCGCGACGAGACGGTGTTCGAGCACGCCGACAGGTTCGACATCCACCGGGAGATCGGCCATCATCTCACCTTCGGGTACGGGCCGCACTTCTGCCTCGGCGCCGCGCTGGCGCGCCTCGAGGCGCGGGTTGCGCTCGACGAAGTCCTCAACCGGTTCCCTGACTGGGAGCTCGATGTCGACAACTGCCGGTTGGGCCTCATGGCCGGAGTCCGCGGTTGGGAGTCGCTGCCAGTAACCATCCCGTAGCGCTGCGCGGGACCGGAGGAAAGTGCCAGAATTGTGGGCGCCAGAAACTCATCCGACCAGGTCATGCCACCAAGCGGTACTCATGGATGAGTCCACCAGGGCGATCATCTCGTCGCAGATGCTCGGCTTGCTACACGGGCAGCGTGGTGCCGGTCAATCCTTGTCGCGCGTGGCGGCATTCCACCGCTCGACCATCGGCGCGCTCTCGTCCTTCGCGCTCTGACGGATGGAGTCCTCAAGCGGGAAGTCGATTTTTGTCGGTGCCTCCACATCACGCCACGATTTGGTGAGAGTGGTGCCGGTGGCGCTCGCTTCCAGAGCCCAGTCCTCGTACATCGTGAAGAATGTCGAAGCGCGTATGCCTTCTGGGGTGTAGGGCGGCTCGATCCCGAGGGCAGTGGTCACGAAAATGGTCACGAGGTCATCACGGCTCTCGACCAGCTCGACCATCGTGACGGCCATCTGACCGCGGCACCAAAAGGAGTGACCCTCCTCGAACACCCCGGCTTCGATAGGCGCAGGGGAGTAGTACTCGAGGACCCGTTCGGGAGTCATGATGAACTTCCGCATCTGCGCTGGCGTCGCCTCCAATTCCAGGACCTCGCGGTGCACGAGACCTCCCTCGGTCGTCATTATCGCCCCCTTCCGTCGACCAGAAGTATGGCGCAGCCGCGCCTCCGTCTGCACGATCCGATGATCCGAGCATGGCTGTCCGAACAGACGACGATCAGACCGTGTGACGCACACGCCTGTGAAGGTGGAGTATGGCGAGCCGCTCCAGCTCCGGGGGATGCATGACATGCTGGGGCACGCGGGCCGAGTTGGACTTTCCCCGCCAGGTCAGTGCGCGAATCGGGCCGAGGCCACTCGGGCAACGGACTCCCATAGATACAGGTCATAGCCAAAAGAGGAGCACTGAAGCGTCCTTAAGGGAGTGTCCCAGTGATATCAACCCGCGACTCCGCTCTCCCTCCTCCGCAGTCATGCGCGCGAACCCATCCAATGAGGCTCTGGCGTTGACTGCGGTCGGAAGCCAATCGGGCTGTTAAGGCCCATTTGGCCCCGATCGCGATGAAATGACCCGGTCTGGGTCAGGAGGGCATCGGTGCCATCTTGATCACCGCAAAAGCAGCGCCGTCGGGGTCCATCAGCACAGCAAAACGACCGGGGGGAATGTCCGTCGGCGGGACCAGTGTCGTGGAACCGAGATCGCTTGCCTTGGCGACTGTGGCGTCGGTGTCTTCGGTCCCGAAGTACACGAGCCAGTGAGCGGGAACGTCAGCGGGGACCATGTCAGGCATGGTCATCATCCCGGCGACTGACTTCTCTCCGAGCTTCCACTCGGTGTATTGCATGCCCCCCATGTCGAGGTCGTTGGGGGTCCAGCCGAACACGTCCGTGTAGAACGCCTTGGCTGCCGGCACATCACGGGTGTTCAGCTCGTTCCAGGCGAAGGAGCCCGGCTCGTTGGCCAGTTCGGCCCCTGCAAACGTCTTTGGCTGCCAGATGCCGATGGCGGCTCCAGTCGGATCGGCGAAGATCGCCATACGTCCGATGTCCATAACGTCCATGGGCTCGACAAAGACGGTGGCTCCTGCCTTCTTGGCACGATTGACCGACGCATCAGCGTCTTCTACGGAGATGTAGGAGGTCCATGCACTCGGCTGACCCTCCATCATGACTCCCATGTTGCCGGCGACGGTCTTCCCGCCTTTGCGCATCAGCGTGTAATGGCCCATCTCTTCGCCTTGGTCGTCGGCTTCCCACCCGAAGAGATTGCTGTAGAACGAGTTGGAGCCAGCCAGGTCCTTTGCGGCGTGGTCGACCCACGACGGAGTTCCGGCGGCATAAGAAGTGAACTCGGGCATCGCGCTTGTCCTCCTATTTGTAGTCCCCCTCCCTGGCGCAGAGTAGCGAAGATCTCGCCGATGCCGATCAGCCAGGGTCTCGCCCTGCATAAGAGGCCCACCATGCCGGGAATGGGTAAGGCTCTCACCACGAACGACCTCGCGATGACTCTGCCGCCCGGTAAGCGTCTAATTGACGACATGACCTTGAGCAGTGTCGCGGAACTACCAAGGGAGAGGCAATGGACATCATCAACCTCGGTGAGACGGACGGGCTACCCCCGGTGAACTGGGTGGACGTCGTCGAGAAGCTCGATGCCGGATCGCCGCCCGCTCCAGATGCCCACAACGCTCGAACGACGTGGCTCTCCACGCTGAACGAGGACGGGAGTCCGCACGTGACGGCGGTCGGTGCGCTCTGGCTGGACGGAAGCTTCTGGTTCCAGACCGGATCGGGTACGCGAAAGAGCCGCAATGTCGCCCGAGACCAGCGCTGCTCGATTGCGGTGTCGATCCGCGATGCAGACGTCGTGGCCGAGGGTGAGGCAGCCCGGGAGACCGACCCGGCCACACTGACGCGCCTTACAAAGGCCTGGGCGGACCAGGGGTGGCCTGCCGAATTGGATGAGACCGGGGCGGGTATCACCGCCCCGTTCAATGCACCATCGCAGGGACCACCACCGTGGAACGTCTATCGCATCAAGCCGCATTCGGTGACCGTGGTGCTGGGCACCGAGCCGGGCGGGCTGACTCGCTTCAGGTTCTAAACCTCAGCTCAGCGAGGAGCTTGCCCGGCCCGATCGATGAGTTCCTCGAGTCGGGACTCGGTTCCGTCCAGCAGACCAGAGCGCACAGATAAACGGTCCGGAGCCGGTTAGAAGATTGGCTTCGGGATGATCGTGCACATCACACTGACCCAGAAGGTCATGGCCGTGCCTGACCAACGGTTTCGCATTCGGGCCGAAGTCGAAGATCGGCGGTTCTCGAGGCTCTTTCTCCGGACCCTCAGGTTCCCCGCATGTTGCCCTGTGCAGGTGGGCGTGGCAGTCAAAACCGCCGAAACGATGGACCTACCCGAGGCAGCGGCCCCCGCCTTTCAGTTCTGTCACCGGAGACGCAACGGGGCTCAGCGATGCAAGTGGCTGCTGAGCTCCGGGGGAGATCGCCGGAGTTCTCGGTACCCACAGAACTGCCGACCTGAGATACCGTCGGAAGGCAGGGCTTTGTTCAAAGGAAGGGAAACGTGGAATTCGGTGTCGTGTTTCCGACGTGTGAGATCGGCGACGATCCCGTCGCCATCCGTGATTTCGCCCAGGCCGCCGAAGGTCTCGGCTACTCGCAGCTCATGGTCTTCGACCACATCCTCGCCACCCCTCACGAGGATCGAGGCCCCGCCTTGCTGGGCCCTTACACCGAACGCGACCCCTTCCACGAGCCGTTCATGCTCCTGTCCTTCCTCGCGGGGTTGACCACAACTCTCGATTTCATGACCGGCGTGATGGTGCTTCCCCAACGGCAGACCGCCCTGGTCGCGAAACAAGCCGCCGAGCTCAGCATCCTGTCGGGTGGCCGCTTCACGCTCGGGGTCGGCACCGGCTGGAATCACGTCGAATATGAGGCCCTGAACGTCGAATTCGCCGATCGGGGCGAGCTGTTGACCGAGCAGGTGGAATTACTGCGCGAGTTGTGGCGAGAACCGCTGGTCAACTTCAGCGGGAACTTCCATCACGTCGACCGGGCGGGACTGAACCCTCGTCCCACGTCCCCGATACCGATCTGGTTTGGGGGGTTCTCACTTGTATCGTTGCGTCGCACGGCGGCGATTGGCGACGGATACATTTCGGGCGCTCCCGGCCACGATCATGTGGGACAGCTGCTGCAGTTTCTGGCCGAGGCCGGTCGGGACCGAACAGACTTTGGGCTCTGTGAGATCCTGGGCTACAGCAATGGGCCGGCGGCATGGGGGGCGGAAGTCGTGGCCTGGGAGAAGTTCGGTGGAACCCACCTCTGCGTTTGCACCCAAGCGCCCGGAACAGGCATCCGCGGTGACGCGCCGGTGGCCTTCGAGACGGTGGATGGACACATCTCGGCCATGGAGACGTTCATCCGGGAAATCGGGCCGACTTGAAGGTCCGAATACTCACGCGGGATGCCATGGCGTCATTGAGAAGTGGTTGGATCGCCATAGACACGCAGCATGCCTTCGCTGAGAAGACTGCTGGCCACGGAGTTCATGCAGGAAAGCAACGACCGAACGGATCGCTGAGCGCGAAAGAGAGCGCCATCATCGGCGAAGCGGTCAGGCAGCCAGTTCGTAGTCGTGAATCAGACCACCGCGATGATCGCGACGCACCACCTCCCCCCTCCTACGGACCCAACCACGAGCCGCGGCGGATGGAGCTGAAGGCCGCGGTGAGGTCGGCCCCGGTTGTCGTGCTCGACATATCGCTGCCACTTCCGCGCTCATCTTCGGAGCGTCGCGAGAGCCAATCTCCGACGCCCGGCGCTCTCGTGGCCACTTCCGCAAGTGCCAAACCGAGCCCGTGACCAGGTGATTCGTCGGATCGGAGCCCGGTTTGCGCTGAGCGCACATCACCTTCAAGGCGTCCCTGGGTCGCTCCAAGTGCTGCGCGCACGTGCCGGCCAAGTCGATCGGCTTGGTTGACAGGTCACCCGTCGAATTCCAAAATCTTCGGCACGTTCTTGGGGGTACAAGGGGGTACATACGAGACAAGCCCACAACCCGGGCCCACGCCAGCCCGGTCCGCTCCACGGCAAGGTGGCAGTCGTTACTGGCGGCGCGCAGGGTATTGGGCGTGCCGCAGCTGAGGGACTCGCTGAGCTCGGAGCAGATATCGCGATACTCGACAGGCAGGCCGGGGTCGCAGACGAAGTGTGCGCAGAACTGCAATCACTTGGTGGCAGAACTCTCTCCGTGGGGATCGACCTCGCCCAGCTTGAGGAAATCCCGCGGGCAGTGAGCTCGGTTCTGGCAGCGTTCGGCCGGGTGGACATCCTCGTGAACGCGGCGGGTGTCGAAGGAGGGCGAAACGAGATCCTCGACTTGGACCTGGATACGTGGGATCGGACGATCCGGCTTGACCTCACTGCACCATTCCTGCTCATGCAGCAGTGTGCGAGAGTCATGATCGCGGCAGGCCAGGGGGGCCGCATCATCAATGTCACGTCGAGCGCTGCCTTCCGTGCTGCCCTCACCCAGGTGGACTATGCCAGTGCCAAATCCGGGATGGTGGGCCTGTCTCGATCTGCGGCTGCCCAGTTGGCTCCCCATGACATCAATGTCAACTGTGTCGCTCCCGGATTGACAGTTACACCGGCGATCAAAAAAAAGATGGATCCGGCTCATATAGAACTGCTCGTTCAACAAGGCCCGCTCGAAAACCTGTTTCACCGGGCGTCCACCCCCGAGGATGTGGCCGCAGCGATCGTCTTTCTCGCTCTGCCGGCGAGTCGACAGATCACAGCACAGACGATTCACACCAGCGCCGGAGCTGTCGTGTGACTCTGATCATCCACACTCGCTGTCTGGACATCTGGTCCCGAGTCCAGGTCTATTGCGCCGTGGTACCGTCTCCGAGCAGTTCAGCCGTGGTCCTTTCGCTCTCACAATCGAAGGGTTGGGTTAAATGAGTGCCGTCTCCCTCACTAGTGGAGCTGAGATCCGCTCCCAGCTCAGCCACCCCGTCATCGACAGCGATGGGCACATGGTCGAGGTTTCAGCCGTCATAGCTGACTTCGTCCGAGATATCGGAGGGGCCAGCGTGTTGGCGCGTTTCGAGAAGCGTTACACCCCTCCGCAACGCCAGGCCGACATCGAGGAACGAAGGGTGACCGGGCGAGCCAGCCCGACCCACTGGTTCTGGTCCGCCGACGCCCTGGACCGGGCAACGGCAATGCTCCCCAAGCTCTACCACGAGCGAATGGACGAGCTCGGGATGGACTTTGGCTTGGTGTACCCATCGACGGGCCTCGGCTACCAGATGGATAACGACGAGGAGATGCGCCGCGTTCTCTGTCGTGCTCTCAACATGTATATGGCCGAGACCCACAAGGGTCTTTCCGATCGACTGTTGCCAGTTGCCGCTATCCCGATGCACACTCCAGAGGAGGCGATAGCTGAACTGGATTTTGCCGTCAACGTCCTCGGCATGCGGGCCGTGGTGCTACCGAGCTTCGTCAGTCGGCCAATCCCTAAGTTTGCAGCACAGAACCCCGAAAGTGCCGAGTTCGCATTTCGATTGGATACGTACGGTATCGACAGCGAGTATGACTACGACCCGGTGTGGGCCAAGTGCGTGGAACTCAGAGTCGTTCCTGGAGTCCACACCAATACTCTCGGTTTGGGGTTCAGGAGATCGATATCAAGCTACACGTACAACCACATTGGGGCCTTTGCGGCTAGTTGCGAAGCCGTGAGCAAGTCTCTGCTCCTCGGCGGGGTCTTCCATCGCTTTCCAGAGCTGAAGATCGCGGCCCTCGAAGGTGGGGTTGGTTGGGCTGCTTCACTCTACGCCGACCTTCTCCGTCATTGGGAGAAGCGGCGAGGGGACAGGATCGACTACCTGAATCCAGACCGGCTCGATGCGGTACGGCTCCGGTCGCTGCTCGAAGATTATGGACCGAGCCAATTCCGCACCAAAATAGACGTGATCGTGGACAGCATCGCGAATCGAGAATCCAAGTCGCGCGACTGGACGAACATGGCGCCCCCTCTCGTTGTCGACGAATTCTCCAACTGTCCCTTCGGTTCTCCCGAGGAGCTCCGGGATATGTTTGTCTCACACATATACATAGGGTGCGAGGCGGACGACCCGATGAATGCCCTTGCCTTCAAGTCCGAGCTCAATCCGTATTCGGCGCGGTTTCCGGTCATATTCGGCTCAGATATCAGCCATTGGGATGTGCCAGACATCTCAGAAGTGATGGAGGAGGCGTACGAGATGCTCGAAAGCGGCCTCATCAGCGACGACGATTTTCGCGACTTCACCTTCGTTAATCCCGCTCGTCTGTACGCCGGAACGAACCCCGACTTCTACAAGGGTACCCGCGTCGAGTCGGAGGTCGCAGAGCTGCTGGGCATGGGCTAGCTGGTGGTTCGTCGCGGATTCGACTGAAGCAGGGCCGCCGTCCGGCGGCGCGGCTTGGCGACGATCTCAGCCCCCGTGCCTCCCGAGGAGTGGATTCGGAGTTCCTCTCTTCTCAGTCGACCATCGTCACGTAGCTCTGCCGCTACGTGACGATGATGGGTAACTGGCTGTACCCCCTGTTGTCGGTGTGGTACGTGAAGCGGGAGTTGGCAAGGTCGACGTCCCACTCGGGGAACCGCGTCAACACTTCTTCCAACACGATGCGGGCTTCGAGCCGGGCTAGCGCCTGTCCTAGGCAGTAGTGGGCCCCAAAACCGAAGTACATGTGCTTCCCGGGCTTACGTGTCACGTCAAAGCGGTCGGGATCCGGGTACACGCGGTCATCGCGACCGGCGGACGCTGTGAGCGTCACCATGATGTTGTTCGCCGGCACGACTTGGCCGTAAAACTCGAAATCGTGGACGCACCAACGACAGTTCGTCAGTGTGTTCGGCTCGTACCTCAGGACCTCCTCCACGGCCCGCACCGACAGCAATGGGTCCTCGACGATCTTCCGCCGTTCATCGGGATGCTCTGCGAGGAGGCGCCCGATCCATCCGATGAGGATCCGTGTCGTCTCGTTCCCGGCAGCAGCCACGATGTTGACGTAGCAAAGCAGTTCATCGCGGCTCAGCCGACGTATCTTGCCGTTTTCGTCCTCGAACTCCGCGTTCAAGAGATGGCTCATGATGTCGTCCGAGGGGTGCTCCACCCTCCAGTCGATGAACTCGGCGAAAATCTCACCGTCGAGTGTGTGGGAGTCCCGTTCCACCTCCGAGGAGTCGAGGTGTTCGCGTGTGTAGCCAAGGGTGTCACGGATGCGAACTTGGTCCTCTTCGGGAATACCGAGAAGCATGCTGATCACTTGCATGGGCACGATCGATCCGAGGTCGCGCACGAAGTCGAAGCGGTCGACTCCAACCAGGGGGTCGAGCAGCTGGGTACAGAGCTGACGGATCTTCGGCTCGAGCGCGGATACGCGCTTTGGAGTGAACATCCTGGACAGTAGTGCTCGATGGATGCCGTGCACTGGAGGCTCGTCGCAGATCAACGTGCCCGGAGGCATCTCCCAGTCCGACTTGAGAAGTCCGAGTGTGTCACCCTTGCGGGAGATGAACACGTCCCTCGTCAAGAGGACCTTCTCGACATCGTTGAACCGACTGACGGCATAGAAGTCGTGTTCGTCGCTGTAGTAGAGCGGCGCCTCTTCTCGAATCCGCCTGAACAGTGCGTGCGGGTCAACCATGATGCTGTGGTCATAGGGGTCGTAGATCAGATCATTGCTCCCCACAGGGTCGAATCTAGGTGTGCTTGGGCAGTGGGTCAACGTCAACGCCGGCAGGCCGGGACAAGGCGGGGGACTCCGTGTGCCTGGCCGCCAGGCGGCCGAGGATGCGCGATTTCGGCTCCGTGCCGCACCGGTGCAGCGTTCTCAGCAGTTCTGGGCTGCGCTGGCCCACGAGCGGGAGAGGCGCCTTGAGGCGTGGGCGGAGCTGTAGTTGACGCCCTTCCCGCGACGTCGGTACGCTCCGCGCCTGCCGCACGGCTGTGCGGGACAGGTCAGGACTGCTCCGATTGGAGGATGGTGATGGTAGACCTTCTGCGATTCGACGGGAAGACCGTTCTCGTCACGGGGGCGGGGCGTGGCTTCGGCCGGTGCCATGCGATCGAGTTTGCCAGGCGGGGTGCGAACGTAGTGATCGCCGACTACGGCATGGCGCTCGACGGCACGGGCTGGGACCCTGAACCTGTCGAGAGCGTCGCAGAGGAGATCCGCGAAACCGGAAGCCGGGTCACTCCGGTGTTCGCCAATTGCGCGATCGAGACCGAGGCGCAGCGGGTGGTGCAGACCGCCGTCGATACGTACGGCGCGCTCGACGTACTGGTGAACAATGCCGGCATCTCTGACGCGGACTGGTTCGAGGACCTGAGTTCCGAACGTATCCGTCGCCTGATCGACAACCAGTTCTTCACCGTTGTGTGGATGACGAAGGCCGCCTGGCCACGCCTGATCGAATCGCGCGGCAACATCGTGAGCACCGCGTCTGAGGCGATCCTCGGGAACGTGCCGAAGACGGTGCCCTACAGCGGCGCCAAGGGTGGTGTCTTCGCCTGGAACCGAGCGCTCGCGCTCGACGGCCGGCGGCACGGGATCCGGGTGAACCAGATCACGGCTCGGGGCAACACCCGCCTGTCGGCTCCCGAGGTGCTGGCGTACCATTTTGATCAGCCGGTGGAGAACTTCGTCAACGACTACTTCGCGAACATGAAACCGGAGTATGTTTCGGCAGCGGTAATCTACTTCGCCCACGAGTCGTGCGAGCTGTCGGGCGAGCTGTTCGTCTGCGGAGACTCGAAGGTGAAGCGCGTGTCAATAATCGAGAGCCGTGGCATCGACAACAAGACCGGCCCCGTCACGCCCGAGGAGATCGTGGAGCGCCTCGACGAAGTGATGGACCTCGACGACCCCGAGCTCATGTTGTACGACATGTTCTTGTAGCTGGTTGCCACCATGCGCTTGGCGTGAGCTCGAAAAAACTCAGTCCACGTCGGCCCGCTGCGTCGGGGTGCTGACGGAAGCCCACGGGACCGCAGGATGTGCGCCACGTTGCGCAGGATCGCGAGGGCGGCGGCATGCGCAAGTGCCAACCGGCACCGTGACCGGCTGATTCGTCGGATGGGAGGCCGCTAGGTGCGTGCAGATCGGTAATCCGCGCCACCATCGAATTACTGGTCGGCGTATCTCGTGGGTAGGCGGAAGTGCCTGATCTGCGGGTTCCCGTTCGGCAGGGTGTGCCACCATGCCTCCTTGCGCCGACGGTGATCCCGAGATGTCGAGAACAGGTCAGCGGTGATCACATGCAGTATTGGCCGTACCGCTTCAGGTAGGTGCCGAACGCGTCGCGGATCTCGTCGTCGGTGAGCCCGTACTGTTCGGCGGTGTAGGTGTGCGCGCCGCGAGAGCCCGCTTTATTCTCCTCCGCCCACTCCTCGATCGCACAGCGCTGCTGAGTCGAGAGCGGGAGCCCTGCGAAGGCATAGATACGCTCGGCGACGTCGATCGCGCTGGCGTTCATCTCCTGCTGGCTCACATCGATGAAGCGCTCGTCGCCGATCCGCCGCCGCGCCTCTGTGGCCCGGGCGGCAGCGATGGAGAAGCGTGCGAGCTGCTGATGGCCGAACGCCGACCAGTCTTCAGGCTCGTAGTCGGGGATGCGTCGTCGCTGACCGTCGATGGTGACGCTGCACGTGGAAGGGACGAGCTTCGCGGGGTCGCGGTGGGTCCAGACGAACTTCACGTCGGGCCACTGCGCGAGGATTTCGTCGAGCTGGTACCCGTACGCCGGGTACTTCAGCAACCAGTAGCGCGGTGGCCGATGCGAGTGGAGTAGGCGCATCACCCGATCCATGTAAGCGAACGCGGTCGGATGGCGGTTGGCTGTCCACCACTTCTCAAAGGTAGGGAGCGGAAGCCCGTGGCCACTGCGAAAGTCGAGCATGAGGAGCGGGCCATCCTCAGCTGGGCCGTCGACCGTGCGGATGTGCATCGTCGACTGCGTGGGTTCGACCCGGCGGGGATCTGACATCTCGGTGGCGATGTCAGGCGGCGGGAGAGGCTCGTTGCGCTCCCACGTACGCAGGTAGCGAATCTGCGGGTCGAGCGACAGCATGTAGTGGGTGGCGGTCGTCGCGGTGCGGGGCAGGCCCATGATGATGAGGGGCCCCTCCACCGGTGCCGACGCTTCCCTGCCGTGCTCGGCGTACCACTGCTCGATTCGCAGCCGGGTGCTCAGCCGTTCAACCAAAATGTTCTCGACGCGGGCCGCGGCACCGTCATCTGGCAGATCGACGGCGAGGGCAGCGACCATCGCGTCGAGGCCCTCTTGCCAGCCGTCGGCTCCGAAGTCGCTTAGGCCGGTTTCGGCGATAGCGCGGGCGATCAGCTCGTCAGCGGTGGGACGTTTCATCGTGTCCTTTCCCGTCATCTCTTGGCAACCAGGGTGTACGGCCGTGTCGACCTTCGCTATCGGTAGTCCAGTCCAGCATCGCCCAAAAACGCTCATCGTAGGCCCTAGGTTGTGGCACCGGAGTGCCGACAGACCTCAGACGTGCAATAGCCTCCCGAACGCCGGCCCGTCGAAGAGCACGTCGGGATCGATCGGATTGCCGTCTAGCCACGCAGCTGGTGTTCCTTGTGGATCCTCTTCTCGGTAAGCCGCCTCGCGTCTCAGCACCCACTTCTCATATCGAGCGTCGCGCACACCCGAGACGAAGTCCGAGCCTGTCAGTCCTGCCCGTGCACCGAGACGCAATAGGTCTTCGGTCGTGAAACCCCCGCTTCGCTCAGGTGGCTGTGCGGCAAAAAGCATTCGGCGCAGTTCGTCAAAGCGTCCAACCTCGGCGGCGAGAGCGAGAGCGTTGTCTGCTCTCACCGACTCTGGGCCCAGGAAGCAGCGCATGCGGTATTCAACGCCGAGTTGACGAGCCTCCAAGGCGGCGGTGATGAGAGGACCACTCAGCTCTTCAAACTGTCGGCAGTAAGGGCACTGTGGGTCCTCAAATAGGACCATGTTCTGATTCGCATTGGCGTTGCCAACCAGAACTCCTCCTTGAGGTGTATGACCAGAGGGCGTGAGTACTGGGTCCGTCGATTTCACCGCTGGTTCCACTTCATCGGGATGCTACCCGTACGGCCGGCTTCACGGTCAAGGTCTACGAATGCTGAATCGTCGAGCGGCGAGGAGTCGAACGGCCTTTGTGCGAAGTGGTCGTCTTCTAACCCTGGACGGACAGCGTCCAGGGGACTTGATCGACCCGAAGTCGTTGGTTGCGTTTCGAGCTGATACGCCATTTTCCGTCGTCGCATTTGCGATATGTCTCGAAGTAATGGCCATAGCCCATGATACAAACCCGTCCTGACGGTGCGTCGACCTGCACGTAGTCGAACATCGCCCAGATACCCTGCGCCTCAAAGTCGCTCAGGAAGGTGATCTCGGGCATGTGCCCGTGGTGGGTGGTGATCCCGTTGGTCAACGTCGATTCCATTGTGACGAAGTATTCGTCGTTGGTTGAGAAATTCTCGTTCCCTTCCCCGGGCATTACGTAGTAGTGCTTGCAATCGTCGGTGAACAGATCCCGGAAAGCCACCCACTGTTTGGAGTCGATCAGGCGGAAGTAACGGGCTTTGAGTTGTTTGATGAGTTCGAGATCTACGAGACGCTCGACGGTTAAGTCGAGCCCTCCCGCTCCGAAGCCGTACTGCTCGTTCGTAGTATCAACCATGCCGAAATCCTCGCCGAGGGGTTCGGGCCCGTCAAGCGAGGTTGTGTGATCAGCCTGGGATGGACGAAGCGAGGGTGGTCGTTTTCAATTTGGGTGGGCGAAGGAGCATCTCCTGCGCGATCGAGGCGACGTGAGTGCCGTCGTGATGCCAGACGCGGCCCGTGTACAAGCCCCGCGCATCTGCGAGAGCCTCACGGTGGAGATCGACGTAGTGCCACTGGTCCATCCTGGTCCGACAATGTAGCCAGACGGCGTGGTCAAGACTGGTGACGATCGTCAGCTGATGTGCCGGCGCTTCTATGTCCCATGGTGTGCCGAGATCGGACACATAGAACAAGAGACAATCATGGATCGCCGGAACCTCAGGGAGCCTGCCCGCTGTCCGCACCCACAGCCGTCCTTCGCTGCGAGCTTCGATGGGATCGTCGCCTTCTAACACGGCTCGGCGGACTTCAAAGCATCCATTGAGGTCGTTGGCCGTTTCAGTAGGCATTGACCTTGGCGGAGGAACCTGGTCCGGAAGGGGTTGGAGGGACTCCGCCGTGGCTTCTGGCACGTGGAACGAGCAGACCATCGTGAAGATCGGCAGACCCTCTTGTGTTGCTGCAACTCTGCGGGCAGAGAAGGAGCGGCCATCGGTGTCACGGTGCACTTCGAACTCGATGGGGAGCTCGGGCCTACCCCGCCTGAGAAAGTAAGCATGAGCCGATTGGGCCACGCGGGCGGAACTCACCGTCGCATAGGCGGAATGGAGGGCTTGCGCAGCGACGAGCCCACCAAAGAGGTGGTCCTCCACGTGATCACTGACGTCGATGGCAAACCGGTCCTGACCGACGGGTTCGGGACCGATCAGATCCAGGAGGTCGGTGATATCTGCTTCCGTTGACGGGGCGTCTTGTGTCGGAGGGGAAGCATGTGAATCGGACACGGGCCAGGACGATACCTGCTCGAGCTGCCTCAGGATCAGGGTCCCGAGATCTTGGGAATCCCGTGTGCATCAGCCCGTCGGTGACACGTGGGAATCAGGACGGAATGTCGGACCGTGCCTTTGCCGTTTGGCCACGGCATCCGTATCATTGACCGCTTCGACGTGGCACCGTCGCTCTCCCGAGCGCGAGACTCCCGGCGAGCTGAGTTCGCAACAGCCGGTTGGGGCCGGTTGATACGCTATTCCGCGACAGTCACTCGAAGTCGTGATGGCGTTGGCTCTAGGAGTTCGAGGCCAGTGAGTGGCTCTCGCATTTCATGGCAACGAGAGAGTGCGGACAATGTCGCTGGAGGCAGAACGGTCGTGAGCATTGACGTGTTGTTGCGAGGTGGGACAGTCGTCGACGGCACCGGCGCACCTGCCTTCGAGGCCGATGTCGCAATCAGTGGGGGGAAGATCGTGGCAATCGAGCCGCGGGTGACTGCGAGGGCGACGAGGATCATTGATGCCGATGGTCTCGTCGTCGCGCCTGGATTCATCGACATTCACACGCATCATGACGCGCAGCTTCTGTGGGACCCAGCACTGGCGTCGTCGTCCCGCCACGGTATTACCACAGTGATTGCAGGAAATTGCGGGTTCACGGTCGCCCCGGTGCACGAAAGAGACAGCGACTACATCATCCAGATGCTGGCGCGGGTCGAGGGAATGCCGTCGGATGCGTTGAAGGAGGGCCTGAGCTGGGGATGGGAGAGTTTCGGCGATTACCTGCACGAGCTCAACCGAAACCTCGGCGTCAACGTCGTCTCGCAGATCGGGCACTCGACCCTTCGTCGGTACGTGATGGGCGACGACGCGTTCGAACGCGCGGCGACGCTCGAAGAGGTGGAAAGCATGGCTGCTTTACTGCGCGATGCCATTCACGCAGGTGCACGCGGGTTTTCGACATCGACCTCGCCCACGCACAACGACTCTCTGGGGCGGCCTGTTCCCAGTCGCATGGCCGACCCCGACGAGTTCTTCGCGCTCGCTGCCGCAGTGAGCCGGTCCGCACGACCGATGATCGGTATCTCGCCGGGATCAAAGTTTATCGGGATCAGCCCCGAGGAACGGTCTCTCATGATTGGGATGGCACAGCGAGGAAGCGCTCTCGTTCACTGGAATCCGCTGATGGTGTCGTCGGCCACACCGGACCTTCATAAGCGTACGCTTGAACTGTCGGATGAGGCGCGCGCGGCAGGTCTGCGCGTAGTCGGGGTGTACAATCCCGGTCCTGCCGGACCCTCCCGAGTCGATCTGCAAAGAGGATTCATCTTCGACTCGCTCCCGCGTTGGAGGGAGGTGCTGCGCCTTCCTATCGAGGAGCGCTGCCAGGCCTTTGCCTCGACCGAAGTGCGGGCCGAGCTGCGCGCCGACCTCGAGAAATCCGACAACGGCGAACTCAGTGTGGTCCTCCGCACGATCTGGCCCACGCTCACCGTGACCAGCGCCAAGAGCGCTGTAAACGAACGGTACCTCGGACGCAATGTTGGCGAAATCGCTTCCGAAGAAAGCCGCAGCACCATGGACGTCATGCTCGACATTTCGGTCGCCGACCGTCTTGAGACGGTTTTCATGTCCGATCGCCCGGAACGCTCTGATCCGTCGATTATCGAAACTGTCCTCGAGCTGTGCCACCATGAGGATGTCGTGTTCGGTGGTTCAGATGCCGGAGCGCACCTCGACTTCATGGCTAACGAGCCCTTACCAGGACGGGCGCTGGCCCTTCGGGTGCGCGAGCAGGAGCTTCTGACCTTGGAGGAGACCGTCCATGGGTTCACCGGTCGGCTTGCCCAAGTGTTCGCCCTTCCTGATCGTGGCGTCCTGGCGGTGGGGTGGGCGGCCGACGTATGCGTATTTGACCTTGACCGCATCGGGGCCGAGTCGCCACAACTGTTCGCAGATCTTCCGGGCAACAGTGAGCGACTGGTTGCCGCACCGACAGGGATCCGCTGCACGATTGTCAATGGCGCGGTCGTCAACGATGAAGGTGCATCCACCGGATTGCTCTCGGGGCAGCTCATCTAAGGCGGAAGTGTTTACGACGTTGGCGAGAGTGATGCAAAGGCCAGTTTTGGCGAGCGAGCTCGGTGGTTTGAGAAATGCCGCCGCAGTTTTCCCGAAGGTTGGAGGGATCCCAAAAACCCACGAAACCGTCAGCCTGTCAGCAGCGTTTCGCCTGGCAGTAGTGGATGGCGCCCTATTGGGCCTGGTAAGACGTCCAACCGGCATGATCAGGGCAAACGCCCGCAGACGTCAAAGACATCCGAAGTAGGTCTCCTAACCCGGCGTCGCGCCGGTCTCGCGCGTTCCCAGATCCGGTCACTGGTTTCGGCCTCAAGACTCGACCCGTTTGGTCCGTTTCGTGGCCGAGCCGGCGAGCACTGTTAGTGCGGCGCGCTTGGCGTTGTCGAGGTGAGTTGGTTGTCCGCTCCGAGAGCAGTCGGCGTGACGGACCAGGCTGGACGCCCTCAGCCCGTCCGAAAATGACTCATCGCAAGTTCGAATTCTGAGGCTAGGAAGCAGTCGTATCTCGGTTGGTTCGGGAGTTCACAAGTGCCCGGATGACAGCAAACGAATCTGGGTCCACGGCTAAGCCATCGTGAACCACCATGTTGTGGCTGTGGCCGAGAATGTGGAGTGAATACGCGGCTTGTACCGCTGACCACATTCCCTGAGCATCGAGCGCCTGGTTTACTGCTTGTTTGGCCAATGTGAGCCCCATGGTGGGGCGCCGGGCAACTTTCCGAGCGAGTTCCATCGTCTTCTCTGTGAGCTCGGATCCGTCGACAACAGTGTTCACCATGCCGAGTTGCAGCGCCTCTTCGGCGAGGATTGGTTCGCCCGTGAAGAGCATCTCTTTCGCCTTGCGGTGGCCCATCTCGTAGGGATGGACGAAAATTCGTTGCCGTTCAAGCCCATTGCGACGATGGGATCACAGAACTGTGCGTCTGAACTCGCGACAATGAGGTCGCAAGGCCAGACCAACATCAAACCACCGGCAACCACCTTCCCTCGAACTTCTGCGATTGTCGGCTTCATGAGATTCCGCCAACGCCAACAGAACCCGAGGTAAATTTCTTCTTCCCATGCCATCATGCCTTCGGGCCCCGGACGGTCGTAACCGCCCCAGCACCCGACCCACTCGAAGTCCTTCAATACTTCTCTGAATGGCGCACTCGTAAAGTCATGACCCGATGAGAAGTCCGGGCCTTCTGCCGCGAGGATGATAACCCGAACGTCGTTATCGGCAACTGCGAGGTCGAATGCGTCATTCAGCTCATAGAGAAGTCGAGCGTCCTGAGCGTTGTGCTTTTCGGGTCGGTTCAACACAATTCGCGCAATCTCTTGTTCTGGTTGTTCGTAGCGAATCCGCGTGAAATCGTTGGCTTCCATGGCATCCCCGTTTCTCTCTGTGATGCTCGAACCTGCAATGTTCAGCGCGGCATTCCAAGTGCCCGCTGAGCAAGGATGTTCTTCTGAATCTGGGTAGTTCCGCCGTACACACTGGCCGCACGTGAGCGAAGGTAGTTCCTCAGGTAGTGCTCTTTTCTCCCTGTTACCGCATCGCCCCCGACAAGGTCCATGGCGGTTCTGTGCAGATACTGATCTGCATCTGCCCAGAGTACCTTTGCGATCGAACTTTCAGGTCCTGGGCGCATGCCGGATACGCGTTGGGAAAGTTGTTCGAGTACGACGAGTCGGAGCACCTCGCCGCGGACATAGGCTTGACCGAGTGCCTCACGCACGGTGGCGTCGTTGATCGTGCCGCGTTGAGTTGCCTCTGCTTCGATGACACGAAGAGCCTTGTTGTAGGCAGCAATGACGCCGACGTCGCCCGGGCCTCGTTCATAGGCGAAGGTTGCCATCGCCACCTCCCAACCCTGCCCCGGCTGCCCGAGCATCTGGTCAACAGGGATCTCGACGTCATTCCAGAAGATTTCGGCGGCTTGTGGGGCGCCGTCGGCCATGACAATCTCGTGAACGTCGATGCCGGAGCTTTTCATCGAAACGAGAAAACAGGAGATCCCCTTGTGCTTCGGAGCACTCGGATCCGTCCTGGCGAGGAGGATGCACCAGTCCGCATACAGAGCGCCGCTCGTCCACATCTTGTGGCCGTTCACTACATAGACGTCATCTCTCAATTCGGCTCTCGTGCGCAGAGAGGAGATGTCGGACCCTGCCTCGGGTTCGCTATAGGCCTGGCACCACGACAGCGCGCCATCAAGAAGAGAAGGAAGAAAGCGTTGACGCTGTTCTTCGGTTCCGTAGGTGTACAGAATCCGCCCGAGATAATTGGCCATGGCAGGAAGGGGAGGGCTGTCAGACGCTCCAACCTCCTCGTTCAAGATGGCGTCGAATGTGGGAATTAAGCCGCGCCCGCCATACTCTTGTGGCCAGACGAGGCCCATGTAGCCAGCCTCGTGGAGCATTCGATGAAAAAGCTGGGCCATCTTGTGGCGCTCGACGTCGTCTTTGATATCCGTATAGCCGTGAGGGGCGTTCGTGGTGAGCCAATACCGAAGCTCCTTGCGGAACGCGGCCTCCTCGGGTGTGTCTCGAAAATCCATTTAGCCTTCCCGTGAATTGCTCTAGCCGGAGATCGGCGATTGCACGAAACTGGTGCGGTGCATCGCCGAAGACTTGCCTGTCGAGGAGCGTGCGCCTGGTCACGAAGTGCGCGATGTGTTCCCAGGTCTGACCGATCCCTCCGTAAATCTGCATGACGGTTTCAGAAACATTCATCGCGGACAGAGAGGAGTAGGCCTTTGCGACCCGAGCGGCGAGAAGCGCCTCCTTTGGCTCTAGCTCGTCGACTGCCCAGGCCGCGTAGTTGATGGCGCTCGTTGTGCTCGCGACTTGGACGAGCATGTCCGCGCATAGGTGCTGAATCGCTTGAAACGATCCGATTGGAACGCCGTATTGGACCCTGACCTTGGAGTACTCGACGGCATCCTGCATTCCCTGGCGCATCGCTCCAGCGGCGTCTGCTGCAAGGGTCACCAGCGCGAGTGCGAGCCAGCGGTCTATTTCGTCGGCGGCCAGCGGCTTTCCGGCCAACTCGACGCCCCCGTCAAGCGGGGCCTGGAAGTCCGGTCGTAACAAGGTCCGGGTCAAGTCCGCTGAGCCGACGTCCACCCAGTTCTGCTCGAGTCGGAATCGAACAAGCTGATTTGAAGACTCTGCGACCGTCAGGCCATAGGTCGCATCGTCTGCGTCAAATGCAACTACCTCTGGAAAATCGCTGAGGCAGGCGAGGCGACTGAGGTCGCGAGTCAGAACTGGCGCATACCGAACGGTTCCGCCCGACAAATCCTGCAACCAATCATCCGGAGCCCCCGCAACGCTGAGTAGCTCCGCGGCAAGAACAGCCGTGCCAAGGTAGGGAAGCGGAGCGAGCGCCCGGCCGAGGACCTCCGCGACCAACATGACTTCGACGCCCGACGCGACCGGCCGGCCTTGCGCGTCGCGGATACGGAGACCCAGCACCCCGGCCTCGGACAATGTGGCCCAATATCGTGCCCGGTCGATATCGGCGATCTCTCGTGGCGCCGCGAGACGGAACGACGCAGAGAGGTCGCTGACTGTTTTCTGGAGTAGTTCCTGCTCGGCCGTCAAGAGGGCTAGCACTGTTCGCCTCCGATTTCGACACCTCGGGCAGACGAGACGACTGCCAGCGACACGTTGACAATAGTTCCACCCAGAAATACCATGTGCCCTGGCACATTTCTTGGGGATGTGGGCGTTTCGAAGGAAGTCCCTGCGGTGTCAGCCCGCATCTGGACGATTGCCCAGGGGGCTGAGTCGTTCATGGAGCGGCGGGTGACACGTTATGCGGGAGCGAGCAAGTTCGTGTCGAGCGCAACAATCCGACACGAATAGCAAATTCCGGGTCTGAAGCCACGTTTCGAGGTGCGAAACAGGGGAGTGGAGCGACTGATGGTGACAATGCAATCTGACGAGCGTACGTATCTCATCAACGACGCGGACACGCATTTCAATGAGCCACCCGACTGCTTCGAACGCTACATCGATCCTTCAAGCAAGGACCTTGCAATTCGAAGCGTGCGCACGCCAGATGGCAAGGAGATTCAGCTATTCGCAGGGAGACCATCCCGCTTCTTGGGCGAGGAAGGACAGATCACCTTTTCCCGGACCGAACTCCACGCGATGCTCAGTGGTTCAGAGGAGGACGAAGGCTTAGAAAATCTTGAGAATGAGGGTCAAAACCTACCTGGGATGCTGCTAAATCGTCTGAATCCGCTGCGTGGCATGAACGACGAAGAGCGCAAAGCATTTGTCGCAGAGTTCCGTTCCAAAACGGAATCCTATGGAAATCGGGATTTACGGTTGGCCCTGATGGATGAGCAGGGAATTGAAAAGGCTGTCATGTTCCCTGCCGCCGCGCACAATATTGAATACGAATTTGCGGACAATATCGAGGCCCTGTATGCGAACGTGCGGTCGTTCAACCGTTGGATGTACGAGGAGGTTGGATTCCTCGCGGCCAATCGAATGTGGTTGCCGCCCTACATCCCGTTGGCTGAACCGGATCTCGCGCTTGAAGAACTCGAGATAGTCTTGGCCCAAGGCGCACGGGCGATTCAGACGAAGGCAGGTCACGCTCATGGCGGGCGTCACAATCCCTTCGGTGGGCGTTCGCCTGCGGATCCCGTCTTCGATCCGATTTGGGCTCGGGTGAACGAAGCTGGAGTTCGCCTGTGTGTCCACCTTGGTGGCACCGACTACCAGAAGTATGGTGCCGACTGGTCTGAAACCGCAGAGGCCATGGTGGGTGACTTCGATGCTTTCCAGTGGATGATGTACTGGGGCGACCGACCAGCCATGGAGCTTGTTGCAGGATTGATCCTCCACAACTTCTTTGGAAGGTTTCCGAAGATTCGCGTGCTTCTCTCAGAGCAGGGAACGGTCTGGCTTCCCTACACACTACGCAAGATGGATCACGCGTTCCTCATGGGCCGCAAGGCCAAGTGGTCCGAAACCGGCCGTCTCGACCAACGGCCTTCGGAGATCTTTCGTGATCACTTTGTCGTCACACCATTTCCGGAAGAGAACGTCGCTCGGGTGGTAGAAGAGGTTGGTATCGAACCAATCGTGTTCGGTTCAGACTTCCCGCACGGGGAGGGACTCGCGTATCCCGCACAGTACATTGAGGCTCAGTTGTCGGCCTTCTCGTTCGATGAGCAGCGCCGTATCATGCGGGACAATCTTGAAATGTTCCTCACGGCCTGATCTCACCGTTACGCATGTCTCACAGACTTCCCTCGCTGAGCGTGTTGATCGCCTCTTGTCTGGAGCATCTTGGTTTCGTCCGACGCGTCCATGTGGGGCCGATCCGTGGTGGCGTGGTTTTAGGACGTCTGCTTTGGGGGGGGTCATGAGTCACGGAAATCCAGCGATCGACACCGACCCCCAAGTGCTCAGAATGAGGGCTGAAACGGCGCTGCACGCCGCCGATGAAACTTGGGCTCATCTTGCTGCGGAGATTGCCGCAGCTGACGGCGACTACGACAAGCTGATGTCGACACTTCGGCCCGACGGCCCCTACGCATACGCAATTCAGCCTCAGATCCACGGAGATGGCACTGTCCGCGTCCCCGCGCTCTCATCTCGTGAAGACGTCCGCGCAGCCTACGAAGTCATACGTGGAAGAAGCGATGTCGCCCGCTATGAAGCGCTGATCGAGATTCGGAGCGATTGGTACTCCTTCCACGAAACGGTTTCAGCGGGGCGAGCAAAAGGTGAACCCCGACCCGGGCCGAGCGCAAATGTGCTGAGCATGTACACCGTGGGAAAGTCAGCCGGAATTACCGGAGAGATGGCGTGGCCGAAGCTGCCTCTCGAGTTGGTCGGAAAAGGAACTGCGCCTACTGAACCCGTGACCGACCCGATTGAACTCCGAAGCCAATTGCTCTCGCTTCATGATAAGTACACCGAAGCCTTCGCCGCAGGCGACATCGACGGCATGATGGAGACGTTGCATCCCGATGTTCAGAGCGCCGTGCGCGACTACGTGACCGAAAGCGGAGCACTTGTTGAGTTGGCAGGAATCCGTGAGAACGCCGCTCACTATGCGGCGTTCTTCGGAAAGTTTGAGGTCCTGAGCCTGGAACTCCTTCACCGTGTCGTCCAGGACTGGTACGTGTTTGCGGAGTTCCGCATTGCGGTGCGTCCACGTGCAGGGGGTCCTCGACTTGCGTTCCACATTGCGGGTTTTGACGTTGCGGCAAACGATGGGCGGCTCTTCGTTCGAATAGGGTTTGGAACTGATCCCGCGGTGCTTGAGTAAGAAGGTCATGCAACATTATGAGTGAGGATCGCGGTGGGGTGGGTGCCAGATCCCGCCGCTCGTCGAGTGCTGTTGACAAGGGTAAGGAGAGCCACTCATGACAACGATCGCGTTCACAGGAGCGAACCTGATCGACGGGAATAACCCTGCTCGACCCAACTCGACTGTGCTCATTGAAGAAGATCGCATCTCGTCGGTGATCTCGGACTCGACTGACGCGCCATCAGCTCAAACGGTTATCGATCTCGGTGGACGCACTCTGATGCCCGGTCTCTGGTCCTGCCATATTCACGCTGACATGGGCCCGGGGTTCGGCGGACCTGCAGGCGTCACGATGGCTCAAGCCATGCAGACGTGCACGAAGCTTCTGCAGTCCGGTGTGACGGGATTCGTAGGAGCCGGGATTACCCACGGTATCGACGCGCAGCTGAAGCTCGCGATTCAGCACGGACTGTTCGAGGGGCCGCGTATCGTCGCGGGTAGTCGGTTCCTCACTACGACTGGCCACGACAACGACCTCTTGGTTCCTTGGTGGATGCCGAGGCCCTTTTCCGATCAACGAGTTGTGGTCGACGGACCTGACGAATTCCGAAAAGCTGTACGCGAGGAGATCCGCCGCGGGAGTGAGATCATAAAGGTCAGTTTGACGAGTGGACATGGCTTTGTCGGCGGAGGACGCGGAATGAACCGCGACGAGTTGCATGCAACCGTTGATGCGGCTCACGAACGCGGCAAGAAAGTACGGGCTCATGTGATATGGCGTGAGGAAATACGCGCTGCCCTTGATGCCGGAGTCGATCTGATCGACCATGGCGATGAAATCGATGAAGAGCTCCTGGCGATGATGGCTGAGCAAGGCACTTGGTGGGTTCCGAGTATGGGACTCCTGAAGTGGCTCGTTGAAGTCGAGCGAGGAGAGGGTCGCGAGTACGGTTACGTCCTTCCCGCCGAGAACGCAGGACGCGATTTCGACAACCTGTGTCGGATGCTCACGGTTGCAAACGAGACCGGAATCAATGTCGTGCCCGGAGATGATTTTGGTCTCGGTTCCCTTGCCCATGCCGTGGGAATCTACGCGAAGGAATTGACGGTTTACGTGAACGAGGTCGGCATTAAGCCGATTGACGTAATTCGCTGGGCTACGCGCAACGCAGGGTTGTTGTACGGCGGTACGACCGGCGTGGTGGCGCCGGGAAACTTGGCTGACCTCGTCATCTATGAGCGCGACCCGAGTAGCGACATCACGCTACTCGAACGCCCGAACGACGAACTCCAGGCGGTCATGCTCGGAGGGAAATTCATTATCAACCGATTGGGCGATCATTGACCACGGCGGGAGTGCGGGTCGCCGCCGGAGTCGGGCTCTGATGAAGCAGACCATGCAGGTTATGGAAGGCGTCAAGGTGGTCGAGGCTTCCCAGTGGGTGATGGGGCCATCGGCGGCCGCGATCCTCGCTCAATGGGGTGCCGAGGTCGTTCGGATCGAACATCCGACCTTGGCGGATCCCCTCCGCGCTGTGCTCTCTACGCAAGGTTTGGACGCGAGCTTCGATTTCTATATCGAGAACAACAATCACTCGAAGCGGAGTATCGGGCTGGACCTGTCTTCAGGCGAAGGGCGTGAGATCTTTCTGCGTCTCGTGAAAGATGCAGACGTATTCATCACGAGTGTATTGGAACCGGCCCGACAAAAGTGGCGAATCACGTACGACGAACTTCGGACCGTCAATCCTCAGTTGATTTACGCCCGGAGCCACGGACAAGGCGCACGCGGACCCGAGGCGTATTCCCCAGGCTATGACGTTGTCTCGTACTGGGCCCGCAGCAGCGCGGGATACATGGCCACACCGGAGGGGGAGAAATCCAGCCTCACCCCTGCCAACGGTTTCGGTGACGTTCAGGGGGGCTTGGCCCTCGTGGCTGGGATAGCGGCAGCGCTTCTACGTCGAACGAAGAGCGGAGAAGGGGCTCTGGTGGACGTCTCCCTGCTGGGAGTTGGGATGTGGGATATGTATGAATCCATCCAGTTTGCTGCAGTGTACAACTCGGATCCCAAGCAATATTTCGGAGAGCTGAGGAAGAGTTCAAAAAACCCGTTGACTGGCACATATGAGACTGCTGACAATCGAGTCATTTCCCTTTGCATGGTCCAGACGGATCGGTATTGGCCCCAGTTCTGCACGGCCCTGCGATGGCTCGAACTCATCGACGATCCTCGCTTCGATTCCTTCCAGAGCCGAGTGAACAACGGCAAGGAGCTCGTCGACATGATCACGGAGCACTTCCTCCGCCATGACCTCGACGATCTTTGTGAGCGGCTCTTCGCGAACGGCTGCGCATTTGCCGCTTACAGGACCCCAAGCGAGGTTCCTCAAGATCCTCAGGTTCAGGCGAACGGGTACCTCATGCCCCATCCGACCCACGCCGACCGGTTCGTCGTCTCGAGTCCCATCGAGTTCGATGGAAAGCCAGCCTCTGTGAAACATCCCGCGCCCGAATCCGGGCAACATACCGAGGAGATTCTTCTGGAGCTCAATTACTCCTGGGATGACATTGCGAGTTTCAAGGATCTCGGCGTCATTACATAAGTACTCGTATGTGGAGCGGTGGACAGCTCCGGCTACCTGGTTCTAAGGTATCTGTGCCAGTTCTGATCAATTGAGTCGCGCAGCTTTCGGTATCACGAAGTGACGTGGTTGGACCTCACTACCCGTCGTAAGCGTATGACATGAGGGCAGTTTCGGAATCAGACAGGAATACTTACAGTGCGCCTTTCTCTCAGGTACGACATGCGGGCACCGAGTTTCGGACCGCCGGCGCAAGAACTGTATTCCGCGGCGCTGGAACAATGTGAGTGGGCGGATCGAGCTGGTTTCCACAGTGTCGGAATATCCGAACATCACGCTTCAGAGGATGGGTTCCTGCCTTCGCCTGTCGTGTTGGCGGCCGGAATCGGGGCGCGGACGAAACATATCAGGATTGCAATCTCGCTGTTATTGCTGCCGTTCTACAACCCGATCCGCCTTGCCGAGGATCTTGCGGTTGCGGACCTGATCTCGGGTGGCCGAATCGACCTAATGATGGGAGCCGGCTACCGCGAAGAAGAATTCGAGATGTACGGAATCGATATTCATCGACGCGGCGAGCTTATGGAAGACGGAGTCGCGTTCTTGCGCGAAGCCTGGAGCGGTGAGTCCTTCGAGTACCAGGGTCGGACTGTGAAGATTTCACCGCGTCCTGCGCAGCGTCCTCGTCCACGGATCACCTTGGGTGGCGCATCACCGGCGAGCGCGCGTCGGGCGGCTCGGTTGGCGGATGGCTACGCTCCCATGTCACCGCGGCTGCATGAGATCTATGTTGAGGAGTCACGCCGGCTGGGCAAGCCGAGTTCGGCCGCAGAACCTATTCGCGATGATGCAACCCACCCCGTGGTGGCCGTGTCCGACGATCCGGATCGTGCCTGGCAGGCGATCGAGCGGAACGTGATGCATGACGCCTTGGTCTATGGCAGCTGGACCGCCGGACGTCGTGGGTCGGTCTTCGCTCCGATCTCGACCTTCGAGGAGTTGCGCGCGTCAGG
The DNA here is from genome assembly GCA_963787485.1 of uncultured Acidimicrobiaceae bacterium. Lineage (GTDB taxonomy): Bacteria > Actinomycetota > Acidimicrobiia > Acidimicrobiales > RAAP-2 > Bog-473. The sequence goes on along the minus strand of CAWBDF010000007.1, from coordinate 494,991 downwards.
GCAATACCGCGTCCTTACTCCCGAGGCCTGTATCGATGCGGCACGCCGCTCGGGTTCGTTGACGCTACATCCCCTGGTTGGAGGGATTGACCCTGACTTTGCCGCTGAAAGCTTAGGGCTCTTCAATGACGAGGTTCTCCCGGCGCTTCAAAACGACTCAAGTGTGGAGAGAATCGAGCACTGAGTTGTTATCAATATTGTCAATAGACACAAATGAGCGGATTCGATACCGTAGGGCGCCCAGAGGACTGCAGGCTTCTCCAGCGACGGGGGGTGTTTGTGACGACGACACTCACGCGGGTGATCGATGGCGGCGGGCATATCGTCGAGACCCAGGATCACTTCGCTACGAGGGTGCGCGTTCCAGGTTCGCCGTGCTGCACGGAATCGTTCAAGACGAGCCGCTCAGCCTGCTTTCTCGCAGCCGGGTCGCCAGGGTGACAGGGCTTCTTGCCTCCAATACGCAGAGGACTTCGGGATGCGCGTACGCCATATGACGCCACGACTTACCTCGAACACTCTCCGAGGCAGCCATATCGGTGCAGGTTCTCGTCTCTTTTCTTTGGTCAGCAGATGGTGCGAGCCCGAAGGCTCCGGACTCTGCCGCAGACAGCGGCTGGGCGCGACGGAAGGATATATGTCATGACGGAAGCAACCGCCTTGAAAACTGATGCAGCCCTTCTTTTCATCGACTCGGACGGCCACGTGCTGGAACATCCGACCGAGATGCAGGAGTACGCCCCGAAGGGGTACCGGGACCGGGTCTGGCACATAGAGACGGATGCCGAGGGCACCGAGTGGATGGTGATGGACACCACCCGCTCTCCAGCAAACTTCATTTCGCTGGCGGGAACCGCGGGGATGTCGCTCGAGGACCGTGAACGTGCCACGCGCGGCGAGTTGAAATACACGGAAGTCCGCCCCGCCGCCTACAACGCCTCGGCCAGGCTCGAAGACATGTCGGCGGACCACATCGAGCAGTCCGTGCTGTATCCGACGTTCATGCTCGGCATCCAGGCTTATCCGGACGCGGAGTTCGCCGCCGTGCAGTGCCGCGCCTACAACGACTGGCTCTCCGAGCACGTCCAAAGCTCGGGCGGCCGGCTGTTCGGCGTCGCGGTGATCCCTCAGCAGGATCTCGAACTGGCCGCCGCCGAGATCCGGCGCACCGCCAAGCTCCCGGGCATGGTCGCGGCCATGATCCGGCCGAATCCGACCGAGGACTGGAAGCCGTTCAGTCATCCGGTCTACGACGTGCTGTGGAAGGCGGCCTCGGAGACCGGGATGGCACTCGGGCTCCACCCATACGTCGATGCGGCCCTTCCCGGGGCGTGCCTCGGCCTCAGGATCAACGTCCTCGGAGGGCCGTCCTCGCCCATGCACTCGAGTGGGGCGTCCTCTGATGGCGGGAAAGCGGTCCCCTTCGACAACGTCTTCTTCACCCAGGCGATCTCGAACCCCTTCGACATGATGAACTCCATGGCGTTCTTGCTCGCCGGAGGAGTCTGTGAGCGGTTCCCCGAGCTCAAGTTGGTTTTCCTGGAAGCCAATGGCGGATGGTTGGTTCCCTGGCTCGAGCGACTCGACCACCACTACAAGATCTTCCAGTGGGACGTCCCCATGTTGAAGATGGAGCCCTCGGCCTACTTCCGTCGACAGTGCTGGATCAGCTTCGATCCCGACGAGTCCGCGCTGGCCTTCACGGCTCGATCACCACTGTGTGGTGCTGACCGGATCGTCTGGGCCTCGGACTATCCGCACCCTGACGCCAAGTACCCGGGAGTGACCGACGAGCTGGTGGAGGCGATCGAATCGCTCACCGAGGACGAACAGCGCCAGATCGCGGGAACCAATACTGAGGCCTTGTACGGTTTGTAGCAGCATCTGCAGGTCCGGCCGATGGCCCGCAGGGTCTGAAAACTCGACGAGGCCCTGAACATGGAGCTCGAGCCGTTGGGCGATCCGGCCCCGGTGCGGGTGGTGGCCGAAACCCGGAAGGGTCAAATAGCGTGGCGCGAGCCGAAATAGCGTGGCACCCGATTCCAGAGACCAGCGGAACTGACGGTTGGAGCGCCAGGACTGGCATGCCGCAGGGATTTGAAAGGAGACCCTGAGGCTGACGGCGCCCGGCGACTGGTGGAACTGAAACCTCGACGGCGGCGAGACAACGTGGTCCGGTCAACCTCACCGGAAATCTCTGTCAAGAGGTAACTAGCATTAATCACCAGACGTTCTATTGAGAGGAGGGCCACAATGGCCGGACGTGTGGAGGGAAAGGTCGCATTCATCACCGGTGCGGCACGAGGGCAGGGCAGGAGCCACGCCATCCGTCTGGCGGAAGAGGGCGCCGACATCATCGCCGTCGACATCTGCGAGCAGATCGAATCCAACCTCTATCCGTTGGCGACGCCCGAGGACCTCGAAGAGACCGCCAAGGCGGTGGAGAACGCCGGACGGCGGATCGTTGCCCGGCAGGCCGACGTCCGAGAGAGGGCATCGCTCAAGGCCGTCCTCGAGGAAGGCGTGAGTGAGTTCGGCCATCTCGAGATCGTCGTGGCCAATGCCGGGATCATGCCGATGGGCATGGAAAATCCCATGGACTTCGTCGATGCCACAGACGTCGATCTGATCGGGGTGATGAACGCGGCCGCGGCCGCCATTCCCTACCTCCCCGATGGGGCATCCATCGTCATCACCGGCTCCACCGCCGCGCTCATGCCCGGGACCTTGCAGGCGGAGAGCATGGGCACCGGCGGGTTGGGGTATTCGTGGTCCAAGCAGACCATTGTGAGCTACTCGGAGAACCTCGCTCTCAGCCTGATGCGACGGATGATCCGGGTCAACGCCGTGCATCCCACACATTGCAACACCGACCTCATCCACAACAAGCAGATGTACAAGGTCTTCCGCCCGGATCTCGAGAACCCGACGGAGGAGGACGTCTTGCCGGTGTATACCCATTTCCAGGGGATGCCTGTCCCGTACATCGAGCCGTTCGACGTGTCGAACGCGGTCTTGTTCTTGGCGTCAGACGAATCTCGCTACGTGACCGGGCAACAGTTACGCGTCGATGCGGGCTGCCTGCTGCGCTGGCCAAATGGGCCGCAGGTCCGTGGATAGGCATTGCCGTCATTCAAGCTTCGCTCTGACGTCTTTTGATACCGGACCACAACGCGACGTGCGCCGATGCGCCCCCAAATTGGAGCGTGCTGCGTCGTGGGACGCCGTACGAAGGCTGCGCTTTCCGGATCGAGGTCGCTGTGGTTGAATCGGCGATTGGTGCTGACCGGCAGGAGCGATGAGCGGTAGGACGTCGGAATATGACCGGCGTCCAAGCCACGCGGATTGGCACAGCCAGCGACAGGAGAGAAACATGACGGTCAATTCGGGACAGCAGTCGAAGTCGGCGAGGATTCGGGCGCAGCTCGGCTTCCCGGTCCTCGACGGCGACGGGCACGTTGTCGAGCTGTTCCCGGTCCTCTTCGACTACATCCGCGATCGTGGTGAAGAGCGGCTCCTCGGTGGCTTCTACGGCGGCGGTACCCGCCGGAGGATCGAAGACCTCACGATGGAGGAGCGCCGCGTCGGGGGCATCCTCCCGCACTCGTGGCACGTCCCGGCATCGAGCGAGTACTTCGCCACCGTGACGTCGCCGAAGCGCTACCACGATCGGCTGGGCGAGGCGGGCATCGATTTCGCCGTCCTCTACCCGACGGCGGGCATCTCCTTCACGCAGCTGCACGACGCCGAGCAGCGTGTCGGTATGTGCCGCATCTACAACGAGTTCATGGCCGAGCAGTACGGACCGTACGGCGACACGTTCACGATGGCGGCCGTTGTCCCGATGCACACGCCCGACGAGGCGGTCGCCGCGCTCGAGCACGCCAAGGGCCTCGGTGCCAAGGTCGCAATGATCGCAAGCCACGTTCACCGCCCGCTGCCGGGCACGCCACCGCTCGCCGCTGACGACGGGTGGAACGACGTTCGGATCACCGAGTGGGACACGCGAGGCTGGCTCGACACGTTCGGCATCGACAGCGTGCACGACTACGATCCGGTGTGGGCGAAGGCGATCGAGCTCGGACTCCCACTCGCGGCCCATACCTCCGGCATCGGCGCGAGCGATCGCGCATCGATCAGCAACTTCGTCTACAACCAGGTCGGCCATTTCGCGGCGGCGGGCGCTGCACTCGCGAAGTCGCTGTTCCTCGGGGGTGTTCTCGCCCGCTTCCCGCAGCTCCGCGTCGCCATCCTCGAAGGCGGCGCGGCACCTGGTGTCGAGAGCCTCATCGGCCTGGCCTCTGACTGGGAGAAGCGCGGCGGCTCGGCCATAGCCGCGCTCGACCCGAAGCATCTCGATGTGGAGTTCGTGCACCAGCTTCTCGTGGAGGCGGACCCCCGCCTCGCCAAGTACTCGGCCGAGCAGCTCGTCGGTCAGCGCTCCGTGATGACCCGGCCGCGTGACGACTTCGAGGCAGCGCAGGTGCACTCGGTCGCCGACATCCGCGACCAGTTCTGCAATGCCTTCGCCTGGGGTTGTGAGGCGGACGATCCGCTGGTGGGTCTCGCTTTCGACACACGGGTGACGCCGCTCGGGGCCAAGGTGCCGGCGTTCTTCGCTTCCGACCTCGGGCACTGGGATGTGGCCGACTTCGATGAGCCGCTCGAGGAGGCGTTCCAGCTGATCGAGCACGACATCATCGGGGATGACGAGCTACGCGAGTTCCTGTTCGAGAATCCCGTTCGGCTCTACGCGTCGTTGAACCCTGACTTCTTCGTGGGAACGACGATCGAAAAGGAAGCGGCAGAGGTCCTCGCGGCGAACCGATGACGGGTGAGTTGAAGCCAGCGGCGGCGATCTCGAAGCCGAATCCACGGCATTCGGTCAGCCGGGTTACTCTGTGACGCGGAAGCGCGTCAAGCAAATGCAGGCGTTCGATCCACTTTGCGTGAGAGGAGCTTTCAATGGATGACCTCGAAGCGATCAAGCAACTGAAAGCGCGCTACATGCGCACGGTCGACACCAAGGACTGGGACGGCTTTCGCAACGTGTTCACCGCGGACGCGGTGTGGGACATGCGCAACTCGGGTGCGGAGCTGGTCATCGGCGCCGACGAGATCGTCAGTTATAACCAGGTCGGCTTGGCCGACGACATGATCAGCATTCACCAGGGCCACATGCCCGAGATCGAGCTGACCTCGCCCACCACCGCCAAGGGCATTTGGTCATCGGAGCACATGCACCGCTGGCCCGACGGCAGCGAGCTCCACGGATACGGCTTCTACCACGAGACCTACGAGAAGATCGATGGCGAGTGGCGGATCAAGACCTGCGCTTTCCACCAGCTCCGGGCCGACGTCACCCCGCCACCGGCCTGATCACGAACGAGAGAGCCTCCTTGTGACCCACCGCTTCGAGAACAAGGTGGATTCCGAGTGGGCAGAGGCGGTCATGTCGCCGCGGGTCAACTCCGATCGCATGAGGACGATATGACGATCGATTTCTCAGGACGCACCGTCGTCGTCACGGGTGCTGGAAACGGGCTGGGCCGCGTCTACGCGCTGGAGTTCGGCCGAAGGGGTGCCAATGTCGTAGTCAACGACCTCGGGACGTCGGGGACGGGAGAGGGTGCCTCGAGCCAAGATGCTGATGCCGTCGTGGCCGAGATCACGCGCGAGGGCGGGACGGCAGTCGCGTCCGACGACTCGGTGGCCACCGACGCCGGATGCCGGGCGATCGCCGACCGGGCGATGCGCTCATTCGGTCGGATCGACGCGGTGGTGCACAACGCGGGAATCCTGCGTAACGCGATGTTCGAGGACCTCACCGACGACGACTGGTCCGCCGTCCTCGCCACCCACCTGACCGGGCAGTTCTTCCTCTCGCGTGCCGTCTGGCCGATCATGCGCGAGCAGCTCTACGGACGCCTGGTGTTCACGTCGTCTTCGAGCGGGGCGTTCGGCCGACCATTCGGCGCGAACTACGCTGCCGCGAAGGCAGGCGTGCTCGGTCTCTGTAACGCACTGGCGATCGAGGGCCAGGAGCATGGCATCCTGGCCAACGCGATCCTGCCATCGGGCCTCACCCGAATGAGCGCGTCGCCGCGACCCTCCGATATTGAGACCGATCCCGAGAAATTGTGGGCGGCTCGTCTGGCCACGGTGCCGCGGTTCGCGCCCGGGTGGGCGGTGCCGATCGTCACTTACCTGGCCAGCGAAGCTTGCACGCAAACGCATCGCTACTACTCGAACACCAGCGGCCGATACGGCCAGGTGTTCGTGGGCGCGACCCTCGGATGGCGTCCCGACGCCGATACACCACCGACCGCGGAGGAGATCGCCGAGCACGTCGAGACCATCGACGACCTCCGCGAGTTCGACGTCCCGTCCTCTGCGTACGAAGAGATGCAGATCCTCAAAGACCGCTATGCCTGATCCTCTCGCCGCGGAGTCTCGTTTCTGACGTCCCCACGGCCCAGACCGCACGGTTTTGGCCCTCGGCCGAGGCGCCGAAAATTCGGGTTGCTGGGGGCCGTGTGTCACGAACGCTGCCTCGAAGTGACCACGGACGGCCAAAACGCATTCCCACCCGAGACGTCTTCAACGATCTGTGGGCGCTTCGAGCCCGTGGGCGCTCGCCGGGCGTGCGAAGGGCGCTCCCTGGCTGCGCCGGGCGAGAGCCAGTGCGGCGAAGAACTAATGAGCGAGCGATTGACAACGAGGCGTGGCCTACCTACCGTGGGCGGCGGATAGCCCCGCTCGTCGTGGGCGGGATCTGAGCGAGTTGTGCCGGAAGGATTAAGGGGAGCCTCATGGCCGCACATGCAGTCGCCGACGCGACGCGCTCGGGGGCTGGCACCGACCCGCTGATGGTGTTCTCGGCTGACACTCACGTCGGCCCGCACCCCCGCCATCTGCGTCCGTACTGTCCACAGCAGCACCTGGAGGCATACGACGAGTTCGTCGAGCGGTCGGAAGCGATCTTCAACGCGACCTTCGAAGCCATGGCGTTCTCGGAGGAGTACCGCGCGGGCCGTCGTCGCAACGCGCTGACCAAAGGTCACTTTGATCCCGCGGCGTGGATGCGCGACATGGACCGCGATGGCGTTGCCGGCGGGGTTGTCTTCCACGACAGCTTGAACGGTCAGCCGATGCCGTTCGACATCCAGCATGCGTTCGCCAACACCATCCCGCTCCCCGAGGCGCGCGAGCTGGCGGGGGTCGGTCGCACGATGTACAACCGCTGGCTCGCCGACTTCAGCGCGGCGACGGGCGGTCGCGCTTTCGGCCTGGCGCAGCTGCCCTTCTGGGACCTCGACGCGGCGATCGCCGAACTCGAATGGTGCGCGGAGCACGGCCTCGGTGGGGTCAACTTCCCGGCGCCGGGACAGCCAGGTATGACTCAGCCCGGCCATCCCGATCTCGAGCGGTTCTTCGCGGCGGCGGCCGCGCTGGACATGACGCTGGCAACCCACATCGGTGCCTCCCCGCCGCAGGAGTACGTCGAGGCGCTGGGGGAAGCAACCATGCGTTTCGGCCTGATCGACTCGGGCGAGTGGGGCGTGCGCACTGTCTACCAGCTCGTGCTCTACGGGATCTTCGAACGGCATCCGAACCTCAAGCTCGTGCTCACCGAGGTGCCGGGTGTCTTCTGGAACGAGATGTGCTCGAAGATGGACTCGGTGTTCTTCTCGCCCATGGCACGCGCCGCTGAAAGGACCTCGCGGACACCGAGCGAGTACATGGCGACGAACGTCTGGATCGGGAACAGCTTCCAATCGCGTCAGGAGGCGGAGGCGGCGATCGCGATCAGACGCGAGGACCGCTTCATGTGGGGTTCCGACTACCCCCACGCCGAGGGCACTTTCATCCACACCGAAGACGAATCGGTGTACCCGAGGACGCGGCTGTCGATTGCGCACAACTACCACGGGCTGCCGATCGAGAAGGTGCGCAAGTTGCTGGGCGAGAACGCCTACGTAGGGTTCCCCCGGCTCGATGCCGAGGTGCTGTCCAAAGTGGCAGCCGACATCGGGATGCACCCAGACGACCTCGCCGAGAAGTCCAACCTGGACGGTTACCCGGACATCGAGGGTACTGGCACGCTGGCGTTTCGCACCATCGGCGCCTGGGGCTGAGAGAGTGGCGACTCTGTAGGGCGCGAGCGCACCGGACTCGTGCGGTGCCGTGGCGGGAAACGCCTTCGTCGCCCCGAAGGCCGCGCACTGACGGATGAGCGGGAATCGTCGGTCGCTGAACATGTCGAAGGTTTTGAGAAGTCGAAGGATCGAGGGGTTGCTGTGAGTGAATCGTTACAGGGAATGGTGTGCCTGATCACCGGCGCGGCGCGGGGACAGGGCCGTAGCCATGCGCTGCGTCTCGCTGCCGAAGGTGCCGCGATCGTCGCTTTCGACGTGTGCAGGGAGGTGACGACCATCGGCTACCCGGCCGCGACCGAGGCCGACCTTGAGGAGACGCTCGCCCAGGTCGAGGCCGCCGGCGGGAAGATCGTGGCTCGGCGCGGCGACGTCCGTTCCCGGGCCGATCTCGATGCCGCCGTCGCCGACGCGGTGGAGAACTTCGGGCGCCTCGACGTGGTCGTCGCCAACGCCGGGCTCTCTGCCTGGGGCAAGCTCTGGGAGATCGACGACGACGTCTTCCAGGCGCTGGTCGACGTCAACCTCATCGGTGTCTGGCGCACGTTCGCGGCGGCGGTCCCCACGCTGATCGAGCAGGGCGAGGGTGGGTCGCTGATCGCCATCTCGTCCTCCTGCGGTCTCAAGGCGCAGCCTGGCCAGGCGCACTACAGCTCATCGAAGCACGGCGTCGTCGGCCTGGTGAAGTCGGCGGCGCTCGAGCTCGGGCCGCACCAAATCCGGGTCAACGGGATCGCCCCTGGCGGTGTCGACACCCCCATGGGGAACAACCCCGCGCTCATGGAGCTGCTGGAGGCCAACCCCGCGTACGGAGTGGCGTTCGGTCAGGCGCTGCCCGAGCCGTACCTCGCGCCGGTCGACGCCATCTCCACGGCGGTCTGCTACCTGGCGAGCGACGCCTCGCGCTACATCACCGGCATCCAGCTGCCGATCGACATGGGCGCCATCATCACATGAGCGGTGCCGCGCTTGGGGGCGCTCAACTGTCACGGGCGAGCGAATGGCGTCGCGACAGCGTTCGAGTCAATGCAATCGGTCCGCTCGTTCCGGTGATCCGCGATCGACACCACCCGAGCCCGGTGTGGGTTACCCGCTCCGGGGGATCCGGAATCCAGAGTGCGACATTGCGTAGAGCCGGGGGAAACAAGTCAGCAAACCATCAGTACGAAGACGATTACGTGCGGACTGCCGCCGGACGTTTGATCGCTCGCCGCACATTGAACGTCGGCTGGGAAGAGGAGCGGTCGGCCTTCGCCGAGCCGAGGCCGCCGCTCCCCTAGCGAAAGGGAGTAGGACGTGGTGATCATCGTGGGAACGATCGAAGTCGACCCGGCGCAGCGCGACATGTTCGTCGCTGCGCAGGCGGAGGAGGCGGCGGCGTCTCGCGCCGAACCCGGCTGCGTCGAATGGACGATGCTGCTTGACCCAGATCGTCCCCACGTCGTGCGGCTCCTCGAGGTGTGGTCCGGCATCCCGGCCTTCGAGGCGCATTTGGAAGTGCTCGCCGAGCGCCAGCCCGCGGCCAAGGTCGACCCCGCTGTCGCCGCGGCGGTGCGCGGTGTGCAGCTCACCAGGCACGACGTGGTGGCGACGTCGACCCTTGCGTAGTCCGGGGAGGCGTTCGCCTTCCTCGTTGGCCCAGGCGGCTCGTCCAGAGGGATTTGATCTGTCGGCGACCCTTTCGGTTCTTTCCCGCCCTGACAGGCCTCCGTCTGGGCTCCGCGGTGCGAAGCGCGATGACCCGGTAGGCAGTCAGACAGGATTACCGATGGGTTCCCCCGGGGGTTGGGCGCCGTCCTCCCTGGGCTGGACGAACGTTGGCGGGCGCGACCAGAAGTGCTCGAACGTGTCAAACGCCTCTGGCATGCGATCGCCTCGACGTGGTCCATTCTCGACGGGAGTAGCCAGAACCCGCTCCGTTCCATGTCTCGGGTGGCCGAATTCCTGGCGGTACCAAGACTTCAACCTTCGGCGGCGGAAGTACCAACGATCTCCGTGGCGCTCGTAGGTGTCCCAATAGGCGAGCGCCATATCAAACCAGTGGTCTGGTTCCAGTATGTGATGCTGGGCTCGGCAGTACACGATGCCGTGGGCTCGATCGTCGCCGTCAAAATCGATGACGTGATTGCCCACCATGTGCATCGAGCAGTGGAAAGCTCTCAAGGCGTTGTCGAAAAAAGTCTTGACACCCTCTCGCCCGAAGCCGTATCGCCCGTTGTCCACATCCTCCGGGAAGAGCAATGACAACGATGCCAAGTCTTTGGCATCAACTGCTACCCCGTAGCGGTCGGCGAGCTGGTGGATCCGGTCCCTGGCGAGCAGTTCCTCAAGTGCATCCATCGTTGGATCTTCCTACCGTAGTTGAGGCTTGATTCAAGGTGAACCTGGCTCACATTCTGTCACCTCCAGATCGCCGCGCAGGATTTGAATCAGGCAAGAGGTCCGCGTCATGTGGTTTCCTTGCACGTCGCCTGGGCCATCCAGGACCCGTGGCTTGCGTCGCAGTCCAACAATTGCTTGGTAAAGCAAGTTATTGTAGCGACATGGCCACCGTCGAACCACTCTCTCCCACCGAGGAAGCGCTCTGGCGGGCGGTGATGCGAATTGTCAAAGCCATCCCGCGACATCTGGACAGCGACCTGATGAGAGGTGTTGGACTCACGGCGAGCGATTACACGACGATCATGCATCTTTCCGAAGCTCCCAATCGCGAGTTGCGGATGGCCGACCTGGCCAACGCCACCGACTTGTCGGCGAGCCGGATGACCCGCTTGGTGGACGATCTTCAGTCGCGTGGCCTCGTGACGAAGACAGCAAGTTCCTCCGACGCCCGGGGCAACGTTGCGAGGCTCACTCCTCGGGGCATTGCCAAATTGAGGTCCGCCTGGCCGGTTCACCTCGCGAGCGTTCGGCGTCGCTTTTTCGACTACATCGATGTTGTTGCCGTGGAGCGAGTCGCCGACGCTTTGGCCGAGGTAGCCCTGCACCTCGAGGACCCTCCTGCCGCACTTCGAGCGCGGAGATAGGGGACTTCACGAGACACTGAGACACTGGAGGTGCATCGTCGAGCGACCCAACGGTTCAGAGCCCTTTGCGGAGTCGTGAAGTCAGCACGATCTCCAGCACTTCAGGAACGGTGTCTGTCCGAGCCCAGTCGCGTTGCAATTCGCAGGCCAGGGATACCCAGCCGATCGGTTGTGCGCCCGCTCTTACGATGCGCTCTAGCCCAGCCCGGTGCGCCCCGGGGGAGGTCCCGCCCACTGCATCGACGACTGGGAACACCTCGTAACCCTCGCGCAACGCGTCGAGAGCCGGGAAAGCCAAGCACACCTCCGTCCACAGTGCGGCCATGACCAGCTTCTTCCGGCCCGTCGCTTCGACTGCCTGTCGGAAATCGCGGTCTTCCCAGGAGTTGATCTGCGTGCGGTCGATCTCGACCGAATCCGAAAGGACCTCCTTGAGTTCAGGAATCGTCGGCGGTTGCCCGTTGGCTGTGACATTGACGGTCGAGAGCACGATGGGAAGCCGATAGGTCTTAGCGAGACGCGCCACTGACACGATGTTCCGGGTCAGCAAATCGTGATCGATCGATGTCACGGCCTGAATCTGGCTCGGCTGGTAGTCGATGACGAGGAGTGCAGAATTCCGGGGCGTGAGCAGGGGATCGGTGACCGGATCACGCATTGGTTCACTCGTCACGTTCGTGCTCCTCTCCTTGCGAGGCGGGCTGGCTCCTGATGTTCGGCACTGCAATCTAAACGACATTGCTTGCCCACGCAAGGAAAGGTGGTAACTTCCGGCCTCATCTGGAACCTTGCCACGACCGGGAGGCCGCACCCGGCCCGAGAAGGAGCTCGGACTCGTCGAGGAGTTCCGCACTGGCGCTCCCGGAATTAGTGCGCCACTCCTCGACGCGAAATTGACTCTCCGTCGTGCGGACTGTGGATGTGCAAGCCTGACATCATGAAGGTGGTGCAAGCGCCATGTCGATGATCGACTACGACGCGAGGCCCGTCACTCCTCAGGTGCTACTGGTCGGGCAGCGGGCATCCTCAGTCGGCTACAGCATCCGTGACTTTCTCAGCCGTAACGGAGTCCCCTATGAGTGGGTTGACGTGGACGACGCGGCGCGGGTCGAAGCGTTGTTGCCCGCGGAGGAGAGGGGAGTGGACCACCTACCTGTCTGCGTCCTCCCCAACGGAATGCGGCTTGCTCCGGCCACACTGGAGAGTGTGGCGGCAGGACTGGGGATGGTATCCGCTCCGTTGCTGTCGGAGTACGACCTCACGATCGTGGGCGCCGGTCCGGCCGGGCTGGCAGCCGCTGTCTACGCCGCATCTGAGGGTTTACGCGCCGTGGCGATCGAAGCTGTGGCGCCTGGAGGTCAGGCTGGGACGACCTCCATGATTGAGAACTATCTTGGATTCCCTCAGGGGATCAGCGGAAGCGAATTGGCGACGCGGGCAACTGCACAGGCGAAGAGATTCGGGGCGGAAGTCCTTCTCGCGCGGCGCCTCGCGGACATCACCATGGAGGGCCCCGGCTACGTCGCCCACCTCTCCGACGGTACAGCCCTGCGGTCACGGGCCCTGTTAGTGGCCAGCGGTGTCGACTGGCGTCGTCTTGAGATTCCGGGCATTGATCAACTCCTGGGTTCCGGTGTGTACTACGGCGCCGGTCCGAGCGAGGCGGTCACCTGTAGCGGCTGCCGAGTGGTCATTGTCGGGGGAGGGAATTCGGCCGGCCAGGCGGTCATCCGCTTCTCGCGCTACGCCGCGCAGGTGACCTTGCTGGTCCGGGGTCGCTCGCTCGAGGCATCGATGTCTCAGTACTTGATCAGCCAGGTGAGGGAACTGGGAAACGTCGAGGTTCGGACAAACACCGAAGTGGTCAGTCTCGAACCGGATACTCGTCTGCGAGCATTGATTGTCGCGTCAGAAGGTACCACTGCTCGATTGTCCGCCGACGCGCTCTTCGTTTGCATCGGAGGGGTGCCGCGCACGCAAGGAGCGGCCAACGCGGGACTTGCTCTCGACGCCGCCGGATACCTGCGAACTGGCGCCCAGCTCAGCTCCTCACCTGATGCACTTGACCGGTGGGCACTGGCTCGTCAACCGTTGCCTCTCGAAACAAACTTGCCAGGGCTCTTCGCCGCTGGCGATGTCAGGAGCGGGTCGATCAAGCGTTGCGCGGCTGCCATAGGCGAGGGGTCCATGGTTGTTGCGTTGGTTCACCAACGCCTCGCTGAAGTGGGTGGTGAGTGACGTGGGTACTCCACCGGCCACCGGCCGACCCGGGGACCCTCTGGTGGCGGGTCCCACTAAGGAGGCAGAGGCGGAGTTCTCTCGAGTGGCCCCAAGAGAGCAAGTCAGCGCTGTGGCTCGCGCCCTCGAACGCAACGGAATCACGTCCATTGTGGCCGACTCGGCCGAGGAGGCGAGAAACGCTGTGCGCTCCATCCTCCCTGTGGGAGCGGAGGTCTACAACAACACCTCCCGCACGCTCGAAGTCATCGGCGTCGCCGAGGACATCGAGCGATCCGGGCAATATCAGCCGCTTCGCCCTCGTCTTTACCAGATGGATCGCGAAATGCAGGGCCGTGAGATGCGGCAGCTGTCCGCTTCGCCCGATTGGGTCGTCGGGAGCGTCCACGCTCTGACGGTGGAGGGCTCACTTCTTATTGCGTCCGCGAGCGGGAGCCAGCTCGGTCCGATCGCGTCCGGAGCGGGTCACGTGATACTCGTCGCCGGCGCGCAGAAGATCGTTCCCGATCTCGACACAGGGCTGCGACGCATCTACGAGTACTGCTTTCCTCTTGAGGATCGGCGGGCGAGGCTGGCCTACGGCGTACCCAGCGGAGTCAACAATGTCCTCGTCATCAACAACGCCCTTGCCCCCGGCCGGATCACCGCGATCTTGGTGAATGAGCCGCTTGGGTTCTGATCCAGCCGAGTTGCAAGACGCGTCATCGAGGTTTGAGGTTTCCGCTATAAGTAATGATGTAATCCTGTAATGAGGAACCATGACCGATACCATCACCCGCTCACCCGAACCGGAACTCGCTGCACTTGACGCATACTCCCAGGTAGTCGTCTCAGTTGCTGAACAACTGACCCCCCGGGTGGCTGCATTGCAGGTAACGCGGCGCCGCCATGACGGGAGAATCGCGGCCGGCGCAGGCTCGGCGGTCGTGTTCACAAACGACGGATTCCTGCTCACGAATGCACACGTGGTCGGGAAGGCAGAGGCCGGGCAGGTTGCCTTCGCCGACGGCACCACTGTCCCGTTCCGCGTCGTTGGCAGCGACCCCCTGTCAGACCTGGCCGTTGTCCGCGCCGACGGTGCTACCCCGGCGCCGGCGCGGCTAGGTGAGGCTTCGCAGCTCAGAGTGGGTCAACTCGTCGTTGCGGTCGGTAACCCCTTGGGACTGGCCGGCACAATCACCGCCGGAGTCGTCAGTGCCTTGGGCCGCTCGCTGCCCACTCGAGCAGGCGAAAACACGCGCATCGTCGACGACGTCATTCAGACCGACGCCGCACTGAACCCGGGGAACTCGGGGGGGGCACTTGTCGTCGCCTCGGGTCAGGTCGTGGGCATCAACACCGCAGTCGCCGGAGTCGGGGTCGGCCTGGCCATCCCCATCAACGGAATCACCCGCCAGATCGTCGCCACCCTCATGGCGGAGGGCCGTGTCCGCCGGGCCTACCTGGGCCTGGCGGGGACCCCAGCCCCGCTGCCTCCGTCGATGGCGATTCGACTCGATCAGAAGACCGGAATGCGCATCGAGCAGGTCGTATCGGAAGGACCGGCCGCAAAGGCCGGACTGCGACCCCACGATCTCTTGGTCAGTTCTAATGGCGAGGCAGTCACGAACGCCCAGTCCTTGCAGCGGCTGATGCTCGGCGACGCCATCGGTCAGCCGTTGGCGCTCACCGTCCTCCGATCTGAAGCCCTCGTCGATGTGATCGTCACACCCGAAGAACTGCGCGGCGACGAATGACAGGATCGACTTGCGACTCCCAATGGGCTTCGCCCGAGGATTGCACGAAGGTCGTGGCGTCGGCTGGCCATCCCTGAGGCTGCAAACGGCACTTCAAGAGCACCGGGTTACCTACAGGCACCCGGAAGACTGGCGTCGGGGTGGGACGAGGACTAGTCGCACCAACGGCTCCATCGTGGCTGGTCAAGCCCAGGATCCGGTTGTCGGAACCTTCAGGCTAAGCACTGGTCGCCGAGCGCATCACGAGGGGTGGGCCGCCGGACTGACTGCCTGGTTCAGCGAAGGGGACAGGACGGCAACTCCTTCCTGCCAGCTCGAGGGTCCCCGCTAAAGCTGTCGCGACTCAGGGCCGATAGGTGGAAACATGGTGCGCCGACGCCGAAGGTGAGCAGCACTCTGCGACGCTCGCTGGCGTTGGTCCTCTCTCTCCTGGCCATTGGGATCCTGTGTGTCGCGGGCGGCGTCACGGTCGGGTCTTCCTCCAACGCCGAATCCACTCCGATTCCCGTACTTGGCCTGCTCGGGGCGTCGCCGGCCCAATTCGCGGCGGAGCGCGCCGCGGGAGTCCAGGCCGTCACGGTCCAAATCGGTTGGGACGATGCCGAGCCAACCGCCGGGTCGCTTGATCCCTCGTACATAGCCGGGATCGTCGACCAGATCAGTCAGGCCGAACAGCAGGGTCTCCAGGTCATTCTCGACCCGGGGCTGCAGTACCCCCCGGGTTGGCTGCTTGCCATGCCGGGTTCCCAATTCGTCAACCAGTACGGCGACGTGTTTTCGGCCGGTGAGCCGTCGGGAGACAACGTTGTGAACGGTATTACCGACCTCGAGGTGCGCGACGCCGAAGGCCAGTACCTGGCCATGCTCGGGGAGCAGCTGTCGGGCCAAGCCATTTATGCCGTGCGTGCCGGCGGAGGTCCGCTCGGCGAGCTTCGCTATCCCGACACGATCTATCTCGGGGACACGAACAGTTTCTGGGCTTACGACCCGAGCACCCAGGCATCACTCCCGACGTCGGTGCGGGGATGGATTCCAGGCACGGGCACAGTGGCCCAGGCCACCACCTTCCTCAACGCCTACAACGTGGATCTCGACCAGTACGCCCAGTGGCTCAACGGACAGCTGCACGATGACTTCGACACCCCTCAGCTCCTGTTGATGCCCGGATGGGGCCAGCGGCCCGGGAACGCGGCCGCAGAGGAGGCCGCCTTGTTGCAGCCGGTCCGACCCCAAGGTGACCCAACCAAGTACGACGAGTACAACCAGGGACTGGACTGGGCAGGGTTATTGAGCGGTCTCCCGTATCCGGGGGAGTCAGTGGCCTACACCACGTATCTCGACGCACGCTCTGTTGAGCCCACGCCCCGGCTCGAGGATCCCGCCGACTATCTGGCCTCACTGGTCGCCGGTACCCCAATCAGGCTCGGCGGCGAGAACTCGGGTGACGACACCGTGGCCGATCTCGAGTTTTGCGCCTCGCAGGCTGTCCGGCTCGGATTCGACATCGTGCAGTGGTTCGACGAGGACCAGCTCCTCGCCACGGCCGCCGGCACGGATCCCTCGGGCCCAACGCTGGCGCAGCTCGGCAGGTCCCTCACGGCTGCGGCCGGGCCAACACCCCTCTCCATTGTCACCTCCGCTTTGCCCAACGGCGCACAGCACCAGGGCTACTCAACGGCGCTCGCCGCCTCCGGCGGCCAACCCCCCTACACATGGTCGCTGGCCTCGGGTTCACTTCCGTCCGGCCTGACGCTCAACGGGCAGACAGGTCTCGTCTCAGGTGTCATACAGTCGTCCGGAGCCTACGCGGTGACGTTCCGGGTCACTGACTCAGCCGGTGATTTCACCACCGTGGGCCTCACCATCACCGTCGCGCTCGGGTCGGCCCCGGTGACTCTGCCACGTCCCGTGACCGCAATCGCCGCGACCGCGGACGGAGGAGGATACTGGATCGCCGACGCGCCAGGAGTGGTCATGTCCTTTGGCGACGCCGCGTTCGACGGCTCCATGGCGGGCCTGCCTCTGAGTGCTCCGGTCATGGCGATCAGCCCGACCCCCGACGGCGGAGGCTACTGGTTGGTGGCCTCCGACGGAGGGATCTTCTCCTTCGGCGACGCCCAGTTCTACGGGTCGACCGGCTCGCTCCGCCTTAACAAGCCGGTTGTCGGCATGGCGGCCGTCCCCGGCGGTGGGGGCTACTGGTTGGTGGCCTCCGACGGGGGGATCTTCTCCTTCGGCGACGCCCAGTTCTACGGGTCGACCGGCTCGCTCCGCCTTAACAAGCCCGTCGTCGGCATGGCGGCAACACCCGACGGCGGGGGCTACTGGCTGGTGGCCACCGACGGGGGGATCTTCTCCTTCGGCGACGCCCAGTTCTACGGCTCGACCGGCTCGCTCCGCCTTAACAAGCCGGTCGTCGGCATGGCGGCCGTCCCCGACGGCGCGGGCTACTGGCTGGTGGCCTCCGACGGGGGCATCTTCGCCTTCGGCGACGCCCAGTTCTACGGGTCGACCGGCTCGCTCCGCCTCGACCAGCCCGTCGTGGGGATGGCCGCTGCCCCCGGCGGCGGGGGCTACTGGCTTGTCGCGGCGGACGGCGGTGTCTTTGCCGCGCATACGCCTTTCTTCGGCGCCGCCTGAACCCGCGAGTACTCCGCCGACGTATGGCGACGCCAGCACAAGTGGTTCTCGGGGCGCCTCACGAGACTCAGTTCAACAGTTTCCAAGACGTTTACAACATGTAGCTGTTGCGTTGCTTGAACCCGGATGGCTAACCGGCCTTAATGATGCAGGGTCAGCTGCGACGTTGTCGCACCCGAGGGGGCACTAGGCCGAGCACTTGGAGGGGGGCACTAGGCCGAGCACTTGCGAGGGGGCAAGAACAGCCATGGTGCAGAAGGCAACGGCGTGAAGTGGCGAGGAGCGGCCATGCTGCTCGTGCTCGTCGCATCCATGACATTGATGAACGACGGGCACTCGGCGCCCGTCTCCGCGGCCACGGTCTCGGGCATTGTCGGTGTGGACGCGGACCAGGACGGCACAAGCTGGTACTCCGACCAAACCGCGTCTGACCCCCCAGCTCGTGCAAGGGGGCAGCTTCGGCCGGCTCTTTGCCAGCCAACTGACGGGAGACATCCAAGCGCAGCCCCTCGTCGAGGACGGAGTCCTGCTCGCTGAGACAGATGGCAACGTGGCGTACGGCCTCGATCCAGGCGCCGGGTCCGTCCTGTGGTCGAAGTCCCTCGGAACGCCCTTCAGTTCGGCGGCGCTCGGGTGCTCGGATCTTCCAAGCGTGGGCGTGACCGGCACACCTGTGGTGGACACGTCCACGAACATCGAGTACTTCCTGTCGAAAACCTATGTGTCAGGTACGAGCGGACCAGCCCAGTACTGGATGCATGCCCTCAGCGTGACAACGGGTGCCGAGCAGCCCGGCTTCCCGGTCCTGATCTCTGGCACGGCCTCGAATGACCCGAATCAGAGCTTCAACGCGACCTACCAGCTGCAGCGACCGGGGCTCTTGCTTATGAACGGGATCGTCTACGCCGCCTTCGGGTCGCACTGCGACATCCCCCCGACGAACGGCTGGGTTGTTGGGGTGTCCGAGGCGGGCTCCGTCACGACCCTCTGGAGTTCCGAGGCGGGGATCGATACGGGGAACGGTCTGGGAGGGATCTGGGCGCCGGGCGCCCTGCGATCCGACGGGCCCGGCCAGTTGATCTTGTCGACCGGCAATGGATATGACCCCACCGCACCGGTGGCCGGCAACGCCAACCCGTCACCTGGACAGCTCGCGGAGGCGGTGGTCCGCCTCACCGTGCAACCCAACGGGTCGCTCAAGACGACCGACTTCTTCATCCCGCTCGACGCCAATGCGCTCAACCAGATCGACGGCGACCTCGGCTCGGGTTCACCGGTCATCCTTCCGAGCAATTTCTCGACTCCGAAGTATCCCGAACTGGCAGTCGAGATCGGGAAGGAGGGGTATCTCTACGTGCTCAACGCCGCCAATCTGGGCGGCTACGAACAGGGCCCGAACGGGGGCGACAACGTCCTCGCCCGGCTGGGGCCGGTACAGGGCGTCTGGGGGTCGCCGGCTGTCTGGGGCGGTGATGGCGGGTACCTCTACGTGGTGACCAACGGCGGCTCGGCCGATGGCGCACCGGGGGCGACCGATGGAAAGCTGCTCGCCTTCAAGTTCGGCGTAGACGGGTCGGGCAATCCCACGTTCGCCCTGGTGGGGCGGAGCACCGACGCCTTCGGCTACAGCTCGAGCTCGCCGGTGGTCACGTCATCGGGGAGCACCTCGGGGACCGGCATCCTGTGGGTCAACTGGGCAGACGGCCCCGGCTCGACCACCGCCCAGCTACGGGCGTACAACCCGATTCCCGACGCCGAGGGCAATCTCGATCTCCTGTGGAGCGCACCGAGCGGCGCTTCCGTCAAGCTCTCCGAGCCGGGAGTCGCCAGCAACCGCGTCTACGTCGGCGGCTTCGACGGAGTGCTGCGAGGCTACGGCAGCCCGGTGCAGAGCCCGCTCGGCGCTGGATCGCTCGGCTTCCCCAACACGACGGTGTCGAAATCGAGCACGCTCACCGACACCCTCACTGCCAACACGGCGTTGACCATCACGGCACTGAGCGCGACCGGCCCGTACTCTCTCGGCGCACCCACACCTGCGTTGCCCATCGCGCTGCGTGCGGGTCAAACCTTCTCGGTGCCGGTCACCTTCACCCCGACCACCTACGGCATCGCCGGGGGCGTCCTCAGCGTCACGACAAGCGCCGGAGATTATTCCGTGGGACTCAGCGGGACCGGTCTGTCTTCAGTCGCCCTGCTGACGGCGGCACCGACGGCCATCAGCTACGAAGGGACGGCTGTCGGGTCCACGGTCACGGAGGACGCCGTCTTCACCAACCAGGGCAGCCAGAACCTCGACTTCACGGGCGACACCCTGCCGGCGGCGCCCTTCGTCGTCGACGGCCTTCCAACCAACGGTTCCAACCTTGCCCCCGGAGAATCCGTCAGCGTCTCGATCTCGTTTTCGCCCACCGCCGCGGGTTCGTTCCTCGACGTGCTCACCGTGACCAGCGACACGGGAGGATCGGCCACGGTCAACCTGTCCGGAACCGCCGGGACGCCCGCGCTCCTCGAGGTCAGCCCGGTTTCCCTCAACTACGGCACGGTCCCGGTCGGCCAGTCCGTGAACGCAACGTTCGTGGTGACGAACGCCGGAGGCACTCCGCTGACCATCAACAAGTCGAAACCGCCCGGCGAGGGCGAGTTCGCCGCCACGACGCAGCTGGCCGAGGGAACCGCGATCCAGGCCGGTCAATCGGTCACTGAATCGGTGACCTTCACGCCGACCGGCCCGGGCACGTTCACCGACAGCTGGCCTCTCAACGGCTCGGGGAACTCGGTGCTCACCACCGTCACATTCACGGGGACCGGCTCGACCGCGGGCAAGGCCGATCTCGCAAACTGGTCCCTGCGCGGGACCGCCGCGCTCTCCGGGTCAGCCGTGTCCTTGACCACAGCGAGTTCGACCTTCCAGGCCGGATCGGTGACTTCACCTGTATCCCTCACCACGAACAATCTCACCGTCGCCTTCGATGCAACCATCGGCGGGGGGACGGGGGCCAACGGCATGACCCTGACCTTCGCCAATCCGGACACGCCCAGCTTCCTCGGCCAGGGCGGGGGCTCGCTCGGCTACTCGGGGATCAGCGGCGTCGCGGTCGGATTGGCCAACTTCAAACAGGGGGCCGACCCGTCGGCCAACTTCGTCGGCATCGCCGACGGCGGACCCGTCTCGGGCATCCCCAACTGGGTGGCCACGAGTTCGTCGATCCCGACGCTCCAAGGAGCGACCACCCACGTCGTCGTCACGATTGTCGGCACTCAGTTGACCGTGTTCGTCGCAGGTGCGCAAGCACTCCAGACCACTGTCAGCGACTTGCCGTCGAGCGCCGACATCGTCTTCACCGCGGCCACCGGCGGACTAACCGATGATTTCAGCGTCCAGAACGTCAATGTGACGCATACGAATCCCTACCCGCTGTCCCCAGTGCTCGGTGGATGGACGACCTTCGGCAACGCCGCCTTGGCCGGTCCGTCCGTCAGCCTGACCACGGCAACCTCCAGCTTCCAGTCGGGCTCCATCGTGTCGCCGACGCCCGTGCCCACCAACGGCCTCAGCGTCGCCTTTGACGCGGCTATCGGCGGGGGGACGGGGGCCAACGGCATGACCCTGACCTTCGCCAACCCGGACACGCCTACCTTCCTTGGCCAGGCCGGGGGCTCGCTCGGCTACTCGGGGATCAGCGGCGTCGCGGTCGGATTGGCCAACTTCAAACAGGGGGCCGACCCGTCGGCCGACTTCGTCGGCATCGCCGACGGCGGACCCGTCTCGGGCATCCCCAACTGGGCGGCCACCAGCTCGTCGATCCCGACGCTCCAAGGAGCGACCACCCACGTCGTTGTGAGTGTGGTGGGTACCCAGCTCACCGTGTGGGTAGGCGGCACCCAGGTGCTGACCAAGGCCGTCGCCGATCTTCCGGCCGACGCCGACCTGGAGTTCACCGCCGCCACCGGCGGGCTGACCGACAACTTCAACGTGAAGAACGTGAACATCTACCACTCGTCCCTGTCCTCGCTGTCCAACTGGACGCTCAACGGCAATGCTGCCCCGTCGGGCTCGGGCGTGTCCCTCACCACGGCAACCTCGACCTTCCAATCGGGTTCGGTCGTCTCACCGGTGTCTCTGGGAACGAACGGGCTGTCCGTCGCCTTTGACACGACCATCGGCGGGGGGACGGGGGCCAACGGCATGACCCTGACCTTCGCCAACCCGGACACGCCTACCTTCCTTGGCCAGGCCGGGGGCTCGCTCGGCTACTCGGGGATCAGCGGCGTCGCGGTCGGATTGGCCAACTTCAAACAGGGGGCCGACCCGTCGGCCAACTTCGTCGGCATCGCCGACGGCGGACCCGTCTCGGGCATCCCCAACTGGGCGGCCACCAGCTCGTCGATCCCGACGCTCCAAGGAGCGACCACCCATGTCGTCGTCACCATCGTGGGCACGCAGTTGACGGTGTCGGTGGCCGGCGTCCAGGTGCTCGAGTCCAGCGTGGCCGACTTCCCGCCGGTGGCCGACCTCGTGTTCACCGCGGCCACCGGTGGTCTTACCGACAACTTCGGAGTCCAGAACGTGATCGTGACCCAAAACACATTGACCTCAGCCTCCGGATGGGCGCTCAAGGGCAACGCCGCCCTCTCGGGATCCGGCTTCTCGCTCATCACGGCGAAATCGACATTCGGAGCCGGTTCAGCCGTATCGCCCACCGCCGTCACCACGAACTACGCCTCTGTTGCATTCACCACGACCATCGGCGGCGGCACGGGGGCCAACGGCATGACGCTGACCTTCGCCAACCCGACGTCGTCCACCTTCCTCGGCCAGGCCGGAGGCTCTCTCGGCTACTCGGGCATCAGCGGTGACGCGGTCGGACTTTCGAACTTCCAGCAGGGGGCCGATCCATCGGCCAACTTCGTCGGCATCGCCGATGGGGGACCCGTCTCGGGTATCCCCAACTGGGTGATCACCAACTCCGGCATCCCCGTGCTCCAGGGTGCCACCACGCGGGTGGTCGTCACCATCATCGGCACGCTACTGACCGTGTGGGTCGGTGGGATCGAGGTCCTTCAGACGACAGTGGCCGATTTCCCGCCGGTGGCCGACCTCATCTTCACCGCGGCAAGCGGAGGGCTCACCGACAACTTCACCGTTCCGAACTACACGGTGTCGCGATGAGCAGCCAGGCGGAGCTTGCTCCGAACACCCCCGTCCGCGTGGAGGCGCTCCATCAGCTGCCGTGCAGCCCCGAGGATCTTGCTGCGGTCACCAAAGCGATGGCCTGGGTCGAAACCGTGCTCGTTGCCCCGGATCCCGATCTTGGTCGGAACGGTTCCGTTTGCCCGTTCATCCGGAGCTCGCTCAATGAACGCATGGTCTACGTCGTGTGCCGCTTGGAGTCAGATTGTGACGATCCCGAGCTGGAGGCGGCGCTTCGGCGCTCACGTGACTGGTTCCTCGACCTCCAGCGCGACTCCGATCCGCATACGCGGCATCTAGCAGCTCTGGTGACCGTTCTTCCGCGGATCGACCATCGGGACGCCGAACCACTGAACGATCTGCACGCTTCGTTGAAGCCCGAATTCGTCTCCCAGGGACTCATGATCGGGCAATTCCATCCGAAGTGCGATCGACCAGGAATACGCAACTCGCAGTTTCGTCCACTGCAGTCGCCGGTGCCGTTCATGGCGATCAGGGCGATGGTGCCGTCGGATCTCCCGCTGCTTCTCGATGACCCTGGGTATGCCGCCACGTACTTCGAACAGTTCGCCTCATTGATCCCTGCCCACGTTCGCCAGTTCGCGGCCGACCGCCTGGTGGGTTCGACGATGCGACGCCGACGAAAGGAGACAGACGACGCCGACGCAAGACAGGTGACACGACAAGAAGACCGTCGACGAACTCTGGACGCGAGCAACGAACAGATGACAGGAAACGAGGAGCGCACGTTGTCGAACGTTGGTTTACCGGATACGCACTGGGAGTTGAGCAGAACCAATGGCAGTCCTTCGTCCGAAGTGACGACTCTGGGTGTTCCACCGCCTTTGCACAGCGGAGCCTCGGGATCCACCGTCGGTGCACACAACATGCGTGGAAACCCGCCGCGGCGTAGCTCAGCAAGATTGCCAGAGCTCGACCTCGTGATCCCGGCGCTCAATGAGGAGGCCAGGATCGGGGCGACACTGTCGGCGCTGACCGAACGGGCGCTCGAGTCGGATCTCGCCCTGCGCATCCTCGTCGTCGACAATGGCTCCGTCGACTCGACGGCGGAGGTCGCGACCCGTTCGGGGTATCCCGACGTTCCGGTCGAGGTCCTCAGCTGTCGCACGCGGGGCAAGGGGGCGGCCGTGCGCGCGGGAATCCTCCGCTCGAGCGCGCCCTATGTGGGCTATTGCGACGCAGACCTCTCCACGCCGGCGTCTGCGGTCGACCTCGGGGTCGATCTGCTGCGGTCGGGATGGGAGGTGGTCATCGGCTCCCGGCGCTGCACAGGCGCGAGCTACACCGTGCCACAGGGTGGTGTCCGCAGGCTGGGCAGCCTCGCCTTCCGGACGGCAGCTGGCGATCTCATCGGACCGATCACGGATTCACAGTGCGGGTTCAAGCTGTTTCACTCCATGGTGGCAAAGAGCCTGTTCGCTTCGAACCGGACGACCGGGTTTGCATTCGACGTGGAGGTGCTTGCCCGAGCCAGGCGCAGCGATTACCGCATGATCGAGTTGCCTGTCCGCTGGAAGGACAGCCCACAGTCGACCTTTCGTCCGCTCGCCGACGGGGTCAACTCGTTCCGTGAGCTGCGACGGGTTCGTCAGTCGTTGGCGGCTCCCTCCCTTGCCGATTACGCACGTGGACAGGTGTCCACGTGAGAAGGACTCGCTCATCCAATCGGCCCCTCGTCGTCATCACCAACTGGCGTGACCGCCGGCATCCCGAAGCCGGTGGCGCCGAAGAGGTGTGCGAGCAGCTTGCCGGTCGCTTCGCCCAGAGCGGGATGCAGGTTGTCCTACTCACGGCGAGCGTGCCAGGGGCACCGAACAAGGAGGAAATGGACGGCTTCAGCATCGTGCGACGTGGGGGACGGTTCTCGGTGTACCCCTGGGCGTTGCTGTGGTTGCTGGCGCGGCGAAGAAAGATCGCCGGCGTGATCGACTCGCAGAACGGCATTCCCTTCTTCACGCCGTTGGTCACACGGCGGAGAACCCCCGTTGTGATGTTGCTTCATCACGTGCACCAGGATCAGTTCGATCTGTACTTTTCGCCCATCATGTCGAGAATCGGCAAGTGGCTCGAGAAGACTGGATCGCGGCTCGTCTACCAGAAGCGCTCGATCGTCCTGGTCTCGCCCTCCACGCGCAACGCCGCCCGCTTGAGGCTTGGACTACAGGGCGACATGGTCGTCGTGCCGCCCGGGTCAGAGCCTGTGGCCTGCTCTCAGGCGGGGATCGCCGGTCGGTCTGGGACAGCGACGATCGTCTGTGTCGGTCGGTTGGCGCCCCACAAGCGAACGGCGGTGATCGTCGAAGCGATGCCCGAGCTGCTCTCTGAATTCCCGGGTCTCACGTTGCATCTTGTCGGGGACGGCCCTGAACGGTCGGCGCTTGAGGACCTCACCGGACGCCTCGGCCTCGGCAACTCGGTCGTGCTTCATGGGTGGCTCGCATCGTCCGAGCGCGACCACCTGTTGCGGACGGCGTGGATGTCGGTCAATGCCTCCGAGGCGGAGGGCTGGGCTCTCTCGGTCATTGAGGCCAATGCCTTCGGGGTGCCCGTACTCGCCTATCCCCGGCCCGGCTTGAAGGACTCCATCAGGGACGGTGAGACGGGTTGGCTCATCGACGAGGACATGTCTCCCGCCAAGGGGATCGCCTCTGCCCTCCGCGAATTGAGCGACGAAAGAACGGCCGAGGCGATGGCCACACGAGCCCGTCAGTGGTCGTCCCAGTTCACCTGGGAGGAGATGGCCCGCCGCGTGTTGGCGGTGCTGCACGCCGAGGAGGACCGCCTGGCTCATCTGCCTGACAAGCGCCGCATCATCAGTGACGTGGCGACGGTGGTGAGAATTCCCGTCGACCTTCTCCCGGGGGGCGTGATCCCGAAGTTTCGGAGCACCGACAACTGCATGATCTCGGATGATGATCTCGTGGTCCTGCTCCGGGGGCACGACACAGATTCGACCCGCATGGTGCTGGAGCGAGTCGGCCTCTACCAATCGGCCATCAGCGACCCTCGGGTCGTGATCTCCGTCGCCCGTCCGGTCGACTTGGTGTCACCGGCGGTTTCAGCCTCGCATGTCATCCCCCCACTGAGTACCGAGTCGCGCGAGGACGCCCTGGCCGGGTAGATGGCGGCCGTCTCGGGACCCAGCCTTTTACCGGCTGT
The DNA here is from genome assembly GCA_963787485.1 of uncultured Acidimicrobiaceae bacterium. Lineage (GTDB taxonomy): Bacteria > Actinomycetota > Acidimicrobiia > Acidimicrobiales > RAAP-2 > Bog-473. The sequence continues at coordinate 468,821 of CAWBDF010000007.1, read as the reverse complement.
CACTCTATTCCAGGGCACGACCACGCGGTCGGTTGCCGTCGCGGGTGTCAGACGGACGTGGACGACGAGCGCCGTCTGGCGTCTCGTGACGTCTCGACTCGTTGTGATCACCGCAGTCGCACTGTTTGCCCTCACGCTGCGATTGATCTCGTTGTCCAGTGCCTATGACTTGTTCATCGACGAGATCACCTATACAAATGTGGCGCTCAGCTTGGCTCACGGCCACGGTCTGCTGCTCTACGGACAGCCTTTCCTCCTCCATCCTCCGGCTGCCCTCGCTCTCTACGCGCTGATCATCCGGGCCTTCGATCTGCACGGCGGCACCGAGGCCGTGCTCTTCGAATTGCGTCCTTTCGTCGCCGTCCTCGGGTCCGCCACGTGTGTGCTGAGCTACCTCCTGGTCGAGCGCGCCGCCACACGCCGGCTTGCGATCGTGGTGGCAGCCATGCTGGCCCTCGATCCGTTGGTCATCAGCTTCGACAGTCGGGTCATGCTCGAGGCACCTGCACAGTTGGCCACCGTGTCGGCGTTCTTCCTTGTCGCCGTGGCCGATCGACGACCCCCTGGCTCCCTGACCCGTTGGTCCTGGTTGACCGCCGCCGGCCTGATGGCCGCGACGGGTCTGTGTACCAAGGAGACGTTTGGGCTCGTCATCATGGGCACGCTCGGTCTCATGGCGGCAACAGGTTGGGTCGTCGCCCGGAGGGAAGCGCTCTTCGTGATCGCGCTGGCCCTCATCGGCTACGCGCTGTGCGTGGTCGCTCAGGGTGTGTCCATCGGGTTCGCAGCCTGGTGGCAGGCAAAGGATGGGGGAGTCCTCCGGCTCGTCGGACTGCGCCAAGTGACCGGGTTCAACTCGGCGGATACGCATGTGTCCTTCGTGTCGCGTGTGTTGGCTGACGCCACGACTTACGGAGTCAGTTATCTGGTCCTGGTCGCCGGCTGCCTGGCGGGCCTCGGGATGCTCTGGAGCCTGCGACCCTGGGCGCGCCGCACCCATGAGAGGTCGGGAAAGAACCGAACCCGGGTCTTGATCTCCTTGTGGACTGTTTCGGCGGCCGCCTACCTGGTGTACGCGACCGTATTCGGCACCATTGAGGAGCAGATGTACTACATCCTGCTGCTGCCCGCCTTGATGAGCGTTTGCCTCTTTGTCGGAGGTATCACGTGGAACCGGAATGTGTTGCGGAAGCTCGGTGTCGCCGTCCTATGTGCCGCTCTGTTGGTTGACATCTGGGTCTGGCTCGGAGTGCACCGAGGAAGCGACGACGAGTATCGCCAGATGCTGAGCTGGGAGGCAAGGCACGTCCCACCTACCTCTGTGGTCTCCGCGACGGACGGGACGTCGCAGTTCTTACTCTCTCGCGGCATCATCGGACAGTGGAGCACGGTCAGTGCGTTACGCGGACATCGTGTGGACTATGTGATCCTGGCCACGGGTCTGGTGGAGCAGGGTTATGGCATTGCCGGACCGGCATTCGAGCGGACGCTGGATCGGCGGGCCCGTTTGGTCTTTGTTGCGAGCGGCGTTTCCGACGGAAGCCTGCGGGTGTACGACGTGCGAGGCATCACCGGAGCTGGGGAATGACGATCGTCGATAGCAGCACTCCAGAAGGCGTCGCGCTCGAAGTCGAGGTCGAGCGAGCGTCGGCGGGCCGGCAGCAGCCTTCCTGGTTGGGTGACGAGGCCGTCGTGGTTTCGGCCACCGGCGTCGTTTCGATCGTCAACTATGCCTTCACCCTCGTCATGCTCTGGCTCCTGCCGACGCGGGAGTTCTCGGAGGTGGCCTCTGTCTCGGCCCTCCTCCTGATCGCCGGGACCGTGGCGGGTGCCGCACTGCCCTGGGTGCTCGCGGCAGGAGGTCGTGCGGTCCGGCGCCGACCGGGCCCGGCGGCGAAGTGCCGTGTCCTTCTGCGTAGTCGCCACCGTGCTCCAGGGAGCGGCGGCGGGCCTGGCGGCGTGCCTCATCGCGGTGCACTACACGAACAGCGCTGTCCTCGCCGCCACCTTCTGCTCAGTCCTGTTCATCTTCATGGCCGCCACCGCAACCGGCTACCTCCAGGGCTTGCACAGGTTTCGCCTCATCGCCGCTCTGAAGGTGGCCGAAGCCGCGGTCAAGATCGGCGCCGGGGTGGGCCTCGTGGCCTTGGGTGCGGGTGCGGGCGGTGCCATTGCCGGGTTTGCCCTCGGCGCAGGTGTCGTAGCCGGGGCGGGGCTGATCCTGATGGCCCGCGACCTTCGGCTTTCCTGGTCGGCACTGTCGGGTCACGGCCTGTGGGCCAGCACGCAGGGCCTGCTGGCCATTCAGGCGGGCGTGGCCGTCTTGGCCAGCTTGGACGTGGTCATCGGCAGTCTCGTTCTCGGGACGACTCGGGCGTTTGCCACCTACCAAGCCGCCAACATCCTCGGCCGCGTTCCGGTCTTCATCGGAACCGCACTCTCGGTCGTGGTCTTCACGCGCATGATCACGGTGCACCGGACCGAATCCGTGATTCGCGAAAGCCTGGGCCTTTACATCAAGGTGTGCGTTCCTCTGACCCTGATCACTGCAAGCCTGCCGCCACAGATCCTGACGGCCGTGTTCCCGGCCCGCTACGGCGACGTGGGTGCCGTCCTTCCCTGGACGGCGCTGGCCGGGCTTGTCATGGGTGCGGTGAACCTGGCAACGACCTACTTCCAGGCCGCCGGGCGGTATCGGAGGGTCGCCATGCTCTTGGGCGCGGGCGTCCTGGTCGCAGCGCCGCTCGACGTGCTGGGTCTGAAGACGCACGGAACGATCGGGCTCGCTGTTGCAGTTGCGATCGGTGCCGCCCTCGTCACCGTGGCCTTGGCCTACGAGATCCGGAGCGTGTGGCGGGGCTCTCTGCGGGGAGCACTCCGAACGCTGATGTTCGTGTCGTCGTGCTGTCTTCCCTTGCTCGTGCTTCGGGGCCACCTTGTTGGCTGGGTGCTGTGGGCCGTCGGCTGCGGGGCCCTCTTCTGCGTCCGTGGCCTCTTGGACGCCTCACGCAGCGGGTCGGTGGCGACCGGAGCCGTTCGGCCGCGGGTGCTGCATCTGGGCTACGAGGACCCGAAACGGCCTGGTGCCGGCGGCGGGTCGGTCCGGACGTACGAGGTCAATCGGCGGTTGTCCGAGCGATTCGACGTCACCGTGGTGTGCGCCCGCTATCGGGGGTGCCGCTCCCGGACCGAGGACGGGGTGCGGTACGTCCACGCCGGGCTCGCAGCGGGTGACTTCCCGTCCCGGTTGGCCTACTTCGCAGCGCTGCCGTGGACCCTGTTCCGCTACCGATCGGACCTCGTCGTCGAGGACTTCGGCGCGCCGTTCTCGACGGTGGCGCTCCCATGGCTCACGACGCGACCCGTTCTCGGGTTGGTGCAGTGGCTCTTCGCTGCCGAGAAGAGCCGGCAATACCACCTTCCGTTTGTCTGGGTGGAGCGTGTCGGCGTGCGGTCGCACCGACGGATGGTGGCCATGTCGTCCGATCTCGCCGACGAACTCGAGGCGCGCAACCCGCGAGCGACGGTTACCGTGATTGCCAACGGTCTCGATCCCGGTGCGTTCGAAACGTACGACTGCTCTCGATCCGGTATCGCCTACCTTGGGCGCCTCGAGATAGCCCAGAAAGGACTCGATCTGCTGATCGAGTCCTATGCGCGTGTCGCAGACGACCTTGAGCAGGATCTCATCATCGGGGGCGATGGGCCCGACCACGACGCCTTGGTGTACCTGGCCGAACGGCTCGGCGTCGGTGACCGGGTGCGCTTCGTCGGACGAGTGCCCGCGGGGGAGCGCTTCGCATGGCTGGCCGCGGCCCAGCTGGTCGCCATGCCGAGCCGGTACGAGACATTCGGTATGGTGGCGGCCGAGGCGTTGGCGGTGGGGACGCCGGTCGTGGCGTTCGACATCCCATGCCTCCGGGGGCTCGTGGATGACCAGGTGGGGGCCAGGGTCCCCGCCTTCGACCTCGACGCGTTCGCGGAACAGCTGCGTGTGCTCGCGGCGAACCCCGAGGTCCGCTGCCGATTGGGTCAGGCCGGACCGGAACGGGTGGTCCACCTGAACTGGGATGACCTGGCCCGTCGTCAGGGCGACGTCTATGGGGAACTGCTACTCCACGGAGCTTTAGCGCTGACAGGCCAGGGGTCGTGGGACGAAGGTGTCACGAGGGAAGCCGCGGTCGTGCCTTCGCCCCAGTCCAACGGTTGTACTCCTCCGTCGGTGATCTCGCTGTTCTGCGCCCAGTGCGCCGCCAGCCCCAACCTTCCGGCCATCGGCGACGGAGACGTCGTCTGGACCTACCGCCAACTCCGCGATGCGGCAGCTCGGGTCGCCGGCGCTCTGCTGGGCCAGGGGATCGGTTCGGGGGACGCGGTGGCGGTTTGCTTGCCCAGAAGCGGTCAAGCCATCGCCGCAATGCTGGGCATCTGGGGTTCCGGCGCTGCCTACGTGCCTCTCGATCCGCAGTATCCGCGAGCACGATTGGCCAGCATGGCCGAGCGCGCCAGGTAGATGTGGTTCTCGGGGGCGCCGGGCAGTGCGATCGTCTCGGATCCACGCTCGAGGTACTCGACGTCGAGGCCATCGTGCAGAGAGACGACATGAACGGTATGGGAGCGCCCGCTCTGCTGAGAGCGCCCGCGCCGACGGACCTTGCGTACATCTTGTTCACGTCAGGCTCATCGGGTCGTCCCAAGGCGGTCCAAGTCCCGCACCGAGGTCTGAGCAGCGTGCTCGAATGGATCCGTGGCACGCTGAGCGCCGAGGAAATGGCCGTCTCGGTCACGAGCATCTCGTTCAGCTTCGACGCCTTCATCCTCGAAGTTCTCGGACCTCTCGTCCATGGGGGCATGGTACAAGTGGTGCAGGGAGCATTGGCCGTCGACGCAGACGTCGGCGCCACGTTCATGGCCAACACTCCTTCTGTGCTCAGCGAGCTCTATCACGCAGGCAGACTTCCCCGGACGATTCTCACCCTGATCTCCGGCGGTGAGGTTCTCTCGCCGACGCTCGCCTCCGAGCTGCTGGGCCAGACGCCCGCGCGGCGTCTGATCAACACCTACGGGCCGACCGAGACGACGCTTCTCGTCACGGCGCACGAGGTTGTCCCACCCTTCAACGGGCAGGTACCCATCGGCCGGGAACTGCCCGGCGCCACGGTGGTCCTGCTCGACGAGAAGGGTCGTGAGGTGGCGCCGCGCGCGATCGGTGAGATCTGCATCCATGGCCCGCAGGTCGCGAACGGCTACAGGGGAGACCCAGGCGAGACCGAAGAGCGGTTCCGGGTGTGGCCTACCGCGGACGGTCGCCTGGTACGCCTCTACCGAAGTGGCGACTTGGCGTGCCGGAACCCGGAGGGAGCGCTGGAGTTCCAGGGACGGCGCGATCGTCAGTTGAAGGTGCGCGGATATCGCGTCGAACCCGGAGAGGTCGAAGCCGTCATCGGCCGCTATCCTGGGGTGACCGGAACCGTCGTCGACGCCGTGGGCCGCGGGAGCGATGCACGATTGAGGGCCCATGTGGCCGGCGATCCTGCTCGGGTGTCCCCGGCGACCCTGCGAGCATGGCTCAAGGAGGCACTCCCTTCCCACCTCGTGCCGGCACACGTGACGGTCATGGACGCTTTTCCCACGACGCTTCACGGCAAAGTCGACATGGACCGCCTCACGACGGCGATACCGGCGGCCGTCGGGTTGGACCTGGCCGGACCCAGCGTGCACGATGTCGTGAGCCCGGAAGGACGTCATTGCTCAAACACGGAGGACATCGTGGCCAGACTGGCTGGCGAGGTCCTCGGGTATCACGGTGCGATCCGCACGAAGGATGACTTCGTCGACGACCTCGGTGGAAGCTCCCTGGCCCTGTTCCGGCTCCTCACCCTGATGGAGCGAGAGTTCGGGTGCTCCGTCGAGATCGGGCGGGTGGTGGAGGACACCACGATCGCGGGCCTCGCGGGCCTCGTTGCATCCTCAACAGGTGGGCCTGGCTCGTTGACCGTCCACGGCGACGGCTCCCGGACCCCCTTGTACTTGGTGCACACGTACCTCGGGAGCCTGCTGCGTTATCGCCGGTTGGGACAGCATCTCTCGCATGAGCGACCGATGGTCGGGATCCAGGTCCAGCATTTCGACGGTCCGTCTGGGCCCCGGCGCGACTCGGTGGCCGCCATGGCTGATGATGCCGTGGCGCAGATCCGTTCCCATCAATCCGACGGTCCCTACCTCCTCGGGGGTCACTCGGCCGGAGGAGTGGTGGCGTATGAGGCCGCCCGTCGTCTGCTCGAAGCTGGAACGGACGTGCCACTGGTTCTTCTCATCGACACGCCGCTGACGCGGAGCCCCTGGCGTTACCTTTGGGCGGAGGTCGTCCTGAACTGGCCCGACCTCCGCATCGCCAGTGGGCGGGAGCTCGTCGCGCGACATCTGGGTGACCTCGTCGGACACCGGTGGGATCGACACCGGCCGTCCCCGGTCGTCGACCGGGTCGGAACGACGATCGCTCGAGCCCACCGGGCAAGCAATCTCGCCGTCAGGCGTTACAAGCCGGAGCCGTATGGAGGAGATGTGGCCGTGATCCGCACTGGTCAAGGACAGTTCATGGCGCTCGGCCGTGACGATCTGGGCTGGGAGGCAGTCGTCAGAGGGCGGGTCACGACGGCGAAGGTCTCCGGACTGCACAACACGCTCTTCGAGGACCCGCATCTCGGGGGGTTGGCAGGAGCGATCGACGTCATCCTCGAATCGGCTGACGTCGCCGGATCGATCAGCCGGTCACGGTTCCAACACACGCCACACGAGAGGAGCGCTGGCGGCATCGGCGATCGCGAGGATCATCCGTTCCCGCGCCGACGTCCCCGCCTGCTCGCGGGACACGAGACGCACATCCCATGAATGAGCCGGACCCTGAATCACAGCGAACTCGAATCCAACCAAAGCGAGCGCTTCTACCGACGCAGGATCACTACTCAGGCCGGACCCCTCGGCCTTCAGGACCGCCTCCTTCGCTGTCCAGAGACGAAGGAATGCCTCACCTCGCGTCCCGTCGGGTTGTTCCATCAGCGCGGCGCGCTCGGAGTCGCTGCACGCTGGCCACAACGGGATGAGTCCGCTCGCTACCAGCTCGACGTCGACACCGACCGGCCCATTTGAGAGGGCCACAACGCCCCACTTCCCGCTCGACGAAATGCTGCAGAACGTAGATCCGTCGACGTAGGGAGGTCCGTGCTCGCTCGAACCGCAACGTGGGCATCGTCGCACGATGTCCAGCTCGCGAGGATCAATTCCGAGCCGGCATGCAATCGCGACTCGGGTCGCCGACCCGCGAGCGCCCAGGCGGAGCGCAATCGTGGGGTCGCGAACACGGGCGGCCCTTCTCTTGTCGTGAGGGCTCAGCACTCGCCGGTGGAGCTCCGTCGTCGCCCACTCATCGAGATCGACCACATAGATGTCGAGGCAATTCTCATCGTCAGCCACGTCACCGGCCGTCATCAGGTCCGCCACAACTCAGCAACCCCCCTCTCTACCAACCTGACGAATGCCGAGAGCACCGTGCCGCACCTGCGTTTGTCAACGACGGAGGCACGCACGCAACACTTCGATTGACCCACTCTCCCTTGCGGCGGAGCAGGGCGACCGGCTTCAGTTTACGATGATCTCCCGTCGTACCCGGAATGGACGGTGGGGGGGTTCGGGTGATGCGATTTCAGCGCGGCCTCACCGGGATGTCCGGAAGGTCGAAGCGCGGATTCGATCGCTGGGCGAATGTAGGGTCTGGGAGAAGTCCCAGGCGACTTGTTCGATAGCATGACACCGTCATGGACCTCGAACTCTCTGAAGATCAGCAGGAACTTCGGAACGCCATCCGACAGGTCTTGGAGGATCAGTGCTCGCGGAAGTTCGTGCGCACGGTTTACGACGAGGGCGCGTCGGCCGAGGAGCTCTGGGCCACGATGGTCAAGCTCGACTGGCCCGGACTCGCGATACCCGAAGACTTGGGTGGCATTGGCCTCACCTACGTAGAGCTCGCACTGCTCGCCGAGGAACTCGGCCGGGCCACCGCACCCGGGCCGCTGTTCGCCACGTCCACCCAGTTCGCCCCCATGGTGCGAGAGGCCGGATCGGCCGAACAGCAGGCTGCGTTCCTCGGTGCCATCGTGAGCGACGGCCGCTCGGGAACGCTCGCGCTCGCCGAGCGAGACCGGTTCGTCCTCACTGACATCGCGACAACGGCGCGGCCCGACGGCAACGGCTGGGTGCTCAACGGCGCCAAAACAGCGGTGTTTGACGGCGCCACTGCCGACGAGATCGCGATGGTCGCCCGCGCACAGGACTCGTCGGGTCGCGATGGCCTCGGGGTGTTTGTGGTGCAGGGTGCCGCGGTGAGGTCGTCGCCGCGGGTCGTGATGGACCCCACATGGCCGCTCGCCGACCTCGCGTTCGACGCGGTCACTGTCGAAGCCGACCGAGTGCTCGTCGCTCCTGGCGACCCACGCGTGGTCGGGGTGATCGAGCGGGCGGTGCAAGAGGCGACCGTCGCCGTCGCCGCGTCGACCGTCGGCGCCTGTCGCCGCATCTTCGAGACCACGCTGCAGTACGCGAAGGACCGCGTGCAGTATGACCGGCCTATCGGATCATTCCAGGCGCTGAAACACCGGCTCGTCGACATGTTTCTGCAGGTTGAACGGGCGACCGCACTGGTCTACTTCGCCGCGCTGACGATCGCCGAGGACGACCCTCGGCGGGCGGAGGCCACCGCGCTGGCCAAGATCGGCGCTGGCGACTGCCAGCGCCTGCTCGCGCTCGACGGCCTTCAGTTACACGGTGGCATCGGGTACACGTGGGAGCACGACCTCCACTTCTGGTTGAAGCGAGCGAAATCGGGTGAGGCACTCTTTGGCACCGCGACCGCGCATCGCGCCGAGCTGGCGCTGCTCGTTGGACTCACCCGCGAAGAGATCGCATGAAGCTGTCGTTCGGGGAGGACGTCGAGGCGTTCCGTCAGGAGTTTGTCGACTGGCTGGCGGTCAACCGGCCCACCAAGGAGGAGATGGCAGTGGACCCTGTCGTCTCAACCGCGCACGCACCGGGTTGGGCGCGCGCCTGGACACGTCGCATGTTCGACGCGGGCTGGCTTGTGCCTGGTTGGGTACCGGAGCTCGGTGGGCGCAACGCCAGCGCGATCGAGACCCTTGTCTATCTCGAGGAGCTCACCAAGGCCGGCGTGCCCCGCACCACCAACCCGCAGGGCCTCGGGATCGTCACGCCGTCGATCATCGACTACGGCACCAAGGAACAGATCCGCGACTTCGCAATGCCGTTGCTGCTCGGTGAATGTACAGCCTGCCTGGGTATGAGTGAGCCCGGCGCCGGCAGCGATCTCGCGTCGCTGAGCACGCAGGCTGTGCTGGACGGTGACCGCTTTATCATTAACGGTCAGAAGGTGTGGACGTCGGGCGCCAATTACGCTGACTTCTGCTTCCTGTTCTGCCGCACGGACCCGTCAGCCCCGAAGCACAGGGGCATCAGCATCATCCTGGTCGACATGGACACGCCTGGGCTCACGGTGCGCCCGCTGCCCGAGATCGTCGACCCTACGCACCCCGACCTCAACGAGGTGTTCTTCAATGACGTCGAGGTGCCGGCCCATCGGCTCGTCGGTGAGATCAACAACGGTTGGGCGATGGCGAACGGCTCACTCGCGCACGAGCGTGGAATGGTCTGGCTCATGGGCGTGCTCAGGCTCGAGAAGGATATGAGTCGCCTGCTCGACGAGGCCCCAGCCCTGCTGGCACCATTGACCGCCCAGGAACGAGCGGTGGCGGTTGATGAGTTCGCCTCTCTCTACACCGACGTGCAGGCGGCGCGTTGCTTGGGCTACCGCGGGTTCGCTCGCTTGGTCCGGGGCGGCACCGCGCCCGAGCAGGCACTCATGAAGGTGTTCACGAGTGAGACAGAGCGCCGACTTGCGCTGGTGATGTCGGAGGTCCAAGGATCGGCCGCTCTCGACTTCCCGGAGCCCGAGAACCGCCACGCTCGCACGTGGATGCAGCAGTACTGGTCGTCCTTCGCTGGCACAATCAGCGCCGGGTCGTCAGAGATCCAGCGCAACATCATCGCCGAAAAGGTCCTCGGGCTGCCCCGCAGCTGACGCCCCCCGTGCCTCGCAACGGCATGGAGTCTGAAGATGGGCACCGTACCGGGATCGGCTCAGTTGTTCGTCGTGGAGAAACCGGCGACGTTCTTTCGCGCGGGCATGACAGGAGGGGCGGTCTTCCAGGAAGATATTCCACCATCCTCAGGGAGAGCCGACGCCGTATCGTTGCCGTGAAGCACGGACCAATGGGAGTGGTTGAGCTGGTGAAGCGAAAACGCGGCCTGTAAGGAATTAGAGAAGCCCATGGTGTCGACGGTCTGGTTCACAGATTCTTTGATGAGCAGCGCCGTCATCGTCGGGAGCGCAGCGATCCTGCGAGCGAGCTCCAACGTGTGTTCGGCCAGCGCGTCAGGCGGGAAGACCTTCGTCACCATTCCAAGTGCGTGGGCCTCTTCAACATCGATGGAATCTCCGGTGAGCAGCAGCTCCTTGGCCTTTCGGGGACCGAATTCCCACGGATGGGCGAAGTACTCAAGTCCGCACATTCCAAGGCGGGTTCCGACGACATCGGCGAAGGTGGTCTGCTCTGCCGCCGTGATGAGATCGCAGGCCCACATCAGCATCAGTCCGGCCGCGTACACTTTGCCGTGCACCTGCGCAATGGTGATTTTGCGTAGATTGCGCCAACGGAGTGTGTTCGTAAAGTAGTAATGCCACTCTTGGAGCATTCGCTTTTCGGCACCGTGCCGGGTTCCTCCGTTGATCGTGATGCTGTGGTGCCCATCGGGACCCGGTGTCACGTCGGTCAGGCCCTGTCGGGACCGCTGGTCGTGTCCGGACGAGAACATGACACCTGCGCCAGCGAGGATTACCACGCGCACCTGGTCGGCCTCCTCGGCGCGGGAGAATGCTTCGTCGAGCTCCACAAGCAGGCCCCGATTCTGGCCATTACGCGTTTCGGGGCGGTTCAAGGTGATGCGGACGATCTGATCGTCGTCGAGAGATTCGAATGTGATGTATTTCCACGCCATTTGGATGTCTCCACAGAATCGTGTGCGAGTAGGTGCATGAAAGGTTACGGCAAAAGAATTGTGGCCCTACTGGCCCTACTCCAGGAACATAGGGCTCTCCACGGAGGCATCGGTTCAACTCGACTAAGTGAGAGGCGCCGATCCAAGGCCGAGACGTTTGGCGACGGCCTCCATCTCATCAACGATCGAGCCTGGGATGGTGAACGGCTCCGTCAAACTCACGTCGTCGAAGTGGGCGAGCACATCATCAGCGGTGGGCGAGGGTCCTGCATCGGACACCCATCCATCGGCAGCGCCCATGAAGACGCGGGCATATCGTCCCGCCAATGCCGAATAGTTCTGGTGCGAGACTTGGCACTCGCGGCTCGCCAGGTACACGACGATCGGCACGACGACTTCTGGGGGACTGAGAGCAAGGAGCGAGCCCTCCTCGGCTTCGCCGGCCATCCGTGTCAGACCAAAGGGAAGAACCGCATTCGCCAGAATCCCGTGAGGCCGGCCTTCGAGCGCAATGTTGTTCGTGAGCCCGAGGATCCCAGCTTTTGCGGCCGAGTAGTGGGTGCCGTGTGGCATCCCGAACGCCCCGGCCGAGGATGCGATGAAGACCAAGCGTCCGTAGCCCTGTTCCTTCATCACCTTGTACGCAGGTTGGCTCACGTAGAAGCTGCCGTCGAGGTGCGTGTTGATCATCCGGCTCCAGTTGGCGGCCGGAATGTTCTCGAACGGCATCATCTCGACGATTCCCGCGTTGCTCACGACGGCGTCGAGACGACCGAAGTGGTCGAGGGCAGTCTTGACGATTGCCTCACCGCCCCCTGCAGAACCAACCGAATCGTACGAAGCAACCGCTGACCCTCCGTGAGAACGGATCTCGGCAACCACGTCGTCGGCCACCGAGGTGTCGGACCCGAGGCCGTCAACCGAGCAGCCGAGGTCGTTCACGACGACGTTGGCGCCGCGGCGGGCCAGGTCCAGGGCATAGTGCCGACCGAGACCTCGGCCGGCACCCGTCACGATGGCGACCTGGTCGGTGAAATCAATCATGCGGAGTCCTCAATTCGTACGATTCATGCTGGTGGGTCAAGGAGATGAACCTAGCGCCGGCGTTCGACGGTCGCTCAATGCCGCCCCTCGTGGTGAGACCACGCGCGATTACGATTTCGGGCACCGCCGACCATGTCTGCCATCGGCCGTTCTGCCGCAAGAGGCAGTCAACAGAAGATGACGAACGGCATTGTTGGGAATGAAGGCCGTCTCGACGAGGAGGAGGGATCATGACACTTGAAACTGGAAAGCAAGTGGAGGTTCGTCGGCTCACCTCGCACATCGGAGCCGAGCTACTCGGGTTTGACCTGAAAGACTTCGATGCCCACACGTTCGAGGCGCTACATGAAGCATTGCTCGAGCACCAAGTGGTCTTCGTACCGGGGCAGTTCCTCGGCCCTTCGGAGTTGCTTCAGATTGCAACTTGGTTCGGAGAGATCTTCCCGAATCCAACCAGCCCTAAGGTTCCGGGTCATCCCGACGTGACCGAACTGGTGACCTACGATGGAAGGTCACCTGACATCATGCACTTCGACACGTCCTACGCGGAAGTCCCACCGAACGCGTCGATCCTGACCATGGTGAAGTCGCCAGCGATCGGAGGCGACACTCTCTGGGCGAGCGGCTACGCCTTGTACGAGTCGTTCACGGCGCCTATGCGAGAGTTCCTCGACCGCTTGAGTGTGCGTTACGTCGTGTCGACCAAGGACGGGGACCGACTCGTCGGTCAACATCCCATGGTGCGAGTGCACCCGGAAACGAACCGCCCGTCCTTGTACTTCGATTCCATGTACTCAAAAGGTATCATCGAGCTCGGCAAGGACGAGAGCGACGCCATACTCGGGTTTCTACGCACCTACGTCAAGGATCCGACCTATCAGTGTCGGTACCGATGGTCTGAGGGGACATTCGCAATGTGGGACAACCGGTGCACGTTGCACCGAGTCGCAAGCGACTTCATGGGGGAGCGAACCATCCAGCGGGTCACCGTCGCGGGAGAGGCACCCTTCGGAATCCGGTCGGTGCAGTGAGGTTTTCGCTGTTCGCGGCCTGACTGCTGTCAAGCGCAGCACGCTCGAAGCAGCAACCAGGAACGGCTGGAGAATCGGCGGCGAGGATCCCCGATCCGCCGCCACCGCGTGCCCCTCGCTTCCCTTCAGGTGGGGTCCTCAACCGGAAGTGCCCGCCTGTCAGCACACCAGCGGCGCCGGCAGCTTCAAGCCGAAAACACGACGTGAAGCTGTCGAGGCGTGCGCATATTCGCGCCACGCAGACGCGGTACCGGATACTCGGGGTCCAGTCGGACCTCGGGCATCCGGTCCAGGAACGCGTCGAGTGCGCATGCCATTTCGAGGCGGGCGAGCTGTTGCCCGAGACAATTGTGGGCTCCGAACGCGAAACCGAAATGCCGATGCTTCTCGCGGAATATTTCGAACCGGTCTGGCTCGGCAAAGACAGCCGGATCGCGATTGGCGGCGCCATATGCGGCATGGATCACGGAGTTGGTCGGGATCGCCGTACCCTCGATGGTGGTGTCGCGAGTCGTTGCGCGGGTGCCGCGGATGACGGGGCCGTCCCATCGCAGGGCTTCTTCGACAGCTTGCGGTATCAGAGCACGATCCTCGCGTACCGAGTCGAGTTGATCAGGGTTCGTCAGGAGTCCGAACAACAGCACCGAGGTCGTGCGAAAGGTCGTCTCCCCGCCCGCGCTCATGAGCTGCAGCAGAAACGCGATGGCGATTTCTTCCGGGAGCGGCGCTCCGTCGTCGTCTGCGGCTCTTGCGATCACACTCACGAGATCGGTACCGGGCGCCGTTCCGCGGTCCTCGAGCATGCGGCCGAAGTAACGGCCGAGCTTGGCTGACGCTTCCGACGCGTGACGACTTCCAATCTGGGCAATCGTCAGCTTGTAGAAGATCTCGATGTCCTCGGCTGGCAGCGCGAGCAGGCGGTAGATGATGCTGAACGGGTACAGGCGCGCAAACTGCCCTACCAGCTCGGCTCGGCCGCGACCCTCCATGGAGGCGAACGCTTCGTCGAGGACTGGGCGAACAACCTCCTCTGCCCATCTGTGCACGATCGAGGGCCGGAAGGTTCGCTGGAGGACCCTGCGGTACTTCGTGTGCTCGGGCGGGTCCATCACGGTCAAGAGCGGACCGAAGTTCGACAACGCCTGGCGCATAGGGGCGTTGGAGAAGGTGACCGGATCGTTGAGGATCTGCTCGACGCCGGCATACGAGAGCACGGTGAACTCGTGCGCGTAGTCATTTGTCGCCTTGCCTGGCATACCGATCATCGTCCTGAGCGATCCCTCGATCACCGGACCTCGGGCACGTAACTGGGCGAGAATTCGGTACGGGTCCTCGGTGTCACCGAACAGGACGTCGTCGGCCAGCACCGGGTCGAACGACCGGTCGTCGAGGTCCTCGATGTGCACCGTCCGGGTCATCTCGTCACCTGAGCGAGAGGCCGCTCGCGTACGCCGGGCGCGTCGCGATCACCTCGGCCAGCTGCCCTTTGGCGTGAGCGGCTGAGACCTCTTCTTGACCACGCCCCAAGCGTACCGCCCCGCACCTTGCGTTTCGTCTCCCCGACGGGGCGGCCGGAGTGCAGGTCCGTGACCTAGGAGCCCGGTATCGTGGGACGAACCTGCGAGCCTGTCGTGAACGCGGACATAGGCGAGAAGGGCAGTCAAGCGTCCCGTTTCGGGGTCATGGAAGGCAGGGCACACCAGTGGCGATGAAGACGAGCGAGATCATCGAGTACCCCGTTGTCAACGACGATGCGCTCGACGTCGATCCCATCTACAAGAAATTTCAGGCTAAAGGCCCAGTGATGGTCAAGCTGCGCTTCGGCGAGCCATGCTGGTTGGCGACGCGCTACGAGGACGTGCGGACCGTCTATGGCGACCGCCGCTTTGGTCGGGCGCTCGGTCTCCCGCGTGATGCACCGGGGGCCTGGGTCGGAGCGGTCATGGCCAAGGACCCCTCCATGCTGGTCAACATGGACCCTCCGGAGCAGAGCCGCGTGCGGCGCCTGACATCTGGGGCCTTTTCTCCCAAGCGAATCTCTGCGCTCCACGACCAGGTCCAGAGCATGGTCGACGAACTGCTTGACGAGATGATCGACCACGGCGGACCTGCGGACTTCGTCTCCATGTTCGCCTATCGCCTGCCTCCCATGGTGCTCGCGGTGATTCTGGGTGTTCCGGGATCCGAGGCTCGGCAGTTCCGCTCCTGGGTCGACGAAATGACCGGATTCGACACTGAGCCCTCCGATCGGCAGGACACCATGAGCAGCGTCCACGAATATCTTACGGGTCTCATCCGCGAGCGCCGGTCGAGAGAAACAGACGACCTCCTTCACGTCCTCGTCCATGCCCGGGACGACGAAGACCGTCTGAGTGAGGACGAGCTCTACAACCTTGCACTGTCGTTGTGGTTGGGAGGCCTGGAGACGACGGTGAACCAGCTCGGAACGACCGTCTTCACCCTGATGACCCACCGTGGTCATTGGCAGGAGCTGGTGGAGGATCGTGGATTGCTGCCGGCGGCCATGGAGGAGCTGTGGCGCTGGATTCCCAGTTTCAAATACGGAGTGCCATTCGTCCGTTGGGCCAGCGAAGATGTCGAGCTGAGTGGAGGTACGCTTGTGCGAGCCGGCGAGCCTGTCCTCCCGGAGCACGCGGTGGCCAATCGCGACGACTCGGTGTTTGCCGACGGCTGGGCCCTTGACTTCCATCGTGACCACCCCAGACCGCATCTGTCGCTGGCCTTTGGTGCCCACCGCTGCATGGGCGCCCACCTTGCTCATCTGGAGGTCCAGGTAGCCCTGGAGAGGCTTCTTCAGCGATTTCCCAGACTCGAGCTGGACGTTCCCGCCGAAGATGTCCGATTCTCCTCGTCAACATTCATGCGCAGCGTCGAGGAACTCCCTGTCGGCTGGTGAGTCGGTCCCAACGAGACTTTCGAACGTCAAACGGCCCTGCTGTCGGATGGCCAGGAACGTCATCAGTCGGACCTGTGAGCCGTGGCCTCAGACGGCTCAGAGGTCGGAGATCGGCACGCAGGCAGCCTCCGTTTCGGCTCGGGCTTTCATGGCACCGGCATCCTCCGGGCGGAGTGCACCCGTGCTGACGAGAGAGTCGACGGCATCAGTCCATCGCTGCATGAAGGCTTCCCGCGACGGGTAGAGCGCCCGTAACTCGTCGGCCGTGAACGGTTGCGACCCGCCGAACAGCGGCGGGTACTCGGTGTCGAAGGTGATGCCGAGGTGCATGTAGGTCGGCGTCGCCAAGTCGGGGAGGCGGATTCCACCGAGGGCGTTCCCAAAGGCGTCGCGCACGATGGCCGGGCGCGGCTCGACGACGTGTTGGATGCGGGGCTGGCGCGGGGCCGGGGTGCCGTCGATCAGCCAGCGGTTGAGTTGGCGGAGCGCAGCGTGCTGCACCGGCAGGTAGGTGAGCGGATTGGGGACGACGCCGCGCTCGTCGGGCTTCACCGTCCCGGGCCACACCCCGTGAGGCGTGCCCGCGACCTCCCACAGTCGCCGAGTCTCGTGATCCTCGACGTGGAGCCCCGCGAGCGCCAGCACCTCGAACTCGCTGTTCACGATCACCGTCGGGGTGGTGAGGTCGGCGCGAAGCGTCGTGGGGACGTAGTAGAAGTCCTCACCGCCGGCCGTCAGCCTCGGGGCTCGGCCCTCCCACACCGTCAAGAGGAACCCGTCCACGACGGGAGCGAGCGGGTGCACGGCGTTGGCGTAGGCGACCAGTCGCATGGCCGACTGCGACCCGCCGGTGGCGATCACCCGCTGCACCTCGAGCCCGCCCATCGGGTCGACGACGCCGCCGCGGGCGGGGCCTACGGCTCGTGCCGCTTGAGCGAAGATCTCGAACGAACCACGGTCCCCGGGGTGTCGCAGCGGACCATACCGCTCGGGGTCCTGCGAGCGAAGCGGCCCGACGTTGCCCCACGCGCTCCGAATCGATCGACCCCCGGAGAACCCGTTGATGCCGACCTCCTGGGCCGACACCCCGACCCACGCATAGCCCTCGAGGGCCTCGTCGCCCGGACCCAGGCTGCCGTACTCGTAGCCGGCCGACACGTTCTGCCAGTTGAGGACGACGGTGCCGTTGAACGCCGCCTCCCGCGGACGGACGACGAGAATCCGTGTGAGATAGGGCGCCGTGGCCCCCGCCGCCGCGGTCCACCTGCCATCCTCCGAGTAGTCGGTACCGGCGACCAGGTTGAAGGCCACGGTCGTGCCGCTGAGGTAGAACTCCTCGACCACGTAGCCCGCGCTCGCCACGTCGAAGCGCGGCCCACCCCAAGGCGGGTTCGAGCCCTGCACCGGCCCGACCACCTCCGGTACTCGCGCCCCCGTCACCATCGTGAGCCTGGCGCCAGCCCGTGGTCGATGACGGCTCGGACGCCATCGGTAATGATCGCCCAGTCCTTACCCACACGTCCGATGTTCGCCGCATTGCCACGAGCCGTGCCCCGGAGATAGGGAACCTCCTTGGAGGTTGCTTGGCCATTCCGGGTCGCCGCTGACACCCGCAAGTTCAAGATCCTCCTCGTTCGCCAGGGAGTAGGTGAATAGTAGGCCTCCGTCCTCATGGCGCTCGGCGTTCGGCGTGATCTTGCCCACCGTCCGTCCAAAGCGAATAAGGGCTCCGTCTGGATGCTGAACCATCGCATCGATCCGAGCCGGATAGACCGCCACCGCACCCTCCAACCTGCGGCCGGTCTCCACTTCCCACATATCGACGCACCACTGGGCTTCGCAATTGACGGCGAACTCATATCCACCGGATACAACTCGGAGCGGGTCCTTCAGCGAGTCATGCACCTCAGGATTTCGCCGCACCATCTGGAGCGGCATCGCGCCACTGACCGCCTCGCCGACGGGCACAGCCGTCAGGTCGTACTTCACTCCGTATCCGAAGTGGGACAGGATCTCATCGATCCTATTGATGGGCATTCGCACGCCACCGCCTTCCCACCGAGCGACGGCCGGCTGCTGTACACCCAGTTGAGTCGCCAGCTCTCGTTGCGTGAGGCCAGCCTTTTCCCTCAACTTCCTGAGAACCAGACCGATGTCCTCAGCCTCACTCATAACACGGGATGTTATCGCGGCAACGGCATCTTCTTTGGGACCGGTTCATACTTTGACAGCGGCTTGGTCGGCGTCGCTTTCGTGGGCATGCCGAGCGGTTGGACGAAGTCCTGTCGCTTCCGACCTATCGTCACAGCCGGTGCTTCGTGTTCGTCTTTTGGGCGGCCTTGAGGTGGAGGACGTGGATGGGCGGGAGCTCGGCAGCCGGAAGGCACGCACTCTGATCAAGGTGCTCGCCCTCGGGCGGGGAACGCCGGTCACGGCCGACGCGGTCATCGAAGCTTTGTGGCCGGGTGACGACCTCCCGGCCAAGCCAGTTGACCAGGTTGGCGTCTTGGTGAGTCGCCTGCGGTCAGTGCTCGGCACGGAGTGCTTGACGAGGTCAGACGCCGGGTGGTTGCTGGCGGTCGACTGGCTGGACGTCGCGGAGCTCGAATCGCGCGTCGATGAGGCCGCCGCCCGACTCGTCGCCGGCAATCCGGCCGCGGCGCGGGCGGCGGCGCGGGCGGCCTTAACGCTGGCTCGGGGCGACTTGCTGGCCGACGAGCCCGATGCCCGGTGGGCAGATGCGGCGCGTGCGGCGGTTGCGCGCACGCTGGCCCGGGCCCGGCTGGTTGGCGCGGAGGCAGCCTTGGTTGCGGGGGATCCTTCGGATGCGGCCGATCTGGCCGCGGCGGCTCTCGACTGCGACGGCTATGACGAGGCGGCGTTGCGCGTGCTTATGCGTGCGGACGCGTCGGCCGGCCGCCCGGCCCGTGCGCTGGCTGCTTACGCGCGTGTGCGGGAACGGCTGGCCCAGGAGCTCGGCATCGACCCGTCACCGGTGACCGAGGAGCTCCACACCGCCATCCTGCTCGGCAAAGTCCCAGGCCCGACCTCCGGCGGGCGGTCCGTGGGGTCGGCGCTGGTCGGCCGGGACGCAGAGCTGCGTGCTCTTGACGGGTTCTTGGAACGATGTCGAGGCGGCGATCGTGTGCTGGCGGTGGTGGAGGGCGACCCTGGGATCGGCAAGACGGTGCTGTTCGAGCATTGGTCGGCCCGCCTCCCCGCCGATGTGGTTCTGCTCCGAGGCCACTGCGACGAGATGGGCCGGGATCTCCCGCTGCAGCCCATCCTCGATGGACTCGCGGCTCACCTGCGCGGGCTCGACGCCGGGGCGGTCGCGAAGTGCCTGGGTGATGTCGAGGGGGTGATCGGTCCCCTGCTCGGCCGTTTCGGCGACGTTTCGCCTGCCGCCACCACGGTGTCGGATCATGCTGCGGGCCGGGCACTGCTTTTTGCGTCGCTGCTCGGCGCCATTGAGCGGGCTGCCGAAGGCAGAGTGCTCGTCGTCGTCTGCGAGGACGTCCACCTGGCCGGGGACAGCACGGTCGAGTGGCTGCGTTTCGCGGTCCGGCGGGGCAGCCGCCTCCTGGTGGTCGCCTCGGCGCGTCCCGGCGGGGGCGACCTGCGACCTTCTGAGCGGCTCGAGCTAGGGCCGCTGGACTTGCCTGCGGCGGTCGAACTGGTCGGCGAGGACCGCGCCGCTGAGCTTCATGCTCGCAGCGGTGGCAACCCGCTGTTCCTGCTTGAGCTGGCGCGGGTGACTTCGCCCGAGTTGCCGAGCAGCGTGCGGGAGGCGGTGGCCACCCGCATCGACGCCCTCGGGGCCGCGGCATCCACCCTGCGAGCCGCTGCGGTGCTGGGCTCGGTGATCGATGTCGATCTGCTCGCGGGCGTGGTGGACCGTCCTGTGGGGGTGCTGCTCGAGCATCTCGACGCCGGGCTGCGTGCGCATATCGTCGAAGAACGGTCGGCAGCGTTCACGTTCTGTCATGAGCTTGTCCGAGAGGCACTGGTGGCTGGTACGGCCGCAGCGCGGCGGGCGTACATCAACCGGGAAGCCGCCCGCGTGCTCGGGGGGAGGCTGGGCCACGATCCCTTGGAGGTGGCTTTCCACGCCCGCGAGGCTGGAGATACCGTCAGCGCGTCCAATGCGCTGGTCGAGGCCGCCGCTGTGGCCACCGACCGGTTCGATGTCGCGCTAGCCGAGCGGCTGCTGACCGAGGCGATCGCGCTCGAGGACTCGCCGAGAGCGCGTGGTGCCCGGGCCCGTGTCCGGATCGCCCGCTTCGAGCTCGAGGCCGCCGAAGCGGACGCGATCCGTGCCATCGAGCTTGGCGGTGGCGCCGGTGCCCTGGAGATCGCTGGGTGGGCTGCTTACTACCGTCGCGACTACGACCTGGCCGGCCAGAGAGCCGAAGAGGGCGCAGAGCGCACCGACGACGTGGCCGTGCGAGCCAGTTGCCTCACCTTGAGCGGCCGGGTCCTGCATGCCAGGGGAGACCTCGATCCGGCCGAGGAACGGCTGATTGAGGCGGTGTCGATCGCGCCACCCGAGGTGCGGGGCGTCGCCCAGGTGTTCCGTGGCGGGCTCAGTGTTCACCGCGGGGACGTCGCCGAAGGAGGGGAGTTGGTGCAGCGGGCCCTGTTGGATGCCGCCCACCTCTCCCACCCGTTCGCGCTCCATCACGGACACCTGTTTCGCGTTCTCTCCCTCGGAATGCAGGGACGCCCGGTCGACGCCCTCGCCGCGGTGGAAGCCGGCGCGGCGGCTGCGGCCGAGGCCGGGGAACCAGGGGCGCGGTTCGTCGCGGTCCAGGTGAACTTGCGGTCGTGGGTGTTGCGTTGCCTCGGCCACCTGGGTGAAGCGTCCGAATTGACCGAGCAAGCCCTGGAGCTGGCCGCCCTACCAGCGTTTCGGGAGATGCGCTCGGCTGCCGAGCTGGACCGCATCGAGGAGCTTCTGGTTGCCGGGGACCTCCCTGGGGCCGGTTCAGCGTTGTGTGCGTACGAATCGATCCTCGACTGGAACGGCGGTCACGCATGGCATCACCACCAGCGGTACCGAACGCTCCAGGGGCGCCACCTGCTCGGCATCGGCGACCCCGCAGGCGCGCTCGAAGTGGCGAAAGAGGTAGCCCGAGACGCTGCCGGCCGCCGCACGCTGCGCTACGGACTGCTGGCCCGCGTGGTCGCGGCGCGGGCGGCTCGGGCCTGCGGCCAGCCGGTCGACCATGACGAGATCGACGCCGCCCTCGCCACACTGGAGCGATGCGCCGGGCTTGAGGCGTGGCGGATCACCGCGGAGATGGCCGCGGCGGCCGACGAGGACCGCTGGTGGCGCGACGCCGAACGACGAGCCGGAGCCCTCGTGATCGGCGCCGGCGACCACGGCGAGCCTCTGCGCCGCCACGTCGCGGCCACGTTCGCCGCGCTAGGCCGCCGCTAGGAAGATCGCTCTGCGCACGAGGGGCGGCGGGTCCGGCCCGAGCAGTTCCATCGCGCGCTGGACGGTGCCGGCGCGTCGATCAGGGGAGAGCGAGGCGACGAATGGCGCCGATTGGGCGAGGCCCATCCGCCAGGCGACCATGTCTTGCGGTCGAAGGTCAGGGAACGCCACTTCCATCTTCTGCACTCGGATCGGCTGCATTCCGCCTCGCCCGATCACGCTGGTGGCGGCGTCGACGGTCCCCCAGGTGGCCATCGACTGTTTGACAGCGTGGTACCACGCCGGGCTCGTCCACCCGACTTCCGCCAGGGCAACTTCGACCGCTCCTTTGACCGGGTGGTCGTCGTCGACCGCGTAGGTCGATGCCACAAGGACGCCACCGACGCGAGCCGCCTCGGCGACGCCAGCCTCGGGCCGCTCAAGGTGGTTGAGGGAGAAAGCTGCCAGCACGACATCGAACGCGCCATCCCGGAACGGCAAGGCCATGGCGTCACCCACGGTTGCCGGCGGGCGCTGGTCCCGGTTCTCAAAGACCATCCCGAGCGCGAGATCAGCGGCGATTACCCGGGCTCCGGCGGCTCGCGCCGCGCCCGACGCCAAGCCGGTCCCGCTTCCCAGATCGAGCACGGTCGATCCGCTGAGCGGAACCGGACTGAATGCCACCAGGAGATCGGCGAGCTGGCCGTCGACGCGGCCTGGCCCGTCCGCCCACTGGACGGCGCTGTCGGAGTACGCCCGTCCGATGGCACTCACAGCAGGGCGGCCCCTTCTCGTGCCCGATCGCACCACCAACCGAATTCGACGATGTCGCCCAGTGCCTTCTCCCAGCCGAACAGCACGAGCGTCCCGAGCAGGCACAGCTCCAGCTGGCGTTCCCACCACCCTCCGGTGTCGACACCGTGGCGCTCGAGTCCAGCGCGCAGTTCGGCGATCGTGTCCTCCTTCGACTGGGGCAGCCGGGCTGCGTTGAGCGCCAGGTACCATCCCAGCTCGTAGCAGACCGGGCCCTCGCCGCAATAGGTCCAGTCGAGCAGGACGGTGCGGCCGGCACCGTCGACCCCGAGGTTGCCGAGTTTCCAGTCGCCGTGCAGAAACGTCCCGGGGGTCGCGGCGGCGGCGTCGACCAGCGGCTTGGTCGAGCTGCGCAGCGCTCGGATCGTGTCGACGACATCGCTGGGGGCGCGCTCCATGAAGCGGGCCCATCCTTGGCCGGCGATTCGGGGCACGGCGTTCGGCCATCCGGAGCGCTCCTCGGCCGCAATGTCCTCGTCGCCGAACGCCAGCCACCGGTTGGCGGGCGGAAGGAGTCCGATCGTGTCACGCCAGCCCCACATCCGGGCCGTGAGAGCGGCCATGCCGTCAATGAGCGCCAGGTGGTTGGCGAGGGAGATCGGGTCGTCTGCTGGGGGGACGAGCACGTCAGTCAGGTCGCGCATGAGCAGGGCGGCGCCGAGCCCGTCCCGGCCCAGACCTCCGGCAGCGCCCACCATGCCGTGGACGATGTGGTCGGGTGCGGTGTCCATGAGCCCGGCCCGCCAGACATCGAGGGGGACGCAGGTGGTCTCGTGCCAGAACCGCATCGTCCAGTCGTCATCGATGTGAACGTGCTTGAGGACGTAGCGCTCCCCGTCGATCACGACCCGCTCGAATCCGACGCCGGATTTCGAGTCCGTGTGGACGAAGGGCTCTCGTTGGGTCGCTCCCACCAGCAGTTCCTCGACGGAGCTGGCGAGCGGGCGGGCCACCAGGGGGGCTATCACGTCACTCAGCATCGCTGGCCGCGGCCATCTCGGCCAGGAGCGATGCCGACCAGCGGCCGCCGCACCACATGGCGCCGTGGATGATGTGGCCAACGGCGTCGAGCTTGAGGACGTGCGCTTGGCGGGCGGCGTGGGGCACCCCGCACTCGTCCCAGGTCAAGGTGAACTCGACGACCTCTCCGCCGGGGATCGGGTGGCGGCAGAGCTCCTCGAACGTGCCGGGGTCGCGGAACCACGCCTCGAGTTGGCGTTCGATGGAGGGCCCGCCACGTACGGTCATCCGCCAGTTGGGCAGGACCGCGTCCAGGACGGCGTCTTCTGCCCACACGTCCGGGGCTCCGTGGTCGCCACGGACCGCGGCGAGGAACCCGTCGATTGCGGTTGCTGAGTCGGTGGTGGATGTCATGCCATGAGCGTGCGCCAGTGCTCTTGCAAACTGCTTGCAGCCGGGCTGCAAGGTCGCTGCAGGCCCCATTCCGTATGGCGAGGGCATCGCACCGATCGAGGAGGGCCCGATCACCGGTGGCGAGCGAGCCGCCGCCACCGGTGATGGCGCCCGGCCGAGAGGACTGGCTCGCCGCCCAGTTCGTCAGTCGCTACGCCGAATGCGACCCTGCCACCCGCCAGTTCTGCTTCACCCTGGTGGAAAGACGAAGAGCGCATCGGGGAGGCGTTCCGCACCGGAGGGACCCGGGGCGGCCTTCCCGCGGCCTGCTCGGGTCGACCCAGCCGAATGAACCGAGGATCACACCGATGACCAAAGGTTCTTTTGCTCGTTGAGCATCCGCCATCGAACACCATTGGCACGGTCGCGATGTCGCGCCCTCTACGGCGCCCCCCCGGTGCCCCGGCTTGTAACCTGTTCCATCGGGCCATGCCCGTGTCGCGGAGTCGTGGAATTGGGCGGGACCCCTGGGAGGGAATTGTGACCGCAATTTTGGAGGGTGTCCGCATCCTCGAAGTGGCCGAACAGACCTTTGTGCCTTCGGCCGCCGCTTTGCTGTCGGACTACGGGGCTGAGGTCATCAAGATCGAGCACCATGAGCGGGGTGATGCCATGCGAGGCTTGGTCTCGGCGGGCATCCTGTCGACGGAGGGCGACGTCCATCCGCTCATGGAGCATTCAAACCGGGGGAAGAGGAGCCTCGGACTGAACCTGGCCACCGACGAAGGCCGCGACATCCTTTACAACCTTGCCGCCACCAGCGACGTCTTCTTGCACAACAAGCTGCCGAGCGTTCGCAAGAAGTTGAAGATCGACGTCGACGACGTCCGGTCCCACAACCCCAGGATCATCTACGTGTCGGGCACGGGTCAGGGCGAGCGTGGCCCCGAGGCGGATCGGGGCGCGTACGACTCGCTCGCGTTCTGGTCACGTACTGGCGTCGCCTACGCGACGACGCGGCCGGAGTATGGTCACCTGGTCGGCCTGCCCGGGCCCGGCTTTGGGGACTCCCTCGGTGGCATGACGATCGCGGGCGGCATCTTGGGGGCGCTGTTCCATCGGGAGCGAACCGGTGAGGCGCTCACCGTCGATGTGTCGTTGTTGGCAACCGGCATGTGGGCGATGGGCCAGTCGATTGCCCTATCGCTGCTCAACAACATCCCACAAGCGCCGTTGCCGCTCGACATGCTGCACCCCAACCCGCTCGTCGGGCAGTACTTGACAAAGGATCAGCGCTGGTTCGTCATCTCCAGCCTCCAGGTCGGGAAGTACTGGCCCGAGTTCGTCACTCTCCTCGGGAAGCCCGAGTGGGCAGCTGATCCTCGCTTCGCCGACCTGGGATCTCTGATGGAGCATCGGTCTGAGGCCGTGGCACTGCTCGAAGGCTTCTTCGCCGATCACACGATCACTGAGATCAAGGAGATGCTCGCCGACTACAGCGGCCAGTGGGCCGTCGCGCAGAATACCCTTGAAGTCGCCGAGGACCCCCAGACCAGCGCCAACGGATACCTCCAGGCGTGCGAGACGGCATCGGGGTCGCCGTTCAAGCTTGTCACCGCCCCCGTGCAGTTCGGTGGGGAGCCGGCCCCCGTCCACCGCTCACCGGAGTTCAACGAGCACGCGGACGGCGTCCTTGCCGAGCTCGGCCTCGACGGGGAGGCCATCATCGATCTCAAGATCAAAGGCATCGTGGCCTGAACAGAGCAGGCCGAGAAAGCGGCTCTCGGAGAACTGGAGGCCAGAGGCTCTGCCACGAACACGAAGCGCCCGAGACGGTCCAGTCGATGGCATGACTGGCGCATCGCAGTAGCATCGGCAGGCGCGGGGCTGCTCACAGAGGATTTTTTTTCGGCGGTCGCTGTCCTCGGGGGTCAGAGGATGACAGATGTGGAGGTCAGAAACCTGGAGATGCCATTCGGCGCCGAGGTTACGGGCCTGGACGTGACCAGGGAGCTCGAGGAGCCCGCCCGCCACCGGCTACGGCATGCACTCGACGAACGCGGCTTGTTGGTCTTTCGGGGTCTGGACATCGATCAGACCTACCAGGGATACCTGGCCGAGACGGTGATCGGTCTCGACCCGGGCTGGGAATCGATCCGCTCTGCAAACCCTGGAACGAGGGCGCACGAAGCCGACGCCTTCTACGTCTCCAACCGCCGCGCCGGGGCCACTTCCAAGTTCGGGCGGCTGAAGTTCCATTCGGACACCATGTGGGCGGATGATCCCTTGAAAGTCGTGTCCCTGTACGCGGTGGAAGTCGAGACGCCCGTGGTTCCGACGATGTTCGCCAGCGCGACCCTGGGTTGGTTCACCCTTCCGAAAGACCTGAGGAATCGGATCGCGGGATTGAGCGCGGTGCACCAGGCTGGCCAGATCAGGGAGGATGAGGAGAAAGATGGCGACGTGGTGGTTTCGATTCCCGCGGTCCCGAAGTCGACCACGAAGCCAATCGGGAATCGCCACCCACGGACCGGAGAGACCATCCTCTATATCAACGAGCAAATGACCCACGAGGTCGTGGGATTGTCACCCGAGGAGAGTCGCTCGTTGTTGAAGGCGCTCTTCGTGCACCTCTACCGCCAGGACAACGTCCTCCATCACGAGTGGCAGACGGGGGATCTTGTCGTCTGGGACAACATGGCGGTCCAACACGGACGGCCCAATGTGAAAGAGACGGGGCCTGTCCGGACGCTGCGTCGATTCGTCAGTCCCTTGGAGCTGATTCAGGGCCAAGACCGGATTTTCAACTACGAACCGGTGACCGTTCGGTAGACGAGTACGCCCACCTCCACCAAAGAGATCGCAGGTCGGGGCCCATCCGAGAGGGTCGGCCCTTGTGCTGCCCAGAACCGAACGCCATCGCCCCGGACGGAACCACAGTGACAAAGGGACTACCGTGTCCGTCGGTGCGTGGAACGAAGCGGAAGCGCAACGGCGGCGAGTTCGTCGGCACCGGCCAGCACTTCGAGTCGGACCTGGCCGTGACCTGAGGCATGACAACCATCACGCGTCCACAGATCTGCCGGGTCTGCCACCACGGGTGCGCCGTCCTGGTCGATATCGAAGACGGGCGTCCTGTGCGCGTCCGCGGAGACGCGGAGAATCCCGTGTACCAGGGGTACCTGTGCCCGAAGGGTCGTGCGATGCCGCAGATGCACAACGACCCCGCACGCGTGCTGCACGCGCTCCGACGTCGCACGAGTGGCACATTCGAGCGGATCACACTCGACGACGCGATCTCGGAGATTGCGGCGCGTCTCAGCGACCTCGTCGACGCGCATGGCCCGCGAAGCGTCGTCGCCTACGCGGCCACCGCGGTGCAGGCCCATCCGTTGATGTTCTCGGCCATCACCTCGTTCCTCGACGCCATCGGCTCCCCGTGGCCACCACTGTCGGCGGCGACGATCGACCAGGCCGGCAAGGAGGTCGCGGCCAACCTGCACGGCACATGGATGGCGCCGAAGCAGCGCTTCGACGAGCCCGAGGTTGGGCTGCTCATCGGCCTCAATCCACTCGTGAGCCATCTGGGCTTCGCGTCGAGTTCGCCGCTCACCTGGTTGCGCGAGCGCAAGGCTGCGGGGATGAAGCTCATCGTCGTTGACCCGCGTCGCACGGAGACTGCGCACCACGCCGACATCCACCTGCAGGCGAAGCCGGGCGAGGACGTCACGGTGATCGCGGGGCTGCTCCACGTGATCCTTGGCGAGGAGCTCGAGGACTCCGAGTTCGTCGCTACCAACACCTCCGGCGTCGAGGCCCTGAGGTCCGCGGTCGCGCCGTTCACTCCCGACGTTGTCGCCGGCCGTGCCGACCTGGATCGCAACGATCTCGTGGCAGCGGCGCGCATTTTCGGCCGGGCGAAACGGGGGTTCGTGGGCGCGGGGACGGGGCCGAACATGTCGGGGTACGCGACTCTCGTCGAGTACCTCGTCTTGTGCCTCGACACGGTGTGTGGGCACTGGCTGCGTGAGGGGGAGGTGGTCCGCAACGCGCCGGCGTTGATTCGCCCCCGCGAGTACAAAGCGCAGGCCGTATCACCCAACGTTGTCGAGACGCCCGGTCCCGAACTCCGAGTGCCGGGCCGCACGCGGGCGCCGGCACCGATCCAGCTCATGGACGTTGTCGACGAGATGTTGCTCGACGGTGATGGTCGGATTAGGGCGATGCTCTGCGTCGGGGGCAACCCCGTCGCCGCGTGGCCCGACCAGGAGCGGACGATCGAGGCGTTGCGTTCGCTCGACCTCCTCGTGGTCGTCGACCCGTTCGTGACCGCCACCGCGAAAATGGCCGACTACCTCATTCCCCCGAAGCTCGTGCTCGAGGCCCCGGCCTACACCAACCTCCAGGACTTCATCGGTGACCTCGCCTGCCAGGGCTACGCCGATTCGCACGCGCAGTACGCGCCCGCGGTCGTCGAACCCCCGGCTGGTTCGGACGCGCTCGAGGAGTGGCAGTTCCTCGCTCGGCTCGCTACCGCGATGGGTCGTACTTTGCGCCTCAGCCGGATGGAACTCGACGGCGCGTCGTTGCCGTCGAGCGACGAAGTGCTCGCTGCCCTCGTGCGCAACGCCCGCGTCCCGCTCGACGAAGTGAAGCGGCATCCGCACGGCGCGCTCTTCGTGGACCAGTCGATCAGGGTCGCGCCGCACGATCCCGACGCCGACGGTCGCCTAGAACTGGGCAGCGCGCCGATGATGGAGCAACTGATCCTTCACGCCGCATCCGATCCCGAGGCGCGCGCCGATCCCGAGCGGCCCTACCGGCTGATAGCGCGACGCCTGCTCCACGTGCAAAACTCGATGCTCCGCGGGTACGCAGTGAACCGGCCGTCGCACAACCCCGCGTTCCTGCATCCCGACGACATGGCCGAGCTGGGTGTCGCCGCCGGCGACGTCGTGGAGATCGAGTCTCGCCGCGGGCGCCTTCACGGCGTCGTGGAGCCCGACGCGGCGCTCCGCCGAGGTGTGGTCTCCATGTCGCACTGCTTCGGTGATCTTCCCGAGATCGAGGAGGTCGATCCCTCAGTGGGAGGGAACACCGCGCGGCTCGTTGACGTCGACGCCGATCACGACCCGTTCTCTGGACAGGCGCGCATGAGCGACATTCCGGTCAGCATCCGCGCCTTCGCTACCAGCCGCGCAGGTGATTGACGGCGAGCGGCCGGGGTCGTCCTCCGAAGACCTCCGATCACTTGCCCGCTCACGGATGGATTCATCCGAACAGTAACCGGTTCCGTTCCGCTTGAGACACAGCAAACCGAGCAGTCGCCCAGCTTCATCAATTACGGCTAGTCGACGTCGCCCTTCCCGCAACAGGGCGGCGGTCACGATATCGAGCACCTCAGACGGCCCCACCGTACGACCTACGAGCGTGCCGAGTTCCTTCACTGGTGCGGACTTCAATTTCGCGTCACCGAGATCAGATCTTTCAATAGTCGTAAGAAGCCGCCCATCAGCCGCCACAACAAGAGCCATGTGAACGTGGTCATCTTCGAAGAAGGACCGGATGTCTTCAAGCTTTGATTCGGAACGGTGCGTCGTCGGAGCGGTGACCATTGCGTTTGCCACGCGGCCTTCAGACGTACACGCTGGGGTCATCGGTTTGCTCTAATTGGAGGGGTGCACGTGGATTGAATTGTAAGGGCGCACGTGGTTGTTGTATGCCCCGAGGAATGAGCTGTCAAGTAAGCAGGAGCCCTGTGCAATCATGGAGACGAACGACCTGAGGCAAGAAGGTGGCGTCGTCGGAGGTGTGGCAGGGATGCTCCTCACCGGTGGGTCCTCCAGGCGATTGGGGTTCGACAAGGCGTCCCTCGTCGTCCGTGGAGAACCGCTCGCGAGCCATGTCGCAAGGGTGATGGCCATGGTGGTCTTCCCGCTGATCGAGGTCGGGCCGGGTCGTTCGGGGCTGCGCGCGGTCACCGAGAACCCACCCGGGTGCGGCCCACTCGTCGCGATCGGCGCCGGACATCATGAGCTTCGATGCTCGGGCCATACTGGCCCGACGCTGGTGCTCGCCTGCGACTTGCCAAGCGTTTCTCCACTGCTCTTGACCTTCTTGGCGCGCTGGCCCGGGGAGACTTCAGTCGTGCCCGTGGTGAGTGGAATCGCGCAGCCTCTCTGTGCGCGCTGGTCGAGTACCCAGCTCGATTCGATCGCCTCCAGAGTCAACGCCGGTGAGCGCTCGATGCGGTCGCTTCTCGACGACGACACGATCGCCTTCGTGGACGAGGGCCTCTGGTCTGAGGTGGCGACTCCGACCACGTTCGCGGACGTTGACACACGCGAGGATCTCGAATTCCTCGGACTGCGCCGGGCTTTCCCGAAGGAGGACGACTGATGATCCCGTTTCAAAGATGCTTGTCGCCCTTCTGCCCGGGAGACTGAGCACCAGCTCGCGGGTAGGGGCGCGGGCCGCGGGGTCCGTGCGCGATGCTCGTGGGACCGAACATGACGAAGGTGGCGGCGAGGCCTCTCACCTCCAAAGGAGTGCCACATGCCCGATACCGTCGTCCTATCCGAGCGTATTGAGGTGACCCGGCCGATCCCGGCGCCGCCGTCCGCCATCTTCGATATCGTGCGCAGTCCGGCGGGCCATGTGGCGATCGACGCCACGGGGATGTTGCAGGATTTCACGGGCGATCCGGCGCAGAAGGTGGACGACACGTTCGTGATCCACATGGACCGCGAGTCGCTCAATGACGTCCCGATGGGCAAGTACGACGTGACCGTGCACATCATCGTCTACGAACGCGACAAGGAGATCGCCTGGGACCTCGGGCCCGATGTCCCGGTTCGGCATTTCTATGGGTACCGCCTGGAGGCCCGTGAGGACGGGGTCACCGATGTGACGTCCTACTACGACTGGTCGAAGATAACTGGCGACCTAAAGGAGCGCTTCCCGATCGTGCCGGAAGTGTTCCTGCGCGCCACGCTCGGGATCTTGGAGCGAACGGTCAGAAGGGGCCTATAATCTTGTCGTTCTGGGCGTCAAAGTCGGTTCCGCGACGCCACAGGGGTGTCGCTGGCCCGCGGCTCTGTCACAGTTCGACCGGGCAACTCCTGCAGATCCCGAAACCCTTAGCGGGCTCAGGCTTTTCCGTACGGATCACCGGCGGTCACAAAGTCCCGCCGATGGTGGCGAGGTCGTCCCCGAGCACCTTGTCGATTGCCGAGATCCTCTCGTCACCTTCGTAGGGCTTGAGGTAGCCGCTGCGCGCTGCGAAGCTTTCGATGAGCTCCTGAGACACATCGCCCTCGCCAGTGATCTCCTCGATGTTCGGGCCGATTCTCTTGGCGATCGCGGCCAGTCGATCACGGTCGAGTTCGAAGAAGCGGATGCCGTTCTCACCGAGCATGGCGCGCACCTCGTCCTCGGGCACTCCGGCGAACGCCGCCCGGAGGAAGTCCTTGGTCTGCGGCCACGTGGATTCCTGGTGGGGGTAGTCGCGGCCGAAGAGAATCGTCTCAACGCCTAACTCATGGCGCCGTTCGACCTCCACCTTGTGGATGAACGACGCACCGGCCAGGCAGTTGGTCTTCCAGTACTCGCTCGGTCGACGCGTGGCGGGGATCTGATCGCGGTTGCGCTCCCAGATCTCGTCGAGATGGGCAAGCGTGGCCGGGATCCAATCGACGCGGATTTCGGTGAGCTCGAGCTTCAGATCGGGATGCCGGTCGAACACCCCACCGAGCATCATTTGCCACATGGGCTGGCGCGAGTCGAGATTCTTGTTGACGAAGTCGTAAAAGAACTGCATTGACTCGTCCGAGATGGCGTCCGCGTGCCTAAGCATTGCATCGAGATCGTCGGTTCCTGCTGCGGCCACCACATCGTCGAACATCTTCTCGATTTGGGGAAAGGCCGTACCCACCATCGTGCCGTAGCCTGCGTGCACGACCATGGTGAGGTTGCGCTCGGCGCACTTGGCCCAGAACGGATCCCAGCACCCGTCGGAAAGTGGCGGCATCCCGTCGTGCTTGAGATAGCCCGGACCGTACACACCCACGAAGTTGTGGTCGGCCATCCAGTCGAGCTCGGCAAGCTGCGCCTCCATGTCCACGCAGGGTCCGATCGCGCCGGTGATCAAGAGGCGGTCGGGTGCGAAGCCAAACGCGTCCGCGCAATAGCGGTTCCAACCCTTGGCTCCTGCCTCCCACGCGTCAAGGCCGTAGTCGCGCCCGGTCACGTTGTGGAACATGTCGCCAAGGCGAGAGTCGCCGAGGTAGATGAGCTCAGCAGCAATGCCCTCGCGATCCATGTCCGCAAGGCGTAGTACCGGGTCGTACAGACCGTGCCAGTCGTCGCGCTGCGCCTCTTGATGTTCGGCGTTTGCTTCCTCGCCACCACCGACCTTGGCGCCGATGCAATAGATGGCGCGGGGGTAGATCTCGTCGCAGTCCCGATGGAGCTGATCGAGCAACCCGTGGAACCGCTTGGGCAGGTACTCCGGCCACAGCTCCTTGGGAACCCCTGCATGCGAATCACACGAGACGATGATCACTCGTTCGCCCATGAAATCCTCCTGAGTTCGGGGCCGGCCGGTTCAACCCGCGGGCCCAACTACCTTCACTATAGTAGCCGAGCGGCTATTCCTGAGTCGTCCCCCCCTGTATCCCCTGCTTCCCCGGGGGGTTCGAGTAAGAAACGCCGGGTCCGGCCGATGGTGACAGGGGTACCCGAACTTGGACCCGTCACACGATCGCCCCGTTTCGATCTGGCGGGGTTCCGAACCCGTCATCCAGTCCCGAGGAGGCCAGCCCGTCGTCTGATCCGTGAGGGCCGGAGGCTGACACTGACCGGACCGGGTTGTGTGAGTCAGGGTCGGCGAGATCACCGAACGGAGGCAGCGCGTTCCTTTGTCCCGTCGGATCGGGTCAACCGAGACGACACCGACCGTCCCACCGTGAAACGTCATCCACATAAGGTCACAGATCAAGCGACCGACTACCGTGAACTGTCAGGGTAGTCGACCACCCCGGGCTGGTGGCGGCCGTCCTTGGCCCAGTATCGACCGAGGCAGGCCATCGCCTTGGCCGGGGAGGGAGTCGAATGACGGATTTCGCAGAGCGCTACGGGCCATGGTCAGTCGTTGCAGGAGCGTCTGACGGAGTGGGGTTGGAATTCGCCCGTCAGCTCGCTCATCGAGGAGTCAACGTCGTCATGCTGGCTCGGCGTACCGCAATCCTCCAAGAGGCGGCCGACAGCATTAGGGCTGACACGGGAACACAGATGCTCGCCGTTTCGGTGGACCTGACTGAGGCCGACGGTGTCACCGCGGTGAAGGCGGCGACACGTGGGCTTGAGGTGGGCCTGTTCGTGTACAACGCCGGTGCCGATACCTTGTATAAGCCATTCCTCGAAACACCGATCGACACGAGCGTGGCGATGATTGACCGGAACTGCGTTGTTCCGACCGTTCTGTGCCATCATTTTGGCGCTGCAATGGTGCAGCGAGGACGAGGAGGCATCATCATTGTGTCGTCCGCATCCGGTGAAGCTGGAGGTCCCAACGCCGTCATTTATGGGGGAACGAAGGCCTACGACACGGTGATGGCAGAGGGTCTGTGGACGGAACTCCATGAAAAGGGCGTTGACGTGCTTGCCCTGATCCTTGGAGCAACGGACACACCGTCTCTGCGACGGCTCCTGGTCGAGCGCGGTGTTCTTGCCGATATGGACGATCCTCGGCCGATCCCTCGGATCGTCTCCTCCTCGCAGGTGGCGGAGGAAGCGATTGCCAACCTCGCAAACGGCCCCACATGGTTCGCTGGGGAACCGGTACGACAGGGTGCACTGGCGCTCCGGTCCCTTTCACGTAACGAGGCGGTGAAGGCCATGATGGCCAACGTCGCGGCCGGAATCACCCGGGAGGAGGATTAGGCATGGCGATCCGATTTCACCATGTCAACCTGGCGGTACCACCGCAGCTCGAGCAAGCGGAGGAAGCGTTCCTGGTTGACGTTCTCGGGTACCGGAAGCTCGACCCTCCGGCGGCTTTCGCCGATCGCGCTCTGTGGTATGGAGCAGACGACGGCAGCCAGGTCCATCTCAGCGTGGATCCGTCCCACCAGCCGGCAGCGATGGCCCACACTGCCGTTGAGGTAGACCAAGGCATCGAGGCCCGCTTGTCCGATGCGGGGTGTGACTATCGCACCAACGAGGGCCGCAGCCTGCGAGTGTTTCTCTGCCGAGACCCGGCCGGGAACAGATGGGAGCTACGTGCTCGCGCTCCCCGGCCTTCTGGGGACCCGGAGTCGGAGTCGACAAGTCTGGACTAGCTCTTTGGCGGTTCTTCGGCAGTCCGAGAAACCTTTGGGCGATCAGGTTCCGCATGATTTCGCTGCTGCCACCATGGATCGTTATCACGAGGGACTGCCTGAATTCCCGCTCGAAGAGCCCGCCCTGGAGGGCCATGGAGCTGTCGGCGGAGAGCACCCTTCAGGGCCCAGTATGTCGAGGGCAGCTGTAGCTGAGCTGAGCGACGGCGATCACCTCGTCATTTCCGTCCTTCAGCACAGAGCGGCAGCCAATGACCTCTGGCGAGCGTGCCAGGACCTCCGCAGTGGCCGAGAACGGGGCATGCCGGCCGGCTTTGACGATCCGCATGGTCCATGACAAGAGCGCCGGCGCCGGCGTCCCGGTCGTCGACCATGCGGTCACAGCTTGGAGCGCGCTCTGCTCAATGGCGGCGAGCACCGGACCATGGTGGAGCAGCTCGGACCCAACCCGTGGAGACAGCTCGGGGACGACGAAGCCGCCATCGGGACCGGCGCGCAGTCCGAACGCCTCCACCATCGAAGGAGTATCGGGACCTTCGGGAAGGCCTGGGCCCGGATCCGTATAGACGAAACCCTCGGGGGTCGGACTCATCACTGACCAGTTGGCGGCGCCGTAGCCGATCAGGCGCCCCGGGCGGCCTGCGTCTTCGAACTGACATTCGGTGAATACCTGGGTGCGGGCCCAGCGAATGACGTGGCCGACGGTGCGGAGAGCAACCACGTCGAGCGCTGGCTCGTAGACCTGGAGGTCCACCTCCGTCAGAGCGAGTAGGAACACCGGGTCGACGTTGATGCCAGCAGTGTCCATCATTGAGACTGCGAGTGCGGTTCCCGAGATCGAGCCCGTGGTACGAAGGTGGTTTCGTATCGTGGTCGACCCCTCGGCGCGGTCGTGATCGATCAATACCGAGCGACACCCGACGTAGCGGTAGGTCACCAGTTCGCCCATGCTGTCGGTGAAGACGCCCTGCACCTTCTCTGTGGCGGGAACTCCCGAACTCACCGCGTGCGCACACTCCCAGATGGCGTACGGCCACGGTCTTGCCGGAGGGTCACTCCTCGCAATGACGGTACCCGATTTGGTGATTCGGTACCCTGCACGTCCACATGTCCTTCCGTCGCCAGCATGGATCAATCGACGACTGACCCCCAATCTGGCTAAGCGAGCGTGACGATAGCAGGGGCTGGTTGGTGCGCCGCTCGAGGCGAGGTGCGGGCCGCTCGCGTGTCGGCCGGGCTGCGGACTCAGGACCGGAATGGCTGGTCACGGCGCGTCTCGAACCCGGCCCTTATGAGTCTCGTGGGCACATCGACGAGGCGTGACCGAACGAACTCCCCGAGGCCCTTCGCTTGGGGGTCGATCCTCACGCTCGAAGCCACGCCTTCACCGAGGAGGCCCATGATGACGAAGTTCACGGCCCGCAGCGTTGGAAGCTCGTAGCGCTCGACGCGGAGCGGTTCGGTCTCCGGCAGCAGCTCCTGGAAACGCTCCACGGTCAAGTAATCCGTGAGCCAGTCGTACGCATCGTCAGTCTCACACCACAACCCGACGTTGGCGTTACCGCCCTTGTCGCCGGATCGGGCCCCACAGATCGTCCCAAGTGGCAATCTTGCCGTTGGCTCACCTGTGACTCGACGGTCAGTTGGTGCAGCCTCGTGGGCCGAGTTCCTGCCCGAGCTCGTCACCGAACTCTGTTCCAGGGGAGGGTCGGGTACCGGGTGTACTGTGCCGTCAGGAAAGAGCACGGAATGCATGACGAGGTGCCGTGGCAAGAGCGCCGGCCAGTAGATACCGTACTCAGTGGCTGATGTCGGCGGCGTGGTGGCGAAGTAGCCCGCGTAGCTCTGGAGGGTGAGTGCGGTTACCTCATTGGAGAACCGGCGCCCGACGAGCTCCGGGTTGTGGCTCTTGACCGTGATGCGGAGAAGTGCGGTTGCTTCAGCGTTCACGATGGCATCCGGGCGCTCAGTGTGGAGCAACTGAACATCGAACTCATCGAACTGGTCGGTGCCACCGAGTGCCTCGGTCAGCTGAGCCATTGCATGGTCGGCCTTCTGCTCGATCTCGAGACCAGTGATCACCATGGTCATCGTGTTGCGGAACCCGCCTGGAAAATTCACGGCAAGTTTCAACGATCTTGGTGCCGGCGTCCCTCGGGCGCCGCTGACCGTGACGCGGTCACGACCCGACTGCACGACATTCAGCCCGTCGAAGTGCGCCATGACGTCTGCATTCGCGTAACTCGGCCGGCCAATTTCGTAGAGGAGCTGCGCGGTCACGGTTCCGGTCGTCACCGCGCCGGCTGTACCTGGTTGTTTCGTGACGACGAACGTCCCGTCCCGCGAGATCTCCGCGATCGGGAAGCCCGGTAGTCCAGGGGACAGCTCAGTCAGGAAGGGATAGTTCCCGCCGGTCGCTTGTGCGCCGCACTCGATCACATGCCCAGCGACGACAGCACCGGCGAGGGAATTCCAGTCGTCCATGCGCCAGCCGTGCCAACTGGCGGCCGGGCCAAGCACGAGTGACGCGTCCGTGACCCGGCCAGTGACGACGATGTCCGCGCCGGCGTTCAGCGCGGAGGCGATCCCCCAGCCCCCCAAATAGGCGTTCGCGGTCATAGCCGCCGATCCGAGAGAAGGAAGCAGCTGACCCGTATCGAGATGTCGAAACTCAAGATCTGGGTCTGCCTGCAATTCGGCGAGCCTCCCACGAAGATCGTCGCCTTCCACGACAGCGATTCGAGGCTCGAAGCCTTGCTCTGCCGCGATGTCCAGAAGCCGGTCACGAAGGCCGCGCGGATTCAAGCCGCCCGCATTGGCGATAACTCTCGTGCCACTGGAAAGGAGATCGCCCATGACTTCTGCCACCTGCCGGGCGAAGACGTCGGCATAGCCCGCTCGTGGATCCCTCGCCTGTTGCTTGCCAAGGATGAACATTGTGAGCTCGGCCAAGTAGTCGCCCGTGATCACGTCCACGGCTGTGGGGCCGCCGAGCATCTCTCGGAACGCCGTAAAACGGTCGCCGAGGAACCCCGAGACGTTGGCGATGCGAAGGGGCCGGGTACTCACCGAAACCACTGAAATTGCCCGCCACCAAGGTGGCAGAGCGGCGCCCCCGTGGCAATGGCGTTGTCGTTCGACACTGGCCCTGGCATTGCTGTAGGTTATTTGTGAGTCACTTTGCTGTTCAAGCCGTGAGGTGGCCTCGGGGCCGCGCCAGGCGACGTCACGGCCGAAGCATATGACCTCGAGAGACGAGTGAGAAAGGGGGAGCTTTGTCCGAGTTAATCGTCGATTTCCCTGTGAACGACGCCGACAACCACATGTACGAGACCGATCAGGCCTTTACGAAGTTCCTTCCGAAGGAGTACGAGGGCCTCATCAAGTACGTCGAGGTTGGGGGTCGCACTCGGATCGCCATTCGTAACGTCGTTTCCGACTACATACCGAATCCGACCTTCAACGTCGTGGCGCGCCCGGGTGCTCAAGAAGAGTACTTCCGTAGCGGGAACCCAGATGGCAAATCTCGTCGTGAGATTCTGGGGGAAGCAATGCGGTCGCCCGACGCATACTTCGAGCCGGCGCCGCGGCTGGCTCTGATGGACGAGTTGGGCATCCACAGCGCCATCATGTGGCCGACACTGGCCAGTCTTCTCGAGGAGCGGCTGGCCGATGACCCGCGTGCGACTCACGCAGTCGTGCACGCGCTCAATCAATGGATGTACGAGCAGTGGTCGTTCAACTACTCGGACAGGATTTTTGCGACTCCGGTCATCACACTTCCGATCGTCGAACGGGCCATCGAGGAACTGGATTGGGTGGTCAGCCGTGGTGCCCGGATCGTCTTGATTCGCCCCGCCCCGGTCCCAGGGTACGAAGGTCCGCGTTCGTTCGCTCTGCCGGAGTTCGACCCCTTCTGGGAGAAAGTCGTCGAAGCAGATGTCGCCGTCGGGTTGCACGCCTCGGACGATGGCATCAGCAAATACGTCAACGTGTGGGAGGGACGGAGAGACGGTGAGTTCCTGCCCTTTGCCAACTGGAGCGCGTTCGAAGAGATCCTTCGCCATCAAAACCGCGGGATCTTCGACGTGCTGGCGTCGGTGGTGGGCCATGGTCTTTGCTCCCGATTCCCGTCGCTGCGCTTCTTGCCTGTGGAGAACGGGTCGAATTGGGTGAAGCCATTACTCCTGGCCTTCGAAAAAGAGTACGACCACAACCCCCATTTGTTCGCCGAAGACCCTGTGACGACCTTCAAGCGCAATGTCTGGGTGCATCCATTTCACGAGGAAGACCCCATCGGAATCGTGAAGCTCGTTGGAGTCGACCGCGTCCTCTTCGGTTCGGATTTCCCGCACCCAGAAGGGCTGGCCGATCCGGTGAGCTACGTGAAGATGCTGGACGGGTTACCCCACGACGATGTCGCTCGCATCATGGGTGGAAACCTTGCTGAGGTGCTCAAGCTGACGGCGTGAAGACGATCCGGTGCCCGTGAGGGGACCGGATCGACAAAGAGGTCCGCGACGAACGAGGGTCCCGCGCATGCTTTCCACGTTCACCAACAGAACTGCGGTCGTCACCGGTGCGGCAAGTGGCATCGGGTTTGGGCTGGCCCGGCGATGCCACGAGCGCGGAATGAATGTCGCCATGCTCGACGTCGAGGGCGAGGCGCTGAGCGGCGCTGCCGCCCACATCGGGGACTCCGATCGAATTCTCCCGCTCGTCGTGGATATGGCAGACGCCGCCGCCGTCGAGGCGGCCGCTTC
The DNA here is from genome assembly GCA_963787485.1 of uncultured Acidimicrobiaceae bacterium. GTDB lineage: Bacteria > Actinomycetota > Acidimicrobiia > Acidimicrobiales > RAAP-2 > Bog-473. The sequence goes on along the minus strand of CAWBDF010000007.1, from coordinate 430,014 downwards.
AACCGTGGCGGAACGATTCGGCACCGTTCACCTGATGTGCAACAACGCCGGAGTATCTATCGCGGGTCGGTTGTGGGCCATGACGGAAGAGGATTTCCGTTGGGTCATCGGCGTGAACATCGTGGGTGTGCAGAACGGCATCCGCGCTTTCCTGCCGAAGATGCTGCAGTCCGGGGAGGAAGGCCACGTTGTGAGCACGTCCTCGCTGGCGGGCCTCACCCCCATGCCGAATGCAGGGTTGTACTCGGCCACCAAGGCTGCGGTGGTCGCGATGTCCGAAGTGCTCTTTCATGATCTGCGCAAGCTTGAGGCGAAGGTTGGTGTGTCAGTCCTCTGTCCAGGGCTTGTGAACACCAACATCTTGCTGTCAGAGCGAAACCGACCGGCTGAGTTGTCCGTGACCGGTGGGGACGGGCTTAACGAAGCCGTGCTGGCGTATTTCAAGACGGGTGACGATCCGCTTGATGTGGCTGATCTCGTATTGAAGGCGGTGGAGCGGGACGACTTCTACATCCTTACGACCGAAGCTTCCTTGCCGGACCTCCGGGATCGAAACGACGCTATCGCACGGCTGGATCATCCGCCGCGCCCGCGACCCGAATCGATCACACCTGCCCGGGCCTTGCGGAATCCGGCGGACTGAGACGAGCTTCCGCGGAGCGGGCTGTGCGGGTCGACCAGCCGCGCGCGGGTTCGCCGGGGTTTCCCGGGTCAGGACTTTGTCGGGATGCCCTGCATGGCGCTGCGCGCCTCAGGGATTTCGATGATCTGGCCTGACCACGAAGACGGCTGGCGAACCATCCACTCAATGATGTCCGCGCACTCCTCGGGAGCTACGAGCTCAGCGGTCGTGTAACTGCCGGTGGCGATCTCCTCGCCCTGCTGCTCGAGTACGACGTGCCATCCCTCAGTGGTAACCACCGAGTCGATGCGAAACACGTTGAAGGAGACGCCGCGACCACCGAATTCGAAGTCCCACCAAAGAGTCATGCGTTCGGCAGCTGTCTTGGTCGTACCGTATAGCGGCAAATTTTCGATCATTTCGCGAGCTGCTCGGGTTCCAACGTTGAGCACACGGCCATTGCCACGGTCGAGCATTCCCGGAACGAACGCCTGGCAAAGCTGCAGCGGGGTCGTCACCTGCATCTGAAATCCGGTCTGCCAGCGCCGAGGTGGTACTTCGAGGATGGAGCCGTTGGAGGTGTAGGCCGCGTTGTTGACGAGGACGTCACATCGTCCACGCCACTCCAGCGTGCGTTCCACCACGAGGTCTACCTGAGCGGGGTCGGTGAGGTCCGCCTGTACTGCCAGCACCGGGATACCCTCACCGGTCAATTGGGCTTCGACCTCCTCGAGGGTCCCGGGCGCAAATGCGTCAGGCCGCTCCCGCGTGCTGCGACCCACGATCACGACGTGCGCACCGGCGGAACCGAGCTTCCGAGCGGTCACACGCCCGATTCCCCGCGTCGCACCGGTGACCACACAGACGGCGCCGTCGAGCTCGAAATCGTCATTGGATCCGGTGGTCATGAAGGTCCCCCGCGTGTCGTCGTGCAGTTTTCGACCAACGACGAGGATGTTACCGCGGGGTGATGGCACCGCACCATGGGTGTGCGCGACCTCACCACGTTTGCGGAGATGCGGGACCGGAGCCCGGGGGCCCGAACGTCTGTGACGAAGCTATGGAATACTTGGAAACAAGGAGGCAGACATGGCTGAAATCGACGGACTTTGGCATTCCACCGCCATGGGTCACGATTATCTCGCTCTGTTGGAACCCCTCGAAGAGCTCTTCGGAGCCGTCGTCATGCATGATCGTTCGTCAGAAGAGCCTGAGGTAGGGAGGCGGGGCGGGATGGTCTGGCTCGGGGACAATGCCATCGAAATTGGCGCACCACTCGGGGACGATTCCCCGGTGCGCAATTTTGTGACGAAGTTCAACGGTGGAATGCACTCCATTGCTCTGAGGGTGTCGGACATCGAGCGCACCCGCGAACGAATGGTCGCCCTCGGATTGCATCCGATGGCGGACATCGCCGGACAGGTGTTCTTCACGCCACCCGCGGACTCCGACGGTCTCCTGCTGGAATGGTCGATGATGCAAACGGACGATGATCCTCGGTTTGGCTACGAACTACCGAGTCCACGCCGTGACATCCGACCTGTGGCGCCGGTGCGAAAGTACGGGTTCGTGACCGCTGTCGTCGTCGACCCTCTTGCGACCGCAGAGCGGCTTGCCCACCTGTTCGGGACGGAAGTGCTTCGACGGTCGCCTGAAGCACAGTCCGGCGAGATTGCCGCCATCGTCGACCTGGTCGATTGCTTGTTGCTGTTGTTCACGTTGCCGGACGAGGAAGCCTCCTGGCCGTGGGGGCCACCTCCGCAACGCCCCCGCTATCATGCGCACGGCCTGGTGGTTGACGACCTTGATGCGGCTCTCGATGCTCTCTCACGGGCTGAAGTCCGAGCAGCGGGGCAGCTCGAGCACGCGGTCTTTCTCGACCCGGCGGTCGTTCCCGTTCCGACGTACCTGATGGACGAGTTCTTCGCCGAAGATCCGCGGCGTTGAGCGAGTGGAGGCAGCCGAAATCAGCCGGTTGGTTCACTCGCTCGTGTCCTCCTCCCCGTCGTGAACGACGACCAGGACAGTTCCGGCGTCCACCTGTGAACCGACCGTGACCCGGATCTCGTGGACGACGCCTGCATGTGGCGATCGGAGTGTGTGTTCCATTTTCATGGCTTCCAGCACCACCAGTGGAGAGCCGACGTCGACGTGAAGCCCCTCGGCGGCATCAACCCGAACGACGGTTCCGGGCATGGGGGACACCAGCGAGCCGGCTGTCTCCTCCTGAGCTGGCAAAGGAAATCTTCGGCGCTCGAGCATGGTTGAGGATCCGAGCGGGCTGTCAACGTGAACAACGGTGCCGGCCGCGGTGAGATCGTCGATCCGTTGCACCTGGTAAGTGATCCGACGTCTGTCGACTTCCAGGTCGACCAATTGCGCTCCTATCTCATGCACCTTCACGTCGACCCACACCGTGTCGATCAAGGCGCGGAGTCCGGTTCGGCTCCACCTGAACAACACAGTGGTGAGATCGTCGGCGGACTCGAGCTGCACTGGCTGGTGGGCGGGACCCACGTTTCTCCACCCAGGAGGGATACCAGAGGGAAGAGGAGACAAGGAATGCTGGCGAGCTCCCCCCTCCACTGCAGCGGCGAGCGCGTGCAGGCGACGGGTCTCTGGGTCCAAGGCGGGCGGTGTTGTGACGTCAGCGCCATGATGTTCCAAGAAGCCGGTGTGGAACTCGCCGGAGAGAAAGGCCTCGTGGCGCAGCACATTGACCAGGAGGTCGCGGTTGGTCGCGATACCGTGGACCACCGCGCGCTGGAGTGCTTCGGACAGGCGACTCGCCGCAACCGACCGATTTGGCCCCCAAGCGACAACCTTCGCCAACATTGCATCGTAATAGGTCGAAACCGTGAGTCCGTCGCCGTATCCACCGTCAACGCGTACACCGTCCTCGAGTGGGACGCAGAGACGGTCGATCCGCCCGCTCGTCGGCAAGAATCCTGCTGTGACGTCCTCTGCGTAGAGGCGTGCTTCGATGGCATGGCCATGGATTTGAGCGTGGAGCACCTCGTCGGGTAGGCGGCGCCCCTCGGCGATCTGTAGCTGGAGGGCGACCAGGTCGAGTCCAGTGACCATCTCCGTGACCGGATGCTCGACTTGCAATCTCGTGTTCATCTCGAGGAACGCGAACGAGCCGTCAGGACTCAAGACAAACTCAACCGTGCCAGCGTTCACGTAGCCGACGGCGCGCGCCGCCGTGATCGCAGCTTGAGTCATGGTGGCGCGTAGCGCAGAATCCACCGCTGGCGATGGTGCCTCTTCGATCACCTTCTGATGTCGGCGCTGGATGGAGCATTCCCGTTCGAAAAGGTGAGCCACGTTGCCGTGTACGTCGGCAAGGACCTGGACCTCGACATGTCTCGCCCGCTCAACGAGCTGTTCGAGAAAGACGGTTCTGTCTCCAAAGGCGGCCGCGGCCTCCCGCTGGGCTGAGGACACGGCTTCTGAAAGCTCGTCAGGTGACGAGACGATGCGCATCCCTCGGCCTCCGCCGCCCGCAGACGCCTTCACTAAGATTGGATACCCGATCGCATCGGCAGCAGCGCGGACTTGGTCGGATGCCAGGTTCGGTCCGACGGTCGCACCTGCCAGAATCGGCACACCGGCCTCCGCCATGACCTGCTTTGCAGCCACCTTGGAGCCCATGAGCTCGATGGCGGTCGCGGGAGGCCCGACGAACAGCAGTCTGGCAGCCTCGCATGCTCGAGCGAAGTCAGCGCGCTCTGAAAGGAATCCGTATCCAGGGTGGATGGCATCGGCTCCAGTACGTCGAGCGGCTTCGAGCATGAGGTCGATCCGGAGGTAGGTGTCCGACGGCGCGTTGCCCGCAAGGCGTACGGCTTCGTCGGCGTCGCTGACGAAGGGGAGCGACGCGTCCGCGTCGGAAAACACTGCGACGGTTCGGACTCCTAGCTCGCCGCGCGCTGCGGATGATCCGCGCGGCGATTTCTCCACGGTTTGCAACCAGCAAAGTTGTGATCATGCCTACATCCGGAAGATGCCGAAGCCTCGTCGGCCTTGGACGACGTTGGAGTGAACAGCGGAGAGTGCGAGGCCCAGAACTGTCCGGGTATCGCGAGGATCAATGATGCCGTCGTCGTAGAGCTTGCCACTGTTGAAGAAGGCGTGTGACTCCGTTTCGATCTGTTTCTCGATTGCTTGACGCCGCCTCTCATCAGCGACTTCGTCGAATTCGCGGCCCGCCGCCTCGGCGGCCTGCCGAGCTACGATCGACATGACACCGGCCAGCTGTTGGGGACCCATGACGGCCATCTTCGAGTTCGGCCAAGCGAAGAGGAAGCGCGGTTCGAAGGCTCGACCACACATCCCGTAGTTCCCTGCTCCGTACGATGCTCCGATGATGACGGTCAGGTGTGGAACCGTGCTGTTGGTGACAGCATTGATCATCTTGGCTCCGTCCTTGACGATGCCTGCTTGTTCGTAGGTTCGTCCAACCATGTACCCAGTGCAATTCTGAAAGAACACGAGCGGAATATCCAACTGGTTCGCGAGAAGGATGAACTCCGTAGCCTTCTTGGACTCCTCCATGAACAGCACGCCGCGAGCATTGGCAAGTACGCCAACCCGGAATCCATGGATCGACGTCCAACCGGTCACAAGACTTGTCCCGTATTCCGACTTGTACTCGTCGAACCGCGAGCCATCAACCACGCGCGCAAGAACCTGGCGTGGGTCGAACGGAATTCGAAGGTCGCTTGACGCGATGTCCAGAAGTTCGTCTTCTGCGTGGAGCGGGGCATCTGCCGGCAGGTCCGGACCGGGCCCCAGCTTGCGCCATCCGAGATCACGAATGATGTCGCGACCAATTCGTATGCAGTCCAACTCATTGAGCGCGAAATAGTCGGACAATCCGGATACTCGTGAATGCATTGCCGCCCCGCCGAGTTCCTCGTCCTCGGACTCTTCTCCGGTCGCCATCTTCACGAGCGGCGGACCACCAAGGAATACCTTGGCTCGCTGGTCGACGAGGACCGCGTGGTCGCACATTGCCGGCACGTACGCACCGCCAGCGGTCGAGTTACCGAAGACGAGTGCCACCGTCGGGATGCCCATCGCCGAGAGCTGGGTCAAATCGTGAAAGATCTGGCCAGCCGGCACGAAGAAGTCTGCCTGAGTGGGAAGATCGGCTCCGCCCGACTCCACCAGGTTGATGACGGGCATGCGGTTCATTCTGGCGATCTCGAGCGCTCGGAGGTTCTTCTTCAAGGTAAACGGATTCATCGTTCCGCCCTTGACCGTGGGGTCGTGGGCGATGATCACGCATTCGACCCTGGAGACGATTCCAATCCCGGTGACGATGCTGGCGCCGACGTGAAAGGGAGTGCCCCATGCCGCCAGTGGGGAGAGTTCGAGGAACGGTGAGCCGGAGTCGAGGAGCAGTTCGATGCGTTCCCTGGCCGTGAGCTTGCCGCGCTGACGATGGCGCTCGAGGTAACGGGCGCCACCTCCTGCTCGGACCTGGGCAAGGGCCTCCTCATGCTCTGCGAGCAGGCGTTCGAGACCCGCACGGTTCGCCAGTGCGGTTGGGTCAGTCGAATCGAGGGTCGACATGAGTACGGCCATAGGCGTAGGTTATTCACCAATCACATTTGTCGTCTAAATTTCCCTATTGTCCGGCCAACCGGGGCCCGAGGAGAGAACCCGTGGATTTCGCCGAATCTGCCGAGCACCAGATGCTTCGCAAGGCCGTGGCCGGCGTGGCGGCACAATTCGGCCATTCCTACTACCTGGAGCGGGCGAAGACAGGACAGAGCACCACCGAGCTGTGGAACGCCGTCGCTGAGCACGGTTTTCTCGCTGTCCACCTTCCAACGGAATGGGGGGGCGGAGGAGGAGGGATCACCGAGCTCGCCATCGTCTGCGAGGAGTTGGCGGCCCAAGGCTGCCCGTTGTTGTTGCTCATCGTGTCGGCCGCGATCAGCGCTGAGCTCATTGCCCGATTCGGTACGGACGGACAGCGCGCAAGATGGCTGCCCGGACTCGCCACCGGCGAAAAGATGGTGTTCGCCATTACCGAACCCGATGCCGGCTCGAACAGCCACAACCTCTCGACGACGGCAGTTCGTGACAACGAAGGCTGGCGCATCACCGGCAGCAAGACGTTCATTTCCGGGGTGGACGAGGCCCCGGCGATGCTCGTCGTGGCGCGAACCGGCACGGATCCCACAACCTGCAACGCGCAGCTTTCGCTCTTCGTGGTCGGCACTGACGCTGTTGGTTTGGAGCGCCGGTCCATCTCAACTGAGATCTCTGCGCCAGAGCACCAGTTCCAGCTGTTCTTCGACGGGGTCGAGATTGCGGACGATTGTTTGCTCGGGAGAGAGGGCGACGGCCTTCGCCAGGTTTTCCTGGGTTTGAACCCCGAACGCATCATGAGCGCCGCGCTGTGCACGGGAGTAGGTCGGTACGCTTTGGAGCGTGCGGCCACATATGCCCAAGAACGCCAGGTCTGGGGCGTGCCAATCGGATCGCACCAGGGCGTGGCACACCCGCTCGCCGTCGCGAAAGTGGAGATCGAGCTCGCTCGTCTCATGATGCAGAAGGCAGCGTGGCTTCATGACCACGACGCGGCCGACGTGGCCGCTGGTGAAGCTGCCAACATGGCCAAGTACGCAGCAGCGGAGGCAGGATTTCGCGCCCTCGACGCGGCGATCCAGACCCTCGGAGGCAATGGGATGACTACGGAATTCGGCCTTGCGGACATGTGGGGATTCCTTCGCTTCCTTCGCATCGCTCCCGTCAGCCGAGAGATGATCCTGAACTTCGTGGCGCAACGATCCCTCGGCCTTCCGAGGTCTTACTGATGCTCGGTTCCCGAGCCGTACAGAACGAAGCCACCACCAGCGAAGCGTCCGGCCTGTCGGGGCTGTGGTCCTCTGTTCAAACCGGCGCCCCTGGCGTCTCTTCCCGAGAAATGCTGAGGTATGTCCGCTAAACTTGCACTGCCCACTCATATCGGATCAAGAGGCCGCAACGGAGAGTTGAAATGACGACGGAAACTGACCCTCAAGTACGGCAACGGCTGAGCGATGTGGTCCTGAGATATGCAACCGGGATCGATACGCGCGACTGGGCGCTCTTCCGCACATGTTTTACCGAAGATTGTCACGCAGATTACGGCGAATCCGGAAAATGGGAGAGCGGTGACGAACTGTGCTCGTTCATGGAGAAGGCTCACGCCGACTGTGGATACACGTTGCACAGGGTCAGCAACCAAGTGATTCACCCTGAAGGGGACGGGTTCACCTCGCGTACGTACGGTGATGCGATCGTCATGCGCAGTGACAATCGAAAGGGTCTCCGGATGCATGGGTACTACGACGACCGGTTCGTCCTCACCGACGGCGGATGGCAGATTGCGAGTCGTGTGTGGACGGCGAACCTTACGGAACGGGTCATCGCCTATCCCGAGACCTGATGGAGCTTGGATGGCACCGGCCTGCTCTGCAGCCCGGACAGGTTCTCACGGATGAGGGGCGCTGACGCGGGGAGAGCGGCGTCGTGCACCACCTGACTGACGATGCACTTTGCGGGGGATCGAGACTGCCCCAGGCTGGAAGGGCGGTGACAGGGTGACGATTCCTCTGTCGCCATCAGCGGGAGAGGGTCGAGAGCGATGAAAGTCCAACCGGCAGCCTTTCTGAGGACGACGCTGCCGTTGGATCTCGACGTGCTCCCGGATTTGGACACGGGAAGGTATCACTCCGTCTGGCTCCCCGATCACATGGTGAGCTTTTGGCCAGATTCGATCTGGACACCTGAGTTCACCGACCTTGCCACCGTATCGCCCTCGCCCCATCGCTATCTCGACGCCCTGGCCGTAGCGGGCGCGGTCGCGCTCGGGACGACCACGGTTCCGATAGCCACGAGCGTCGTGGACACGGTGCGGCGCCACCCAGCGTCCTTGGCTCAGTCTGCCCTCACCCTCGATCACCTTTCCCGGGGACGATTCATCCTCGGGTTGGGAAGTGGAGAAGTCGAGAATACGGTTCCATATGGATTCGATTTCTCGAAGCCGGTGAGCCGCTTCGAGGAGGCCTTGAGGGTCATTAGGCTTCTCTGGGAAACGGAAGGAGCGGTGGACTTCGACGGACGTTTCTTTCGTCTGAACCACGCACGCCTGGACGCCGAACCGTACGAGGGTCGGTTTCCGCGGATTTGGATTGGCGCCAACGGCCCACGCATGTTGGAGATTGCAGGCAAGTACGCCGATGGATGGTGGCCAGCCGACATCTGGTCTCCTGAGGATTACGCGGCAAAGCTTGAGGTTCTTCATGCTTCTGCGGACCGCGCCGGTCGTGATCCTCAGGGAATCGTCCCCGCCGTAATCCTCACCTGTCTGATCGGCTCTGACGACGAGCTGGCCGAGATCGTGGAAGCTCCGTTGGTGAAAGCGTTCGCTCTTCAGATTCCTGCGGCGATCATGCGTGCACGCGGGCATCGGCATCCGATGGGTGAGGAATGGCGCGGCTTCCATGACATCGATCCGGGGACGTTGACGAGGGAGCGGGTGGTCGACATGCTGTCTCGCGTCGACACCCAAGCGATTCTTGACGTGGTCCCGCACGGAGAACCTCGGCAGATCGCAAACGTGGTCAAAGAATATTGTGACGCGGGATTGCGGGTTCCCAAGATCCTCGACTACGGCGGCATGGCGGGGCTTGCCCATGCTGCTCGTTCGGCTGCCAAGGTGCGCGAGGCAGAAGACGAACTGATGCGCTTGTGCGCGTCCATGGTGTGAGTGCGTTGGTGCTGAGCGCGCCAGACCTGCTCGCCGCGGCAGAGGAGGCGACCATGCTGTCCGATTGGGGCGATCCAACGCTTCCCGATCGATTCGCCATCGCGGTCGAGCTGATCAAATCCGTCGGTATGGACGACATGGGCGAGCAGGCTGCAGCGGCGACCTGTCATTGGTTGCTCACTGACCGCCTCTGCTTCTTCGATGATCATCGTCGATTCGGCCTCGCTACCGAGGCTGTCGAACGACCCCTCTTTGTCACGGGCGAACCGCGCTCAGGAACAACGCTGCTCCACGCGCTGCTTTCCGTCGATCCGCAAATGCGCACACTTCGGTTCTGGGAGGTCATGCACCCTTCGCCGCCGCCTGGGCTCGGTGGACCGGACGACCCTCGTCGGGCACAGGCTGATCAGGAATGGCGTGAGATCAACGATCGGATTCCTAAGTGGTTGGTGTGCCACCCCTACAACGACATGTTGGGCGAGGGCCTTCCTGAATGTGAGCGCACATGGGCCTTCGACTTCCGGGTCTTCACGCCGACAGCTTGGTGGCGCGTCCCGATGGGGATGGTGATCGGAGGGCTTCCCGTGGACTACGTCGCTCAATATCGCATCCATAAGATGATGCTGCAGGCGGTCCAGTTTCAAAAATCCGAGAAGCGATGGGTGCTGAAGGGCTTTCACGGAGGCCGATTGGCAGAGCTCTTCGACGCCTACCCCGATGCCCGCGTGCTCTACATTCATCGCGATCCCGTACAGGTGACCGCGTCGCGCATCCAGATGGCCCTCGACGTGCACGAAGGACTGACGGGCGAGGCGAACGTCGAAGAACAGGCTCGGATGCACCTCGCCGCAAGCCGTGTTGGGTTCCACGCAATTCTTCAAAATCCAATGATCGACGACTCTCGTATTTCCCACGTTCGCTACCCGGACTTCATGGCTGACCAGATAGAGACCATCCGGGCCTTCTATGACTTCGCGGAGGTGGCATGGAGCGCGGAAGGCGAGTCCGCGATGCGAGAGTATCTGAACAGCAACAAAGGGGACCGCTATGGGAGATTCAGGTATTCGACTGGGTTGATCGGTGAGGACGTGGCCGGACTGAACGACGAGTTCGCTGCGTACCGGGAACGTTTCGGACTCGAGATCGAACAGCGGACATAGACCCATGCATCCTCGGGTGTCCATTGATCAGCTCTGCTTTCCAGGGTCGACGATCGAAGAGTTCGTCGACCGGTGCATCGACCTGGAGGCCCACAGCGTCGTGCTCACGAGTCCTCAGTTGCTCGTCCATGGCGGAGTAGCTCTCGCCAAGCGGGCTCTATTCGAAGGGGGTCTACGAGTCGAGGCGATCAATCATGCCTTCGCGGTCTTCCCGGATCTCGAGTCGGATCAGGGCGATGCTGCCGCAGCTCTCGAGCACCTCCTTGGCGCCGCAGGTGAGCTGGGAGCAAGGTCCGTGTACCTTGTCACTGGTGGCCGGGGTGCCCTGAGCTGGGAGGACGCAGCGATCAGGTTCGGAGAGCTCGTGGCCGCGGGTGCTGCGAAGGCCCGGCAGCGGGGGATCGCGCTGATGATCGAGAACAGCAGTGCGCTTTATGCCGACATCCACATCGCCCATACCTTCTCGGACACCGTGTCCTTGGCTGAGCGGTTCGATCTGGGCGTCTGTGTCGACATCCAGTTCTGCTGGGCCGAGGCAGGTCTCGACGGGTTGTTCAACCGGGTTATGCCTCGTTGCGGGCTGGTGCAGGTGAGCGACTACGTGCTTGGCGATCGAGCGGTCCCGGGCCGGGCGGTTCCGGGTGACGGTGCCGTTCCGCTGCCGCGGCTGCTCGGGGGCGTTCTCGAGAAGGGTTATGAAGGAATCTTCGATGTCGAGGTGCTCGGGCCGCGTATCGATGCCCAGGGGCATCTGCCGGCCGTGGCTCGATCGGTCGAGAAATTGGAGGCGATCCTCGGCGCGCTTGGCGCTTGAGGCGGGCATGGACGAGTCTGGGACTGGAATCAGGTTCATTCGGCGCCGACAAGGGAGGAGGGGCCGATGACATATGGGGACGGCGCAGGTGATGCCGCGCTGCGGACAGCGTGGTCCGAATTCTGTGAACGACTCCGGGGTGCGGGAGATCGGGTCTTTAAGGATTCGAACTCTTCGACTCCGCTACTTCGCGCCGACGGGTTCCGACATCTCACGCAGAATCTCGGACAGGCTTTTGATTTGGCATTGGAAACGAGGGATCCGGCATACCCGGTGATCCACGCGTTTTGCACTCCCCTGCGCAAGCTGGGTGGAGATGCTGCCGATTTCACCTATCAACAAGCGTGGATCGACGGGTCGTATGAATATCGGATTACCGGGACCAAAGGGACGGCACGATTCTTCAATGTGACAGTGCATGGCCGCCGTCCCGATACTGACCCGGCAACCGGAGCACCTTCGATTCACGAGCCGTTCGGTGACCTTCCTGAAAGGAACATTTTCGGGCAAGAGATCGGCTCCCACTCTGACGGGACCTTCGAGCTGTTTGTCGGAGGACGAGAACGAGGGGAGAACTGGCTGCCGACGACAGCTGAATCGCGAAAGCTCTTCATTCGCCAGGGTTTTGACGGGTGGGATGAGCAGCCATGGATACTGAGAATTTGAGAGGATCGGAATGGCGGATCCTCGACCGATGCCTACGCCAGAGACGATGATCGGAGCCATGGAGTGGGCTGGAACGTTCCTCGACGACCTGATGGAGCAATGGCCTGATCACCGCTACCGATACAGCGGAGGGTGGATCGATCCCTTTCGGCTGAACGAGTTCCCCCAATTGGAGAGCCCGGATCAGGCGGACTCCATGAGGGGCCGATCGATCGCCATGATGGTGTGGGCGCTCAATCCCGATGAAGCACTCATCGTCGAGTTCGATGGAGGAGACTTGTTTTGGATGGCATCCCTCGGGGGTGTCTTCATGAACAGCTTCGACTACCTCTATCGGTCGGTCAGCTATACGCCTGCTCGCGCGACCGTTGACCGGGACGGCAAAGTTCGGCTCGTTCTGGCCACGGAAGATCCAGGCTGCCCTAATTGGCTCGATACTCAAGGGTTCGATCGAGGAGTTCTGGCACTGAGAACGGTCATGGCCAGTTCAGGACCGGTTCTCGCGACTCGTCTGGTCAATCGGTCGGACTTGTTCGACGTGCTCCCTCACGACACCCTCCGGATCACTGTGGAGGAGCGTCGTGAACAACTCATGGAGCGTTTTCACGGCATTCAGCGACAACGGTTCGGGCTCTAGCTCGGGCGTTTGCCCCGACTTTCGTCTCTCAACCTGGCCAGCGGCACCTCTGGCCGTTCCGCAGCTCGTCAACTCCCGGGCTGGGCCGGCAGTGGGCGCACCAGCCCCTGCTGGGTCACACTGGCCGCGAGCGCGCCGTCCGGCCCGTAGAAGTCACCCCGGGCGAAGGCGCGGGCCTGCCCGGTCGTGGAGCTGGACAGATGGATCAGATTCCATTCGTCGCCCCGAAATGGGCGATGGAACCACATGGAGTGATCCAGACTGGCGATGAGGTATCCCCGAGGATCACCGGATATCGGGGGAGAGAGGACGGTCGTACCCAGCAGGGGCTTGTCCGAGGCGTACGCCATGATGCTGGCGTGGAGCAGAGGCCAATCCGGTAGGACGCCCCTGGTCCGGACCCAGAGATCGCGGATCGGCGAATGGTTCTTTTGCGATGATCCGGGAAGGGTCTCCGGCGACTGCCGGTATTCCAGCGCATCGAGGAAGTAGGGCACACTGCGCTCCTGGTCGGGCATCGGCTGCGCGAGTTGCCAGTCATCGATGGGAACCATCAGTTCAGGGGGAGGCACATCGGGGACCGCGTTCGTCGCCTCGGGCCCGTCCTCCCACACATGAAACGAGGCCTCAAGACTGAGCAGCGCGCGGCCTGCCTGCTCCGCCACCACGTGCGCCACGGTAAAGGCTCCACTCTCTCGGATCAGATGGACGTTGAAGGTGATCGTTTCGAAGGGCCGTCCGCCCCTGAGGAAGTAAGCGTGAAGCGAATGGACGGGTCGGTCGGGCGCGACCGAGAGACCAGCAGCCATTAATGCTTGTGCAACGATCTGTCCACCATAGAGACGTTGTTGGTCAGTCCGGACTGGCATGCTGCGGAACTGGGTTCCGGCGACCTTCTCCAGTGTGAGTAGGGCCATGAGGCTTTCGAGTTCGCCCGGCACTTCGATGGACTTTAACCTCCTGCAGTCCGGTCAGGGTTGGTGTGGAGAGTCTGCCGAGGAGTCGGAACCAAGCACGCGTTCGAGTGGGGCCGATGGATGGCTGCCTCTCGACGTTAGCCTGGGCAATGTGGAGCACGAACTGTCGCTATTCCGAGACCCCGCGGCATCCGCGGGCAGGAAACTGTTCTTGTGACTATCTTCGCGTGGGGAAATCCGACCACCTTGGAATTCATCGACCAGGACGGTAGCCTCTTCGGTCGACTGCAGTGATGAGAGGCTCACTACCGGAGGGACATCGGAGCGTGTCAGGGATGGATGCGCCCTGGGGGCGAGCACTGTGACTGCTGATATCGACGACGCCCTGCCGTCAGAGCTTGTCGTCACCTCCGAAGGCCCGGTCCGAATCGTGACCATCAACCGACCTGAGCAGCTGAATGCGGTGAACCCCGCTCTGCACTGGGCACTTGCAAATGTGTGGCGGAGGCTTTCGGCGGATCGCGACGCTCGGGTGGTGATCTTGACCGGTGCGGGAAGTACCTTTTGCGCCGGAGGTGACTTCGATTGGTTGAGTTCGTTTGCGACCGACCCTGCAGGAAGGTATGAGAGTATTCGAGAGGGCGCAGAGATCATTGAGGAGATGCTGCGGTTTCCACTTCCAGTCGTCGCTGCGGTGAACGGTGCCGCCGTCGGACTGGGTTGCAGCATTGCCATGCTGTGCGACATCGTGCTTGTCTCCGACCGTGCGCACTTCGCCGATCCCCATGTCTCGGTCGGGTTAGTGGCTGGTGACGGTGGCGCTGCCTTCTGGCCGCTGTTAGGTCCGCTGATGAGGTTGCGCGAGTACCTGTTCACTGGCGACCGCATATCGCCTGCCACGGCTGTAGAGCTTGGTTTGGCTACTCGCGTCATCGAGTCAAAGACCCTTATGGATGAGGCGCACCACCTTGCCCAAAGACTGGCGAAGCAGCCACCGGAGGCGGTGCAAGGAACGAAGCGAGTCCTCAACATGCACCTTTCGAAGGCTCTCACCGGACCTCTGCAGACCGGTTTTGCTCTAGAAGAAGCCACTATGCAAACGGAAGAGCACCAGCAGCGACTGTCGCGGCTCCGACCTCTTCCGCCTTCAGCTTGAACTGGCCCATCGATTGCGGCCTCCCATGTCTGAACGATCTCGTGGTGTGATCACCTCCGACGTCCCCTCCACGACCTCGACCCGCACCTGTGCGCCCCGGAGGTCACGAACGGTTTCTGCTGACCTGCGAAGGAGCGAGTCATGAATATCTCGATACCCCTATTCCCGTACGACCGCTGGCCAGATCTCGACGCGCTGCTCAGTGCGGTTCGCGAAGTGGATCGGTTGGGATATCACTCCGTCTCGTTTCCAGAGCACTTCGTGATGCCGGCCGTTGAGGGTGTCGACCCGGTAAGTGCTGTGTGGTACGACAACTTTGTCCTCGGTGCGGCGATCGCATCAGTAACCGAGAATCTCCGTCTCGTCTTCAACGCGTGCATCATTCCTTACCGCCACCCCGTCGAGCTGGCCAAGCTGACTGCAACCCTCGACGTTGTGTCCCATGGTCGATTGGTGTTGGTGGCGGGCACCGGATGGATGCGCCGTGAGTTCAACATGCTCGGAATCCCGTACGACGATCGCGGACTTCGGACTGACGATGCGTTGCGGGCTATGAAGACACTCTGGACCCAGAGCACGCCTTCCTACGAGGGATCACACTTCTCCATTCCTCCTGTTCACTTCCTCCCGGTGTGTGCGCAACGCCCGCATGTGCCGATCTGGATCGGAGGCAACGGCCCAAGACCATTTCGGCGGGCCGTGGAGCTCGGCGACGGATGGATTCCGCTGGCAGGAACGGAGGCAGAGATCGAACAGGCGATCGTGGAGTTGAGCGCCATGCTCGAAACGGCTGGGCGTGATCCTGGCCGCTTCACGTTCGGGTACTCGCTCGCATTCAGTGGGGTTGACGACGAGAGGCGGGCCGCGAACACCCACGTGGCACACGGACGATCACTGGCTGATGCGACGGCGGCGAGCCCGGCCGAGGCCGTAGACGCCATCGGAAGGCTTCGGAACATTGGTGTAAACCATCTCGTGCTTCAATTCCCCTGGCGGACCGTCACGGAATTTTCTGACGTTCTCGCGTACTTTGAGTCGGACGTTCTTCGGCAGCTTCCGACTCACCGTCGGACGTGAAGCCTGCGGAGGAGAAATTGGAGACGGTAGAGCTTCACGAGTATCGACTTCGTGCGAGAGCCTGGCTCCAGGACAACGTCCTCCGTATCGAAAAGCGACACCTCCCGATCGACGCTGAGGCGAGCGTTGCCCGCCTGGATGAGTTTAGGGACCTTCAGCGGCGTCTCTTCGAGGCCGGATACTCCGGATTCACCTTCCCCCTCGAGTACGGAGGACAGGGTCAAACCTTGGAGCACGAGCGAGTTTTTGAGGAGGAGGCGACTGACTACGAGCTACCTCCCGTCAGCTTCGGAGTGTCCATCAATATCATCGGTGCCACGATCTTGGAGTTCGGAACCGAGGACCAGAAGCGCACGCATATTCCGGACATCCTCTCAGGAGAGAGACTCTGGACGCAGTTGCTTTCCGAACCGAGTGGTGGGTCGGACCTCGCTGGCCTCATCACCGATGCGGCCCGTGACGGAGATGCGTTCGTTGTCAACGGGCAGAAGACGTGGACGAGCAACGGTCATCTATCCGATATGGCGCTGTGTCCAGCGTGTACGCGATGGGATGTCCCCAAGCACAGGGGAATCTCAATGCTGATCGTCGACTTGAATTCGCCGGGTATCGAGCTCCGACGGATCCCGCAGATCGACGGGGGTGCTGAGTTTTGCGAGGAATTCTTCACCGATGTGGTGGTCCCGGCGTCGAATCTCCTTGGCGAGGAGAATGACGGATGGCAGGTTGCCCGTGGAATGCTCGAGATCGAGCACGCCTGGGTAGGTCGTGGGGGAGCGGAGGTTGCGCAACAAGAGGGGGTTTTTCCGGCTCTGGTGGAGTTGGTCAAGGCTCGGGGTCTGGAACGCGATCAAGGTTTACGGCGCCGGGTCGCGGACCTCCATGTATCCCAAGTCGTGCAGAAAGTACTGTCTAGACGGATCTCTAACGCAATGAATGCGGGGGACTTGCCTCAGGCGTATGGTGGGATTCTGAAGTTGGGTGACGACCTCTTGGGCCAGCGACAGGCGGAAGTGGCCACCGAACTCGCCGGTGTGCTCGGCGTGGTTTGGCCCGCTGATGGTCCCGATCCGGGTCGGTGGGCCGATCTGTTCCTGGACAGTCGTCGCCTGACTATCGCAGGAGGGACCGCGGAGATGCAGCGCAACAACGTCAGCGAACGAGTGCTTGGGCTGCCTCGCGAACCCGCAGCGGACAGGGACATTCCGTTTCACGAGGTGCCGCACAATTGATCCGGAGAAGTCAGAACGAGGACATATCCGAGAGGTTCGGACTCGGCTTCGTCTAGGCGACCCTGGTATCGATCCCAGTGTCGGATCGGGTGCGGATTATGACGCTAAAACCGGAGCGCAGCCAATGCCATCGATCGCAGCACGCCTGCCGCCTCAAAGGTCGAGACCCTGGGGTCGTGGTCAGACACGGAGTTAATCAGACCGAACACGGCGTGGACGGCAAGTCCGGCCCTGTGCCGCGTCAATTCCGGGCGGAGGTCAAGGAGGGTATCGACCCAGACCCTGGCGTACTCCCGCTGGTTCGTCCGCATTCGGGTCCGGTGCTCAGGCGGAAGATTATGGGCCTCCTGGTCGTAAACACGAATCACCGCCCGATCACGGAGCGCAAATTCCACGTGGCGATCGACCAACTCCTCGATCGCACGACCTGAATCCGTGACGGTCTCCTGAACCTCTTGAGCCCCAGTCAGAAGCTCCTTGATCACCCGGTCCAGCAGAGCGACAAGCAGTTCGTGCTTGTTCGCGAAGTGACGATAGATGGCGCTCCCCGACACTCCAGCGGCCGCGCCGATCTCGAGGATGCTGACAGCGTGGAAACCGCGTTCGGCCACGAGCACCGTCGTGGCGTCGAGCAAGCGCTGACGCCGCGCCAGGCCCCGAGCGGTCACCGATCGAGGAGCGATGGGCAGATTCGGGTGGGAAGACATCGCTTCAGTCGTACTCGCGGAGTCCCAGCGACTTTTCAGCCACGAAGTTGAGGGTCATCTCAAGGCTGACCAGCGCACTCCGGAGAAAAGTGTACGAATCCCCGCATGGCGGTCAGATCGTATTCTGTCCCCATCCCTTTACCGCCGTACGTGCGGATCGCTGCGTCCCCGGCGAGGGAAGACGGAGCCATGAGACGGAGCATACGCTGCGGCCCAAACGCCGGCGAGATGAAGGAGGTGGGGGCCCGCCGAAGATAGCACGTGGATGAACACGGGAGCCCAGAATGGGCCGTGGACAACAATGTGATCGAGAAATAACATGCTTTGATGGTCTTCGCGGGATCCAACGCCGTGGGGGTCCGTTGATGGAACCGGTCCGTTACGAGCTCGAGGGCCCCGTAGCGTGGATCACGATCGACAACCAGGGCCGGCACAACGCGCTGAGCACGGCGGTGCGGGCGGGGCTTTGGGAAACGACACGCCGATTCAATGATGACGAAGAAGCCAAGGTGCTGGTCCTGACGGGCGCGGGCGAGCGTGCCTTCTGCGCCGGAGCCGATCTGCGAGAGATGGCCGACGAGAGGCTTGAGGTGCCCCCGCCCGACTTCTTCCCCGTCTTCGGCCAGAACGTTGCGGTTGCGAAACCGACCATCGCAGCGGTGAATGGTATGGCGCTCGCGGGAGGCTTTCTCCTGGCCCAAATGTGCGACCTTTGCATTGCCGCCGACCATGCCGAGTTCGCCATCACAGAGGTGAAGGTCGGCCGCGGATCGCCGTGGGCTGCGCCCCTGCCGTGGCTCGTTCCGCCTCGTGTGGCTCTCGAGCTCCTCCTTACCGGAGAACGCATGGGAGCCGTGCGGGCCCACGAGATCGGTCTCGTCAACCTGGTGGTGCCGGTGGCGAAGCTCAAGGCCGCCGCGCAAAGACTGGGGGAGTCCATTGCGGCGAATGCGCCTCTCTCCGTCGCCGCGGCAAAGCGCACGGTGTATCTCTCTCGTCCGGACCTGTTCTCCAAGGCGGACGAGACCTGGGAGCCTGTGTACCGCAGCGCCGATGCTCAGGAGGGTCCACGGGCGTTCCGAGACCGGCGCCCTCCCCAGTGGCAAGGCCGTTGAGCCATCTGCCCGAGCGCGACAAGCCCGTTTCGCCGTCAGCGTGCATTCGGCGTCTCACCGGTCGAGCTCGAGAATTGCCGTACACCCCGCGAGCGCTGTAAGCATCAAGACGTCAGGAGGTCATGATGCGCTACCGCAGGCTCGCAGAGCGCAATGTTTCTGTGGTGGGCATCGGATGCAATCAGTTCGGACCGACGGCCGATGCGTCAGCAGTCGATGCGATCGTCGGCCGAGCTTTCGATGCCGGCGTCAACTTCTTTGACACAGCAGACGAGTACGGTCCCGACGGGATTTCCGAGGAGCTCCTGGGACACGCATTGTCGGGCCGGCGGGACGAGGCGGTCATCGCCACCAAGTTCGGCTACTTCGTCGATGGCGATCGTGAGCGGGGCGGAGCCAGTGCTCGTTGGATCGTCCACGCGGTCGAAGCTTCGCTGCGGCGTCTCGGGACGGACCGAATAGACCTGTATCAGCAGCACTTCCCCGACCCAGATGTCGCTCCGGAGGAAACCCTGAGGGCTCTCGACCAGCTCGTTCGAGACGGAAAGGTACTGCACCACGGTCTGTGCAATCTCTCGTCCAACGAGATTGCAGAGCGGGCCTCGATCGCGCGCGCAGGTGCTCTCAGCGCGCCGATCGCCTCTCAGAACCGCTACAACCTGCTCCGCCAAGAAGCCCGCGACGAACTGATTCCGATGCTCGAGGACAACGCGATGATGCTCTTGCCGTATTTCCCGCTGGCCAGTGGAATGCTGACAGGAAAGTACAAGTCGGGCCGACCGCTGCCACCTGACAGCCGTTTCACACGCCATCTATCCTCCGAGCAGGCCGCCCGAATCATTGAGAGGGACTCTCCCGCGATCGAGAGATTGGAGGGGTGGGCGCTGGCTCGTGGGCGGTCCGTGGCCGAGCTGGCGATTGCCTGGCTCGCCTCGCAGCCGGTCGTGGCAAGCGTCATCGCCGGTGTCACGAAGACCGAGCAGGTCGACGCCAATGCCCGAGCGGCAGAATGGGTGCTTACGTCAGACGAGATTGAAGAGGTTGGATCGATGGCGATGGTGACCCCTTCGAATTCCTAGTTGCTAGTCGGAGAGCGAGGGCTGAGACTCACGTCGGTCCTGCAGGTGACTTTGCAGTGCAAGACATACGACCCAGCGAGAAAGGCTCATAGCGCCACACGCCGTCTCGGACGCCGCCGGTCGCTCAAGTCCGAGCCTCGGCGATGACGCTCAGCTGGTGGCCCTGGGTGGGAAGGATTCGTGCATCTTGAGGACGACCTTCCCGAACTTCCCGCGAGTTCGGAAACGCTCGTAGGCCGCTCCGACGTCATGGAGAGCAAAGGTGGAGTCGACCGGGACAGAGATCCGACCCGACGCAACATGGGGGAGTGCATATGCCTCGATCTTGCGAGCGAGGATGGCTTTTTCTTCGGTCGGTCGTGAACGAAGAGAAGCACCGCTGATGCGTCCTCGCTTGAACATCAAGGCTCCGATATTGAGGTCCGCGTGTGTCCCCCAATTGTGGCGACGAATGCGATGCGACCACCGGTATCCAACGCAAGCAGATTGTCGGAGAGGTTGGAAGCACCGATGAGATCGATGATCACGTCGAAGGGACCGTGCTCCACGAACCCCTCAGGGTCAATGACGTCGAATGTCCCCAGTGCGGCCACGGCGCCGTGGTTCGTCCGGGTGCGAACAGTCGCCGTCACGATGGCACCGGCCACGGCGCCAAGTTGGACGGCAGCATTGCCCACGCCCCCGGCCGCCCCGTGCACCAGAAGGCGTTCCCCGCATTTCAGGTCTCCCTGATTGAACAAGGCGTCATACGCAGTGATGAACGTCTCGGGTAACCCCCCAGCCTCGACCCAACTCAGGGAATCGGGGATGGGCATGAGCTGGCGCTCGTCAACAACAGCGAGTTCAGCTTGTCCCGCCCCGGCAACGAGTGCCATGACCCGGTCCCCCGGGACGAAGCGAGTGACATGACGACCGACATCGAGGACTTCACCCGCTATCTCTAACCCAGGGAGGGCCTCGGAGACACCCGACCCCGGCGGAGGCGGGTAATGCCCACGCAGCTGAGCCTGGTCGGCGCCGTTGAGCCCAGCTGCGTGGACCCCCACCAGGGCATCGTGGTCGCCAGGCTGAGGATCCGGCTGCTCGGCCACGACAACGTCGCCATCTGCGATGGTTACGGCGCGCATGCCGTCGACTCAGGCGCGGCTGGCCAGAACAGGGAGTCCGTCCCCGCTCAGGTCCTGGTGGGATCCCTTGCGACCGGTCATGGCCAAGACCAGTGACTGGAGGGGCCCGACGACCTCAGGCCCGTCGCCGTGGGACCATGACGTGTCGGTGGCTCGTAGCCGGAGTCCGCTGATTCGCCGCTTGGCTCCGATGAGCAGGTTGGAGTTCTTCCAGCTGTCGGCCACCGCCTTCAGCGCCGGTTCGGCTGAGCGGTGGCTCAGTCCGAGGGGGCGCCGGATGTCGTCGCCGTGCACCACGATCTCGCCGAGCATGGCCATGACCGGCGCCGGCGGGTGATTGGTCGTCGTCGTGCGCGCCCGGAGCCGGCGCACGAGCTCCGCGGGGCCGACGCGGGCCAGGCGGGTGGCATCACGGGCCGTAAAGACGTTGAAGCGAAACCCAGCTGCGACGAGCTCCTTGTAGAAGTTCGGAAAGGTCTGTTCCGCGGCGGCGACCACGTGGCCGGCCGTCTCTTGCACCGTCCAGCCCTCACACCATGAGGCGGCGTCCCACTGCGCAGGCGTGAGACCGTCGAGCGTGTCGGCCAGGTCACCACGCTCGGCGTGGATGTAGGTCCAAATCTCCTGCGCCTTCATGCGCTCACCTGGGACTCAGCCTGCTCGTCGCTCCGGTGCGGGCTGTCCGGCCCTGGATCCTCTCCGTCGCAGACCAGCCCGAGTCGGCCGAGGTAGTAGTCCCAACCTCGTAGGTGGTCGTCGACGGCGTCATCGGGAAGCCCGCGGTGGACGAGTCGCAGCAGGGTCGAGTCCCCGACCGGCTCGAGCGTGATCTCGACTCTGGTCGACCCAGCGGGGATCGGGTGATCGGGGACGTCCCAGCCGAACGTGAACACCACCCGTTCGTTCGGCACGACCTCGACGAATTCCCCGGCGCTGGGGTTCACCCCTCCGCAGATGACCCGGTACTCGCCACCTGGTAGCGGTTGCAGAACGGCTTGGGTTCCCATCCACTCGATCATCCGATCGGGATCGATGAGGTACGCGAAAACCGTGGCTGGTGACGCGCCGATCGTGATCTCTCGGACCGCTTCGGTTGTCATGGCGTCTCCTTGGAAGACTCGGGCGATTCGACCAGGTCGCGCAACCTGACGAGGCTCTGGGACCAGAACGAGTCGAGGAACTCGCGGATTCGCCCCATCTCGGCCTGGTTCGCCGTGTACAACCGTCGTACGCCGTCCCGGCGCTCGCAGACCAGTCCGGCGTGGCGCAGCACGCCCAGGTGTTGGGAGATCGCAGACCGCGTGACGTCCGGGAAGTGGGCCGCGATCTCTGCTGCGGCGAGCTCCTCGGACCACACCAGCCGGACAATCTCACAGCGTTTGGGTTCGCCCAGGGTCCTCAGCAGGGCCTCCACTCCCGGTTACGTTAGTGCATTCTTACGCAAGGTGCAACCGCCCTCGAAGGGGTCAAGTTGCTTCCACGCGAACGTTCAGACGGATTGACTCGTCTCGGGCGGCAAGAGCAAGTGATGTAGCTCCATGAGGTCGATGATCCGACTCACGGCTGGAGATGCTGACCCGAGCCAGAGGCGCCGACCATTCACCGCGGCGATCAATTCGTAGCGCAGTAGCTCGCCGATTCCCAAGGTGTCAATGAAGGTGACACCCGACGCGTCGATCGAGATGACGTCTCCGGGATCGAGCATCGCCTGATCAAGGACAGCTCGCAGAGGATTCGACGCAGCAACGTCGAGTTCACCGGAGAGCACCAATTGTCCAGATGATTCGAGCCGGGCGCTGAAGCCGGAAATTGTGTCGTCCCGTGGACACGAGGCCATAGTGAGATGCTTCTTGCCGGACACGCCTACCTCCGTTCAGAAAGCTGTTGTGACGTTGGGGTCTCCGTACCCGGAATGCCTGTGGATCACTCGCGGAGAGATCGCATCGATAAACTCAACGGCCGTTCGTCGGTTGCCCGGGAACTTCGTCTGTGACGGCGAACGGCGAGGGAATTGGTCCGTTGGCCTCCTGAGCAGGAACGGATACCCGTCACTAAGGTGCTCGCCGTGGATGCTGAGAGCGCGAACGGGACACGGGCCGGGCGAAACCGGCGCATCGTCCGGTCTCTGACATTTGGCTACCTCGTCGTGGTCCTTGTCATCGTTGCTGTCACCGTTCCGACACTGGTGAGCACGCTGTCGACCTTGAATCAGCAAGAGTCCACCTACGATGTGGCGTCGAACGGGGCGTCCCAGTTGCTCGTTGGCGCGCTCAACATGGAG
Source organism: uncultured Acidimicrobiaceae bacterium (assembly GCA_963787485.1). Classification (GTDB taxonomy): domain Bacteria; phylum Actinomycetota; class Acidimicrobiia; order Acidimicrobiales; family RAAP-2; genus Bog-473. The sequence goes on along the minus strand of CAWBDF010000007.1, from coordinate 406,654 downwards.
ACCGGCATCCGGGGGTACGTGCTGACGGGTCAAAGCTCTTTCTTGGAGCCGTTTTCCTCAGGGACCAGTCAGTTCCACAACGCAGTCGGCGCGCTCCAAGGCGTGGACCTCGGTCCGAGGTTCCAACGGGAGCTCATGAGTACGACGGCGGCTCTCGATAAATGGCGGACAAGCGCCCTGGCTGCGAAAGCCGACGTTCAGCAGGGGGCCGCCTTGAGTACTCAACAGCTCGCCGCTCAGAAGGGTAAGGACCAGTTCGACGTCTTTCGGCGTCGCCAGGCTCTTCTCGCGTCTACCGTCCGTCGGGATCTTGCCGACAACAGGAATTCCCTTCACACCAAAGTCGTGTTTTCGCTCATAACCGTGATCGTCGCTGGCGCCATCGGTGTCGTCATCGGAGTGATCGTCTGGATGAGATGGCAAATCTGGGGTCGCCAGGCTGCGGCACGTGAGGAAGAGCTCGCGGATCGAGCGGTGCTGCTGCAGTCTGCACTTGATGCCTCGTCAGAGGGAATCTATGCAAAGGACCTCAAGGGTCGGCACATCTTGTCGAATCGGTCACGCGCAGCCGCGTTGACCGGAGGGAACTCCGAAGCGGACCTCATCGGGCATACAATCGATGAGTTCGTGGATCCCGAAATCGCGGCTGACCTACATAGAAACGAAGAGTATGTGATACGCACAGGCCGTGAGCGACAGTTCCAAGAAGTGTTGCCGTTTCCAGATGGTCCGCACATTTTCTCCATTACGAAGAGCCCCCTGCGTGGCCCCGATGGAGCCGTGAGTGGTGTTGTGGGAATGTCGCGAGACATCACACGAGAAATGGCGCTTCTTGCGGACCGTGAACGTCTCTATCAGCTCGAACACGGACTGGCCCAGTCCCTGCAGGAGGCGATGCTGGGCAATGACGCGATTGAGGACGAGCGTCTCGATGTCTGCGCGAAGTATCTTCCCGCTGCCGATGATCTGGCCGTAGGTGGCGACTGGTACGACATTTTGCCGGCGTCCAAGGATCGTGTTGCTCTGATCGTCGGGGACGCAGTCGGACACGGAATGGACTCCGTGACGGCCATGGGTCAGCTTCGTAGTGCGATGGCGGCGTTGGCGTATATGCAGGTCGATCCTGGAGCGGCTCTCGAGGTGCTCGACCAGTTCGCGTTGAGCCTTCCTTTCGCCAGATGGGCAACGTGTGTGCTGGCCATCATCGATCTGTCCTGTCAAGAGCTCACTTATTCGTCCGCCGGTCATATGCCGCCGATCATCGTGAGGCCAGGATCGGACCCCGAGATCCTTTCGGACCAGCAAGATGCGCCGTTGGCGGTCAGGCTGACGCAGCCGCGAAGGACGACGACGGTACCGTTTCCGCGTGGATCCTTCGTCGTGCTCTATACCGACGGATTGGTTGAACGAAGAAACCAGTTGATCGACACCGGCATTCGGCGTCTGGTGGCACTCATTGAGGAATTTGGTGGCGGATCAATGGAATCGTTCTGCGATCGGTCGATCCGCCATCTCGTGAAGACCGACGTCCCTCACGACGACGTCGCGATGGTTGCCGCGAAGTTCTCTGAGGGGTGATTCTGGAGCAAACTCTCATCCCGGGCACTGCGGTGTTCGCAGTTCGAACCAGACCGTCTTGCCGTTTGGCTTGGTCGTGGTACCCCAGCCCGAGGCCAGAAGATCCACCATATGCAGTCCCCATCCATGCACCGAGTTCTGGCTCGACCGATTCAGGACGGGTTGGTGCGTGTCCCGATCGGAAACGCCGACGCGGAGACATCCATCCTCGTACGACATCTCTAGCGTGAGCAGGGTCATGGCATGCCGAACACCGTTACTCATCAGTTCGGTGGCCAGCAGCAGAGCGATGTCCTCGAACAACATGAGGTCCCATTCCGCAAGGGCGCTCCGGACCATTTGCCGCGCCATACCGGCACTTGCCGCCCTCGGTGGAAAAGCACGTGAAATGTGAAAATCAGGAATGCCTTGCAATGTACCCCGAAGGCAATCGTGGCAACCGGAAGTTGACGTTGGTTATAGCGCCAGGGCAGGCCGTGCACCCGGAAATCAGTCACAGCGAACTGGCGTTTCGAAACATACCCGATTCAATCACGGTGCAAACGTGATTTCATGTGGCAAGAATGTGAGAGTTGTCGGGGCCGTCAACGGCCGTGACGGGAGGTTGCTCAACAATGGCAATGGGGAAGGTGAGCACTGAAAAGGGCGTCGCCGCGCTGACCACACCGATCGTCACCGTGTCCGGCGAGGTCGACCTGGCACTGGCTCCTGCAATGAACGAGCAGATCTCTCGTGCGCTCGATGAAGACCACGGTGTCGTCGTTGATTTAGGAGACGCAACCTTCATCGACTCCGTCGCCTTAGGCACGTTGATATCCGCTCGACAGAGATGTGAAGATTCGGGCGACTCGCTCTACCTGATTGTCTCCGATGATCGAGTCAGGCGGGTATTCGAGCTGACTGGACTCCAGTCAGCCTTCGTGATGTTCGAATCTCGTGAGGAGCTGTTCGACCACGTGGCCGGAACAGGACCAAAAGTGTGATGAGGGATGCAAGTGATATAGCGGATCAGCAGACGGAACTGGAAGAAGAATTGCGGCTCGTGGTCCCTGGTGGGGGAGATTTCGTCAGCCTCGCCCGATTCGCCGCCGGTCTCCTCGCGGCTCGCTCGCACTTCGATGTCGAAGAGCTCCAAGACCTCCAGCTTGCGGTTGACGAACTCTACGCCTCCTTTGGAAACGTCGCAGAGGGATCTCAGGCGGCATATGCCTTCCAACGTCGCGGGGACGAGATCACCGTGACATTCACCACCACCTCGGAGGGTCCCGCAGAGTCCGGACTACGGGTTGGTCCACGGCAGGATGAGCTCTGCGAGCAGTTGCTCTCAGCTTTGACCGACGACCATGGAGAGAGGTCGGATGAGGACGGGCAGCGCGTGCTGTGGCTTCGCAAATCGCATGTGACAGGTGACGTGCCGCTTGACCGGTAATGAATGTGACTCCTCGAGCTTCCGCGAGTTGGCTCGGACCCGAGCGCCGGATTTGCGCGACGCCCTTATAGAGGAGCACCTCAATCTGGCAGGTCAGCTTGCCCGTCGCTTTACGAACCGCGGTGAGCCGTACGACGATCTGTACCAAGTGGCGAGTATGGCGCTGGTGAAGGCGGTCGATCGCTTCGATCCGGACCGGAACGTAAAATTCAGCACTTTCGCCGTGTCGTACATCGTCGGCGAGCTCAAGAGGCACTTCCGGGACCGAGGATGGGGAGTTCGTGCGCCGCGACACGTCCAAGAGCTCTACCTTGAAATCGGAACCCAGATCGAAGAGCTGACGCACACCTTTGGACGCACTCCGACGATCGCGGAGCTTTCTGCCGCGCTCAACACCCCGGTCGAAGCTGTTCTTGAAGCAATGGAGGCAGGACGGGGGTATCGAGCTGCATCGTTGGACGACCCCAACGTGAACGAAGCGGCCTCGGCGGCAGCACATTTTGACCACAATGACCAGGTGTCCCTTGTGGAGACGAGAGAGATCTTGCAAGCCGGGATGGAGCACCTGACGCCCCGTGAGCGCCAGTTGATCCACCTGAGGTTTGTCGAGGAGTTAACGCAATCTGAGATCGCGCAACGCCTAGGCATGAGTCAGATGCATGTGAGCCGGTTACTCGAACAGTGCCTCGCACGTCTCCGACGCACAGTGAAGGGCTCCATGTCCTAGAACCGCCGCGTTCCAGACCCGGGCGGGGACGGGTTTGGCAGAATCGCTCGGGGTACCGGTGGGGTGCGGGTTCGAGAGCGACGTCACCTCCCGCACGGAGGGCTACGGGGGCATCGAAGACGCCGCTGAGCGGGATCATCAATCCCGACAAGCTCGAGCACCTCGGCGCGGTTTGACTCGGCCCGTCTCGACCGCCGCGAACGAGAGCAGCCGCCGAACACGTAGACCCGAGCCACGCATCTCCAGAACTCGGTGTGGGCTTCGGCTGAGAAGAGGGCAGACTTCCGGCGGTGCGTGTCGCTCCTTCCCGTCCTTTCGACCGCTGGTGACTTGGCAAGTGGTGGTCTATGGGGTAGGATACTCGGTATGCTACAGCGAAGCGAAAGAACATGAGCGTCCGTCACGCCTTGTTGGCCCTGCTCAGCGAGGGTCCCAAGTACGGGCTGCAGCTGCGGCAGGAATTCGAGGCCCGCACCGGCGAAGTGTGGCCGCTCAACGTCGGGCAGGTGTACACGACCCTCCAGCGCCTTGAGCGGGACGGGCTGGTCGAGTCCGAGGACTTGGCCGACGAGGGTCCCCAGAAGGGCTTCCATATCACCGAGGAGGGTGAGGTGGAGCTGGCCAAGTGGCTGCGGACTCCGCCCGACTTTTCCTCCCCGCCCCGAGACGAGCTCGTCATCAAGGTCCTGGTCGCGCTGGAGCTCCCGAGCGTCGACGTCCACGACGTGGTGCAGCTGCACCGGCGCTACCTCGTCGAGCTCATGCAGCAGTGGACGCGGCTGAAGGAGGACGAGGCCCGGTTCGACCTCCATTTCGCCCTGGTCGTCGACGCCGAGCTGTTCCGGCTCGACTCACTGGTCAGGTGGCTGGACACGGCCGAGGGCCGTCTGAAGCGAGCAGCTGCGGGCGTGAACGCGCCGGCCTCGCAGTCGTTCCCACTCCCGAAGGCCCGGCGCAAGGTGGGAGCCCCCCAATGAGCTATCTCGAACTACGCGACATCTCCAAGGTCTACGGAGAAGGGGCGGCGGAGGTACACGCCCTCCGCCGTGTCGATCTCTCAGTCAACGCCGGATCTCTGGTTGCGGTCATGGGCGCGAGCGGCTCGGGCAAGAGCACGCTCCTGACCATCGCCGGGAGCCTCGAGGACCCGACCTCCGGCGAGGTCTATGTCGGAGGTGCGCCGCTGTCGAAGCTGTCCCGCAACGGCAAGGCGCGCCTGCGCCGCCAGTCCATCGGCTACGTCTTCCAGGACTACAACCTGCTCGCCGGGCTCAGTGCCGTGGAGAACGTCTCCCTGCCCCTGGAACTCGACGGGGTCGCCGCCCGCAAGGCCCAGGGGGCGGCGCTCGAGGCGCTCGAGGATTTCGGGCTGGCCGAGCGGGCGTCGAGCTACCCGGACCAGCTGTCGGGTGGTGAGCGCCGAGCGCGTCTCCATCGCCCGCGCCGTCGTGGGCAACCGCCAGCTGCTCCTGGCCGACGAGCCCTCCGGCGCGCTCGACTCCACCAACGCCGAGGCCGTCATGCGCCTGATCCTCGCGGCCTGCCACCGCGGTCTGGCCGCCGTCGTGGTGACCCACGACGCCCAGCTCGCCTCGTGGGCCGACCGCGTGGTGTTCCTGCGCGACGGCAGAGTCGTCGACCAGACGCTCCCGGTCGAGAGCCCCGAAGCGATCCTCGCCGACCTCCCGAACCAATGAGCGTCGGCGTCCTCGACCGCCCCGTCGCCCAGTCGGGCCCCGAACCGACAACCGGTGGCGTCCCGGCCCGCCGGGCCATGCTCCGCTGGTCCGGGCGTCTCTTCAAGCGCGAATGGCGGCAGCAGTTCCTGATCCTGCTCCTGATCATCGTCGCGGTGGCTTCCGTCGTGGTCGGCTCGGCCGTCGCGGTCAACACGCCGCCGTCAGCCAACGCCGGGTTCGGTACGGCCCACGACCTCGCAACGTTCAACCTGACCCCCACGAGCAAGTCCGCGTCGACCAGCTTGCCGACCGTGGAGGCGCAGATCGCCCAGATCGAGCACGCCGTAGGCACCGTGCAGATCGTCGCCAACGAGACGTTCACCGTCCCCGGCTCGACGCAGACCTACCAGCTGCGGTCCCAGGATCCCCATGGACCCTACGGCGGACCGATGCTGCAGTTGCTGTCCGGGCGCTACCCGACGGGACCGAACGAGATCGCCCTCACGCAGGGCTTGGCGTCCGAGCTCAACCTGCGTGTGGGCGACACGTGGTCCCAGGGCGGCAAGACCGTCGTCGGCATCGTGCAGAACCCCCAGAGCCTTCTCGACGAGTTCGCGCTCGTCCCGCCCGGCCAGGTGACACACCCGACGCAGCTGAACGTCCTCTTCGACGCGTCGCCCACCACGCTCAAATCCCTCTCCTCCCTCTCCTCCTTCATCACGACACCGGGCTCGAACACCGACAACATCATCAACCCGGCGACCATCGTGCTGGCGCTGGCGACGGTGGGCATGCTCCTCATCGCCTTGGTCTCGATCGGCGGCTTCACGGTACTGGCGCAGCGCCGTATGCGCTCCCTCGGGATGCTCGAGTCCATGGGGGCGACCGACCGCAACGTCCGGCTCGTCCTGGAGGCCAACGGCGTCATCGTCGGCGTCGTGGGTGCCGTCTTGGGCTTCGCGCTGGGTCTGGTGCTGTGGCTGGCGTACCGGCCGACCAACGAGCAGAACGCGCACCACCTCATCGGGATGTTCGCGCTGCCATGGGCCGTGATCGCGCCGGCCATGGTGCTCGCCGTTATCGCGACCTTCTTTGCCGCCGGCTATCCCGCCCGCGCCATCACCAGGGTGCCGGTGGTCAGCGCCCTCGCCGGGCGGCCCGCGCCGCCCCGCCAGATCCACCGCTCGCTGGTTCCAGGAGTGATCGCACTCGTCATTGGATTCATCATGTTCTCCGTCTCGGGCGCCTCGGGGAACGGCGGCGGCGTGGTGTGGCTGGTCCCCGGGCTCATCGCGCTGATCGTGGGGATCATCCTCGTCTCACCGTTCTTCCTCGCCCTGTTGGCGGGTATCGGCAGCAAGTCGCCCATCGCCATCCGCCTGCCGCTGCGCGACATGGCGCGCTACCGGGCGCGCTCCGGCTCGGCCCTCTCGGCCATCAGCCTCGGCATCATGATCGCGGTGATCATCTGTGCCGTGGCCGTCGCCCGTTACGCCAACGTCTTCGACTACGTCGGGCCCAACATGGCAGCGAACGCGGTCAACGTGTACTCCCCGCCCAGCGGCCCTACATTCGGTCCGAACGGTCAAGTGGGGAACACGACGCCGCCACCGAGCATCGAGACGCAGGAGGCCGCCGTGCACGCCATCGCCTCCGCCGTCGGCGCGAGGCACCTTGTCGAGCTCGACAATCCGGCGGTCGGCTTGCAGAACCCGAGCGCCGGTGGCCGCCAATGGAACGGGGCGATCTACGTGGCGACGCCGGCCCTCCTGCGGGCCTACGGCATCACTCCTTCGTCGATCCCGTCCAACGCCGACATCCTCAGCTCGCGGCCAGGCCTGGCGGGCTCAGGCGTGCAGCTCACCTACGGCGGTGGCGGGAAGGGCGGCAACGGCTTCCAGGGCCTGGGAGGGGGCGGGAACAACACCAACTCTTGCTCACCTGGCTCGTGTCTCGCCCACCCAGTGGTCCGGGAGGAGGGCCAACTGCCCATTGGCACGTCGGCACCCAACACGGTGATCACCGAGAGCGCGCTGCATCGGCTGCACCTCGCGGACCAGAACAGCCTCGACGGCTGGATGATCCTGACCAACAGCCCGATCACCAAGGCCCAGCTCACGAGCGCCAGCTCGTTGGCGGCTTCCGCCGACCTGAGCACGGAGTCGAAGAACGACGAGCCGACGTCGGCCGAGATCGTGAACTGGGCGACCGTCTTCGGCATCGCGCTCGCCCTGGGCGTCCTCGCCATGAGCGTCGGTCTCATCCGCAGTGAGACGGCGAGCGAGCTGCGCACACTCACCGCCACCGGAGCGAGCTCGCGCACCCGTCGGAGCCTGACGGCCGTCACCGCCGGCGGCCTTGCCTTCCTGGGCGCGCTGCTCGGGACGGTGGCGGCTTACGTCGGCCTGTTCGGTTGGTTCCGCTCGAATCAACTGGAGGGTGGGGTGTCGGACATCATCAATCACGTCCCGTGGGACAACTTGTTCTTCATCTTGATTGCCATGCCGGCCGCGGCCATGCTCATCGGCTGGCTGCTGGCGGGGCGGGACCCCACGGGCATCTCCACCCGGCCCATGGAGTAGGCGAGCATCCGCATCGATCCGGTGATGTGCGGGGCCCTCACTTCGCGCCAAGAGCACCGGCCCGATGGCGGCTGCTCAACCCGGGGGGCTTTGGAGGCGTCCACACTGGCAGCACCGGGCATCCGCGGATATGTTCGCGCCTGGACGGTGAGGGTCGTCGCTGAGAAGAGCGCTCGGAGGACCGGGATGGATCAGCTGACGGTAGTTTCTGTCGATTCGCATGCGCAGGCTCCGCCCGAGGCGTGGGCCGACTACCTGGAGACTCGTTACCACGAGCACTTGCCAAGTTTCCATGCGGACAACGAGCTCTATACGTCGGTGATGACAACGCTCGCGGGATTCATGGTGTGGTCGCCGGAGAACATTGCCATCCACGACACCGAAGGCGCCTACCGCGACGCCGGCTTCCTCGGGCTGTGGGATCTCGACCGACGCCTCCGGGAGATGGACCGCGAGGGGATTGCCGCCGAGTACGTGTACCAAGGCGACCAACGGGCCATCAACCTGTTTACCGACGTGTTCGGCTCCAGGTACGACATAGACGTGTGCGAGGCCGGGTTCCGCGCCTTTCACCGGTGGCTGGCCGACGTGTTCGGCAGCTCTGACCGTCTGTTGCTGGTGGGCCAGGGCGGCACGGGCGCCGACATAGAGGCGACGGTGGCCGAGCTCGAGTGGCTGGCCGATCACGGCTTCGCCGGGACCTTCGTCCCGGGCGTGCTCGCCGTGCCGGGAGTCCCGCCCTACTTCGACGAGTACTGGGAGCCCGTTTGGGACGTGTGTGAGTCGAGCGGCTTGCCTCTCTTCCTTCACGGCGGGTTCGGTCTGCCTTACGGACAGATGGTTCACGCCGTCAGACAGATCAAGGAGGCGATGGACACGACCAGCGAAGAGCCGGGTCTGGCGGCGGCTCAGATGGCGGCGCAGGTCTTTCCTGCGGATTTCTTCGCCGACATCCGGGCGCGACGTCCGATGTGGCAGCTCATGCTCGGTGGCGTGTTCGATCGCCACCCAGGGCTGCGGTTGGTGATGACGGAGATGCGAGCCGACTGGTTGCCCATGACCCTGCGGGCGCTCGACGAGGTCTTCGTGCGCGATCGCGCCGAACTGCCGGCAAAGCATTCGCCGACGGAGTACTGGCACAGCCACTGCTTGACGTGCCCGTCGTTCGTGCACAAAGCCGAGGTGGCGATGCGCTACGAACTGGGGATCGAAACCGTGGCGTTCGGACGCGACTACCCGCACAACGAGAGCACCTGGCCCAACACCAAGGCGTGGCTGAGGGACGCGTTCGACGGCGTGCCCGAGAACGAGGTACGCCTCATGCTCGGAGAGAACGCCATTCGCATCCTCGACTTGGACCGGACGGCGCTCGAAGCGGTGGCCGCGCGCGTCGGCCCCACGTTTGCAGAGCTGTTTGGCGACGCGCCGGCGGTCGATCCGGCGCTGATCGCCCACTTCGACCTGCGGGGTGGCTACCTCAAACCGCCGGAGGGCGACGCACAGCTGCCCACGGTGATGGATCTGGTGCATGAGGACGTGGCCCGGGTTCGCGTCGGGTCCCGGTGAGCAAGCTGCGGCCACTGATCCACCACCTATCGGTCATGCCGGCGATGTTGGCGTGACCCCAGATCGTCGTGTCAGGTGTCGAGCGAGTAGATCAAATTGGCGATGGTTCGCCAGTAGTCGGGCGCGAGCGGTACATCTTCGGCGTAGTGGACGAATACGAGAGGCAAGTTGTCGGGATCTCGTCCACGTAGGAGTTCCGACGGGCCGTCGGGGATCTGCGTACGGGCGGTGAAGAGACTACGGCTTCGGAGTACGGACTCGATTCGATCCAGCTCACGGACGGATCCAGGGTTGAAGGTAACGGACCGGAGGCCCAGTGACTGCTGTCCGTGACGAGTGTGGTGGATCCCGCGTGCTTCGCGCAGGATCAGAACGATCGATGGGGGCGACAGTCCGCCGAGCACGGCGACGGCATCCTCGCGGGCGAGTTCATCGAAGCGACCGAGCTCCCGGTAGAAGGAGATCGATCGATCGAGGTCGGATACGGCCACCAGTGTGGAACGAATAGCCCACGGCTGTGCGACGTGGTCAGTGGGCATTGTGCTTCCTCCGTGGATCTTGGAGTCACTTCTCCAAGGAAACATTCGGTCTTTGCCATTCAGGGTATCCGTGATCCCGAGTCGAAGGCCCGCTCGTCGAGCCTGCCGTGCTGATCTGCCCAAGGTGCGGTTTGACGGATGCCCACGGGGAGACCACGCTTGATCAGCAGCTTCGAACAGACTACGAACCTACAGATGGAGGACGGGGACACATGACGACGCCGCATCTCTTCGAGGGGTCCATGCCAACGCCCAACGCCATTGTCAAGGTGCTCGAGGATGTGGGGATCGAATACGTGTTCGGCATGCCTGGAGGGGACACCGGACGCATCGTCCGAGCTCTCGTCCACGAGAAGACCACGATCGAGATGGTCACTGTCCGCCACGAATCGCTTGGAGCGGCGATGGCGGAGATCTATGGCCGACTTCGAGGGCGGCCCGGCGTGTTCCTCGGCCAGGGTCCCTGGGCCCTTGGCTTTGGGGTCCTAGGTATCCTCGAGGCGCAGCTCTCGAGCTCCCCAATGATCATCTTGACCGATGTCACGGACTCCACTGGCTATGTCCAGCACGGCCCCTATCAGCTCGGATCCGGTGGGCACGGCGCTTGGGATGCCCGCCAGAGCTACGCCGGACTGACCAAGGAGGTGTTTGCGCCGCGTACGCCGAACGAAGCCGTTCACGCTGTCCAGCTGGCCTGCAAACACGCCCTCGCTGGTGAACGAGGTCCGGTGGCAGTTGTCTTTTCCGGGGCGTCGCTGAGAGGAGCGGTCGATCCGGAGGGGGAGCCTCGGTTGTACGCGACGAGCCGGTACTTGCCGGGGCGCCCATCCCCAGCCGCCGCAGATGAGATCGAGCGCGCCGCAGACGCGCTACGTCGGGCAGAGCGTCCCGTGCTCATCGCCGGAAACGGCGTGCGGATCGCTCAAGCTTGCGACGAATTGGCTGCCACTGCGACTACACTGGACATTCCCGTTGCCACGACGGCGGCCGGCAAAGGCTGTTTCCCCGAGGTTGATCCTCTCGCCGTTGGCGTGTTCGGTAACTTCGGGATCGCCACGGCAAACGCGGCCGTGGCCGAAGCCGATCTGATCCTGGCCGTCGGGACCAAGCTCGGGGCGTCGGACACTGCGCGCGAAAACCCGAACCTCCTGAATCCGACTCGGCAGACCCTCATCCAAATTGACGTTGAGCCGCTGAACGCCGCGTGGACCTTCCCCTCGGATCACGTGCTGATCGGCGACGCAGCCACCGTGCTCGAACAACTCAGGGCCAGTGCCAGCGGAATGTCCGGCAGCGGCCGTGTCCGTACTGAGGACCTTCGGACGAGGCTCGGCTTCTTCGATGTGCCGGCGTCGCATTTCGATTCGGAGCCGATTATGCCCGAGCGCGTGATCGCGGAGATCCAGCATGCCTTGGGTCAGGACGGGATCGTCACATGTGACGCCGGGGAAAACCGGATCTTTATGACGCACTTTTTCCAGACCCAAGTGGCCGGTTCGTTCCTCTCGGCCCCCGGGGCGGGGCCGATGGGTTTCGCCATACCGGCGGCCATGGCGACCAAGTTGCTCTACCGGCAACGACCGGTCGTCGCGGTTGCTGGAGATGGCGGCTTTGCCATGACCATGAACGGTCTCCTCACCGCCATTGAGTACCAACTGCCGATCGTCGTCGTTGTGTTGAACAATGCCGCCCTGGGGTGGTTGGTCCACGGGGGAACACTTCCGGAGAACGGACCGTGGCGGGATTTTGACTACGCGGCGATCGCTACGGCCATGGGCTGCCACGGGATCCGCGTTGAGCACGCGAATGAACTGGCCCCGAGTTTGACCAAGGCCATCGCCACCACGGACCGTCCGACAGTGATTGACGTTCAGACTTCGTCGGAGACCTCCTTCCAGGACATCACCTCGCCGCTCGTGTGGGGTGAACGGTCGTGACATTCGTTGCGAATCCCATCCGATGAATCCGTCGCTCTCTTCTGCGCGATCGGCGTCTTCCTCCGACGGTCAGATCACGCCGAGGTGACGAGGGCGTCGAGTTTCTGGAGCGACTTCTCCATAGCCTTGCGGGTGGATCCCGCAGCGACGTAGCGAAGAACGAACCGCAGGCCTTCTTTGGAGATGTCCCAAGTTTCGGTCACCTTGGTGCCGCCTTCGACGGGCTCTAGCTGATAGCGCCAAATGCGCCCGACCCATCGGCTTCCCCGTCCGCTGGGCGGCTTTGGGGACCACGCGATCCGGCGATTCTCATCGAACTCAGTCACCGTGTTGAGCATCGAGTAGCCAAAGCCGCGCTTCATCGACATCCCGAAGGCCGAACCGAGCGTCAGGCGGCCGGGTGCGCCGCCATCCACTTCCTTGACGCTCCCCGAGCCATCAAAGTCTCGATGCCGCGCCGGGTCGGCGATGACGTCAAAGATCTGCTCGGGTGCTGCGGCTATGACTCGTTCCACGGAGATGGAGTCTCGAGATTCGCTCATGTTCGAAGAGCCTATAGAAGCGTCCTGGCACTCGCTGCTCGGACGGGCGCTTCGAGGGGTCACCGCAGGTGAGCGGGACCAGCCGGGTGACGTCTATCGGGCCGCGTAGCGGAATCGATCGGTGCGGAACTCCGGGTCCCTGTCGAGCGCAGGGATGATGTACTTACCGAAGCACTCGATCGTCTCCCACGCGTGCTCTTCACCGAAGGTGCCGATGCCGACACCGATGCCGTCGATTCCGAGGGCTTCGTAGCGTTTCAGGATTTCTATGATCCGGTCTGGGGTGCCGATCAGCCGCCCGATGTCCTGCAGGGCCCGGACGTCCTCCCGCGTCGGCGTTGGGACCAGCTCGGGCCACGGCGGAACGCCCGACGGGCGGGGGAAAGTGTCGTGATAACGGTAGAGCAGGCTGGTGTAATACGCCGTCTGCTCGCTCATCGCCCACTGGAACGACTTCTCCTCGTCCTCAGAGACGAACGGGAGGAGAAATGCGGTCAGGTAGTCGTTGACGAACGCGCCGATGGGCTCGGCCTCCGCGATCCCCTTCTTGTAGAAGGGGACGACCACCTCGGCCTGCTTGAAGCTTTGAATCGCGAATCCGAGGACGCCGAGGCCCTTGCGGCCCGCCATCTCCCAGCTGGTGGTGTTTCCTGCCGCGTACCACATGGGCGGGTGTGCCGGTTTGTACATCCGAGGCAGGATCCGCCGAGGTGGCAGCTGCCAATACTGCGACTCGTAGCCCTCGTAGACATCCTGCAGCCACATCTTGGGGAACTCGCCGATCACGTCCTCCCAGATGGCCTTCGTGGCGTTGAGGTCGGAGGTGCCGGGCAGAAATGCGAATACTTCGTGGGAACCGGCGCCTCGGCCAGTGCCGAACTCGAAGCGGCCATCGCTGAGGTGGTCGAGCGTGGCGACGATCTCCGCCACCCTGACGGGGTGGATGAGCTGCGGCAGAGGATTGATGATGCCAGAGATCAGGTGAGCTCGGCTGGTTTTGGCCGCGAGGTAGCCGAGTACGGGAAAGTTGCCGGCCGTATGTGAGTACTCATCCAAGAAATGGTGCTCCGGGGAAAGGAGGTACTTGAACCCCGCCTTCTCTGCGGCGACCATGTACTCCAGGTCGTTCATGATCGCCTTGTGCTCGGCTTCGGGATCCTTCTCCCTCACCGTCTTCGGAACCGAAGTAAAGTAAGCAGCGAAGAATTCCACGGTCCGTACCGCCTCTCAATTCAGATTTTGAATCTGGGTTCGTGGGGATCGTACTTGGCGCGCCGGACCTGCGACCTCCTCTTCGTGCACAGGTCCGGCCCGTTCGGCCCCCTTCGGTGACCTGCCTTTGATCAGGTCAATCGAAGACCCAAGAGCGTTTTCCGGATCCCGACAGGAGTCGTCCGAACTGAAGGCCGGGGAAGTGGGCGGCCGCGGCCGGGATCTCGGAACCCTCGAGCTCTCGAACCAATGCGGTCCTGGTTCGCAGGGCCAAATCCGGGTCGACATCGGCCATGCCCGCCCATTCGTCGTCCAGGAGCTCCACCGGGCAGTGCACCACATCCCCGAGGAGCATGGCCCGATCCACTCCTGACGAAATGACCAGGATGGTGCTGCCCGGAGTATGTCCGGGTGCCGCCATGGTGTCCATGCCGGGTAGGAGCGGCCCCGAACCCTCCCAGGTCTCCAGACGATCATGCAAGGGGCTCAGTTTGCGGGTCGCTCCCTCATCGGGTCCAACGAAGTGTTCCCAATCACGGCGATCGCAGCGGTAGGTCGCGCGATCGAAGACCACGCTTCCCTTCTGGGTTGTCCATCCGACGTGATCGATGTGCAGGTGGGTGAGGACCACATCGGTGATATCGGCCGGCTCGACCCCCAAAGCCTCGAGTTCGGTCAACAGCTTTCCGCCCCGCATCGTCCCCACGTCGAGGGGACCCAATCCGCAGTCGACGAGGACCAGACGGTCAGCAGAGCGGACGAGGAAGCCACCGATGGCTATCGTCAGCATTCCCTCGTCGTCCAGGAAGGTCCGATGCAGTTCCCAGTCCGACTCTTCGATGCCCCGACCTTTCGGTGGAGGAAGGTCCTCGCTCCCGGGCATCAACCGGCCGGCATAGGCGTCGGTCGCCACCAGCTTGCCGAACCCGTCGGTCACTCCGACGATTTCGATTTCCCCCACCCTCATGGGCCAGAAACGTCGCCCGCTGCTCAGAGGGTCCCGCCGACGGCGGCGAGGTCCTCCACGAGCAGTTTGTCGATTGCCGAGATCCTCTCGTCACCTTCGTAGGGCTTGAGGTAGCCGCTGCGCGCCGCGAAGCTTTCGATGAGCTCCTGAGACACATCGCCCTCGCCAGTGATCTCCTCGATGTTCGGGCCGATTCTCTTGGCGATCGCGGCCAGTCGATCACGGTCGAGCCCGAAGAAGCGGATGCCGTTCTCACCGAGCATGGCGCGCACCTCGTCCTCGGGCACCCCGGCGAAGGCTGCTCGGAGGAATTCCTTGGTCTGCGGCCACGTGGACTCCTGATGAGGGAAGTCGCGGCCGAAGAGAATCGTCTCGACGCCTAACTCATGGCGCTGCTGGACCTCCACCTTGTGGATGAACGACGCACCCGCCAGGCAGTTGGTCTTCCAGTACTCGCTCGGTCGACGCGTGGCGGGGATCTGATCGCGGTTGCGCTCCCAGATCTCGTCGAGATGGGCAAGGGTCGCCGGGATCCAATCGACGCGGATTTCGGTGAGCTCGAGCTTCAGATCGGGATGCCGGTCGAAGACACCACCGAGCATCATCTGCCACATGGGCTGGCGCGAGTCGAGATTCTTGTTGAGGAAGTCGTGGAAGTACTGCACCGATTCGTCCGAGACGGCGTCCGCGTGCCGGATCATCTCATCGAGGTCGTTGGTTCCTGCGGCGGCCACCACATCGTCGTAGATCTTCTCGACCTCGGGGAACGCCGTGCCGACCATCGTGCCGAAGCCCGCGTGCACGACGATGGTGAGGTTGCGTTCGGCGCACGTGGCCCAGAACGGATCCCAGTACCCGTCGGAGAGGAGCGGCATCGCCGCATGCTTGAGATAGCCCGGACCGTACACACCCACGAAGTTGTGGTCGGCCATCCAGTCGAGCTCGGCCAGCTGCGCCTCCATGTCGACGCAGGGTCCGATCGCGCCGGTGATCAAGAGGCGGTCGGGTGCGAAGCCAAACGCGTCCGCGCAATAGCGGTTCCAGCCCTTGGCTCCTGCCTCCCACGCGTCAAAGCCGTAGTCGCGCCCGGTCACGTTGTGGAACATGTCGCCGAGGCGAGAATCACCGAGGTAGATGAGCTCTGCAGCGATGCCCTCGCGATCCATGTCCGCGAGGCGCAGCACCGGGTCGTACAGGCCTTGCCAGCCCTCCCGCTGCGCCTCTTGGTGCTCGGCGTTTACAACCGCACCACCAACCTTTGCGCCGATGCAATAGACGGCGCGCGGGTAGATCTCGTCGCAGTCCCGATGGAGCTCGTCGAGGAGGCCGTGGAACTTCTTGGGCAGGTACTCCGGCCACAGCTCCTTGGGAACCCCTGCATGCGAATCACACGAAACGATGATCACCTTGTCGTCCATGAATCCCCCTTGCAGTTCGAAGACGGGTGCCCACCGGGCTCCGCAAGTCTCGCAGCTCACTCCCGCGCACGCTAACGGACCCCCTGCGGGTGGAGCCGAGGTGCCCTTCCATGAGGGCATAGCGGCCTGACCAGCGTGTTCTTTTGAGCCCTGAACGTCAGCTCCGTGCTCAGCCCAGAGCGCCGCACGCGAACTACGATGCTGCCCGGCGCTCGTTCCCGTTCGAGCCGTGGGGGTAGGGGAGGCTCATGAGGAACATCATCGACCTGTCCGTCCCGTCACTGCTCCATCCGCTGTCAACCGACGAGTACTGGCCGCCGGAACGAAGCGCCGTCCAACGACGAGCGACGGCGCTCTTCATGGACCATGGCCCCGCGGCTGCTGAACGCACCGGCGTGCCGATCGCCGCGTACACCGCGAGCCGACGCGGCACCGCTGCCGGGCTCGTCTCGTTGAACGAAGCGGCCGGCGCCACGTACTACGAGGTGTCACCTGATGCGACGCTCGACGAGGTCGCGGCAGAGGCCGCCTTCGCTGCCGACGGGCCGGTCGTCGACGTGCAGACGCACTGGACTGCCGACCGCCCGAGTCTGCAGCGGTTCCAGAAGCGGCTGTTGTCCCTCTACCGCTACTTTGCGCCCGAGTGGTGGACGGGTCTCGATGGCGTCGTCGGCTATTCGCTGGCCGAGTACATGCGTTGTGTCTTCGTCGAGAGCGAGACCGCGGTGGCGGTGATCAGCGCTGCACCCGGCAACAGGCAAGGCGACATGATGCTGCGCAACGACGAGCTGGCCGGCATGCGCGAGCTGTTCGACCGCATGGGCGGCACCGGCCGCCTGCTCAACCACACTGTGGTGCGACCGAACCTCGGCGAGATCGAGCACATGGCCACGTGGGCGGAGGCCTACCGTCCGGTCGGTTGGAAGGTGTACACGCTCGGAGCGATGAACGACGACCACAGTGCGTACCTCCCCGGGACGGGATGGCGCCTCGATGACGAGGCGAGCGGTTTGCCCTTCCTCGAAGAGGCACGAGCGGGCGGAGTGCCCCTGGTCTGCGCGCACAAGGGTGTGAGCGGGGTGGTCGACTCCAGCTCGCCCGACGACATCGGTCCTGCCGCCCGCGCCTTCCCCGACATCACGTTCGTCGTCTACCACTCGGGCTACGAGCCTGGGATGCCCGAAGGGCCGTACGTCGCGGAGGGCGAGACCCTCGGCATTGACACGCTGATCCGCAGCGCGCTCGACCATGGTCTCGGCCCCGGCGACAACGTGTACCCCGAGCTCGGCACCACCTGGTTCAACCTGTTGAGTAGGCCGGAGGAGGCCGCGCACGTCCTCGGAAAGCTCCTGCTCTACTTTGGCGAGGACAACATCATCTGGGGCTCCGACGCGGTCTGGTACGGCCCCACCCAACCGGCGGTCGACGCGTTCAGGGCGTTCCAGATCCCCGACAGCATGTGCGAGCAAAACGGCTATCCGAAGCTCACCGCCGGGGCACGGCGCAAGATCCTCTGCGAGAACGCAGCCCGCGTCTACGGGCTCGATGTCACCGCGCTGAACGCCAAGCGCACTGGCGATCTGGCGTGGAGCGAGGCGGTACTCGCCGAGTACGGTCGTCACGGCCTGGTGCCCGTCTCGCTCGGGTGACTTCGGACCCGGGTATACCCGACCGCCGCCGCTATGATCAACCGGAGCGATTTTCTTCCGGGGGTGCGTCATGAGAGGTAACGCGTCGTCAGGGAAGCCCTACGTCCTGATCTCGACTGACTGCCATGCCGGCGCCGACCTCTGGGACTACAAGCCTTATCTCGAGCGGCGCTGGCACGACGAGTTCGACGCGTGGGCGTCGTCCTTCGAGGATGCGTGGGGCCAGGTCGATCCCGACTCCGACTACAAAGTCGGGGTCGCCTCGTTCCTGTCGCCCATCAGCTGGGACAGTGCGAGGCGTCGAGAGATGCTCGAAACGCAGGGGGTGGTCGCCGAGGTGCTGTTCCCCAACACCGCGCAGCCCTTCTACCCGAGTGGCGCACTCACCGCACCGGGGCCGCGGAGTCGCGACGAGTACGACCGTCGCTGGGCCGGTCTGCAGGCGCACAATCGTTGGCTGCGCGACTTCTGTGACGAGGCGCCGGGCCGTCGCCTCGGGCTCGTACAGCTGTTTCTCGACGATCTCGACGCCGCCATCCAAGAGGTGCGCTGGGCGAAGGACGCCGGTTTGAAAGGGGTGCTGCTTCCGCCCGACCATCACCTCGGTATCACCAATCTGTACTACGCAGATCTCGACCCGCTGTGGACGATCTGCGCTGAGCTCGAGATGCCGGTGCATCGCCATGCCAACGCGCCGTCGTCCGACGAAGGGGGCGAGGCGTCGCGCCCCGCGGCCCGCGCGGTGGGCGTGCATGAGTCGTACTACTTCGGGCGCCGGGCGCTCTTCCAGCTGATCCTGGCCGGCGTGTTCGAGCGCCACCCGGCACTGCGCTTCGTGCTCACCGAGGTGGGCGGTTCCGCCTGGGTGATCCACGAGCTGAATTCATTGGATCGGTTGGCCACCGGCGCACGCAACGATGGGAGTATCAATGCGATGTTCGCCGCGGAGGCCATCGACAGGCTCTCGATGCTGCCCAGCGAGTACTTCCGGCGGAACTGTTTCGTGAGCACCATCCTCTCGAGTAGCGAGGCGGCCAAGCGCGAGGAGATCGGGATGGACCGGATTCTCTGGGGCAACGACTTTCCGCACCACGAGGGTACGGCGCCCTACACCTTGGAGACTCTCCGGGCATGTCTGTGGGACGTGCCTGAAGCCGAGGTACGTCAGCTCACCTCGTTGAACGCGGCGCGCGCCTACGACGTCGACCTCGACCTGCTCCAGGCGCTCGCCGATGAGATCGGCCCAACCGTCGAGGAGATCGCCACTCCGCTCGCTCCCGGCGAGGTGCCCGACGACCCCAACTACCGGTGGCTGACCGCGTTCGCTGCGGGAAGCTAGGAATCCGGCGTCAGAGCGCGGGCGTTGCCGTGTCGCGTCCGGACCGCAGCACGGCGCCCGGCCGGGCGTCGGTGATCTTCCCCTGATCGACGACGAGCTCGCCGTTCACGAACACGTGGTCGATACCGGTGCTCCCGGCGAACAGGCGGCGGGCACCGCTGGGAAGATCAGCCCGCGTGTGGAGCTCACCACGACCGATTGTGTCCTCGTGGAAGACGACCAGGTCGGCGCAACAGCCCTCGCGTACCAAGCCGCGATCGCGTAGGCCGACGAGCTCGGCCGGCGCCTGCGTCGTGAGGTGGACAGCCTCCTCGGTCGTGAGCAGCTGGTGCTCCCGCACGGCGTACTCGTGCAGGTACGTGGTGTAGCTGAAGGTGTCGATCATGTCGAGGTGAGCTCCCGCATCCGATGCACCAACGACGACACGCGGGTCGCGGAGCTTGCGCCGGAGGAGCTCGCGGTCATCCGCGGTGGGTTCAGCGGCGTCGAACCCGAAGCTGGTGCGCAGGTCGTCGGTGACGACGACGTCGAGCAGCGCGTCGAACGGGTCCTTCCGCTCGTCGCCGCGATCTCGGCGACCGTCCGACCTTCGTATCGCTTCGTCTCGGGGGTGAAGCAGTCGTACATCAAGTAGCGCTCCCAGAACGCATACGGGGACCGCACAGTGGCCGCCAGGTCTCGCATGCGGGCGCGTTCAGTCGGGTTGGACAACACCGTCAGCTTCTCGCGTGCGGGCAACGCCATGAGCTTGTCCCAGCCCGGCAGCATGTCGAGCACGAAGCCGCTGGAAAAGTTGAGTCGCAGGCCGATGGGGATGGGCATGAGGAGACCGATCACCTTGGCGCCGGCGACCCGGGCCTCGTCCGACACCGCCAGCTTCGCCTCCATCTCGGACTCGTTCTTCGCGCGGGCGTGGACGATGTTCCAATTCAGCGCGCGGCCTGCCCGCCGGGACATGTCGATCATGAGCCGCTTGGTCGCCTCGGGGAACGGGTGTGGGTTGGCGAGGGGAACCATCTCGAGGGACGTTCCCGGGAACTCTCGGCAGACGGCGGCGAGCTCCACAAGCTCATCGTGCGAGGCGTGGCGGGAGGGCACCGGCTCGCCGTCGGCGTCGTTGTGGCTCTCGGCGATGCTCGACGAGAACCCGAGCCCTCCGGCGGCGAGGCTCGTGCGGAGCACCGCCCGCATGGCGTCCAACTCGGTGGCAGTCGCTTCCCGTTCAGAAGCGGCCCCGCCCATCACGGCTCGGCGGATGGCCGAGTGCCCGACCATGAAGCCGACGTTCAGCCCGACGTTGTCGACCAGGCGACCCAGGTAGTCGGACATCGTCGCCCAGTTCCAGTCGACGGCAGCTTCGAGTGCTTCCAGCGGCATCCCTTCGACCCGCGCCAGCATCCGCTGGAAATAGCCCGCTGAGTCCGGGCTCAGCGGAGCGATGCTGAATCCGCAGTTCCCGCCGATGACCGTCGTCACGCCATGCAGGCTCGAAGGGGTGAGCGCGGGATCCCAGAACACCTGCACGTCGTAGTGGGTGTGCACGTCGACGAAGCCGGGCGCCAGCACGGCACCGTCGAGATCGAGCGTTCTCCGCGCCAGGTCGTCGACCTCGCCGACGCACACGATCCGCCCGTCAAGGACACCGACGTCCGCCTCTTGACGGGGCGCCCCCGTGCCGTCGACGACCTGCCCACCGCGAAGTACGAGATCCAACATCAGCGTCCGCCTTTCCAGGGTAGGAGTGGTCTGGTCCACCGTTCTCGACCATCGTCGGGCACCGGGCGCCTCGGCGCAAGGGGGGCGGTGGGGCGAGCGCCGAAGTCACGCTGGCCGTCCACGCGATCAGGCTTTCCCGGGCAGCATCCCGGCGAGCTCGAGCACCTTCGAGGGCGGGAGGTACTGCTCGTGCACCCGTGCCCCGAACGGGAGGAGCGCATCTTCGATGGCGTTCGTCAACGTCGCGGGCGCGACGATGGCTCCGCCTTCACCGACGCCGCGAAAGCTCAGCTCGCCGTCGGATCCGCGCTCGAGGTGCTCGATCTCAATCAGGGGGATCTCGGCCGCCGTCGGTACCAGGTAGTCCACGAACGTGCTGGCAAGAGGGTTTCCGTCAGCGTCGTACGCGGCGTGCTCGTAGAGCACCGCCCCGATTCCCTGGGCGACCCCGCCGCTGATCTGCCCGTCGACGACCGCGGGGTTGATGATGCGGCCGCAGTCCTCGACCACGAGGTAGCGCAGAATGGAGACTTGTCCGGTGACGAGGTCGATCTCGACGGTGCACAGGTGCGTGCCACCCGACCAGCCGCTGCCGGTGATGCCGTCGCCCACAAACGTCTCGCTCGTTTCGAGGTCGCAATCCACACCGGCAGGGAGCGTCCCGGGCGAGAGGATCGCGCGCTGAGCAAGCTGGGCGAGCGGCAGGGCTCGCTGGGGCACACCCCGCGGAGCGATGACGCCGTCGGTGATCTCGAGGTCGTCGGGATCGATCTCCAGCAGCTCGCCGGCGAGCGCGAGGATCTTCTCGCGGAGGCGACGTGTCGAGGTGAGCACCGCACCACTCGCCCAAGTCGCGGCGCGGCTCCCACCGGTGCCGATCATGCTGACCGGCGTGACACGCGTGTCGCCATGCACGACCTTCACGTGATGGAACGGCACACCCAGCTCGTCGGCGGCGACCTGCGCTAATGTCGTCTCGTGGCCCTGGCCATGTGGTGCCTGTGCGGTGAAGACCGACAAGTGCCCGTCAGCTTCGAGGCGCACCCGGGCCTGTTCGCCCGCGAGCAGGCGGGAGCGCATCTCCGGGGGGCCGGGTGACGGCTCGAGGAAGATGGCGAAGCCGATCCCGAGGTGGCGACCCTCGGTTCGGGCCGCCGCCTGCTCGCGACGGAAGTTCTTGTAGTCGATCAACTCGAGGGCGCGCTCCAGAGATTCGAGTGAGGAGATGTCGGCCAGGCTCGGGCCGGTCACGAGACGATCGTCGGCCTCACCCAACTGGAGGTTGACGCGGCGCACGTCGGCAGGATCGAGCGCGAGCTCATGGGCCACCGTGTCGAGGAGACGCTCCCGCACCCAGGTCTCCACCTCCCACGGGCCGCGATAGGCGACGTAGGTGCACTTGTTGGTGGCCACCCCCGTGAAATCGAACGAGTACCCGCGGATCCGGTAGGGGCCGGGGAGGAGAACCCGGACGAGCCCCGCGAACATGGATGCCGGGTAAGGCACCCACGGGTACGCGCCCTGGTCCATCGTCATCCGGATCTTGATGCCCAGCACGGTGCCGTCTTCGAGCACAGCCGCCTCTGCCGCCACCGTCTCCTCTCGCGCGTGGCCCGAGGCGACGAGGTGCTCGTGACGGTCCTCGATCCACTTGACGGGGCGCCCGAGGCGACGGCTGGCGATCGCCAGGCAGAAGTCCTCTCGATAGACACCGCCCTTCAACCCGAACGACCCACCGACGTCGCCGGCCAGCACCCGCAGCCGCTCCAGCGGGAGATCGAGCGTCGTCGCGAGCTGCATCCGGAGACCGTGGGGCGACTGCGTCGAGGCGTGGAAGGTGAGCTCGCCGGATGAGGGGTCGTAGTCGGCAATGCCACCACGAGTCTCCATCGGGGAGTTCGCCACGCGGTGCTGGCGAAACGTGACGTCGACGATCCGATCGGCTGCGGCGAAAGCACCTTCGACGTCGCCGAACGTGTGCGAGCTCGTCGACACGATGTTCGTGCCCACCTCGTCGAACAAGGGTGGACTGGCAGGATCGAGCGCCGCCTGCTGGTCGGCGACGATCGGCAATGGATCGTAGTCGACCTCGACCAAGTCAGCCGCGTCCTCGGCCTCGTAGCGAGACTCGGCGACCACCATGGCGACGAGATCGCCGACCGTTCGCACCTTGTCCGTCGTCAGGGCGTGATAGGCGCACACGTTCAGGCCCAGTTCAGAGGCGAGTGGGACGGCGATCGGCTTGCTCAGCGCCACGACGTCGTCCCCCGTCAGCACGTCGACCACGCCCGGCGACCGGAGCGCGGCGTCGACGCGGAGGCCGACGATACGAGCGTGCGCAACCGGACTGCGTACGAAGGCGGCGTGGAGCATACGCGGCAACTGGACGTCGTCGACGTAGCGGCCGCGACCCGTGAGCAGGCGAGGATCCTCGACGCGAGGGACGCGGGCTCCGACGAACCTCACGGGGACGCGACGGGTCGGCGCTCCCCGATCAGCACGCCGTAGGCGCTCGCGCCTCGGCCCAGAACTCCCATGGTGCGAGAACGTACCACCCGCTCGGTGACCCGGGATCGAGGCCATCGATCGGATCTGCGGTCGAGAAGACCGGTTGGGCCAGGTGAACGACGACCTAGCCGTCGATGTGGACGTGGCGGGCCACGCTCTCTAACGTGCACCCGGTGGTTCCTTCGTTTGAGTCCTACGCAGACCGCTTCGAGCACCTCGCCCTCTCGCGCGACGCCGATGGGATACTCGAGGTGCGGCTGCACACCGACGGCGGCCCGCTGGTCTGGGGTGACAGTGCCCACACCGAGCTGGTCTACGCCTTCACCGAGATCGGCGGTGACCCGGGGAACCGTGTGATCATCCTCACCGGGACCGCCGGCCGATTCATCGCTGACATCGACGACTCGTGGGTGGGCGCCATGAACCCGGCGAAGTGGGACAAGCTGTACTCACACGGCAAGCGCCTGCTGCAACGCATTTTGGAGCTCCCCGTGCCCGTTGTCGCCGCCATCAACGGGCCGGCATCGGTCCACGCCGAGCTCGCCGTCGTGTCCGACATCGTCCTCGCGTCGGATACCGCGTACTTCTCCGATGCGCCGCACTTCAAGTACGGCGTCGTCCCCGGTGACGGCGCTCAGATCATTTGGCCGCTCCTCCTCGGGCTGAACCGTGGTCGCTACTTCCTGCTTACGGCCCAGCGGATCTCGGCCCAGGAGGCACTCGACCTCGGGGTGGTGAACGAAGTGCTCCCACCCGACGCCCTCATGACCAGGGCCCACGAGCTGGCGCGCACACTCGCCCGGCAGCCCGATGTCATCCTGCGGTACTCGCGCGACGCGCTGACGCAGCACCTCAAGCGGCTCGTCCTCGACGACCTCGGATACGGCTTGGCCCTCGCCGGGCTGGGCACCTACGAGTCATGGCCGGAGGGCTGAAGGTTACGTACGCAGACCGGAGAGGACGAGCTGGGCGATTCCGTCGCCGATCTCGACCAACGATTTCGGGCCGTCAGGCTTCCACCAGAACCTGGTCTCGGCGCACATCCCGATGATGAGGCGAGCGGTGGTGCGGGGGATGAGGTGTGGTCGGAACACCCCCGCGGCGGCGCCCTCCTCGATGGCGCTGGCCATCAACGAGATGCGCATTTCTGCCGCGTCGTCGATGAGCTGGTTCAGCTCCGGCTCAATGTGCTGGCGCCGCTCGTTGTGGAACACGAAGAGCCTCGGGTAGCTGCTCTGCAGCAACTCCATCTGCTGGCGGATGAGCGCCTGCACCATCTCGACGGGACCGAGCCCGAACTCGGACATCTCGTTCAGGGCGGTGAGGCTCTCGTTGATGGTGCGCCATCCCAGCTCGTAGAGCAGCTCAGCCTTGCTACCGACGTAGTAGTAGATGCTCGACCGGTTGAGTCCGACTTCGGCGGCGATGTCGTCGAGGTTCGCCGACGGGTAGCCGACCTGGTGGAAGACCCGGGCGGCCGCGTCGAGGATGGCCTCCCACTGGGCGGCCGATGCGCTCTCGCGCTCGTCGGCCTTGCTGCGCCGCTCCAGGCGGCGGACGGCGATCTGCGACGCCGGCGCCGGGCGAGACCGCTCAGCCACGGACACCGCTCGGCCGCCGCAGGTCGGCGAGGCCGGTATTATCAACGCGGACGTTGACGTTGACCAGCCCACACGTGGCACCTACAGTCGCGCCGAGGGACGGAGCGATCAGCACGGCTGGTGGCACGGGAGGAATCATGGTGGCTAGCTCGGCGGGCAGGAAGACCGCCTTCAGCGCTCTCGCTGGATGGGCGCCCGGAAGCAACGGGCCCCGGCGCCCGGTGACGCTCTTGCCAGATCCCGAACCGCGGCCACGCATCCGCCGGTTTCTATCAGCGGACGATCACATCGTCGAACCCCCCGACCTCTTCGAGGGTCGGCTTCCGGACCGCTTCGCCGAGCGCGCCCCCGCATCGTCGAGGACGAGTTCGGGAACCAGCACTGGCTGCTCGAGGGCCGGAGGATGGGCAACATCGGGCTCTCGGCGGTGGTCGGACGCGACGAGGCGGACAAGTGGACGACCGACCCCCTGCGGTTCGAAGACATGCGCCGGGGCTGCTTCGACATTGACGCGCGTATCGTTGACATGGACATTGCCGGCATTGATGCCTCGCTGTGTTTTCCTTCGTTCCTCCCCGGCTTCGCCGGACGCATGTTTTCGCGGCTGAAGGACCAGGAGTTCGGGCTCGCGCTGATGAGGGCGTGGAACGACTGGCACATTGAAGTATGGGCGGGCAGCTACCCCGACCGGATCATCCCGTGCCAGCTCACCTGGTTGAACGATGCCGATGTGGCCGCCCAAGAGATCCGGCGGAACGCGGCGCGCGGGTTCAAGGCAGTCACCTTCAGCGAGAACCCGTCGGCACACAAGCTGCCGTCGCTGCAGAGTGGCGCCTGGGATCCGTTCCTCGCCGCGTGCGAGGAGACCGAGACGGTGATCTGCCTTCACGTGGGTGGCAGCGGGTGGAACCCGATCACGGCTCCGGAGGCGTCGATCGCCGAGGCCGCCACCTCGGTGATGCTCAACGCCATGGCGGCAACTATCGACTGGGTCTGGTCAGGGGTCGCCTCGCGGTACCCCAGGCTCCGGGTCGCGCTCTCCGAGAGCGGCATCACTTGGGTGCCCGCGGTGATCGAGCGGATCGACTATGTCAGCGGCCGCACGCTCAAGGGCGATCCCGATGGTTGGCTCGATCCGGAGCTCACGCCGTCCGAGGTGCTGCGCCGCAACTTCTGGTTCTGCGCCATCGATGATCCCGTCGGGGTCGCCATGCGCGAGCACATTGGCGTCGAGAACATCCTTCTCGAGTGCGACTACCCCCACGCCGATTCGAGTTGGCCGGACACGCAGTTGGTGATGGAGAAGATGCTCTCGGGTGTGAGCGAGGACGAGGCCGAGCTGATGGCCTACACGAACGCAGCGACGTTGTTCCGGCACGACGTACGCGTCCGGGCATGAGCCGGCTGCTGATCACCAACGGCACGGTGGTCGACGGCACCGGGGCGCCGCGCCGCGCCGCAGACGTGCTCGTGGACGACGGCCGGATCGCGTGGATCGGGACGAGAAGCGACGTCGCCGCGGCGGAGACGGTCGACGCCCAGGGTCTCGTGGTGGCGCCGGGGTTCATTGACGTGCACACGCACTTCGACGCCCAGGCCCTGTGGGACCCGGCGCTCTCGCCGGCTCCTGCGCACGGGGTCACGACGGTCATCGCGGGCAATTGCGGCTTCTCATTGGCTCCCTCGTCGGAGGGCAACGTCGATTACCTCCAGCGGATGATGGCCCGGGTGGAGGGCATCCCGCTCGAGGCCATCCGCGCCGGGATCGACTGGAGTTGGAAGACCGTCCCCGAGTACCTCGACCGCATCGGCGGGAACGTGGGGCCGAACATCGGGTTCCTGGCCGGCCATTCGGTGATCCGCCGGGAGGCGATGGGTGACCGGGCGGCGCGGGAACCGGCGACCGAGGCCGACGTCCGGGTCATGGAGCAGCTCCTTGCCGAGATCCTCGATGCGGGCGCGCTGGGTTTCTCGTCGTCCCTCGCCGTCGTCCACCACGATGGCGACGGGCTGCCGGTCCCCTCGCGCCTCGCCGCCCACGACGAGCTGCTCCGACTCTCGGCCGTGGTCGCCGATTCCCCGGCCGTCGCGGTCCAAATGAACTCACCGGGTTCCGTCGATGGCTTCACCGCGCCAGAGGTCGAACTCATGATCGGCATGTCACTGGCAAGCGGGCGGGCGCTCAACTGGAACGTGCTGAACGTGCGCGCCAAGAACCCCGGGTTCACCGACCGCCAGGTCGCCGCATCCTACGAGGCCGAGCGCGCCGGCGCCCGTATCTACGCCCTGATGCTGCCGCACTCGCAACGGCTGCGGTTCACGCTCAAGTCCGGCGTCATCCTCTCGAACTTGCCCGGCTGGGAGCGCGTGCTCTCCCTTCCCCAGGACGAGCGCATCGCTGCCCTCAGTGACGACGAGACACGCCGCCGGCTGCGAGAGGGATCCATGAGCGGCGAAGGCTACGTCGGCGCCGTGGGCCGCAGCATCGATCGTATGGAGCTGACCGACACCCTCGAGGTGACCAACCAGCGCTTCGTCGGCCGGTCGGTCGGTGACATCGCCGAGGAGCTCGGCACGACACCGGTCGATGCCCTGATTGAACTCGCCCTGGCGGACCGGCTGGAGGCCGGGTTCCGCTCACCTCGGTCCGAACGCGAGGACGAGCTGTGGGGGGAGCGCCGGCGGGCGTGGAACGACCCGTTCGTCGTGCTCGGCGGTTCGGATGCCGGCGCGCACCTGGACATGATGTGTGGTTCGGTCTACACCACCAGCCTGCTTGGCGAAGGGGTGCGTGACCGGAAGCTGCTCAGCTTGGAGCAGGCGGTGTCGCTGCTGACGCGTGAGCCGGCGCAGCTGTACGGCTTGCGCGATCGCGGCGAGCTCCGGGAGGGTGCGGCCGCTGACATCGTGGTCTTCGACCCCGCCGAGGTGCGTCCTGGACCCGAGCGTCTCGAGCACGACTTGCCAGGAGGTTGCCCACGCGTCGTGGCCGCCGCCGAGGGCATCCACCACGTGTTCGTCAACGGGGTATCCCTCGTCGAGCATGGCCGGCCTACGGGAGCTCGACCGGGGACCCTCCTGCGGGCCGGGAGGGACGCGGCTGCGTGATGGGTGCAACGCCGCTCCCGCCTATCGGACTGCTCGGTGGCTACCGGGCTCACGCGGCGCACCGCGGTGGCGATCTCGCCATCACCGACGAGACCGGCGCGTACACCTTCGGTGAGTTGTGGCGCGCCGCCGCGAGGCTCGCTGGTCGCCTTCGCCGGGAAGGCGTGGGCCCGGGCGACGCAGTCGGGATCGCCATGGAGGGATCGGCCGCCAACGTCGCCGCCATCATCGCCGTGCTGCTCGCCGGCGGCGCCGCCGCGCCCCTCAACACCGCCCTCACCTCGACCGAGCTGGAGTCTTACCTCGATATTCTCGGGCCCGCGACGGTCGTGGCCGATCAGCACGGCCTCTCGTGCCTGCCGGGCGCGGTGCGGCCCGTCGAGCTCGATACCGACCGCACCGTGGTCCGGCTCGAAGACCGTGTCGGCGCGAGCGAGCGCGATGGCACCTGCACCGAAGGGCTGGGGCGCCCGGCGGAGGCGCCGGCATTGCTCTTCCCGACTGGCGGCACCACCGGGCTCCCGAAGGCGGCGATCCTCTCGCACCGATCCACGCTGCTTTGGGCGGCATCCATGGCCGGGCACGGGCGGGCCGGCTCTGGCGTGGAGCTGTTCTTCCTTCCGTTCTTTCACGTCGGACTACTGACCGGCCTGTTGTCGACGCTCCATGCCGGGGGACCGGCGATCGTCCAAGCCCGCTTCGATCCTGAACGAGCGTGCGACCGGATCCTCCGCAATGGCGGCACGCGCCTGCAGGTCGTTCCGACCCACATGCGGCGACTCCGGGAAGCGTCAGGCTTCAAGGATGCCCGGCTCGCCATCCGCGACGTGCGCTTCGGTGGAATGGCCTCGGCACCGGAGCTCGTCGACCAACTCCTCGAAGAGCTCCCGAACGCGCACCTCTCGACAGGTTACGGGGCGACGGAGTTCGGACCGGTCACTCTCGTCAGCCACGCCGATCTGGTCGCCGGTCGCCGCAGCGGGGTGGGCCGCCCGGTCGCCGGTGTGCACATCACGATCGTCGCCGAGGATGGCGCACCTGTCGGGGTTGGCACGCCGGGCGATGTCGTGGTGCGTTGCCCCTGGCAGGCGTCGGGCTACGTGGGGCGGCCCGAGGAGTCCGCCGCCGCGTTCACGCCAGCCGGGGTGCGGCTGGCCGACTGCGGCACCATTGACGAGAACGGCTGGCTCACCTTGCTCGGCAGACGGTCCGACATGGTGATCACCGGCGGTGAGAACGTCTTCCCGGCCGAGATCGAAGCGGTCCTGGCCGCACATCCCGACGTCGCCGACGTCGTGATCATCGGCGTGCCCGACTCGACGTGGGGCGAACGTGTCGAGGCAGCAGTGGTCGCCCGCCGGGGAGCGACGGTCACCACCGAATCGCTGCGCGCGTTCGGTCGCGAGCGCCTCGCGCCCTACAAGCTCCCCCGGTCCGTGCGCCTGCTCGAGCGGATCCCGCTCACCCCGAACAACAAACCCGACCGCCGAGCCCTGCGAGGAGCCGCCAGCGCAGACCCGAACGGTGGCCGCAACGTGGGAACGAGGAAGGAGACACATGGCATTGCCTTGGATCATCTCGGTCGATGACCACGTCATCGAACCACCCCACATCTGGCAGTCGCGACTTCCAGCGAAGTTCCGTGACGCCGGACCGAAGGTCGTCCGGCTCCCCTGGGAGATGGGCTCGGGCTTCCCCGGGCAGCGAATCCGCCCGGGTACCAGCGGTCCTGAGGTCGACTTCTGGGCCGTGGAGGACTTTCGGATCGCCGTGCTCCAGATCGAGGCGGCCGCGGGGGTCGATCCCGCGTTGCGGACGAATACGCCGGTCAAATACGAGGATATGCGCCCGGGCTGCTACCAGGTCAAGGACCGGCTGGCCGATCTCGACGAGGTGCGGATCGAACGCTCCCTGTGCTTTCCCAACGTGGTGCGCTTCGCCGGGCAGATGTTCCTGTGGATGAAGGACAAGGACCTCGCACTCGCCTGCATCAAGGTCTACAACGACTGGATGGTCGAGGAGTGGGCGGCCGAGAGCCGCGGTCGGCTCATCCCGTTGTGCATCGTGCCTCTGTGGGATCCGGTGCTCGCGGCCGAGGAGGTCCGGCGCAACGCGGCACGCGGTGTGAGGGCGGTGACCTTCACCGAGCTGCCGGCCGCGCTCGGGCTGCCGAGCATCCACGACAAGGGTGGCCACTGGGTGCCCTTCATCGAGGCCTGCGACGAGACCGGCACAGTGATCAACATCCACATCGGCTCGTCGTCGACGATCGCAACGAGTTCCGACGACGCGCCGTCCGCCGTCCGGATGTCGACGCTGAGCTTCAACGCCCAGCTCGCCTTCACCGACTGGGTGTTCTCCGGGCACCTGCCCCGCCACCCGAACTTGAAGCTGGCCTTCTCCGAGAGCCAGATCGGCTGGATGCCGTACGTGCTCGAGCGGATGGACCGGATCTGGCGGATGGGCAATGCCGTCGCCAACATGGATCCGGTATTCGAGAACCCGCCCAGCAGCTACATCGCCGGGCGCGTCTACGGATGCTTCTTCGAGGACACCTTCGGCGTCGAGGCCCGGCACGCCATTGGTGTCGACCAGATCACCTTTGAGGCCGACTACCCGCATCAGGACTCGACCTGGCCGTACACCTACGACTACCTGACCAGCGTCCTCGAGGGCGTTCCCGAGGACGAGGCTTACAAGATCACTCGCGGCAACGCCATCCGCATGCTCGATCTCGATCCCGAGCCGCTGGTCACCGAATCCCCGAAGGAGTGAGCTGATGCTCGATTTGGCATTGCGCGATGCGCAGATCATCGACGGCACGGGAACAGAGCGCCGTGGCGGCGATGTCGGGGTCCGAGACGGGCGTATCGTTGTGGTCGGCACCGTCGACGAGCCGGCGACGAGGACCATCGACGTGGATGGCGCCATCGTGGCCCCGGGCTTCATAGACGTCCACACCCACTACGACGCCCAGGTTGCTTGGGATCCGGACCTGACACCCTCGTGCCTGCACGGGATCACCACCGTCTTCGCCGGCAACTGTGGCTTCAGCGTGGCCCCGCTCAGCACGTCCACGGCCGACTACCTGATGCGGATGCTGGCGCGCGTGGAGGGCATGCCTCTCGCGTCGCTCGAGACGGCCGTGGCGTGGGACTGGGAGAGCACGGCTGACTATCTCGGTCGGGTGGAAGGCAACGTGGCGCTCAACATCGGCTTCATGGTCGGCCACTCGGCTATGCGCCGGCTCGTCATGGGCGAAGCGGCGACACAGCGGGAAGCGAAGCCCGAGGAGATCGCGGCGATGCAGGGCCTGCTGCGGGCCGGGCTCGCGGCTGGTGGCCTCGGCTTTTCGACCAGCCTGGCCAAGTCGCACAACGACGGGGACGGAGAGCCGGTGCCGTCCCGCCACGCGTCCTACGACGAGGTGCTCCAGCTGGCCGAGGTGTGCCGCGCGTTCGACGGCACGTCGCTCGAAATTGTCCCGGACGCGGGCATCACGGTCTATCCCGACGACATCCGCGAGCTCCTGGTGCAGATGTCGGTCCGCGCCGGCCGGAGCCTCAATTGGAACGTGCTGCGGGCCGCGGCGGGCAACGCCGAGGAGGTCGAGGGGAAGCTGAGTATCGGCGATCAGGCTCGGGCCGCCGGCGGCAACGTCCTGGCACTCTTCATGCCCATGCCCATCGGACTGCGGTTCAACTTCGCCAGCGGCTTCGTGCTCGACATGCTGCCGGGCTGGGACAAGCTCATGGCGCTGCCCGTCGCCGACAAGCTTGCGCTCATGGGCAGTCCCGAGGGACGGGCCCGCATGCTGGCGCCCTTCGCCGACCAGGATCCGCAACCGCGGTGGGCGCGGTGGGAACGCTACCTGATCCACGACTCCTTCACGCCCGAGACTCGCAAGTACGAAGGGCGACAGGTGGGTGACATCGCCAGGAGCGAGGGAAAGACCCCCTGGGACGCGCTCTGCGACATCGCGGTCCTCGACGGCCTGCGCACCACCTTCGGCTTCCCCGAGGTGGTGGAAACCGACGCCGACTGGGAGGCGCGCGGCCGAGTCCTGCGCGACCAGCGCGTCGTCGTCGGGGCATCCGATGCTGGCGCCCATCTCGACATGATCGACACGTTCGCCTACACGACGCACCTGTTCAAGGACGCGGTCCGCGATCACGGGTTGCTCGGAACCGAGGAAGCCGTGCACCTGCTCACGCAGGTACCCGCCGCTCTCTACGGCGTGCGTGATCGTGGGGTCCTCCAGGAGGGCGCCTGGGCCGATTTCGTCCTGTTCGACGAGAACGAGATCGGGACCGGCCCGCTTCACACGCGCGCCGACTTGCCGGGTGGGTCCCAGCGGCTCTTTGCGGAGAGCACGGGCATCTCCTCGGTCATCGTCAACGGCGAGCCGATCGTCGAGCACGGCGAGCTCGTGGGTACCCGGCCGGGTCGTCTCCTGCGCTCGGGCGTGGATACCACCTCCGCGCCGATTTCGTGACCGACACCGAGCTGCGGGGTGCCGACCTCGTTCGTGAGGTCTTCGCTCGGGTGCGCGCCGGCGATCTCGGGGTGGCGGATCTGTTCAGTGAGGACGCGGTACTGCTCTACGGGGACGTTCGAGCCGAGGGCCGTGACGCCATACGGCGCTTCTACGGGCGGACGATCGACGTGATTCAGCCCCGTCCCACGGTCGAGACGATCCTCGAATCCCCCCCGCGATACGTGGCCCTCGTCGATCTACCGACGGCGGACGGCCACATGCGTGCCCTCGATCTGTTCGAGCTCGACGGTGGCCGCGTCCGGTCGATCGAGATTTACGTTCGGCCCAAAGGATCCCGCATCTGACGCGGCGGGGAGGGAGAAGCGAGGTTATGTCTGCTGTGCGCTGGATCGACGAACCGCCGCCGCTTGATCTGGGCGAGCGGCCCGCCGGCACGCACCATTTCCTCGGTCCGCCGTCTAGCCGCGAGACCGATGTCCAAGGCTACGGCGAGCCGACGCATCAGGCCTTTCTCGCCGAGTTCGCACCGAGCTTCACGCTCGGCGTGCACTTCCACCGGGTGGACCAGTTCCAGTGGTTCGTGCGAGGCGGCGGGCATTTCGGCTCGCACTCGATCAGACCCGGCGTCGTGCACTTCGCCGACCGCTATACGCCCTACGGACCTCTGGTCACAGGCGCCCAAGGGGCGGCGTTCATGACCTTGCGCTCGGTCACCGACACCGGCGCCCACTTCATGCCAGACTCCCAGGACAAGCTTCGGCGCGAGCTTCGCTCGCTCGCACTCGATCCGGGAGCCCGGCGGAACCGGACCTGGGAACTCGAGGGCGTGCACCTGCCGGCCGGATCGTGGCGCGACCTGTGCGCAGATTCCGACGAACTCCGTGTCGCTCTCGCCGATCTCAAGGAGGGCGAGCGCCTTCCCGGCGCCACGGTCGGTGGTGCCGGTGCCTACCTGGCGATCGTCCGCGGCCGGGTCGACGTTGACGACACGACGGTGGCGGCCTGCGGATTCGCCCCCCTCGACGCCGGCCAGGCAACGCCCGAGCTGATCGCCGGGGCGGGGGGTGCCCGCGTCGCGCTTCTCCAGCTGCCCCTGTGAGGGCCTCCGAGAGGTATCAGGCTGAACCGCCATCGGGGGGCGCCTGAACACGAGCTGATCTGAGCATCCGATGGAGGACAGGAGGAAACGGTGGCCAGGATCGAATTCCAGATGCTCAAAGACACGCCCGCGTTCGTGCTCCGAGACCGCATTCCAGCGGGACCGCTACGCGACCGCATTGGCGAAAGCGAGCTCGACAACAGCGTGCGCATGTATTTTCCCGGGGGGTCCGAACAGCTACAGATGTTCGAAGCGATCCTCGAGCCGAACTGCGGTCCTGACCCTCACGCGCACCACGAGGCCGAGATCGTCTTCGTGCTCGAAGGCGAGATGCATTTCGGCCGTCGAGTGCTCACCCCGGGCTCGTCGGCGTTCATCCCTGCCTACACGCTCTACTCGTTCCGAGCCGGTCCCGGAGGCCTCCGGTTCTTGAACTTCCGAGCCCGGGCGAACGGCGTCTTCATCAGCAAGGAGGAGCTCATGGCCATGCGGTATTCGGCAGGTGCAGGGCCAGATCAGACGGATGTGCCGGAGGAATAGGCGCCAAGAGCTCGGTCAGGGGCGCTTCAGTGCTCGGAGGAGGACGCGTTGACAGGGATGATGTGGAGAAGGTCCTGTTGAAACCGCCGCTCGTCGATTCGCCATTCGCCACTTCGACGCGACCACGTGTCCAGATAACGGCCGCGGGTGACGATGTCGTTCTCTCTGCTGCGGTTGCACGCAGTCACGTACGCCTCGCTCGTGGCGCGGTCGTCGGATACGTCGATCACGATGTTGGTTACCTGATGGGAGGTACCTGTGAACGTGCGGTGCTGAGCCAGCACCCAGTCGACGAATTCTCGGCCTGACCCATCGAAAATGCCCTCATAGTGCGCAACGCCATCGGGGTGCCACACCTGGTATCCCAGCTCGTTGTCGATGCGATCCATGGCGTAGCAGTACCGGTACAGCACCTCGGTGATTGCTTGCTTCGCCTCCATCACCTCAAACGAGTTCATCGATGACTTCCTCCGAATGGTTGCGGAACTCCGGGTTTGACCGAGAGGAAGGTAGTCGACGGATGCCCGCGGAGGCGGTGAGACTGTCGGGGAGCCAGTCGGGTCCCCATGACTATGAGGAAGATGCCTGTCTGAGAGCGAACAGCACCGCGAGATCCGCAACGTCCTTTTCTTGATCCAGCTCACGGGCTCGGCCGTAAAGCTCCGAGCTCTGTTTGTCGCCGAGTACCCGGGAGGCCATGTTCATGAATTTGGCGTTGAACTCTTCCTCGGTCATCGGATTTGAGGGGTTCCCCTTCGGATACAGCACTTCGTCGGTGAGTTCGCGGCCGTCTTTCGTCCTCACGGTGACCCGCCCCGGGAGGCTGAACGTCACTCGCTCCATCAATGCTGTGTCGGGCTGGACCTTCGTACGAAGCACTACGTCACGGATCACAGGGTCGGCGACCGTTTCCTCGGTGAATTCGTCCACCGTGATCCTGCCTTTGACCGCGGCCACAGACAATGCGAATGGAAGATTGGCCTGGGCTGCTACCACGGTCGACACCGTGGGTTTACCCAAGAAAGGCTCCACCATCTGCCACGCCGCGTCTATCCCCTCGATGTCGGTGTGAGTAAGACCATGCTCCCGCATGATCTTCAACAGCGCTTCGACGGGTGCATGCAAAGTCAGGTTCATCGGATAGGCCTTGGCCCACCTCCGTGTGATCTCGTAGGAGTCACCCAGACCGTCAAAGAGAGCGGCCGCGTCGAGGAACCCGTCAGAGTACATCTTGGCAAACGCCTGAACCCCCTCGAGTCCAAGCTCGGTACCCCGGAAGCCGGTCTCGGCCAAACGCGCGGCTGTCAGTCCCCTCTCGCTCGCCATTCCACCGTTCAAGGACCGCTGCCAGGCTCCTTCTTCGTGACCCTGGAACGTTCCGCCCGTGAAGGCCGCGGCCAGGCCCAGGGCATAGTTGGTGTTCACGGTGGAGAGACCGAGCAGTCGGGCCGAACCGGCCGCGGCACCGAAGGTGCCGTAGAGGGCTGGAGCGTAGAAGTGACCGGGTGCTTGCCCTGGCGCCCGGCTGGCCCGTGCGATCCGACCGATGACCTCATATCCGATCACGATCGCCAGCACCAGATCTCGACCGGACCGCGCGTGCGACTCGGCCAAGGCCAGGGGAGCTGTCACTGCGAACGGGTAGGGCCGACCCAGTCCGTTGTAGTCGGCATACTCGAAACCCAAGGCCATGGTGCCGTTCGCCATCGCCGCGCGTGCCGCCAAGGTCCTCTTCCCCGAAGCGATGATGGTGGCCTCCGGTTGGCCGCCACCGTCGATCGAGCAGAACGTGGCGATGGTCTGTCCCCATGGCTTGGTCGCTCCCACGAACAGAGACTCGCCGAGATAGTCAGCCAGAACACGACCGGCCTCCTCGACCGCGGCCCGCGACAGATCCTCGTAGCGCAGGCCGGCGATCCATGCAGCCAACTCCTTGGTGACCATCCGTCCATCAGTGATCGTCTCTTCAGCAAGATTCATCGACTCTCCTGGCGAAAATACTGCTTGCATTTGCGGCGAGAGCTCGCCGATTCGAGGGCTTCGGCGACCTGTTCGATTGCTCCGGCTTCGAGCACTGGCCATTGTGGAGCAAGAGGGCATCCACGTCAACATCAACGTTGACGTGGATGCTGACGATCCTTTAGATTTCCCTTCATGGCTCCTCCCTTCGAGTCGCACGCGTCCCGCTTCGTGCAGATTGCGCTGTCTCTCAACGATGACGGCCAGATGGTCAGGATCACGCTCAACCGGTCCGAGACGCGCGAGACGCGGAACCGGGGCATGTTGGTCGAGCTGGACGCCCTCAAGAACAGCTCCCGCGGCCACGTACCAGCGCGAACGTGATGTCCAGCCGCGTGGAGCTTCGCACTGACGTCACGGAAGCGGTCGGCGCCGGGCTGCCGCTCGAGACGGTGGCAACGATCGTCGTGCCCGATGTGGTTGACCCTGGAGCGCGGCCTGTGATCGTGTTCGGATTCCCTGGCGCCGGATATAGCAGGGGTTATTTCCTCTTTGACATGCCGACATCGACCTTCGGGGGGCAGGCCGGATACCACGCCGACCGGCAGGGGTGGATCTTCGTGGCCTGTGATCACCTCGGCGTCGGTCACAGCAGTGTGCCTGACTCGTCGTTGACGACGCTTCCTGCCGTCCTCGCGGCGAACCGGGCAACGGTGGATCACGTGGTACGGCTCCTCGGGGAAGGTTCGCTGTCCGAGCACATACCTCCGATCGTGGACCCCCTGCGCATAGGTATGGGGCAATCCATGGGTGGCAATTTCACGATCGCGCTCCAGGGCACTACGCCGTGCTTCGACGCTGTGGCGATTCTCGGTTACAGCGCGATTGGAACCGTCCTCCCGAAAGCTGACGGAACGGGGGTGACCTTCACGTCTGCGCCCGGCGACGATCTCCAAGATGATCGCGATGCGGTGTTCCGATACGCGTTTCATTGGTCCGACGTGCCCGAGGAGATCGCGGTCGCTGACACCCAGGATTACCCTGTTCGACACGGTCGATCCTTCCCGTGGGCCAGCGCGACGATGCCCGGCTGCGTCGACGTGATGGCCGTTTCCGGTGTGGTTTCCGCCGCGGCGGCGGAGATCGAGGTGCCCGTGCTGATCGCCATGGGGGAGCGCGACATCGTTCCAAACCTGCACGCCGAGGCGGCTGCCTTTCCCCGATCGCGTGATGTCTCCCTCTACTGTCAAACGGACATGGCGCACATGCACAACTTTGCCGTCACCCGCATCCAGTTGTGGGAACGGATCGCCGCGTGGGTTGCCGGTGTCGAGACCCAGCTCTAATCAGCATCCTCGGCGGAAGAGGAAACAGCTCGCTCGTGTAGCTCACGGCAGCCACGGCCGGGTGTCCGTCGGAGAGGATGGACATAGTGTCGACGGGAGAGGGAAGGGGCAATCGTGGAGCGTAAGTGGGATCGGATCTGGACAACCCACGCCGGCAGTCTGCCGCGCCCCGCGGAGCTGCTGTCGCTCGTACTCGCTACGGAGGCTGGCGAGGCTGTCGATAAGACAAGAATTGATACCGAGGTGCGGTCGGCGGTCCGGGAAGTGGTCCGCAAACAAGTGGATGTGGGACTGGACGTGTTCAACGACGGAGAGATGAGCAAGCCCAGTTACGCCACGTACGTCAAGGATCGCCTCAGCGGATTCGGAGGAGAAGGATCCGCGAAGCACGTCCTCTCAGAGAGGCGAGACGTCAGCGAGTTCCCCGACTTGACGGAGCGGTCCAGTTACCCCATTGAGAGCGTCAAGTTCGTGTCGTGTGACGGCCCGATCGCCTACGAGCATCTGGAGGCAGTGGAGAAAGACATTGAGAATCTCAATGGCGCCTTCGATGGAGTGGCGGCGCCAACGATAGGTGAGACCTTCATGAGTGCGGCCTCTCCGGGGGCCATCGCGATGTTCTTCGCCAACCACTTCTATCCCAACGAGGAAGCGTATCTAGAAGCGATCGCCACCGCGATGAGCGAAGAGTACGAGGCGATCCACAGGGCAGGGATTTTGTTGCAACTCGACTGTCCCGACTTGGCACTGCCGGTGATCGGGACGACGCCGGACGAATACCGCGCGAATCTGGAGCTTCGGGTGGCAGCACTCAATCACGCGGTAGCAAACATTCCGGCTGAGTCCATGCGGGTCCATGTGTGCTGGGGGAACGGGAGGCTCCCGCGCAAGAACGATGTACCGCTGAACGACATCCTCGACCTCCTCCTCAAGCTAAAGCCTGACGGGCTCATGCTCATGGCCTCCAACGCACGTCACGCTCACGAATGGAAAGTCTTCGCAGACACGAAGCTTCCCGAGGGTAAATACCTCATCCCGGGAGTACTCGATCCGACAGCGATCACCATCGAACATCCAGAGGTGGTTGCCGAACGGATTGTGCGCTATGCCGGGGTCGTTGGAAAAGAGAACGTGATGGCAGGCACGGACTGCGGCTTCGCAACGATGGCCGGTGGTCTCGTTCCACCCAGCATCGTCTGGGCGAAGTTTGAGGCTATGGCGGAAGGGGCGGCGCTCGCCTCCGGCGAGCTCTGGTAGCCACCCTCATGGTCGCACGGCCGACAGCGGGATGTCGATATTGAGTCGTGCACGCCCGCAGGTGCTGGAGACGCGCAGTCCCCGCCGCCTCGAGCTCGTCGTCGCGCAGCTCGACAACGTCGCCATGGTGGAATGGTCGGCTGCGCACCGAGACCAAGACGCGTACGTCACTGGGAACTCGCCTTCCAACCCTCTTGTGGAAAGATCCGATGGAAGTATGATGAGCCAGCAATAAAGGGGGTGGAGCAGATGACGTCAGGTGGAGATATCGACTTGGAGCAGCTCCGAAAGGACGTCCAGGAACTCAAGGACATCGAAGCGATAAAGCAACTGCGGGCCCGCTACTTCGAGTGTGTCGATGCCCAGGACTGGGACGGCTGGGCGAACGACGTGCTCACAGAGGATTTCCACTTCGACAGTGAGGCCGGTGTACAGGACGGGCGAGACGCGGTGATCGCGGTGATCTCCAAATCGCTGACCGGAGGAAAAACTGTGCACCATGGTCACCAGCAACGCATCACGGTTACCGGTGACGACACTGCGTCTGGTGTTTGGCGAATGAGTGACTATGTCACCATCCCCATGCCCGATGGATCGGAGTTCGTCATGCGTGGCTACGGCTACTACTTCGACGACTACGTGAGGACTCCGCAAGGCTGGCGTCTGAAGTCGTCGCGCATGGAGCGCCTGCGCGTGGACGTGGAAGGCGAGTTCGTCATTCCCGCGAACGCCGCCGGGGGAGACTAGAAGCCGATCACTCAGCGGGCGCTACGTCTGGCCCCTGGTCATGATGGGCGAAAACCACTTCGGGCCGCGGTTCGTACTCGAGCGAGGTGATCTCAACCCACAGTCCGTCCGGTCCACGGACGAAGGCAACGCCGTCAGGGACACTGAAGCCATTGTCGAAGCTGGTCTCTGGTACTACGCCACGCTCCCGCAAGGCAGCAAGGGTGGATGCAAAGTCCTCAACCGACAGACCAATGTGATCAAACCCGAACGCCCGGGCCCCGGCCTCGGCGAATCGCTCGTTCTTCCTCCGCCCTCGGACCTGCACGATCTGGCCTCCGAGGCGGACCTGGGTCGCCACGGGATAGTCCGCATATTGGTGCCGGCTGACAACGTCGCCGCCGAGCCCGTTGGTCAGCCAGGACACCGTCGCCTCGGGATCCGAAGCGTAGACGTGCACATGGCTGAAGACATAGCTCACCGTCTCCATAGGGCTCCTTTGCGTTGAGTCGCCTGAGGGATGCTCCACCGACGCGCGGTCCATCAGAGGGATAGCGTCGACTAGTTGACAGTAATTTCCAATCTTTCTAACATTCGGACCATATTCCCGTGCGATGGGCAACGTCAAGACAAAGAACCACTCTCCGACCAGGGCTTTGTCGGGTCTCGCCACATGTCTGAATCGCGAATCGGCTGGCCTCGTGCTCATTGCTGAGCGCTCGAGGGATATCAGTCGCTCGGCGAGTGCCAGGGAGCGCGTTCGGGTGACCCGAGTTGCCGAAGCGGTTGCGGACAGCATCCGGGAGCTGATCTTGCGGGGCGAGTTCTGCGATGGGGAACGCCTACCTCGGGTGGAGTCGCTCACCGAACGGTTCGGTGTCGCCGCGACGGCAGTTCGCGAGGCCGTTCGAATATTGGAAACGGAAGGACTGGTAGTGGTTCGCCGCGGCAGCCGCGGAGGCGCCATTGTTCGTCGTCCTGACGCGACGACCGCTGCCTACATGATGACGCTCGTATTGAGGAGCCGTGGCGCGCAACTGCGAGATGTCTTTGAAGCCCGGGTCCACATCGAGGCCCTGTGCGCAATGTTGTGCGCCCGCCGCCCGGACCGCAAGCAGGCGGTCGTTCCTCAGCTCCGCACCCTGATTTCCGAGGCACAGCAGATCGACCACGCCGATCCTACGTTCATTGGAGCCATGAGCATCTTCCACCAGCTCTTGGTCCAGAGCTGTGGCTCCGAATCGATCACCTTGATCGCCGGAGTCGTCGAGACGATCGTCCATTCCAACACATTGGTTTGGGCACGCGAAGCAGCGGGCCTCGACGACCCAGCGACCCTCGCATCGAAGGAACGGTCGATTGCATACCACGAAGAAATTTGCCAACTCATTGACAGAGGTGAAGACATCAGGGTGAGCGAGGTCATGGCCGAGCACAGCGCCGATATGTGCCTCGTCGAATGCTGGTTCAACGGCATCGACCTTTCGGTGCCGGTCGACGCATCCGTCGTCCGATTGAGCCAATGACGATGAAGACCAGTCCAAAAGCGTAATGACGTGAGAGGAGTTGGAACCATGGACACTCGTGCAGCCACACTGCAGACGATCGTCTCGGTGGATGACCATCTGATCGAGCCGGCCTCGTTGTGGGAGTCTCGTCTTCCGACCAAGTTGCGTGCACGCGGCCCACGAGCCACGGAGACGCCCGAGGGCGTCGTCTGGGATCTCGACGGTGAGCGCAGTCCGACCTCCATCATCAGTGCGGCCGCGGGGATCCCCTTGGAGGAGCGGACGTTTCGAGCGATGCACTGGGACGACATCCGGCCCGGATGCTTCGACCCCTCCGAACGGGTGAAAGACATGGATCTCGACGGTGTCGCCGCCTCGTTGTGCTTTCCCACGTTCCCGGGATTCGGCGGTACCCGCTTCCAGATGCTGAAGGACCGGGAGCTCGGTCTGGCGTGCATCCGGGCCTACAACGACTTCCAGATCGACGAATGGGCCGGGTCGGCCCCTGGGCGGCTGTTCCCGATGGTGCTCCTCCCATTTTGGGACCCAGCCAAGGCCGTAGGGGAGATTGAGAGGACCGCGGCGAAAGGTGCCGTCGCCATCACTTTCACCGAGAACCCCAGCCGGCTCGGCTTCCCCTCCATCCACGACCGCGACCGCTATTGGGATCCGGTCTGGGCCGCTGCCCAGTCGGCCGAGCTGCCCATCTGTATCCACTTTGGTTCATCGTCCTTCGTGTTGACCACCTCGGACGACTCGCCACTCATCGTCGGATCTGTCGCGGCTCCGCTCAACTCGCAGCTCGCCTTCACCGACTGGCTGCTCAGTGGCATCTTCGAGCGGTTCCCGAACCTTCAGGTGGTCTTCTCGGAGAGCTACCTGGGATGGGTCCCGTTCATGCTCGAACATGCCGACCGTCACTGGACCAACCACTTCGCCTGGGCGATGGATCGTGAGATGCTTCCGAGGAAGCCGAGCGAGTACTTCCAGAAGAACGTCTCGGTCTGCCTCGTGTACGACCCCTTCGGGGCATCCCAGATCGAAAGGATCGGCGTCGACCGGGTACTGGCCGAAGCCGACTACCCCCATCCGGACTCCCAGTGGCCGAACACTCCGGAGGTTCTTGGAGAGTGCCTTCGTCATCTCTCCGCCGAGGATCGGACGAAGGTTCTGCGCACCAACGCCGAGAAGCTGTTCCACCTGACGATTGCCGATTCCGAGATGGCAGAAGCGTCACCGACCCGACTGTAGATAGGCGATTCGAAGGAGGGGTTGTCTCGGTGTGACCCACCGACTCATCCGATCGTCCATACACTCGAAACGAGATACAAGTGCGATACCAAGACAAGGTGGTGTTCATCACTGGCGGCGCGATCGGCTTCGGACGGGCCTTCGCGCGAGCCTTTGCTGCCGAAGGTGCGTCAGTGGTGATTGCCGACATAGACACCAATCGTGCCGAGGAGACGGTCGTCGAGTTGGAGGCCGCGGGCGCGAAGGCTCTCGCGGTCAATTGCGACGTCGCCAAGGAGGCAGAGGTCGATCAGGCGGTCGCCAGCGTGGCGACCCACTTCGGCGGGATCGACATCCTCTTCAACAACGCCGGTCTGCACCTGATGAAGTACAACCAACCGTTCTCGAAGCTGGGTCGGGATGAGTTTCGCCGGTTGTTGGACGTCAATGTGGTTGGCATCGTCAATTGTACGCTCGCGTGTCAGCCCTCCATGCGGGATCGAGGCGGAGGAAGCGTGATCAGCATCTCGTCGGTTGCCTCGAACCTCTCCCTTTCCCCCTACGGCGTCTCGAAGCTCGCCGTTCGGGGACTCACGGTCGCTCTCGCCACTGAATTGGCACCAGACAGGATTCGCGTGAACGCCATCTCTCCTGGGTTCATGGCTACGGAGAACGCTATGGCGGACATCCCTCAAGACATCATCGAGGATCAAATCAACAAACGGCAGCTGGTCCACCGCCTCGGCTCCATGGAGGACATCGTCGCGGCGGCTCTGTTCCTCTGCTCTGAGGAAGCGGGCTTCATTACCGGCGAGACACTTCGAGTCAGCGGCGGATTCCCGCTGAGCATGTAGGTCGGTTCGGCCTATTTCGTTTCGTGAGGGGAGAGACCACGGCTGAGCGATCGTGGATTCAATCCCCGGTGATCCGTTCGAAGATGAGGTCGAAGTCCTTGCGCCAGGTGCGGCCGCGGTCTTCGGAGGCTTCCCAGCGGCCATCGATGCGCTCGGGTGTCACGGTGGCGACGAACCGCTGATGGAAGTCGGGGTCCTCGCGGGCCATGGTCCAATTGCGCTCGTCCAACGTCATAGCGA
Organism: uncultured Acidimicrobiaceae bacterium; assembly: GCA_963787485.1. GTDB lineage: Bacteria > Actinomycetota > Acidimicrobiia > Acidimicrobiales > RAAP-2 > Bog-473. The sequence continues at coordinate 363,300 of CAWBDF010000007.1, read as the reverse complement.
ACAGACGCGAGGTAGGGCGTGGGTCGTGGTAGAGGGCCATGAGCTGCTCGTCGGGATCGCTGCGGCCGAACACGAAGTGCCACTGCGCTTCGCCGCTGAGCTCGGTCTGGAGCTCGACGAACGCCTCACCCAACCAACGAATGGTCGCTCGGCCGGGCAGGCGCGCGGCTCGGGATTCGAGGAACCACGCGTCGGTCAAAGTCAGCGTCCAGTGGCCGACCAGGACGTCGAGGCACTCAAGGGCCGGATTGCGCACAGTGGCCTCCTGTCTTGTGGAAGAAGGGGGTTGAGGAGCGTTCCTGCGCCGTCTGATGCCCCCGCGGTCAGCGGCGCCATGGCTGGCGTCCGGTGAAGGCGATGAGCCGAGTCTGCTCGTCGGCGTCAGCAGGCACGGCGATGCGGGGCCCGTACTGGCCACTACGCCGGAGTATCCCGTCGAGCGGCTCCATGGCGGCGACATCGAAGCGGTGCCGACCCACGCGGGGATGGTCGATCAGGAGGGTTGCCTGGTCTGGGTCGTCGAGCAGGGCCTCAAGGGCGGCGTCGAGCGCCCGCCAGGCGCCTGCTGGGTCGGAGCGAGGCGGAGGTGCCGCGGGCAACGCCGGTCCGCCGGCGTCGGCGAAGAAGGCCGGGACCCATTCGGTCAGATGCCGGACCACGTCCCGGGCCAGCCAGCCCTCGCAGGGGCTGGGGCTTGACCAACCGCCGGCATGGACCGCGTCCGCACGCAGGGTGAATCCCCGGGCGACGCGGCGGAAGCGGGCCGCCGTTCCGACCGGTGAGACCTCGGATGCACCCGAGCTACTGCTCATGTGCCGAGGAGCTCCTGGAACTTCTGGTAGCCCTGGCGAACCGTCTCGGGCGGAGCGTGGTCATCGTTCATCTCTCCTTGCTGATCGGGTCGAACACCGCCTCTTCGAGATGCGCCGGCCGGCATCAGTACCTCGGGTCCTTTTCAACCTCACGGGTGAATACGGTAGAGGCGAGAGGGTCATTGCTGTGTCAACCTTCTAGTTGAAACGAGCTTCGCGTGGGGTGACCAACGCTGGTCAGGGTGCGATTACTCTTTCTGCGTGCCCGATGAACGGATCGAAGTTCGCCGCCGCATTGCCGCACCATCCGAGAGCGTCTGGGCTTTGGTTTCACATCCAGATGGGCATGTCCGGATCGATGGTTCGGGCATGATCAAGGCCGCCCATGATGCGCGGCCGCTGACCGCCGTGGGCGACACGTTCGACATGGACATGGATCGCGAGCCGCTCGGTGACGCCCCCCTGGGTCAGTACCAAGTGCGCAACTGGGTAACCCGTCTCGAACCCGGCCGTCTGATCGAATGGTCAACCAACCTCATTGAGGAGGACGCTCCATTCGGCAGCGTCTTCGGGTGGCGCATCGAACCGGTTTCGGACAGCGAGTGCGACGTCACCAATTACAACGAGTGGAGCCAGCTCACAGAGGAGTGGAAGTCCTCGTGGCCCATCATCCCGCTCGAGGCGCTCGAGGCGAGCGTGGAGAACCTTGATCAGGCCATGACCGAAGGGTTTCACGTGTCGTCGGCCCGCCCCGGGTCGCAGGAGCCGAGTCGGCTACTTCCCGGCTCTGATCGCAAGAATTGAGGGTTGTCGACGTCGGCGAGTGGGCCTCGTAATGTCTGGCCTCGTGCACTGGGGTCTCCGGTTTGATTTTCGCAACCCTGATTTCGCCGTTACCACCATGGCCGAGCGCTATTCGGCCGCCCTCGACATGGTCGAGTGGGCTGAGGGGTTGGGTGCCGGCCACTTCGTTGTGTGCGAGCACCACGGTTCTGATGACGGCTATATCCCTAGCCCACTGCCGATGGCCGCAGCCATGGCCATGCGAACGAAGAGGGCCCGCATCGGTATCCTCGCCCTGATCGTCCCGTTCCACGATCCGCTCCGTCTGGCCGAGGACGTCTCGGTGGTCGACAACATTGCCAACGGCCGTCTCGACATCGTGGTCGCCGCCGGGTACAACCCCCTTGAGTTCGCGATGTTCGGCGTGCCGATGAACGAGCGGGTCAAACGAGTGACTGAAACGGTGAACACGCTCCGAGCCGCGTTCACTGGTGAACCCTTCGAATTCCGAGGTCGTACGGTGCGGGTCACGCCGAGGCCGGTGCAGCCGGGCGGGCCCAAGATCATCCTGGGCGGTAGCAGCGAAGCTGCGGCCCGCCGGGCGGCCCGCATAGCCGACGGGTTTGCTCCCACGGTCACCTCGGTCTGGGATGCTTACCGCGAAGAGCTCGCCAGACTTGGCAAACCTGATCCCGGGCCAGCGCGCCAAAGCCAGCTCGAGACGACTTTCCTCGCCCAAGACGTCGACAAGGGCTGGGAGGAGTACGGCCCCTACTTCCTCCACGAGATGAACGCCTACGGAGCATGGCAGCAAGGTGACGTCGAAACCGCTTTTCGCCCGGTTGGCGACCTCGACGAGTTGAGGGCCAACAGTCACTATCGAGTCGTCACCCCCGACGTGCTCGTCGCCGAGTTTCAGGCGTCTCCATCTGCTCCTTTCACCATGCTGCATCCGATGTGCGGAGGCACTCCGCCCGACCTCGCGTGGAAGAGCCTGAGGCTTTTTGAGAACGAAGTCCTGCCCCACCTCTAGGGACACTCTTCAGATCTGCTCGACTCCCGGAAGGGAGCGGAACTCCTCGTCGAAGACGGCGTCGAAGTAGGGAGCCACCGACCGGTCCAAGAAGAGCGTCTCACTCAGCATCCGGTCGCCTTTGAACGCGTAGCGCACGATCTGTTTGAACGAGCAGACCTGGCCGTCCTCCGCCACGAAGCTGGCGCCCATGATGTGCAGCACCGAGTCGTTGTTCACGTACTCCTCGAGCTGGTGGGAGTCAGGGACCATGAACGACTGGTCGAAGCACCGGATCATCGACTTGCCGGGTCGGAAGATCCGGATCCACATCGCAGTGATCGACTCCGGTCCCGAGAGCCGCAGACGATAGGGATAGAACTCGTAGAACGGCTCGTCGCACATGGTACCGAGCGCCGCTTCCCAGTTGTAGGCCAGCTCGAAGCCGGAATGCTCATCGATGAGCTTGCGCATGCCGTCAGGCCCCAGGTCTGTAGCCACACTTCTCCCCCTTCTTTTAGAAATTGCCCCGCCCGGGTAACGATGCTGTCGCCAACTGCTGGACCGAGGCGAGCCTAGCTCGCGCCCTCAGGAACCGCCCGAGGCACTGAGCAGGGGCGAGCTCGTGGGCCGTTCACCGAGAGGGTCGGAGCGGGGCGCCGATATGGGACGCCTACCTCGAGCGCGTGATCGAAGAGTACACATGACGACCGGGCGCCAGAACTCATGCAGCGTCGGACAAACAAGGGCGGCCCGGCGAGGAGGATGATCCAATCAAAGCCGGGCGAATCCCTAGGTCCCCAAGGCGGGCCGGTGCGATTTGAATGTAAGGTTCTCTCGCGAGATCGCGGACGAAAGGGGTGGAGATGGGTGGCAAGTGCGACGGCATGGTCGCGTTGGTGACTGGTGCCAGCCAGGGTGGAAGCGGCACCGGATTGGCCGTCCGCCTCGCTGCCGAGGGAGCCAAGCTCGGGATTAGCGCTCGCTCGAAGGAGGGCCTCGAACGTACGCGTGAGCTTGTCGAGGCTGTCGGAGGAGAGGCGCTGGTGATGCCGTGTGACCTCGGCGAACCCGAGGGCGGTCGCGCCACCCTCGTAGCCCGCACCGAAGAGGCTTTCGGCCCGCTCGACATTCTGGTCAATGAGCCAGTGTCGCACGAGCTCAAGCCGGTGCACGAGTTCACGCTCGACGAGCTCCGCTCGCACACCGAATTGAATCTGTGGTCGTACTGGCTGTTGATGTCGCAGGTGATCCCGGGCATGCGTGAGCGAGGACGGGGCTGGATCCTCAACTTCACCAGCTTCAGCGGCGAGCTCCCCCCGGGCCCGCCGTTCGCATTCAAGGCCAAGGACGGAAGCTCGATGTATGGCGCGACAAAGGCGGCGGTCAACCGTCTCACTGTCGCGGCGGCGGGGGAGAACGAAGGCATCATCTCGGTGAATGCCATCACTCCACAGATCGCTATGGGCCGCGCTTTCAACTCGGAACACGTGCCAACCAATGACATATGGGAGCCGGTCGAGACAATGGTGGAGGCGGGGTTCGCTCTGCTCACCGGTGATCCAGCGGTGTTGACCGGTCGCATCGCGTACAGCCTGCAGCTCATCGTGGAGCTCCAACTGCCGGTCTACGACTTCGCGGGTAAGGAGCTCATGGAGGGCTGGCAGCCGCAGGACATCATCGAGCACATCAAGGTGGATGAGCAGTTTCACGCCAACAACGAGTGGCCCGATGCGTTCAATTTCCACCGAGTTCACACCCCTTACCCCGAGGTGCTCGAACGCAGCCGCAAGTCCCCTTGAATTGAGGCCCAGACTCTCCGAAAGTACCGTCGGCCATCGTCGGGTTTGGTGTGAGCAGAGGTTTGGCCGGCTCTGTGAGGAGGGACCATGTCGAGAATTCACCCCTTGGAGCTGGACCAGATGGCGCCGGCCCTACGGAAGAAGATCGAGGCCCATGAGATCCTGACTCCGGTCCTTCCCAGAATTGCCGCGTACCTTCCTGAGGTGAGTGAGCTCCAGGGCCGTCTAGGAGCGGCGATCGACCAGGAGGGTGGGCTGCCGGCGCGGCTTCGGGAGCTGGTGCGACTTCGTATCGCGTTCCGAAATCAATGTCGGACCTGCATGTCCGTGCGGTACGCACCGGCTCTCGAAGACGGCCTTACCGAACAGCTGGTGTGCTCCTTGGAACGACCCGAGGAAGCGCCGGACCTCACGGATGCGGAGCGTGCCGCGGTCCTCTTCGCCGATCTGTTCGCAACGGACCACCTCGCGATCGACGATGCGACCGTGGAGGGACTGCGCCTTCATTTCAGCGAAAAGGAGATTGTGGCGCTGTGCTACTGGTGTGCCTACGCGGTCGGATTCGGACGGATGGCAGCCGTTTGGAACGTGAGTGAGGGTTTGTCGCCGGCAATAGCCGAGCAGGCCGGCGAGGTCGGTCCGTGGGTCGATGGGGCTCAAGACGGGCTGACCGTGCTGGGGAACTGAGGTTGACCTGTTCGCCACAAGGACAAAGGAAGGTGGCTCCGTCGTGACCGCGGCCAGCCAGCGCTGACAGGTTCGCGGCGGACACAGCTGCCCGTCCCCGCCCGAAGCCCGTCCGGCGGGCTCCATCGTAAATAACGATGAGAAGTATCGGTGGTAGCGTATTGACAGATAGCGATTCGTGCGGCACCCTGGGCGAATGGGAAGAGAGGAGTCATTCACGATGCGCCTGTTGAGGGACGACCTGTCGGCATTGCCGCTGTTCTCCGAAACCAGCCGGTCCGAGCGTGCGATCATCCGGCGACACTTGACGCCGATGCGGGTGTCAGTTGGTCGCGTTCTCGTGCGGGAAGGTGCTCGAGGAGACCAATTCATGATCATTGCCGAGGGCGAGGCGACGGTGAGCCAGGGTGGCCAGACCATCGCCACGCTCGAGCGTGGCGACTTGGTGGGGGAGATCGCCCTGCTCGACGATCGCGGGATTGGCCGGCGAAATGCAACGGTGACCACCAGCACCGACGTCGTGGTCTACGCGGGGTCGCGGACTGAGTTTCGCCGGATCCTCGAAGCGGCACCCTCGGTGGCCACGAAGGTGTGGAAGACGGCGGCGGCCCGGACGATCGATCACGCCGCGTGAGCCGCGCGCGGGGTCGGGGCATCTCGTCCTGACGCCACTGCCGCATCGCATTCCTGCTCGGTAGCAGCCGAACCGTCACCTCGAGAGGAGATGCACGAGGCGATCGAATTCGTCGATCACGACTTCGATCAGGTCCGCATCGGGTAGTTCGGCCCGTCTTTCATGGGCACGCTTGTGCATGACCCACCCCACGAACGCAATGAGGACGCAATCCTCATCAGGGTGCGGGAGCGAGCGACGTACGGCCATGGCTTCAGCCAATTTGATCAGTTCCTCTTGGAGGTCCGCTTCGAGACGCGGGCTCTCTTCGCGATTTGGTCGACCGTGGTGCTTTCGAATTCCCGTGCGGCGAAGGGGCTCAGTGCCGCTTCGTGAAGGGCGCGCGTCGTGCGCGCCCTGTGGTCGTCCCACAGCGATGGGGACGGATTCGGGAGCCTAGAACTGCTCTTTGCCATCTCCGGGACTCGCTTGACGCTCGACGTCTGCCTGCCTACGGTAACTGGCACTGAGTGTCAGAGGGGCATGCAGGGTCCCCGTACCGGGCCGTTCCGGTTCCATTTACCACGTGGTCACCTCCGGCGCGCTCCCAACGGTTGTCCTGCCGCCGACAGACGAGGAGAGGGCGGATGACGCAGACCACACGCACCAAAGCAGTTCGCATCCGCGAGGAGCTTGGGTATCCGGTCCTCGATGGCGACGGCCACATCGTCGAAATCATGGCGGCGTTCCTCGACTACGTCCGTGATCACGGCCGCGAGGATCTCATCAGGGGCGGGATGATGAAGCGCCCCCGCGCCGTGGAGGACCTCTCAATGGAAGAGCGACGCGCCGGGGGTGTCCTCCCGAACTCATGGCACGTGCCATCGAACACGAGCTATTACGCCACGGTGACGTTGCCCAAGAGATACCACGAGCGACTCCCCGAGGCCGGCATCGACTTCGCAGTCCTCTATCCGAGTTTCGGCAACCCGTTGATGCAGATCCATGACGACGAGCAGCGCGTGACGCTGTGTCGCCTCTACAACGAGTTCGTCGCCGAATTGTACCGGCCCTACCAGGACCGCTTCACCGTCGCCGCGCTCGTTCCGATGCACACGCCGGATGAGGCTGTGGCCGGCCTCGAGCACATCAAGTCGCTCGGAGCCAAGGTGGCCCTCATCCCGAGCCATGTACACCGGCCGGTTCCCGGCCAGACGTGGCCGCCGGACGACGAATGGGCCGATGTCCGAATTCCACAGTGGGAGACCCATGGATGGCTCGATACCTTCGGAATCGACAGCCCGTACGACTACGATCCGGTGTGGGCCAAGACCATCGAATTGCAGTTGCCCATGGCAGCGCACACAGCGGGAATCGGCAACAGTGATCACGCGTCGATCTCGAACTTCGTGTACAACCAGATCGGGCACTTCGCCGCCGCCGGCAGCGCACTGGCCAAGTCGCTCTTTCTTGGCGGCGTGACCAAGCGTTTCCCCGAGTTTCGCCTTGCCCTACAAGAGGGCGGCGTCGCAATCGGTGTGCAACTGTACGTGAGCCTGGTGACCAACTGGCTGAAGCGTGGTGGGGAAGCCATCGCAGGCCTGAACCCGGAGAACCTCGACAAGGCGGCACTGGTCAAGTTGATGATCGACTACGACCCCAGCCTGGCGAAGTACACCCCCCAGCAACTCGCCGGGCAGCTCGGCGGAACGATGACCAGGGCTCGCGACGATTACGCCGCCGCGGAGATCACCTCCGTCGAGGACATCAGGGATCGGTTCATCAGCAACTTCGTATGGGGTTGCGAAGCGGACGACCCCCTCGTGGGCGTGGCCTTCGACGAGCGTGTCACGCCGCTCTCTGCGGTGGTTCCTGCCATCTTCGCGTCCGATTTGGGTCACTGGGACGTGCCGGAGTTCGACGAGCCGCTCGAAGAGGCCTACGAGCTTCTCGAGAAGGGCATTCTCAACGAGGAGCAGCTGCGCACGTTCCTGTTCGAGAACCCTCTGCGCTTCTACGGATCGCTCAACCCCGACTTCTTCACCGGTACGGTTCTCGAGAAGGAAGCTGCTGCGGAGCTGGCCAAGAGCGCCTGAGTCCCAGACCGCTGAGAGAGTCAGAGAAAGGGAGCCACAATGGGTGGTCGGTTGGATGGAAAGGTCGCGATCGTCACCGGGGCAGGCACCAAGCTGCCCGGCATCGGGATCGGCTGTGCCATCGCCCAGGTCCTGGCCAGAGACAGTGCTTTGGTGCTGATCGTGGACCGCGTCGAAGAGAATGCAAAAGCCACCCTCACGATGATCGAGGATCAGGGTGGTCATGCCAGCATCCATATCGGTGATGTCGCCATCGAGCACGACTGTGAGGCGATGGTTCGCGCCGCGGGTGAGACCTACGGGGGACTCGACATCCTGATCAACAACGCCGGCATCAGCAGGCACGTCCCGATCACAGAGACGACGGAGGAGCTGTTCGAGGAGATCATCGGCGTAAACCTTCGCGGGACCTTCATGACGTGCAAGTACGCTGTTCCCGCTCTTATCGACCGAGGCGGAGGCTCCATCGTGAACATCGGCTCGGTCGTTGCCATCCGAGACTCGGGCTCGTCGCACCCCGCATACGCCGCCTCGAAAGGAGGCATCCAGAGCATCACCATCGATTTGGCCGGTGAATACGGGAGGCAGAACATCCGCGTGAACGCAGTGCTGCCGGGAATGATCAAGAGCCCGATCCAAGAGTCGGTCGGCACGGCGAGCCCGGAGGTTCAAAAGCGTATGAATGCGTTGGGGCGGATGGGCGACGTGTGGGACATGGCACACGCGGTTGCCTTCCTGTGCACCCCTGAAGCGTCCTACATCACCGGACACATTTTGCCAGTGGACGGTGGTGCAACGGTCACGATGCCAGCGGCAACAGCCCGTGTCGATCGGGCTGAGAAGGCAGCGGCTGAGAAGGCAGCGGCTGAGAAAGCAGCGGCTGAGAAGGCAGCCAAAGGATAGGGAGCAGCCAGACTTCGAGCGTCGATCGGCCCAACCGGGCCCGCCGGCGACCCGCCGCAGAGGGTGTTTGGTCGACCGAATACGTTCTCAGCTGAGGAGAGGCACTGTGAGCGGAACCGGCACCAAGAGCGATCTGTACTACGACCCGTACGATCGTAAGGCTGGGAAGCACTTCCGATCACGACGGCCTGAACTCACCTCGGGTTACCACGTCAAGGGCAGGGACCTCACGCTGCGCATGAAGGAAGTCGGAGACCACTCGATCTCGCGGTCGGACACGGCGAGTTCCAAATTGGGGAACCGACTGAGCAACTTCCTGAGCGTCAATTCGATCTCGAGATGTGCCAAGGGTGCGCCGACACAGTGGTGGGGACCAAAGCCGAGCGACAGATGGGGCTTGGGTCGGTCGCGGTGGAAGTCGATCTCCCATCCGTGGGGAAAGACGGATTCGTCGCGGTTCGCCGCTGGACGTTCCGGAAGGATCGGGTCGCCGGCAGGGATGACCACCCCTCCGCTCAGCTCGACGTCCTCGAGAGCCCAACGAACGAGGGGCATACCGTATCTCGAGCTCGGGATCCATCGCCAGAACTCTTCGAGTGCCGCTGGCACCAGGGCGGGATCCGCCACGAGCTCTTCGAACAGTTGGCGCCGGGACATCAGGAGATAGACGGTCGACGACAGTTGTGCGAGGGTGGTCTCGAAGCCCCCGAGGAACAGGTTCTGGGAAAGGGTCACCAGCTCGTCTTCGCTGAGGCGGTCCTCTTCGTCTCGGGCCTGGACGAGAGTCCCCAACACGTCGTCGCTTGGACGCTTCCGCCGTTCGACCACGAGACCTAGGATGTACGAGCGCAGGTTCCTTTGGGACTCGCGACGGTGTTCGGCCGTCGAGTTGACGGCAAGCATCCCGTCGATCCAACCTCGGAAAAGCGGCGCATCCTCTCGCGGCACACCGAGTATTCCGGTGACGACGAGATTGGGCAGCGTGTAGGCAATCGCAGAGTAGAAGTCGAAGGGAGGACCCTGCTCGGTCATTGCATCGAGCAGTTCGTCGACGAGTCCTTCGATCCAAACCTGCATACTCCGAATGCGCGGTGGCGCGAAGCTGCCGGAAGTGAGCCGACGCAGTCGGCTGTGCTTGGGAGGATCCATGTTGGCCAGCATGGTTGGATCGGAGTGAGAGGTTTCGCGCAAGCGAGGAATCTCGCGATCGAGGCCGAACTCCTTCCCAAAACGTCGATCCACGTGTACCAACCGAACATCCTCGTACCGGGTGGCGAGCCAGCAGGGTTCACCGTAAGGGAGGCGGACTTTGATCGGGCCCTCCTTCTGGAGCTGGCGATAAACGGGATCGACGTCGAGCGCGAATTCCTGGACGAACGGGTAGTGAGTCAGCTCATCCGTCGTCGTCGCCATGGTCTGGCCCCCCATTTCCGACGCCGAACGAATCGGCATCGTCATATCCCCTGAGCATGTGGGAAAATCGCTGCTCCACCGCAGGTCTGGTTTCAGGGTGAGTGAAGATGTAGAACTGCGAGTCCCGGATGGCTCGGACGACCCGGGAGGCGCATTCGTCGGGATATCGCTTGTAGGCGACGCGCGAGCCGGAAGCCTTCTGGCGAAGGTTCCCCCCGATGGCTTCGATCTCCTCCGCAGCCATCGGGCCACCGAAAGAGTCGGGGCGGTGACGAGGTGAGTTCTCCCAGATCCCGGTGTTCTCGTGATGGGACGGGCACAGCACCGAAACGCCGATGCGAGTACCGCTCAGGTCCCCGGCCATTGTCTCCGAAATGGCAACCACGGCGTGTTTCGTGGCCATATATCCGTACATGGCGCCGACCTCGGGTTCGCCTGTTCCCAGGCGAATGTGGTTCCCTTCCAGTGCACCAGCACCGACCACCCCGGCCAGCGAGGCCGTGTTGACGATATGGCCTTCGCGTCCGCTCTCGAGCATGCGAGGCAGGAACGTCTGAATGCCATAGATGACGCCGAACAGGTTGACGTCCACGATCCATCTCCACCCTGCCTCTTCCGGGCTGAGAACGGGGGTGTACGAGACGACACCGGCGTTATTGACGAGGACGCTCGCACCGCCCAACTCCGCATCCACCCGATCGGCCAAGGCAACAACGGACTCACGGTTCGTGACGTCCACTTCGACGGCAACAGCCTGGCCGCCTCCTCGTCGGATCTCCGTGGCCACCATCTCCGCCTCGCTGAAGCGGTTGTCAGCGATCACGGCCACCATGTCCTCCCGGGCGAAGCGTTCGGCCATCGCCCGCCCGAGACCACTGGCAGATCCGGTGACCACGGCCACTGAACCGGCAAGCTCGTTCACGACCCGGCCCCTCCCTCACCTGCAACTTCGCTCGGGTCGGTGCCGTGACCGACGCGTACGAAGAACCGACCGTCGTTCGCGGTCACGTAGAACTCGGCGGTGTGGAATGCGAGACGCGGGCCGCCGGCGCGGGCCCGTACGGTCAAGCGGACTTCGGCGAACACGTACCAGTCCTGCACGACGCGATCGAGGAGGTCGACGCTCAGGACCTCGAACATGTCGAAGAAAGCCGCGTAGTAGGCGCGGTTCGCCGGCTTGCCTTCGAGCTGGTTGAGTGTACCGGTTTGGGCCACGTAGTCCCGGACGCCGCTCTGCACGTCATCGTGCATGGTGTCCACCAAGCCACCGACATTGCCTGTGGCCAGCGCTTCGAGGTAGCGGTCGTGGAGCGCGACGCAATCCCGGCGGAGCTGGATCGGCTCGGTGACCGGCTCCGCCGGCGCGGTGCCCTTCCCCAGCAGTTCGCGGGGGACCCATGGCCAGATCAGCTCTCCCGTGATCCCGGCCCCCCTGCCGACGGGGAACATCCCGATCAGGTGGGTACCGGCGCTGGGCGTTGGCTCTCCCTTGATGTGGCCTACCGAGACGGCTTCTTGGAAGACGTACCATTCGCCCCGGATCTCGATGAGCGACTCGGAGCTGAGCAGGTCGCTCCTGCCCCGTACCTGCTCGTAGGCGGTGCGGATGTCGTCCCGGGTCGTGAGGATCGGCGCCTTGACCGTTCCGTCCCCGTTGATCTGGGGTTGAATGGTGTAGCCGTAGGGGCCCTGCGTCCGCAGGGTCGACATGAGCTTGTCGTAGTCGCCGTCGGCAGCGGCGAATTCGGCGCGGATGTGGATCCAGGTCTCGTCGGCTGCGTGCCGGGAGGCCTCCGCGCTGCGTTGGAGCAGTTCGGGATCGGTGTCGATAATCTGCATGGCCTCGCTCATCCGCTCATCATCTCCTGCCTGGCTGCCGTTTTCGGGTACAAATCAAACGTCGGTCACCGAAGGTAGTTCAGGACTCCAGGTTGGGGATGACGAGGTCTTCGACCACTCCGAGCATCTTCCAGGCCTCGTCAGGGTCGATGCCCGACATCAGCGGGTTGAGAACCAGCCAGCCGCGGCGACCGAGCCGGTTGGCGAGTTCAACGGTCTCCTCTGGGTCGAGGATCTGGTACTGGCCTACACCCGCCACCACGTCTTTTAAATCGCGTAACGCATAAGGATGCCGGTGCGCCCCGGAAAACGCGGCACTGGCCCACGCCGCGTAGGTCTGGGCCTGATGCAAGATGTGTGGCGCAAGCCGATGGAGGACCTGCTCCTTGTCCTCGGTCGTCACCCACAGGAACATGGGACCTGACGTGGGGAACTCCCCGGGATCAGGCTTGCCGTAGTGCTGACAGATATCTCGGTACAGGGACCACGCCTCATCGCTCCCCGGAGCGATCCACCCATCACTGAGCCGGACGGCGCGGTCGATTGTCTTTCGGGTGCCCCCTCCCATGTAGACCCGCATGGGGTCTTGGGCGGGTTTCGGGGTGACCCGGATCGTCTTCCCCCGGTACTCGAACGGCTCACCGGTCCACGCTCGTCGAAGGAACGGGACCAATTCCTCCATGGCCAACCCGCGGTGCTCGTAATCGACATCGAACATGTCGAAGTCGGCTTCGACGTAGGCCGCCGCCACTGCGGCGTCGAGCCTGCCCTGCAGGCACAGGTCTGCCACGGCGAACTCTTCTGCCAATCTCACGGGGTTGTACAACGGAGCCAGCAGGACGGAGATCTGCGCCCGAATCTTCTTCGTTCGGCCGCCGATCGCCGCCGCAAAGACCAGCGGCGCGGGCAGGTACCCATCGGGCGACTGGTGGTGTTCACCGAACATCACCCGTCTGAAACCACGCTCATCGGCCCACTCAATGATGTCGAGCGCCGCGGCGTACTGTTCCGGACCTGAGGCACCCAGCTCCGGTGGGTGGCGAAGGTCGAAGGTCAATACGAGCTGCGGCACGGTCCTTCCCCCGATCAGTTGGCGAGCAGTGGCGATGTTAGGTCAATCGCGCCGTACGGCACCTGACCGAGGCCTCAGGCAGCGGAATCTCACGGGGTCGCGGGCGAAGTGCCCCAGAACATTCGTGCCGCGCGGTGCACCTCGGCGGCGTAGTCCTCTGGCTCCATGTCTCGCATGGGCTCGGACAGGATCTCGAAACCGGCTCGGCCGTGATATCCGATGTTCCGTACGACCGACAGGAATCTGGCGAGGTCGAAACCACCTTCGCCTGGCAGGGCGCGACGGTGCATCATCTCGTCTTGCAGCGCGTCTCGTGAGGCGATCGGGCCGTGATCGCTGATCTGCAGGTGCGCGATGTCCTCGAGCGAGAGCGCCTCGAGATCCGGCCAGTCCTCGTCGCCCTGGAAGAAATGCCAGGTGTCGAGGTTCACGCCAAATCCCTGGACACCGGACGCTCTGATGAATTCGAGGGAGGACTTGATCGAATTCATTGGCTGGATCGGGGTGTATTCGAGAGCGAAGACCGTGTCCGGTGCCGACTCCCGGATCTGGCCGCTCGCGGTACGGAAATCATGGAGGGTCCGGTCCGAGGTTTTCCACGGCAGCACCTGAACGGTCGCCGCACTCAGGACACCGGCTGCTCGAGCCAGATCCTCGACGAGGGTGTCGAACGGTTCAGGAGCCGGTACGAGGAGGGTTTGGAGTTGCCCGCATTCGAGACGACATGATGACGCGACCTCCGACAGCTCTCGCAGCGGCCTTCCGGTCGCCTCGAAGGCCCGGATCGACCAGATGTCGACGGCGAACCAGTCGAACCCCGCAGCCGACGCAGCGCGAAGCTGGCGCTCGAGGTCGAGGTAAGGTGCGCCAAGCATCGGTGAGTACTGCACTGACTCGTATCCCAGGGTCTCCATTGTCAGCTCTCGTCCTTCCCCGTTCCTGATTCCATGCTCGCGCGGGTACTGTCCTGAGCATGCACCCGTTCTGTTTTGCTGCCATGACCGGTGGCGCCTCGAGCCGCCGCGAGATCGAGGAGACCGCCCGCAAGGCCGAGGATCTCGGGTACTTCGCCATGCATGTCAACGATCACTACCTCGGACCTGGACCTGCGATGGAGAAGGCCAACCACCCACCGCAACCGACCGCGGCCATCCCCACGGCCCTGGTGATCGCCGATGCGACCACAACCCTGCGAGTCGGCTTTCGGGTGCTGTGCGTCGATTACCACAACCCGACGGTTCTGGCAAAGTCGTTGGCGACTCTCGACGTCTTCTCGGGGGGGCGGATCGAGGTGGGGCTCGGCGCAGGCTGGATCGAAGCCGAGTACGAGGCCATGGGTGTGCCCTACGACGCAGCCGGGACGAGGATTGGCCGTCTGGGCGAGGTGATCGACGTCTTGCGGGGATCGTTCGCTCCGGGCACGGTCTCGGTCGAAGGTTCCCACGGAGTGCGAGCTTCGGGGTTCGAGGCAATTCCCAAGACGGTCCAGCAACCCGGACCACCGATTGCGGTCGGAGGCGGTCGACAGCGGGTCTTGGAGCTCGCGGCGCGGAAGGCGGACATCGTGTGCTTCAACCGCGACAACAGCGCCGGAATGGTGATCCCGGAGGGCAACCGCTCCAGCAACGCCGCGGGCACCCTCGAGAAGGTCGAGTGGATCCGCCATGCTGCGGGGGATCGGTTCGAGAAGCTCGTGTTCGAAATCGGAGCGTATTACCTGAGCATCACTGACGACACTCGTCAGGCGGCGGAAAAATGGGGTCAACGCCTTGGGGTCTCTCCCGAGGACGCCATGACCAACCCGCACGTCCTCATCGGGTCGGTGGAGGCCATCTGCGATCGGATTGAAGAGCGGCGCGAGATGTTTCGGATCAGCTACCTCACCATCCGCGACGTCAAGATTGAGCAATTCGCGCCCATAGTCGCTCGTCTGAGCGGCAAATGAGAGGGTGCCCGGTCGTCCCGTGACAGGGCATGCGCTGGGCGTCGATGCTCCGTCACGGTGAGCCCGGCTCAAGGTTGTTGAGACGGAGGAGCCCAGTTGGGCTCCCGCCTCTCGGCGAAGGCCTTCGGTCCCTCCGCATTATCGGGATGCCGCCACATCTCGACGACATGGCGCCACCCCGTTGCCGTCGCTTCACTCCGGCTGGTTTCGAGTGCAGCCCAGATCGCCTGCTTGGTGTGGCGCATCGCGGCGGGAGAGTTCTTCGCGATCGTCTCCGCCAATTCTTGGACGGACTCGTCCAACCGTTCGGGAGGATCGACGACCTGGGTGACCAGGCCGAGACGAAATGCGTCGTATGCGCTCAGCCTCTCGTAGGTCCCGACGAGTGCCATACGTAGGACAGAGGTGAGAGGCATGGAGCTCATCAAAGCGACGGGCTCGAGCCCAGCTGCCTGCCCGACGCTGACGTGGTTGTCGAGGAACGATGCCGAGCTCGAGGCGATCGCGATATCCGCATCGGCAACGTGAGAAAGACCGGAGCCCGCGCAGACTCCGTTCACCGCCGCAATCACGGGTTTCCAAACCTCGTTGGACCGAGCCGAGACGAGGGCCGGTGAACTCCCGTCGGTGAGACCGCGCATTCGCTCCGCCATTCCGCCTCCCGACGCTGCCACTTCCTTGACGTCCGCCCCGGCACAGAACGCACGTCCCCGGCCGGTCATGACGATCACGCGGACATCGTCGTCGGCGTCGAGCTCCCTCCATGCCCGGGGAAGTTCACTGAGCATGGTCACGTTGTGCGCGTTGAGGGAATCCGGCCGGTTGAGGACGAGCCAACCGACGGGGCCCCGGCGCTCCAGAATCAGTGTTTCGTAACTCACGATCCCCCTTCGTGCTCAGTTCCTCGGGATGTCCTTCCACGGACGACCTCTGAAGGCATCGTCGCGCGGCAGACCAAGAAGGCGTTCGGCGATCTTGTTCCGGTGGATCTCGCTCGTCCCAGCTGCGATCGTGCGCGTGCGGGTCCGCAAGAAGGCCCATTCGGATCGTTCGGACCACAGGTCGTCAGGTCGGTACGCGACGGCGCCCGCGCCGCCGAGGTCGATCAGGAGCTCCTGTACGTGTTGGCGATGTTCAGAGTGGAAGACCTTTTCAAGCGAGCCTTCGGCCCCGGGAACGGCACCGGCCTTGCGTTGTTCCCGCAACATCGCGCTCGAGCACGCGACCGACGCAATCGTCGATCCACACGTTCAAGAGCCGCTCCCCAAGTTCGCCGACCGCGAGAGGTCCGTAGCGCTCAATCAGCGACGGCACGTCTCGACCGGGCAGACCGCCCTGGATTCCTTCGCCGGGGTCGCCACCGCTGTGTTCGAAACCGAGCGTCGTTCTGGCGATCTCCCACCCATGTCCTACCTCTCCGATCCGGAGCGTGTCGGCGACCCTGACACCGCTGAAGAAGACTTCGTTGAAGTGGGTGTCTCCGGTGAGGAGTCGAAGCGGGCGAACCTCGAGGCCGGCGCCGTGCATGTCCATGATGAAGGCCGTGATGCCGGCATGCTTCTCGGCGTCGGGATCGGTGCGAGCGAGAAGAAGTCCCCACCGGGATTCGTGGGCCAGGCTGGACCAGACCTTTTGTCCGTCGACGATCCACCCGTCCCCGTCGCGAACCGCTCGCGTGGACAGGCCGGCCAGGTCGGATCCCGCACCTGGCTCGCTGAAGAGCTCACACCACACGTCCTCATGCGACGCGATCCGATAGAGCAGGTTCTTTTGCTCGTCGGTGCCATGTCGCATCAGGACCGGGCCGACCAGATCCATCCCGACCGGATTGGTCGAGTACGGCGCCCGAACGCGGTTCAGCTCCTCGGTCACGATCCTCGCCCGTGCTCGTGAGGCCCCCAACCCACCGCTCCCCAATGGCCACTGCGGTGCGGCGAGTCCCGAGTCGGCCAACGCCCTCCACCATGCGGCGCGGTCCAGTTCAGCTCGCGCGGCCCGCAGTGCCTCTCCATCTCCGCGTTCGACGGCCTGACGCCAACGTGTCGGGAGCAGGCCTTGCAGGTAACGACGGACCGCAGCTCGGAGATCGTCGTCCCCAAGCTGCGAGAGCTCCTCGGGATTGAGCACGGGCAGGCGTCCGCCCGCCACGGGTTCGGAGTCCATCGTCACGACTCCGGGAAAAGTGATCGGGCAATGGACAATGCTTCGCGGCGGTCGACCTTCCCGCGATCGGTCAACGGGATCTCATCGAGGTCGAACCACTCTCTCGGAACCTTGTAGGCCGCGAGTTTCTCTCGAGCGAACCGCGTGAGCGATGCGTGATCGGAATGCCCGGTCCACACCACTCCGGCCACGGGTCGCTCCCCGAGACGGTCGTCGGGGATCCCCACGACGACCGCATCGCGGACCAGTTCGGATCTGCGCAAGACGTCCTCCACCTCGACGGGGAACAGGTTGAACCCACCGACCACCATCTTGTCCGTCATCCGGCCGGTCACCCACAAAAACCCGTCGGGATCCATCCTGCCTATGTCGCCGGTCCGGATGTAGCCATCCCGGGTGAAGGACAGATTCGATCCCTCCGACTCCCCGGCGGCTTGTTTCGTCATCACCTGGATCTCTCCCTCGGCGGAAGGCGGAACCGGTCGGTCGCCGGAGTCAGCGATCCGGATTGTGACCTCGTCGAGCACGCGGCCCACCGATCCTGGAGGCTCCCGTCCACTCACCACGTCGTCGTATCGCGACAGGGCAATGGGGCCGGTCTCGCTCTGTCCGTACCCTTGCAAGATCGGAACGCCGTAGCGCTGCGTGAAGAGGTCCTTGGTCTTCGCCGACAGAGGGGCCGTTCCGGAATAGACATAACGCAGGTGCGTCATGTCGATGTCGGCTTCCGTCGTGGCGAGCATGAGAATGGCCGCGGGGTTGAGGCGAAGTGCGCTCAACCGATACCGCTCGACGAGTGCCTTGGCCGCCTCGACGGTGAATTTGTCGACCAGCGCGAACCGACGTCCGGTCCAGAGAGCGAACGCCAGGGAGTAGTACGCACCCAGATGCCCGAACGCCGTGAAGCTGACGATGGGTGCTACGGAGTCTGGAGCGACCGAGTCGCGGAACCCGTGGTTGCCCGCGAAGTCCCGTGCCTGCTGCCGCGCCGCTTCGGTGAGCCGGGCATGGCTCGAATGCAGCGCCTTCGGCTTGCCCGTCGTTCCCGACGTGAACACGATCACGGCGTCACCGGCGTGCTCCGGCTCCCGCAGTCTCTCCGTTGAGGGTTCGCCCGTATCGTCCTCCAAGGTGACCGGGAGGAGATCGAACGAGGGCATGTCGCCGACATCGTCGCCGGCCGCCAGGCAGACCACCCCGGCTCCTGACAGCTCCAGCTCGTCCGCAGCCGACCCCGGCGGGATCAGCCGGTTCACGGCAGCCGCGGCGAGTCCGCGACTCCAGCACCCGAGACTGCTCACGACCCAATGCGCCCGATTCGACGCGTACACGCCGACCACATCGCCGGGCTGTAGTCCCAGCCCCTCCAAACGACCGCCGATTTCGTCGGCCGCCGCGGCGACCTGCGCGTAGGTCAACGTGCGTCCGGCCAGCTGAATCAGGAACTCGTCCCCCGGAGCACGCTGCAGCCGTTTGTTGAACATCTCGAGCATCGTCGCCGGTTCGGACAACTCTCGATCAGGCTGATTCGACGTCGGTGGCGGCACGGGTCACCCTTTCTCGGGCAACCGGAGATGGCGGGCGAGCACCGTGCGGTGGTGACCAGGCGAACCGAGGAGATGCTGAAGTGTCTTGGCCCGCCGCAGATAGAGGTGAGCCGAGTGCTCCCATGTACAGCCCATTCCGCCGTGGATTTGCAGGTTCTCGGCGGCGATCCGAATGAATGCGTCACACGCGTAGAGCTTGGCCAACGAGACGTCGACGAAGGGACCCCCGTCCTCGAAGGTCTGAGCCGCGTGGTGGACGATGGCTCTCGTCCCTTCCAACAGCAATTTCATGTTGGCGCACTTGTGCTTGATGGCTTGGAACTCCCCGATGACGCGTCCGAACTGGATCCGCTGGCTGGCGTAGTCGACCGACGAGTCGAGCGCCTGCGCCGCGCCGCCCAGAGCCTCGGCGGCGACGGCCAACGCACCTACTGCGGCCGCCCAGTCGATCGCGACCTGGGCTCCTTCACGACTGCCCACAGGCCGCGCGGGGCAGTTCCGTAGGACGATGTCCGCCTGTTTCCGCGTTCGATCAAGGGTGCGGAGAGGGACGACCTCCGCCGAGTCCTCCCGCGGGTTGAACACGCAGAGTGACACCGGCCCTTCCCCGGTTCGGACCGGGACGAAGACGGCATCGGCATTCTGGCCGTCGATGACACGTCTCACAATGCCGTCGAGACGCCAGCTGTCACCTCCAGGGGTGACAACGAGATCTGGGTCAGCCGGACCGGCCCAAACTTCGGCGTCGGCGAACGCTCCAATGCAGGTCCCCGAGGCCAAGGCCGGAAGAATCTCCGACCGGACCCCCTCGTCGTCCACGTGGGAGAGAACGGCCGCGGCCAGAACTCCCGAAGCAAGGAGCGGTGTTGCCAGGAGCGCCCGCCCGGCCTCCTCGAAAACCGCGATCAGTTCTGCCGGACCGGCACCGGAGCCGCCGTAGTCGAGCGGAACGAGAAGTCCAGAAAGGCCGAGCTGACCCGACATGAGGTCCCAGACCTCGGTCTCATAGCCCGTGTCGGATTCCATCCACCGGCGCACGGTCGACTCAGGGAGGTGGGCGGCCAGGAAGCGGCGGACGGTGCTTCGAAGTTCCTCCTGTTCATCGGTGTAGAGGAGAGTCATGGCACGCGTCCCATCAGTCCGAACCGGTCCGGCAGCGGGGCGTGGTTATTCGAATCCAAGGTCTTCCCAACGGCGATACACGGCCTTGAGGGCCGCGTCTGGCACTCCCGGCGCTCTGGCGCTCCTTGTAGAGATT
The DNA here is from genome assembly GCA_963787485.1 of uncultured Acidimicrobiaceae bacterium. Taxonomy (GTDB): domain Bacteria; phylum Actinomycetota; class Acidimicrobiia; order Acidimicrobiales; family RAAP-2; genus Bog-473. The sequence goes on along the minus strand of CAWBDF010000007.1, from coordinate 343,355 downwards.
TGCCTCGTCCTCACGCCATACGAGATTGGTGAACAACGGATGGGCCACCTCGCAAAACGCGTTCCACTGGGCCATGCCCATCATGGACCAGAACATCTGCATGGCCTTGCGACCCAGCATGAGCCCATCCGTTGAATGGTTCGCCACGGCGCGGGCATAACGCAGGGACTCGTCCTCGAGCTCCGAGCCAGGAACGACCGAGGCGAGCACGCCCCACTCGCCGAGTTCCCGGGCCGTAAGCGTCCGACCGGTGATCAGAGCCTCGTATCCCCGGTTGATACCAAGGCGGAGGAGAAGGACCGGGAGGAACATGTCGAAACCGGCGAGTCCGATCCGAGTCTGCGGACGACCGAACGTGGCGTCGTCAGTTGCCACGATCAGATCGCATTCGAGCGCCAATTTGAACCCGAGGCCGAGGGCTGCTCCGCGAACCGCAGCCACGACGGTCTTGTCAGACAACATGAAGTCGTCGTCCAGGTTCTTGGTGATGCCCCTGATCCGGTAGGACTGGGGGAGCCGTTTTCCCTTCTCGAGCCCGAACGTCTCCACTGGAGTTTTCCGCACGTCCTCTCCCGCGCAGAAGTGGTCCCCGGCTCCCGTGAGGATCACGACTTTGATGTCGTCGTCATCCTCCGCCCTTTCCACCGCCTCCATCAATCGGTGGTTCATCTCCGGGAATTTGAATCGCATTTCGCCGCTCGGGGCGGTTCAAGGTGATCTTCGCGATGTGTCGCTCGAGAACCTCGTAGAGCACCGAATCCCCCGCCGTTCCGTCTTCGTCAGCCATGTGCCGTCCTTTCGATCGCAGATGAGCTCATGATTGGGCTTGCGCGCGCTGCGCAAGGATTGATTGCGCTCGGCTCCGGAAGGACTCCGAACCGATGAAGCGAGCCTGAAAATCGGCACACCGCTCGAAGAAGGAGGGATTCGGCCACCTCTCCATTCTGAAGAGTTGCGCGTACGCCCCGAGCACCTCTCTGGGCAGCTGCCCCAGTTTCCGCAGCCGCTCGACTGCCTTGTCGATCGCGCTCCCCTCGACCGCCTCGCCCATTCCAAGCGTCTCGGCCGTCCGGGCGTCGATCCGCTGCTGGTCGGCCACCAATCTCCAATAGACCTGCCCTGCCGAACGTTGGATGAAGGCGGATCCGCCGGCTCCGTGGACCAGCCCGGCGACGGCCCAGCCCTGCTGGAGCCACCCGTCGGGGCCGATGAAGCACATGTCGCAGGCGAGTGCGTAGTCGAGACCAAGACCGACCGCTGGGCCATCGACCGCGGCGACGACGGGAACGGGGGAGTCGCGAATGGCACGAAGCACCGAATGTACGTTTCCATAGATCCGGTCGCGGATCTCCTCCACGGTTGAGGTCGCCGAGAGGTCTGCGAACTGCGCCAGGTCGCCACCAGCGCAGAATGCGCCGACCCCAGTGAGGATGGTTCCGATACGCGACCCGGCCGTGGCCCGCTCGAGTGCATCCCCGAGCTCGCGAGTGTCAGCCGGACCGAGAGCGTTGCGTCTCCCGGGCCAGTTCATCGAGACGACCGCAATCCCGTCGCCTCGCTCTTCGACGTCGACCGGCATCAGACCTCCTCACCGCTGCTCCAGGAGCATCGCTCCAAGTCGAAATGTAGCCACCACCAGCTGCCCGGTCCCATTCCTCCTCGTCCGGACGACCCGCGCCGCCGGCCTGATTTGCGAGCATATTGTGCCTTGCGCCTAGCGCACGAGTCGCGCCATCATGACGAGGCGTGAAGATGGACTCCGGTGACGACGCCGACTTCGTGGCCCGTCTGAGCCTGTCCATTACCCGACTTGCTCGGGTGCTTCGACAAAAGGATTCGGGGCGCCTCCCGCCGGCGGCGGCATCCATGTACGCCACCATCGTCCGTGATGGACCAATCAGCCTCGGAGATCTGGCCGCAGCCGAGGGTATCTCGCCGTCAACCGTCACGAAGATCGTCAACAAGCTCGAAGCCCGAGGCCTCATTGACCGAATCGTCGATCCGTTCGACCGCCGGGTTCATCTGGTGCGGCTGAGCGCCCGTGGGCGTCGAAGCATCGAGGCCTATCGCACGAAGAGAAACGCGTGGCTGGAAAAGCAACTGGATCAGCTTGACGATGCCGAAAAGGCAGGGCTCGCGACGGCATTGGCGGTCTTCGAGAGGCTGCTTGCCAGGGACGGCTCGGATCCGGTCGAGCGCGTCCCGTGAGGGTCTCCAACTGTTACGCTAAGCGTATGATTGCCGGTGAGAGCCACTCGAGACGGTAAGGGAGAAGCACCGATGGCCGAAGCCGACGTCCCCTGGATCATCTCCGTTGACGATCACGTCATGGAGCCTCCTCACATATGGCAGACCTATCTGCCCGCCACGTATCGCGAACGAGGGCCGAGGGTTGCACGGCTGCCCTGGCAGTACGGCGGAGGCTTCCGCAACCAAGGGATGGAGCCAGCGACGAGCGGCCCCGAGACCGACTTCTGGATCATGGAGGACATGCGCGTCGCAGTGCCCCTTGTCGAGGTGGCTGCCGGGTTACCGCCTGACCAGGTCAAACACGAGCCGATCAGTTACGAGCACATGCCCGTGTCGACCTATGACGCCGCCGCGCGCCTTCAGGCGATGGACGAGGCCCACATTGAGCGCTCGCTGTGCTTTCCGAACGTCTGCCGATTTGCTGGCCAGGTCTTCCTGTGGATGGAAGACAAGGACCTCGCTCTGGCATGTGTTCGCGCGTACAACGATTGGATGGTCGAGGAGTGGGCAGGTGAGAGCGGTGGCCGTCTCCTTCCGCTCTGTCTCATACCCCTCTGGGACGCGAATCTTGCCGCGGCAGAAGTTCGCCGCAACGCGGCACGAGGTGTCCGAGCTGTGACGTTCTCCGAACTGCCTTCCGTCTTGGGCCTACCGAGCATCCACGCCAAGGACGGCTACTGGCTGCCCTTCATTGAGGAATGCGACGACACAGGAACCGTCATCTGCATGCACATCGGATCTTCGTCGTCGGTGCCGGTGAGCTCGCCTGACGCCCCGGGGTGCGTGAGGATGACGACGGTGAACTTCAATGCGCAATTGGCGTTCACTGATTGGATGTTCTCGGGTCTCCTGGCGCGCTATCCGAGACTGAAGCTGGCCTTCTCGGAGAGCCAGATTGGATGGATGCCCTACGTCCTCGAGCGGATGGACCGCATATGGCGGATGAACAACGCGATTGCGAACATCGATCCCAGCCTCAAGAACCCTCCCAGTAGTTACATATCTGATCGGGTCTTCGCATGTTTCTTCGAAGATGACTTTGGTCTCGAAGTGCGAGACACCATCGGAGTCGACCAGATCACCTTCGAATCTGATTATCCGCATCAGGACTCGAGCTGGCCCACCACCTACGACTATCTCGCCCGCGCCGTGGCCGGCATGGCAAGCGAGGACGTGTACAAGATTGCACGTGGGAACGCCATACGTATGCTCGACCTCGAATCGGAGATTCTCGTCACATCCAACGCCAAGGGGGCGTGATTCAGTGCTCGATCTGGTGATCAAAGACGGACAGATCATTGACGGTACCGGATCGCTCCGCCGCCGAGGTGACATCGGGATCCGTGCCGGAAGGATCGTCGAGCTGGGCAAGGTCCGTGAGTCAGCTGCGAACACGCTCAATGCGGACGGCGCCATCGTCGCACCGGGGTTTGTCGACATTCACACCCATTACGACGCACAGGTGTTGTGGGATCCGACCCTCGCACCATCGACGTTGCACGGCGTCACATCGGTCGTGGCCGGGAACTGCGGCTTCAGCGTCGCACCGCTCACCGAAGAGGGGGCGCCCTACCTCACGAGCATGCTCGCCCGCGTGGAGGGTATGCCACTCTCCTCGCTCGAGTCGGCGCTGTCGTGGGATTGGCGCAGCACGCCCGACTACTTCCATCGGGTGGAGCCCTCACTCGGTCCGAACATTGGTTTCATGGTTGGTCATACGGCGATCCGCCGCGCCGTGATGGGCCCCGCGGCGAAAGAGCGGGAGGCAACGCGCGAGGAGCTCAACGCCATGAAAGAGCTGCTGAGCGAGGGGCTCGCCGCGGGAGGGTTCGGATTCTCGTCGAGCGTTGCTGGAAGCCATAACGACGCTGAGGGCGATCCCGTGCCATCACGGTGTGCTTCGCACGACGAGATCGTTGAACTCGCCACCGTCTGTCGTGCCTTCCCCGGCACGAGTCTCGAGATGGTGCCGTTTGCCGGACAGGGGCCGTTCCCCGAGACCGTACAGAAGCTCATGATCGAGCTCACAGTGCGCGCCGAGCGCCCGCTCAATTGGAACATCGTTCATGCCAATGCGACGAACGGAGACGAGATTGAGGCACGGCTTGCGGTCTCCGATCGCGCCCGGCAGGCCGGCGGAAAGATCGTCGGCTTGTTCATGCCGATGCCGATTCAGTTGCGGCTGAACTTTCTCAGCGGCTTCGTTCTCGACATGCTGCCCGGCTGGGACAAGATCATGGCCCTTCCCCCCAAGGAGAAGTTGGCCCTTTTCAGCTCGTCCTCCGGACGAGCGGGGATGCGCGAGCTTGCTGAACAACGCCCTGCCCACTGGACAAACTGGGGTGCATACGAGATCTACGAGACCTTCTCACACGCGACGATGCAGCACGAGGGGCGCCGGGTTTCGGACATCGCGAGCGAGAACGGCGGTGATCCCTATGACGTGTTGCTGGATATTGCCATCGCCGATGAGCTGCGTACCTCGTTCGGGTTCCCGCCCTTTGGCGACGGCGCCGCGGACTGGGAGGCGCGCGGTCGCCTGCTGCGCGATCCTCGGGTTGTCGTGGGTGCCTCCGATGCTGGCGCACACCTCGACATGATCGACACCTTCCGGTACACCACTGATCTCCTCGAGAAAGGCGTGCGCGAACATGGCCTCGTGACGACCGAAGAAGCAGTGCACCTGTTGACGCAGATACCGGCTGAACTACAGGGGATTCGTGATCGCGGCACGCTCCGTGAAGGAATGTGTGCCGATATCGTCGTGTTCGACGAGGACACGGTCGGCAGCGGTGAGGTCGAGACCCGTGCCGATCTACCGGGGGGCGGGAGCCGACTCTTCTCGGAGGCAGAAGGGGTCTTGGCCGTTCTGGTCAACGGCTTGCCCATCGTCGAGGGAGGGGCGTACACCGAACACCGTCCCGGGGTGCTCCTCCGTCGGGGTCAGACGGCCTGAGCCACCATGATCGCCGCTGCGGCGCGCCGGGAGCCAAGTTCTTCGAAATCGATGGTGCCGGCGAGGCGCGACGATCCATTGACACTCCGATGGGCGAACCGTAACCTCGTTCACACACTGAAAGGACGGACGAGCGGGGCATCATGGATCGTTTCTCACTCCGCGACCGGGTCGCGCTCATCACCGGCGGTGGGAGGGGCATCGGCGCGGGCATCGCACGGGGCTTTGCGGAAGCCGGAGCCACTGTTGCCGTGGTGGCCCGGACCCAAGCGGATGTGGACGCCCTGGCGCACGAGATCGTGGCGTCGGGCGGTCGGGCCCTTGCTCTGACGGCTGATGTCAGAGACCTCGACGCTCTGCCGGGATTGATTGACCGCACCGTCGAAGCGTTCGGCGGCCTGGACATCCTCGTCAACAACGCCGGTGGAGAGATCTCGCCTCCTTTCCTCGACACCCGCGTGGACCACATCAGGGACGCCATCCATTTCAACGTGCTCGTGCCCTTCGAGTTGTCCCGACTGGCTGTTCCGCAGCTCCTGGAGCGTCCGGGGTCGTCCATCATCAACATCGGCTCGGTGACGACCCTTGTCTCCGTTCGCGGTTCGCTGGCTCACCATACGGGCAAGACGGCCGAGTCACAGCTGACGCTCTCCATGGCGGCGGACCTGGGGCCTCGCATTCGGGTCAATGCCGTTCTTCCTGGGGCGATCGAGACCGAGGCCCTTGGCCGGTACTTCGACGAGAAGGACCCGGGATTGCGCACGGTTCTGGCGGACCGCTCGCGTCTGCGGCGCATGGGGACCCCTGACGACGTGGCCTCGGCGGCGATCTACCTCGCCTCTCCTGCCGCGTCCTGGGTGACGGGTCTGCTGTTGGAGGTCACGGGCGGCCCGATGGACGAGATTCGCCCGGTCTACCCGGACCTCTAGTCGCCCGTCACCTCCTCTACCGGTGGGGCTGCGGGACGACCTCGTCGTGGCCGTCCTACGGTGGTGTCATGCCGACTGAAAGCTTCGCGGACAACGCTGGCATAAGGATTCGCTATCTGCATACCGAGCCCCGCCGTCCCTCGGGACTTCCGGTGGTCTTCGTACCTGGAATGGTGGATTCGGCGGACGAGTACGTCGAAGCGTTCGAATGCTTCGGCGACCGGCGTCTGCTGATCGTCGAACTGCGAGGACGCGGAGGGAGCGACGCTCCGGACAGCGGCTATTCGGTCGAGGCTCAGGCGAGCGACATCGAGGCGGTCTTGGATGCCAGCGGTGTCAGCCGCTTTCACCTGATGACCTTCTCCAGAGGGACCACCCCGGCACTCGTGTTGGCGTTCGGTTCACCCGACCGGGTTGCTTCCATCTCCATTGGCGACTACGTGCCGGGAGAGGTGGGCCTGCCGAACGATTTCGCGGAGAGGATGTCCGCGCTGACCTGGCGGGGAAAGTCCAACTCGACCCGCGTGCCCCGGCACGTCTTTGAGGGTGTCCAGGTCGATTCGCGGCACCGGGAACTCTGGAGAGAACTCGCTGATCTGGCCGTCCCGGTGCTGGTCGCCACCGGTACCGACGAAGGTCTGTTCGTCGACGAGGAGTGCGCTGATCGCTATCGCCGGTTGGTTCCGGGTGTGGAAGTCCGTCGCATCGAGGGGTCGGGGCATGACCTCTTCCGACCCTCCCGTACCGCCTATCCGAACCTCTTGGTCGACTTTCTTCGCAGGAGGTTGCCCGACGACTGAGCTCGCTACCAGAGACCAGAGAGGGAAATTCCAGCCTTCAGATGACCGACGGTGCCCGGACGGGCAGCGGGCGCTCGCCGGGCGGTACGATCGCCATATCGGGAAGAGGGAGTAGCACACGGTGAGCGATACGTCGAAGTTCCCACGATCGAAAGCGGCCATTGCCGGAATCGGTTGCACGGAGTTCTCCAAGGACTCAGGGATGAGCACCTTCGGATTGGCGGCCAGAGCGGTCAAAGCCGCGGTCGCCGACGCTGGGCTCGAGCTGAGCGACGTCGACGGACTGGCGACGTTCGGACCGGGCGACTCGGTGCCACCGAACGTCCTCGCTCAGGGCTTGGGCATGCAGAGTATGAATTATTTCGTCGACCAGTATTTGGGTGGCAGCGTGTCGATGTCGATCATCGGGAGCGCGGCCCTGGCCGTCAGCGCCGGCGTCGCGGATTGTGTCGTCTGTTACCGAGCGCTCAACGGGCGGTCCGAGCAGCGAATGAACGCATCGAGTGCTGGCGCCAAACAGCCCTGGGACGTGCAGTACAAGATGTCGACCGCATACATCGTGCCGGCCCAGGAAATGGCCATGGCGGGACGGGCTCACATGGAGCGTTACGGGACGACGTCGGAGGACTTCGGCCGCCTGGCGATCCTTTGCCGGACCAATGCGCTCGACAATGAGCGTGCCATGATGCGGACACCGATCACGATGGACGACTACCTCGCGAGTCCGTGGATCACCGAGCCGTTCCACGTGCTGGACTGCTGCCTCGAGACCGATGGCGCAGTGGCCATCGCCATCGTGGGTGCCGACCGGGCAAAGGACTCTCCTCATCGTCCGGTCATGCTGCGAGGTGCGGCGTGGGGCACGGGGGTCAGTCTCTACAACAATGGCGTCACCGACCTCTCGGTGTCTCCGGCGAAGCCGATCGCCAAGCGCCTCTACGGTGCGGCGGGCATCGGTCCCTCCGATGTCGACTTCGCCGAGCTCTACGACTGCTTCACATACACTCTGCTCGCACAGATCGAGGGCTACGGCTTTGCGGAGGACGGTGGAGTGCCCGACATGCTTCGGGACGGCCGTTTCGATCGACACGGCGGGTCGTTGCCCATCAATACCCACGGGGGCCTTCTCTCAGAGGGCTACCTGCACGGTTTCAACCACGTGTACGAGGCGGTCGAGCAGATCCGGGGCGAAGCTGCTGGGCGACAGGTGGATCGGCACGACCTTGCGCTCGTGGCGGGCCAGCTGGGGTACATCAGTGCGTACTCGACCGCGCTGGTCTTGGAGGGAGCATGATGGCCGACCCGACGATTCCGATTCCAAGCCGTGATTCGGAGCCGTACTGGGCCGCTCTCGCGCACGGCCGGTTCGAGGTCCAGCAGTGCCTCGATTGCGGAGCGTGGACCTGGCCTCCGCGGTCGATCTGCTCGAAGTGCCACGGGGAGAACCTCGAGTTCCGGCCGGTGCGGGGCACCGGTGAGGTGCACAGCTGGGTACGTCCTCATCGAGCTTTCTTTCCCAGCCTCAAGCCGTTGGTCCCGTTCACCATCGTGCTGGTTCGGCTCGACGAACAAGCCGACATTCTCATTCCCGGCCGGCTCGTCCCAGATGCAGAGGTGCACCAGGGAACGCGGGTGAGGGCGGTTCCGACAGCCGTCACCGAGGAAGTCGGTGAGGTGCTGTGGGAGGTCGACCTCGACGGTAGGCCGCCGGGCTGAAACGTCTCGGCCTCGCGAGGGGTGGAGACGACCGGATCAGAGGAACGGGTGCGCCCACTCAGGTGGGCGGGTTCGAACGATCGCGACGGGTGAAGGTCAGGTGTGTGACGCCACTCGGAGAGCTGACCGCCTCGACCTCGAAGCGATCTTCGAGCTCCTCCTGTCCGCTCCAGAGCCGTTCGCCGCGGCCGAGGGTGATGGGCACGATCGCGACGTGCAGGTGGTCGATGAGATCGGCGGCAAGGAACTCGCGCAGGGCCGACGGTCCTCCGCCGATGCGGACGTCGCGTCCGTCCGCGGCCTCCCGTGCCGCGGCCAAGGCCTCGGCCGGGCTGGCGTCCATGAAGTGGAAGGTTGTCCCACCCTTCATCTCTACGGAGGGCCTCGGGTGGTGGGTGAGTACGAACACTGGCGTGTGAAAGACCGGGTCGTCACCCCACCATCCCTTCCACTCGTTGCTCGTCCACGGGCCTCGCTGAGGTCCGAACTTGTTCCTTCCCATGATCTCGGCACCGATGCCGGGACCCCATTGGCTGGCGAACGACTCGTCGACACCATGGGTGCCGCCGGGCTCGCCGTGCATGTCGTGAAACGTGTGAGTCGCGAAGAACCACTCTTGGAGCCTGGTACCCGCGTGACCGAACGGCGCCTCCAGGCTTTGCCCTTCACCCGTGCCGAAGCCATCGAGGGACACTGAGAAATTGTGGACACGAACCCGTGAGATCGCTCGGACTTCGTTCGCCGACGACCCGAAGAGCCCCGAGGAGTTCGTCACGAAGTCTCTCCGGGTGACCCGCGTCGGGCGGGGTCGGTCCTGGATCGGTCCGGGTACCCGAGCCGTCGGCGCGGTCCGGCGGCACGCAACACCGGGAACCAAGGGTGGTCGAGCGTGTCCCCGCGGGTGAACCCCAGGTCGCGCATCCAGGGGTGGTAGAAGGCCGACCTGGGTCGCCAGCGCACGTCGTCACCCGCGACGCGGATCGTGAAGGTCCTTCGGGGGCGGTCGGGGGCGGCGCCAAGCGCCGCGTGCAGGATGCGCGGGTGGAACACGACCGCGTCGCCGGGCTCCGTCGCGAATCCGAATATCTCCCGAGGTTCACGCGTCTGTTCGAGCGTCATGGTCAGGCTCTCGCCGGCGACCACGTCATCGCCGTCTTGGTGCGAACCCGCGATGAATTGGAGCGCGCCGGTGTCGAGCTCGACCGGTTCCAGGCTGCACCACACACTGCACAATTCCTGGCCGGTCACGGGCCAGTGCGGGGCGTCTCGATGCCAGGGCGCACCCTCCTGGGCCGGCTCGTTGTAGAGGAACAGGTCCTCGTAGAGCACGACGGATTCCGAGCCCATGGCTGCGCCAGCCGCGTCCGCCATCGGCGACTCGCTCAAGAAGCGCGCGAACGGTTCGTTGCGGCGCCACATCCCGTCGCTCGACCGTGCTCTCGATTCGGCGGCGCCTGACAGCCGCTCCGTCGCGTTGACGGCCGAGTCGAGGATCTCGTCGGCCACCTTTCGCAAGAGCTCCATCCACGAGGCGTCGAAGAGGGATCGGACGACGACCGAACCCCTTGCTCGGTAGCTGTCCCAGCTCGGCTCATCCACAGATCGAACACTAATGTCGACGGGAGCCACGCTGTTTCGACGACAGGTGGGTGAGGAGCGGAACGTGACTTCGTGGCCAGCACATGGCTGGGACCTCAGGGGAAAGGTCGTCGTCGTGACCGGAGGGAACACGGGAATCGGGCTCGGGTTCGCCCGGGCACTCGGAGATGCCGGGGCGGCCGTCTCCATCTGGGGCCGATCGAGCGACCGGAACCACACCGCGCTCTCTGCCCTCTCCGACCGCGGCATCACCGCCACGAGCCTGGAGGTCGACGTCACCGACGAAGCCGCCGTGGTGAAGGCCATGGCTGAGACGGCCGGACGTTTTGGCCACATCGACGCGTGCTTCGCCAACGCGGCCGGTCTGGGCCCGGGGTCACCGAGCTTCGTCGAATCCACCACCGAGGAGTGGCGGACGACCACCGCACTCGTCCTCGACAGTGTGTATCTCACCATGCGGGAGGCGGCCAAAATCCTCGTTGCACAGGGCACCGGCGGGAGCCTCGTGGCCACGTCAAGCGTCTCCGCCCACTACGGCTCACCTCGCAGCAACCATGCGTACGCGTCGGCGAAGGCTGCGGTCATCACGCTCATGCGCGGCCTGGCGGTGGAGCTCGGTCGGCACCAGGTGCGCGCCAACACCATCTCGCCGGCGTGGGTCGACAGCGCTCTGATGACCGGCATCAACGAGAATCCGGCGCTGGCCGAGCAGATCCGACGGCGGATACCGTTGCGCCGGTGGGCATCGACGGACGAGCTGGGCGCGCTGGCGGTCTATCTCGCGTGCGATGGATCGACGTGGCACACCGGTGACGAGTTCGTCATCGACGGCGGGTATCACGTGTCATGAGGTCTTCGCGGTGGACGCTCCGGTGACGATCAGTCGTCGGTGGCTCCACACCGACGTTCGAGGAGGATGGTGATGGCAATCGACTACGCGATGGCGCTCCCGCAGGGCGGGAGGGCAGCCAGCCCTGATGCCATTCGGGAGATCGCCCTTCTGGCCGAGGAGCTGGGGTATTCACACCTCTGGGTCAACGACCACATCACCTCGCCGTTGGGGCAGGAATCCCACATCTCGCCGTACATGTTCGATCCGTTCATGACGATCGCCACGGCTGCGGCCCTCACCCGCGACATCGGGCTCGGCATTCAGGTGGTCGCGCCGTACTACGAGCCGCTCTGGCTGGCCAACGCGCTGGCGAGCCTCGACACGCTGAGCAACGGGCGTGTGCTGGCATCGCTCGGCGTGGGGTGGTCGAAGCCCGAGTTCGACGCCTTGAGCAGCGATTTTTCCGACCGCGGGGCCCGGGCCGAAGAGATCATCCACATCATCCGCACGGCGTGGTCACAGGATTACGTCCCCATCGCCACGGCGCACTACCAACTGCCGCCCGTCAAGATTGCCCCGAAGCCGGCGCACCCGATTCCCCTCTGGATCGCCGGGACGAGCGAGCGCGCCTACCGGCGTGCCGTGGAGCTCGGCGACGGCTACCACGGCCACGCCGTCCAGGACATCACGGTCGAGAACGTCGTCGACCGGGTCGCTCGGATCCGGCGTCAGCGTCCCGAGGAGTCCTTCACCTTCTCCGTGTACACCTGGGAATGGGATCTCGGCCGGCGAGACGAGGACGAGATCTTGGCGGAACAGGAGGCCTACGAAGCGGCCGGCGTCCAACACGTCGTCATCGCGCTCGATACGGCAGAGCTCGACTCCAGGATGCGCAACGTCCGACGCCTGGCCCAGCTCCTCCACATGGAGCCCCGCTAGAGCTGCTCGACTCTCCGAGGAATGGATCGGGTCGACGGCCGTCACCGGGGATCCCGGCAGGGCCGACGCAGTTACTCGTCGCTGGGCGCGAGCTCGACCCGGAGTGGCCGTACGTAGGACACGTCCCCCGGGTCGTGAGTGACGAAGACCTCGGGAACGATGTGTGGCGTGCCGCGGTCGGGTAACTTCGAGACCGACGAGGTCCGCCACTCCGCGGTGCACACACGCGCCGAGATCGCCCACCGCCCACTCTTCCGATCGAATCGATCCACGTAGCGTCCACCAGCAACCGTCAGTGGCGTGTCGCGGTCGGGGTAGCGGGCCACGAACAGGTAGTAGCACTCGGAGTGCGCCGTTTCGCCGTCGAGGTCGATCGTGACGTTGGTGATGAAGTGCTGGTGGTGCAGTTGTGGTTCATGGTAGGCCAGGGCCCAGTCGATGAAGTCCTCGACCATGAACGCCTGCGATCCGTGCACGTCGATCGCGCCGTCGTGGTACGCCGAACGCACCATCTCGCGGTCGTGACGGTCCATCCCGCGGGCATATCGATGCAGGCAGTCGAGGATCTCAGAACGATCCACGAGAGCCTGAAGCGCCTCGGCCGGCGCACGCTGGTCGTGCATGGGTCCTCCTTGGTCGGTGATCTCGACGCTCAGAGCGGCCGGCCGTCGAAGCGGTCCAGCACCGCAACCTCCTCGACCGGCCGCCGGGGAGCCGGTGTGAAGGTTTGCCCGGGGCGGAGCCGCCCCACGGGCAGTAGGCATCCCTGCACATAGGTCTCGGGGATCTCGAGCAGCGCGGCCACCTCCTTCTCGCGTTGCAGGTGCAGCGTCGTGATGCATGTGCCGTAGCCCCGGGAGTGCAGCGCGAGCTGGAAGTTCCAGACCGCTGGGAAGATCGATCCGTAAATCGTTGCCGTCGAGAACGAGCTCGCCCCGGAGTCTCCGAGGTACGGCTCGTAGCAGGGGATCACGTGCAGGGGGACGTCGGCGAGATGGTCCACGAGCCATTCGCTCGATGCCATGATTCGCCCGAAGGGCGTCGGGCGGAACGGGCTCTGGCGAGTCTCGGTGCGACCCGTTTGCTCGAGGTAGGAGTCCTTGTACAGCCCTCCGATCCGACGGCGAAGCTCTGGGTCGCTGACGACCACCCACCGCCACGTTTGCATGTTCGTGCCGTTGGCGGCCTGGCAGGCGATACGCAGGCATTCTCGGATCTCGTCGACATCGACCGGCGCGTCGAGGTCGAGCAGCCGGCGCACGGATCGCGTGGCCGTCAGAAGGTAGTCGATGTCCATTGGTCGGTCCTCTCGGCGGAGCTGGGGGGCCTTCGGCTGTGCGGCTCGGCCATCGCCCGGGCTGCGGGGATGGTAGCGGCTCGAGCTCCCGGGGGCCCAGCGCTCCCGTCGAGGGCCCTGCCAACGTTACGCTCGCAGCCATGTCACGACTTGGAACCTGGAGCCCGCAGACCGCCGAGGACCGATTGGACCGCCTCGAATCGCTCGCCGAAATCCAGCAGCTCCCGGTGCGCTACGCCCTGGCCGTCGATTCGCGCGATGCAGACGCGTTTGTCGAGCTGTTCATCCCAGATGTGCGGGTCAGGCGCGACAGCTTCGGGCGAGACGCCCTGCGTGGATGGTTCGTGGACACCTTGGGACGGCTCGCCGACAGCGTGCACCTCGTAGGGAACCACATCCTCGATTTCGACGGACCCGACGCTGCGCACGGGATCGTCTATTGCCACGACGAAGTGGTGCCTCGCCTGACGGGGGGTTGGGACCAGGGCATGTTGCAGTACTGGGACACGTACCGGCGAGTCGAGGGCCCCAGCGGGAAGGAGTGGTGCTTTGAGCGTCGGAACTACCATCGGTGGTACATGGCGGACTGGCTCGAGCGCCCGACACACGGTGCCGACCCCATGCCTCCCGAGCGTCGTCACCATGCCCAGCTGCCCGAGGCCTTCGCCACCTGGGCACGTTTCTGGGAGGAGGTCGGTGCCGACCCGTTCGCCGTCCCGGGGGGGCGCGAGGCGGGCTGACCCCAGCCGCGCACGGTTGATTCGCCGTGCTGGCCGGGCGCCGAGGCCTGGCCGTTGACCGTTGTCGGATAGGGGGTGACCGTCCGGCCTGACGCTGTCATGTCGTCGCTGGCTACCTCGAAAAGGAGTTCCACGGGCGACAAGCGACTCGAGCACATGGACGACCAGAGCATCGCGGCCGAAGTGGTCTTTCCGAACACCCTCTCGATTCCCGGTCGATGACCATCCTCGGCGCTCGAGCCGGTCAGCATGCGCTGAGCGCGCCTCGGCCGCTCGGGCCTGAGATTCGGCTGGTCGTTCAGCCGACCGTCACTCTCCGGCCCTCGATGGCGGAAAGCCGGATTGCGTCCATGAGGATCTGCAGACAAAGCCCGTCCTCGAACGTGGGGAGAACAGGATCGGGAGCGGAGGGTGCGCCGAGGATACGGTCGCGCATGCTCCGGTACAACCGGACGTACGGGACCACCTCGTTCCCGGTGGAGTGCCACATCTCGTACGGAGTCGTGAGGAGTTCGGGTGGGGGAGGGACGCCGGGCACGTCCACGAGGTCCTCGGGCACCGGGATCTGCCGGCTAGCCCGGCCGTCGTCGACGCACACCGACCGGGTGGCGAAGTCGATCCATGCAGTTCCCTCGGTGCCGGTGACCTTCGTGGCCACCATCGATGGCCCCGCCACGGCCGCGGAGCTGTGGATCACCCCCTCGACGCCCGAGTCCAGCGTGAAGGTGATCGTGTAGGTGTCGTCGGCTGTCACCCCGGGGCGCGGCCCCAGGCGCTGAAGGGACGCATTCACCGTGGTGAACTCGCCCAACATCGATCGCACCCGATCGAGGATGTGCGGAGCGCTTCCACCGAACCAGCCTCCGCCCGCCTCGGCGTCGTCGAACCACTGCGGGGCTCGGGCGTCGCGATCGGCCAGCGTCGGCACCTGAAGGAGCTCGACGGCAAGGCGTGGTCTGCCCACGGCACCGTCCCGAACCGCACGGTTGAGAAGTGCCTGCGGGCCGTCGAAGCGGAACTCGGTGCCCAGGACGTGGACGACTCGCGCCTGCTGCGCCGCGGCGAGCATCTCACGGGCTTCGGACACGTCCATGGCGAAGGGCTTCTCGCACACCACGTGCTTGCCCGCCGCCAGGGCCTCCTGCACGAGCGGTCCGTGACTCTGCGGCGGTGTGGCCACGACGACGACGTCGACGTCGGGCGAATGTCAACGCCTCGGTCAGGGAGGTGAAGGAGAGCGGTACTCCGAGCAGCGCTGCCCGGCGCGCCGTCTTGGTCGGATCGCGCCCGACCATCGCCCCGACGTTCAGTCCGGCGCCACGGAGGGCCGGGATGTGCAACAACGCGCCGCCGTTGCTCCCCACCACGATTGCATTGAGGTCTCGCTCCGTCACTTCAGTCGAGCTCGGTCCTCAAGAGGCTGCATTCGCCACCCAACGGGCTTCGGTCCAGGTACACACCCCTGAAACGTCGGTGGGAGAACTTCCAGGTTCCTTCGTGCCTGACGAAACGGTCATAGGAGATTCCCCAGAACACGGCATCGAAGGTCCCGGGTATCCGGACGATCTCCTGCAGCGTCGAGCGCGCGCTCGCGGTGCCGTCGTCGTGAAGTGTCACCAGCGTGTTGTGGACGACCTGAAGGAACGTCTCGACCCTGCCGATGAGCTTCACCACGCCGTCCCGGATCCGCTCCGGTTCCTCGAAGCGGATCGAGTTGGGCTCGGTGACCTCCCAGACGCTCCCTGGTGCGTAGCACGACTCCAGCGCGTCCCAGTCGGCACGATTGGCCGCGTCGCTGTATCGATTGATGGTCTCCTGGATCGCCACCTTGTCCACCCAAGCCTCCTCGGCGGATTCTCCGGACCCGGGCACGAGGTGGATCGTAGCGGCACGCCACGGCCGAATCGAGATAGCGTCGCCAGGCCCCAGGGGGAGGAGGACGATGGAACTCGGGACTTCCGTCCCGCACATGGAACTCGGGACTTCCGTCCCGCACATGGAACTCGGGACTTCCGTCCCGCACATGGGTCGACTGTCCGACCACGTATTGAGTCAGGTGATCCTCTTTTCGCCATGACCGATCGGCGTGAAGACGCTGTCGAATCCCCACGTGTCGACCGCGTCCACCAGGGCGGACATACATGCTTCGAGGTCGGTCGGCAGGCGCAAGCGGGCCTGCAGTGTGAGGGTGATGACGGAGAGGTCGTGCTCTTCGCACATCCCCACCGCCCCGAGCACCTGGTGAGAGATTCGCAGCACGCGCCGTACGATTTCCAGGGCGGACCATCGCAGCGCCAGAGCATCCACCAGCGCTGATGACGATCCCCGAGCGATCCGGTGCATGGTGTCGAGCGCCAGTTCGTAGAGAGCCTGTAACTCCGCGCACGCATCGGCAAGTGGGAAGGCGACGCCCTGGTAGGAGGAGATGGGGGAGCCGAATTGCTCTCGCTGGGTCGCATAGGTGGTGGCGAGATCGAGCGCCTGTTCCGCGGCGCCCAACAGGTACCACGAGGGGAGGGCGTGGAGAAGCGCTGCGTCGGATGCCGAGAGCGGGGGAGCGGAGCCCGTGCGGTCAGGCGCTACCGGGTTGACGAACGGTCCCACCTTGGACCCGATCCCCGGCCCGGTGCCCGCCACTTCCTGCACGTCTCCATTGGAGGACACGGCCTCCCACGTCTCGAAGAGGTCGCCGTGTTCGAACCGGCCGTGGTGCGAGAGCATGACGAGGGGGTGGCCGTCTCGGCGGCTCAGCAACATGGACTCGACGGGGAGGGGCAACACGGCGTGCCCAGCCGCTCGGCAGACTTCGGCCGCCGCGAGCCCTTCGACCTGCCCGGCGCGCGGGTCGAGGTCGGCGATGATGGCCAAGAGGCCGTCGGCCGCCTGGCGGCGCAGAGCAGGGTCTCCCATGCAGCGGCGGGCCAGGTCGACGCTGCCCAGCGCAGCGGCAAAGCGATCGACAGTCGACCGAATTTCCGCGACGTCGTCGGTGACCCGGGTGCGCTCGCCACCGAACATTGCGCGTGCCAGCTGTCGTTGCAGCATCTCAGTGGTCCCCGACGCGATGGTGCCGGCTTGCATGTAACGCCAGAAGAACTCGGTCGCGCCGCCGAGCGCCGGTTGCGGTGCATATCGGTCCTCGAAGAACCGATCGCCAACTGCCTCGCTCAGCGTTTCGGCAGCCTGGAGGTTGGCCCGGGTCGTGATCATCCGCGCCGCACTGACCACGAAATCGTGGGAGCCTCCGTCGCGTTGGAACCACAGGGCCCTCCGGCACATCAGGCGGGCCATGCGGTTGCGCACACGCGTGTCGAGCCACCGACTGGGCGACAATGCCGACCGGTAGACGTCGTCGGCGAGCGCCTCCGCCAGGAGCCGGTCGTCACGGGCGTAGCGAGCGATCCCCACTCGTTCATTGGACAAGGCGTCACGAATGACCTGCCAGCCCTGGCCGACCTGGCCCAGGACCTCGGAACGGTCGGCCCACACCTCGTCGAGGAAAACCTCATTGAGGTGGTGGGGACCGGGAATCCCGTCCAGACCTCGGACCGTGACCCCTTCTCGGTCCATGGGCAGCAGGAACACGGTGATCCCCGAGCTGCGCCTTTGCCCGTCGCCCACCCCATCGACGCGGGCGAGCAAATAGCACCAGTCGGCCCAGAGCGCCCAGGAAGTCCAGATTTTCTGTCCCGTGATCCGGAAGCCGTCGCCGTCGGGCACGGCGCGGGTCTTGAGGTTTGCGAGATCCGAGCCCGCGTCGGGCTCACTGAAGCCCTGACACCAGAACCCCCTGCCCGCCGCGATGAGCGGGAGATGCAGGGCTTTCTGCTCGGGGGTCCCGTAGTCGAAGATCGACGGTCCGACCCAGTTCGGACCGTAGTACTGACCACCCCGCGGCTCGAAGTGCGCCCACATCTCCTCGCGGATGACGACGGACGAGGCCAGGTCGAGGTCCTGGCCACCGTATTGCGAGGGCCAGTTGGGAACCAGGAGTCCCTCTGACGCCAACACCTCGCAGAAGCGATTGCTGATCTCGAGGTCGGCAGCGTCGTTGGTGAACGGACCGAGCCAACCTTCGGGCAGGTGGGTGGCGATCAGGGTACGCAGGCGGGCACGCAGCGCTGCCGCGGGTTCCGGATCCTCGTGAACGAACGAGTCGTCGTCGATCTCAACCACGATGGCGCTTCCTTTCTTGGTTTTCCGCAGACCGGTCCGATCGTTCGTACCGGTCCGTCCCGCTCAGTTGTGGGCAACCTCGCTGAAGGGGATGTCGCGGTCGACCGCCGGCTCGCGGGGGAGTCCAAGGGTGTGCTCGCTGATGTTGTTCCGCTGCATCTCGACGGTTCCGCCGGCGATGGTCAGTTGTCGACTGTTGAGAAAGAGGTCGGACCACCGACCTCCGTCCGCGTTGCTCGACGTCCATGTGATGCCGCTGGCTCCGGCGATCTCGAGTGCCAGTTCGGCCCGCCGTTGGCCCAAGAGGTCGTCTCCGAGCTTCAGGATCCCGCCGAACGAGGGAGGAAGTTTTCCGGAATCCATGGCGTTGGAGAGCCTGATCGTGAGGAGCTTCTGGGCCGTGTGGGCCACGTGGAGATCGACGATGCGGCGCCGAGTCGCCCCATCCCGTGCCTGTCCGTTGGCGTGGGCGAGCGAGACGAGAGCGGGCGACCCTTCCTCACCGAGTCTCCCCGCACCGCCCCGACCCACCCAGGCGTGTTCGATCTCGAGCACGCCACGGGCCACCCGCCAACCGTCGTTCTCCTGACCGACCAGGTTCGATTCGGGCACCACCACATCGGTGAGGAACTCGTGACAGAACTCCGCGCCGCGGTCGATCTGCGTGACGCGCCGGATCTCGACGCCTGGAGATGCCAGGTCGATGATCAGCACTGAGATTCCGTGGTGCTTGGGGACATCCCAACGGGTCCGCACGGGACAGAAGGCGACGTCGGCCACGTGTGCGCTCGTGCTCCAGACCTTCTGCCCGTTGACGATGAACGTGTCACCATCGCGCGTCGCGCGGGTGATGAGCCCGGCCAGATCTGATCCACCGCTGGGCTCCGAGAGGAGCTGGGTCCACACCTTCCTCCCGGAGAGGATGTCGGGGATGTAGGCACGCTTCTGCTCGTCGTTGCCGAATTGGGCGAGCGCAACTCCGAGAATGTTGATCGACACCTTGAAGGGCGTGGGCGGCATGTCGTAGTCGGCGGCCTCCTCGTTGAACACCAATTCGTGGTCGATGGTGAGACCCTGGCCGCCGAATTCGACGGGAAGGGTGAAGCCGGCGTACCCAGCGTCGAAAAGCTTCTGCTGGAGCATCCTGAAGTCGTCCATACGCTCGACCACAACGTGTTCGGAGCTTGTTCCTCCCTCCGTCCGAGGCACATGATCCGCCAGCCACTGCCGGGCACGCAGCCGGTATTGGTGGAGCTCAGCGGTCTCCAGTCGCTCGTCGTCCATGGCTCCCCCTTTCAGCTTCGCTCAGTCAGCCAACAGCCTTGGCCGCGGGCAATGCAGTCACCCATCGGACCGTACACGCCCTCATCGAAGTCGATCAATGAGCGCGGCACTCGAGTCGAGGAACGGCAACGTGGTCGAAGGGTCGTCGAGTCCGGCTCGAGCGACGCCCACGATGACCCGTTCCACACCGAGGTCGCGGTAGCGCAGGAGGGTGTCGATCGTGGGATCGCCCCAGGCAACGATCGTGACCGGGACATCGGTCCTCCCGCTCTGAGCGGCCGCGTCCCGGAACAGTCGCAGCTTCTTCTCGACGTTCCCCAACCCGACGTCCAGCGGCATCCACCCGTCTGCCCACGCCACCGCGCTTCGCGTCCCCAACTTGCCCGCCATTCCGCACATGATGGGTGGATGGGGTCGTTGCCGGGGCTTGGGTTCCGACCAGACCGGTTCGAAGTCGAAGAACCTCCCGTGGAATGCGGCCTCCTCGTCGCACCAGAGTGCTTTCAATGCGCCGACACACTCGCCGAGGGCCTCGTATCGCCGCGACCACCCGATCGACCGGCAGTTGGCTAGCTCGTGCTCGTTCCATCCGGCACCGACGCCGAACATCAGCCGGCCACCGGAGAGGAGGTCGAGCGTCGAGACCCGCTTGGCCAGGTCGAACACGTCGTGCTCGAGGGGGAGGACCACGGCCGTCCCGAGTTTGAGATCCGTCGTCGCACCGGCCATTGCCATCAGACTGAGAAACGGGTCGAGCATCCGCCGGTAGACATCGGGCATCCTCTCCGCTCCGGGGTACAGCTGCGCACTGGAGCAGGGGATGTGCGAATGCTCCCCGAACCACACCGATTCGAACGCTCGGTCCTCGAGGGCTGGTCCGAGCGTTGCCGCGCTCTCGTCTTCGGGAGTGTTCTGGGAGAAGTATCCGACCTGCATGTCCTCTCCGAGAAACCGTCAGACCTTGTTCACGAAACCGGCGTCCGCGGGCAACGTGACGCCGGTGATCCACTTCGCTCGTCCTCCCGGAGCCCGGGGAGCAGGGTGTGGTAAAGCTCCTTGGGCATTCCGGCATGCGAGTCCGAGGAAACGATGATGAGCCTTGCGTCGTCCATGGCGACCCCTGTCGTCAGGGGCGCAGGCAGCGCCCGCCGTCGATGTTGAAGGTATCGCCCGTGATGTAGTGGGCACCTTCGGAAGCCAAGAAGACGACCAGCGATCCGGCATCCTTCTCGGGATCGCCAAGCCGGGCCAGCGGGATGTTGGACAGCGAGTGCTTGTAGTGCTCGGGATTGGCGTCGAAGAATTCCTTGGAGCCCTCCGTCAACATGCCGGGGATGATGCAGTTGGCCGTGATGTTGTGCTGGGCCCACTCTCGTGCCGCCGTGCGCGTGAGGGCCCGGTTGGCCTCCTTCGCGGCGTTGTAGCCGATCATGCCCCAGTTGCCGATCAGTCCGGCTTGCGATGCGAAGTTGACGACGGTGCCCTGTGATTCCTTGAGGTAGGGGAAACACGCCTTCATGTACCGGAACGAGGCGAGAAATCCCGTGTCGATGGCGACCATGACGTCTTCAACGCTCTGGTCCTCCATATTGACGCCGGTCACCGACGCCTGAGCGTTGTTGACGATCACGTCGATTCGTCCGAAGGCGTCGACCGTCTTGCGCACTGCGTTCTCGACGTCCTCGTCCTTGGCCCCGTCGGCCAGGATGGCGAGGTGCCGGGCTCCGGGGAGCTTGTCGAACTCCGCGCTCGTCTGCGCGAGCGTCTCCTCGCGGATGTCGGTGATGGTGACGGCCGCGCCGGCCTTGAGCAGGGCGGTGGCCATCCCCTTCCCGATGCCGCGCGCCCCTCCGGTCACGATCGCGACCTTGCCGTTCAACTCAATTCCCATGGGGGCTCCCCCTTGTGCTGCGGCTCCGCGCCAACGTAGCCGATCGACTAGAGGCCGGCCAGGGAACGTATACCATCCATCGAGAGTCGTGTGGCGAGGAGGCTGCAGCGGTGATCGATACCAGTGGCGTCATCGAATACCCGATCGTCAGGCGCGACGACCTTGTCGTTGACGACTTCTACCGCGAGCTCCAGGAGCAGGGTCCGGTCCGGATCCAGCTCCCGTACGGTGAACCATCCTGGATGGCGACCGGCTACGAGGACGTCAGGACGATCTACGGCGATCGTCGCTTCGGCAGGGCCCCCGGCCTCGGTCGTGACACGCCTCGGCTGATGGAGATGAAGATATCGGACGACCCCTCCATCATCGCCAACATGGATCCACCCATGCACACCAGGCTGCGGCGACTGACGCTGACGGCCTTCTCGGGCAAGCAGATCCTGAAGCTCAGGGGGTCCATAGAGGCCAAGGCGGATCTACTCCTCGACGAGTTGGTGGCCAAGGGGCCGCCGGCGGACTTCGTCTCCCTCTACACGTGGGACCTTCCTCTCAGCGTCATCACCGGCATTCTCGGCGTGCCGTCGTCGGATGCCCCCACGTTCCGCGGCTGGGTGGACTCGCTGATGAACATCCTCCTCCCACGGGCCGAGAAGGACGCCGCGCTCGGTGAGATGATCGGCTACATCTCGAACCTGATCGCGGAGCGGCGGGACGTCAGCACCGACGACCTGCTGAGCGTCATGGTGCACGCGCGAGACGACGAGGACCAGCTGACCGAAGGGGAGCTGGTCAGTCTGTCGCTGGCACTCTTCCTGGCCGGGTTCGAGACGACGGCGGCCCAGCTCGGCTCGACCGTCTACACGCTGATGACGTCTCGGGCCCGCTGGGAGGAGCTTCTCGCCGACCGTCGGTTGCTGGGAGCGGCACTCGAGGAGCTGTGGCGATGGATCCCCAGCTTCCGCTTCGGCATGCCCCATGTGAGCTGGGCCAAGGAGGACGTGGAGCTGAGTCACGGCGTCGTCATCGCCGCCGGCGAGGCGATCCTGCCCGAGCACCAGGTCGCCAACCGTGACGAGTCGGTCTTTCCCCACGGCTCGGAGCTGGACTTCCACCGGGACCACCCACAGCCTCATCTATCGTTGGCCCACGGCGCGCACCGTTGCCTCGGGGCCCATCTGGCCCTCCTCGAGATCGAGATCACCGTCGGTCGCCTGCTGGACCGCTTCCCGAGCCTGGAGTTGGCCGTGCCGAAGGACGAGGTGAGATGGTCGACGTCGACCTTCCTGCGCAGCCCGGCCGAGGTGCCCCTGGTCTGGTGAGCGAATGGACGGTCGGCTGAGGACTCGCGTGGGGCGCCCGGTGCATGCGGCGCTCCTCTGAACGAGAATGCGGGAGGTCTCGCCGTGAAGTTGCTAAGGAGGTACCAGTGGACCGATTGATCATCGTCTCCGTGGATTCGCACGCGCAGGCGCCGCCCGAGGTGTGGCCCCGGTACGTGGAACGGAAGTATCACGAGTTCCTGCCCGCCCTTCGGGAGGACAACGACGTCTACACGACGGTGATGGGTGCCATGAGCTACCCGATGTCGTGGTCGCCACAGGCGTTGAGCGTCTACGACCTCGAGGGCGCCCAGGAGAACGGTGGGTATCGGGGCATCTGGGATCCCGAGGTCCGGTTGCGCGAGATGGACCGGGAGGGCATTGCCGGGGAGTTCGTCTACCTCGGCGACCACCGAGCGTCGGCCATCTTCTACAACGTCTTCAACCGCCGATACGACAACGAGGTGTGCGAGGCTGGCGTGAGGGCCTACCACAGGTGGTTGCACGACACATTCGGTCACGTCCAGGACCGGGTGTTCCTCGTTGGCGCCGGCGGTCCGGGTATCGATGTCGCCGCCACGGTGGCCGAGCTCGAGTGGCTGGCCGATCACGGATTCCGCGGGACGTACCCGCCAGGCTTCTTGAGCTACCCCGGCCAACGCCCATTGTTCGACACCTCCTGGGAGCCGGTCTGGAGCGTCTGCGAAGACCGCGGCCTGCCGCTGTTCATCCACGCCGGTTTCGGCCAGGAGCAAGGGAAGTTCTTCCCGGAGATCGCCAGGGTCAAGTCCGAGGTCGATCGGTCCGGCGGGTCCACCGACGATCTGGTCACCCGGTTGAGGAACGAGGTGTTCAGCGCCGACTTCTTTGCCGACGTGTCACCCCGCCGGCCGATGTGGCAGCTCATGTTGGGCGGTGTCTTCGATCGCCACCCGAACTTGAAGGTGGTCATGACCGAGGTCCGCGCCGATTGGCTTCCCGCCACGCTCCGCTACCTCGACGAGGTCTACCTCCGCCACCGGGGCGATCTCCCGGCCAAGCGGATGCCGAGTGAGTATTGGCACACCAACTGCCTGGTGTCCCTGTCGTTTCCGCACCGCGCCGAAACGGCCATGCGCTATGAAATAGGGCTCGAGACGGCGGCGTTCGGCCGCGACTACCCCCACAACGAGAGCACCTGGCCCAACACCAAAGCATGGCTCCGTGACGCCTTCGACGGGGTTCCCGAGAACGAGCTTCGACTGATGCTCGGTGAGAACGTGATCCGGACGCTCGGGCTGGACCGGGCTTCCCTGGCGGGGGTGGCGGCGCGTATCGGACCGAGGGTCGAGGAAATCATGTCCGGACCCGCGGTCGATCCGAAGCTGATCGGGCATTTCGACCTGAGAGGCGGTTACTTGAAGCCCAGTGAGGGTGCCGGGAAGATCCCGCTGATCTCACCGATGGTCGACGCAGACGTCACGTTGGCCGCGGCGCTCAGCTGACGCCGCGGTCACTCGGGCACCGCGTAGTCACCGCCCCCGAGGTAGTTGAGGAGGCGAGGCCCCGAGCGCGCGATGTCGACCATCTCGACCCGGAGGCCGCCCGTCCCGGTGTGGAAGAGGCCACCGGCCCACGTACCGTCGGGGCACAGGGCCACGGTCTCGCGGGGCCAGCCCAGGGCTTCGAGGCGTGCCGATTCACCTGGCCGGTCCTGTGTCCAGATCCCGAGGTGGTGCAGGCCCACCGTGTCGAAGATCGAGTCTGGTCGTCGCTCGATCAGCTCCAGGTGGGGCGGCCCGTCGAACGAGTAGACGTAGGCCATCTCGAGTGACAGCGGACCGCCGGGAGCCTCCATGGCCATTTCACGGCGCTGCACCCTTCCCCATCGGAGCCCCAGCGCATCGGAGATCTCGTCCATCCCCTCGGCCAGGTCGGGGACGACGACACCCACGTGGAAGTGGGGAGCTTGTAGTGTCACGTGTTCTCCTCAGATCGGATAGCGCCGTAGGTTGGCGGCACGACGTCGACGGAGTTCGGCCACGCGTTCAGCTGGCGTGATGCGAGTGGCAACCGTGCCGATTTCTCGCTCCAGCTCAGACGCGGCGACCCGCCGGGTGCGCAGTTCCGGCGTCGAGCGTGTCAACATGTTACGCAGCAGCAGCCATCCGCGCTGGTGTCCCTGGGTGTCGATCCAGTTGGCGAACCCCGGGTCGACGTGGCTGAGGACCACCCGGGTCACCCCGTCGGGATCGACCGGTGACATGGCCGAGGTCAGGCTGACCTGGCGGTAGCGGAACTCGAGGCTGGCCCCGAAGACGGTGCAGGCACCGAACTGCCAGAACCAGTCCGGGTCGGCGTCGAATTCGATGATCACGGCCTCGTCGGGCGCCATGTCCCAGAACATCTGGAGAACGACGCGTCCCCGGCGGGAATCGATCGACTCGTGCGAGGAGTCACGTTCCTGGCCGTGGCGCACGAAGGAATTCACGGCCTCGTAGACGCCATGTCGCTCCCACAGGACGTTCGGCCAGTCCTTCACCGTGTTGACGACGAAGTCCGCCGCTCTTTCGAACGACTCGAGCAACCATGCCGGCTCCATCGCCGGGGGCGGCTCCGCGCCGTCGCCGATCCGCTCAATCCGGAAGGTCGCCGGGATCTCGTCCCAGTGGTCGAAATACTGGCGGTAGAAGATCTTGCGGACCCCCGGCCGTGACTCGATCCAGTTGCCGGGGTGCGGTTCAGGGCTGATCCAAAGCGTGAAATCTCCGTTCCAATCGGTCGACAGCTCCTCGCCGAAGATGTTGTCCACCGGTGTGTCCCCGAAGGGTTCCTGCAGCGAGCCGGTCCACACTCCTTGCACCGCGACGTTGAACATTTTCGCCGTGCCGCGGTTGCCGCTGACCTTGTAGGTGTCGTGGTCGTTGATCCATGACTGGAGGTAGATGCAGTCGGGGTTGTCCGCACCGAGCTTTCGGGTGGGCCCGCAGAACGCGTGCAGGTTGGGATAACGGTCGTCCCGGTTCTCGAGGAAGATGTCGAACGCCTGGCTCAGGTTCTGGGTCAGGTAGCGGAAGGCATTGGTCCGCTCGCCATCGCTGGCCCCGCTCTCGTCCTTGAAGACATGGTCAGCCGCCTGCTTGATGCGGTCGCAGAAGGCGAGCCAGCCATCCCGAAGTGCGGTGTCGTTGGGATTGTCTCCGAATGCCATGTCAGGCCTCCTTCGGGGTTTCGCGAGGGATTGCGAACCGCTCACGGTACCGCTGGAGCCGTTGGTCCAGTACGTGGACGTCAATGCCGAGCGCGTCGATCGAGTACGTGAACCGTCCGAAGCGGTTCGACGGGTTGGCCGCGCTCCACTCCCGCATGGCCGCGTCGAACTGCCGCGGTGAACGGGATCCCCACGCGGTCGTAAAGGTCGTGGACCGTCCCGAAGGGGTCGGATATGAAGTCCTGGTAGACGAGATGGTGGATGCGTGAGTCGCCCGCCTCGGGCGAATCGGCGGTCGCGGCGAAGCTGGCGACGGACTGCTCCACGAGCGACGCGGCGAAGGCAGCCCGGTCCAGCCTCCCGCTGATGGCTTCGTAGATCTGTGCCTGCAGCTCGAAGCGCGAAGCGATTGCCTGGAGCGGATCGCGATGGATCCAGACGAAGACCGCGTCCGGGTACGCGTTGAGGAGCGCCGGCAGGCGATGCTGGTGGGTGACGCCCTTGAGCACCCAGCGCCGGCACGGCGCCCGGTACTGCAGGTGCTGGAGCATCATCGTGTGGATCTCGTACTGGCGAGTGTCGTCGCGTGGCAGTCGCACAGCCGGGAAGTTGAGGTCCGGCACGCGCCACCACGCAGTGGGTGGAATCGCTCGGAAGTCGAACGCCCACAGTCGCTCGCACTCGGGTGGGTTCCGTCCGAGCATGGCGTTGTAGGGATGCGAAACGAGCCATTTCGGGATCAGGTCGAGGATCTCGCGCCAGTCGTCGTCAGCTTGCCGCTGACGCTCGGCGGTGTCAGACACCCCCGGGGGCGGAGAGGGGCGCATGGCTTCCCAGAACTCGAGCAGGCGAGAGTCGGGGTCGCACCCGAGCAACATCTGCAGCACAGTGGTGCCGGAGCGACCCTCGCCGAAGGCGATGATCGGCTGTTCGATGCGTTCCTGGGCGGTGGGGTAGCGCTGGCGATCGCCGACCACCTCGAGTCGTTGGCACAGCAGGTCGTACGTCACCTGGGCGGCGCGGTCTCGCGCCCCGCCGGCCAGGCGCTCGTCGAGTTGCGCCACCAGGTCCGCCAAGCGGGGGTGAAGGGTGTCGTCGTCGAGGTCAAACAGCCCGGTGCGCTGGCGGGCCGCCGCCAGGAGTCCGTCGGCGTCGAGGGCCAGCGTCGCGGCCACCCTCACCAACGCTTTCCGCCGCTGATGAGCAGCGTGGCCCCGGAGATCCATTCGGCAGCGTCACTGGCCAGGAACACAGCCGCGGCGCCGACGTCCTTCGGCTGGCCGATCCGGCCCAACGGCACCTCGTCCACCATGGCCTGTTCACGAGCCGGATTTGCCGCGATGACCTTCTCGATCTGGGCCGACTGAATCGGACCCGGCGAGATTGCGTTCACTCGGATGCCCTTCGAGCCGAGCTCGAAGGCCCACAGCTTGGTGAACTCTTGAATGGCGATCTTCGCCACGCTGTAGGGCTGGATCCGGGCCGACGGGTAGTCCGCCAAGGGGGACGAGATGTTGATGATGTTGCCGAACCCCTGCCGTGTCATGGCCTGTGCCGCGCGTTGGGCGGCACAGTACGGAGAGAACACGTTGAGCTCGAACAGCTCACGGACGATTTTCGGCGTCGACTCCATGAAGCCGAGCCATCCGCCGTCGACGTTGCGACTCCCGCCGGCGTTGTTCACCAGGACATCGATCCTCCCGAACCGCTCCGTGACCGCATCCACGACCGCCGCGACCTCGTCGAGGTCGTAGGCATCCATGTGGATCGTTTCCGCCCGGACCCCGTGCGTCCTCGCTTCGACGGCCGTCTGCTCCAGGTCGTCCATGGAGCGTGCCGCCAGCAGCAGGTCGGCGCCCGCTTCGGCGAAGCTCAGCGCGATTCCCTTGCCGATGCCGCGGCTGGCGCCGGTGATCAGCGCCGCCTTGTCGATCAGTGGCCGATTCCCCATGGGTCCTCCTCCGTGTCCGCTATCGCGGTGCCTGGACGAGGCTCGGCTCGCTCCGGGCGTGCCGCCAGCCGGGGTCGTGTGCCCGCATCCAAGCCAAGACGCCCTCTGCCTGGGCGCGGGTGGGGTCGTTCCCACCGAGCAGATCGGCGGCGAGCTGTGCGGGAGCGGCGACGCGAATCCCATGTCGCACCAGGGTGCGCTCGAACACCACGCGGTCGTACGCCTCTGCCAGCACGATCGTGGCCTCGTTCTCGGCCGGCGTCTTCTCGGCCGGCCCCAGTCCGAGTCGTCCGGCCGCCAGGTCGACATCCTCCACGTAGGCCGCCAGGCGCGCCGTCGCCAGTGACGCGCCAGGGCCGCCAATGAGGAGCCGCGCGGCCACCACGCCAGTGAGCGCGTAGGGAAGAGCGGCGCGAGCGACCTTCTCGACCATCGCCGCGGTCCCACCCCGATGGAGGTAGGCCGTGACCCGGTTCGACCGTCCGAAGTCGTAGTCCTCGCTCCATCGGCGGATGGTGCGCTCCCAGTCCAGCGCACCGACGTCGCCTCGCTCGCCCCGTGTGACCAGCCCTTCCCGGTCGAGGAGGTCGAGCGTGCGAGACAGCGATCCGAGTGGAACGACGGCGCGCTTCGAGAGGTCGCGGACGCCGTAGGGAGGCCTGAAGTCGACCAGGGCGCGGAGAGCTCGACCAGCCGCGCGGCCCCGCAGGGACTGGAGGGTGTCGTCAGTCGGCCACGGATCCTTGGTCGCGCCGCGCTGTTCCACGAACAGCCCGGGCCGGTCAGCGACCAAATGGAGGTTGCCCGTGGCGTCCGCGTAGCTCACACCGCGGCCGGCGATCGCTTGACGCACGGTGGGGGAGAGAAAGGGCGCCGCCACCAGCGGTCGACCTCCGACGTCGGCGAGCTGCGCCAACATGGCCTCGAGCTGTCGCCCCGGAGCCTTCCTCCCGACCTTCACGGCGAAGCTCACTGCCTCCCCGCCCGGCGCGTGCAAGGTCCAGCACCGGTCGGACACCGACTCGTGGCCGGGCTCGGCGTCCATGAGCCAGCGAGGGGGCAGGAGGGTGCGCAGGCGGCGCTCGATCCGCTCCAGAGTGTCGTTCTGATTCGGCAGCTCAGCTGCCACCCGGACCTCCCCTCCTGCTAGTGTTCCAGAATACTTGGTGTTCCGGAAATCCTCGGGCTCGAGGTCGGCGCCTCCGGACGCTCCGGCCAGTTCCTGGTCAGCGACGCACTGGTCAACCCGCGCGGCACGTTCTTCGGCGGTGCCGGTGTCGCCGTCGCCGTCGCCATGTTGGAGCAGGCGACCCAGCGGCGGGCGCTGTGGACGGCCGTGCAGTTCGTCTCCAACCCGGACCGAGGGAGCCTGCTGACCTGCGAGGTCGACGTGGTGGCCCAGGGGGGCCGTATGTCGCAGGCCCACATCACCGCCACGCTCGGCGGCCAGGAGGTGTTCACCGCGCTCGGGGCCAGTGGGCTCCCGCGGGGCGATCTCGCCATCTCGTTCGACCGCATGCCCAGCGTCGCTCCGCCCGAGGCGTGCCCGCCCGCGGTCTTCGACGTGGTGGGAGACGTGGATCGCTCGTACTTCGCCGCCATCGACCGGCGGGTCGCCGCCCTGCCCGACCAGCTGCACGGGACGGGCTCCCACGCGGCCTTCTGGGTCCGTATGGAGGGCCAGAAGGTCACGACTCCGCTGCTCGGCTACTTCGGGGATGTCGCGGCGTTCGGCGTCTACGGGGCTCTGGGACAGCCCGTGCTTCGCCCGGTCATGCGGGCCGCCAGCGTCGACAACACGTTGAGAGTTGGGGCGCCCGCCGAAACCGAGTGGGTCCTGCTCGATCTGCGCGCCCAATCCGTCGTCGCGGGCTACGGCCACGGCATGGTCGACCTGTGGACCCCTGACGGAGTCTTTCTCGGACAGATGAGTCAGACCGTGGCCCTCCGTGACCGCAGCCCTCGCACCGACGTCACGGCGGAGGGTTCTCAAGGTCCCTGAGCACCGCGTCGGTCGTGTCCATGACGGTGTCGAGGTCGCCGCGATGCCCTCCGGAGTGATGGCCCCGCCCTCAACGCGCCGCCCGACAGTGGGACCATGAGGCATCGTGCCGGGGATCGGGACAGGGAGCCACCGCTACTGGCCGCAGCTCGATGGAGTGCGTGCCCTTGCCATCAGCGCCGTCGTCGCGTACCACCTGGGCTATCTGCCCGGCGGCTGGGTCGGGGTCGACGTCTTCTTCGTTCTCTCGGGTTACCTGATCACCAGCCTGCTGCTCGAGCGAGCGGAGAAGCGAGGCGACCGGGGAGCGTTCGCCGGGATTCGAGGATTCTGGGGTCGGCGTGCCCGACGCCTTCTCCCCGCCGTGCTGGTCCTCCTGGGAGTGCTGTCGTTCTACTGCGCCCTCGGGGGGCCGGGCGTGGTCCCGGCCCAGCTGCGGCCACCGGCACTCGCCACTTTGTTCTACGTCGCCAACTGGCAGCAGATCGTCGCCGACAGTAGCTACTTCCACCAGTTCACGGCGCCGAGCCCCCTGCAGCACACCTGGTCCCTGGCCATCGAGGAGCAGTACTACCTCGTCTGGCCGCTCCTCCTGGGTGCGCTCACCTGGGTGTTCGCGCGGCGGCGGGCCGGGCGAGTCGGCCTGATCTCGACGGTGGCCGCACTGGCGGCGGCCTCGGCCGTCTGGATGGGGGTGGCCGCCCACCTGTTCGGACCGAACCGGGCCTACCTCGGGACGGATACCAGGGCGTGGGAGCTTCTCCTCGGCGGGGTCGGCGCGCTGCTCTGGCCCCTCCATCGTCGCGCGCCCGACCACACCAGCCGGGTGTGGGCGGCGCTCGGCCCCGTTGGGCTGGTGGGCGTCGCCGCCGGCGCGGCCTGGGCCGGGGGTGCCGACGGACCACCTTCGTGGATCTGGGACGGAGGGTTGGTGGCCATCGCGCTGTGCGCGGGGCTGGTCGTGCTCTCCTGCCTGCTGGCTCCCAATGCCGTCATGGCGCGTACGCTGCGGTTGCCACCGCTGCGTTGGCTCGGCCTGATCTCCTACAGCCTCTACCTCTGGCATTGGCCGGTCATCGTCCTTATGACGCCCGACTCCACCGGGCTCGAGGGCGGCGGTCTCCTGATGGCGCGACTGGCGGCCATGGCGGCGGCCTCCGTTGCCTCGTACCTCCTCGTCGAGCGCCCGCTCCGGCGAACCGACTGGTCCGGACTGGCCCGTCGGGTTCGGCTCCCAGCCGTGAGCTTCGCCGGGGCCGGTATGGCGGCCACGGCGCTGGTGATCCTCGCCGGCACGGTGAGCCCTCCCCAGGCCGGCTCGGGCCAGGTCACCGTGGCGCGTCCGACGTCGACAGCCATGACGGGTGGGACCGCCAAGCAGATCGGGGCCGTGTCCCTGCCGGCGGCCACGCCGGCCGCCCCCGACCGCCTTTGGATCTTCGGTGACAGCGTCATGGCCGACGGCTCTCCCGGAGTCCAGGCCGCGTTCGAGGCCACCCATGACGTCACGGTCGTGAACACCTCGTTCCCCGGCTGGGGATTCAGCACGGACACCGTGTGGCCCAACGACTGGCTCCAGACGCTCGCCACGTATCACCCGCAGATCGCCCTCGCCACGTGGTCGTGGGACGATTCCTTGGCCCAGGACGATCCGACCGCCTACCGCCTCCGCCTCGAGGCGGCGCTTCGCCTCATTCTCGACCACGGGGTCAAGCTCGTCGTCCTCCTCCAGTTCCCCCAGGGCGGACCGAATACCTTGACCGTCTACAACGGGTCTCCCGTCGACCTGACTCCCGCACAACGGTGGGCCAACTGGGCCAAGGAGACCGCGGCCCAGGATGCCTGGGACGCGGTGGCCCAGCAGGCTGCCGCCGCCTTGCCTGGCCAAGCGCTGTACCTGCGGACGGACTCGGTCTTCGCCCCGGGCGGTAACTTCCTCACCTGGATGCGCACGGCCAACGGCACCTGGGTGCGGGCCCGCAAGCTCGACAACACCCACTTCTGCCCGTACGGAGCAGCCGAGCTCGGCGCCCTCGTGACCGAGGACCTGACGCCGGTGCTCCACCTCGCTCCCATGACCCCTGGGTGGGAGAGCGGCTCGTGGATCCACTCGCCGAACTTCAACGATCCGCCCGGGGCCTGTCCGGCTGACCAGCCACCGACGCACTACCACGGACTTCGGGTCCCGCGCGTGGCGTCCCTCCCGGTCGTCGTGCCACGGACACACCCGACGACATAGCGGTCCACCTACCTGTGAGCTGGATTCAGCGAGCCATGAAGCCGCCGTCGACGACGATGGGCTGACCCGTGATGTACGCGGCGTCGTCGGAGGCGAGGAAGGCCACGACCCGGCCGATCTCGTGCGGCTCGCCCCAGCGCCCCAGAGGCACGCGCAACGTCTCGGTGATGAGGGATCGTCCCCCGTCGGGCCGGTCGTAGAGGGACTTGGTCATGGCGGTCTTGATGTATCCGGGGCACACGACGTTGGCGCGGATGTTCTTCGCCGCGTAGGCGAGAGCGATTGTTCTCGTCATGCCGAGCAGACCGTGCTTGGCGGTCGGGTAGCCGGTGCCCTCGACCGACGTCGAGATCCCACCGGTCACCGAGGCGACCGACCCGATGTTGACGATGCACCCGCCACCGGCCTGTTCCATGTGGGCGACGGCGTGCTTACAGGCGTAGTAGGGGCCCTTGAGGAAGAGGTCGATGGCGAAGTGCCACGGCGCAGCCTCGTCGTGCGTGGCGGCGCCCACACTGGTGACGAGGATGTCGAGGTTCCCGAACCCGTCGACGGTCGAGCGCACCGCCGCTTCGACGGCCGCTTCGTCGGTGATGTCGCTGTGGACGAACGAGGCCGCCCCCCCGTTGGCCCGGATGCCTTCCACCACCTCGGCTCCGCCGTGTCCGTTGACGTCGGCCACCACGACCGCGGCACCGTCCTGCGCACATGCCTCCGCCGATGCACGCCCGAGACCCGAGGAGCCTCCGAACACCAGTGCAACCTTGTTCTCCAGCTTCACCCGGTCCCTCCTGGTCTCGGTCGTCTCTGTGGGCAGGCTCAAGATCCTTCGAGTGCGCCGAGAAGGGCGAGGACGAGCCGGTTGGTCGGAACGTCGATCCCGTGGCGGAGGCCGCGCCGAACGACTTCACCGGTGAGGTACTCGTACTCGGTGGGCCGACCAGCCAAGCGGTCGTGGAGCATGGAGGTGCCGGTATCGGCTCCGTACCCCGACAGCCGCTCGAAGGCAAGGTCGGCATCCGATTCGACGAGCCGCGCCCCTTCGGCACGACCGACGTTCACTGTCTCACCGATGATGCACCGGGCCAGCTCGGCGATGCCCGGAGCACGCATGACGTCCATGTGTCGCCGCGTGATGGCGGTGATCGGGTTGGCCGCGATGTTTCCGAGGAGCTTTCGCCACGAGGCGGTGACGATGTCCTCGGTGCCCGTGACCTCCATGCCCGAACCCAGCGCCTCGGCCACCGTCGCTTGGTGCCGCCTCGGTACAACGAGCCTGTTCCCGCTGACGTGGTGCACTCGTCCGGGGGCCACGCGCTCGGCGGCGACGTAGGCCAGGGCGGGACACGCCGGACCGGCTGTGGCGGGCAGGAACGGGTCGACCCGCGCCACCTGGTCCAGTCCGTTCTGGGCCACGACGGTCAGGGTTTGGCGACCGCACAGCGTGGCCAGATGGGGCGCGGCGGACGCCGTGTCGGTCATCTTGACGGTGAGGAACACCACATCGGCGACCGGCCCGGCCGGCGACGAGGACACCGAGGCACGCACGGGGAAGGTGGCGCCCTCTCGGAGGATCTCCAGCGAGTCGAACGGGCTGCGCACGCGCAGCGCCACCTCGTGGCCGGTCTCGGACGCGGCCGACGCCAGCACGGCGCCGACGGCACCCGCTCCGATGACGACGATCCGCACGGCGTGGCGTGCGGATGTTCAGCGGATGGCCGGCGCCAGGAAGTTCTCGAGGTTGTCGCGCATGATCACGCGCTGCTCTTCCTCGGAGAACCTGCTCAGCTGCGAGTCCGCGTACAGGTGCGGATAGGCCAGGCCCTCTCCGTGGGGGAAGTCCGATCCGAAGACGATGGGCTCGATCCCGATCTCGTCCACGACACGGCGGACGTTCTCCTCCGGGTAGGGCGCCACGATGAAGTGCTGCCGGAAGATCTCCGAGGGCCGGCGGTCGAGGCGGCCGGTCTCCGACCACCTGGCCTTGCGGCCCATGAGGAACGCGTGGTCCATCTTGCGCATGGTGTAGGGGACCCAGACGGTACCCATCTCCGACAGGCACACCTTGATGTTGGGGAACCGCCCGAAGAAGTTGTGCAGGATGAGGCCCGCGGTCAGCTCGAGGACCGGGCGGTCGCCCCAGTACATCATCCACTGGAACGCATCGAAGTCGCCGAACACGGTGTCGGGGTCCTCGGACCAGTCCGCACCGTACTTCTGGTAATCGGTGCCACCGAGGTGGACGGCCAGCCTGATCTCCGCCTCGTTGACGATGGACCAGAACCGGTCGTAAATCGGGTCGGCGGGGGAGCGGCCACCCATGGGATTGTCCTGGCCGCCGTGGGCGTGGCCGGACTTGATCTGGATCATGGGGGCCCCGTCGGCCAGCACCAGTTCGAGCTCCTTGACCGCGAGGTCCGGATCGGCGAGGGCGATGTAGGGGGGCAGGAACATGCGCTTGTCGGCCACATAGCCGACCTCGTCGTGCATCCAGCGGTTGAAGGCGCGGATGTTGGCGTACAGGGCGGGGATGTTGTCGACGAACTCGTACTCAATGTCGTGCGCCGCGGCGGGGAACATGAGAGCCTTGTCGATTCCCTGCTCGTCCATCAGTGCCAGGCGCAGATCGCGGTTCCCGTACGCCTCGGACTTGTGGCGGAACTCGGCGATGAACTCCTTGCGCTGCTCCTCGTTCATCCCCTTGAAGGGATTGAGCCGGTTCAACAACATGCCCGGGATGGCGCGCATGTCGACGGTTTCCTGCTCGCCGCTCTGTGACGTGTCGAAGTCGGGCGTGGCCCTCGCGCCGATGCCGATGTTCGTGGTGTCGCCGAGCAGCTTCTTGAGCTCCTCCTCGGAGAGCGTCACGTGGCGCGAGTGGAATTTCGACGGCTTGCCGGCGAAGAGCTGCATCTGCTCGCCGTCGGGGCCCTTCACGTAGCGGACGGCCAGGTCCGCGTCCTTGGGGTCGATGTAGCGCTCGAAGCAGTCGGGCGGCTCGGTGAAGTGGTTGTCGGCGTCGTTGATCCAGTAGCCCAGCTTCGGCTCGGTCGCAGTCGTCATGGCAGCTCCCTTCTCGGTCCCAGCCTCCAGCGGCTCACTCGATTATACAACGTAGAATACATGGACGGTCCATCGCCGGCAAGGGCGACCCCGCCGGGAACGTACCACCTGGTCAGCGTGGAGTCCGGCGCCAGCGCCACGAGCGGCGCCCGGTCCTCAGAGGCCGACGGACGTGGCCAGGCGGTCCCGGTGGTAGTCGGGGCCGCCCCAGATTGCGCTGTTGGTCTCCACCCGCCGCAGGTAGAGGTGGATGTCGTGCTCCCAGGTGTAGCCGATGCCCCCGTGCATCTGGAGGCAGTCGCGGACGATGAGGGGGCAGTGCTCCGCCACGTACGCCTTGGCGCGGCTCGCCGCGTTGGGGGCGTCGACCTCGAACTGGACGGCCTTGACCGCGGCGTCGGCGACCGCCTTGCTCGACTCGAGCCAGAGCAGCATGTCGGCCATCCGGTGCTTGAGTGCCTGGTACGAGCCGATGGGGCGCCCGAAGGCCTTGCGGTCCTTGGTGTACTGGAGTGTCACCTCGAACATGGTGTCGGTGGCACCGACCGTCTCCGCACACTGCAGCGCCACGGCGAGGGCGAACTGGAGCTCGAGCTCCGCGTCGGCCCGCTGGACCGGGCCGACCACCGACGAGTGCGCGACCTCGACCCCGTCGAAGCGAACCCGTGAGAACCGGCGGGTCAGGTCGAGGCTCTCCAGTGGTTCGACCACCACGCCCGGCGCGTGCCTGGGGACCAGGAACTGGGTCACGCCCTCGGCGTCCCTGGTGGAGACCAGGAGCTGATCGGCCACGTGAGCGTCCTGCACCGGGGTCTTCACCCCGGTGAGCCTGAAGCCACCGTCGGTCGTGGCGGCGGTGACCGATCCGCTCTCGGCGGTCCACCGGTCGTTCTCCTCCGCGACGGCCCAGGCCGCGAGCTCGCGGCCGGCGACGATCTCGGGCAGGTGCTCCTTGGCCAATTGCTCCGAGCCGCATCGGGCCAGAGCGAAGGCCACCAGGTTGGTCGGCAGCACCGGACCGGCGAAGAGCGCGCGGCCCAGCTCCTCGGCGACGATCGCCAGGTCGGACACGCCCTCGCCGGAGATGCTGCCTCCGCCGTACTCCTCGGGCACCAGGAGCGATGTCCAGCCCAGCTCGGCCCCCTGGGCCCAGGCGTCGCGGTCGAAGCCGATCGGGTCGTCGATCAGGCCGCGGACCGCCGTCGTGGGCCACGACGCGGTGAGGAACTTGCGGGTCGTCTCTTGGAAGAGCTCCTGGTCAGCTGAGAGGTCGAGGTCCACGGCGCGTCCTTTGAGTCGTCAAGAACCCGCAGTGTAGGTGTGACCTGACCGCCGAGGCGAGGGGTCGCGCAGACTCGCACCGGGCCTGGTGTGGTTGGCCTGAGCCGACGCCGCGGGTTCTGCCGGTCAGCCGGGCTGGGCCCCGGCCAGCTCCAGATAGGTCCGCCGGGCCCCGGCCTTGTCGACTTTGCCCATCGCTGAGCGCGGGACCTCGTCCACGGGCAACAGCTGCCGTGGCACCTTGTAGCCGGCGATGGCTTCCCGGCAGACGTCGAGCAGTTCACCCGTCGTGGTGGTCCCGTCGCGCAGTGACACCAGGCCGACCAGGCGTTCGCCCATCTCGTCGTCGGGCACGCCGAACAGAGCCACGTCGCGTACCGACGGATGGTTTGTGAGCACCCGTTCGCACTCGGCCGGGTAGACGTTGACCCCGCCCGAGATCACCATGTCGGTGACGCGCCCGGTGATGTACAGGTACCCGTCGGGGTCGACGTGGCCCACGTCGCCCAGTGTGAAGGTCCCCGGCTCGATGTGCGCCGCCGCGGTCTTCTCGGGATCCTTGTAGTAACGGATCCCCCGGCCGGTGTCGTCGACGAAGTACAGGACGCCGTCCGCTCCCGGCGGGCACGGTTCGCCGTCCTCACCGAGGACGAGCGCGTGAAAGGGAGGGTTCGGCCGTCCGACCGAGCCCAGGTGGGCGAGCCACTCCTCCGAAGCGATGCGGCTGATGATGCCGCTCTCGCAGCCGCCGTAGGCCTCCAGGAACACCGGACCGAACCAGTCGATCATGGCCCGCATCACTGGGATCGGGCAGGCACTCCCGGTGACCGAGACCATGCGAAGCGACGAGACGTCTGCGGCGTGCCGACGCTCCTCGGGCAGCCCGAGGAGCCGGATCAGGTGCGTCGGCACCGTGACGGCGGTGGCGATGGAGTGCTCAGCGATGGCGCCGAGCACGAAGTCGGCGTCGAACCGGCCCCCAACCACCACGGTGCTCCCGGTGAGCAGCAGGCCGACCGCCCCGTGGGGCCCGGAGTGGTACAGGGGGCCGACGACGAGGTGCGGACCGAGGCCGGCCATGTGGTGCCGCGCCATCTGCTCGAGACGATCGGCCACGGTGGGTGCCGGCGCGTTGGGGACCTCGACTCCCTTGGGCCGGCCTGTCGTGCCCGAGGTATAGATCAGGTCTGACGTGGAGGGCAGGTCGGAAGGCAGCCGCCGGTTGTCGGCGCTCCCGAGCAGATCGGTCCAAGGGCCGGAGCCTTCGACGTCCGCCAACACGGGGATCCCGAGGCGTCCCGCCGCCGCCTCGGCTGTGGCCAGGAACTCGGGCGAAGCCCAGATGGCGCGGGCGCCCCCGTCCCGCAACACGTACTCCACCTCGTCCGCCGTCTGGTGGTGGTTGAGGAGCAGGGTCCCGACGCCGCCCAAGGCCGCGGCGGCGTAGACGAGCAAGGTGTCACCTCGGTTGTCTCCGAGCACACCGAGGCGGGACCCGACCGGAAACCCCAGCTCGAGCAGAGCGTTGGCCATCCGCGTCGAGCGGTCCGCCACCTCGCTCCACGGCAGGGGACCGGTCCGGTCGACCAGGCCCGGCTGGTCAGCTTGGTGGTCGGCGAGATCGAAGAGGGCCGCGTGGCCCGTCACGACCAGGTCCAGGTGGGAGAGCGCTTCTCGACGAAGGCCGTGATCGCCTCCTTCGAATCGTCGTAGGTACGAAGGCGGTTCGTGTAGTCGTTCTCGGTCCGGTACTGCTGCATCATCTGGTCCGCCTCGATGCGAAGGATGGACTCCTTGGCCAAGCGGAGGGCGATAGGGCTCTTGGTCGCCAGCTCTGCACCGAGCTCGAGCGCCCGCGGCTCTGCCTGGCCGGCCGGAACGACCTCCTCGACGGCACCCAGCCGATAGAGCTCTTGCGCCGGGATCATCTCGCCCAGGAACAGCATCCGTCGCGCCTTGGAGGGGCCGAGCAGACGGAGTGCCTTGCTGGCGCCGCCGAGCAAGCCGACGTTGATCTCAGTAAGGCCGAAGGTGGCCTGATCCCCGGCGATGACCAGGTCGCAGCATCCGACGAGTCCGAACCCGGCGCCAATGGTGATGCGCTCCACCGCGCCGATCACCGGGACCAGGCACTCGCGGATGGCGTACTGGGTCTGGCGCCACTCCCAGTGCGGGTCGAGGAGTGCGCGCAGGTCCTGCGGAGGTCCCGCGCCGGCGTTCAACTCCTTGAGGTCGATCCCGCCACAGAAGGCACGCTCCCCGGTGGCGGAGAGGACCACGGCGGCCACCTCGCGATCCTGTGACAACGAGTCGAAGCACGAGCGCAGCTCGCGGATCATGGCTCGGTTGACCGCGTTCACCGGGGGTCGGTTCAGACGAACCACCGCCACCGCGTCCACCTTCACGAGCTCGAGCGTCTCCATCGGTCACTCCATCCGTCGCCGGGCGCCCCGACGCCTCTCCCGGGGATCGCACTCTGTGACTCATGCGCTGTGACTCATGCGCTCTTCGAGGCGAGCCGGGGGCGACGTTACGCTCGACCGCGAGACCCGAGCAAGGACTTCCCAGGCTGGCAAGGC
This sequence comes from uncultured Acidimicrobiaceae bacterium, assembly GCA_963787485.1. GTDB lineage: Bacteria > Actinomycetota > Acidimicrobiia > Acidimicrobiales > RAAP-2 > Bog-473. Next base: position 304,322 of record CAWBDF010000007.1, on the reverse strand, counting down.
GCCCCGAGTATGCATGAGCACGCAATGAGTGTGCGGGCCAAGGCCCCTCGGAGCGCGTCGCCGTGCTCCTGTGGGGTGGATGCGGAGCACGCCGCGTCAGAGCGACGGGTTCAGAGCGACAGGGTGTAGCCGCCGTTGACCGGATAGGTCTGGCCGGTGATCCACGAGGCCAGCGGGCTGGCCAGGTACGCCACCAGGCCGGCCACGTCCTCGGGTTCGCCCCGCCGCCGGATGATGTACTTCTTGAGCTGCTCGTCGGTCTTGGGCGAGGCCGCAGGAGCAGCGTCGCCCCTTGCGCCAGCGGTGGTCGGCGTGTTGATGGTCCCCAGTGCGACGCAGTTGACGGTGATCCCGTAGCGCCCCACCTCACGGGCGATCGAGCGGCAGAACCCCGCCGCGCCGGCCTTGGCCGCGGCGTAGGGCGCCAGATTGGCGTCCCCGTAGCGGCCGGCGTCCGACACGATGGTCACGATGCGGCCGTGTGCCCGCTCGATCATCCCAGGTAGCGCGGCCCGGGTGCAGTTCATCACCCCGTAGAGGTTCACCGCGATGTAGCGCGCCCATTCGCCCGGGTCCGATTGGGCAAAGGGCCGCATGTCGGCGAAACCTGCAGTGCCGGCGTTGCCTGCGTTGTTGACGAGGATGTCCGTGCCGCTGTTCCCGAGTGCACTCTCCACGGCGGTCCAATCGGTCACATCGAAGGGTGCCTCCTCGGCGGATCCCCCGAAGTCGTGGATCGCCTTGACCACCTCCCCGGCGCGCTCGGCCATCACGTCGTTGACGAGGACGGTTGCTCCGCCCTGAGCGAGGGCGACGGAGATGGCGCGACCCACTCCTTGCCCGGCGCCGGTGACCAGCGCGCGCGAGCCCTTGAGATCGATTTCCAGAGTCACGGCAGTAGGGTAGCGTCGCTGGGTCCGGACGCCAGCCGGATCGCAGGGAGGGCAGAGGGCGCCATGAACGTCAACGACATGATTCTCGTGAGCATTGATGACCATCTGGTCGAGCCTCCCAACATCTTCCAGGCTCACGTGCCGCAGAAGTACCGGGATCAGGCACCCCATCTGGTGCGGGACGAACACGGGATGGACCAGTGGGTGTTCGGGGAGCAGGTGATGGGCATGGTCGGCCTCAACGCCGTGGTGTCGTGGCCCAAGGAGCAATGGGGCATGAACCCCTCGTCGATCGCCGAAATGCGGCCCGGCGCCTACGACATCCACGAGCGGATCCGCGACATGAACCGCAACGGCATCCTCGCCTCCATGTGCTTCCCCAGCATGGCGGGGTTCAGTGGCCGCACGTTCCAGGAAGCGAGCGACAAGGACCTGTCTTTGATCATGCTCAAGGCCTACAACGACTGGCACATCGACGAGTGGTGCGCGGCCTACCCGGGCCGGTTCCTTCCCCAGAGCATCCTGCCGCTCTGGGACATGGACGCCACCATCGAGGAGCTGCGCCGGGTGGCCGGCAAGGGTGCGCTCGCCGTGAGCATGCCCGAGCTCCCGCACACCCAGGGATACCCGAGCTACCACTCCGACTGGTGGGACCCGTTCTTCACCGCCATATCCGACCTCGATCTCGTCATGAGCCTGCACATCGGGCAGGGCCTCAATGCCATCAACCTCCCGGACATCAACTTCGACGAGTACATGGTGCTCTCGACCCAGGTCACCGTCCTGGCGGTCCAGGACCTGTTGTGGGGCCACGCCCTGCGCCAGTTCCCAAAGCTCAAGATCGCGTTCTCCGAGGGCGGTATCGGCTGGCTCCCCTTCCTCATGGACCGGATCGACCGCCACTACCAGAACCAGCGCTGGACCGGGCAGGACTTCGGGTCCAAGTTGCCATCGGAACTGTTGCGCGAGCACTCGTTGGCCTGCTTCATCGCCGATCCCACATCTCTGAAGCTCTACAAGGAGATCGGCATCGACATGATCGCCTTCGAAGCGGACTATCCCCACTCGGACTGCCTGTGGCCCGATGCGCCCGAGGATCTGCTGGCCCAGTGCGTGGGAGCCGGATGCTCAGACGAGGACATCGACAAGATCGGCTGGAAGAACGTCGCCCGCTTCTGCAACTGGGACCCGTTCGCGGCGATACCGCGGAACAGGCGACGGTCGGCGCGCTGCGAGCCCAGTCTCCCGACGTGGACACCGGCGTGGTCCCGCGAGAGGAGTGGCGCGCCCGCTACGAGGCCCATCCGCCTTACGCGGTGGCGACGGCCTGAGTCGGAGTCGGCACCGCTCTCTCCCACACCAGCGTCGAAGTCTGGTCCGCGAGGAGCTCGTCACCGACCCGCGGTTCGACGGGCGGGCTCCTCTCGACGGACCTCAGGTACAATTCCCCAATGCCCAAGAGCCGGCGGGCCGGAACCCTGACCCTCGATGCCATCGTGGAGGAGTCGGTGCGAATCGTCGGCGCCCAGGGTGTCTCGGGGCTGACCATGCGGTCCGTGGCCGCCGGGCTCGGTGTCACGCCAATGGCCATCTACTACTACGTCACCGACAAGGAGGACCTGGTGCGCCTCGTGGTGGGCCGCATCTCGGATTCCTTCGGGTTGTTACGGGTGGACCCCGAGCGAACCTGGCAGGAGACCCTGCGCGAGTACATGGTCAACATCTGGGGGAACTTCCGCCGTTACCCGGGACTCAGTTCGTATCTGATCGACCAGCCCGCTCTCGGCGTCACCCCGGACCGGCTCGAGGCTGGGATGACCTTCTTCGAAGCCGCCGGCTTCCCCCCCACCGAAGCGCGCCTGGCCTGGTCATTCGCGACCACCTACGTCCATGGTCGCATCAGCGTCGACGCCCACCTCGGGCACAGCGCGGACGCTCCGCACATCGAAGGGCTCAGAGCCCGCGACTACGTCGAATTCGGCGTGCGGGCGGCCGTCGCCGGGCTCGAGGCGATCTTGGACGGTCGAGCCCCGACCGCAGTCACGCTGTCCATGAGGAGCGCGGGGGTGGCGACGAAGCCGCCGTCGGGAGCAGGGCGCGCTCGGTACGATGATCGCGCCGCCCGGGGGTTGAGGACCTCTCCCTGGCGAGCAGGAAGAAAGGCTGAGGCGACGAGCGTGGAGACCGAGCAAGTCGAGAGCCCCGAGCTCCATCAGTATCGATTGGGGGCACGGACCTGGCTGGCGGAGAACGTCGCCCTTCGCCAGGTTCCGCCTGCCCGGACGTACGTCGACGAGCGGGCGGAGCGCCAGGACGAGTTCAAGGCACTCCAGCAGAGGATCTACGACGCCGGCTATGCGGGGTTCACGTTCCCCGTCGAGTACGGGGGACGGGGGTTGACGCTCGAGCACGAGCGGGTCTTCAAGGAGGAGGCCGCTGGGTACGACCTGCCCCAGACGAACTTCGGCGTGTCGATCAACGTTCTCGGCGCCACCCTCGCCGAGTTCGGCACCCACGAGCAGAAGCTGGCCTATCTCCCGAACATCCTGTCGGGGAGGCAGCTCTGGATCCAGTTCCTCTCGGAGCCGAGTGGAGGGTCGGACCTGGCGGGATTGCTCACCAACGCCAGACGGGACGGCGATTCGTACATCGTCAACGGTCAGAAGACCTGGAGCTCCAGCGCGCACCTCTCGGACTTCGCCATCTGCCCGGTGCGAACCCGCTGGGACGTCCCGAAGCACAAGGGCATCTCGATGCTCATCGTCGACCTGAAGTCTCCGGGGATCGAGATGCGCCGAATCAAGCAGATCGACGGCGGTGCCGAGTTCTGCGAGGAGTTCTTCACCGATCTCGTCCTTCCCGTGACCAACCTCGTCGGGGAGGAGAACGAGGGCTGGCGTGTCGCTCGAGGCATGCTGGAGATCGAGCATGCCTGGGTCGGTCGGGGCGGCGGCCGTACTTCCCTGGCCGACGAATCGCCCGCGCTCGTCGAGCTGGCGAAGAGCAAGGGCCTCGAGTCCGATCCGGGGGTCCGGCGCCAGATCGCCGCCTTCCATGCGGCGTCGACCGCCCAGAAGCTGGTCTCGGCCCGCGTGTCCAAAGGCATGGCCAGCGGCAAGCTGGCGCACGGCTACGGCAGCCTGCTCTCGCTCGGTGACTCGAGCATCGCCAAGCGTCAAACGGAATTGGGTCTGGCGCTGGCGGGCGACCGAGGGGTCACGTGGTCGATGGACGACCCCGGGGCCGGCTCTTGGGCGTACCGGTTCCTCAACAGCCGGCGGCTCTCCATTGCCGGCGGTACCGCCGAGATCCAGCGCAACAACGTTGCCGAGCGCGTCCTGGGGCTCCCGCGGGAAGCCTCGGTGGACCGCGACGTCCCCTTCAACCAGATCCCCCACAACTGAGCGCCCCCCTTCCACCGACCGTCCGCGACGAGGGGCGCCTTCCACTCGACGGGTACCGGGTGGTGGACCTGACCGGAGCCATCGGCGCGGTACTGCACGAAGCTCCTGGCCGACCAGGGCGCCGACGTGATCAAGGTCGAGCCACCCACCGGAGATCCGATGCGCAACCGACCGCCGTTGGTGACCGGCGAGGACGGGACGGAGATGAGCGCGGTCTTCGCCGCGTACCACGTCAACAAACGCGGGGTCACGCTCGACGTCGGGCGGCCCGACGCTCTCCCCGCGCTTCGTGCCTTGGCCGCCCCCGCCGACGTCGTCGTCGCCTCGCCGACGGCGCGCACCCCGGTCGCCGGGTTCGATCGTGACGCGCGCCGCGCCGCCTGGGCTCCACCCGGGTGCATCGTCGCCTCCATCACCCCGTTCGGGCTCGACGGCCCCTGGCGCGACCTGCGCATGACCCCGTTCCTGTCGGTGGCCATGGGGGGCGGGATGCACTGGGTCGGCCAAACCGACGGCCCTCCTCTGGCTGCCCCCTGCCAACTTGCCTGGGACGAAGCCGGCGTGCACGCCGCCTTGGGGATCGTCGCCGCGCTGTCGGGTCCCGGGCGGGTCGGAGGGCAGGTGCTCGATCTGTCGGTGCACGACGTCGCCACCTCGAAGGACTTCTTGATGGAGCGGTTCGACGTCGGGTGGATCGGAGAGTGGGGACGTTCCGTAGGGGTGGGGATCCCACCCACGGGGACCTGGCAGTGCCGCGACGGCCTTCTGGGCGTCTCGGCCCACCAGCCCCACCACTGGGAGGCCTTCCTCACCATGCTCGACCACCCTGACGAGCTCTCGGAGCCGTCGCTGGCCGATCCGGTGGTCCGTCGGGAGATCTTCGACGGGTTGACCGAGCTGATCGCCGAGCTGGTGGAGGAACGCTGTTGTGACGAGCTGTTCGAGAAGGGTCAGGCGGCCGGTCTGCCCTGCGCCCCGGTCAACACCCCCGGCGAATTCGTGCAGGATCCCCAGCCGATCGCCCGCGGTCTGTTCGCTTCGCCTCACGAACCCGGCGGTCCCGAAGCGGTCATCCCGTGGCGCTGGTTCCATGCCAGCACGACGATGCTGCGCCTCACCCGGTCGGCGCCGGCACTCGGCCAGCACACGCGCCAGGTGTACGTCGACGAGCTGGGCGTGTCCGACGGACAGCTCGTCGCATGGCGGGAGCAGGGACTTGTCTGACCAGCCGGAGCTGCTGACCGGAGTGCGGGTCCTCAGCTTCGGGATGTTCGTCGCCGGGAACACCGCGGCCACGCTGCTGGCCGATCTCGGGGCCGAGGTCGTCAAGGTCGAGGCCCGAGACCGCCCCGAAGTCCTGCGCATGCCGGCGTACTCCATCGGCAATTCGGCGCTCGAACCGTCTGGCGTTCCCACGACGGTGACGCAGGCGTCGCTGACGCTGCGGCCTGCGCAACCTGTCCTTGGACCTGGCCTCGTCCGAGGCACGGTCACTGTTCCACCGCCTGGTCGGCGTCTGCGACGTGGTGATCGAGAACTTCGGGTCTTCCGTGCTCGAGCGGTGGGCCTGCGGGTACGAAGAACTCCTGGTCGACAGGCCGAGCCTGGTGATGCTGTCGATGACGGGATACGGGCGAGCCGGGCCACGGGCCAATTACCTGGCGTACGCGAAGACGATCGCCCCCTATCTGGGGCTGGCCTCGACGTGGGGCTACAACCATGGCACCCTCACGGACTACCTCACGGCCGCCACGGGGGCGTTGGCGACCGTGTCCGCGCTCGCCGAGGCGAGGAGAAGCGGCACCCCGGCCTACCTCGATGTGGCGCAGATCGATGCCGTGGGTCCCATGCTCGCCATGTTGTACGCCGCGCCGCTCAACCTCGGCCACGACGACCCGCCGGCGCCGAACCGGGTGCCGGGGTCTTGGCTGTCGGGCATCTTCTCGAGCCGGGGCCACGATCAATGGCTGGCCGTCGACATTGAGGGCAGCGCCGATTGGAGCGTCCTCTGCGTCGCGCTGAACCGTCCAGACCTGGTCACCGAGGATCCCGAACGTGCTCGCGCGCTCGAACCCGATCTCTCCGAGGCCCTGGCCGCGTGGGCCGGCCGGTGCAGCGCCCACGTCGGAATGCACCACCTCCAGCGCGCCGGTCTGGCCGCCGCGGTCGTGCAGGACGAGGAGGACCTGTGGCGCGACCCGCAGCTGCGGGCCCGAGGGCTGCCCGAACGTGTGGACCAGCCCGATCTCGGGTACGTGACCTACACCGGGTCCGCCCAGCGCTGGAGTGCGACGCCCGGGCGGTCGCCGGTGCCGCCGGCCCGGCTGGGCCAGCACACCCGCGAGGTGCTGCGCCGGTGGCTCGACGTCACCGACGCCGAGCTCGAGACGCTGGAGGACACGGGCGCCATCTTCTCGGCAGAACCTGGCTGACCAGGGGTTCGGCGGTCGGGGCCGCCGGTGCCGTCCGGCGTCGGCCTCTCCTGGGTGCAAACGCGCCTTGGTATCATTGGTGGCAGGCGCGATGAGCACCTCATTCGTAGGCCAAGGAGACACCGATGCCGTCACGAGTCCTCGACTTCCCCGTGTTCGACGTGGACAACCACATGTACGAGACGAAGGACGCGTTCACCAAGTTCCTGCCGCCGGACTACCAGGGATTCATCCGGTACATCGAGGTCGACGGGCGGACCAAGATCGCCGTGCACAACGTCATCAGCGACTACATTCCCAACCCCACCTTCGACGTCGTCGCCGCACCGGGCGCCCAAGAGGAGTACTTCAAGGAGGGCAACCCCGAGGGCAAGTCACGCCGCGAGATCATGGGTAAGGCCATCCGTGCCATCCCGGCCTACCGCGACCCCGAGCCACGGCTGAAGCTGATGGACGAGCTGGGCATCGACCGGGCCATGATGTGGCCCACCCTGGCCAGCCTGCTCGAGGAGCGACTGAGCGACGACCCGGTGGCCACCCATGTGGTGATCCACGCGCTCAACCAGTGGATGCACGAGCACTGGACTTTCGACTACCAGAATCGGATCTTCCCGGTCCCGGTGATCGCGCTGAACATCGTTGAGCGCGGCGTCGAGGAGCTCGAATGGGTGATCGAGCACGGGGCGCGGGCGATCCTCATCCGGCCGGCGCCGGTGCCCGGGTTCATGGGGCGCCGCTCCATGGCGTTGCCGGAGTTCGACCCGTTCTGGGAGCGGGTGGTGCAGGCCAACATCTTCGTTGGCCTGCACGGCTCGGACAGCGGCTATCAGCGCTACTACAACGACTGGGAGGGGATCCGCAGCGAGTTCACGCCCTTCAAGGGTGGTACGGCCTTCGGGACGATCATGTTCGGGATGCACCGCCCGATCGTCGACGCCATCGCCTCCCTCATCGGGCACGGTCTGTGCAGCCGCTTCCCTCAACTCAAGATCGCTCCCGTGGAGAACGGGAGCAACTGGGTGCGATACCTGCTCGAACACCTCGATCACGCCTATCAGATGGCGCCCCAAGAGTTCGACGAGAACCCCGTCGAGGTGTTCAAACGAAACATCTTCGTGCACCCGTTCCACGAGGAGGACACGGTCGGTCTGGTCGATCTGCTCGGCTCCGAGCACGTGCTCTTCGGCTCCGACTACCCGCACCCCGAGGGGATGACAGATCCGATCAGCTTCGTGGACGAGCTCAAGGGTCTCGACGACCAGGCCATCCGCCGGGTCATGGGCGGGAACCTGTCACGGCTGATGCAGGTTGCCGACGCGGCATAGGAAAAGGCACGCGACCCAGGGGTCCGGCCGACCCGGACGGACTGCAGTGAACGAGAACGACGAGGGAGGGATGAGCGCACCGATGCAGGGAGCTTGCGACGGATTGCGGGTGCTGGACCTGTCAGGGGGGATGGCCGGGCCATTGGCCACCATGATCCTGGCTGACTTCGGCGCCGAGGTCGTGCGGGTGGAGCCGCCGGGGGGAACCCCGATCGCTCCGAGCCCGGTGACATCCTGACGAACCGTGGCAAGGAGTGCGTGGAGCTGGACGTGCACTCCGACGCGGGCCGTGACGAGATCCTTGCGCGTGCCGCGACGGCGGACGTCGTCATCGAGTCGTTCGGCGGGGGCGTCGCCGACGCAGCCGGGATCGGGTACGCCGCGCTCTCGGCGGCAAATCCCAGATTGGTGTACTGCTCGGTCACGGGCTTCGGCTCCTCGGGCCCGCTGGCCGGGGTGCCGGCGGACGACGGGGTCGTGATGGCCAAAGCCGGCACATTCCGGGACCAGCCGGGGTGGTTCGGGGACGGCTCGCGCCCGGTGTTCCGGGCCCCTCGGGATGCCTCCTACTTCACGGCCATGCTGGTCGTGCAAGGTGTGCTGGCGGCCGTCCGGGCCCGAGACCTCACGGGGCGGGGCCAGCTGGTCGAGACGAGCATGCTCCGCGCTCTCGCGTGCCGGATCAATCCGAAGGTCCGCTGGCTCCTGCGCGATGGTGAGGAACTGCCGGCGGAGACCGGGGCCGCCCGAGCCGCCAAGGAGGACGAGCACACCCTGGCGCACCACCGGGACCCCCGGGAGACCAACCTCATCGGGATGCGAGTGCAGACGAAGGACGGGCGATGGATGGTGCACTCGCACACGGAGCCGCACTTCTTCCCGGCGTGGATCAAGGTGCTCGGCTTCGAGTGGATCTGGGACGACGTGCGCTTCAAGGGGGCTCCACACCAGTTCCCCGACGAGGACACCAGGGTCGAACTGGTCAGACTGCTCTCCGAGCGGATGGCGGAGAGGACGGCGGCCGAGTGGATGGAGGCCTATCTCGAGAACGGCAACGTCTGCGGAGACGTGATCCAGACGACCCAAGAGGCGCTCCGGCACCCCCAGATCGTCGAGACGGGCAACGTGGTCGAGGTGGACGACCCCGATCTGGGTCGGGTGCTCGAGGTCGGTCCGCTCGTGAAGATCCCGGGCGCTCCGGGGTCCGTGCGGGGAGCGGCTCCCGTCGTGTCGGGACTGCCCCCGGCGGCGCTCCTCGCGGCCGAGCAGGTGGCCCTCCAGCCCACTTCGACCGGCGGCGTGAGCGAGAGCCCCCCGAGCGGGTCGGGCGGACCACTCGCCGGGGTCACGATCGTCGAGTGCGCGTACTACTACGCCACTCCGTTCGCCACGTCGCTTCTGGCCGACCTCGGCGCTCGGGTGATCAAGATCGAGCGCCTCGCGGGCGACCCGTACCGGCTGCTCGGAGGAGATCCCTTCAACCAGTCGGCTGGAGGCGCCTCTGACCCGGTGCTGAACATGGGCCAGAACAACATGGTGCGCGCCATGCAGGGCAAGGAGAGCATCGCCTTGAACCTCAAGGACGAGCGAGGTCGAAAGATCCTGCACGATCTGGTGGCCAAGGCCGACCTCTTCGTGCACAGCTTCCGTCCCGGCGTGCCCGAATCCCTCGGCATCGACTACGAGACGATTCGCCAGGTGAACCCGGGCATCGTCTACCACTACGGCGCGTCGTACGGCTCGACGGGCCCCTATCGCCGCCAGCCGGCCATCGATCCCATCATCGCGGCCTTCGCCGGCACCACGGCGTACCAGGCCGGGGAGGGCAACCCTCCTCTGACCGAGACGGGTGCCGACCCGGTGGCCGCGGCTGGGTGCGCGGCCACCTTGATGATGGCGCTCTTCGCTCGCCATCGCACGGGCCGCGGCCAGTACGCGGAGTCGTCCATGATCGTCTCGAACATCTACCTCAACTGGGCGGACGCCCTCGCCTACGACGGCAAGCCGGGTCGTCCGGCGGTGGACCAGCGCCAGTTGGGCACCGGGGCCACCTATCGCCTGTACGAGACGGCATCCCGATCCGCCGACGCGCCGCCCCTCGAGCCGTACCAGAACCCAGATCCCCGTTGGGTGTTCCTCTCGGCCCAGGACGATGAGTCCTTCGCCCGGTTCTGCCAGACCGCGGGGCAGACCGAGCTCGCCTCCGATGCGCGGTTCGCCACTGCGGCCCAACGTGCCCAGAACCGGCCTGCCTTGGAATCGCTGCTCGAAGAGCTGTTCATGACCCGGTCCGCCGAGGAATGGGAGAGCAGCATGCTCGCCGCGGGCGTCGGGTGCATCGGTGCGGATGCGATGTCGAATTTCGCGTTCTTGTTCCAGGATCCTCAGTCGCTGGCCAATCACACGATGGTCGAGACTCAGCACCCCAGCTTCGGGGGCCGATACTGGCGGCACGCTCCGATGATCACGTTCTCAGAGACGCCGGGCGTCGGTCGACCGCACTGCGAGCTCGGCGAGCACACAAAGATGATCCTCGCCGAGTTGGGCTACGACCAGGCCGACATGAGTGCCCTGCGGGATGCCGACGTGGTGGCCTGGCCTGGCGCGACGAGCGAGGTCTCGAGCACCACCTGAGTTCACACCGGCGCCGGCGCCGCACCCACTCACCAGGCAGGCCCCAGGCGAAGGAGAAGACCGTGGAGTATCGCAATCTTGGTTCGACCGGCGTGAAGGTCAGCGAGCTGTGCCTCGGCGCGATGATGTTCGGCGCCTGGGGCAATTCCGACCACGCGGAATCGGCCCGGATCATCGACCGGGCCCTCCAAGCCGGCGTGAACTTCATTGACACGGCAGACGCCTACTCGACGGGGGAGTCCGAGGAGATCGTGGGCAAGTCGATCGCCGGCCGACGCGACGATCTGGTGATCGCCACCAAGGTGCACCTGCCCATGGGCTCCGATCTCAACATGCGGGGGAACTCCCGTCGCTGGATCATCCGGGAGTGCGAGAACAGTCTCCGTCGACTGGGCACGGACTACATCGACCTCTACCAAATCCACCGCCCCGCGCCGTCCACCGACATCGACGAGACCCTCGGAGCGCTGAGCGATTTGGTCCGTCAGGGCAAGGTCCTCTCCTTGGGTTCGTCGACCTTTCCTCCGTCGCAGATCGTCGAGGCCCAGTGGGTCGCTCTCGAACGGACCCGAGAGCGCTTCGTGTGCGAGCAGCCCCCGTACTCGATCCTGGCGCGAGGCGTGGAGGCGGAGGTGCTGCCTGTCTGTCAGAAGTACCGCATGGGCGTGATCCCCTGGAGCCCGCTGGCCGGCGGATGGCTGAGCGGGAGATGGAGGAAGGGAGCAGAGGACCTCACCAGCCGGCGGTCGGGCCGAGTCCCCGGTCGCTACGACCTGTCCCTGCCGGCCAACCAGGCCAAGCTCGAGGCTGCCGAGGCGCTGGCGCTCCTGGCCGAAGAAGCCGGTCTGACCCTGATTCACCTGGCCCTGGCCTTCGTCCTCCGGCATCCCGCGGTCACGTCGGCCATCCTCGGTCCACGCACAATGGAGCACCTCGAGAGCCAGCTCGGAGCAACCGACGTCCGGCTGGACTCGGACCTGCTCGACCGGATCGACCACATCGTTCCTCCCGGGACGAACTTCACGTGGGCCGATACCGGCTACGTGCCGCCGTCGCTCACCGACGCGAACCGGCGCAGACGAGCGGTCGCGGTCTGAGGAACGGCTCGCAGGGATAGCCGAACGGCTAGCTCCGGGAGGCCAGGTCGAGTAACGTCAGGGGGGTGACGCCCGCGACCGCACCGACCACCCCCATATCGGAGCTCCAGGCCGTTCCCCTCACCGCGGCGCAACAGCGAATCGTCGACGCGGCACGGGTGCTCTTCGCCGAACACGGGGTCAGCGGGACGTCGCTGCAGATGATCGCCGACGCGATCGGGGTGACCAAGGCGGCCGTCTACCACCAGTACAAGGCCAAGGAAGAGATCGTCTTTGCGGCGGCGACGTCGGAGCTGGTCGTCTTGGAGCGGGCGATCAACGAGGCCGAGGCTCAAGAAGACAAGGCCTGGGCGTGTGAGGTCCTGCTCGAGCAAGTCGTCGATCTCGTCGTCGCCAGGCGATATCGGGCGGCCCACCTCCAGGGTGATCCCGTGATGGTTCGCCTGCTGGCCGGCCACGAGCCGTACCGGAAACTCATGGAACGGATGTACCAGCTGCTCACCGGCGAAGCCGGCCCTGGTGCCCGGGTGCAAGCCGCCATGCTCACCTCAGCCCTTGGAGCGGCGGTCACCCACCCTCTGGTGGTCGACATGGGAGACGACGAGCTACGCGGTCACCTGCTCCACTTCGCGCGGCGCCTGTCGTTCTGAGCGTGCGGTGGGCTCCACACGGGAGCTGTACCATTCGGCGTTCATCTCGGCCAGCAAGGCAAACCCGCTGTCGACCGCCTCGGTCAGGTCGCTGGGGGGTTCCGATCGCACCCAGCTGTTGACCGCGTTGCTCATGACGGCATACGCCAACGCCGCCGTGAGGCCGCACCGCCGATCAGCGACCGTGAGCCCGTGCCGTTTGGCCAGGGCGGTGCCGATGACGTTCTGCCACGCGGCTCCCAGATCCGAGCTCAGTCCGCGCAGCAGGGGGGAGGTCGAGGCCGCCCGAGTCTGACGCCAAACCCGGGTGGGGTCGATCGATGGGACCCATTCGACCCGGAGGGCGTGACGAACCGCCTGCAGATCGTCCTCGGATCGTGGCCGCTTGAGGATGGCCCGTTCGAGATCCTCCATCCGGTACGCGTCGCCAGCGAAAATCACCTCTCCCTTCCTCTTGAAGTAGCGGAAGAAGGTGGCGGTGGACACTTCGGCCTGATCGGCGATCTGCTCGACCGTTGTCGCGTCGAACCCCTGCTCGACGAAGAGCGCGAGCGCGGCGTCCTGAATGGCGAGACGTGTCCGTTGCTTCTTCCGGTCCCGCAGACCGGGGAAGGGGTTCTCCAGCGGTCCGATCGGCAACGTCGTCACTGGCCGCCACTGTACCCGCCCCGCCCTCAAATAAGAGCTGAGTCTCATTCGAGAGTGAAGCGAGGGCGCCGGTGCTTCGGCGCCCAGCTCACTCAGTGTCGAAGGTCCAACGCCTGATGCCTTGGCCAGGGACGAGCCGTCCGAAGCGGAGTCCGGGAAAGTGACTGGCGGCTACGGGAATGTTCGAGCCCTCGAGCTCCCGTGCGTAGGCCTCCCGGACCGCGTTGGCGAGCTCCTGGTCCTGGTCGACGAGGAGATTGAAGTCTTCGTCCATGAGTTCGAGCGGGCAATGGATGATGTCGCCGAGGAGCAACGCACGGTCGTTGCCGTCCGAGACGACGACGACACTGCTCCCCGGAGTGTGCCCGGGGGCCAAACGGACGTCGATCCCCGGCAGGATGTGGCGGTCGGCCTCCCACGTTTCGATGCGACCGAGGACGGGGTCGAGGCGATCAGCGGCAGTCACGGCACGAAACACGAGGGACGTGAAGCTCTCCTCGGCCGGTCGCGCGAGGAAATGGTCCAGGTCGGCGGCGGCGCAGCGGAGCGTGGCATTGGGGAAGAAGGCGGACCCCTGGGCTGAAGCCCAGCCGATGTGGTCGAAGTGGAGGTGGGTGAAGATCACGTCGGTCACGTCTTCGGGGCGCACCCCCACGGCGGAGAGCGAGAGTGGCAACTGTCCTTGGACCACCATGGTCCGGGCCATGTGCTCCGCCATCTGACGCAGCTGGTCGTCAGAGGTGCCGTAGGCCCGCATCGGGCCGGCGATGGGGTCATCGTCGTTCTCGAGGTCGATCACCGGGGGCGAGTAACCGTCCGGGAAGGGCTGACCGCTCCCCGCGTCGACGAGAGCCAGGTGGTCGCCCGTGCGCACCAAAAACCCGCCGACGGTGCTCTCCACCATCCCGTCAGGTCGGAACATGCCGTGCTGGGCCTGCCAGGCCTCCGAACCGGGATGGGGGAACGGTTTGCTCGGCGGCAGCTGGCTGGTGATCGATCCGTCCATCACGGGCACGATCTCGACATCCCCGATTTTCATGACCCTCCCCTCGCGCCGCTCTGAGGCCCTGACATCATCAAACCAACTCTGCACGGCCGTTGGTGATGACCGATGCGCCGTCACAGGTCGCCTCAAAGGCGCAGATCGAGGGGCCGGCCTCGTAGAGTCGCACCTCGAGTTGTTCACCGAGGAAGGTCGGTGCCGCGAAGCGGACGGCGATGCGCCTGATCTTGGTCTGGTCGCCCCCCGCGGCCATCTGGCCGACGGCCTGGCCGCACAGGGCCATCGTGCACAGCCCGTGCAGGAAAGGGCGATCGAACCCACTCGAACGAGCGGCCTCCATGTCGAAATGGTGGGCGGACCAGTCTCGTGCGACCGTGGCGTAACGATGCGCCATCTCGACGTCCACCTCGACCCGGTATGTCCCCAGTGGGCGCTTTCGGGCGTCCTCCGGGAGGGCGTGCTCCGGAGCGGCTCGGCCGATCGGGGAGCACGACGACCCGATGTAGACCGTGGTCCACCACTGCTCTGCCACCAGGGCATGGCGTGCGTCAAGCAGCGTGTAGTGCAAGGTCACGAGCGCGTTGCGACCAGCGGGACGAGCACCGTGGCCCTCGACCCACACCTGGAGTCGTTCACCGGGGTCGACCGGTCGGTGGAGCACGATGTCGTGCTCCCCGTGCACCACGCCAGTGGACGCGCCCTGCAGCATGCCCGAGACCAGTGCGGCTCGTCCTTCGTTCTGCGCGTCCCAGATCTGCGTCACCAGCGCGACGGGCGGGACCGTGTCGCCGGACTGCGCCGATTCGGAGGGGTCCTTGGTGGCCGCGGCGTACTCGCGCAGGAAGGTCCTGTCGAGCTGTCCCGGGTACGGTCCCAAGGATTCACCGAGGAGGACCGCGGGAGGGGAAGCGGAGTCGGCGGGCATCGTCTTCAGCCGTCAGCCCGAGCGAGCCCGTTTCAGAATCTCGTTGAGTCCGCCCGCGCTGGCCGGGTTGCCGGCCACCATGCCGCCGTCGACGGGGAGCATGGTTCCGGTGACGTAGCTCGATCGGTCACTGGCGAAGTACAGAGCGGCATCGGCCAAGTCGGCGGTGGTGCCCTGACGGTGGAGCGGTTGGCGCGCCAGGATGAACTCACGTACGGCGCGCATCAGCTCCGCCCTGTCCTCTTCGGGAACGTCGGCCGCCATCGCGCCTGACAGAATTGAGGTCTCGATGTTGCCGGGCGCGATGCAGTTCACCCGGATGCCGTACTCCCCGAGATCGATGGCGGCGCACTTGGTGAACAAGATCACCGAAGCTTTGGATGTGTGGTAGGCCCACATCCCCGCGGCCGCCTGGATCCCACCGATGGACGAGATGTTGATGATGGAGCCCCCGCCGGTCCTGGCCATGGCCCGGGCTGCCTCCTGGGTCCCCAGCATGACCCCGAGCAGGTTGACTCCCATGACCCGATAGAAGTCGGCGAAGTCCTCGTCGAGAAGACGTGGATGGCGCGCCCCTGAGATCCCGGCGTTGTTGAACATGACGTCGACGCCTCCGAACGTCGCGAGTGCGAAGGCGATGAGATCGCGCACCGAGGCGGGATCGGAGACGTCCGTCGTCTTGAACGCGGCACCCGCGCCGCACTCGGCTGCGACCTCGTTCCCACGCTCCTCGTTGACATCCGCGATGACGACCCGGGCTCCCTCGGCGAGGAACCGTTCTGCGGTCCCGCGGCCGATCCCCGAAGAGCCTCCGGTCACTACGGCGACCTTGCCCGTCAGCTCGTTGCTCATGGACTCATCCTCCCGGGCCGCAGCTCTCTTCGTTGCCGGTGCAATTCGGCGCTCCCACCGCTGGTGGGAGCGCCGAGAGCGTACCGCTCGGAGGCCGAGCTGAGTCGAGTCGTGCCGAGAGGCTCGAGCGCGCCACACTGAGGGGATGTTCGCCGTCTACGCATCGCATCCCGATCCCGACAACCCCCTCAGTTCGTTGGTCGTGGGAGAACGACCCGACCCCACCCCACGTCCCGGGTGGGTCGCCGTACAGGTGCGCGCCGCCAGCTTGAACATGCACGACGTCTGGACCCTGCGGGGCGTCGGCATCTCCGAGGACCTCTTTCCGATGGTCCTGGGCTGCGACGGCTCGGGCACACTCGACGATGGCAGCGAGGTCGTCGTCCATTCCATCGTGAACGCGCCCGACTGGCGGGGGGACGAGACCCTCGATCCTCAGCGGACCCTTCTCACCGAGAAGTTCCCCGGCACCTTCGCGGATGTGGTCCTGGTGCCCGCCGGGAACGCCGTGCCCAAACCTGCTGGCCTCTCGCCGACGCACGCCGCGGTCATGGGCACCGCGTGGCTCACGGCGTACCGCATGTTGTTCGTCAAATCAGGGTTGCGGCCCGGGCAACGGATGCTGGTGCAGGGGGCATCGGGTGGTGTCTCCACCGCGCTCATCCAGCTGGGCCGGGCCGCCGGCCTGACGGTCTGGGCGACCGGCCGGTCTGCCGAGAAGCGAGCATTGGCCGAGCGCCTGGGCGCGCACGACACCTTCGAGACCGGAGCGCGGCTGCCCGACCGGGTCGACGCCGTGTTCGAGACGGTGGGAGAGGCCACCTGGGCGCACTCCATGCGCTCCGTGCGGCCGGGTGGCGCGGTCATCTGCTCGGGCGCGACGAGCGGTTCGAGTCCCGGTGCGGAGCTTCAACGACTGTTCTTCCTGCAGATCCGTGTCGAGGGATCGACCATGGGCACCCGTCGGGAGCTCTCCGATCTGCTGGCCTTCGTGGACGAGGCCGGTATCGAACCTCAGGTCGGTATGGTCCTGCCCATGGAACGGGCCGAGGAGGGCTTTGCCGCCATGGTGGCCGGTGACACCGCCGGAAAGATCGTGTTCACACGGTGAGCGAAGGCACCGTTCCCGGCTTCCCTCCACGGGTGAGGGACGCCGTGGGTGACTCCGGGAACGTCGCGGCCAGCTCGCCGCGCCGCCTGCTCTCGCTCCGCCGCACCACGACGCACGACTGCACCCGGAGCGAGGGCCTGGAAGGACCGGTGACGATCGACGCTCGCGGTCGGGACCTGTTCACGGGGTCCGACGGGGCCGCGGTGGTCCTGGCGCACGCGCGGGTGGCCCTCAAGGCGGCGTACTTGGAGCCCTGCGTGCTCTCGGTGGCGAGCGATCCCCCGCTCGAGGAGCTTGCGGCGTTGGTCGGGACCAGTCCCCTCGGCGGGTTCCGCCGGGCAGTCGGTGAGCTGATGCCTGTCGAACGATCGTCGCACTCCATCCGGTACCGGCTCCTCTCGGACCTCCCCGCGGCCTACTTGGCGAGCGGTCGGGCGTTGCGCGCGGCCAAGATCCCTTTGCCCAGTTCGGGCCGGGGAGGCCCGCCTGTCGACATCTGCGCCGGATGGGCGGCCGGTGGAACGGCCATCACCGGATTGTCGGAGTTTGGCCCCCCCCTGCACATCGGGCCTGAAGCGTCGGCGGTCGCCCCGGATGACGACCCGCACGCCTGGCACGAGGTCGACCTCCTCTCGCGGCACGGCACGCGCCGGCGGCGCCGGCTCGACTTGTGGGACTCCGACGGTGTCACCCACGTCGAGTGCCATTTCCGCGACAGTCACGTCGATGGCGACGGCGTCGAGACGGTGGTGCACGAGTACGGGGTCCACGGCGCCGTCGATCCGGTCGAACAACGCCTCCTGTGGTGCCGCGCCGACCCCGGGCCCCTGCCCTTTCCTGAGTGCCCGGGCGCCGTGGGGAGCGCGGGCCGGCTCCAGGGGGTGGCGCTCGGCGACGTGGCCCGCCTGGTCCAGGACTCGTTCACCGGACCGACCACCTGTACTCACCTCAACGACACGTTCCGTACCATGGGTGACCTGGCCACGCTGCTGGGGGTGTGGCAGGAGCAGGCGGCACACGCCGACTGAGTCAACGCCTCCCTGGGCATTTCGCTCGGGTAGCGTGCACCACGGAGGTGGAGTGGTGGAACGGGAAGTGCTGCTCACGGGGATCGGGGGTCAGGGCGTCCAGCTCGCCGCCCGCACCTTGGCGGTGGCCGCGACTGCCGCCGGCCATGAGGTGATGGTCTTCGGGGTCTACGGCGGTGCCATGCGCGGAGGCAACACGGATTCGACGGTCGTGGTGGCGGACGAGCCGTTGCGGACGCCTCCGACCGTGGGGGCAGCCTGGTACGGGCTCGGGATGCACCACGCCTACTGGGCCGACGTGGCGTCTCGCCTCAGGCCCGGCGGTGTGGCCGTGATCGACTCGAGTGTCTTCCAGGGTGACCCCGGGCGCCACGACGTGCACATCCTGGCCGTGGACGGCTCGGGCACGGCAACCGAGTTGGGTGCACCGATGGCAGGCTCAATGGTCGTGTTGGGTGCGTTGGCGGCGGCGACGGGGATCGTGGAGATCGATGCGCTGTTGGCTGCCACCGGTCAGGTGCTTCCTCCGTACCGCGCGTCGCACGCGGAGGCGAACGCCCGGGCGATCGAGGCTGGGGCGGCCCTGGTGCCGACCCCGGTGGTCGACGCCTGGAGCGACGAACCGCTCACGGTCAGCCCATGACGGTGAGCACATGAGTCCCCGGCCCGCGCTCATACGGGGCACCGTCGTCATCGACGTGGAGGCATGCAAGGGATGCGAGCTGTGCATCGAGGCCTGCAAGCCGGACGTCCTCGTGATGACCGACCACGAGCGCAACGGCAAGGGCTACCGCTACCCCTACCTGCTCTCCGGCTGCACGGCCTGTCAAGCCTGTGCCCAAATCTGTCCCGACTTCGTGTTCCAGGTGTGGAAGTACGACGAGCCCATCACCGTCGGGGCTGGCTCGGGGGACGGCGCGGACGCGGCACTCGGAGCTGACGAGTGAACGGAGCGGTCCGATGAGCCGCAGCCTGATGGAAGGGTCCGAGGCCATCGCCGAGGCGATGGTGTCTGCCGGGTGCCGGTTCTTCGCCGGATACCCCATGACCCCGTTCACCGAGGTGCTCGAGGCGATGGCGCGGCGTCTGCCGGAGGTCGGCGGAGTCTGCGTGAATGCCGAGAGCGAGCTGGAGGCCGTCGGAATGGCCTGGGGCGCAGCCGCCACCGGGACGCGCGCCGCGACCGGGTCGGTCGGGCAGGGCCTCTCCCTCATGCAGGAATCGCTCTCGGAGATCTGTCGGGCCCGCGTCCCCCTCGTCGTCGTGAACATGGCACGAGGCCAGGGCGACTATTACCAGGCCACCAGGGGGGGTGGTCATGGTGACTACCGCCACATCGTGTTGGCTCCCGCCGACATCCCCGAAGCGACCCGGCTGGTCCAGCAGGCCTTCCATCTGGCCGACCAGTGGCGCAACCCGGTCCTGGTGTTCGGGGACTACTACCTGGCCCACGTCACCGAAGCGGTGGACGTCACCCCGCTGGACTTCGGTCCGCTGCCGGCGAAGGACTGGGCGCTGGACGGTTCCACCGGTGGGACGACCCACGCCCGAATGGTCTCGCCGATCATCGTCTCGAAGCGCAACGATCCCGATCCGATCGACCACGGTCACTACATCATGAGTCACCAGCTGCACCTCAACGAAATGACGGCGGGCGTCGCGCCACAGTTCGAGACCGGGTTCACGGAGGATGCCGAACTCGTGGTGGTCGCCTACGGCACCCCGGCCCGTTACGTGAGATACGTGGTGTCGCAGCTTCGCCAGCGCGGACTCGCGGTGGGGTTCGTCCGGCCGATCACCCTGTGGCCGTTCCCGACCGAGGCGATCCGCGCCGCGCTGGGCCCGACCACCCGGGCCGTCGCCGTCTACGAACTCAACGCCGGCCAGATGATCGACGACGTCAACCTGGCTGTCCTGGGCAAGGTGCCGGTCGTCCCGATCGGGGGCATGAGCTTCGACGGGTCCGGCTTCGGGATCGCGCCCGACCTCGAGGTCGACCTGGTCGCTGAGCGCATCGAACGAACGATGGACGACGTCGTCAGGGAGGCAGTGTGAGCGAGACGCAGGTTGTTCCCTCGAGCAGTCCGCCCACCAGGGCGGCCACCGTGGTGGAGGACTTCACCCCCTCGCTCATCCTGTCCGGTGAGCACGAGCTGTGCCCGGGGTGCGGCGAGCCCGTGGCCATCCGGTCGGCTCTCGAGATCGTCAACGAGCTCGGCTTCACCAAGCAGTGCATCTCGGTGATCGGCATCGGCTGCTACACCCTGTTCGCCAACAACATCGACGTCGAGGTGCTCCAGGCCCTGCACGGCCGTGCCCCCTCGCTGGCGACCGGGGTCAAGCGAGCCAAGCCCGACACGATCGTGTTCACCGTCCAGGGCGACGGTGACATGGTCAACGAGGGACTGCAAGAGGTGATCCACACTGCCGCCCGGGGCGAGAACGTGACGGCCATTCTCCTGAACAACGGGGTGTTCGGCGAGACCGGCGGGCACATGACGGCGACGACCGTCCTGGGTCAGCGCACCAAGAACACTCTCGATGGGCGCGATGCCGAGCAGCACGGCTTCCCGATCCTCATCTCCGACCTGCTGGCCGGGCTGCAGGGAGCGGCATTCGTGGCCCGTGGGGCGGTGAACTCGGCCGGACAGGTGTCCCGGACGAGGCGACTTCTCCGACGGGCGTTCGAGCTGCAGGCCCGGCGCGCCGGGTTCACCTTCGTCGAGATCCTGACCATGTGCCCGACGGGATGGTTCATCGAGACCACCGAGGCGCCGCGCTACCTCTCGGACCACCTGGCACCGGTGCACAAGCTGGGAGTGCTCAAGGACGTCGGCGACACGGCGACGGTGGTCGCCTCGGGATCCTGAACCCGCCGGTGCGGGTCACCGGAGTTCCGCCGTCGGGGGGGCTGCGGATCGGAGACGTGCTGGCGTCGGCCCAGCAGCGTGTCCCGGGCCGCCCGGCAGTCACGCACCGAGACCGGACGCTGACCTACGCCGAGGTCGCGGAGCGTGCCGCCCATCTGACGTCGGTGCTCTCGGGCCGCGGTGTCGGGGCTGGCGCCAGGGTGGTCTGGTGGGGCGAGACGACCGTCGACGCGGTGCCCCTCTACTTCGCCCTCGCGCAACTGGGCGCCGTGCTGGTCCCGCTCAATCCGCGCCTCTCGAACGGTGAGGCGGCGCCCATCTTGGACCGCGCCGATCCGGACCTCGTGGTGACCGACGCCTGCCACGCCGGCGACGCCGAGCTCGCCGCGCTGTTCGCCGCGCGTCCGCCCAGCGTGGTCGACCTTCCCGAAGTCGACGAGGCGGACCCCCACATCATCTTCTTCACCAGCGGCACCACGGGATCGCCCAAAGGGGTGGTGCTCTCCCATCGGACCGACGTGATCCGCTCGTCGTTCAAGGGTGGGAACCTCTTCCCCCGCGGCGCCACGGTGTGCATGTTCCCCCAGTTCCACATGGCGGGATGGCTCGACCCGCTGGCCGCGTGGATCTCGGGCGAAGAGGTGGTCTACGTCGACGGGGGAGACCCCGACGCGCTCCTCGGGGCGGTGGAGCGGCATGGAGCGGTCCGGCTGTACTGCATCCCCGCGGTGTGGCGGCGGATCGTGGAGGCCGCGCCGCAGCGCTTCGACACCACCTCCCTTCGCCAGGCCGACACCGGTACCTCGGCGATCACGGTGGAGCTTCTCGGACAGATTCACCAGCTCTTTCCCCAGACGACGACCACCGTCACCTACGGTTCGACCGAGGCCGGTGTCGTCTGCCAGCTGTGGCCCGAGGACGTCCTGCGTCGGCCCGGATCGGTCGGTCCGCCGGTGCCCGGGGTGTTCCTGCGGCTCGACGAGGGGCAGCTGGTCGTGCGGAACCCCTGGTTGATGAGCGGCTATTTCGGCGATCCCGAGTCGACGGCGGCGTCCCTCGACGGCGGCTGGTACCGGACGGGTGAGCTGGCCGAGATCGACCGTCACGGCCACTGCCTGATCGTGGGGAGGGTCAAGGACGTGATCCGGACGGGGGGTGAGACGGTGGCACCCGCCGAGGTCGACCTGGTGATCTCGGACCACCCCGCCGTAGCCGACGCCGCCACGGCAGGCGTTCCCGACGACGAGTGGGGGGAGATCGTCACGGCCTTCGTGGTGCTGCGGGCCGGTGCCGATCTCGACGTGGAGGCGCTGCGGGTCCACTGCGAGGGGCGGCTCGCCCGCTACAAGCACCCCAGGCAGCTGGTGCGCGTCGACACCATCCCCCGTACCGAGACGACCGGCCAGGTCCAGCGCCGATTGCTGGTCGAGCTGGCACAGGACCGGGCGCCGGCAGGTCACGATGGTTCGGGGCATCGGCCCTGAAGACGGCGGAGCGCACGGGTAGGATGCCGGGCAGCCACGGGAGCCGAGGGTCGGGGCGACAGCTCGGCGCCCGCGGGTCGGAGGGGAGCACGTTTTGAAGCCATCCGCGTTCGAGTACCACCTACCCGGCACGGTCGACGAGGCCGCGGGACTCCTCTCGGAGCTGGGCGACGGGGCCAAGGTGTTGGCCGGGGGACAGAGCCTCATCCCGATGCTTTCCCTCCGCCTCACCCGTTTCGACCATCTGGTGGACGTCGGCCGGGTGGAGGGCCTTTCGGGCATCCGGCGCGATGGCGACACGGTCCTCGTCGGCGCCACAACGGTGGATGCCGCCGTGGGGACGGATGCCGAGGCTGGGGCGGCCATTCCGCTCCTCACCCGGGCCACTCCGCTGATCGGCCATTTCCAGATCCGGAACCGGGGCACCCTCGGTGGCTCCATCGCCCACGCCGACCCGTCGGCCGAATACCCGGCGGTGGCCCTCGCGCTCGACGCCGAGATGGAAGCGGTCTCGACCCGGGGCACTCGGCGCATCGCCGCCCAGGAGTTCTTCCGCGGCTTTTGGACCACCGACCTCCAGCCCGACGAGCTCCTCGTCGGTGTCCGCTTTCCGGTGTGGAAGGGAAGGTGCGGCTACGCCGTGCATGAGTTCGCCCGTCGCCACGGAGACTTCGCCATCGCCGGGGCCGTCGTCGCGGTGCAACTCGACGCCGGCGACAGAGTCGAACGGTGCGCCATCGGCCTCCTGGGTATGGGATCCACGCCGTTGCGCACCAGTGTGGCCGAGAAGGAGTTGATCGGACGAGAGGCCACGGTCGAGGCCGAGGAGGTCGGCCGGCTGGCCACCGCCGATCTGTCCGACGTGCCCTCGGATGTGCATGCTCCAGCCAGTTACCGCACGCGAGTTGGAGCCGCCATGGTGGCGAGGGCTTGGGACGAAGCGATCAGGGAGGCACGTGGTGGGTGAGATGGTCGTACGCGTCATGGTCAACGGCGAGGAGCGAGAGGCGCTGGTGGAGCCTCGGCTCACCCTCGCCGACTTCCTTCGTGAAGAGTGCCACCTGACGGGGACGCATCTGGGTTGCGAGCACGGGGTGTGCGGTGCCTGCACCGTGCTGGTGGACGGGGCCGCGGTCCGGTCCTGCCTCATGTTCGCCGTGCAGGCCGAAGGTTCGGAGGTCACCACGATCGAGGCCATGGCCGACTCCGACGGAGGGCTCTCACCGGTGCAGCAGGCCTTTCGCGATGCCCACGGGCTTCAGTGCGGGTTCTGCACCCCCGGCTTCATCGTGTCGGTGACCGCGTTCCTGCGTGACAACCCGCACCCGAACGATGACGAGATCCGCGCCGGGCTCTCCGGGAACCTCTGCCGTTGCACCGGCTATCAGGGCATCATCAAGGCGGTCCGTCTGGCCGCCGACGCTGGCTGAGCAGTTCGGCGACGCGTGGCTTGCTGACCTTTCCCGAGGGCAGCCACGGCGCCTCGTCGTAGGGCACGACGATCATCGTCCGGGGCACCTTGTAGCTCGAGAGCAGCTCCTCGAGCTGATCGACCAACGCACCGGGGTCGAGGGTCACGCCCGGCTCGGGGCACACGAGGCTGGCGACGATCTCGCCCCGTTCCGCGTCGGGCAGGCCGACCACGAACGCCGCTTGCACCCCCGGGAGTGACTCGAGCTCCAGCTCGACCTCGCGCGGTGCCACGTTGGCCCCGGCCGTCTTGATCATGTCGGTCTTGCGCCCGGTGAAGAACAGGAACGAGTCGCGGAAGTACCCCTTGTCTCCGGTGTGGTACCAGCCGTCCTCGTCGAAGGTGGCGGCTCGTTCTTTCTTGTAGAGGCCGTCCATCACGCTGTATCCGCGCACCAGGATCTCGCCTTCCTCGCCGTCGGGAAGCTCGACCGATCCCGTCTCGAGGTCGACGATCCTGTGGTGCACGCCCGGCACCGGAGGGCCGAACGATCCCAGCAGGTCCTCGGGCAACGGCTGCGCGTTCACCGTGGCTGATGCCGCGGTGTGCGGACCGCTGGTCTCGGACATCCCGAGCGAGTTGTGCTTCTTGGTGTCGCCGGACGCCGGTCCTTCGATCTCTTTGAGCCACGACAGGTCGCGCCCGGCCAGCGCGGGGTCGGAGGTGAGCCGTTCGAGCAAGGTCCAGCCGAGCAGCCGGGTCGCCTTCTCCCCTTGAATGAGGTCGATCATGGCGGGACCGTCCATGCGCTCCACCGTCAGGACCGTGGCCCCCACCAGCAGATGACTGAGCAGGATCACCGTCAGTCCGCCCACCCAGAAGAACGGCATGGTGGTGAAGGTGCGCACATCGGGGTCGAGCTCGTAGAGCTGAGCCAAGGTCCAGGCGTGGCGGACCTGCGCCCCGTGGGTGTGAACGACCGTCTTGGGTTCCGCGGTGGCGCCCGAGGTGTGGATCATGACCATCGGGTCCGACGGTGAGACCTCGGATTCGAGCTGACCCAGCAGCTCGTCGGACAGCACGGGGTCGTCGAGCTCTCCGATCGACGGGATGGACGTCACCCAGGGGCGGTCCCCCCCACCCGCGAGCCACACTTGGCGCAGATAGGGCGACTCGGGGAGCCACACCTGTGCCTCGGTGGCGCTGCCCAGCCCGGCCCAGGTCGCCTCGCACTCCTCCTGCATGTCGCGCCCGAGCAGGTGGCGCGGGGCCATCAAGAGCGACACGTCCGCGTGGCGGACGGCACGACGGAGCTCGGAGGGCTTCAAGAACGTGCTCAGCAGGACCGGGATGGCGCCGACTCTGGCCGCGGCCAGGAACGCCACCATGAAATCAGGCCCCTGGGGGAACAGGATCCCCACTCGGGTCCCCTTTCCGACACCGCCTCGGAGCAGGCGTGCGGCCAGCCGGCGGGACTGCTCGTCGGCTTCGGAGAAGGTCAGCCGCTTTCCCGGAGCGACGAGGAAGTCGCGGTCCCCGAAGCGCTCCGCCGCCGTTCTGACGACGCTCGGGATGGTAGGGGGACCCTCGAGGGGGCGCAGGGTCACGGCGCGACTCGTTGCTTGCGTCTCGGGGATCAGGCGCGTCGCCGTGCTCGGCGGCGGGACCGGGACCGCAGCGCGGCCACCACCAACAGGACGCCGACGATCGCCCCGAGCAACGGGGCGACCCGCTTGGTGACCGGGGTGCCGGCCAACTTGAGGAGATCGACGGGCTCGTTCGGGGCTGCCGCGACGGAACGGACCGTCGGGCCCGACGTGTCTGCGGTGGCACTGCCGGGCGTGTCGGGCCCATGCGAGGCGCCGTTGGTCGTCGACGCCACGGTCTTCTCGAGGTTCTCCACGAACTGGCCCAACAGCTTGGTCGAGACGTCGGCCAGCACGCCGCGTCCGAATTGCGCCACCTTCCCGGTGATCTGGAGGTCGGTGTTCACCGAGACCTTTGTGGCATCGCCGGCGGGCTCGAGCGTCGCCGTGATGGTGGCCGAGGCATTGCCCTGGCCGCGCGCCTCGCGGCCCTCGGCGAGCAACACGGCCCGGTGCGCGGCGTCGTCGCGCTCCACGAAATGGGCCGCCCCCCGGTACTCGGCCGTGATGGGGCCGACCTTCACCTTGACCGCGCCGCGGTACTCGTCGCCGTCGATCTCCCGCAGCTCCGCTCCGGGCATGCACGGAGCGATCCGCTCCACGTCAGTCAAGATCTTCCAGGCGTCGTCGAGCGGCACGCCGACCTCGAACTCGTTGCTCAGCTCCATGGTGTCGGTTCCTTCCGTTCCCTTTCTCGTCGCCTCGTCGCCTGGTCGTTGCCCATCCCCTCGCGTTCCATCACGGCGACGAGCCCTTCGAGCGATGCCAGCGAGTGCCCCTCGAGAAATTCGTCGACGTGCGGGAGGGCGGCCGCCATGCCTCGAGCAAGCGGCGCGTAGCCCGGCGCGGATTTGAGTGGATTCACCCACACTATGCGGTGCGCCACACGGTCGAGCCTTCCCATCTCGCGTGCGATCACCTCGGGGTCGCCCCGGTCCCAGCCGTCCGAGAAGATGACGACCACCGCCCCCCGGGCCATGCCGGCCACGCCGTAGCGGTCGTTGAACACCCCGAGCGCCTCGCCGAGGCGGGTGCCGCCCGACATGTCGTCGACCGAGCCCGATGCCGCCTTGACCGCCCGGCTGGGGTCCCGCCACGCCAGCGCCCGGGTGATCCGGGTCAGGCGAGTTCCGAGGGCGAACACCTCCACGCGGCGACGGACCGACACCGTGGCGTGCGCGAACCCGAGGAAGGCCCGGCTGTAGGGATCCATCGAGCCGCTGATGTCCAGGAGCAGCACCAGCGGGCGTTCCTTGAAGCTGGGACCGAGCCGGTAAAGCCGCGGCGTCTCCCCGCCGTGGCGCACTGCGGCCCGCACCGTCCGGCGGAGGTCGGGCGTGCCATGCGGCCGGTTCGTGGGGGTGCGCCGGCGTGATCGACGGCGGGCCGGCCGGTGCACCATGGCGAGCATGAGGCGCTCGATCTCACGCAGCTCCTCTTCGGTGCAGTCCGCGAAGTCCTTGTGAGTGAGCACCTCGAGGGCGCTGTAGCGGACCACGAGCTCAGGAGCGTCCTCGGCGATCGGCGCGTCGAGCTCCACCGAGACCTCGCCCTCCCGTTCGTCGGCCGATGTCACCGGCAGCCCGGCGTCTCCAAGCCACGACGTGCCCGAACCCGAGAAGAAGGTGGCGAAGATGGTGGCGAACGCGGCCGAGTCCTCCGGTCGCCGGACGAACGAGCTGTGGCCGGCCCAGTAGACCGCGGTCGGGGAGTCGACACCCAGCTGGTCGAGCGCCTGCGCGAACGAGCTGACCGCGCTCAGCGGTGCGCGGAGCCCGCCTGCTCTGAGGGCAGCGCCGAAGCCGGCGGCCACTTCGGCGATCGTGGCCACATCAGCCCTTCGTGCCGAGGGCGGCGTCCACAATGCGCGCCACCCCGGCCTCGCGGACACGCTCCGCGTCCTCCCGGTATTTGAGGACGCTCCCCAAGGTCCGATCCACGGCCACGTCGTCGAGCCGGCGCACGCCCAGCGCGTTGAGGGCACGGGCCCAGTCAATCGTCTCGGCCACGCCGGGCACCTTGTAGAGCCCCATGCTCCGCAACCTGGCCGAGGCGGTGGCCAGCTGGCGGGCCAGGTCG
This sequence comes from uncultured Acidimicrobiaceae bacterium, assembly GCA_963787485.1. GTDB lineage: Bacteria > Actinomycetota > Acidimicrobiia > Acidimicrobiales > RAAP-2 > Bog-473. The sequence continues at coordinate 276,830 of CAWBDF010000007.1, read as the reverse complement.
CGCCCCACTCCGGGGACCTTGAGCTCGAGGATGGCCACCTCCCGCTCAATCTCGGGATGCTCCACCCAGTGGTACAGGCAGCGGCGCTTCGAGCGCGTCGTGCACGTCGCGCGTCCGGTTCGAGGTGATGACCACGACGGGGGGTCGATCGGTCGAGAACGTCCCGAGCTCGGGGATGGTCACCGTGTAGTCGGAGAGGATCTCGAGGAGGAGGGCCTCGAACTCGTCGTCGGCGCGGTCGACCTCGTCGATCAGCAGGACCGGAGTGGCCGGGGCGGTCGAGGAGTCGGCGATGGCCCGGAGCAGGGGCCGACGAACCAGGAAGCGCTCGGAGAACAGCTCGTCCTCGAGCGAAGGTCCCGACAGCGGCCCCGACCGCGCCACCTCAGCGGCGCGGAGGTGCAGGAGTTGGCGCGCGTAGTCCCATTCGTAGATCGCCTGAGCCACGTCGATCCCGTCGTAGCACTGCAGCCGGAGGAGCTCGGCTCCGGTCCAGCGAGCCAGCACCTTGGCGACCTCCGTCTTGCCCACCCCGGCCTCGCCCTCCAAGAAGAGGGGGCGCTGCATGCGCAAAGCGAGGAACACCACGGTGGAGAGGGCCTCGTCAGGGAGGTAGCCGTGGTGCTCGAAAGCCGAGGCCACGTCGTCCGGTCCACTGAGATCGGAGGGCAGGTGCGGTGCCACCATCAGACTGCATCATGGCGTACGGGGGCGCAGGGGGGCGAAGCCAGCCTGCTGAAGGCCAGAACTCGGGGGTGACCCGGTCGGGAGCTGGACGCCGCCGGTCCAGGGGCACGCCGCCGGTCCAGGGGTATATTGCGCGCCATGAGCGCGTTCACCCACCTCGACGGACAGGGTCGCGCCCGGATGGTGGACGTGACGAGGAAGCCGTCGACGCTCCGGCGCGCCACGGCGCGGTGCGTGATTCATACGACGGCGGACATCGGTCGGTTGCTGGCCGACGACGAGCGGCGTCCGCTGCGGACCGCCGAGCTGGCGGGGCACCAGGCGGCCAAGCGCACGTGGGATCTGATTCCGCTGTGCCATCCCCTGCCGCTGGAGGGGATCACGGTGCGCGTCCAGATCCGTCCGGGTGCACTGGAGGTCGAGGCGATGACCCAGGTGGTGGCCCAGACGGGTGTCGAGATGGAGGCTCTGGTGGCCTGCGCCGGTGCGGGCCTGTCGTTGTTGGAGGAGGTGCTCTCGGAGGACCCCAACGCCACGCTCGACGACCTCGCCGTGTGGCACAAGTCGGGGGGCCGGTCGGGCGAATGGGGGAGGGCCGCTAGCGGCCCTTCTCGTGCGGGAGCTCGACGGTGACGTTGGTCGCCTTGACGGAGGCGACCGCCACCACGCCGGTGGCCAGGCCCAACTCGTCGGCCGCCTCGCGGCTCATCAACGACACGATCCGGTAGGGGCCGCACACCATGTCGACCTGGGCCATGACGGTGTCGCGTGTGACGTTCGTGACGAAGCCGACCATCCGGTTGCGGGCCGACGCCGGCCAGAGCGCGTCCTTCCCCGGGGCGGAGGCCAAGGACTGGGCCAGACGAGCCAGGTCCGTGCCCTCGACGATCCTGCGGCCACCCGGCGTCTTCGTCGCCGGCAGCCGGCCTGAGTCGATCCACCGGCGCAGGGTGTCGGCACTCACGCCCAGAAGCTCGGCCGCCTCCCCGATCTGGAAGGTGGACATTTCGGCACGGTACCACGGGGGTGGCTTCCGCCCGCCGGCCGATGCGTCCGCGTTCGTGGGTGCCCGGAGGCACCGCCCGGCGCGCATCGGTCCGTCATGGCGACCCTGAGACTGTTCGGCCCGGCTCGTGACGCGGCCGGGACCGGGGAGGACACGGTCTTCGGCGCCACGGTCGGCGACGCATTGAGCGAGGCAGCGTCCCGCTACGGGGCGCGCTTCGTCGAGGTGCTCCAGGTCAGCCGTATCTGGCTCAACGGGGAACCGGCCGGCGATGACGCACTGCTGGGTGACGGCGACGAGCTCGCGGTGCTGCCTCCCGTGTCGGGGGGCTGAGTTCGCGGCGCGGGTTCCCGAGTCGGGAGGCCGAGCTCGGCCACTTCGCGCCCGCCGCGGCGCCTCAGTGCGGTCTGCCTCCGGCCAGGAGCTCGAGTGCATGGGGCACCACGGGGAGCACGGCCTCAATGGACTCGATCGCGCCCGCGGGTGAGCCCGGGACGTTGAGCACGAGACAGCGCCCGACAGTGCCCGCCCGTCCGCGGGAGAGGGCACCGAGGTGGCTCGGGGCGCGGGTGGCCTCGGCCAGCCCCGGCGCTTCCCGCTCGAGCACCAGGGCGGTGGCCTCGGGGGTCACGTCGGTCGGTGCGAATCCCGTCCCTCCGGTGGTGACGAGGAGCCCGGCGAACCGGTCCGCCATGGACCGGATGGCCTCGGCAACGGGTTCGATCCCATCGGGGGAGACCCTCGTCTCGACGACCTCGAAGCCGGCGGCACCGAGCCGGTCCGACAGCGCGGCACCCGACGCGTCCTCCCGGGTGCCCGCGTGGACGGAGGTGGAGACCGTGAGGACCTTGGCCTGAGGCGTCATCCGCCGATCATGGACACTGAGGCGTCATCCGCCGATCATGGACACTGAGGCGTCATCCGCCGATCATGGACATGGACCGGCGAGGGCGAACGAACACCGGGTTGTTGATCCCGTGCCCGGGGAGCTTGCGCGCCAGGCAGGCGCGGATCAACTGGATCAGGTCGTCGTCGGAGCCGCCACCGCGCATCAGATCACGCGCCGAGGGCTCGTCGTTGGAGAAGAGGCAGTTGCGGATGGCCCCATCCGCGGTCAGCCGGAGGCGGTTGCAGGAGGCGCAGAAGGGGCGGGTCACGCTGGAGATCACCCCGATCTCACCGCCCCCGTCGACGAATCGGTAACGCTCTGCCGGCGCCGGGTCGCCCGGTGGCGAGCAGGATTCGAGGGGCCAACGCTCCGAGATCGTCCGCACCACCACGTCGCCCGGGACCAGGCGGTCGCGTGTCCAGCGGCCGCCCGAGTCGAGCGGCATGAACTCAATGAATCGCACGGCGCGACCCGTCCGACGCGCGAAGGCCGCGAAGTCGACTATCTCGTCGTCGTTGAGCCCCGCCATGAGGACCACGTTCACCCTGACCGGTGAGAGACCTGCCGCCTCGGCGACGTCCATGGCCGCGAGCACGTCGTCGAGGGTGCCTCGGCGACGGATGCGGGCAAACCGCTCGGGACGAAGCGAGTCGCAGCTGATGTTGACGCGGGTGAGGCCGGCTTCTCGCAGCGCCCCGGCAACGGGAGGGAGCAGGAGTCCGTTGGTGGTCATCGACACGTCCGCGAATCCGATGCCGGCGATCCGGTGCACCAGGTCGACCACCGACTTTCTCACCAAAGGTTCTCCCCCGGTGATGCGCACCGCCTTCACACCGAGCTGGTGGGCCACGGTCGCCACGCGCTCGATCTCCTCGAAGGTCAAGATGTCGCTCCGCGGCATGAACTCGACGTCGTCGTCCATGCAGTACACACAGCGCAGGTTGCAGCGGTCTGTGACCGAGATGCGCAGATCGTCGTGGATCCTCCCGTAGGAATCGACCAGGAGGTCGTCCACCTCTGTCGTCACCGCAGCAGCTCCGCAGATCCCAGGTCAGGCGAGACCCCGCCCAGTTCGTCGCCGTCCCACACCATGACGTCGACCGGTTCGCCGGCGTCCATACCGGCTCCGTCGGGCACGAGAGCGAAGGCATTGCCCCGAGCCGCGGCGACCAGCATGTGCGACCCCTGACCTCCCGAAGGTCGGACCAGGAACGCTCCGTCGGCCCCGACGCGCAACGTGACTCGCATCAGGTGCAGCTTGCCGTCACGCTGGCGCCGCAGCGGTTCGTCGGCCTTGGCCCGGATCACGGGTCGGTCCAGGTGGGTGTACCCCGCCATCTTGCGCAGCGCTGGTCGGGCGAACAACTCGAACCCCACGACCGCCGAGACCGGGTTCCCAGCCAGTCCGAACACGGGCACGCCGCTCTCCGCCAGGACTCCGAAGGCGAAGGGCTTGGCCGGCTTGATCGCCACTTTCATCCAACGCATGTGCCCGGCCGTCAGCTTCTCGAGCACAACCCGCACGTAGTCGACGTCCCCCATGCTCACTCCGCCGGTGGTCAGGATGGCGTCGCACCGGGGCGCGGCGTCGGAGATGGCTGACGCGATCGCCTCTTCGTCGTCGCGGACCACGCCGAGGTCCGAGCAGGCGAATCCGGACCGCGAGAGGAGACCGAGCAACGTAGGGCGGTTGGCGTCCCGGATCTGACCAGCACCCGCGGGCCCCGGCCCGGTCGTCACCTCGTCGCCGGTCGAGAGAACTCCGACCCGAGGCACGCGGTACACGGTCACCTCGGCGATGCCGAGGCTGGCCAGCACTCCAAGTTGCAACGGTTCGAGCCGGGTACCCGCCTCGAAGACGGTCGCTCCGGCGGCGACGTCGTCGCCTGGCCGCCGGATGTTGGTGCCCGCGTTCACGCCCTCGAGCACCGTCACCAATCCGGACGCTTCCCAACGGGTGTGCTCGACCTGGACCACGGCATCGGCCCCGAGCGGGACGGGTGCGCCCGTCATGACTTTGGCGGCCTCGCCGGCGCCCACCCGAACGCGGGGTGTCCGGCCCGCCAGGATCTCGTCGACGACGCGTAGCGTGACCGGCACATCGGTGGTGTCCGACCCCCTGAGGGCATACCCGTCCATGCTCGAGTTGGTGAAGGCAGGCAGGTCGTGGGGAGCGGTGACGGCCGCAGTCGTCACGGCTCCCAGCGCGGCACCAGCGTCGACCCGGTGCGCGGGCAGGACGCGCACGGAGTCGAGCACGATCCGCCGCGCCTCGGGCAACGGGATCAGCTCTTCGGTGCCGCCGCCCGTGGCCGTCGCTCCCGACTCGGGGTTCACGGCGTGGCCATGTCGGGCAGGTGTGAGATCTCGTGCGAGCAGACGGACCAGTCCGAACCTCCGGACCACGTCTCGCGCTTCCAGACCGGCACCGTCTCCTTGATCATGTCGATGCAGAGGCGCGCCGCTTCGAAAGCCTCACCCCGATGCGGCGCCGAGACGACCACCACCACCGAGACCTCCTCGACGGCAAGCGGTCCCGTCCGGTGGATCAGGGCGATCCGACCCAGGTCGGGGTACCTCGACCGTGCCGTCCTCGCCACCTTCTCCATCGTCGGGACGGCGTAGGTCTCGTAGAGCTCGTACTCGAGTGTGGTCACACCCGGACGACCCTCGGAGTGGTCGCGCACGGTGCCGCAGAACGTGACCACTGCCCCGCAGTCAGGACGCGTCGCCCAAGCCGTGGCCTCCGCCACCGGCAGGACGTCGGGGGTCGTCCCAATCCATTCAACTTCTGTACGGAGGGACATCTCGTCTCGCGATCTTAGGGGCGGAACTGGGAGTTCCGGACTTCTGGGCGGACAGACCCCGCTCGGTCGTACGCTGGAGCCCGTGAAGGACGTGCTCGGCGACGTTGCGAGGTGGCGATCGGAAGGCAAGCGGGTCGCGCTGGCCCGGGTGGTCTCGACCGGCGGCTCCGCGCCGCGTGAGCCCGGCGCGGCCATGGCGGTCAGCGAGGACGGGCAGGTCGTGGGCTCAGTGTCAGGGGGGTGCGTCGAAGGGGCGGTGGTGACCGAGGCCCTCGAGGTGATGACGTCTGGGAATCCCCGGCTGTGCACCTTCGGATACTCCGACGACCAAGCGTTCGCCGTGGGGCTGACGTGCGGCGGCACGATCCGGGTGTTCGTCCAGCCGGTCGGGTGACGGGCCCGAAGGACACGGCCCGCATGGAGCCGGTGCTCGAGGCCCTCGACGCCGATCTGAAGGCCGACGAGCCGGTGGCGCTGGCTACGGTGATCGAACTGGGCGGCGCCGACGGGCCGTCAGTCGAGGCGACGCCCGAGAGGCCGGTGGTCGGGCCGAGTGCCTGGACGACCGGAGGCGTGATGCTCGGAACCTCCATTCTCGTGCGGCCCGAGCGGCCGACCGTGGGCTCCCTCGGCAACCCAGGACTCGATGCGTCGGTCGAGCGTGATGCACTCGGGCTCATGGACGCCGGCGCGACCGACATCTGTCACTATGGGCCGCGGGGCGAGGTGGGCCGCGAGGACGTCTCCGTCTTCGTCCAGGCCTTCACCCCTCCGCCCCTTCTCATCATCTTCGGTGCGGTCGATTTCTCGGCCGCCCTGGCCACCGTGGCCAAGGTGCTGAGTTTTCGCGTCACGGTCTGCGACGCCCGTCGTGTGTTCGCAACGGAGAGCCGCTTCCCCATGGCCGACGAGGTGGTCGTCGACTGGCCCGACCGCTATCTGGCCCGAGTGGGACCGCGCCTTGGCCGTAAGGATGCCGTTTGCGTCCTGACCCACGACCCCAAGTTCGACGTGCCCGCCATCATCGGGGCGCTCGCCACGTCCGTGGGCTACATCGGAGCCATGGGTTCGCGCCGCACCGCGGCCGACCGGGAGGTCCGCTTGCGCGAGGCCGGGGCGACCGACCCCGAGTTGTCCCGGGTCATGGCCCCGATCGGCCTCGACATCGGCGCACGGACCCCGGCGGAGACGGCCATCTCCATCTGTGCCGAGATCGTATTGGTCAGGTCGGGCGGTGGCAGCGGAACCTCGCTGCGTTCGTCGTCCGGGCCCATCCATCACCACCGCCCGGTGACGAGCCGCCCGACCGACAAGGCCGCCCGGTGACGGGCAGCCCGACCGACAAGGCCGCCCGGTGACGGGCCGCCCGGCGGGGGTCGTGCTCGCCGCGGGGGAGGGGCGCCGCTTCGGGCGGGCCAAGGCACTCGTCGAGTTCGACGGACGTCCTTTGGTCGAGAGGGCCTTGGAAACGCTCTTCGCCGCCGGGTGCGCTCCGGTCGTCGTCGTGCTCGGAGCACGCGCGGAGGAGGTTCAGCGTGACTGTGACCTGGCCAGAGCCGTGGTGGTCCGCAACGAAACATGGAAGGACGGGATGTCCGGCTCGCTACGGGCGGGTCTGGCTGAGGCCGGTCGGCTCGACGCCCCAGCGGCCGTCGTGGCCCCAGTCGATCAACCGGCCGTGCGCCCGAGCCTGGTGGAGCGCCTGGTGGACCGCTGGCACGCCGGATCGGTTGCGGTCGTGGCCGCCTTCAGCGGGCAGCCGCGCACGCCGGTGCTGCTCGACCGCTCGGTCTGGTCCGGCGTGCTGGACGCGGCGGTCGGGGACAGTGGGGCACGTGCCTTCTTGCGGTCGCACCCCGAGCTGGTGGACCTCGTCGACTGCGACGACGTCGGGGTCGACGCCGACATCGACCTCCCTGAAGATCTCGCGGCCGTGGAGGCCGCCTGGCACCGGCTGGAGCGGGCGTCACAGCGCTCCTGACCTCGGATCCGTCCAACCGGCACGTCACTAAGCTGGCCAGCGGTCAAGAGGAGTAAGGACACATGGCGCACTTCCAATTTCGGGATCTGACCCCGGCGTTCGGCTCTGAGGTCCTCGGTTTCGAGCCGGTGGCACTCGAGGCCGAGGAGCGCGACCGGCTGCGGCGTGCCTTCGACGAGCGCGGTCTGCTCCTGTTCCGGGGCATCGACATCGACCGGGCGTATCAGACCGAGCTCATCGACGGATTGATCGGGTACGACCGACCGGCGGACGGGGCCACGCAGGACAAGTTCGTCGTCTCGAACAAGGAGCCGGGCGGCTACGCCCCGCACGGGCGGCTGCTGTTCCACTCGGACATGATGTGGGCACCCGAGCCCTTCCAGGTCCTCTCGCTCTACGGATTGGAGGTCGAGCAGCCTTCGGTCCCCACCTCCTTCGTGAGCACCGCGGCCGCCTGGGACACGCTCCCCGACGACCTCAGGGCACGTGTCGAAGGTCTTCACGTGGTCAATGTGACGGGCCAGCAACGTCGCGGGGCGGACGCCGAGGAGGACCTGCTCGAAGCCATCCGCGAGCACGAGCAGTCCGTCACCAGCTCGGTCGGACACCCGCACCCGCGGACCGGCCGCACGCTCCTCTACGTGAGCCAGATGAACACCCGTGAGATCGTCGAACTCGCGCACGAGGAGAGTGAGGAGCTGATCGAGGCGCTCTTTGCCCATCTCTACGACCCGGCACACGTCTTCGCGCACCGGTGGGGGCAAGGTGACCTGGTCGCCTGGGACAACCTCGCCGTGCAGCACGCGCGCTCCAAGGTGGACAGGGACGGACCCGTGCGCACGTTGCGCAAGGCGATCAGCCCGATCCCTGTTCTCGCCGGGCTCGCGGAGACCCCCAAGTTCGCCGACGTGAGCTGAGGCACCGGGATCGAAGGGCGCCGCGTGGTCCTTTCAGCGGGAGCGGGGCGGCCGGCCCGCCCGCGGAATCAGTGCGCCGTCCACCCTCCGTCGACCAGCAGGCGCTGACCGGTGATGTAACGACCGGCGTCGCTGGCCAGCAACAAGAGGGCCCCGTCAAAGTCCTCCGGTTGGCCGTGGCGGGGGAGCAGGGTGTTGCGCAGGATCCACTCCTGGATCTTCGGGACGTTGATGACGCCGGATGTCATCTCTGTCTCAATGAACCCCGGTGCCAGTGAGTTGACCCGGATTCCGTGACGACTCCACTGCGCCGCCCATTCTCGGGTCAGTGCCTCCATCCCACCTTTGGTGGCGGCGTACACCGCCTGGGGGAAGCGGCCGATGCCCACCGACGCGGTGATCGACGTGATGTTGATGATCGACCCGTTCCCCGCGGCGCGCATGGCCGGGAAGAACGCCTGGGCCAGCAGGATCGGCGCTTCGACGTTGACGGCGAGCGTCCGTCGGATCTCGTCGTAGGACTCGTCCTCAGCCTTCACGCCGCCAGCCAGGTAGGCCGCGTTGTTGACCAAGATGTCCACTCGTCCGCCGAGCACGTCGAGGCTGGCGGCGGCCGCGGCGAGCACCTGGTCCCGCTCGGCCAGGTCCGCCGAGAGCGAGATGAGCCGTCCCGCCTCCGACGCCTCCTCGTCCAGCTCCGTGGGACGTCGGGAGATGGCCGCCACGCCGCGCTCCGGCGAGGACGAGCGTCCGGGCCAAACGGGTGCCCAGGCCCGCGCTGGTGCCGGTGACGACGGCCGTGCGTCCCTGGAGGTCGAAGATGTCCGATGCGCTCGTCGTCATGGCACGTGGGTCAGCGGGCCGCCGCTTCGGGCCCGGCCACCTGGCCGAACTGAGCCTCGAGGATCCTGAATTCCTCCACGATGACGTCGCCCAGGTCGACGCCACCGGGTCCGTCCAACCACGAGTCCAGGGCGCGCCGGTACGTCACCAAACCGACGGCGGCCAGGAGCACGCACCCCTCGTCGACCCCGGGGAGGCCTCGGCGTAGGGCGATCGCCCCCGCCATGGTCCCGACGTCCTCGTAGCGGTGGTCCTGCTCACGGCCGCGCAGCACGGTCGAGGACGCAACGGCCTTCTCGTAGAGCTGGAGCGAGCGCCGGTTCCGCGCCACCGGCGCGGCGAGCTCGATGAGCGTCGTGCACATGGCATCGATGTCGCTCAGGGAGCGTGGCTGGGTGGGATACACCTCGGCAAAGGACTCCAACCACAGCCGTTCGCCGAGGAACAGCACCGACTCCTTCGTCGGGAAGTAGCGAAAGAACGTCCGGGCCGACACCCCCGCCAGCTCGGCCACCTCTTCGATCGTGGTCGTGTCGTACCCCCGGTTGGCGAACAACTTCAGCGCGGCCACACGCAAGGCGCGCTTCGTTCGAGCCTTGTGTTCGTCTCGCAGGGACGGTGCTCTCCTGAGAGTCTCTGATGGAGCTGCCAAAGGACCTCACCCGCATCCGACGTGCCATCCGCGCCCACCATAGACCGCGCCAGGGGTCCGGGAAGGTGAGGATTCGACCAAGGACACTACCGGCTGTTGTGTCAGTCCGATGATATTTCTGCACGCGGCTGTCACCGCCGAGTCCAAGTCGAAGGGGAGCCCGGTTTCGAGGGTCTCGGGGCTGCACTTCGTCGATCCGCAGTAGTCTCTCCGAGCCCACGCACCGCCTCGGGCGTCAAGAATCACAGCGAGAGACGGAGCCCACATGACCTACGAGACGATCGTCGTCGAGAAAGCCGAGGACGGCGTCATGACTGTGACGCTCAACCGGCCCGAGGTGCTCAACGCCTTCAACGACCGCATGCAGGCCGAGTTCTCGCAGCTGTGGGGCGAGGTCAAGGATGACGACGACGTGCGGGCCGTTGTGATCGCCGCTGCCGGGGATCGGGCTTTCTGCACGGGTGTGGACGTCACCGAGCGGCTGGACTCTGACAGCCCCTTTCTCGACCGTGCCCACCCGTGGGCCGAGAACGAGGACCCGGGACGGCTCTTGTCCCCCCGGCGAAACGAGGTGTGGAAGCCGGTCATCGCCGCCGTCCAGGGCATGTGTGCCGGCGGAGCGTTCTATTTCGTGGCCGACTGCGACATCGTGGTGTGCTCGCCCGAGGCGACGTTCTTCGATCCCCATGTGACCTATGGGTTCGTCGCCGCCTTGGAACCGATCGCGCTGCGGTTCCGCATGGGTTTCTCCGATGTGCTGCGTATGTCCCTGCTCGGATTGCACGAGCGGATGACGGCGGAACGGGCCATCGCGGTGGGCCTGGTGACCGAGATCGTCCCTCGAGAGTCCCTGCTCGGGCGGGCACAGGAGTTGGCCCGGGTGATCGCGGCACAGCCGCCGGTGGCCGTCCAGGGCACGGTCAAGGTCCTCTGGCAGTCCCTCGACGTGACGCGCGCCCAGGCTCTCGCCACCGGGCTGCTCTACACCCAAGTTGGCAACCCCATCGCGACCGAGCAGGTGGACCGGGACGCGGCGAAGCCGGGGAAGCCATGGCGGCGTTGACGACGTCATCGGCCGCGATGATGGCCGACCTCGACGAGTACCGTGACCGGCTCCGAGCCTGGCTGGGCGCGCACGCGGACGAACTGCGGCGCGAGGGGGCGTTATCCATGGCGGTGCGGATCCGCGACGGCCTGGCGCTGACCAGCACCATGTGGGATGCGGGGTGGAAGCGGGTGGGCTGGCCCGAGTCGCTCGGCGGGCTCGGCGGGAGCGCGCGTCATCGTGCGACGTACTACGACGAGCTGTGTCGAGCCGGGCTCGAGCTCCCAGACACGGACTACACCATTGAGGTCGTCGGTCCAGCCATGATCCACTTTGCGCCCGCGCTGGCCCAGTCCTACCTACCCGAGCTCCTCTCCGGCCGGGAGTCGTGGGCTCAGGGGTTCTCCGAGCCCGACGCCGGGAGCGACCTGGCCAGCCTGCGAACCCGGGCGGTGGTCGAGGGGGACGAGATCGTGGTGACCGGGCAGAAGGTGTGGACGAGCCAGGGGCACGTCTCCGCGCGGCTGTTGACCCTGGTGCGCACCGGCACCCCTGAGAGCCGCCACCGCGGCCTCGCCGCGCTGCTCATCGACACGGATTCGGCGGGGCTCACCCGCAACCCGCTCGTGTTCGCCAGCGGGGATCAAGAGATGTGCGAGACGTTCTTCGACAGCGTGCGCGTGCCGGTCGACCGGCTCATCGGCACCCCCCAGGACGGGTGGAGCGTCGCCATGTACATGCTCCAGTTCGAGCGGAGCATGTACGCCGCGCAGCGGCAGGCCTGGTTGACGCACCGCCTGCGCCAACTCCGGGAATTCCTGGTCGAGCAGGGCAGCGACCAAGCGGCGTGGTCCGCGCTGAGCGGGGCGTGGCTGCAGCTCCAGACCGTGCGAGCACGCGCCATGCAATCAGTGAGGCGGCTCGACGCGGGAGAGACCATCGGACCCGAGGCGTCGGCCGACAAGATACTCCTCGCCCGTGCCGAGCAGGCCCTCTTCGAGGTGGCGCGACAGGTGAGCCGCTCGGGCTTCGTCTTCTCCGACGCGGCCGAGGCGTGGCGGGCCGGGTGGTGGTACAGCCGGGCCACCAGCATCTTCGGCGGAGCAGGCGAGGTCCAACGCTCGATCGTCGCCGACCGCGTCCTGCGTCTCCCGAGCGACTAGGGGGACTCGACCACATGGGGAGGGACACCATGGACGAGGAACTCCGGGCGCTGGCTCGTGGCTCACTTCGTGAGGCGCTCGTGCGCTCGGCCGACGACATCGCTCCGGGTTTGGCGGAGTTCGGGTGGCGGGAGCTGGCCGCGACCGACGAGGCCTTCGCGTTCAGCGCGCTGTTCGAGGAGCAAGGGTTCCTGGCTGCGGACACCGAGGCACTCGACGTGGTCACGGCCGCCCTGTCCGGCGTCGCAGGTGCTGCAACGGTCATTTGGCCCTGGGCCGCCTCGCCGGCCGTGGACTCCGATGATGGCCGGACGCTCGACATGTCCGGCATCGCCCTGCGCTCGGTCGCCGGTTCGCACCGGACCGTGCTGGTTCCCTCGGGTGGCGTGCTCCACGAGGTCGAAGACCCCCAGGTGACCGAGGCGCCGCTCGGGGGCATGGCGCGGCGAGTTCCGTTGGGTCCGCGTCCGCGTGCAGGGGTCCAGCGCCAACGAGGTTGCGCAGTGGACCGAGGTCGAGCGCCGCAGTCGCTTGGCCCTGGCCAGCGAGCTCGTCGGCGTGGCGCGTCGGATTCTCGAGGTGGCATCGGACCAGGTGAGCACCAGGCGCCAGTTCGGTCGCACCATCGGGTCGAACCAGTCGGTGCGATTCAGGATGGCCGAGTCCTACGCCGAGACGGTCGGGGCGGCGTCCCTGGTGACGGCTGCCTGGGAGGACGGGTCGCCGTCGAGTGCGGCCTGGGCCAAGGCGGTGGCGGGGGACGCCCACGACGCCGTGGCCAAGCACGCCATGCAGGTCTGCGGTGCGATCGGGCTGTCCGGGGAGCACCCGCTCCCGGGCTTGGTCCGCCGGGGCCTGGCTCTCGACGCGCTCCTCGGGTCGTCCCGGGACCTCCATGCCCAGCTGGCCGGCGAGCTGGCATCGCTCGCGGTGCCAGAGCCCTCCGGCCGCTTCTGACCTCGCGGCGCCCCCGAGGGACCGCTCGGGCCGGCGTGATGATCGCCCTCCGGAGGACGAAAAAATCTGTCAGCCTGCTGACAGATATCGTCACAGGTGCTAGCCTTGGCGAGGCTCCTGTCGCGAGGTTCCGGCAGGGCTGAGGGGCAGCACCCCAGGTGCGAGGAGTCGGGTCGCCGTCTCGGGAAGGGATGAGGGAGAGCATGCAGTATCGATCGATCTCGGCTGACGGTCACGTGAACGAGCCGCCCACGCTGTGGACGGACCGTTTGCCGGCCAAGTTCAAGGACCGCGGCCCGCACATCATCGAGACCCCCAAGACCAAGGGGCACGCCTGGATCATGGAGGGCCAGAAGCGCCCGTCGCCGATGGGCTTCAGCTCCATGTACTCGCGCTCCTCCAAGCGCTTCGACCGAGCGTCCCTCATCGACAGCTTCAAGCAGATCAAGAACCGGGGTGTCCGCTACGAGGACGTGTTCCCCGGGTCCTACGACCCGGCCGCCCGGGTCGAGGAGATCCTGGAGGACGAGACCGACGCCGAAGTCATCTTCAACGGGGTCTCGACGGTGTGGAACGGGATCAAGCTCTGTCCCGATCCCGAGCTCAGCCTGGCCTGCTACAAGGTCTACAACGACTGGATCGCCGAGTTCCAGGCCTACGCGCCCGAGCGCTTCATCTGCAACGCCACGCTGCCGACGACTGGGATCGACGACTGCCTGGCGGAACTGCACCGCATCGTCGGCCTGGGGCTGCGCACGGCGCAGCTCGAGTCGTACCCGAGTGGATCGTTCTTCGAGCCGACTCCCGAGGACGACCGCTTCTGGGCGGCCGCGGTCGAGCTGGACATGGCCATCAACGTCCACACCATGTTCTTCTTCCCCGCCGGCGACCTGGGATCGAAGCTCAATGCCCAGGGGGTTCCCGACCAACTGCGTCGTGCCAAGACGATGGGCCTCGACGTCGAGGCGGGCGCCTTCCCGGTGATCCTCTGGAAGATGATCTCGTCGGGTGTCTTCGAGCGCTTCCCCGACCTGCGTTTCGTCGGCTCCGAGGTCCACACGGGTTGGGTTCCCTACTACCTCGAGACGTTCGACGAGTCCGTCAAGCGCAACCGCTCGGAGTGGGACCTGCCCATGTTGCCGAGCGAATACTTCCGGCGCAACGTCAGCGTGGTGTACATCGTCGACGAGGTGGGTGCGGCCAACCGCTACGACATCGGGGTGGGCAACATCATGTGGGGACCTGACTTCCCCCACTCGTCGAGCAGCTGGCCGGTGGACTACCAGCTCGGTCGGGAGATCTTGGAGCGGGCCGGGGCCACCCCGAGCGAAATCGAGCGGATCATGTGGCGCAACGCCGCCGACATGTACAACATGCCCTACGACGAGCCGAAGGCCATCGGTGCCGCGGCGTAGGAGATCGAACGGGGCGCACCCTCGCCATCGGGAGCCTCAGGACAGGAGACCAGCACACCGTGACGGGCAGCAACACTGACGACTCGCTGATCTCGGCGGACTCGCACGTCGTCGAGCCTCCGGACCTCTTCGAGCGGCGTGTGCCCAGCAATCTGCGGAGCCGTGCGCCCAAGCTCGAGACCACCGAGGCCGGAAGCGCCTGGGTGGTGGAGGGTGTCGAGCCTGCCCCCCTCCCGGCGACGGCCGCCGCGGGGTCCGGCTGGCGAGTGGCGCCCCGGGACGTGGGCAAGGCCGTGACCTTCGACGACGTGCAGCCCGGCCTGTACGACCCGGAGGAGCGCATCAGGGCACAGGACGCCGACAGCGTGCAGGCTGAGTTGCTCTACCCGTCATCAGGACTCTGGGACGCCGTCAAGCAGCTCGACGATGCCGAGCTCAGGTTGGCCTGCGTGCGCGCCTACAACGATTGGATCGCTGACTTCTCGGCCCACAACCCCGATCGGTTCATCGGCTTGGGCAAGATTCCCTCGACGTCGACCGAGGACTCCCGCGACGAACTGCTGCGCTGCGTCAAGGAGCTCAACCTGCGTGGCGTCCTTCTCGATGCCTGGCCCGGTGGCGGCACGGTGGCCGGGAGTCCCGACGACGACCCGTTCTGGGAGACGGTGAACGAGTTGGGCGTCCCGGTGAGCCTGCACTACGCCATGGGTGCCAGGGCGACGTTGCCCCCGTCGGGGGTGGCGCCGGGTCTGAAGCCGCCGATGGCCGACGCCGCTCTGCCCCTGGTGGCGGCTGGGGTCTTCGACCGGTTTCCCAACGTACGGCTGGTTCTCGCCCACGGGAATGCCGGGTGGGCCCTCCACTGGCTCGAGTTCATGGACATCAACTACGTCCGCCACCGCCACCTCGACGAGTACGCGCTGAAGAACCCCGACGTGCTGCCGAGCGAGTACGTCCGTGCCCACACGTGGTTCGTGTTCCACCAGGACCGCTCGTCGGTGAAGAACCGGCACGTGCTGGGAAAGGTGCACCTGATGTGGGGCAGCCACTATCCGATGGCGGACTCCCACTGGCCCGACGACCGGCAGCAAGCCATGCGGGTGACCGAGGAGGTGCCCGCCGAGGACCGCCTCGCGCTCCTGGGCGGCAACGTGGCCCGGCTCTACCAGCTCCCCGGCCACGCGGGTGGCTTCACGGGGGACGAGCTCACCCGTTTCGAGCAGCTCGTCCACTTCTGATTGGGCTTGTCCCGACGCGATCGGCAAAACTGTACGGAAACACGAAACGAGGGGGGGACCGTGGACAGCCGTGAGGACACTGTCACTGGCGGGCGCATGGTCACGCGCGAGCTGGCCGAGTGGGTGGCCGGGCTGCAGGTCGAGGACCTGCCCTCCGGGGTCGTCGAAGAGGCCGCTCGCGCCTTCACGGATTTCCTCGGTGAGAGCATCTTCGTCGGGGCCACCAAGCCGTGGGGCCAGAGCATCGCCGCCTTTTGTGCCCAAGACGGCGGCGGACAGCCCGAAGCCACCATCCTCGCCACGGGCCGGAAGACCCTCACCTCACGTGCCGCGATGGCCAATGGCACCATGGCGCTCGGATTCGAGTACGCCGACTTCGTGGCCAACAGCCGGGCCTATCCATTCGCCGTCACCGGTCCGCTGGCCCTGGCCGAGTCGCGACACAAGCCGGGGAGGGACCTCGCCCTCGCCATCGCCATCGGCTACGAGGTCCAGGGCAGGATCTTGCGGGCGACGCTCCAGCCCGGTTCCGGCCAGCCCGGCTCCGGCTTCTACGTGCCCGCCCTGTTCGGCACGTTCGGGTGCGCCGCCGGCGGCGCCCGGGTCCTGGGACTCTCCGGTCACCACACCAACTATGCGCTGGGTCTCGCCGCGGCCTTCACCGGCGGCACCTTCCAGGGTCACGAGGAGGGCGCCTGGCAGAGGTCCCTCAACGGTGGGATGGCCAGTGAGCGGGGCGTGACCGCCGCCCTCATGGCCGAGACCGGGTTTCGGGCCACCGAGATGGGCCTCGAGGGCGTGCAGGGATTCGCCCAGATGTACTCGGAGGGGAGGCTCGACGCCGACGCGCTCTTCGACGGGCTGGGGCAGTCGTTCATCATCTCGGGCCGCTGGGTCAAGAACTACCCCATGAACCTGACCTTGCACGCCCCGGTCGAGGCGCTGCTCAAGATCATCCGCACTCACGATGTGCGCCACGAGGACATTGAGGAGATCGATGCCGGGTGGCAACGGGTGGAGCCGTTCCTGGCCAAGCACAACGTGTCGACAGTCGTGAGCGCGCAGGCCAGCCTTCCCTTCGCGCTCTCGGTCGCCGCCGTGCACGGCAAGATCGGCGTCGACCAGTTCACCGACGAGACGGTGGCGGATCCGGTGGTGCAGGGAATGATTCCCAAGACCAAGGTCCACCAGGACACCGAGCTCCTCAAGAAGGTCACGAACTCCCAGCCGGGAAGCGTGACCGTTCGCCTCCGTGACGGCCGGGAGTTCACCGAGGAGGTGCTCTACCCCAAGGGCAACCCCAGCAACCCGCTCACGGAGGACGAGTTCAAGGGCAAATTCACGGATATGGTGGCCCGGGTGCTGGGTGAGGCCCAGGCCGACGAGCTCTACGCGCGGGCGCGGGACCTGTCGAGCATCGCCGACGTGGCGGAGCTGGCGCCGCTCTTCAGCCCCCGATAGATCGAGTAGGAGGAGAACACACATGGGAATGACGGCGATCGAGAAGATCCTGGCCAACCACTCGGAGAGCGAGGTGGTCTCGCCCGGGGACGTGGTGGCGGTCGAGGTCGACGTCATCGTCTCCTTCGACTCCATGCGGCCCGACATCCTCAAAGTCAGCGACCCCGACAAAATCGTGCTGCTCCACGACCATCAGGTGCCCGCTCCCACCGTCCGGGCCGCCAACATGGCCAAGGGCATGCGGGAGTTCGTCGAGAAGTTCGGCATCAAGAACTACTTCCCAGTGGGACGTCACGGGATCTCGCACGTCCTGGTGGCCCAGGAGGGCTTGGCCCTCCCGGGCCAGATCCTGGCCAACCCCGACTCGCACACCTGCTCGTCGGGTGCGCTGAACTGCTTGGCCCGCGGATTGGGCCCCTCCGAGATGCTCTACATCACCTGCAAGGGGCACACCTGGTTCCTCGTCGGACCCACCACCAAGGTGGTGCTCGAGGGTTCGCTTCCCGAGCGCGTCTACGCACGGGACATCATCCACTACATCCCCGGTGAGTACGGCGACTTCGCGGGCCGCAATCTCGAGTGGTACGGCGACGGCCTGGCCGGCATTGAGATGGACGGGCGCCTGACCATGGCGACGATCTCGGCGGAGCTCTCGGCCGAGTTCTCGCTCTTCCCCTACGACGACGTCCTCCAGACGTACCTCGAAGGTCGGGCCAAGTGGCCCTTCGAGCCCGTGTTCCCCGACGCCGACGCCGAGTACGAAGAGGTCCTCACCGTCGACCTGTCTTCGCTCGAGCCGCAGGTCGTCCTCCCCAACAAGGTGGCCCACAACGTGAAGCCGGTCAGCGAGGTCACGGGACAGAAGGTGGACCAGGCCTTCATCGGATCGTGCGCCAACGGCCGGCTGAGCGACTTCGCCGTCGCGGCCGAGATCGTCAAGGGCAAGCAGGTGGCTGCGGGAACGCGGTTCATCGTCACGCCGGGCACCCAGACCATCTTGAAGGACGCCATCAGGATGGGCTATGTGGAGACCCTGATGGACGCCGGCGCGGTGGTGACGAGCTCCACGTGTGGTGCCTGCTTCGGTGGGCACATGGGGCTCTTGGGGGACGGAGAGACGTGCATCACGGCGTCGACGCGGAACTTCAAGGGACGCATGGGGAGCCCCGAGGCCCAGGTGTTCATGGGGTCGCCGGCGACGGTGGCCGCGTCGGCGATCACGGGGGTCATCACCGACCCCAGGGGATTCTGAGGGGCTTCGGATCCTCCGAGCCGCACGAGAGAGGGGTTCAGTCGATGGAAGACGTGTTCACGGGCAAGGTTTGGAAGTTTGGCGACGACATCAACACCGATCTCGTCATTCCGAACTTCGCCGTCTTGATGACGAAGGAGGAGCAGCTCGAGCACGTGTTCAACGCGAACCGGCCGGGATGGAAGGACGAGGTACAGCCGGGGGACATCCTGCTGGCCGGTCGCAACTTCGGGGTGGGTTCGGCGCGCCCGATCGGGGACATGTTCGTGGGTCTCGGCGTGAGCGTCGTGGTTGCCGATTCGTTCAACGGCCTGGGTCTGCGGAACTGCATCAACGTGGGGCTCCCGTCTCTGCCGTGTCCTGGGATCCTCGACGCCTTCGACGAGGGCGATGTCGCCGAGGTCAACTGGCTCACCGGCGAGGTTCGCAACGTGACCAAGGGCACCTCGTTGCAGGGCGCTCCCGTGCCCGAGGTGCTCCGCCGCATTGTGGTGGCAGGCGGGGTCGAGGAGATGTTGCGGAACGAGGGCTACCTCGCCAGCCGGTAGCGGCAGGTACCGTGGCAGGAGAGCGAGAGTCAGAAGGAGGGGACGTGCAGGGGAGGCTGAGATGACGTCCGTCACGCAGAGGCTTGCCGAGTGGATTGCCGGGGTCGGTTACGACGACGTTCCGGAGGTCGCTCTGCGCCGGGTGGAGGAGCGGTTCGTCGACACCCTGGGCGTGCAGTTGGCCGGGAGAGCGACGCCAACGGGGAAGATCCTCCTCGAGTACGTGCGTGGCTTCGGGGAGACGAAGCCCGAGAGCTCGGTGGTGGGCGCGGGGTACAAGACCACCGCCGCTTTCGCGACGCTGCTGAACGGCACGGCCGGACATGCGCTCGAGTTCGACGACATCGCCGCCTTCAGCGGTCACTATGCGAATCCCGTGACGGCTGCCACGCTGGCCGTCGGCGAGAAGCTCGGCGTCTCCGGCCGTGACCTCATCGTGGCCTGGATGGTGGGCTACGAGGTGATCTGGCGGACGGCCAAGCCCACCATGGACCAGGGGGGCCCGAAGCTCCTGCAGACCGGCTGGTTCAACCAGGGCTTCCAACCCGTGATGGGCGTGGCCGCGGCCACCGCGAAGCTGATGGGACTGGACGTCACCCAGATCAGGATGGCCATCGGCCATGCCGCATCGGCCATGGGCGGGGTGCAGAAGAACCGAGCCAGCGACACCAAGGGCTTCACCGCCGGCAATGCGGCCATGCACGGGGTCATGGCCGGGGAGCTGATCGGGATGGGGTTCACGGCCAACGCGGACATCCTCGACGGTGACGACGGTGTGATGCGGATGATCGGCCAGGAGGTGGGGGATCCTGAGAAGGTCGTCGAGGACCTCGGGACGTGGGACATGGCCGAGCGCGGGTCCACCATGCGCCTGAACGCCTCCTGCGCGGCCGGGCACTGGGCGATGACCGCCATCGAGCAGATCTTCGAGGAGCGCCCAGTTCAGCCCGATGAGATCGAGTCGATCGACGTCCACCTTCCGGCCTTCCTCGAGCAGAGCAAGCCGTTCCACCACCCCCAGACAGGGCTCGAGGGCAAGTACAGCGTCGAGTACGACATGGCGGCCATGGTCCTCGACGGACGGGGCGGTCTGGCGCAGTACACCGACGCGGCCGTCCGGCGACCCGAGGGACAGGAGCTCATGAAGCGGGTCCACTGGGTGCCGCTCGAGGGCGACCTGACCAGGGTGAAGCTCGCGAGCACGGTCGTACTGACCCTGAAGGACGGGACCGTGCGGACCGCCTCGGCTGCGCAGAAGGACCTGCACGGCACCATGTTCGACCCGCTGACCGAAGACGAGGTCCGGGGCAAATTCAACGAGTGCGCCAGTGCGGTGATGCCGGACGAAGCCCAGCGCAACGAGGTCATCGATTTGTGTCTCCGGCTCCGCTCACTTTCCAGCGTCCGGGAGCTCACCCACGTCGCCGGGACGATCAGGGAGTCGTGACCCGGCAACGGGGAGGGTGTCTGGCGGGCGGGACCCGCACGCCGGTCGGCTACCTTGTGAAGGGAAATCCGAGATCGCAGACCGAGAAGGCCAGCAAACCGACCCGTAGGGTCGCCGAGGAAACCGACCCGTAGGGCCGCAGAGGATAGAGGAGATCGCGCATGGCTTACGACCTCGTCGTGAAGGACGCGCTCATCGTCGACGGAACCGGCAAGGACGCGTACCGGGGTGACGTGGCAGTGAGTGGAGGGACCATCGCCGCGGTCGGGAAGATCGACGAGGGTGGCGCTCGCACCGTCGATGCCGACGGGCAGGTGCTGGCCCCCGGGTTCATCGACGCCCACACCCACTACGACGCCCAGTTGCTGTGGGACCCGACGGCCAACCCGTCCGTCTCGCACGGCGTGACGACCGTCCTGATGGGCAACTGTGGGTACTCCCTGGCGCCCGTGCGTTCCGAGGACCAGGACTACCTCATGGGTCTGTTCAGCGCGGCCGAGGAAGTGCCCAAGGCGGCCCTGGAGCGGTTCGCCCCCTTGCGCTGGCAGTCGTTCCCCGAGTATCTGGCCTGGTTGGCGCGCAGCCCTCTCGGCCTGAACGTCGTGACGCAGGTGGGCCACAGCGCGGTGCGCCGTTACGTCATGGGAGAGGACGCCCTCGAGCGCACGGCCACCGATGAGGAGATCGCCGCGATGGTCCAGGTGGTCGAAGAGGCCATGGACGCCGGGGCCGCGGGCGTGAGCTCGAGCCACGCCCCTCACCAGCTCGGTGAGCACGGCGAGCACATCCCCTCGTACTTCGCCACGGACGCCGAGAACGAGGCGCTGGCCGCCGCGGTTGGCCGGAAGGGCAAGCGGCTGGTCTCCATCAATCCGCGCTCGAAGCGTGAAGGGCTCTCGGACGCGGACCGGGTGCTCCTCGTGAGTCTCGCGGAGATCTCCGGTGCGATCGTGTCGTGGAACGACTACGGACAGGGCACGCCTGACTGGGAGAGCTGGCTGGAGTTCATGGAGGCAGAGCTCACGCGGGGCCACCACATTCTCGCCATCGCCCGCTGCCAGCGACCCGAGACGCGCTTCACGCTGAAGAAGCTCTCCGCCATCTTCGCCTCCTCCCAGCCGTGGGTCGACTACTCGCGGCTGGACATGGCCGGGATGCAGGCGGCCCTGGCCGATCCGGCCTGGCGGGCCAAGCTGTCCGAGTTCTGGAAGGACGCCAAGTACATGTCCATGGTCTCGGTGGAGAAGGGTGCGACTCCCGAGACCCAGAAGCTCGAAGGCCGCCTCCTGGAAGAGATCGCCGGGGAGAGGGCCGTGAGTCCGGCCGACGTCATGTTCGACGTCGCCCTGGCCGACAAGCTGCAGACGTTCTTCCGGCTCTCGGGTCCGGTGAACGTGGACGAGTCCAACCTGGAGCGCATCCTCAAGAGCCCGACCACCGTGGTCGGCGTCTCCGACGGTGGCGCGCACCTGCAGACCTTCGCCGGCGGCGACTACACGAGCTACTTCCTCAAGCACTGGGTACGCGACAAGGGCAGCTACACGCTCGAGGAGGGCGTGGCCGCGCTCAGCTCGGACGTGGCCGAATTCCTCGGACTCGAGGACCGGGGCACGCTCGAGGTGGGCAAGGCCGCCGACATGGTCATCTTCGACCCCGACACCGTCGGCCCGACTGAGCTGCTGACGCTCGACGACATCCCTGGTGGCGGGACTCGTATGACCAAGAACGCCCGTTCCATCCCGTGGGTGATCGTCAACGGACAGCCGGTCGTCGAGGCGGGGGAGCCGACGACCTCTGTCCCGGGTCGTGTGCTCGGGGCGCCCGCCAGTTGACGCGTCCCGGCTTGATGCGCGCCAGGGCGACGGGGGAGAAGGCGTAGTCATGGCGCGCGTCCTCCCCGTGGTGACGGATTGGAATCGTTTCTTCTGGACCTCCGGCGCCGACGGGCGCCTGCGGTTCCAGCGCTGCACCGACTGCGGGACGCTCCGGCATCCCTCGGGTCCGGTCTGCCGCTCCTGCCGGTCCGACCGGACCGAGGTGGCCGAGGTGAGCGGTCGCGGGGTGGTCCAGAGCTGCACGACCAACTACCAGCAGTGGTCGCCGGACTATCCAGTGCCCTACTCGGTCGCCGTGGTAGCCATCGAGGAGGACCCCCGCATCCGGTTGACGACGAACATCGTCGGGTGCGCGCCCGACGAGGTGGTCATCGGCATGCGGGTGCGCGTCCGTTTCGAGCAGGAAGAAGACGTCTGGCTTCCCCTCTTCGAGCCCACCGGAGAGCCCACGGCCGAGCTGGCCGACGAAAGCGAGGAGCTCGAGCGGATCCGCTCCGTGCGGCCCATGGCGCGGCTGGACAAGTTCGAGGACGCCGTCGCACTCACGGGCATCGGCATGTCGCGGCTGGGCCGCAAGTTGATGGTCGACCCGCTGTCTCTGACGGTCGAAGCCATCACCGCGGCGGTGGCCGATGCCGGCCTCACGCTGGACGACATTGACGGCCTGTCCACCTACCCGTCCGGAAACGCGGACGGCGGGTACTCCGAGGGCGGCGTCGCCGCCGTCGAGGGGGTGCTCGGTGTGCACCCGACCTGGCACAACGGCGCGCCGGAGACGCCGGGCGCCGCGGGATCGGTCATTGAGGCCATGTTGGCCGTGTCCTCGGGGTTGTGCCGCCACGTCGTGTGCTTCCGCACCGTGTGGCAGTCGACATACGGAGAGCTGGCCAAGCGCGGAGCGACCGCCCTGGGCGCGCGTCGACGGGCGGCGGGCTTCGACGAGTACCTCGCGCCGTACGGGGTGCAGGCGGTCAACACGGTGGCCATGGCGGCCTCGCAGCACTTCGCCCGCTTCGGCACCACCCGTGAGACCCTGGGTTGGGTCGCGCTCAACGCCCGGGCCAACGCGGCCCTGAACCCGACGGCCGTGTTCCGAGAGCCGCTCACCATGGACGAGTACCTGGCGTCGCGCCCGATCAGCTCGCCGCTCGGTCTGCTCGACTGCGACCCGTTGTGCGACGGTTCGGTGGCCGTGGTGGTCTCGGCGCTCGATGCCGCGGCCGACCTGCCCCGACCCACCATCCGGGTGGAGGCGGTGGGGATGCAGATCACCGAGCGCATGGAGTGGGACCAAGGGGTGCTCAGCCACGAGCCACAGGTGCTCGGTCCGGCCGCGCACCTGTGGACCCGGACCGCGTTACGCCCCTCGGACGTCGATGTGGCCGAGCTCTTCGACGGTTTCAGCTTCAACTGTGTCACCTGGATCGAGGCGTTGGGATTCTGCGGCGTGGGCGAGGCCAAGGATTTCCTCGACACCGGCAAGCGCATCGCGCTCGACGGTGAGCTCCCGCTCAACACCCACGGGGGTCAGCTGTCGCACGGGCGCATCCACGGGATGAGCTTCGTGCACGAAGCGATCACGCAGCTGCGCGGCGACGGGGGTCCGCGTCAGGTGCGCGACGCGTCGGTCGCCGTGCTCAGCACCGGCGGGCTCTCGCCGGGTGGCGTGATCCTGCTGCGTCGGGACGGGTAGGCCCCTTCCGAGCCCGGCGACGCGGCGACGCTCGACTCGTCGGACCGTTGGAGCTCGCGGGACTACGGTGAACCGACGTGGACTTCGATCTGGGCGACGACGTCGCCACCATGCGCGCCGACCTGCGCGCGCTCATCGCCGAGCACGTGCCCGAGGGATTCCTGGGCGCCTTCACCAACGATCCCGCCGATCTCGAGGTCACCCAGTCCTTCTGCCGGACGCTGGCCGAGCGCGGCCTCCTGTGCGTGGCCTGGCCGGAGGAGTGGGGCGGCAGGGGCGCGTCGCCGTGGGTGCAGACGGCGGTTCGCGAGGAGATGTGGGCCCACCACGAGCCCCGTGGCCCGCAGTACATGGGCGTCAATTTGGGTCGGTCCGATCATCATGCGCCACGGCACCGCCGAGCAGCAACGTCAGCACCTACCGCCGATCGCCCGGGGGGAGGTGATCTGGTGCCAGGGTTTCAGCGAACCCGATTCGGGGTCCGACTTGGCTTCCGTGCAGACGGCGGCCCGCCGGGACGGTGAGGGGTGGTTCGTCTCCGGCCAGAAGATCTGGACCTCCTACGCCACGATGGCCCAATGGTGCTTCCTCCTCACCCGCACGGCCAAGGGTGAGAAGAAGCAGCAGGGCTTGACGGTCTTCTTGGTGCCCATGGACGACCCGGCGATCGAGGTGCGCCCGATCGCCAACATGATCGGGCCCCACCACCTCAACGAGGTCTTCTTCAACGACGTGTGGGTCACACCGGCGAACGTCCTCGGAACGGTGGACGAAGGGTGGGCCATCGTGCAGGAGGTCCTGGCGTTCGAACGGGTCGGGATCGCCCGCTATGCCCGCTGCGAGCGCTTGCTGGTCCGCGCCCCAGCAGTGCTCGCTGACCGCTGGCAAGGTCTGCCCGAGGAGCTGCGGGGACGCTGGGCCGAGTCCCTGACTCTGTGCCGGCGCGCTCGGCTCCTGGCCTACCGCGTCGTGGGCACGCAGGAATCCGGACGGGTGCGCCCAGGCGACGTGGCGGCCTACCGCATCGCCGTGACCCTCCTCGACCAGCACAGCGCCGACGTCCTGGCCGAGATCATCGGCCTGGCGCCACCCGAGACCGCTGCGGCGCGGCAGTTCTCGCGGGCGGTCGAGGACCACTGGCGCTATGCCCAGGCCTCCACGGTGGCGTCGGGGAGCGTAGAGGTGCAGCGCATCCTCCTGGCACGGGCCCTGGCCTCGGCATGATCTCCGAGTTCAGCGAGGAAGCAGCGGAGTACGGCCGGACCGCCCGCAAGGTGCTCGAGGCGGCCGGTGGCGATCGCCTGGCCCCGATGGCCGAAGCGGCGCCCGAGCAGCGAGAGGCGCTGGTGGGGCCCGTGCTGGCCGAACTGGGCGCTTGGGACCTGAATCCGCGCCAGAGTGTCGACGAGGCCGAGGCCGCCGCCGCGCTGTGCCGCAGCGCGGGGTATTGGGCCGTGCCGTACCCCGTGGCCGAACGGGTGTCCCGCCCCCGGAACGTCGACGCAGACGGGCTCCTGGTCGTCGACCCCGGTGCTCCCGCTGCGGCGGTGGCCGGGCTCGGGTTGCGCTGGGTGGCCGTCGACCTCGACGGACGGCGGAGTACGGCGACACCGCGGCCGGGCACCATCGCCCCGCACTACGACCGCTACGTGGCAGGCCTCGACCTCGAGCCGCTCGACGACGCCGGCGCGCCCGACGTCGGGTTCGGCCTCGTCCTGCCTTGCTGGACGCTTCTCGGCATGCTCGACCGAGCCGTGGAGCTCACCTCGGACTACGTGCGCCAACGCCGTCAATTCGGCCAGCCGCTGGCGGCGTTCCAGGGAGTGCAGTTCCAGCTGACCGAGGCTGAGGTCGAACGGGTCGGGCTCGAGGAGCTGGCCAAGTACGCCCTGTGGAGCCTCGAGACCGAGCGACCCGAGGCCGTCGACGACGCGCTGTCCCTGCGGATGGCCGCCCTCCAGGCGGCCAGCACGGTGTTCCACGTCGCCCACCAGCTCCACGGGGCCATCGGGTTTTGCGACGAGACCGCGCTCTCGTGGATCTCCCGGGCCAGCGTCCCGCTGCGCCGCCACCCGCTCGGGCTCTCGGCCACTCGGGCCGAGCTGACCGGGCGTCTCGGCCGTCACGGTCTCGCCGGCCTGTTCGGCCCCGGCCGGACGCCCTGATTCACCGGCCGGGGCAACGGCCGACGGCCCCCGGGCGCTGCGGGCCGCGTGTGGCAGTATCGCCGCCATGGATTTCGCGTTCTCCGAGGCCGACGAGGCGTTTCGATCCGAGGTGCGGGCCTGGCTGTCTCAGCACCTGGTGGGCGATTTCGCCGCGCTGGGCGGCGGCCCCAACCTCGGTGAGGGTGAGGACCTCGAGCTGCGCAAGTCCTGGGAGCGGGAGCTGGCCAGCGGTGGATGGATCGGCATGGGGTGGCCCGAGGAGTATGGCGGGCGGGCCCTGCCGCTCACGCAGGAGATCATCTTCAACGAGGAGTACGTGCGGGCGAATGCCCCCAACCGCATCATGTTCTTCGCCGAGGAGCTGCTCGGCCCGACCCTCATGATGTTCGGGACCGAGGGGCAGAAGCGCCGGTTCCTTCCGCCGATCCTCAAGGCGGAGGAGTTCTGGTGCCAGGGCTTCAGCGAGCCCAACGCCGGCTCGGACCTGGCCAACGTGCAGACCCACGCGGTCCGCGATGGGGACCAGTGGGTGATCAACGGGCAGAAGGTGTGGACCAGCCTCGGCCACATCGCCGACTGGATCTTCGTCGTCTGCCGGACCGACCGGGCGGCGGCCAAGAAGCACGACGGCATCAGCTTCCTGCTCTGCCCGATGGATCAGCCGGGCGTTGACGTGCGGCCCATCGTGCAGATGACGGGCACGGCGGAGTTCAACGAGGTGTTCTTCGACGACGCCCGGACCGACGCCGACCTGGTGGTGGGGGAGGTCGACCACGGGTGGAAGGTCGTGATGGGCACCCTCGGCTTCGAGCGGGGCACGGCCTTCTTGGGCAAGCAGCTGCAGTGGGCACAAGAGCTCCAGTCACTGCTCGACTACGCGAAAGCCCACGACAAGAACGGCGACCCCGTCCTGCGCCAGCGGTTGGCCCAGTGTTACATCGAGCTGATGCTCATCCGCTGGAACGGGCTGCGCACCGTGTCGCAGATGCTGCGTGGGGACAGCCCCGGGCCCGAGGCCTCGGTCGGCAAGTTGCAGTGGTCCGAGTGGCACCGCCGCCTGGGCGAGCTGAGCATGGACGTCATGGGACCCGAGGGGCTGATCACCGGCGACGGCGACATCGGCGACCGCCAGTACTCGTTCCTCTTCTCCCGGGCGGAGACGATCTTCGCCGGCTCAAACGAGATTCAGCGCAACGTGATCGGCGAACGCGTCCTCGGCCTGCCTCGCGGCTGAACCGAGCCGCCAGATGCGCCAGGCCCGGGCCGGCGGTCAGGCTCCAGAGAAGATGCTCGCGGCGTTCTCGAACATGATCCGCCGGCGCATGTCCTCGGGCAGCGGGGCAAGCAGCTCCTCGAAGTCCGCTGGCTTGACGACACCCTCGGCGTGGGGGAAGTCGGAGCCGAACACCAGCACGCGGTCGTCGCCGTCGAGCTGGTCGACCAGCTTCACGACGTCGTCCTCGGGGTAGGGCGTCACCCGGACGTGGCGCTTGAAGATCTCTGACGGACGCTCCTTGAGCGGTCCGCCGATCCACGGCCCGTTGCGCCCCATGCCCCGGCTCTTGTCCAGGTGCGACAGCGTGTGGGGGACCCAGCTCGCTCCGTGCTCGGCCACGACCACGTTCAGCCGCGGGAAGCGGCCGAAGAGGTTGTCGAAGATGAGGGCCGAGAGCGTGTCGACGACGGGCCGCTCGCCGTAGGTGTTCATCCACTGCCACGCCGACATGTGCCACGAACCGGGGTCGGGGTCGTGGCCCCAGGCCGGTGAGATGGCCTCGAAGTACCAGAACGGCATGATGTGCAGGGCGACGACCACCCCGGCTTCGTTCAGCCGGCTCCAGACCGGGTCGAAATAGGGGTCGCCGGGGCTGCGTCCGTAGGCCGGCCCGGTCGGCAGCAGGACCACGCGGGCCCCGCGCTCGAGGATCTCGTCGGTGAGCGCCACGGCACGGTCGAGGTCCCGCAGTGACAGCAGCGCCGTGGCGTAGATCCGGTCCTGGTAGTTGAAGCCCCAAGCCTCGTTGTACCAACGATTGTAGGACGACAGGTTGGCGTAGAGCGCATCGGTGTCCCCGACATAGTGCTCCCCAGCGAGCGCGAGCGCCCCGGGGAAGACGATGCAGCGCGCCACCTCCTGCTCGTCGAGGAGCTTGAGGCGGGGCTCCCGCTCGACGTACTCGGGCCTCATGGGCTCTGCTTGGTACATGGCATCGGGATCTCCCGACGCCATGTGCTTGAGCATCTGTCGGAGCGATCCGGGCCGGTAGGCCTGGTCGAATCCCATGCCCTCTTCGCTGAGGAAGGTGGCGATGCGGCTTCCGGCCAGCACGACGTCCTTTCCGCGGGCGTTGGGGATCGGTCGGATCGTCCGGTCGAGGTACCTCTCGGGCAAGTAGCGCGTCATGGCGTCCCGGGGCTCGTAGATGTGGCTGTCGCAATCGAAGGCCCACGTGTCGCTCGTGGTCATGACCACGTCCCTTCCCCGTTCCGTCCGTTCAGCCGACGAGATCGTTGCCCAGGTTTCCGATGTTGACGATGGCATTGACGCCCTGGAGCGAGTAGTCATAGCCCGACAACGGGTACCCGTTGGTCAAGAAGGCGAACGAGGTCCCCGTGTCGGCATCCATGAACCCGAGTTGGTTCGGTGCTCCCCGATGACCGAAGGTCCGCTCGGAGCCGGTGCGTGGTGTGAACCTGCTCCCGCCGTTGTCGCCGCTCACCATGCAGAAGAGCCCGATGTTGGCGATCTCGGGGCTGCCTCCGTAGAGCTGTTCTCCGTAGGGCCGCTCAGAGCGCCGGATGCGCAAGGCGTCGTCGACCGTGGCCGGATCCCACAGGCCCGAGTGGAACACTGCCTGCCCCAGCATGGCCACGTCGGCTGCCGTCCCGACGATGGAGTGACTGGGCTCGCCCCCGGCCAGTACATCCGGATTGGCCAGGTACCAGGGTCCCCACGGGTCCACCTCCTGGTCGTCACTCGTCCGGTCGGTGGCGACGGGAACGGCCAGCACCCGTTCGAAATCCTCGGCCGGCACCGGGAGGACGAAGCCGAGTCCGAGCGGTTCGACGATCTCGGTCCTGAGGTAGTCGGCGAACCCCGTCCCCGTGCGCCGCTCCACCAATTCCGCGATGACCCAGGCCACCGAGGTGAGGTGGAACTGGAGCCGGCTGCCCGGTTCCCAATCGAGCCGCCAGCGTCCGAAGGCGTCCAGCCGGGACTGGTGGTCGAGCATCTTGGGGTAGCCGAGCGGAGCGAAGGGAATCCCCGCCGTGTGGGTGAGCACCTGTTCGAGGGTGACGACGTCCTTGCCGTTCGTCCCGAATTCGGGGATGACGTCGGCCACCCGCTCGTCGAGGCGGAGCACGCCGTCGCCGAGGAGCTTCCACACCGTTGCGGCGACCACGTTGCGACCCACCGACTGGAGGATGTACCGACGGTCGTTGGTGGCGTCGCCAAAGGTCTCGAAGGCCACCAGCCGCCCATGCCTGGCCGCGGCGACCTGCGCGCTCGGAACGCGGCCCGACTCGACCTCGAGCCGGGCCCGAGCCAGGAACAGCTCGAGACGCCCCCGGTCCACGCCGACGTCCTCGGGAACCACCAGCTCCATCGACATGGGCTGCACCAGGCAGTCATATCACAGCGCGTTGCCCACCGGGCTCTGAGGCGCGCGCCGGTGGCTCTCAGCCCGGAGCGGAGAGGTGGCGCCTGAGCTCGGTCTTGAGGACCTTGCCGGTGGCATTGAGAGGGAGGGTGTCGACGATCTCGACCCGGCGGGGGACCTTGAAGTTGGCCAGGTGGCGTCGGGCATAGTCCGTCACGTCGTCGGGCGTGATCCGAACCGCCTCGTGGGGAACCACGAAGGCGGCGCCCACCTCACCGAAGTAGTCGTCGGGCATCCCCACGACTGCCACCTGAGCCACGCCGTCCATGCCGGCGATGACCTTCTCGACCTCTGCGGGGGCGACGTTGAAACCGCCGACGATGAACATGTCCTTCTTGCGATCGGTGACATGGAGGTAGCCCTGGTCGTCGAAGAGCCCGACGTCGCCGGTGTGGAGCCACCCCTCGACCAAGACCCGGGCCGTGGCCTTCTCGTCGCCGAAGTACCCGCTGAAGAGGAACGGGCCTCGCATGAGGATCTCACCGGCCTGCCCCCTCGCCACGTCGCGTCCCTCGTCGTCGGCCAGGCGCATCTCGACGCCGGGCACCGGGCGGCCCACCGTGGTGGCGACGATCTCCGGCGGGTCGTCGGGAGCGGTGAACGCCCCCGAGCGCGTGGTTCTCGGTCAGTCCGTACGCGGCGAGGATCGATCTGATTCCGAGCTCCTCGCGCATCCGGCGGACCAGCACCGCGGGGATGGTGGCGGCTCCGACGATGGCGTGACGGAGGCTCGAGAGATCGAACGCGTCTCGTCGGGGGTGGTCCAGGAGGGCCGAGAACATGGTGGGCGGACCCGGCATGTGCGTGATGCGCTCGCGTTCGATCAACTCGAGGACACGCTCAGCGTCGAACACAGCGAGCGGGAAACCCACGGCGCCACGCATCAGACTGGCCAACCAGCCGGCTTTGTAGCCGAAGCAATGGAAGAACGGCGTGGGGATCACGTAGCGGTCGCCCTCGTGCAGCCCGAAGTGTTCGGCGAAGATCTGGTATCCCCGGAGTGAGGCGTCGTGACGCAGCATGACCCCCTTGGGCATCCCAGTGGTTCCCGAGGTGAAGATCACGTCGCTCACGTCCTCGGGGGCGCCGGCGGCGACGGACTCCTCGGCTCGTGCTTCGGGCACCCCTTCGCCCGAGGAGAGGAATTGCTCCCACTCGGGGCGGGAGGGGACCGCGGGGAGCGGGAGCTGGACCGTGTCGTGGAGCGCGCGCAGGCCCGGAGCAGCGGCGCGCAAGGCGCCGGTGTAGTCGATGCCGAGGAAACCGTCGGCGACGAAGAGGGTCCTCGTGTCGGTCGTGGCGAGGATGGACGCGGCTTCGTCCCCCTTCAATCGCGTGTTGAGGGGCACGAGCCAGGCCCGTGCCGCCAAGATGCCGAGCGCCGCGGCGATCCAGGACGTCGAGTTCGGCGCCCAGATCGCCACCCGGTCGCCGGGCCGCACGCCTCGGGCGATGAGGCTCCGGGCCACGGCCAGCATCGCCTGCTCCACGTCGGAGAAGGTCACACGGTCGTCCCCCTCGACGAAGGCGACCCGCAGACCGAGATGGGCCGAGACGGCCCTGACCATCCGGGGGACCGTGTCGTACGCCACCTCCGAGGGCCCCGGCCGGTCGACCACGCCAGATGTGTAGCGCGCCGTGAATCGGATCTGCAAGCCAGCCAGGAGGCCACCTCCCATGCCCCCGGTGACCCGTTGCCAGGTTCTCTGGGCGTGTTACGTTCTGCACGGATGCGCACGCTGATCACGGGAGTCGATGCCCAGGGCCGGTCGTGCCTCGTGCACGATGCCGACATCGCCGTCGCGCCCGTGCCGGGGATCGAGGGTGTCCTCAACTCCCTGCTGTACCGGACGACGGAGAGTCCACCGCCGTCCCGCCCAGCCGGCCACGGCGCACACGTCGACGTGCAGTTGCCCCCGGGCATCGTGCGCGTGATGGTGGTCGAACACCAGCCGCACGAAGGACCGACGACGGCGACGACCATGCACAGCACGGATGCCCTCGACATCGTCTTGGTGGTGGAGGGGAGTGCGGCCTTCGTGCTCGACGACGGCGAGCACCCGGTGGCCGCGGGTGACTGCGTGATCACCACCGGCGTCGACCACGCGTGGCGGGCCGGGCCGGACGGCGTTCGCTCTTTCGTGGTCGGCGTCGGCACACCCCCGCTGCACTGACACCGGGTTTTACACCTGGTCCGTGCGTATACTCCCCGGCGCACCTGGGAGCAGATCATAAGGGGGGGCGGCTGAATGAGCGACCTGTTGCCGTTCATCGTGATCGGGGTCGTGTCGGGCTCGGTCTACGGGCTCACCGCCACTGGTCTTGTCTTGACCTACAAGACCTCTGGCATCTTCAACTTCGCCCAGGGATCGATCGCCGCGTTGGGGGCCATGGCCTTCTACTTCCTCCACGTGGAACACAACTGGTCGTGGCCCCTGACGATGGCCGTGTGCCTCCTGGTCCTGGGGCCGGGGATGGGCTTGGCGCTCGAACGGCTGGCCCTGGTGCTCGCCGACGTGAGCGACACCCTCAAGATCACCTCCACCATCGGGATCATCCTGATCGTGCTCAGCCTCGGGGAGATCTGGTTCCCGTCGACGCCGGAGTTCCCCGCCTACCTGCCAACCGAGACGTACCGCTTGTTCGGGGTGAACGTCGGCTGGGACGAGACGACGATCTTCATCATCTCGCTCGTTCTGGTCGGCGCGCTCTTTTACTTCTTCCGGTTCGTTCGCATGGGCATGGCGATGCGGGCAGTCGTCGACGACCCGAACCTGATCTCCATGACGGGCGAGAGCCCGGCGCGTATGCGACGCTGGGCCTGGATCATCGGGACGACGTTCGCCGTACTGTCGGGCGTCCTTCTCGCGCCGAGCATCAACCTGGACGCGATGGTCCTCACGCTCCTGGTCGTCCAGGCCTTCGGAGCGGCGGCGATCGGATACTTCTCGAGCCTGCCGTTGACCTACGCGGGTGGCCTCATCATCGGCATCCTGGCGGCCGTGGCGACCAAATACGTGACCACGGTTCCCTCACTGGCCGGTCTCCCGGCCTCCCTGCCCTTCATCATCCTGTTCATCGCCTTGATCGTCACGCCTAGGGCGAGGCTGGCCCGTCGCCGATTCGTCCCGTCGAGATCGTGGTCGGATTCGTGGTACGCGCCGTGGCGGGTCCGGCTGCTCTGCGGCGCACTCTTCTTGGTGCTGCTGTGCTGCGTGCCGGCCTTCGCCGGCGACAACCTGCCGGTGTACTCGGCTGCCGTCGCCGACGTGATCCTGTTCCTGTCCCTCGGACTCCTGATCCGCAATGCCGGTCAGGTCTCACTGTGTCAGTACGCTTTCGCCGCCGTCGGCGCGGCTGCGATGGCGCACTTCACCACCACGCTGGGTCTCAATTGGTTGTTGTCGGTCCTGCTGGCCGGCCTGGTGGCCATTCCGGTCGGGGCGATCGTGGCCATTCCGGCCATTCGGCTGACCGGAGTCTTTCTGGCCCTCGCCACGCTGGGGTTCGGCGTCCTGCTCCAGCAGATGTTCTACACGCAGAGCTGGATGTTCGGCCCGACGACGAATGGCGTGGCCGCGGCGCGCCCGCATCTGGGTTCGCTCGGCACCGATACGGGCTTCTACTACGTGATCGTGGTGTTCGCGGTGCTCGCGGCGGCGCTGACACTGGTCATCCGCAACGGCCGCCTGGGACGGATCCTCCACGCCATGTCCGACTCGCCTCTCGCCCTCGAGACCCACGGGGCGACGGTCAACGTGGCCCGGGTGATCGTGTTCTGCATCGCTTCGTTCCTGGCTGCCATCTCCGGAGCCCTCACGGCCAGCCTGTTCCACTTCGCGGTGGGCGGCGAGTTCGACTCGTTCGCATCACTGACTCTGGTCTGCCTGGTCGTGATCATCACCATCGGCGACCCCTGGTACGCCATCGTCGCCGCCTTCTCCTTGGAGCTTCTGCCGGCCTACATCAACCTGGGCAACATCACGTACTACCTGCAGATCCTCTTCGGCGTGTCGGCCATGCTGGCGCCGCTCAGCGTCATCTACTTCCGCCAGACGGCTCCGCAACGCGTCCGGGCATGGGCGATGCAGGTGGACCGGCTGCTCGGCGGAAAGGGACCCGTACCGGCAGGGGTCGCCGTCTCGGCCGCCATGAAGGATCAGCTGGCTGAGCCGGTTCGTGGAGAGGGTCTGGAGGTGCGTGAGCTGTCGGTGCGCTACGGGGGTACGGCCGCAGTGTTCCAGCTGGACCTGCACGCGCCGACAGGCATGATCACCGGCCTCATCGGCCCGAACGGGGCCGGCAAGACGACCACGTTCAATGCGTGTTGCGGACTCGTCAAGCCGACCTCGGGCCAGATCGTGCTCCACGGCCAGGACGTGTCCAGGCTGGGGCCTTCGGCCCGAGCTCGCAGAGGGCTGGGCCGGACGTTCCAGCGCGTCGAGCTGTTCAACTCGCTCACGGTGCGACAGAACATCGCGATGGGTCGTGAAGCGATCATGGCCGGGGGAAATCCGATCCGTCAGTTCCTCGCCCGTCGAGGTGACTCCAAGCTGGTGGCGGCCGCCGTCGAGCAGGCCGCGTCCATCACCGGGATCGCGCACCTCCTCGACATGCAGGTGAGCGACACCAGTACGGGCCAGCGCCGCCTCGTCGAGCTCGCCCGGGTGCTCGCCGGTCCGTTCGACATGATCCTGCTCGACGAGCCGTCCTCGGGTCTTGACCTGCGCGAAACGGAAGCGTTCGGCCGGATCCTCACCGAGGTCGTAGCCGCGCGAGCGATCGGGATCCTCATCGTCGAGCACGACATGTCGCTCGTGCGCCAGATCTGCAACCGGGTGCACGTCTTGGACTTCGGGCAGAAGATCTTCGAGGGGACGCCGAGCGAGATGGTCGCCAGCCCCGTGGTGCGAGCGGCGTATCTCGGGTCCGAGGCGGGCGAAGGCGGGCACGAGCTGGCAGAGGCCGAAGCGATTGCCGGGTTAGCCGAAGGGGCTCCCGGCCTCTGAGCGCCGAGACCGGAGCAATGGCTCAGACCTCCACCCCGAGATAGCGCTCGAAGATCTCCTCGCTCTTCACACCAGCCGCTATACCACTGAAGGCGATGCGCCCGTGATTGAGTATGCAGACGGTGTCGGCGAGCTCGAGCGCCTTCGTGACGTACTGCTCGACGATGAGCAGGGTGGTCCCGGACTTCGCGATGGAGGCGAGGAACTCGAACAGCCCGTCTACGACCAGGGGGGCGAGACCCATTGACGCTTCGTCGACGAGCACCAGCTTGGGATCGGTGAGGTACGCCCGCACCACGGCGAGCATCTGTTGTTCACCTCCGCTGAGGCTCCCTGCGGTCTGCTTCAGTCGCTTGCCGAGGACGGGGAAGGACGAGGCAGCACGTTCGATCGCTTCGTCGGCCTTGCCCTTGGGGGCGAACAGGTTGAGGTTCTCGCGCAGGCTCAGCGACGGGAAGATGCCGCGACCCTCTGGGATATGGCAGACGCCGGCGCGAGCGATCTTGGTGGGTTTCCAGTTGGTGATGTCGCGACCCTCCAACGTCACCGTACCGCTCGTCGGCCGGAGGAACCCCGAAACGGTCCGGAGGAACGTCGTCTTTCCCGCCCCGTTGGGACCCAGCAACGCCACGACGGTCCCGGTTTCGCAGTGCAGCGTCACGTCGTGCAGCACCGTGACCTCGCCGTAACCCGCTGACAGCCCCTCCACGCTCAACATGTGCCCTCCGATGTGACGATCCCGGGTTGGCTCAAACTACCCGAG
This sequence comes from uncultured Acidimicrobiaceae bacterium, assembly GCA_963787485.1. GTDB lineage: Bacteria > Actinomycetota > Acidimicrobiia > Acidimicrobiales > RAAP-2 > Bog-473. Next base: position 241,392 of record CAWBDF010000007.1, on the reverse strand, counting down.
TGCACCAGGAACGACCTGCTCGCCCCGTTCCGGGCCGTCCCGCTCGGCCCCGACCGCAGTTGTCCGTTTGTTACAACTACGCTACGGTTCTTCAGTATCCGAGAGCATGATCTCTCAATTCCAGGAGCGCAAACGGGGGGAGCCTGAGATGCGAAAGAAGCTGGACGGAGGCAGGTTCACGAGGGCTTCGAGTCTGCTCTGCGTGCTGACACTGGTGGGAGCGGCCTTCGTCTTTCCGACGGCGTCTGCCGGCGCTGCGCAGCCCAGTGGGACTCCGATCAAGATCGCCTACATGGCCGAGACCCAGGGTGGCGCGGCGATCGATCAGGTACCGGTGATGGCCGCGTGGACCAAGTGGATCAACGCTCACGGTGGCGCCGACGGTCACCCGGTCGAGTTCGCCGCCGACACGGAGCCCGGCAACGTCGCCGTTGCCGTCACCGATGTCCAGAAGTTCATCGCCCAAGGGGAAACCGCAATCATCGACGGTGACGGCAACGACACCGCCTGGGCGTCGATGGCGGAGCAGGCCGGCGTGCCCGTCTTCTCCTCGACCGACACGCTGGCCTTCGGGTCGAGCGATGACCTCTTCGGCCCACCCCAGTCACCGGTGACCAGTCCCGACGAGTTGATGGCGATCGCCAAGAAGACCGGCATCACCAAGCTCGCGTTGTTGTACTGCACGGAGTATTCGCAGTGCGCCCAGGCCGTCCCCTTCTACCAATCGGTGGCCAAGAAGTTCGGCGTGGACCTCGTCTACAACGCGGCGGTGTCCGGGTCGGCCCCGAACTACTTGGCCCAGTGCCTGGCGGCCAAGTCGGCTGGAGCGACCGGCCTGTTCGTGGCGTCGACCTCCGACACGTCGCTACGCGTCATCGGGAGCTGCGCCCAGCAGGGGTACACCCCTCACCTTCTCGTCGGAGACGGGTCGTACCAGAAGGGCTTCCTCGGGAAGCCGGGCACAAACGGAATGGTCGGGGCTGACAGCAACACCCCCTTCTTCGACACCAGCTCGCCGGCCATCGAGTCCATGACCAAGGGTCTCAACCAGACCAATCCGTCCATCACCAAGTCGTCGAGCTACGACGATACGGCCGTGTGGAATTGGGCGATCGGGAACATGCTCGTCGAGGCACTCAAAGCCGGGAACCTCGGTGCCAGCACCCCGGTCACACCGGCGGCACTGCGCAACGCGCTGTTCACGCTCCACACGACGACTGCGGGCGGTCTGATCACTCCCATCACCATGACCAAAGGCCAGCCGGAGACGAACGACTGCTACTATGAGATTGGACTCAAGAACAACAAGTTCACGGTCCCGGGCGGTCTGAAGGCGACCTGTGTAGCGTCGAGCTGAGCAGCCGGAGAGTTCGTGCCTCCTCCCTCAGGACGCCAGCTCTTCAGGTACAACGGATTGGCGTACGTCCCGGGCACGACGGCCCAGATGGTGGGTGAGATGGACGCCTTCCCCGTCGAGGACGCCGATCTCTTCATCGTTGGCTTCCCCAAGTCCGGGACCAACTGGATGAGCATCGTGCTGGCCAACCTCTACGACCACTGGGAGACCACCAGGACGACATCTGGGCACATCGTGCCCGATTTCTCCGTTCCGTCTCGCCCCGAGTCCGGTCTTCCCGGGTTTGAATCGTGTCTCGGTGTCGCTCCGCCCCGCCTGATGAAGACGCACTTGCCCTACCCGTACATGCCGCTGGCGTTCCGGGAAGGGCGGGGAAGGGCGATCTTCATCATGCGCAATCCCAAGGACGCATGTGATTCGCTCTACGCCAACATGCAAGACGCGCTGGGACAGGACTGTTGTTCCTGGGAGGACCACGTCGACGCCTACCTCTGCGGGGAGACGGCGTTCGGCCCTTGGCTCGACAGCGTGGTTGGCTGGTGCAAGCAAACGGGGAACCCACGGGTGCTCCACCTCACGTTCGAGGGGGTGCAGGCAGACCAACGTCGCGCCCTGGAGCGAATCGTCGATTTCGTCGGGCCCGTCGAGTCGACACGATTCGAGAAGGTGCTTGGCGCGATGGATTTCGAAGGCATGAAACGCTCCGGCCTCGACGCGCAGTATCAGCCGGGCATGACGCGACGGGCAGGGAAGATCGGTGGATGGAAGGCGCATTTCTCCCCTGAGCAGAGCACACGATTCGACGAAGAGCTCGACCGGCCGTTGCGGGAACTCGGCATCGCATTGGTCTACGAGGGCCCGTCTGAGCCGGCGGATCAACGTGGGAAGTAGTTTTCGTGGGTCGCGGGTCCAGCGACCCGCCATTGAAGTTGTGTTTCGATCGCGCTACGGTGTTCGCAGCAGCGGAGACGACGCTGCTCACGTTGTTATGGGCCTTGGTCGGCCGTCTGGTGTAGCGAGAGCAAGTCCGGGGGGAGAGAACGATGAGAATGTTTCACGGGGGTAGGCGTGCCAGGTTGTCCTGTCTGGTCGGCGTGTTCGCGCTGATCGGCACCGGATTCGCCTTCACGGCCGGCACGGCGGGCGCGGCGCAACCGAGCGGGACGCCGATCAAGATCGGGTACCTCATGACGAACTCCGGTGCCGCGGACGCCAACGAGGCAGCCGTGTTCAGCGTGTGGGTCAAGTGGGCCAACGCGCACGGAGGCGTCAACGGTCATCCTGTCCAAGTCACCACCGACATCGACCCGGGCAACGTCGCCCTGGCCGTCACCGACATCCAGAAGTTCATCGCTGAGGGCGACGCCGCGCTGGTCGACGCCGACGGCAACGACGCGGCGTGGGCGTCGATCGCCGAGAGTGCTGGCGTCCCCGTCTTCACGTCGACCGAGACCATCGCGTTCTCGGGAGATACCGCCTTCGGAATACCTCAGTCGCCGGTGATCCTCCCAACCGAGGAGATGATTGCCGCGAAGAAGATCGGAGTCACCAAGCTCGCCCTCCTCTACTGCACGGAGTACTCGCAGTGCAGTGAAGCCCTTCCCTTCTATCAGTCAGTGGCAAAGAAGGAGGGGATCGATCTCGTCTACAGCGCCGCGGTCTCCGGGTCGGCGCCGAACTACATCGCGCCCTGCCTGGCCGCCCAAGCGGCCGGGGCGACCGCCATGGTCATCGGATCTACCTCGGCCACGGCGGAGCGGGTACAGGCGGGCTGCGCCAAGCAGGGGTACACCCCACACCTGTTGGGTGCGTCCGGGGATTACCAGAAATCCTTCGCCGGAAGCCCCGGCACCAACGGGTCGATCATCACGGTGGGGAGTGTTCCGTTCTTCGACACCAACGACCCGGCCATCAAGACGATGACCGACGACCTCAAGCAGTACGACCCCTCCATCCTGACGTCGCCGTATTACAACGACAACACCACCTGGAACTGGGGGATCGGGACCCTGCTCCTCGAGGCGGCCAAGGCGGGCAACCTCCCGAAGAACACCCCGGTGACACCCGCCGCGCTCAAGAGCGCGCTCCTCGCGCTTCACACGACGACTGTCGGCGGCTTGAGCTCACCGATCACCTTCACCCAGGGTCAGCCCGAGACGAATGACTGCTTCTACACCGCGGGCATCAAGAACGGAAAGTTCACTCTTCCGGACGGGCTGAAAGTGACCTGCCTTCCGTCGAGCTGAGCATTGAGGCGGAGCATTGAGATGGCGGACGGCGCTCCGGCTTGAGGGTGCAACCGTGTGTCGGGATCAGGACACCGGAAAGATCCGCGTCGTCGCCGTCACGCAGAGCCGGTTGTCGTTTCCCTCGTCCCGGGCGTCCACGAGGCCCAGACCCTCGTGGACCTTCGCCTGGGCCACCACCGGACCGATCCGGGCGGGCTGGAGGTAGCGCAGGCCGAGGGAGGACAGTGTGGCGCCCGGGGTGCACGAGAGTGCGGCCTCCTCCGCGGCCAGCGCGATCAAGCCCCCGTTGATGGTGTTGGCCGCATTGAGGACGCCGCGGGAATGGGGGAGCACGGCCACACCGGGCTCTGGGCACACGAGCCCGGCCCGCTCGGCATAGGGGACCCGAAGGCGGGTTCCCTCCGACGCCGTTTCGTGCGCGTTCGTCCACCCCTCGTCGAAGTGCAGGGACCGGTCGGGGTGCGTCATGAACGAGGCGCCGGCGAACCCCATCGGCTCGCCCTCCCCGGTGCTGAATTCGATGCTCGAGACGAGCACCGACCGGCCCGACTTGACCAGCCGACCGGTACCGCGGACCAGGCCCGAGCCCGGGGGAGGACGGAAGAGGTGCACGTCCAGCTCGAGGGTGACCGGGACGTGCGGCCGGACGACGACCACCGCCAGGAGCCCGGCCAGGATGTCGGCCCACAGGGCCAGGATGGACATGCGCAGGTGCTCGGTCCCCGGGACGCACATCTCGGGGGTCACCGGTCCGAGGCCCACCAGGTCGTCCCCGTCACGGCGCACCTCCCACCCGAGCTCGTGCGCCACGTGGTCCGGCATGTTCACCGAACCCTCTCCGATCGAGACCGTCATCACTCCTCTCCTCGGGTCCCAGGGCAGCCGCCGCCCTGCCGGACCGGCCCGCACGCTAGGCGCGTGGCCGACCGGGGCACCAACGCGCGTTCAGGGCTCGACCGCCCCGATGGGAGCGACCGAGGTCGTGTCGCCCGATGTCGGGTCGAGCGGTGCGGTGTCCAGCGGCGACGCCTTGACCCATGGGGTGGGGCCCGAGGGAACAAGCAGCACACAGATCAGGGCCCCCACGACGACAAACGCCGCGGCGACCACGAAGCCGAGGCGGTATCCGGCGGTCAGGGCGTGCGAGACCGAGCTCCCGGTGGCGAGCAGCGCAGTGGTTCTGTTGGTCGACAAGACGCCGAGGATGGCCACAGAGAGGGCGGCCGACACCTGCTGGCCCACACTGACGATGCCCGAGCCGAGACCGGCGTCGGCCTTGGGGATGCGTGCCAACCCGATGTTGAGCAGCGGGGTGAAGGCCATTGAGCTGCCCACGCCCAAGAGGAGCATGGCGACGAACAGCTGGGGGAAGTACGTCGTCTGCGGCGTGGCGAGGGCGAAGAGGACGAGGCCGACGAAGATCAGCCCGCAGCCGGCCAGGGAGGTGGGTTTGGCTCGGAACGCCCGCATCAGTCGGTTGCACAGCCCGAGCGACATGACGGAGAGGGAGATGGTCTGGGGCAGGAAGGCGGCCCCGGTCTCGATCGGGCTCAGACGCAAGAGGTGCTGGAGGAACAGCACGCCGAGGAATCCGGTGCTGTAGAGCCCCATGGAATTGAAGCCGCGCGCCAGGCTGCTCGAGCCCAGACCCCTCGACCGCAGGACGCGGATCGGCATGATCGGGGTGGTCAGGCGGGTCTCGAGCACGAAGAACCCGACGAGGGCGGCCGTCGCAGCGGCTCCGAAGGCCAGCGTGTGGGCCGATGCCCACCCGTACGTGCTGGAGCTGACGATGGCGTAAATGAGGAGCATCAGCCCGGCGGTGACCAGCGTCGCCCCTCCGACGTCGACACCGGCTGCGATCCCGAGGCCCTCGCTCTCCTCGATGATGAGCGCCGCCAGGGCGAACGTGCAGATTCCCACGGGCACGTTGATGAAGAAGATCCAGTGCCAGCTCAGCCATTGGGTCACGATCCCTCCGAGGAGGAGCCCGACGGAGCCGCCTCCAATTGCCACCACGATGTAGGTGTTGAGCGCCTTGGAGCGCTCGCGCAGGTCGGGGAACTCGCCGACGACGATGGCGAGCACGACTGAGGCCGTCAGCGCGGCACCGGCGCCCTGGGCGCAGCGGGCACCCACCAGCATGCCCTGGCTGTCGGAGAACCCGCACAGCGCCGAGGAGACGGTGAACAGCGCCACACCTCCGAGAAAGACCTTCTTGCGCCCGACGAGGTCACCCAGCCGCCCGGCCAGGAGGAGGAGGCCGGCGTAGGTGATCAGGTAGGCGTCGATCACCCAGGCCAATCCCGCCTGGCTGAAGTGGAGGTTGCGCTGAATGGTGGGCAGGGCCACGTTGACGATCGTCGAGTCGACGATCGTCATGGTGACTCCGACGCACACGACGCCAAACGCAATCCAGCGTCGTGCATCGGCGTCGAAAGGCACTTCGCCTGAAGATAATCACTATGTGAGTGAGTGTCAATCTCACATGAAGATCGAGAAACTCGATACGATCATGCACATGCGGAGTGATGCCGGAGTCGACGTCGAGAAGGCGGGGGACCCGGGGGTGACCGTGCTGGTGACCCAGCTGACCAAGGCGGTGTACCGGCGCACGGCCGAGCTCGAGCTCGGGATGCGCTACCGCGAGTTCGTCGCCCTGGCATACCTGCAGGTGCATTCGGGCATCAGCCAGCAGGAGCTGGGAGAGGCCCTGCTCATTGACGCCAACAACCTCGTGATCGTGCTCAACGAACTCGAGGCGGCCGGGTACGCCCTGCGCCGGCGTGATCCCGAGGACCGGCGACGGCACCTGGTCGAGATCACCCCTGACGGCCTTGTGGCCCTCAAGAAGATCGAGAGCGCCATCGCCGTGGTCGAGGCCGAGCTGCTCGCCGCGCTCTCAGCCATTGAGCGCGAGACGCTGCGGCGTCTCCTGGCTCGTGCCGTCGACGGCGCGGCCCTGGCGATCATGGAGGACTGAGCCCGGCTCAGGCGTAGCGTCGGGCAACCGCCTCGGCCCGCGGGCCGTAGTTCCCGCCGAAGAGCACCGCGTGCACCAAGAGCGGGACGAGCTGGAAGAGCGCCACGCGCTCCTCCCATCCCGTCAGCAACGGCCGCACCTCGGCATAGGCACCGAGCAGCTGCTCGGAGAGCGGGCCGAAGAGGGCGAGCATGGCCAGGTCCTCCTCGGGGTGCCCGCCGTGGACCGAAGGGTCGATGACCCAGGCCCTCCCGCCGGAGCCGTGCAGCACGTTGCCCCACCACAGGTCGCCGTGCACCAGGGCGCACCGGCCCGGTGGGAGGAGGTCGTCCAGGCGCGCCGCGACGGGCTCGATCGCCGCCTGGAGCCCACACCGGGCGGCCAGGCCGCGTAGTCGCGTTCGGTAGAACGAAGCCCCATCGGGCGCCGTCGCCGGATCGACTGGGCAATCGCCCACCCACGAGGACCCTCCACCCCAGGCACCGCCCGGCACCTGGTGCACCTGGGCCATCCCGCGGCCGAGAGACTCCCCGTGACGCGGGCCCGGTGCCTCCTGCTCGACGGCCGTCGTGACCAGGAGCCCGTCTTCGGCCAGCACCACCTCGGGAACCCCCGGACCTTCGACCACCTGGCCCAGCCGGGCCAAGCCCGCAGCTTCGCTCCGCGCTCCCCGAGTGACCTTGACGACGAGGTTGCCGCGTCGGGTGCCGACCATCGTCACGGCGGGACCCAGCGGTGTCGCCGGACCGAGAGGCCCCACCAGCGCGCTCAGGCGCGCCGACCAGGACTCGGGCATCCACCCCGACTCGAGCTCAGACGGCGGCGGCGTCACCGGACCATTCGAGCATGCCCGGCCGTTCGAGCATGATGTCCCGATGTCCGAGCAGCGGCCCGCCGGCCTCGTCCTGACGCCCGGTGCCAGCGCCGGTCGGGAGCATTCGGGACTCCTGGCCATCGAGGCCGCGACCTCGGCCCGGGGCATCGTCACCGAGCGGGTGGAGTTCCCAGGGCAGGCTGCCGGCCGGCGCCGTCCCGATGCGCCGAGCGTGTGCATCGGGACCGTGCATGCCGCGGCCAGCGAGCTGGCCGCCCGCCTCTCGGTTTCCCTGGGGCGTATCGCGGTCGGGGGGCGCTCCTTCGGGGGGCGGATGTGCTCCCTGGCCGTGGCCGGTGGGCTGCCTGCCGCGGCGCTCGTCCTGGTGAGCTATCCGCTGCACCCACCGGGTCGTCCCGACAAGCTCAGGACGGAGCATTTCGGGGACATCGACGTGCCCTGCCTGTTCGTGTCGGGCCGCCGTGATGCCTTCGCCACCGCCGAAGAGCTCGAGGAAGAGACGGCGGCCATCGCGGGAGACGTGACGCTGGCCTTCGTGGACGGGGACCATTCCTTGCGCAAGAGCGAAGCCGCAGCGGCCGAGATCGTGGCGTCGTGGCTGGCCGATCTGGGGTGAGGGTATGCGGATTCCCGTATGCTTCCCCGCCGTGACCACGGGGGCACACGGACACGGAAAGGGCGACACGCGTGCATCTGCTTCTCGGTGACGTCAGCGCATCCTCTGCCAACCTGGCGCTGCTGCTGTTGCGCGTCGTGATCGGCGCCGTCTTCTTGGCCCACGGCATCAACCACATCTTCGGCGGGGGGAAGATCGCCGGGACCGCCCGTTGGTTCGAATCCCTCGGCATGCGGCCGGGGATCCTGCATGCGTGGACGGCCAGCCTCACCGAAATCGGCGCCGGCGCCCTCCTGGTCCTCGGGCTCCTGACCCCGTTCGGCGCCGCGGGGATCGTGGGAGTCATGCTGGTCGCCTGGATCACCAATCACATGAAGAACGGCTTCTTCATCTTCCGACCCGGTGAAGGGTGGGAGTACGTGATGGTGCTCACGGCCATGGGAGTGGTGATCGGGACGCTCGGGCCGGGCCAGTGGAGCGTGGACGGGCACGTGCACGCGCTGACCAACCTGTGGGGCTGGCCGGGCTTTGCGATCTCGCTCGGGGCGGGCGCTCTCGGCGCCGCAGGGCTGCTCGCCGTCTACTGGCGCCCCGAAGCCCCGGCGCCCAAGGACTGAGACTGAAGAGCGGGACGAAAGAAAGGAGGGCACCATGCCCGAAGCTGTCATCGTGTCCACGGCCAGAACCGCAGTCGGCACGGCGTTCAAGGGCTCGTTGGTCGACGTCGACGCCCTCGAGCTGGCGACGCAGGCGGTTGGCGAAGCCGTGCGACGCTCAGGCATCGAACCCGCCCGGATCGACGACGTCGTCCTGGGCGAATCGCTCTACGGCGGCGGTGACATCGCACGCTATGCGGCCGTGGAGGCCGGTCTCGTCGGCGCGCCCGGCCTGGCGCACAACCGCCACTGCGCATCCGGTCTGGCCGCGGTGCAGACCGCCGCGGCGTCGGTGCGGGCTGGCATGGATCGCGTCATGGTGGCCGGCGGTGTGCAATCGCAGTCGACGGCGCCGCGGGAGACACGGCGGGTTCCCGGCACCGACGAGTGGGAGGACTTCATGTCGCCCAGCCACCGTGACACTCCCGACGCGCCGAACCGGGACATGTCGATCACGGTTGGTTGGAACGCCGCCGTCCGGGGCGGCCTGAGCAGGGAGGAGATGGACGCCTGGGCCCTGCGTTCCCATCAGCGAGCAGTGGCGGCGATCGACGCCGGGAGCTTCGAGACGGAGATCTTCCCTCTGGAGGTGACACGGCGCGACGGCAGCACGTTCACGTTTGCGGTCGACGAGCATCCGCGCCGTGACACGAACATGGAGCGGTTGTCGTCACTCAAGCCGTTGCATCCCGAGATCGAGGGTTTCAGCATCACGGCGGGCAACGCGTCTGGGATCAACGATGGAGCTGCCGCGCTGGTCGTGACCGATGACGCGCTGGCGACGGAGCTCGGGCTCGAGCCGTTGGCCGTGGTGCGCGCCTGGGCGTCGGTCGGCGTGGAGCCGGCCGACACGGGCATCGCCCCGACGGTCGCCATTCCCAAGGCCCTCGGACGCGCCGGCGTGTCGCTGGCCGACGTCTCCCTCTGGGAGATCAACGAAGCGTTCGCCTCGGTGAGCGTGGCCACCACCAAGATGCTCGGGATCGATGACGGGCTGGTCAACGTCCTCGGCAGCGGCTGCAGTCTGGGTCATCCGATCGCGATGACGGGCGCCCGCATGGTGATCTCCCTCGTGCACGAGCTCAGGCGGCGGGGCGGGGGGATCGCCGTGGCCGCCATGTGCGCCGGCGGTGGCATGTCCACCGCCCTGGTCTTGGACGTCCCGGCGACGGCCTGAGCTCGGTTTCCGGCGCCGGCGGGTCAGAGGGCTCCGGGACCGCCGGTACGAGCCCGGATCATGGCATCCTGGACGAAGGAGGCGGCCAGCTGCCCGTCGGTGCGGAACACCTCGCCGCGTCCGAAGCAGCGGCCGTGGCCGGCGTACGCGCTCCAGTGTTCGAGGAGGTGCCACTGCCCGGCGGGGCATGGTTCGTGGAAGCTGATCGTGTGGCTGAGCACGCCGGTCGAGAGGGTGCGGTGCGCCAGTGACTGGCCCACGCCGCGATGGGGACGCATGGCGGTGGCGATCAGATAGCCGTCGGTGCTGAAGGCCACCAGCGCCTGGTCGATGTCGGGGTCGTCCGGCGCCCCGGCGAAGCGCACCCATACATCGAGCTCCGGCGGGCCGACCTGATCCGGATCGCCCACGTCGACGGCATCGACGACTCCGAGTTCCCAGGCGCCTTCCGTCGTGAGGTGACCGGTCACGTCGGCAGGGATCGTGGAGCGCCGAGCCGAGTCCGCATGCCGGATGACGTCGTCCTCGAGGGCGCTCAGCAGCACCAGTGAGCGCGCACAAAGCCGATCCCCCTGGGTCATGGTCACCGTGCTGCTGGCGAAGGCACGCCCGGCGTGCATGCGGTCGACGGCGATCTCGACTCCCGAGTCAGGGAGCGCGGCGCGGGCGAACACCGTATGGACGGACTTCACCGTCTTGCCCTCCTGGCCTTGGCGTGCGGCCAGCATCGTCTGGGCCACCAGCTGCCCGCCGAAGACGACGTCGTGGCCGAAGTCGACGTTGGAGGCCCGGTAATGGTCGGGTCCGGCGGGCTCGAGGGTCAGCGCCTCGAGGAACGCTTCGATGGTGGGCATGACGTTTTCTTCTCCCTCTCGTCTCTTCCGTTGCCGAGCGCGGCACCCGAATGTTCCGCCCTTCCGAGGTCCGGGCACGGTCGGGTGCCCAGGGACCGTACGCGACAAGTCGATCAGGATGCGACCCAGAGGGTCGTGACCTCCTGAGCTCTTGCCGCGTGGTGCTGGCCATCGGACAGCCGGGGTACCCTCGCTGCGATGTCCGGCGCCCACTCTTCCTGAGGGGGCTTCCCAAGGAGTTCCGCAACACCCGTGCACGTGACGCTGACAGACGACCAACAGTTCTTCCGTGAGACCACGGGTCGGTTCTTGTCGAACCACGCGCCTCCCGACGTCCTCCGGGCCAAGCGGAAAGACCCCCACGGATTCGACCCGGATTACTGGTGCCGCGGCGCCGAGCTGGGGTGGACCTCGCTGCTGGTGGGCGAGGAACACGGCGGTGGGACGATCAGCGGCCAGGAGCTCGAAGACCTGAGCCTCTTGGCCTACGAATTCGGCCGCCATGCCGCTCCCGGCCCGCTCCTGGCTACCAACGTGGTGGCGTCGGCGCTGAGCCGGAACGAGGCCTTTCCCGACGTGCTCGCCGGTCTGCTCTCGGGCGAGGTGGTCGCCTCGTGGTGTGCGCCGGCGGTGGGACCAGGCGGTTGGACGCCGACGGTCGAGGCCCATCGGAAGGGTCCGGACCTCGTCCTGAGCGGAGACGCGCGCCCGGTGGAATCGGCCGACGTGGCCGATCACCTCCTGGTCACGTGCCTCGACGGAAACGGAGTGATGCAGATCCTCGTGCCGACGGACACGTCGGGCTTGGCCAGAACGCCGATGGAGACGGTCGACCTGACCCGTCGGTTCTCCCACGTGTCGTTCGACGAGGTGTTGGTCGGACCCGACTCGGTGATCGGAACCGGTTCGTCCGCTGCTGCGGATGTCGAGCGTCAGTTCCAGATCGCACTGGTGATCCTGAACGCCGAGTCGCTCGGGACCATGCAGGAAGGGTTCGACATGACCCTCGAGTGGGCTTTCGACCGGTACACGTTCGGCCGACCGCTGGCCTCCTACCAAGCGCTGAAACACCGGTTCGCCGACATGCTGACCTGGCTCCAGGCCAGTCACGCCATCGGCGATGCCGCTTGCGTCGCGGCCCAGGCAGGCTCGGGTGACGCTCCGGAACTGCTCAGCGCGGCCAAGGCATACATCGGGCACTACGGCGGCGAGCTATTGCACGACTGTGTGCAGATGCACGGCGGGATTGGACTCACCTTCGAGCATGACCTGCATCTGTTCCTGAGGCGCTTGACGGTCGACCGGGCTCACATGGGCACGCCGGCCGATCACCGGCAGCGCATCGCCGCGATGCTCCTCGGCCGTCGGGACGTGGCGGTATGAGCACCCCGGAGACCGACCCGAGGGACGGGGACGAGCTCGAGGATCTCGAGAGCTTCCGCCAACGGGCCCGGGGGTTCATCCGCGCCAATCTGCGGCCGGTCACGGTCGAGGACATTCGTCGGGAACGGAGCAACCTCGACGAGGAAGAGGAATTGGCCGCCATCAGGCGCGAACGGGAGATCCAGCGGATGCTCTTCGACGCCGGACTCGCGGGCGTCTGCTTCCCACGCCCCTATGGGGGACTGGGATTGACTCCAGTCCATCAGGCGGTCCTGAACGAGGAGCAGGTCGGCTACGAGTACCCGATTCGGCTCCAGGTCCCGACTCTCTCTCCGTGCGCCACCGTCCTCCTCGAGTTCGGAACCGAGGAGCAGAAGCGTCGCCACCTCCCGGCCATTCTTCGCGGTGAGGAGATCTGGATGCAGTTCCTCTCCGAGCCGAGTGGGGGGTCCGATGTCGCCGGCGCACTCACTACCGCCGTGCGTGACGGCGAGCAGTGGATCCTGAATGGATCGAAGGTCTGGACCACGGGCGCCTGGTGGGCGGACTGGGGACTGTGCCTGGCCAGAACGAACTGGGACATGCCCAAGCATCGTGGCTTGACCGTGTTCATGTTGCCCATCCACCAAGCTGGGGTGGAGGTGCACCGGATTGAGATGCTCGACGGGTCGCGTGAGTTCTGCCAGGAGTTCATGACCGATGTGGTGGTCCCCGACGGCGACCGGGTCGGGGAGGTGGACGACGGCTGGACCGTGGGGACGCGCTGGATGTTCCACGAGCGGATGCTCTACAGCTCGCCGTTCGTGACCGAGCCGACCGGCATGACCCACGGGGTGACGGACGCGGCCTCGGTGTTCCATGTCGCAGAGGAACGGGGGGCCATCGACGACCCGTCGGTCCGGGACCTGGTGGGGGAGGCACGCATGCTCGAGGTCGTCGGTGTCGCGTTGGCGGCACGCGTCACCGAGGCGATTCGAGCGGGTGTCATGTCCGACCAGGCCGCCGCCATCGGGCGGCTGTTCAAGGGCACCGCTCGCGCCAGGATCAGCACGATCGCCTTCGACGTCGCTGGCTCCGCCGGTGCCGCCTGGGTCGACGACGGCACGGCGCCTGCCGGTGCGGTCAACTTCATCATGCGCCAGGCGGGAAGCATCGGAGGCGGGACGACCGAGATGGCCCGAAACGTGATCAGCGAGCGAGTCCTGGCCATGCCCCGCGAGCGCGCCGAGGATCGGGACGTGCCCTTCCGCGAGGTCCCTCGGAGTCGGCCGACGCACCCCTAGGGGCGGCTCGGGGCTCCCCTCACCTCGACGCGGTCAGGGAGGCCCAGGGCACGGACGAACAGCAGCGCCAATTGGTCGGCCCCGTGATCGAGATCGCAGTCGAGCAGTCCTTCAACGAACCACAGCTCGGGGAAGCGGTAGGTCATGGAGCCCAACCCCGCCGCGGCGATCGTCGGGTCGAGTCGCGTGTCCACCAGCCCGCGGACCTGAAGATCGCGAATAGAGCCCTCGACCTGAGCGAGGTGGCGGCGGTGCCGCTCCGCCCGGACGGCGCGCAGTTGTGGATCGAACCGGGAGACCTGCTCGATCACGGTCATGATGCGAGACTCGTCGCGGTAGCGCTCGAGGTGGAGTCGGATGGCCGTCCGGATCCGTTCCTGGGGGGTGGCTGGAGAAGACGGGTCGAGGATCACGTCGTTGATGGGGGAGGCCAACAACTCGTCCACCTCGGTCGCCACCTCCCTGAAGACCTGTTCCTTCGACTCGAAGTAGTGGTAGAAGGAGCCGTGGGAGAGCCCGGCCGCCTCGGCGATGTCCGAGATCCGTGCATCGAGGAACCCGTCGCGCTCGAAGACGTGCTTTGCTGCGTCGACCAGGCGAGCCCGCGTCTCGATTCCCTTTCGTGAGCGGGGGCCGTTGGGTTTCGGCTCGGCACCCATGTCCCTGTCAGGGTCGGCACTGGTATTGATATCGACGTCGTTGTCGAACATAGGGCCATCCTACGGCGGGGTTGCGCGGCCGGGCCGTATACACCCGGGGCCGTATACACCCGGGGCCGTATACACCCGGGGCCGTATACACCCGGGGCCGTATACACCCGGGGCCGTATACACCCGGGGCGGCTTCCGATGAATTTCTGAGGGGGCCCAAGTATGATATTGACGTCACTGTCAAAAAATGGAAAGATGAGAACCATGACGACACGCCTCGATTTCCCTGTGTTCGATGCCGACAATCACCTGTACGAAACGATCGAGTCCTTCACCCGCCACCTTCCGGATCGCTACAAGGGGGCGATCGATTACGTGGATGTTCACGGCCGCACAAAGATCATGGTGCGGGGCCAGGTGAGCGACTACATCCCCAACCCTACGTTCGAAGTCGTGGCCCGGCCCGGTGCCCAGGAGGAGTACTTCCGCAGCGGTAATCCGGAGGGGAAGTCCTTCCGCGAGATCGTCGGTGAGCCCATGCGCAGCATTCCAGCGTTCCGCGAGCCGATTCCCCGGCTGGAGCTGATGGACGAGCTCGGGCTCGATCGCACCCTCATGTTCCCGACTCTGGCCAGTCTGCTCGAAGAGCGCATGCGGGACGATCCCGACCTGCTCCACGTTGTGATCCACGCCCTCAACGAGTGGCTCCACGAACAGTGGACGTTCAACTTCGAGGACCGCATCTACACGGTGCCGGTCATCACGCTTCCGGTCGTGGAAAAGGCGATCGAGGAGCTCGAGTGGGTCCTCGATCGCGGAGCGAAGACGATCCTCATCCGTCCGGCTCCGGTCCCGGGGTACCGAGGCTCGCGTTCGTTTGGATTCCCCGAGTTCGATCCCTTCTGGCAGGCCGTCGTCGATGCGGACATCCTGGTGTGCATGCACTCCTCGGACAGTGGCTACTCGCGCTATCAGGGTGACTGGACCGGACCGAGCGAGATGTTGCCCTTCCGCCTCGACCCGTTCCGCCTCATGACCATGGGGAAGCGCCCGATCGAGGACGCCATGACCGCCTTCTGCTGCCACGGCGTCTTCGCCCGATTCCCCGATCTGCGTGTGGCCTCGGTCGAGAACGGGGGCGACTGGGTGGCGCCTTTCCTCGATCACTTGGCGGACACACACAAAAAGGTTCCGCAGTCCTTCGACGGGGATCCGGTCGAGCAGTTCAAGCACAGCGTGTCCGTCAGTCCCTTCCACGAGGACGACATCGCCAAGCTCATCGAGATCATGGGAGTCGACCGCGTGCTCTTCGGCTCCGATTACCCGCACCCCGAAGGTCTGGCGCAGCCGATCAGCTACATCGACCACCTACCGGGTGGGCTTTCGGACGAGGACGTGCACGAGATCATGGGCGGGAACCTCGCTCGGCTCATGCGGGTCGACCTCCCGGTTGGCGCCGCGTCGGCGTGAGGCCTGGAGTCCTTTCAGATCCGAGGGGTGTCGCGGACCAGTAGTGTGAACACTTCAACCATCGATCGCCTTGGCGCGAGGAGCTGCTCTGCCTGATGTCCGAATACAAGTACCTGCTCTACGAGACGCTCGACTCCGGGAAGGTCGTGCGCATCATGTTGAACCGCCCTGATTCCCGCAACGCGCAGAACCGTGGACTACTCGTCGAACTCAACGAGGCCTTCTTGCGGGCCGAGGCAGACGACGAGGTGCGTGTCGTCATCCTCGGTGGCACGGGACCGATGTTCTCCTCCGGCCACGACCTCGGTACGAAGGAGCGCAACGAGGACCTCAACGGCCCCAATATGCACCCCACTCGCTTCGTCAACGGTGGGACGCGCGTCGGTGCCGAGCGACGGATGCTCGAAGAGTGGCATTACTACTTCGAGAGCACTCTGCGATGGCGAAACCTGCGCAAGATCACGATCGGCCAGGCTCACGGGGACGTCTACGCCGCCGGCCTGATGCTGCTGTGGGCCTGTGACCTCATCGTCTGCGCAGAGGGCACCCGCTTCACCGACGTGGTCGGCACTCGCATGGGCATGTGCGGGGTGGAGTACTTCGCCCACCCGTGGGAGTTCGGACCGCGGAAGGCGAAGGAGCTCCTCCTCACCGGTGACGCCATCGACGCCGAAGAGGCATATCGCCTGGGCATGATCTCGAAGGTGTTCCCGAAGGATCAGCTGCCCGATCAAACCCTTGAGTTCGCTCAAAGGATCGCTCGACTGCCGACGATGACATCTCTCCTCGTCAAAGAGGCGGTCAACCAGACCGTCGACAACATGGGTTTCTACAACGCGCTGAACGCATGCTTCACGTTGCATCAACTGAACCACTCCCACTGGGCCATCGTGAACGACGACGGCAGTTCCGTTGCAAAGGAAGACGCAGGCGTCACAACCTGGCGAGATGCGCCACCCGTTGAGACGGCACGGAAAGACAAGGTGCACGCGGATTCATGACCGGGGTCTGAAGACCTCCTGGGGATCGACGTAACGATCGGCGATCTCGAGGTCGCGCACTTGCCGCGCGGCTAGTCGCCGATGATCGCCTCGTCGTGCACAGCGCACGTGGTGTCGTTAGTATCTGGCCGGACGTCGCTGTCAGATCGCTGTCAGGACCGCCCGGGGGAACCGGCCGGCAAGAAGGGGTGGGACCCGCTCGATGCTGCAATTCATCATCGCCGGACTTGTCTTGGGGGGGATTTACGCAATCGCCTCGGCGGGCCTGGTGATCACCTACACGGCTTCGGGCATCTTGAACTTCGCCTTCGGCGCCATGGCGTACTTCATCGCCCGCTTCTACTACTTCCTGCACTCCCAGGAGAACTGGTCCATCCTTCTCTCGGCGATCGTGGCCATCTTGATTGCTGCGCCGGCAATGGGAGTCATCCTCTACGCGGTGCTCTTCCGGTTCCTGCGGCTCTCGTCGCCGCTGATCAAGGTCGTGGCCACTATCGGCCTGCTGGTTGCCCTCCCTTCGGCGGCCGTGCTGATCTTCGGGAACACGGCCATTCAAGAGGCCCCGGGTCTGGCTCCTCAGCCGGTGCACGTGTACCAGTTCCTCGGCGTTCCGATCACGCTCGACCAGATCATCGTCTACATCTCCGTCGTCTTGACCGTCCTCCTCGGGGCCCTCGTGCTCCGTTACACCGAGGTCGGCCTCAAGGTGCGGGCCATGGTCGACTCACCCGCCATGACCGACCTATCGGGGACCAACCCAACGGCCATCTCCCTCGGGGTCTGGGCCGCGTCCTCCTTCCTCGCGGGTCTCGCCGGCGTGCTCGCCGCACCGATCATCGGCTTGGACTCGAACAACTTCACCCTTCTCATCGCTGCGTCCTTCGCCGCCGTGGTCGCGGCGAAGTTGCGCAACCTCCCCGTGGCGGTCGGCGTGGGCCTCTTGATGGGGGTGGCCACCTCGCTGATCCAGCGATACCTTCCGGCACAGAGCACCTGGACGACCGAGGTCATCGACGCGGTGCCCTTCATCGTCGTTGCCCTGTTCCTCATCTACAGCCTGTTCCGGGGCGGAAAGGTCGGGGAGACCGAGGGGTGGGGGGGTGCACTCGACCGGGCCATCACGCCTCAGGGTGAGAGTCGGTTGGCCGGGTCGACCAGCAGCCTGGTGGAGACGGCGTCCCTCGGGTTCTTCGGCAAGTACGCCGGGCCCATGTTGTTGATCGCCATCGTGGCCGCTCTCCCGCTGATCCTGCAGGGGTACTGGGTCGGCCTCATGGGTCAGGCCTTTGCCTACGGCATCATCTTCTTGTCGTGGACCATCGTGACGGGCGAGGGCGGGATGCTCTGGTTGTGCCAGATCACCTTCGCTGGTATCGGGGCCTGCACCACGGCCCAATTGGCCAACCACTACGGGTGGCCGATCCTCGCCGCCGCCGTCATCGGTGGTCTCCTCGCCGGCGCCATCGGAGCGGTGGTCGGATTTCTCAGCATCCGGCTCGGCGACCTCTACGTGGCGCTCGTCACCTTGACGTTCGGACTCCTCGTGGAGAACCTGATCTTCACCCTCCCCACCTTCCAGAACGGCGGGCTCGGGTTGACCGTGAACCGGCCCGAGTTCGCCTCATCGGATCTGAGGTTCGCCTATTTCGGCCTGGTCCTGTTCTTGATCGTCTCACTGTTCGTGGTGAACCTGAGGCGGTCCACCACCGGCCTGGCGCTCAACGCGGCGCGCTGGAGTGACCCCGGAGCCAGGACGTCGGGCATCAGCGTCGTTCACATGAAGGTGATCGCTGGGTCCCTGGCGGCATTCGTCGCAGGGTTCGGTGGAGCGCTCCTGGCCATGGCTCAGTCCACGTTCCAGCCCAACATGGCATTCGCGACCTTCGCCGGCGTCGTCTGGCTGGCCGTCCTCGTCACGATCGGCATCCGATCGAACGCCGCCGCACTGTTCGCCGGTGTCACCTTCGTCATGGCCCCAGCGTTGGTGCAGGCCTATCTGCCCGCGTGGGTCAGCAATGTGCTGCCCGTCCTCTTCGGTCTCGGCGCCATCTCCGCCGCCAAGTTCCCCGACGGCTCGCTGGCGGAGCAGAGCAGGCAACTGCGCCGTCTCGTGCTGCGCCTCAGGCCGCCCAGGCCGGAAGACTTGGAACTGGCCCGTGAGGTCAGCATGTCGGTGAGCGACGCGGAGCCGATGGAGGCGCCACCCCGGGTGGCCGAGGGCGTCTCGTGACGGCCCTGCCGACCGAGACGGACGCAGGCATCCCCGCCACGGCGCGGCCCGAACCCAGCGCGGCCATGTCGGCCACGGGGGTGACTGTGCGCTTCGGGGGGATCATCGCCCTGTCGGACGTCTCCATTGAGGTGCAAACGGGTCAGATTGCCGGTCTGGTCGGGCCCAATGGTGCCGGGAAGTCGACCTTGCTCGGCGTGCTTTCGGGACTGCAGCAGGCCAACGCGGGGCGGGTATTCCTGGGTGGCTCCGAGGTCACCAACGTGTCGCCACGTGTTCGGGCCAACCGCGGGCTGGCCCGGACCTTTCAGCAGCCTGAGCTGTTCTTGGGTCTGACGGTACGGGAGCATCTGGTTTTGGCCCATCGGGCCAGGACCAAGCCCGTCCGACTGTGGCGCGACATGTTCGATCCCCGCTCGCTCTTGCCCGCTTCGCGGGAGGAGAACGAGCGGGTCGACGCGTTGCTCGAGCTCTTGAGTCTCACCAGGGTGGCCAAGGCGCCGGTGGCCGCACTGCCCCTGGGCGTGCTGCGTTTGGTCGAAGTAGGCCGCGCCCTGGCCACTGAACCGAGTGTCCTCCTGCTCGACGAGCCGCTGTCCGGGCTCGACGTCAAGGCGTCTGAGAACCTCCTGGCCGTGTTCCGCCAGATCGTCGACGAGGCCGAACAGCCCTTGTCGCTGATCCTTGTCGAGCACGATGTGGCTGCGGTCCTGGCGCTCTCGAACATCGTCTTCGTCCTCGACTTCGGTGAGCGCATCGCCGTGGGGACTCCCGAGGAGATCCGCAACGATCCTGCCGTCAAGTCGGCCTACCTCGGAGACAGCGAGCCGGCGGCACGCACGTCCCTGAAGGCACCCCAACGCGCCGCCGAGGCGCCATGACCGCACCGATCCTCGAGGTGCGTGACCTCGACGTCTGCTACGACACCTCACAGGCGCTCTTCGGCGTGTCTCTGGCCGTGCAGCCCGGGACCGTCGTGGCCGTGCTCGGGGCCAACGGCGCGGGAAAGAGCACGCTGGCCAGAACGATCTCGGGTCTGGTCCCCCCCACCGCGGGCCAGGTGCGCTTCGATGGTGACGACGTGACGGGCATGCCCGCCCACCGCATCCGCCGGCGCGGTCTGACCTACATTCCAGAGGGCCGCGGCATCTTCCCCCGCCTGACCGTGATTGAGAACCTCAAGATGGCGGTGGCCCAGGAGCAGCGCAGCGAGCGTGCCGGGGCCATCGATCGTGCCATCATGCGCTTTCCCGTGCTCGGAAAACGCGGCTCACAGCGGGCCGGAAGTCTCTCGGGCGGTGAGCAGCAGATGCTCGCCCTGGCCCGCGCCCTGGCCGTGTCCCCGAAGCTCATCATCGCGGACGAGATGTCGCTCGGGCTCGCCCCGTTGGTGGCAGAGTCGGTCTTCGAGGGGCTCGACGAGGCGCGGCGCTCGGGCATCACCATCGTCTTGAGCGAACAGTTCATCCACCGGGCGCTCTCCATGGCCGACACCTGCATGATCTTGATGCGCGGCCGGGTCGGTTGGTCCGGTCCGGCCGCGGAGGCCGGCCAAGAGGTGATCGACCGCTACTTGGGCGAGGCCGAGGCGGCCCAATCCGCTGGCGCGGCCGCCAGGTCGGCCTAGGCCCAAGCCGGGCGTCGAAGTGGACGCGTCCGCCGGCCGGTGCAGGGCAACTTGGTCGGCCGCACCTTGGCGGCCCGGGCTGTGGCATTTACTTTGACGTTCAACTAATCTGTCCGTCGGTGGCCGACCGAGGAACATGGCAGGAGGCCTTCGACCGTTCGCCTCTTCGTCAGGCGCGCTTCGAGACGATGTCCGGCGTGCCCCTCGAGCCCGTGTACGGCCCAGAAGGATCGGAGCTCCCGGGACAGTACCCCTACACGCGGGGCCCTTACGCCTCCATGTACCGCTCTCGCCTGTGGACCATGCGCCAGTTCGCCGGCTTCGGCACCGCCAGCGACACCAACGGCCGGTTCAAGGAGCTCCTGCGCGCCGGCGGCGACGGCCTGTCCACCGCATTCGACATGCCGACCCTCCTCGGCCGGGACTCCGACGAGCCGTTGGCCCGGGGGGAGGTGGGACGTGCCGGCGTTGCCGTGGACACCCTGGTGGACATGGAAACGCTCTTCGACGGGATCGACCTGGGCACCGTGTCGACCTCCATGACGATCAACTCCGCGGCGGCGACCATCTTGGCCATGTACATCGGGGTGGCCGACCGCACCGGAGTGGACCGGGCGGCCCTGTCGGGCACCATACAGAACGACATCTTGAAGGAGTACCAGGCGCAGAAGGAATACGTCTTCCCGCCTCGCCCCTCCGTTCGCCTCATCACCGACATGATCCGGTTCTGCACGGCCGAGCTTCCCAGGTGGCACCCCGTGTCGATCTCGGGCTACCACATCCGTGAGGCGGGGTCGACGGCGGCCCAGGAGCTCGCCTTCACCCTGGCCAACGGGTTCGCCTACGTCGAGGCAGCCGTCGCCGCCGGCGTCCCGGTGGACGCCTTCGCGCCGCGCCTGAGCTTCTTCTTCAACGCGCACATCGACTTCTTCGAGGAGATCGCCAAGTACCGCGCCGCCCGGCGGATCTGGGCCCGGTGGATGCGAGATCGGTACGGAGCCTCCGACGGACGTTCGCTGCAGCTGCGGTTCCACACCCAGACCGCCGGCGTCTCCCTCACCGCTCAACAACCCGAGGTCAACTTGGTCCGGGTGGCGATCGAAGGCCTGGCGGGAGTGCTCGGTGGGACCCAGAGCCTGCACACCGACTCTTTCGACGAGGCCTTGGCTCTCCCGACCGAGCATGCGGCGAGGCTGGCGTTGCGCACCCAACAAGTGATCGCCGAGGAGTCGGGCGTCGTGCACGTGGCCGACCCGCTCGGCGGGTCGTGGTTCGTCGAAGAGCTCACCGACGAGCTCGAGCGCCAAGCCGAGGACGTGTTCGCCCACCTCCTCGACGCTGGTTCGGGTTCGGTGCTGGAGGGGGTCTTCGCCTGCATCGACGACGGCTGGTTCGTCTCGGAAATCTCCGATGCCTCCTACGCCTTCCAGTCCAAGTTGGCCCGGGGTGAGTGGAAGATGGTCGGCGTGAACGCCTACGTGGAGGATGACGGCGTGGCTCCGTCCACGCTGCGGATCGATCCCGCCGTCGAGGCGGAACAGCTCGAATCGTTGGCCGCCGTCAAGCAGGCACGCGACGACGACGCCGTTCGGCAGAGCCTGGCTCGACTGGCCAAGGAGGCCGCCGACCCCGAGGTCAATCTGATGCCCGCCCTCATTGAGGCGGCGCACCGCCATGTCACCGTGGGCGAGACGATGCGGGCTCTCGAATCGGTCTTCGGCATCTTCGTCGAGCGCTACGTCGCCTGAGTATGGGGCCAGGAAGAGGGGAGCGCCCCGTGCGGGTGCTCATGGCCAAAGTCGGCCTCGATGGCCATGACCGCGGGCTGCGGGTGGTGGCCCGCATTCTGCGTGACGCCGGCTTCGAGGTTGTCTACGCCGGGTTGCGCCAGTCTCCTGAGTCCATCGCCGCCATGAGCGCCCAGGAGGACGTCGACGTGGTGGGCGTCTCCATGCACAACGGGGCCCACTTGACGATCGCACCCGCCGTCGTCGAGGCGCTGCGGGCGGCCGGGCTCCAGACGCCGATTGTGGTTGGCGGAATCGTCCCGCCCGACGACGTGCCAGTGCTCCTCGCCGCCGGCGTCGCGGCGGTGCTTGGCCCCGGAGCGTCGAACGAGGAGGTCGTGGCCAGCGTGCGGGCCGCCGCCGGAGCGTCTGCCTGACCCCAGGCGTCGGCGGCCCGAGCAGCGGTCCGCCCGCGGGGTCTAGGACGAAGAGCCCGCGCGCTCGGCGAAGGCGCCGATGACGTCCTCGCCGAAGGCCAGGATGGTCTCGGGCGCGGCGAAGTCGCAGAACCAGGCGTACACCCGCTCGACACCGCGTTGCGTCAGCGCTCCGAAGTACTCGACCAATTCGGGAGCGCTCCCGACGACGGGCGCCGTCCCGAAGCGGCGCCGTGCGGTCTCGGTGATCTCCCCACGGGTGGCCGGTTCGCGGACGTAGGCCACCTGCACCTGCAGGGAGCAACGAGCCGAGCCCGAGAAGGGTCGCATCTCGTCCAGCCGGTCGACGATGCCGATGTGGACGTTCCACCAGTCGGCGTGGGCGGCGACCAACTCGAGCGTCCGGCGCCCGGCCCCTCCGATGGTGAGCGGGATTTTGGTCAGGGGCCCGGGTTGGAGGTGTGCGCCGGCCAGCGTGAAGTACTCGCCGTGGTAATCGAGGGTCTCACCCGCCCAGAGGGCCTCCACGATCTCGAGCGTCTCTTTGAGCCGCCGGATCCGGGCCTTGGGTTCGCTCGGCACGATCCCGAACGCGTGGAGTTCCTCGGGCACCGATCCCCACCCGATTCCGAGCTCGAAGCGGCCCTCGGATGCGTGGTCGAGCGTGACCGCCTGACGGGCCAGGACGACCGGGTGCCGGAAGGCGTCGCAGAGCACCAGAGACCCGACGCGGAGGCGCTCGGTGTGGGCGGCCAACCAGGTGCTGGTGACCATGGCCTCGAACATGGGGGAGGACTCGGCGAGCGGCGGGGCGAGGTGGTCCATGCCGGCGATGCCCGAGAAACCTGCGGCCTGGGCCATGCGGGCCCGTTCAACCAGGTCCGACATGCTCATGCGCATTTGGGGCAGGTAGAGCCAGAAGTCGAGCGTCGGGGCCACGAGGGGGCGAACTTACTCGCTGAGGCGCCCGGCCGGCGGTGGAGGGCTCTCTCAGGTCCACTCCAATTGCCGTCGGAGCGACGTGACGTTGTCGGTGCGTTGCTCAACCCGGGTTACCTCTCTGCCGTGGTCTACACCATGGCTGTTGCCCTCGCTCCGCGCCGCGTCGCACCCGAAGAGGCGCACGGCGCCAGCCCGGCCGGGGTCCGTCCCGGGTCCGACCGGCCGGGGGGCGCATCGGCCGGAGCTGCGTATCGGGTGCCGACGCGCATCCGCTGGGTCCTCGGCTCGGCCGGTCTCCTGGTGGCGGCGCTCCTGGTCTCGCTGATCGTGCGGAGCAACGGATCGTCGTTCACCCCGATCGACGGGTGGGGCGTGTCCGGGCTCGAAATCGCGGTGGGCGTGGTGTGCCTGCTCCGCTACCTCGAGCCCACCTGGCGGGCCTCGAACCCGACGGCGCGCGCGTTCCCCCTCGTCATGGGCGCCGCATGCATCTCGTGGGGTGTGGGCGACATCGCAATCACGGCCGAATCACTGGGCGGTGCCGACGCGCCGGTGCCCTCCACCGCCGACGGGTTCTACGTCGGGTTCTTCGTGCTGTGCTTCCTGGCCTTCGCCCTGCTGATCCGTCGGGGCAATCGGAGCTCGTTGACCGCCACCTGCCTCGACGGGACGATCGCGGGTCTGGGTGTCGCCGCGGTGTCGTCCGCGTTCGTGGTGGCCGCAGTCATCCGGGTGACGGGCGACGGCGCGCTGGCCGCCGCGACGAATCTGGCGTACCCGCTCGGTGACATCCTGCTCCTCGCCCTGTGCATCGGTGGTATCGCCGTGCTCCCGAGGGGGTTCAGGCCACTCTTCGTGATCGCGTCCGCCGCTCTCGCCGTGAACGCCGTGGGTGACGGGTTCAACCTGCTCCAGCCGTCCTCCAAGGTCGGGTATGTCGCCAATGGTGTGGCGTGGCCGATCTCGATCACGCTCCTCGCCGTCGCCGTGTGGGTGCTGCGCCCCGAGGTGGAGGCCAGCGGGACCGACCGGGTGCCCGGCTTCGCGCTGCCCGCCTTCGGCGCTGCGGTCGCGTTGATCATCTTGTTCGTCGCCAGCTTCGGCCACCTCGGGCGGCCGGCCGTGGCACTGGCCACCGTCACTCTGCTGGTCGCCGCCGTGCGGATGGGCATGACGGTCCGCGAGGCCCAGGTGCTCAAGACGGCGCGGTTTCGCTCTCTGATCGACAAGACCTGGGACCTCATCACCGTGATTGAGGCCGATCTCCGCGTGGCCTACGTGACGCCGTCCTCGGAGCGTGTGCTCGGGTATCCGCCGGGCGAGCTCGAGGGAAAGCCGTTCATGGACTTCGTGCACCCCGAGGACGCGCAGCGCGTCGTGGCGCACCTGAGCGGCCTGGCCGACGAGGCGTCGGCGACCGAGGTCTTCGAGGTGCGAATGCGCCATGCCGATGGCGAGTACCGCATCCTCGACTGGATTGCGGCCGACCTGCTCGACGACCCGGGGGTCAACGGCTACGTGCTGAACGGTGGCGACGTCACCGAGGCCCGGCAGGCGGCGGAGGATCTCGTGGCCGCGCGCGACGCGGCTCTGGTGGCCTCACGGACCAAGTCGGAGTTCGTCTCAACCCTGAGCCACGAGATCCGGACGCCGATGAACGGGGTCATCGGCCTGACCGATCTTCTCTTGCAGACCGACCTGAGCTCGGACCAGCTCGAACTCGCGTCCGGGGTCAAGGTTTCAGCCGAGAGCCTGCTCGTGATCATCAACGATATTTTGGACTTCTCGAAGATGGAAGCCGGCAAGCTCGACATTGAGGAGGTGCCGGTCAACCTGCCCAATGTGGTCGACGACGTCGGACGCATCCTCGCCGGAGCGGCTCACGCCAAGGGCATTGAGCTCCTGATCGACGTCTCGCCCGACGTACCCGCCGCGCTGCTCGGGGACGAGACCAGGATCCGCCAGGTGCTGTTGAACTTCGGCTCGAACGCGGTCAAGTTCACCTCAGAAGGAGAGGTCGTCGTCCGGGTCGGTGTCCTCCACCGGTCGTCGGAGCGGGCGGCGCTGCACTTCGAGGTGGTCGACACGGGCATGGGGATCAAACCCGAGGACCAAGAGCGCCTGTTCAGCGCCTTCGTCCAGGCCGACTCCTCGACGACCCGACGCTTCGGGGGCACCGGCCTCGGACTGACCATCAGCCGGCAGCTCATTGAGTTGATGGGCGGGAAGCTGGGCCTGATCAGCGCTCCGGGCCAAGGCTCGACCTTCTGGTTCGACATCTCGCTGCGCCTCTCCGAAGAGGTCCCCTCCCTCGAGCGCGCCACCGATCCCCGGACCCTCTCGGGCCAGCGGGCCCTGGTGGTCGACGACAACGACACCAACCGAAGGATCCTGCGCCAGCAGCTCCTCTCGTGGGGTGTCGAGGCGGTCGAGGCGGTGGACGGCTTCCAGGCGCTCGAGATCGCCGGATTGGCTGTCCAGGAGGGTCGGGGTTTCGATCTCGGAGTGATCGACCTGAACATGCCGGGGATGGACGGGATGGAGCTGGCCCGTGCCCTGAAGGCGGACCCGAGCACGTCCTCCACCACCTTGTTCCTGTTGAGCTCGTCAGGCCATCGCCTCGATTCCGCCGAGTCGCACCTCAGCGGCTTCGCCGCCAGCCTGACCAAGCCGGTTCGGGCGTCGGAGCTCTTCGACTGCCTCATCACCAGCCTGCACGCGGGTTCTGGGCTCGAGGCGCCCGAGGCGGCGACCGCGGCTCGATCGGAGACTTCGGAGGTGCAAGGAATGATCCTGCTCGTCGAGGACAACAAGGTGAACCAACTCGTCGGTTCCAAAGTGCTCGAGAGCCTGGGCTACGAGTTCACCATCGCCAACAACGGTCGAGAGGCCGTCGAAGCCGTCACCAGCCGCGACTACGACGCCATCCTCATGGACTGCCAGATGCCCGAGATGGACGGATACGAGGCCACCGCGACCATCCGCCGGATGGCCGGGCCGATCGGGCACACGCCGATCATCGCCATGACGGCTGCCGCCATGGACGGCGACCGCGAGAAGTGCATGGCGGCGGGGATGGACGACTTCATCACCAAACCCGTCCGTCTCGAAGCGGTGTCCACGGCTCTCGAGCGTTGGGTCGCGACGCAGGAGCGGTCCGGAGGCGCCTCAACGGGCGCCGAGGACCCGTCCCCGGCTGGGTGGTCGTCCGATCCGCTGGACCGGGAGCAGATTGAGCTCTTGCTCAGCCTCGACGACGGGCGGGGAGAGATCTTGGCCGAAGTCGTCGAGGAGTACCTCTCGGTGAGCGACCAGGGGCGCGTGGAGTTGCGGCGCCTGGTCAGTGACGGTGACACGGGCGCGCTGGAGCGCACGGCCCACACGCTCAAGGGCGCCAGCGCCAACGTGGGGGCCCACGCGTTGGCCGAGGTGTGCGCTCGTCTCGAGGAGAACGGGCGGGAGGCCCGCCTCGCCGGAGCCGAGTCCCTGGTGGACGCGTTCGACGTCGAATTGGCGCGGGCGCGGGAGGCCCTCGGGGCCGTCACCGAGGCGGCCGGGGCGACGTGATGCGGATCTTGGTCGCCGACGACGACCCGACGAGTCGGCTCGTCCTGCGGGCCATGGTGACCAAGTTGGGGCACGAGTGTCTGGTGGCGAACGACGGCTCGAGCGCGTGGGACATCATGTCCGATCACGACGTCGACGTCCTCCTCACCGACTGGATGATGCCGGGGCTCGACGGCCCCGAGCTGTGTCGTCGCGTCCGCCATCGACCGAGTGACACCTACGTCTACATCGTCTTGACCACGGGTCTGGACCACCCCGAGCACGTGCTCGAGGGGATGGGGGCGGGGGCAGACGACTATCTGATCAAGCCGGTGGACTCCTTCGCCGTGCAGACGCGGCTGATCGCGGCCCGACGGGTCACGGCGTTGCACGGCACGCTGGCCCACACCCAGGCCGAGCTGGAACGGGCCAACCTCGAGCTGCGCGAGCAGTCCTTGACCGACGTGCTCACGGGGCTCGGGAACCGTCGGCGGATGGAGGAGGACCTCAGCCGGACCCACGCGCGGGCGGTGCGTTCCGGACGGCCGTACGGGGTAGCCATCTTCGACATCGACCATTTCAAGCTGTTCAACGACCACTACGGTCACGTGTCGGGCGACGAGACGCTTCGGCGCGTCGCCGCGTGCATCGATCTGGTCGTGCGTGCCGGCGAGTGTGCCTACCGCTACGGCGGGGAGGAGTTCCTCTTGCTCATCCCCGACTGCGAGCGGCCCGATGCCATCCGCATCACGGCCGAGCGCATTCGCGAGGCGGTGCGGGGGGCCGCTCTCGCGCACGAGGCCCGGCCCAGCGAGCCACACCAGGTGACCCTGAGTGGCGGCGTCGCGTTGTGGGAGCCCGGCACCACCTTGTCCCCCCGGGCGGTGATCGAACAGGCCGATGAAGCCCTGTTCCATGCCAAGTCCACGGGCCGCAACCGGATTGTCGACGCGTCCTGCCCAGCCGAGTCGCTCCAGGCGGCCGTCGTCACCTGACGATCAGGGGCCGCTGGCCGGCAGGGCCGCCAGCGCCTGCGCCCAGGTGAAGGAGAACGAGCCCTGGGGGGATGCGGCCACGGCCAAGGTCACCGCCATGGAGGTCCCGCCGCGGTCGCCTGGGTGCGTGTCGCCCGCCACGTCGACGGCCGCGCCCATGCCCAGGTGGGTGCCCGACCCGAAATCGTCGAGGATGCCTCGACGGTGTCCCCAGCACCCGGGGGCGCCGCGGCGGGTGCAGTCGAGGTTCCCGCTGTCGAGGCCGTCGTCGTACATCCAGCCGTAGACCGCGTCGAGCCCGTTGGCCGAGCCTCCGGCCCATTCGGCGTCCTCGAGAACGTAGGCGCCGCTCAGATCCGGGGGATCGTCGGCCTTGTCGGCGCCTCGCTGCGCGTTCTGGTCGAGCGCGGTGGTCAGCCCGCCGAACGGCGGCAGGCCGCGATCGACCCGTTCCAGGTTGACCGCGACGAAGAGCTGTTGGGGGACGCCGAGCACGGAGAAGTCGGCGGGGAGCACCATGGGCCGTACAGCCTCGAGGGCGTGGGCATGGTTGACCGCAGCCAGGATGGCATTGAGGCAGGCTGGGGATTCGTCGAGGCCGCTCGAGGCGCAGGCCTGGGTGAAGTCGGGGCGGGGCGCGACGTTGCGGGGAGGGTCGGGGACCCCGGCCAGCGAGGTGTGGGGCGGGACCGCCCGCAGCGGGCGGAGGATCCCGGCCGCGGTTGCCGCCAAGGCTTGCGCCCACGTGTAGGCGAAGGTCTCGTGGCCCGGTCCCCGGGCGAAGGTGGCGGCCAGCGAGGAGCCGGCGCGGTCGGCGGCGAAGGTGTCACCGGTGGGGTCGAAGGCGGCTCCCATGACCAGATGGCGCGGTCCCAGTTGGCCGAGGAGCACGTGACGGTCGACCCAGCACCCGTCGGCGTGACGAGGCGTGCATCCGGGCACGCCGGCACCGATCCCGTCGTCGTACATCCACTGGTAGTCGGCGTCGAGCCCGTTGGCGACCGCTCCGATCCACTCTGTGGCGACCGAGTGATAGGAACTGCCCGGGTCCGGCGGCAGCGCGGCGGTTTCGGCGCCGCGAACGGAGTCGGCGTCGAGGGCGGTGCTCAATCCGGCGAAGGGGGCCAAGCCGCGGTCGACCCGCTCGCGATCGACGGCGACGAAGAGCTGCTCGGCCACGCTCAACCCGGCGAAATCGGCGGGCAGGTCCATGGGGACCAGCCCTTCCCGGGAGCGGGCCGTGTCGATGGCCTGCAGGGTGAGGCGCAGGCACAGGTTCGAGGTGTCGACGCCGACGGGCGCGCAGGTGTCGAAGTAGCGCGGCGTGGGCGGCTCGGATCCTGACGGGCTGCCCACACCCATGCCGGGACCACCCGCGGACGCACAGCCCGCGACGAGGGGGAGCAGCACGAGTGCGACCCGCGCCGCGATGGGGACCCGACGCCGCCCCGCCGTCAGCGTCGAGCTATTCAGAGCGGGGTGGGTTGTCCAGCAAGTAGAGCACCGACTCGAGCACGGCCCGCCGCCGCCGCAGCCCTTCGCGATATTCGGCGTTGTCCGTGCCGGCGATCTCCGTGCTGAGGTCTCCCAGAGAGCTCTCGAGCAGCTCTTGGAGCTCGGCACACTGTTCCTCGGTCAGCTCGACCAACACTGACGCCCTCCCGTGTCCGGCGGCAGCCATGCTCCTCGGTTGCCGCAGCTCGATGTCCGCCGCACAAACCTATGCGCGCGCTGGCCCCGCATGCGGGCGACTACGGTCGGCGTCGACAGAAAGGTCCTCGTGCACTTCGCCGTCGCCGCCGCTGTCTTCCCCATCATCTTTCTGGGAGAGCTGCCCGACAAGACCATGTTCGCCTCGCTGGTGATGTCCACGCGGGGTCGTCCCGCCATGGTGTGGATCGGATCGGCCTTCGCTTTCGCCATCCACGTGGTGATCGCGGTCACGGTCGGGATCGCCCTCTTCCACCTCCTGCCGGCACGGGCCCTCGACGCGCTGGTGGCGGCCACGTTCCTCGTCGGAGCGGTCCTGGCGCTCCGCGAGACGGCCAAGGAGCGGGGGAACGAGGCCATCGTCCAGCGAGAGGTGGCGTCGCACCAGCGCGTCGCCGTGACGGCGTTCTTCGTCATCTTTCTGGCCGAGTGGGGAGACCTCACACAGATCCTCACGGCCAATCTGGCCGCGCGCACCCACCAGCCGTTGTCCGTCGGTGTCGGCGCCGTTCTGGCGTTGTGGACGGTGGCCGGGTTGGCGGTGGTGGCCGGGCAAAGCCTTCTCCGGGTGGTGAACGTCGCGACGGTCCGCGTGGTCACCGCGATCGTGTTGACCGCCCTCGCCGGTTTGGCCGTTTGGGAAGCCCTGCGCTGAGGGGAGGCGTGCTGGCTCGGCCCGGTGAGTCAGGCCGCTGGCGCGCAGAACCGGTAGCCGATGCCGCGGATAGTGGTGATCCACCGGGGCCTCTCGGGATCGACCTCAATCTTGAGCCGGACCCGGCGGACGTGCTCGGTGACCGTCGAACGACCCTGCCAACGGCCGTTCGAGCCCCAGACCCGCTCGAGGAGGTCATCACGGGAGAAGACGCGACCAGGCGTGGCCGCGAGGAACGCCAGAAGGTCGAACTCCTTGCGCGTCATCGGCACGACGGACTGCGCGACCGTGACGGTGCGCGTGCCCTGGTCGATCACGAGGTCGCCGTGGTCGAGTGTCGTGGTGGGGGTGCCGGCACCGCGTCGCAGGACCGCGCGTACCCTCGCCTCAAGCTCGGCGAACGAGTACGGCTTGCTCATGAAGTCGTCGGCGCCGAGATTGAACAGCGTCACTCGGTCGCGCTCGGTGGCCCGACCTGAGCAGACGATCACCGGGACCGTGCTGCGGAGGCGTAGCCGGGTCAGGGCGTCCGCGGTCCCGCCGCCCAGGTCGAGGTCCAGGATCACCAGGTCGGCAGGATCACTCGACGCCGCTTCCAGCGACGCGGCAACGGTGGCTGCCTCGGCGACGTGGTAGCCCGATCGCAACAGGTAATGGCGGAGGGCGCGGCGGCAGGCGTGGTCGTCCTCGGCCACCAGGATGGTCCGGTCCGCCACCTGTGCGGAGGGGACCGACGAGAACGCGGGGTCGGTGTCGAACGCCCGGAGCGGGGCGGGCGCGGTCCGGCGCTCGCCGAGGTCAACGGAGATCGTCATGCGACCCAGCCCTCTGTGCCCGAACGGATCGGGTCGACTCCCATGCTCGAAACCTCCGCCCTCGCCTCTCTCCTGTACCTCGGCAGATTTGGCCGACGGGTGGATAGGTCTTTTGGACCAATGACCCGGTTTTCCTCACGCCTCGGGGAGCGTGAAGCGGTAGCCCACCCCGCGTACGGTGGTGATCCAGCGGGGCGAGTCGGGATCGGGCTCAATCTTGAGTCGCACCCGCCGGACGTGCTCGGTGACCGTGGAGCGACCCTGCCACTCCTCCGTCGACCCCCAGACCCTCTCGAGCAGGTCCTCGCGGGAGTAGACCTGGCCCGGAGACGCCGCCAGGAAGGCCAGCAGGTCGAACTCCTTGCGGGTCATCGGCACGACCTTGTCGCGCACCGTCACGGTGCGGGTGTCGCGGTCGACGACCAGATCACCGTAGTGAAGGCACGTCGCGGCCGGTTCGTTGCTGCCGCGGCGCAGGACGGCACGGACCCGTGCCTCGAGCTCGGCGAAGGAGAAGGGCTTCACGACGAAGTCGTCGGCTCCCAGGTTGAGGGTCCTGATCCTGTCCTCCTCGGAGTCGCGTCCTGAGCACACGATCACGGGGACCGCGCTGTGCCGCCTGATCTTCGTCAGCACGTCCGTGCCGTTGAATCCCGGGAGCCCGAGGTCCAGGATCACCAGGCTGGCCGAGTGTTGGAACACCGCTCGGAGGGCGGAGGGCCCATCGGTGGCTTCGGTGACGCGGTAGCCGGCTCGCTCGAAGTACTGGTGCAACGCGTTTCGGCAGCCATGATCGTCTTCCGCGATCAGGATCGTCTTGCCTCGCGTCGTGTCGGGGCTGACGAACGCCTCGAGCAGATCCCCCCCGTCGGGGTCCGACGTTTGGCTACCCCGTTGTTGCTCCGGGGGGTGCGTCGTTGTGCCCACGGCCGGGTTCATGCGTCGCACGCGTCGCCCGCGTCGCACGCGTCGCACGCGTCGCCCAACCCGGTCGGGTGCACCGACCGTGAGACTGCTGTCAGACCCATGCTGCGAATTTCGGTCGCGCGGCAGACGACCTTGAGGTGCAAATACCCGCTGACGTCGTCATGGGCGACGTTGGGTCGAGCGCGGCGAGGACCCACTCGGCTGTCGCCGCGTTGCGTGACGGTTGCAGGCGCTCTGCAACCGGCAAACAACGGTGACGCAACTGACCCGCAATTACCTGATCAATACAGTTGTTTTCAGTCCTGAACACGCGGCATGCACGTCGTTGCAACGGTGATCTCAGGGGGAAGGCGCCGGTCGGAGAGCGCCGCACAAGAGGGGGACACACGTGGGATCGACGACTCGACAAAGGCCTACGACGGACGAGACAGCAGCTGCGGTCGACGAGACCGCAGCCAGTATCGAGAGCCTCTGGACCGAGTTCAAGGGGACGGGATCGCAGACGCTGCGCAACCAGCTGATCATCTACTACTCGCCGTTCGTCAAGTACGTGGCCGGGCGCGTGCTCTCCGGTCTCCCGAGGCACTTCGACGAGGAGGATCTCGTGAGCTACGGGATCATCGGGCTCATCGACGCCATTGAGCGGTTCGAGCCGGACCGGAACCTGCGTTTCGAGACCTATGCCATCCCGCGTATCAAGGGAGCCATCATTGACGAACTGCGTTCAATCGACTGGGTCCCGCGATCGGTGAGGACCAAGGCGCGCGCCGTTGAGCAGGCCGTCACCCACCTCGAAGCCACGCTCCGGCGCACGCCCGAGGACGCCGAGGTGGCTGCCGAGCTCGAAATGAGCGTCGGTGACTTCCACAAGGCGCTGCGCAAGATTTCCTCAGTCGGCGTGATGGCGCTGGACGAGGTCCTGCGCGGTGGTGACCGGTCCGAGCGCTCGACACTCGGGGAGACACTTCCCGACGGCGCCTCGGGTCCCGTCGACACCTTCGAAGCCAAGGAGTCCAAGGAGGCGCTGGTGGCCGCCGTCGCCGCCATGCCCGAGCGGGAGCGGACCGTACTCATGATGTACTACTACGACAACCTGACGCTGACCGAGATCGGCCAGGTGCTGGGCGTGACCGAGAGCCGGGTGTGCCAGATCCACACCAAGGCGCTGCGCCAGCTCCGCTCGAAGTTGGCCGATCGCTCGGAATCCGTCTACCACCGCCCCGCGGCGCAGGGACGCGGGCCCGGCGCCGGGGAGGCTGACCGGCGGGCGAGGCTGCAGCTGCTCGCCAGCTGAGCGGCCGGCCGGTTACGGTACCGGCGACAGACACGTCGTCGGGACGGAGGAGGCCGCGTCATGCCGTTGCACAAGAGAGATCCTCGCGACGATCTGCTCGATTCGATCTACGCCAACCGGGACCTGATGGCCAAACTCCCGTCGAGGGCCTGTGCCTCCGCCGAGATGCTGCCCGCCGAGGCGTTCCAGGCCATCGCCGACGAGCTCCTCCTCGACGGCAACGCCCGCCAGAACCTCGCCACGTTCTGCCAGACGTGGGAGGAGCCGGAGATCCACAAGTTGATGGACCTCTGCATCGACAAGAACCTGATCGACAAGGACGAGTACCCCCAAACGGCCGAGATCGAGCGCCGTTGTGTCCACATCCTGGCCGACCTGTGGAACGCCCCTGTGGGCGGGGAGGCCGTCGGGTGCTCGGCCATCGGGTCGTCGGAAGCCTGCATGCTCGGCGGGATGGCAGCCAAGTGGCGGTGGCGGGCGAAGCGCCGGGCCGAGGGGAAGCCGACCGACTCGCCGAACATGGTGTGCGGCCCCGTGCAGGTCGTCTGGCACAAGTTCGCCCGCTACTGGGACGTGGAGATGCGGGAGATCCCCATGTCGCCGGGGCGTTACTGCATGGACGTGGAGCAGATGCTCGAGCGGGTCGACGAGAACACCATCATGGTGGTGCCCACCTTCGGCGTGACCTACACGGGCGCCTACGAGCCGGTGCTTGGGCTGTCCGAGGCGCTGGACAAGCTCCAGCAGGAGACCGGCCTCGACATCGACATCCACGTCGACGGGGCCAGCGGTGCGTTTCTCGCCCCGTTCTGTGCCCCGGAAATCCTGTGGGACTTCCGGGTCCCGCGCGTCAAGTCGATCAGCACCTCGGGGCACAAGTTCGGGCTCGCACCGCTCGGTGTGGGCTGGGTCCTGTGGCGTGACACCGCGGACCTGCCCGACGACCTCATCTTCCACGTGACCTATCTCGGCGGGGACATGCCCGTGTTCCAGATCAATTTCTCCCGCCCCGCCGGTCAGGTGGTGGCCCAGTACTACAACTTCGTACGTCTGGGCCGGGACGGGTACCGCAACGTGCACGAGGCCTGCTACGACACCGGCCGCTTCCTGGCGGAGGAGATCGTCCAGCTGGGCCCCTTCGAGTTGCTCTGTGATGCAGCACCCCAGACGGGGATCCCTTCCGTGGCCTGGCGCATCCGGGAGGGCGAGGACCCGGGGTACACGCTCTACGACGTGGCCGATCGTCTGCGGACGCGGGGGTGGCAGGTCCCGGCCTATCCGTTGACGGGGTCGGTGTCGGACATCTCGGTCCAGCGCATCCTGGTGCGCCAGGGTGTCAGCCGGGATCTCGGGACGCTGCTCCTCAGGGACCTGAAGGAGGCGATCGGCCACTTCGACCGGCACCCGGTCACCGTGTCGATGACCAAGGAGGAGTCGGGCGGGTTCAGCCACCTGTAGAGGAGGGCTCCTCGGCGACCGGCGTCGGCGGCGTGGCGGGGTTCCATTGCACCGGCAGGGGGCGACGCCGCAGGAACCGGGGCCGGCCGACCCGGGCGGCTCGGTCCGTGGTCCACGGTGCCGACGGCGCGTGGGTGATGCCGGCCAGGGCGCGCAGCGGACGGTCGTAGCCCGAGCGGAGCCAGGCGAAGCGCCGCCAGGCGGCCTCGTGGTCGATGCTCTCGGGCAGGCCGAGCACCGGTCGCACCTGGGCGAGCACGTCGGAATACTCCTGGCGAGAGAGGCTGATCTCCGGCGCCGGGTCCGTCAGGTGGGCGATGAGGTCGAGCAGGCGCGGGGCCGGCTCGAGCGGCACGCCGGCGGCGCGCGCCACCCGGTCGACGGTCGGAATCCCGAAGACCAGCGTCATGAGCGGGCCCTTCTCGGCATCGGCGAGGACTTTCGTGACATCTGTCTCCGAGGCTGACACCAACACCGCGGCGGTGTCGAGCACGGTGCCCAGCGAGGCCACCCAGGACAGGTTGGTCCGCGCCTCGGGGAAGTAGGTGAGGATGGGGAACGCGGTGTGCGTCTGTTCGAGATCGACCGCCCAGTCGGTCTGGTTGCGCCAGAACTCCACCGGCTCGAGCGCTCCGGTGCGTTGGAGAGTCTGGACAAGGCCCGGAACGGTCGGAGGTGTCCCGGCCAGCGGGCTCAGGATGATGATGCCCCTCTCCCGGTTGTTGTACGCCGAGTAGATGGTGGGCAGGTAGCTGATGAGGAGGGCGACCAGGCCGAGACCGATGGTCGCCTCGACGAACGCGATGACGACTCGGAACGTGCCCGACGGCTCGGAGAACCCCAGCGTGGTCAGGGAGGACGCGCTGACCTCGAAGGACTTCTGCCAAACCAGTGACCCGGTGCCCCAGAAGACGAAGGTGAAGGCGAGGGCGATCAGGATCATCCAGATCAGCGGGAGGCTGACCAGCGCCACCGGCGCGTACAAGGTGCGCCGCGCCGTCGATCTGCGCTCGTTCGGTCCCGGGTTGACCATGAGGCGGTGCACCAGCGCGAACACGCCCTGGGACAGCCGGGGGAAGCCCTCCTGGGGCATGACCACCGTCTTGAGTGCCGAGCCGATGATCGCTGCCGCCAGCGCGGCGCCGACCACGAAGGAGAGGGCGCGGAGGACGATCACGAGATGGACCGGGCGGCCTCCTGGACTGCCTCGTCGACGTCCTTCTTGTCCACCTGGAGCTCCTTGAGCACCTTCTTCTGCGCCTTGAGGTCCGCCCGCTCGACGAACTGCTCGACAGTGGTCTCCCCCACGACGACCAGGGCGGCCTCCCCGGTGTCGATGGCCTCGCCGAACTCCTTGATGTCCGTCCGGGACATGCCCTTCCACAGATGGCCGCTCACGCCGCCGATGGCCGCGCCGACCAGGGCGGTACCGATGATGGACGGGGGGAAGAGGATCCCGACGAGCGCGCCGGCGGCCGCGCCGCCCCACGCACCGTGCCTCGTCGTGGTCTCGTCCTTGTTCACGTGCACCTTGCCCTTGTCGTCCTTCGTGACGACCGCGGCGTCGTAGGTGCCCACCGCCCCCACGGCGTGCAGGTCCTTCACGACGTCGTAGTCGGCGCGGGCGTCGACCTCGCTGGCGTAGGTCCCGATGAAGATGAAGACACCGTCGGACTTGGACATGCGCGGCTCCTTTCAGGACTCCGGCCCCCGGAGGGCGGCCCCGGAATGTTAGGACCCGCTCGAGGACCGCGGCGGCGACGACGGGGAGAGCCGGAGCCGAAGGTCGGGCTGGGGTCCAAAATCGGGTGCGCTCGGCCCGCGCGCGGCCAGACGCTGCCATGCGGCCACGCCGATCATGGCGGCGTTGTCGGTGGACAGGGACTGGGGCGGGATCAGGAGCCGTGCGCCGAACTCGTCGGCCAGCGCCTGGGCACGGGCCCGCAGCACGGGGCTGGCGGCGACCCCGCCCACCACCGCGACGGCGGGGTCGCCGTACTCCTCGAGGGCGCGCCGGAGCTTGGCGCACAGCACGTCCATGCACGCCGCCACGAACGACGCCGCCACCTCGGCCTCCGAGACGTCCGGATGGGCGCGGACATGGTTGACCACCGCGGTCTTCAGTCCCGAGAACGAGAAGGTGTAGCCCTCCGAGAGCATGGGACGCGGGAAGGCCAGCAGGTCGTCGCTAGAGGCGGCCAGTCGGTCCAGCACCGGGCCGCCCGGGTAGCCCAGGCCGAGGAACCGGGCCACCTTGTCGTACGCCTCGCCGACCGAGTCGTCCACCGTCTCGCCCAAGAGCTCGTAGCACCCGGGCTCCGTGGCCCGGGTGAGTATGCAGTGTCCGCCCGACACGAGCAGGGCGGTCTGCGGGAACGGCACCGGACCCTCGTGAAGTGGGTCGTCGGCCAAGTACACGCTGGCCAGGTGCCCCTCCAGATGATTGACGCCCACGACCGGCACCCCCCAGCCGAGGGCCAGCGCCTTGGCCGTGGCCATGCCGACGAGGAGCGCGCCCACCAGCCCCGGTCCGCGGGTGACCGCCACCGCAGCGAGATCCTCCCCGGCCATGCCGGCGTCCTGCAGGGCGCGGGCCACGATGGGGGTGATCACCTCGACATGGGCGCGGCTGGCCAGTTCCGGGACCACGCCCCCGAAGGCGGCGTGCAGGTCGATCTGGCTGGCCACCACCGAGGCGCGCACTTCGAGCGTCTCGCCGACCACGGCCGCCGCCGTCTCGTCACACGACGTCTCAATGGCGAGGAGCGCCCTGCTCACGGCACGGCACGCAGGGTTTCCGCGATGGCGTCGCGGGAGATGGCACCCTCTCGCTCGACGGTCGGGTCCGGGCCGCGCACGTTGACCAGCGTCGAGGGCACCTCGGCCAGCGCCCCCCCGTCGACCACGAGCTCGACGCCAGCTCCGGGCTCGCCCGCCCCGAGCTGGGCGGCCACCTCGGCGCAGCTGCGTGCCGTGGGCGCCCCGTGGGCGTTGGCGCTGGTGACGAGGAGCACCCCGGTGCGCCCGATGAGGTCCCGCAGGAATTGGTGGTCCGCGATGCGCACCGCCACCTCGTCGCGGCCGTCCAGCCACCCGGGCCGGGGACCCACCGGCCCAAACCCGAACACCAGGGTCAGCGGCCCGGGCCACCAGCGCCGGGCCAGGGCGGCGGCGGCGTCGGTGACCGACACCCCCAGGGCCCGGACCTGGTCGAGCGACGCCGCCAGGACCGGGAGGTGCAAACCCTCGGGACGGCCCTTGGCGCGGAACACGCCCAGCACGGCGGCCGGGCGGTCGGGCCGGGCGGCCACTCCGTAGACCGTGTCGGTCGGCACCACGACGATGCCGCCGTCGTCGAGCACTGCTGCGGCGGTGCGGGCGCCCTCGGAGTCGGCACGCACGGTCCTCACGCTGCTCGTGGCGCCTGGTGGCAGTTGCCGCTCCGCCGCTCAGAGGGCGAGCCGGCGGATCGGGGCGCCGATGAGCGCGGGGTCCGCCCGCCAGTCGACCCCGGGCACGTCGACGTACAGCTCGATCTCGTTGCCGTCGGGGTCGAGGATGTAGAGGCTGTGCGTGACGGTGTGGTCAGAGGTGCCGACCACGGTGGTGCCCGCGGCCTGCACGGTGGCCAGCGCCTGGCGCAGGTCGTCGTCGGTCTCGCCGACGTTCAGGCCGAAGTGGTACATCCCGACCCGGCGGCCGGCCGGGATGGGCGCGGCGTCGGGCCCCACTTCGATCAACAACAGCTCGTGGTGCGTGCGGCCCGACGAGAAGGCCGCCGCGCCGACCGGTTCGGTTCCCGGCTCGGGCAGGACCTGACTCCAACCCAGCACGTCGCGGTAGAACGCCGCCGACCGGCGGACGTCGCGGACGTAGAGGACGAGGTGGCCGAGCTCGCGGACGATCATGCCACCTCACGCTACCGGCGGGGGCGGAGCGCCGGGCCCGCGGGGGTTCCAGCGGGCAGTGGCCGGCATGCCCGGACCGAGGTGCAGGGTCAGGTCCAGAGGCTGGGGCTCGAGCCCGGCGGCCTCCATGAGCTCGGCCAGCGAGCGGGGGACGGCCGCGGCGACGTCCCACAAACGCGGCATGCCCCGGGCGTCGGAGGCCAGCCCCCAGTACAGGACGTCCTGGTAGCTCACGACGGTGAGGTTCAGGCCCATTCCGTCCATCACCGGGCCCAGGGGGAACATCCCGAGCAGCTTGCTCCCCCCGAAGTACAGCGGGAAGCGAGGCCCCGGAACGTTCGAGACGACGAGGTTGGCCACCGGGCGATGTCGCTCGGAGAGGTACATGGCGGTGTACAGGCGTGCCGCCCCCGCGAAGAGGCTGGGCGTGGCGTGCTCCGTCCAGTCGCGCAGGGTCGTGGCGCCGAGGGCCTGGTGCTCTTCTTTCGCCCCTCTGGTGCTCTGCTGAATCAGGCGCAGGCGCTCGAGTGGGTCCTCGGCAGAGCACGGCAAGCCCACGAACATCGCCGAGAGCCGGTTCGAGCCCCCGACCTCGCCCAGCCTGGGGGCCACCGAGACCGGCACCAGGGCCACCAACGGCTTGTCCGGGAGCTCGTCCCCGGCGAGGAGGTAGGTGCGGAGCGCGCCCGCGCACAGCGCCAGCACGACGTCGTTCACGGTCGTACCGAGAGCGTCCTTGAGTCGCCGGACTTCGGACAAGCTCGCCGCCGCGAAAGCGACGCGCCGGCGGGCGCGGACGGACACGTTCCACGAGGTGCGCGGCGCGGTCAGGGGGGCGCGCCGGTGGCCGGTCCGCGCCGACGGATCCGCGCCACGTCGAGGAGCTGGCGTGCGGTGCGTGCCGCCGTGTGACCGACGTCGCACGGAGCGGTCAGGTTGGCCAGGGCGGCCTGGGACAGCAGCTCGAATGGCGAGGGGACCCGAGCGTCGAGGTGTCGCGGGCCGAGCGGCGTTCGATCCGCGGCTTCGGGCTGGAGGTCGAGGAGCACGCCCAGCAGCTCGGCGCCCGAGACTGCGTCGATGGTGCTGTGGTGGATCTTGGCCACCACGGCCACCTTGTCGTCCTCGATTCCCTCGACGATCCACATCTCCCACAGCGGCCGGTCCCGATGGAGCTGGCGGCTGATCACGTCGCCGGCGAATTCGGCCAGCTCGCGCATCCCTCCGGGGGAGGGCAACGCGGCGCGGCGGAGGTGGTTGTCGATGTCGAACTCGGGGTCGTCGACCCACAAGGGGCGACCCAGGCGGAACGGCACCTCGACCAGCCGGCGTCCGAACACGGGGGCCAGCGCGATGCGCTCATCGACGATCTGGCGGATCCGCCTGAAGGAGTAGCCCCCCGGCACGGTGGCCGGGTCCAGCACGGCGACCAGGGCGACGTGCATGTGCAGGGACGGTGTCTCCGCGTCGAGGAAGGCGGCGTCGAGCCCGCTCAGCCGTTCCGGCGACACGTCGTAACCTCGCGCCAGGTCGCGGCCGGGGCAAACGCGTTCGACCGCTCGTCGGGCGGCGCGCCCCGTTGGCGGACCCGTTGGTCCGACGACCCGCTGGCGGACCCGTTGGGCCGACGGCCCCGCCGCCCCTCCCAGGGGACGATGATGGTGCGGTGTCGTACCTCTTCCTGGCCGCCACCCTCGTCGGCGCAACCGCGGTCGCCCTGGCCTACCGGCCGATCCGGCGGGAGCCCTTCACCTCGGTGAGCTTCGTCGCCGGGTGGATCGCGGGTGAACTGGCCTTCCAGAACATCGTCTGGCAGATGGCGGCCACGGCGGCCTTCATCGCCTTCGGCGCGCTGGACACATGGGCAGGTTGGGTGGGTCTGGCCGTAGCCGCGGTGGGATGGGTCGGTCTCGCGGGCCTCGGTCGCGTGGGCCTCCACGCCACCGACGTGACGGCCGTCGCGCTGGCCGAGGTGCGTTCGGCGGAGTTCCCGGTCCCGGAACGGCCCACGCCGCCGACCTGGGGCCGGTGGTGGAGGGTGAGCCGGGCCGTCCCGCTGCGGCCCCGCGCCGTGGAGGTCGTCCGCGGCATCGACTACTGGGGTGACGGCGCGGCGGCGCACCGACTCGACGTCTACCGGTCCCGCCTCGTCCCGGCGACGAAGGCGCCGGTGATGGTCTACGTCCACGGCGGCGCATGGACGATCGGGGACAAGCGCGAGCAGGGCAAGCCGATGATGTTCGAGCTGGTGACCCGCGGGTGGGTCTGCGTGGCGGTCAACTACCGGCTGAGCCCGGCGGCCACCTGGCCCGACCACCTCGTCGACGTCAAGCGGGCCCTGGCGTGGGTCAAGGAGCACATTGGAGGGTACGGCGGCGACCCCGACTTCGTGGCGATCAGCGGCGGGTCCGCCGGCGGCCACCTCGGCGCGCTCCTGGCGTTGACGGTGGGCGACCGTACTCTGCAGCCCGGATTCGAGGACGCGGACACGTCGGTGCAGGCCTGCGTGTCCCTGTACGGCGTCATGGACCTCACCGGTTCCCCAGAGGGGTCGGCCCGCTTCGGGCCTCGGTCCCTGCGGATGCTCGAGCGGACCGTCCTGAAGACGACCGAGTCCGAGCACCCCGAGGTCTTCCGCGCCGCGTCGCCCACGTACCGGGTCGGGCCCGATGCCCCCCCGTTCTTCGTGCTCCACGGGGTCAACGACACCCTGGTGCCCGTGGAGACGGCGCGCGCCTTCGTGCAGGGACTGCGGGCGGTCTCGCACCAGCCGGTGGCCTATGCCGAGCTGCCCGTGGCCCAGCACGCCTTCGACGTGCTGGCCTCGCCGCGCTGTCAGGCCACGACGTCGGCGGTGGCGGACTTCCTCGAAGCGGTTCGGGTGGCCGACGCCGCTCGGTCGGCGGCTCGGTCGGCGAGCGCAGACCAGGCCATCAGGGCTCCTCGGCCAGCTCCACGGCCACGCTGAGCACCTCGCCCTCCGAGGTCACCAGCTCGTCGACCCCGCCGGCGTCGACGATGTCGCCCCGGGCGGCGTCGAGCGCCGCCAGCACCGCCGCCGGGCCGCTGACGGTCAGCCGGGCCACCCGGGCCCGCAGAGAGCGCTTGTGGGTCGTCTTCTCACGGCGGACGGCCCCGAGCACGTCGGACGCCACCTCGAGCACCGACGCGTCGGCCCCGGCGTGCGGTCCGATCTCGTCGGGGTCGGGCCAGGCAGCAACGTGCACGGATCCTTCCTGCCACCAGCTCCAGACCTCTTCGGTCACGAACGGGAGGAAGGGAGCGAAGAGCCGGTGCAGCGCGGACAGCGCGATGGCCAGCGTGGCCCGGGCCGACGCGGTACCTTCCGGGTCGCCCTCGCCGTAGGCCCGGGCCTTGACCAGCTCGACGTAGTCGTCGCAGAAGGACCGGAAGAAGGCCTCGGTCAGCTCGAGGGCGCGGGCGTAGTCGAAGCCGTCGTGCGCCGCGGTGGCGTGCTGAATCAGTGCGGCCAGCCGGGCCAGCAACGCGGTGTCCAACGGGTCGCGGACGGCGTCGGGGCCGGGCACGGGCCCCTCGCCGAAGGTTCCCAGCGCGAACTTCGACGCGTTGAGGACCTTGATGGCCAGCGAGCGCCCGATCTTCATGACCCCGGTGTCGAGCGCGGTGTCGGTGCCCGGGCGCCCGTTGCAGGCCCAGTAGCGCACGGCGTCGGAGCCGAACTCCTCGAGCATGGCCATGGGCGTCACCACGTTGCCCTTGGACTTCGACATCTTCTTTCGGTTGGGGTCCAGGATCCAGCCGTTGATGGTGGTGTGCCGCCACGGAAGGGTGCCGTGCTCGAGGTGCGAGCGCAGCAGGGTGGAGAAGAGCCAGGTGCGGATGATCTCGGGCCCCTGGGGGCGCAGGTCCATGGGAAACGTGGCGGCGAAGAGTTCAGGGTCGTCCTCCCACCCGCAGGCGATCTGGGGCGAGACCGAGGAGGTGGCCCAGGTGTCCATGACGTCGGGGTCGCCGGCGAAGCCCCCCGGGGCGCCACGCTGGTCCGGCTCGTACCCCGGTGGCGTGTCGGTGGTGGGATCGACGGGCAGGGCGCCCTCGTCGGGGACGACGGGAGCGTCGTAGTCGGGCTCGCCGTCGGGCCCGAGCGGATACCACAGCGGGATGGGGACCCCGAAGAAGCGCTGGCGGCTCACCAGCCAATCGCCGTTGAGCCCGTTGACCCAGTCGTCGTAGCGGACCTTCATGTAG
This sequence comes from uncultured Acidimicrobiaceae bacterium, assembly GCA_963787485.1. Classification (GTDB taxonomy): domain Bacteria; phylum Actinomycetota; class Acidimicrobiia; order Acidimicrobiales; family RAAP-2; genus Bog-473. Next base: position 198,377 of record CAWBDF010000007.1, on the reverse strand, counting down.
GGCGGATGCCAGTCGAGCTGGGTGGCCCGCGCCAGCTGGGCCTGGCGCAGCTCCTCGTCGTGGCCGCCGTTGCGGATGAACCACTGGCGGCTGGTGACGATCTCGAGCGGGCGGTCTCCTCTTTCGTAGAACTTGACGGGGTGCGTGATGGGTCGGGGCTCCCCGATCATGTCGCCGGACTCTGCGAGCAGCTCGACCATGACCCGCTGGGCCTGCCTCACCGTCCGGCCGGCGATCGACCGCCAGGCCTCGTTGTCGGGGACACCCTCAGGAGGCGTGTCGGTGATGCGTCCCGAACGGGTCACGATGTTGCGGGTGGGCAGGTCGAGCTCGCGCCACCACACGACGTCGGTGACGTCGCCGAAGGTGCAGATCATGGCGATGCCCGATCCCTTGTCGGGCTCGGCCAAGCGGTGGGCGAGCACCGGCACCTCCACTCCGAAGAGCGGCGAAGGCACCGTGGTCCCGAACCGGGCGGCGTAGCGCTCGTCGTCGGGGTGGGCGACGAGCGCCACGCAGGCGGCCACCAGCTCGGGCCGCGTCGTCTCGATCTCAATGTCGCCGAAGCGGAGGCGATGGTAGGCCCCCGGCTGTTCCCGGTCCTCCATTTCGGCCTGGGCCACCGCGGTGTGGTAATCGACGTCCCACAGGGTCGGGGCCTCGGCCGAGTAGGCCTCGCCCCGGCTCAGATTGCGCAGGAACATACGTTGGCTGGCCCGCCGGCTCCGGTCGTCGATGGTGGCGTAGGTCCGGGTCCAGTCCACCGAGAGGCCGACGCGCCGCCAGAGGTCCTCGAAGGCTTGCTCGTCCTCCGCGGTGAGCTCGTGGCACAGCGCGATGAAGTTGGGCCGGCTCACGGCCAGATCCTCCTTGCCCGGCTCGTCGGGCAAGGAGAACTCGGGGTCGTAGCGGAGGGAAGGGTCGCAACGCACCCCGAAGTAGGTCTGCACACGACGCTCCGTGGGCAGCCCGTTGTCGTCCCAGCCCATCGGGTAGAACAGCGTCCAGCCGCGCATGCGCCGATAGCGGGCGATGGCGTCGGTCTGGACGTAGCCGAAGACCGAGCCCATGTGCAGCGATCCCGACACGGTGGGCGGCGGCGTGTCGATGGAGAACACCTGGGCCCGGGGGGCCGAGGCGTCGAAGCGGTAGGTGCCCGACTCTTCCCAGGCCGTGGCCCAGCGCTCTTCGAGGCCCTCGAGGCTCGGCTTGTCCGGGATGCGTGGCGCACCGGTCACGGGGCTCGACATGATCGGGTTACCGTACCCGGGTGCTGCGCCTGCACGACACCGCAACGGGCACGGTCAGGCCGCTCGAGCTCCGTGACCCCGGCCAGGTGTCCATGTACGTGTGCGGCCCCACGGTCTACGACCTGCCCCACATCGGCCACGGGCGTTACAACCTGGTTTTCGACGTGCTGCGGCGGTACCTGCTCTTTTGCGGGTTGGCCGTCCGATACGTGTCCAACATCACGGACGTGGACGACAACATCATCCGGCGGGCCGCCGAAGAGGGACGGACCGAGCCCGATGTGGCAGCCGAATTCGAGGCGCGCTGGTGGGAGGCCATGGATGGCCTCGGGCTCCTGCGCCCGGACGAGACCCCGCACGCCACGGCCTACGTCGACCGCATGGTCGACCTGGTGGGCGACCTCATGCGGCGCGGGGTGGCCTATGAGACGTCCGACGGTGTGTACCTGGAGGTCGACAAGGTCGAGGGCTACGGACTCCTCGCCCGCCAGAGCCTTGGCTCGTTGCGGGCCGGCGCACGCGTCGAAGCCCTCGAAGAGAAGCGTTCCCCCCTCGATTTCGCCCTGTGGAAGAAGGCCAAGGAGGGCGATCCCTCGTGGCCGGCGCCGTGGGGAGCGGGTCGGCCCGGGTGGCACACCGAATGCGTGGTCATGTCGCTCGACCTGCTGGGCGACGGGTTCGACGTTCACGGCGGGGGTCAGGACCTGGCCTTCCCCCACCACGAGAACGAGCGGGCCCAGGCGGTCGCCGAGGGTCGCCCGTTCGCTCGCCACTGGGTGCACAACGGCTGGGTCGAGGTCGAGGGGACCAAAATGTCCAAGTCGCTGGGCAACTTCACCTCGCTCACCGACCTGCTCTCCCGGGTGGACGGACGCGCCTATCGACTACTGGTCCTGCGGGCGCACTACCGATCTCCCATTGAGGTCACGGCCTCGACCCTCGCCGACGCCGAGAAGGCACTGGAGAGACTCGACGGATTGGCCCGCCGCTTCTCGCTGCCGGACCTGCTCGCCGACGGCCGGACCTTCGTGACCCAGGACCGGGACGGCCGAGATGCGGACGACGACGCCCTGACCGCGTTCCACCTGCGGATGGAGGACGATCTCGACACCCCCGGAGCCCTCGCCGGCATTTACGAGTTGGTGACCGCCGCCCATTCGGCCGCCGACGTCGGTGACGACGACGGCGGCCGTCGCCTCGCTCGGACCGCCGCACTGCTGTGCGCTGCCCTGGGCGTCGGCCTGCACGGGCCCAGCGGCAACTCGGAGGCCGACGAACAGGCCTCCCGCCTGGTCGCGGAGCGCGACGAGGCACGGGCGGCCCGTGACTTCGCTCGGGCCGACGCGCTGCGCGACGAGCTGGCGGCCCTGGGCTGGACGGTGGAGGACACCCCCGCGGGTACGGCCATCCGCCGCTGAGCTGGGTGCACCGGGCGTGAGGGACTTCTGGGTTCGCCGGCCTGTGGCGATCGGGTCCGTGGGGCCGGCACCCCAGGCTAAAGTTACTGTAGAGTAACTACGGACGGAGCAACCGCGGCACTCGCCCACGGCGCCCAGGGAGGGCAGGCCATGTCGGACTATTCACTCGAGCTCAACGAGGAGCAGCTGCAGATCGTCAAGTGGGTGCACGAGTTCGCGGCGGCGGTCGTCCGGCCCGCTGGTCGCGAGTGGGACGAGCGGGAAGAGACCCCCTGGCCGATCCTGGAAGAGGCGGCCCGCAACGGCCTGTACTCGTTCGAGTTCGTCGCCCAGTGTTTCTCCGACCCCACCGGGCTTCTCATGTGCCTGGTCAACGAGGAGATGAGCTGGGGCGATGCCGGCATCGCCCTCGCCATATTCGGGTCGACCTTGGCGGTTGCCGGGATCTTCGCCAATGGGACGCCCGAACAGATCGGGGAATGGATCCCCCAGTGTTTCGGGACGCCGGATGACGTGAAATTGGCCGCTTTCGGTGTCTCCGAGCCCGACGCCGGATCCGACGTGTCCTCGCTGAAGTCGCGGGCGGTCTACGACGAGGCCAAGGACGAATGGGTGCTGAACGGGACCAAGACCTGGATCACCAACGGCGGAATCGCCAACACCCACGTGCTCGTGCTCTCGGTCGTGCCGTCACTCGGGAGTCGCGGCCAGGCCTCCTTCGTGGTGCCCGAGGGAACTCCCGGCATCTCGCAGGGGCAGAAGTTCAAGAAGATGGGCATTCGGGCCTCGCACACCGCCGAGGTCGTGCTGAACGATTGTCGGGTTCCGGGGCGTTGCCTCCTGGGTGGCAAGGAGAAGCTGGACGAGCGCCTGGCTCGGGCACGCGAAGGCAAGCGGACGTCCTCGCAGGCGGCCATGGCCACGTTCGAGGCGTCACGTCCGATCGTCGGAGCGCAGGCGGTGGGCATCGCCCGGGCCGCCTACGAGTTCGCTCTCGACTACGCCAAGGAGCGCCGGCAGTTCGGCCGGGCCATCATTGAGAACCAGGCCATCGCCTTCAAGCTCGCCGACATGAAGATGCACACCGACGCGGCGCGCTTGCTCGTACACCGCGCCGCCAACATGGCCGCCACGGGCAAGAAGTTCGAGAGCGGCGAGGGGTCGATGTCCAAGCTCTACGCTGGCGAGAACGCGGTCTGGGTGACCGAGCAGGCGATCCAGATCCTCGGGGGGTACGGCTACGTGCGCGAGAACCCCGTGGAGCAGTGGCACCGTGACTCGAAGATCTACACCATCTTCGAGGGGACCTCGGAGGTGCAGAGGCTCGTGATCAGCCGGGCCATCTCGGGCGTCCACATCAACTGACCTGCCAGGGGTACCTCCCAGGACATTCGATGCGAAAGGAAGCAGGCTCATGCCCGACGAGTCAGTCGGCGACTCCGGCTTCTCCGTCGACAACCGCCACCTGCTGCTTGTCGGTGCCGGGCCGGGTCTTGGAATGGCTGTGGCTCGTCGCTTCGCCGACGGCGGCTTTCGAGTGACCTTGGTGGCTCGCAGCATGGACGGACTCGGCCATCTCGCTGACGGCCTGGCTGACACCGGAGCCCAGATTGACACGATCGCGGCAGACGCCAGCGACCCCGAAGCTCTGGGAGCTCGGATGGCTGAGCTCTACAACGAGCAGGGTGCGCCCGGGCTCATCATCTACAACGCAGTCATGGGCGCTCCGGACAAGCTCCTGAGCTCGAGCGTCGAGCACCTGCAGACGGCCTATGCGGTTGACGTCATCAGCGCCATCGTCGTGACACAGGTCGCCGCCCCAGCCATGCGGGGGGCCGGCTCCGGCACCATCATCGTGACGGGTGGCGGTTTCGCAGATCATCCGATCCCAGCCCTGGCGACCATTTCCCTCGGCAAAGCAGCGCTCCGATCCGCCGCCACCATGCTCGGAGCCGATTTGGAGCCCGATGGCATCCGCGTGGCGACATTGACGATCGCTGGACAGATCGTTGCGGGCACCGCCTTCGATCCCGAGAACATCGCAAAGCGCTATTGGGAGGTCGTCCATTCCGACGGTCCCTGGCAGGCGGAGTTTCGCTTTACCGGCGAATAGGGCTCGATCAGAGTCGAGCGCCCTCGACGTGAGCACGCTCTCGCCCGCCCATGCGGGCGAGATCCTCCCGGACGAGCACATCGATCTCGGGGATGCGCCGGTCGCCCTCGAAGGGCTTGAGGTAGCCGCCGCGCGCGTCGAAGTGGTCGACCAGTGCCGGCTCGACCACGTGGCCACCGGTGATCTCGTCGACCGTCGGGCCGATTCGTGAGGCGATCGCCGCGAGCTCGGCCCGATCGAGCCCGAACATCCGAATGGCATTCTCACCGAGGATCTGCCGAAGCTCGACTTCGGGGAGGCCGCTGAACGCATCGCGGAGCCACTCCACCGTGTTGGGCCACGTTCCTTCGGAGTGTGGGTAGTCGCGCCCGAACGACAACGTGTCGATCCCGATCTCGTAACGGTGGTCGACCTCGGCCTTGTGCACGAAGGACAGACCGGCTTGGCAGTTGCGCTCCCAGTACTCACTGGGTGATCGCTTGGCAGGCAGGTCGCGTCGATGCGCCGCCCACACCTCGTCGAGATGGCGCAAGGTGGCAGGGATCCAGTCACCACGTACCTCGTTCATCATCAGCACGAGCTCGGGGTGGCGGTCGAAGACGCCGCTGAACATCAGCTGCCACATGGCTTGGCGCGGCGTGGCCATGTCGAGCAGCTCGCCGCGGAACACACCGGTGACGAGGATCTCCCAGAACCGGTCGACGTCGCGATCGATGGCGTCGAACTGGGCGCACGCGCTCTCGACCTCGCGCGACAGGGAACCTTGTTCCATCCCGTGCCCACCGTGGATCCACAGGGCGAGGCCGCGCTCGGCGCAACGCGCCCAGAACGGCTCCCAGGACGGGTCGGACAAGGCGGGATCACCGGGATAGACGGTCTTGCGCGGGATGGCGGTGGCACGAAATCCCCGCTCGGCGATCCAGTCGAGCTCCTCGAGCACCGGCTCGAGGTCGCCGCAGGGGCCCGAACCGCCCGCACCGACGAGGAACAAGCGATCGGGGTGTCCCCCCATGGTGTCGTACAGCCAGCGGTGATAGGCCCGCACGCCGGCGCGGCACACCTCGGCAGACCGGACCCGGTTCCCCGCCTCGAAGAAGATGCCGATGATCCGCCCGTCGCCGTTGTTCACGAACTCGCCGGCGATGCCCTCCCGGTCCATCTCGGCCAGCCTCAGATCGAGGTCGTAGAGCCCGCGCCAATTCCCGGCCTGGTAGACGCCGTCTTGGTCGAACACGTCGTACTGGGTGTGCGTTCGGTCGAACACGAGCTTCATGACGAAGAAGTAGAGCTCCTGCTCCTCGCGCAACTCCGGCAGTAGATCGTGGTAGGGCGTCTCGAGATATTCCGGCCACACTTCCGGCGGCGGCTGCGCGTGCGAATCGACCGACACCACAATCAACTTTTCCATCGGATCCCTCCAGTCCAGGCGTCAGTGGAAGGGAATTGGGCCCCAGGCGAAATGGTATCGAAGGTTGGCCCCAAAATCTCGAGAGGAGCTGCTCACCCCACTGAGGTCGGCCGCCGCTCTGGAAGTCGTGGGTACAGTACCGGTGCGGTCGTCCGAGGACACGGATCACCGGGGGAGGGACCATGGGAAAGCTCGACGGCCGAGTTGCGTTCATCACCGGGGCGGCGCGTGGGCAGGGCCGCTGTCACGCCGTCCGACTCGCCCGGGAGGGAGCCGACATCATTGCCGTGGACATCTGCGCGCAGATCGACACCGTTGCCTACCCGATGGCGACGCCGGACGACCTTGACCAAACCGTCAAGGAGGTCGAGAACGAGGGAAGGCGGATCGTGGCCCGCCAGGCCGATGTCCGTGACGCGGCGGCGCTGGCCCGGGTCGTCGGAGAGGGAACGAGGGAGCTCGGACCCATCGGGGTCGTCCTGGCCAATGCCGGGATCGGACCAGGGACTGCCGAGGCGAGTGACAGGGAGTACGAGGACGCGGTGGCGGTCGACCTGAACGGCGTCTACTACACCGTCCGTGCTGCCATCCCCTCCATGGTCGACGCGGGGCAGGGCGGTGCGATCGTGATCACGTCCTCCATGGCGGGGTTGGTCGGGGCGCCGAGCAACGATCCCGGGCTGCTCGGCTACACCGCGGCCAAGCACGGCGTCATCGGGCTCATGCGGGCCTGGGCGAACTTCCTGGCACCCCACAACATCCGGGTCAACTGCATTGCGCCGACAGGTGTGCGGACCCCGATGGTGGTGAACGAGGTGACCGCGCAGGCCCTGGCGTCGGTCGACTCTCCCGTGGCCACGGCGTATGCCAACGCACTTCCGGTCGACATGGTCGAGCCCGACGACATCTCGAACGCTGTGCTGTACCTGGCCTCCGACGAGGGCCGTTACATCACGGGCACCGTGCTCCCGGTCGACGCCGGCTCCAACAACAAGCGCTGACGGGCCGCAGCGGGCGCGGGCTCAGTCCGCGTGGACCGACCGGAGGCCGGCCCAGGCCAGGTCGGCGATGCGCCGGCCCAATTTCTGGGCCTCCTCGTCGACCGCGCTCTCGGATTCAGGGCGGTGCTCCATGAAGCGGCGGCTGGCACCTTCCGCCATCCCGACGATCCCGTAGGCCAACAGTCGCCGGTGATCGTCGTCGAGGCCGGCGTCGATCAGCGGGTCGATCGCCTCGGCGATGGCGTCCTCGACGGTCCGCAGGGCCCGCCCGAGCTCCTCGTCGTCGGCATGGTCCCGTCCATAGAGGAGACGGAACTCCGCCTCGTGGCTGACGACGAGGCGAAAGTACGCCGCAAAGCCCAGCTCGACCTGCTGGCGCGGTCCGTCGGCTTCCGAGACGGCCAGCGCGATGGCCGCCAGCAGGTCCTGCGCGATGGAGCCGACCAACTCGAGGTACAGCGCTCGTTTGGACGAGAAATGCTGGTACAAGAGTGGCTTGGTCACCCCGGCCGCCTCGGCGAGGTCGTCCATCGTCGTGGCCCGGTATCCCCGGTGCCCGAAGAGCTCCAGGGCTACCGAGAACAGCTGTTGCCTCCGCTGCTCTGCAGTGAGCCGGCGAGAGGCGGCCTGCACCGCATTTGTCATGGCCTGCACGTTACCGAACCGTCACACAGACGGCCCGAGTCCGGGGATACGCGAGAGGACCCGCGAGAGGCGCCGTGGGAGGTCGGCCAGGTTGAAGTGGCGGGCCGCCACCTGGTGGTTGTGCACGAGGAGCCGGGGGTCGGGCGTCCTCAGCCACTCGGCGAGCTGGGCCGGTGCCGAGGCATCGAACCACCGAAACCCGAAACCCGCCAGCTCGGCTGCGACGGGGTAGGGGCCGACGGCGAGAGGGCGGCGGTACGTGGCCGATTCCACCGAGGGATTGCCGAACCCCTCCCAGAAGGAGGGCAGGACGACGGCGTCACAGGCCGCATAGGCGTCGGCGACCGAGGCGCCCCCCGGAGCTCCTCGCACCACAGGGCAACGGGCGCCCGAGAGCACTCGTTCCAGCTCCGGCCCGTATCCGTCCTCGGCCGGACCGAGCAACCAGTACGACCCACCGACGGCTTCCGCCAGGGCGACGGCGCCGGGGACGTTCTTGCGCGGGAGAGCCCGGGTGGGTTGAAGCAGGAGTGGCGTCCCCTCGTCGACGCCGAGTGCCCCGCGGGCGGCGGCGCGGTCGCCCGGAGCGGGCTCGGCCTCGAAGGCGTTGTACACCGTCGTGGCCTCGATCCCGCGGGCGGCCAGCTCCGACCGGCTCAGCTCGTTGATGGTGGCATGGGCCCAGGCCGGGTCGTCGGGTGGTGGTGGAAGGTGGGCCAGATGGGGACGCTGCCAGGGGAGGTCGTGATGGTGCAGCAGGGTCGGACGCCCCGAGCAGGCCGCGGCCACGACGTCGGCCGCCGCGGGGTTGAGCGGCAGGGAGCAGAGGTTCTCCACGATCACCAGATCGGCGGGTGCCAACGCGTCGTCGACCTCGCGGCCGGTGGGCGGAACCGCGGCGTCCATGGCCAGCCCGGGGAGGGAGGTGTCGACCGTTCCCGCACCAGCGACCGTCCCGACGTCCCATCCGAGAACACCCAGTGCATCGGCCCACTTGGCCGCCTCCACCGCCACGCCATCCCCTCCGCCGAGACGGAACGACACCATGATGGCGGTCGGCACGCCGGAACACTAGGTGCGACGGTCGTCAGGCACGCGTCGACTACCGTTGACCCGATGGGGAAACGGGCTCTGATCACCGGCGTGACCGGTCAGGACGGCTCCTATCTGGCCGAATTCCTGCTCTCCCAGGGGTACACGGTCATCGGGATGGTGCGCCGCTCGAGCACGGTGAATTTCGAGCGTATCGCGCACATCCAGGACCAGATGGAGTTGGTGGCAGGCGACCTTCTCGACGAGGTGTCCCTCATCCACATGCTGCGAGACCACCGGCCGGACGAGGTCTACAACCTGGCCGCCCAGTCGTTCGTGCAGACGAGCTTCACCCAGCCGGTGCTGACTGGTGAGACCACGGCGATGGGTGTCACTCGGCTCCTCGACGCCATCCGCCTGGTCGATCCGGACATCCGCTTCTACCAAGCGAGCTCCTCGGAGATGTTCGGCAAGGTGCACGAAGTTCCGCAGCGGGAGACGACGCCCTTCCATCCCCGCAGCCCCTATGGCGTGGCCAAGGTGTACGGCCACTGGATCACAGTGAACTACCGCGAGAGTTACGGCTTGCATGCGTCGTCGGGCATCTTGTTCAACCACGAGTCGCCACGCCGCGGACTCGAGTTCGTGACCCGCAAGGTCACCCACGGCGCGGCGCGCATCGCTCACGGGATCGACGAGAAACTCGCGCTGGGCAACCTGGACGCGCGGCGTGACTGGGGCTACGCCGCGGACTACGTGCGCGCCATGTGGCTCATGCTCCAACAAGATGCTCCAGGCGACTTCGTGGTCTCGACCGGGGAGACGCACCAGGTGCGCGAGCTGTGCCGCCTGGCCTTCGAGTCGGTGGGGCTCGACTGGGAGGAGCACGTGGTGATCGACGAGCGCTTCCTGCGCCCAGCCGAGGTCGACCTGTTGGTGGGCGAACCGGCCAGGGCCCACGCGGAGCTCGGGTGGCGGCCCGAGGTGGACTTCTCGGGTCTCGTCGCCATGATGGTCGAGGCCGACATGGAACTGGTCCGCAAGAGCCTCGGCTAGCCGGGGGCCGTCGCGCTCCTGCTTCCCGCTGCCATCTCGGCCAACCCGGCCGGCGCCCTCGTGGCCTTCGGAGCCGGGATCTTGTCGTTCGTGTCTCCGTGCGTCTTGCCCCTGGTGCCCGGATACGTCTCCATGGTCTCGGGCCTCTCCGCCGCCGAGTTGCAGGCAAGGGGCGAGGGGGCCACCCCTTCCGTGGCGCGAGGGCCCGTGTTGCGCGGCATCGCCCTCTTCGTGGCCGGGTTCACGCTCGTCTTCGTGGCGCTCGGTGCCGCCGCCTCGAGCATCGGCCGGTTGCTCGACACCCACCAGATCACGCTGTCGCACGTGAGCGGCATCGTCATCATCCTCCTCGGTGTGGTCCTGTTGCTCGGGGCGCTCCCGGCCCGGGTGTGGGCATACGCCGGTTCGGGCACGCTGGGCATCGTGACCCGGTTGACCGGTGAGCATCGATTCGACGTGCGTCCGTCCAAGCTCGGCGTGTGGGCCGCCCCGGTCATGGGCATGGCATTCGCCTTCGCCTGGACGCCGTGCATCGGTCCGGTGCTCGGCGTCGTCCTCAGCCTCGCCGCCCGGAACGGCACCTTGGCTGGTGGTGTGTTGCTCCTGTTCGCGTATTCGCTCGGCCTGGCGGTGCCGTTCGTCCTGGTCGGCCTGGCCTTCGGCCGCCTGACCGCCACCCTGGGCCGAGCCAGGCAATGGCTGTGGGTGATTGAGTTGCTGGCCGGCGTCGTCCTCGTCGTGTTCGGCGTGCTGTTGCTCACCGACAACGTGAGTTGGGTGTCGACCCAACTCTCGAACCTGCTGAACGACATCGGCTTGGGCCGGCTCTCCCGCAGCTGACGGTCGATCCGCATGGAACCCCGTCCGAGGCCGGCCGGTCGGCGACAACCGGGCCCAATGTCTCCCGCTTCGGTCGGTCCCGCTTGGAACCCTTGGACCCACCCCCCCTACCATGGTGGAGAAGGCCATGGCCCCTGTCGTCCTACTCCGTGCCGCGGTCGCGCTCGCCGGCCGTTTCCCCGCCCTTGCCGGTGTCGATCTCTCTCTCGACCAGGGTGAGGTCGTCGTGGTCGTGGGCCCCAACGGCGCGGGGAAGACGAGCCTGCTCCGGACCTGCGCGGGGCTCCTTCCCGTGACCTCGGGGACGGCCGAGGTCCTCGGCGTCGACCTCACCCGCGATCGCACCAGCGTGCGACGTCACCTGGGCCTCTTGGGGCACGCCGCCCCGATCTACGACGAGCTCAGCGCGGCGGAGAACGTCCGATTTGCCGTCCGCGCCCTCGACCTCCCCGCCGCCAGGGCGGACGAGGCGATCGAGCAGGTCGGACTGACCGGGCGCCTCTCGGGCACGCCTGCCGGGCGCCTCTCGGCCGGACAACGTCGTCGCGTGGCCCTGGCCGCCCTGATCGCCCGTCGTCCCGCGCTGTGGCTGCTCGACGAGCCGCATGCCGGCCTCGATGCGTCGTCGCGCGCGTTGTTGGGTCGGGTCATCGCCACGGCGACCGAGGGGGGAGCGAGCGTGGTGCTCTCGTCGCACGAACCGGACTTTTCGGTTCCCCTGGCCGATCGGGTCGTGGGCATGCTCGGCGGTCGAGTGACAGGCGAGGAGCCGGGCGGCCGCCGCCCCAGCCTGACCGCCGTGCCCGACCCGGCGGCGATGGTCGACACGTCGGGAGCCTCGGGGGCGATCCATGTGGCATGACGCCGTGCTGGTGGCCGGCAAGGACCTGCGGATCGAAGCCCGTTCGCGGGTGGCGCTGTGGCAGGTCGTCCCCTTCGCCGTCCTGGTGCTGGTGCTGCTGGCCTTCGCCATCGGACCCGACCAGGCGGCCCTGCGCCACGCCGCGCCGGGGATCTTCTGGGTGGCGCTGCTGTTCTCGACCGTGCTGGCTGTTCAGCGGAGCGTCGCCGTGGAGTCCGGCGAGGGCACCGCGCGACGGGTTGCGTCTCTCGGGCATCGACCCCGCTGGGATCTTCCTTGGCAAGGCGGCCGCGGTCGGTGTCCAGCTCCTCGCGCTCCAGGTCGTGCTGTGGGCCGGCGTCACCGTTCTCTTCGACGTTCGCGTCCATGTGGCGTGGCTCGCCGTCGTGGCGGGACTGCTGGCCACGGTCGGGCTCTCGGCTGCCGGAGTGCTCTATGGAGCGCTCTCTGCGGGTTTCCGCGTCCGCGACACCCTGCTCCCGCTGCTCGTCCTGCCGGTGCTGGCTCCGGTGCTGCTCGCAGGCTCTCGCGTCTGGCAGGCCGCCCTCGACGCCAACGTCTCCTCGGGGGTGCAGTGGCTGAAGGTCCTCGTCCCGTTCGCCGTGATCTACCTCGTGGTCGGGATCGTGCTCTACGGACCGCTGCAGGAGACGGCGTGAGCGCGTCGGAGGTGGTGGGGACCCGGCCGCGGTGGCTCCGCGTGGTCGGCATCGCGGGGATCGTCGGACTCGCCCTCACCGTGTGGCTCGGCCTGTGGGTCACGCCCCCCGACGTGGTCCAAGGTGACCTGGCCCGGCTGCTCTACATCCACCCGCCCGTCGCCACCGTGGCGCTGTACTGGGTGGGCATCGTGGCCGCTGGCGGGAGCCTCCTCTATCTGTGGCCGCGCACCAGGTCGCTGTTCTGGGATCGGCTGGCGGCATCCGCTGTGGAGGTCGGCGCCGTGTTCGCCGTGCTGACACTGGTGACCGGTTCACTGTGGGGCCGACCCGCCTGGGGGACGTGGTGGACCTGGGATGCCCGGCTCACCTCGACCGCGCTGCTGCTCATCCTCGAGATCGGCTACCTGGCCCTACGTCGCGTGCCGGCGGACCACGACGTGCGGGCCAAGCGCTGTGCCGTCGCCGCACTGTTGATCGCGGTGGACATCCCGCTGGTGCACTTCTCGGTGGACTGGTGGAACACGCTGCACCAGGGGGGCACGTTCATCGATCCCGGGTTCAAGATCCACGCCTCCCCCTCCATGTCGTGGACGTTCGTCGTCGCGCTGATCTCGTTCTCGCTCGTCTTCGTCTGGCTGTTGGGCATGCGCTACCAGGTCGAGGTGCTCCAAGACGCGGTGGGCGACCAGGAGCTGGAGGTTTCGCTGGCCGAGCGCTGGGCCGAGGACGACAGCCTGGCCGGCGTGAGCGCCTCGGTGATCGCGGCCGCGGGCGCCTCGGTGATCGTGGGCGCGGACGCCTCGGTGATATCGAGCTCGGACGGGCCGGACACGCCATGAGTTACGTCGACGCCGGCTACGCCGTGGCCCTGGGCGCACTGTTCGTGTACGCGCTCATCCTGGTGCTGCGCCGCCGGCGCTGGGAACGGGCCGTGCGCACGTCGGGACGAGAGATCCCTGCTGCCGGCGGGGACGCCGCAGCGCGCGGCGAGCGCCCGTGAGCCGCACCACCACCGAGCCCAGCCCGCCGTCCAGCCCGCCGCCCACTCCGCCGCCCACTCCGCCCCCCTTCGGGCAAGGAGCATCCGTGCCCGGGCCCTCGCGACGGCGGACCAGCAGGCGGGTCGTGGTGGTGTTCGTCGTTCTGGCCGCCGCGCTGACGTTCCTCCTCGTCGAAGGTCTCGGGAGCTCGCTCGACTACTTCGACACGATCGACCAGGCCTACGCACATCGGGTCTCGCTGGGAACAACGAACTTCCGTCTGGAGGGGACGGTCGTTCCGGGGACCATTCGCGCCACGGCGCTCGGGACCGACTTCGACATCTGCCAGCGACCGCACGTCGTGCACGTGACCAACACCGGAAGCCCGCCCGGCCTCTTCCAGGCCCGGATCCCCGTCGTGGTGGTGGGCCACTTCACCTCCGACAGGTCGAACCTGTTCGTGTCGAACTCCATCTTGGTCAAGCACAGCGCGACCTACGCGGCTGCGTACCCCGGCCGGGTGGCCCGGGCGACCGGACCTGTCTGCTGATGGCCGACGCGACTCTCGGGACGATCGGCGTCTGGCTGGCTTTCGTGGCCAGCATCGCCGGGATCGCCGTCGTGGCATCGGGACTGGTGCGGCGCGGCGGAGCGGGGCAGCGTCGGAGCACCGACGGGCGGTTGCTGGCACCGGTCATGCTCGTCGGCGGCGTCCTCGCGACCGTGGCGATGGAGCACACGCTGGTCACCCACGACTTCGCGTTGGTGTTCGTGGCCGAGAACAACAGCTCGGTGACCCCACTGCTCTACTCGCTCACCGGGATGTGGTCGGCGTTGGCCGGGTCCATCCTGCTGTGGGGCCTGATCCTGTCGATCGTCTCCACCGTCTTCGTGTGGCGCTACCGGCGGCAGGCTGCCGACCCGGTCGTCCGCTGGGCCACGCTCGTGCTCTACGCCGTCTCGGCGTTCTTCTTCGGGCTCATGGTGGGGCCGGCCAATCCCTTCCTCACGACGTCGGGAGTGACCCAGGGGCTCGGGCCGAATTCGCTCCTGCAGGACAACCCGCTCGTCGCCATCCACCCCCCGCTGCTCTATGCCGGTTTCGTCGGGTTCACCGTGCCCTTCGCCTTCGCCATCGGCATGCTGGCCACCGGTCGTGTCGGTGACCGCTGGCAGATGGAGTGCCGTCGTTGGACCTTGGTCGCCTTCACCTTCCTTTCGGTCGGGATCGTGCTCGGTGCGTGGTGGTCGTACCAGGTGCTCGGATGGGGCGGGTTCTGGGGCTGGGACCCCGTCGAGAACGCCGCTCTGCTTCCCTGGTTGTGCGGCACGGCGTATCTGCACTCGGTCCTGGTCCAAGAACGCCGCGGGCTCATGCGGGTGTGGAACCTCTCGTTGTCGATCGCCACGTTCGCCCTGACCATCCTCGGGACGTTCCTCACCCGGTCCGGAGTGATCACTTCGGTCCACGCCTTCTCCCAGTCGTCCCTCGGACCGCTGCTCATCGGATTCTTCTTCGTCGTGGTCATCGTCGGCTTCGGGCTCATCGCCTGGCGGGGCGACCGGCTGCGCTCGCCGGGCGGGATCGACGCGCCGCTCGGACGAGAAGGCGCCTTCCTACTCAACAACGTGCTGTTCGTCGGCTTCGCGTTCGTGGTGCTGCTGGGGACCGTGTACCCCCTGCTGTACGAAGCGCTCACGCAGCAGCAGGTGACGGTCGGCGCCCCGTTCTTCGACACCGTCGCCGTCCCGGCCGGCCTCACCTTGCTGTTCTTGATGGCGATGGCTCCCGCGCTGAGCTGGCGCAAGATGAGCGGAGCCGTCCTCTGGCAACGGCTGGTCGTCCCGGTCTGGATCGGCGTCGCCACGGTGGTGGTCTGCGTGGTGGCCGGCCTGCGTGGCACGGCGACCCTCGTCGGGTTCGGTCTCGCGGCCATGGCCGGTGCCAGCGCCGGGCGTGCCCTGGTCCTGTCGGTGGGCGCGGCCCGGACCCGCCGCGTCGGTTGGTGGCGCGGTCTGGTGGGACGGGCCAACGGCGGCATGATCGTGCACCTCGGGGTGGTCGTGCTGGCGGTGGGCGTCGTGGCGGCTACCTCGTACCGCCACCAGGGCGAGCTGGCCCTTCATCGAGGCACCGTCGTGACCTACGACGGGCACCGCTTCGCGTTCGAGGGGTTGCGCACGGTGACCTCGCCGTCGCGCACGTCCAACGAGGCGCTGGTCAGGGTCGACGGTTCAACGTTCACGCCCGCCACGACGAGTTTCGGAAGCGCGCTGTCGGTGGTGGGGACGCCGGCCATCGACTCGGGGTTCTTCGACGACGTCTATCTCACGTTCGACGCCGTCGGTGGCCTCGGAGCGACGTCGGGCAACCAGGCCATCGCCAATCTGCCGGCGGGTTCGGTCGGCATCGGAGTGGTGGTCGAGCCACTGGTGGCCTGGTTGTGGGCCGGCGGACTCCTCATCGGGGTCGGGGGCCTCCTGGCGCTCGTTCCGGGCTCTCGCCGCAAGACCACCGACCCGGTGTCGGCCACTTCGGAGCTGGTGACCGAGGCGCCGGCGTCGCCGGGCTCACGTCGCGAGGTGAGCGAGCCGGTCGGTGCGCTGGTCGCCCGCGGGACGGAGCCGGCGTGAGGTCCCGTCTGGGCCACCCCATCCGTTGGCTGGCGGGTCTCGTCCTCGTCGCCCTGGTGGCCGTCGGGGTGGTCCTGGCCACCCGTACGCCGCAGGAGGCCACCGCGGTGTCGAGCCCGCTGCTGGGCCACCCCGCGCCGGCCGTGGCCGGGCCCGACCTCATGACCGGCGCGCCGGTGACCTTGGAACGCTGGCGCGGCCACTTCGTGGTGGTCAACTTCTTCGCCAGCTGGTGCACACCGTGCCAGGAGGAGGCGCCCGACCTGTCGCGGTTTGCGTACGAGCAGTCGCACCGGGCGGACGGGGCCGACATGGTCAGCGTCGTGTTCCACGACACTCTCTCGACCGCGCGCCGCTTCCTCCGGGAGAACGGCGACCTGTGGCCTGCCGTCGCCGATCCGGAAGGAACCATTGCCGAGCACTACGGGGTGACCGCACCTCCCACCTCGTTCGTGGTCGACCCGGCAGGGCGCGTGGCCGAGGCGCTGATCGGCCCGGCCACCCAGAAGAACCTCGATAGCGCCATTGCCGCGGCCCGGGCGGCGTGGACGGCACAGGAGCGGGCCCCAGGTGGCTGAGCGCGGCCGTCGGCTGCCCCTCTGGGTCCGCGTGGCGCTCCCGCTCGTGGTGCTCGGCGTCGCGTTGGGCGTCGGGAGCGGAGTGTTCGAGTCCGCCCCTCCGACCGCCTCGCAGAAGGCGGCCTCCATTGAGGCAGGAGTTCGCTGCCCCTCGTGCACGGACCTCTCGGTGGCCCAGTCCAACGCCACAACGGCCATTGCCGCTCGGCGCCAGATTGAGCAATTGGTGGCCGAGGGGCGGTCGGCGGCCCAGATCGACCAGGTGTTGGTGTCCGAGTACGGCCAGACGATCTTGCTACTCCCTCCGGACACGGGGGGCATTCCGATCATCTGGGTCGTCCCTCTGGTGCTCGGAGCCGGTGCGGTGGCCGCGGTGGGGGTCGTCTTCTGGCGGCGGAGCCGGGCGTTCGCCGCGCTCACGCCCACCGAGACGTCCGAGAGTGGGGGAGCCCGCGTGGGCGGACCCTCTGGGGAGGGGCGCAGCGAGCGGAGCGGGGAGCCGGTGTCGTGACGGCCGGTGGGATGGCGCCGGCACGCGGGGGGCGGCACGAAGCGGACGACCGCTGGCACCTCAGCGACGAGCGCGACTTCCTGCGCCGTTCGCTCGAGGACGCGGACCGCGAGCATGTGGCGGGCGACCTGTCCGACCAGGACCACGCCGCCTTGGTGGCCCGGGACACGGCGAAGCTCGTCGAGGTCGAAGCCGAGCTGGCATTGCTCGGACCGGATCCGGCTGTGCGACGTGGCTCCGGTGGCGCCGTGCGACGTGGCTCCGGTGGCGCCGTGCGACGTGGCGCCGGTGGCGCCGTGCGACGTGGCTCCGGTGCGGTGTCGAGGGGAGATCCGGACGCGTCGCCGAGCGATCCGGCCCCCCGGCCGCGGCCGTGGTGGGGCCCGGTCGGGATCGTTGCCGCGTGCCTGCTCATCGTGGCCGGCGGCGTGATCCTCGTGACGCACTTCGTGGCGTCGCGCCAGGCCGGTCAGTCGTCCTCGGGCAGTGTGACGCTCTCGCAGGCGCAGACGATCGAGCAACAGCTGCGCCAGGCGCTGGCCCTCAACAACGAGGGGAACGCCAAGGCCGCGCTCGAGCTCTACGACAAGGTGCTCAGCGAGGATCCCTCCAACCCCGCCGCGCTCGCCTATGCCGGATACCTGCAGTGGGACATTGGGTCTTCCGCCCATGTGGGCTCTCTGGCGCGGATCGGACGGTCCGAAATCGAGACGGCGGTGAAGGACGCGCCGACCTACTACGAGGCACACCTCTTCGATGGACTGGTCCTCGAGAACCAGGACCACAACGATGCCGCTGCGGCGGCGCAGTTCGACGACTTCCTGGCTGACGGCCCTCCCGCGGGCGAGCTGGCGCAGGTGGCCCCGCTGGTGGCCGGCGCCTATCGGGGGGCGGGGAAGCCCATCCCGCCCGCGTTCGCCAGCACTACCGCGACGACGTCAGCCCCGTAGCGCCCGCAGCTCGCCGACCACGGTGGCGAAGGAGGCGGCGAACGCGGCGCAGTCGGCCGCCGAGGTGCTCCACCCCACGCTCACCCGAAGTGAATGGCTGGGGTCGACACCCATGGCTTCGAGGACGGGAGAAGGCTCGATGCTCTCCGAGGAGCAGGCCGAGCCGGAATGCACGGCCACCCCCGCCCGGTCGAGCCCGATGAGCACCGGTTCAGCCTCGACGCCCTGCACCCCGAGGCAGACCAGGTGGGGGAGTCGATCGGTCGGCGAGGGCGGCCCGACCACCTCGACCCCATCGACGGCGAGAGCGGCGTCGACCATGGCCTGCAGCTGGTCTCGGGCGTTTGCGGCCTCCTCGAGCAGGGCTCGGCCGCCCTGGGCGGCCAGCGCCTCGGCAGCGGCACCGAAGGCCAGCAGCGCGGGCACGGGCTCGAGCCCGGCGCGCCGTCCCCGCTCCTGCTCGCCGCCGACCAGCAGGGGATCGAGGCGCGTGCCCCGCCGGACCACCAGCGCGCCCGCACCGGGTACGCCACCGAACTTGTGCGCACTGACGCTCACCAGGTCGGCGTCGAGGGCGCCGAGGTCGCAGGGCACGTGGCCACAGGCGGCGGCCGCATCGACGTGGACAAGGACTCCCGTCCGGCGGCAGAGCTCGACGACCTCGCCCACGGGTTGAAGGGTGCCCACCTCGTGATTGCCCCATTGGCAGTGCACCAGGGCGGGGCGGGGCCGGTCCGGCGAACGGAGCCGCTCGGCCAGCGAATCGACGTCGAGGCGGCCCGAGAGGTCGACGCCCAGTCGCTCGATGGGCGCCAGCCGCGTCGAGGCGTCGCGCACGGCGGAATGCTCGACCGCGGCACACAGCACGGGCGCCCCGGGGAAGGCCCGGGTGGCTCCCCACGCCGCGGCGTTGATCGCCTCGGTCCCGCCGGAGGTGAACACCACCTGGCGACCGGCCACGCCAAGCAGGCCCGCCACCTGCTCACGCGCCTCCTCGACGGCGGCGCGGACGGTCCGGCCCTCCTGGTGGACGCGGCCGGGGTCGCCCGCACCGAGGGTCGCCCACCGCGTCAGCGCGGCGAGTGCCTCAGGTCGTGGGGGTGACGTGCTGGCGTGATCGAGGTAGGCGCGAGCCACCGTGGCTCAGGCGGAGGCAGTACAGGTGTCGTCGCCGCGAGCCCGCGAGGACACCATCACGGGGAGAGCCTGTGGTGCCGCCGATCCGCACAGACCGGCCAGGAGGCCAGAGATCATGCCGCGGTCCACCGCGCACAAGATCGGGTTGGTGGTGGGGGCCGAGCCGAAGGGACACTGCTCGGCGACCACCGCCGTGGTCTCGCCGCGGTCCTCGGCGTGGGCGTCGAACCCGTGGGCCGTGAGGGTCTCGGCCACGACGTGCATGGCCGCCCGCACTGTGCGCTGTCCCTCCCCCGGAGTCATGCGCGACGCCAAGGACCTTCCGTACTCCTCGCCGACGAGCGACGCCATCTCCTCGGCCTCGGCCGGACCGAGGCGCCGCATCGCCTCGCCCAGCAGTCGCATCAGGAGATCGTCGCGGCGTTGCAAGCCGAGGGAGAGGTCCTCCTCCACGCAGGAGTAGCGCCGCGAAGGTCGCCCGGCGCCCGCCGGGTTGCGTGCGGTCTGCACGGAGAGATAGCCCCCGTCGACCAGGCGCTGGAGGTGGTGGCGCGCCACGTTGGGGTGCAGCGAGAAGGTCTCGGCAACCTCGGACGCCGTGCTGCCCGGGACCGCCCGCACGTGCAGGAAGATGTCCCGGCGTGTCGGATCGCCGAACGCGGCCGACACGGCCGCGACCACGGCGCTGAAACGGCCGTCGTCCGGTTCGACTTCGGGCGCGCCGGCCCCGGTGATCGGAGTCGTCCTCACGCTGGGTAGTCTACCGAGGGATCCGGCTTCCCCAGCTGGGGTGATGCGGCCCTTGCGCACCTGGCGCCGGACGGCGCTCCCGTTGAGACGAGCACCGTGGGACGAGGAGTGTGGTGGCACCAGATCAGGCACAGGCGGAATCGGCGCTGCGAGGCGTCGAGGATCCCGAGCTCGGGCTGACCCTCGGCACTCTCGGCTTCGTCCGCTCGGTGCGCACACGCCGACGTCGGATGGATGCGGTGGTCGCTCTCCCGGTGGCGGCCTGGCCGGGCCTCGAAGAGCTGGCCGAGGCGATCCACGACGCGGGGCTCGCTGTCCCCGGGGTGGAGGAGGTGGACCTCGAATTCGTCGTCATGAGCGATCAGGAACGAAGGGCCCTGTGCCAGCGTCTGCGGTCTGACATGGTGGCAGGCACCGAGACGGGGCCCGAGCGAGACGGCCAGGACCACGACCACGGACATGCACATGCACACGGGCACGGGCACGGCGATGCCGCGGCGGGGGCCCCGGCGTTCTTGTCCCCCGAGGCGCCGACCCGGGTCATCGGCGTGTCGTCGGGCAAGGGCGGCGTCGGGAAGTCCACGGTGACGGTCAACCTGGCCATCGCGCTGGCCCGGTCCGGACATCGTGTTGGGCTGCTCGATGCCGACGTCTACGGCTTTTCCGTGCCCAAGATGTTGGGGGCCGACCACGACCCCGTCGTCATCGGCGACATTGTCGTGCCCACCGCCGCGCACGGGGTCAGGTGCCTCTCCATGGGGTATTTCGTGCCCGATGACCAGCCGGTCATCTGGCGGGGGCCCATGCTCCACAAGGCCATCCAGCAGTTCCTGACCGACGCCTACTGGGGTGAGCCAGACTTCGTGCTCGTCGACATGCCGCCGGGCACGGGCGACGTCGCGCTGACCCTGGCCGAGGTCATGCCCAGGGCCGAGATCGTCGTGGTCACCACCCCGCAGGCCGCGGCCCAGCGCGTGGCCCAGCGCTCGGCGTTCGCCGCCCGGCGTCTGAAACTGTCGGTACGGGGCGTGATTGAGAACATGAGCTGGTTCACCGGAGACGACGGCACCCGCTACGAGCTGTTCGGCGCGGGCGGCGGCGCCACGCTGGCGGCCGATCTCGGGGTTCCGCTTCTCGGCCAGCTGCCGCTCGTTCCTGCCGTCCGCCAAGGAGGGGATGAGGGCCACCCGGTGGTGGCCGAGGATCCCGACAGCGAGGCCGCGCAGACCTTCATCGCCGTGGCGGACAAGTTGGTCGCACTGGGCCCGGCCCGGGTCTACCGCAAGGAGCTCACCCTGCGCTGAGGCCCAGCGTCCGGGGTGCGCTCCAGTCCCCAGCGTCGGTCCGCGACCCGGCGTGCCGTCCCGGGGCGCACCACCACCTGGTTGCGCCCCGCCCGTTTGGCCTCGTACATGGCGTCGTCGGCGTCACGCAGCAGGGCGGCCGCCGTCAGAGACGCATCGGCGGTGACGACGACGCCGATGCTGGCGGTGACCACCAGCGGGGTGTTCCCCACCACGAGGGGTGTCCCGAGGCCCCGCCGGATGCGTTCCGCCATGTCCGTCGCGTCTTCCTCGTGGTCGACTTCGGCGAAGGCCACGAATTCGTCGCCGCCGAACCGGGCCACCACGTCGACGCCGCGGGTCATGGCCAACATGCGATCGGCCATCTCGTTGAGCACGTGGTCGCCCGCAGCGTGGTCTGCCCGATCGTTCACCATCTTGAAGCGGTCGAGGTCGATGAACAGCACGGCCAGCGAGGCTCGCCGGCGACCCACGTGGCGCAGCGCCTCGTCGAGGCGCTCCATGAAGAGTCCGCGGTTCGCCAGTCCGGTGAGCCCGTCGTGCGACGCCTGGAAGGCCGTCTGCTCGGCCAACTCGCAGCGTTCGATGGCCAGCCCCACCAGGTCGGCCAGCTGGTCGAGCTGGTGCAGCTCCTCGGTGCCGAAATAGGGCATGGACGAGCTGACCCTGACGGCCAGCGCGTGGCTGGCGCCGCTGGTCGTTCGCACCGTCACGCTGTCCCTTCCGACGTAGGTGACCCTCTCTCTGCCCCACATCTCTCGGATGTCGCGGTCGAAGGAGAGCGGCGAGCGGGCCACCACGGTGCCGTCGGCCGCCACCAGAGCAGCCTCCGACGCGCCGACGAGCGCACGGACGTGGGGGAGCAGGCGGTTCGCCACCTCCTCGGAGTCCCGGGCCGACACCAGCTCGCCGACGGCACGAAGCGCCGGATCCTCGCGGCGACTCAACAGGACCCGGACGAACGAGGGCACGACGAGGGCCATCAACAAGAGCATTCCCATCACCACCGTGAGCGCCCGGGTGACCAGCTCGACGGTCGCTCCGTGCAGGCTCAGCACCGCGACCACCACGGGCATCCCGAGACCGGTCAGGGCGACGGCGACCAGGCGCATCCGCCAGGCGGCGATCGGGGGCTCGCGGCGGGAAGACACCAAGAGCCGTGCCACGACGTATCCGAACAGAAAGGCGACGCTCGCGAGAAAGGCGATCTGGTAGGCCACGAAGTGTGGCGGGGTGGAGGTTCCGCGCGCTGGCACGTCGGCCAGCCAGAAGGTGAACCCGATCATGGCGGCCGTGAGAGCGAGGGCGAGAACGCCGACCGGCCGGCTCGGCCGGCGGAAGGACGCGGCGAAGCGAAACAGGAAGTAGGGCACAAGCAGCAGGACCGCGACGAACGACTTCGCGGTGTTCTGGTTGTCCACGAGTGAGGGGTCGATCTGGAGCGCCAACGACAGACCACCGACCACCACGAACGAGAGGGCGACCCATCCGGCGCCCCGGATGTGATGGCGCATCCACTGCCAGGCGGTGAGCGCCGCGAGCAGGACGAACTCGGCCAGGGAGACGTTGGACAGCACGACCGTCCAGTGGGCCACGTTCATCCCCTTCTTCGTCGCCGCTCACGACGAGCAGCAGCGGTCCCCTCGGCCCGGTCCGCCCGACCGCTGCTGGGTCGAGACTCTACCGCTTGCCGGTCCGGACGGGTCAGCTGTGGACGCCGGCGGGAAGCTTGGCGGGGTCCCATCCCAAGACGGCCACCGCCTGGCCGAAGGCATAGCGGTCCGTCATGCCGGCCACGTGGGTGACGGCCGCACGGACGGCCTCGGGGCTTCCCGCGACGAGGTCCAGCGCGCAACGGCCCGATGGGAGCGGATCGCCGAGCTGGTGCGGGCGGTCGGAGAAGTGCTCGACGAGCGCCCGGAGCACGCTCACGACGGCCTCGCCCTGGCGCAGGGAGGCTTCGCGCAGGTAGATGCGTTCGTAGTTGCAAGCCCGGAAGGCGGCCAGGGCTTCGGCCGGTCCCTCCTCCATGCCCACCTGACCGGTGCGCAGCGTGGCCGACACGACGCCGTCGATGAACGCGCCCAGCTGTGCACTGCGCCGCTCCCCGCACGAGGCACGCACGGCAGCGGGGAGTTGCTGGGGCGCCACGATCCCGGCGCGCACGGCGTCCTCCCAGTCGTGGCAGACGTACGCGATCCGGTCGGCCCAGCTGACCACCTCGCCCTCGGGGGTTGCGGGGGCCGGGCGCGACCAGCTGTGGTTGGCGATGCCGTCGACGGTCTCCGCGCACAGGTTGAGGGGGGCAAGGGACACGTGGGCCCCCCAGGGTGCGTGGTCGAACCCTTCGGGCACGTAGGGGTGCAGCGCGTCCTCGCTGGCGTGACCACCCGGTCCGTGGCCGCAGTCGTGGCCCAGCGCGATCGCCTCGACGAGGGCCACGTTGAGGCGGCACGAACGCGCGATGGCCGTGGCCACCTGCGTCACCTCGAGGGCGTGGGTGAGGCGGGTCCGTTGGTGGTCCTGGGGGAAGACGAACACCTGTGTCTTGCCGGCCAGCCGTCGGAAGGCGGTGGCGTGGAGGATGCGGTCGCGGTCGCGCTCGAAGCAGGTGCGCCAGCCGTCGGGCTCCTCGATTCGGGCCCGCACGCCGGCCCCCCGAGCCCGCGTCGCCCCCGGTGCCAGCAGCGCGTCCTCGAGCTCCTGTCGTGCCTCGCGTCCGAACGGCTCACCCCAGGCGAACGGCCGAGCGGCGTCGGCGGCCCGGTTCGAGTGCTCGGCGTGCTCGTCGGGCTCGTCGGTCGAGCGGGGAGGCGGAGGTGGGGAACCGGCCATGGCTGGGCCAGGGATCGGCCCGGGCCCCATTCGCGCGTGGGAATCGACGTGGGCCAGGCGGACGGGGCCCGAGTAGCCGGCCATCGTGGCCGCCCAGCGAGCCATCCGTGCCGTTCGCATGCCGTGCAGTCTGCCTCGTCGTTGTAACGTCCTTGGCGCAAGTGGAAGGGCCGAGGTCGTGGGCCCGATGGCCGTGGACGGTCGTGAGAGGAGCGGAACCAGGTGGACGTGCGTATCGGCATCACCCACACGCCCAAGGAGCTCGAGGTGGAGATGCCTGACGACGCGGACCGCGACACGGTGGTGGCCGACATAGAGAAGCTGCTCAAGACCGGTGACGGGGTCCTCTGGTTGACCGATCGCAAGGGCCGGCGCGTCGGCGTTCCCGTCGTCAAGGTGGCCTACGTGGAGGTCGGGGCGCCGTCGGGGGAGCGCCGGGTCGGGTTCGGCGCACCCTGAGGTCCGCCGTGGCCGCTGGTCCGGCGTGCCGGGGGTGAACGTGCCCGCCGGCCTACTCGACCTGCGGCTGGTGTTCGTCACCGGCAAAGGTGGCGTGGGCAAGACGACGGCGACGGCCGGCCTGGCCCAGCTCGCCGCCGAGCATGGCCGGCGCGTCCTGGTGTGCGAGGTCGACGCCAAGGGAGACGTGGCCGCGCTCTTCGAGGCGCCGCCCACCGACTTCACGCCGCGCGAGGTGGCTGCAGGCATCTGGTCCATGTCGATGGACACCGAGGCGTCGTTGCGCGAGTACCTCAAGTTGCACCTGCGCATCCCCGTGATGGGGCGGGTCGGGCCGCTGGCCAAGGCCTTCGACTTCGTGGCCACGGCCGCTCCAGGCGTCCGGGAGATCCTGACCGTGGGCAAGCTCTGCTGGGAGGTCCGGGAGCGCCACTACGACCTCGTCGTCGTGGACGCCCCGGCCAGCGGCCACGTCATCGGCCAGCTGGCCGCGCCGCAGGCCATCAACGACCTGGTGAAGGTCGGCCTGATCCGCAGCCAGACCGACTGGATGCTCCACATCCTGTCGGACCCGCGCCAGACCGGCCTGGTCGCCGTGTGCACCCCCGAGGAGATGCCGGTCAGCGAAACCATTGAGCTCGACCGGCGGGTGCGGGAGGAGACCACGGTGCGCATGGCGGCAGTGGTGGTCAACCGGGTGCTGCCCGAGCTCTTCGGGCAGCGCGAGGAGGAGGTCTTCGAGCAACTGCGATCGCCCCCGGCCGAGCGCGAGCTCTCGGCCCGCGCCGGAGCGGACGTGGCACCGGTGCTCGAGGCCGCCCGGTTGGCCGTCACGCTCCGGCGCACCCGCTCGGCGCACCTGCAGCGTCTGGCGGCCGCGCTGGGGAGCGACGTTCCCGTGCTGCTCGTGCCGTACCTGTTCGCCCGCAGCTTCGGAGCGCGAACGACACGTCAGGTGGCACGGGCGCTGGGCGAGGAGCTGGGCCTGTGAGTGAGCCGAGCCGGCCGTGGAGCGGGGCTCACCGGTGACCGCGGTGGGCGGCCCGCCGGCCAAGACCGTGGGCCAGCTGCTGGCGGCCAAGGACATCGTCATCGCG
Organism: uncultured Acidimicrobiaceae bacterium; assembly: GCA_963787485.1. Classification (GTDB taxonomy): domain Bacteria; phylum Actinomycetota; class Acidimicrobiia; order Acidimicrobiales; family RAAP-2; genus Bog-473. The sequence goes on along the minus strand of CAWBDF010000007.1, from coordinate 172,855 downwards.
TGCGGGCCCGGTGGTGTGGGCAAGACGACCACGGCCGCGGCCCTGGCGGCCACCGCGGTCGTGGAGCAGGGCGGGCGTGTCCTGGTGCTGACCGTCGACCCGGCGCGCCGACTCGCTGACGCGCTGGGGTTGAAGGGAATCGGGAACGACGAGGTCCGCATCCCCGACGAGGTCTTCGCCGAGGCGGCGACCTCCCCGAGGGGCGAGCTGTGGGCCGCCATGCTCGACACCAAGCAGAGCTGGGACGACCTCGTCGGGACCCACGCTCCGGATGCCGCGACGCGGGAGGCCATTTTGGCCAACCCCTTGTACCAGAACATCTCCAGCCGCTTCGTGCAGTCGCACGACTACATCGCCATGGAGCGGCTCTACGAGATCCACTCGGCCGGCACCTACGACCTGATCGTCGTCGACACACCTCCGACGCGCAACGCGCTCGACTTTCTCGATGCGCCCCAGCGCATGGCCGAGTTCTTCTCCTCGCGGCTGTTGCGCTGGCTGATCGTCCCCTACCGCTCCCGGTTGGTGAACCTCGCCTCGCGCCCCTTTTACCAGGTGGCGGACCGGATCCTGGGCACCCAGTTCCTGGCCGACATTGCCGAGTTCTTCATCCTGTTCCAGTCGATGTACCACGGCTTCGTCGAGCGCGCCGAGGCAGTGAGCCGCCTGCTCTCGGACCGGCGCACCACGTTCATGGTGGTCTCCACCCTCGAGGCCACGCCCATGCGTGAGGCTGAGTTCTTCTCGGCCGAGCTCATGGCGCGCGAGTTGCATCTCGGGGCTGTCGTGCTCAACAAGGTGCTGCCGGCGTACCTGCGCGACCCCGCCGCCGACAAGGTGGCCCAGTCGATGGAGCGCCGCGCCGGCGAGTTGGCCGAGGGCCTGACCGACGACCCGGCGACCGCGGCCCGGGTGATCGCCGAGGTCGCCGAGAGCTTCTTGAACTTCGCGGTGGTCGCCCGGCGAGAGGCGGAACAACAGGCGGAGCTCAGGGGCGCGCCCGACGTACTGGTGACGGTGCCCTTCTACGAGGCCGACATCGACGACGTCGGTGGGTTGCTCCGGCTCGGCGCCCAGGTCTGGGGGTAGGTCTGGGCGGCGTACCATCGTGACCATGGCCCAGCTGATCGATCCCGAGGTGCTCGAGTACGCCGAGGCGCACACCACGGCACCTCCGGGGCATCTGGCCGCGGTGGACGCCTCGACCCGGGAGGAATTCGCCGCCTACCGGATGATGGTGGGCCGACAGGAGGGCCGCTTCCTGGAACTGCTCGTCTTCGCCACCCAGGCCACCCGCGTCCTCGAGATCGGGACCTTCACCGGCTACTCGGCCATCGCCATGGCGGCGGGGTTGCCCAAAGGCGGCTCCATCGTCTCGCTCGAGGTGGACCCCCACCACGCCACCGTGGCCCGAGGCAACATCGTGGACGCCGGTCTCGAGAGCCTCATCAGCGTGATTGAGGGGCCGGCGCTGCGTACGCTCGAGGAGCTGCAGGGTCCCTTCGACCTGGTCTTCATTGACGCCGACAAAGTGTCCTACGACGCCTACTACGAGGCGGTGCTCCCCAAGCTGGCCGAGCACGGGCTGATCGTCGTCGACAACACCTTGCAGTCGGGCGGTGTCCTCATCTCCGAGCAGCAGCCCGACGAGAGTGCCCGCGCCGTGCGCGCCTTCAACGACAAGGTGGTGCGCGACCCGCGCGTCGTCTGCGTGCTCACCACGATCCGTGACGGCGTGACGTTGATCCGACGGGCCACCTGACAGGGAGCGGATGGACAGGTGCTCGACTACCACCTCCACCTGTGGCCGCACGACCGCGGCGACACCCCTCTGCGCATGGAGCAGCTGGCCGAGTACTGCGGGCGCGCCCAGGAGGCCGGCGTGACCGAGCTGGCGCTCACCGAGCACCTGTTCCGATTTCGCCAGGCCGACGCGCTGCTCGGCGGCTTCTGGAATGACGAGCGGGTTCCGGCGCCGTTGGCCACCTCCATGGCCGACTACTGGAGCTTCCACGCCACCGCCGACCTCGATGCCTACGTGGAGTGCGCCGTGGCGGCCCAAGAAGCTGGGCTCCCGGTGGTGGTCGGGCTCGAGGTCGACTACTACGCGGGCCAGATGGACCAGGTGGCCGAGCTCCTGTCGGGCTACCCCTTTGACGTGCTGCTCGGCTCGGTGCACTGGGTCGGGGCGTGGCGCTTCGACGACCTCGACGACCCGGCGTCCATGGCCGAGTGGTCCGCCCGTGAGGTCGATGCGTGTTGGGAGGCCTACACGACGGCCATGGAGGAGCTGGCGGCGTCCGGAGTCTGCGACGTGCTGGCCCACCCGGACCTGGTGAAGGTGGCCGGGCACGTCCCCGATGCGCCGGCCGAGTGGTGGGACCGCATCGCCGAGGCGGCGGCCCGGTCGGGTATGGCGGCCGAGCTGTCCTCGGCCGGATGGCGCAAGCCCGCCGGCGAGCAGTACCCGGCGTTCGGCCTCCTGGAGCGCTTCGTCTCTCGCCGGGTCCCGCTCACCACTGCGTCGGACGCTCACCGCCTCGACCACGTAGCGCACCGCGCCGAGGACTTGCGCGCCCTGCTCGGGTCGGCCGGGGTCGACACTCTGCAGGGCTACCGTGGTCGCCGACCTCACGCGGTGCCCGTGTCGCTGGCGCGGGACGCCCAGGAGGCCTGATGCCCACGCCGGCCGAGCTCGCCGAGAGCCATACCGACCTCAAGCCCGACGAGCTCGAGCACCTCCAGCGACTTCTGGGGAGCTGGAGCGTGTTGGCGGACCTGTCCTTTTCCGACCTGCTGTTGCTGGTGCCCGTGCACGTCGACGCGTACGTCGCCGCCGAGGGGGAGCGCGATCGGAACGGTGAGGGGGAGACCTCCGAAGAGGTCCCGGACCCCGAGCTCGTGGTCCTGGGACAGATGCGTCCGAACAACCGCCCGACGTTGGTTGACCAGGACCTGGTGGGCCAGACCGTCAACGAGTCGCAGTGGGCGCTGGTCGCCCAGAGCCTCCACTCCGGCGAGATCATCCGGGGCAGCATCCACCACCCGATCCTGAGCGAGCAGGTCCCGGTGGAGAACATCCCGGTCCGTTTCGGCGGCCGCATCATCGCGGTGCTTCTGCGCATCTCGCTGGCTCCCCTGAAGGGGCCGACCTCCATGTACGAGCGGACCTACCTCGACGTATTCGAGCGGCTGGCCGACATGGTGGCCCAGTCGGCGTTCCCGTTCCCCGACGAGGACGTGGGGACCGAGGAGGCGCCGCGGGTGGGCGACGGGGCCGTCGTGGTCGACGCCGACGGCCGGGTCGAGTTTGCGTCACCCAACGCGCTCAACGCCTTCCACCGGATGGGGATCTACGCGCCGCCCGAAGGGCGCCGCTTCTCCGACCTCGACATCGAAGAGACGGCGGTTGAGTGGGCCTTGGCCACGGGCCGGCCCGTGGTCGAGGAGGTCGAGCGGCGACCCGACGTCATCGTGCTCGTCCACTGCGTCCCGCTCCTGTCTCGCGGGGTGGTCACCGGGGCGATGATCCTGCTGCGTGACGTGACCGACGTGCGCCGCCTGGACCGGCTCCTGCTCTCCAAGGACGCCGCCATCCGCGAGGTCCACCATCGCGTCAAGAACAACTTGCAGACGATCTCGTCGCTGCTGCGCCTGCAGGCGAGACGAGTCGGAGACCGCGCCGCCCGCGTGGCCCTGCACGAAGCCGAACGCCGGGTGCGCTCCATCGCCCTGGTGCACGAGATCCTCTCGCGCGACCCCAGCGAACAGGTCCCTTTCGCCGAGATCGTCGGCTCGCTGGTGCAGATGGCCGAGGACTCGGTGGTCTCGGCACAGCCGGTGGTGATCTCGGTGCACGGTGACCTGGGCGAGGTGGCCGCCGACGTGGCGACGCCCCTGGCCGTCACCGTGGCCGAGCTGCTCCAGAACGCAGTGGAGCACGCCTTCGACCCGGATAACCCGGTGGGAGCCGACGCCGGGAGCGGCTCGGGCGGGGAAAAACGGCCGGGTGACCGCCGAGCGGCGCCGGTTGGCCACGTCGACCTAGTCCTCTCGAGCACGGACACTGCGCTCGGGGTGGCGGTGCGCGACGACGGTGTCGGGCTGCCCGAGGGATTCGACATCGAGCGCTCGACGAGCCTGGGGCTCTCGATCGTCCGGGACCTGGTGGTCAGCCAGCTGGAGGGGACGATCTCCATGGAGTCCGTCGCCGCGGCCGACGGTGGTGGGACGAGGGTGTCGATCTCGGTGCCCGTGCGGGCGCCCCGGTGACGGGCGCCGCGGTGAGGAGGGTCAGAACGCGACGCGCTGCGAGCGTCGTGCGGCCAGCCACGCCTTGCGGAGCTTTCGACGCTCCTCCTCGGAGGTGCCTCCCCAGACGCCCGACTCCTGGTTGGTGGCCAGGGCGAAATCGAGACAGGGCTCGAGCGCGTCGCACGACCGACAGACCCGCTTGGCGGCTTCGATCTGGTCGATGGCGGGACCCGTCGTGCCCACCGGGAAGAACAGGTCGGGTTCGGTGTTCCGGCAGGCGGCCGAGCGTCGCCAGTCGTCCGCGTCCCAGTCGACGGTCCGGTTCCACATGAGAGCCATCGAAACGTGCCTCCACCAGCATTGTGATCGCTTTCACATGATCGGGCCCCGAAGGTGTCCGTGCGTGAAGAGCGGGTTAACGCAGAGAGGGTAACGGTCCGTTTGCGGGCGGGCAAGGAGTTTTGGTGAAAATTTCGGGCACTGTCGCGCACGAATGGTGATGCTCGCCGGGAGCCTGCCGTGACCGCCGTGTTTGCCCACCGTGGTTGCACCGACGGGTTCCTGGAGAACACGCTCGTTGCCTTTGCCGAGGCCCGCCGGCTCGGCGCCGACGGGGTCGAGCTCGACGTCCGGCTCACGGCGGACGGGGCCCTCGCGGTGCACCACGACGCCGAGGTCCCCGGAGCCGGCCCTGTCGCCAATCTGGGTGTGTCCGAGCTGCCCGGCCATGTGCCGCTTCTGGCCGATGCCCTGGCCGTCTGCGAGGGCATGGTGGTCGACGTCGAGATCAAGAACGCGCCCTCGGATCCCGGACACGATCCGGGTGAGGTGGTGGCGGCCCTCACCGCGGCCACCCTGGAGGAGACCGGCTGGACCTCGCGGGTGATCGTGTCCTCCTTCCAGCTCCCTACCCTGCGGGCGGTTCGGGTGGCCGACAGCCGGCTGGCGCTCGGGATGCTCTGGGGGATCGTGGCGAACCCGGCAGAGGCGCTGGCCGAGGCCCTCTCGGGCGGATTCCAAGCCATCCATCCGTTCGTGGCTTCGGTGGATCCAGCCCTGGTCGAGCGGGCGCACGCCGCCGGTCTGGGCGTCAACGTCTGGACTGTGAACGCTCCCGAAGACCTGCGGGCCATGGTGGCGGCCGGGGTCGATGCCGTCATCACCGACCGCCTGAGCGACGCGATTGCCATCGCCATCGCCACCGAGGAGACCGGTGGCGGGTCCGAATGGCGGGGGGCGGCCCAGGTCCACCAAGATGGTCGGCCATGAACGTCGTCGTATGCGTGAAACAGATCCCCGATCCGGCCGTCCCGGGATCCCTGAATCCGGGCACCAACACGCTCGACCGGTCGGGCAAGCTCATCATGGACGACTCCGACAATTACGGGGTCGAGATGGCTCTGCAGCTCGCGGCCGGTGAGGGAGACGAGGTCACGCTGGTCTCCATGGCGCCCGGGGGCGAGACCTCCGGGCTGCGCACCGGCCTGGCCATGGGAGCCGCCAAGGCGATTTTGATCAGCGACGAGGCGTTGGCGGGCAGTGACGCGCTCGGCACGGCCAAGGTGCTCGCCGCGGCCATCGCACGGGCCAACCCGGACCTGGTCGTGATGGCCACCGAGTCGACCGACGGCTACACCGGGACCCTGCCCGTGCAGGTGGCCGAGCTGATGGGCCTGCCCTCGGTGACCTTCGCCAAGGCGATCACCGTCGACGGCGGATCGGTCAAGGTCGAACGGCAGACCGAAGCAGGCTATGACGAGGTGGTCTGTCCGATGCCTGCGGTGGTGACCGTCACCGCGGGAGTCGTCGAGCCGCGCGACCCCTCGTTCAAGGGAATCATGGCGGCCAAGTCCAAGCCGGTGGACAACCTCGGGGTGGCCGACCTCGGGATCGACGCCGGACAAGTGGGTGCGGCCGGCGCGCGACAGGAGATCACCGACGTCTCTGCGTCCGAGGCCCGCGCCGCCGGCGAGATCGTGGTGGACGAGGGCGATGGTGCGCAGCGGGTCGTCGCCTTCCTCGAGCAGCTGAAGGTGGTCTGACATGGCGATCGACAAGGTCTGGGTGCTGGCCGAGGTGGCCGACAACGGAGGGCCCACCCCCGTGACCCTCGAGCTGCTGACCGAGGCCAGCACCGTCGCCTCGACCGTCGAGGCGGTGGCCTGGGCCTCCGACGTGGCCTCCCTGGCCGGTCCGCTGGGTGAGTATGGCGCCACGACCGTCTACGACGTGGGCGACCTGGGTGCAATGCTGCCCGGCGTCCCCGTGGCTGCGGCCCTGGCCGCACTCATCGGAGGTGGCAACGTGCCCGACGCCATCCTCCTGCCGGCCACCTACGAGGGCCGTGACATCGCCGGCCGGCTCTCGGTCAAGCTCGACCGGCCGGTGTTGACCAACGTCACCGGCCTGGTGGAGTCCGACGGCGGACTGTCGAGCCAGCACCCCGTGTTCGGCGGGAGCCACATCGTGACGGCGCGCTTCACCGCCGAGGGTCCCGCCATCTTCGTCATCCGCGCCAAGTCGTTCGCCGCCGAGCCTTCCGGCGGAGCGGCCGCAACGGTGACCCCCATCGCCGTGCCCGACGTCTCGGGAACCAACACGGCCAAGGTGGTCGAGCGGCACGTCGAAGAGCGCAGCGGTCCCAAGCTCGACGAGGCGGCCGTCGTCGTCTCGGGCGGGCGCGGTCTCGGTGAGGCTGCCAACTACGCGCTGATTGAGGAGCTGGCCAAGTTGCTGCACGGCGCAGCCGGCGCCAGTCGGGCCATCGTGGATGCCGGGTGGGTGCCCTACTCGCACCAGGTGGGCCAGACCGGCAAGACCGTGAAGCCGAACGTCTACGTGGCGTGCGGGATCTCGGGCGCCACGCAGCATCTCGTGGGCATGAAGGGCTCCAAGAACATCGTGGCCATCAACAAGGACGCCGAGGCGCCGATCTTTTCGGTGGCGGACCTGGGCATCGTGGGCGACGTTCACAAGGTGTTGCCGGCGTTGATTGAGGCGCTCAAGGCCAAGGGCTGAGCGTCTCGGGCCGCGCCCCCGAATCGGGGAGGGCGCGCCGGCGCTGTGGCGCCACTCGCGGCGGGTACGGCGGTACATTCGGCGCAGCTCGCCGAGCTCCCCCGCATGCTCTTCCCGACCATCGACTTCGCCGTCTTCTTTGCCGTCGCCTTCACGGTGAACTGGCTGCTCAACCCCTACGCGGGGTGGTGGAAGATGTCCATGATCGTCCTCAGCTACGTGTTCTACGGCTGGGTGGGCTGGAGCTACTGCCTCCTGTTGGCCGCCACCACGTTGGTGTCGTTCGTCGGTGGTGCGTGGGTGGCCGCGGCCCGCACCGAACAGTCCCGCCGCATCGCCATGGGCGCGACCGTGGCGGTCCTGCTCGGCATCTTGGGCTGGTTCAAGTACTACGGATTCGTCTCGGTGAACGTGGACAACGTGGCCCACGCCCTGGGCCTGGGTCGGGCCGTCCCACTCCTTCAGGTCGGGCTGCCCATCGCCATCTCCTTCTTCACCTTCATGGCCATCAGCTACGTGGTGGACGTCTACCGCCGGGAGCTCGAGCCGGCCAGGCCGCTCGACTACGCCGTGTACATCTCGTTCTTCCCCCACCTCTTGGCTGGGCCGATCGTCCGGGGGGTCGAGCTGCTCCCGCAGATCCGCCGGCGCCGCGACCCCGAGTCGGTCGACTACTCGCGGGCCTTCTGGTTGATCCTGGCCGGCCTCTTCAAGAAGGTGGTGATCTCGTCGTACGTCGCCACCGCCATCGTGACGCCAGTCTTCACGTCACCGTCCCAGCACTCGGCGCCCGAGGCCATCTTCGCCGCGTGGGGCTATGCCGTGCAGATCTACTGCGACTTCAGCGGGTACACCGACATCGCCATCGGACTTGCCCTGTTGTTGGGATTCCGCTTCCCGCAGAACTTCGATGCTCCCTATACGGCGCGGACACTGCAGGACTTCTGGCGCCGCTGGCACATGACGCTGTCGCGCTGGCTGCGTGACTACCTCTACATCCCGCTCGGCGGCAGCGCCGGAGGCCCAGCCCAGACGGTCCGCAACATCATGATCACCATGGTCCTGGGCGGGCTGTGGCACGGCGCGGCCTGGACCTTCGTGGCCTGGGGCGTCCTGCAGGGTGTCGGCCAGAGCGTGGGGCACCTGCGCCGGACGAGCCGGACGCGACGGGGGCTCGCGCCGGTGGCCGAGGGCCCGGTGCGGGCCTGGGTGCAGCGCGTCCTCATCTTCCAGTTCGTGTGCGTGGGCTGGGTCTTCTTCAATTCCAGCGGGATTTCCCAGGCCTTTGCCATCTTGGGCCGGATGCTCAGCGGGTGGGGTGAGCCGTCCCCGCTCGTCACTCCGCTACTGGTCGTGACCGTGCTGGGTACCATCGCCCTCCAGTACGTGCCACCGGTGGGCGTGGCCCGGCTTCAGGCCACCTTCTCCCGCCAGCGAACCTTCGTGCAGGTGGGCCTGCTCGGCTTCGCCCTCCTCGGCATCACGACCTTCGGTCCGGTGGGCGTCGCCCCCTTCATCTACTACCGGTTCTGATGAGCGATCAGCGCACGCCCCCGCATCGCGTCGACTGGGAGTCTTCGCCGCAGTGGCGCGCGCATGCCCACGCCGAGCTCGCACCACCGCCCGACGGGCGGGTCCGGGCACGCTGGACGCACGTCCTCGCTCTCGGGGTCGGGGCCTTTGCACTGTGGTTCCTCCTCTTCGCACCGAGCCTCCAGCACGACGCGCAGGTGTCACCCGTCGGCGCGCGGCGGACGGCGAGCCTCGACATCACGGGCCCGGTGGCGGCCCTCAGCCGGGCCCTCCAGCTCTCGCACGTCGTCTCACTCACCGGCCGGACCGACCGGCTGCCCGGTGGCACAGTGGGGCTCGTCGGTTCTGACCTCCCGAGCGATGGTCCCGGGCCGCGTCCCACGGGGCGTGCGTCATCTCCCGGCGCAGCCCGGGGCCCCGGAGGGAGCGGGACCCCCGCGAGCACCACCACCGTCCCTCCGAATCCGAAGCTGCCGACGCCCGCCCACCCCCTGCGCGTGCTGATCGTGGGGGATTCCATCGGCCTGGACATGGGTGGGCCGCTGCAATCGGACCTGGCCGGGACCGGCGTGGTCAGCCGCGGCACTCGATGCCCGCGAGAGCACGGGACTCACCCGCCCCGACTACTTCAACTGGCCGGCCGAGCTCGGCGCCGACCTCAAGTCGGTGCAGCCGCAGGTGGTGGTGGTCATGATCGGAGCCAATGACGCCCAGGACTTCCTGGGTCCGCCCGACGTGCCCTTCACATCACCCCAGTGGAACACGCTCTACGCGCAGCGGGTGACCCAGTTCATGGGGATCGCCGCCAGCGGTGGCGCCACCGTCGTGTGGGTCGGCATGCCTCCCATGCAGGACCCGACGCTCAACGCGCAGATGGCCGACGTCAACGCCGTCGTGCAGCGCCAGGCGCGCCCCCCGTCACGTTCGTCTCCACCGACAAGACGCTGGGTACACCGCAGGGTGCCTACACGGCGTTCGTGACCAACGGCGCAGGCCAAGTCGTCAACGTGCGCACCCCCGACGGGACCCACCTCACCACCGGCGGTGGGCAGCTCGTGGCACAACTGGTGATCGGTCAGCTCCAGTCGCTCGGCTACCACGTGCCTTGATCGTCAGACCAGCGGCCAAGGGTACGGCGGCCATTCCCCGTCGTCGACCAGCTCGGGGAGGGTGTCGGCCTCGAGCAGGACGGCGGCGCGATGGAGCGTGGCGGTGACCTCGTCGGGCTCGAGGAGCGCACACAGCGAGGACGGAGGACCCTCGCGGGTGAACCGGGCCAGGTCGTCGCGCACGGCGTTGTCGAGGGGGGCGCCGCCGAAGTCCCAGATGACCGTCCGCAGCTTGTCGTACCGGTTGAAGCACAGGCCGTTGTCGATGGCCCACAGCCGATCTTCGGCCAGCAGCACGTGGCCGCTCTTCCGGTCCGCGTTGTTCGCCACCACGTCGAAGGCGCACAGCTTCATCAACACCGAATGCCACGCCTCGTCCTCGCGCAGCGTGAAGTAGTGCGACGTCCCGTCCTCGGGCACGAAGCGCTGCAGCGACCCCGGTCCGAACGGGCCATCGCGACGGGCCACCGTCTCGGGTACCAACCCCCAACCCAGCGCTTCGGAGAGGACGTAGGCGGCGACCTCACGGCGGAAGAGCCCTCCGGGAAAGTCCCAAAGTGGCCGCTCGCCCTGCGAGGGCTTGTACACGGCGAGCAGCTCCTCCCCGTCACCGCGACAGGTCACGAGCAGCGTGGCGTTCGAGCTTCCCGCGATGCGCCCGTGCACCTCCATCTCCCCGCCGGTGAGGATGTGCTCGAAAGTGGCCTCGGTCACCGTGCTCAGCTCACCGGAGGTCGGTGGCCGTTCGTCCGCGGGCAGTCGTGGCCGGCCGGGTCCAACGGGAGTGAGCACAGTGGACACGGGGGTCGCCCAGCTTCCACCAGCCGCGTGGCGTGGATGGCGAAGGCGGCGGCCTGCTCCCGAGTGAGAGCGACGCGCAGCACGTTCCCCTGCTCCACCCCGTCCTCGAGCTCGTCGTCCTCCTCGTCCGAAGGCTCCTCGTCGGCGCCGACCCCGGCTTCTTCGAGCACGACGATGATGCGGTCGATCTCCTCGTCGTAGGAGACGCCGATCGTCCCCACCACCCACTCGAATTCCTCGGTGCCGTAGAAGGCGAGATCCTCGGGCAGGTGGCCCGTCCGGCCGAGCTCCTTGACGATCCGGCCCAGATAACCGGCCAGCACGGCGATCTGCTGCTTCTCGACTTTCACCGTCGTCTCTTGCAGACCCTGTCGGCAGTAGAAGAGGAACAGGCGGTGTCCGATCTCGCCGATGACCCCCAGGGTGCAGTGGTCCGGAGCATCGAAGTCGTGCTGGTCGCTCAAGATGTCCCGACCTTCACGAGAGCACCAGCTCGTCCAGCCGGCCGGTCGAATTGACGCACAGCACGACCGGACCGCCTGCGGTGAACAGGAGCGCCGAGATGGAGCACGGCGAGATCACCAGCCGCTGCATGAGGTCGAGCGGGACGCCGGCCGCAGCGGCCACGATCGCCTTGATGGGATCGGCGTGGGAGACGGCGACGATCGAGTGTCCGGGGTGCTCTTCCACCAGTTCGAGGACGGCGTCCACGGCCCGTACCGACATTTCGGCGAAGGACTCTCCCCCGGGAAACCGGAACCCCATGGGCCAGCGCTGGACGGTCGGCCACTCTCGAGACTTCTGCAGCCGGGCGAGGGGCTTCTCGGTCCATTCGCCCACGTCCACCTCCAAGAGGCCCGGGGCCGACCGCACGCGCAACCCGAGGGCGCGGGCGATGGGCGCCGCCGTCTCCCGCGTCCGCTCGAGCGGTGACGCGTAGATCGCCTGAGGGGCCTTCGACAGGGCCGCGATGCGCTCCGCAGCGGCCTCCGCCTGAGCACGGCCCTTCTCGGAGAGGTGGAGGCCCGCCGCCTGCCCGGGCAGGATCCGGCCGGTCGTGGGGGTGATGCCGTGCCGAACCAGGAGGACGACCGTGGCAGGGGGCGCCTTGCGGGCCCGACGGGAGGGAGGGCGTGCGGAGGCGGATCGAGCAGTCTGAGGCACGGGAGCCCATCGTAGGCTCTTCGCCGTGACGGCCGACTCTCGCTGCATCGACTCTGTGGAGGCGGTGCAGCGCGACGTCGCCGCCTGCCGGCAGTGCCCTCGACTGGTCGCGTGGCGCGAGGAAGTGGCGCGCACGGGCCGTGCGGCCTACGCCGGGGAGCTGTACTGGGGTCGAGGCGTTCCCGGGTTCGGTGACACGCATGCGGCGCTCGTCGTTGTCGGCCTGGCGCCCGCCGCCCACGGCGCCAATCGGACCGGCCGCATGTTCACCGGTGATCGCTCGGGGGATTGGCTCTACGGCGCGTTACACCGGGCGGGATTTGCCTCGCAATCGTCGAGCACTGACCGCGACGACGGCCTGGCCCTCACCGGTGCCTACGTCACGGCGGCGGTGCACTGCGCGCCGCCCGCGAACAAGCCCACGCCGGCCGAGCGGGATGCCTGCGCCTCCTATCTGGCTCGGGAGCTCTCCCTGCTCAACGAGGCCGTGGTGGTCGTGGCACTCGGCCAATTCGCCTGGCACTCGGTGAGCTCGCTCCGCGGGCTGCGTCCACGCCCGATCTTCGGGCACCTGGCGGAATGCACGCTTGGCGACGGGGTCACGCTCCTGGGCTCGTACCACCCGAGCCAGCAGAACACCTTCACCGGCAAACTGACGGTGCCGATGTTCGACGCCGTCTTCGCCCGGGCCCGCGTGCTGATCTCAGCGCCTTGAGGTCCCGGGGTCGTGTGGTGACGGCCATGCCTGTTACTTCCGCCACGTCGTCGAACGGCGTCTTTCGGAAGCGCCGTCGAGAGGTGTCTGGCCGGACACCGAGTTGCCGCCGGAAGCCGCGGCGGAGCGACCCGGCACTGCGCAGCCCGAACCGCGTGGCGACGAGATCGAGTGGTCTCCGGTCGTCTCGAGTTCACGCCGCGCCGCTTCGAGCCGGACGCTCGACGAAGCGCCCCGGGGTCTCGCCCACCTCGGCGGTGAACACGCGTGCGGAATGCCGCACGCTTCAGATTCGGCCATCCGGCCGGAGGGATACGTCGGGGGGTCGTATACGGGGGGGTCGTATACGGGGGGGTCGTATACGGGGGGGTCGTATACGGGGGGGTCGTATACGGGGGGGTCGTATACGGGGGTTACCTCTCTGCGCTTCGAACGCGAGGCGGCCGGCGTTCAGCCGGCTCGGGGGCGTCGACTTCCGCGAGCTCGGACCCAGGCCAGCACCGCGCCGTCGAGAGCGGGTCCGAGGCGGATCGTCCCGGTGAAGATGTCCTCTCGATCCGTCGACACCTCGCGGTGGACCAGAGCGACGAGTTGGTCCCCGGGAGCCGCAGGCCGGAGATACTCCATCAGCACCGAAGAAATGAGGCCAGAACGGCTCTCGTCGTTCGCGGCGGCAGCGATCGCCGCTCCGGCCACGGCGTAGAACACGGCTCCGTGCACGGTTCCGTGCGGGTTGCCGTGCTGCGGGCCGGTCGAGAGGACGGCAGCAACGTCGCCTGACCCCAGTTGGGTGACCTCAATCCCCAGAAGTTCTGCGAACGCATCGCCCTGTGGTCCCGGCACCGGCTTTGGTCAGGGCGACGACGCAGGCAGACGTCCGGGCATCGGCACCGCAGTCGCCGGCCAGCGCCGTCGGCTGACGCGGCTGAGCTTGTGTAGGAGCGTCACGGCACCCGGGTCGTCCTCGATGGGCCGCGTCTCAATCACGCCGGCCGCCTCCATGTCGTTGAAGATCTCCTCACCCTTCTCCGTGCGCACGAGGGTGAGCGTCCAATCGCCGAAGGCACCGATGCCACCGGTGGAGATGTCGGCGTGCTCGGCGGCGAAGTCTGGGCAGTTGGTGCAGCCCTCACGGGTCCACGCGTGCGCTTCCTTGAGTGGCACCTCGTGGTACGTGCCATCTCTCATCCAGACCTGGAAGACGCCTTTGATGTTCATTTTCACGATGTCGGCGCGGGCGAGGCCGTACTTTGCCTCGAAGAGCTCGGGGAAGATGGCGTCGTCGAAAGTCTTCGAGCACAGGAGGCCAATCGAAAGGGCGAAGCGCCGCGCAATCTTTCCTGCCTTGCGAGCCTGCATCACGGGGGGCGCCGATGCTTGGCACCCCATGCCCACCAAGGCCACGCGCTCGGCGCCCTGGGAGATGGCCGTTGGGTAGGCCAGCGGGTTGGCCGAATACGTATAGCGGGACCCCGCCGTATCCAGCACGTCGTTCCGGTTCCAGGCCACCTGGGGAATGGCTTTCCAGGTCGACCCGTCCCCCTCGAGTGCTGAGACGAGCGCGGCGTCGATGAGGTCGTGATCGAACGCCCAGATCAGCAACGCGGAGACGAACCCGCCGTCCTGGCCAACGGCCTGGACGTCGACGGCGGTGGCCCGGGCGAGCACGGTCCGGCGTGCGATTCCCGAGACCTCGTCGTCGGTCCGGGGCCGGCCGAAGAGGTAGGTCTCGATCTCGGGCTCCCAGGTCCTGAACCGCGGACATGCCCTGGTGCACAGGGTGCAGCCCTTCTGGCCGTGGGTGCAGTTGTCGGGCCCGCCGTCGGCCTCGACGTGGAAGGGCCTGTAGACGCCATCGGCGTCGTCGTAGCCCAAAACGTCGTACGGGCACGCGATGACGCACGCGGAGCACCCGGTGCAGAGTCCGGAGGTCACGACCTCGGTGAACAGTTCGGCCCATTGCGGCTTCTCGGGAGGCATTGGACCCACCATATTCGGCTCAGCGGGAGACGTCCCGTTACCGTGCCTGCATGCCCGAGATCCTCGAGGTCGAGCTATACCGCACTTTCGCTGAGCGGGCCCTCGGCCGATTCATCATCCGAGCCTGGATGGTGGACGACCGCTACGGCCGGAGGGGTACGACCGGCAGAGCGCTCACGTCGGCGATCGTGGATCGCCGATTCACCGCGGCGCGCCGGCGGGGCAAGCTGCTCCTGCTCGACACAGACGGAGAGACGACCCTGGGCGTGCGCTTCGGCATGACCGGTGGCCTGGCGCTCGATGGGCACCAGGCCCTGGACCGACTCCGTTACGGGCCAGGCGTGTTCGACCAGAAGTGGGTGAGGGCAGGCGTCGGTTTCTCCGACGGCAGTGCACTGCTCGTGCACGATCCCCGCCGCTTCGGTTCGCTCGAGCTCTCACCGGACGTGGCGGCCCTCGGGCCCGATGCTCTGAGCGTGTCCCTACGAGAGGTCCGTCAGGCCGTGGCGGTGGTCGGCGGTCGAGGATCCGGGCCGCCGCTCAAGGCCCGGCTCATGGACCAGGAACGGCTGGCCGGCATCGGCAACCTGTTGGCGGACGAGATCCTCTGGCGAGCTGCGCTGTCTCCGACCCGGCGAGGGCCCCTGACCGAGGACGAGGTGCGGACGTTGCACCGAACGGTGCGTGGCACATTGCGCCAGCTTGCCCGCCGCGGCGGATCGCACACCGGCGACCTGATGGAGGAGCGCCATCGTGACGGCCGATGCCCGAAGGACGGCGTACAGCTCCTTCACGCTGCTGTGGGAGGTCGAACCACGTACTGGTGTCCCGCGCACCAGAGCTGACCGCCAGGTTCTTGGGATTCACGCCAGCCAGGAGCACGGCCAGACCGAAGGCCTTAGGCGGCGAGATGGACTCCACGGTGGAGAGCCAACGGGGCGTCTCGGGCTCCTGGTCCGGCCCAGATCGTCCACGCCGCCGGCGTCTGGCCAACAACAGCAGTACTACGCCGAGGACGATCTTCCCCCACGACGCCGCATTGTTGGCTCCGTGGTTGGTCGTCACGTCACCGTCGTGGGCGAGCACGTAGACCACCGTGCAGACCGCGCTCAGAGCGAGTACCCAGCCCAGCACGAACATGGGAGCGTTGATCCTCGCTCGAGGTGAGAACACCATGAGGATCACCGCAATGATCGGCACCGGGCTGATGGCGACGCCGACGGCGAAGGTGAGGATTTCGCTGATGCCCGTTCCCATGTGATTTGCCGACCGGATGCTCGGCCGACCGTCGCCTCCGTCTCCTCAGCTCTCGGCGATCTCCTCGAGCACCTTGGCGGCGTGGCCGTCGGCCCTGACGTTGTACCAGGCGCGTTGGACTTTGCCGTTGGGCCCGACCAGGAAGGTCGAGCGGATGGTGCCTACCGTCTTCTTCCCGTACATCGTCTTCTCGCCCCACGCGCCGTACTTCTCCATGACCTTCTTGTCGGCGTCGGTCAACAGCGGGAACTTGAGCCGGTACTTGGTGCGGAACTTCACGTGCTTCTCGGCACTGTCGGGAGAGATTCCGAGCACGGCGACGTCGGCCTTGTCGAAGGCACGCAGGTTGTCGTTGAACTGGCAGGCCTCTTTCGTGCAACCGGGCGTGTCGTCGGCGGGGTAGAAGTACACGATCACTCGGCGACCCTTGAAGTCCGAGAGCTTCACCGGCTTCCCATCCTGGTCGGGCAGCGTAAACGCGGGAGCTGTCGCGCCCGCCTCGAGTTTGGCCATGATCACCTCTCCTTGCGTGTGGTTTCCGTCTTGTTTCGTTGTCTCACCGGTCCGACGAGGCCCTCGGAACCGTCACTCTTGCACAGAGGTTCCGCAGGGGATCCCGTCTGGGCTGGTACAATAGGAGCACGACCGCCGGCATGAGGTTGGCGAGTCGGGGCCGACCTTCATTCCCCTTAGTGGCGCACGGCCCCGCCGGACCACTGGCTGTCGAACGCAGAGAGGGAAGATGACCGTTGAAGCCCTGGCCGGCAGCGAGCCCGGCACCGTCACAGACGGGGTCCGCGATGTCCCCGGCGGTGATACCTACGAGACCTCGCGAACCTTCGAGTCGCTCGGTGTCTCCACCGAACTGACGAAGGCACTGGCCAACGAAGGCATCGTCGTCGCCTTCCCGATTCAGGCCCTCACCATTGCCGACGCACTGGCCGGCAGGGACGTCTGCGGCAAGGCGAAGACGGGTTCTGGGAAGACCCTGGCCTTCGGGGTGCCGATGTTGCAGCGGGTCAAGGCGTCGCGTGACGCGGGAGACACCACGGTGGCATCACGCCCGGCTCGGCCGTTGGGTCTGGTCCTGTTGCCGACCCGGGAGTTGGCCGTACAGGTGCACGACGTGCTGGCGCCTCTCGCCCGGACTCTCGGCCTGCGTGCCGTCGCCGTCTACGGCGGTGCCGACATCGAGCGCCAGGTGTCCAAGCTCCGTAAGGGTGTCGACATCGTGATCGCCACGCCCGGCCGCTTCATTGACGTGGGCGACCGGGGGGAGGTGGCGGTCGACCGCCTCGAGACGCTGGTCCTCGACGAGGCGGACCGCATGGCCGACATGGGCTTCATGCCCCAGGTCGAGTGGGTGCTGCGGCGGCTCGAGCAACCGCACCAGACGCTGCTGTTCTCCGCCACCCTTGACGGAGCCGTCGACCGCCTGGTCACCCGCTACCTGTCCGACCCCGTCTTCCACGAGGTGGCTTCGGCGACGCAGACGGTCTCCCTGATGGAGCATCGTTTCCTCCAGGTGCACCAGATGGACAAGGTCCGCGTCACGGCCGCCATCTGCCGCAGCCAGGAGAAGTCCCTTCTGTTCGTCCGGACCAAGCGGGGGGCTGACCGCTTGGTCGAGCACCTGGCCGAGGAGGGCGTCAAGGCGGCGCCGATCCACGGTGACCTCCGCCAGGCCAATCGGGAGCGGGCCCTGGCCGACTTCTCGAACGGAAAGCTGTCGGTCCTCGTGGCCACCGACGTGGCGGCTCGAGGCCTGCACATCGACAGCGTGGACGGGGTGATCCACTACGACCCCCCTGAGGATCACAAGGCGTACCTTCACCGCTCCGGTCGAACGGCCCGTGCCGGTAAGGCGGGCGTGGTCGTGAGCCTGGCCCTGTGGAACCAGGTGGTGGAGATGGAGGTCATTCAGCGCCGGCTCGGTCTCCGCATCCCCATCGTCGAAATGTTCTCCAATGATCCCCGGCTGGCCGACCTGGCGGCCTGGACGCCCCAGGCCGAGGAGAGCGTCCTCTGAGCCAGTCCCGGGGTGCGCCCACCGCCCGCTGGTCTCCCGAAGACGGGGTGCGCCGAGTGCTCGTCGTCACCGCCCACCCCGACGACGTCGACTTCGGAGCGTCCGGAGCTGTCGCCTCGTTCACGTCGGCCGGTGTCGACGTCAGCTACTGCATTGTGACCGACGGCGACGCCGGCGGCCACGACCGGTCCGTGACCCGGAACGAGATGGCCGCACTCCGACAAGACGAGCAACGCGCCGCCGCGGCTGTCGTGGGCGTGGCCGACGTGCATTTTCTCGGGCACCCCGACGGGATGGTGCAACCGTCGTCGAGCCTGCGACGTGACATCAGCCGGGTGATCCGTCAGGTCAAGCCTGAGCGGGTGCTCACGCAGTCGCCCGAGCGCAACTGGGACTTCATGTACGCCAGCCACCCGGACCACCTGGCCGCCGGCGAGGCCGCAGTCTGCGCCGTGTACCCCGACGCCCGGAATCCTTTTGCGCATCCCGAACTCTTGGATGTCGAGGGGCTCGAGCCCTGGACGGTCCCCGAGTTGTGGATCATGGGTCCGGGCGCGGACCGCGCCGGCATCGCGGTCGAGACGACGGACACCCTCGAGCGCAAGATCGCCGCGCTCATGTGTCACAAGAGCCAGATCGAAGATCCCGCCGGTCTGGCGGAACTCGTGCGCGCCAGGGCGCAGGAACAGGCGGCGCTGGCGGGTCTGCCGGCCGGCTCCGCGGCCGAGCTGTTCCGGGTGTCGCGTATCCCCTGACACCGATGGGCTCGGCTCGGTCCTCCTGGTGACCGCGCGACCGGTTCAGCTCGCCATCTGCCGCAGCACGTACTGGAGGATCCCTCCATGTCGGTAGTACTCGGCTTCCATCGGCGTGTCGATACGAACGACCGTTCGAAACTCAGTGACGGAACCCTCGTCCGTGGTGGCGGTCACAGTGAGCTCCTTCGGGAGGTCGCGGTCGTTCAGAACCTCGAGCCCGCTGACCGAGAAGCACTCGTGTCCGCTCAACCCGAGTGATGCCGCGGAGTCGCCCTTGTAGAACTGGAGGGGGAGGACGCCCATTCCAATGAGGTTCGATCGGTGGATGCGCTCGAATGACTGGGCGATCACGGCACGAACCCCGAGGAGGGCGGTTCCCTTGGCGGCCCAGTCACGACTGCTGCCGGTGCCGTACTCGCGTCCTGCCAGGACGACCAGGGGTACGCCCTCCGCGGCGTAGCGCATGGCCGCCTCGTAGATCGGCATCGCTGCCCCGTCGGGGAGGTGCAGCGTGACGCCACCCTCGGTACCCGGAGCCAGGAGGTTGCGCAGGCGGACGTTAGCGAAGGTGCCTCGCATCATCACCTCGTGGTTCCCGCGACGGGCGCCGTAAGAATTGAAGTCCTCTCCGGCCACGCCGCGCTCGGTGAGGTAGCGCCCTGCCGGCGTGGCGGGCCCGATGGAGCCAGCCGGCGAGATGTGATCGGTGGTCACGCTGTCGCCCAGGAGGGCCAACACCCTGGCGTCGACGATGTCCCTCACCGGAGCGGGCGTCATCTCCATGCCCTCGAAGAACGGCGGGTTCTTGACGTAGGTCGAGCTGTCCTGCCAGGCGTAGGTCTGTCCCTCCGCCACAGGCACCTGCCGCCAGTACTGGTCGCCGTCGAACACCGATGAGTAGCGCGACCGGAACATGTCCGAGGAGAGCGAGGTGCGGATGGTCTCGCTGACCTCGTCCATCGTGGGCCAGATGTCGGCGAGCATGACGGGGTTTCCGTCCGGATCGTGGCCAATGGGCTCGGTCGAGAGGTCGACGTCCATGGTGCCGGCCAACGCATAGGCGACCACGAGGGGAGGTGAAGCCAGATAGTTCAAGCGCACGTCGGGATGGATGCGGCCTTCGAAGTTGCGGTTGCCCGAGAGAACGGCGGCCACCGAGAGGTCTCCGTCCCGTACGGCGTCGGACACGCCGTCGAGCAGTGGTCCCGAGTTGCCGATGCAGGTGGTGCACCCGTACCCGACGAGGAAGAAGCCGAGCTGCTCCAGTGGCCCGGTGAGGCCGGCCCGCTCGAGGTAGTCCGTGACGACACGCGATCCGGGAGCGAGCGACGTCTTGACCCAGGGTCGGGCCCTCAGACCTCGCTCGACCGCCTTCTTGGCCAGCAGGCCGGCCCCGACGAGCACCTGCGGGTTGGACGTGTTGGTGCAGCTCGTGATGGCGGCGATCACGACGTCGCCGTCGGTCATGAGGTGCTGCGGTGCCGCGGCGGGCTCGCCCGTGGACTCGCGGGGCGTGCGGTCGAGCGCGACCCGGAAGGAGTCCCGTGCCGCCGACAGCGCCACCCGGTCCTGCGGGCGAGCGGGTCCGGCCAGCGAGGGCACGACGTCCCCGAGGTCGAGCGAGACGTGCTCGGAGTAGACGGCCTCGTGAGCATCGGGATCGTGCCAGAGCCCCTGCGTCTTCGCGTAGGCCTCCACGAGGGCCAGGTGCGTCTCGTCCCGCCCCGTGAAGCGCAGGTAGTCGATGGTGACCTGGTCGATGGGGAACATGGTGCAGGTGGCGCCGTACTCGGGGCTCATGTTGCCGATGGTGGCCCGAGTCTCGAGTGGGAGGGCAGCCACGCCGGGCCCGTAGCACTCGACGAAGGCGCCCACCACACCGTGGTCCCGGAGCAACTCGGTCACCGTCAAGACGACGTCGGTGGCGGTGATACCCGGCTTGGTCTCGCCGGAAAGACGGAGCCCGACGACGGGCGGTAGCAACATGGACAGCGGCTGGCCCAGCATGGCGGCTTCGGCCTCGATCCCGCCCACGCCCCATCCGAGGACGCCCAGGCCGTTCACCATGACGGTGTGCGAGTCGGTACCCACCAGGGTGTCGCAGAACGCACGCCCGTCCTCGCTGGCGAAGACGAGACGAGAGAGGTATTCGAGGTTCACCTGGTGGCAGATACCGGTTCCGGGCGGCACCACGCTGAAGTCGGTGAAGGCACCCTGGGCCCAGCGCAAGAGCGTGTAGCGCTCCAGATTGCGCCCGTACTCGATGGAGACGTTGGCGTCATAGGCCGAGGCGGCACCCGAGCGCTCAATGATCACCGAGTGGTCTATGACCAGCTCGACGGGGACGAGGGGGTTCACCTGCGAGGCGGTGCCCCCGAGGCGGTCGAGGGCGTCGCGCATGGCGGCCAGGTCGACCACGGCAGGCACCCCGGTGAAGTCCTGCATGAGGACTCGCTCGGGCGTGAAGGCGATCTCGTGGGCGGCTTCGCCCGCTCCTTGTCCGTGACCCTGGGGATTCGCTCCCCACGACGCCACGGCGACGATGTCGTCCGCCGTGACGTGGGCGCCGTCCTCGTGTCGGAGCAAGTTCTCGAGCAGGACCTTGATGGAGTAGGGCAGGCGGTCGACGTCGTGGGGATCGGTCAGGGCGGGCGCCTTGATGTGGAAGATCTCGTAGGACCGGTCGCCGACGGCGAGGTTCGTCCGTGCCCCGAACGTGTCGGGGTGCGATGAAATGGGGGAGTCCTCAGTCATGGACCCATTCTGCCGTGGAGGCCATGAGGCCGACCAACTGAGGGTGCAGACATCTCTGTCGCTCCGCGCTCAGCTCGGGTGCAGGCGGCTTTCGGCTCGTATGGTGCCGCCCTGCACGGGCGTTTGAACCGGCGTCTGCAGGTGGCGCCCGAGGATTCGTAACCACTTCGTAACTCCATTTGCGCGGCGAAGCCGGCTTCGCCGTGCAGAATCGATGTCGTGGCCCCCCCGCTCCTCCGATCGCTGGTCGTCACGCTCGTCGCCACGGTGCTGGCCCCGCTGACCGTGTCGATCGTCGTGGCCGGGTCGATGGCCCTGGGTGCGGCTCCGGCCGGTGGTGTGGACGTGGCCCACGTCTACCACGATGCGGGAATGATCGGCTTCGGCAGCGTGAACACCGCGAGCCCAGCCATGCCTCAGCCGCTCGACTCACCGGTGTTCTCGGGCATCGCCACCCCCGACGGCAACGGATACCTGTTGGCCAGTGCGGACGGAGGCGTGTTCGCCTTCGGCGACGCCAGTTTCGAGGGGTCCGCGGGGGGACTGCCGCTGCAGGGACCCATCGTGGCCATGGCCACCACGCCCGACGCCAAGGGCTACTGGCTCGGCGCGCTCGACGGCGGGGTCTTCTCGTACGGCGACGCCTCGTTCTACGGCTCGATGGGGGCGACCCCGCTCAACCAGCCCGTCGTCGGCATGGCCGCGACGCCGGACGGAAAGGGCTACTGGCTGGTCGCCGCCGACGGCGGCATCTTCTCGTTCGGGGACGCAGGCTTCTACGGCAGCACCGGCAACCTCGCGCTGAATGCGCCCATCGTCGGCATGGCGTCCACGCCCGATGGCAAGGGGTACTGGCTCGTCGCCGCCGACGGCGGCATCTTCACCTTTGGTGACGCCAGCTTCCATGGTTCGGCGGGATCGGCGAACCTGCCCGATCCCGTGGTCGGCATGGTGCCCTCGGCCGACGGAGCGGGGTACCTGATGGCGACGCAGAACGGCGTCGTGCTGCCTTTCGGTGACGCGGCGTCCGAAGGTGGGCTCAACCTCAATCCCACGGCGACGCAGATCTCGGCCATCATCGGGAACAACCACGGATCTGGCTACTGGTTGCTCGACCCGCAGGCCTGGCAGTACAGCTTCACGATGGCGACGCCCGAACCCGAGTTCCCACAGTCGAATGCCATCGTCGGCGCCGTGGCGTCACAGATCCAGCCCGACCCCAATGTCCAGGGCCCCTACTGCAACCCATACGGCCCCTGCGAGCAGTGGTGCGCTCTGTTCGCCACGTGGGCCTGGGAGCAGGCCGGGGTCCCGATCCCGCGGTACGCCTTCACGGGCGACATCTGGGGTTGGGCCCGCGCCAACACCGGAGTCCTGCCACCGACCGCGACGCCGGCGGTGGGAGACGCCGTGCTCTACGGAACTGGTCCCTCGAGTACCACGACTTCCGTCCACGTGGCGATCGTGACCCAGGTCTGGCCCGACGGCGCCATCATGACGGTGGGCGGCGACTCGGGGCCCGGCCGCGACGGGTATCTCTCGGTGGCTCTCAACGGCCCCTTCTTGCCGCGGGACTCGGCGTCCTACAACGGCGTGCCCATATACGCCTTCGCTGAGCCATGAGCACGGGGGGAATCGGGCCAATCACGTAGGCTGGGCACGGAGGTAGTCTCGGTGCCCTTCTACGACTTTCGCTGCACGACATGTGGCGCCGTCTTCGACGAGCGCCGGCCCATGGCCGAGGCCGACGCGCCGGCCAGTTGCCCCCTGGGCCATGTCGGGGCGGCGAGCCTGCTCCCCGTCTTCGCCACCGCCGGCCTGGCGGCCGAGCCACTCGGCGGCGGTACTCCCTGCGGCGCCCCCGCTCCCGGTGGCTGTGGCGCCGGCTGCGCCTGCTGCTGAGCCGGCGGGATGCTCGACGCGGCTCGCGTCCTGCTCGGGCGCCTTCAGGCGGGTTTCGACACCGTGTCCCTCGGCGCCGACCCGGTCCTGCGGGTCTCCGACCGCGCCGACTACCAGGCCAACGGCGCTCTCGCCCTGGCCAAGCAGGTCGGTCTCTCACCTCGGCAGGTCGCCGAGCAGGTGGTGGCCGCATCCGAGCTGGGTGACGTCTGCGCCGCGGTGGAGGTCAGCGGCCCGGGCTTCATCAACCTGACCCTGTCGGACGCCTTCGTGGCCGGACAGGTCGCCGCGTTGTCGGCCGATCCCCGTCTGGGGGTCGCTCCTGTGGCCAGTCCCGAACGGGTGGTCATCGACTACTCGTCGCCCAATGTGGCCAAGGAGATGCACGTGGGCCACCTTCGCAGCACCTTGATCGGTGACTCGTTGGCCCGGGTCCTCTCGTTCCTCGGACACCACGTGCGGCGTGAGAACCACATCGGCGACTGGGGGACCCCGTTCGGAATGTTGATTGAGCACCTGCTCGACGTCGACGGAGCCGAAAGCGCGGAGTCCTTCACCGTCCGAGATCTCAACGAGTTCTACGCCGCGGCCCGTCGTCAGTTCGAAGACGATCCCGACTTCGCCGAGCGCAGCCGGCGACGGGTGGTCCTTCTGCAGAGCGGAGACGGCGAGACCCTGCGTCTGTGGCGCATCTTCGTGGCCGAGTCCATGCGCCACGCCCGTGAGGTCTACGACATCCTGGGGGTCCTGCTCACCGATAAGGACACAGTGGGGGAGAGCTTCTACAACCCGCAGTTGCCCGTCGTGGTCGACGAGCTCGACGCCAAGGGTGTGCTCGTCGAGGACGGCGGCGCGCTCTGCGTCTTCCCCGAGGGATTCGAGAATCGCCAGGGTGAACCACTCCCGCTCATCGTGCGCAAGTCCGACGGCGGGTATGGGTACCCGGCCACCGACCTGGCCAGCGTGCGGGACCGCTGCGGCAGGCTGGGGGCCACCTCGCTCGTCTACGTGGTCGGAGCCGAGCAGTCGCTCCACCTCCGTCAGGTCTTCGCCGTCGCTACTCTGGCTGGATACCTCACCGACGCCGGCGTCGCGACGCACGTGGCCTTCGGTCTCGTGTTGGGGGCCGACGGCAAGAAGCTGGCCAGTCGCTCCGGTGGGTCCGAACGGCTGGTCGACCTCCTCTCAGAGGGCATCGACCGCGCCGCCGCGGCGATGCAGGAGCGGTCGAGCGACCTCTCGCCGGACCAACAGAAGTCCGTGGCGCATGCGCTCGGCGTGGGTGCAGTGAAGTACGCCGACCTGTCCACGGACCGTGCACGCGACTACGTCTTCGACTGGGACCGCATGCTCGCCTTCGAGGGGGACACGGGCCCGTACCTGCAGTACGCACACGCGCGCATCCGCTCCATCTTCCGGCGAGCGGGGGTCTCGCCCCCCGAGCCGTCCCTGCCGCTGCTGGGACAGGCGGAGGAGCGGGGGCTGGCGTTGGAGCTGCTGCGCTTCGGGTCCGCCGTGGAGTCCACTGCCGCGACGTACAGCCCCTCGAAGCTCTGCACGTACCTCTTCGAGCTGGCCACCACCTTCACCGTGTTCTACGAGGCCTGTCGCGTGCTGACCGACGACGAGGACCTGCGCAGCTCCCGCCTGGGGCTGTGCGACCTCACCGCCCGGGTGCTCGAGCTGGGGCTCTCGCTCCTCGGTATGGAGGCACCCGAGCAGATGTGACCAGGCGCGCGCCGGCCCCTATCCTCTGGCGGGCACGGTCCGTCCGGGCGTTCGCCCGCGGCCGCCACCAGACCTCAGGAGGATTCACAGCGATCATGGAACTGAACGGCACATCGGCCATCGTCACTGGAGGTGCTTCGGGCCTGGGGGAGGCCACCGCACGCGCGCTCGCCGGGCGCGGTGCCCACGTGGTCATCGCTGACCTTCAGGAGGACAAGGGCACGGTCCTGGCAAAGGAGATCGGCGGACTCTTCGTCCAGACCGACGTGACCAACACCGAGAACGTGATCACCGCGGTCGAGGCGGCGGCCGAAATGGGTCCGCTGCGATCGTTGGTCAACTGCGCGGGCATCCCGTGGGCCGAGCGCACCATCGGGAAGGACGGCGAGTACGCGTCGGCCCACGGTCTGGACGTCTACCGCAAGATCATTGAAGTCAACCTCATCGGCACCTTCAACTGCATCCGACTCGCCGCGACGAAGATGAGTCGCAACGAGCCCGACCAGGACGGTTGCCGGGGCGCCATCGTGAACACCGCGTCGGTGGCGGCCGAGGAGGGTCAGATCGGCCAAGCGGCCTACTCCTCCTCCAAGGGCGGGATCGTGGGTCTGACCCTCCCGGTGGCCCGCGACCTCTCGGTGGTGGGCATACGGGTGAACACGATCCTCCCCGGGCTGATCGAGACGCCCATTTACGGGGCGTTCGAGGATGCGCAGGCCTTCAAGGACAAGTTGGCCAAGGACGTTCTGTTCCCGCAGCGGCTCGGATACCCCAGCGAGTTCGCCTCGCTCGCCCTCGAGCTGCTGTCGAACTCCTACTTGAACGCCGAATCGATCCGGCTCGACGCCGGCATCCGCCTGCAGCCGAAGTAGTTCCGGGGCACGGTGACCGCCGTCACCACGGAGGGAGCCGATGCCCACATTGACGCGTTGGCCAGGAAGTACCTGGGCGAGGACTGGTACCCGATGGCCGTCCGGGTGAGGTCCGGTCTCAGTGCAGGAGATCAAGCGTGTTGGCGCCGGAGTTGTCGTCGACGAAGAGGAGGCCGTTTCCTCCGGGGGCGATGGCCAACCCGAAGAGATCGCCGCCCGAACCGAAGGGGTCGATCTGGGTCGTGTCGACTTGGGAGCCATTCGGGGTCACCTCCACCGCGTTGCCGTCGTTGGCGTTGACCGCGATCAGATCGCCGTTGGGGGCACTGGCGAGGCCGAGGGGACCATTGAGGCCGCCGTTCTGGCTGATGGTCACGCCACCACCGAAGACTGGAAAGAACCGGGTGGTAGCGAAGGGCACCGCGGCCAGGCGGCTGTGGACGGTGTCGGCAACGTAGAGGGTGCCGTTGGGTTCGAGGGCGACCCCCGTCGGACCCAAGACGAGAGCCGACGAGTTCAGCTCCTCGGCGAACCCTGTGGCGACCACCGTCGACGTGACAGGACAGGGGCCCGGCCTGGGGGCTCGACGACGCCGAGGCGCACCACGGTCCCGCAGTCGACTTCACTGCCGCCGGCCGCCACCGTGCCGTTCAGCACGTTGGTCACGAAGAGCTCGGCGAACCCACCGAACTGCTGCACCGACGTCATGTCCCACGGCCCATTGATGCCGTGGCCGGACCACGTCTCGACGGGGGCGCCGGAGGAGTCCAGCACAATCAGGCATCCCGCCTCCGGGGTGCCGCTCCCGTCGTCGGTGACCGGCAGGCTGCCCACGACCACGTAGCCGTCGTTCAAGACACTCAACGCGGTCGTGAGGCCCACGCCGCCCACACACCCGGGCGGGTGGGGGTCGATCTGAGCGAACGTGCTGACGTGGCCGTTGGGTGCGACCTCGACGATGGTGGTCCCGGTCCCCTGCAGGTTGTTGCTCGAATTGAAGTTGCTCACGAGCGCGTCCAAGGCCTTTCCGCCCATGGTGTGCCGTCCTTCCTCGTGCGTGCTCCGTGCTCGCGCCCGTCCGCCGTCCACTGTCGAACGGGAGCTTCCCCCTCCTGCAGGCTTAGGGCCGAATCGGCCCAACGGATTGCCCCGGCTCGCGAAAGAGCCCGCGCCCGAGCTGAAGGGTCCGCCCTTGCGGGGCGGGAGCAGCTGGTCAGGCCGCGTGCGACTGAGTGACCCAGGTCCGGTACATCTCGGCGTAGTGCCCGCCGAGTGCCACCAGCTCGTCGTGCGACCCGACCTCGAGGAGTCGCCCGTTGCCCACGACCACAATCCGGTCGGCCCGCATGGCAGTCGAGAGGCGGTGTGCGATGAGCACGGCGGTGCGGCCCTGGAGGAGCACGTCGAGCGCGGCCTCCACCATCCTCTCGGACTGCAGGTCGAGGTTGGAGGTGGCTTCGTCGAGGACCAGGACCCGGGGCTCGGCCATGAAGGCGCGGCCCAGGGCGATGAGCTGGCGCTCGCCGGCGGACAGCGATTGCCCGCGCTCGTGCACGGGGGTGTCGAGGTTGTTCGGGAGACGGTGCACCAGTTCGTCCAGTCCCACCTGGTGGACGGCGTTCCACACCACTTCGTCGGGGGCATCGGGCCGGGCGAACGCGATGTTGTCGCGAATGGTCCCGGCGAACAGGAAAGGTTCTTGGGGCACCACACCGAGCTGCGAGCGCAGCGACTCGAGGGTGACCCGCCGGAGGTCGAACCCGTCGATCAGGACCCGCCCCGCGGTTGGGTCGTAGAAGCGGGTCACGAGCTTGGCCATGGTGGACTTCCCCGCGCCGGTGGCGCCCACGAAGGCAACGGTCTCACCGGGTGCGATCGTGAAATCGACGTCGTGGAGCACGGGAATCGCCGGGTCGTACCCGAATGAGACGTGGTCGAACCGGATTTCGCCCCGGATGGGCGGAAGCTCCTCCGCGTCGGGAGCCTCTTTGACCG
Organism: uncultured Acidimicrobiaceae bacterium; assembly: GCA_963787485.1. GTDB lineage: Bacteria > Actinomycetota > Acidimicrobiia > Acidimicrobiales > RAAP-2 > Bog-473. The sequence goes on along the minus strand of CAWBDF010000007.1, from coordinate 144,986 downwards.
AGGGCTCGGTCAGGAGCAGGTCGCGCAGCTTGAAGATTGAGGCGCGTCCCTGCTGGAACGTGTTGTACTGCTGCGTGAGCAGCTGGATCGGAGCGAAGAACCGGTTGACGTAGAGGAAGAACGCCGTCAGCTGTCCGAGGTTGATCTGCTGCGGGTGGTGCAGGTACATGGCACCACCGATCCCGAGGACCAGCATCTGGCCCAGCACGCTGATGACCTGTGAGCCGGGCCCGTAAATGCCGTTGAGGCGGCCGGTGTAGTTGTTCGCGTCGCGGTACGCGCCCACGATGTTTCGGTGCGTCTCAACGTTGTAGGGCTGCCGGTTGTGCGCGGTCACGACTCGCATGCCCTGCAGGCTCTCGGAGAGATCGGCCAACACGAAGGCGATCCCGTCTCGGACCTTGTCGTAGCCTCGCTCGGACGCTCGTCGGAACCAGACCGACATGACAATCAGCGGAGGCAGCACGACGAAGATGGTGATGGCGGCCAAGGTGACGTTGGTGGCGAACAGAAACCCCGTGATGACGATCATCGTGAGCGCTTGGATGGCAAACTGAGACAGACCTTCCTGGAGCAATTGTTGGAGGTTCTCGACGTCGCTGGTCATGCGGCTCATCACCACGCCCGCCTTCTCCGCGGTGAAGAAGTCGAGGGAGAGACGTTGGAGGTGGCGGAAGACCGTGATGCGCAGGTCGTTCATGACCCACGAGGCCAACCGGCCGGTGACTCGGGCCTGGCCCCACTGAGCGCTGGCTGAGACGGCGATCGACACTAGGTACAGCAGGGCCATGGCGACCACGACGCCGAAGTTGTAGTGAGGGGGCGTCAGTCCGTGGTTGATGGCGTAGGACACCAGGCTGGGGCCCAGCTGGGTGGCGAGCGCGATGGTGGTCACCAATGCCATGGCACCGGCCACCATGCCTGGGTACTCCATCAGGAGGCTGGTGAGCGACAGCGTCTTGGTTTCGTGCGCACCCGGCAGCTGCGTGAAGACCGCGTCGGGCTCGCCGCGCTCGGGCTCTTCGGCCAGGACCTGGTCGACCCCGGCCTGGAGCTCGGGGGGGATGCCACCGAAGGGCAGGCCGGCCTGCGGTGAGCCGGGCGAGCCTCCGCCACCCATAGGAGGTCCTCCGTGCATCAGGACACCTCGGCCTCAATGTCGGACGCGTCCGCGTCCGCCCCAGTGCCGGTCGTGTCCTGGTCCTCCTCGCGGGCGACCTGAGCCAGGACCTCGGAGTACAGCGGGGTGGTGGCGAGGAGCTCGGCGTGGGTGCCGTCAGCCACAATTCGGCCCTGGTCGAGGAGGACGATCCGATCCGCCAAGCTGATGGTGGAGAGGCGGTGGGCGACGATCAGCGTCGTCCGCCCCTGCATCAGGACCTGCAAGGCGGAGTGGATCCGCTGTTCGACCTTGACGTCGATCGCGCTCGTGGCGTCGTCGAGGACGAGGATGGGGGAGTTGACCAAGAGCGCCCGCGCGATGGCGATGCGTTGGCGCTGGCCACCTGAAAGCGTGTAGCCGCGCTCGCCGACCACGGTGTCGTAGCCCTCGGACAAGCGTCCGATGAACCCGTCGGCACCTGCCGCGGCGGCGGCGGCGGCGACCTCTTCGAGCGGGGCGTCCGGGCGACCGTAGGCGATGTTGTCGCGGATGGAGGCCGAGAACAAGAAGGGCTCGTCCAACACGATGCCGACGGTGGCTCGGAGGCTGGTCAGCGTGAGGTCCCGCACGTCATGGCCGTCGACACGGACCGAGCCGCCGGTCACCTCGTAGAAGCGAGCGAGCAGTCGGGCAACGGTCGATTTTCCGCTTCCCGTCCGTCCGACGAGGGCCACGGTCTCGCCGGGGCGAAGGTGCAGGTTGAAATGGCTCAAGACGTCGTGGCGCGCGTCTGGGGTGGCGGTGACGTCGGGGCCCCCGGTTCCGGCCGGTGGCCGGGCCTGGAGGCTGTCGGCGGCGTAGGCGAACGACACGTCGTCGAACTCGACGTCGCCCGCGGCTCTGCAGCAGGTCGATGGCGCCGGGTCGGTCCACGATGGAGGGCTCCTCGTCGAGGATCTCGTAAATGCGCTTCGCCGACGCCGAGGCGCGTTGGCCCATCATGATGAGGAAGCCCAGCATCATGAAGGGCGCCTGCATCATGACCAGCCAGAGATTGAACGAGATGATGGCCGAGACGGGCAGGTGCTCGTGAATCACCATGTAGCCCCCGACGAGCAGGACGAACACCAGACCGACCTGGGACAGGTTCTGGAGCAACGGCGTGTAGCGGGCACGCAGGTCGGCGTCCCTGATGTAGGTCCACTGCACACGGTCGGCCGCGGTGGCCAGCTGACGCAGTTGCTGTTGCTCGGCGGCGAAACCCCGCACCACACGGACCCCGTTGACGTTCTCGTCCACCACCGTGGCCACTTCGGCCAGGCGGGCCTGGATCAGCCATGACACGGGGAACAGGACATTGCGCATCCTTGCCCCCACCAAATAGACGAACGGCGTCGTCGCCATGGCGACGAACGCCAGGGGCACGCTGATTGAGAGCATGAAGCAGAAGGCCACCACGGCGATGGAGCACTGCACGAGGATCACCGGCGCGAATGTGAGGTACACCTGGACCGAGCGGATGTCCGAGTTGGCACGCGAGATCAACTGCCCGGTCTGCACCCGGTCGTAGAACGGAAAGGACATGCGCGTGAAGTGCTCGTAGAGGATGTTGCGCAGGTCGAATTCGATGTCGTAGGTCAGCTTGAACTGGTTGATGCGGGAGATGTAGCCGAAAATGCCGATGCAAATTCCCAGCACGGCAAGCCACTCGACGTACATGTGAAGCGGATGGGTCTTGACTATCAGCGAATCCGTGATGGCGTTTTGAATGATCAGCGGGATCCAAACCTGAATGATCAGCGCGAGGAACGAGAAGATGAGTGCTCCGAAGAACTGGACCTTGTGGGCCATGACGATGGGCATGGCGCGCCGCAGCCAGGTCTTGGATCGATCCGGGTCGATCCGCGCCTTGGGCGCGGCGTACCGGCTCACGGCGCCCGTCGGGACGAGCGGGCTGCGCCGGTTCGGGCGCTGAGCGTCGCGGTCCCGCTCACCACTCGTCCGCGCCGACCCGTTCAGGGAGTCTCGGACCTGGTCGCTCACCGGGGGTCGTTCCTCGTCGGCCGACCCGACTGTGCACCGGGGGCCACGCGCGCAGCCGCCAGCGCCCTGGCCCACAGCGAGAGGGAGATGAGTGCGGTCTGTTCCTCGTCGGGGGGGAGGTGCTGTGCGATGCCCTCCAGATACGAATCGACGGCTTCGTCCGCCCCGGCGAGCGTGCGGGCCCCTTCCTCGGTGAGCCGCACCGACACCCGGCGCCGGTCGTCGTCCTCCTGTCGCCGGTCGACCAGACCGCGTGCGACCAGGCCGTCGACGACCGCGGTGATGGAAGGGCGCCGCACGGCCAGGCGCTCGGCCAGACCCGACGCGGCCGAGGAGCCCTCGGCCAAGATCCCGAGCGCCCGGTACTGGGGCAGGGTCAGCTCGACCGTCCCGAGGGCCACCTCCACCCGGCGGGCCAGCCACGCGGCCGCCCGTCCGTAGGACCGCACGGGTGGGGCTCCCGAGGCCGGGATCTCAGGGGAAGGCACTTGGACAGCCATAACAATTCGATCATCATACAGTTAGACGTTCTAACTACGCTCGGCCACCACCGGCGGGTCACAGGAGGGGCTGGGTGGGAGAAGGGGGCGATCAGGAGGGCATGGCTCGGTCCAGGCGGGCAACGGAATCCCACTCGGGGTCCAGCTGGCGCAGGAAGAGGCGGCACCGTTGTTCCTCGTCGACTTCGCCGATCGCGCCCGCCGCCTGCTCCAACGCGTGAAGGGACCGAAGGAAGCCTCGGTTGGGCTCGTGGCGCCAGCGCACGTAGCCCGAGCCACGCCAGCCTGCCGCCCGAAGGGCGTCGAGGCCTCGGTGGTAGCCCACGCGTGCAAAGGCGTACTGCTCAATCGGCTCCGTCGCCAGCTCGGCCAGGTCTGCCCAGGCCTGCAAGCATTGAGGATCACGCGCCGCGACCGCCGCCACCGCGTCACGCCGCTGCGCGGGCGCCAGGCCGTGCGCCGCGCCGAGAGCTGCGGACAGCTCGGGCGCCGGCGGGTCCAAGACGGTGTCCGGACTCCCGGATGTGAACTGCACGGCATGTTCGCTCGACACGGGATCATGTTATTGGTCGCGCCCGCTTGTACTGTCAGCGCCGTGTGCGGCCAGACCCCCGTTGCCGGAACGGAACTGCGAGCGACGGCATGACCCGGACGTCGTTGGAGCCGTCCCGGGATCGAGGCGACTATGCGTTTCACCACCACCTGCGCACTCGGTTCGCGGAGACCGATGCCATGGGGGTCGTCCACCACGCCGCCTACCTCCCGTACCTCGAGGAGGCGCGCGTCGCGTACCTGCGAGCCATCGGGCGGCCCTATGGGACGGTGCGCCCCGGGAAGGCGCCTTCTCGAGACGAGGAGTCTGCTGGCCGTTCCCCGGGGCGTGAGTTCCCGGTGCTCGAGGTGTTCGTGCGCTACCGCAAGGCCTTGGTCTTCGACGAGGAGGTGGAGGTCTCCTTGGTGATGGGCGCCGCCACACGGGCCACGTTCCAGATCGCCTATCTGGTCACGGTCCTGGGCGAGGCCCGGGCCACCGCGGTCACCGTGCACGGATGCACGGACGGAGAGGGTCGTCCGGCCGGACTGCCCGAGTGGATGCGTCTGCTCGCGGCCGGCTGAGAATCGAGGAGGAGCGCAGGTAGCCCGGGCATGGCGCATCGGACCGGGCGGGTAGACCAAACTCATGGGTATGGACGGCGATGCTGGACGGATCGCGGCCCGGGGTCGAGGTTCGTCCAGGGGGACCACGTCGTGCTGAGGCCGGCAGGAGCGGGGAACCGGGGCGGGATCGCTCCGGGGTCAGGCCTCGTCAGCGATTTCGAGACCAAGGAGGGCGGTCTCGGGTCGCCCGCTCAAGCGCTGGCACTCGCCACCCTGTGCGCCGTTCTCTTCCTCACGTTCCTCGACAACACAGTGGTCAGCGTCGCCTTGGCCAACATCCAGTCCGACCTGCACGCCGGAGTGACCCAGATCCAGTGGGTCGTCAACGGGTACGCACTCACCTTCGCCAGCTTCATGCTCGCCGCCGGAATGCTCGGTGACATCCTGGGGCGCAAGCGCATCATGTTGGCCGGCGTGGCCATCTTCTGTGCGGGTTCGGTTGCTTCTGCCGTGGCGCCCAACGTCGACTGGCTCATTGCCGGCCGGGTCATCATGGGCGTTGGTGCCGCGGCCAGCGAGCCGGGCACGCTGTCCATCATCCGGCACGTCTACCCGGACCGCGGGACCCGAGCTGACGCTCTCGGCGTCTGGGCCGCGGTCTCAGGTCTGGGTCTGGCTCTCGGACCGGTGATCGGTGGCGCCCTGGTGGGGTATTCGGACTGGCGGGCCATCTTCTGGTTCAACCTGGGATTCGGCGTCTTGGCGTTCGTGCTCGCTGCAGTCGCCGTTCCCGAGACCTCGGACCGGACTGGGCGGAGCATCGACGTCACAGGGCTCATCTTGGGCGCGGCGTTCCTGGGTTCCCTCTCGTTTGCGGTGATCCAAGGTGAGAACTCGGGATACACCGCGGGATGGATTGTCACCCTCTTCGTCCTGTGCGGCTTCTCCGGCTTGGCCTTCGTCGTGGTCGAGCGGAAGGTCAAGAGCCCCATGCTCGATCTCACCATGTTCCGGCGGGCACCGTTCGCAGGGTCGAACTTCGTTGCGTTCGTCGCCTACTTCGGAACGTTCTCCATCTTCTTCTTCACGGCCTTGTACCTCCAGGTGGTGGTCAACGCCTCGGCCTATCAGACAGCGGTGGACTTCATGCCCATGGCCACGGGCATGATCATCGCCTCGATCGTCACCGGACCATTGGTGGCTCGCGTGGGCGCGCGCTGGCCGATGGCGATCGGTTGCCTGCTGGCCGGCGGCGGGATCCTCGCCTCCAACGCGCTCCTGGGTCCCCACATTGACTTCGGCACACTCGGCTGGGTTCTCCCGATCGCCGGCGTCGGTCTTGGCATGCTGCTCGTACCGGTGACGTCCGTGCCGCTGACGGTGATCCCACCCGAACGCTCGGGCATGGCGGCGTCGGCCACGAACACCAGTCGCGAGATGGGGGCCGTGTTCGGCGTGTCGATCCTCGGCGCCATCGTCAACGCCAACATCACCGGAGATCTGGCCGCGAAGCTCACCAAGATCGGCATTCCGCCCAACTTCCAGAGCCTGGTCGAGCATGCCATTCAGACTGGGGGAGCGGGGAGCAGTGCGGTTGGCGCGACCAAGAATTTGAACCCCGCCGAGCGCACCATCGCCGACAAGGTGGTGGGCGCGGCCTACGACGCGCTGGGTCAGGGCCTCCACGAGGCGTTGGTGCTCTCGGGCGTCCTCATCCTCGTGGGTGCCGTGGTGTCCGCGGTCACAATTCGCGTGCCCCGCCACGCGCAGGTCCAATAACGGCATTCCGCACGGCATGACCACGGTGTGCCGGGCGCGCACCGTTTGGACAATTCACCGGCGACGGCCCTCGAGGCACCGGCACAACCGGACTTAATTCCCACAGACATGGCAGAGGCGGCCGCCCATACTGAGCGCGAAGCGAGCCTGACGCTTGCCGTTCGAGGCCACGAGGAGGACCGCCATGGCGAATGGGGCGCACCGAGGTGCCCAAAGGCCGGGATTGAGTCTGCTGGCCTCGCCACGGCATGCACGCCGTCCTCGCCTGCGCGCCCGCGTGGCGGCTGTGGTTGTCCCCGCCTGCCTGCTGCTGGGGACCGCACAGACCCTGGGCGTGTGGAGGGCCTCCCCGCCCGCCGGGGCGACCGCGTCGGTCGCCTCTCTGGGGATCGCCGTGTCGACCTTCGCCGGGGACGCCGTGACGTCGACGCCGAGCGAGTCGGCCCTCGCGGGTTCCGACGTCACGTTCGAAGTCACACTGACCAACTCGGGGCTGAGCGCCCAGACGAACGTCTCGACGACGGTGACGCTCGCGCCGAACTTCGTGCTCAAGTCGACAAGTGTCATCGCCGACTCCGGGAGGCCGTTCGTCGGGACCGGAGCGATCACCTGGGCCGTCCCCTCTCTCGACTCGGGGGCTTCGACGACGTTGACCTACACGGAGACGGTCGACGCCCCCTTGAGCTTCGAGTCGGACACGACGACGGTGTCCTCCGTCAGCAACCAGAGCACGTCTGCCGGCACGAAAAGCGCGGCCGTCGTAGTCGTTCCCGCGGCGGACCTCGCCGTGACGGTCAGTGACGGCGTCGACTCTGTCGCTCCGGGGTCCTTCGACGCCTACACCATCACGCTGACCAACACCGGTCCTTCGGAGGCTCCCGCGGTGACCCTCGACGACTCGTACAGCGCTTCGTTCGCGGCGGTGGGCAACACGAGCTCGCTGACCGGCACGACCTTCAGTGACCTCGGTGGAGGGCAGTTCCAGTGGACGGGGATCGATCTGGCGGCCGGCGCCAGCGCGACGTTGACACTGAGCGGGACCGTGCCATCGACCCTGTCGGGCGGAGCTGCCTTCGTCGACCTGGTCACCGCGGAGCCGAGTGCGGGCCAGATCGACACCGCCCCGTCATCCACCGGCACGGACTCCGACGCGGTTGCCGGCACGGCCGGTTCCGGTCCGCTCGGCCTCTCCGTGTCGTCCTTCAACGGTGACGAGGTCACGTCGACGGCGAGCGAGAGTGCCCAGGCCGGTTCGCACGTGACGTACCGGGTGAGGGTCACCAACCCGACGTCGGGAGGGCAGACCAACGTCGCCGCGCCCGTCGACCTCCCGCCATCGTTCACGCTCGTCTCTTCGCCGACAGCCTCGGCGGGGACGGCCAGCGTCAGCGGAGCAGTCGTGAGTTGGACCATCCCGGCCCTGGCGGCCGGGGCGACCGCGACGCTGACCTACACGGAGGCGACCGACGCACCGGCGTCCGAGGAACAGGACGCCACGCGTGCGTCGGCGACGAGCGACCAGAGCACGACCGCGGTCACTGCCATTGACGGGATCGACGTCGTGCCCGCGGCAAGCCTGGCGATCACGGTGAGTGACGGCGTCGACACGGTCGCGCCGGGAGCGTCGGACACCTACACCGTGACCCTCACCAACGAAGGACCCTCAGCGGCTGCGAACGCCACCGTGACCGAGAGTCTGAGCGCCGGGTTCACCGCGCTCTTCGCGGTGAGCTCCCTCGGAGGAACCAACTTCACCAACCTCGGGACGGATCAGTTCGCATGGACCATGGTCTCCCTCCCGAGCGGAGCCAGCGCCACCTTCAGCCTCATCGGAGCCGTCTCGTCATCGCTGGCCGCCGGGGATGCCGTCGTCGACGTGGCCGGAGCCACCGTCGCGCCGGGCCAGTTCGACCTGGCCGCTTCCTCCGCGGCGGTGGACTCGGACGTCGTGGTGGCTGCGCCCCAGGCGATCGCCTTCGTTCCTCCGACCACCGGCACCGTCGGCCAGTCCGTGACCCTGTCCGCCACGGGCGGAGGATCCGGAAACCCGGTGGTGTTCTCGGTGGATCAGCTGAGCGGAGCGGGCGTGTGCGCGGTGTCGGGAACGAACGGCACCACGTTGCAGTTCCTCTCGGCCGGGAACTGCGTGATCGACGCCGACCAGGCCGGCACCTCCGGATTCGCGGCCGCCCCAACGGTCAGCGCCAGCGTGGTGGTGGAGCAGGGTCCGTCGTTCTCCGCCGAGGCTCCTCCGACGTCCACCCCGTCGAACCAGGCTTACGCGTACACCTTCACCGCCGGCGGTTCACCGGCACCCGCCTTCTCCCTGGCGGGGGGAGCTCCTTCGTGGCTGTCGATCGATCCGGCGGGCGGGGAGCTGTCGGGCACCCCACCTGACGGCACAACCTCCTTCGCCTACTCGGTCGTGGCCACCAACGCGGTGGGGAGCGCGACCGCGGGGCCCTTCACGGTGACGGTGGCGCAACCAGCCGACCCGGCGCTGGCCGACATTTCGGTCGCGCTCTCCTGCCCCAGCACCGTGTCTCGCGGCGACGAGTCGAGCTGCACGCTGACGGCGACGAATGCAGGTCCGTCGGCGGCTCGGTCCGTCAGCGCGGACATCGTACTGCCGGGCCGGCTGGTCCACACCGGCACCTGGGGCGCACACCGGCGCCACCACCGGCCGGGCGCCTGGCGCCGCTGGCACGTCGGGACGCTCGGGGCAGGGGACGCCGTCTCCTTCACGGTGACCTTCAGGGCGGTTCGCGTCGGCGAGGGGACCGTGTTCGGCGCGGCCGGGTCGAATACCCCGGACCCATCTCCGGACGACAACACCGCAACTGCGCCGCTGCACGTCGTGCGCTGAACACCCCGGACGGGCCGGCGGGCCGCGCATGGCGGGTCCATCGCCACCCGATCACACGGTGCGGAGTGCTTCTTCCAGGATGCTGAGGCCCTCGTCGAGCAGATGGTCGGCGATCACCAGGGGAGGCAACAGCCGGAGCACGTTCCCGTGGGTGCCGGCGGTCAGGATCAGGAGTCCTCGTTGGTGGCACCGTGCGGCAACCCGGAGGGCGGTCTCCGGATCCGGGCGACCATCAGGGTGCACCAGCTCCAGGGCCACCATGGCGCCGCGCCCGTGTACCTCGCCCACCGGGCCCTCCCGTCCGACCAGTCCGTTCAGTCCGTTCAGTCGGCGCATGGCCACATCGCCGATGTGCATCGCTCGCTCCAAGAGGCCCTGCGACCCAATGATGTCGAAAACGGCCAGGGCAGCCGCACACGCCAGGGGATTTCCCCCGAACGTCCCGCCGAGCCCGCCCCGATGGACCGATTCCATGACGTCGGCCCGACCGGTGATCCCTCCGATCGGGAGCCCGCCACCGAGGCTCTTCGCCGTTGTCATGATGTCCGGCACGACTCCCTCGTGCTCACACGCGAACCACCGGCCGGCCCGGCCCATGCCCGATTGGATCTCGTCCACGACGAGCAGGCTGCCCGAGTGGGCGCACCAGGCGGCCAGGCCGGCCAGCCATCCCGGCTCCGGCACGATGAACCCACCCTCTCCGGCGATGGGTTCGACCACGACGCACGCGACCGCGTCGCCCCCCACCGTGGTGTCAATGAGTTCCAAGACTTCGTCGAGGTGCCCGGTGTCCCGGAAGGGATAGGAGTAGGGAGCCCGGTACACCTCCGGGGCGAACGGGCCGAACCCACGCTTGTAGGGCATGACCTTCCCCGTCAGGCTCATCGCGAGCTGAGTACGACCGTGGAAGCCGTGGTCAAAAGCCACCACCGCCTGTCGTCCGGTCGCGTAGCGGGCGATCTTGACGGCGTTCTCGATCGCCTCGGCCCCCGAGTTGACGAGGAAAGAACGTTTCTGGTGGTGGCCGGGGGCGAGCGCATTCAGACGCTCGCACACCGCGACATAGCTCTCGTAGGGTGTCACCTGGAAGCAGGTGTGGGTGAACTCGCCGGCCTGGGTCCGGACGGCCGCCACGACCTCTGGCGCACTGTTGCCCACGTTGGTCACCGAGATACCCGATCCGAAGTCGATGAAGCAGTTTCCGTCGACGTCTTCGAGAATGCCCGACGACCCCCGTTCGATGAACACCGGGAGCGTGGCGCCGACACCGGCTGGCACGGCGGCCGATCGCCGGGCCGCGAGCTCCACCGAGCGCGGCCCGGGAATGGTGGTGCGCACTCGGGCGCCGCCCGGCGGATCCGCCGAGGGTTCGGACGTCGTGGTCCTCGGGGGGTGGGTCATGGCTCGAGTGCGCTCATCACCTGCTTCACGCGCCGGTAGTCCTCGAGACCGTACATGGAGAGATCCTGGGCGTCACCTTTGGCCAACCGATCGGAGGTTTGACTCACCTGATCCTCCTTGTCCGTGGAAAGCCAGATCGAGGCGTCCGTCGACGTCAGGACTCAGACGGTGGTAGGGGTCCGCTCTTCGCAGCCCCACGCGGCGCCGTGGCCGTTGAGCAAGTCGAGAAAGGGCTCGGCGGGCAAAGCCTCCGGCCCGATGACCCCTTGTCCCCTCCACGTACCGTTGTCGATGAGCTCGAGGGCGACAACCGGGTTCATCGCCGTCTGCCAGACGACAGCCTGTGATCCGAATTCCTTCATGCACCACTCGTTGTCGGCCACGTGGTGGAGGTAGACCTCCCTGGCCCTGCCGTCCGTCCCCTTGCCCGTCACCCACGTTCCCGCGCAGGTGAGGCCGGTCATGCGGTCGCCGATGGTGGCCGGGTCCGGGAGGCAGGCCGCCACGACGTCCCTTGGTGAGACCATGGCGTTCCCGACCGCGATCGGGATCGTTGAGTCCAGCCCGAGTTGGTGGATCGTCTTCAGCACGCCGATGAACTGGTCTCCGAGCCCGTACTTGAAGGTCACCCGTCGGGCGTCGACCCAGCGCGGGATCAGGAGCACCTCCTCGTGCTCGACGTTCACACACTCGACGGGACCGATCCCAGCTGGGAAGACGAAGGTTTCGGGTTCGCTGAACGGCTCGGTCGTGAACCAGTCCTTTCCCTTCTCCCAGACGATGGGCGGGTTCAGGCACTCCTCAATGGTGGTCCAGATGGAGAAGGAGGGACAGAAGTCGTAACCCTCGACGATCAGGTTGGCGCCGTCGCGCACGCCGACCTCGTCAATGGACGAAAACAGCTTGTCCGCCGCGTAACGGGCGAAGACGTCAGAGAGCCCGGGCTCGACCCCCATGCCGCAAAGGGCGAGGAGCCCTCGCTCGTTCCACTGGTCGGCAAGAGCGAACTGCTCGTCACCGAGCTTCACGCCCGGGGTGTGGAATGGGTCGGTCGGGTGAGGGCGGGAGAGGGACATGGCCAAGTCCATGTAGGTGACTCCGGCGCTGAAGGCGGCCCGGAAGATCGGCATGACGAAGCGAGGGTCGACCGCGTTCAGCACGGTGTCGATGCGCTCTGCCTTCACGAGGTCCACGATGTCGTCTTCGTTACTGGCGTCGAGCTTGTGCGCGGCGAATCGGTCATCGGTGCCGCGCACGGCCTGCTTGGCTCGCTCCACGTCGTAGTCCGCCATGACGACCCGCTCGAAGAGCCCCCATCTGGCCGCCGTCCCGGCGACTGCGGTTCCCACACCGCCGGCACCGATTACGAGCACTCGCATGATCGATCTCTTCCCGTCTCGGGCTACGTCGTCCTACTACGAACGGCCTTCTGGTCCAAGTCTGACGCGGTTCGCCCAGGGCCTGCCAGGGCAAGAGGCCCCCTTGGGTGACTTCTTGACCGCGCCGCTGGAGGATGACCTCGTCACCGAGCCCGAAGGTTAGGGGAGTGCGGAGAGGATCTCGGGACAAGACCGGGTCTTTCGAGGGACTCCAGGGCCGCCGGTGGCAACACCAGGACCGGCGCTGATCAAGGGCTTGGCCAGCGTGAAGAACTGGAACGAGGTTGGCTTGTTGGGAAACCACACCTTCAGCCCTGGCGCAAAGGTCCCCGCGCCGAGTGGACCTTCGTTGACCTGGGTCGTGTGATGACGAGGAAGTCTGAGGCAACGGACCCGACCGGTCCCGTACGCTGGGCGTCCCAGTGGATACCGAAAGGCCGAGGAGATGCCATCACGCCACGACACGGCGGAGGACCCCCCCGAAGAAGAAGCGGTGCTGTCCTGGGTCGACTCCCTCTCGAACTGGGGAAGGTGGGGTTCCACTGACGAACTGGGAACGCTCAATTTGATCACTCCCGACGCACGCAGGAGGGGCGCAAGCCTCGTGCGTGAGGGAATCGCAGTGCCCCTCGCCTGGGATCTGGATCCGTCGGTTCACGACCGCCACGGATACGTGCACCGTTACATGATCGAATCAGGCGACGGCACTGGTGCCTCCCCGCCGGTTCACGCCGCGGGGACGAAGAAGCGAGCCAGCTATCCGATGGAGTACCTCGGCTTGGCCTTCCACGGAGTCTCGGTCACACATCTCGATGCGCCGGCTCATTGCCTGTGGGATGGAAGAATGTACAACGGTTTTCCCGCCTCGGCCGTGACCAGCCGCCATGGAGCTCGATATGGAGCTGTGAACGTCGCTCGGCACGGTGTGAGCGGCCGGGGCATACTCATCGATCTCGGTGAGTTCGACCGACCGGTCCACCCAAGTGACGTCGAAGAAGCCGAACGGCGTCAGGGCATTTCCGTTGAGCCAGGTGACCTCGTGCTCCTCAGGGTGGGCATATCGGCGCGACGCAAGGCCGGTCGGCCCGATCCAGCGACGCGAGGTGGGTGGCACGCGTCCATGATGCCGTGGCTCCGCTCACGAGACGTCGCTTTGATCGGGAGCGATGCTCCGCAAGAGACGTTTCCAACGGGATACCACGAGATCGAATCCCCGGTCCATGTCATCGGACTTGTGGCCATGGGGCTGTGGCTGGTCGACAACTGCGACCTCGAGTCACTTGCCGAGAGGTGTCAGGAGTTGGAACGCTGGGAATTCCAACTTTCGGTCCAGCCCCTCCCTGTGCGGGGTGGAACAGGAAGCCCAGTTGCGCCGGTGGCGTTGTTTTGAAGTATCCCGACTCACGACCTGCTTGTTCGTTGGGCCGTGGAAGAAGACCGAAACGGGGGATGGACTCATGGACTTAGATCTGATCATCGAGAACGGGTTCATCATCGACGGATCCGGGAGTCCCGGGCGGTCCGGTCGGATTGGGATCAAGGCTGGACGTGTGGTCCTGCTCGACGAGACCACGGCTGTGACCGCGGCTGAAGTCGTGGACGCGGAGGGAAGAGTCGTTGCTCCTGGATTCATTGATCCGCATACTCATGTCGATCCGCAGTTGTGGTGGGACCCGTTCGGGCTACCGCTCGTCCTCCATGGCGTCACGACCGTCATGACCGGGAGCTGTGGGATCAGCTTGGCTCCATGCAATCAGGGGGACAGTGACGCTCTGGCCTCGCTCTTCTATCAGGTGGAAGAAGTCCCGCTCAGTACCTTGAAGTCTGCGGTCCCCTGGGCCTGGCGGACGTTCGGTGAATATCTCGCTGGGCTGCGCGGCAGGTTGGGGATCAACTGTGCATCGCTGGTCGGGCACAATGCGGTGCGTTTCGCGGTGATGGGGAAAGAGTCCCTTGAGCGAACCGCAACTCCCGACGAGATCGATGACATGCGCCGCATCGTTCGTGACAGCCTGCGCGGTGGAGCCATCGGGTTCTCCACTTCGCAGAACAAGCTGCACGTCGCCGAGGGTGGTATTCCGATTCCGAGTCGGTGGGCTGATACAGAGGAGATCGTGGCCCTCTGCAGCGTCGTGGGGGAAGAGAAGCGGGGAATCGTCCAGACCGACGGCGGTGTCGACATCGCGCATCGAGCGCAGTGGGTGGAAGAGATTGGCGGACCGCTCGCAGAGCGCAGCGGTCGAACCGTGTTGGCTGGAAATGTCCTGCCAAGATTTGCTGCGTCTCAAACCATTCTGGATGTGATCGGTACCTTCCAGGATCGGGGTGCATCGATCTACGCCCAGGCCGCGCCGAGCCGGTTCGACAGCTACTTCACGCTCGACGGCGGAACGGTGACGTTCAACGTCTACCCGTCGTGGACGCGAATCGCGTCGATGTCGCATTTGGAGCGTCTCGCTGCTTTTCGGGACGCGGCCATGCGAGATGACCTTCACAGGGAGTCCGTCGAAGCGAAAGGCGCCATTCCGTGGAGGCGAATTCGTATCTGTAAGGCCGGGCCTCGACATCAAGATCTGGTCGGGCAGTCGGTCGTGGACTATGCCGCAGCACGGCAGGCTCGGATCATCGACGCCGTTGCCGACCTTGCGCTCGAGGAGGATCTGCAGACCCAGTTCGTGATCGAAGCGAACCCTGAGGCCGACGACATGATCGCGGACTTCTTGCGGAGCCCTCAGGCAATCGTTGGAGGCAGCGATGCCGGAGCTCACGTCAAGACGTTCTGTGGTGGTGGGAACACGTCGCTCCTCCTGGCCAAATGGGTCAAGGAGAGGGGCATCCTCTCGCTTCCCGAGGCCGTCAGGAGAATCACATCAGAGCCGGCTCAGGTGCTGGGTCTGGCCGGTCGCGGCCTCCTCGCAAACGGCTCTGCGGCCGACGTGGTCGTGTTCGATCCCGAACGGGTCTCCTACGACCAGCCCAGGATGGTGGCGGACCTTCCCGGGGGAGAGGAACGCCTTTGGCACGATGCGTCTGGCTTCGATCATGTGATCGTCAATGGCCGTTTCGCCGTGAGAGACGGGCAGGTCACAGAGACGCTGGCCGGGGAACTGGTGAGGTCAGGCTGAGTCTGGCGTTTCGCGACCGCAAGGTTTGCAATGACGGGCAGCGAGTGATTGAGAGGACGAATGGCTCAGGTAACGCAAATCGAGGACCTCAGTGACCAATCCTTCGATCCCTACATCGCCGACGATGCGATGTTCGGTGTCATCGAGGACCCGTACTCGATTCTCCAGGAGCTTCGTGCCTCAGCTCCGGTCTTGGAGGCATCCCTCAGTGGGTTGATCGGGATGCCGACTCGACCGGTGCCCGGCTACGACCATGAGTTCACCGTGTTGTCGTATGCCGGGGTGGAGCAGGTGCTCAATGACCCGCAGACCTTTTCGAATCGATCCTTGAGGGAACTGCTGTCGAACTACGGACCGCTGCTCACCGGATTGGATCCACCAGAACACAGCCAGTTCAGGAGGGTCTTCCAACGAGTGTTCCGCCCCGCGACGGTTCAGCAGTGGGGCGAGAGTGTGGTGACTCCGGTCATCGACGAGTTGCTGGATTCGTTTCGTGACCTTGGGAAAGCAGAGCTCGTCGGCCAATTCGCCCGTCCGTATCCATTCAACGTGATTTACCGTCTTCTCGAGCTGCCACCCGAGGACGTCGAGATCTTCTACAAGCTCACGATGGCGCAGATCGTCACGGTCAACGCCGCCGAAGCATCACACAAGCTCGGACGTTACTTCTCGAGCATGCTCCATGAACGCCGTTCGAACCCGAGGAATGACCTCGTGAGCGCCATCGCGACCGCGGAGGTTGACGAGGAGTCTCTCCCCGAAGAGGTCCTGATCGCCTTCCTGCTTCAGCTCATGAGCGCAGGCGGTGAGACGACCTTCCGCACGACCACGGTCTTGCTGACTGGCCTCCTGACGAACCCCGATCAGCTCGACGCGGTTCGTGGTGACAGGGAGTTGATCCAACCAGCGGTTGAGGAGGCTCTCCGTTGGGACGGTCCCGTGCTGGCCAGCACGAGGGCGACCACACGTGACACTGTCATTGACGGTGTGGTTGTGCCGGCGAATTCGTTGATCAATCTCTCCTATGGAGCCGCCAACAGAGACCCCGCCGTCTTTCGCGAACCCGAGCGGTTTGACATCTTTCGCGATCGTCACCGGCACTTCGGGTTTGCCTTCGGGGCGCACAACTGCCTCGGTCAGCAGCTGGCCCGCTTGGAGATGTCACTGGCGCTCGGTGCCCTGCTGAATGGGCTTCCGGAGCTTCGTTTGGACGACGCTCAGCCACTTCCACGACTTCGAGGCGCGTCCATGCGGACTCCTCGGAACATTCATGTCACGTTCGGGCCGTCGTGATGCAGGACACCATCAGCCGTGTGCCGGGCCTGTCGATCGGGAATCGTGACGTGCGCGAAGCGGTCGTTATTGACGCAGTGAGGTCACCGATAGGGCGAAAGGGTGGTGCCTTGGCGGAGATCCATCCCGTCGACCTTTCGGCTCAGATTCTCAACGCGCTGCTCGATCGCACGGGTGTCGATGCGGGCGAGGTTGACGACGTCGTGTGGGGTTGCGCAACCCAGTTCAGTGACCAAGCGGGCAACGTGGGACGATTTGCCGCGCTTGCTGCCGGTTGGCCAGAGGCCATTCCCGGCGTCACCATCAACCGTGCGTGCGGATCGAGCCAACAGGCGATCGAGTTCGCCGCCATGGGTGTCATGACGGGACACTACGATCTCGTGCTCGCCGGCGGGGTTGAGTCGATGAGCCGAGTGCCGCTCGGGTCGGCCCGAGCAATCGGTCAACCATATGGACCCGCGATGCGCTCGCGTTATGAGAACGTGCCGTTCGACCAGGGTCTCGGGGCCGAGATGATCGCGGAGAAATGGGGACTCTCTCGTCTCCAACTCGACGCCTTCTCGTGCGAGTCTCACCACAAGGCGGTCTCCGCGACCGACCGAGGCGCGTTCGCCGGGCAAATGATCACCGTGGCAGACTCTTCCCTCTCCGCTGACGAGGGAATGCGTCGTGAAACATCACTGGAGAAGTTGGCAGCCCTCAAGCCGGCATTTCGCGAGAACGGTGTCATCCACGCCGGTAACTCCTCCCAGATCTCCGACGGAGCAGCTGGGTTGATGGTGACGACTCCCGAGCGGGCCCGTGACCTTGGTCTGACGCCGATCGTTCGAATTCACCCGGGCGTCGTCACCGGTGACGATCCCGTGATGATGCTGACAGGGCCGATCCCTGCCACCGCGAAGCTCCTTGGTCGCTACGGGATCGAATTGAAGGAAATCGGAGTGTACGAAGTGAACGAAGCGTTCGCGCCCGTGCCGCTCGCGTGGTTGGCCGAGACGGGGGCCGACCCAGGGCGCCTCAATCCGCTCGGTGGCGCCATCGCTGTTGGGCACCCGTTGGGCGCGTCCGGCGCCGTGTTGATGACGCGGATGATCCATCACATGCGAGACCGCGGAATCCGATTCGGTATGCAGACCATGTGCGAAGCGGGCGGGACGGCAAACGCCTCCCTCGTGGAGCTCGTCGACTGACCGGGTGTCGCCCCTATGCGCCGGCTCCTCTTCTCTGACGAACATGAGATGTTCCGCCGTACGGTTCGCGATTTCGTGGCCCGAGAGATCATTCCTTTCTATCCGGACTGGGAAGCCGCGGGACAGGTTCCACGCGCGTTGTATCGGCGTCTCGGTGACATTGGCGTCATCGGAATCAACCTGCCAGTGGAGTTCGGAGGTGGGGGGTGCACGGACTATGCGTTCAACGTGGTCATCCAAGAAGAGATGTCAGCCGCAGGGGTGACGCCGGGAACGTTGCGAACCCACATGGACGTCGTCGTGCCGTATTTCCTGGCCTACGCGACAGGGGAGCAGCGCCAGCGCTGGTTTTCGGGGTTGGCGACGGGTGATCTCTTCACCGCAATCGCGCTGACAGAGCCTGACACCGGTTCGGACCTGGCAGGTGTCCGAACGTCCGCGGTACGGGACGGGGACCACTACGTGCTGAATGGGTCGAAGACATTCATCACCGGAGGTCTTCTGGCAGATCTCGTGGTGGTCCTCGCTCGGACGTCTGACGATCCCGACAATCGGAGAAATGGACTCACCTTGCTGGTTGTTGAAGCCGGGACTCCCGGGTTCACCAAGGGCCGAAAGCTCGAGAAGCTGGGACTCAGGGCCCAGGATACGATAGAACTCTCTTTCGACGAGGTGCAGGTTCCAGTCGCCAACCGTCTGGGGGAGGAGCATGCCGCCTTCTCGTATCTCGGGAAGAACCTGGCCCAGGAACGACTCGCGATTGCCGTTGGTGCGGTTTCCCAGTGTCAGGCAGCGCTGAACTGCACGATCGACTATGTGCGTGAGCGTACGGTATTCGGACGATCTCTCGGCGAATTCCAGAACACCAAGTTCGAGTTGGCCGCTCTTGCCGCCATCGTTGAGGCAGCACAGACCATGTGTGACAAGGCTGTCACGGAGCTCAACAACGGGACGCTGTCACCGGTAGATGCAGCCAAGGTGAAGCTGTTCTGCACCGAGGTTCAAGCAGAAGTGGTGGACCGATGTCTGCAGCTGCACGGAGGTTACGGGTACACCCTTGAGTCTCCGATCGCGCGGATGTATGGCGACGCGCGCGTGACGCGGATCTTTGGAGGAACGAGCGAAGTGATGAAGACGATCATCAGTAAGGATCTTGGACTGTAGTGATCTGGGATCTGACGTCTCAGTGATCGCAAGGGGTGACAATGCAAATTGAGGGCAGCTCCATGCTTGTGACGGGTGGAGCCTCTGGCTTGGGGCGCGCCACGGCGAGTCGGCTCGTTTCTCTCGGAGCACGGGTGGTGCTCGTGGATCTCCCCTCGGCGCCCGGCGCGACCGCAGCAGCGGAGATTGGCAGTTCAGCGACATTCGTGGCGTCTGATGTGCTCGACGATGAGGCCTTTGGACAGGCCCTCGACATCGCGGAGCGAAATGGTCCGTTGCGCGGCGTGGTGCACTGTGCGGGCAGAGGTGGAGACCGACTCCGCATCCTCGACAAGGAAGGCAAACCCGGGGATGCCGAATCCTTTCTCGAGGTCATTCGGGTGAACCTCTTGGGTACGTACAACGTCTTGCGTCTGAGCGCGGCCCGGATGGCGGAGAATGAACCCCACGAAGGGGATCGCGGTGCGATTGTCATGACGGCATCGGTCGCCGCATTCGAAGGACAGATCGGTCAGACTTCGTACAGCGCGTCGAAGGCTGGCGTCCACGGGATCACGTTGGTCGCGGCTCGCGATCTGGCCAGCAGACAGATCCGCGTCAACACCATCGCCCCGGGAGTCTTCGACACTCCGATGCTCGCCCGGCTGAGATCAGACGTCCGGGAGGGCCTGGCGAGGTCGGTGCCCCATCCCAAACGGTTGGGACACTCCGATGACTATGCCCACTTGGCCGTCGCACTGCTGCAGAACGGCTACATCAACGGCGAGACAGTTCGCCTCGACGGAGCACTTCGGGTCCCTCCCCGCTAGCGACAGCTCGCGGTGAAGGGTGACGACCAGCGTGCGACCACGTCGCGGCGTCGACGAACGCTCGCTTCAGGTTCCCGACGTCAAGCAGTGGGATCACGCCTCGTGCCGGCCCAGCCTCTCGTCGACGTGGTGGAGATAACTGAGATAGCCCACGGGAATCCGGCTGCCGCCGGTGATCTGGATCACCTCACCGGTGAGCCATCCGGCCTCGTCCGACGCGAGATAGACGCAGAGTGAACCAATGTCGTCGGCGGTACCAAGTCGGCGCAGCGGGATGGCCTCGATCTGTCGACGACGACGGCTCGGTCGATCCACTGAGGCGTGTGGTTCGTCGGTCAGCACCACGCCAGGAGCGACGGCGTTTACCCGGATGCCGAGGTGACCCCATTCCACAGCCATCGTGGCGGTGAGATTGTCGATTCCCGCCTTGGCTGCGCCGTAGTGCCCAGTTCTTGGGTTGGGTTGAGAACCGCTGCGGGAGGAGATGTTGATGATTGACCCTCCGTGGGTCATGGCGCGCGCCGCAGCCTGCGCAGCGAAGAACGTCGCCTTGAGGTTCAGGTCCATCACCGTGTCCCACTGTTCCTCGGTGAGCCCGAGCAATGGCCCAACGTCTCCGGGGCGGGCGCTGCCTGCGTTGTTCACCCAGCAATCGAGGCGGCCGAACCTGTCAACGACTGCACGCACGAGTTCATCCACCGAGGCGGGTTTGGTGATGTCGGTGGGAAGCACGATCGTCTGCGATCCGAGCGCACGCGTCTCCGTCGCTGTCTCCTCCAGTGGTCCGGGAGTTCGGCCCGCAATTGCGACGTTCGCCCCGGCCGTGGCCATCGCACGGGTGATACCCCGGCCGATACCGCGCCCACCACCCGTGATGACGACCGATTTTCCGCGGAGACTGAACATGGCGACATCCTCGCACTGGGTCGGCAAGAGGTCTATCCCGCTTCCGTACTGAGCCACTGAGGGAGCCAGGGAGGGGGTTCCGGCTCGCCTACCGGCAGGCTGTCCCACGTCATCGGACTGGTGGGGCAGCCCGCCCTGGCGCGCCTTCCGTGAGCCCATAGGCTGCCTTGAGTGTCTACCAAGCCCGCCGGAACGGGTCGTCAAGAGGGGGCCCAGCAACGGGTCGCCGTAGGGCGTCGGGTCTTCCTCGGTCTCGTGGGCGTGGGCGCTGCCGGCATCGTGTTCGGCGCCAAGGTGCAGAACGTCTTGAGCAACGTGGTTGGTTCAGGACTGGGAGGTTTGCTGCCGCTTGGGGACCACTTCCGCATTTACTCGATCTCCGGGGCGTACCCGGTTATCGCACGTTCTGAGTACCGACTTGAGATCACCGGACTCGTCGACCGACCCCGGACATACACGATCGACGATCTTGAGTCGATGCCACGCACCACGTTCGTGAAGGATTTCCACTGCGTCACCGGCTGGTCTGTTCCCAAGGTTCATTGGGAGGGCGTGCGGCTCTCGGAGCTCCTCGATGCCGTAGGCGTGCAGAAGGCAGCGGTCGCTCTGCGCTTCGAGTCTTACGACGGGGCTGACACGGAGAGCCTGACGCTGCATCAGGCGCGTCTGCCCGATGTCATCGTCGCCTACCGCATGCTCGGCGCGCCGGTCACTACCGAACACGGAGGACCCGTGCGGCTCTACGTCGCTCCCATGTTCGGATACAAATCAATCAAGTGGCTGTCGGCCATCAGGGTCGTGGACCAGGTGATTCCCGGGTTCTGGGAGCAGAACGGCTATCCCCTCAACGGATGGATCGACGGGTCGACCGGTGCGACCGATCCCTCCCTGACCGGAGGGGTGGCATGACGCCGACAGTCGTGGCTCGTCCGAGCACCTCGGTACGCATCGTGCGGTTCGACGCTGTGCAGCGCGCCGCACACTGGATCAATGCCTTGCTGTTCGGCATCCTCATGGCGACGGCACTGCCGCTCTATTTCGGATCGATCGCCGGCGTGGTCGGGCGCCGTGCCCTGGTCGAGCAGATCCACCTGTGGGCGGGTATCGCCCTGCCGGTACCCCTCGTCATCTCCATCCTCGGTCCCTGGGGAACCCGGTTCCGCCGTGACCTCCGCCGGATCAACGTCTGGAGCAGGGACGAGGTGACCTGGCTGAAGGCCCTGGGCCGGAGGGCCCCGCAGGTCGTCGACAAGTTCAATCCCGGCCAGAAGCTCAATGCCATCTTCACCGGCGCCGCCATCGTGGTGATGCTCGCCACCGGTGCCCTTCTGAAGTGGTTCCGATTCTTCCCCGTCGAATGGCGGACCGGGGCCACATTCGTCCATGACGTCTTCGCGTTCGCGATCTTCATCGTGGTTACCGGTCATGTGCTGTTCGCCCTGGCGCATCCAGACTCGCTGCGCTCCATGATCACGGGTTGGGTCACCAAGGTGTGGGCCGCCCGCCACGCTCCGGGCTGGTTGGCTGAAGAGCAGTCGAAGGTGGAGCCCGACGGCGTGCCATGACGAAGGGCTGACCGGCCTTCAGCGCCCCATTCCCAGGCCAGCCGCCTTCTTGTCTCGCTCCCCTCGCTTCTCCTTTTTTGCTTCCCGCTTCTCCTTGAGGGACTTGCCGGGCTTCTTTCCAGAAGGCTTCTGAGGCGATCGGTCAGGCACGGTGTCTCCAATCATTCTTGGTGTGGCTCGAGTCAATCGGGGCTGGACGTCAGGGACGCCAGGAGTTCGTCCAGAGGCACGGTCGCCACTCCGATGGCAGAGTCGCCAATTCCATAGGGAAGAACCAGGGTGCCTGCATGGAGGAGAGCCCCACAGGAATAGACCACATTGGGCACGTAGCCGTCCTGCTCATCGGGATCTGGGCTGAGGAGCGGGTCGCGCAGCCGGCCGATGATCCGAGTGGGGTCTGCAAGGTCGAGCAGGATGGCCCCGATGTTGTAGGTGCGCATGGGACCGACGCCGTGCGTGAGCACGAGCCACCCCCCTTCGGTCTCGATCGGTGACCCGCAGTTGCCGAGTTGCACGACCTCCCAGGAGGTCGCTGGAGTCTGGCATGCCAATGCGCTCTCCCACCGGCGCGGATTGTCCGTGTAGGCGATCGCGTTCGATTCCCGATCGCTTCGAGAGAGGGCGGCGAAGCGGCCGCCGATCCGGCGAGGAAAGAGAGCCAGGCCTTTGTTGGCCGCTGCCGCACCGACCATCGGAGATGAGGTGAAGTGCACGAAGTCCTGAGTTTCGAGCAATTGCTGGCCGATGTCGGTGCCGTTGTAGGCCGTGTAGGAGGCGTAGTAGGTCACGCTGTCGTCATCTTCGACGAACCGCACGAATCGGGCATCCTCCATGCCCTTGGATTCGACGCTCATCGCCGGCATGAGCACCTGCTCGCTCAGCGGTGTGCCCTCCTCGAACCGGATGCTGTAGCTCCGCTCGGCGATCCTTCGCATGAGGCCGACGGTCCTCTTGGTCTGCTTGTGGGTCGCCGCGTGGCTCCCGAGGGTTCTGAGTCGTCCCTCCATCTCCTCTTCGGTGAAACTGGGTCCGAGGTGACTCAGCACGTAGTCGGCGTCGTCGCCGGCACCGAGCCGGCCGAGTTCGGCCCTGAAAACATCTGCCTCGAACAACGCCCCGTCCGGGAGCCCCTTCGTGGCAAAGGTCGGCGCCGGATCGAGGTCGATGTCGCCGAAACCGGTGATTGTCCCCGTCCGGAAGCCGATGGAGGAACTGTGGCCTTCGCCGATGGCGCGGACGCTCATCACGAACCGCCGACTCTCTGGGTGTATCCCGGATTGGTCAGGGTGGATCACCATGCTCGGATTGCAGAGCGCGGCACCCTCGATGGCATATTCGCTCGTGAAGGTGGCACCAATCAGCAGGCGGCGGGTCGGTGAGAGTAGGCGTTCGGGGTCGAGGCGATCGGAGAGCTCTTCGGCGTGGCGGAGGAAGGTGTCGGTGAGGTCGTGATGGCGACCCGCGAACCGCGCGACCACATCGTCGTAGCTTCGCCGAACTTCGTCTTCGGGCAGGGCCAAGACGCGTTGCAAGACCGCAGGGGATCGTGACTCCTGCGGGTCGTAGGCCTCGTGCCCTGGCACGAACAGGCGGGTCACCACCCGTGACCTGTCCGCCGCAATGCGAACGCAGCTGCGACGAGCGAGGTTCGGAGCTCTTCTAGTCATTGCCGGACCCCAACGGAGGATCGCGCGTGCTGCAGGGTCGAGAGCAGGGCCAGCGTCGACTCGGTGCCCTGGTTGAGATTGGCACCGCCGATTCCCAGGCCGTCGAAGCCCCCACCCGTCGTGGGGTCCCACATGACGACTCCTGTGTCATTGCGGCCGAGAAACCAACCGGCGGCCGCGGCGATCCCGTGCTCCCAGTCTCGGTTGCCGTCAACAGCCTTGGCTCGGGAGCACGCATCGGCGAGTGCCGCCGCCTCAATGGGTTGTTGGTCGAATCCCGGACCGTGGTTGTCGGGACCGCTGCCTCCGACTGGCGTAACGGAAAGGTGACCCTGTCGGGTCTCGCGGTCAATCAGCCATCCCAAGAGATCCAATCCGCGCCGAAGGAGAGAGGGACGCTCGAGCGCGGAGCCGGCCGCGATCATCGACTCAGGAAGGGCAGCGTTGGCATATCTGAGGCGCGCCTCATGCCAGGGCCACTCTCGACTCCGGCCTTCGGTCATTGTGTCGGCTGCATCGGAGAGAAGAGTCCGCGCAGACACGTTGTCCTGATCGACGCCGAGCACCTCGGCTGCACCGAGCGCCGCGAACGCCATCGCCCTGGGCCATGGTGAGCGCTGTCTCATCGCACGCTCGAGTCCCTTGGTGGCGAAGTGACGGATCAGGGGGTCGTCACTGTGAGAGAAGGCGGTACCCAGTCCCCAGATGCTCCTTCCCCAGCAGTCTTCGAGCCCGGGGGAATCTTCCCAGGCACCACTTCGGTTCATTCGATTTCGGCACCTGCCTTGAGAATCCAACGCATCCTGAAGGAACCGCAAGCTGAGCATCGCGAGGTTGCGCATCACCTGTGCATGGCTTCGTTCCCGAGCGACAACCACGAGCACGCGGGCCATGTCGTCACTGCAATAGCCGTGCTCGGGTCTGGGTTGCGCAAAGAGTGCGTGCTCGAAGGTGCCCCGTTGGTCGGTCATATGGATCAGGTGGCCGAAGTCCGGCTCGGAAGCTTCCGGCAGCGAGCTCACACCAGTGCAAGTCGTTCTGCGAGCAGGGAATTAGCCAGGTCTAGGTAGTTGCCTGCCACGACCGACCATCCCAGGCTCGGAGCGAGGCGGGAGGCCTCAGCCGCCATTGTGGCGGCCAACTCGGGTCTGGTCAGGACGCTCCGCAGGGCGCGAGCCAGGGCCTCGGGGTCATCGTGATCGACGACGAGGCCGGCGCCGCTCGACAGCAACTCGACCGCGTGAGGAAAGGCCGTCGCGACCACTGGCCGTCCGGCGGCGATGGCATCAACGAGGACGCCGGACGTCACCTGGTCCTTGGAGTCGTAGGGCAAGACGACCACCGTGCTGGACTGGATCAACGCCGTGAGCGACGCCACGTCGCGATAGTCGGCGTCGAAGACGACGGACGACGAGATCCCGTGGCGCTGCGCCTGCTCAATCCGGTCCTGACGGTAGGACTCCCCGTGTGTCGCCAGGACCTTGGGATGGGTTTGGCCCGCGACCAGATAGCGCGGCCGCATCGGGAGGTCGTGCAACGTGCGCATAGCCTCAATAGCACGTTCGATCCCCTTGCCCGGCCCGATCAGGCCCCAGGTGAGCATGAGGGGACGGCCCACCCGATCCGGAACGACACGTGCGGCCGGGATCGCGGCGCCGTGGGCGATGGTGGTCACTTTGGAAGCATCGATGTCGAAGCCGTCACAAAGTCGGACCCGGGCCGCCTCCGTCATGACCACCACCCGGTCCGCCAGAGCTGCGACGTCGTTCAACACGGAGCGCTGATGCGACGTGGGGTTTGCGAGGATCGTGTGGGCGATCACGATGGAGGGGACGTGGAGCCCACCGAGGATCTCGAGCACCTCGTCACCATCGGTCCCTCCGTAGAGGCCGTACTCGTGCTGCACCACCGCCACGTCGAACTGGTTCAACAGGTCCGAGCTGGCGATCACGGAGCTCCGTGATCCGTTGACCAGCTCGCCGGCGACCCGATCGCCCTCAGAAATCTGCCTGTCGGTGTCGACGACCCGCACGACCGCGACCTCGGTGACTCTCGCCGCCAGTCCGGTTGCCAGCGCCGCGGTGAACGTCGCCAGACCGCAAGCAGTCGGAGGGAAGGAGCTGAGGATCCCCAAAGAGGGGGCGCGACCATCAGGGCCTTCGAGGGGAGAGTTCGGGACGCGCACAGCTACTCCTCAAAGAGGCTCGGTCGAGGCGTCGAACCTGCACGGGGCCCTGTTGGCCGAATTGGCCGTCCTGCCCAAGCAAAGCGACTCTCCCAAGGGGACGAGACACCCAGTCTACCGCGAGGACCAGCTGTTCGTTCCGTCGGTCCGGGTCAAAAGTGGCCACGGCCTGGGAGGTTCTGGTGAACAGCGGTCGTGTCCGAGGACCGAGCTTCGGGTGTCATCGGGCCAGCGGGGATGTGGGCTTCTGGGACAACGGGGTGACCCAGCAGTCAGCGGTCGGCGACGGCGGTGATCCCTCACCGAGTCATCCAGCGGGTCACCGTAAACGGGGATGTGCCTGTTATTCGGGCTGAGATTCTGTGTTCATGAGGCGCGGAAACACCTGGTCATCGGAGTCGGTTGGGGTACCCCGTCGTACCCGAAGGGCGTCATTGGCCAGATCGCGCGTGATTGTCAGCATCCAGGCGGCAACGGTTCCGCGCCGCGGGTCAAATGCAGCCGCGCGCCGAAAGATCCGTATGAAGGCTTCCTGGGCGACGTCCTCCGCAAGGCCCGCATCACCGACGATACCGAACGCGAGTCCGAATAGCCGACGCAGATGGCGACGCGCCAAGACAAGAGTGGCCCAGTCGTCACCGATCGCCACGCCTGAGAGCAGAACCTCATCGGAGATCTCCTCCTCGTCTCGACTCCTGCCTCCACTCATCTCTGGGGATACGGCACAGAGCTCAAGGAGGATCTTTCCAACAGCCTTTTCACACTGTGGTGCGCCATAGGCGTCGGCCGGTCGAACCTCGGAGTCGTGTCACCACGGCTGGAATCCGCTGGAGCGAGGCTTGTCTCCGGAGAACCGGGAGAGCGCCTTACCGGAATAGTTCGCCTGGAGAGCTCCGCTGCGTCTTGTGGTGCCGACGCACCACCCGCCGGCCGCGCGCCCCGGTCGCTCTAGCGCGGCGGCAGCCTCGATGAGCTGGGGAAGTTGCCAAAGAGCTCTTCGTCTGCGCCACCGGGCCCGTAGGTGAGCGCCTGGATGAGGAGATCCCCGCCGACGAAGGCGCCCTTCCACGAGGCGCCGAGTCCTCCGAACACTTCCTCCCGGTCGCCTCGACTTCGCGGCTTGTTGATGCCGACCTTGAAGGCCTGCAGCTCTTCTGCCACCTGGGATCCGACATCGGGGTCATCGGTGGCGATGCTGGCGACCAACGACCCGTTCGAGGCGTTCATGGCAGCGAGGAGCTCGGCCTGGGTGTCGACGACGACGACCGAATCCAGCGGTCCGAACGGCTCGGCGTGGTGCAGCGACCAGGCAGCCGGCGGCTGGAGCACACAGGCAGGGGCGATGTAGGCCGATGTGTCCTGCACGTCGAGGAACCGCCCGTCGCCGACGGAACCGCGATAGAGCGGAATTCCAGCGCCCCGCACCGCCTCGTCGAACTGCGCCGACAGATCGGCCGCTTTGGCCGAGTGGATGACCGGTCCAAAGTCCAGTTCGGGCAGGGGATTGTCGGGGTCCTCGACCGCAAGCGGGTGGCCGAATCGCACCGCTCTCAGGACGGGGAGGTACATCTCGAGGAAGGCCGGGAACAGACGACGTTGGACGACGTAGCGGGGATAAGCGGTGCACCGCTGTTTGGCGTACTCGAAGCCTTTTCGTATGTGCTGGGCCAGGAGATCCCATTGCGAGAAATCCCACACCCCCCAGGCGTTGAGCCCCTCCTGCTCGAGCATGTGGCGCCGCCGGGTGTCGGCGAGAGAAACGGCGGCTCGGCGGCCGTTGGCTCGTCCGCCGACGAACACCAGGGCCCCGAGTCCCGCCGAGCGGATGAGCACGTCCCCCAGGCGCGAACCCATTCCCGAAATCAGCGTGACCGGAAGCCCGGCCCGCCGCATCAGGGCGTGAGCGAGGGTGAGGGCGTGGAACCCACCCTGGCTCGGCGTCTTCGCAACGACGGCATTCCCGCAAAGGGTCTGCACCAACTCGGCGTGGACTTGCACGCTCATCGGGTAGTTCCAACTGGCGATGTTTGAGACCGGCCCCGGCAGTGGTTGCCGCTGTTCACCATCCGAAATCTGGAGTTGTCGCTCGATCTGTCCCAGGTACCATCGGACCCCGTCGATGCAACGCTCGACATCGGCGCAGGCCAGACGCCAGGGCTTGCCGATCTCCCAGACCAGCAGGAGGGCAAGGAGCTCATGGTGCTCGCTCAGCGCATCGACCGCCTCTGAGACCCGGGAGCGGCGTTCATCGAGATCGACCTTCGCCCAGTGGTCGTGCTCTCCACAGGCGAACTCGACGGCCGCGACCGCCTCGTCCTGATCGACCATCGGCGGCCCTGGGATGGGCGTGCCGTCAACGGCATTGACGTGGTCTCCGGGTATTCCGATGCGCCGCCACTCGCCACGGGTCAGGTTGCGTAACCGGTCCGAGTCGAATGCCTCGGGCGCGGTTTGGGTGCAGCGCCCGTATGTCTCCCACCACGAGGTTCCGGGCTTCAACTGCAACGTCATCGCGGACACTCCCTCTTTGGGCAGCCGACCCGCAACCTTCCGGCGATCGATCGTTTGCGATCGACGAGAGGTTGCCTTTCCAGGAGCCAGAGACTACGACCGCCCGCTGCCCTTCCGGGACGGGCAGTGCCGCCGCGACCGGTCGGAGGTGGATTGTGTTGCCTGGATCGGACCGGCCTGGAGATGAGCAGGGCCCCTCAGATCGTCAGCGGACCACGATCGGAAAGCTCAACCGCCCCGAGTGAGCGGGACCTGGTACTCAATGTGCACGGGTTCTCGTCACTGGGCTTGGATTGCCGTAGTTCGGGGGGGTGGAGGGGAGCGGGGATCGAATCGAGGAAACTTCACCCTCCGGGCCTGGTCATAAGCACCGGTTCCTCAGGGGATCAAGACAATCTTGCCTAGGGTGTGTCGCTTCTCGAGTTCCTCATAAGCATCTCGGACTTGGTCGAGTGGGTAGGTCTTTGCGATCGGCATCGTGATGCGTCCCGAAGCCACAAGGTCGGCCATCTCGCTCAGGATTTCAGGGGTGGAGGCGGTCGCACTCCCCTCGGACTTGATCCCATACTCCTGTGCCGCCTGAAAGGCGATGATGGTCTCGATCCGATCTCTTGGCACCCCGAGGTCGATGGCGAGGCGAATGTAATCGTCTCCGAAGGTATCGATGAAGGCGTCCACCCCGCTGGGCGACACGGCTCGGATCCGATCGAGGAGGTCCTCCCCGTATGCAACGGGCTTCACGCCGACCGAGCTCAACCACCCATGATGAGGCTCAGAAGCGATGCCGATGACGTCGGCCCCTCGGACCTTGAGCAGCTGCACGACCAGTGATCCGACACCACCCGCCGCGGCCGAAACGACCAGCGTTTCGTTCGGGCGGGGGTTGACCGCTCGAACGGCCGCAAAGGCGGTCACGCCCACGACGTACAGCGATCCGGCTGCATCCCATGAGAGATCGGCCGGTTTCGGTATCAGATGTTCCGCCGAGACGATGACGTCGCTCGCCTGGCTGGACCGGCGGTCGGACCAGCCCAGCACCTCGTCTCCCACTTGGAGTCGGTCGACGTCGCGGCCGATCTCGGCCACAACGCCAGCGAGGTCGCTGCCTTGTCCTGAGGGGAAGGTGGCTGGGAGCACCGCGTCCATACGGCCTTCGCGAACCGCTGCCTCTCCGGGATTGATCCCGGCTGCCCGAACCGTGACGAGCACCTCACCGGGCAAGGGGATCGGCCTCACGACCTCGGCGACGTAGAGGACGTCCCTACCGCCGTAGCGGTCAAACCTCACTGCCTTAGGCGTGGCGTTGCTCCCATCCTGGGACGTCTTTGCATGGTATCCGTCGCCTCCCAGTTCGTCACCGTTCACTTGTCCCTTCTAAATCCGGTTCGCGCAGGTCCGCAGCAAGCTCCAGATATGCCGAACTCGTCGCCGCGAGCACCGAACCGCGGCGGTCGGCGAATCGCCCCAATTGCCTTGCGTCAACGTACTGGGTCGATGTCAGAATCGAACCGTGGAGCTCGGCCTCGAGAGAAACGCCGTCGACACTCCATCGATGAGCCGTCAGCGGCGGACAGCGTTGTCTGAGCAGGTCGCGGCTCTTTTTCCAACCTGAAAGGCAACGAGGTCATGGTGAATACCCGGACCGCTCCAACGTCGATGATCTTTGTGCTGTTCGGAGCCACGGGAGACCTGGCTCGTCGGCTGGTTCTGCCCGCCTTTTACCGCTTGGCCATCGCCGGTCTTCTTCCCGAGAACTGGCGGATGATTGCCGAGGGTCGTGGTAAGGCCACCAATGAGGAGTTTCAACAAGAGGTTCAAAACGCTTTGGAGGAGTTCGGACCGAGGCCCTCCGAGGGGCCGTGGGAGCACGTGCGCCAACGCCTTCTCTTTGCCGGAGATGGATTCAGCACAGACGACCCCGGGAGCCTTCTCGATGTGGTCTCGCAAGCGAAGAAGGAGATAGGCGGGAGGCCCCAACTGATCCACTACATGGCTGTCCCACCGTCCGCGTTCGGACCCTTGACCGAGGCGATCGGCGCTCATGGTCTCGCAACGGGCTCCCGAGTCGTGTACGAGAAGCCGTTCGGGACTTCTCTAGAGACGTTCCGCCAACTGGACAGAATTGCTCATGAGACGTTCGAAGAATCGCAGATCTATCGGATTGATCACTTTCTCGGAAAAGAGGCAACTCAGAACATTCACGTTCTGCGCTTCGCCAACGGCCTCTTTGCCGGTGCCTGGGACGGCTCCCACGTTGAGAGCGTGCAGATCGACGTGCCAGAGACTCTCGACGTTGCAATGCGAGCAGACTTCTATGACGCGACCGGCGCGATCCTCGACATGCTGGTGACCCATCTGTTCCAGATTGCCGGCGAGCTCGCCATGGAGCCACCACACTGCCTCGAACCAGATTGTCTGGCCGAGGCGCGCGAGGCGGTCATCGGCTGCTTTCGTCCCTTGAGCGCCTCAGATGTCGTGGTGGGGCAGTACGACGGGTACCGGGATACGGATGATGTCCCAGTTGATTCGCGAACCGAGACGTACGTGGCGGCCCGAATGTGGATCGACAACGAACGCTGGAGGGGTGTGCCTTTTCTTCTGCGTACTGGCAAGTGCCTCGTCGAGAACCGGCAGAGAGTCAGTGTGGTCTTCAAGGACGCAGTCCCGGGGTTACCGGGTCAACCAGGCGGTGGAAGCATCCTCGGTTTCGAACTGTCCGGGGATGGGGAGGTCGAACTGGGACTCGTGATCAAGCAACCTGGCCCCGAGATGACCCTCGGTATAGGTACCACCACACTGCCTTTGGGCTCGGCCAGCAAGGGGACGCCGCTGCCGGCCTACTCGTTGCTGCTCCATGATGTTTTGACGGGTGATCGTTCGCTCTTCACCCGACCGGACGGACTCCAGCAGGTATGGACGGTGGCCGACGGCATCGTGCGGAACAAGCCGGTGCCCGTGCCGTATGCACCTGGCTCATGGGGCCCACGGGAAGCCGCGGAGTTGGCGCGTCCACATTCTTGGGTCTTAGGTGAGTGAACTCGTCAAATGTCGACGGATGCGTTTCTGGAAGCCTGGCCTCCACAAACTCCTGACCTGCCAACTTCAAGTCCTGACCTTCCAACTTGGGTGGCAAGATCGGTTGACCGCCGCAAAGGTCGCTGACCAGCTGTAACGTCTCGCGCCCAGGCAGGACTCGAACCTGCGCCACCGGCTCCGGAGGCCGGTCTGGGTTTCCAGACCGTCTTGCGTCCGCCCCGGTGCTTCTGAACGGGTTCTCCTGTCCCGGCGATTCAGTCCGTCTTCTCCGTAGCCCCCGTTTTTTTGATTCATTGCCAATTTGGATTGCCGAGATCCGCTGATGCCGAGGCCGTCTTGTATAATATTTACGTGCTGAAAGCAACTATCGGGAGCGACGCCGAGCCTGGCCCGGCCGCCCGCCACGTCGAGCGGTTCGACGAGGCCTTGCAGACCGTCGCCCGATCGATCACCCAGGTCCGCCTGCACGAGCGGCTCCTGCGCTTGGCGGGGGTCCGGGTCGACCGGGCCGGAGCCACCCTGCTGTTCAAGCTTTCCGCCGAGAGCGACTCACTCCGAGTCACCGACCTCGCCGAGAAGCTGGGAGTCGACACTCCGACGGTGACCCGTAAGGTCCAGCAGCTCGAGCGCGACGGGATGGTCGTTCGCCAGCCCGACCCTGACGACCGCCGAGCCGCGAGGATCCGCCTGACCCCGGCCGGTCGCGGCACTATCGAACGGGTGCGGCGAGCCCGCCGGGTCTGGCTCGAGGAGCTCTTGCAAGGGTGGGGCGACGACGACCTGTCCACTTTGGCCGACCTACTCGGTCGTGTCGCGGAGAACCTCGAGAGAGACCTGGGCGACACCCGTGACTGAGCTGACGATGGCCCCGGTCGATCAAGAGGCCGTGGAGGCCGCCGGCGCCGAGCACCGCCGGATCCGCGTCATCCTTTGCGCTCTCATGTTGGGGATGGCCCTGGCCGCCCTCGACCAGACCATCGTGGCGACGGCACTCCCCACCATCGCCGGCGACCTGCACGGGCTCAACCACTTGTCCTGGGTGGTGACGGCCTACCTCCTCACCACCTGCATCTCCACGCCACTGTGGGGAAAGATGGGCGACCTCTACGGCCGCAAAGCGCTCTATCAGCTGGCCATCGTGATCTTCCTCGTCGGCTCCATGCTGTCCGGGTTGTCCCAGTCCCTGGCCGAACTCATCGCCTTCCGATCGATTCAAGGTATTGGGGCCGGCGGGTTGTTGGTCGGAGCCCAGGCAATCATTGGCGACGTCGTGCCGGCCCGGCAGCGAGGCAAGTACATGGGCTACTTCGGCGTCGTCTTCGCCGTCACCAACGTGGCGGGTCCGCTGCTCGGCGGCTTCTTCACCGAGCACCTGTCGTGGCGCTGGATTTTCTACATCAACCTTCCGCTCGGCATCGTCGCCCTCTTCGTCGTGGCCGCTGTCCTCCACATTCCGGTCAAGCGGGTTCCGCACAAGATCGACTGGGCAGGAACCGCCTTCCTCTCCGTCGGCGTCACGTCAATCATCCTGCTCACCACCTGGGCCGGCTCCGAATATGCCTGGGGTTCTTCCGCCATCATCGGCACCGGGCTCATCGCCCTGGTGTCGCTGGGCATCTTCTGCTTCATTGAGACAAGAGCCTCCGAGCCCATCATCCCGCTGTGGCTTTTCAAGAACCGGACCTTCACCGCCAGCTCGGCTGTCGGATTCATCATCGGGTTCGCCATGTTCGGGGCCGTCATCTACCTGCCCCTGTACCTCCAGATCGTGCACGGAGCCTCGCCGACCCTTTCGGGCCTCGAGCTTCTGCCCATGATCGGCGGCATGCTGATCACCTTCATCTCGAGCGGGCGTATCGTGACGCGCACCGGGCGCTACAAGGTGTTCCCGATCGTGGGTACAGCCGTCCTCTCCCTCGGGCTGCTCTCGCTCACCCAGCTCGGACCGCATACCGGCTATGGGGAAGCGGCAGTCTTCATGTTCATCACCGGGCTCGGCGTAGGCCTCGTCATGCAGGTGCTGGTCGTCGCCGTGCAGAACGCGGTGCCCTACTCTGCGCTTGGGGTGGCCACGGCAACTTCGTCGTTCTTCCGGACCATCGGGGGAGCCTTTGGGGTAGCCGTCTTCGGTGCCGTATTCGCCAACCGACTGATCTCACAACTCAAACTGCATGCCACGTCGGCCGAGCTGAAGTTGGTCGCCGGCTCGAACGTGACAGTCAACCCTGCCCAGATCAACCGTCTTCCCACCGCCCAGCGCACCTTTGTCGTCAGTGCCTTCAGTCACTCGGTCGAGGCGGCCTTCTTGGTCGCTGTTCCCTTTGTCGTCCTCGGATTCATCCTGAGCTGGCTCATCAACGAGATCCCTCTGCGCACGACTGCGTTGGTCGCCACGTATCGACCCGACGGTAAACAATCGCAAGAGAGAGATATGGACGGGGATGTGGTTGGAGAGTCCCCCCTGCCAACGCCGGTCGGCCGCGGCTCGGAGAGCCGGTAGCAGAATGGCTCATCTGCCGCCGGACCCCGTTGGTATCAGCTTCTCGACGTCCAGGTGGAGTCCTCAACGAACCTCGCACCTGCATGTCGCGTCCGGCAACTTCCGTCGCTCACCCGTCCCCTAGCCGCAAGATTCCAGTACATCGCGCGGCTCGTTCAACCTTCCGGGCCTGCTTCTTCGCGAGCTAAAACCGCTAAATACCGCCCAATGTCACTCGGCACGCAGGTCCCGGAGGGCTGTCCCCATGGTGCGTACGGGCTGTCCTAAGGATCTCCTTCAGGAGCCTTCCGATGGCTTGTTGGTTACCTTTGGTGATTTGTTTGTCTTGCAACTCGTGATTCTTGTCTTACAGCCCCGATTTCCTGTTGTTCTCATCCACGGTCCTTTGGGCACCGTAGAAGACAGAGAACGAGCGGCCGAGAGCGGGTCACCGCACTCACACGCGGAGGAGTTCCAGTGGTCCCTGGCAGGATGAACCGGCAGTCCGTACCCCCGAGACCTCTCGCAGCGGCGGGCTCGATCCCTTTCGATCGACATCTCCGCGGGCGCGCCGCGGGCGGAACTCAAACGACAGACGGCCGGGAGCTCCTTCCGAGGTGCCCCTGTCTCGGATGGGTAACACGAGCCAGTGGAGTCCCGGTTTTCCCGGTGGCGGCTCGCACGCCGGCCTCGATGTCTTCCCTGTTCCCAGCAGCTTGTCGCCTTTGCCACCAACGAAAGGAAATTCACCCATGACAGTTAATCGACGCGACTTTCTGATCCGCGGTTCCGCCGCGGTGGCCGCAGTGGGAGCGGGCACTCTTCTGCCCGGCCTCGCGACATCTGCCGGTGCTTCTGAGAACCACAGCCCCTCGCTCGACAGCCAGTCGGGTGCCGCCCACCTACCAGAAGGCGACGCGGCCCTTCCTCTCGTCGCTCGGATACGCGACGTGCGTACCGGCGAGATGGACCTCTTCTTTGGCGAGCACGAAGTCACCTACCGGGACCCTCAGTTGGCTGCCCGCCTGTTCAAAGCCGCGCAATAGGCCGCAGCACCGTCGATCCGGACACCCGTTTCGGCACTCTCTCACGCGCCCGGAGCTGCGTCAGCCTCCGCGTCGCCCGAACCTGAAAGGTAAGCCATGTCCTCTCATCGTGAAGCACCAGAGATCTCCAAGGATCCCGTGGCCGACAGTACCGACCTGTATGCCTTCGTCAGCCCGGATGCCCCGAGCACCGTGACGCTGATTGCGAATTACGTACCGCTCGAAGGACCGGCGGGAGGGCCCAACTTCTACGAGTTCGGTGATGATGTCCTCTACGAGATCCTGATCGACAACGACGGGGATGCCAAACCCAATATCTCCTTCCAGTTCCTTTTCAAGACAACAATCCCGAACCACAACACTTTCCTCTACAACACTGGCCCCATACAGTCGCTTGGCAGCCCGAACTGGAACCGGGTCCAGACCTATGACCTTCAGCGTGTCGACTACCCGAGTGGGCAGGTCACGGTGCTCGGCACGAACCTCCCTTGTCCTCCGTGCAATGTCGGCCAACTGTCCACCCCTAACTACGAGTCCGCTCTGGGCGCACCGGCCATTCAATCGCTCGGTAACGGAATGAAGGCCTTCGCTGGCCAAAGGGCGGAGGGCTTCTACGTCGACCTGGGATCCATCTTCGACCTGGGGACGTTGCGGCCCTTCCAGGAATTGCACGCAACGTTCGGCGTCACCGGACCCCTCTCCGCAATGTCCGGCATCAACTCGACCAATACCCTCAACGTGCATTCCTTGGCCCTGCAGATCCCAAAGAACCAACTCACCGCAGGTGGCATCAACCCGACCGATCCGTCGAAGCACAGCTCGGTCATCGGGGTGTGGACGACCGCGAGTCGCAAGAAGGTGAAGTTCAATGAGGTGTTCCTCGGCCAGGCTTTCGAAGTGGGGCCGTGGGCGCAGGTGTCGCGGCTCGGGAACCCGCTGTTCAACGAGGTCATCGTTCCGATGGCATTCAAGGACCTCTGGAACTCCAGCCAGCCTGTACAGGACTGCGAATTTGCCAAGTACGTCTCAAACCCAGAATTGGCCAACCTTCTGCCGATCCTCTACACGCCGCCGTCGGCGCCAGGGCCAGCCGAGGGAGCTTTCCCGAAGCTCTTTTCGTACAACAACGGCAGTCCGAACAGGGTTGACCTCCTGGCGATCCTGCTGACCGGGATTCCGGCGGGGACGTTGTCCGTAGCGCCTTCGTTCCAGAACTTCACCGGGCCGACCCAGGCCGACATGCTCCGCCTGAACATGGCGATTGGACCCTCGGCCACGCCCAACACGTTGGGGTTGTTGGCCCTCGACGCAGCCGGTTTCCCCAATGGCCGGCGCGTCTTCGACGACGTGGTGACGATCGAGCTTCGCTGCATCGCCGGGGTTCTTGCTCCCGGCATCGTCCCGGGGTTCCCCAACCCCGGGGACGGCGCCGCAGGCGCCATCTACGACCTCGTGAACGGGGGGACAGACACAACTGTCGGTGGCACCGAGAACTACCTTCCCACCTTTCCGTATTTGGGGGTCCCCCACAGCGGGTACAACGCACCGAGCGTCGCCTCGTGATGGCGACGGCACGGGGTCATACCCACCCGTAACCAAGCAACCCTCCCGGTCCCAGCCGGGGCGCAGTGATCGTCGACATCGGAGAAGGGGTGGGGGCGGCGGTCATCCACACCCAATCCGACCTGGAAGGCGCTGAGCCGGAGATTGGCCCGCGTCCGACGACTGGCGGGGAGTGCCGATAAGGGGTTCAAAACGCCCTGGCCGGACCCACGCGCCGCCCGACCGCTCAGGTTCGAAAACCTGGGCCCGCGCGGTGTCGCCCCTCACAGGCAGGCGCTTAGGGGATACGCCGACAGATAGGTGCGGGCCGCGACACCTCAGCACTTGACATCTTTGGCTATATAGGTAGAGTTATCGCCGTGACCCGTTCACGGCGTCCGTCTCCGCAGGTGATCAGAGTCCTCCAGGCACTGGCCGCTGATCCCGCGCGGTGGCGCTATGGCTATGACCTAGCCACAGAAGTCCACCTGAAATCGGGCTCGCTCTATCCGATCCTGATCCGGCTCGCGGACCGTGCACTGCTCGAAACATCCTGGGAGCCAAGTCCACCCGGCCGGCCGCCCCGGCACCTGTACCGACTCACCCCGACGGGGCGGGAGTACGTGGCGGCGCTCGACGCGGCCCGGATCGAACGGTCGGTGCCGCGCCGGCGATTGGGCTTGAGCGGGGCATAGTGCAGACGGTCCTCGGCATCTTGCTGCTGGGTGTCGCGGGAGCGGTGATGTGGGGTCGCGAGCACCCACCTCAGGACAGAGGGACGCAGCGACGAGACCCTCCGGTCCGGCTCTTGCAATGGGCGGACGGACTGTTCCCCGCCAACCGGGTCGATTGGGGGCAGGGGATGCTCGGCGAGTTGGACCGGATCGAAGGGCGTTCCAACCGGTGGCGCTTCGCTCTCGGATGCGTGGTCGGCATCGTGCTGCTGCCACCATGGGGGCCCGTCGGACCGATGGCAGCACTGATGGCCGTCGCGCTGGGCAGCGCGCTCGTGTTCGGCTTTGGGTTCGTCCACTTCGGGCTGGCCAGTGACCCTTGGAACTGGGTAATGCTGG
This sequence comes from uncultured Acidimicrobiaceae bacterium, assembly GCA_963787485.1. Lineage (GTDB taxonomy): Bacteria > Actinomycetota > Acidimicrobiia > Acidimicrobiales > RAAP-2 > Bog-473. The sequence goes on along the minus strand of CAWBDF010000007.1, from coordinate 107,227 downwards.
CGATCCTGGCCGCCCTCGTGATTGGTTGCATCGTCGCCGTGAGCGTGCAGCTGCGCCGGGCCCGGGTGGCCCGTCTGGGGCTCGTCGGTGGCCTCTTCGTCGCGGCAGCGTGGTTGACGGTCTCTGGATGCACGTGGCAAGGCATCATCAACCCCATTTATTCCGTGGGCGCGTGGTCCAACCCGGCGTTGTACATCGCAGTGCCAGTAGCCCTGGGGGTGGGTGGCGCCTGGCGCAGCGGGAGCGCCTCTGTGGGACGGCGCGCTGCCCGGCTGGCCGGCGTCAGTGCCGGGCTGGTCATGTTCTTCATCTCGACCATCGCGGTCGTGGCGATCGACGGTGGACCGCGCGACCCCGGCGCGTCGGTCGCCGGTGGCGTGAGCGAGGCGTTCTCCAACGTGGCCATGACCTATCTGTTGTCACTTCCGTTGGCGGCGGCGGCGATCGGTTGGGTCGCGGCGACGGCCACTGCCCGCATCCGCACGGTGAACCTTGCCCAACTGAACCCTGACCCGATGAGCACGATGAAGGCCGCCGGACGAGTGCCCGACGCACCCGAGAGCCGAACCACTGGGCGCACGTTGCGACGCGTGGCCACCATGGTGGCGGTCGTCATGACCATCACACTCTTCTTCCTAGCGCGATAGACGAGCAGCGGCGCCCACCTCGGTCACGGCGAACGGCGGACAAACTTGGAGGCCCTCGTCGACGTGATCGACGAGCTGCTCAAAACCGCTCCTGCTGCCTTCGCAAGACGAATGGGAATCAGGTCTCCAGGCGCTCCACGACGCCACGCACGTAAGCCGCCTGCCCCACGTGCTCCAGGTCGTCAGCGATGACGCTCACCAGTCGGACGCCGATGGTGACCGGCGGATCCCACGAGGAGTCGATCACCTGCTCGAGGTCAGCATCGGAGAGAGAGCGGAGATACTCCACCGTATTTTGGTGGACCTCTTCGAAGTAGCCGAGGAGCAACGCGGCATGGGCGGTGACTCTGGCCACATCATCGGGCCCGTGGCCGTAACCGGTGTCGGTGGGGTCGAGCGGGAGGGCGAACCGCTCGGACCATCCTCCCGTCGTCCACGCCTGCTCCCCTCCCTGCAGTCCGGTGACATGGTCATCTTGGATTCGGGTGAGGTGCCACACCAACCAGGCGATCGAGTTGGATTCGCCGTCGGGCCGGAAAGCCAATTGTTGGACAGAGAGACCGTTGACCGCCGGATATACCGCATCGCGGACTCTCTCGAAGGCGTCGGCCAGGAGATCCGAACTCGCCATCGATCCACTCCTCTCCGGGTGCTTGGCGGATGCTTACCGCTGAATTCCGGCTCATGCGAGTAGAGCCCGGACCTCGCTGGCCAGCTCGACGGAACGCACTGCGGCGTCGGGACCTAGCTCGGCGGGCAGGGGTACCATCGTGCGGATGATGATGTCGGTAAAGCCGAGGTCACGGTACACCGACAGCTGCTCAGCGACGCCAGCGGCGTCACCATAGGCGACAGCGGCTCGATCGAAGCCTCGGTCTTCGGCGGCGACCAGGGCGTCCCCGGCCTCTTTTGCTTCGGAGCGGCTCTCACAGATCAACACGTTCTTACGGATCGGGATCCGTGATGGTTCCCGCCGGTGCCTCGTGCACGCTTCCCGGTAGATCGCCAGGTTGCGGGCGGCGGTCTCGGGGGTGAGGTCAGCGCCGCCGTACCAGCAGTCCCCGAGGCGGGCGGCCCGGTCGATGGACTTCGACACGCCGCCACAGATCCACCATTCGACCCCTTCGGGCGGGGTCGGGGCGATGCTGGCGCCTTCGATGTTGAACATCTCGCTGCTGACCGTCTCACCGCTGAGCAGTGCCTGAACGACCCTGACGCTCTCTTCGAAGACCGTCGCCCGCCGGCTCAGGTCCCGTCCCATCGCCGCGAACTGCTCGCGGCCGGCGCCGATCCCGGCTTGCACGATGAACGGCCCTTCTGCCATAGCCGCCAGGGTGCCGATCTGCTCGGCCATCAAAACCGGGTGCCACAGAGGCAGTTGGAACAGGCAGCCGCTCTGGCGGTCGGTCCACTCGGCGAGGATCCGGCCGATGATGGGAACGTTCTGCACATAGGCGACCGGTCCGGTGGCGTGTTGATCCCCGACAGTCAGGCTGTCGAGGCCGGCCCGGGCAGCCGCACGCGCCTGGGCAAGTACCGCCTTCGGACCTTCCCGCTGCCCTTCGGGGCCGTCGGCACGGAAGGTGGTTCCGACAGAGATCCCGAGGCGTGTCATCCGGCACACAAATCTAGTGGTACAGGTTTGGCTCGCTTGGATTCTCCCGAAGTGTCCCACGTCACGCCGTACAGGGCAGGGGTGGGTTCCCCTACCATTTGCCTTTCGCCAGGGCCTCCCCGGGCGTCCCGCACAGCGCCACGAATGCTTACGACCAAAGTACTTGCCGAGTAGTCAATCTCTTGACTCCAGGTATCGACTTCGACCGCTACCTGAGCCCGCCCGCGGAGGTCCCCGCAACGGGCGACCACGACGCTGTGGAACGGCTCCACGCTGAACACCGTGACGATCGTTGGTCCGACGTTGGCCGAGTGATTCGGCCTCTCGTCAATCAGCGAGTGCTGGACAAGAAACGCTGCCCTCCCGATTGGCGAACTGGGATACCTGCGTCAAATGGATACGATTCCTAAGTATGCCGACGGTCTACGAGGCCATGGGTGGAGACGAGGCAGTGTTGGCCTTGGCGACGGCATGGCACACCCGAGTGATGGCCGACGAGATCGTGAGCCATGCATTCAGCCACGGATTCCATCCAGAGCACACCGAGCGACTGGCCGACTATTGGGCGGAGGCGCTTGGAGGTCCCACGCGGTATTCGGATTGCCGCGGGAACGAAAGCACCGTTGTGCGAATGCACAGCGGGAACGGTCCACACGAGGATATGGATCGACGAGCGGTCGCCTGCTTCGACGAGGCCTTAGTGGACGCCGGGCTCGACGGTGACGATTGCCTGATGCAGGTGCTACACGACTACTTCGAATGGGCAACCACGACCACGATGTCGCGCTACCACCGGTCCAAGAGAGGAGTGCCCGAGGGTCTCAGGATCCCGAAGTGGTCGTGGGACGGCCTCGTTCGTGACAGCGACCCTGGCGAAGTCTGACGTGTAGGACCGCAGGTCGGAGCCGGTGGAGCCGTGGCTCGGTCCCCGGGGGGGCGGGGTACCTCTGACGGATTGAATCAGCATCGCCCGGGCTGATCGTGCCGCAGACCCGGTGTTCGGAGGCGCCAAGTGTTTATCGAGCCTCGTTGATTGGGGGCAAGGGCGCCCACTGGGTGGCCAGACGGCGGATGGGTGCAACGAGGTCGTGAGATCTCGAAGAAGCACCCCGTGGGAACAGGTAAAGCGGCCCAGGATGGGTCGGCTCGCCGGCGCAGCAGAGCAGATGGGTCCAAGTGACGCTGACGAGCGGTAGCTTTGATTTCGATGTTGCTCGTAGGGACGAAGCAGGGCCTTTTCGACCTGGACACGGGCCGTACCCTCGTCGACGGGCACACCGTCACCGCCTTGGCACCCGGCCCCACGAGATGGCACGCACTCCTGGACCTCGAGGTCGTCATCCGCCTCGATGACGGAGAGGTCATGACGGTCGGCGAGTTACCCGCCGACGACGGCCAGAGCTTGGCTGTCCTGGCCGACGGAACTGTCGTCGTGGGCCGAACCGGTGCCCGTCTAACCCTGGTCGGCGTCCAAGTGGAGGACGTCAGTGCTTTCGAACAGGTGCCGGAACGAGACCACTGGAAGAACCCGGCCAGTCCGACTCCCGATACCCGGTCCATGGCGACCAGCGGCGAGGACCTGTGGGTGAACGTTCACGTGGGCGGCTTGTGGCACTCACGCGACCGAGGGGAGACCTGGCACGGGGTGATTGAACCCGAGGCGGACGTCCACGAGGTGAGGGCAGAGAACGGATCGGTGGCCGTGGCGGCGGCTGTTGGATTCGGCTGGAGCGAGAACGGAGGGAAATCGTGGTCGTGGAACGCCGAAGGACTCCATGAGAGTTATCTGCGGGCGGCGTGCATCGACGGCGACACCGCCTACGTTTCGGCCTCAGACGGGCCCTTCACAACACGCGGCGCCGTGTACCGGGCACAGCTCGGGACTGCGTTTGTCCATTGTGAAGTCGGTCTGCCCAAATGGTTCCCGGGCAACGTCGACACCGGACACCTCGATGCTGCCGCCGGTCGTGTCGTCATCGGATTCGGCGAGAACGTCCATGTCTCTGAAGACGAGGGCGAGTCGTGGCGGGCCATCAAAGTTCCCGGCGTGATCACGGCGGTCCGCCTCGGGCAGAACTGAGGACCCTGCCCCTAGCGGTAATTAGCAGCCAGACAAGACTGGCAAGGGTGATTCGGCGATTGATCCTGGCGACCGGGCTAGCCATCGCGGTGCTGATGTCTGGCTGGATCACCGCAGCCGCCAATGTGCGGTTTTCGCTCGGTACAGCGGACCGGAATCTGACCTACTGCAATTCGCAGCAATTGGATCTCTACATTCCTCGCACTGCTCCGACTCGCCCGCTTCCGATCGTGCTGTACGTTCACGGTGGAAGTTTCACCGCCGGCCACAAGTCGGATCTCAATCCAACTTTCCTCGGTGCATTGGCTTCAGCCGGCTATGCCTTCGTCAGCGTCAACTACCGACTCGCCCCCGCATCGCACTTCCCTGCCCAGATCGAAGACGTCAAGTGCGCCATCAGGTATCTGCGAGCCAAGGCGAATCACTAAGGTTTGAACGGAAGTCAGATCTTCGCGTTTGGCACGAGCGTCGGCGGACAGCTCGTTGCGTTCGCTGCTCTGACTGGATCGCATTCGAGATTCGATGTCGGGGCATATCCGACGGAACCGAACAACGTGGCGGCGGTCGTGGACATGTTCGGGCCTGCCAACCTCACTCAAGCAGCATCCGGGTTCACCCCTTCGGGCATCCAGGACGCTTCCTACGTGGGCAGGTCAGACCAGCTGCACACCCTCACACAAACGAGACCACGAGGACATCAACCACGACCGCCCGAAGGCCCCTCCGGCGTAGGTGGTCTGAGCCAAATCACGCCGACGGCAATCCCCGTGGTCATCAGTCGCAGCGGTCTGTGCAGCCATAATGAGGTGAGCCCAACAAGCCGGGTCGCCATCCTCGTCATCAGCCACTGCCTCCCGGATCACCTACGTCTTGTTGAGGGAGTGGACGATCGATCGCGTAGAACTCGATAAACAAGTGCACGGGCCCGAGTGGCTCGACATGGTGCTCGATGTCTGAGGCTATCGCCTGGGTTCGCCCCGCATCGACGATAGATCGAGTCGTCGCCGCGCTGTCCCGAAGCCGTCCGTCGCGAACGACGACGCGTCCACAGATACTCGCTGCTATGCGGTGATCCCGGCAGAGGCCAGATGGCATCGTGTGCTCGTCCTACACCGGGCCGGCACGAACGAGGCGGACCGCAAGACATTTCTGCGACCCACTCGGCTTCGCCGTCTTTGTGGCACCCGACGATCACGCGATCCATGAACTCGTTGCCTTCTTGTTCGATATGTCGCCCATCAACGTCCTTGGGGCGGGGCGATGGCTCATTTCCATGCTCGACAGCTCCAGCCATAGCTACTGCTCTCATAGCGCAGTCGGATGGATAGTGACCGATTTGGTGAGGTCACCTCGGAGGACCCGGATGACCAGTTGGCCATTGGCCAGGCTCGCTTCAACGCCGCTGCCGAAGCCATCGGGAAGTTCGATCTCACGCTCGTAGCCGCCGTATTCCCACTCGTGGAGTAGGTAGGTCCGCGGACCTGCACTGCGAAGCGAAGCGTGAAAGCGCAACTTGCCGGGCTGAACCTCAACCGTCACGTCGTCAGAGGTGACCGCGGGCAATGGGGCGACCAGAACCAACGATGCCGTGGATTCGTAGACATTGACCGGGACCACTTGGACCTGCATCGTTGCAGCGGTATGAGCAGTTGCCGCCGCCACCTCTTCACGCGTGGGCTTTGCTTTGTCCATTACTCAACCCTAGGCCTGTGATCCGTAGGTTTGTATCGGTTCGGATCTCCCAAATCGGTGGACAGAAAAGGGTGTTCCCGACGTGCCGAGGTGTCCCACCGTCCCGGTGCGAGTTCGGGGAACGCCCTCCTACGAGCAGTGGGCAACCCTCTCCAGCTGGATGGAGTTTGGGAATCGCCTCGACGGAGCTAGTTGCTGACCGTAACCTTGTAGGTGATCGTACAACCGAATGGAGTGATCAAGGGAGGAGGCTGTTGTGCCCCTTGCCAAGGTGGTTCGGAGCATTCTCGGGAACGAGGTTCCCTTGGGCATCGCTGCCTACGACGGCAGCGCAGCCGGCCCACCGGACGCGGCGGCCACCCTTGTGATTCGTTCGCCGGACGCCTTATCCCGCATAGTCAGCCGACCTGGTGAGCTTGGAATGAGCCGGGCATACGTAGCGGGCGATCTCGACATCGACGGTGACATCTACTCGGTCCTCGACCTCGACATCTCCATTTCGAGTCTCCGGCTCAGTCCCACGTCGGTGGCTCGATTGCTTCGAGCCGCAGGTCCGTCCGCACTTCGGCTGCTTCCTCCTCCAGAAGAAGAGGCCAGGCTCCGTGGTGTCATCCACAGTCGAAAACGAGATAGCGAGTCGATCAGCCATCACTATGATTTATCCAACACTTTTTACGAGTCGGTGCTCGGCCCTTCCATGACGTACTCATGCGCGTTGTTCGAAACCGCGCAAGATGACCTCGCCACGGCGCAGGCTAACAAGTATGAACTCGTCAGCCGTAAGCTCGGTCTACGATCAGGTATGCGGCTGCTCGACGTGGGCTGCGGCTGGGGTGGGATGGCAATCCATGCCGCCACGAACCACGGGGCGCGCGTCCTGGGTATCACCCTGTCAAGCGAACAGTACGATTGGGCAACTAAACGCGTGGCCGAGTGCGGACTCGGCGGCCAGGTCGAGGTTCGGCTCCAGGACTACCGCGACCTCGCCGATGGGCCGTTCGACGCGATCAGCTCGGTCGGCATGTTCGAACATGTGGGTAGGCGGCGAATGGCCGAGTATTTCCATCGATTGTTCGCGCTCCTGCGGCCGGGAGGTCGACTACTGAACCACGCCATCGGCCGTCCAGGTGTGCAAGACGCGCCGACTGTCCGAGGCCGAGCCGAGGCAACAGCACGGCGCGTCGCCGTCGCTGCCGGGCTTCGCGGGCCGTCACGGATCGCCAGCCCATTCATGGACCGTTATGTGTTTCCTGACGGTGAGCTCCATGAAATCGGAACCGTGGTGTCCATGATGCAGGACACTGGATTTGAGCTTCGTCACCTCGAAACATTACGCGAGCACTATGCGCTGACGTTACGGCACTGGGTTGAGAATCTCGAGGCCAACTGGGACTCAGCAGTCCGCGAAGTCGGAGCGGCTCGTGCCCGAGTGTGGCGTCTGTATATGGCGGCATCGGCGATCGGCTTCGAGCGTCACCGGTTGGAAGTTCACCAAGCGCTGGCGGTTCGTCCCGACAGGGGTCGAAGTAACATGCCGCACCGACTGCGCTTCTGATGGGTTGAGTACCGTCTTTGGGCGGGGTCCTGGAGGGCTTGTCACGAATCCGGCTGGGACGCACCAAATGCAGAATGCCTTGGCATCACATTGCTCCCGCCCCCATGGCGCTGGAGGTTGGCACCCTCTCCCGGGCGATGTGGATACCGCATCACCTGTCGGTTCGTTGAGGCGGGCGTCCGAGCGCTGGTACGCGTCAGGACACCCTGAGAAGGTGGGCACCGCCGCCCGCCCTAGCGTTGAGCCACGATCAAGACGTGGAGCCGAGAGGAGATCGAGTTGTCGACCGATGACAGGATCGAGGGTCGCCCGGCTACGCCGGTTTTGGCGTGGGCTGGACCAGGGGTCGCGGGACCTCCCGGGACACAGGGTGTACGGGTCATCTCCTATCGGTACCTCGGTACCTATTCCGAGGCACGGGGCCGACACAAGGCGGAAGGCTGGCTGACGGTCCGGAGCGACCTTCGCGGCCGCGCCGGTCTTCTCGCCGCTCCATTAGGCGTTGCTCTCCTCGATACGGCGGGAATCAATGTCGATCCCTTGGGCGGCTACCCGGCACCGACCCGAATCGATCTGCAGCTCTTCGAGCCGGCACTTGACGTCGCGCAAGTACACCTCGAGGGCCGCGTCCTGCGCGAGGGTAGGACCCAGCTATTCACCGAGAGCCGGCTGACCGACGCCAACGACCGTGCCAGGGTGCTCGGTATCGGCAGCACCCACTGGGCCGCCCACCAGCCAGTCTCGGACTTCCAGTATGTCGACAACCGCCCTGGCGTCGAGGATTCGCCGGGGCTCCCGCCGCTTTTCGAGGCGTTCGGCGCGAGGCGGCGGCCAGATGGAAACCTCGAGATTCCCGAACTTGTGTCAGAGATCGGCTCCGACCTGTCGGGTAGCGGCCTGCACCAGGGCCCGTTCCAAGTGGTGCCCGAGGCAGCAGCGATGATCGCGGCTCAAGATGTGCTCGGCACTGACTGCTTCTGGATCGAACACCAGGGGACGTCGCTGGTTTCCCGGGGCGTCGGCGCCCCGCTCGTGACCAGCGTGGAGGTTTTGCGGGTTACCGAGGATCAGGTGACCGTCCGCGTTGAGCTCCGATCCGAGGGGGCCGACGACCGGCTGTGCTCGGTTACCGTCTGCAGGTTCCGCCTCGCCTGAAGGGACGCTCGCCATCACCTTGAAGGACAACCCATAAGTGCGGTCGGGAGTCAATGAGGGCACTGCCCAAGTGGTGACTCACGTGAGTGGACGCTGATCACCGAGCCGGTGCTGCCATCGATGTTGTCAACCCTTTCGAATATTGGGCGCTTGGAGCGAGATCGCTCGAGTGTTCGTTTGCGAGAACTGGCGAGATTGAGGTCAAGCAACGGGCTCGCTCGTTCTTCCTGGCGCTTGGCGGGCGGGCCGGCTAGCGCGCCACGCGGTAGCGGAGGTAGACGACCCTCGAGCTGAAGGTGCGGGTCTCGACGAGTTCGAGATCGACCCGGCACTCGCGCTGGGGAAAGAACGGAATGCCACCGCCAACCAGCACCGGGTAGACCCTGGCCCGGTACTCGTCGATCAGACCCAACGCGGCCGCCTCGGCGGCGAGAGTGGCGCCGCCGATCGCGATGTCGCCTTCCCTGGGCTCGGCTCGCAACCGCTCGATCTCCTCGGCCAGGCCGCCGGAGGCCAGGCGGGCATTGCCCTGCACCGCCGACAGCGTGGTGGAGAACACCACTTTTGGGAGCGGCTTCCAGATCGCGGCCCACTCGAGCATTGAATCGTCGAGCGATGGATCCTGGTCCGCGGTCTCCCAGTACAGCATCGTCTCGTACAGCCGTCGTCCCAACAGGTGGACGCCGACCTCTCGTATCTCGTCGGTGACGAAGCGAAAAATCTCCTCGTCGGGCTCCGTCCAAGCGAACTCGCCGTGCGGACCGGCGATGTAGCCGTCAAGTGAAACACCCATCGAATAGGTCACGCTGCGCATCAGAAGTTCTCCTCGGTAACGGCTTCGACAGTACGACCGTCGGACGCCGCGGGACGCATCGGTCAGTGGAGAGACTGACCCAAATTCCGACTGGAGATTGAGTCCCTGGCCACGTCCCTAGCCGGCAGTACGGAGGTACCCATACTCCCAGGGTGTGTACACGGAATCTAAGCAAGCCAAAGGAGCGATTGTCCGTGAGGCCGGGCGTAAGCGACGGCCTCACCGTCCTTTGCAAGCAAGAACTGCATCTTGGTTGAATCCGGTGGGGGCGGCAAGACCGACGGCCTGATATCTGGAACAACCGATAGGGCTTCGTTCGAGATCCAATGGCCTGGAAAGGATCTTGCTCTCGCTACGAACTGGGTTCGAGCCTCGGCGGAAACGTAGGCCAGCACGGCACTATGGAAGACAACGAGCGTGGCGTCCGATGGGGCTTGGCTCGCTAGCGTCTCGATGGTGTCGTTGAGGTCTCCAGCGAGGAGGCGTGGGGGGTCCGTGCGGGCGATATCGATAGCCGCAGCCAGCCGTTGGCGGCGTGAGTCCTGCTCTGGCCACACTAGGGTTTCCAGCCAACGGACATCTTCGCTTTTGGTCACGTCGAGCGGGTTGAGATCGATGCCAGCTCGCCAGACAATCTCAGGCAGAGCCGTGGGCACTGGGACAGGGCCCTCAATCGCACAGCGCAACAAAACTCTGCTCGGCCCTCCGGCTGGATCGAGGCGAGGGAGATCGCTGTACTGGTAACTGAACTTGTCCGGGTATAAGCACAGTCCGGCGGAAGCGCCGACTTCGAGCAGCGCAAGCGGTTGACGCAATGCGGCGAGAAGAGGTAGTGCGACGGCGCACCGACCTGGCTCATTGGTCTGTGTCCGTCTTGTCAGGATCACATCTCGGACTTCGGGCCATGCCGCGATCACCTCACTACGGAATCCTTCGAACGGTTGCGGGGAGACACCGGCGAAGTGGGCTGCAGCGAAGACTAGGTTCGGTTGACGCTTCCAAACAGGAAGCTCGTCGATCAGGGTCAGCAGGTCTGGATCATGAGCAACTCCCTCGGCCCATTCCTCGTAACAGGGCGACTCTCCGCGTGCCTCGAACGACGCAAACCTCCTGTAGACATCCGTCGTCGCCATGGGGCAATCCTCCCACCTCTACCCAGGAGCCCGACGACCTGGCTGGCTGCGAGGCGACTGAGCGAGCGGCCTCGCTGATGTGGTTGCAGCCCGGGCGTACTGGGCGATGGCGCGAGCGGCCCCCCGGGGCCCGAAATACCTGGGGGGCCGTCGATCAGAGCACCGGAGGTCGAACTGCCTTATCGAATTGGCCAACGAGACAACCGCAAACGTGATTACTGGGTGCGAGGGTGCTACCAGCGATAAAAGCGATGTCTTCCAGCGCCCTCGCCTCGGCCAATGGCCAGACCGATTAGCCAAAGAACAAAGAGGACAACAGCCGCAATCCATAGGATATGCACGGCGAAGCCGGCACCGAACAAGACCAGCACTAGCAACAACGCAAGTATCAGTACCACAGGTCAAACCTCCCAGTTATATGAAGCTCTCGATTCCGTGGATATGTCGTGCCTTGATCTAGATCTGCGAGTCAACGCGGCGGACAACGTTGCCCCGCCCGTCGTCGACGACCTTTCGAGTCCTGCGGGTATTGCCGACGGCCATGACGACGATCGACAGCACTGCACCGATGATGCCCACGATCATCACGATGACGCCCACCCTGTCGACGTTGAATCCATGCTGGTTGGGCTGCACGGTCACGGCCCAATCAAGAACGGCTCCCACCGCGAAGGCGATGATGCTGACAACGAGTCCACCACTCCAACCATTGAGTCCTCCCCAGAAGTAGTTGGCATGCCGAGGTTTCCCGGCGGCTCAGAAGTACCCCTGTTCGGCGTACGCCAAACACGTTCGTAAGTGGTTGAAAGCGGGAGCAATCCACTTTCTTGCGAAATCGATCAATGTTGTTCTTGGGAAATGGGGAATAAGTGTGCGCAAGAGCAGCACTCTTTCTGACCGCTAGAAAAGAATGGGTTTCAGCCTTCACGTGCGCGGTACTCACACCGCCGACGTGGCTCACCATGTCTTGCCAGCGGGGCGGAAGAGCAACGAGGAGGTGGGAACTGTTGCAACCCGACAACCTCAAACGGGGGACGGGCCACCCCAACCCGACGACATGGTTGCTGGTCCGCGAGGCTCGCTCGGCGGACTTCAAGTTCAACTGCCAGGGCTCAATCGGAGAACTAGCCCGGAATGCCTGATTGAGACTCTGGGGCAGACGGTGCGGCCCAGGGTTTCGAACCTGAGCGATCGGGCGGCGGGTGGGTCGAGGTGGGACGTTTGAACCCCCTATCTCCTATCCCCATCGGTTGAACTTCGGCGCCGCACCCTCTCGGCGTCCCGGCAGGTCTCGAACCTGCGCCACCGGCTCGGGAGGCCCATCTGAATCGTCCAGCCGTCTCTCCCGTCCGTCCGAGTGGCTCCTGAACTGGGCGTTCAATCCAGCTCGTCCACTCGCGTCTCGCTAGTAACGCTGATTTGATTGCCAAATCGGATTACCGACAGCACGTCGCAGTAGATTCACGAAAAGCGCCGCCGAACGGCCCCGGGAGCTGACATGCACTTCCAAAGCGTAGTGATGAACGTTTCGAATCTCGACCGATCGATCGAGTTCTATCGCGATGTTTTCGGCTTCACAGTTCTCTCGAGGCGGGATGAACTCGCGGCGGTGAGTGCAGCTGGGAGCGAGCGACCTCAAGTGATCGTTTTGCGAGCCTTTGGAACCAGCGGGCGCGGCGCGGGCGCGCGACACATCGGCATACGAACTCTTGTCTTGGAGGTGGACTCAGTCACTGAGCTCGAACAGATCGAACAGGCGCTGGATCGAAGAGGGTCCCTCTTCCGAAGACTGACCGACAACGTCACCTGGAAGGCTGTGGTCGGATACGACCCCGATCGTATTACCGTTGTGGCGGGTAGCGCCTTAGGAGCCGGGCCGATCACCCTCGATGCCTGGGCGGCCCTCGATGAATCCCTTTACGGTGTGGGTGAGTAAGCCGGATGAGAAATAGCTTCTAACTATACCATTAGGTAAGGCCCTCGGGATAGGCCCGGGACGTCCGGGGGACTTGCGAAGGGGGAACACCTCATTCAGCCCTGAGTTTCAGATCTCCAGGCGGACTGGACGGGGCCACCGAGCCGACGGGGCAGGGCTTTGGAGGACGGAATGAACCTGCCCCTACCGCCCTCGGTGGCATGCACCACTCGCTTGTTCCGTCAAAGTGGGACACCTCGAACCATTGCCCAGGTGCACCACTCGCCGGCGCCTTCAGTCAGGCCAGGGGCTCCTACCTGACTTGAGCGACGAGGCCAACCGATTTCTCGCGCCCGAGCAAGATGACGCTGCTGATCAGGACGAAGACGAGGAGCAACACGAATCCGATGAGGTCGAGAACCAGGCCAAACGATGCGATCACACCGCCGAGGCCGAAGGCCTGCAGAAAGAGCAGGGGCGCGGCGAGAATCGAGACCCACCCAAGCCACCGTGGCAAGACTCCATTCCTGAACACGAGCACCCCAGCAGCGAACGCGAAGAGACTGCCGAAGACGTCCGCGACGCTGTCCACGGCGTAGGTCAACAGGTACAGCGTGTAGGAGACGCTGTTGTCGTGTTGCGCACTGAACGTCGCGAGCTTCCCGTCGAGCACGCCGTAGATCCCGATGTCGCTGACCGCGTGAAGGGCGACAAACAGCATGCCACCGACCAGCAGCAAGGAGCCGAGGGCACGCGAGCCCTCGGCATCCGTGTGCAGGAGACGGTCGTACAGCTTCCACAGGTAGATCGGAAACATGGCGGCGTAGATGACACAGAAGCCCTCGACCACCATCAGTCGGTTCCTGTGATCGGCGAGCGTGTTCGCGATCTTCGCGGCCGAGTCGTTCTGGTTGATGCCGACCCCGAGCCCGACCGCGGACTCTGCCACGACGGCGAGGACGTAGAGGATGCCCGCCACCCACGCGTATCGCTCCCAAGTGGGGGAGGTTCGCGTCGCCGCTATCACGGGATCGTCTCCTATGGTCGGTAGGTCTAGCACGTGCGACGTCGCAGAGATGGTGAACAGTGAACGATCGTTGTATCGGTGCAGATCGGACGGATCCGGCTTGCTGACGGTGCCCTAGAATGTTCAGCGGCGACTGCGGCTGGAAGCGTCACAGTAACGCCGGGACGGGGCCGCGCTGTGGCACCCATAGCACTGCTTTCGGTGCGCTCCCGCCCAACTTCGAGTACCGTCCAACGGGATCCAATGCAGGGCGCCGATATTTCTCGTTGCGCACCGAAGAGAAACTCCCCAACCGCCGATCATAAGGAGACGACAGCATGCCGACCATAATCGGACACCACGACATTTCGAAGGGCAAGGAACACTGGCTGAACTCGCCGAAGCGCCAAGAGGTCTTCGGCCAGCTTGGCGTCACCAACATCCGGACGTTCGTGAGCCCCGACGATCCAACAAAGGTGGCACTCATCATGGACGTTCCCGACATGGATGCATTTGCGTCCGCCATGCAGTCAGAGGCTGCCGCCGCGGCCATGGAGCACGATGGCGTTCTGCCCGAAACGTTGGTGATCCTCGTCGAGGAATAGACGAAGCAGCGTTCCGACCACCGAACGCCCCGCGCCGGTCCACAGAGCGGCACGGGCAAGGCCTGGTCATAGGGGGAGGGCCCAGCATCCATCAATGCCGCAGGCGCAACGACATTGGCGGCGCCCTGGGTCTCGCACTTGTCGTGCCAGCGTGTACAAGCCAGCTGAACGTCACAGAAACTGCAACTCTTGACGGCTAGCGTCATCGGTTCGATGACGGTGACACGCGGCGGGGCGTCCTGATCGGCGCCGGGCTGAACTGCCTTCGGGAAGCTCGATCTTGATGAGAGCGGGGAAGTTGAAGAAGAAGGCCGCACAGGCCGAATTGGATCAGCGCTGGGATGGCTTTCGCATCTCCCTGGAGCTCGCTTGTCATGGCACAAGAGGAGATGGGGCAACTGGGAATTCGTCACCCCAAACGGCGAAATCTGGGCGACTGTGAAGGATGGGTGGGGGTCCCACGCGGATTTGTGCAGGAGGGAAGACCTATCACAGCCGGGAAGTAAGTCAGCCCTTCAAGCCGCCCAAGGAATGGGTGGATGACTCAGGACTCCCACGAGCTTCGGTTCAAAGGGACGCACTTCGAACGTAGGCGTACACCACTCCAACCCTGGGGGATGAGTCAGAGTGGAGGTCCCGTTCACAGTTGATCAGATTCACGCCGCCCTGAGGCACCATGCAGAAGCTTCCCGCAAGACCTGACGCGAAGTGGATGATCCAGATCAGTTCGGTGCCTAGCGAGTTTCTGCCGGACGACCACGTCCGAGATGGGCTGTAGCCGACTATCAAACTAACGACGCTGTTCACATTCTCAGGCCGCAACGAAGCGACCATCATGCGGACGGGTGCCAGAGCATTAGTTGATTGCAGACGTGTCGATCCGCGCCATGATGCGGTCGGCGTCGCGGCCGAGCCGTCGTAGTTGCTCCGGCGACAACACGTCGATCACGAGCGAACGCACATGTGCAATATGGCCGGGAGCGGCCTCGGCGAGCGCTTGGAGTCCCTCGTGGGTGAGGATTGCTTTGGTGAAGCGTCCGTCTGTCTGATCGGGTTCGCGGCAAACGAATCCCCGTTGCTCGAGGCGTGTGACCACGCGTGACAACCGGGACAACGACGCGTTGGTGACCTCGGCCAGCGAGCTGAGCCGCATCGTCCGCTGTTGGCTCTCCGAGAGCATGGCCATGACCTGATAGTCGACCATCCCGAGCTTTGAATCGCGTTGCAATTGTTGGTCGATCGACCAGGGGAGCCAGGTCATCAACCGAACCACCGAGAGCCAGGAGTCCAGCTCCTCGGCGGTGAGCCAATCAACGTCTGGCTCCTCGTCGCTTGGCGATTGCGGCACCGGCGGCACCGTTCGATGATAGCTGCTCACTTGCGACGTCAAGTAACCAATCCGGGTACAGGGATGTTCCCCCCAATCCCCAATCCCCAATTTCGGGGAATGCATGCTTGAACACTGGGAAAGAGAGGAGGAGTTACTTCGCGGATATCACTTGACACTGCAAGTCATTGCTCGGTAGGAGTCACTTGACAGCGCAAGTAACCTTTGTTCGTCGTCACTCGACCTCAATCAGCACAGGAGGCATCCCGAGATGAACGTGGCACTCACCGGAGCAACAGGATTTGTCGGCTCCCACATCCTTGCGGAGCTGCAGGCTCACGGCCACGAAGTGACCGCCGTCGTGCGCGACGACGCTCAGGCCCAAACCATCGCTGCGCGGGGCGCGACCCCGGCTGTCGTCGACCTCTACGATCGACCCGCCGTCGTCAAAGCCCTCGGCGAAACGGACGGGGCGATCCACACCGCCAGTCCCGGGGATGCTACGAGCGCAGACCTGGACTCAGCAGTAGTCGACGCGGCAATCGAGGCATTCGATGAAACGGGTAAGCCCTATCTCCACATCAGCGGCCTGTGGGTGTATGGCACGAACACGACGATCACCGAGGACTCGCCGTATGACGCGCCGCCCATGGTCGCATGGAAAGAGCCGATCGACCGCCGAGTGCTCGATGCAAGCGGTCTTCGAGGCGTCGTGATCCTGTCCAGCGTCGCCTACGGCGACGGCGGAGGCGGGGTTCCCGGGGTGCTTCTCGGCTCACCCCGTGACTCCGCCGGCAACTTGATCATGCTCGGCACCGGACAGCAGCACTGGTCGACCATCCATGTTGCGGACCTGGCTGATTTTTTCCGGCGGGTCCTCGAAAGCGACTCCGCGCGCGGCCGCTACGTCGTCGGCAACGGGCTGCAGCCCACCGTCGCCGAGCTCAGCGAGGCGGCTGCCGTCGCTACCGGTGCTCCCGGGGCGGTCGCCGGCTCAGATGAGGAAGCTCGTGCCCGCCTCGGCGACTACTTCGCCGAGGTGCTGCTGCTCGATCAAGGCACGGCAGCGACCAGGGCGCGATCTGAACTTGGTTGGCTGCCCACCCGTCCGGGGCTCGTGGACGAACTCCGCCACGGCAGTTACCACCGCTGAATATGGACCTCTTCTGGTTCTCGCGGCGTGGAGACCGGGTTGTCATCCGCTAGTCCAGGTTTGTCGGGTCCGTACCTGCCGATCGCCGAGCATGGCCTCATTGGGGATCTCCATAGTGTCGCACTCGTCGGGACTAACGGGACCATCGATTGGTTTTGCTGCCCCGCCTTCGACTCGCCCAGCGTGTTCGGCTCCCTGCTGGACGCCGGTCAGGGTGGCTTCTTTGCACTGGCGGCTGCGATTCCCGCCCGCACGAGACAGTTCTACCTTCCCGACACCAATGTGCTCATTACGAGGTTCTTCGCCGAAGAAGGAGTCGGCGAGATTCAGGATTTCATGCCGCTTCATGACCCGCCGACGGGTGATGGGCAGCGCCTGATCCGCCGGGTGCAGTGCGTACGCGGCACAATGCCGTTTCGTATGCGGGCCGCCCCCCGGTTCGACTACGGCTCTGGAACGCACGAGGTCTCGGCGGTGCGTGATGGTGTGCTCTTCACTTCTCCCCAGTTGTCGCTCTATCTGGGCTCCACCGAACCCTTGGTGCTCGACGAGCGCGACGCGGTCAGTGAGTTCACGCTCGAGGAGGGCGGAGTTGCCGTCTTTTCCTTGGACCAGGTCGGCTCTTCCAGCGAGCTACGAGTGTGCCGCGCGGAGGAGACCCTCGACGAGTTGATGGCGACGGTGCACTTCTGGTGGAACTGGCTCTCCGCCTCGCGGTATCGGGGACGTTGGCGCGAGGTCGTGCACCGGTCCGCGCTGACGCTCAAGCTGTTGACGTACGCCCCCACCGGGGCCATCGTCGCCGCGCCGACGACGAGCCTTCCGGAACGGATCGGAGGGGAGCGGAACTGGGATTATCGCTACGTGTGGATACGGGACGCTGCATTCTGCGTCTACGCGCTCCTGCAGCTCGGATTCGAGGGCGAAGCGACTGCATTCATGGACTTCTTGACCCGGTGGGCGATTCCCGACGGGAGCCCACATGGACCCCTGCAGGTCATGTACGGCATTGACGGACGGGTGAACCTGGCAGAGCGGGAGTTGCCAGATCTCGAGGGTTTCCGGGGCTCGGCCCCGGTGCGGGTGGGGAATGACGCGGCGAATCAGCTGCAACTTGATATCTATGGCGAGCTCATGGACTCGGTCTATCTCTACGACAAGTGGGCGCAACCGCTCTCCTCCGACCAGTGGGAGGCGGTCCGGGCGAGAACGGATTGGGTGTGCGACAACTGGGACCAGCCCGATGAAGGGATCTGGGAGACCCGAGGCGGCCGCCGAAAATTCTTGTACTCCCGGCTGATGTGTTGGGTAGCTGTCGAGCGGGCCATCCGCATGGCCGTTCATCGAGGGCTACCAGCCGATCAGACGCATTGGTGCCGTGTCCGGGATCAGATCTATTCCCGCATCATGGAGGCGGGATGGTCGGACGAGCGTCAAGCATTTGTTCAGCACGAAGGCAGCAACGTGTTGGATGCCTCGGTCCTGATGCTGCCGATCGCCAAGTTCATTTCCACGACGGACCCAAAGTGGCTCTCCACGTTGGACGAGCTGAGTAAGACCTTGGTCTCGGATTCCTTGGTGTACCGCTACGACCCGGAGGCCAGTCCGGACGGCCTCCGCGGCCAGGAAGGAACCTTCACCGTGTGTTCGTTCTGGTATGTCGAGGCCTTGACTCGCGTGGGTCGGCTTGATGAAGCACGGATCGCGTTCGAAAAGATGCTCACCTACGCCAATCACCTCGGATTGTACGCAGAACAGATCGGCCAGACCGGAGAGCAACAGGGAAACGTCCCACAAGCCCTCACCCATCTGGCGTTGATCAACGCGGCGTTCAACCTGGACCGTGCATTGGGTTGACGTGGTCGGGTCCCCAGTGATCGATTCCACGACGACCGTCGACGAGAGGTTCGCTCCAATGATGACCTTGGGTTCCTCGCCCAAGGTGATGCCCTCCTGCATCGCCGAGTCTTTGACGCCGGTCTTCGCCGACCTCAACCGCTACGAGGCGCTACCCACTTCAACGGGCAGAGCACCGTCGACTGCCGAGCACGAGGACTACCCCACCGGCTAACGGGCCTCCGTGACTGGCAATTGATTCCCGGAGAATCTCCTCTCTCGGGGCGCCGCTGCGTCGAATGTCAAAAGGGTCGGACCTTGCCGAGGCGGCTAACGCCGAGGAGGATGGCAAAGGCCACGCCGAGTTGAACGAGTGCCAGAACCATCGCTTGATGGTGGGAGCCGAAGAAGACGGCGTTGTAGAGTGCGATAGGCATCGTTGTCGTCTTTGGCACTGATCCTCCGACGATCATGGTCGCTCCGAAGTCGCCAAGAGCGCGGCCGAATGCCATCGCAACTCCTGCAACGATTCCACGCCGCGCCATCGGCAGGGTCACGAGGACCGTGGTCCGCCATCGGGACAGTCCCATGACGCGTGCGGCCTGCTCGAATCGGGGATCGACATCGGAGATCGCGCTTCGTGAGAACCGCAGGCAATATGGGAACGATTCGACGATCTGGGCGATGACGATCCCCGCGAACGTGAAGGTAAGGGGATGGCCGAAGAGGCGGACCTCCGCGTTGCGAATTGGTCCTGGCCCTCCCAACCGTGTAAGGAGGAACAAGCCGACGACGGTGGGTGGGAGTGCCATCGGCAGGCTGCACACGGTCTCAATCGCGTCGCGTCCAGGAAAGCGACCTTTTGCGAGGAGATAGCCGAGGGCGATGCCGACGACCGCGACCACGAGGGTCGCATCAAAGGCTGCATGGAGCGAGACCGACAGAGGATTCCAGACCCAGGGCGGTATGCCGACTCTGTTCAGCCACGAGTGAGGAACCAGGCCGGTCACGCTGACTCCGTGCTCCCCGGTGCCTCCCGTTGAGGCCCAGGGCAAGCAGGTCGATCGACGATGCGATTCCCGGTCACCCGCCCCTCGTTGTAGGCAATGACAACGTCACCGAGCTCTTCAGCTTCCTCAGCATCGTGCGTCACGAGAACAGCGGGAATGCCTGACGAAACGATCACACCGCGGATCAGGGTTCTCAACTCACCGCGCACCGCGGTGTCGAGCGATGAGAGCGGCTCGTCGAGCAGCACGAGGGCCGGGTCGCCAGCGAGGCCACGAGCGAGCGCGACCCGCTGGCGTTGGCCGCCCGAAAGTGAGCCCGGTCGCCGGTCGGCCAGCTCATCTGCCCCAACCCGCTCAAGCCACGAGTGGGCAATCGCACGTCGTGCATGGCGGCCGCTGGCCTGGCGCACAGCCAGGGCTACGTTGTCGAGAACGGAGCGATGCGGCAGCAACAGGCCATCTTGAAAGACCATGCCGAGGCGACGCCCTTTGGGAGAGACGTAGATACGGCGAGCACAGTCAGTCACGAAACGACCGTTGATCACGACCGTTCCGGTGTCGGGACGAATGAGGCCTGCAATGAGCGCCAAGGTCAATGACTTTCCTGCTCCGGACGGGCCGAACAAGACCGACATGCCAGACTCCACGGTGAAGGCCACGTCCAATTCGAATTCCCCAATGTGCCGAGTGACTGTGACCTCGAGCGCATTAGTCATGTTCGGCTTCGGCCCATCAGCCCGACACCGGTCATCGCCGAGACCGACATCAACACGAGGATCAGGATCATCACATTCCGCTCAGGCGTGGTGAACGAGTCGAGGATTGCGAGCGACATTGTGCGCGTCTTGCCGTTGATATCGCCACCAACCATCAGGGTGGCTCCGTATTCACCGAGGGCGCGGGCGGCTCCGATCGTGACCCCGGCTGCGATCCCGCGTCGAGCGAGCGGTAGAGTCACCAACACCGCGACCCGCCAATTGGGTAGCCCCATCGCCCGCGCGGCCTGCTCGAGCGCGGGGTCGACCCCTTCGATGGCCGCACGTGCGGCCCGCAAACAGAACGGGTAAGCGGCCACCGTCGCAACAATGATGCAACCGGCAACGTTGTAGACGAGTACATGCCCGACGACGCGCGTCAGAAGCCCCCCAACGCGCGTCCCTGGGGAGAGCACCTGGAGCAGGTAGTAACCCATGACCGTGGGCGGGAGGAGGATCGGGAGGCTGCCGATGGTTTCGAGCACGTCGCGGCCCGGGAAGCGACCCTTGGCAAGCACGTACCCAGAGCCGACTCCGGTAATTCCCGCGACCACCGTTGCTGGGACTGCGACACGCAGCGAAATCCAGAACGGACTGGAGACAACTCCCCAGTACGCGATCAAGCCGGATATGAGGTGGGCGAACCCGAATCCAAGTCCAAAGCCTACGAGCACAACGCCAGCGATGACGGCGGCCTTCTGCTTAGGTCCGAGGGTTTGCGCGAAATCGCGGCTCCGCTTCATGCGCGGTGTCCGCGCTTCAGTTAGCTGATCGGGTCATAGCCGAAGGAGACCATCACGGCCTGTCCCTTTGCAGAAAGCAGATAATGGATGAAGGCTTGTCCAGACTTGCCGTCGGCGCTCTTAAGGGCTGCCGCCGCGTTCTGGCCTTCGTCGTCGTTTTCGACGACGACCCACTGCCTGATCGGCTGGTAGTACCCGTGCTGCCCTATCAGGGTCGTCAGGCTCACGGCGGGCCCCTTCCCGAAGTTGTGAGAACTGATCTTGGCCGCGGCATCGTCGTGCATTCCTGCGATGTAGTCCTCATCCGTACAAGGTTCGGTGTTGGAGATGTGGATCGTCCAGCCGTTCGACAAGGTTGCGTGGGCGACGCTTGTGATGCCGCACTCTGGAACCTCGGCCCAGAAGTTGGTGTCGTTGCCGGCGGGAGAGATTACGAATGATTTCGGAAGAAGGGCGATCTGCGAGGTGCCAGCGACGACCGTGTCCTGAGTGTAGGTCACGTTATCGCCGAAAATAATCGGTAGCGAGGGGTCGGAGTAGTTCCCGTTCCCGTTCTGGCCGCCCGAGGACGGGCTCGCGGTGCTGTAGTTGTCCAGGCTTGACCCTTTGCCGGTCATCTGGTCGATCTCCGCGCATGCCTGGTCAGACGGGGTCGAACCGAGGGCATGGTCTGGATGCGCGTGGTAGTAGCCGACGGCTGCGACGTAGAGCGCCTCGATCCCCGCGAGCCCGTACGGTGCGTTCGGCGCGACATCCGCCGGGCCGCAGCCGGTGTCTGCGAAATCCCAGCCGTTCTTCGGATCGGCGATGGCGAGATAGCCACCAACATTCTGAGAAGCAGAACCACCGTCGGAGGTCCCGGTATGAGCGAGGAGATCACTCCACACCTGGGGCATGGTGGACGGCGCTGCTGTCGTCCCGCTCTTGGTGAAATAGCCGCTTACAGGCTCGGCACACGTCGGAGCACCGTCAGCAGGAGGGAGAGTCTTCCCGCCACTCTTACAGGAGAAGATCACGAGGCGTCCGGTCGTGTATTGCGCCCGAGTCGAGCCGATACCGGGGCACGACGTGCCGTTATTGTTGCCGCCGTTTGCCGCGGAGTAGGCCGTTGAATGCGGGGTGATGCACTTGCCGACGCTGCTCTTCGGGACCGCTCCCTTGTTCTTCGTGGCAGGAGCGCCATCGGGAATCGTGTTGTCAACGTTTGCCTCGTCAGCGGATGCGAGCAGGGCAAACCCGGGGGGTGAGTTCCCGGTACCGTCCGATGCATAATCAACGCCGCCATCTATCTCGCCGGCGAGCTTCCCCGAGCCGCCGAAGCTGAACGTGACGCTCTGGCCACCGTTGGCGGTTTGAATGAAGTTCTGGGTCATGAAGTCAAACGCCGGCTCTGTGTTCGACGCAGCGAGAAAGGTCGTGCCCGTCGATTGGGCCGATGCCGAGCCAGAAGCAACCCCCAGAGCAGCAGGGGCGATGGCAAGGACCAGACCTACTGCGCCTACGAATCCCGCGAATGAGAGCTTCTTGAACACGAGTGTCCCTTTCAGAGAGTGGCCGCGCCAGCTCCAGGAGGCGGTAACTCTTCCGAAATATAAGAGCGGCGGATTGTCCGGTCAAGGCATTTCAGAGCTCTTCAGGCGACTAAGTGGGCAGATATGGCTACAAATCAATCTCAAATGGGAAAACCGGGTCATTGGAGGACCGCCGTCCGACCCGTCCCATCCGGGAGCGCGTCGACCGAAGCCATCTCGACAGCACCAAGTCGAATCACTCACTCGACACCGGCTTCAATGCCGTGGGTGAGGATGCTTCAGCCACCCGACGACTGGTATGACGGGGAGCCGACGATGATGGTCCCGCAGTTCTTCCCGGGCACGTAGACGACCGAGTTATAGATCGGCTTGAACGTCAGCAAACCCTCTCTTTGCAGAGTTGCTATCGACGCATACGTGCCAAACCTCAGGCACTGTGTCTTCTCCGCGGTCACGATCGTTGCGTTCTCAGCGCCGATGGCGCCGGTTGTTCCTTTATTCGTGGTGGCGCCTGAGAGCACGAACACCGCGAAACCTGCGATGAAAGAAAGAGCCAGAACAACACCGAGAAGAGTGGCAAATGAGAGCTTCTTGGGCAAAAGAATGCTCCTGACGATCGCGACGCGGCTGCTGCGTCAAGGATAGACGCAGGCTCGTAGCAGCAAGGCCGCGGAGCGGGGTCGTGTACACAAAATCGCATCGTCCGTCCAGCGATAGGGCCGCCGCGTGTCCCCCGAGGCCTTCGCAGGTGGGCGTCGAAGTTGTTGGAGCGAGACGGTAAGCCGTCCTAAGCTATGACCCGGGATGGATGACTACAGCGTGGGTGAGGCAGCTGGTTTGCTGGGTGTCAGTGGCGATACCGTCCGGCGCTGGATCGACAACGGCAGCCTCGACGCCACCCGGACAGCCAAAGGGAGACGCCGAATCGACGGGGTGGTACTTGCTCGATTCGCTCAATCGCTTCATGAGGGCCCCGATCCGCTCCTGGCCGCGAGCGAGTCGATTCGCAATCACTTCACCGGAATCGTCACCAGGGTCGTGAAGGACAAGGTCATGGCGAAGGTCGAATTGCAAGCAGGACCATTCAGGGTCGTTGCCCTCGTTAGCCGCGAAGCAGTGGACGATATGGGGCTGGCGCCAGGCGTGATGGCCGCCGCCGTGGTCAAGTCGACGAATGTTTCGATCGAGCTTTAGATGCTATCTCGCGTTTCTCGGGTCTCGAAGGGGACCCTGACGACTGCATTTCTCCGACCCACCCATTGCCCAATCGGGTGTGGGCCGAGCCGAAGGACCGGGCGGCCAAGCCCTAGCGACCAAGAAAACAAGGACCACCGCGTCAGATCCGGATCTTCGACACCGAAACCCGAACGGATGGCTCCCAGGCGCTCATGTTTGGCTGTGCGAAATGGGGCACCACCTACGTTGCGATAATGGCTGTTTTCTCGCGGGTGTATTCCAGCACGTCATCGTGGCCGTAACCGCAGTCCTTCGTCCCAGTGAAAGACCTTTCGTAGCCGAGCTTTCCCTCCTGAGTTGATTCGATACGATCCCGAGTAGTGCCATGGCTCGTGTGGCCATGGCCCCGGGGAGGTCGGAATGTCTGAAATCGTGCAGTACAAGAACCTGATCGGCGGGGAGGTGAAGGCCGCCGCGTCAGGGGGCCTCCTCGACACTGTGAACCCTGCGACAGGCGAAGTCTGGGCCAAGATCCCACTCAGCGATCGTGCTGATGCCAACGAGGCTGTGGCGGCTGCGAAGGCGGCCTTCCCGGCGTGGTCGGCGCTGTCGCCTGACGCGCGGACGGAGTACCTCAAGCGGGTCGCCCACATGTTCCTCGAGTACGGAGACGAACTGGCCGAGCTGGAGTCGCGCGATAACGGCAACCCATTGTCAATCAGCAAGATGGTGTGCGGTCCTGGCATGGAGGCGCTCTGGAGTCGCCTGGCTCAACAGACGGTGGAAGCGTCGAGGGGCCGGACGGTCCCCCTCGATCCAACCACGCTGGGTTTCACGCTGCGCGAGCCCTATGGGGTGATCGCCGCCATTGTGCCGTTCAACATGCCCCTCGGCATGGTGAGCAGCAAGGTTGCGACTGCTCTGGCAGCCGGCAACACGGTGGTCGTCAAGCCGCCGGATCAAGCCTCCGTCTCGGCGCTGCGCTTCGCCGAGCTCGTGAACGAAATCCTGCCTCCGGGCACCGTGAACGTCGTCTCAGGACTCGGTGACGTCGGCGATGCCATGGTGCGAAACCCCGACGTCGCCAAAGTCACGATGACGGGCTCGTCGCCAACGGCGAAGCTCATCCAGGCTGCCGGGGCCGAAACCCTTACCCCGGCGATCTTCGAGCTCGGCGGCAAGTCGCCCAACATCGTGCTCGACGACGCGGATCTCGACTACACCATTCCCGGCCTGACCCTCGCCTCGATCTACGGGTTCAACGCCGGTCAGGCCTGTGTCGCCGGATCCCGGATCCTCGTGCAACGTACGATCTTCGACGAGGTCGTGGACCGTATCGAGAAGGTCGCGAAATCGATCGTGGTGGGCGATCCGACGCAGCCAGGCACTTCGATGGGCCCCATCATCTCGCAGAAGCAGTACGACAAGGTCGTGGGGTACATCGAGGACGGCAAGCGGGAAACCGAGCTCCTCTTCGGCGGTCGCTACGGGCCAGAGCTGGTGCCCGACCGGCCCGGCGGCTACTGGGTCGAGCCGACTCTCTTCTTGGCCAAGGACAACTCTCCGCGCATCTGCCGGGAGGAGATCTTCGGCCCGGTCGGCGCCATCATCCCCTTCGACACCGACGACGAGGCAATCGCTCTCGCCAACGACAGCCGCTTCGGTCTGGCGTCTGGGGTCTGGAGCCGCGACCTCACCCGTATCCACCGGTACATCCGCGAGATCGAATCGGGCAACGTGTGGGCGAACACCTACCTGCAGACTCGCCACGAGATCCCCTTCGCCGGCATCAAGGAGAGCGGCTACGGCCACGACGACGTGCTCGACTTCAGCCGAGAGAAGGGCGCGGTCATCGCGCTTCCGTGGGCCGCTGACGGAGGCGCCGCGTCGACAATATTTAGCCAGCTGGACTGAAAGCAGCCCCTGTCCCCGTTGCGCGGACTGGGGCACCTCCTCGCGGTTTCACTCGCGATAGTCGCCTCGACCTTTCCACTGCTAAGCCGGATTACGGGACCCGAGGCCGCACGGAACGCGTGACGCGGTTAACTGGATCCGAGAACCTCGGAGACCTCGAAAACGAGCTCCGGTCAGCTCCTGACAAAATTCGTCGCTTCAGTGGTACTCGTAAGGCGAACGACCATCACAAGACCGCTCGTTTCGACGTTTCGACGTTGCGAACGCCGGCCCAGGAGGTTCGGCGCCGCTCGTGCCGGTAACCACTCGAACTGGGGCAATAGGTGGCGCCCCCGGCAGTGGCGCCCCCGGCAGTGCACATGGCGCCCCCGGCAGGACTCGAACCTGCGCCACCGGCTCCGGAGGCCGGTGCTCTATCCGCTGAGCTACGGGGGCGGGATGCACCGTGCCGATGCACGGGCAGGTGACGATCGTAGTCGTGGGCGTGTCCCGGCTGGCCCTCGCTCAAGTTGACAAGCGTCACCCCTAGACGGCCCACCCCCCGTCCACACCGGCGAGCCCACGCTCATGGGCTGGCGGCCCCTGCGCTGCCGTATCCTGCCCCCTCGTGCCCACGGACCACGACCTCGCCACGGCCCCCCTGGAGCGTCACCTCCTGCCGCACACCGCGGCTGTCGACGGCCTGGGCCACTTGCGGGTCGGCGGGGTGGACCTGCTGGACCTGGCCGAGGAATTCGGCACGCCATTGTTCGTGTACGACGAAGAGCACCTCCGGCTGGCCTGTCGTGAGGCAGTGGCAGCCTGGGGTGAGGGCGTGGCCTATGCCACCAAGGCATTCTTGTGCCTGGCCATGGCGCGTCTGGCCCACGAGGAGGGTCTGTATCTCGATGTGGCCTCCGCCGGCGAGCTCCACGTGGCCCTCTCTGGGGGGGTACCGGCCGAACGCCTGATCCTGCACGGCAACAACAAGTCGAGCGAGGAGCTGGCGATGGCGCTCGAAAGCGGGGTGGGGCGCATCGTCGTCGATTCATTCGACGAGATCGCCCGGCTCGGCGGACTGCTCGAGTCATCGCCCCCGAGCCCAGCGCGGCCCAAGGTGCTGGTGCGGGTGACGCCGGGCGTGGAGGCGCATACCCACGAGTTCGTACGCACCGGTCAGGAGGACTCCAAGTTCGGGTTCTCCGTCTCGTCCGGAGCGGCCGCGGAGGCCGTGGCGGCTCTCGAGCTCCTGCCGACCGTCGACCTGGTGGGTGTGCACGCGCACATCGGGAGCCAGGTGTTCGAGGCCTCCTCGTTCGAGCACGCCGCCGAGGTGCTGGGTGCGTTCTTCGCCCCCCTGGGTCTGCCTGAGCTGGTCGTGGGTGGGGGACTGGGGGTGCCCTACGTGAACGGTGAGTCGGCGCCCAGCCAAGCGGAGTGGGCCGAAGCCACCCGCGCCGCCTGCTCCCGGTCGGGAGTGGACCCGGCAACGAGGATCAGCGCTGAACCTGGACGTTCCATCGTCGCCGCCGCCGGCATCACGCTCTACACGGCCGGCACGGTCAAGCATCTCCCTGGCATCCGCACCTACGTCAGCGTCGACGGTGGCATGAGCGACAACCCCCGACCTGTTCTCTACGGCAGTGGATACGAGGCGTTCCTGCCCCGCGCGGTCGGGGCACGACGGCCTCGGCCCGTCCGTGTGGTGGGCAAGCACTGCGAGAGCGGCGACCTCGTGGTGCCCGACGCCTTTGTCCCCGAGGACCTGACCGTGGGTGATGTCCTGGCCACGCCGGTCACCGGCGCCTACGGCTACGCCATGGCGTCGAACTACAACAAGGTGCCCCGACCGGCGGTGGTGTTCGTGGCCGACGGCCAGGCTCGCGTGGTCGTCCGCCGTGAGACGTTCGAGGACCTCGTCGACCTCGACGTCTGACCGCCTGGGCAGCCTGTACCGTTTGGACGTGCCCGACGCTGCCGCCTCCGCCGCGCCGCCTGTGCCTTCGTCACCGACACATTCGCACCCGCACGCGCACCCGGCACCCACCGTGCGCGTCGGCCTCCTCGGATGCGGCAACGTCGGCGGCGCGTTGGCCCACATTCTTCTCGACGCGGGCCGAGGACGTGGCCGCCCGCACGGGCATCCGGCTCGAGCTGGCGGGCATTGCCGTCGCCGATCCGACTCGCCCTCGGCCCACGGCGGTGCCAGCCGACCTGGTCGGCACCGATGCCGCTGCCCTGGTCCTCCGCGACGACGTCGACGTGGTGGTTGAGGTCATCGGGGGCCTGCACCCCGCCCACGAGCTGGTCGAGGCCGCGCTGCGCGCCGGGAAGCCTGTCGTGACGGCCAACAAGGCCCTCATCGCGGTGGCCGGCGCCCAGCTGGCCGAGGTGGCGGCCACCGCTGGGGTGGACCTCCTCTACGAGGCGGCCGTGGCCGGCGCCATTCCTGTCATCCGACCGCTGCGCGAGTCGCTGGCCGGTGAACAGATCGTCCGGATCATGGGCATCGTCAACGGCACGACCAATTACATCTTGACCCGCATGGAGGAGGAGGGAGAGAGCTACGAGGACGTGCTTCAAGAGGCGCAGGCGCTCGGGCTCGCCGAGCGCGACCCGACCGCCGATGTGGAGGGACACGACGCCGCGGCGAAGGCGGCCATCCTCGCTGCGTTGGCCTTTGGTGTGGACGTGGTCGACGCCGACGTGTATCGCGAAGGGATAAGCGGTCTCGGCGCGGCGGATGTCGCCTATGCCAAGCGGCTGGGGTACTCGGTCAAGCTGTTGGCCGTGGCTGAACTGGTTGACGGCGGCCCCGAAATCTCAGTGCGTGTCCATCCCGCCATGGTGCCCAGGACCCACCCTCTGGCCGCCGTGCGCGGCGCATTCAACGCCGTCTTCGTCGAGGGCGCCGTCAGCGGAGAGCTCATGCTCTACGGCCGCGGTGCCGGGGGAGGCCCCACCGCGAGTGCTGTGCTGGGTGATCTGGTCGACGCCTCGCGCAACCTGCTGGCCGGAGCCCCCGCCCCGGCGCCCAAGCGGACCAGCACGACTGTGCGTCCGCAGAGCGAGATGCGCTCGGCGTTCTCTCTCAGCTTGGACGTGGCTGACCGGCCAGGTGTTCTCGCCGCGGTGGCCAAGATCTTCGGCGACCACGACGTTTCCATCCGAGCCATGGAGCAGGTCGGCCTGGCCGAGGAGGCGCGACTCGTCTTCTTGACCCACGTGGCCCGCGACGGGGACGTGTCGGCGACCATCGACGAGCTGCGTCGTCACCCCGCGGTTGATCGCATTGGCGGCGTGCTCCGGGTCGTCGGCGATGCAGAAGGAGACGGAGGCGGCATTCAAGGCGGAGGCGGTGCCGCATGAGCGCTGGCTGGCGCGGCATCATGGAGGAGTACCGCGACTTCCTCCCGATCACCGAGCGCACTCCCGTGGTCACGTTGCTCGAGGGTGGCACGCCGTTGGTGCCCGCCCCCCGCCTGTCCGAGCGGGTCGGCGCCGAGGTCTGGTTGAAGGTCGAGGGCGCCAACCCCACGGGCAGCTTCAAGGACCGAGGCATGACGATGGCCATCTCCATGGCGGTCGACGAGGGCGCCAAGGCGGTCGTGTGCGCATCGACGGGAAACACCTCGGCCTCGGCCGCCGCCTACGCGGCGCGCGCCGGGCTGGCCTGCGTGGTGCTGATCCCCGAGGGACACATCGCGCTCGGCAAGCTGGCCCAGGCGCTCATGCACGGCGCACGCGTCCTGCAGGTGCGCGGCAACTTCGACCAGTTGCTCACCATCGTGCGCGACCTGCCCAATCACGCACCGATCACCGTGGTCAACTCCATCAACCCCCACCGCATAGAGGGACAGAAGACCGGCGCCTTCGAGATCGTCGACGTCCTGGGCGACGCGCCCGACGTGCACTGCATCCCGGTGGGCAACGCCGGGAATATCTCGGCCTACTGGCGTGGTTATCTGCAGTACCGGGAGGAAGGACGTGCCACCAAGCTCCCTCACATGCTCGGGTTCCAGGCCGCCGGTGCCGCACCCATCGTCCTCGGGCACCCCGTCGAACGCCCCGAGACCGTCGCCACGGCGATCCGCATCGGGAACCCGGCTAGTTGGTACTCGGCCACGGCGGCCGCGTCCGAGTCCGGTGGATCCATCACGGCGGTGACCGACGACGAGATCCTCGCGGCGTACACGTTCTTGGCCAAGGAGGAGTCCGTCTTCTGCGAGGCGGCTTCGTCGGCGTCGGTGGCGGGGTTGCTCAAACACGGGGTTCCAGCGGGATCGACCGTGGTGTGCGTCTTGACCGGGCACGGCCTGAAGGACCCTGACCTGGCCATAAAGTCCATCTCGGTGCCTTCGGTGATCGAGCTGGACCTGCATGCGGTGCTGGCCGAGATCTCGCTTTGAGCGTCGGGACTGGCGTCCCACGCCGCCGCCCTGACTTGGAGGTCTCCGCGGTGGTCCGATCCGGCGTTGTGCGGGGGATGTTGGCATCGGCCCGCTGATCCCGCTAGAGTGTGTATATCCCCTCTGCGCCTCGAAGCGCTCTCCGCGGGTACAAGCGGTCCCGGGAGAGCAATACGCAGCGGTGAGCCCGGGGAAGGGCATTCACTGGTGGATCCCTTCTCCTTCCTGAAATTCCCTCGCCATGCGCGGACAACTCCGGGCACCGGCGACGACCCTCTGAGTGAGGAGCCCGATGACTGCGGAACAGCAGCTCGAACGATCCGTTCTCGAAGGCAAGGAGCGTGACGAGCTCAGTGCCATCGCCCAGGCCATGTCCCTCAAGACGACGAGCCGGACCAAGAAGTCCGACATCATCGACCAGATCCTGCATGCCACCGGCGTGACGTCCAGCGAGGGCAACGGCCAGAGCACCGACACGGAGGAGAACGGCGAGGCCAACGGGACCAAGCCGACACGCCGCGCGCGCTCGACGTCGGCCGCCCCCACGGCAACCGTCACCCCGGCAGACCGCGAGCCGGCGAACGACGCGTCAGCGACCGGACCGCCGCCCTCCGATTCTGAAGCATCCGCCGTGGTCGAGGCCACCCCCCCGAGCGCCGGTCAGGCGGCCGGGACCGGCGACTCAGGGCCGGCAGTGTTCGTGGAGCCACCCGAGCTGGCCGACGGTGCCGACCCGGGGCCCCGCCAGAACGGCCACGGCCAGAGTCCGGGCAACCGGAACCGCAACCAGAACCAGGGCCAGGGCCAGGGCCAGGGCCAGGGCCAGGGCCAGGCAGGCCCCAGAGCCATGCCCAGAGCCGCAACCAGGGCGACGGCGAGGTGGGGAACCGGCGCAGCCGCCGGCGCCGGGGCCGCGATCGCGGCCAGGGGGGCGAGCTCCAGGGCAGCGGGCTCGAACAGCCCTACTCGGGCGAGATGGTCGAGGTGCGGGGCCTGTTGGACCTGCGCGACGAGGGCTTCGGATTCTTGCGCTGCGAGAGCTACCTGTCCTCTCCGAAGGACGTGTACGTCTCAATCAGCCAGGCCCGCAAGTTCGCCTTGCGCCGCGGCGACTACGTGGAGGGCGCGTGTCGTCCCGCCTCGAACAACGAGAAGTACCCGGCGTTGCTGCGCATCGACAAGATCTCGGGCCTCGACCCCGACGAGGCGCGCGACCGGCCGCGCTTCGAGGATCTCACGCCGCTGTTCCCCGACTCGCGGCTGAACCTCGAGATGCCCGGGGACAAGGACAACCTCACGGCGCGCATCGTTGACCTGATCTCTCCCATCGGCAAGGGCCAGCGCGGCATGATCGTCTCGCCGCCCAAGGCCGGCAAGACGACGGTCATGAAGCAGATCGCCCACTCCATTGAAGCCAACAACCCCGAGGTGCACCTCATGGTGCTGCTGGTGGACGAGCGGCCCGAAGAGGTGACCGACATGCGCCGCTCGGTCAACGGAGAAGTGATCGCCTCGACCTTCGACCGACCCGCGGACGAGCACACCCAGGTGGCCGAGTTGGCGATCGAGCGGGCGAAACGACTGGTCGAAATGGGCAAGGACGTCGTGATCATCCTCGACGGCATCACACGCCTGGCCCGTGCCTACAACCTGGCCGCTCCGGCCACCGGGCGCATCATGTCCGGTGGTGTGGACTCGGGCGCGCTGTATCCGCCCAAGAAATTCTTCGGCGCCGCCCGCAACGTCGAGGAGGGAGGCTCTCTCACGATCTTGGCCTCGGCACTGGTCGAGACCGGCTCGAAGATGGACGAGGTCATCTTCGAGGAGTTCAAGGGCACCGGCAACATGGAGCTGCGCCTCGACCGCCGGCTCTCGGAGCGACGCCTGTACCCGGCCATCGACGTGAACGCCAGCTCGACCCGCCACGAAGAGCTGCTCTTCGAGCGCGGCCAGCTCCAGCAGGTGTGGAAGTTGCGCCGCGTGCTCAACGCCCTGTCGAGCGAAGGGAAGGAGGCCGCCGGCCTCGAGCTGCTCATGGACAAGATCCGAACCACGACGAGCAACGACGAGTTCCTCTCCGAGATCGCCAAGGGCCCTGGCGCCTGATGGAGCGCACGGGGGGCATGCCCCGGCGAAGCCCAGGGGAACGGGCTCGGCCTTGGCTCGGGCACCCATACACTGGTCCGACCACTTCGACACTGGAGACACCATGAAGTCCGATATTCACCCCGATTACGTAGAGGCGACGGTCAGATGCTCGTGCGGCAACACGTTCACCACGCACTCGACCAAGGCCGATCTCCACGTCGAGCTGTGCAACGAGTGCCACCCCTTCTTCACCGGGAAGCAGAAGCTCGTCGACTCCGGCGGCCGGGTGGAGCGATTCCAGCGGCGTTACGGTGAACGCAAGGGTCGGGCCAAGGCCAAGTCCGCGCCGGCGGGCGCTCCGGACTGACCCCGCGTCGGTCGACGCCGCTGTCGCCGCCCTCGCCGGGGACCCCCCGAGCACCGAGCCCAGAAATGTTCGAGGACCGGATGGCCGCGCTCGAGCGCGGAGCTGGCCACGGTGGAGGCCGCCTTGGCCGACCCGACCACGTTGGCTGACGCGGATCGCCTACGCGGCCTGTCGCGCCGCCACAAGGAGCTCGACGAGATCGTGCGCACGTGGCGCGAGCTCACCGCGGCACGTGAGGACGTGGCCACGGCCCGCGAGATGCTGACCGAGGCCTCGGGCGACGAGCGCGAGCTGATGCGGCAGGAGGCCGAGGAGGTCGACACACACGTCGCCACGCTCGAGGAGCAGCTGCAGTCCCTGCTGTTGCCCAAGGACCCCAACGAGGGTCGCAACGTGATCATGGAGATCCGCGGTGCCGTGGGGGGCGACGAGGCCAACCTATTCGCCCGCAACCTCTACGACATGTACCTGCGTTACGCCGCCATGCGGAGGTGGAAAGTCGAGATCCTCTCTGAGGACGCGTCCGACAAGGACGGGATCAACGAGGCCGTTTTCGTGGTGAAGGGGCGGGACGCGTACATCCGCCTCGAGCACGAGGGCGGCACCCACCGCGTCCAGCGTGTGCCGGTGACCGAGGCCAAGGGGCGCATCCACACCTCCACGGCGACCGTCACGGTGCTGCCCGAGGCCAAGGAGGTCGATGTGGAGATCGACCCCAACGACCTGAAGATCGACGTCTACCGGTCCACCGGTCCCGGTGGCCAGTCGGTCAACACCACCGACTCGGCGGTGCGCATCACGCACCTCCCGACGGGCACGGTCGTGGCCATGCAGGACGAGAAGAGCCAGATCCAGAACCGGGCCAAGGCGATGGTGGTGCTGCGCTCCCGGCTGCTCAAGGCCGAGCAGGACCGCCAGGCGGCTGAGATGTCGGCCCAGCGACGTGGCCAGGTCGGCGCCGGCAACCGCACCGACAAGATCCGCACTTACAACTTCAAGGAGAACCGAGTCACCGACCATCGGATCGGCCTCACCCTCTACAAACTGGACCAGGTGTTGTCGGGCGACTTGAACGAGCTCACCGATGCGCTGATGGCCGACAAACGGGGTCGTCAGCTCGAGGGCGATCAGGACCACGTTCGGTGACCGTGGCGGCGAGCTTCACGCGCGCCGACTTGATCGCCGAGCTGGCCGAGGTGGTCGGCGCTCGCCATGAGGCGCGCTTCATCGTCGACGAGGTGCGTGAGGTCGTTTCCACAACGAGTGCTGAAGGCAGGCTGGGCGGGGAGCTCGACCCCGAGGCCGTCAGTGCGGCGCGTTCGATGGCCGCCCGCCGGGCGGCAGGCGAGCCCCTGCAGTACATCTTCGGGCACTGGCCTTTCCGCACCCTCGACCTCGTGGTGGACCCCCGGGTGCTCATCCCGCGCCCCGAGACCGAGCAGGTCGTGGAGGTGGCGTTGGCCGAGGCCCGACGCCTGCTTGCCGGTTCCACCGAGCGGCTTGTGGTGGTCGACGCCGGGACCGGGTCGGGGGCCATCGCCCTCTCCCTGGCCAGCGAGCTCGGAGCGAGCAGCCTGCGCGAGGTGTGGGCCACGGACATCAGCGAAGACGCGCTGGCAGTCGCCACCCGCAATCTCGAGGCGCTCCGGCGCCAGCACACCGGGCCGTTGCCGGCGATCGAGCTGGTGCGCGGGAGCTGGTTCGAGCCGCTCCCGCCGGATCGGGTTGGCGCCGTTCACTTGGTCGTGTCCAACCCTCCCTATGTCAGTGCGCTCGAGTGGGTTGGCCTGGACGCGCAGGTGCGGGCCGAGCCGCGCCGGGCGCTGGTGGCTGCGGCGTCGAGTGACGGCACACCCGGCTTGGGCGACGTTGAAGCAGTCCTCGTCGGGGTCCGTGACGTCCTCTCCGCGCCCGGTGTCGCGGTGGTGGAGCTGGGTCCGCACCAGGCGACGTCGGCTCAGCTCGTGGCCAACCGGCTCGGCTTTACTGACGTATCGGTCCGACCGGACCTCTCAAGCCGACCGCGAGCCCTCGTGGTCCGCACCGAGAGCTGAGGTGGCCAGCGGGAGTGGGGGAGGGGGCGGCCATCCGCCTGTCGTCTCCGCCGGGTCGCCCCAGGTGGAAGAGGCACTGGCGGCCGGCGCCGTGGTCGCCCTGCCGGCGGTGGGAGGCTACGCCCTGGCCGTACGGGCCGGCTCTCCCGAGCTCGAGGCGCGGTTGTTCGATCTGGCGACGGACCCTGAGGGACCCCATTACATGGTGGGGGGCGCCGATGGG
This sequence comes from uncultured Acidimicrobiaceae bacterium, assembly GCA_963787485.1. Taxonomy (GTDB): domain Bacteria; phylum Actinomycetota; class Acidimicrobiia; order Acidimicrobiales; family RAAP-2; genus Bog-473. The sequence continues at coordinate 72,444 of CAWBDF010000007.1, read as the reverse complement.
GCGCGCTCGCTCACGTCCGGTTGGAGCGAGGAACTGGCGACCTTGCTCGAACGTTGCTGGCCGGGTCCCCTCGAGGTCTTCGTGCGGTGGGCCGGCTCTGATCGGTCCGGCGCCTGGGCCGTCACCGTCGGCACGCCCGACGGGCGTGCTCTCCGCCGCCTGAGCCGGGAGCTGGGCCCCTGGCGCACTGTCCCGCTCGCCTTTGCCGACGCCCAGGTGACGGCACAGGCGTTCGCCTCCAGCCAGGTGGCGCTGGTGGTGGAGGGTGGGCGCAGGGACGGAGCGTCGGCGACGGTCGTGGACGCGACGGTGTCGCCGCTCCGTGTCCTCCGTGAAGGGGCACTGCCGGCTTCGTTCATTGAGGGGACCATGCTGATGAGTCACAGGCGCCGCCGGTGGTTCCGGTCCCGTCGCCCGACGCGTTGACCTCGGGTGACCCATCCGGATACGGCCCACTCGTGTTCGACCCCCCCGTATACGTCGCATCCAGGAGCGTTGGCGCCGGGCCACTCCCGTGGCAGGCTCCCGCCATGGGCGCGGCCATCACCACTCCGGGAACCCCGACGGCAAACCGGTGGTCTGCAGCCATCGGAGAGTCTTCTCGACTAGTCCGCCGTCGTGTCGACGACGACGACGCCGTCGTCGGGGAGAACTAGGGATTCGAACCCGAGGCAGTGCTGGCACGCGTGACGATGTTTCCGGGCCAGAGTTGCCAGGCCGATCGCCTCTGGACATGGCCCTCTGGGGCGACGACGATGGCGGGGTGACCAGCATGGAGGAGCCGTCGTGAGGTTCATCCGGAAACTGATCGGTCTCGTCGTCCTCGGGCTGGTTGCCGGTTTCGCAGCATTCGCGCTTGGCATGCGGAGCAAGTCCCCGGTCGTGCTCGACGCCATCCGGAAGTTCAACCGAGACGTGAGCAACCCCGCGCAGATGCGTTCTGCGGGCACCCCTGGGGCATTCGCATCGGTCGTTCGCCACCAAGGGCGGAGGTCCGGGCAGACCTACGAGACCCCGGTGGTCGCCGTTCCGACTGACCACGGCTTCGTGATCGCGCTCCCCTACGGGTCCCACAGTGATTGGTTGCAGAACGTCCTCGCCAGCGGCCAGGCCACCATTGGGCACCAGGGGTCAACCTTCGAAGTCCATGATCCCCAGGTCCTGCCCATGGCAGAGATGGCCGGCGTGTTCCCAAGGGAGAGCCAGCGCCTTCACCGAATGTTCAAGGTTGACTCATGCCTTCGAGTCAAGACCATGGGTGCACCGGCCGAAGGCGGTTCAGCCGAAGTGGCCCCAGTGCGTGGCGACGACGAGGAGCAAGCCTGACCCCGCCAAGGCGGCACCAGCCACGATCGTCCTCACCCGGTGGAGCCCCATCTGGGGGATCTCGGCCGCGAGGAGTCAGATCCCCGCAAAGAGGATGAGCAAGAACCCCACCTCAGCCAGTCTCACGCCGGCGTGCTGCGTCAGCGCTGACATCGACACCTCCCAGCACGCTCCGGACGACGCAGTCTCGAGGGTAGCCAGTCATCCTCGGACGTGTGCACGAATTGGAGCGTTTCTCGTGCTGCCGGTCACTGCGGGGACCGCCCGGTGAGGACCGCCGGCGTGACGACCTGGTCAGACGACAGAATGGACTGATGCCGTTGGCGATCCAGGATCAACTGGTGGGGAACTACTGCTGGGGCTGTGGTGCCGATAACCCGGCGGGTCTGCGGCTCAAGAGCCGCTGGACCGGTGCGGTCGCGCTGGCGCAGTGGACGCCGCGCGCTGAACATGCTGCCGGGCCCCGGCACGTACTCAACGGCGGGATCATTGCCACATTGCTCGACTGCCACGGAATCTGCACCGCACTGGCGGACGCCTATGACCGCGAGGGCCGCGAGATCGGAACCGGAAGGGACATCTGGTACGCCACCGCGTCGCTGGCTGTCGAGTACCTCCGGCCGACGCCGATCGAAGGGGTCCTCGAGCTCGTCGCCCGGGTCGTCGAGGGCGATGGGAAGACGACGTCGCTCGAGTGCGTGCTGAGTGCCGATGCCAAGGAGCGCGCCCGAGCGACGGTGGCAGCCGTGCGGGTCCCTGACGAGTGGCGACATGGGGGACCCAGGTCCGGCACACCGGCGCCCCGAAGTGGCGGCACCGGCCCAGAGGGCGCTCCGACGCATCGGTAGACTCCCTTCCCGTGCACGTCGCCGTGGGCTCCGATGATGCTCGGTTCGTCCTGAAGGTGATCCTGAGGGCTGAAGTGATTGGCCACGGCCACGCGGTCGACGACCTGGGCATCCGTGAGCGGCGCCCGAACCACCGGTTCGACACGTCGGTGAAACCCGCCGAAGCGCTCGCTCTCGCAGCAGACGAAGGGATTTCATGAGCCGAGACGACGCCCTGGCAGCCGATCCCGAGGTGGCAGCACTCCTGGCCCAGGAGCTCGAACGCCAGCAGACCACCCTGCAGCTGATCGCCTCGGAGAACTTCACCTCGCCCGCCGTGCTGGCCGCATCCGGGTCCGTCCTGACCAACAAATATTCCGAGGGCTATCCCGGCCGGCGTTACTACGGCGGCAACCAGATCATTGACGAGGTCGAGGACCTGGCCCGGGAGCGGGCCAAGGCTCTGTTCGGCGCCGAGCACGCCAACGTGCAGCCGCACGCCGGGGCCAACGCCAACCTCGCGGTCTACCAGGCCCTCCTCGAGCCCGGCGAGACCGTTCTGGCCATGCGGCTCGACCACGGGGGCCATCTCACCCACGGGTCTCCGGCATCGATCGTCTCGAAGTTCTGGCGCTTCGTCTCCTACGGGGTGACACCGGAGTCGCCGGACGGCGCCACACCCGGCGAGGTGATCGACTTCGACCAGGTGGCAAAGTTGGCCGAGACGGAGAAGCCAGCGCTCGTCGTGGCCGGCTCGACGGCGTACTCGCGCCTCATCGACCCGCGACCGTTCCGTGAGATCGCCGACTCGGTCGGGGCGCGCTTCATGTTCGACGCCGCGCACCCGGCGGGGCTCATTGCCGCGGGAGTCCACCCGAACCCGGTCGGGGTGGCCGACGTCGTCACGTTCACCACCCACAAGACGTTGCGCGGACCCCGGGGTGGCGCCATCGTGTGCGGGGAGGAGCTGGCCAAGAAGATCGACAGCGCGGTCTTCCCCGGACTGCAGGGTGGACCTCTCGAGCACGTCATCGCGGCCAAGGCGGTGGCCTTCGCCGAGGCGGCTCAGCCGGATTTCCGGGAGTACGCACAACAGGTCGTCGCCAACGCGGCCGCCCTGGCCCGGGCTCTGGCCGGCCACGGGTTCCGCCTCGTCTCTGGGGGCACCGAGAACCACATGCTGCTCGTCGATCTGCGGTCCTTCGACCAGGAGCTCAGCGGCAAGGAGGCCCAGGAGGTTCTCGACCGGGCCGGGATCACCTTGAACCGCAACACCATCCCCGACGACCCGCGTTCGCCGTTCCAGACTTCGGGACTGCGGTTGGGGACGGCAGCCGAGACCACGGCGGGCATGGGTGCAGGAGAAATGCAGATCGTGGCCGACCTGATTGCGCGCACGCTGAAGGCCCGGAACGACGAGAGGGAGATCGTCGCGGTGCGCGACCGGGTCCACGAGCTCTGCGCCGCCTTTCCCCCTTACCCCGACCTCGTGGGCTAGCACGTGCCCGACATCGGCTGGTACGGCCTCGTCCTGCTCATCGCCGCGGGAGCGACAGCTGCACTGACGGTGCCGGCCCGGCGCATTGCGCTCCGTGTGGGGTACGTCTCGCATCCGGGCGAGCGCTCGGTGCACACGAGGCCGATCCCCTACGGCGGTGGCGCGGCCATGTTCCTCGGTTTCATGGTCGCCGTCCTGGCCGCGGCGGCAGTGCCGCAGCTGCGGCCCATCTTCGAGGACTCGCCCGAGATCACCGGCGTGGTCCTCGCCGCAGGAGCGATGTTCGCCGTCGGGCTGATCGACGACGTCCGTGACATGTCAGCCCCGGCGAAGATGGCCGGGCAGGTGCTGGCTGCGAGCATCTTGTACTTCAGCGGCGTCACCATGTACGAGCTCAAGATCCCGCTGGCGGGCTTCTTCATCCTCACCCCGGGGATCGTTCCGCTGATCACCGCGGCGTGGGTGATCGCCTTGACCAACGCCGTGAACCTCATTGACGGCCTCGACGGCTTGGCCGCCGGCGTCGTGGCCATCGGGGGTGCGGCGTTGGCCCTCTACGGCATCCGCCTCATGGGACTGGGGTTGCTGCCCGGTGACAACGTCGGTCCGCTGGTCGCCGTGGTGGCCTGCGGCATCTGTCTGGGTTTCCTGCCCTTCAATTTCAACCCCGCCCGCATCTTCATGGGGGACGCCGGCGCTCATTTCCTCGGCCTCCTCATGGCCGCGTCGACCATGGTCATCGGCGGCCGCGTCCCCACCGCGGTCCCCATCAGCGGCGTGACCTATTTCTTCTTCGCTCCGCTGTTCATCCCGTTGCTCATCCTGGGCGTGCCCCTGGTGGACATGGCCTTCGCCTTCGTCCGACGCACGGCCCGGGGCAAGGGTTTCGACACCCCCGACAAGGAACACATCCACCATCGACTCCTGCGGCTGGGGCACGGACCTCGCCGCAGCGTGGTCATCTTGTGGGCCTGGACCGCCATCCTGTCGAGCTTCTTGCTCTTCCCGTTGTTCGTCCACCAGGTGAACGCCTTCATCCCGATCGGGGCGGCGGCGCTGGGGGCCGGCCTCTACACCTTCTTCCATCCCGGTCTGCGACGGGGCGACGGCGAGGAGCCGGCGGACGGAGGAGCGTCCGACCAGGGAGTTCCCGGGGCGCCCGCCGGCCACGCCCGGTCGACCGAGGTGGTGCGGTTCCCCTCGTGACCGTTTGGACGCGATCTGTTCGCGGATGCGATGATGAGGGCTGTGTACCCCGTCCACCTCGCCTCGTCCCGTGCTGCCCACCGGGCCTCGCAGACGACGGACTCCGGCGCGCCATTCGCCGCATAAGGCGCCAGCACTCGAATGTGTGGTCTCGTGAGCGTCGTCGTGCGCGCCCGGTCGGGTGAGCGATCAGGGAGAAGCCTCGTCCGACGGGGAGCCCAAGGAGCTGCCCGGCGCCGTGGCGTTCCTGAGCATGGGTCTCTCGGCCGCGGTCTGCGTGGGGCTCGGCGTCGGCCTCGGTCTGTGGCTCGACGCCGTCCTTCACTCGGCACCGGTCTTCTTGCTGGTCGGCCTGGCACTGGGCGTTGCGGTCGCCGCGGTCAGCGTGGTCAAGCAGATTCGCACGTATCTGTAGCTCGGATCTCGGGAGCGCCACGCCGGTGAGCCTGCTTGACGGTCTCGCGGATCTTCAAGGCAATGCCTTGGCCAAGGTGCTCCGCCGCACGGTGGTCTCGGCGATCGCGGTCGGGCTGGTCGCCGCACTCGTCGCTCTCCTGTTGTCGGTTCCCTGGGTGGCGCTCGGGCTGGTCATCGGGCTCGCCATGGCGGTGGTGAATCTCCGGTTCCTCGATGCCGGGGTGGCCAAGCTCCATCCCGAGGGTGAGCCCGACCACAAAGTGCTCCGTCGAGCCATGGGCACGAAGAGCATCACCAGGCTCGGGATCATCACGGTCATCTGCGTCGGCTTGATGCTGATCGAGGGCGGGCTGGGCATCGGCGCCGTTGGTGGCCTCGTCATCTTCCAGCTGCTCTTCGTGGTGAACGTGGGCCGCGCGGTGATCTCGCAGGGGCTGCAATGAACGGGAAGAGCTTCGTGCTGGCCAGCGGCAACATCACGATCGGCGATCACCACGGGGTCGTGCGCGTGGCCGGTATGACCATCTACCTCGACGTCGTGTGGACCACGTTGATCGCGGCGGCGATCGTGCTGGCGCTCGGTCTGCGCATGCGTTCCAAGGCCACGTCGGGGGTCCCCGGAAAGCTGCAGCTCTTCTGGGAGACTCTGGTCGAGCAGGTTTCGGACCTGGCCCAGTCAGCCATCGGGCCGGAAGGAGTTCCCTTCGTCGGCCTGGCCCTCACTGTCGGCCTCTTCGTTCTGGTCTGCAACTGGATCGCCTTCATCCCCAGCGGCGATCCCGGGTTCCTGGCGCCGCCGACCGGTGACGTCAACCTCCCCCTGGCGTTGGCGGTGATCGTCTTCTTCACGGTGCACTTCAACTCGGTAAAGGCGCGGGGTTGGCGTGGCTACTTCAAGCACTACGCGCAGCCCTACGGCGCGCTGACTCCGATCAACATCATTGAGGAGATCACCAAGCCGATCACGCTGACCTTCCGACTCTTCGGCAACATCTTCTCGGGCGTGCTGATGATCACGGTCATCGTGACGCTCATCCCACCGTTCGCCTCGTGGATCGGCCTCCTGATCTGGAAACCCTTCGACGAGCTCTTCATCGGCGCGATCCAGGCCTTCATCTTCGCCCTCTTGACGATCATGTACCTGGGCATGGGCATGGCCAGGGACGCGCACTAGGTGGCGACCGGGACGTCCCGGCGACGACCGCACCGACGCCCACCGCCGAACTTCGGCAACACCCATCTCGACAAAGGAGAGGAACATGGCTGGAACAACTGAACAAGCGATCCGAGTCGCCGGCGCTCTCGTCGGCGGCGGGCTCGCGCTGGGCGGCGGCGCCATCGGGGCGGCCGTCGGCGACGGTCTGGCCGGATCGCAGACCATCGCCGCGATCGCCCGGCAACCCGAGATCGAGGCCAAGGCCCGTCAGTACTTCTTCCTGACAGTCGGGCTCGTGGAGGCCATGTACTTCATCAACCTGCTGTTCATGGTGGTGTTCGTCTATGTCTTCGCCGCCAAGAGCATCAAGGCCTAGCACCGGGCAGCCCGTCGTCCGCCGGACGGAGACAACCAGGAGACCGAGCGCATCATGACCACAGCAGGCATCTTCCTTTTGCCCAACGGGACGTTCTTCATTGAGTTGCTCGTCTCGATCATCTTGATCTTCCTCATCTACAAGTACGTCCTCCCCCCCATCAACAAGGCCATGGAGGAACGCCAGGAGAAGATCAGGGACTCGCTCGAGGCAGCCGACCGGGCGCGTACCGATGCCGAGGCGGCCGACGACGAGCGGCGCAGCGTGCTGGAGGGCGCACGGCACCAGGCCCGCGAGATCGTCGCCACGGCTAATCGCACGGCCGAGCAGGTGCGCTCGGACGCGCAGGCCCGGGGTCAGAGCGAGTACGAGCGGATCCTGGTCAACGCCGAGGTGGAAATGGGGCTGGCCCGTCGAGCGCGCCGTGGAAGAAGCGGCGGCGCGTATGGGTGAGATCGTCATGGACGTGGTCGAGCGCGTGATCGGACGAGAGGTGAACTTCGAGGCCCACCGCGACCTGATCGACGAGGCGATCGAGGCGCTCCGGGCGGATACGAGCGGCGGGCCGGCCGCCAACGCCGAGGCGCGGCAGTGAACCCCACCCTCCAGGGGTATTCGGCCTATGTGATGGAGTTGGCCGACCGGGGCGCACTGGCGACCATTGCCCGCGACGTCGCGGCCGTCGAGCAGCTGGTGCTGGCCGACGGTCCTCTGCGAGCCGCGCTCTCGGACACCGCGGTGCCCGGGACGGCACGACGCGCCGTCCTCCTCGACCTGCTCGAGGGGAAGGTTGTCTCCGAGGCGCGGCGCCTGGCCGCGTTCGCCGCCATGGCGGTTGCGGCGCCGGAGGTGACCGGCGCCCTCGGTTGGGTGGCCACCCGGGTGCGCCACGCCGCCGAGGGACAACCCCTGGTCGAACCGCCGCTCAGCCTCTCCGCGTCCCGGCGGCGGGTCGCGGGCTACGCGACGGCCGTGTTCGAGGACCTGTCGTTGAGCGAGCTCGAGTCCCTCGAAGACGATCTCTTCCGCTTCGCCCGCATCGTCGCCACCACGCCAGCCCTGCGCGGCGCCTTGGCGGACCGGGACATGCCGCAGGCCGCCCGTGAGGGGTTGGTGACCGAGTTGCTCGAGGGGAAGGTGCCCCGCACCAGTGTGGTGCTGGCCCGCTACGCCGTGAGCGGAGGGAGGGCCCGCGACATCGTGGGCACGTTGGAGTACCTGGTCGAGCTGGCGGCGCAGGCCCGCGGCTGGCGCATCGCCCACGTCGGTGCCGCCGCACCGATCGACGACGCGCAGCGGGCCGCCCTGGGCGAGGCGCTGACCGCCCTGACCGGCGCGCCGGTCGAGTTGCAGGTGGTGATCGACGAATCCCTCCTGAGCGGGGCGCGGATCCGCATCGGCGACCTCCAGGTGGACGCCACCGCACGCGGGCGCATCGACACATTGCGTGAACACCTCGCACCGGCTGGCTGGGAGCCCGCCGGGTTCGGGCCAGCCGAGCGAAGCCAGACGAGAGCACAGACAGAGGGAGCACAGTGATGGCAGAGCTGACGATCGATGCCAGAGAGATCACCCGGGCGCTCGAGCGCAACGTCGAGAATTACACCCCGATGGTGGGCACCGAGCAGATCGGGCGCATCACCGAGGTGGGCGACGGGATCGCCCGCGTGTCGGGCTTGCCCGGTGCCGCCGTCAACGAGCTGCTCGAGTTCGAGGACGGAACGCTCGGCCTGGCCTTGAACCTCGACGAGGACACGATCGGTGCCGTCGTCCTGGGCGAGGTCGACAACCTCGAGGAGGAGCAGACGGTCAAGGCGACGGGACGGATCCAGACCGTGCCCGTCGGCGATGCCCTCCTGGGCCGCGTGGTCAACGCCCTGGGCGAGCCCCTCGACGGCAAGGGCCCGGTCCACACCAGCGAGACGCGCCGCATGGAGGTGCAGGCGCCGGGCATCGTCGGCCGCCAACCGGTGAGCGAGCCGTTGCAGACCGGGATCAAGGCGATCGACGCCATGACGCCCATCGGCCGCGGGCAGCGCGAGCTGATCATCGGCGACCGCAAGACGGGCAAGACGACGGTAGCGGTCGACACCATCATCAACCAGGCCGGCCAGGGCGTGAAGTGCATCTACGTGGCCATCGGCCAGAAGAACTCCTCGGTCGCCCAGACGGTGGCCACGCTCGAGGAGCACCACGCGCTGGAGTACACGGTGGTTGTGGTGGCATCGGCGGGCGATCCGGCACCGTTCAAATACCTCGCCCCCTACGCCGGCTGTGCCATGGGCCAGCACTGGATGGAGAACGGCGAGCACGCCCTGATCATTTACGACGACCTCTCAAAGCAGGCCGAGGCCTACCGCTCCGTCTCGCTCCTCCTGCGCCGGCCACCGGGTCGCGAGGCCTACCCGGGCGACGTCTTCTACCTGCACTCCCGGCTGCTCGAGCGGGCCGCCAAATTGTCCGACGAGCGGGGCGGTGGATCGCTCACCGCACTGCCGGTCATTGAGACCAAGGCGGGAGACATCTCGGCCTATATCCCGACCAACGTGATCTCCATCACCGACGGGCAGGTCTTCTTGGAGACGGACCTGTTCAACTCCGGCATCCGTCCGGCCATCAACGTGGGCAACTCGGTGAGCCGGGTGGGGAGCGCGGCCCAGGTCAAGGCCATGAAGCAGGTCTCGGGCACGCTCAAGCTCGACCTGGCCCAGTTCCGGGAGCTCGAATCGTTCGCCACCTTCGGGTCCGAGCTCGACAGGGTGTCGCAGGCCCAACTCGATCGCGGCTACCGGCTCACCGAGCTCCTCAAGCAGCCGCAGAACCAGCCCGTGCCCGTCGAGGAGCAGGTGCTCGCCATCTTCGCCGGCACCAAGGGGTGGACCGACTCGGTCCCCGTCAGCGAGGTGCGCCGGTTCGAGGTCGAGCTCGTCGAGTACTTCAAGGCCAACCACCCGACGGTGCTCGAGACGATCCGCCGCACGGGCGCCCTGCCCGACGGCGACGAGCTCGACAAAGGCCTCACCACGTTCCTCGAAGGCTTCGACACGGGGAAGGTCGACTGACCCATGGCCGGTGGCCAAGAGCGCATCCTGCGGCGACGCATCCGCAGTGTGCAGTCCACGAGGAAGATCACCAAGGCGATGGAGCTGATCGCCGCCTCGCGGATCGTACGCGCCCAGATGCGCATTGCCGCCAACCGTCCCTTCCGGGAAGGGATGCAGCGCGTCCTGCGCCTGACCGTTGAGGCGGACGCGACGGCGGCCAAGAACCTGTTGGGCACGCCCGAGTCGCCGCGCCATGTCGGGATCCTGGCCATCGCCGGCGACCGGGGTCTGGCCGGTTCCTACAACTCGGGCGTGCTGCGGGCCACCGAGCGGCTGGCGGGCGAGCACAGGAGCAACGGCGCCGAGGTGACGGTGTGGCCGGTGGGCAAGAAAGCCCCGCCGTACTTCCGCTTCCGCGGCATCGAGATCGCGCGGTCGTTCTCGGGTTTCGCCGACAGCCCGAACTTCGCCGACGCCCGTTTCATTGCGGCTGTGGTGGCCGCCCCGTTCGTGTCCGGAGAGATCGACTTGGTCCAGATGGTGTCGACCCGGTTCATCTCGGCGGGCAGCCAGCGGGTCGAGACGATGCAGATGCTGCCGCTGCCGCTGCCGTCCCCCGATCCGGACCGGGGAGTCCCTGAGCAGGCCGAGGAAAAGCTCGAGGGCTACACCGAGTTCGAGCCCGAACCGGCGAAGCTCTTGATCGAATTGGCACCGCGGGCCCTGGAGGCGGAGATCTTCGCTGCGCTCCTGGAGGGCGCCGCCTCGTTCTTCACGGCCCAGCAGCGCGCCATGGCTGCGGCCACCGACAACGCGGACGAGCTCGTCCGCACCCTGACGCGCGTGATGAACCGCGCCCGCCAGGACGCCATCACCACCGAGATCATGGAGATCGTCGGCGGAGCCGAGGCGCTCCGCCAATCGAAGGGAGCTTGACCCAGATGACCACGCCCACAATGCAAGACACCGCACCGGTCGGCACGCTCGCCGACGGCCGGGTCGTCGCCATCGCCGGGCCGGTGATCGACGTCGAGTTCCCGCCGCACGCCCTGCCCGAGATCAATCACGCGATCGAGTTCACCATTGAGCTCGACGGGTCGGCCCACCAGGTCACGGCCGAGGTGGCCCAGCAGATCGGTGACGGCCGCGTGCGGTGCATCTGCATGCAACAGACCGACGGCCTGGTCCGGGGCGCGGCCGTGCGCAACCTCGGGCGCGGGATCACGGTTCCGGTGGGCAACGCGGTGCTCGGCCACGTCTTCAACGTGCTCGGCCAGCCGCTCGACACGGACTCCATCGAAGGCGTCGAAGAGTACTGGGAGATCCACCGCAGCGCGCCGGCGTTCGACCAGCTCGAGCCGCGCTCCATCATGTTCGAGACCGGGATCAAGGTCATCGACCTCCTCGAGCCCTACGTGCAGGGCGGCAAGATCGGTCTCTTCGGCGGCGCCGGGGTGGGCAAAACGGTGATCATCCAGGAGATGATCCACCGGGTCGCCCAGCAGCACGGTGGCGTCTCGGTGTTCGCCGGCGTCGGGGAGCGGACCCGCGAGGGCACCGACATGTGGCTCGAGATGCAGGAGTCCGGCGTCATCGACAAGGCCGCGCTGGTCTACGGCCAGATGGACGAGCCCCCCGGTGTCCGCCTGCGCGTCGCCCTGGCCGCCCTCACCATGGCCGAGTACTTCCGGGACGTCCAGAACCAGGACGTGCTGCTCTTCGTCGACAACATCTTCCGCTTCGTCCAGGCTGGGTCCGAGGTCTCCACACTGCTCGGCCGCATGCCCTCCGCGGTGGGCTACCAGCCCACGCTGGCCGACGAGATGGGAGAGCTCCAGGAGCGGATCACCTCGACCAAGGGCAAGTCGATCACCTCGCTCCAGGCGGTCTACGTCCCCGCTGACGACTATACGGACCCGGCCCCGTTCACGACCTTCACCCACCTCGACGCCACCACCGAGCTCTCGCGCCAGATCGCCGCTCTCGGTATCTACCCTGCCGTCGACCCGCTGGCCTCGACCTCGAACATCCTCGCCCCCGAGATCGTCGGCGAGCGCCACTACGCGGTCGCCCGGCGGGTGCAAGAGGTCCTGCAGCGCTACAAGGAGCTGCAGGACATCATCGCCATCTTGGGCATGGACGAGCTCTCCGAGGAGGACCGGGTCACGGTGACCCGGGCCCGCAAGATCCAGCGCTACCTGTCCCAGCCCTTCTTCGTTGCCGAAGTCTTCACCGGTGTGCCGGGCATCTTCGTGCCCATCGACGAGACGGTGGAGTCGTTCGAAGCCCTGGTCAACGGCGACCTCGACAACGTCCCCGAGCAGGCGTTCCTCAACGTGGGCGGGGTCGAGTCGGTGCTCGAGAAGGCCAGGACGCTCGAAACCGAGGCGGGCTAGTGGACGACGGCGTCTTCGGCGTGGAGATCGTGACGCCCGAGCAGTCCCTGCTCGCGGGCGGCGCCACCTCGGTCGTCCTCGCCACCTCCGAGGGGGCCCTGACCGTGCTCGACGGGCACACCCCACTGGTGGGCGACGTCGTTCCCTGCGAGGTGAGAGTGGAGCAGTCCGACGGGGCGCTGGTGCGGCTGGCCGTCCACGGCGGATTCCTTCAGGTCGACACCAGTCCGGGGGCGGCGGCGGGGTTGGCCGAGGGCGACGGACCCTTGCCCGGCCTCTCCACCCGGGTCACGGTGCTGGCCGGCGTGGCCGAGCTGGCTCCCGAGATCGACGTCGAGCGGGCCACCGTGGCCCGCGATGCGGCGCAGCAGCGCGTCGGCGAGCTCGGTGGCCGCGCCGGGACGGCAGCGGTGACGCCCCCGGGCGAGGACGCGGTCGCCGGCCTCGAGCTCGCCGAGGCCGAGCAGGCCCTGGCCCGCGCCGAGCTGCGCCTGTCCGTGGCGTCGGGTGCCGCCGCATAGCGGTCCGGCGGAAGCGCGCGGCCAACCTGGCGGTGGGAGAGAACCGCCGAGATCAGTCGAACTGGATGGAGCTGAACTCGGCCAGTTTGGCCAGGGCGTGGCTGGCGTCGATCTTTCGCAACGTGCCCGACTTGGACCGCATGACCAACGACTGGGTGGTGGCGCCGAACTCGTGGTACTGCACGCCCTGGAGCAGTTCGCCGTCGGTGATCCCGGTTGCCGCGAAGAAGCAGTTGTTGCCCTGGACCAGGTCGTCGGTGGTCAACACGTCCTCCAACCGGTAGCCCAACTCCAGCGCCGCGGCCCGCTCGGACTCGTCCCGGGGATAGAGCTGTCCTTGGATCTCGGCGCCCATGCACTTGAGGGCCGCCGCGGCCAGGACTCCCTCGGGCGTGCCCCCGATGCCGAAGAGGATGTCGACGCCGGCGCCGGGCCAACCGGTGGCGATGGCCCCGGCGACGTCGCCGTCGGTGATGAGGCGGATGCGGGCGCCGCTCGCCCGCACCTCGGCGATCAGCGCGGCGTGGCGGGGGCGGTCGAGGATGACGGCGGTTAGGTCCCGAACGGCCCGCCCCAGGGCCTCGGAGAGGGCATGGAGGTTCTCCGTCGGGGTGCGGCGGATGTCGCAGGCTCCCTTGGCCCGCGGGCCGACGGCCAGCTTGCGCATGTACACGCAGGGTCCCGGATCGAACATGGCGCCCCGCTCGGCCACGGCGATCACCGCCAGCGCGCCGCCTCGACCCTGGGCGGTCAGCGTGGTGCCGTCTATGGGGTCCACGGCGATGTCGGTCAGCGGGGGCGTCCCGTCGCCGATCTTCTCCCCGTTGAACAACATGGGCGCGTTGTCCTTCTCACCTTCCCCGATCACGACGATCCCGTCCATCGGGACGGTGGAGAGCACCGTCCGCATGGCCTCGACCGCCGCGGCGTCGGCGCCCTCCTTGTCCCCACGGCCCATCCAGCGGCTGGCCGCCATGGCGGCCGCTTCGGTGGTCCGTACCAGGTCCATGGCGAGGTTCCGGTCGGGGGCTTGGCGCGTCGTCACCACGGGCCCGACGATACCGGGTGGCCGACCGACGGTGACCGGTCACCGGTCGGGGTGTTTCCGAGCGGCGATACTTGAGTCGTGGACGAGATCGTGGTCAGGCCCGCGGGGCCGCTCCGTGGCACCGTCGCCGCTGGTGGCGCCAAGAACTCCGCGCTGAAGCTGATGGCCGCCTGCCTCTTGGCCGAGGGTCGCTCGGTCCTCTCCAACGTGCCGCGCATCGCCGACGTGGACACCATGGCCAAGGTCCTGCGCTCCATGGGCGCCGGTGTCGAGCGGCTCGACGACGGCGACGTCGTGGTGACGACACCCCCCTCGGAGGACCTGGTGCCCTCCGGGCCCTACGAGGTCTTCGAGCGCATGCGTGCCTCGGTCGTGGTCCTCGGCTTGCTGCTGGCGCGCTGCGGTGCCGTGCGGGTGCCACTGCCCGGCGGCGACGACTTCGGCGCCCGTCCCATCGACTTCCACATCAACGGGCTCACCGCCATGGGCGCACGCTTCGAGTCGTCGCACGGCGAGGTGCGCGGCAGTGTGCCCGACGGTCGGCTGGTGGGGACCAGAGTGGTCCTGGAGTATCCCAGCCACACCGCCACTGACAACCTGCTCATGGCGGCCGCCTTGGCCAAGGGCACGACGGTGATTGAGAACGCGGCCAAGGAGCCCGAAGTGGCCGACCTGGCGACCATGCTCGTCGAGATGGGCGCCGGGGTGCACGGGGCGGGCACGTCGCGAGTGGAGGTCGAGGGCGTCGACGAGCTCCGCCCCGCCCGCCACCGCGTGGTGCCCGACCGGGTGGTGGCGGCGACCTACCTGGCGGCGGTGGGGATGGCCGGGGGAGAGGTCACCGTGGCCGACGCCAGACCCGAGCACATGGAGATGGTCCTGCGCAAGGTGAACCAGATGGGAGTGGACACCGAGATGACTCCCGAGGGGTTGCGGGCGTGCGCCGAGGGGCGGCTGGCGGCGGCCGACGTGGCCACGTTGCCCTACCCGGGCGTGGCCACCGACTACAGCCCGCTGTTGGTCGCCATGCTCACGGTGTCCGACGGGGTGGGGATCTTGACCGAGAACCTCTTCTCCGGCCGGTTCCGCTACGTCGAGGAGCTGCGACGCATGGGCGCGGACATCAGGACCGAGGGACACCATGCCGTCGTGCGCGGCGTGCCCCGGCTCTCGGGCGCTTCCGTGGGTGCCCCGGACATCCGGGCCGGGGTGGCCTTGGTGCTGGCCGGCTTGGTAGCCGAGCGGGAGACGCTGGTCAGTGGGGCCCACCACATCGACCGCGGCTACCAGGACCTGGTGGGAGCGCTGCGGTCCCTGGGTGCAGACGTGGAACGCCGGTGAGCCAGATGGCTATGGGAGCAGAGGGTCCCGCCCCTCCGGACGTGCTCCTGAGCCGCGCCCAGGGGGGCGACCGGGCGGCACTGGCACGCCTCCTGTCGTACATCGAGCGGGGAGGGGACAGCGCCACCGAGGTGGCTCGCCTGACCTACCGCACCCCGGTGCCCTACACGGTGGGCCTGACCGGAGCACCCGGATCGGGCAAGTCCACCTTGACCGACCGCCTGATCACCCTGGTACGCGCCGGGTGGCCAGACCCGGTCCCAGGGCCGGTACCCCAGGTGGGGGTGCTCGCCGTGGACCCGACCTCGCCGTTCAGCGGTGGCGCCATCTTGGGCGACCGTGTGCGCATGAGCCAGCACGCGCTGGACCCGACCGTCTTCATCCGCTCCATGGCGACCCGGGGGCACCTGGGCGGCCTCTCACTCGCCGTGCCCGACGCCGTGCGCCTTCTCGGCGTGTCCGGCATCGGCGTGGTGGTGATCGAGACCGTGGGGGTAGGGCAGATGGAGGTCGAGATCGCGTCGGCGGCCGACACCACCGTCGTCGTGGTGACGCCGGGTTGGGGCGACTCCATGCAGGCGAACAAGGCCGGGCTCCTCGAGGTGGCCGACGTCTTCGTGATCAACAAGGCTGACCGGCCCGGCCTGCGCGAGGCCCGGAGGGACCTGGACCAGATGCTCGACCTGGCACCGTCGGGGTCCTGGCGGCCCGAGATCGTCGACACCACGGCGACGACGGGGCAGGGACTCGACGACCTTTGGGCCGCCGTCGCCCGCCATCGTGCCCACCTCGAAGCGTCGGGAGCGTTGCTCACGCGCCGCTCGGCCCGCCTGGCCGAGGAGCTCCGGCGTGTGCTGATGGCCAGGGCCGCCCGCCTGGTCGACGAGGTGACCGCCGGCGAGGAGTTCGCCACCGCGGTGAAGACGTTGACCGCCGGCGAGCTCGACCCCTACGCCGCGGCCGACCGGCTGCTCACCTCGTGAGCGCGCCAGGCGGGAGCCCGGTTCCGGTACGGTGCGGTGATGCCCGAACCCGACGTGCCTGAACCCGACCAGTTCGTCACCCTGGAGCGCCGCCGCGACGGGGTCGCGCTGGTCCGGCTGGACCGGCCCAAGGCCAATGCGCTCTCCACGACCGTGCTCTCGCAGCTGCACCAGGCGTGCAGGCAGCTCGAGGCCGACCCTCCGGGTGCGGTCGTGGTGTGGGGCGGGAGGCGGATCTTCGCGGCCGGCGCCGACATCGGCGAGCTCCAGTCGGCCGGGGCCGAGGCCGTGGGATCGGCCTTCGCGGCCGCGCTGGGCGCGCTCTCCACGCTGCCGCGGGCCACCGTGGCCGCCCTCAACGGCTATGCGCTCGGGGGAGGCTTGGAGCTGGCGTTGGCCTGTGACTTCCGGGTCTGCGCCGAGGATGCGGCGATGGGTCAACCCGAGATCCTGCTCGGGGTGATCCCCGGGGGGGGCGGCACGCAACGACTCGCCCGCCTCGTGGGGCCGTCACGGACCAAGGAGCTGATTCTGAGCGGACGCCAGGTTCGAGCCGAGGAGGCAGCCTCCCTGGGCCTGGTCAACCGGGTGGTGGCGCCCGACGAGGTGCTCGACGCCGCGCTGAGCTGGGCGGCCGAGCTCGCCGCCGGACCACTGGCGGCCCAGAGCCTGGCCAAGGCGGTCATCGACGGAGGGCTCGACGTCGCCCTGGGCGACGGGCTGGTGCTCGAACAACGGGCCTTCGCCGCCGCCGCTCGGACGCAGGACGCCGCACGCGGTATCAGCTCCTTCCTCGAGCACGGGCCCGGCAAGGCGACGTTCGTCGGACGGTGACCCCTTGAGCTCACCCCCCATCCCGGTGAGCGGGCTCGACGGGGCCTTCGACCCCTCCGTCCGTTGGTTCCAGCACGCCGTCTTCTACGAGGTGCTGATCCGCGGCTACTTCGACGCCAACAACGACGGTACCGGAGACCTGCGTGGCCTGCGCGAGAAGCTCGACTACATGGAATGGCTGGGCATCGACTGCATCTGGATGCTCCCCTTCTACCCCTCGCCCATGCGCGACGGCGGGTACGACATCAGCGACTTCTTCAACGTGCACCCCGACTACGGGACGATCAGCGACCTGGTCGCCTTCCTCGAGGAGACGCATCGGCGCGGCATCCGCGTCATCGCCGACCTGGTGATGAACCACACCAGCGACGAGCACCCGTGGTTCATGGAGTCCCGCTCCTCGCGGGACAATGCCAAGGCGGACTGGTACGTGTGGAACGACGACGACCAGAAGTGGCCCGACGCCCGCGTCGTGTTCACCGACGTGGAGCGGTCCAACTGGACTTGGGACGACACGCGCCAGCAGTACTACTGGCACCGCTTCTTCCATCACCAGCCGGACCTGAACTACGACAATCCCGAAGTCGCCGACACCATGATCGACCTGGTGCGGTTCTGGCTGGACCTCGGCTTCGACGGGTTCCGGCTCGACGCCGTGCCCTACCTCTACCAACGCGACGGGACCTCGGGCGAGCACCTGCCCGAGACGCACGCGTTCATCCGACGTGTGCGCAAGATGCTCGATGCCGACTATCCCGGGAGGATCCTCCTGGCCGAGGCCAACGGTTGGCCGAGCGACGTGGCCGACTACTTCGGCGACGGCGACGAGTGCCACCTGTGCTTCAACTTTCCGCTCATGCCGCGCCTGTTCATGGCGGTCCGGCGGGAGCAGCGCTACCCGATCACCGAGATCCTGGCCCAGACGCCCCAGATCCGCGACTCGGGCCAGTGGGCCATCTTCTTGCGCAACCACGACGAGCTGACCCTCGAGCAGGTGTCCGAGGAGGAGCGGGACTACCTCATCGCCGAGTATGCCAAGGACCCGCGCATGAAGCGACACATGGGCATCGGTCGCCGCCTGGCCCCGTTGTTGGACAACGACCGCCGCACGGCCGAGCTCCTGTACGCGCTGATCCTGTCCCTTCCCGGCAGCCCGGTGATCTACTACGGCGACGAGTTCCTCATGGGTGACAACATCTACCTGGGTGACCGGGACTCGGTGCGCACGCCGATGCAGTGGTCGCCGGACCGCAACGGCGGCTTCTCCCAGGCCGACTTCGCCCAGCTCTACCTGCCGCCCCTCATGGACCCGGTCTACGGCTTCAGCGCTCTCAACGTCGAAGCGCAGCTGCGCAACCAGGGGTCGTTCTTGCACTGGCTTCGCCGCATGCTGACCGAACGGCGGGCCCTGCCGGTCATGGGTGTCGGCTCCATGGAAGTGCTCCCGTGTGCCAACCCGTCCGTCCTGGCCTACATGCGCGAGGGGGAGGTGGCCGACGTCCTGACGTCGACGCCGACCACCGGACCTTCGGTGAGCCCGGCCACGGATGCCGCCCTCGACTGGGGTCGTTCGACGGTCCTGGCCCGGACAGTGCCGGCGGGCAACGAGAGCGAAGGGGACGAGGTGGTCCGGCGGCACCAGGCGGTGCTGTGCGTCCACAACCTGAGCCGCTTCGCCCAACCGGCCGAGCTGGCGCTGGCCAAGTGGTCGGCGTCGACCCCCTACGAGGTGTTGGGACGCGTCCCGTTCCCGGTCATCAGTGAGGAGCCCTACACCATCACCCTCCCGCCCTACGGCTTCCTCTGGTTCGACCTGGCGCCCGAGGAGAGGCCGGTCAGGGAGTGACCGAGGGGCGCGACCGGGCATTGCACGCCATCGCTGAAGCGTGGCTGGGCCACCGGGTGGTCGCGCCGGCAGGGGACATCGCCGTCGAGCGGGCCGAGGTGCTGCGGTCCGGTCGACCCGGATTGGTGGATCTGGTGGTCCGGACAGGTGACCGCCGGGCGCACGCCGTGGTGGGGCTGCGGAGCGTCGGGGACGAGCAGCACTTCCTGCGCTCGGGCGAGGAGTCGGCGCTGGGGCTGCTCGACGACGAGACGGGGTTGGCTGTCTGTACTGACGCGCTCTACGACGCCCAGCTCGGTCCCCTGCTGCTGGCCACGGTGCGGGACGTCCCGCCGCGGCCGGGCCCGGTCGCGCTGGTGCGGGACGACGACGACGCCACGGTGCTGGACTGCGGCGATCGGGGTGATCTCGTTGTCTTTCCGTGGCTCAGCGACCTGCCCCGACCCGACGTCGACTTGTTGGTGGCGTTGGAGGCCGCGGGGTTCAACCACGTGGCCGCGCCCTTGGTGCGCTGGGCCTGGAAGGGCCGGGACCTCGGCGTGGTGCAGGAGCCCCTGCCCGACCGCTCCGGCGGGTGGGCGCTGGCGCTGACCTCGCTCCGGGACTTCTACGCCAGCGGCGGGTCACCCGAAGCAGCCGGAGGCGACTTCGGCACCGAGGCGCGTGCGCTGGGAACCATGACGGCGCGCATGCACCTGGCGCTCGACGGAGCATTCACGCGGTACCACGAACCGGTGGCCGAATGGGCGGACGCCGCCGAGGCGGTGATCTCGTCGAGCGACGCGGCGCTGCTCGAGGCGCCCGGCGTGGCCGACCTGCTCAAGGAGATACGGGCCACCGAGGCCCGGCTCCCGGTCATCAGGACCCACGGGGACTTCCACCTTGGTCGCACCGCCCGGACGGACCAGGGCTGGATGGTCTCGGACTGCGCGCCCGGCGGCGTCCTGGTCGACGAGGCCGCACCCCGCCATCGGACGCCGTTGGCCGACGTGGCCGACCTGTTGTGGTCGATGCACCGCGCCTGCATGGTGGCAGCCGCCGAACGGGACCCCACCGGCCGGCAGGGGTTGGCCGCGCTCGGGCCAGCCTGGGAGGCGCGGAACCGGCGAGCCTTCGTCGCCGGCTACCTGGGCACGCCGGGGATCTCGGGGCTGGTCGGGCCGGATCGTGACCTGGTGCGACGGCTCGTCTCGTTCCTCGAGCTGGCCCGTTCGGTACGGCGGCCGTAGGGCTCAGCCGGCCAGGACGGGAACCTTGAGGGTCTCGGCCGCCTCCTCGGGGGAGATCACGTTGATGGCCACGCCGGTGCCCAGCTCGAACCCGGCGGTCGTCATCGCCTTGGGCACGATGTGCGCGTGCCAGTGGTACGGCTCGCCGACCCGGTAGGGGGCCGAGTGGAACACGATGTTGTAAGCCACGTCGCCGATGGCTTCGGCCACCCGCTGGAGGGACGTTCGGATGGCCTCGCCCACGGCGAGGAGGTCCTCGGTCGGACTGCGGTGGAGGTGCGGGTTGTGCTGGCGGGGCATGACGAGCATTTCGTAGGGGACGGCGCTCCAGAACGGGCACACGACCACCACCCGGTCGTTGGCGTAGATCACCCGTTGGGTGGAGTCCTCTTCGGCCTCAATGGTCGTGCACAACAAGCACGATCCGGCGAACCGGGCGAACCGGGCCTGTTCCTCGGCCAGCTCGCGCGGCACGAAGGACATGCCGAGGAGCTGGCCGTGGGGGTGCTCCAGGGAGGCACCGGCCTCGCGTCCCGAGTTGACGATGGCCTGGGTGTAACGGAGGTTGGGTTGGGCGGCGTGCTCCTCGATGCGGTCGCGCAGGGCGGCCATGACCAGTTCCATCTGCTCCTTGCTCAACTGCCCGAGCGTGGCACCGTGCTCGGGGGAGAAGATCAAGATCTCGTGGATGCCGCCGGCCGAGGCCTGCGTGAACACCGGACCTCGGTTGGCGACGACGAAGGGCTCGTCACCTTCGAACGCCGGATAGAGGTTGGGGACGACCCGGACCAGCCACCTGCCGCTGGGGCCGTAGGTCTCGAGCGCGGGCGGCGTGTCCTCTTCGTTGCCCGGACAGAACGGGCAGGGCCGCCCGAGGGCCTCCGTCGGCCACGGGGACCGAAGGACGAACGAGTAGGGGCGCTCGGAACGGCGCTGGCTCACCACCACCCAGCGTCCCGACAGCGGGTCCAGCCGCAGCTGGTTCATCGCGGCACGGCCGCTGCCGCCGCCGAGTCCTCCCACGTCGCACCCTGTTCCATGTCGCGCCTCCGTCTCTACGGTACAGGTTCTGCTGTGCACAGAAGCGGCATCATGTCCCCATGCTCCAGTCGGACGGCGCCGCGTTCGACGTCGTGCTGTTGCTCCATGCCGGTTGTGCGGTGGTCGGCATCGTCACCATGCTGACCGCGGCCGCCACGGCCGGCCGGCTCCGGCGAACCCTGGAGCGCCGAGGCGAACTCCCCGAGGCCCTGCGGCGGTACTTCCGTGCCGGGTTCAACTGGGCCGGCCGGACGATCTACGGCATCCCCCTCTTCGGGTTCGCGCTCGTCGCCCTCAGTAAAGGGTCGGACGCGTTGGGGGACGGATGGGTCCTCGCCGGTCTCGGGCTCTTCGCCGGAGTGGCGCTGCTCGGGGAAGCTGCCGTCTGGCCGGCCGAGCGGAGGATCGGGTCCGTCCTGGCGGCGTCGGGACCCGTCCCGCACCGGGCCGACGAGGACCGGTCGGTCGGTCGCGACGCCCGCCTCATGGCTCGTGGCGCCGGGACGGCCTTGGTCCTGCTGATCGCCGGGACGGTGGTGATGGTGGCCCAACCCTGAGGAGCGCCCCGCGCCCCCCGCCGTCGCTCAGGAGCAGGCCCGGCCCCCGCCGGTCGGAGGCGGGGTGCTGTACCCGCCGCCGCAGCCGCCACCGCCACAGGGCGATCCGCCACCGCCGCTCCCACCGCCGCCGCTCCCACCGCCGGAGCCACCGCAGGAAGAGACCTTGACGGTGCCCGAGGTGGTCGACGACTGGTAGAGGGTGTTCCCGCCGTACGCCACGGTCACCGGCACCGAACCGGCGATCTGGTTCACCGACGCCACGGTGCACGAGGCCGAGCCCGCGGCGTTCGTGGTGGCGCTGCAGTTCTGCGTCCAGCTACCGCTGCCCAGGTTCAGCACCACGGTCTGACCGCTCAACGGGGCTCCGTTGCTCGTCAGGGTGGCCGACAGCGTCACCGACTGGCCGTTCTGCGCCGTGGTGGCGCCCGTGTAGGTCAGGACGGTCGGTGCCGCGGTGATCACGACGTTGTTGTGCCCGCCGCTCGAGAGCAGCTGCGGCGAGGTGGTGGTGTTGCCGGCGAACGAACCGGTGACCGTGTAGGTGCCCGCTCCCTCGGTGGGCGTCACCGAGCACGATGCCCGGCCGTTGCTCGCCGTCGCCGCCGTGCAGGACTGGCTGCCGTTGAGCGTCAGGGTCACCGTCTGCCCGCCGATTCCCTGTCCGTTCACCGAGTTGGTCAGGACTCCCGACAGGGTGGTGGGTTGTCCCGTCGACCCGGTGGCGGCGTACACGCTCAGCGTCGTGGGCGTCACCACCGTGACGGACTGCGAGGCGCCCGACCCCGAGTAGTAGGTGGTGCCGCCGTAGCTGACGGTGACCGGGAGGGGGCTGGCGCTCTGGTTGTACATGCAAATTTGGCAGCTCGCGTGCCCCGAGGCGTTGGTGGTGGCCGAGCACCTCTGGGCCGTGCTACCGCTGCCGACCGTGAAGGTCACCGTCTGGCCGGCCAGGGGGGCGCCGCTCGACGTGGTGAGCGTGGCCGACAGCGTCGGCGACTGGCCGCTGACGGTGCTCGTGCTCCCGGTGTAGGTCAACGTAGTGGGTGCGGTGCTCTCCTTGAAGGTCCCCGACCCACTCGAAGAGAGGAGGACCGGCGTCGTGGTGGTGTCGCCGGCGAACGAGGCCGTGAGGGAGTACGTCCCGGCCGGCTCGTTCGGCGTGAGGGGGCACGTGGCCACCCCCGACGAGTTGGTCGTCGCTATGCACGTCTGCGTCCCGTTGAGGGTCAAGGTGACCGGCTCACCGGTGACCGGCGCGTTGGTGTAGGTGTTGACCAGCGTGGCCGAGACCGTGGTGGCGCCGTTGTAGGTGCCCGTGCCGGGCGTCACCGTCAGCTTCGTGCCCTCGGGCAGGTTGACCGTTGCCGACGCGCTCGCCGTCTGGTAGTAGGCGTCGCCGGCGAAGACGTCGGTGACCGGAATCGGACCCTGTGGTTGGTTGGCGACCGTCAGGGTGCACGAGGCCGCGCCCGACGAGGAGGTCATGCCGGTGCAGGTCTGGGCGGTCCCACCGCTGCCCAGGGTGAAGGCCACCGTCCGACCGGCGACCCCCGTCCCGGGGGGCAGGTCGTCGGTGGTCAGCACACCGCTCAGCGTCAGGGGTTGCCCGTTCTGGGCCACGGTGCCGCCCGTGTAGGTCAGCGCCGTCTCCTCCAGCGTGACCACGAAGTTGGCCGACCCATTGGCGGCTTGCAGCTGGAGTGGGAGGGTGGTGTTCCCGGCGAAGGTACCGGTCAAGGTGTAGGTGGCGGCCGGCTCGCTCGGCGTGATGGAGCACGAGGCGGTGCCGGTGGCGTCCGTGGTGCCGCTGCAGGTCTCGGTCCCGTTGAGTTGGAAGGTCACCGTCTGGCCGGCGATCGGGGCGTTGGTGACGCCGTCCTTGAGCACACCCGAGACGGTGCCGGCGTCGGAGTAGTCACTGGTCGCCGCATTGACGGTGAGCGTGGTCGGCTCGGTGACGGTCGCCGAGGCCGTGGCGGTGAAGGAGGTGTCGTAGACGTCGCCGCTGAAGTTGGCCGTGATGGGCTCGTCGGTGGCGGGTTGGTCCACCGTGGGGATCGTGCACCCCAACACCACCTGCCCGTTGATGGTGGTGGTGACGTTCCCGTTGGCGTCGGTGATCCCGCTGCAGCTCTGGGCGGTCGAGCCCGACCCGAGGGTGAGCGTCACCATCTTGGTGGGCAGCGGGGTCCCGGCGGTCGGCGTGTCGGTGGTCAGCGTGGCGGTGAGGGTGACGGGCTGGCCGTTGACCGCGGTGGTGGGCCCGGTGTAGGTCAGCGAACTGGTGTCGGGGGTGACAGTGAAGCTGCTCGTGGAGCTGCTCGAGCCCACGGGTGCCGAGATGGACGAGTCTCCGGCGAAGGACGCGGCCAGGGTGTAGGTGCTGGAGGGCTCGGTCGCCGTGATCGTGCAGGTGGCGGTGCCGGTGGCGTCGGTGGTGGCGGTGCACGCCTCCAGGCTGTTCCCGTTGAGGGTGAAGACGACCGGCTCGTTCGCGATGGCGGCGCCCGAGCTGTTGGTCAGCACGGCCGAGACCGGGGTGGGGGCGGAGAAGTTGCCGGTGACGGGCTGAATGGTGAGCGACGACGGGGGCGCGGGCGGCGTGGTCTGTGTCGCCGCCGCCGTGTAGCCGTAGTCCACCGAGAGCCCGTAGAGGTAGGTGGCGTTGGTGTTGATGGTCTGCATGACGGTGCCCGTGGCCATGTCGACCTGCCAGATCAGTCCGGTGAAGAAGTCGTCTGTCCAAAACGAGGTCCCGCCCGGATCGACGGCGACGTTGAAGAGGCCCCCGGCGCACCCGGACAGCGACGAGCAGGGATAGCTCTGAACGAGGTTGCCGCTCGAGTCGAGCAGCACGACGGAGTCGGTATCGGCCACCAGGACGTCGCCGTTGGACAGGATCTTGAGCTGGTACGCGTTGGACCCGGGCAGGGGTGCCTGGTTGAACACGGGCCCCTGCGTGTTGGTGCACGTGTTGTAGCTGTAGATCTCGTCGGTTTCCGAGGTGTACAAGAAGGTGCACTGGTCACCTTCGAGGTCGATCCAGTCGTCGCCCGTCTCGGGGGTGGTGACCGGGCCGTAATTGGCCACGTTCTGGCCGGTCGAGTTGAACTCGGCGATATAGGGCGTGCCCTGTTGACCGACGTAGAGGTTGCCCGCCTGGTCGAAGACGGGGGAGAGGGGCAGGTTGAGCCCCGAGGCGAAGACCCCCAAGGGGGTGCCGTCGGGCCCGAACTCGCTGATCTGGCCGGTGCTGTAGTCGGCGACGTAGAGGTCACCTTTGGCGTCGAAGGCGCTCCCGCCCGTGAGCACGCTCCCAGTGCTGTCGGTCAAGGTGTTGACCTGGTTGGCCGTCGAAGGGTCGTAGACGTTGACGCTGGCGCTCCCCACCGAGGCGAACACTTGGCCCGAGGCGAAGACGGTGCTGGCGCCGGCAGGCTTGGCCGGGCCGAACAGCAACCCCGCGCTGCCCAGCATCAGGGCGACCGCCAGGGCGACGATCAAGCGGCGTCGGATCCTGCTATGTGCGGGCTCCGCGCCGGGGTTCTCCATCCGGTCGGCACGCGCGTGGCCGCTTCCGGAGTGTGCCAGAGCCATCGACAATCTCATGACGCCCCCTCGACGCACGGATCCCACCGTGCCTTGTCTCTCATGCCGTGCGTGGACGGCGACCGTTCTGATCGGTTGTTCCCGGGCGTCGTTCTCCGTGCCCGTTGACGTTCTCCAGCATTGAGTGCACGTCGCACAGCCGACAGGGGTAAAAGGCCTACGCGCCGGGGTCCGAAGGACAATTGGCTCGTCGTTGTCGCGACCTGGCGTGCTGGTCGACGGGCGGGTCAACAGATGGTGCCGATGATCTTTCCCCACCCGTCGTGTCCGGGCGCCGGGCCGTACCCCGGATTGACCGAGACCACCACGAGGTGCTTGATGTTGCCGGATTCGACGGACCCCGACTGCGTGATGGTGCTGGAGACCACGACCACCATGTTGACGGGGATGGTCGAGGGCGGATTCGAACTGTTGCCCGGATCGGAGGTCCAGTTGACTCCGCAGGCGAAGCCCGGAGCGTTGTCGATGTAGCCCTTCATGGATGCCGGGGCATTCACGACGCCGCTGAACTGATTGTTCTTCCAGAACTGTGAGCCCCAGAAGTTCACACTCGTTCCGAGCGTGGGCGCGCCCGCCGTGACGTCGCCCACGACGAATCCTCCCGCATCAGGTGCAGCCGCGGTGGTCTCGGTCCCCGACGCGCTGGCCGGCCGGTAGTAGGAGTCGCCGGCAAACGACACGGCGATCGGCACCGACCCCGCCGTCTGGTTGACCTTGGCGATCGTGCAGGTGGCGTTCCCAGCCGTGTTCGTCGTGCCGGTGCAGCTCTGGGCCGTGGTCCCCGAGCCCAGCGTCATGAGGACGGCTCGCCCACCCAGGGGGTTGCCGTCGGTCGTCAGGTTGGCTGACAAGGTGATGGGCATGCCGCTGACGGCGATGGACGGCCCGGTGTAGGTGATGGCGGTCTCCTCGTGGGTGACCACGTACTGGTTCGTACCGGTGCTCGCCAGGAGCTGAGGGGAGACGGTCGAGTCGCCGCCGAAGGAAGCAGTGACGGCATAGGTCCCGGCCGGTTCGTTGGGGGTGATGGTGCACGACGCCACCCCGCTGGAATTGGTCACCGCGGAGCACGTCTGGGTGGCATTGAGGGCCAGCGCCACCGTCTTACCGGCGATGGGAGCGCCGGTGATCGAGTTGGTGAGGACGCCGGACAGGATGCCGGCGTCGGCGAAGTCGCTGGTTCCTGCGTTGACCGTCAGCGTGGTCGGCGTGTGGACGACCGCCGACGACGAGGCTGAGGACGACTGGTAGTACGTGTCCCCCCCGAAGGTGGCCGAGATCCCAGCGGTGCCGCTGGTCTGGTTCACATTGGAGACGGTGCAGCTGGCCGCCCCGGTGGCAATCGTCACCGCCGTACAGCTCTGTTGCGAGCTGCCGGACCCCAGGGTGAAGGTGACCGTCCGACCGGAAACGTCGGTGCCCCCCGTCGGCTCGTTCGTGGACAACACCCCCGAGAGCGTCGCCGTGCCGCCGTTGGTCACCGAAGTCGTACCGGTGTAGGTGAACCAGGTCGGGGCGGCGGTGACGGTGAAGGTCGTCGAGGAGCTCGTGGACACCAGCTGAGGTACGGACGAGTTGTCGCCAGAGAACGTGGCGGTCAGTGAGTACGTCCCGGCCGGCTCGTTCGGCGTGATGGCGCACGAAGCCACGCCGGCGGAGTTGGTCGTCGCCGTGCACGTCTGCGTCCCGTTGAGGGTCAAGGTGACCGGCTCACCGGCGACCGGCGTGGGGGGGTTGGTGTAGGTGTTGACCAGCGTGGCAGTCACCGGTATGGAGCCGTTGTAGGTCCCGGTCACCGGGCTGAGTGTGAGCTGCGTCCCCTCGGGCAGGTTGACCGTGGCGGAGACGCTGGCTACCTGGTAGTAGGCGTCACCGGCGAAGCTGGCGGTGACCGGGATCGGTCCGGGCGACTGGTTCACCGAGGCGATGGTGCACGAGACGGCACCAGTGGGGTCGGTGGTTCCGGTGCAGGCCTGTACGGAGCCTCCAGAGCCCAGCGTCAGGGTCACGGTGCGGCCGACGACGCCGGTTCCGGGAGACGGGTCGTCGGTCGTGAGGACACCGCTGAGCGTGAGAGGCTGCCCGTTGTGGGCCACCGTCGGCCCGGTGTACGACAGCGCGGTCTCCTCGAGAGTCACCACGAAATCGGTGGAACCGGTGGCGGCCATCAGCTGCAACGGTTGGGTGACATCGCCAGCGAAGGAGCCGGTCAGCGTGTAGGTCGCAGCCGGTTCGCCCGGCGTGATGGAGCACGATGCGGTGCCGGTGGCGTCCGTGGTGCCGCTACAGGTTTCGTGGCCGTCGAGGGTGAGCGTGACCGGTTCACCCACGATGGGCGCGTTGGTGACGGTGTCGGTCAGAACGCCGATCGCGGTGAAGGCATCGGAGAAGTCGCTCGTGCACGTCGGGCCGTTCTCCAGCGACTGGCACTTCACCTGGAGGGAGGTCGGCTCCGTCACCGTCGCCACGACCGGCGGCGTGACCGAAGCCGAAGTGTCGTAGGCGTCGCCGGTGAACGTCCCACCGATCGACACGTTGGACACGGGCTGGTTCACGGTGGGGATGGTGCAGCTGACCGCCCCGTCGGCGAGGCTCTGCAGCGTCATGCAGCTCTGGACGGTCGAGCCCGATCCGATGGTGAATGTCACAGTTTTGTTCGGCAGCGGAGTCCCCGTCGTCGGAGTGTCAGTGGTCAGCGTGCCGGTGAGGGTGAGGGGCTGGCCGTTGACCGCGGTGGTGGGCCCGGTATAGGTCAGCGAGCTGTTGTCGGGGAGGACGATGACGGGCGTGGTCGAGCTGTCGGACCCGATCGAGGCCGATTGCGACGAATCCCCGGCGAATGACGCACTCAGCGTGTAGGTACCGGAGGACTCGGTCGGGGTGATGAGGCACGTCGCCGTCCCGGTCGAGTCGGTGGTGGCCGTGCACGATTCCGTGGCGTTCGTGTTGAGGGTCAAGGTCACGGGCTCATTGGGTATCGGAGTGCCCGTTGCGCTGTCGGTCAGGACGGCCGAGACCTGGGTCGGAGTGAAGAACTGCCACGTCACTGGCGGCACCGTCAAGGTGGTGGGAGTGGCCGAGACGACGGTCTGCGTCGCCGCCGCCGTGTAGCCGTAGTCCACCGAGAGCCCGTAGAGGTAGGTGGCGTTGGTGTTGATGGTCTGCATGACGGTGCCCGTGGCCATGTCGACCTGCCAGATCAGTCCGGTGAAGAAGTCGTCGGTCCAAAACGAGGTCCCGCCCGGATCGACGGCGACGTTGAAGAGGCCTCCGGCGCACCCGGACAGCGACGAGCAGGGATAGCTCTGAACGAGGTTGCCGCTCGAGTCGAGCAGCACGACGGAGTCGGTATCGGCCACCAGGACGTCGCCGTTGGACAGGATCTTGAGCTGGTACGCGTTGGACCCGGGCAGGGGTGCCTGGTTGAACACGGGCCCGCTGCGTGGTGGTGCACTTGTTGTAGCTGTAGATCTCGTCGGTCTCCGAGGTGTACAAGAAGGTGCACTGGTCACCTTCGAGGTCGATCCAGTCGTCGCCCGTCTCGGGGGTGGTGACCGGGCCGTAATTGGCCACGTTCTGGCCGGTCGAGTTGAACTCGGCGATATAGGGCGTGCCCTGTTGACCGACGTAGAGGTTGCCCGCCTGGTCGAAGACGGGGGAGAGGGGCAGGTTGAGCCCCGAGGCGAAGACCCCCAAGGGGGTGCCGTCGGGCCCGAACTCGCTGATCTGGCCGGTGCTGTAGTCGGCGACGTAGAGGTCACCCTTGGCGTCGAAGGCGCTCCCGCCCGTGAGCGCGCTCCCGGTGCTGTCGGTCAAGGTGTTGATCTGGTTGGCCGTCGCTGGGTCGTAGACGTTGACGCTGGCGCTCCCCACCGAGGCGAACACCTGGCCCGAGGCGAAGACGGTGCTGGCGCCGGCGGGCTTGGCCGATGTGCCGGCGAACACCAGGGCGGTCGACGCCATCACGAGGACCGCCAGGAGCACCGAGACGACACGTTGCCCGACCAGCGTCATCGTGGCGGTGCCGCTGGAGACCCGTGGCCCAGCGCGGTGTCGGCTGCTGACGATTCGTGCCCAGGTGTGTCCCATCTGCTGCCCCCCTCGGACCGGCATCGCCCGGGCCGTGTCGTGACAACCCCGGGGCCGCAGCAACTATGCGGTTGGCCGCGGCTAGGCGGAAGGTCCAAAAGGACTACGGGCCGGACCCGGTGCGGCTCGACCTGAGGGCCCCGAGCATGCACCGGGCTTCCACGGCTCCCTCTCCCGGATCCCCGCCGCCTCCCGACGGTGACGAAGGCGATCGACCGCAGTGGGCTGACACGCGTCGTGGCGCGACCGGGCACACGGCGCTCCAGCCGGGTCAGCCCAGGTGATGCCTATGAAATGAAAGG
Organism: uncultured Acidimicrobiaceae bacterium; assembly: GCA_963787485.1. Taxonomy (GTDB): domain Bacteria; phylum Actinomycetota; class Acidimicrobiia; order Acidimicrobiales; family RAAP-2; genus Bog-473. Next base: position 42,795 of record CAWBDF010000007.1, on the reverse strand, counting down.
TGGCGCGGCAAGCGGCTCACACTCCGTTTGCTCGGCGTTGTCCGAAGGTCGAGCGGTTGAGTGGCGGCGGTCCGGACCAGCTGCCGGAGCCTCGGTCATTGAGCGGTATCTGGGTCGCCTCCAGCCGGCTCGAGCCCCGGAGGGAGCGCCCGGGCGACAATTGCCCGCGCGTTGTCGAGGTCTCCGGACTGCACCAGACCAAGGAGTGGCCCGTCGAGGAGGGCCACCCAGTCGACGCTGTCGGAGCGCATCCCGGACGCCAACAGGCGAGACCGGGCGTCGCCCAGGATCTCGGCCAGCGCGCCGATGCCGCGACATTCACGCGCCAGCCGGGTCCGGAGCCAGGAGGCCAGCGCGGGAGTGGCCCCTCCCGTCGACACCGCCACGCTCACCACCCCGTCGCGGTGGACGGCCGGCATGATGAACGAGGAGTGCGCCAGATCGTCCGCGCTGTTGACCCAGACCCCGGCGACTTCGGCGTCGGCGTGGACGGCGCCATCGACGTCGGGCCGTCCGGTGGCCGTGACGACGAGCCACACGCCCGCCACGTCGCCCGGCGCGTAGGCCCGGCGCTCAATGGCGTGCAGCAATGGAAGCAGTCGCTCCATCTCCGGGCTGAGGCGCGGGGCCACGACGGTGACGCGCGCCCGGCACGCCACCAGGCTTTGGGCTTTTCGGGCGGCCACAGGTCCACCCCCGACGACGAGGCAGGGGCGTTCGGAGACGTCGAGCGAGACGGGGAAGATCGACCGGCTCTCCCGTTCAGTCATGGAGCCGGGGCGGCCCGACCATGCCGGCGGCGACGGTGGCCAACGTGAGTTCGTCGATCAGCACGAAGCTTCCCGTGATGCGATCGGCCTCGTAGGGGTCCAGGGCCAGCGATGTCGCCGTCCGCAGTCGCACCAGGCCGATGTCGTTCTCCCGCAATTCGTCGGCTGCGACGACGCGAAGGTCGTTCACGTCGAATGTGCCCATGACCCGTTCGACGATGACCGGGGAGACCCGGGTGGTGTGTTTCACGCGCAATCGGTCGCCGGGGGCGAGGGGCCGGTCGTGGAACCAGCAGACGGTGGCGTCGAAGGTGTCGGTCACCTCAGGGGCCCCGTCGGCGGCGGCAATGAGGTCACCCCGCGACACGTCGACATGGTCACTGAGGGCGACCGACACCGACAGGCCCACTTCGGCCAGCTGTCTCGGTCCGTCAGCGGTCTCGATCGCGCTCACCGTGGTACGAGATCCCTCCGGGAGCACCACCACGGCGTCACCGACTCGGAGGGGTCCGCCGCTGACCATGCCGGCGTAGCTCCGGCCCCCGGCGGGATGGCGCAGCACCCACTGCACCGGCAGCCGGGATCCGCTGCCCCGACTCGAGCCGTGACGGGTGGCCCAACCCCCGGCGGGTGCGGACTCCAGCGCGGCCAGCACGGTCGGCCCGTCGTACCAGGGCGCCGCGTCGGAGTCCTCCACCACGTTGTCGCCGTTGAGAGCCGAAATGGGGATCACCGTGCACGACACAATGCCGAGCCTGCGGGCCAGGGCCCGCATCTCCTCCTCGACGCGGCCATAGGCGGCGTTGTCCCAACCGACGAGGTCCATCTTGTTGACACAGACGATCAGCTGGTCGACGCCGAGGAGTGCGGCGATGCAGACATGGCGCCGCGTCTGCTCGCGCAACCCTGCCGCGGCATCGACCAGGACCAGCGCCAGGTCCGCCGTCGATGCGCCGGTGGCCATGTTGCGGGTGTACTGGACGTGCCCGGGGCAGTCGGCGATGACGAACTTGCGATGTGGTGTCGCTGCATACCGGTAGGCCACGTCGATCGTGATGCCCTGTTCGCGCTCGGCTCGCAGGCCGTCGGTGACGAAGGACAGGTCGACGTCACCGAGACCGCGTCGTTCGGACGCCGTCTCAATGGCGCTCACCTGATCGTCGAAGAGCTGGCGGGTGTCGAACAGCAGGCGACCGATGAGCGTGCTCTTCCCGTCGTCGACGGAGCCGATGGTGGCGAACCGGAGGAGGTCCATCGTGTCGGTGCCGAGCTCAGGACCGCCGGCCGGCGGCGAGCCGGGCAAGGTGGGCATGACGCTAGAAGTACCCCTCACGCTTGCGGTCTTCCATGGCCGTCTCGGAGAAGCGGTCGTCTGCCCGGGTGGCGCCACGCTCCGACAGGCGCGACACCATGACCTCGGCGATGATCTCGTCGACGGCCTCGGCGTGCGAACGGACCGCTCCGGTGCAGGTGGCGTCGCCCACGGTCCGGAAGCGCACGGTCTCCTTGCGGCAGTCCTCACCCGGGCCCGGCGTGACCCATTCGGTCACCGCGAGCAGCATTCCATCGCGCTCGACCACCTCGCGCTCGTGCGCGAAGTAGATGGACGGCAGGTCGATTCGCTCCCGGCGGATGTACTGCCAGACGTCGAGCTCGGTCCAGTCCGAGAGCGGGAAGGCGCGCAGGTGCTCACCCGGTCGCACCGTTCCCTGGTAGAGCTGCCAGAGTTCGGGCCGTTGACGCTTGGGGTCCCACTGACCGAAGGAGTCTCGGAAGGAGAGCACCCGCTCCTTGGCCCGGGCCTTGTCCTCGTCCCTCCGGGCGCCCCCGAAGGCGGCGTCGAACCCGTGGGCGTGAATGGCATCGAGCAGCGACGTGGTCTGCAGCCGGTTGCGTGACGCGTTCGGGCCCGGATCCGCCACCCGCCCGGAGTCGATGGAGTCCTGCACCCGGGCCACGACCAGCCGGGCACCCTCCGTCGCCACCTGCGCGTCACGGTAGGCGAGCACCTCGGGGAAGTTGTGACCGGTGTCGACATGGAGCACCGGAAAGGGGATCCGACCCGGCTTGAACGCCTTCGCTGCGAGGTGCAGCAAGACTGCGGAGTCCTTGCCGCCGCTGAAGAGGAGCACGGGACGCTCCGCCTCCGCTGCCACCTCTCGGATGATGAAGATGGCGAGCGATTCGAGCAGGTCGAGATGGCCGAGACGGTGTTCCGAGGTTCTGACCAGGGGGGTGACGGTGGCCGGAGGGCGGCCCAGGTCGGGTGGCTCGGCGGGCTCGGTGTCGGGGCGAAGGGCGATGGAGGTGTCCACGGGGTTGGCCTCTCGAATCGGGTTGGCCTCTCAAATCATGACCATTTTGGTCATGTATACTAGAGGCTGCATCCCGACCGTCAAGCGACCTGTGGCATCCCGGCGGAAGGACGAACCCGCCCGAGGGAGAAGGTGAGGAGCGGTGGCCGAGACCTACGTGAGCGAGCAGGCGCCGAGCGCCGGCGACCTGGCCGTCCTCAGCGAGCGTTTCGAAACTGAGCCGGCCAGCTCCGTGCTGCGCTGGGCGTTCGACACCTTCGGGCGTTCGCTGGTCCTGGCGGCCTCCTTCGAGGACATCGTGCTCATCGACCTGGCCACCAAGGTGGACCCTGAGGTGGAAGTGGTCTTCTTGGACACGCTGGCCCATTTTCCTGAGACCCTCGGTTTCGTGGAGGAGATCCGTGCACGCTACGGGCTCAACCTGACCGTCACGCGACCTGGACCCGAGGCCGCCGCGCATCCGTGCGGGTCGGCGCAGTGCTGCCAATTCCGCAAGGTCGAGCCTTTGCGCCAGGCCTTGGCCGGCCGGCGGGCCTGGCTGACGTCGCTCAAGCGTAGCGACGCGGCAACGCGTGTCGAAGCGCCCATCGTGGGATGGGATGCCGGATTCGGCCTGGTCAAGGTGAACCCCCTGGCCACCTGGACCGAGGCGGACATCTTCTCGTACCTGGCCGATCACCAACTGCCGGTCCATCCGTTGATCCCACGGGGATACCGCTCCATCGGGTGCGCCCCCACCACCCGACCGGTGGCCGAGGGCGAGAACGCACGAGCCGGCCGCTGGTCCGGGCTCGACAAGTCCGAGTGCGGCCTGCACATCTAGTGCCTCGCGACCTGGACAACCCCTATGGGATGGAATTCCGCGGCCGGCGCGACCGCGGCTTGAAGTTCGTCCGTCCCTACCGGAACATCGGTGAGCTCAACTCGGTCGAGCAACTCAAGCTGTCTCGCCATCCCTTCGAGGTCGCCCAGGCGGTCATCGACACCTACTCGAAGCAGGGGCCAGATGCCATCGCCGCCGTACCCGGCGAGGCGGAGCGGCTGAAGTGGGTCGGCATGTACCCGCAACGCCAGGGCGGCGACGCCTTCATGATGCGGATCAAGGTGCCCGGTGGCGTCATGACGTCGGCGCAGGTCCGTGAGGTCGGAGTGGCAGCAGACGCCTTTGCCGAGGGTCCCGAGGACAGCGCGGTCTTCGGCAACCGCTACGCCGACCTGACGACCCGCCAGGACATTCAGCTCCACTGGATCCGCATCGCCGACGTGCCCAGGATTTGGCAGCGGTTCTGGGACGTGGGGCTGACGACCGTGCAGGCGTGTGGCGATTCGGCCCGCAACGTGTGCTCGTGCCCGGCTTCGGGCATCGACCACGCGGAGGTCGTCGAGGCCCTGCCGGTGGCGCGCGCCATCTCCGCGTTCTTCACGGGAAACCGGGAGTACGCCAATCTTCCCCGAAAGTTCAAGATCGCGGTCACCGGCTGCACGGAAGACTGCGCACGGGTGGAGATCAACGACATCGGGCTGTGGCCCGCCGAGCAGGACGACGGAACGGTCGGTTTCAACGTCCTGGTCGGGGGAGGGCTGTCCGACGGGGAGCGGATGGCCTCCGACGTGGACGTCTTCATCAGTCCCGACCAGGCGGTCGAGCTGTGCCGGGGCGTGGCACAGGTGTTCGGCGAGCTGGGCAACCGGGAGAACCGCGGCCTGGCACGCATGCGCTACCTGGTCCAGGAGCTCGGTCCCGAGGGCTTCCGGACCGAGCTCGCCGAGCGGACCACCTTCACGTTGCAGCCGGCGGGCCGGGAGCTCACCACTCAGTTCCGAGGGGATCACGTCGGCGTTCACCCCCAGCGGCAGCCCGGGCTGTTCTACGTCGGATGCTCGGTCCCGGTGGGACGGATGCACGGCATTGAGCTGGTGGAGCTGGCCCGTCTCGCCGAGACGTACGGCGACGGGGAGGTGCGGATCGGCACCGACCAGAACTTCCTCGTCTCGGGTGTTCCCGAGGACCGTCTCGACGATCTGCTGGCCGAGCCCCTGATGCAGACCTACACGCCGTTCCCCGGTCCTTTCGAGCGCGGGGTCGTGGCCTGCACCGGGTCGGAGTTCTGCCGCTTCGCGGTGGTGGAGACCAAGGAACGCGCCGTCAAGTGGGCCCGCGCCCTCGACGCCCAGCTCCCCGCGTTCGAGGGTGACGACGCCGGCGTCATCCGCATGCACTTCTCGGGCTGCTCGGCCTCGTGCGCCCAGCCCCAGATCGCCGATATCGGGTTCCGAGGTGACATTGCACACGTCGACGAGCACATTGAGGAGGCGGTCGACATCGGGCTGGGGGGTTCGCTCGGTCCCGACGCCGCCTTCATCGACTGGGTGGTCGGGGCCATGCCCGTCGAGCAGGTGCAGGCGGCGATGGTGCGTGTGGTGTCCCGCTACCGCGACGAGCGCCGTCCCGGTGAGGCATTCCGTCACTGGGCTCGTCGCACTCGCCCCGACGACCTCCGCAACACCCTCTCAGGTTCGGCTCCCGTGCCCCATGCGGTGGCGCCGTGAAGCGCTATCGCCTCCGCGAGCAGATGAACGGGATCACCGAACCGCCCGGCAAGGTGTGGTTCTGGGAGCTCGAGGCGGCCGTGATCGACGCGGGGAGGTGCATCGAGTGCGGGACCTGCGTTGCGGTCTGCCCCTCCAACTCCATCGGGGTCGACGAGGACACCGGGCTGCCCGAGCTGGTCAAGATGTGCACCGGCTGTTCTCTGTGCTGGGATTTCTGTCCACGAGGCGGACTGCGCTATGAGGCGCTCTGGCCCCCTTCGACGATCGACACCGGCGACGAATCCACGATCCAACCCGCGCAGATCCGCTCTGACTCGGCGGACACGTACTGGAAGATCACCGGTGGGCCTCCCGCCGAGGGGCTGGGCGCCGTCGTGGACTCGTACGCGGTCCGGGCATCGGCCCAACTCGACGGCGCCCAGGACGGTGGGGCGGTCAGTGCCCTGCTGATCGGATTGCTCGCCGCCGGCGAGATCGACGGCGCACTCGTCTCGAAGCCCAGTGCGGACCCCGACGAACAGTGGAAGGGTGTGGCCACCATCGCCACCACGGCGGCCGAGGTCCGCGCCGCAGCGGGCAGCTTCTACAACCAGACCATGGCGTTGGCGGAGCTCGACCTCTCCGCGTACGCGCTGCCGGCCAAGCCTCGGATCGCCGTCGTGGGGACGCCGTGCGAGGTGCAAGGCTTGCGAGCGATGCAGGCGCGCCGGTGGCCCACGGGGGCGCACCGGGTGGAGGCGGTGGTGCTCACGATCGCGCTGATGTGCACGAAGAACTTCGACTACGAAGCGCTAACCTTGCGGGAATTGAGGGACAAGCGTGGTGTCGATCTCGACCGGGTCTCCAAAATGGACGTCATCCGCGGTCGCATGATCGTCGAGTACCGCGATGGTGAGCTGGCGGTGGACGAGCCCGTCAAGGACTTCCATGGAGCGGCGCTGAAGGGCTGCGACGAGTGTGCCGACTTCCTCGGTCGGTCGGCCGACCTCTCCGTCGGCAGTGTCGGATCGATGAACGGTTGGACCAGTCTGATCGTTCGGACCGAGCGCGGCCGCCTGGCCTTCCAAGCAGCCCGGTCCAAGCTCGACGTGCGGGGTTTGGACGACCCGGCAGCCTTGCTGCGCCTCGACGCGCTGGACAAGAAGATCGCCGACCGGTCGCTGCAACGCAAGCTCGATCCGGACGCGCCCTTGTTCATCGACTATGAGGAACACGTGCGGGCCTATGACGGAACGGACCGGCGTCCGGTCCACATCCGCCGATGACCACGGCCACGGTGCCGCTGGTGCACATCCCCGAGGAGCCGGAGGTGCAGGCGGAGCGGTGGCTGGCCGCCGTGCAGGACGGCCGGACCTTGGACGACGTCCTCACCGGAACCGGGGGGCTCAGCGAGTGGCTCTGGTCCCGGTGGCGTGCGCTGGCCTCCTCAGGTCTCGACCAACGCGCACTCGACGCCATCGTCCGCGGCTACGGGCGCGAACTGTGGCTGTGGCTCGCCGGCGAGCGGACGTGGACGCAGTGTTGCTCCGGGCTGATCGGTCGGATCGACCGCCGCCTGGCCCCGAGCGACGCCACCGAGGGGTGAGCACCCGAGAACCTCGCGCAACGGCAATCGTGTTGCGGGACGTCACAGTGCGACGGGACGGGGTCACCGTCGTGGCCGACGTGGACTGGACCGTTCGCCAGGGTGACCGATGGGTGGTCCTCGGACCCAACGGATCGGGCAAGACCACGCTCCTCCAGGTGGCCTCCGGACGGCTCTGGCCCACCAGTGGCACGGTGGAGATCCTCGGTGCCCGTCTGGGTCGGATCGACCTGAGGACCCTCCGGCCCCGTATCGCGTTGGTCAGCGGGGCGGTCGTCCGCCAGCTGCGCACCGACGTCGCGGCGCGACAGGTGGTGGCGAGTGGCCTGCACGGCGCTCTCGAGACGTGGTGGAACCGCTACACCGTGTCGGACTGGGAGCGGGCGGACGATCTGCTGGCTCGCGCTGGTGTGGGTCATCTGGGCGACCGCTCGTTCGGAGTGATCTCCGAAGGCGAGCGTCAGCAGGTCCTTCTGGCGCGGGCGCTGATGGGCGATCCGGAGTTGGTGCTCTTGGACGAGCCGTTCGCCGGACTGGACCTCGGTGCGCGGGAGCGGCTGCTCAGGCAGCTGGCCATGTTGGCGAGCCATCCGCACAGCCCGACGATGGTGCTGGTCACGCATCACTGCGAGGAGATCCCGCGGGGCTTCAGCCACGCTGCTCTGGTGCGACGAGGCGGGCTGATCCGTCAGGGCAGGGTGCACGACGTCATCACGTCGAAGGGCGTCTCGGACTGCTTCGGCGTAGCGGTGACGGTGGGCTCCACGTCGGGGCGATGGTGGAGCCGCTCCGAGTGAGGTCGTTCCCGCGGCGCTGACCTGGGTCGGACCGGGCGCCTTGCGTCACCGGTTCGGGCCAGGTACAAACGGGACCAGCGAGGGATTGCCGATTGGGTCGGCACGGTGCATTTCCCCCACCATCCACCATTTCGAACAAGCAGCTCATTAGGCTTTTTGCCGAGAGCGAAGGTAGGTCGTCGGGTCGGGGAGTGACGATTGTGATCTTGCTGATCCTCGTAGTTCTGTTGTGGGCGGCCGTGCTCGCTCCGAGCGTGTGGCGCCGGTTCGGCGAGCGCCAAGGAGCTGGATCTATCGACCATTTCCATCATCAACTCCAATTGCTCGAGCACGCCGGGCCGAAGTCCGTCGAGCCCGCCTACCGTCTGCACACCGCGTTCCCCGGTGTGCAGACGGCTGACGCTCAGTTGTCGACAGTGGAGTCGACAGTGGACACGGCGCGTCCCAAGCTCGTGCTGCTCCGTCCGACCGACGATGCGACCACGGCGGACGTCGACGACCGGGATGGCGGCCACTACGAGCGAATCGGCGTGCTCGATCGGCCCGAGCCGGCCTGTGTGCCGCCGGGCGGGGCCGACGTGCGGGTGTTCCGCCGTCAGCAGGCGCGTCGCCGGTGCACCACCTTGTTGCGCTGCCTGGGTGGGGTGGCGATCTCCACCGCGGTGATCGGGATATTCCCCCGTATGCACATTGCCTGGCTGTTCACCGCGCTCACCGGGTTGGCCGCGGTCGCTCTTGTGGGCCTCATGGCGTACGCCAAGGAGCTCGAGGCCGAGCAGGAGCGCCGGCGCTCTCGCCGCGCCAGCCACGGCGGAGCGGTGGCGGTCGCACCGACCGGTTGGGCGACGGCCGGCCTCCCCGGAGCGTGGGACGAGTTCGCCGACGATGGCGACGACGAATACGACATGCCCCGGAGCGTGGCGGCGCGCTCGAGGTGCTCACCCGACCGGGGCGCCCGGGACGGGGGGCGAACCCGCATTCTGGGTATCGGCGCGAGCGGACTATTCTGGCGGCTGCCCCGGGGGTGTAGCTCAGCTGGTAGAGCGCTACGTTCGCATCGTAGAAGTCGGCGGTTCGAGTCCGCTCACCTCCACCATCGTCTTCTCTTTCAGACCCCGAGCGTCGCGCACTGTCATCGAGCTTTCAGCGACGCCCACACCAGCAAGGGCCAGCTCGGGAGCTGGTACCCCGGGTTGGCGACGCTCCCCAGGAGCCTCCTCAACAGCTCTGCGGAGATCAGCTTCGGCCTTCCAGGCCGCAGCTTGGCGGATCTCTGAGCCCGATTCTTCTCTTCACGGATCCTCCTTCTCGCCTCGAGCTTCGTCCTATGCGGCAGGTTCAGACGACAGCACGACGGCTGCCGTCATTGACTGTCCTGAGCTGTTCGTCCACTCAATCGTGACCGTGGCGCCGGAGTGGTATGCCTCGAGCAGTTGGGAAAGTGCATCAGCCGAATCGACCACGTGCCCGTCAAGCGAGGTGATCACGGAACCTGTCGCAATACCGGCCTCCGAGGCCGGTGAGTCGGTGACCACTCCCGCCACGACCGCTCCCGACGTCGACGTGCCACCGTCAGTGGCGTTGCTGTCGATCTCTACCCCTAAGAACGCCGTGGTGCCGATATGCACCGTCGAAGAAGAGGATCCGGCTTCGACGTCCTTCGCGATCGTGAGCGCCTCGTTGATCGGGATCGCGTAGCTCTGGATGCCCGACGACCCCGCAGTCTGGAACGAGAAGCCCTCAGAGGCCGCGGTGTCCATCCCGATCACCTCGCCGGAACTGTTGACCAGCGGGCCGCCGGAATCACCCGCTTGAATGTCGGCATTCATCTCGATGAGATTCGCGAGTTGCTCTGAGCTTCCGTCTGCTTCGTCGCTGGCGGTGATCGATTGGTCAAGGGCGGTGACCGCCCCGCTGGCCGCGCTCGGAGTACCACCCGTACCGCCGGCGTTTCCGATTCCGATCACGGTCTCGCCTATGGCGGCAGTGGATGAGTTTCCAATGGATATCGTTTGCAGCCCGGAGGCACCTTGGAGCTGCAGGACGGCAATGTCCAGCGTCTCGTCGTAGCCCACCACCGAGGCCGAATAAGTCTTGCCATTGCCGATGTCGGTGACGCGGATCGAAGTCGCGCCGGCGATCACGTGGTTGTTGGTGAGTATCTCACCTGAGGAAGTGAGCACCATTCCTGTGCCGGCGGCCTCTTCTCCTGCATAGCCGAGAGTCGTGTCGATGTCGACGAGTCCTCGGTCCACCTCGTCGGCAACAGAGGAGAGATTGCTCGATCCGGCGACGTCTGACGCCGACGAGCCGGACGTCCCCGAGGAGCTCCCCGTCTTCGATGTGCGAGACGCCGACGTCGATGAACCCGATCCCGAGGAAGCGCTGGTCCTCCAGACCAGATGACCGAGACCGAGACCAGCGGCGAGAGTGACGGCGGCCGCGGCGCTTACGAGCACGCCCTTGTGCAGACGGCGAGTTCGGCGAGCTGGAGAACTCGATGAAGGTGGCGCCTCGCCCAAGGCGATCTCATCCATCGGAGCATCACCAAGGCCTGCACTGTCGCTCGTCCCGAACACCCCTGGGGTCGCGGCTGTTCCGCCGACCTCGTACGGGTCATCTGGTGGCCGTGACGAAGGGGTCGCCGGGTCCGAGGCGGCCAGGGTGGATCGGTTTGGCGGATGCAGATCAGGTTCGCCCGCGGGTCCCGGCGGCGCGATCGGCGCCGAGGGCACATCGCCCTCCTCTTCGATGCCGACAGGCACAGTGATGCCTCGTGTGTCCTTGTCGTCATGCGTGTCATTGGATACATCGAACGTGCGGTCGGTCATCGGATCTTCTCCTCTCGAATGAGCACCGTGAGGCGGTTCATAGGAGCATTGGACCGGATCCCGCTGAAGGTGCGATGAGAGAAAACCGTGAATCCGGCACATCTTGTCCCGCCTCACGCGCAGGGCACCGAACCACGCCACCGTCGGGAGAGGACGTCAACCTTCAACCCAAGGTCGCCGATCGCAGCCTCATCGGACAGCGGATTCACTCGACACGCCGAAGGGCGATCGCCACATCTCTTGGCCGATCTCTCGAAGCGATCACGCTCGAGCAGGGTGAATGGCGGCGCTGCACACCGCGGCGCCCAATGAACTCGAACAATTCGTGGCCGAGATGGCACCGGCCCGGGTAATGGCTCAATCCCCGAAGCCTCTGTCTTTGTCTCTTTGGTAGCCGGGCGATTCCGCGGTTCAGGACGGGGCGGTGTGCCGCTCGAGTCGGAGGGCCCGACGTGGACACTCGCTGACGGCTCGGGTGGCCAAGGCGACCAGCTCAGCATCGACCGGTGCTCCGTTCACGACGGGATAGCCCCATTCGTCGAGCGTCACGTGCTCGGGCAACAGCTCGGCGCAGTAGCCAAACGCGTCGCAAGCTACCGGATCGACCCGGAGACGAACGGTGCTTCCTCTCGACCTGCTCATGAGATCCTCCTTGCGTGCGTGGTTCCTTCGGGAAGGACGCTGCGCGCCTTGACCCCGGCGCAGGGTCGGCCCTGGGCGTGGGCCAGGACATCGTCCGCGAATACGTCGAGAGCGCTGCGCACGAGACGGACGACACCATCGGGGTGCCGGCAGGCACCTCGGCCTTCTATGGCGTCGGCCCGGGCCCAGATCCGTTCGACCAGGTCGGGCTCGGCACGGCCGAGCGCCAGCTGTTCGAGATCCGAGGCCAGTGCCGGCAGCCCGAAGACGCAGGGACCGCACTGCCCTGCGCTCTGCCCGGCCATGTATTTCGCGATGCGAGCGGTCTCGCAGAGCCCGCACGACGTTGCGGGGAGCGCGATCACGATGCCTACGCCCAGCGTCGCGCCGGCGGCGGACAGGGCGGCGGGGGTGTAGGGCACGTCGACTAGCGACGTCTCGAGCCAGGCTCCTCCGTAGCCGCCGAGGAGCACGCCGGAGAGTTCTGCGTTGACGCCGGCCCACCCGAGCATCTCGGAGAGTGGCGTGCCCAGCTCCACTTCGAACACGCCGGGTGCGTCCACCGCCCCGCTGATGGTCACGAGCGACGACCCCGGCGCCTCGACGGTTCCCCGTTGGCGGAACCATGCGGCGCCGTTGCGTGCGATCAAGGCGATCTGGGACATCGTCTCGGCGTTGTGCACGAGGGCCGGTCGGCGCGAGAGCTCGAGCGGCACCGACTTGTCGGGCCGGAAGGCGGGCAGCGCCCGGCCCTTGTCGAGCCAACTCACCAAGGCGGATTCTTCGCCGGCCACATAGCGACCGGGCGGGCGATGCACCGTGACAGGGCATCGCACGAGTCCGGATCTCCTGCGTTCCGCGACGGCGCGCTCCATGGACGTCGCGGCGACCGCGTTGTCCGCTGCGACGCAAACCTTGATCTCGGAGGCATTGACCGCGTTGGCCGCCACCTCGGCCCCGTCAAGGACGAGGTGGGGCAATCGGGTCAGCAGCACGTGGTCCTTCGAGCTGGCGGGTTCACCCTCCATCGCGTTGACGACGACCACCGGCCGCCGTCTCGAGCGCGACATCGTCTCCCATTTGCGGGACGTGGGGAACGCGGCGCCGCCACGTCCGAAGAGGCCCGACGCGGCGATCTCCTCGAAGAACCGGGACCGCGATGCGTCCTCCGTGTCACCCGCTAGCGACAGTGGTCCGTGGATCGCAAGGTGGTCGCCGAGCGTGGTCTGGGCGCCGTCTGCGGTGAGCAGCCGACCCGTGCGGGTGGCGGTGAGGGTGGTCATATCTACGTCCTTTCGGGTTGTGTGCGGAGAGAGGCGTGGTGCGTCGGGGCCAATGCCGGGGAAGTAGGAGTCGGCCGAGCCAGCGCTGCGTGTGTTGTGCTGACCACCATGCGGCGATCGGTGGATGCGCTCGTCCGGGCCCTGACCCGGGCCCCGGCTCCGTCGGTCGTGATGACCCTTCGGACCGTGCGGGCCGCATGGATCCTCCAGGCCAGCGAAGAGACGACACCGAAGGCGCAGATCCCCGCCAGGGCGTCCATCCACAGCTGAGCGGCGTCGGTGCCCATCCCGAGCGAGTGGGCCATCGCCACCGGCCAGCTGCCGTAGGCGACCCAGTGGATGGCCCGCCACGTCCGGGCGCTGATGCGCTGGCGCAGAGCCCCTGAGATCGCCAGTGCAAGGATGAGGTCGACGCTGACCGTTCCCAGGGCGACCCAGAACGGTCGGTACCCGGAGGCGAACGGCACGACGAGGGCCGCCCATCCGACGTGCACGTACGTGTCCAGCACGGCGGTGACCACGTGCAGCGTCAGAAACACCATCGCAATGATGGAGATCCGCTTGTGCAGATCGGCTTGCGCGAACGCCGGCCAGGTGCGGGACTTCGCGCGCCCGGCGGTGAGGATGCCCAGTGTCATCGTGGCGCTGAGCAGGACGAGGGCGACGACACCCGAGGCTCTCATGGTGTACCAGATCGTGGTGGACGACATCACAGAACCTGCCCTTCGCTCTTGGATGACTCCACGGGCCACTGGCCGACATGGGTGACGTCGCCGAGGCGATCGACCAGTCGGGCGGGAACGCCGTGTTCGCCGAGGTTGCCGACGGCGTCGTCGCCCCACACGATGGCGGCCGTGCTCCACGCGTTGGCCTCCACGCAGCTCGGAGCGAGCGTCGACACCAACGACCAGACCGGAGACGCCGGCTCACCTGTCCACGGGTCGACGATGTGGTGCATCGGGCGGCCGTTTCGGGTCCACGTCCGCGCCGTCGTGCCCGAGGTGGCGACGCCTCCCGCGTGCACCGCGAGGACGACGTCGACATCGTCGGTCGGCGTTGTGCAGTGCGATGCGATCCCGACCGCCCATCCGTCAATCGGGGCCGGGCCAGCGATGGCGACATCGCCACCCAAGTTGACCAGGACACCGCAGTCGAGCGCGGCGGCGATGCGCTGTGCGGACCGATCGGCCGCGAAGGCCTTCGCCGTCGAACCCAGATCGACGTGCACGCCGGCAGGGATGGCAACCGTGCGGGCGCCGCGGTCCAGGCGGATCTGCCACCACCCCGGTGCGGGTTCGAAGTGGTCGCCGGCCGGGTGCCGATCGACGAGCGCATCGAAGTCGCGGTCGTAGCCAAGCTCGACGAGTGCGGAGCCGATCGTCGGATCGACGATGCCGGCGGTCCGGACGGCAACGTTGCAGGCCACTTCGAGAGCTTCGAAGAGGAGGGGGCTGACGGTGACGGGGCGCCCGAGGCTGTATCCCTCGACCCGCCTGATCTCTGAGTCGTCCCGGAAGCGGCTGCAGGCCATGTCGAGGGCTGCCAGGTCGTCATTGAGCAAGTTGCAGCGCCGTATCGACCCGATCGGGACGGGTGACGAGCACCGTTGCAGTGGTGCCGATGGCCCGCATCGATCGACTCGCCAGTGCCGGTTCGTCGTGGATCGACATTTCGCCGATGACGCGTCGCTCGCTGGTCATCGTGGTCATGTCTGGCCCGAGGTGGTGCTTGCGCTCGACTTGGTCGAAGACGCTGCTGGGGTCGTCGTGGTGGTCGTCGTGCTCGGCGTCGTCGTGGTAGTCGAACTCGAGTCCGACGACGCCGCGTCCGACGTGGACGAGTTGGTCGTTGTCGACGTGGAGGTGGACGAGTTGGTCGCGGGCGACGTAGACGACTTCGACGTCGTTGCTGACGAGGCTGCCTTCGTGGTGGCCGCCGTCTTCGTCTCGGATGCGACCAGCAAACCGAGTCCCGCTGCGGCAACGGCTGCGGTGACCCCGGTCGCGGCGGTGAGGTGGCGGACCCGTGCCAGCGCTCGGTCTCGTGCGAGCCCGGGCTGGGGGTGCTGGGATCTCGCAGCGCTCTCTTGACCTGCCATTTCGGGTCCTTTCGTAGGGTCTGTGGCGATACCCACCACCTGATGGAGGTATTGGACAGCGGCCGAAAGAACCTCCGCCGAAGGAGAGCCGAAACTCCGCTGAGAATCGAGGACCCTTCTGGGCACCACCTGGAACCCGTGCTGCGGCTGGCGAGCATGGGATCCGTTGGGCGGCCGTCCTGGCTGCTCTGGGTGCAACTGCAGGTGGGTCGCAGCCGGTCGGCCTCCCGATGGTGGTCCAGATCTCGTGGGTCAGTCCCGTCGGTCCAGCTGTCCCCTGAGCCGCCGAAGGCGCCTTTTCCACGACTCCTCGGGCGTCAGGAAGTGCGCCGGGGCGCCGAGAGCCCGGCGACGGTCGGATTCGCGCCCGAACCGCGCCGCCCTCGCCGGCGCACTGCCTCTGGCAGCGCGGGTGGTGAGGGTCCCAGCCGATGCTGTCCATGCACGGCAGGACGGCTGGGGCGCGGACACGGACAGCTACTGGACACCGTGGCTCGTGGTCGAGGGGTCGCTCGGTCAGTAGGTCGCCGGTCGATCGAGCCGCATGTCCGGGTAATGGGTCCTAATGAGAATGCAATGGCGAGATTTGGGTTGGCGAGCATGCCCTCAGCAATGGCGTCTCCGAAGGCACCCCGAAGTACCCCTTGGCAGAGCTCCACCAACTCGTTCACAGGCTCCAATCGTTCAAGTCGAAGCAGCGGGCACCCGCATGTGTCCTCCGCGCCCCTCAGTCGTCATGGCCGCCACCAAACCGTCGCCACAGAGTTGGGAGGCGCCTCCGCGGGGTGGACAAGCCTGTCGGAGCTCAGACTGCGGTGCGAAGTCTCCATGTCAGCGGTTGGCAGTGAGGTCGTAGACGGTCTGACCGCCGATGGTGGTCGATGTGTAGTGCTCGGCAACCCACTTCGAGATGGCGGCCTCGGAGCCGCTCGTGCCCCCACCGGCACCACCACCGCCCGAGGCGATGAAGTAGTGGATGTCGCCAGCGGCGACGTATGCCTTGAACTGGGCGAGCGTGAGGTTGCCGCCGTTGTTGTTGAAGCCGCCGATGGCCATGACGGGGTCACCATTGGTGGCGAGCTCGAGGTTGGCGGCGCTCTGGGAGCCGAAGGTGGCGGCGACCCAGCGATACGAGCCATCATCCTTCTCCAGCGTGCGGACGAGTGCGCTGGAGGTGCTGAGGCCACCGCCCCCGCCCCCCGGATCTCCTCCGGCGCCGCACCTCCGGCGGCCGGAGTTCCGCTTTTGGCGCCGGTGGCGGGTGTGGTCGTACCTGAGCTCGCGGTGGGACGGGTCCCGCTGGACCCGCTCGGACGGGTTCCCGACGACGCTCCCGAAGACGCCGAGCCCGTGGGGGCACCACTGGGCGCCGAACCTGAGCTCGGGGAAGTGCCCGTGCGGGTCGTGCCGTTCGCGCCCGACGGGGCACCCCCGCCCCCGCCCCCTTGGGGCCCACCGCCGGTGACGGCGGACGTGACGGCGGGCCCCGCCGACGGCACGCTCCCGGTGTAGGCGGTCGTCACCGTCGTGCCAACGAATGCGGCCGGCCCGGCTAAGCAGGCGATCAGGCCGAGGCCGACCCATGCACGGGTCAAATGGCGGTCGTACCGTGTGGCGAGGGGGGCGAGCACGAGAGCGACGGCCGACAGGACGCCGGCGCCAAGCACCACGATCCGCAGCCACGGGACATAGCTGGGCGATCGACTGAGCAGCTCGTAGCTCCATGCCGCTGTGCCCACGATTCCCAGCGCTCCGATGACCCGGGCCTGCATGTGCTGGCGGTACTGCCAGAGCTGGACCGCGCCGATGGCCACCAGCGCGGCAACGGCTGGGGCAAGCGCAACGGTGTAGTAGGTGTGGATGACTCCCTGTCCGAAGCTGAATACCGCGCCGGTCACGACCAGCCACCCGCCCCACAGCAGGACCGCCGCCCTCGTACGATCGGTGCGCGGCGCCCGGAAGCGCACGACCAACCCCGTCACGAGCGCGAGCAGCGCGGCGGGCAACAGCCATGATGCTTGGCCACCCATAAGGTCGTTGAACAGCCGGAAGACGCCGGTCGCTCCGCTGAATCCGCCTCCACTTCCGCCCGCACCGCTGCTCACGAGCCGGCCGAATCCGTTGTAGTCGAAGATCAGGTTCCAGATGCTGTTGTCGGGCGAGCCGTCGATCATCGGCCGCGACCCGACCGGCCAAAGCGCGACTGTCATCACCCACCAGCCGGCGGCGACGGCCAGGGCCCCGGTGCACACCACGAGCTGCTTGATGCGCCGAGCCAGCGACGTGGGTGCCGCGAGAAGGTACACGAAGTAGAACGCCGGAACCACGGTGAAGGCCTGCATCATCTTGGCCAAGAAGGCAAAACCGAGCAGCGCTCCGGTAGCCACGAGCCAGCGGGTTCCGGCCTTCTCGAGCGCACGGGTGAGGGTGTAGGCGCTCGCGACGAGAAGCAGCACGAGCAGCGCGTCGGGGTTGTTGTAGCGGAACATCAGCGCCGCCACCGGTGTCAACGCCAAGACCGCGCCGGCCAGCAGGCCGGCCGGCGCGCCGAACCAGCGCTTGACCGTCGCGTAGAGGATCCCGACTGAGGCGACACCGGCCAGGGCTTGGGGTGCGAGCATGCTCCAGCTCGAGAAGCCGAAGATCCGCCCCGAAAGCTCCATGACCCACAGCGATGCCGGCGGCTTGTCGACGGTGATGAAGTTCGATGAATCGATCGAGCCGAAGAAGAACGCCTTCCAGCTCTTCGTGCCCGCCTGCACGGCGGCCGCGTAGAAGCTGTTGGCGTAGCCCGAGGCGCTCAGGTCCCATAAATATGCGAACGCCGTGATGACCAGCAGCGCGATGAGCGCCGGCCGGACCCACCTCGCGTCTCGCCCCGCACCCTTGTCTTCGCCAAATGTGTGGTGCGTGGACGGGGGTGGCGTCGGCGAGGTTGGTTGTGAAACGGCGAGATCGGGAAGTTCGATCGTGGTGGACATGGCGACATCCTGGGGAGGCCTTCCCGGAATGGACGGAACGCCCGCCGAAACCTCCCTGAGAAGAAGAGTGAGCTCGCCGACTGCTCGGACCCTGGCCACCAGTGGGCGCCCTGGAGCTTCTCAGCGGGCCTTCAGCCGGCCTTCGGCGGGCAACCCGCTGGTCCTGCGACGATGGACCCCGAGAGCCCAAGGAGAAGGAGAAACCCGTGGTTGAGCAGGTGTCACACACGCGGATCCTCGTCGTCGACGACGAAGCGTCGATCGTCGACTCGGTGGCGACCGTCCTGCGCTACGAGGATTTCGAGGTGGAGGTGGCCCACACCGGGAGGCGAGCGATTGAGATGGTCTCCTCTGGCTCCTTCGATCTGATCGTTCTCGACGTGATGCTTCCGGATCTCGACGGCATGGAAGTGACACGACGCATCCGCGCCGACGGCCTGGACATCCCGATCCTGTTCCTGACCGCCAAGGCAGAGGTTGAGGACCGCATCGTGGGACTCTCCATCGGCGCCGACGACTACGTGACGAAGCCCTTCTCCCTCATGGAGGTCGTTGCTCGGGTCCGGGCCATCTTGCGTCGTCGTCTTCCGACCGGGACGGACAACCGCCTACGCTTTGCCGACCTCGTCATGGACGAGGAGAGTCATGAGGTCTGGCGAGGCGATCACCCGATAAAGCTGACAGCTACCGAGTTCAACGTGCTCCGCCTCTTCTTGTTGAACCCGCGGCGGGTCCTGTCGAAGAACCAGATCATCGACCATGTGTGGAACTATGACTTCGACGGCAACATGAACATCGTCGAGACCTACGTGCGCTACGTGCGCAACAAGATCGACGCCTACGGGCCGCCTCTCATCCAGACCATCCGCCTCGTGGGCTATGTCTTGCGCGAAGAACCGTGAGAGAGAGACTGTCGCTTCGGTCTCGCCTCCTGATCGCTGTCGCGGCTGTCACCCTCGTCGCTCTCGTCATCGCGGATGTCGTGGTCTATGCGTCGATTCGCTCCTACCTCTATCAGCAGGTCGACGCCACTTTGGAGGCGTCGCACCGATCGGTGGAGATGACCGCGGACAATCCGCAGTCGGCCAACGCAAACGGCGGGACTTCTGGCGCCCCTGCTCCGCCGCCTTCGGGCAGCGCCGCGCCGAGCAGCTCTTCAAGCTTCTGTGCCGTTGGGCGCGAGACTGCTCCGGGCCTGTTCCTCGAGGTGCTGGACAAGCAGCACAAAGTCGTCACGTCGGCCGCCGGCCTCGAAGAATGTGCGGCGTTCCAGCCCGGGAGCAAGGCCTCGACGCCACAACTGCCAAAGGTGATCACGGGCTTCCAGGCCAGCACCGGCGCCGGCGGAGAGAACGAGCCGACCGTCTATTTCACCGCCGCGTCATCGAGCGCCGGTGGACCCGCTTTCCGGGTCCGGGCGTCCATTCTCACGAATGGAGATGTGCTGATCGTAGCCGAGCCGATCGACGGCATCACCAACACGCTGTCACAGCTTCTCCTGGTCGAGGTACTGGTCACCGCCGGCGCTCTGATCGCGGCCAGTCTCTTGGGTCTGTGGCTCGTCCGCCTCGGGCTTCGACCACTCGTCGACATTGAGCGCACGGCCGATGCCATCGCGGAGGGTGACCTCGAGCACCGCGCGCCGCACGCGGATTCGCCCACCGAGGTCGGTCATCTGGCTACGGCCTTCAATGTCATGTTGGAGCGAATTCGAAAAACGGTGAGCGAACTCACGGCGTCAGAAGAACGACTGCGGCGCTTCGTCGGCGACGCCTCCCACGAGCTGCGCACTCCGACGGCCGCGGTATCGGCCTATGCCCAGCTGTTCAACCACGGCATCGCGTCACGTCCCGAAGAGCTGGCCCGGGTGATGACCGGCATCGAGCGTGAATCGGCGCGGATGGCGCAGTTGATTGAGGATCTTCTGGTCCTGGCCAAGCTCGATGAGCACCGACCGCTTGCCTCGGACCCGATCGAGTTGGTTGGCCTTGTCCTTGAATCAGTCGACACCGCACGAGCGGTCGGGCCGACGTGGCCCATCCGCGTGAGGGCGGACGAAGCGGTCGAGATCATGGGAGATCGCAGTGCGCTGCGTCAGGTCGTCGACAACCTTCTGTCCAATGTCCGCTCCCACACGCCTGCTGGCACCACGGCCACCGTCACGGTCGAACGGAGGGGCGAGGACGCGATCATTGAGATCAGCGACGACGGACCCGGCTTCACGGCCGAACAGTCGGCCCACCTCTTCGAACGATTCTTTCGCGTCGATTCATCGCGAGCCCGAGGAAATGGCGGCGGCTCGGGACTGGGACTCTCCATCGTGGCGGCCATCGTCGCGGCACATGGCGGCAGCGTCGAAGCTCGCCCTAGCCCGAGGGGGGGAGCCACGTTCACGGTACGGCTGCCGGCGAAGGAGCCTGACCTCCGTGATGACGCCGAGCCGATCATCGCGACCCGCGACGCGTAGAGATCTTTCGTTCCTGCCCCAGGCTCCCCGAGACATTCACCGTGAACCCGCGCCGGCGCACGTCTGCTCCGAGCGATTGAGATTCACGAATCTTCAGCTGAGACCGCGTCCGTGCCCCGCTACCGCTCAGGCCGGGTCTCCAAGATGACTGCTATGGCAGCCTGTCTTGTCCGTATCGTGCCAAAGAGCTGGCTCAAACTGGTGAAGTATGCGTCCGTATCGCTGATTGCCACTGGAACGAGCCTGACGATTCTAGCCGTACTCGTGGGTATGTTCGACCTGCCCAGCGTGTGGTCCAACGTGGTGGCGACGGCCGTGGGGACCATTCCGTCCTTCGAACTGAACCGCCGCTGGGTATGGGCGCTGGGCGGCAGCAAGCCCACACTGCGACAAGTCGTGCCGTTCTGCGCGCTGTCCTTCATCGGGCTCGCTGCCTCGTCGATCGCCGTCCACTTCGCCTCTGACTGGACCGTGGCCTCGAGCCATCTGGTGCATACCGCGGCGGTAGAGAGCGCCAACATCGCCACCTTCGGAGTGCTCTGGGTCGTCCAGTACGCGGTGTGCAATAGGGTGCTCTTTGCGCAGCGTTCGAATCGGACCGCCGCCGCCGATCTCCGAATCTCCTGACTCGATCCCGAGTAGTGGCCACTGTCCGAGCGGCGAGACTGCCCCCAAAGAGTGCGGTGGTGACAAGCGAGAAAGACCTCCGCTGGCTCTCCGTCAACTGTCTGCGGAGCTTGGGAAGGAATCGTCACGCTGCCTCGAGCCGCCGAGCAATAGACCGGCTGACCACGCCGAAACGCTCGCCATCGCGGCTGACCACCCGCCGCCGCGGCAGGGGCCGGTGATGTCGGTTCGCTCGCCGAGGAACGTGATCGTCGCCAAGAGGACACGAGCGCAATTCGCTGCGCATGGAGAGAGTCTGCCGATCGGACGCGAGTACCGATCCCTAGGTACCCCCAAACTCCGTTCGGGCGTGACCTTACGTGACCTTATCGAGAGGGAAGGGGAGGGAACGTAAGGGAACCTGAGGGGATCGAAACGCCGTTACCAGGAAGGTCCTCGGAAAGGACCTGGTCATAACGCCGAGAACCAGACATTCGCAATGTAGAGGCCGAGGGTTCGAGTCCCTTCACCTCCACCAAAGGCCCAGGTCAGAGGCCCAAAGTGGGATCCCCCAGAATTCCGTTTGCTCCGACGTGACCTTACGTGACCTTATCGGTTGTGAAAAGTGCTGTGAAAAGCGCCAATGAGCGTTACGTGAGTCGTTGTAGAGGTCGAAGATGCGAGTCGGCCGCACTCACCAAAGAACCAGGTCACAAGCCGACAGCCGGATCTCCGTCACGGTGGGAGGTGCGACCGGCCGCCGCGTGTCTTTACGTGTCTTTATCGACAAAGTCTGGTTCTCCAGAAACCCATGAATTCGGGAAGAGTCGAGGTCGCGTTCGCGATTACCGCTTCATTGAATGAGCCGCCTACGTGCGGAGCGATCGTCCGCCGGGTTGTCCAACGCCCGAATGCTTGATGGTCCTCCGCGGCCAAATGTCGGGATCACCTCACAGCGAGGACGCGCTGCGAAAGGTGGCCCGGACGCACGGTTCGCTCGGTGGCGATACGGTTCGCCCGCACCGCCTGCGCGAACCCGCGTGGCGGCACCAGGAGCCGTGCAGGCGGATCTCAGCAGGATGCCAGGATCGATGGCCATCATGCGCCATGGCCACACGGAGGCGGCGCAGGATCATGGTGGCGGTGCTCGGCGTCGTGGCGGCGGTGGCCATCGCCGCCCTGGCGGGCCCGTACATCTACATCCACTTCATTGAGGGACCGGCGCCAGCGAAGCTGGAGCTTCCAAAGGTGTCGGGGACGACGTCGACGTCCCAGGCGTCGCAGGGATCGGCGATCACCGCATCTTCCCTAAGCGGCACCTGGAACGTGGGATCCGGCTCCCTTGCGGGCTACCGGGTGCAGGAGGTGCTACTTGGCCAGAACTCCACGGCGGTCGGGCGCACCAGCGAAATCTGGGGCTCGCTCACGATCGCGGGGTCCACCGTGACCAAGGGCACCTTCACCGTCAACATGGCTGGCGTGGCGAGCGACCAGAGCGAGCGCAACGCGCACTTCGACGGCCCCATCATGGATGTCAGCCAATACCCCACGGCCACCCTGACGCTCTCCTCGCCGATCACCCTAGGTTCGATCCCGGCCGACGGCGTGGTGGAGCATGACAACGCGACCGGTGCCCTCGACATGCACGGCGTGACCAAGACGGTCACGTTCACCGTCTCGGCCGAGCGGGTCGGCAGCGAGATCGACGTCCTGACAGACATCACCATCCCCTTCTCCCAATGGGACATCTCGAACCCCAGCATCGGAGGCTTCGTCACCACGGCAAGCACCGGGACCCTCGAGGTCCTCCTCCACCTGACCCAAGGGGCGGGAAACCCGGCTTCGAGCTCGTCCGGATCGAGCAGCTCGAGCGGTGGAGGTGGTCCGATCACGGTGCCGAGCACGACGGTCCCGCCTCTCACCGTCCCGTCAGGCTGACGTCGGCCAGCGCGGCAGCGCCGTCGCCTGACCCGGAGTCGCGGGATGTCACCGCGCGCCTTCCTGCCGGAGGTGGCATCGAACCACTGCGCCGTAGATCCCGAAAGGCGCTTCACAAGCTCGCTCAAGCGGGTGAACTCGCCTGCGCCGAAGCGTCGGTTGAAGTCGATGATCTCGGACGGTGACACATTGTGATGTGACGGTCACGGACTTCTGATTGTCCTCAAAGATTCGGGAGGTAAGACGTCTTTTAGGAGAAAGTCGTGGACTGATGAACTGTCCGCGGTTCCCCGGAAAGAGGAAACATGGGCAACGTACTGTTGGACTTCATCACGCTTGGGTCGCTTGCAGTAGTCGTCTGGGCGATCGTCGACGTGGCTAGACGTCCCGCTGTGGCGTTAGGCGGGAAATGGAAGGCAATTTGGATAGCCGGCATGGTCGGTGCGTGGTTCGTGTTCGGAGCCATCGGAGCGACCATCGCTGCCTTCTACTTGGCCGGACCGCGTCGGCGATTAAACGCCGTCAATTACTCCGGGCGTCACTAGGCGACACCAGGAATGTGGCTGGGACTCTCCGCGACCCCAGTTGGGCTCGTTCGCACGCGGCCGATGGTTGTGACCGGCGCCCACCACGCTGCTGGCGGACGATTGGGCGAAGCCAATCACTCTGCGAGCGATCAGCCAATGCAGTTACCTGGAAGGCCTCGAGTCCCACTGGCCTCACCTCGCTATTCACGCTACTGGCGACGAGTGGTTCTTCAACCGTCGTCTCCGCCCCTGGCCAGAGCCCCGCCCTCTCGTCGCAAGTCGCCAGGTCTCAAATCGAAGAGTCGTTGATCCATCTTAACGATAAACAGTCAGGGAGCCCCGGGCCTCCTCGACCCTATGTTTCCAGACGATGGCCAAACCAAGAACCGCGACACAACCGGCCAAGACCAGCCAATGAGTGAGTGCCAAGGTGTGGCCGTCGAGCGAGGCAATGGCCAGCGAGACCTGGTGGTAGCTCGGCATGAGGTGGGCCACGAACTGGAGCGAGCTAGGCATTTGGTCGACCGGAGAAGCCCAAGTTGCATGACGATGTGGTGCTTTGCTCAGGCGTTCAATGCAACGTTCGGCTCACCGCGGGGCCGGGGCCGTCACTCCCGGCTTGTCGCGTACGCCGGTTATCTCCAGCGACGCCACGGCCCCTCGCCGGAGCAGGAGCCCGGCGATGATGGCCCCGGCCACCAAGAAGATGGCGGCATAGGTGAACACGACTTGGTAGCCGTGGACCGTGGCTTGAGCCTGCAGCGTGGCGGCAGAGGTTGCCGTCGCGTGGTGGACCAGGGCGTAGGTGGTAGCGGCGCTGGCGGCCAGGGTGTTGAGCAGCGACGTGCCGACCGACCCGCCCACCTGCTGGCTGGTGTTCACCATGGCCGAGGCGATCCCGGCGTCGCTGGTCAGGCCCACGGTGGCCACGCTCGCCGAGGGAGCCATGATCTGGCCCATTCCGAGACCCAGGATCACGAGTGCCGGGAGGATCGTGGTCACGTAGCTCGAGTGAAGCCCGATGCGGGTGAGCAGCAGCATGGCCACCGCCGCGATCACCATGCCGGTGGCCACCATGACCTTGGGTCCGAAGCGGGGAAGGAGGACGTTGGTGGCGATCTGGGCGGAACCGACCAGCGCGACGATCATCGGGAGGTAGGCGGCTCCGGTCACGACGGGGGAGTAGTGGAGCGTGCCCTGCATGTAGTAAGTGAGGAACAAGAACATGCCGAACGTCGCGATCACGCCCGTGAACACGGCGATGTAGGCACCGGCCCGGTTGCGGTCGACCACGATGCGCAGCGGGAGCAGCGGCTCCGACACTCGTTGCTCGATGGCGACGAAGAGGGTGAGCAACATGGCAGAAGCCACCAAGCTGGCGATGGTGAGTGTGTTCCCCCACGAGGTGGTCTCGGCGTGGGAGAACCCGTAGACGAGGGAGAACAGCCCGGTGCTGGCGGTGATGGCACCGGGCAGGTCCAGGCGGGGCCGGTTGGTGGCACGGCTGTTGGACAGGAGTTTGGCGGCACCGGCGATGGCCACGGCGCCGATCGCCACGTTCACGTACAGCGTCCAGCGCCACGAGGCATACGAGGTGAGGATCCCTCCGAGCAGCAGGCCGAGGGCGCCGCCGCCTGCGGAAATGGCGCCGTAGATGCCAAAGGCCCGCCCGCGATCACGCGGGTCGGTGAATGTCGTGGTCAGCATGGCCAGAGCGGCCGGGGCCAACAGGGCGCCGAAGGAGCCTTGGAGCACCCGGGCGAGTAACAGCATGGTGAAGCTGGTGGAGAAGCCACCGAGGGCCGAGGCGACGGCGAACCCGGCCAGACCGATCATGAGGGCCCGCTTCCGGCCGAGGATGTCGGAGAGGCGACCGCCGAGCAAGAGCAGGCTGCCGAAGGACAGGGCGTAGCCGGTCACGATCCATTGGCGGTCGGCATCGGAGAAACCAAGCGCGTGCTGGGCCGTCGGCAGTGCGATATTCACGATGGTGGCGTCGAGCACCACCATGAGCTGGACCAGGCCCAGCACGGCCAGGATCAGCCACCGCCGATCGTGTTGGGGGTTCTGCGTCGGCGGTGCGTCGGCTTCCGCTGGCGCCGTCATCAAATCACTCGTCATGACCTTTCCTCTCTCTCTGCGGTGAATCTCACTGGGGTCTTGGTTCTCATTGATTTGGCCGCCCGATCTCGGCTGACGGCCCTACATCCGCCAGCCGCGTTGCCGCGTTGATTAGCGCGAGGTGAGTCATCGCCTGAGGAAAGTTGCCCAGGAGCAGTCGGCCGACCGGGTCATACTCCTCGGCGAAGAGTCCGAGATCGTTGCCAGTGAGGATCAGGCGGTCGAAGAGTTGCTCGGCTTCCGCCGCCCGCCCGACGAGGACATAGACCTCGACCAATAGGAACGAACCTGCCAGGAAGACACCTTCGCCGGGCGGAAGCCCGTCCACGCTGCTCTCGACGGCTTCCAGTGTCCGGTAGCGCTGGAGGAGACCGTCGATGAGGAGGTCGTCCTCGACGGCGGCAATGGTGCCGAGCACGCGGGGGTCGTCAGGAGGGAGAAAGCCGAGGAGGGGAATTATGAGGAGGGAGGCGTCCAGTTCTGTGCTTCCGTAGCTCTGCACGAACGTATTGCGCCGAGGGTCGTAGCCACGGGCGAGGATGTCGGCCCGAATGACAGCCCGGAGATCCCGCCATTCCTCGACCGGCCCCGACAGTCCGTGCTTCTCCGCGGCTGCGATCATCCGATCGACACCCGCCCATGCCATCAGTTTGGAGCTCACGTGGTGCCGTGGCTCACCGCGCATCTCCCACAGGCCCTGATCGGGCTTTTGCCAGTTGTGGGCCAAGAAATCAATGAGGGCCAGCTCGAGGTTCCAGGCGTCGTCGTCGTCGGGCAGTCCGACCTCCCTGGCCAGCTCCAGCGCCAGAATCACCTCTCCGTAGACATCGAGCTGACGCTGGGTGGAGGCGGCATTGCCGACGCGGACGGGAGCCGATCCCTCATGCCCGGGTAGCCAATCGAGAGTGATCTCGGGCAGGAGGCGCTCCCCGGCGACGCCGTACATGATCTGCAGCTTGTCCACCTCTCCCAACGCGGCGCGCAACAGCCAAGATCGCCAATCGCGGGCTTCGGAGATGTAGCCCGAAGACAGCAGGGCAGCGAATGTGCCGGCGGCGTCTCGCAGCCAGCTGTAGCGGTAGTCCCAGTTGCGTTCACCACCTAGTGCCTCGGGAAGGGAGGTCGTCGGCGCGGCGACGATGGCCCCGGTAGGCGCGTAGGTCAGTGCCTTCAAGGTGAGAAGGGACCGCATGACGATCGAGCGGTGTTCGCCGATGTAGCAATGCCGGGAAGACCATTCCCTCCAGTACCGCTGGGTCTCCTCGAGCTTTTGGAGCGGATTGGGAGGGCCGGGGGGATTCTCATGTGACTGGCTCCAGACCAGTGCGAACGGGACGCACTCCCCGGCCTCGACGTCGAAGGATGCGGTCGTGGCCGGCCCTTTACCCATCAGGGTGACGGGTGTGTGCAAGCTGAGCTGGTCGGGCCCCGACACCGCCTGGAGGACGCCGTCGATCATCCGGACCCAGGGGATGACTTCTCCGTAGCCGAACCGGAACCGCAGGTCCATCGTCATCCGCACGCGTCCTGTGAGGCCGTAGACCAGGCGGACCAGGGTGGGATGTTCCTCCCGGGGCGGCATGAAGTCGACGATCACAATCCGCCCGGAGGCAGTCGACAACTCGGTCTCGAGAATCATCGTGTCGCCCCGATACCGGCGGGTGCGCTCGAGCACCGGAGCGTCGGCGTCCAGCCTCCATCGGCCGTTGTCGGCCACTCCGAGCAGCCGGGCGAACACTGCGGAAGAGTCGAAGCGCGGTAGGCAAAGCCAATCCACGGACCCGTCGAGGTGTATGAGTGCGGCCGTATGGGTGTCGCCGATGAGTGCGTAGTCAGAGATGCGGCGGCGCACCTCTCCTTCCCACGTTCCGTTCCCACTCTCTGGATTGGATTCGCCCACCTCGAAAATCCGGGGGCGGTCGGCAGACTCGATCGTGTGGGTCCTGGGCGGAACTGCACTGAGAGTGATCGGGGATGTGCTCATCGGTTTCCGACCTCTTGTGACGGAACGGGCCGTGTGTTTAGATGGAGGGCTCGAGCAGCTGGAGATCAATCTCGACCTTCACCACATCGCCGAGTGCGACAACGCTGACGCCGGGCGGCATGGCGAGGTCGATGCCGAAGTCCTTGCGGCGGATCTCGGTTCCCGCTTCGAAGCCGGCGTGACGGGGGCCGCCCGGGAAGGATTCGATTCCGCCAAGCTCGACGGCAAGGACGATCGGACGAGTGACGTCGCCAATGGTCAGATCACCCTCGACCTGATACTCCATTCCAGCTCCCTTCACGCTGGTGGAACGAAACACCATGGTCGGGCGCCGAGCGACGTCGATGAGGCCGGGCGAGAGCACGTGGGCGTCCCGGTCGGCGTTGGCGGTGTCAATCGATGCGATGTCGACGGTGGCGCTCACACTCGTCGTCGCGAGCGTCTCCCCGACGACGACGTCAGCGTCGAAGCGAGTGAAACGGCCCCGCACCTTGGACACTCCGAGGTGACGGATAGTGAATCCGATCGAGGAATGGTTGGTATCGACCACCCAATGGCCGGGGGTCAAGGGCAGTGTGGCTCTCTCAGGTGTAGTGGTCATGAATCGATGATCCTCTTGCGGGATCGGTCCGAGAAGGCCGGGCTGATCCTGGTACTGACAGGGCCAGGCATACGTCGGGGCAGATCGGGCATGCTTGTGGTGTGACATCTGTGGCCGAGTTCCTCCGGGCCCGCCGCGAGCAGCTCCAGCCGGGCGACGTCGGCCTGCCCGACAGCGGGCGCCGACGCACACCCGGCCTTCGCCGAGAGGAGGTCGCCACTCTCGCCGGGGTCAGCATCGACTACCTGGTTCGCCTCGAACAGGGCCGCGACACCCGACCGTCGGCGAGCGTGATCGCCGCCCTCGCCGACGCGCTGCGCCTCGACGACGACGGACGCCGACAGCTCTCGATGCTGGCCATGGTGGACCAAAAGTCGGTGTTGTGCCCGGCGGCTGGGTCGTTAACCCGCGTCGTGGTACCGACGGTGAAGGTGCTCCTCGAGCGATTGGGGACCACACCTGCCTTCGTGGTTGGCCCGGCCAACGACGTGTTGGCCGGGAACGCAGCTTGGGGGCGCCTCGTCCGGCCCCTCGGAATGCTCGAGGGTGCAGAGCCGAACCTCGCCCGCTACGTGTTCCTCCACCGCGATGCGCGAACGGTATACCCCGACTGGACGGCGGCGGCCGACGATCAGGTGGCTCGCCTGCGCGCCGCCACCGCTCGCTGGGGTGACAACGAACGCTTCGCCAAGCTGCTGGATGAGCTGCGTGAGGCGCCCGACTTCGTGGAGCGCTGGTCCAAGTTCGCGACAGCAGAAAAACGCCGTGGTACCACGCGCATTGTGCACCCTGATTTCGGGCACCTCCGCATCAACTACGAGGTGCTCCTTCCCGATGAAGTCGACGAGCAACGGCTTATCACCTGGCTCCCAGCCGACGATTCGACCGCCGATGCTTTTGCAAGCTTGGGCGACACGGCTGCTCCGTCGAGTCCCGCACAGCTTCGTGTCATTGGGTGACGGAACTTCACCCGACAGCAATCGCGCCCGAGAGGGTCGCTCCGCCTGACACTCGTTGGCCTTCGCGACGTATTCGATAATCCACGGCTACCAAAGAGCGCTTCCGTGACCTTCGGGTCGAGAACCCGAAGGTGTACGGCACTGCGGTCGACGCAGGATGAGGAGCCGGCCCGGCGGGTGACCGGGTGGACGTGACCCGACAGGTCGACTGGCTGACGGCGGACAGAACATCGGCGTGTCGTCGTCTGCCCCGCAACAAGCACCGCTGCTTCAGGGTCGGTGATGTCCTGTTGCTCGCCGAGGAACGTGATCGTCGCCAAGGGGGAACGAGTGCCATTCGCTGGGCATTGGGAGAGAAGGCCGATCGGACGTGACTACCGATCCGTCGACCGACCCTGCGAGAGGCTGTCCGAGCGTGTCTTTACGTGTCTTTATCGTGCGGGAAGGGGAGGGATCGTGAGGGACCCTGAGGGGATCGAAACGCTGCAGCCAGGAAATTCCTCGGAAAAGACCTGGTCAAAAGCCTGAGAACCGTACTTTCGCAATGTAGAGGCCGAGGGTTCGAGTCCCTTCACCTCCACCAAAAGCCCAGCTCAAAGGCTTGAAAGTGGAATCCGCAAAGGTTCAAAACCCACCCATGAGCGCTACGTACGGATGGCAGAGGCCGTGGGCTTGAAGGAGAGTCCACCATCTGAAAGCCCAGTCGTCACTTACGGGCCTCCTCGGCCACCCGACATCGGTTCTTGAATGTGCCAATGCCCTCAATCGTGGTGGTAACTAGTGCCGTATCAGGCAACGTTTGCGCGCTTTACCAGCTCACGCAGGGTCTTGTTCTGAGCGTTGCGGTTGCGCCATGCGATGTAGCGACGGATCATCGAGTTCTGCTCTTCATGTGAGCGGTGGTCGGTGCCGTCGAGAGTGAAGTAGCGCAACGCCTGGAACTGCGCCTCGATCCGGTTCAGCCAGCTGGCGTTGGTGGGTACGTAGGCCAGCTCGACGTTGTTGGCCTCGGCCCAATCGCCCACCCGGGAGTCGACCTTGGTCGAGAGGTGCGGGCTGAAGTTGTCCATGACGATGGCGATGCGCACACTGGGCGGGTAGAGGGTCCGCAGGTAGCGGCAGAACTCGAGGAAGGTGGTCCGGTCCTTCTTCATCTTGATGTGGCCGTAGATCTTGTCCTGGCCCAGGTCATAGGCGGCCATGAGGTGACGCACCCCCTTGGTCCGGGTGTAGGTGGCTCGGCGGCGCCGACGTCGTGACCCCTCGGTGCGCTCCTCTCCTTTGACGATCATCGGCGCCCAGTGCTTGCCGGGACGTGGCATGAGGTTGAGCGGTCCGAACTCGTCCATGCAGATCACGACGGTGGGGTCGCCCTTCTTTGGTTTTGCCTTGCCATCGGCGATGTCGTAGAGCTCGAGCACCCGGTTCTTCTTGGCCTCGAAGTCAGGGTCCTTCGATTGCTTCCAGGTCTTGATCACTTGAAAGGAGACACCCTCCTCACGGAGGAGCACGCGCAGACCCTCGTGGCTGATGTCGTCGACCACCCCCTCGGCGACGAGGAACTCGGCCAACTTGGTCAGGCTCCAGGTGGAAAAGGGCAGGTCGTGGTCGACCGGACGGCTGAGGGCGATCTTCTTGATCTCCCTGCGCTCAGGCAGGGTGAATTTCGGGGGTCGCCCGCCCGAGTACTTGGGGGCCAAGGAGTCGAAGCCGTCGTCGTTGAAGTTGTGCAGGACCTCTCTGACCCGGTCGGGCGAGGTGAAGGCCACCTTGGCGATCTGGGCGACGTCCATGCCCTGGGCCGAGAGCAGGACCATCTGGGCCCGACGCCACCGCACTACCGAGCCCGACGAGCGCCGAACGATCTGAAGCAATCGTCTGCCCTCGTCGTTGGTGATCTCCCGAACGCGTACCCCTTCGCGCACTTGACCTCCTTTTCGCGGGAAGCCAATTTGCGCGACGCCGAGGTCAAAGTGGTGGACGCGCCCGCCTTACGTTGCCTGCTGCGGCACTAGGTCACCGTCGGCGAGGAATTGCAGGCTTGCGACGCCCGTGCCCTCCGGTGTACCCGTGAAGATCAGATCCCCGGGACTCAGGGTGAGGATCTCCGAGAGGTAACTGATCAGGGTCGGAACGTCGAAGATCAGATTCGAGGTGCGGTCTTCCTGGCGTCGCTCCCCGTTGACATCGCAGGTGATCGATAGGTCACCAGGGTCGGCGAATGAGTCGGTGGAAACGATGACCGGGCCGATCGGTCCGTAGGTGTCCCGGGATTTGCCCACATCAAAGTGCGCTGGCTCGGCTGCGAATTGCAGGGCGCGATCGGAGATGTCCTGGCCGACGGTCAGCCCTCCAACGTGATCCCACGCGTCTTCCGGTCGGATGTTGCGACCGCCTCGGCCGATGACCACCACCAGCTCCGCTTCGTAGTCGTCTATGTTTCCACCAAGAACGATGGGGTCGTTGGGGCCGTTAAGGCAGCTGGGAAATTTCGTGAAGATGAGCGGCGAGTTCGCCAGCTTCATGCCGGCCTCATCGGCATGGGACCGATAGTTGAGGCCAGCGGCGAAGATGCTCCGGGGCGGTGGGATTGGTGGTCGAACGTCGGCGTCGCTGAGGTTCCCGTCGGATTCGGCGTCGTCGATGGTTCGTTACCGCCGAAGCGGGGACGAAGGCCTCATAAACAAGACAGTGATTGTGTCGAAGAGATCACCTCAAAGAGAGGATCTTCAATAACTGCTGGACGGTTAACTGGCCCAGAACTCCCGGCCTGTCTTTGAAGTACCCCACCGAGTCCTCGACACTGAGACCGTGAGCCTCATGCAGCCCACTGTGAATCATTCTGAGGTAGGCGGGAGAAGGAGCGTTGTGATCAGTTCGGTCTTCTGACGAGGTAAAGCTCAGCATCGGGAAGCCGTCTCGGTTACCGCAGTAGATGAGCTCGGAATAGAAGCCCGATGGAAGCATTCGAGCATGGCCAAAGCGTCGGGCTTCTTCCAGATCGAGTTTCAGTCCCTCGGACCCTGACGCGTGCTCATTCTCTTGAGCTACGACGTCCGCAAATTGTTGCCGGGCGATCAGGTAGGCCCTGGCCAGAGCTGGCGGTTGTTTGCGTTTAAGAGTGATGAAGGCGGCCGCTGTGCCTCCCCATGGTCGCTCAGACCATCCTGCGAAGTAGAGAGACTGAGGCAATTCGAGTGAGACGTCATCGAGAGGCGGACTCGTATCTCGGGAGCCCTTGTAGACGACGCCTGTTCCTGGTGGGCTGCCACCTTCGATGTACGCCATGAATCTGGCTCGATTTAGATTCGAACCGTAGCTCGCATACCAGACGAGATCTGGAAGCGATGTAGCTGGACTCTCCAACCTTGTGTCCTCCATAGGCTGATTGTCTCATGAAGTCCCCAGCCCCCTTTTGTATCGTTGATTCGTCTCTGTGTCCCAACTATCGGTGTGTCCACGAGGTTGGATCAACTCCAGGTTTTGGTTTTTCTGCGCACCGCCTCAGTTCAGGTCATTTGGTCGCCGATCTCATCGGCCCACACCGTCATCGTCTGCAGGATCGGCGCTCCATATGCTGTCACCATGGCAACGTCCAGCGCGTCGCGACCCCGGCCGATGACTATCCGACCGGCACGGGGCTCGTTGTTGCGTGGGTCAAAGGTCCACCAGCGGCCTCCGAGGTACGCCTCGAACCAGGCAGCAAAGTCCATGGGGTCGTAGGGCGGGGAGATGCCGATGTCAGGCAGGTAACCGAAAACGTAGCGGGCCGGGACGTTGAGGCTCCGGCATAAGGTGAGCCCAAGATGGGCGAAATCTCGGCAAACGCCGGTGCGGTTCTCCCACACGTCGAGGGCCGAAGTCAGCGGATTGCTGCTTCCGGCTTGGAACTGGACGTTCTTGTGAACCCAGTTGCACACGGCCGCGACCCGGGGCCATCCCGGTTCGGTTCCGCCGAAGAGGTCCCAGGCTCGCTGCTGAAGCACGTCGGACAGACAGAACCGGCTCGGCAGTAGGAAGGCCAGCGCCTCGTCGGGCAGCGCCTCAACAGGAACCTGGGGCGCCTCCTTGTCAGAGTCGTCAACGACTCCGGGGACCTCGACCTGCGCGTCGTAGCGCAGAAGCACCCGCCCCGAGGGGAGCGTCAGGCGATCGCAGACGTTGCCGTAGGCGTCGTGGTATGAGCTCCACGGCAGCAACGGCGACGTGCCCCAGGACTCGGAGACCAAGCGTTGCGCCGGGTCGGCGCGCGGCCTCACTTGCCAGACCGTTGGTGTGGGGCCGACCGAGTCGTAATTGAACTCACAGCCCACCCGAATCCGCATTCAGCCGGACCTCTCGACAAGAGGCAACACGTCCACCGAGACGTGCAGCTCGTTCTTCGTGCTCTCCGTGTAGATGACGCCTTTCAGCGGCGACACGTCCCCGTAATCGCGGCCACAGGCCGTGGTGACATAGCGATCGGAGACGAACTGGTTGTTGGTCGGGTCGAGGTCGACCCAGCCGGCGTCGGGCACGAAAACCGACGCCCAGGCGTGGGACACGTCGGCCCCGCTAAGGCGGGGTCGCCCCGGCGGGGGCCTCGTCTCGAGGTAGCCGCTCACGTAGCGGGCGGCGAGCCCGACCGACCGCAGGGAGCCCACGGCCAGGTGGGCGAAGTCCTGGCAGACCCCCTTGCGACACTCGAGCAGCTCGCTAAGCGTGGTGCTCACGGAGGTTGCACCCGGCTCGTAGACGAAGTCGGCGTGGATGCGCGAGGTGAGTTCAGTGAGGGCCTCAGCGAGCGGCCGTCCGGCGGGGAACGACTCCGCAGCGTAGGCGGCGACGGCCGGCGATAGCACGATCTTGGGCGAGCTGAGGACGAAGCCGCGGGCGTCGAACACGTCGTCGGCGGGGTCCAGGCGAAGGCGGTCGCGTATCGTGTTCCACACCTGGTCGAGTTGCAACGGGAGCGGGCCGGGCCGGCTGACGTCTACCACGCTTTCGGCGGTCACGGATAACTGGGTATGAGGCTCAAGCACGGCGAAATAGGCGGCGCGGTTCCCGTAGAAGTCGGTGCGCTCCCGATAGTCGTGCGGCTCAGGTTCGATACGCACCTTGGAGGACCGACACACCTGGCCAGGGGCGTCGCGGAGTAGCAGGTACAGCTCGCCGTAGCTCGACGACACCTCCGATTCGTATTGGTACTCCGTACGGTGAACAACGCGATAGGTCACGACGAGGCAAGCAATGATTGCAGCGGCAGGAGGTGAACGAAACAGTCCGCGTCGATGGCATCCGCGGTGCGGTAGAGCAACTCCAGGATGCGGGTGAGGAAGCCATCGAGTTCGGGGTGGGTGCCGTTCTCCCTACGTCCGGCGAGCACGGCGGTATCGGCCAGGCGCAGAGCCGTCGAGGCCTCCAGTACCAACCGCTCGGGCTCGCTCAGTCTGGGTCGGCGGTCAGGTCTCCGCATGAGTCGCACGTCGACGGCGAGCTGGTCGAGTTGGTAAGCGAGCGAGCGGGGGTTGTCGGCGTCGAGCACGAGGAGGTCAAGGAGCGTTTCGAGCTGGGCACGCGACCGGTATCGGCGGCGGTAGGTGATGATGCTCTCGGCCGCGATGAGCACCGACTCGAGGAGCAGGTTGTCGGTGGGGGTGCTGCGATCGACGGTGACGGTTGCCTGCAGGAGGGAGGCGAGCTGTTGCCCCCGCTCGATGCGCCGGCCCGCGTCCATGAACCGCCAACCTGGGTCACGCACCATGCTCTCCCCGGCGAGACCCGATAGGGCGAGAAGGCTCTGCATGATCCGACCCAAGGTGTGTTGCACGACCATCGGGTGCTGGGGGTCGGACATGCGGAGGTCCCGGATCTCGCGGTCGAGGGCGCCCACCACCATCCAGGTGTCGGTCGACAGCTGGTCGCGCACAGCGTGGGCCGAAACAATCAGGTGGCGCACGGCATGGGCCAGCGTGCCGGGGCGATTCCCGTCGACCAACAGGCTGAATAGCTCGGCACCGGGATCGACGAGCCGGTCGCTTCCTCCTTCCTCTACAAAGCCCGGGTATGTGGAGCTGACCCGGGTGAGGGCGATGAGCAGCACGTGTAGACATTCGGTGCCGGCGGGGCGGGTGCCGCGCTGAAAATCGTTGCGCCGGTCGTGCACCGCCCGCACGAGACGGGCCATGCTCTCCGCCCGCTCGGCGTAGCGTCCCAGCCAGAACAAATTCTCGGCGGCGCGCGACGACATCGACGCGTCCGGATGGATGGCCTCAACCTGAGGGCTGGCCGCCATCCTCAACGCGGAGACCTTCTCGGGTTCGGACGCCAGCACCCAGGTGTCCTTGCTGATGGCGCCGGTCTGATTGGAGATGCGGAAGCTATCCGGGGGCTCGGAGGTGTTCCCCGATGTGCCCGCTGAGCCCGCCACCCGGGTCAGGCCGCCGTGCATGACCGCGTAGGAGTCCCGCCGGGCAACTGCGAAAGCTCGCAGC
Organism: uncultured Acidimicrobiaceae bacterium; assembly: GCA_963787485.1. Taxonomy (GTDB): domain Bacteria; phylum Actinomycetota; class Acidimicrobiia; order Acidimicrobiales; family RAAP-2; genus Bog-473. The sequence goes on along the minus strand of CAWBDF010000007.1, from coordinate 7,264 downwards.
ACGGTCCGGCGGGCCTCGAGCCCGGACGGGGTGAGCGTCGGCGCCGAGGCCAGCTCGATGGCCTCCTGACCGACCCACCCCGCCGGGTGCGCTTCGATCCGGCGCCGCAGCTCAGTCCGGGCATCGCTGCTGAGCTCCCACGAGAACACCGACGTCGGCCCGACCCCCCGGGCGATCGGCTTGATCACCAAGCGGTCGAGGTGCGCGAGCACGTGGCGACGGCCGTCCTCATCGCCGCACCACCAGGTAGGCACCGATGGCAGCAGCAGCTGCTCGCCGAGGAGGTGCTCGGCCAACCGGGGGAGGTAGGGCAGAAGGCCCGGGTTCTCAAGCACCCCGCTGCCGAGCGTATTGACGACCGATACGCCACCGAGGCGGGCCGCCTCGACGAGGCCGGGCACCCCGAGCTTGGAGTCGGGAAGCAGCTCGAGCGGGTCGCAGAACCAGGCATCGGTCCGCCGCAGGATGACGTCGACGCGCTCGAGCCGGCCGAGGGAGCACAGCCACACCCGGCCGTCGCGCACCGTCAGGTCGGTGCCCTCAACCAGCGGATAGCCGAGGCGGGAAGCCAGATAGGCGTGTTCGAAGGCGGTCTCGCTCCACGGGCCGGGACCGAGTAGCACGATCCGGGGATCGTCGACGTCGGGCGGGGCGACGTCCCGGAGGGAAGCCCCCAGCGTGCCGAAGAAGGGGGCTAGCCGGTGGACTTGGGAGTCGCGATACAGGCCAGGGAACAGGCGGGACACGACGACCCTGTTCTCCAGGGCGTAGCCCGCGCCCGAGGGGGCCTGGGTGCGGTCGGTGAGCACCGTGCAGCGGCCCGAGCCGTCGCGGGCGAGGTCGACAGCAAAGGAGAACAGCTGCTGGCTGCCGGGCAGACGGATCTGGTCGCACTCGCGGAGGAAGCCCGAGTGGGCGAGGACCAGCTCGGCGGGCAGCACCCCGCGGCGAAGGAGCTGGCGGGGGCCGTAGAGGTCGGTGAGGACCAAGTTGAGCAGCTCGGCCCGCTGGATCACGCCGAGCTCGATGCCGGCCCACTCAGCCCTGGGGAGCAGCACCGGGAGCGGATCGAGGCCCCACGGCGCGGCGGCCGGGGCGGGAGCAGAGGCGGGATCGTCGCGGCCGTAAACGTTGTACGTGACCCCGTCGTCGACGAGCAGGCGGCGCGCCTCTGCGTGACGTTCGAGGAGCTCGGCGAGGCCCAGATCGTCGATCACGCTCCCGGCGTGTGTCCAATGCTCGCGGATTCGCCCGTCGGCGGTGAGCATCTCGTCGTACGCACCCGGTGCCGGGCGGTAGGAGGCGAGGAGGTCGGACAGCGAACTGATCGTCATGTGGTGACCCGCACCCGGCTGTGCCGTCAACTCTCCCCGGGTCCAGGGCGTTGCCGAAGAACCCGGGGTTCGGGTTGCCTCGGAGCGCGCCGCAGGTCCAGGGTAAGAGGGTATTCCACGCTTTGAGTGCTGACGCCTGCGACGCCCGGCCCAGTACCGAGGAGCGCGCTGATGTCGACGGGCCCCGGGGTGTGTCCTCCGGTGGAGAAGCGACTCGCCCGGCGGGCCTCGGCCTCGTTGGCGTTGACGGGAAAGCGGTTGTAAGCCAGTCCCCCGGGGTGGCTCACATGGTAGGTACAGCCTCCGAGGGAACGGCCGCTCCAGCGGTCGAGGAGATCGAACACCAGTGGGGCGTGGACGCCGATGGTGGGGTGCAGGGCCGACGACGGCTTCCAGGCCCGGTAACGGACACCGGCCACGTAGGTCCCGGCCGTGCTGGTGGCATGCAGCGGGATGGGCACGCCATTGCAAGTGGCTATGTGTCGATCGGCGGTGAGTCCGTCTACCATCACCTGGAGTCGCTCCACAGAGGAGTCGACGTAGCGGGCGGTGCCGGTGGAGGTCACCTCCTCCCCGAGCACCGACCACGGCTCGATGGCCGTTCGCAGTTCGAGGTTGACGCCGGCGACGTCGACGGCACCGATGCGTGGGAAGCGAAACTCGAGGAACGGCGCCAGCCAGGCAAGGTCGAAGGTGAACCCGTGGCGGTCGAGGTCAGCGACCACTCCGGCGATGTCGGCCGCCACGTAGAGGGGGAGGAAGAAGCGGTCGTGGAGCTGGGTGCCCCAGCGCACGAGCGGGCCGGCATAGGGCTCGGCCGAGAAACGAGCAACCAGCGCCCGCACCAGAAGCGCTTGGACGAGGGCCATTCGGGGGTGGGGAGGCATCTCGAAGCCACGCAGTTCGAGGAGCCCGAGCCGGCCTCGCTCCGAGTCCGGGCTGAACAGCTTGTCGATGCACAGCTCGGCCCGGTGGGTGCTGCCCGTGACGTCGACGAGGAGGTGACGGAATACGCGGTCGACGAGCCAGGGCGGTGGGGCGTCGCGTGTGGCCGCCATCCCGCGCTGAAGCTCGGCGAAGGCGATCTCGAGCTCATAGAGGCTCTCGTGGCGGGCTTCATCGACGCGCGGGGCCTGACTGGTCGGGCCGATGAACCGGCCCGAGAAGAGGTAGGAGAGCGACGGATGGTGCTGCCAGTAGGTGATGATGCTTCGGAGCAGGTCGGGCCGGCGCAGGAGTGGGCTATCGGCGGGCGTCGGGCCGCCCAGGGTCAGGTGGTTGCCACCGCCGGTGCCGGCGTGGGTGCCGTCGAGGTGGAACGTCTCGGTACCGAGCCGGGTGACACGGGCGTCGGCATGGACCCCGGTCGTGATGTCGACCAGCTCCGGCCACGACGACGCTGGGTGGATGTTGACTTCGAGGACCCCGGGGTCGGGGGTGACAGCGAGCCTCACGAGCCGGGGGTCGATCGGCGGGAGGTAGCCCTCCAGAGCGATTGGCCGTCCGAGCTTGGCGGTGGCCTTCTCGACCACCCCGAGGAGGTCGACGGTGTGCTCGAGCTGCTGTAGCGGGGGCAGGAACACGAAGAGGTTTTCCCCCCGGGCCTCGACGCATAGGGCGCTGCGCGGCACCTTCTCGGGCTCGGTGTCCCTGGCTTTAGGGCGCCGACGCGCCTCCGCCTCGTTGCGGCCCGGGAGCGGCCGCCGCTCGGCGAATGTCGAGGGCTCGGGGTCCGGTGGCGCCGGCCGCCAGGTGAGGGCCTCAAGGGGCAGGCGCAGTCCCATCGGCGATTCGCCGGGCATCAGTGCGAGGTGGCCCCGGCGCAGCGTCCAGCGGGTCGTCGCCCAGCCCGGCTGGTCGCCTGGTCCGGCGTCAGGCAAGGGGTGCAGCGGGATCACCCAGCCGACGGGGTCGCCTCGGCCGTCCTGGTCGAGGGCGGCGACGGCGGCGAGGCGGGCGTCGCTGTCAGCGATCGATCCGCCGGTCGGGTCGATGTCGATAGCCGGGGGCTCCCCGCCGGGCAACCGAGCCTCGACAAGGAGGCTGTGCAGCGGATCCTCGTAGCCCGGGATGCAGCACCCGTCGGGCAGGCCGAGGGAGGCGGCGATCGAAAGGGCCAGCACGGCGGCGTCAGCGGTTCTGGGGCGGTGAGGCGCATCAGGGACATCCGCGGCATCCGTCGCACCTGAATCAGTAAGCACAGCATCGGTAAGCACAGCCTCGGCGAGCAGGGAGCGGTCGCTCCACAGCGGCTCGCCGTCAGCCCGCCACAGCAGGGTGATCTGCCAGCGGGGCAGGGGCTCGCCTGGGTACCACTTACCCTGGCCATAGTGGAGGAGCCCGCCTGGCCCGAAGCGGACGAGAAGTCGCCGGGCGAGTTCCTCGCCTCGGGCCCGCTTGTCGGCGCCGTCCGCCGCCGTGGTCCACTGCGCAGCCTCCATGTCGTCGGCCGCCACGAACGTGGGCTCCCCTCCGAAGGTGAGGCGCACGTCCCCGGCCGCCAGCGCCTGGTCGACCGCATCGCCGAGGGCGTCGATGTCCTTCCACTGCTCCTCGGAATACGGCAGGGTGACGCGGGGCGGCGCTTCGAGCCGACGGATTGTGTTGGAATACTCGAACGTGACCTCGCACGGCTCGGTGGTCCCCGAGATCGGCGCCGCGGTCGACGGATGCGGCGAGCATACGAGGGGGAGATGGCCTTCCCCGGCCAGTAGACCGGAGGTGGGGTCGAGACCGATCCAGCCTGCCCCGGGGATATAGGTCTCCGCCCAGGCGTGGAGATCCGTGAAGTCGCTGAGTGGTCCCGGCGGGCCGTCCAGGGGCGCCTCGTCCGGGCGTAGCTGCACCAGGTAACCCGACACGAACCGGGCGGCGAGCCCGACTCGGCGGAGGATGTGCACGAGCAGCCACGCGCTATCCCGGCACGATCCGAGCCTTTTCTCGAGCGTCTCGTCGGGGGTCTGTACGCCTGGTTCCATGCGGGTCGTATAGGCGACCGAGCGGAAGACCCGCTGGTTGAGCTCGACGAGGTAGTCAGCGATGGGCGGGCCGCCGGATGCGGGCGAGGCCGGGTCGGTGGACCAGTCCCGCAGCCACTTTGCGAGCAAAGGGCTGGGCTCGTCGTCCGAGAGGAACGGCGCCAGCTCGCCCCGCAAGGTGGCGTCATAGGTGAACGGGTAGCGCTCCGCCGACTCCTCGACGAAGAAGTCGAACGGGTTGACGATGGCGAGGTCGGCGACCAGATCGACCGTAACGGTGAGCTCGCGGGCCGGCTCAGGGAACACGAGACGCGCCAGGTGGTTGCCGAAGGGGTCCTGTTGCCAGTTGATGAAATGCTCGCTGGGCGTGACCGTCAGCGAGTAGGCGAGGATGGGAGTGCGACAATGAGGCGCCGGCCGGAGACGCACGACGTGGGGCGACAGTCCCACTGACCGGTCGAAGCGGTACGAGATGTGGTGCGTGAGCCCGACCCGGGTGCTCATATCGGCAACAGCACGGTCGAGGTGAGCGGCTCCATCTGGAAGTAGGTGGCGACGAGTTGGTCATGGAGCCCGCCCAAGCCCTGCTGCAGGCGGATGGCATAGTCGTGCAGCGCGGTGGCCGACGGTTCGTCGACACCCAACAAATCGAGCTCAGCCCGCTCGAGCAGCTGCTGCACCTCGGCGCAGCCCGCCATCGGGTCGTTGTGCCGGCACAGCTCGAGCAGGGCGCGCGAGATCTCGATGAGGCAGCGCTCGACTGAGCGCGGGAACTGCGGGTCCCGGAGCAGAAAATGCATTGCGGCGGGGCCCGACACCATCGACCCGGCGGTGCGCCGGAACATCTGGTGGGCGCCGAGCGAGCGCAACACTGCAATCCACGTCAGGTCGGCGTACGGGGTGGCTCCGTCGCGCTGGCCGACCAGGATGCCAGCCTGGACGTCGAGAATCCGGGTCGTCATGTCCGCCCGCTCGAGGTAGCGGCCGACCACCAGGAAGGCGTAGGTGTCGTCGTGGCTCATGGTGCCTTCGAGCAACCCCGAAAGCAGTTGGCACTGGCGGATCAACTGGGCCAACCACCCAAGGCGAGTCCGACGGTCGAGGGCTTGGTGGAGCGTGGCCGTCGCCCACAAGTTGAGTTGGTTCAGCACCTCCCACGCCTCGCTGGGCAGGATCGCCCGGGTCACTCGCAGGTTGGCATGGGCCTGGGCGACGGAGGCGACGATCGACCCCCGGTGTTCGGCGCCGGCGGCGAGGAAGCCGACCACGTGCTCCTCGCTGATCTCGAGCTTGCGGTGGCGGAAGGCCTCGCCACTTCCGGTCACCGCCAACAATGGCGTCCAGCCGACGCCGGCAGCTTTCGGCAGATCCAGAAAGAGTTCGGTGTGAACGTGCACCAGTCGGGCCGTGGCCTCGGCCCGCTCGAGGTAGCGCCCGGCCCAGTAGACCGACTCAGCCACCCGTGACAACAACATGGTGCCGTCCTGGCTCACGACTGTGACTGACCATAGGCAGGTCCACCGCTGGGTACGACGGTGGGGTCGATGACCCAGGTGTCCTTGCTGCCTCCGCCCTGGGAGCTGTTCACGACAAGCGAACCTTCCTTCAGGGCGACCCGGGTCAGCCCTCCCTCGGTCACGTACGGCTGGTTGCTGGAGAGGATAAAGGGGCGCAGATCGACGTGCCGGGGGACGATGCGCCCATCCTGGAGCGTCGGTACGGTGGAAAGTTGCACGATTGACTGGGCGACGTAGCTGCGGGGGTCGGCTTCGACCCGCCGCCGCACTTCGTCCTTCGTGACGTTCGTCGCTGTCGAGCCAACGAAGATGCCATAACCGCCCGACCCATTGGCCGGCTTCACGACCATTTCGTCGAGATGGGAGAACACGTGGCTGCGTTCCTTGTCGTGGTGGCACAGCCAGGTCGGGACGTTCGGGATCATGGGCTCTTCGTCCAGGTAGTAGCGGATCAGCGCGGGTACATAGGCATAGACGACTTTGTCGTCGGCCACCCCCACCCCCGGCGCGTTGGCGAGGGCGACGTTCCCGGTCCGCCAGGCCTGCATGAGCCCGTGGACCCCGAGGGTGGAATCGGACCTGAACACCGTTGGGTCGAGGAAGAGGTCATCGACCCGACGATAGACGACGTCTACGCGGACGAGACCGCCCACGGTTCGCAGATAGACGCAGTCGTCGCTGTCGACGACGAGGTCCTTGCCCTCCACCAGGTGGGCGCCCATCTGCTGAGCCAGGAAGGCGTGCTCGAAGTAAGCCGAGTTGAAGATGCCCGGCGTCAATACGGCGATGACGGGTATCTCGCCCGGACGGGGCGACAACGAGGCAAGGAGACTCGCCAGCTTGTTGGGATAGCTGTCGACGGGCCGGATGTCGAGACCGCCGAACAAGTCAGCGAAGACCCGCTTGGTGACCTGGCGGTTTTCGAGCATGTAGGAGACGCCCGACGGCACGCGCAGATTGTCTTCGAGTACGTACATCGTCCCGTCCGCGTCACGCACGAGATCACTGCCGCAAACGTGGGCCCACACATCCTGGGGCGGTCGCACTCCCTGGCACTCGGGGCGGTAATTCACCGACGAAGCCAGCACCTCGGCCGGAAAGACACCGTCGGCCACGACCCTGGCGGCGCCGTAGAGGTCGCTGATGAACAGGTTGAGGGCGGTGAGTCGCTGGACAAGGCCCGCCGAGATGCGGTCCCACTCCTGGATCGAGATCACACGCGGAATGACATCGAAGGGCCAGGCCCGATCGATGTCGCTGGATTCGGCGTAGACGGTGAAGGTGATGCCCATCGAGCGGATGGCTAGATCGGCCGCCTCCTGGCGCTCGGCGAGCTCGTCGCCGAGCGCCAGGAGGTAACGCACAACCCCTTCGCAGGCCAGGCGCGGGTGACCGTTGATCAGAAGCTCGTCCCAACATCCCGGGCCCCCGTAGC
>CAWBDF010000006.1:0-566319 GCA_963787485.1 uncultured Acidimicrobiaceae bacterium | reverse complement strand
CGAAAGGCGCCCATGCCCGAAGCCCGGCGTGGCAAACGGATAGTGGCGAGCTAACTATTTGCCCAACCAGGTTATTGACTTGGCTGATGGGTGGGCCGCCGATGGCCTGTGGTGCCGATGACGGTTGTACATGTGGAGCCACTTGTCGAGGGCGCGGGTCCGAGCGGCCTCTGAGCGGAAGGGCCGGGCGTATGCCCATTCGTTGAGGAGCGTCCGGTTGTAGCGCTCGACCTTGCCATTGGTCCGGGGGCAGTAGGGCTTGATCTTGGTGTCGACGATGGCCGCGCTGACGAACTCGGAGGCGAAGACGAGTGAGATGTAGCACTTGGCGTTGTCTGAGAGCGCGCGCTCGACGGTGATCCCATAGGAGGCGAAGAAAGCCCGGGCCCGGCGCCCGAAACCGATAGCGGTGACGGCCTTCTCGTCGACATGGACCTCTGAGGAGGCGAGGCGTGAGTAGGCATCGACGGCGAATGGATGAAGGCGTAGCCGACCTTGGTGCGGTAATGCTGGCCTCGAGAAACGGCACGGCCATGCGCTCGCCAGCCACCGCCAGGAGGGATCTTGGCCTGCTTCTTCACGTCGATGTGGACCAGTTCGCCATCTGGGGCGTCGGAGCGGATTGCCGGGAAGACCATGACCTCTTCGCTCACCTCGTGTTGAACCAACGTGGGTACCCTCCGGTGAGAAGTCTTCCTCGGCCGTAAGAAGGTGAAACCCCAGTGGGTCGCATCCGATCACCGCACTCCTGAGAGGTAAATCAGGAGCTCTTTTCTCCGAACTCCACGAAGGCCGTTGATGTCAGTTCACGACTGGGGGTCCGCCTCGAAACGCCTCCGCACGCCGTCACGGAGGCTGGCCGGCGCACCGTCCCCCGGGTGATCGTCAGACGAGTGTTCTGCCGTGCGCCGCCATACCGAGACGTGGTTGATGCTCCCCGCATCGAAAGGTCGCCGATGCCACCGGAACCTCCGGGGGCGAAAATCGACCCTTTCGTCCCTGCAAGACGGTGAAGAGCCAGCCGCTAAGGGGACCTCGCGGTTGCGGCAGCACGCTTGTCGACGTCGGCTTCAACTCAGGATCCTCTTCACCTACTTCTAAACGCGCCCTTCGCCTTCTCACTGGCCTGCTTCAGATTGCCGGCGGCCTGGCCCCTCTTGCCCTTCGCCTCGAGCGACTGGTCGTCCCCCGCCTTGCCGGCAGCTTCTTTGACCTTGCCCTCGCTTCTTGGACCTTGTTCTTCGCCCTGTCGATGCCGGACACGTTGTTCCTTTCGTCGGTATAGACACTCGATACCCACTCGGGGGTGCCAACCCGAGTCGTCATGAGCACATTCATCTACCACCACCAATGACCCGATCGTTCGACACCGGCCGAAGTCTGGCGCGAAGGCTCAAGCTCTCGAGAGGAGCTGTCCGAGCGGCCCCGTGTAACGCTGATCGAGGATCTCGGCGACATCTCGGTAGACGTGTCGCGACCCCGCCTCGCTCAGCTCATGTTGGCTAAAGCCCCCGGACTCGACGCTCAGGCATCCGATCCGTGCCGCTCGAGCGGCCCGAACGTCCCAAATGCTGTCCCCGATGGCCAGGGCATATCGAGGGTCGATAGCGAAGGTCTTCATAGCAGTCTCGAAGACTTCGGGTGACGGTTTGGACTTTCCGACGTCGTCCGACGTCGTCTGGCCGTCGATGACGTCGTCAGCGTCAATCGCCTTTCGAAGGATCTCGAGTTCGTCAGTCGGCGCGGATGTCGCCAATACGACCGCCAACCCGTCGTTGTGCAAGGCGCGTAGAAGGCCCGCTGCCTGCGGAAACACGCGGATGTCAGAGACCAGTTCTTTGTAGTGATGAGGCCGTGCCGCGACGGCGGCGGCACACTCGTGCCCGAGGAGCTCAGTGACCAGATGGTCTCCCCCCATGCCGATAAGTCGGTGAATGGCGTTCATCGGTGCCCACTCGCCCGCGTCGCGGAAGGCTCGGGACCAGGCCAAGGTGTGAAGGTAGTTGGTGTCGGTGAGCGTGCCATCGACGTCAAAGAGCACACCCGCTCGGAGTCCCTCCGTCACGCCGGTGGGTCGACTTCCCTGTTCGTCGCGGCCTGATCCTCTCCGGTTCGCACCTTGCGCTCCTTCTCGACTTCCGTATTCCCTGGTTCAGAGGGGCGACGACACTCGGCACACTCATCGGTTTGCTCTGAGCGATCGTCCGGGCTGTCGGTCATGGTGCGTCTATACCCAGGATGCCTGGGCTGGATCGTGGGAGGTGGTCACCTTCCACTGTTGAGATCGATCGTCGTGACATCACGGGAGTCGTCTCGGCCAAGTCGTTCCGCGACGAGATCCACCGCGATGACGCTTTCCACCCCACGGTGCTGCGCCACCCGCGTTGCCATGTCGCCGATGGGCCCGAGGCCAAGTACGAGGAGGCTCCGCCTGCAGGAACCGCCGCGTATTCCACGGCCGCCCGTCGTGAGCTTGGGGTACCCGTAGGTACTCGGCCTGTCCGCCGGGCACCTGACCGTAGAGCTTCGTGTAGCCGAAAGAGGCTGGCCCCGCTGTCGTACTCGTGCACCTGGATGGGTCCCCCGGAGCGATGTTGGTGACGTCTGCTCCGGCCTCCTCGACGATCCCCATGGGATTCGTGGCCGAGAATGTCACCCGGTTCGAGAAAGGCCCGAGCAGCTCGTAGTGCAGATCAGAGCCGCAGATGCCACTTTGCGCGAACCTTGATGATGGCGTTCACGATCGGGTCGGGCACCTCTTCGACCCGGACGTCGCGCTTGCCGTGCCAGGTGAGAGCCTTCACTTCTCCTCCGATCCGGGCTCGGTTTCCTTATGAATGGAATACCGTTTTGTCCTTGTCTGGGAGCACCTTCATCACCTTGCCCTTGAGCCTTTGGACGTGAGGCTGCCGGCATTGACCTTCGCCTTGCCGAGGCACGGGTGATCACGGTCAATGGGGGGACAGTCGTCGTAAATGGCGCCTCCGTGGGGTCGGGCTGTGAGATTTACTCAGGCCTATGCCATGCCCCCAGTGTCGTCCTAGGCAGACCCGGGTGCCAACGTCGAGACAATTGCTGAGTCCGTCTCGGGCTCAATCTGCGCTCCACGCTGGTCTCGAGATCGCCGTAGACATCGAACGAGTTCTTCGCTGTAGGGCAGCGCTCCGAGGAGCGCCACGCCGCACGCGATGAGGGCGATGTCACGCTTGGACAGCGCCGAGGAGCGCCGGGTCAGGGACCACCTTTTCGTCGCGGGCTCGTGGAGCAGAACCATGAGCGGGACGATCCAAAACGGCATCACCTCCAAGAAGCTGTGGACGTGCTGTTCGAACTGGCTGACGTGACGATCGCTCTCGAAAGCGACCCGAACGTCCAGCATCGCGGTTGCTTCGTGGACTGCGGCCGCACTCGTCATGAGCGTGATAAGCAGCGGATTCATCTCGAGAGCAGCCGCAAGCAACAGGGAAAACCCAGCTTCGGCAAACATCGCCGAGTGCACGAGGGATTCTCTCGCACCACCGTTGCCGGGTTCTTCGATATGGGTGCGTCGATGGCACCACCAGTCCAGTAGACCCGGGCCGAGCCATGCCGGGAGCGCGACGAACAAGAAAAAGGAGCGGGCTCGGCGTTTGAGCACACTCCGACTCTGGAGCTGCCGACGAATCGTTCCGTGAGGTTCGCGTGACATCCTGGTTCTCAGGACTTCTGAGGCTTGCGACCAGGGCGCGGCGTCTTCCGGGGCGTCTCGTCAGGGAGATCTTTCGCTGCGCGGCCTTGTTCTTCGAGAGCATCGACGAGTGCCTGGTCTTCCGCGGCCTTGCGGCAGAATTTTTGGTCCTCGGGGTCCATTAACGACCTGTCGCCTCCATCGACGAAATCCGTACGTACACGAGATACCCGCCACAAGGATCCTCAATCGACACCCGCCTCGAAGGAGCGCGGCGGGTGTGATAGATCCTGTGTTACTCGGACGTCTCGGGAGCGCTCAGACGGAAACAGGCAATCGCCCAGGACCTCAGTCCTCGGCAAGAGGTCCGTTGAGCGCGACCCGACCGATAATCAGCGTGAGCTGCACATTCATACGGGTAGCAAAGACTCTGACTTGACGATCGCTCCGCTGTTGTTGGTATTGCTCGTCGTGCGCGGAAGCCATCAATACGCCGGTGCGGGCGCCGCAGGCGAACGCCCTGCGCCGCAAGTGCCTGGACTGGATGCTCGTACTCGGACGGACACCTCGGAACGGTCTTGACCGAGTTTGCGGCCCACTACAACCGCAACGGGCCCACCGCTCCCTCGCCCTGGTTGCGCCAGCCGAGCTACCGACCCGCCAGTCCTTCCCCCTATAGCCCCCCGACCGGGTGCGACGCATCGATCGCCTCGGCGGCTTCGTGCACGATTACCTCCGGGTCGCTGCGTGACCCGACCACCGAGCCGGCTTTACGATCAGCAGGGTGATCCTTCGATGCACGAAGAAGCTGCTCGACGTGATCTGCCACGGCAGCTGACGGCGCCGGAAGCTGATGGCAGCGACTGGTACGCCATCTTCGAGCCAGACGTCCGGGCGCCCGAACTGCGCTCGATAACGTCCTCGTGGCCTAAGCCGTAGTGCGGCTGACATAACAAGCAAGGAGCACTTCCTCGGGCTGTTTCGATGTTTTGAAAGGCAACGAAAATGGGTACATCCCGAATGAATGAGCACAGGATCTTGATCTCATGAGCGCACCAGATCAACGTCGCGAAGCACTCGAAGAGGTCCCACAACCACCTGATCGCCGAGCCCGAGGCCTTCAACGTGGCGTACCATCGACTCGGACTTCCGTCTCGTGGACGTTTGTTGCGATCGCCATCGTCGCTACTGTGATCGTGTTGGTTTTTATCCTGGAAAACCTGCACGCAACCGACGCCACGTTCTTCGGCGTTCATTGGCGGATCCCTCTCGGTCTCGATTTGCTGCTTGCCGCGCTGCTGGGTGCCATCCTAGTTTTTGTAGTGGGTGCTGCGAGGACGCTCCAGCTGAGATTGCTAACCCGTCGCACCATCGCGCGCGGGATGCACAAGTGAGTGCGCCTGGGGTCGAACGAGCAGGAGCGCCGGAACCAGTACCGAGTCGAGGCGACACTCCATGATCAAGGTCTTACTGATTCTGCTCTGTCTAGTTTTGCCCTTCCTCGCGGTTCTTATCAAGAAGGGACCATGCATCGAGGTGCTGTGGGCCTTTCTACTCCAGCTGCTTGGCCATATCCCCGGTGTTATCTACGGCATCTATCAGGTTGTCAAAGACTGACCTCAGCGAATGGAGGTCCGTCGGCCGACTCGCGGCACGTCTTTGAGGTCACTGGGCTCCTCGAGTACCTCCGGGTCGAGAAGGCTGTCCATAGGTTGGTGTTTCCCTTGTTCAACGGGGTAAGTACCCAGATAACGACCACGACCCGAGTAGCCGTGAATGAAAGGAGTGTCCGCTCATGAGTGATGTCCTCACTTTGCTGAAGAACGACCACCAGGCGGTGGAGTCGCTGCTGGGTCGCTTCGACGACCTTCCGCCGGGCGACCGCGACGGGTATTTCTGCGAGGTCGTCCACACGCTGGTCGCCCACGAGGTAGCCGAAGAAATGGTCGTGTATCCGCCCGTCCGTGAGCAGGGAGCGAACGGCGCAGAGGTCGCCGATGCCCGATTGGGCGAGCAGGCAGAGGCCGAGCAATTGCTCGCCGAGATGGAATCCCAAGAGACCAATTCGGGCGCTTTCACCGCCAAGTTCAAGAAGCTGCGCGACTCGGTACTAGCTCACGCCGAGGCGGAGGAGTCGACAGCCTTTCCCCTCCTGGAAAGTATCACCACGGCTGACGAGCGCCAGGAGCTTGGCTCCCGGTACCAGAAGGCGAAGGACCGCGCCCCAACGCACCCCCACCCGCACGCGCCCGACACGCCTCCGGGGAACAAGCTGCTCGGCCCTATCGCAGCCATCTTCGATCGGGCCCGCGACGCGGTGCACAGCAGCTGATTCGGGCCGCAAAAAAAGGCTCCGGACCACTCTGCATGGACAACCGAGATGGACGCGGTGCCCGTCGGCACGAACTCCCCCGCACTCATATCAGTGCTTGCGGTTACGACGACCAGTGGCCCAGCGCCGACCTGAACCCAAGCTGTGTTCGGGGTCAGGCAGCAGGGTAAGTAGCCTGGGTCCATCCGTCGTCACGATGCTCGTGGTGATGATCCTAGGCCGACGATGCCTCGTCGAGGGGAACTCGTGGGACACGATCCAACTGGGCGGGCCCGGCCGGCGATGATGAGGTCACGCAGCTCACGGTTGTAGCACTTGACCGGCGTCTGCCGGGTCTCCATGCGCTGCCGGTTCGTGAAGAACGCCCTATATCCACGTCGACGTTCCGAGCGGAGGCGAGGTGGCCGCCAAGCAAACCGGCCCAGGTCGCCAGAGTGACTCCAAGCGTCGACCACAAGCACCGCCGTGTCGATCTCCCGTCCTGGGCTGATTTCGAGCCGCACCTCTACGCCCGCTTGAGCAAAGCTCATGGGCGAACGTCTAAATCTCGATTCATCGCCGACCAGCGCCATTGCTCGTGACATCTTCTTCTAACAAGATCGCTCCATCGGGTGCAGATCGAACGGCAGCCCTAACTTCGCGGCTCGCTGCCGGTAGCTCCGCATGGGCCACTGGGTATGCATATGGAGAGACTCGACCCCATCGCTGAGCGACCTCCTTAAGGCCAGCAAATGATGCGGTCCCGGATTCGATTGGCCAGTCACAGGGTAAGCAGCCACGAGAGGAGCAACTCTCTTTCGCCGAGCCATCTAGAGGGGTGGCGAGCTATGGCTGACCTAGAAGGCGTGGGAGCCGACTTTGCGATCGGCGTCGACCGCCACGAGGACGCGACCGTCGTGTCGTTTAGCGGTGAACTCGATGTCCCTGCCGCTCAAAGTATGAGAGACACGCTTTTGGACCCAGACCTGCTGAGTGCATCGGTGGTGCAGGTGGATCTGAGCCAGGCCACGTTCCTCGATTCAAGTTCCCTAGACATACTCGTGGCCGGCTCTCGGCGGGTCAGGGAAGAAGGTGGTTCGTATTCTGTGTACTGCAGCGAGGGCATCGTGAGACGCGTCTTGGAGATCTCGGGCCTACTCGAGTACCTGAACGTCACGGCGGAGCCTCCGGGCACGCTTTGAGCGAGACGCCTCGAGATGACCACCGACGTAACGTTGACAGTCGCAATCTGCTGGTGCGGGAAGTTGGGCGGTCACACGGCGCGGCGCCGGAGTGCCCGCCTCTCGCTCCGACGCAGCTCGAGCTTGTCCCCCACGACACGGTTCTCGTAGACGGGCTGAGGGATGGACGCCGGCCCCCGCGTCGGGACACCGCTGACAAGCTCGAATTGGCTTCCGTGCCAAGGGCACGTCACACAGGCCCCTTCGAGGCTTCCTTCGGAGAGTGGTCCGCCCCGGTGACTGCAGCGGTCGGCCAGAGCGAATCGGCCCTCCTCGTTGGTAGCCACCATCACCCGAACCCCTTCGACGGTGCGGGCGACGAGCTCTTCGCTCGGCACGTTGCCTCGCACTGGTGTCCATTCGTCGGGCCCGGTTTCGAAGGCATTGGTATCGACTCCGACCCCGAGGGAGTAGGCCAGGTGGCCGCCGAGGAATCCACCGGCAGTGGCGAAGGTGGCTCCAAGCGTCGACCAGAACACGCCACTGTGGTGGCCTCCTCTGCGCCGGAACCACGAGACCGAAAAGCAAGCCAGTGCAGCGGAGTTGGCCGTCGCATGCACCACCCCGACCCGGGCTTCGGCCTCGTCGGTGTCGACCCAGTCGGACACTCCGCTCGCGGCCGCCGGAAGGGCACTCAGCACGCCCAGACCGACCAAGCTCCGCGCCGCTCTCGTCTTGCCGAGACCTATGAGGTCCAACACCCAGGCGCTCGTCCACAGGCCGATCGGGAGCTGGACGAGGACTGGGTGCATCGGATGACCAAGATCGGTGCCGCTCAGGAGTCGACGGAACGGCGCGGGCCTGACGAGCTGTTGCGCGACGGTGCGAACCCGGCTGATCACGTCGTCGAGTTGTTCGGCACCCTCTGCCGCGTCGATGAGTCTGGTTCGCATCGCACTGAGTCGGTTCACGGTGGCGCTACCTCTTTCGATCGTCAGAGAACCAGCGGGGAGACTCCATGGGGTGCTTCCTTCGTCCCTCAGGAGCGACGGGCCGCCTGAGCCTTCTCGACAGCTTGGCGGTCGCCTTCGTCGAGCTTGCGGGTGTCGCGGGTTCGGCAAAAGGACGGACGTCTTCGGGCAAGCCGTCGGCAATCGCTCGGGCGTGTTCGAACTCCGCGTTCACCTCGGCACCAAGCAGCAGAGCCACATTGGTCAACCACAACCAGACCAAGAAGATCACGACCCCGGCCAAGGATCCGTACGTCTTTTCGTAAGAGGAGAAATTCGTCACATAGAGGGCGAAAAGGGCCGAGGTTGCCAGCCAGAGAAGGGTTGCGATGATCCCTCCGGGGCTGATCCATCGGATCCCCCCCTGCTTGGCATTGGGGCTGGCCCAGAACAAGATGGCGAGCATGACGGAGACGAGGATGAGGAGCACGGGCCACTTGGCGACGTCCCAGACCACGACCGCCACCCGGCCGGCACCGACGGCGTTGCCAACCTGGTTCGCCACCGGTCCGCTCACCACGACGATGGCAGCGCTCACGACCAGCACGACGACCGCCACGACGGTCACGCCGAGACGGAGCGGGATGGTCTTCCAGATCGGCCGGCCCTCGCCGATGCCGTAGATGATGTTCGACGCCTGCCGAAAGGCGTTGACGTAGCTCGAGGTCGACCACAGCGCGATCACGAGTCCGACGATGGCGGTGATGCCAGCTCCGCCCTTGTGGTGCTGGGCCTGGCTGATCAGCGAGTGCACGAAGGCGGCGCTCGATCCTGGCACCAGCGATTCGACCTGGGCGGTCACTCGACTGGCAACGTTGTGGCCGACCAATCCGACGACCGAGATCAAAACGATCAGTCCGGGCACTACGGACAACACGGCGTAGTAGGTCAGTGCTGCGGCGAGGGTCGTTAGGTTGTCTCTTCTGAACTCCTTGGCGGCGCGGCGCACCACCGCTTTCTTCGAAGGGCCGGACAGCTCGCTCGGGCCGTCGGCCGCCGCGGACTCCTCGGGGAGCGTCGCAGTCGTGGCGCCCTCAGTCGGCATCAGATTCCTTGCCCGGCCACGTCCCCGTCGCCTTCTCGAAGCTGGCAGCACCTCCACGGTCGACGAAGGCCTTGACCGCCCCGAAGACTGCTCCTTCGAGTCCAGCGGCCAGGACGACTTCGATCCATCCTCGGCTGCGATCGGTCGCCGTTGGCGCCTCTTCCTCCCCACTCAGCAGCCTCCAGACCCGCTTGAAGAGCGCCCCGGCCAGAGCGCCACCGATCATGCCCGCCAGCATGCCCCAGGGCTTGTAAAAGAACTTGATCATCGGCGGCGTCTCCACAGACGCCACACGAGCACCAGCCACACCATGAGCACTGCGGCTCCGATCAGCTGCGGTTCTCGGCCGTCGCTGAGTTGGCGGCCGCGTCGGGTACCCGACTTGACCACATCTTGGGCCTTCGCCGCCGTGCCCATGGTCACTGTGCCAGCCTGCTCGACGGCGTCCTTGGCACTGTCGCTCACACTTTGGGTGACGGCCGCGACCCGTTTCGTCGGATTCAGGCGGTCCGAAAGCTCAGTGACGGTCTCGACCAACTCGGTCCGCGTCGCCTCGATGTCGGATTTGACTGCCTCCACGGAATCCGGCTCAACGGAATCGGAATCTTCGGTGTTGCTCATGTGTGGAGACCTCGCTTGAGTTCGTCGACATCATCTTTGGTGCTTTGCACAGCTTCGGCGGGTAACGGCGGTCCTGCTCCCTCGAACTCCTTCCTCCCCATCAGGCAGCAGTGCTCGCCAGGACAAACAGGGCGCCAGCCACGATGAGAGCGGCGGCCCATGGCGCCACCGCGATCGAGAGGCCGACACCGCCGCGGCGATTAGGACCCCGAGCCCGTAGACGGCGAAGACTCCCGCCCCGCCGAAGAGACCAGCGCCCACGCCTGCCGCCTTGGCCTTTTGGGTCATCTCGGCGCGAGCCAGACGGATCTCGTCTCGGACGAGGCGGACCGTGTCGTCCGAGAGACGGGCCACCAACTCGCCGATCGGCGCATCCGCTGGCGCCGATGTCTCTATTTCGTCAACCGCCATTTCGTCAACCGCCATCGATTGCTCCTTGCCGACGGACGTCCTCGCTGCTCTCTGTCACTTGCGATACCCACGTTCAGGAACTGCAATCGGAGAGGCCAGCAGACCACCCTTTCGGGTGCAGACCGACCAGGGTCCATCAGGGTCAATTGCACGCCTTCAGGGAGGCCGTCGATCGTCGATATGCGTTCGCTGAGCCGACGACACGGTTCCCGAGCGGCGGCGCGTCAGGCGACGACCACGAACGTGTCGAGCATCGTATCAGTGGCGTCAGGGATGACCATGCCGGCGGCGAGACCGCTCCGGAGGTAGTCCACCACAGCTTGGTTGATGCGCTCCCTAGACACGAGCGTCGGGATGCCCGGCGGATATGGAGTGACCTGCTCGGCCGCAATCCGCCCCGCGGCCTTCGCAGCAGGCACAGCTTCTCGCGGGCCAAAGAAATCCTCACGAGGCGACAGGACTGACTCGAGCTCAAGCTCGCCTGGCTTTGGAAGCTCGACTGGTGAAAGCATCGGAAAGGACGCGGCCGACATGGTCAACTCTCTGAGTGCTTCGAGCAAACGTGTTGTGGTGTTTGCATCGTGGGCCATCGATAAGGTCGCCAAGATGCGGCGGTGGTCGCTCACGCCGACGTCAACGGCTTTGGTCTCCCTGAGCCAGTCAGCAGACTGGTAGCCGCTGATGCCCAACTCCGAGGCGTCGATCAGGAGCTGGAGCCGATCAAGATCGTGCGAAGCCTCCGTGCAGAGCAGCTGGCGCTCCACGACAGAGAGGCCAGGGAGGTCGTTGATCTGAACTCGCACGGCTTTGGCGAGATCGAGCGCCTGGCCGAGGAGTTCGTTGCCCGACGCCACCATGTGGCGCCTCCACCGTCGATGGCCGCGTAGACCATCACGTTGGGACTGGTGGTCATCAACAGGTCAGCGCAGTTGGAGAGGTGGTCGGGGTCGACCAGGTCGCCTTGAACGTGGAAGACCGACCCCTGCTCGAAGCCGGCGCCCATCTTGTGCACGCTCACCACGCAGATATCGGCATGGGCGTCCATGGCCAAGTGGGCAGATCGTCGTGGAACGGCAGATGCGCCCCCCACGCCTCGTCGACGATCAAGGGTTTGTCCGCGCTCGTGACAGACCTTGGCGATGCCCTCGATGTCCGCGCAGGTGCCGTAGGGGGTAGGGCTGACGATCAACGCCCCCGCCGCGTCGGGGTGCTCTTTCCATGCTTCTACGACCTGCTCGGGCGACGGCGGGTGGGCCAGATGAAGTTCGGGATCCCACATCGGTGGACCCACCGGGGCTGAACACCGGCGAAGGTCAGGCCGGCGGTGACGGACTTGTGGGCATCGCGGCCGACTAAGCCTCGATCCACCGATGAAGTGAGCGGAACGTAGGCCGCGTATCCGCGGAAAGTGCCCCCTGCGCTGGAAGAATTTGCGGTGTTCGACGTCGCAGTTCCCCAGCACCAAGGAGGCACTTTCGGTGAATCCAGTATCGCGCGGGATCGACCGGATCGGGGCGACCTTCGACGAGCCATCACTGGTCGCCGATGCGGGTCTGATCGTGCCGGCGACACTGATGGTTCGCCTCGGACTCGAGGCGCTGGTGAACGCCATGGTGCACCTCGGCGGTCGCGTCGGGGGCTCGCGTCCGGGGCGCAAGGTGCTGACGTTGGTCACTGCCATCGTGGCCGGTGCCAGCCACATCGACCATGCTGATCGACTCCGCGCCGGTGCGACCCAGAGTGTCCTGCCCTTCCGGGTCATGGCACCGTCCACGCTCGGCACCTTCTTGCGGGCGTTCACCTTCGGGCACATCCGCCAGCTCGACGCGGTGATCGCAGAATCGATCCGCCGAGCCTGGTCACTTGGCGCGGGGCCGGGCATTTCCCCCCTGACCATGGACCTCGACTCGACGATCTGTGAGGTCCACGGCAAGAAGAAGCAGGGCGCCGCCTATGGCTACACCCGCGTGCTCGGGTATCACCCGCTCATCGCCACCTGGGCCAAGACGGGTGATGTGCTCCACGCCCGGCTGCGCAAGGGATCCTCCCAGCGCGGCCACAAGCGATTCGTCGAGGAACTCATCGCCCGGGTGCGCCGGGCCGGGGCGACCGGGGCGCTGAGCCTGCGTGCCGATGCCGGGTTCTTCTCCTACGCGCTCATCGACACCTTGGTGCGCCTGGGTGTCGCCTACTCCATCACGGTCAACATCAACGCCCAGGTCAGGGCCTGCATTGACGCGATACCAGAGTCGGCGTGGCGCACCATCGCCTATCCCGACGCCGGGGTGGCCCAGGTCGCCGAGACGACGTACGTGACCGGGGTGCGCGGCCAGCGACGCCAGCTGCGTCTGGTTCTGCGCCGCTCACGCCTGGCCGATCCGTGCCAGTTGGCCCTGTGGCCCGAGTGGCGTCACCACGCCTTCGTCACCAACGTCGCCCTCGACACCATCGAAGCCGATGCCTTCCACCGCGCCCATGCCGGCATCGAGCTCGCCATCCGAGACCTCAAGGAGGGGGCAGGTCTCGAGCACTGCCCCTCGGGTCACTTCTTCGCCAACGCCACCTGGCTCGCCTGCGCCGTCCTCGCCCACAACCTCATCCGCTGGAGTGCCCGCCTGGGTGATGTTCATCCCGACACACAGCTCACCGTGGCCCGCAGCGTGCGCACCCACGTACTCGCCCTCCCGGGTCGCCTCGTCAACCGCAGTGGAGCCATCGTGCTGCGCCTCCCCGAGCGATGGCCGTGGGCGACCACGTTCACCCGAGCGCTCGAGCAGATTCGAACCCTGCCCCTCATCACATGAATCTCGACACCGCGGACGGGCGCAGCCGCAGACGCTGTCTATGCGCTGACATCGCACTCGCACACGAGCATGCAGGCCCTGCACGCCTCCACGACGGTCCGTTGTCTCTGTCCCGACTACAACGGGCGCACCATGACGTCGGTCCTCGTCACAGCGGAAAAATCGGTGGATCGAGGCTAAGAGGTCGTGCGTCCCACCCGAGACGGCCATCATGGCCGCCTTGACCGACAGCGAACTGCCGCAGGTCGAGAAGAAGGCGTGCTCGGCTCCGACGCGGTCGTCCAAGCCACCCGTGGCCAGGACATCGGCTCGGAACGGCTCATCGCCGAGGATCTGACGTGTGCGCTCGTCGACATCCTTTCCCTGACGGTGGCCCGGGGGCGTGAAGCCGTAGCGGCCCCGTTGGTGATAGTCGGCCAGGCCGTCGAGAACCGGTGCGTCGTCTTGGGTCACCCGGGGGTCTTACCCACTTACGCCCTCGACGGCACCGGGCACGTAGCGAGGCTCAAGCTGGGTCGAAATGAAAAAGGAGGGGCCTCCCAGTTGCAGAAAGATTGTTGGCGCTTCCAAACGGCGGAGCGAGTTCGCTGGAGGATCCACTCATCCTTCGCCGGAATGGATCGAACGGTCCGGGGTATCGCCTGCGTATGGCAGCGATACCGACCCCGAATCCGACTCCGAGGATCCCATAGCAGCAGGGGACATGAACCCCGAGGACCGCGACAGGCTCCTCAAAGCTCGACAAGACAGGCCCGCTGAGCACGGGCAGCCGCCGAAGAAGGGACTCGCCGACGCGGAGGGACCAGGAATTTCAGGGTGATGCCGCGTCGGACCGGAGCGCCTTGACGATCAAGTCTCGGTAGAGGTCGGGGGGTCCACGCCTCCCTGCAGGCCATGTCGACGACGACTTCGTCCGGTGTCGGCCCTGGGAGATCGACAGGTTCGACCGCCAGCCGTGTTCCGTGCTCGACAAGGCGAGCGGGGCGACAGTACCGGGGGCGTTGTACCCATCGTCGCGGTCCAACTAGCGCCGCCGCCCTTTCCTCCCGCGATACGGCCCCTGTGTGAGCGCTCTGACATCTGGGTATGCCTTGCTCACATCGAAAAGTGACCATCGTTTCGGGGAGGAAAACCGGATGCCTGTCGACGAAGGACAAATGCACGATCTGCTCTTCCAGGCCTACGAGACTGAGCTCGGAGGCGCCCAGGTCTACGAAGCCGCCTTGGCTTGCGCCCACAACGAGGATCTTCGAGGGGAGTGGGAGCACTACCTCGACCAGACCCGTCACCACGTCGAGCTGGTCGAAGACTCGCTACGGGCCTTCGGGCTCGATCCCGAGCAGGAAACGCCCGGGCGCCAGGTCGTCCGCCATACCGGCGAGGCACTGGTAAAGACCATCGCCCTCGCCCAAGGAGGCGGCACGCCGGAGCAAGCACAGGTCGTAGCAGCCGAGTGCGTGACCCTGGCCGAGACCAAGGACCACCTCAACTGGGAGCTCATCGGCGAGGTCGTCAAACGTCTAACCGGCGACGCCGCCAAGGTGTTGCGGGCCGCCCACAAAGAGGTCGAGGAGCAAGAGGACGAACACCTCTACCACAACAGCGGCTGGGCTCGTGAGCTGTGGATCGAAGGACTCGGCCTGCCGGCAGTTCTCCCGCCTCCCGAGGAGCAGAAGGAGGTCAAGACAGCCATTGGCGCCGCCCGGGCCAAGCAGGCCCGCCAGGACATGACCTAATCGTTCGTCCTGCAATACGCCCAGCAAGGGAGGAGAAGGGCGGCAAGAAGTCAGGCTCTGGGGCCAACGCCAAGCAAGGTGGGACCACCGCCCAGCACAAGGCCGGGCGCAAGAGACGCCTTGCTGCGGCAAAGAAGAAGTAGCGGGGCCCGATGTCCAAGTTCGAAAGAGGAATCGGAACGAAACCCTGATCCTGCCGACTAGAGGCGGCTGCGGATTACGTCAGCCTGCTCCTTGCAACGGAGACAGCTCAGCTGGCCGTCGTGCGGTTGCGCAACGCGCCCATGGTCTCTCGTCGAGCCAAGGATCTACTCCGAGCCAGCGGTCTCGCCGAGCTGCCGGAGGAGAACCCGAGCGTCGCCCGCAAACTGAAAGACCTCAAGCGAGGGAAGCTGCTCTCTCCGGTCCTGTGCCTGCGCGGCGACCTCCACGATGGGGCATTGCTGACCATCGCGGACGGTTACCACAGCATCTGCGCCAGTTACCTGCTCGACGAAGGCGCCGATATTCCTTGCCGGCTCGCCGAGCTACCCCGGCCGGACGAGACCCTCGCTCCCGCGGTGTCCGCCCATACAGAACGCTCCCGCTGAGAGACCAAATGGAGCATGACGCCGCTGTCATCGCCATCAAGGCACTCCTCGGAGGGACCATGGTGATTGTTTTGGCTGTCGTCGGCCACCTGCTTCGGCCGAAGTGGTTCGCCGGACTCTTCGCGGCTGCTCCCTCCGTGGCCGTCGCCAGCTTGGCCGTCACTGTGATCGACAAAGGACACCACGACGCCGCTCTGGCCGCCTATGCCATGGTGTTCGGCGCCGCCGGCTTCGTCGCCTTCAGCGCGTGCGTCCGTCCCCTGCTCACCAAGACCAATGCCCTGGCCGCCAGCTCGATCAGCTGCATAATCTGGGTCGTGGTCGCGGTGGGCTCCTACCTCTTGATCGTCGGTTAAATGCCCCGGAGTGATCACGAGCCGCCGATCAGCTGTCACCTGCGGACCCGTTGCCTTGACACTTAGCCTGGAGCTTCGTCAGACGGGCGTTCAGCTTCGACTCGCGATTCTGCACCCTCGAGAGCGCGTTACCGATCCCAGTCGCAACCTTGGTCAAGCCGTCCGTCTTCGCCTGGGACTCGAGCGCCTGTACCTTGGGCACGAACCCGCTTACGTCGGACTGCCACTGTGTGACCAGAGACTGAACTTGAGGCAGCTTGGCGCAGAGGGTGGCCAACTGCGTCCCCCCACTGTTCCCGGAAGGCGAAGGAGTCGCCGCCCCTGCCAGACCTACTGTGCCGAGTGTCAATGATCCCACCACCGCGGTGCCGGCGATGATCTTGCGCAACATTTGGTCCTCCTTGGATGAGCTATCCGTGCAATACCCGCACGACCGCGAGTTCCGGCGGTGTTGCCGACTCTGGCCGACTGATGTAATGAGAATGTGACGGCGGCGTTAGGGGCCGGTTGCCGCCGCCGGTGCCCGATCTCCCGCAGCCCGTCAGACCGTCCAGGTGAGGTGGCCCCTAGCCGGCGATAGAACAGTAGGGCGAAGAATTTGCGTGTCGTGCGAGACAACCGGGCCGATTGTTATGCCGCGGCCAGGTAGTTGCGTGCGTACTGGTCGTCATGGATGGCCAGGGCAGCGGTCATGACCCGTTGGCCATAAGGCGTGACCCTATAGAGCCGTGTTCGTGGGACCTTGGCCATGAGACCGTGCCCACGCATCTTGACGATGAGCCGCGACGTGCGCTCGCAGCGACGGTGCGCTTCGGCGCGGGTCATGGCTCGGCGACGATAGAGCTGCTCTGTGATGTGGTGGTTGCGGAACCCGTTCACGTTGTGCTGGCCGGCGAGCACCGCCCGGAAGAGGGAGATGTCGGCCTGGCTGAGCGGGTTGAAGCGGGCATGGGTCCGCCCTTTGGTGGTTCGGGGCCGGCACAAAGCGTCGAGGGCGGCGACGCCTTCGCCCTTGAGGGGGGCGGCCGCCAGGGCGTCGAGGTAGCGGCGGTTCGAGCCGATCCCCACCTCGTAGTTGCGCCACATGTCGCCGACCCCTTTTCGCATGGGGCACCACCGCCGTTCGCGCCGGCCCGCCTCGTCGGTGACGATGCGCAGGACTCGGAACTCGCGCGGATTGTTGATGGTGGTCTCGACGCGTAGCACCGAGACCTTGTCGTAGACCTTGACCCAGTTGCCCGCCACGCGGTGACGGACCCGCCAGCCTTGAGGCCGGCGCTTGGTGTCGGTGACCACCTGGGCGGCGACGAGGCTCGGGTGGAGCTTGCGGTCCAAGAAGCCGAGCACGTCTTCGGCGGACATGTTCAAGGCGGCGTGTCGGACCAGGTCGGGCCAGACGGCGAGGAGCTCGGAGCGGGAGCGGAACATGACGTCGGTGGCGATCTCGGCCTGGTCGAGCACCCAGGTAGTAGCCGCCGAAGCCGGCGCGGGCGATGGAGCCAAGGAGCGGGTTGAGGCGTCGGGCGAAGGCGTTGAGCACCCGGGGCCAGGAGCGATGGGCGAAGCGGTCGCACAGCTTGGCGGCGCGCTCGAGGTCGTCGATGGCCAAGAGGGAGTTCTCGTAGCGCACATAGCCGATGCCGGCCTTGTCGAGCTGGCGGGCCAGCCATTCCCGGCCGTTGACGTAGATCTGGACCTCGTAGGGGATCCAGCCCTGGATGCGCACGTGCATGAAGCCGAACTCGGGGTCGATCAGGTACATGTAATGGTGCAGGCACTTGCGCTCGCGCCGGGTCACCTCGATGCGGTGGGTCTCGTGGCTCTTGCGGACCTGGAAGCTCATGCGGGGCTCGACCGCGCTGATGAAGCACACGATCCCCTTGGTGATGCCGTCCTCGTGTGCTATCGACTTGGCCAGGTCGTCTTTCATCTGGGTCCGGTTCCGGGTCTTGACGTGGTCGAAGGAGATGCGAGGACGGCCTGACTCGGCGGCCAGGCGATCGACGTTGTTGGCGATGCGATTCGTCGTGGACTTGGCGTACTCGGTGAAGTCCGTGATCGGGTAACCCTGGGCCCACAGCAGGGCCCGCACGGCGTCGGGCTTGAAGAGGTGCGAGAGGTGACCCTTAAAGATCATGCGGTCGAACATGGCCAGGCTGCCGGTGATGTGGCGGTGGTGAATGTCTTCGAAGCTTCCATGGCGGACCTCCCTGCTGGGGCGTCGCCAGCGAGTGTGGATCTTTCGCACAAGCTCGCGTCGCCGCAGGCCAACGCCGTCAGGGGCGGCTCTGCCGCCCCGGCACCGACCCGTTGCTCGCCGTCGAGGTCACCCCCGCAGCGTGCGGCCCACCCCAGCCGGAGTCGTCACGGTGTTTGGTTGCGGCCGCAGGCTGCGGTAGGGGGCAGGGTCTGGTCCATCGTTCTCCGATGCCGATAGCCAGCAGAGGAGAGCGCAAGGCCGCCCTGCTGGTTAGCTGCCCAAGCGCTTCGTTGCCACAAAGCGAAACTGGTAATCCCCCTGGTTGTCGAGGCTGGTCAGCCTGAGTCCAGCCGTCTCCAACCGATTACCCAATGTGTCTGGGTCGACAGGTGTAAAGGTGTCTTCCTTGTGGCCGCTACGGGTCCGCTCGGTGTCCAGTGAGTCGTTACCTACCAACAGACCACCAGGAGCTAGGACCCGGCCCAACTCAGCGAAGACGTTGTCCTGGTGAGCCGGTGACGGCATGTGGTGGAGCACGGCGAAGCAAGTCACTGCGGAGAAGCGATTCGAGTCGAACCCACAGGTTGCAGCGTCACCCTCGATCACCTCGACGTTGGTTCCTCCCAGGCGGTCCTTGAGTGGCATCGCAAGCGCTGGGTCGATTTCGACTGCGGTCAGATGGGCGACACGGGTGCGGAGAATGTCAGTTGTGAGTCCGGGCCCGGGACCGATCTCCAGAACGTCGTCACCGAGATCACCTGCAGCATCGAGCCAGGGCACCAGGTCCTCTTGGAGCATTTCCGCCCATTGGGGACTCGACAAGAAGTCGATGTGGGACTGATTCATGAATTCCCTTTTACACCTGATGCAATCTGGTGGCTAGTAATGGTGTCCCACCGACCCGGCGGACTGGGCGACCCTGGGACCCGTGGACGATTGAACATATGGGGGCAGAGCCGAGAACCTATTCGAGTGCCGGCGTGCGGGTCAGTTACGCCGTCTTCGATTCCCGGCGGGCCAGTTCATCAATGGCGATAGTCGCGGCATGACCCTGCGACACAGTGTCACCACGGTGATCGGCCACATCTTCCAAGGTTCGTCCTGCCGGTTCGGGCAGAAGGCCGGTCACCCCGAAGCCCAGCACGGCTGAGACTCCGGCCACTGCGAGAAGTCCGCGCAAGCCAATGTGGTCTTGCAGAACCGGGACCAGGAAGACCCCGACAAAGGCTCCGAGCTTGCCGATTCCTGCCGCCACACCGTGCCCGGTCGTCCGCATGCTCACCGGGAAGACCTCTGAGGGCAACACGAAGGTCGTCATGTTCGGTCCGAATTGAATGAAGAAGTAGCTCAGTCCGAAGATGGCCAAGAACGGTGCGACCTGCTGCGTGAGCTGGGGAACGGCGGCCAGCACGACAAAGCAGGCCGCCATGACGGAGAACCCGATGAACTGCAGGCGGCGATGGCCAATCCGGTCCATTCGCCTGACGGCGAGCAGGTAACCGGGAACTGCAAAGACCACGAACATACCGAGTGACCAAAGCAGCTTGGTCTCCAAGGTGGCCGAGGTGCGTAGTCGAACAGGAACCACGCGCCGGCGGTGCCGAGAAGAAGTCGCAACATCCGCCGATCGGTGAGGAAGGCGCCAAGTCGCAGGCGTTCCGTGGCGGTCCCGGTTCGAGTGGGCTCGGCGATCACACCTTCGCTGAACTGCTCAAGTTCGCCGGCGGCGCGGCCATGCTCACCTTGCACCTGTGCCAGATAGCGAGGCGACTCGGGCATCTTGGAGCGCAGGTACACGACCGCGGCAGCGGGAACGGCTCCGAGGCCCAACAGGATGCGCCAGGTCCACGAGTCTCCGATGCCCGAGGACAACAACATCAGCGCCACCAGTGGACCGACGATGAGGCCGAGCGCCTGCATGGAGAAGACCAATCCGACCAGTCGGCCCCCGGTCATGGCGGTTGGAGTACTCACTCATGAACACGGCGGAGACGGGATAGTCACCACCGATGCCCAGGCCCAGAACGAGGCGAGCGATCACCAAGAAGAGAAAGCCCGGGGCCAGGGCCGAGGCAATCGCCCCGACAATCATGATCACGGCCACCGTGACGTAGACCTTCTTCCGACCGATCACATCCGCGATCCGACCGAAGACGAAGGCGCCGATGAAAGCCCCGAGAATGGCCGCTCCGGTGACCCAGCTCGTTTGGAGCGTGCTCAGGTGCCACTGGACGGCCACGAGTGCGGCCACGGTCCCGATAACGAACAGGTCGTAGGCGTCCGTGAAGAATCCGACACCCGAGATGATCACGGTGCGCCGATGAAACTTGCTGGTCGGCGCCTCGTTGAGAAGGTCCACCACGGTGGGACCGTCCTCGCTGACCGATCCGAGCGTTGCCAGGCTGAGGGCGGGCGAGAACGGGTTATCCACAGGTTCTGCGGAGAGCACGCGCCACTTCGCCGTCTCGGGTGAACCCGAGACCCCACGAAGGTAAACGTTACGCGAACACTTCGCGAACTCTTGATGTACTCCCCAGGTAGCCTGCCTCGAAATGGATGCGGGACCATCACCGATTGAGGCCGTCGACGGACGGGTCACCCGGCTCTTCGCAATGGTGTCTCAGGCCCTGGCCGGCGCCACTGAGGCCCTCCTTGGCAACGACATCGCCGTCGGCACGGCGGTCGTCGACGGGGATCAGGCTGTCGACGACCTCACCTCTGAGGTCGAGCTCTTGGTCTGGCCCCAACTCGACGGCAAGGGCACCCCTGGGGCCACGGTGCGTCACCTCGTGGGAGTCCTCTTGATCCTGCCCGAACTCGAAAGAAGCGCTGACTTGGCCGAGCACATCGCCCAGCGTGCCGTGACCAACGTCGGTGCCGAGATGAGTCCCCTGAGTCGAGGCATCGTTCAGCGGATGTCCGAGGTCGCCCTCGAAATGTGGCGTGACGCAGCGGACGCCTATGCCGATCGTGTCGCCCGAGCCGACTCACTCGCCGAAGATGACGAGGAGATCGATATCCTTCATGACCGATTGACGCGTGAGATCGCCGCTGGGACCATGCCGACGGCTGTCGGAGCCCAAGTGACACTGGTGGCTCGCTTCTACGAGCGCATTGGTGACCACGCCGTGAACCTCGCACGTCGGATCGAGATGCTGCAGGATGCAGAGGACTCTCCCCAGGATCGGTAACACCCCTGCGAAAAGGGCACCCACATCTTCATCGGGATCTAATGAACCGAGGCCAAGGGGTGGAGGTAGTGAACAGTCTTCAGACGCCATCTCTGGTCTCACGACAAAGCAGGCTGAGCTCGACTCCCGGATCACGAATCAGGTCGACCTCATCGCTCAGCAGCTCCCCCGGATCGATGGGGCCATCACGAGCCAGACCGAGGCGTTTTCCACGTCGGAAGCGGACCGTCGAACCCAAGCTCAGGCGGCGATCGATGCCCTCACGGCGGAAAAGACGGAGCTGATGACTTCACTGAGGTCTGCCAGCGACGAACTCCTGACGACAACGAAGACGGCTGCAGGCGAACTGTCCGAGGAGATCCGTACCGCTGGAGCTGCGACCCAGACGGAGCTCGATGGGTTGCTTACACAGGCCAAGGAGCTCGTCGGCGTGATTGGGCGCACTGGAATGACCGGCGGTTATCAGCAACAGGCAAACCGAGAGCGCGGTGACGCTGACCGGTGGAGGAAAATGTCGGTCGGTTTTTCGATCGCCGCTGTCGTTGTGTTGGCTGGGGTCATTGTGTGGAGCGGGATTGAGCACCCGTCCTGGCCGATCACCCTCGGCCGGATCGTGCTGGCTGGCGGCCTGGGTGGAATCGGGGCATATGCCGCAAGACAGGCAGCAGACCACAGGAAGAGATCCAACTCAGCGCGAAACCGCGAGCTTGCTCTCGCCTCTATCGGTCCCTATCTAGAAGCCATAGAGGATGCCGAACGGAAGAAAATCTTGGAGGCCTTCGCGTACATATTCTTCGCCAGTACCGATACCGAGGTTTCCGCCGATCGAGATAACGGACCCTCCTCGATGGCGGCTGCACTCGAGGCTGCGACCAGCCTGACGACCGCTCTTCGGCAATAAGCCAACGTTGAAGATGCCTGCCGTAATGCCCGAACCCGGCGACCCTTGCCCCGGCTTCATCGTCGAGCCCGGCCGGTGCTGGCAGATGATCTACGACCGCAACCTCCAGGCCGCCCACTGCCCCGAGACGCCGGCATGGACCGGCCGTTGGCGCTCCCCTCGTGGCGACCGCTGGTGGGTCGTGTGGGCCTGCCCGGAGCACCTCGACGGGCTGACGGGCTTGCGGAGCGCCTGACGGGATTCGATCTAGGGCAACGCCGCCCCAATCCTCGCCGGATCGCGCTCACAGGATCCGACCAAGACCATATATTCAGGACACCACGCCCTACGTCAGTCACGAGACCAGGGGTGGGAACAGCGGCCCCTCCCGACAGCTGAGAGGGGCCGCTTCGTAAGATCCCTGCCGAGTGCCCCCGCCCGGTGCGCGCCGAACGGGGACTGATCGACACCCTGGCAAGAAGGCATCGACCCAGGACGAAGGTAACCGTCCCCCCGGTGCGTTCGGTGGGATCCCGGCACGTATCAGGCGACACTGGCGCGAGCTCAAATATCCGGGCCCACTGTGACGGCGGTCCAGGGGTAGCCCAAGCTCAGCCCTCCCTGTTTGTCTCCCGGGGCTGAGCTGCGTCGACTAGAGCCCGAACCGCCGCAACGCCTTGGACAGCGCCCCGTTCGTCGTTCTGTAGACCTTTCGGCGCACAACCCGCTTGCCGTAGCTCGTCGGACCCTTCTCGGCTGCCTCGACGTTGTCGAGGTCTCGTGCGGCACGGTAGAGCTGGCTTCGGAGGGACTTACGACGGGCCATCAGACCGCCTCCAATCTCCTCATATCTCGCCACGGAGAAAGGTCTGAAGGACCTCCAGTGCACATTCGATCACGCCTGCGGGAGTGACATCGATACCGGGCCACAGCTCGGAGGACCACGTGGTGATCCGTTCCAGGGCTACGGCGTCGAGGGTCAGCGTCACTTCGACGGGGTTCTTCGGATGGCTCAGCGCCGCTGCCATCTCCCCAGTCGCGTCGAGTCGTCGGTGCGACCGATCGTCCTCTTGCGGAGTCATTTGTTGACCTCCCGCCCTGTGGCCTTCGCCCAGCGTTCCACGTCAGGCCAGGCCCAAACCAGGCCCGCTTTCAGCGTGACCACGGGTTGAGGGAAGTCCGGATACCGCCGGCGCCAGTCGTGGACGATCGACGTCTGCCCTGACGGGGTCAGCCGGGCTGCAATTTCTGCGGCACCAACGAGCTGGTCCACTGGAACTCTCCTGGTCACGGCCCTCAAAACGCTACTTGGGGCCCCACCGTTGTTGGGGGTTGCGATCAGTCTATCGCAAGCGTATGGTTATCATTGCGTTAGATCTAACGCAAGAGTGTATGAGAGAGGAAGGGAATCCATGACCATGACCACGGCGCCCTCGAGCGTGCAGGACATCAGCGGGCGGTGGGTGTCGCCCGATTACTTCGAACCTCTGGCCTCGATACGGGCTGTTGTCGCGCGGGAGCGAGAGATTGCCAAGCAACTAGCCGCTGAGGGGACGAAGGAGTCCCGTATGCGGGCGCGCGTGCTGTGCTGTCGAGCCACCAAGGGTGAGAACTGGGTCGCCCAGTTCCTCCAGTGGTTTGGTAGGGCCGAACCGGATGGACCAAGCGGGTTCGATGTTTGGAAGAAGGCGTCAAGACCGCCGTCACAAAGCCACAGCGCACGCCGGTTGAACGCCTCGACGAGCTCGAGGAGAGGATCGACCGTCTGTGACCGGTTCGAGGGGCTAATTGAGCGGACCGAGGCATTGCCGATCGATGAACGGCGCGACCTTCTGCGCTCGTTGTGGTCAAAGCGATGCGGCGGCGGAACGGTGGAGACGTCATGACCGCCGCCACCACCACGGAGCCACTCATCCAGCTATGCGAGATCCCCGGCTTCTTCGGTGGGGAAATGGTGGCTGATTACCGGTTCGACCATGCCGTCGAGGCACTCGTCGCCCTTACGGGTCGCTCCGAGGAGGATCCTGCAATCCGGCTCATCCTCGGCCAGCTCTGGGAGGCCCGCGGGGACCTGCTTGAGCAAGCGTGCAACTTCGGGCGGTGCATCCCCGATGGGGTGGATAGCGGTATCGACGAGTGGGACGACGATGTCCTCTTCGAGGTGACGGGACACAGGAGGCCGGCGGAGTCGTAAGAAAGCCCGTAGCCCCAGCGTTGTGGCCGCCCTGCGGGGCGGCCGCTTCGCGGCAGGTGTCTCGCAGCTGCTCGCGCAGACCGATGACGCCCTTCTCTTCGGCTCCGACAATCACGCCGGCGGTGATTTGAACCATGAGCCCCATGACGGTGGCCACTTTTGATAGCGCCGATACACCAACTGCGACGTCCGGGTCATTGATCGCACTCAGAATGCCGACGAGGACCCCCTCGACCAATCGCAGCCTCGTACTGTTCCGTGTTCTTCACGTTGGCTCGTTTTGCGGGCGTGGTTCGCTCTCCATCGCGTTTGTAGGCAGAGTTCAGACCGGATCAGGTCATGTCTTGGCGGGTTTGCTTGGCGCGGGCGGCACCGATGGCGGTCTTGACGCCCTTTTGCTCCTCGGGCGGGGGGAGCACTGCGGGCAGGCCGAGGCCCTCGATCCACAGCTCTCTAGCCCAGCCAGCGTTGTGGTACAGATGCTCCTCTTCTTGTGCCTCGACCTCTTTATGGGCAGCGCGCAACACCTTGGCGGGCTCTCCGGTGAGATGGACCACAATCTCGCCGATGAGTTCCCAGTTGAGCTGGTCCTTGGTCTCGGCCAAGGTGACGCATTCGGCGGCAACGATCTGGGCCTGCTCGGCGGTGGCCTCGGCTTGAGCCAGGGCGATGGCCTTGGCAAGGGCTTCTCCGGCGTGGCGAACGACTGTCCGGCCGGGCGTGTCAGTTGTTGGGTCGAGCCCGAAAGCCCGTAGAGCACCTTCGATTAGCTCGACGCTTTGTGGCGGCGGGTCTGTTCTTGGTAGTTCTCCCATTCATCTCGCAGGTCTACGTTACGGGCGCAGGCCAGGGCGGCTTCGGAGACCTGCACCCCGCCGAGCTCAGTCACCAACACTTGGTAGAGCAGATCGTGCAGCCGACCTTGGTTGACAGGCAATGTGAGCTTCCTCTCGGTCGTTGTCGGAACGAATGGTGTGAGTGTGTTACCCAGCCGGAAGGGCGCTCACACTGGTGATTGACTACTCGGCCTGCAGGCCCCAGGGAAAGGGTGGGAGAGATCAGGCGGCCGAGGCCTGCACTCAAGCCGGGCCCGCCTCGTCTTGGACGGTCCGGCTCATCGTCCATTGACATGTGTACGGGAGCACTATCGGGGTAGGAGGTGTCACGTGCGGCCAATCAAGAGGTATACCTGGAAGGCAATCAGCGTTGGGGCGGGGGCTCTAGCCGGTCTGGCCACCCAGCATGTCCTCGAGGCGCTATGGGAGGCCTTGCGTGGATCAGCCCCTCCGAAGGTGGTTGCAGATCAGAATTCGTCCTGGTTAGACGCTTTGAGCTGGGCCGTCGCTACGGGCGTCGGTGTCGGTGTGGCGCGTCTCCTTGCTGTGCGTACTGCTGCTGCCCTTTGGGAAACGGCGGTTCACGAACTGCCACCGGAGCCTGGACTTGACCAGACTCCTGCCGCGTAACGAGCCGAACTCACGAATGGGCGCACAACTGGCCTCTTTGTCAGCACGGGTTGAAAATTTCAGCAACGACCAAACGGGTAGACGCGACTCGTCCGAAGCGCGTGCTTCGACGCGAGTCGGCAGGGGAGCCCAAACAGCGAATGTGCCGGATAGCGAGAGCGGACTTGAGACGAGAGGCGTCGGCACCGTCGGCTGCGCGAACTTGGCTGACCGACGTACTAGGACGGTGGGAAGCATTGCGGCTCTCGGAGACCGCCAATCTGCTCATCAGCGAACTCGTCTCAAATGCGGTTCGCCATGCTCGGAGCGGGCCGGCAATCACAGCGGCCATGGCTGATGGATTCCTCGAAGTCGGAGTGACAGACGGTCAACCCGAGGGAGTGCCACGGGTCCTTTCTATCGATCACACGGCAGAGGGTGGACGCGGGATGGTAATCGTGGAGGCTCTGTCTGCTGATTGGGGGGTTAGTATCCTTCCCAAGGGCAAGCAAGTCTGGTTCCGCCTAGAGGCGAGCGACTGGACGTACCTCACGGCGTGCCGATGTCACGGCGACCATATCGAAAAGGTGGTTCTCGGCTCGGGACGTGAGGTCCTGGCGAACCCTGGGCCATGGGATGACTCTTCCGGCTAGGCCCAATCGCCCCTTGCGACAGAATCATCTTTGGGTCTGTCATCCGACCGAGCCATCCTTGTGGTCAGACAACGACATGGGGTCCAACAGAATGGCCTCATGTGAATCTACGCCCACGAAAACTGCAAAATGACCCAAGACGGCGTCGTTGTCCACCACCCTGCACCCCGTCTCAGCGTACGGGGACACGCCACTCAAATGAGTCCCGTGCGTCGAACGGGATGGAAAGACCAGCCTTGAGGCATCCAAGGTCCGAGCGTAAACCTCCGTGGGACGGAGGCCCTATCGGCGTACGAGACCACCGTCGATAGCTTGGTCTTGGCCGATTTGACCGATAAAATGTGGGCAGCGAGGTATCCGACGGCGTGGCTACGTTGTGGCTCCAAAATGGGGAGGGTATTATGAAACCCCTGTTTTCATGTATCGTGACTGATTTCAGCGACATCCACCTTGTCTCGTTCCGGGGTGAGCTTGATTTGGCGGGAACAGAGGGTCTCTCGGATTGGCTGGTTGAGATTTCCGGTTCGAAGCTCGTGATCGACCTGTCCGAGCTGACCTTTATCGACAGCTCCGGACTCGCGGCCATCATTCAAGCGAAGAAGGCACTCGGTGGCGCCGTTGTGCTGACCCGTCCACAGCCGAACGTCAGGCGTGTCTTCGAGCTCACGGGATTATCCGATTTGTTGACCGAGTGGGACCCATCGTGGTCACCCCCCTCGTCAGATGCCTCTGATGGTCGCGAGTCGATTTCGGCCACGGAGTCGAGGGCAGCTCAGGTTTACCCATAGCCACCGACGGGTATCTGATGTGTTTGCCGGAAAGGCTAGGGATCGGTGAGCACAGTGAGGCGACTACCCGCGACCGCGGAGAGTCCAGCGTTAGCCAGGGGTCTCATCCGTTCCGAGCTAGTGGACTGCGAGGAAGAGGTGCTCACCGCCGCCGAGTTGATGGTCAGCGAGCTGGTGAGCAACGCCGTCGTGCACGGTTCGAGCCCCATCGACCTCGAACTCCTAAGGGCGAACGACATCGTCAAGGCAACGGTTACTGACGCCGGTGTGGGTCGTCCCGTACCCAAGAATCCTGGGGCGCACGAACCGCATGGACGAGGCCTCCTCATCGTTGGGTTGTTAGCGCATGATTGGGGTGTGGTGGACTGCGAGGCCGGGAAGTCCGTGTGGTTCACACTGAGGTGCCGAGAAGCCGGACAGCGATCGGCGATCGGATAATCAGCGGGCTATCGCCGTCGGGACTTCGCCGACACCAGTCCGAGATAGCCAGAAACTGCGGGGCTTCTAACGGTGGCGCCATGGCATGCGGCCGGCGGTCCCCGTCAATGGTGTTCACCCGATGCCACGAAGTCGTCGACCGGCAGCTTCAGGAGAGCATTCTCGACGACCTCGCTCAGAGCCGGGTGGATCCAGTACTGGCCCCGCGCCAGGTCAGCGACTCGCTGACCGTGAGCGACCGCTTGAATGAGCGGGGTGAGGAGGAGCGAAGCCTGATAGCCGAGAATGTGGGCGCCGAGCAGGGTGCTGGTCTCGGGGTCGGCATAGAGCTTGCACACACCGCGGCGATCTTGCAACGCCCAGCCATAGGCGATGTCGCCATATTCCTGGAGAGCCTCGACGTAGGGTCGCCCCGCGAGATCCCGTGATCGGGCCCCGACCGAGGCAATCTGTGGGTCTGTGAACACCGCAGAGGGCACCCAGTCGTGCGGCAATGGACGCAGATCATGGGGGTGAGCCAGGTTGTGGGCGATCGCGCGGGCTTCGGCGTTCACCACGTGTTTCAGCTCGAAGGGCGAACTGCAGTCCCCGAGGGCCCAGATCCCCTTCGCGGCGCGTCCAAACTCATCCACGACGATGTGCCGTCAGCTTTGAGAGCGATCTCGACTGTGTCCAACCCGAGATCGTCGGTGTTCGGCTGGCGGCCCGTCGCCACCAATTGTATGCGATGTCGGTTCAGGGCCGTCGCCGATCTACCGACGGAGAGGCCTCCGGCTGGCTCCTTCCCCTCGGCTGAGTGCGAAGCTCACCACCCACACAATCGCCAGGACAACCGCCGCAATCCACAGTAGGTGAATCGCAAAGCCAGCGCCGAAGAGAATCAGTACGAGAAGTGCTAACAAGAGTATCGCCACAATCGTTCCCCTTTCCATAATTTAGGTGCCAAGATTGGACACCCTTCTGAGACCCGTAGAGACGCACCACCTCGATCCACTTGGTCGAGGTGGGTGCAGCCCACTATTTCCGGAGCGCGTCCTTCACCTTTTCTCCCGCCTGCTTCAGGTTGCCAGCCGTCTTTTCCCTCTTTCCTTTCGCCTGTCGTGACCGGTCGTTGGTGGCCTTTCCCGCAACCTGTTCGAGATTGCCCTTTGCTTCTTGGGCCTTGTTCTTGGCCTTGTCTACGGTTGACATAAGTGCACCTTTCGCTCTGGCGGGTTGGTCGTCGATACCGCGTTGACCGCGCTGTGTTGTTGGAACACTCCGCTAGTACGTTGAGCTCCATCACAGCCCAATCGAGAATGGCCCCCACTTCGAACACGATGACGCTGACAGCGAGGCGACCAGCTCCAACTATCGGGCGCTCCCTAAGCAGTTGGATTCCCCGGGGCTTTCCCGGCGGCATAGCAGTACCCGGGGCCGGCGCAACCTAAACCCTTTGCAAGTCAATCTGGGACGCGACGGTGCATTCCTTGGGGCAACCACGGGAAACTGGCCCTGACTCACTTGTCCATGTGCGGGAAGGCTGCGCGTAGCCGCGTCAATGCGTGCTGCCGACTCCCGGTTGGCGAAGCGGACGCTGAGAGGTCGATATGAGGGGTCGACTGATCCACGACTGCTAGCGGCCGAGCGCGGTCTGAAGGTCGCGGACGTGCTCCTGTGTTTGCTCGAGCAGCGGGCGCAAGGCTTCGGCCACATCGGCCAGGCCAAGATCCGTGGCTTGGCTGAACCGCTGCCGGTACCGCTCGAGCTGGCTCTCCTCGAGGCGCAGGTCGGCGGCCAGCGCCTCACTCCCGGTAGCTCTCTCCACTTCGGGTACTGTGGTGGAGGGCGCCCCGCCGAGGAAGGCGATCTGATCTGCGAGGATCTCCGCGTGCTTCAGCTCCTGGGTCAGGTGCACCTTCAGTTCGTCAATGACGCTGATGAACTCGGCCCCGGTGACAGTGGCCACGTGGCTGATGTACTGCACGATCGATTGGTATTCAGTCCGCAGATCCTCGTTCAGAAGGTCGATGAAGCTTTCCTGGTCCATGCCGCTGCTCCGTTCCGCTCGATATCTTGATAGTTGGAAATGTTCCCGGTTGTCGCCCGATTCAATCGGTAGACGTGTGTCCATTCGCCCCCGTTGCGGCGCGCACGTGTGACTCCGGGGGTCATCGGGGTCGCAAAGTCGCTGTGCCGTTCGTAGAGATGTACGGCTCGAAGGCAGCGCGGTCGGATCGGGAGCGCTGGCGACTCTTGCCTCGCAGCGTGTCCTCGAGGTCATCTGCAAGGCGCTGCGCGGATCGCCGCCTCCGACGCCGCAGAAGGTGCTCGGGGACCTGCTTGAAATAGTGCTCCCACTCACCTCGCAAGTCGTCGTGCGGGCGCAGGCCAGCGCCCCTTCGTAGGCTTGCACTCCGCGGAGCTCAGTCTCCAAAGCTTTGGTAGAGCAGATCGTGCAGCTGACCTTCGTTCACAGGCAATGTGGGCTTCCTCTCGGCCGTTGTCCTGGTCGGCCGTTGTCCTGGCAAACCGTGTGGATGAGTTACCCAGACGGAAGGGCGCTCACACTGGTCATTGACTACTCGGCCTGCAGGGCCCCAGGGAAAGGGTGGAAGAGATCAGTCGGCCGAGGCCTGCACTCAAGCCGGGCCCGCCTCGTCTTGGGCGGTCCGACTCATCTTCCATAGACATGTGTGCGATCGCACTACTGGGGTAGGAGTGTCACGTGCAGCCAATCAAGAGGTATACCTGGAAGGCAATCAGCGTTGGGCCGGGGGCTCTAGCCGGTCTGGCCACCCCAGCATGTCTTCGAGGCGCTATGGGAGGCCTTGCGTGGATCAGCGCCGCCGTGACGTTTTTTGGGTGATGTAGTTTCGTTGTTTCCTGTTCCGCCCAGGCGTTGCACAAATCCCTTCCAGAGCCTCGCGCCGGGACACCGGTACGCTCTGTGCGTGAAGAACCACAGTGTCGTAAGCGCCCAGGATCAGTTGGCCAATTTTCGGGCCGTCACGGAGAGCAAGCTGGGCCGCCTAGACGTTGAGGACCTGCTCGTCGAGCTATTAGTGCGTGTGCGGGAAATTCTCGACGCGGACACCGCAGCCGTGCTGCTTCTCGACAAGGACTCTGGTGATCTCGTCGCCCGGGCGGCGTGCGGTATCGAGGAGGAGGTCCGCCAGGGCGTCCGCGTGCCGATCGGCGTCGGTTTCGCCGGACGCATCGCCCGGTCAAAGGAGCCGGTGCGCCTGGATCGGGTCGACTCGACCACGGTCGCGAACCCGATCCTTTGGGAGAAGGGGATCCGCACCATGCTCGGGGTGCCGCTCCTCGTAGCAGATGAGGTGATCGGTGTGCTTCATGTAGGCCGGCTTGAGGACCGCCGGTTCGAGGCTCCCGACGCCGTGCTCCTCCAGGTGGTCGCCGAACGGCTCGCCGGGGCAGTCCAGGCTCGTCAGCTGGCGGTCGAGCGAGCAGCAACCGCCCTGCTGGAACGCAGCCTGCTACCCGGCCGGCTACCCGAGTGTCCGGGCCTGGAATTCGCCACCCGTTACCTCACCCCAGAGGAGCCTGTCGGTGGCGACTGGTACGACGTCTTCACCGTGCCCTCCGGCCAGCTGTGGGTTGTGACCGGCGACGTGGCCGGCCACGGCCTGCATGCGGCGGTGGTGATGGGTCGGGTGCGAAGTGCGTTGCGTTCCTATGCCCTGCTCAGCAGTGAGCCAGCCGAAGTCCTGGAGCTCACCAGTCGTAAGGTTCAGCACTTCGAAGCGGCGACCATGGTGACCGCCGTGTGCGCCACTGCCTCGTTCCCGTACGACGAGTTCCGCGTCGCCACCGCCGGCCACCTACCCCCGCTTCTGGTCCCGGTGGAGGAACCGGGCTACTTCCTCAGCTTGCAGATCGGACCGCCGCTCGGCGTCCGTACAGAGATCAGCAGATCGGCGACCATCGTAGCGTTACCTGATGGAGCAGCGATGGTGCTCTACACCGATGGTCTGGTCGAACGCCGCGGAGAGAGTGTCGATAATGGAATGGAACGGTTACGCAACGCCCTCAATGCCGATAGCGCCGAGGCCGTCTGCCGTCAGGTCACTCGGGCGATGCTCGGGGATGAAGCCCAAGACGACATCGCAATCGTAGTCGTCCGCCGCTCTGACACACGCGTCGAGTATCCAGTTGGACTGGCCCGCAAGCCTGAGAAGTGATTTCGACATCGAGGAGGCTTGCTCCGTACGCGGTTGCTGACAATGACACCGAGGTCCACACCCTTGTGCATTACCGAGCCACGTCGCGGGCCCTCGGCAAGACGATCGTCATGCGGGCGGAGGCTACTAACGGAAGTTGAATGTCGGCTCCTGCGTTTGCTCTTTCGTCACGTAGTCACGCTGACCGGCGCCGGTATCCCAGGTTCGCCGGAAGTGCGAGAGATTTCGCCGCAGTTGGACGCTTCTTATCCGTCACCATGACCTGCACGTCCCTCAGTAGCTGAAGCTCTGCCTAATTTGACCCGATGCGGTAGAGCCTTACGGGAGAGGGCGATCCAATTAGCAAGAAGGCGGACCGACCGGCCGCTGCAATCCCGGAGGCCGCGACGCACGGATTGGCCGAAGTGTGCACCGCGACGGCCACCGTTGCCTTCCCAGTCGTCCTGCTCACCTGCCAGACCTCTAGCGGACCGAGACAGTTTGCCCCCACCCCAGAGGTCCACAAGTCTTTGCCAGTGCTCACCAAAGGAGCGTCGCCCAGGAGTTGAGACCCAGACTCCATGAGTGGGGCACCAGCTGAGCTGAGCAGGACGAGATGCGCGAGACGGTCCGTCCTGATATTCGCCCACACTTGCCCTTGCACGGAAGACAGCCATTCGACTCCACCGGAGTGGTCTTCTGAATAGACCGTGGTCGGGTTCGCCTGACCCGGGCTCAGGGAAGCAACCATCGTCTCCGTCGCTCCGAGACCGCTGGCCAACCACAAGGTGTCACCGTTGCCCACTACCGACGGTTCGTCTTTGAGTATGGGCCATGCGTCATCGCTGAATGTGCGCAGCACCACCCCCGTTGAGGGAGCCACCTGCACCATTCCATTGGCAGGTGTCCCCGGTGAGCCGTAACCACGGACCCAGAGGGAACGGTCAGCGTAGGCAAAAGCGATATGGGCGATTGCGCTTCCCACCAGGGTCATGATGACCGGGGCCATAACCACCGAGCCGCCGGTGGTGGGATCGAACCGTTCGATGTGAAGGTTCTCGTCGTTGGTTCCCCGTTCGTAAGTGGGAGCAACCAAGTAGATGGCATTGTCACCGGTCGTTACGTAGCCACCACATGCGATCAGCGAATAGCGATGGGTTCGAAGAGTGCTTGGATTGACGGATTCGATCTTGCAGCCGGTGGACTGGGGGCTCGTCGCGCCAACCAGCCAGACGTTGCCTCCCTCAGACACCACCTGGTCGGGTGTGAACCCATGGATCTCCATCGAACGCACCGAGACCCCGGGTATGGCCGAGACAGTTTGCGAAGCTCCTGCCCCACCACCTTCCATGACAGCTCCGCCACAAGCGATTAACAGCAATGCTGCAGACGTAGTGAACTTCGTCCAGATGTTGCGACGGTTTCGCATCACCACAGCATGATCGCGCCAGCCAACCCGACTTTACGACTGCAGAAGGGTCCCGTATCGCATCAGGAGGGAGCCACGGCTCCACCCGTTCCAATCTGTGTCCGCCTTTCAGACTTCGCCAGGGCCGGTATCACGAACCAGGCCACGGATCGGGCGTTTCCAGCAACGGAGGTGGTGCTCAGGACCAGACGCGGTGTGGTATCGCGACCAGTGAGCGCGCTTCGAAGATTGAAGGTTTAGACGAGGAGATCACGGGCATAGACGAAGTGTCAAATTGCCGGAGGGACGGGTTGATGCCCACACGATGGGAATACAAGGCGGAGGAGCTGAGACCCAATGCGGGCGCACTGGTTCAACATCTCAATGATGAGGATGGAGAGGGCTGGGAATTCGTGACCGTGGCGGAAGTCGATGGCGACGACGGCCGTTCCGTGCAACACCTGGTCTTCCGCCGGGAGCTAACGAATCCCACCTGGGAACAGTAAAAGGGACCAAGCTCCGCCGAACCAGTTGCCGCCATGCCAGTGGCGAGGATCCGAGTCTCCGGCTGGCCGAACTCATCGTCCCTATCTGCTGGGAGTCGCTCTGCTGGCTGCCGTTGGGCTGGCCCTGGTCCGGGCCGGTAATGCGGCCCTACGCGTTTGAGTCCCTACGTCGATGTCCCAAAGCCTCGTGAACCTACGGGCCGGTAGCTGCATTCGAGGTCCATGATCAGCTAACACGGTGTCCCGGATTTCCGCCGAGATCGACGCGCGCAACAGCGAGTCACTGGCATCGATTCAGCGGGCGGCCGAGGAGAATGAGTCGAAGGTTGCTGATGTCGAATCGATCTCCGCGAACAGGATCTCGGCCGTCGAGGCTGAGATCGGCGCTCAGACAGCCCGCGTAGACGACATCCGTAATTCACTCGACGAAATACGCCCTCGCATTGATACAACGATCTCAGACATGCAGACGCAGTTCTCTGCGACGCTCGCCGCAGAGGGTGCTGCCACAACTAACACTCGCTCAGAACAAAAGGAACTGTTCGACTCACAATCAGCTGGGCTGTCAGACGAGGGTGCTGCGATCCTCGCCAGCATGGAAGAGAAACTCAAAGAGGCTGGCACCTTGGTCGACGTCATCAGCATCACTGGAACGTCAACGGCGTTTGGAGAAGAAGCGAAGTCCCAGAAGAAAACCGCGGACCTCTGGTCATACGGGGCGATAGTCGTCGGACTCTTGGCTGCTCTCTACGGTGCGCTCGTGACAATCTTCGCCCCGGCAAATTACACGGCCGGAACGGTGGCGAGAGCCCTCAGAGCCTTGGCAATCCTCGGTGTCGCTGGGTATGCAGCCAATCAGTCTGGCCATCATCGCAACCGTGAGAAGCGAGCCAAAAGAACTCAGCTCTTACTTGCCGCCCTGCCACCGTTCATTGCTCCGCTCGAGCCCGGGCAGCAGGCTGAAGCTCGCGAGAAGTTCGTCGACGCGATATTGGTGGCGCCCGAAATTCAACCATCTGACAAAGCTGCCATTACTGACGACAACATCACGCTGCTTGCACGCGTGGTCGATCTGTTCTCCAAGATCGGACCAAAGCAACCCGATGCCCCAACCCGGCGACCCCTCCCCCGGCTTCATCGTCGAGGCCGGCCGCTGCTGGCAGATGATCCACGACCGCAACCTGCAGGCCGCCCACTGCTCAGAGGGGCCGGCCTGAACGGGCCGCTGGCGTTCGCCTCGTGGCGACCGTTGGTGGGTCGTGTGGGCCTGTCCGGAGCACCTCGAGGGCCTGACGGGGCTACGGGAGTTGGCGCGCCGGCGAGAAATGGGGCGCACGTGACAAGACAACAGCCCCGCCGCATCTCTGCCGGCGGGGCTTGTTGTTGCCTGTGCGCCATCCTCCTGATTCCAGGTTGGGCGCTCCGGGCATGTTACCCGGCCGCTTGCCCCCGGTGGGCCCGCAGCCAGGCGCCTGCGAATCACCCCTCATGGATGACGACTTTGCGGTCGTTGCTCCAAGATGAGGAAGGTGCATGCTCGAGCGCGACCTTGAATGCCCCCGAGAGTTTCGAGATCGTGGTCAAAGGAAGACTGAGTCCGAGCCTGATCGAAGCCATTAACGGATTCGCGGTCAGCCGTTGCGACGATGGCGAGACCCACTTGGTCGGGTGGGTCCAGGATCAGGCCCGCTTGCACGGCACCCTTGAAGCTATCGGGGATCTGAACATCGAGCTGGTGTCGCTCAATCCCAAGTACGGCTGACGCTGTCTGGACGGGTACAACGCGGTGTACCCGTTCATTTGTTGTGTGTCCGTTGTGGTGCCCCGCCCGGTGCGCGCCGAACGGGGCCGATCGGCGCCTTCGTGAGAAGGCATCGACCTGCGGACGAAAGTAATCGTCTCCCCGGCCCTTTGGTGGGACCTCGGCGTCGGCGCGGTCCGGAGCACCTCGAAGTACCACCGGGCTATGAGGGGTCTCACCCTGGCCCCTATCGCTGACTCGCCGGATCTGACCAAACGTTGTGCCGGAGTTGGATCAGTCGGACGATAGACGATGTCGAGAACTGTGCGTGAGGGATGCGTAGAGCAAGTGCCCTCGTCGATGTGCCCCTCCTCGTGCGGAGGGGTGCAGTGTTGTGGGTGTGGGGGAAGCGCAATGGGGATGCGCCGGCGAGTACCACGTCATGAGGCGAATCTGAGAGGCTTCTGCCTTCTCGAAGGTGAGCTGACCACCGTGGGTTGGCGAGAATGTGGGATCCGCGATTTCTCAACACTCGGCGTTGGCATCACGTTCCATCACGCTCGGGTATCCGAGCTGCTCGGTCATACGATCCTCGTCGAGATTCCTTCCGCGAGTGGTTCGGACAGCGTCCGCACCAAGGGTGATATCAAGAACGTTCGGATGCTCCAGCACGGATTCGTTCGGGCCGGCATCGAGTTCGATGGGTCGGCTACTGCCGAGCGGGCGATCGTCGCCTTGTTGAGTGCTCTGAACGAAGCAAATGACGCGGGGCAGACTGTTCTGCGTATGACGCGTCCAGGCTGAGCTACAGCCCGAGCTTGCGCAGGAACCGCCCCGTGACCGAGTTGGTCGAGCGGTAGACCTTTCGTCGCACGACCCGCTTGCCGTAGCTCGTCGGACCCTTCTCGACGGCCTGGACGTTGCCCAGATCGCGGGCCGCTCGGTAGAGCTGACTGCGAAGGGACTTGGCCATCGTCTAGAGACCAGCGTCGCTGACGGCCTGAGATACTGGCGCGTCGAGCTCGGCGTGCACCACTACGGCGACGACACCGACGAGGAGGCCTGGGCCGATTGACTTCGCCACCTTCGCGGCGAGCCACGTTGCGATCACTCCCACCAAGACGTGGCCGACTATCAGTGCGAGCGTGTCCGGCTTCTTCTTTCCGTTGGCCATCTCAGTCCTCCTCATCTTCTGCGTGGATGTCGATGCCCATCTTCTCGGCCAGCTGCGTGAAGTGGCCCGGCTCGTGGCGGACCACCTTGCCTGCGTGCGCCAACTCGACGCCGCGTCGGATCGACTCGACGAGCTCGGGCTGCGCCACGACAGCCAACTCCCTGTCGGTCAGGGAGACGACCGGCGTCAGCCGGATCTCTCCGTCCTCGAGGCGGGTGACCCTGTAGCGGGTCCGGTCGCCCTTGTGCAGCACCTTTGCCAGCGGTGCGCGCTGGCGCGAGTCCAATTCCACCTCCACTGCCGTCGCCATGAGCCTGTCCTCTCTCATCCCAGCTGATGGTGCCGGGGCTCCCTTGCTCTCGGTACATGCGGTTTGTGCCGCTTTGGGCCACTTCGCGCCGCTTGTGCCGGTGTCAATGACTTTAACACGGTTTGTGCCGATGTTACAAGGGGTTCATTGTACCACTTGCACCAGTGTACCGGTTGTGCTCCAATGGGGGATATGGCATACGTGATCTTGATCGTCGAAGAGACCGAGCAGCTCATCGAGGGGCTGGCCAAGAGGGACGCCAAGCGCTACCGCAAGGTCATCAAGGCCCTGGCCCTTCTTGGCGAGGATCCGGCTTACCCCAGTCTTCACTCCCACCGGTTCGAGAGTCTCGACCAAGTATTCGGCGAGAAGATCTGGGAGTCTTACGTCGAGAACAAGGCGCCCTCGGCGTGGCGGATGTGGTGGTTCTACGGCCCCGAGCAAGGCGACATTACGGTCGTCCTGATAGCCGCCCACCCCTGACGGGCGCGGATGCCACGATCGCCCGCCCCGTCTCC
Organism: uncultured Acidimicrobiaceae bacterium; assembly: GCA_963787485.1. GTDB lineage: Bacteria > Actinomycetota > Acidimicrobiia > Acidimicrobiales > RAAP-2 > Bog-473. Next base: position 528,978 of record CAWBDF010000006.1, on the reverse strand, counting down.
TTCGCCCAAGCCGCCACGTCCGGCCACGCCCACACGTGCCCTGCCTGGAGCGTCGCCACAGGCTCGGGAAAGTCGGGATATCGGCGGCCGCCGGAGGTGTTCGTGGACCATCAGGACCTGAAGAAGGGTCCATTTACTCGATCGTCAGCTTGACCAGCCATGACGGGCTCAACGAGGCCCGGGTTCGACGGAAGTGCCGTACACCTTCGGATTCGTACGCCTAGGCCGATGACTTCCGAAATTTTGAGAAGCCGCTGCGGTTGGGCTCAACCACGACAGAGCGAGGCCCTCTTCCACCACCCCCTTACCGCTGTGTCCATGGGGACAGTCAGCCAGAGTTCGCGTGCCGAGCGATACCCGCAGGCACTATGCGCTACCTCAGAAACGGAACGGCAATGCTCAGGAGTCGAGAGGCGCAGTGAGCGTGCCCGCCGTGAAGGTGTCAATCGACCGAAGGTCATGGCGGCGATCCAGAGTCGTTGCTGAGGCGCTGCGGCGAGCACATGCCTTTCAGCCAGTCGGACCACTTGGCCACACCTTCTCCGGTACGAGCACTGGCCATGATGATCTCGGCTGAGGGGTTGACTGCGTGCAGATTGTCCAGAAATGCGTCCACGTCGAACTCGAGGTGTGGAAGCAAATCAATTTTGTTCACCACGACAACATCCGCGGCCCGGAACATCACCGGGTATTTCAAGGGCTTCTCTTCGCCTTCCGTCACCGCGAACACCATCGCTCTCGCCTCTTCGCCAACCCGGAATTCTGCTGGACACACCAGGTTTCCGACGTTCTCAATGATCAAGAGATCGAGATCGGCCAACGGCAGCCGCGCCAGGCCGGACTGGACCATCACCGCATCGAGATGGCACTCCCCCCCAAACCCCGCGCTCGTGTTGACGACCGAGATGGCAGTTGCACCCGCACCCTGAAGCTTGTCCGCGTCGAGACTCGTGGCAATGTCCCCCTCCAACACCCCGATGCGCACGGCGTGGCCAAGCATCTCCAGCGTTTTTCGTAGGAGCGTGGTCTTTCCGGCACCGGGAGACGACATCAGGTTTACCGCGCACACGCCAGACCGCGCCAGGCGCCTACCGTTGTCGTCAGCAATCCGGTCGTTCTCCGAGAGGAGATTCTCCAGGATCGTGACCCTCGTCTGGCCGGTCTCGGCATAACCGGAGTGGTCCCCAACGTCGAGAGCTCCATCTGCGTGCTGATGGTGCGCACGATCGTGCTGGTGCACGTGACTCGTGCCATCGGCGTGGATATGAAGCCTTCCCACCGTTACACGTCCACCAAATCGATCGACACAACCAAGAGCTCTTCGCCGCTGAGCAACCTGACGTCGAACCCTTCGCATTTGCCGCAAGCCAGAATCGGCAGATCGAGAGTGGTCCTTGCTCCGCAGTCCGTGCACTCGACCAGTGCGGGCACTTGCTCGATCACGAGAGCCGCATCCTTCAGGTTGGTCGTACTCGAGACGACCTCCCAACTGAATTGGAGGGCATCAGGTACGACTTGGCGCAGATGGCCGATCTGCACAGTCACCTGGGACACCGATCGCCCGTCTGCGTGCTTTGCCGCCGTGGTCGCAATTGCGCTGCAGATGGACAGTTCGTGCATTGCCGGCACCTCGATCGGAGCTTAACTGGCCATCTAAACACGCGAAGCCACGTCTGCGACGGGAGCGGACGGATCTCCTCAGGGTCTCCGAAGCAAGTAGTGGTTTGACCTCGCTCGCCTCGCGGCGGCGGCGCCACAGTTGGGCTCACGGCGCGGAGGCGACGTCGGGCCGAGCACACCTAGGATGGTCTCGAAGGACGGCGCGACGGGAGTCAGGTCCGATTGGTGCCTATGGCCGACCTTCTTGGGCCCCCGCCGCCAGCGACACCGAGGTCAGCAGCGACACCGAGGTCAGCCGGAGAATCCATGGGCGTCACGGATGAGACGGGCAATATTGGACGAGATGCCCTTGATCACGTAGGCCCAACGGGAGCGTTCCTCCGTGCGATCGTCGAGTTGACCGACGATGCAGTCATCACCTGCGATCCCGTGGCCGTCGTGACCTACTTCAGCGAGAACGCAGAGAGGCTCTTCGGCAGAACTCCGCGCCACGTTGAGGGCGGTCCCATCGCCATCCTGTTTGCCCCACATCTCTGGGAGGAGGTTGTCGAGGTGATCGCCAGGGTGGGAGCCGGCGAACGGATCCGGCACTTCGAGACCGAAATCGTGCGCCCCGATGGGCTCCCCATACCCGTTTCCCTCTCCCTGGCACCGCTGGTCGACGACGAGGGTCAGACCTTCGGGCGGGTGATCGTGGCACGCGACGTGACCGAGCAGCATCTCGCTCAGGCGACCCTGGCCGAAATCGACGCCCGGCTGAAAGAGGCCGAAGCGCTCTCTCACGTCGGCAGTTGGCTCTGGGACCTGAGGACAGGTGCTGTGCAATGGAGCACGGAGTTCCACCTGATCCATGGGATCGACCCATTGGATTTCGCCGGCACTTTCGAGTCCTATATGGCGCGGATTCGTGGCAGCGACAGCGACCGGGTTCGGGGAGCCATGATTGCGTCGGTGGGCTCGTCCAGTCCGCTTGACCTGGAGTATCAGGTCATCCACCCCGACAAGAAGACGCACGTCGTGTGGGTGTATGCCGACCCGATCCTGGGTTCGGACGGCAAGGCCGTCGGTCTGCGGGGTATCGGCCAGGACGTCACCGATCAGGCCAGCCCCCGGGAGGACTTGGATTCACCTCATTGAGGGCCGCTGCCGCGGCACGACCCGAGGAATTCGTCCCAGGATCGTGACGTGCTCCCTGACTCCAACGGCCATTTCGACCCGGCGGGCATGAATGGTCGAAACGGAACGTCAGTCGTTAGTCGTCCTCGTCGGACCGCTCTGCCTCCGCGTACAGGCGTACGCGCACGTCTGGGAAGATGCGGAACATCAGCATGGTCGGCGAAGGAAGCGCGAAGTCCCGAATGTCGAAGGCCTGCTCGCCGCTGATGACGATGCGATCGTCCGATGCGGACTCCATGCGCACGGTCCCCTCCGTCCGGCGCGTGATGCCATGGAACGTCAACTCACCTCGGAGGTGGTAGCGCCAGCCGGGCGCACTCGGCGCGCATTCCGTCAGTTCCACCTTGGCGGTCGGAAAGCGCCGGGAGTTGATACGGCGGTGGAGTTCGGCGTCATAGAGCTTGTTGCCCGAGCTCAATCGGGTCATGTCGATGGTGAGCCAACCCGTCGGAGGGATCTCCGTGCTCACGCCCCCATCCCCCATGGCGGCGTACAGCGAGCCCTGCACCCCGGTCGTGGAGAAGCAGATGGGTCCGACCGTCGAACGGGCATCGATCAGCACCGCTGACCTCTCAGGATCGAGCACGAACCGGCCCATTGTGGGACTCCTCGAGAAGATGTCGGGACGCGCTGAGCCCGCATGGTGCGGCGATCCGAGGTCCCCCGGTGATCGGTCCGAAGCCGAACTCAGCGGTCCCCCCGGCGGGTCTGGGAGCTGGGAGATGGGGTCGTCGCTGTCATTGTCCGGCGGAATCAGCCGTCGGCGCCACATGGAGGTCGTCGACACGGATGACCAAGCCAGGTCCAGCTCGGGCACCCATCCGCCCTCGACCTCGGACAGGACCGAGTCGATCGTGGCGGTCGCCTGGTAGCGCCGGATGACCTCGCCCAGGTGGGCGTGCTCCTCCCGGATGACCCCCATCCACACCCGGAGCATCCGCTCGCCCAACGGCGTCACCGAGTAGACGCGGCGCGCCTGCCCGGGCTGGTGCCCGTGTGCCGAGACCTGCACCAGGCCATCCCGCTCGAGCTGGGCCAGGGCCCGGTAGACAGCCGGGCGATCGACGTGGCCAAACCGGAATTCGACGAGGCGTGGCACGAGGCCGTATCCGTACCCAGGTTGCTCGGACAGCAAAAGAAGGATCGCAGGCAGCATGAAGCGGCGAGGTGGCGCCAGCTCGAAGCGAGCCACACCCTCGGTTGCCGACGGCCCCCCGGCCCGCTGTTCCATGGCCATGCACCGTCGATGCTCGTCCGGCGAACCCGGAGTGTCAATGGTCGAGCCGCGGGCTCTTCCTGAGGAGGGTGCAAAAGACACTTATTTACAGGGGACGGAAGCAGCCTGAGACTTGTTCCAGCCGCACAACCTCGCGCGGCCAGGACCGGGGAGGGCAAATTGACGGCGACTGACACTGCGACCGAAGAAGCGGTGGTCCATGTCCTCTGGATCAACGCCGGACTCAGTTGTGACGGCGATTCTGTCGCGCTCACGGCTGCGACTCAGCCCAGCATCGAGGAGATCGCCCTCGGTGCACTCCCGGGACTCCCCAAGATCGCCGTGCACTGGCCGCTGATCGACTTCGAGAACGGTCCGGTAGGCGGCGCCGACGACTTCATCGAATGGTTCTTCAAGGCCGATCGGGGAGAACTCGATCCCTTCGTCCTCGTCGTCGAGGGGTCCATTCCCAACGAGGCGATCAAGAAGGAGGGCTATTGGTGCGGTTTCGGGAACAATCCCGAAACCGACCAGCCCATGACGACCAGTGAGTGGCTGGACCGCCTGGCCCCGAAGGCCCTCGTCGTGCTGGCCGCCGGAACATGTGCCTGCTACGGGGGTATCCACGCTATGGCCGGCAATCCCACCGGTGCCATGGGTGTGCCCGACTATCTCGGATGGGGTTGGACCTCCAAGGCCGGCATCCCGATCGTGTGCGTGCCTGGTTGCCCGACCCATCCGGACAACCTGTCGGAAACGATCCTCTATCTGCTGTACCAGGCCACGGGGCAGGCGCCCATGATCCCGCTGGATGACTCGCTGCGGCCTCAGTGGCTGTTCGGGAGCACCGTGCACGAAGGCTGCGACCGTGCCGGCTACTACGAACAGGGTGACTTCGCGACCGAGTACGGCTCGCCCAAGTGCATCGTCAAGCTCGGCTGCTGGGGGCCCGTAGTCAAGTGCAACGTGCCGAAGCGGGGGTGGATCAACGGCGTCGGGGGTTGCCCGAATGTCGGGGGGATCTGCATCGGCTGCACCATGCCCGGCTTCCCGGACAAGTTCATGCCGTTCATGGACGAGCCACCGGGGTCGAAGGTCTCGACGCTGGCCTCGGGGCTCTACGGGAACGCCATTCGCGGATTGCGCAAGATCACGCTCCACACGCTCGATGACGAGCCCAGGTGGCGCACACCGGGCAGCGAATTGTCGACCGGCTACAAGAAGATCTGGAGGTAGGGCGCATGGCCACCAAGAAGTTTACCGAGGACGCCAACGGGCTGGTGGAGATGGCGTGGGACCCCATCACGCGCATCGTGGGGAGCCTGGGCATATACACCAAGATCGACTTCGGCAAGGGGAAAGTGGCGGAATGCCACAGCACGTCCTCGATCTTCCGGGGCTACAGCATCTTCATGAAGGGCAAGGATCCGAGGGACGCGCACTTCATCACCAGCCGGATCTGTGGGATCTGCGGCGACAACCACGCCACCTGTTCCTGCTACGCCCAGAACATGGCGTATGGGGTCTACCCGCCCGCCCTGGGCGAGCAAATCGTGAATCTCGGCGAGGCAGCCGAGTACATGTTCGACCACAACATCTTCCAGGAGAACCTCGTGGGGGTGGACTTCTGCGAGAAGATGGTGGCCGAAACCAACCCGGGCGTGCTCGAGCAGGCCAACAGGACCGAAGCGCCGCATGCGGGGGCTCACGGCTACAAGACGATCGGCGACATCATGCGGTCGCTCAACCCCTTCTCGGGCGAGTTCTACCGCGAGGCGCTCCAAGTGAGCCGGTACACCCGGGAGATGTTCTGCCTGATGGAGGGCCGCCACGTCCACCCGTCGACCCTCTACCCCGGCGGCGTGGGTACGACGGCGACCATCCAGCTCTTCACCGACTACTACACGCGCCTGCAGCGCTACGTCGAGTTCATGAAGCGGGTCGTGCCGATGCACGACGACCTCTTCGACTTCTTCTACGAGGCCATGCCGGGATACGAGGAGGTCGGCCGGAGACGGATCCTGCTCAACTGTTGGGGAGCATTCCAGGATCCCGAAGTCTGCAACTTCGACTACAAGGACATGACCAAGTGGGGCCGCGCCATGGGCGTGACCCCCGGCATCGTCGTGGACGGCAAGCTGGTCACGAACGACCTCGTCGAAATCAACCTCGGCATCCGGATCCTGCTCGGTCACTCCTTCTACGACGACTGGGAGGACCAGGAGATGTTCGTCACCCGCGATCCTCTCGGGAACCCGGTGGACCGGCGGCACCCCTGGAACCAGCACACCAACCCTCAGCCGCAGAAGCGCGACTTCGACGGGAACTACAGCTGGGTGATGGCACCCCGCTGGTTCGACGGCAAGGACCACTTGGCCCTCGACACCGGAGGCGGACCCTTGGCCCGGCTCTGGTCGACCGCCCTGTCGGGCCTGGTGCACACGGACCACCTGGACGCAACCGGCACGAGCGTGAAGATCCACCTGCCCAAGACCGCCCTCGAGGGGCCGGTCGACCTGGAGTGGAAGATCCCCCAGTGGTCCAACACGATCGAGCGCGACAGGGCGCGGACCTACTTCCAGGCCTACGCCGCCGCCGCGGCGCTGGACTTCATTGAGCTGGCGCTCAAGGACGTCCGGGCCGGCAAGACAAAAACCTGGGAGCCCTTCGAGGTGCCTGATGAAGCGATTGGGTGCGGGTTCACGGAGGCGGTGCGCGGCGTCCTGTCCCACCACCTGGTGATCAAGGGCGGCAAGATCGCCAACTACCACCCGTACCCGCCGACTCCGTGGAACGCCAACCCGCGCGACAGCTATGGAACTCCGGGGCCCTACGAGGACGCGGTGATCGACACGCCGATCTTCGAGGAGAACACCAAGGAGAATTTCAAGGGCATCGATATCATGCGATCCGTCCGCAGCTTCGACCCCTGCCTGCCCTGCGGCGTCCACATGTACCTGGGCAAGGGAAAGGTGCTGAAGAAGGTCCACTCCCCCACCCAGATGGCTCACGCGGACGATCTGTTCTGATCGCACGGAGAAATGCCCGAACCCCAGAACCTACGAGCGAGTGGTGAGCGGATCGAGCAGGCACTGACCGAGCTGCAGGCCAGTGCGGATCCTCGTTCGCTCGACTTGGCAGAAGAGCTCCTGCGCCTGGTCTCGGACCTCTACGGCGCCGGGTTGGCCCGGATGGCCGAGATCACCCGGGCACGCGCGCCCGAGGTGATCGCCGACTTCGCCGCCGATGAGCTGGTCGCCAGCCTCTTGCTGGTGCAGGGTCTGCACCCTGACCCGCTCGACGCCCGGGTGGAAGGCGCACTGGAGTCCGTCCGACCCTTCCTCGGGCGGCACGGCGGAGATGTGGAGCTGCTGGCGGTCGACGACGACCTCGGGGCGGTCAAGCTGCGGCTTCTGGGTAACTGCGACGGGTGCCCGTCCTCCGCTGCCACCTTGCAGGGGGCCGTCGAGGCCGCCATCTTGGAGGCGGCGCCCGAGGTGACCCGGATCGTCGTCGAGGAGCCCCGCGTGAGCGCCACGCCGGCCGTGCCGGTCCCTCTGGGGCTGAAGAAGCCACTCTACGACGCGTGCCCGACCGAGGTGGCGATCCGATGACCGACCCGATCGCCGTGTTGCAACGCATCCGGGCCAGCACACCTCCACGCCTGGCTGCTCCGGTCGAGGAAGTGTGCGAGTTGTGCTCGGAGCCCATCGCCAGCACACACCGACACCTGGTGGACCTGCGCTCCAGGACGCTGCTCTGCGCCTGCCGTGGGTGCTTCCTCCTCTTCGAGTCGGAAGGGGCGGGTGGCGATCACTTCCGCAGCGTGCCCGAACGCTACGTGGCGTTCGGCGACTTCGAGCTCACACCCGCCCAATGGGACAGCCTGCAGGTTCCCGTCAGCGTTGCCTTCTTCTTCCTCAATTCGGAGCTCCAGCGGATCGCCGCCTTCTACCCCGGCCCGGCTGGCGCAACCGAGTCGGAGCTCCCGCTCGAGACCTGGGCCGATCTGGTTGCGGCCAACCCGCGGCTGGCCAGCATGCAACCGGACGTCGAGGCATTCCTCGTTCGTGCCGCCAGCGAACGGAGCGATCGTGACGCCGAGTGCTACATCGTGCCGATCGACGCGTGCTATGAGCTCGTCGGCCACCTCCGCATGCTCTGGCGCGGCTTCGACGGCGGGAGCGAGGCCAACCGGAAACTCGACGACTTCTTCGCCGACATCGGGGCGCGCACTCAGTGACCGACCTCCGATTCGAGGTGGTCGACGCCAGGACGGAGCCGCACGCCGCGGTTCCGACGATCATGTTCCGGACCCGGGCAGAGGAGGCCGACGCGAAACACGTGCATGCAGCGGCCCTGCGATGCCAAATCCGGATCGAGCCGCAGCGCCGTCGCTACAGCGAGCAGGAGGAGGAGCGACTCTATGAGCTGTTCGGCGAGACCCCCCAGTGGGGGAACTCCCTTCGTCCCTTCCTGTGGACGCACGTCTCGTCGACGGTGGGCCGGTTCGACGGGACCACGGAGTTCGACCTGCCGGTCGAATGCACCTACGACTTCGAGGTTGCCGGTGCCAAGTACATGCACGCGTTGGGTGACGGCGACATACCTCTGATCTTCCTCTTCTCGGGGACCGTGTTCACCCAGGGGTCCTCTGGGTTCTCGGCCGAACCGCTCTCGTGGTCGACCGAGTCCTCCTACCGTCTGCCCGTCGCCGTCTGGCGCAACACAATGGACGCGTACTTCCCCGGGAGCGGCTTCATCCGCGTCCGACGCGACACGCTGGACGACCTTCAGCGTTTCCGGGCGAACCGAGGCCTCCCGACCTGGGACCAGGCCTTTGCGCAGCTCCTCAAGGAGGCAGAGGAGGAGGGGCCATGAGCGCGACCGGCACGACATCCCCCCAACTCCCTGCCGCACTCGGAGAGGACCGGTTCGAGACGGCGAGAACGGTGGCCGATGCAGTCCTCTACGAGGGCTACGTCCTCTACCCCTACCGGGCCTCCTCCCGCAAGAACCAGGTGCGCTTCCAGTGGGGCGTGCTGACCCCACGGGCCTACAGCGTGACGGACGGGTCCGAGCGCTGGTCGGCCCGGACCGAATGCCTCGTCGACCTCGGCGGGCGGCTCGAGCCCGCGAGCCTCCGAGTGCGCGTCCGCTGCCTGCAGACGCAGCGCCGCAGAGTCGAAGCCCGCTTGCCGGAGAAGGGGGTCGCTTCCGCCTTGCCTGCGTTCGGGCCGATCGACGCCCTCGAGGTGGACGGGACATTCCACGTGGAGTGGGACGAGGCGGTCGACCACATGGTCGACCTGCCCCCTCTCGTGATCCCCCCCGGCGGCACCGCCGCCGACGAGCTGCCGTTCCACCTCGAGGGCGGGTCCCAGACCGAGCACGTCCACACGGCTGACGGCACCCTGGTCGGTCGCTTCGTTCGCGAGCGCATCCCCATCGACGGCGCCGTCCGGGTCGCCACGGTCCCCGAACCCGACGGCTCGCCGTACGTGAAAGTGAGCGTGACCGTGGAGAACACCACTTGGTGGAGCGACGAACGATCAGCGAGAGCGGACGTCGTGGCCCAGAGCCTGGTGGCCGTGCACACCATGTTGGCCGTTGACGGCGCGACGTTCGTGTCGCTTCTCGATCCTCCCGAGGATGCCGTCGAGGCAGCTCGGGCCTGCCGGAGCGATGGCACCTATCCGGTCCTCATTGGCCGCAATGACGTGGTGCTCTCCTCGCCGATCATCCTCTACGACCACCCCGAAGTGGCGAACCAGAGTCCGGGCGACCTCTACGACGCACTCGAGATCGACGAGATCCTGGCGCTGCGGGTGATGACGCTCACCGACACGGAGAAAGCCGAGGCCCGGGGGACGGACGCCCGCGCCGCCGCCATCATCGATCGTTGCGACTCGCTGTCACCCGAGACCATGAGCCGCCTCCACGGGCAGATGCGCCCGGTCGAGCCGCAATGGTCCACCTCGACCACCCCCGGGGCGGACGCCCCCCCGTGGTGGGACCCGGCGTCGGACGAGTCGGTCGACCCGTGGACGGACTCGGTCTGCGTGAAGGGCATCGAACTGGCGCAGGGGTCGGCTGTCCGGCTCCACCCATCGGGACAGGCGGACGCGCAGGACATGTTCCTCGATGGCCGGTGCGGGACCGTGGCCGGCGTATTCGCGGACGTCGACGGCGGGGTCCACCTCGCCGTCACCCTCGACGACGACCCAGCGGCATCCGAGCTCCTATGGCAGGGCCGCTACCTCTACTTCCGGCCAGGCGAGGTCGAGCCGATGCCCGGTGGGCGCGGCACGGAGGCCCGGCCGTGACCGGCCGCGTCCTCGTCGCGGGCATCGGCAACGTCTTCTTCTCGGACGACGCCTTCGGCGTCGAGGTGGCTCGCCTGCTCTCGAGCCGGACACTCCCCGAAGGGGTCCGGGTTGAGGACTATGGGATCAGGGGCATCCACCTCGCCTACGACCTCCTCATGGGCTACGACGCGTTGGTCCTGGTCGACGCCGTCCCCATGGGTGAGCATCCGGGGACCCTCGCGGTGCTCGAACCCGAGCCGGCCATCGGGCCGGCGACCCTGTGCTCGTCCCGCTCCGACGATGACGGCGTCCGGGCCGTCGACGCGCACACCATGAGCCCGGACATCGTCCTCGCCACCCTGGCCCGCCTCGGCGGCTCCGTCGATCGCATCGTCATCGTCGGATGCCAGCCCGGCGATCTCGACGAGGGGATGGGGCTGTCCCCCGCCGTCCGGGAAGCAGTCACCGCCGCGGTCGACCTGTGTCTCGAAGTCGTTGCCTCTATTGCCCAACCCGCCGAAAGGGGAGTCCACCGATGATCCGTCGATTTGTCGCTTCCTTGGTCCTGGCCGCGGTCGCCGGACTGGTGATCAAGTCGCTGCCCGACATTGCCCGCTACCTCAAGATGCGAGAGATGTGAGGTGAGCGTCGTCGGGCATATGTTCGTTGCGCTGCTCGCCCTGGTGCTCCTCGGCGCCCTGGTGGTCGTCGCCCGCTCGTTCCCCGACATCCGCCGCTACATGAGAATGCGGCGGATGTAGCTGCGGTGACCCGCTACTCCATCGTCCCGAACCGCTCGCAAGTGTGGATCGACGCCCGCTCCAACCTGCACCCGATCCACTCGAGCACCAGCGGCCTCGAGGGCTACGTCGAGCTCGACCTGGCGCCATCGGGGACGGTCGATTCCGCCGGCACGCCGGCGGGACGACTCTCCCTGCCTGTCGACCGCCTGAAGTCGGGCAACCGCATGGAGGACCGGGAGCTGCAGAAGCGGATCGACGCCAGGAAGTTCCCCAGGATCGAGGGGCAGCTGGAACAGATCGCAGCGAATGGATCCGACGCCAGCTACCGCGTCAGTGGTGAAGTGACGTTTCGCGGTGTGTCACGCCGGCATGAGGATCGCATGGACATCACCCCGGTGGACGACCGGACCATCCGCCTGACGGGTGAATCGAGCTTCGACATCAGGGATTTCGGGATGCAGCCACCCAAGGTGCTGCTCCTCAGGGTGGAGCCGGAGGTCCAGGTGCGGGTGGAGATCTACGCCGTGAAGGACGAGTAGGAGACGCCACAGCCATGTGTCTTGGAATACCGGGGCAGTTGAAGGAGATCTCGGATGTCAACGGGCACCTGGCGCGGGTGGACGTGTCGGGCGTGACGAGGATCATCAACATCGGCCTGCTCGAGGACGAGTGCCTGACGCCAGGCGACTGGGTGCTGATCCATGTGGGGTTCGCTATGTCGAAGATCGACGAGGTCGAGGCCGAACTGGCGCTGGCCTCCCTGCAGCTCATGGGCCAGGCCTACGACGACGAACTGGACGCCTTCTGGCGATCGAAGATCTCGAGTGAAACGGGAGGTACGTGATGGGAGTGGTCATCGGCGTCATGGTCGGCTACGCGCTCGGCTGCAGAGCAGGCCCGAACGCATGGTCCGAGTTCGAGGAGGCCTGGCACACCATCTCCACCTCGAAGGAGGTCAGGGACTTCGCTGACGGAGCGCTGGCCATTGCGCGTGATCTCCTCGAGAAGAGGATCGAGGTGATCACGGGCATCCTCGGTGCGCCGGACGACTCCTCACGTCTGCGCCCGGTGGCATAGGAGGGTGAGAGAGCGACAGGAGGGCACGCTGACCCCATGAGGTTCGTCGACGAGTACCGGGACCCGACGACGGCCGGTGCGTTGGTGGCACAGATCACCGCGCTGGCCGGTGACGACGCGTTCAAGTTCATGGAGGTGTGCGGTGGCCATACCCACACCATCTACCGACACGGGATAGAGCACGTACTTCCGGCCAACGTCGAGCTCGTGCACGGCCCCGGGTGCCCAGTCTGCGTCATCCCCATGGGGCGGGTCGACGACGCCATCGCCGTGGCCAATGAGCCCGGTGTCATCTTCACCTCGTTCGGCGACATGATGCGCGTGCCCGGCAGCAAGGGCAGCCTGCTCCAGGCCAAGGCGGGGGGGGCAGACATCCGCTTCGTGTACTCGCCTCTCGATGCGCTCCGGATCGCCGTCGAGAACCCCGACCGCAGCGTGGTCTTCTTCGCGGTCGGCTTCGAGACGACCGCTCCGTCGACCGCCCTCACCCTGCTCGAAGCCCGGGCTCAGGAGGTCGCGAACTTCTCGGTCTTTTCCAACCACGTGACGATCGTCCCGCCCCTCCGGGCCATCCTCGAGTCCCCGGACCTCCGCCTCGACGGCTTCCTGGGCCCCGGGCACGTCTCCACGGTCGTCGGGCAGCGGCCCTACCGGTTCGTGCCCGCCGAGTACGGGCTGCCCCTCGTCACAGCCGGCTTCGAACCGCTCGACATCCTGCACGCCATCGCCATGCTGCTGACCCAGATTCGCGAGGGCCGCTGTGAGGTCGAGAATCAGTACTCCAGGGTCGTGCGCGATGAGGGCAACCCGCGCGCCCTGGCCGTGCTGGCCGAGGTCTTCGAGCTGCGCCCCCATTTCGAGTGGCGGGGGCTGGGATTCATCGCGCAGAGCGGCCTCAAGCTGCGTCCGGAGTTCGCTGCCTTCGACGCCGAGCTGCGCTACTCCATTCCGAATGTCAGGGTGGCGGATCCCAAGGCGTGTCAGTGCGGGGAGGTGCTCAAGGGCGTGATCAAGCCCTGGGAATGCAAGGTGTTCGGCACGGCCTGCACCCCCGAGACCCCCATCGGGACCTGCATGGTCTCCTCAGAGGGCGCGTGCGCGGCGTACTACAACTTCGGCCGGATGCATCGCGAGGCCGCCGTGACGCTAGGGCGGCGCAGCGGATCGAGGGCATGACCGGCGTCGCCACGTCGGAGGCGGCGGCGCGACTCCGTCTCCGCGTGGCCGGTCTCGTCCAGGGGGTCGGCTTCAGGCCCTACGTGCACCGGCTGGCCACCGAGCTCGGGCTCACCGGCCATGTCGGCAACGACACGCGGGGCGTCTTCATCGAAGTCGAGGGCACGAACGAGGCGGCGGACGAGTTCGTGCGCCGCCTCGTCGCCGAGGCCCCCGCTGCGTCGCGTATCGACGAAGTGCTCACCCACCCGATGGCACCGAGCGGTGCGACGGGCTTCACCATCGTCGAGAGCCGAGGGCAAGGCACGATCCGGACGTTCGTGTCACCCGACATCGCGACGTGTGGCGACTGCCTCGCCGAGCTCTTCGACCCGCTCGACCGGAGGGCGCGCTACCCATTCATCAATTGCACCAACTGCGGGCCCCGTTTCACGATCACCCTCAGCCTTCCCTACGACCGGCCCAACACGACGATGCGCGGATTCGCACTCTGCGAGGCCTGCGCGTCCGAGTACCACGACCCCGCGGACCGGCGCTTCCACGCGCAGCCGATCGCCTGCACCGACTGCGGCCCCTGCCTGTGGTTGGAGTACCGGGCCGGGTCGGATCCGGTCGTGGGCTCGGACGCGGCCATCGCCGCCGCCCAGGCGGCACTCGCGCGCGGGGAGATCGTCGCGATCAAGGGTCTCGGCGGGTACCACCTGGCCTGCGACGCACGCTCCGACGCCGCCGTGCGGCGGCTCCGGGCCCGGAAGCACCGCGTGGAGAAGCCGTTCGCCGTCATGTCCCGTGACCTCGACGTGGCCCGCTCGCTGGCCCGTATCGGCTCGTCGGAAGCGGCCCTCCTCACGTCGTCCCGACGGCCCATCGTCCTCCTGCGCCGGCGCTCGGGACCGTCTGAAGTGGCGATCTCGGCGTTGGTGGCCCCGGGCAACCCACGGCTGGGCGTGCTGCTCCCTTACACGCCGCTGCATCACCTTCTCTTCACTCCGGTCCCGGAGGCGGGCGACCGGGTCCCGGTAGTGCCCGACGTGCTCGTGATGACCAGCGGCAACCTCACCGACGAGCCGATCTGCTACGAGGACGACGACGCCCGGCGGCGACTGGGAACCATCGCCGACGCCTGGCTTCTGCACGACCGCCCCATCCACGTGCCCTGCGACGACTCCGTGCTCGAGATCGACCCGGGGACGGCACATGAGCTGCCGCTGCGGCGTTCACGGGGCTACGCCCCTCTGCCGATCCGGCTCCCCTTCTCGGCCGGGCCGACGCTGGCCGTCGGCGGTGAGCTGAAGAACACGTTCTGCCTCGCCGCGGGCCGGGACGCCTTCATGAGCCAGCACATCGGCGACATGGGCAGCCTCGAGACGTGGGCGGCCTTCGAACGCTCGACCCGTCAACTCGCCGGCCTGTACGGCATCGGGGCGCCGCAGCTGGCCGCCGATGCACACCCGGGCTACCAGACGAGGCGGTGGGCCGACGACGCCTCGCCGCGCCCGGTGGCCGAGGTGCAACACCACCACGCCCATATCGCGTCGGTGATGGCCGAGCACGGGTTCCCCGCGGGCCGCCGCGTCATCGGCATCGCGTTCGACGGGACGGGTTTCGGAGCGGACGGCACCATCTGGGGCGGAGAGGTCCTCGTCGCCGACTACGGGGACTTCGCGCGCGTCGGGCACCTCAAGGCGGTGGCGCTGCCCGGCGGCGATGCCGCCATCCGTCGGCCCTGCCGCACGGCGCTGGCGCACCTCTGGGCAGCCGGGGTCGAATGGGCCGACGATCTTCCTCCCACGGGTGCCGTCTCGACTCGGGAGCGGGTGGTGCTGGCGCACCAGCTCGAACGCGGGACCGGGTCCGTGGCGACGTCGAGCATGGGACGCCTCTTCGACGCGGTGAGCTCGCTGCTCGGCCTGCGCCACCAGGCGACCTACGAGGCGGAGGCGGCGCTGTGCCTGCAATGGGCGGCCGAGGAAGCGCGGGACCAGGGGGTCCCCGCCCTCCCGTACCGCTTCGACCTCATCGGCGCCGAGTTGGATCCCTCCCCCGTTCTCCGGGCGCTGGTGGCGGACCTGCGCCGGGGTGCCGACACCCGCGCTATGGCCGCCGGCTTCCACACCGCCGTGGCCCGCGTGATCGGCGACGTGGCGCAGCGCCAACGGGCACGTGCGGGCATCGACGTCGTCGCCTTGAGCGGCGGGGTCTTCCAGAACGCGCTGCTGCTCGGCCTTGCCCGCCGCGAGCTCGAGGCCCGACGATTCCGCGTCCTGACGCACCGGGTCGTGCCACCGAACGACGGCGGCCTCGCACTGGGACAGGCGGCGGTCGCAGGGTACCGCGCCGCCACGGCCGCGACGGGGGCGACGTGACGGGGGTGGACACCACCGAGCGATCGCGCAACCGGGCCGGGCCGGCCGAGGACCTGGCGCCTGCCGCGCTGGCCCTGGCCCGCCGGTTCGCCGCCGGGGCCACCCTGTGGTGCGTGGCGCCGCAGTGGCCCGCCCATGCCCGCCATGTCGCCGTGGAGTTCGTGCACCCGGTCATCGTGGGCAAGCGCGCGCTGCCGGCGGTCAGCGTCGACGGCCCCGGAGCAGCCGAGTCAGTGCGCCTGCTCTCCCGGCCCGGCGACCTCCTCCTGTGCGTGAGCACCGCGGCCGACCCCGTGGCGCGCGAGCTCGTCACCCGGGCCGATGCCTGGGGCCTGACCAGCCTCTGGCTGGGTGCCGGCCCGAGACCCGGAGTGGCGGGCGGTGAGGCCCGCGCCGACCATGTCGTGTGGCTGGACACCGCGGAGCCATCGCTGGCCGCGCGTTCGGGCGACCTCGTCCTGCTCTACCACCTGCTGTGGGAGCTGACCCACGTCGTCTTCGAGCATCCCGGGCTGCTCACGGCGGAGGCCGAGTGCACCGACGACGTCTGCGTGACCTGCTCGGACGAGGGACGGGTGGCCGAGGTCCGCGCGGTGCTGCCCGGGGGAAGGGTCGAGGTCCTGGCGGGCGGCCGGGCCGAGCAGATCGACGGCCGGCTGGTGGACGGCCTGGGACCGGGTGACCTCGTCTTGGTGCACGCCGGCGTCGCCGTGACCAGTCTGACGGTGCCGCGCGCGTGAACGCCGCCGAGCCCACGGGCTTCCTTTATCCCTTCATCGAAGCCGAGGAGCGGGACGCCGGCGTCCTGGTCAAGGACCTGGTCCTGTCGGCGCGGGGCAAGATCGTGGAATCGGCCTCCCTGCGTGCCGCGACGCTCGAACGTTGCGCCGAACAGGTGGAGCGCACCGGGGCCGCCATGGCGGAGCGCTTCGCCCGGGGCGGAAGGCTGTTCAGCTTCGGCAACGGTGGCAGCGCGACCGACGCCCAGGGGACGGCGGAGCTGTTCCGCCACCCCCCGCACGGGAGCCCGCTGGCCGCCCTCTCGCTGGTCGACGACCAGGCCGTCCTCAGCGCACTGTCCAACGACGTGGGATTCGAGCTCGTCTTCTCTCGCCAGCTCATCGCCCACGCCGGCGAGCTCGACATGGCCATCGGCTTCTCCACGAGCGGCGACTCGGCGAACATGCTGCGCGCCTTCGTTGAGGCGGCGCGCCGGGGTCTCCTGACGGTCGGCCTCTGCGGCTACGAGGGATCAGGCATGGCGGTGAGCGACGCCGTCCACCACTGTCTGGTGGTGCGCTCCGAGAGCGTCCACCGGATTCAGGAGGTCCAAGACGCCCTGACGCTGGCGCTGTGGGAGTCGGTCCAGAGCCACCTTCCGGCGCCTGCGGCCGCCGGTGCATCGCGGGGCACGTCGTGACCGGCGCCGCGCCAGAACGGGTCGCGAATAACGAAAACGGCAACGCCGCGCCGGGCGACAGGGAGGCCGCGGTCTTCGGGCGCATCGAGGCGTTCCGCCGTCGGCGGCCCCGCCTCCGCGACGAGGTCGTCACCCTGGCCCACGGAGCCGGAGGCAAGGCGTCCGCCGCCCTGCTCGATGCCGTCTTCCTCCCCGCCTTCGCCCGACAGGACGAGGAGGGGCGGCACCCGGCCCAGACCGACGCCGCCCTGGTCGACCTCCCCTCGGGTGAGCGCCTGGCCTTCAGCACGGACTCCTACGTCGTGAAGCCCCTGCGATTCCCCGGCGGCTCCGCCGGCCACCTGGCCGTGCACGGGACCATCAACGACCTGGCCATGATGGGGGCGCACCCGATCGCCATCTCCGCCGCCTTCGTGCTCGAGGAGGGCATCGCGATCGACGTCCTGCGCGAGGTGGTGGCCGACATGGCGGAGGCGGCCGCCCTCGCCGGGGTCCCGGTGGTCACCGGCGACACCAAGGTGGTCGACCGCGGTGCGGCGGACGGCATGTACATCACGACCGCGGGCGTCGGGATCGTCCCCCCCGGCCGTGATCTGGCGGCAGCCAGGGTCGCCGTCGGTGACGTCGTGCTCGTCTCGGGAACCATGGGCGACCACGGGACCGCGGTCATGCTGGCCCGCGGGAACCTTGCTCTGGAGGCGGACATCGCCTCGGACACGGCCCCACTGCACGGGCTGGTCGAGGAGCTCCTGGCGGCCGCTCCCGACACCCGCTGGCTGCGCGACTCCACCCGCGGGGGCGTGGGCACCGTGTGCAACGAGCTGGCCCGCGATGCCGACCTCACCGTGGTCCTGAACGAGGAGTCGCTGCCGATCCTGCCCGCCGTCGCCGCCGCCTGCGAGCTGCTGGGCATCGACCCCCTCTACGTGGCCAACGAGGGGAAACTCGTGGCGGTGGTGCCGCCGGACCAGGCGGATGCGGCTCTCACCGCCCTGCGTGCCAACCCCCTGGGGTCGGCTGCGGCAAGGGTGGGCGAAATCCACGCGGAGCCGCCGGGAATCGTCGTCCTCCGGACCGCCATGGGCGGGACCCGCATCGTCGATACGCTCGTAGGCGACCCGTTGCCGCGCATTTGCTGATCTGGCCGGTCATTACTTCTCGTGCAGGGCGGGCTTAGAGGCGGCGCGGTCCGGGTTGTCGTAATGGACTCCTTTGGCGCGGACCTCGTTTCTTCCAACATCAAGGTGTCCGCCGATCCCTTGTGTCACACCGCCTGATCCCGCAATGGAATGCAGGCGGCTGGGATGCATTGGGAACGGGATTGGGCAAAAAAGTCGCCAAAAGTTCGCCTTGAGTGAAGCGAGTGCAGTCGAGGCGACGAGACCTTGCGACTTAAGTGGATTCCGCGGTAACTCTCTCGGACTCAGTCAGTCGGCAGATGCTCTCGTAACTTGGACAGAGCCTCCGTCGAACGCTCCGCACCTGACGCAAGATAGGGGACGATCGCGTCGACCGTTGGATGATAACCATTACGGGTCAGTGGCTCCAGTTGACGAGCTGCGTCCGAAACGAGGGAGGCGGCCTGCTGGACCGCCTGAGTAGCAGACTCACTCGAACCCTTGACTGCGTCGGCGACCACCGCATGAACGTGACTGAGCACCTCGGGGCTTGGAGCCACCTTCTCAGCAAGGTCATGACCGGCTGCGCCGAGGCGTCTACCGGCACGCCGGCTCGCGGCGCGCCCTCGCCGGATCGTCTGCTGGCCGGACTTCGATACCTGCGCCACCGTAGGGGCGAGGCTCGTTCGAGCACGACGTGCCTTCCGGTGGCCGGTCGCTCGGCCGACTGATACGGCGGACTCAAGCTGTCGTGCTTGCCGCTTCGCTCGCCAGGCCAAAGACGGCTCGCCTTCGGTGTCGAAGGCCGCCAGTATCAGCCCTCCCAAGAGACCCACGTTCTTGAGGAAGTGGATCTTTTGTTGGTTCCGGGTGGTCGGGTCCGACTCCTCCCAGAATCGATGGCCGGCGTAGGTGGTGGGAACGATTGAACCGATCAGAGCAAGTGCAGCGAGTCTTCGGAACCTTCCGGCCGCCAGGAGAATCCCAGCACAGATCTGCACCGCACCGTTGACGCGCACGAATGTCTCGGTATCGAGGCCGTTGACACCGGCCTTCTCGGCAGGGAGCTCGGTTACCGCTTCGGCCTTCATGGCTTTCCCCTCCGGATTCCAGAACGCGTCCCATCCCTCTACAACAAAGATTGACGCGAGCAACGGACGAGCTAACCGACGAGAGAGTGTCATTGCGGTACCTCTTACCCGAATTTCAGATGGTTATCCCTCGAATATGAATTCTTCGGTGGTCGCATGCAGCAGAGTGAAGACACGGGTGGGACCATGATGGGGTATGGGAGCTTCCGGTCCTCGGTGCGATCATTGCTCCCCAGGCGGTATTGATCCGACCTGACGGGCACGTCGCGTGGGTGGGAGATAATACGGACTCCGGGCCGCCGGAAGCCCTTGCCACATGGTTCGGACCGGCCAAGTCCTCTCGCTACTTCCCCCTGAAAAATCCGACGTGACGCCGGGCCTGCCCTGGCTATCGCTTGTCTTGTCGTCCAGTGATTTCTGATTCCGATCCTGGCGGCAGTGGGTCCGATTCCCTCTGACCTCTACTCGGAGGTTGTCCAGTGCTCCGATGTTCACCGTGTTGTAGTTGAAGACCCCGTAAAGGCTACTGGCAGTCTTTGCAGCGCCCGAAGATGGCGAAGTGGTGCGGATTGATCTCGAAGCCGAACTGGGCTTTGGCGCTCGTGGACAAGCTCTTGAACAGCTCATCCGGCGCCTCGAAGGTCGTGTTGCACTCTTCGCAGACGAAGTGTGAATGGGCGCTTGCGGCCAAGTGATACGTGGCTGGACCATGACCCAGGTGGGCATGAACGATGACCCCCATCTGCCCAAGCTCTTCGAGGTTCCGATAGATCGTCGACAGACTGATGTCGGGAGCTTGCGCCTGGATCACCTCAGCCAACTCCTCGGCCGTCCAATGGCGGGGCGCATCGAAGAGGGCATGGAGGAGGAGCCGTCGGGCGCTGGTGACCCGCCCGCCTCGCTGCCTGACCAGGGCCAGCACATCATCGACCGTCTCGATGCTTACCAACAGACCGGGGGAAGCACTCCGACCCACAAATTCATCGTAATCGCTCTCCACGGACTAGGGCGATTCCGAAACTAGTTGCGAGGAACTTGCATCTGCCTTACGCTCCTACTTGATTCCCCAGTCGTCTGTCCGGAGCGGAGGAAGTCAACGTGGTCGCCACCAGCACCCTGCGTGCCCACTCGGGCCCGGTCGCAAAGCTCAAAGAGTTCCGGCGGGACATGAGCCCGACACAGTGGCTCCAGACGAGGCTGATGTTCGCCTCCATTTTGTTGCTTCATGTGATCGGTTTCGGGGTCTTCATCATCTTCGTCGTCCCCGGGCACTACAAGGGCTTAGGCATCGGGGTCTCGGTCCTGGCCTACACGCTCGGCTTACGCCATGCCTTCGACGCTGACCACATCTCGGCCATCGACAACACCACTCGCAAGCTCATGAACGAGGGGAAGAAGCCGCTGAGCGTCGGGTACTTCTTCTCCCTGGGCCACTCGACGATCGTGATCGCCATCGGGGCGGGCATCGTCATCGCCGAGAAGGCGGTCTACGGGGCAGTCTCGAACAACGGCTCGGGGCTCGAGCAGTTCGGCGGGATCTTCGGCACCGTCGTTTCGGCCGGTTTCCTCTACCTCATCGCCTTCCTCAACATCGTGATCCTGGCAGGCATCATTGCCGTGTTCCGCAAGATGCGCCATGGCGACTACGACGAGGCGGAGCTTGAGAAGCAGTTGGAGAACCGGGGCTTCATGTACCGGATGTTCGGCCCGTGGATGAAGTCGATCACCAAGGAATGGCAGATTTACCCCGTCGGTGTGGTCTTCGGCATGGGCTTCGACACCGCCACCGAGGTCGCCCTGTTGGCGACGACAGCCCTGCTCGCCACGCAGGCCCTGCCCTGGTACTCCATCATGAGCCTCCCGATCCTCTTCACGGCCGGAATGAGCCTGATGGACACCTTCGACGGTGTCTTCATGAACGTGGCCTACGGCTGGGCGTTCTTCAACCCCGTGCGCAAGGTCTATTACAACCTGGCCATCACCGGTCTGTCGGTCTTCATCTGTTTCTTCATCGGCACCATCGAGGTGCTCGGACTCCTGCCCATGGAATTGCATTTCAACGGCAGCTTCTGGAACTTCATGGCCAACTTCGACATCAACAAGGCCGGCTTCGTGATCGTAGGGATGTTCATCGTCACGTGGGTGACGGCGTTGGCGATCTGGAAGTACGGTCACATCGAGGAGAAGTGGACTGCCAAGCTCAGCCACACGACGAGCGCGGACCAGTTCGAGAAGGACCTCGCGGTCCAATACGACGCCGATGTCGCCGCCGGTCGGATGTAGCCCCGATGTGAGTGCCGTTAGGGGCTAGGCCCGGCCGCCCACCGCAGACCTCCTCCATCAAGGAGGTGTCCGCACCCTGCTGAAGCAAGTTGCGGCGGCGTGGCCAGGTTCCTCTGCCGCCCTCAATGGTGCCACCAGTCATCCGAGCCCCAGCGGCCGACATGAGCGACTCAACGAGTCGGAGGCGCAACGCCAGTCCACCCTCACGGAGATTTCTTGTGCTTCGCTGTCCCGTGTCGAAATTGTCCGGGCGATTTCGGCTTCAGATGGGAAGGTCCCATCAGTGCTTTCGAGGTGACGAGAGTGACCGACACAGGAACACCGACCCAGAACACGAGCCGCGAAAGCGAATCGAACCTGACGAATGACAAGGACGAGCTCGAGGAACTGTCACCCGAGAGTGATCCGGACACATTCTGGAGCCAGGTCGACGCAAACATCGCGGCTGGGTATCTCCGACTGGTGTTCGTGGCCGACCGAGCCGTCAGTATGGACTCGGCTGATTGGCGATAATCGTCAGGCTCGTGATCTTGTCGTCACAGATCCCGAAGTAGCTGGTCAGCACCAGCTCGTCGGGCAGGTTAGTCTTGTCGTAGGTCCCGTCGATGCGGGCACGGACGATGATGTCGCCGTAGTGGTCGAGGACCTCGCGGACCTCCATCGTGACGCGGTCCCCGACGATCTCCTTGGCGATGAAGGCACGGATCGCATTGGTGCCCCACATTTCCCGACTGACGTCGTTGACGTAGGCGTCGGGGGTGAATGTGGCGACAATCCGGTCGAGGTCGAAGGCGTTGACGGCCGCGACGAACTCGGCCACCACACCTCGCAGTTCGGTGGTAACAGCCATGGCTTCCTCCCGTGCTCTGATCGGCCCCATGGCCGACAGCTCCACGTTGGGCGATACCGTTCTGGGAGAGTCAAGGGGTCCCGGTCGGGTTGACTCTCCCCCTGGGGGAGGGTCGAAACTGGGTACGTGCCTGGCTCGTTGACGATCGGCGACTTCTCCCGGGTGACGTTCCTCAGCGTCAAGACCCTGCGCCACTACCACCGGGCCGGCCTCCTCGAACCCGCAGAAGTCGATCCGGTCACCGGCTATCGCCGATACACCAGCGCCCAGATCCCGATCGCTCAGGTGATCCGACGGTTCCGGGATCTCGACATGCCGCTCGACGACATCGGAATGGTGCTGCAGGCACCCGATCAGACGACTCGGTCCCAGCTCATCGCCGCCCACCTCACCCGCTTGGAGGAAACCCTCGCCGAGACCCAGCGCGCCGTGGCCTCGCTGCGCGACCTCATCGAACACCCCTCACTGTCCGCGGTGATCGAGCACCGGCGACTACCGACCACCTCGGCAGCAGCCATCACGGCCACGGTGAATGTCGGCGATCTCGTGGCTTGGTATCACGGGGCAATCGGTGAGATTCAGGGGACGCTCTCGGCGCAGGACATCGTCGCCAGCGGACCTCCGGGCGCGATCTACGCCGACGAGCTTTTCGCCGACGAGCGCGGCGACGCCACCCTCTTCTTCCCGGTGATCGGCGAGTTCCGGCCGGTCGGGCGCGTTGGACCGATGTCGGTGCCAGGAGCAGAGCTTGCCGTGATCACGCACAGCGGCTCCCACGACGATCTCGACCGTTCCTACGGGGCGCTGGCGACCTACGTGAGTGAACATGCCCTCGCGGTCGATGGCCTCATTCGCGAGTATTACGTGGTCGGACCCCACGACACTGATGACGAGTCGGCATGGAGGACCGAGATCGGCTGGCCGATCTTCGACACCGCCAGGGGTCGTGGTTGATTCGTCTCAGATGAGGTGATCACTTCTCCCTGGCACTTTGGCCAGTGCCCCTGAAGGCCTGGCCTGCTTGGCGTTCGTCCACGCCAGATCCCCGGTGCACCCCGTCGGCGTACTCTTGGGAAATGCGAACCGCTTCGGTACTCCACCAACGTCACATCGGACGGTGCTGCGATCATCGTGCAATCCCCGCGGGCTCACGTGGAGCCGACCAGCCACACACGAGGCACATATGGCACCCATAGGATTTGTGGTCCTTACAACTGAATTCGGGTCACCACAAAAACGCTGACACACTCGGAGTACGGATGGTTCAAGCGAGGCTCGCTCCCCCAAACCGAAAGGCAAGACGTGCTCCCAAGGGGCCCGTCGGCTGCAGTTAGCCGATTGCAAGCGCCGTCCTCTCGCTAACGCCACTCCTTCATGTACGGCGTTCGGTGATAGGTCTCGGACTACTGGCAGACCTTCAGAGCGGCGGGTCGAGGCAGAAAAGGAGTCGGCCCAGAAGGTCGCTCCGGCCACCGACCCGCCAGGGGAAGAAGCTAGCGAAAATGTCGCTTGTGGGGCTTGACTGCCGTTAGGAACTCACCCCCCCTGGCCTATTGGGGTCGGGAGAGATCTGAGATCGCCTGGTCAAGAGAAGCATCCAAGTCGGCAGGCGACGAGGGCTGAGTACTGAGACCTCGAGTGGCGATCTCGGTCAGGTACAGAATCGCCATTCCGGCCAGCGTGACCGCCGCCAAGACGACCACAAAGAGGCCGAACCCCACCAACAGACCGATTCCAGCAGCGACCATGATCTGCACGGTACGGCTGCGACGTTGGAACCAGCTGAGCCCGGGCTTATAGCCGGCGACAAGATTCAAGACCACGCCCCGCACTTGCGTAATACGTGCTCAAGACTCGATCACGCTTAGCCGTTTGGTAAGGGCGATCCAGATCGAAGGGCTCGAATAGCGCCTCGGACCGGCGAAGTCACCACGTTCAGGGTCGAGCAAACCTCGCAAAGTCAACGAGCCGCTCCGCGAACTCCTTGCTCTTCTCGGCAGGCGTACGCCACTTTTGCCACGCAGACTGCTTGGTGACTCCCACGGCGTCAGCAATCTCTTGCCAGGTACGTCCCTCCTTCCGAAGAACCTTTACCGCCCGGCTTTGGACCTCCTGGAAGTAGCGGTCATACATAGCAGCAGTGGCAAGCACCTCCATCGGATCGGCCTCGTGACCCTGGATCACCTGGTGCCATCTGTCCCAGTGGGATTCCGCGTCCATCAACGGGTCAGTATATCCTGACACGTCAGGGAATGCTGACACGGCCCAGTGCAGATGCGTTGCGATCAGGAGTGATGTATGTCGCCCGCTCCCGAACTGGGGCCACCCCGGCTGACGGAATTCCGACGCGCCGAAGGTGCCCGAAGGCACCTTCGTACGATGACTGCCGATCGCTGAGTGGTGCTACCACCACGCCGCGCCCTCAGGCTGACTCCCTTGAGCAACCGCCAGCGTCCGGGTCACACTGGTGCCCGGGAGGTGCCGTGCCGTTTCTCCGACTGATGCTCCAGGCCGGCGCACGGCATCGCTGGCGTTCTTGGCTGGCCCTGACGCTGCTCAGCGCAGTGGTGGTCGGTCTCGTGCTGGCCGGGGCGGCCACCGCCCGCAGGACCGCAACCGCCTTCCCCCGCTTCGAGGCGGTCCACGGCTACGACGCCTTCTTCTACAGCTCCGGCCCGGTCCCCCGGGTCGCGTCCCTGCCGGAGGTCGCGTCCGTGACGCGGCTCGAGGCGCCCGCCGTCGGCGCCCCGACGTGCGCCTGTCATCCCATCAGCGCCAACGACTTCTCCGTCGACGAGGTCCCCCCGGCGCAGCTGACCACGGTGGTCAAGTTGGTGAGCGGTCGCCTGCCGGACCAGTCCGACCCCGGCCAGGTCCTGGCCTCGTATAACCTCGAGCCGCTCGGCGTGCACCTCGGCAGCGTCCTGCGCATCCCGTTGGCGGCCTCGTCCCAGCGGGCGGCGGTGTTGAGCAACGCCAACCTCACCCCCACCGGTCCGCTCGTCACTGTGCACGTGGTCGGCCTCTCGGTCTCCGAGTTCGAGTTCCCGACGACGGCGAGCCCGCCGTCCTACGACGTCTATGCCACGAGCAGCTTCGCCCGGAAGTACGACGCGCGGGGCGTCGTGTTCAACGAGTACGTGTTCCGCCTGCGCCACGGTGCCGCCGGCCTGCCGCGCTTCGATACCCAGGTGCGCGCCCTGGGAGGCCTCTCCGGTACCGACCTCGACGCACTGGCCAGCACGATCGCCACCTCCATCGACCCCCAGGCGGTCGGGTGGTGGATCCTCACCGGCTTGGCCGCCCTGGTCGGCATCCTCGTCTTGGCCCAGGCGCTGGCCCGCCAGGCGGCACTGGAGGCAGAGGACTTCCCCGCCCTCGGCGCGCTCGGCGCCACCCGCCGCCAGCTGTTCACGCTCACCATGGCCCGCACGCTGGCGGTGGCCCTCGCCGGAGCCGCCGCAGGGGTGCTCCTGGCGGCGTTGCTGTCCTTCTTCGTCCCCGTCGGCGAGGCGAAACTCGCCGACCCGGCGCCGGGGTTCGACTTCGACGCGCTGCTCTTGATCGGGGGTGCGGCGGTGGCGGTCGCCGCCGTGCTGGCGCTGGGCGTCTGGCCCGCTGTCCGTGCTTCCCGGCTGGTCTCGCGGCGCAACGACGACCCGGTCGTGCGGCCGTCGCGGGTCGTCGCCCTCCTCACCGCGTCCGGCGCCCCCCCGAGCGCCCTCATCGGGATCCGCAACGCCCTGGAGCAGGGACGCGGGCGCACCGCGGTGCCGGTCAGTTCGGCCCTCGTGGGTGCGGTCCTGGCGGTGGCGGTCCTCTGCGGCACCGCCGTGTTCGGGGCGAGCCTCACCCACCTGACCAGCACACCCGCGCAGTACGGCCAGGATTTCGACGCCTGGTTCTCGGTCAACGGCACGGGTTCGGTCGCCCAGAACGATCGGCTGCTCCACGACCTGGAGCGACCCGGCGTGGCGTCCATCGAGGCGGGTGTCGGCGAAGACGTGAGCATCAACGGCCACGTGGTGGAGGCCCTGGCGGGGCAGACCCTGCGCGGCCCGTACCTCATCACGACCGTCGACGGCCGGCTGCCGACAGGCAACGACGAGGTCGTGTTGGGCGCGAAGACCATGCGCCAGGTGGGCGCCCGCGTCGGCTCGACGGTGCGCGTGGCGGTGTCGGGACCGTCATCGGCCGGTGGGGCGACGACGGTCCGCCGCTTCCGGGTGGTGGGGACCGCCGTGCTCCCGCCCGACTTCACCGGCGCCGCACTGGGGACCGGCGCGGTCTTCGCCCTGCACAGCCTGGTGGGGCCGGTCTGTCCGAGCGGCGCCCGAAACCCCGCCTGCGTCTCGGCGTTGCTCGTCGCCGACTCCGGCGGCCTCCTTGTTCGCACCACACCGGGGCCGCAGGGTACGGCGGCGCTGGCCGCCCTCAGCCAGGACTACCCGTCCCAGGTGAACTTCCCCCGCCCACCCACCGACCTGGTCAACTTCGGGGAGGCGGTCAACTTCCCGCTGATCTTCGGGCTGATCGTCGTGCTGTTCGGGGTGGCGACGCTGCTCCACATGCTGCTCTCGAGCCTGAACCGGCGGCGACGCGAGATGGGGCTGTTGAAGTCACTGGGCTTCGTCCGCCGCCAAATTGCACTGTCCGTCTCCTGGCAGACCACCACCGTCGCCACCATCGGGATCGTGCTGGGCGTGCCCTTGGGCATCGCCGCTGGCCGGCTGGTCTGGAACGCCTTCGCGTCGAACCTAGGGGTGATGGCCGACCCCGTCGTGACGGCATGGGTGGTCGCGGCCATCGCCGCGGGGACACTACTGGTGGCGAACCTCTTGGCGGTCGGGCCGGCATGGGTGGCGTCGCGCACCAGGGCGGCGTCCTTGCTCAAGGCCGAATGAGGCTCAGGCGTCGAGGTACGTGAGTTCTCGAAGGTCTCCCGGCGCGCGGCCACGCCAGCAGTGGTGTCGGAAAACATCGACCCGTCCGATGACTGGGTCGATTGACACTCGCTGACTCTCGGCGATGGTCGATCTGCCCTCTTGGGAGGGTATCCCCATGGTGCGATTACACGGGTGATCCGTCAGGCCTGGACTGAGGGACATGGAATCACATTCAGGTCCCGCCGTCGATGTCGTCGATGTCGTCGATGAAGCCCGAAGGGTCCAACAAACCGATCCTCAGCTTGACCAGGAACAATCCGGACGACGACCCTGCAACGTCGTGGCCCTCAGCTTCCTCTCCCGCTTGGTCCGCCGCGTCGCCGAGTTCGTGCGCATCCATCGGATGGAGGATCTCGCCAGGGGGGTGTTTTTGTGGGGTTTACTCGCCCTGGTCACAGGCGACCGCCCTTCTCCTTGAGGCCACGAGGACCCAACCCGTCAGGGCGAGGGTCAGGGCAAGCGCAAGGATCGGGAGCAACAGGACGATCGACACTTCGGCCAGTTGGGGTGGTGGTTGGGGGATCTGTGTAATGAGCGGTGCGTCACCAGGATTCTCGCCACCGTCGTCGCTGTTGGCCTGGACGAAGAACGGCTCCGACCACAGGTGGGGTTGGGCGAAGTCGTTCTGGTTGTCCCCGATGTAGAGGATGCACTCGGTTGCTGCGGTGCCGCCACAGACTGGGCCACCGGGTCCTTCGGCCAGTGTGATCGAGTCAGGGAGGGCGAACAGCTGATAGCCGTCATACGTGAAGGAGCCGTCGGCGTTCGGTGCGATGGTGGTTCCCTGAACGGTGTTGGCGTCACAGGCCGAGGTCTGAGTCGGAATCGCGCCATCGGGTGCCGAGCACTCGAATATGTAGATGGCGCTGATGTGATTGGTAGCGGCGAAGTCCGAGTTGGCCGGCACGATCAGGTTCACCGTCTGACCGCTTGTGTACAACGGTGTCGTTGCTGATGTCGGAGTGGCAACGCCTATGAGGAACCCAAGAGGGGCCAAGGCAGCCAGGCTTCGCACGACGCGTCGTCTAAGCATGGACCCCGCGGTAACAGATCCGCGTTACCGTTCCGCGAAATGGCGGTGAGCGCGGCATGATCATTGCCGCCGAGTCAGATCGCTTTGCGGGGCACACGGGTGGGCTCCCTTGCTTCTGCGATGATCGCGGTCGCTGCTCCACCTGGCGGGGAACCCGATTCGAACTCCAGGCGGCATGCATGTGAACAAAACCTGAATTGCTGTTGAACCGACGTCGAACTGTTCGAAGACCACCGCGAACGGCCTCGCTCGTCCGGCACACTGATACAGCGGTTCGCCGGATGTAGGGGCGGCTTTCGAACAAGGCCATTCCATCGGCCATCCGGTCCGCTGTATCCCCGACGAGCGGCGCGGGGACTGGGAGGGAGGGACCCGACCACGGGGGGAGACCGGAGAGCCCCAGATGAGCATGGAAGGTCAACGTACCGACGGCGTGGCACCACGGGTCGCGCGACGCAACATCCTCAAGGGCGGCCTGGCCCTCAGCGCGGGCGCAGTGGGCGTCGGCCTGTCCTCTCGACGCGCCGATGCCAGGAGTCGGCTGCAACAGGTTCGGTCGGCGGCAATCCGAACACCGCCGGCACTGGCACCCACACCCACCACGGTGAAGCCGCTGCTCTGGAGAGAGCCTGACTCTGGCGAGACCGCCGCCCAACTAGCGAGCTGGGGCTACGGAAGTTGCCTGACCTCCTCCTCGCAGCTCCCTCGCTTTGGCGGGAACGCTCTGCCGTCGAGCGCTGCCCCCGGCGCAGCCGCAGCCGGGTTGGATGTGTACCTCTCGTTCTACCTGCAGAACTACTGGAACGCGAAGACACCGATGATCGACTGGTTCGACGCACCCGACCAGAGCGGCTATCACTGGGCCGACTTCATCGATGCCGTGCAGGCCGCAGCCGCACAGGCTAGGACTCTCGGCTGCAAAGGTGTTGCTATCGACACCGAGATGTACCCTTCGAGCGGTGGCGTAGCGACGTGGGCGTGGAACTACCCCGGAAACGCGCAGAAGCACGCGCCCACGATGGTGATGGCACAGAACCGCGGTGTGTCCGTCGGGCAAGCGATCCAGTCAGGGTGCCCCGGTGCCACGATCATCGTCTACCTGAGCGGCCATTCAATGCTCCCCCGGCTGTATCTGGACAAGCTGCAAGCTTTCAACAACCAGTCCAACCACACAGCGAGGCTCGCCGTGCTGCCATTTATGAGGGGACTCGTCTCGGCATCCAAGACGGTCATATTCCTCGATAGCACGTTCTACAAGCCACCGAATGTCCTCGGCGGTCCCTACGGCGGCGATGCAGATGGAGGATGGGCCAGGAGCCTCGCTGCAACCACCGAGGGATTCGCTGCGTTGAACCTGGGGACGAATGCGTTTATCTCGCCGTTCATCTGGCTCGACGGTGACGTTAACAGTGAAGGGCCGTTCGCCACGCCTACGTCTCCGGCCGCGTTCGACGCGTTCCAACCCGCCGTCATAGCGGCGGCGCAGGAGGGCGTGTATGGGGTCTACCAGTACGCCAACACATTCGACTACGCCGCCTTCGCTCCGCTGAATGAGTAGGGACGCACCCCATAGGGCACTCGGAGAGCGTTAGCCATATGGAGCGGCCGGCGTAGGACATTGGGAGAGTCACGCTCCGCGGTACAGCGGAGCGTGCGGGAGAATCGTGCTCGCCGAGCGAGCTCAGCGGCGGGGTACGCCCGTCGAGCGGGATGAGCACCTCTTCCAGACGTGCTACGGGAACCCCGTGAACCGGGACAAGCTCCGCGAGAGCGTCATCCGACCAGCGCTCCAGCGGGCCGGGTTGGACGAGTCGGTCCGGACCTAGGACCTCAGGCACTCGATGGCCTCGCTGTTGGTTGTCGACCTGAAGGCCGACGTGCTCACGGTTTCCCAACGGATGGGGCACGGCGACCCGTCCGTCACCTTGAAGGGGCACGGACACCACTTCGAGGGCGCTCGGCAGACGCTCACGGACCAGCTCGACGCTCTCCGGGAAACGACGGCGGGAGCGTCTGAGCCGGCCCAAATCATCGACATCTCGAGGGCCGAGACATCGGCTCGTAGGGCACGAAGAGGGCACGCGAAAGGCACGAAAACCGGGCCAGTCGCGATAAACCGCGGGCAGGCTCGGGCGACCGTTTTCCCAGGCAGGGCACCGTGCCGGGCCTCTGACCTGGACCGACGACAACCCACCGGGCGGGTTCGATTCCCGTCACCTCCAAGGGTGCTCACGCGCGCGCATGAGCATCGATGGAGGTGCATGATCGCCTTTCGGGTACGAACCCGCACGCGACCACATCGCCCAAGGGGACCCGTGGCCCTCACTCCAATAGCTGGGGAATCTCGAGCAGTTCGGCTCCAGTCCCTTCGACCAGCTTCGTCATAGATTGGCGGGCATCGTGCAGCGGTTCCACCGCGTGCGCGGTTCGGGGCCGCAGGATCCAAAACGACGCTGCCGCGGTAACGAGGGCCACCCCTGCCGCGACCGTGGCGGCAGCATGCAGCCCGTCGACGAATGCCGCCTGGGCCAGATGAATCAGCTGGTGAGCGGCGGAAGCGGTCACGTGGACATCGAGCGCGGCAGCGAGGGAGCGCTTCGCAGCCGGGATGTGGTCGCGGAGAAGCGGCACCGAGGTTCCGGTCGACACGACCGCGGTGTAGCGGGCGGCGAGGACACTCCCCAAGACGGCGACGCCGAGTGCTCCTCCCAACTGTCGGGACGCGCTCTGGGTCCCTGACGCCATACCGGCCCGATCACGCGGCACTGCGTTCAACCCCAAAGACGTGGTCCCTGGCGTCATCAACGCGATCCCGCCGCTCAGCAGGACAACCGGCCCCACGATGAAGAACACCGAGCTGTCGGTCTGGGTCAGGTTGATCGCCAAGAGGGCGATCGTGGCCAACGTCATGCCTGCCGTTGTGATGGCCCGAGCACCGAACCGTCCGAACGCCTTTGCTCCGATCGGCGAGACGACCACGACCACGGCCGCCGCCGGCACCGTGCAGAGTCCTGCCGTGAGGGGTGACAGCCCCCTCACGAGCTGGAGGTACTGGGTCGAGAGATAGCCGATCCCGGTGCTGAGGAGGTACTGCATGCCGACGATCCATGATGCGATGGCGAAGCTGCGGTTGCGGAACAGACGGACGTCGAGCAGCGGGTCCTTCGAGTGCAGCTCGACAAGACAGAACCCGACCAGGACAACGATCGATCCGAGGAGCGAGGTCACCAGGATCGGGTCGGTCCATCCGAGACTGGGACCTTCGATGAGAGCGAAGACCAGCAACGCCGAGAATGCGACCGAGAGCACGATCCCGGGCCAATCCACGCTGCCGCCCCTCCTCGGTTTGGATTCGGGGACGAACACCGCCGTGGCGACCAACACCACCACGGCGAGTACCACGTTCATCAAGAAGAGCGAGCCCCACCAGAACACGCGCAGGAGGGAACCTGCGACCAGCGGCGCCACAACCGCCCCGGCCGTGGCCGTGGCCGCCCAGACGGCGATCGCACTCCGCAGGCCGGCCTCGGTCGGGTAGACGCTGGTGATGATCGAAAGCGTGGTCGGCATGATCATCGCCGCCCCGAAGCCCATTCCCGCCCGGGCCGCGATGAGCTCGGTGCTCGTGTTGGTGGCCGCGGCCATCGCTGAACAGAGCGCGAAGATCCCGAGACCCGACATCAAGACAAGCTTTCGGCCCACCCGGTCGGCCAATGACCCGGCGGCCAGCAGGAACCCGGCAAAGGTCAGGGAATAGGAAGCGACAATCCATTCGAGCTGCGCATTGGAGGCGCTCAACTGGCGACCGAGTGTCGGCAATGCCACATTCATGATCGACAGGTTGACGACGGTCGCCCCCATCGCAGCCGACACCGTCACCAGCACGACGACGGGCCGACGTTGCCTCACGCGGCCACCATAACGGCACGGCGCCCGACGCGCTCGGTAGCAGGCTGCACCACTGACGCACGGTGCTGTGGCACTATCCCTGGAGTTCTGTCCGTCGCACCGGGCACGGTGTGCGTCCCTCGAAGTGAGGAGGAGCCCTGGCTTTCCGTGTCGAGAACGCCGTCGATCTGCATTGCCATTTTGGACCCGATTCGCCCGGCGGAACGGCGCGGCTCAGTTCCTTCTACAGCGGCATTCCGGCCTTGGAGTGCGCCCGGTCTGCATTGAACGAAGGCTATGCCGCCATCCTCCTCAAGCCGCATGGCTTTGCATCGCCCGGTTTGAGCGCGAACCTCGAGCTGGCGGTGCCGGGACTCCATGTGTTCGGCGGCATCTGCACCGACCATGCGACGGGAGGACTTAACGTGTACGCCATTGAGCTCGCTCTCTCGCTTGGAGCGAAGATGGTGTGGCTTCCAACAGTCCACAGCACGGTGGATTTCGATCAGACACGCATGAGTGATCAGCGCCGCGCCTTGGGTCCCGTCCGGGTCTTGGACGACGAGGGTGGCCTTCTCCCCGCGGTCCGCGAGATCCTCGACTTGGCCAGGGAAGCAGAGGCCATCGTCGGGACCGGGCACATCGCTGCGGACGAGCACTATGCCGTCGTCAAGGCCTACGGGCGAACGACGCGCATCGTCGTCACCCACGCCGGTGACCATCGAGCTGGGCCTTGCCTCACGCCGACCCAGTCCCGCGAATTGGCGGAGCTCGGCGCGTCCATTGAGTTGACCGCGCTCAGCTGTCGTGATGTGGGCGACCGAGGGCGGCCCGTCTCCGAGATCGTCGAGTTCATTGAGACCGTAGGGGCACATCGATGCACCATCGCCTCGGACTACGGCTGGAACAGCTCGTTTCTGCCGGCACCCGCTCCCGGCACGCTCGAATTCCTGGAATCCTTGTGGCAGGCAGGGGTGGCCGAGTCAGATCTGGCGCTGATGGCGAGCGTCAATCCCGGCCGCCTGTTGCAGCTGTCGCTCACTTGAAAGGGACACTGGGTCGCACCCCCACGTGAAAGGCAGGGTGACACATGCCGTTGCGAATCGATCGGGAAGACCACGTCGTCGTCATCACCATCGACAACCCACCGCTCAATCTCTTTCCTGACGAGTACATGGACGAATTGCGCCGCATCATTGATGGCTTGGCCGATGACGATGACGCGCACGTGGCGCTCATCACCGGTTCCGGGACCCGGGCGTTCACCGCTGGAAAGGACGTGAGCGAGCACAAGTTCACGCTCGACCCCGCCCGCGACAATCCACGCGCCGTGCGCAACTACATACAGGCGATCGTCGACTGTGCCGTTCCGGTGATCGCAGCCGTCAATGGAGTGTGCCTGGGCCACGGGATCGCCATCACCGCATCCGCGGACATCGTCCTCGCCTCGCCCAATGCTCGCTTCGGCCTGCCCGAGATCGACATCGGCAGTGGCAACGGGCAGCGCCTCATGCGTGAGCTGTTTCCGCGTGGCCATGCTCGGCACGCCTTCTACACCGGCGAGTACATCTCGGCAGAAGAGGCCTATCGCGTCGGTGCGGTCTTCTCCCTCCACGAGCCTGACGATCTCATGGAGGAGGCGATGAGGCTGGGGAGAACCATCGCCTCCAAGTCACCGTCCATGATGCGCATGTTCAAGGACACCGTCCGCTGGACCGAGCACCTCGACATGGAGACGGGATACCGGTTCGAAGGTGAAGCCTGGCACGCGCTGAAGCGCGAAGCGCTGGCCGCCGCCGAGATGATCGAGGCAAAGCAGAGCTTCTTCGAGAAGCGTCCAGCTCGGTTCGACGAGGTGAGGGGGTCATTCGGCCGGGACGAGGACTGATCTTCGAGATCTGTGAAGTCGGGTGGGTGTTGGATGACGCCGACGAGGGAGTGTGCGTGAACGAGATACCTGAACTCACTGGACGAGTCGCCCTGGTGACCGGCAGTGCCTCAGGCATCGGCCGATCGGCGGCGCAGCGTCTCGGGTCGCTCGGAGCGACCCTCGCTCTGGTCGATGTCGACGAGGAGGGCCTGCAGCTCGTCTCGAGCGAACTCACGTCGGCTGGCCGGAGCGTCTCGGTGCACACCGCTGATCTGGCCGACCTCGATGGGGTTCCGAGCATTGTCGACGCTGTCGTGGAGTGTCACGCTCGAGTCGACATCTTGGTGAACGCCGCGGGCGTCTATCAGAAGGGTTCCCTGCTGGACACCTCCATGGCCGCTTGGGAGCTCGTCCACCATGTCAACCTGGCCGCCCCATTTCTGCTCATGCAGGCGGTGGCCGCTCGCCTCATTGAGCAGGCGTCGGGCGGCCGCATCGTCAATGTCAGCTCGAGTTCGGCCGTCCGAGCTGAGTCCGAGACTGCGTATGCGTGTTCGAAGGCCGGACTGCTTGCTCTGACGCGCACCGCGGCGGCGCAGCTCGGCTCGCACGCCATAAATGTCAACGCGGTGGCACCCGGTCTGACGGCGACACCGATGGCGGCTGCCGCCATGATGGGAGATCCCAGCGCCATCGAGCGACTCACCGAGAAGGGCCGCACGGCCAACCTTCTCCGGCGAATCTCAACTCCGGACGACGTCGGAGCGGTGATCGCGTTCTTGTGCACCGCAGCAAGCCGCCAGATCACGGGTCAGACGATCCACACGAGCGCGGGCGCGGTGGTCTAGGGCTTCGAGACGGCTTGGCGAACGTCTCTGCAAAGAGGGCCCGCCACTTGGTCACCGCGACTGCGCACCAGCTGAGTCACCGTTTCGCCCAGTTTCTCGGACCCAGGCCTGTGCCCCCATCTGCACTGCATCCCACGGACTGCCGAGGGGGGGCGTGTAAGAGAGGTCGAGGTCGCTCATGGCATCCACGGTCATCTCGTTGAAGATGGCGGCGGCCGCGATGTCGATCCGTTTGGCCACTTCGGCGTGGCGATGGCCGAAGAGCTGGACCCCTAGGAGCCGACCAGTGGTGCGATCCCCGGTGTAGCGCATCCGGATGCGATGGCTCCCCGGGTAGTACGCCTTGTGGTCGTCGGCCTCGAACTCGGCGGTGACCGGGTCGAAGCCGGCAGCAGCCGCCTCCTGGTCGCGAAGACCGGTGCGCGACGCCACCATGTCGAAGACCTTGACGACCTGGGTCCCCAGACTTCCGGCGAACTCGGCGCTCCCCCCGATGGCATTCTCGCCCGCCACCCGACCCTGTTTGTGGGCCGTGGTGCCGAGCGGCAGGTACGTCAGGCCCATCAGGCGATGGTGGGTCACGACGCAGTCTCCGGCGGCGAAGACGCGTTCGAGGTTGGTGCGCATGCCCCGGTCCACACTGAGAGCCCGGCCGACGCCGAGCTCGGCTCCCGCGGCGGCCGCCAG
Source organism: uncultured Acidimicrobiaceae bacterium (assembly GCA_963787485.1). GTDB lineage: Bacteria > Actinomycetota > Acidimicrobiia > Acidimicrobiales > RAAP-2 > Bog-473. The sequence continues at coordinate 493,262 of CAWBDF010000006.1, read as the reverse complement.
CGCCGTGTCAGGACGTACGCCGACGACCACGAGGACCATGTCGGCCAGGGCCGTCACTTCGGTCCCAGAGGACTCGACGGCGTCGATCTGGAAGCGGCCAGCCGAACCCCGGGGTGCTCGGCTCACCCGCTTGACCGTCGTGTTGGTCCGCACGTCGATGCCGTGCGCAGTCAACTCCGCGTTGACCAGAGCGCCCAGGCTCGGGTCGACCGTGGGGAGCACCTCGGGAAGCTGCTCGAACTGGGTGACCGACAGACCCCGGGCCTCAAGGCCCTCGGCCATCTCGAGACCGATATAGCCGGCGCCCACGATGACCGCGCTGGCGGGCCGACCTTCTTCGAGCGTGCGCACCAGCTCGAAGGTGTCCCCTATGGAGTGGAGCAGGTGCACCCCGTCGGACGCCCCGAGGGCATCGGCGCCGACCAGCCCCTCGATGGGCGGCCTGGCCGAGGTGGCGCCGGTCCCCACCACGAGCTGGTCGTAGGCGAGCTGATCTTCGACCCCTGAGTCGTCGACCACGTGGAGCCGGCGTCTAGCCACGTCGATCTTGGTGGCCAATGTGTTCAGCCGAACCTGCATGCCGGTCGCCTTCAGGTCGTCGAGGGTGCGATGGGCCAAGTTGCGCCAGTGGGTCACCTCGCCAGAGACGTAGTAAGGGATGCCGCAGATTGAGAAGTTGGGGTAGGCGTCGGCGACGACGACGGTGACCTCCGTCGTCGGATCGAGCTCCCGGGCGCGCAGTGCGGCGCTGATGCCGGCGTCGCTGCCTCCGATCGCTACCAGATGCATGTGACGTCCTTTCGAGGAGGGTGGAGAAGGTCAGTGGGTCTCAAGGTCGCTCTCTTCGCGGAGGTGCGGCTCTATGACGTCCGCGGCTTCTGTTTTCGTCATGCCCGGGTACAGCCCCTTGATCAGTCCGAAAGCCAGCACACCACCGACGACCTGGGCGGAGATGAAGTTCGGGGCGGAGGAGGGGGCGATGCCGGCGAAGGTGTTGGAGAACATGCGTCCGACGGTGATGGCGGGGTTGGCGAAGCTCGTCGAGCTGGTGAAGAAGTAGGCCGCGCCGATGTAGGCGCCGACGGCGGCCGGGGCGAGATGGGACCGCCCCGAGCGCGCCAGGGCGAAGATCACCAGCATCAGCCCGATGGTGGCCACAACCTCGGAGAGCCAGTGCGGCCCCGAGGCCCGGTGCTTGGTCGAGATGGAGATGGCGGCCTCGGAGAACATGACATTGGCAAGGATCGCCCCACCGATGCACCCGACAATCTGGAAAGGCAGATACGCCGCAGCATCCCTCCACTTGAGGCCCCCGAATCCGGCGTCGACGAAGGAAACGATCGGATTGAAATGACCGCCAGAGATGGGGCCGAACATCAAGATGATGGCGAAGAGGCCCGTCGCTGTTGCCGCGGCGTTCTCGAAGAGCTGGAGGCCGACGTTGCCCGGGGAGAGATTCTGGGCGGCGATGCCCGAGCCGATGACGATGGCGGCCAGGAAGGCGCTGCCCAAGAACTCTGCGAGCAGGCGCCGCCACAAGACCGTGTCCCTCATGACGCTGTCCCCGATCGACGACGTCGCTCAGCAGCAGGAGGGTGAGGTGGCCTCAGTGGCACCGACCGTCACAGGGACGCTCCCAACGGCCTCGGGAACGCAGCAGGACCCGTCGCCGGCGAGGCCGGACTCAGCCGGGGCGTCGGCCAGAACGGTGTAGATCTCCCACGGCCCGCCGTCGGGGTCGCTCACCCAGACCTTGTCCTGGACGGCATAGCAACAAGTGGTCTGCTCCTCGAGCTCGGTCTCGAGCCCCGTCTCGCTCAGGCGCCTCGTCGCTGCCATCACCTCGTCGGTGGTCTCGACCTCGACGCCAAGGTGGTTCAGTGCGCCGATCGTCCCGTGACCCCGTGCCGAGTGATCCTCCATCAGGACCAGCTTGAGTGGCGGGTTCACGATGGCGAAGTTGGCGTAGCCCGGCTGACGCTTGGCCGGCTCGGTCCCGAAGAGCTTGGAGTAGAACTCGACTGCTTCGTCAATGTCGCTGACGTTGAGTGCGAGTTGGACCCTGGACATGGGGACCTCCCTGTAATATCGAATTCGGTCGATGTATCGAGTATGGCCGATACATCGATAGATGTCAATGGAAGGGGTCACATGGGCAGGCAGGCCGCTGCGACGAAGGTCCGATCCACAGAGTGCTGCGCATCCGTTCTGACCGCACCTCTCGACACCTCCGATGCCACCGTGCTGGCCAACGGGTTCAGCGCGCTCGCAGACCCGGTCCGCCTGCGGGTCCTGAGCATCCTCGCCGCCTCAGCCGAGGGTGAGGTCTGCGTGTGCGACTTCGTGGAGCCCCTAGCCAAGAGCCAACCGACCGTGTCACATCACTTGAGAGTCTTGAGCGAAGCCGGTCTCGTGCAGGGAGATCGACGGGGAAAATGGGTCTGGTACTCGCTCGAATCGCGATCGTCTGTCCGAACTCCGGGCGGCCATCGACGGCTGAGCCGGAAGTGTCGTCCCTCAGACCGCCACACGGAGCAGGAGCTCGACAACCCCTTCGGGATCTACGAGCATTAGGTCGTGGCCGCCATCGAGATGCCACACGTTGTCGGCGGCATTCGCACGAGCAATGTTGTTCTGGGTCGGCTGACGTTCCAGCGTGTCGGGACATGTGATTGCGGTGGACGGAAGGCCGAGTACCTCAGCCTCATGCTCAAGCACGAGAGGCTGGCTGAATGTGCGCCACGGATGAGGAGTGAGACGCTGCAACATCCAAGCACAGGTATCCGGGTCGGTGACTCCATAGGTATGCCCGTTGTCGGGCGTGAGAATCAGCTGCACCCCGTCGACCATTGTGCCCGCATCCTTCAAATGTTCCAGTCCGGCGACGAGGTCCACCAAGGCCTCGCCATTTCTTGGTTGGGCTGCATCCAAGAAGACCAGATGCCCGATTCGATCCAAGGCGCGGTCGGCGACGCCGGTTATCACCATTCCCGCGTAGCTATGTCCGACGAGGACGACATCCCTCAGGTCCTCGTAGACCAATACGTTGACGACATCGGTGATATGAGTATCGAGGTCCACCGAACGATCGATCAAATGGCTTCGCTCACCCGTACCGGTCAGGGTTGGAGTCAGTACATCGTGACCCTTCTCGCGGAGAAGGCGGGCGACGGGTCCGTAACACCACCCGCCGTGTGCAGCCCCGTGAACCAGAACGAACGTAGTCACGAACAAAACCTCCTTGTCTCCGGCCACACGCAAGAAGCGACGCTAGCGCCGTGCCCGATCGGCTGGCTCAGGCTCGAGTCATCTTTGGACCTGCGGCCCATTTGGCCAGCGCAGCAGGCAGCCCGCATCGACGCGTAACTGTTGCCCGGTCACGTAGCGAGATTCGTCTGACGCCAAGAACAAGACCGCGTTCGACACGTCGAACGGCTCGATGTACGGGACAGGCATCCCCTGGAAATGGGTATACACCGGCAAGACGTCCTCCTCCGTCGGGTTCTCGAGATCCGGGCGGAAGACCTTGTACATCTGCTTGTTGTGGATGAGGTCGGTGTTGCAATGTGTGGGATGCACGGCGTTGACCCGGATCATCCGTCGCATCAGGCTGAGAGCGAGGTTCTCCGAGTAGCTCACAATGGTCTGCTTGGACCACGAATACCCCAACCCGCCGGTGCCCATGCTCTCCGCCTGCAAGGTCCCGGGCATGAGCGCGGCGGTGGAGCCGGTGATGACGATGGATGCCCCATCGGGGAGGTAGGGAATGGCGGCCGCGGCCGCGTTCATCACCCCGATCAGATCGACGTCTGTGGCATCGACGAAGTCCATGGGATTTTCCATGCCCATCGGCATGATCCCGGCATTGGCCACGACGATCTCGAGATGGCCGAACTCACTCACGCCTTCCTCGAGGACGGCCTTGAGCGATGCCCTCTCTCGGACGTCGGCCTGCCGGGCAACGATCCGCCGTCCGGCGTTCTCCACCGCCTTGGCGGTCTCTTCGAGGTCCTCGGGCGTCGCCAACGGATAGAGGTTGGATTCGATCTGCTCGCAGATGTCGACGGCGATGATGTCGGCGCCCTCTTCCGCCAGACGGATGGCGTGGCTCCTGCCCTGCCCTCGTGCCGCACCGGTGATGAATGCGACCTTTCCCTCCACTCGACCGGCCATTGTGGCCCCCTTCTATTTTCGAAATCCCGGTGATGAAGGCTACTCGGGCCCCGGTCGCAGGATCCGTCCGGGTCGGTGACGCGCACAAAGGCCACACACGGAGAAACCATTTCACAAGGATGAGACCCTGTGTCACACTGCGGCGGTGGCCGATTCCCGAGACCTAGGACGGGTGCTCTCCAAGGGCGGCCCGCGTCCACGGGGTCAAGCTCCCCGGAATGAGGAGAAAGCGTGAATATCTACCGGCTACACGGTGACGAGAGCGGTGAGACTCGCCTGACTCAGATCGACTTGTCGAAATTTGAAAACCCTGCAGTGGGTGACACCAAGGCCGAAGGTCTGCTCGGGATACCTGCGACGACTGTGGCCCTCGCGTCGATGGTCGAGCGACAAACGGATGAGAGCATTCACGCTGCGCCTTGGCGCCAATTTCTGGTCATGTTGCAAGGCCAACACGAAATCATCACCACGTCGGGTGACCGTTGCCTCCTCGAGCGTGGCGACGTGCTCTTCACCGACGATGTCGGCACGAAGGGCCACTACAGCCGGGACTGCGGCGACGAACACATGGTCATGGTGAGTGTTCGCGTACCCGACGACTGGGTCTTTCCGTCCACCTGAAGGGGCTCGGCCTGACGTCAGCGCTCGTCGCCGGGTGCGGGCCAGGCGAAGATCCGCCGGGCCGTGCGGCCGAGGATCCACTCCTTCTCGTCCTGTGTGAGCTCGGGGTCGTCGCGGAGATAGGTCAGCGAGTCGGACCAGCGGTGGTCCCAGATGATCGACGCGTCGCTCGCCCAGAGCAGCCGATCCGCACCGAACGCCTCGAGGGCTCGCCGCAGGTACGGGCGCACCGGTTCGTAGGGGTGGTCGGGGGCATCGAAGAGCCGTTGCGTGTGGGCCCACTTCACCGCGACGTTCGGATGCTCGGCGAGCTGCAGCACGACGTCGAAGTACTCGAGCCGGGAGCGCCCACCGAGGTCGGACGTCGCCACCAGCTCCTCTCCGGGGATGCCGCAGTGGTCGACGACGAACATCAGGTCCGGATACTTCTCGAGATACCGGGGGAGGTGGTGCACCCAGCCCGCGATCACGAGGCAGATCGGCATGCCGACGTCCTCAGCGATGGCGAACATCTCGTCGTACTCACCGCCGGCGAACGCCTGCGCCTCTTCTGGGGTCCACGTGGGCATGGCCCGGTAGCCCCGAGCGAATGGCGAATCGCCCAGGATGCGCATGACGGCTTCCAGGCGCGGATCCCTCCGGTCGAGGCGGACGTAGAAGGACACCCGGTCGGGATGCAGCATGCTCGCCAGCTCGGCGTTCGGGAAGATCGCGCGCCACGCGCCGTTCTCCAGGCGGTAGCCGGGCTGCAGGATGTAGTTCGCGTACTCGACCGGGTCGAACCAGTACTCCTCGATCAGCACCGAGGTCACACCGATGGCGTCCATGCCGCCGAACATCACGTCGGTCTTCCCCGGCGTGAGGTGGTACTGCGCGTCGACGATGTCCATGTCGATCCCTTCCGGCCTCCGACGGCCGCTCGTCGATGTGGAAAGGGACGCGCCTGCCCCGACCCGTGCTCGCTCGAGCGCGAGTACGTCGAGATGATCATAACGGAGCCGACTTCCCGAAGGGTCGACCCATGGGACAGAATGAGCGACGAAGTGCACCTCGGTTGCCGCGTTCCCCTCCGACGCGGAACGACGCCAGAAGGAGTCGACCATGCTCACCAAGCCGCTCATCGACATCGATCCGGAGCTCCTACGGCGGAGCGCGGCTGCTCAGCTCCACGCCTTCCACGAGGTGGCGGACCACCTCGCCAAAGAGGAGACGGGACACATTCCAACGATCCTCGACACTCTCGTCTCCGACGGTCCGTGGGCGTGGGCGATCGTGCCATTCACCCAAAAGGACGGGAGCGTCGACCTCCCGTTGAAGACGACGTACGAGGGTATCGAGGAGATGTACGGCGTCATCCGGGGGCGGTCCAATGTCCTGGGCACCGAAATCCTCTCCGAGCTGCGGGGCACCTGGTTCATGTTCGCCGACGCGTACTCACACATGCAGGAAAAGGAGACGGGCGAGGAGCACTGGTTCGAGAACGTCCTCATGCTCCCGGTTACCAGCGGTCCGGGCATCACCGGCGAAATCGCGTTCTGGAACATGGGTCGCGAGATGCTCGGCAAGGATCTCCCACTCGCCCCTGCGCTGAGTCCGCTCGACATGCGACGAAATCTGATCGCGCTCCACGACCGGTACCTCGATGGGTTGCGGACGGCTGATGCCGACGCGATGGTCGACGTGTTCAGTCCCAGCGCGCAGGCTGGCATCCGCGACTACGTGGCCGACTCCGGCACGCTCACGCACCTCGACGACCTCGACGGTATGCGACACCACCACCAGGGCTTCTTCGACCGTTTCGACGTGCAGACAGTCGACGTCCTCGAACGCGTCGCCCAGGACTGGTACGTCTTCGCCGAGGTGCGCGTGGAAGCCGTGGCCCGCATCGGGGAACGTCGGGGCAGCCGCTTGGCGTTCCACACCGGTGAGTTGTTCATCCCCGGGCGGGAGAACAAGTTCATGGTCCAGCTCGGGCACGGCACTGACCTCGCCGATTCTGGCACTGCTCAACCCGACTCGGCGGTGGCGGTGGCGGAGGCCGTCGGATAGTACCGGCGACGTATGGGAGGTTGACGTCGCCGGCCTGGGGATCGAAACGCACGTGGACTGGCTGATTCATCGATCTCCCTTCCCCCGACCCTGTTCAAAATGAGCTCGTTACACGGTAAGACCTGGCCGGCCGACCGGCTTCAACCTCGGGGACCGAGCGCGCTGTCGTAGGGTTTGGACATACGGCTCGGGAAAGGGCTTTTGCCACGGCTCTGCCCGCACCGTACTGCCGGCGAGATCGCCTCGACGGCACTCCGCCTACGAAAGGAGTGCTCAATGTCAAGACTCGGGCCGTGGGAGCCGTCCTCCCTGGAGGAACGCATTGACCGGCTGGAGTCCCTGGCCGCCATTCGGCAACTCCCCTACCGATACGCGCTCGGTGTCGATTCGCGCGACATGGACCTGCTGGTCGACCTCTTCGTTCCCGACGTTCGCGTCGGCCGGGATGAGGTAGGCAGGGACGCTCTCAAGCGCTGGTTCACGGACGCATTGTCCCGTCACCAGTCGTCGTGCCACTTCGTCGGCAACCACATCGTTGACTTCGACGATGCCGACCATGCCCGCGGCATCGTGTACTGCCACGACGAGCTCGATCACCCGATCAAGAACGAGTGGGCCCAAGGCCAGCTGCAGTACTGGGATACCTATCGCCGCCAAGACGGCGAGTGGTGCTTCGAGCGGCGCAGGTTCCACCGGCTGTACATCACGGATTGGCTGTCCCGTCCCTCGCATGGAGTCGACCAGGCCGGAGGATCGGGACTGACGTCGCATCAGCTGCCCGAAGCCTTCCCCTCATGGAGCCGGTTCTGGGAGGGAGTCTCCTACCAGGAGGCCGAGCGCTGACGGCCTGCGCCGGTCCGTCATAAGCGATCGGACCGGAGCGAGGTCCATTCAGACGCCGGGGCCCGTAGCCTCGTAGGCATGGTCGTGTCGACAGCCCCGCCGAGCCGCCTCGAAGCGCCCCGTCGCTTCGGACCATCACGCATTGATGGAGATGCTCCTGGGGTGCTTCTTGCTCGGTGCGGCGACTCTGGCCGGGTTGGCATTCGTTCACCGACCGTGGCCCAACCGGGTGGATGCCATCGGACTCCGGCTCCTGCCCGCAGATCTGTCCTCTCGCTGGGCCGCCGACGTGGCTCACCTCGGTTCCTTGACGGTCTTGTTCGCCGGGGCCGCCGCGCTCTGTGTCGTCGCGGCATTGTCCCGGAACTGGATGCGGGCATTGTCGTGTCTCATCGCTCCGATCGCGGCGGTGCTGATCGTGCAGACGGTGGCCAAGCCGCTCGTCGGCCGCCATTTCGAGGGCACTTCGGCCCTGTCGTACCCGTCGGGAACGGTCACCGCTGTGGCTGCGCTCGCGGCCGCGGCACTCCTCGTCGTTCCTCGGTTCGCCAAGCCCCTGGTGGCCGTGGCGGGTGGAGCAGTCGTCGTGGCGGTTTGCGCTGCGGTGGTGGTGCTGCGTTGGCACTATCCGACCGACGCTCTCGGCGGTGTCTGCGTCGGGGCAGGTGCCGTGTTTGCAGTCGACGGTCTTCAGCTGTGGATCCGCAGCCTGCAGCCGGTGCGCCTGCGCAGCTGACGCTTCGGGCGGTCGCAGTTCATGCTCCCGAAGCGTCGCGGCAGAACTCGGCAGACCCCATGATGCCGGAGATCACCGACTCGTCGACGACCTCGAGGAATCGAACAGAAGTTTGAAAGGTGATCTGCCCAGGTGCAGGACGGCACCCTCCAATGGACAAGGGCGACTGATGGTTCGCCCCCTCTCAGGCGGCCCCTCGCGGATGAACGCTCAGAACGACGAGGCCCCATTGTGAAAAGTGTTGTCGGAAAATTGTGCTCGTTCTGTCCGGTCGGCCCTATCTTCGGCATGAACTGCCCTGTCAGCATCGCGAACGAGCGACGACTGGCCTGACCATGCGGGTTCAGTCGTCGCTGCCATTCGATGTCAAGCGGCTTATGAGGGCGGAAGGGCGCGAGCATGACGGATATGTCGGAGGCCTACCACGAGGCCGGTCATGCGATTGCTTCACACCTGAACGGACGGGCCATCCGTCGAGTTTCCATTGTCGAAACGGATGATGCGGCGGGGCATGTGATGCGCCACTCCAGAGGCAAAAAGTGGCTGGACGCCCTAGAAGAGGCTGACCATGAGTCCTGCTACGGCAGGTTCATCGATAGCCGGACACGCAGGGCTGTCGAGATCGAAATCATGGTCTCCCTGGCCGGGGGCCTCACTGAGATGGAAGCTCTGGGCCTTGACAAAGACGACGTGAGCCCCGGCATGGAATTAATCCTCTACACGGCACTGCAGCGAGCCGCGCTTGCATCTCGGATGGATGAGGTACCCGAGGATCTCGTACATCTGGCTGGCGACTACGTACACGTGTCCATCCTCGCCGAGAAGGTGTCTGACAGCCTGGACGAGGCGAACGCTTACATCATTTGGCTGGAGCAACGAACACGAAGCCTGGTGCGGCATCCGTGGTTCATGCCAGCGGCCCACGCGCTGGCGCAGGCCCTGGCCGAGCGCAAGACCCTTTCGGGTCCCGAGGTGCGCACCATCATTGACACGGCCATAGAGGCCGCATTCCCGGTACCCGAAAGAGTGGTTGGGGCCTAAATAACTGCGTGGCAGCGGGACAGTCCCCACTTGGCGTGACTACTCTCTCCAGATGATTGACTAATCGACCAGGAGCGGCGGAAGGGTGCCATCCGTAGAGACAAACAAAGCGGTTTGGGGTGATGATTATGCGTGGCCCCAACGTGGCGACGAATGGTCTGCGCCCTGGGGGAGCCCCACTACTCAGTGGCACTGCGTGATCCTGCCCCGGATTCGCACCTTCCTACCAGCAAGCACGGTCTTGGAAATCGCGCCCGGATACGGACGCTGGACGCAGTTCCTTCAACCCGAAGCGGAGCACTTGATCGTCGTGGATTTGAACGAATCGTGCATCGAAGCGTGCAAGAGTCGGTTCGCCGAGGTAAAGAACGTTTCCTACCACGTAAACGACGGGAAAACACTGGCGATGGTGGCCGAGGCGTCAGTCGACTTCGCCTTCAGCTTCGACTCGCTGGTACATGTAGACCTCGAAGTTCTCCGGGCCTATCTCACGGAACTCAACAGAACGCTGTCGGCGGACGGAGTGGCGTTCCTGCATCACTCGAATATCGGCGTCTATGCCCGCCGCTGGGCCATCCAGAATCGCCTTCCTCGAAACGTGAGGAGAGTTCTCGGACCCCTCCGGTTCGCTGGCTACTCGCATGACCGGGACTTCACGGTAACTGCCGCGGAAGTTGAGCGAGTCTGTCGCGAAGTAGGACTGGTTTGCATCGCGCAGGAGACGCTGAACTGGTGTCAGAGACTGCGGATTGACGCGTTCTCCACCCTGACGAGGGCCGGCTCGAAATGGGCACGACCAAATCAGGTTTGGGCGAATAGCAGATTCATGCAACAGGCTGCCGACGCCCGCCAGATCGACCATCTCTACAGTTTCTAACGCAAGGATCCCCGCGTTGGAGAACATCTCCATTCTGATGGCTTCTTCCAGAAGCATCTAAAACCAAACCTACCGACGACCTCAACCTCCGCGTGACTGGCGATGAGCCGAACGGCGGGAGGGCCTCCTGACTACGAACAAGCGGTCCGTGTCGCCGCTGGGAGCTACCAGGCGGTACGGCCACCGTCGAGGACGAGGGATGCTCCCGTCATGTAGGAAGAGGCGTCCGAGCAGAGGAACACAATCGCCTCGCCGTACTCATCGCCACATGCCATACGACCGAGTGGTATTCGCTCCGACACTCGCGTCATGAAGGTGGCGTCTTGGTCCCGAGCTACGCCACCGAGACATAGGACGTTCGCACGCACCCCGCGGTCTCCCCAATAGGTCGCCAGATAGCGGGTCAGACCGATGAGCCCGGTCTTGATCACCGAATAGGTGACCGGCTTGACTGGCTGCTCTCCCTCGGGGCGCCCTTCGACCCGGTACAGTCGCTGATCGGGTCCGATCAGACCGAGGTCCGATCCGATGTTCACTATGACTCCCCGGCCTCGCTCGGCCATCAGGGAGCCGAATGTCTGGCTACAGAGAAATGCCCCGGTAAGGCCGACGGCAATCTCTGCGTACCATCGGTCAACGGAGAAGGTCTCGAAACGCTCGCCCCGAGTGAGGCCCGAGACGCTCACCGGTGCGTCGAGAGCGGCGTTGTTGACGAGTACGTCCACGTGGCGATTCGCGGACGAGAGTCTGCTCGGCGAGGTCCGAGACGGCATGCGGATCGGTGATGTCAACCTGCTCGTGCATGAGGCGCGCACTGGGATCGTCAGCCGTTGGGGCCAGAAGATCGACACTGATCACGGTTGCGCCGGCTTCGAGCAGCGCGGCGACCCATCGTCGACCGAGGAATCCGGCACCGCCAGTGACCAGTACGGTTCGGCCATCAAGCCGGAACCGGTCAGTCGTCATCTCCGCTTCCCTCTCACACCACGCGGCTTTGGTGTTGCATCGAGAGCAGAAAGTCCCGATGCTCGAATGCGGTGCCGAAAGGATCGTCACCACGTGTGGCCTCCATAGTGACGAGACCATCGAACCCCTGCATCGACAGTTCCTCGAACACGGCAGCGAACGGAACCGTGCCGGTCCCAAATCGCACGTTCTCCTTGGACGCGTTCTTGTCCTTGGCGTGCAGGTGCCAAACCGCCGATCCCAGGCTCCGCAACTCATGGGTCGGATCGAATCCGAATGCTGTCGCGTTCCCAACGTCGTAGCACAACCCCACGCGTGGGGAGCCGACGGTGTCTAGGAACCGCAGACTGTCGACCGCTGAAAGGCCAAGCTCCACGACTACTCTGCCCTCGTCGTCCCGCAGGCACTCCGCGAGCAGGCGGATGGAACGAACGGCCGAGAGCCGGTCCACCGACCGGAGATCGCTCGCTTCGAGCAACGGCACAACGACAACCCGAATGGGCAAGTCACTCAGAACCGCTCCCAAGCGTTTCACGAGGTCAGCGCTCATGTCGTCGATCGGGGAGGTGAGCACCTCATTGAGGCAAAGACTGGCAACCTCTACGCCAGTGGACTCGGCCACAGCCACAATCTCGTCGCGCCCGTCGACCGACCACATGGGGTTGCAGGAGTCCAACAGCCTGTCAGCGACCAGTTCTATGTGGTTCAGCTGCAACGCTGCGGCAGCTCGGAACTCATCCCGCCATCGTTCGCCGGGAGAGCATTCAAGTTCCCCGGTTGCTGCATGAACGAGACGGCCTTGCATGATGCCAATCCGATGCTCCAACGGCCGTGGCCTGCTCAGGCCGCGGTCTGGAAATAGGTCGTCTCTCATCCCGCCCTGGCGGAAGTCGGCGGTACTACCCACGGCGCTGACTGCCGACGGTGTCCGACAGCAGATCTTCGGTCAACGCCACGAGTGCGTGCACCAACACGAGGTGGCACTCCTGAATTGCCTGAGGACTGTCCGTCGGCACCGCCAACACATGCGTGCACCGCTCGTGGAGGGGTCGGGATCCTGGTCCCAGCAGGCCGACGCTGATCATGCCACGATCGCTGGCTGCCTCGACGGCTCGGACGAGATTCGACGAGGCGCCGCTCGTCGAAAGCACGACAAGAACGTCGTTGGGGCATCCCAAGGCTTCCACCTGACGGGAAAACACGCTGTCGAACCCATAGTCGTTCCCGACTGCGGTCAAGGTCGAGGTATCGGCATGTAAGGCCACCGCGGGCAGAGCCCGGCGCTCGCGAGCAGGGTCTAGACGGCCCAGGAACTCGCCGGTCAGGTGCTGTGCCTCGGCCGCAGAACCACCATTTCCTGCCGCCAAGACCTTGCCACCGGCTCGGAGACTCCACGCGATCGAGCCGGCGGCGGCCTGGAGCGGAGCCTCGATCTCATACAGGCGCTCGAGGGCACGGCGCAGCGTTTCGACGCGATCGCCCAGCACCGTCACGGTAGCCCTCCTCCTGCCTGGTCACCGGTGCTTTGCAGAAGGGTCATTGCCTCCTCCACAACACCGTGTCCGCCCCGGGTAGAGAGAACGTGGTCCGCGGCCGCCCGTGCTACAGCGGTGGCATCAGAGGGAGCGAGGCCGATACCTGCCGCTTCGAGCGCCGGTCCGTCACGATCGGCGTCTCCGACATAGCAGGTCTCGTTCATGGCGATCCCCAGCCTGTCGGTGAGTTCACGCAGTCCGGCCAGTTTGTCCTTGGCGCCCCACATCGCCTCGCTGATCCCGAAGCGCTGAGCGACGCGCTGGACGCCGGGCGACTCCTCACCACTGAGCACTGCGACGGCCATTCCATGCCGTCTGGCGGCAGCCACGGCGTCAAGATCATGGAAGTGCACCGAGCGTGGCTCGTCTCCGCTTGGCAGAAGTAGGACCGTGCCGTCGGTAAGCACCCCATCGACATCGAGGACGATCAGTCGGATTTGCACATGCCTGCGCCGTATCTTCGATTGCCAGACCAGCTGACCTGTCTCATACAGGGTGACGCTCCGGTTCACGCAAGAGCTCACTTCCTGTTTCCCGACGGCTCAGTGCTTGCTCCATTGGCGCGATGTCCTCTGGATAGTCGAGATCGAACAGCACCGTCTCGACGAAGAAGGGAAGGACCGTTTCCCCCCACATAGAGTCCCTCTCGAGGACGGCGCGTGGCCGCAAGACGTCAACGTAACCGTTCTGCCAGTAAACCGGAGGAAGCACTTGGCGCGGATGTGACTGGCAATCTGTCATGCCCGGAAGGCGTAGCAGCGGCTCCATCGTGCCGTCTTCCAGCACCTTCCACATCTTGTATGGGCTTTGTTGGACGAGCGACACCGATCGCACGGAATCCGCCTCGGGATGGGAAAGGAGGAGATCGATTGCGTCGTCGACGTCGGACACTCGCCGCACTGGCCCGGTGGGCCGTAAATGCACAACTACCTCCGGACAAAACGACTCGCTCTCGGCCAGAAATGCCAGGGCGTGTCGAAAGACATCGATGTCGGGTGCACGATCGTCGGCGTATTCCGCCGGCCGAACGAACGGCACCTCTGCGCCGTACTCTTCTGCAACCGCTGCGATCTCATCGTCGTCGGTACTGACGACGACCCGTGTGATTCGATCGGACTCGAGGGCCTGCAGAATGGACCAGGCAATCAACGGTTTGCCCGCGATCTCGATGATATTTTTCCGAGGAATGCTCTTCGAACCACCACGCGCGGGTATGAGCGCAAGGATCTCGCGAGAGAAAGGCCTGTCCGGTGAGACGGCCGGTTTCGGACTCCAGTCCAGCTTGCGGGAACCCATGACGCCTGTCAGGTCACATCAGTGCGCTGCAACCAACGGCTTCAGGCCGACACGGCGGAGCTTCTCCCTTACGGGCACCTCGCTGTCGTAGACGACCTTGACTCCGTCACCCAGTGCCTCATCGACTGCCCTGATGTCTCGGACGAGCCGCTGGAAGCCCAGAGGCTCGACCGAAGCAGCCTGATCCGAGCCCCACATTGCGCGATCGAGCGTGATGTGACGCTCGATCATGCACGCCCCGAGAGCCCGCGCTGCGACAGACGTCGCCAGTCCCACCTCGTGACCGGAATAGCCGACCGGAACTCCGTACCGCTCACGCAGCATGCCAATCGTGCGCAGGTTGAGCTCAGCCGGTTGTGCCGGATAGGTGCTGTTTGCATGCAGCAGAATGAGATCATGGGTCCCAAGAACCTCGACCGCGTGGTCGATCTCCTCAAGCTCGCTCATTCCCGTGGAGAGGATCACGGGCTTCCCGTACCGGCGGTGGTAGCGGAGGAGGTCATCATCGGTCAACGACGCCGAAGCTATCTTGTAGCAAGGAGGTTCGAACTGCTCCAAAAAGTCAACGGACCCTTCATCCCAGCATGATGCAAACCACGTGATGCCGTAAATCCGACAGTATTCGTCGATGGCTTCGAATACGTCTTGGCCGAATTCCAAGCCGCGCTTCAACTCACCGTTCGTACTGCCAAACGGACTCTCGCGGGGTCTTTCGAGTTCCTCGCGGCTATACACAACATCGACAGTGCGCTTCTGGAATTTCACTGCATCCGCACCAGCGGCAACTGCCGCCGAAATGAGCTTACGCGCGTTACTGAGATCGCCGTTGTGGTTTATTCCAATCTCGGCAACGACAAAGCACGGTTCATCCGGGCCGACTCGTCGATCTGCGATCTGCACCGTATCCCTCACCTGCTACCTCTCCAGGATGCCCACCATTGACCCGGCGTCATATGGACGACCGCTTGCGGGCCACGCATGATGCCCACAAAGAAATCGTAATCTCCAGGGTCCCTTCGAGACTGGGGCAACTCCCCTAGGAAACGGAGGAGCAGAGAAACCGCGGCTACCCGGACCGGCCCGGTCGGTCCGATGGGAAGCGCGAGTTACACGCTCAAGGCGCGGGCATGACGAAGAAGTGAGATTGGAACACCAGTGTCAATGGCCTCGAGGATGTCCACCACGGCTGGGTCGGACAGGAGGGACGGGAGAGGACGCTGACACCAGGTCCAAAAATCGTCCGGATGGGGAGTAAAATCCGTCAAGACCCGATTTCTCACTGCAGTGAGGTAATAGCAGAGCCACGCGCGTTCGGCTTGATCGGGACGAAGGGTGAGGTTTCCGCTCAACCCACGATGAAGCAGATCGAAGTACTGCTCACGTGAGCCGGCCGACCACACGAATCCTAAGTCGGAGTAGTAACAGGCGCCCGAGATCAGCACGGGCTTACCCATGGCGGCAGCCTCGATGCCAATCGTGGAAACAAACGGAAGCACCAGGCGCGCCGAGCGCAACAGATCGTACGAACTCACGGGATCGTCGGCGGCGACGAACTGGCACCGGGGATCGTCACCGAACCTACGACGGAGAAGCGCGGCGACGTCCAACTTGCTGCGCTGGAGCAGTCTGCGTTCGGAAGGATGCTGGCGGACAACGACGGGCCCGGCGTCCTGGCCGAGGACAGCGCTGACCGTCGAAGTCAGCCAGTCTGCAGTGCTCTCGAAGGCGGTGTGTCTTCCAAGCGCGGCGGTGTCCCACTCGACATTGAGCGGGATCAACACGCAACCATCGGGATGCTTACCTGATTTCCTTGCGGGCAGCACCTGGAACCCGTAATCGTCACGGTTGGCACTCCGATCATGGAACTCTGCCATGGCAACCTTCACAGCCTCCTTGCGAACGTGGAGATCGGCGTTCCATAACGCATGGAAAGCCATCGGAATGTCACCATTCTGTGCCGCGACTCCATCGACGCAGATTTGTGCGATTCGGCGGTCCGTGTCGAATGTCGCGACTCTGCATCCTTGAGCCCTGGCCTCATTCAAGAAGAGCCCGCTGGTCCCGTAGACACCTCCTGGAACCACTAAGCAGTCCACGTTCCCTCCGTCAAGCACGCTCCTGATCAACGGCAGCGAGCACGTAAGGGATCGCCTGATCTGCTCGACGACATGGCGGTCGTCGCCTGTAGGCGCTGCACCCCTCAACACCCAAGAAACGTTCTGGTCGGTGAGTCGGCCAATGACATCACCATCGTCAGCGCTCGGCTCCGCTTCACCGTGATCGCTGAGCCTGGTTACCGGCAGATAGCGCCCTATCCAGTCGAGGACGTTACCGATACACCGGTTTTGCACCTCCAGCTGGGGATCCGAAAATGAGGTGTCGTCCCATATGAACGTGACCTCCCGACCCCGATGTGCCAGTCCTAGACCCAGCATGCTTGCGTACCAAGGGACAACGGTGCTCACCCAGGGCATGACGACAACTGCAACACGGCCATTTCCTGTCTCCGATCCGGCTGACGGCAGCTCGGCATCCTTCAGATAACGCAGGAAGATGTCACCCGTCTTTGGAAACCACCTCTTGTAGTCCTCGAGCCGGTACCCCCGAGGGGGCAGACGCCTCGAAAGGGGTGCGTAGAACAGTGCACGGCTCCCCGTCTTGATCGCGTCCTTTAGCGGTGACGGAAAGGCTCGTTTGACCGCTTCGAGTTGCGGAGACAAGCTCATATGGCGCGTCCGTTCCCGTGTCCTGCGTCCCGTGAGCTCGTGTTCATCGGCGCGATCGTCTCTACCAGGGTCAGCTCACCCGAAGCTGCCGACCGGTCGATCGCTTCACAGATGCGGACTACCGCAATCCCGTCTTCGAGGCTGCATCCCGACTTCTCCCGCCCACTCAACACGCTGAGAAAATGCCGGCCTTCGCTGAGAAATAGCTCATTGCGCTCGTCTACGCCGGGGAAAGCGTCTACCTGGCAGCCTTCTCGGTTTGTATTCCACACCTTGAGAGAACCAGTCATGTAGTCCCAATGGATGCTGCCTTCGGAGCACACGAGGTCCATTTGATGCATCGGCGGGCGACACCAGAAGTCGAGATGAACTTGCGCGCTCAGTCCTTCAGAGAAGCAGAGTGCGACATCGGCCGCCTCGGGCACAGGCAATCCCAGCGGGCCGCCGCGAGTCAATGTGGCAAACAGAGAGACCGGGTCACCAAAGATCATCCTGAGGTAGTCGAACGGATGGCAGATGGTGTGATGTACGCCACCTCCAAGCTCAGCCCTCGCTGCATAGCTCTTCCGCCAGTCCTCCCACGGATGCCACGACGGAAGGTGCTCAGCCCAGATCACGCGTGCGTGGAGAGGCGCCCCCATCGTTCCTGAACGAAGCAGGTCGCGGATTCGGATCAGCGCAGGATGGAAGCGGAATTGGAAGCCGACGAGGGTCTTGATGCCCAAGGCCGTCGCCAACGCCTCAAGCTCATCCACACCCTCGAGCGAATGTGAGATCGGCTTCTCTATCAGAAGACCGCAGCCAGCATTGGTACAAGCCAGGGCAGCCTCGACGTGCAAGCCCGTGGGGTTGGCGATCACTGCGAAGGAGGGCGCCTCTTTCTCGAGAGCTATGTCGAGGTCTGAGTAGATTCGTGCGGGACAGGGTAGCTCCAGAGGAAGGGTTCCCTGACCTGTGTGTACGACCGCCCAGTCCGCTTACTCCGAGGCTGTGAAGGTTCGTGAGATGGCGACGCCCAATGGAGCCGTAGCCAACCAGTAAGCCGGTCATCTCACGGTAAGGCGCGCCCCTAGATCGTCGCGCACGCCCGAGGATGGCAGCACTGCGGTGATCAAGGAACTGAGCTCCATCGTTTCCGTGTGCCGCCGCTCACAGACTTCTTTCAGAGAATCACGGAGATCGTCCCGGTGCTTAACATAGTTGCGCGCATGACCGGTTATGGAGGACATCTGCGACGTGAGGTCTGTTCCGTCATAGGGAGTGCCGATAACCTCAAGCATCTCGCACCCGCCGTGAACCTTATGACTTGACGACCCAAATGTCATCGATGGACAACCCATTATCGCGGCAAGAATCGGATTGTGATAGCGGCCGGTAAGCAAGAACTGAGCGTCTCGAACCACGGTCATCCATTCGCGGTAATCAACCGCAGCGTCAAAGTAGAGCGAGTTCGTCTCCTTCGCGATCTCCTCGACGTAGCCGTCGGCGGGGTCGCTCCGCACGAATACGGCGTCAGCCGCTACATCTTTGAGTGCTGCGATCAGGCGGTACAGTGCCGATCGACGACCTGGGCGGTGATCGATGGGCATAGGGCCGGGATCGAAACAGAAATATGGTGAGTTACCAATCCGGGTGCGGATGATGTCCGACATAGGGGTCTCGCGGGCATCAGCAGACGTCAGCGCAAATGCGGAGTCAGGAATCAGCTGGACGGCGACGTTCGGTGCGTAGTGGCCAAGGTTCCGAAGAGAAAGCGGTTCACGAACTGCCACAGCGTCCAGCACCGGCAGGGTCTTGCGCACCATGGCCGGGAGAATGGGCATGACATCCGTGAGGTGGACTGTCGCATTCACGAAGATGGTCGGGATGCCGAGGTGGCACTTGCAGAGCCACGCAATGAACAGCTCACGGATCGCGCTCAAATTGGTGCGATAGACGCTTCCCTCCCCATTCAAGACGACCAAGTCTGCTCCCTGGAAGCGGCTGAGGAGCTCGTCAGCTCCGGGCCCGGCTCTCCCTTTCAGCCACTCCTCGGCGACGACCTCAAACTGGTCAGCAACCACCGGATAGGCCGCGAAGAGCTGACGCATCCCCGCGCCTCCGTTCGTGAATGCGCCGAGCCCGTTCGATGTGTCCAGCAGCCAGTGGGATGGAATCGGCCGCACGGATGCGTTCGGCGCTGCATGCATCAGGATCCTGTACAGCCCGTCCACCAATGCATGCGCTCCGAAATTATCCTGGTCGTGGCAATCGTTCAGAAGCACGATTGTCGGGCCAGGAGGGTTGCTGGGAACGATTGGCAGTATCGGCCTGGCGAGCCTGGCCGAGACCTCGGAAAGCCCGTCGGTCCGGAAAGCGCGTGAATGGATACGCCTAAGTGCTCGCTTCGGCTGCCGCAAGAAGCGCCGAAGCTCGCCAACCGGGAAGCTCACCTCCGGTTCTTATCATCGGTCGCGAGCCGAGTGACGCGAGGAAAGTCCCCCGGGGGAGGCTCCTCACGGCGTAGCGATAAGCTATCGACGCGGGACGGACGAGGACGAGCGAAGGTGCGGTCGGAGCTACTCGTCTTCCAAATCCGCCGCGGTGGCATTGAGCGAGTGCCCACGATTCGGCTCCACCAGACCCAAGAGCAGTTCGCCCGTCGGGTCTTGCGGCGGCCTCTAGTCCGATCAGGAAGGTATTCCCCCGGGAGGCTATGAGGGTAAACGGTGGGTCCGGCTCGAGCACCCTTCGCGGGCGGCCACCTGGTGACCTGCTCCCCGCGTCCAGGGGCGATCCGTCTAGCGGCGACCCCCCGAGGCCTCTGCGGGTCCCTTCCCAACGCCTGTGCCGGGAGCCGACCGAGCTCCAGCCAAGGCGAGTGAGCGGTCGTGTTCGGCGGTACTGGCGCAGGCTGATCATGCGGTCGGCCATCTCTGTACGATGCGCGACGTGCCTGCGCTCTATCAACTCTGCAACGGCTAACCAACGGAACCACCCTGAGGATCGACTGTACGGAATTAGAGGCGGCATACTCGACGATGACAACCCCGGAAGCGCTTACAGATTCACCCGTCTCCCATGGCAGAGGTCTCTGACAATGATTGGTATGAGCCAGAGTGAAATGACGCCTTCGGGGATTGGCCCAGGGGGGATCAATCGCAGAACTCTCGCCTCGACTGGACGGCAGGAGCGCGCCTACCTCCCGATCACGCTCGTCGTTTCGGTCATCACTTGGCTCGGGCTCTACCTACAACGCGGAGCTTCTCATAACCCCAACATCGACGACTACCTCTACACAGCCAAGGCGTACGGCTTGGGCCATCTGCTCGTGAGTAGCCCGGGCAACGGTCTGGACGACGTTTTGCATACTGGCCGCACTGCGCCACTCGTCCCGGTTCTGGCTGCGGCGCCCTCCCATCTAGGCGGAGTCCAGGGAGCTGTCGGTGTCGAGGTTGTCTTTCTGATCCTTCTTGTAATCGGTGCTTACTTGCTCGCACGTCATTGGCTCGGCCCGGCCGCGTCCGCTGCAACCGCGCTCGCTGTCGGAGTGAATCAAGCCGTCCTCGGCTGGTCTTTGATGCTAAATTTCGCTCTTGCAGCGACAACCGCCACAGTCTGGACATTCGTTTCGTACCTAAGCTCCGACCGTCTTCAAAAGCGAGGGTGGACCGTGGCTGTGGGAATTTCCGGGGGCCTCCTCCTTCTGTCCCGCTCACTGGCCCTCGTCTACGCGCTCCCGCTGGCCGTGGTGATCGCGGTAGACCTCATCTGGCCTCACCGAACCCGACTGTCGGAGCTGCCCTGGCTCGGTATCGGTATCGCAACGGGCTTAGTGGTGGTCATAGCCGGACCCTGGTGGGCGGTGTCCGGTCGAAGCGCGCTCCACTACCTTGGAGGCACCGGGTACCAAAGCGGTGTGCGGTTGTCGGTGGCGGCGATCGGCCGTCGCCTGTACTGGACTGTCTACGACCTTGGCAGGTTTCAGGCCATTGCGCTCGTGATGGGCCTGGCCCTGTTCGTGGTTCTTGTGGTAGTGCGAAGACCGGGTGGCGGTGGTCGCTTGCTCATCGGCGCTTGGGCGATCATGACGATAATCCTGCTTTCGACGTCATACCCCGGAGGTACGGGTTTTGGCGTTCCGGTGACTGCAATGGTCATCGTCCTTGTGGCGAGCGCGCTTCCGTCCTCTCGTTTTATTGCGATCGTGGTCTGCGTCCTGCTGGTCATGGGGATCGCCGCGGAGGCGACGGGTGGACAGGACCAATGGTGGCTCGGCCCTCCGTACAGGGTGGAAGCGCTGGAAATCACCGTGAACGGAAACGGTCCTGTTGCCGACTTTGATTCCGTTGGAACAGCGGGTCCTCTCCATGATCGGCGGCCGCACGACGGTACTGACCCGGGACGACGACGCCGTGAATGCCGGTGGTCTCGACTGGTTTGCAACCCAGAGTCATCGTTCGTTGAACTTGGTGGTCGCGCCGTACGGAGGGAACGCTCTCAGTACCGTGGCACAACAACTGCGGCACGCGACCTTCCTGATCACAGGTACCACGCCGTTGTCGTATCACGACTCGTACTCAGAGGAGGCAGTGAAGCGGATCGCCACCCAAGAGGGGTTCGTGCCGTTTCGGGCGTTGCGGATCAACGCCGTGAATACGGTGGAAATCTGGAGGCGTGTTGCCTGAAATGGGCGCTGCGCTTCCGGGCTCTGACTTGGGAACGTTAGGATGGCGTGGGGTCACTCCGTGTGGGGGTCGGAGGACCAGTGGGGAATACGCTCACCCGTCTTGACATGACCCCCGCCGAATGGATCCACCAACTGAGTAAGTCCTCTTACCCACCATGGCGTTACAAAGGAGGGTAAATACCGTGCGGCGTCGAAGGCACAACCCTGAGCACGTGATCCGCATGCTCCGAGAGGCCGACAACTTGTTGGCCGAAGGAGCGGACATCGCGACCGTGGCCAAATACGTTGACGTCTCTGAGCAGACCTTCCGTGAGTACGGCGCCATGAAGGCTGACGACGCCAAGCGATTGAAGGAGCTCGAACGCGAGAACGTCCGGCTCAAGGGAATCGTGGCGGACCAGGTCCTCGACATCGCCATTCTGAAAGAAGTGGCCAAGGGAAACTTCTGAGCCCGGCACGCCGCCGCCAGGCGCTGATGATGCTCTTTGGGCGCTTCAGCGTCTCAGAGCGTCGTGCGTGTCGGGCCATTGGCAAACCAGCTCGTGCGATACGCCAGTGAATACGCTCCGGCGCTAGCCCGCTCGTGGGTTGGCGGACGTGCGTTAGCCGTTCGGATTTTCCCGCCTCCAGCTGCACCTCGAAACCTTTCAAACGGAGCCCCCAAAATCGGTCCTGGGGGGTTCTTCCTCGTGCGGTGCCCCTCAGAGGGGTCATATGGTCTCGCTCAATGAATGGCACCTCGCGGCGTATTTGCGGGCGCCGGAGCGAAGGAGGGATTAGAGATAGTCCCCGATGAATCCGAAGCCGTTAGATGAGTTGGTCACGACTGGGCGTCGAGTCCGATTGAGCCTTCGCCGCATTCGACTTGCACCCTTCGCGACAGCCTCCCTTTCTGATGTGTCGGAGAGACGTCCAACTTCCAGATCATCCAAACCCTGACGGATCCATGAGATATCGCCCGCCACAACAAGACGATCTCGATTGTGTGCGCATCGAGCGAGCCTTCTCGTGCTGAATACCCCGGTCATTCTAAGCGTCTTCAATCGTCCAGAGTCCACTGGCCGCGTCTTTGAAGCAATCGCGCAGGCAAAGCCTAGGCAGCTGTTTGTGTTTGCAGATGGGCCCCGCTCGGCTGCAGACGCCGATAATTGTGCACGGGCGCGAGCAGTCGCCGAGAACGTTGACTGGTCCTGCGATGTGAAGTATCGCTATTCCGATACGAACCTAGGGGCTCGAGAGTGCTACAAATCCGGAGTTGATTGGGCATTTTCCGAAGTTGATGAAGGGATTGTCCTCGACGATGACTGCGTGCCTGATCCAACCTTTTTTGTATTCGCCCAGGAAATGTTGGAAAGGTACCGACACGATCCCGCGGATAATGATGGTCTGCGGAACTAACTATCTTGGCCATTGGAAGGAAGACCGCCAGAGTTACCACTTCTCCCACTTCGGAAGCGTGTGGGGTTGGGCCTCCTGGAAGCGAGCCTGGGCGTTCTATGACGCAAGTATGTCGGCCTGGGGAGACGAGAACGTCAAGGAACGGATCCGTGACGTTCTCGCTAACGACGAGGTCTTCGCGCTCCAGGCTCGGCGATTCGATCGTCTCTATGGAGAGCCTCAAGATCGCCACTCGTGGGATCTTCCATGGAGCTTGGCCCGACTCGTCCACTCAGGCCTGACCATCGTTCCCTCGGTAAACCTCGTCGCGAATATCGGCAATATCGACGGACGAGGCTTGCCGCCGGACCATCCCCTGGCGAATTTGGAAGTTACGCCACTCGCATCTCCGTTGCGATCCCCGGGTGCGGTCGCCGTCGACCGAGAGTACGACCAGCTCCACACTCGACGGATCTTCGAGTGGTTTGAGATCCACTCATCGATTGATGCCGAGGCTCGCCGTCGTTCCCAAACGATGCACCGGCGACTACTTCGCCAACTTGGAATGCTCCGACACAGCGTTCTCAATCGAATCGGACGCTAGCTAGTGCGCCGGCTCGTTCAAGCGGTCCCAACGATAGCGATCCAAGGGGCTGGACCACACGGACGCCGCGGCCGGCGCCTTCGTGTGCCCCTTTGCTGATGTTGAGCGTCGTGTCACTTTACGGGGTGCTGCCCGTGGATCTGCGTGCCACCGCGGCGGTGCCCCGGCTCAACGCCCAGCTCCTCGCCTCGCTGGGCGCCGCCCACCCTGACTGGGACCTCCTGGCGATCTCCCCCGAGGCCAAGCCGCTTCCAGGTGTAGAGGCCATCGGCGTCGCTCTGCCGGCATCGGCCAGAGCCAGGCTGCGGCTGTCAGAACTGCGTGTGGGGCGCCGGTTGTCGGGGCGGAAGGCGGCCACCCGACAAAGCTTCGAGAAGGCGCTCTGGGCCCAGACCGCGGCGGCCCGGCTGGCCGCCTCACGACCAGACCGGCCCTCGACCGTCGTCATCTGTACCCATGCCGAGGCGGTGCTCGCGGTTCGCCGTGCCATGCCTCGGTCGCGGATCGTGCAATGGATACATACGCCTGTCGTCTGGGGTTTCCTTGACGCGGGTCTGGCGGCGAACGGCGCTGTCGTCCCTTCAGTCGCCGTCTATCGCGATACCTGGCGCCGCCTAGGTAACCAATATCCGCCGCCGATGTGGATCATCCCCAACTGGATAGACGTGGACGCGTTCCACCCTCTGCGACCGGAGGACCGACGCACCTCCCGGGCCGCTCTCGGCCTCGACCAAGACGACCTCGTGGTCGCGTTCATAGGTCGCCACTGGATCAAGGGAGCAAGGATCATCGAAAAGGCACTGGTGGCCCTGCCCCCCTTCGGCCGGCGGGTCGTGCTCCTGAGTGCAGGCGAACCTCGACCTGAGCGCCGGGTTCTGGCCCACAACCGCGAAGTCTGGAACCTCGGCCTCTTGCCACCAGACGAGCTGCACACGATGTACGGGGTCGCTGATGTCGGGGTGCTGCCGAGCGTTACTGAGGAGACCTTTCCACTGGCGTCTCTCGAGATGATGGCGTGCTCCTTGCCCGTTGTTGCAAGTCGCGTCGGCGGTGTTCCCGAGGCAATAAACGACGGAGTCACCGGCCGGCTGATCGATATTCCGAACGCGGTCGACTCATGGGTGGACGCCCTCGTCGGCTTGCTCACTGATGCCGAACAACGCTCAAAACTGGGCACAGCCGCTAGGGCTGCTGTGCTCGAGCGCTTTACCGCCGAACGGGCTCAGGAGAACTGGAGTCGCGTGCTCAACCAGGTTGTATCCGAATAGCCGTGGGCGGCCTTCAAGCCGACTGACCGCTATAGCTGCTTGCCCCTTTCGATACGTGCAAGACCCTCGGCGAGCCCGACGGCGGTCCTCGAGGCCCTTGGAGCGCGATCGACCCGTTCTAGCGCGGAATGTCGTCCTGACTGACTAGGACATAGACCGCCGTTTCTCCGAGCCAGCCGAACCGCCGGCGCATCAGGAATACCGCCACCTCCGGCAGGCTCAGGGCGTAGTAGGGCTCCGCCGGGCCATCCCGCAACGGTGGGTCATGGGGTCGTAGCAGCTGGCGAACTAGACGCTCGAAGAAACTCCGTGTGGATGCGGTCACCACGTCGCGGGGTGTCTTATGGTGGATCGTTGTGGACGTTACGACACGCATCCCAGTTCGGGCCGCCATTTCGGCCATGCCGGCTGGAAACAGATAGCAGACGTGGTCGACGTTCTCCCAAATCCCGCGAGTCTGGCCCCGCATGTTGCGCCAGAGCGCATACGGGTTCGGAGTCGTGATCAGTAACTTGCCACCGGGCGCCAGCAGCGGGCGGACAAAGGAAAGCAGCGCCTGCGGGGAGGCGAGGTGCTCGATGATCTCTCCGGCAACGATCCAGTCGAAGCGCGGCCCAGCGAGAAGCTCCGGCGTCGGATTGGCAGTGATGTCAGCCACGTAAGCCTCCATCCCTTCGGCCCTCATCGCGTCGATGCCCTCAGCCTCATAATCAACCCCGACACACGACGTCGCCGCTTCGAGGAGATGACGGTGCAACCAGCCGGGGGACTGCAAACTCTCGACGCTGTGATCGACGCAGCCGAGATCGAGAACCCTCTGATCTCTGCACGAGTCCACGATGAAGGGAATCCGCTCCCGCCAGTCGACCGTCCAGGCGTCGGCTAGCTCGGCTCGGCGTTCTCTGACCGAAGCTGGCGCGAAAGGTTTCCTTCGCATCGTCGCACGGTCCACCCCCACGACCGAAAGGCTAGTTCGTATGGGTAAAGGCCGCAGGCACTGAAGAGGCTCGGATCTGGTCCCCGCCGTTGGCGACCTCGTCGCTTAGTTGGGTGATGGTGATTGTTCCCTTAGCCCTGATCCACCGACGAATAGAGTCTGAACGCGGTCGCGCATCCGCGAAAAGTGCCTTCCTGCAAGGGAAAATGGTGGTTACCACACCGACCACATCCCCTACGGGAAGGCACTATTTCGATGCGCGATCTTGCCACAGTCTCGACCGTCTGGACGTGACCTTCGACGACAACCGTCTGGTGGCCAACGCTGGCTTGATGCTGCCGGCGACACTGGCCCAGCATTTGGGATTACGAGAGCTCTTCGACGAACACGTCGATCTTGGCGATGCGGCGGGCCGCGCCAACGTCGGGCACAAGGCCATGACCCTCATCCACTCGGCGCTGGCCGGGGGCGACTCGATCGACGATGCCGACGCCCTGCGGGCGGGCGACACCCAAGCGGTGCTCGGCCACGTCGTGTTAGCGCCGTCGACTCTCGGAACGTTCCTGCGCAGCTTCACCTGGGGCCATGCTCGTCAGCTGGACGCGGTGGCCGGCGACCTGTTGACACGGGCCTGGGCCGCCGGGGCGGGTCCGGGCGAGGAGCCGTTCACCATCGATGTCGACTCCTCCATCCACGAGACCTACGGCTTGGCCAAAGAGGGCGGGACCCACTTCACCTACAACCACGTCCGGGGCTACAACCCTCTCTACGCCGTGGCGGCAAGGACCGGAGACGTCCTGCACGTCCGCCTGCGCGGTGGCAACGCCCACTCCGGTCGGGGTGCGGCCAGCTTCCTCACCGAGACGTTCGCTCGGGTGCGGACGGCGGGTGCCAGCGGGCCGATCGTCCTGCGGGCCGACTCGGGCTTCTACAACCGCAACGTCGTCGACGCCTGCCGCCGGGCCAACGTGTCCTTCTCCATCACGGCCAAACTCCACAAAGGCGGAGTGAAAACGGCCATCGCCGCCATCGACGAGTCTGCCTGGGTCGCCATCCCCTACTTCCTCGACGGCGCCGACGTGGCCGAGACCACCTACCAGCCCTTCAGGGCCAAGGGCCAGCCCTGTCGCCTCATCGTGCGTCGGGTGCGGCCCACACCGGGCAGCCAGCTGGCGCTGTTCGTCGAGTTCACCTACCACGCCTTCATCACCGACCGAGAAGGCGAGATGGTCGAGCTCGAGGCCGACCACCGGCGCCATGCCGAGATCGAGAACACCATCCGTGACCTGAAATACGGTGTCGGCCTCAACCATCTGCCATCGGGGCGCTTCGGTGCCAATGCCGCCTGGTTGGCCTTCAACGTCATGGCTCATAATCTGGCCCGCTTCAGCACCAGGCTCGGCCTCGGCGACACCCTCATCACCACCGAGACCCTTCGCCGCCGTTACCTGAGCCTCCCGGGACGACTCACGCGCTCAGCCCGACGCGTCACCTTGCACCTGCCGGCACGTTGGCCATGGACGGAGCGCTTCGTCGCTGCGCTCACCGTTCACCGCAACGTCTTGCTGGTGACCTGACCGTTTGTGTGGACGTGGCCCCGAGCACCCTGCGGCCGCCAATGCACATCGCCGATCACAAGAAGCTCTGGTTCATCTCGCCCCAGAACACGTCACAGCCACTGATCACCGCACCGCACAGACAGGCGAGTTACACATCGTTGGCAGAAGCTGTCGCACCGAGGCCGATCGGTGGATCAGGGCTTAGTCAAGGTGAGTGGCGAGAAGTTCGGCAGCATGGTGGTCAGCGGCGAGGTCGGCGTGTAGTTGATAGTGATGCCGAATGAGGCTGAGGTGCTCTTGGTGGGTGGCGGGTGGGTGGCGTTGGCCGTGGTCTTGTAGTCCACGCCCGACTTGGCGAGCTGCCAACCCCCGTGCCCTTTGTTGAGCGTCGAGTCAAGCCTAAGCATGTCTCCGCACAAATTTGCGCCTCTTCAGGTGAGCGGGGCAATCGGCGATAGCAGACAAATTACTTCGGTCCGGGCCTGGGCGAATGCCTCCCGATGTCTCCATGTTGAGTGGCAGCAACAAGTCCAGCACCCGTACGTCGAGTGTCCTGTCTAATGGGACCGGACCGGCTTCGCGAGAGGCAAGCTGGTCTCCGAGCCACCCGGCGGGAGCACTCGTCTGACCCCGGGCCATGAGCCCTAACGCTAGAGCGTGCCCCGTCGGGCTGGTGAGGAGACAGACAGCTGGTGGGGTGTCGTGCCTCGAGCACTGATCCATTAGGTCGCTGCGCATCTCCTCGGGCTCACGAGCGAGAGGAGGAGCAGTGCTCTTTGTGGGAGTGGACTGGGCCGAGGACCATCACGACGTCTGCGTGATGGCCGAGGACGGAACGGTGCTCGGCAAACGCCGCGTGCCCGACAGCGTGGCCGGGATCGGCGAGCTCCATGGGCTGGTCGCCGAGCACGCCGACGACGACGAGGCGGTGGTCGTCGGCATCGAGATCGACCGCGGCCTGGTGGTCTGGTCGCTGCTCGGCGCCGGCTACGAGGTCTTCGCCATCAACCCGATGGCGTCCGCCCGCTATCGGGACCGCCACGCCACCTCGGGAGCCAAGTCCGACCCCGGCGACGCCAAGGTGCTGGCCGACCTGGTGCGCACCGACCGGCACAACCACCGGCCCGATCGCCGGTGACTCGGACCTGGCCGAAGGGGTGAAGCTCTTGGCCCGGGCCCACCAGAGCGCCATCTGGGGCCGCCAGCGCCAGCTCAATGCGCTGCGCTCGTCGTTGCGCGAGTACTACCCCGGGGCCCTGGCGGCCTTCGGCACCGATCTGGCCAGCACCGATGCCCTGGCCATCCTCGAGATCGCCCCGACTCCCGAGCTCGGCCGGGGGCTGTCGCGTTCGAAGATCGCCTCGGCGCTGCGCCGTGGTGGTCGCCAGCGCAACATCGAACGGCGGGCCGAAGAGATCCAAGAGGCCCTGCGCGCCGAGCAGCTCGAGGCACCCGAGCTCATCGCCAAGGCCCACGGGCTCGTCACCCGCTCGGCCGTCGCCCTGATCGGCGCCTTCAACGCCCAGATCGCCGAACTCGAGGCGGCGCTCTCAGAGCATTTTGAGCAGCACCCGGACGCCAAGGTCGTCCTCTCCCTGCCAGGACTAGGGACGGTCCTCGGTGCCCGGGTGCTGGGCGAGTTCGGTGATGACCGGACTCGTTTCTCCGGCCCCAAGTCTCGCAAGAACTACGCCGGCACGTCACCTGTGACCAAAGCCTCGGGTCACAGCCGGGTCGTGCTGGCCCGTTTCGCCCGCAACCGCCGCCTGGCCGATGCCTGCGACCAGTGGGCCTTTTGCGCCCTCACGCACTCGCCGGGCGCCCGGCGCTACTACGACGAACTCCGAGCCAGGGGCAAGACCCACCGACAGGCCCTCCGCCAGCTGGCCAACCGCCTGGTCGGGCATCCTTCATGTCTGCCTGGAGCGAGGAGTCCTCTACGACGAGCTGGTTGCCTGGCCCGAGGAATCCGAGCTGGCCGCTTGACCTCTTACGGACGTGGGATGTCTAGACGATGTAGCTGTACGTGTCTCTCGGCTCGAGTCTTCATCGGACCTCGCAGGGAACGCCAGATTCGCCGGATGCCAACCCCATCCCTGGGCGTGGGTTTCGTTGGGGGCGTCGCTCCCCCGTTGAAGCAAATGGCGGAATATCGACACATGGATCCGGCGCCGGCCGAAGCTCCCATTCCCACGGGACCACGAAAGAGCCGTCGTCGAACCCACCGCTCGAGTCAAACCTGTACCCCCCGCCGAACACATCTGCAGGATTGACCGTGAATTCGCCTGCTGGTCCGACGTAATCAACCGTCTTGCTCCCGTCTTTGATATGCACTTCTACCCGGTAGTCACCCGGCGTGAGAGGCAGAGCAGGGATATTGATCACGATCAGTTCCCGGTCACTCCGATCCTGTGTGGAGTTGAGCGGCACGGCGAGAGAGTTCAGCCGAATCAGTACAGGCACTTTGCTCGAGCCGATCGAGACGAACACCCATGGATCTCTGATGTCGTTCAATCCTGTCACGCTGATCTCGATCTGTAACTGCTCCCCCATCCGTATGTTGTCGGATGGACTCCCACCACTCGGTCGAAGTTCGAGTCGTTGGAGGAGTGGCTCGTATGCCCCTTGCGATCGATCAGCCGAGGCAAGATCGAACACGCCAGCGATGTCAGCGGCCTTACCCCGCGGGAATTTACGGAGATACTGAGCCATTGTCTCCTCCGTCGGACCGTCGAATTCGAGTCGACCATCGGCAATAAGTAGCGTTCTTGGACAGAGATGCTCCACCGTGGCCAACTGATGACTTACGTACAGGACAGTCCGGCCGTCGCTCGCGGCAACCGACTTCATTCGCTCGAGGCACTTCGCCTGAAACGCCTGATCACCCACCGACAGAACCTCGTCGACGATCATGATCTCTGGCTCTAGATGTGCCGCCACTGCAAAGGCGAGGCGCACCCGCATACCGGTGCTATAGCGCTTGACCGGTGTATCGATAAATTTGTCAATTTCTGCGAAGGCGAGGATCTCCTCCAAGCGTCGCTTGATATCCCGCGTTGACATGCCGAGGATCGCCCCGTTGAGATACACGTTCTCCAGACCGGTCAACTCCGGATGAAATCCAGTTCCGACTTCCAGCAGCGACCCGACTGTTCCCTGAATATCGATGTGACCGCGGGTTGGCGGAGTGATGCGGCTGAGGATCTTCAGCAACGTGCTCTTGCCGGCGCCGTTATTACCCACGATGCCAACCGCTTCGCCCGGGAGGACGTCGAAAGAAACATCGTCCAGCGCCTGGAGACGCTCCTTTCTCCTACCGTTTCCCCGTATGGGGCGACGGGCACGCTCCCGAATGATTGAAGAGAGTGACCTGGACCTTCCACTCAAACCCAATGTGTATATCTTCGATACGTGACGGACGCTGACCGCCGAGTTAGACGACATCGGCAAACTTCCGCTCGAGGCGTGCGAAGACGACCAAACCCGCAACGAGTGAAAGGAGCGTGATGACGGTGGCGTAAGCGACAGCCCACATCGAAATGCTCGGAAGGTGAGTCTGTCCGACCAATGACCATCGACAGCCCTCCACGATGGTTGCCAATGGGTTGAGGAGATAGATCGTCCGAAGCCCGGGGGGAACGGCGGCGACGGAGTAGGCGACGGGAGTGACGAACAACAGGAGAGGAATCACGACTTGTGTGGCGTACCCGACGTCTCGTCGGAACACTGCCATCGAGGACAGGATCAGGCTCACTCCGACGGACAACAAAAGGGCGAGCCCCAGCCAGAGCGGTAAGAGCAGCAGCCGATAGGAGAAGCCGATCTTGTAAGCCAAAAGAAGAACAAACATTACGCCACAACTGATACCGGTGTTGAGCAGCGTCGGCGCAAGTGCCGAGAGCGGAAGGAGCAGCCGGGGAAAGTAGATCCTGGTGAACAAGGTTGAGTTCGAGACAAGACTACTAGCCGCCCCGGTGACAGAATTGGAAAAGAGATTGTAGGCGAGCAAGCCTGCGAAGGTGAAGGGGAAGTACGGCACCCCTCCGCTCGATAGATGAGCCACACGCCCGAACACGAAGCTCAGTAAGCCGGCCGAAATGACCGGATTGACCACGAGCCAGATCGACCCCAGTGCGGTCTGCCGATACATGACGGTAATGTTTCGCCGACAGAGCAGGAAAAGGAGTTGGCGCGACCGGAAGACAGCACCTAAGTCGGGAAACCAGGGTCGACGGCTGTCGATTCGCAGCCAGCGATTATCGAGAGCCAAGCTTTCCGCCGGCTCGGCGCTCATTGGATAATTAATCCCACCGATCATATCCCGGAGACCCCGCAAAAGGTCGATGTTGTTTGGCGTCGCCATCCCGTTGACCTCGGTAGCACAGTAGCGGGCTGACATTACATCCCTCACCGAGAAGAAGCCCCTAGGGGAGCAGGGTCGGATCTGCAAACACCTCAAAACCGGCCGAAGCCGTAGCCGGCCAATCTAAGCCCCGTCAGGGTAGTGATGGCATCACTAAATAGGCTACAACGGTGATTCAACCGCGCAATATCTTCGGCTCCCGGGCCACTCGATCTCAAATGGGGCTGTCGCCGCCGTCGATTCTCTTCATCTCGCACGATGCCTCTCGCACTGGCGCACCCATCGCCCTGCTTACATTTCTGAAGTGGCTTCGAGCCAATTCCGACTACCGATTCGAGGTCTTGCTCGGCTCGGGGGGCGCCATGGAACCTGCCTTCCGGTCTCTGGCGCCGACGACGACCGCCGACGTGGCGGCCGGCCGGTATCTGGGCCACTTGTCCGCAAACGTCCCGCAGGTCCTGCTGAACGCCTGGCGCGAGAAGCGACTCCGATCGCTCGCCCGGCGTCTGTCCAAGGTCGATCTTGTGTACTCGAACACCCTCCAGAATGGAGCGCTTCTGCGTGAGCTTTGGCGCCCTGGGCAAAACGTGCGTCTCCCATGTGCACGAGTTGGAATGGTGGCTGGGGTATCGCACCTCAGCGCCTGACCTCGGTTTCACAAAGGACGTGACGGATCACTACATCGCCTGCTCGCGCGTCACGTCGGAGAGCCTCGTCTCAACCCAGGGAGTGCCGCCTGAGCGGATCACCCTATGCCACGCATTCGTCGGTATCGACGAGGTGCAACTGGTCAGGGCTCGTGCGGACCGGCACGTCACCCGACGCCGCTTGGGAATCTCACCTGACGCGCTCGTGGTCGGCGGAGTAGGCACGATGGACTGGCGCAAGGGCCCAGACCTCTTCGTACAACTTGCGGCCATGGTCACCCGACGCCTCCCGGACCAAGACGTTCACTTCGTCTGGGCAGGGGGCGACGCTGCCGGCCCGACCCGGGGAGGGCTCGTCATGGACGCCAGACGGCTCGGCCTCGGGGACCGCATCAGATTCGTCGGGCCCTTGGAGCATCTGGCGGAGCTGTTCGCGGCCATGGACGTGTTCGCCTTGACTTCACGGGAGGATCCTTTTCCGCTGGTCATGCTCGAAGCGGCTGCTGCAGGCGTACCTCTCGTCTGCTTCGCGGGAGGCGGTGGCGCGCCGGAATTCGCCCACCCCGACGCCGGCCGCGTAGCCGCCTACCTCGATGTAGCCGGCATGGCCACTGCGGTCTCAGACCTGCTGGAGCGGGAGGAGGAGCGGCAGAGAATGGGCCAGATAGCCGCGGACCGCGTTCGCAAACGACACACCGTCGATCAGGCCGGTCCGGTGGTGGTGGACGTGATTCGGCGCTCGCTCGGGTCTGACCGGGGCGCAGCCAGCCTCACGGTGGATGATGATCCACTCCTCGGGCTGAAGAGCTCACGGAGGTCGAACAACTTCTCCTCAGGCGGGATCTCTGAACTCCTCGGATACCACTCAATGCCCTCCCGCGCCGGTTGTCGGCCAGCACACGTCGAAGGCGAGGACACCCTGTTTAGGGGACGCGCCGATTCGCGTCCCAAGCGGCCAGCACCAGCGACCTCCGGACATCGCCGCTCAATGCCGTGAAGGGGATCCCGACGTCCTCCGACGGCAGGTGCCTCTCCACCCCCTCATTGCTCAGCTGTTCGTCGCCAGAAGGCTCCGGAGCCGTCGATGTCCACGATTGGCTCGTCGATCTTGTGCTTGGCGCGGTAGTCCTCTACTGCCTGCCGACACGCAGAATACGTGCCGTAGTCGTCCACAATGCAGTACCCGCCAGGCGAGAGTCCAGGATAGAGGTTCTCCAGCCCTTCTATTGTGGATTGGTACAGGTCCCCGTCGAGCCGAATGAGGGCCCATGTGTGCCCCGCCAGAGTCGGCAATGTGTGCTCGAACCAGCCCTCGACGAAGCGCACCTGGTCATCGAGAAGCCCGTATCGCCGGAAATTCGCCTCGACGTCTTCTCGACTGACGACCAGCCCAAATTGGTTGTGAAGGTCGCTGAAACCATCTAACGGATACCGGCTCGTATCGGGTTCAGGAACGCCGGCGAAGGAGTCGGCGAGCCACACCTGCTTGTCACCGATGCCATGGGCAGCCAGGATTCCCCGCATGAAGATCGCGCAGCCTCCGCGCCACACCCCGGTCTCGATGAAGTCTCCGGGAACCTGATCTGAGATAACCGTCTCGACACAGTGGCGGACATTGTCAAGGCGCTTCAGGCCGATCATCGTCTCGCCCGAAAACGGCACACCGCTGTCGTAGAGGCCGTCCGTCACGAAAGTTGGAGGAATGTCGATCCGGCGGGCAAGTTCGTAGCCCTTGAGGGACAGCAAGCGCTGGCCTCCATAACGCAGCCAAGACGCGACCCGAGCGCCACGGATCGGACGCTCCGACGGAACAACGACGAGAGCGGAGCGAGCGGGGCGCAGTGCCTCGCTGACAGCCAGCTTGAGCAAGTCGATGTACAGGGACGCAGGGTCCATCCACTGATCTTGTAGCGGCACGGGGGGCCAATCGCCTGGGCAACTCCCCTAGGGCCTGACGCGGCCAATCGAAGGCTCTCGGCAGTTCGCGACTACCGCTGCCCCACGTCAGACGGCTCGCCAAAAGAAAGCGATGGCGGGGACCCCTCCTCCATCCGTTCGTCGTGCACGGTGGCGGCATCGGGTGCGGCACCTCGTTCACAGGATCCCGGACGCGGAGGTGAGCGTGGCCGGTGCCGGCGTCCGCCTGGTCATCCCGTGAGCCGGAATGACCACGTGGTGGGCGTTGCGTGGTTGTGCCTCAGCGGCCCATGACCGGGAACCGGCGCGCCGCTCCGACAGCTGGTCGCCTCCTCCTGGCACCCCGCTGTGAGCGGGCGTCCGGCGGCGCCACCGACAACGAGATCAATGGCGCGGCATGTTTGGCACAACCCGCGCGCAACTCTTCTGGCGTTCGTGGTCATCTGGCCAAAAAGGTCCGATTCCTTTAGAGACCTTCGTTCCGCGTCCTGAGCCCGGAAGGGGAAACCAGAAAGGGGGAAGCAATGTGCTCCGCCGTGCCCGTTGTCGTGTCGCGACTCTGATGTTGCCGATCGGCGTGATGATCATGAACTCCATCGCAGCCGGGCTGACGAGTGCACCGCCCGGAACCGTCGGCATCCTGCCCTCCACCGACCCCCGCCAGGTATGGCCCACTTAGTCCGCCTGAAGGCCCTCGGTATCGGGCTCGCCACCCTGTCCTTGGTCGCGGTGCTCCTCGAGGTAGGCCCAG
Source organism: uncultured Acidimicrobiaceae bacterium (assembly GCA_963787485.1). Classification (GTDB taxonomy): domain Bacteria; phylum Actinomycetota; class Acidimicrobiia; order Acidimicrobiales; family RAAP-2; genus Bog-473. Next base: position 458,307 of record CAWBDF010000006.1, on the reverse strand, counting down.
TAGCGGCCGGTGGCTCTTACGGGCCTGGCTCCGCCGCGAACCGGACCGTCATGTGGACCGGTATCAATGACCTGCTGTCGATGTCCCAGGCCCAGCTGGCGCAGTGGAATGACGAAGGCGTAGGCGGGTTCGTCGCCAGTGTTGGCTTGCTCCAGGGTATGGGCGGCGGCCAGAGCTTCACCGGGGATCCCAGCACCGACCTATCGTCCAGCCAATTCACCGTCGAGGATCAGTTGAAAAGCTCCAACATCGTCTCGGAGGCCCATGCCCTGGGGATGAAGCTTTACCTGGGTTTCGACCTCGGGAACTATTACAACACGGCCACGCCATTGGCTGATTGGTTCAATGACTCGGCTTGGTCCAACACCGTGCTCCCCAGCGTGGCTGGGCTGGCCGGTGCGGCTCACCTGTTGGGCTTCGACGGCATTGCCATGGACGGGGAGCTGTACGCGGAAGAAGGCGACGTCTACACCGCCACATGGGCGTGGAACTACCCAGGCAACACCCACACGGAGCAGGAAACCCGTGACGAGGCCACCCTCCGTGGGCAGCAGCTGATGGGAGCGATCTTGCAAGCCTTCCCGGACGTGCAGATCGCCGACTATGCCGCCAGCTTCCCAGATACCTGGGATTCCTACGTCATCGATCAAAATCACGGTATCGAGGGCGCCTCTCAGGCGAACCTCGACATCAATTTCTGGAACGGGATGACAAGTGTCGACGGCTATGCGGGTATTTGGTTTTACGACGAGACCTTCTACAAGGACACAGGTATAAGCGGCGGAACTACCCAGACATGGAACTCCGCCTTAACCTACGAATACAACAGTCTTTTCTCGCTGTTTTCTCAGGATTTCAGTAACTGGTCGTACGCCGCCGACCACGTCTACCTGTCGCCTTCGGCATGGATCGACGGCGCTGGAGCCGACGGAGGGTCGTATGCGGCGCCCCGCCCACCTGCCTACGTCGCGACCCAGCTGCAGGCATTTCGCAATTGGGGAATGGGCGGCGAGTTCGCCGACTTCGCCTATACGGCGCTGAACGACTTCGACTACGGCCCGTACGTGAGCGCCATGCAAGCCGCTGCCACGCCCGGGACGGTCGAAAGTTCCCCGCCGACGCTGGCGATACTCAATCAGCAGACGACCGGCAATGTCGTCTCCCTCAGCGGAACGGCCAGCGACAGCTACGCAATCAGGGACGTGACCTTCACCAGCTCGTCCGGGGCCTCGGGCGCCGCCACTGCGAGCTGGCAGATTGATTCTGGAAGCTACTCGACTGGCTATGTGAGCCAGACGAACTGGAACGTACCGAGCATTGGGCTGCTACCAGGTGAGAACACGATTACCGTCACTGCCGAGAACATTCACGGACTGACCACGAGCGAAACAGTTGATGTGATCGGTGGCAGCTCGGGCGGAACGGGCAGCTCGGGCGGAACGGGCAGCTCGGGCGGAACGGGCAGCTCGGGCGGAACGGGCAGCTCGGGCGGAACGGGCAGCTCGGGCGGCTTCGGCGGCGGTGGGGGCTACTGGCTCGTGTCCTCGGACGGAGGGGTGTACTCCTTCGGTGATGCCCGGTTCTTCGGCTCCGCCGGCTCGTTACACCTCAACGCCCCGGTGGTCGCCATAGCGCCGACCCCCGACGGCAATGGGTACTGGTTGGTGGCCTCCGACGGAGGGGTGTACTCCTTCGGTGACGCCCGGTTCTTCGGCTCCGCCGGCTCGTTACACCTCAACGCCCCGGTGGTCGCCATAGCGCCGACCCCCGACGGCAATGGGTACTGGTTGGTGGCCTCCGACGGGGGCATCTTCACCTTCGGTGATGCCCGGTTCTTCGGCTCGACCGGCTCGATCCATCTCAACAAGCCGATCGTCGGCATGGCAGCCACCCACGACGGCGATGGGTACTGGTTGGTGGCCTCCGACGGGGGCATCTTCACCTTCGGTGATGCCCGGTTCTTCGGCTCCGCCGGCTCGATACACCTCAACAAGCCCGTCGTTGGGATGGCGCCAGCGCCCAACGGCCTCGGCTATTGGCTTGTGGCCTCTGATGGGGGCATCCTCACCTACGGCACCGGGTCCGGTTTCTACGGGTCGACCGGCTCGATACACCTCAACAAGCCGGTCGTCGGCATGGCGGCAAGTTCCGACGGACGTGGCTACTGGATGGTGGCCTCCGATGGAGGCATTTTCAACTACGGCGACGCGCCGTTCCATGGCTCAATGGGGGGGCAACGTCTCAACGCGCCGATCGTGGGCCTGGCCTGAGCGGAGAATTGTTCCTGTGGACGGGACCCAGACTAGGAAATGGCCGGCGTGTCAAGCGAGGGAGCACCTGAACGAAAAGCTCTGCAGCCAGCAAGTCCAATCTGACGGCCGACAGACAGCGTGGCGCACCTTGCTGCCCCCGCTGTCTCGGCCCGCTTGACTCCTGCAGAGTCGAGATTCGCTTCTAGGACCGCGTGAGTCCTTCTAGGACCGCGTGAGTCCGGCCGCTCACGATCCGCCGTCGCGGACCGCTGAGGGCTGGACATCACCGAGGGACGCCCGATGACCGTTCGCATTACCCCTCTCGGCCAGTCGGCCGGTGTGACCCCCAGCGTGATTGAGATCCGTTCGGGCTTGGGTCGGGGCCCCCGGAGCTGGCGCTCTGCCCTTGCCAGCGTCCCGGTACACCGGTACGCGGGCCAACGCGACGCCGCTTACGACGGCGAACAACGCAACGAGGCCGCTCAAGAAAAACCCCGCAGGCCGGTCGGTTCTCCCGATCACCAGGGCGATCCATCCCAGCACGACCGCAACTGAATACAGCAGGCACACGGCAGTGCGGGTCGACAGTCCGACAAAGACCAAGCGGTGACTGACGTGGTCGAGTCCTCCCTGCAAGGGGGTACGCCCATGGAGCAGCCTCGTGATTGACACGAGTGTCGTGTCGAACAGCGCTACACCGACGATCAGCACTGGAACAACGAACGTCACCCCACTGGCGGGGGGGAAACGAAGGTCAAGACTCAACACCGCCAGAACGAACCCGAGGAACAAGCTCCCCGAGTCACCCATGTAAATGCGTGCAGGATGGAAGTTGAACTGGAGAAATCCAGCTGCACACCCGGCCAGCCCCAGGGCAAAGGTCCCTACGAGAAACTGACCGTTCTGCAGGGCTACGGCGAAGAGGAATATCGACGACACTGCAGCGATACCTGCCGCCAAGCCGTCCATATTGTCGAGCAGGTTGAAGGAGTTGGTGACGATCACCACCCAGCAGACTGTCGCCACGGCCTGCAATGGTGGGGGCCCCGGTAGCCACGTCGGGGTGGTTATCGTCCACACTCCGATTCCGGCGCCAATCTCGAGAGCAAGCCGAGGCCAGGGGCTGAGCCCGCGAAGATCGTCGACAAGGCCCAACACGGCCAGGCCCACCGCCATGGCGAGGAAGACTGCCAGATCGGACACGTCGTTGCGGTCCGATGTCCCGACGAGCCCGGCGACCACGGCGATCAAGACGAACGGGATGACGATAGCCAAGCCACCGAGGTAAGGAATAGGTGCCTGGTGGGACTTCCCAGCAGCAGGGATGTCGAAGCAGTGCAGGCGCTTGGCCAGTCGGAGGGCGACCGGGGTGCACACCAGCGTCAACACGGCCGCCATGCCGAATATCAATATGCACGACCACCAGTGCAGGTCGATCATGAGCCTCTCGTTCGCGTCGGACCCTCAGGAGTCTCGCTTGGTGCCCCGATTGGGAGTACTAGCACCATCCCCTAGTGGCCTTAGCCGGGTCTCGCCCAGCCCAGGCGAGGTAAGTCTTCCCCTGGGGGAGCTATCGGGTGCCCCGGCGCGCCGGACCGACCTAGGTTCACAGCGGCGTTCCTCAACGCTGGCCCCGCGTCGAAGGGCGGAGAACGACTGGGGAGGAGGTGCTCGACAGGTGGATATCGGATTTCCGACCGTGCCGGTCGCAACCGCCAGGACGCGAACGGCTAGGGAGACGACCTACCTGATCACTGGAGGTGCCGGCTTCATTGGCTCACATTTGACCGAAGCACTTCTTGGCCGCGGTGACCGTGCGATCGTGCTCGACGACCTTTCGACCGGCTCCATGAAGAACCTGGCGGGGGTGGCCCACCATCCAGGGCTGGTCACCGTGACCGGCTCGATCCGAGATGAGCTTGTCGTAGACGAACTCATGCACAAGTGCGATGCGGTTGTACACCTGGCTGCTGCAGTTGGTGTGCGTCTGATCATCGAGGAGCCACTCCGGTCCTTCACTACCAACCTTCGCGGCTCGGAGGTGGTGATCGGGGCCGCCCACCGCTACCAGCGTCCGATCTTGATCGCCAGCACATCGGAGGTGTACGGGAAGAACGGTCATTCGGTCCTCAGCGAGACCGCAGACCGCATCCTCGGACCGACCACCGTCGCCCGCTGGGCCTACAGCACCGCAAAGGCGGTCGATGAGATACTGGCAATCACCTATCACCGCGAGCGAGGCCTACCTGCGGTGGTTACCAGGCTCTTCAACACAGTCGGCCCGCGCCAGAGTGCGGCCTACGGTATGGTGCTCCCGACCCTCGTGAAACAGGCACTGATGGGTGAGCGTGTCACCGTATTCGGGGATGGACAACAGAGCCGCTGCTTCTGCCACGTATCGGACACCGTGGATGCTCTCTTACGTGTGCTCGACAACCGTCGGGCCGTGGGCTCGGTATTCAACGTGGGATCTACCGAGGAGATCACGATCCTCGAACTGGCCAAGGCCATCATCGAGAAGACGGGCTCGAGTTCTGAGATCCAGCTGGTGCCTTACGACGAGGCCTACCAAGAGGGATTTGAGGACATGCGCCGGCGGGTGCCTGACGTCTCGAAGATCGAGGCGCTGACCGGTTGGCGACCTCGCCATACTCTTCAAGACATCCTGGCCGATACCATCGCCGATGTGCAGTGGGAGCTCGGACGTTATGCCGACGCTGACCAGATCGGCACTGGAAACGACCTCGTAGTCTCGAGCGCATCCATCTGAGCGATCCCAGACGGGATCGCTCATCCCGCCGAATATCGGAGAGCCCCCAAGTCCGGAGTTTGCAGTCCTAGCGGCGGAGATCCGATCAAGTCTTTCTGCTTGGGCAGGCTGATTGGTTCGATCTTTGCCGCGACTCGGCTGGGGGTCGGCAGTGATGGATCCACTCCGCCAGTCGTTCGATTCCCGACTCGTACTCAACGAGCGGGTTGCGCTCGGTCACCCGCGCCCGACCTTCTGCGCCCATCTTGGCGGCCCGCTCGGGGTCACGTAGAAGCATGACGATGGCTTGAGCGAGCGGCTCTGGTCGGCCAGCTGGCACCAGATGGCCGGTGGTGCCCTCATCGACGACCTCGGGTAGGCCACCGACTGCACTGGCGACTACCGGGCGTCCTCGGCCCATCGCCTCGAGCACGACCCGCGGAAGCCCCTCGGAACGGGAGGGGAGGGCTAGGCACCATGAGTCGTCCAGTATCTGACGCAGCCGAACTGGAGGTACGTGCCCGACGAACTCCACGCTTCCGGATATCCCGAGCCGGCTCACGCGTCGGCGAAGGGCCGCATCCATGGTGCCATCTCCGGCGATGACGAGCTCAGCTCTGATTTCTTGGGCCAGCACGACAGGCCACGCGTCCAGCAGCACGTCCACTCCCTTGGTGAATTCGAGAACACCGACGAACACCACGCGGGGGTGGGCGGGGAACGGGGTCGGGTCGTCCTCGAGGAACGGGGAATAGTCGGCGAATTCGACGTGCATGTCCATCGGTCCGCCATAGCCCGCCTGACGAGCCTGAGCAGCCATCGCCTCGCTCACAACATGAAGCCGGTCGGCGCGGCGAAGCGCCCAGCCACAAAGGCGATCGGACAATGGCGCGATCAGGTGGCGGGCACGGCTTCCGTACAGCCGCGGGGCTGCCCTCCAATCTCCGTGTACTTCTATCTGGACGGGAGGACGCCGCGACCTCGGCAAGAGGCGTACGGTGAGGACGGCTCCGAGGCCCTCGAGCGGACTCTGGCACACGATTGCGCTAGGGCTCCTACGCACGGCGGCGATGACCGCGATCAGTGGGCCGACGCTGTAAAAGAACAACCCGCCGAGCGCCGGCGGTCGCAAGGCCGGCAGGGATATGTGAACGCAGTCTCCCAACCGCTCCGCCCTGACCGGCCCTGTCTTCACCCAGATCGAGCGGATGTATCGGTCGTGGATGGCGATTCGGCCCCGCACGCCAGCCGACTGGGGATCACCCAGGCGCGCCTTGCCGAGGAAGACGGCCACCGGCTTTTCGGTGTCGGCCTTGCTCGCAGACCCAACCACGCGGGCGCGTCGCAACACGCGTCTGAACCTACAGGTAACGCTCCGTCCTATCAGGGGATCAACTCCCTTGGGGGTTCGTTGCGGACCACGGGACCGACTTGGCAAACTCGGCTAGTGCTTTCGGCGTCGGGCCGTACTCAGGCCGAATCCGACGGGGCAGCCACTGCAGACCCACCGGGCCGCCGCTGAGAAAGCCGGTGACACCAACTAGCGACTAGCTGTCGACGTTGGAGCTGGAGGTGTATCGTCCACGTCGGCTGGACAATCGATCGCAAGCTGGACGCATCTTGGGAGGTACGTTCACTCTCGTGCGCCATGACGCGTCGCAGACCCCGTGGACCGACAATCCGCTCGGTGACCTGCATGGCTTTTCGGCCTGTTTGCTCGTCGATGGAACCGCCATCGCGCGGTGGCAAGCGGCAGCGCTCCAGCGGGCGGTCGCATGCGGGCTTCGGATTGCCTGCGTGTACATCTGCGAGAACTCACAAGTTAAGCGGAGACCGCACAAGCACCTCGGGTATTACGGGCTCCGTTTGACCTCGATGCGCACCTCATGGACGAGACCAACATCGTGGCGGTCGATCGTTGGACCGGACGCCGTTGTGCGAACATTCAGATCCGAGTGGCAGGGCATCTGGCAGCGAGTGCCCGCATCTGCGTGCCGCGAGATGGTCGAGTTCGGATTTGACGTGGTCATCAAGTTCGGCATGAACCTTCATAGGGACCCAGATGATCTGCCGGCCATTCACGGAGTGCTGTCGTTCCATCACGGTGATCCCAGCGAATACCGGGGTCGACCGGCGGGCTTCTATGAGGTGCTTGATGGCGCTGATCATGTCGGTGCGATCGTGCAACGGATCGGCAACAAGCTCGATGCCGGAAAGGTCCTCGCGTATGCTGCGAGCGAGGTAGTTCCGCACTCCTATCACCAGACGCTCGACAGGCTTTACGGGAATAGCCACCACCTACTGGTCAAGGCTCTCCGCAACTCCCGAAATGGTGTCGCGCTGGATCACCCGGTCACCGGCAAGAACTACTCACTTCCATCAAATTCGACTGTCGTCAGATTCATCGGGCTGATGGCAGTCCGACGGATGAAGAGAGCTGGCTACGGCGTGCTGATGGAGAAGAGATGGAGAGTGGGTCGGACCAATGCCATAGACCCCACTCGAACCAAGCAGGTCGTGTACCTTCGCGAGCCAGACGACTTCATCCTTCCGAAGGGATACGTGTTCACCGCCGATCCCTGCCCGGGCGATGGCGGCAGGATCTGGTGCGAGGGTTTGGAGAGCCGGACGGGAAAGGGACGCCTGCTTGTGTTCAGCCCTGACCGCCCACCCGTTGCCGTTGACGTGCCGGGAGTGCACGGTCATCACTGCTCCTATCCCTTCATCGTCGAAAGCCAGGGTACGCGATACGTCCTGCCCGAGATGGCGTCTGTAGGGCCACCGAGATTGTTCGAACTCGAGGGAGCGTCCATCGTGGGATCGCAAGAGGTTCGTGGTCTCGAGGCGTTCCGGATCATCGATCCCACAGTCCTGTTCCATGCTGGCCGGTGGTGGCTGTTCGGTGGCCTGCCGAAGACGGCGACCGACCTCCTCTGGTTGTGGTCAGCAACGGACGTGGCTGGGCCGTATGAACCTCACCCGGATAACCCGATCGTCATGGACGTCGCTCGCGCCCGCCCGGCCGGTCCTATCATCGCCGCCAACGGGCGCTTGTTTCGCCCCGGCCAGGACAATCGGGACAGCTATGGCAACGGCGTGACACTCTCCGAGATCATCGAGTTGTCACGGGAGAGGTATCGCGAAGTACCACGGGCGCAGGTTCGAGTGGCGGGGCGGAAAGGACCGCACACGCTGTTTCTCGACGGTGACTCGACTGTTGTTGATTCCTACGTCGAGCGGCTCAGTCTCTTGGCGGGGATGACAAGGCTCAAGAATCGGGTCACTTTTTCGAGAAGCTGAGCGGACCCAACGCTGACACCGCGAGCCGAGGCTCTGGACTTGACCGACGAGCGAGATGTCAGAGGATCTGCTCGACTAGTAGGTCGGCCAGGCGTTGGAGTGAATGAGCGCGGATCACCTCGGCTCTCAGAGCCTGGCCCCATCGTCGCCGTTCCTCCACTGAGACCTCAGCCAGTCGCCCGATAGCCTGCCCCAACGCCTCGGCATTGCCGTCCTCGATCGGCCTCGGCATACCTGCGGCCAACAGGTGCGGCGCAAAGGCCGGGTTCATGGTCAGCAGGGGTAACCCACAACTCATTCCTTCGATTGCCGACTTGTCGAAGGAACCACGACGGGTGACGCTCACCACCGCGTCGGCCGCCTGGTACTCAGCGATCAGTTCCTCGGTCCCAAGCGGGCCGACAAAGCTCACCTGCGAGGCAATACCCATCTCGAAGGCCCGACGGCGCAGAGCAGCTTCGTAGTTGGTGTCAACGATGTCAGTCGGACCGATGAGCCGCACCTCGAGAGCTTGTGTGAGGCGGCTCTGCACACGGGCGGCGGCGTCAACCAGGAGCTCGAGCCGCTTGATGGGCGTGACGCGGCCGACGGCCACAACCCGGAAGCGGGATCGATGGCAAAAGGCGGGCACGAACCGATCCGTGTCGATGCCATGGCCAATCGCGAGCAGCTTGGAGGTCCGGACTCGACAGCTACTGGCATCGGCAGTGATCACCCGGTCGACTGTTCTGATCGCGGCGCGTAACGCGAGGGGTGTGTGAGGATGGGTGTACCAAAGCGTGACCGGTATGTGCTTGAGTTTCAATAGTGGGGCTGCGAGAAGGGCGAATCGCTCCTGCATATGAGCGAAGCAAGCGTCATAGGTCTGCTCATGCAACAAGAGCCCGAGTCGTCGATAGAACTCAAACAACCGTCTCGCCTCTGTCCAGCCGCGCTCCTTGCCGATCGAATAAACGCGGACATTGCCCGGCAGGTCTGTGGTCCCAGACCGCATCGTTATGACGTCGACGTTGGGCACCCGGGTAGCGAGAGCCCGGACCCATTCGGCGGTGAACCCGAGTATGGGATCCTTCTCGTCGGTGGCGAGATTGAATAGGAGCAGACGCTGGAGGGGGGGTTCCCGACGTTTGGTCGGCGCCCGGTCGATCGCCAAGCCTCCCATCATGTGGCCAGACTGTTGTGAGCACTGAGCGTCGAGGACTCGATGTCCAAGTCCTCGACCAGCTCGTCTGCCAACCGGTCCCACCGGTACTGCTGCACATGTTTGGTCCCGGCGCGGCCGAGAACGTGGCGTCGGGAAGGGTCTCCGAGGAGGGTGCGCAGCTTTGACGCGAGGTCAACTGGATCGCCGGGTTCCACGAGCAGTCCCGTCTCCTCGTCGAGCACTACTTCGGGTATCGCAGCGATGCGGCTGGCCACAACAGGCACTCCACAGGCCATGGCCTCGGCGGCGACCATCCCGAAACCCTCGGTGCCCCAGACTGTGGGGAAGACGAATATCTCCGCCTCAGCGAGTACACGAGGAAGTTCTTCGGAGCTGAGTTGCCCGCGGAAGTCGACCCGATCCTGAGCGCCGGAGCCGGAGATGATCGACCTGACTTCCGGCTCAAGGGGACCTGAAGGCCCGGCGAATATGAACCGTGCCGGAAGATCGTGCAGCAGAGGGATGGCCCTGGCGAGCACATCGGCCCCCTTGCGAGGATGCATTGCTCCGACGAAGAGAACGATGGGATCGTCCCGACATTCCGGAGTGCTGTGGGAGGGATGGAATCTGCCGTGATCGACGCCGGGTGAAATCACTGAAATGTCGGTCCGCCCCGTGGCATCCATACAGAGCCGCCTGGTATACGAGGAATTGGCGATGATCCGATGAGCCCTTCCGGCAACGATGGCAGAGAGCTTCAAGTTCCACGTCGGGTGCGTCCATTCTGACCCATGAATAAACACAGTGACTTTGGCGTCAAGCGCTCGGGCGGCCACCAGGGCAGAAAGTCCAAGCTCCCCCGCATGATGAGCGACGATTGATCGTGTTCCAGCACGCCGGGCCGTCGCGTAGGTTCTGTAGCCGAGGACCAACGCCTGGAGGGAGGCTCGTGGCCCGATCCTTTGGGCGACCGGAAACACGAGGGCGAACCAGGAAAGAATTACTCGCGGAGAGCGAAGCGCCGAGAGCCCACCCCGCACGTATCGACCTGTCACTCTTGAATAACTCGCCAGCAGAGGGAGGTGCTTCACGGCGCCGGGCTCACTGTCCAGGAAATGAACGTCGACGTCACGACGACTTAGCTCCATGCACACGTTGTAACAGTGCATCGCCACTCCCCCGAAGGGCTCCGGCAACTCCCCAACCAAGACGAGAGATCGTCTGACCTGGGTCACGCGACGGGATCCTCAGCGAGCGGTGCGCGGGCGGCAAGTCTGGTGTACGAAGCCAACGCCCGTCGCGCCGACTGCCCGAAGTCGAACCGTTCGTGTGCCCACTTCCGAGCTCGAGCGCCAACCTCAGAGGCGACCTCCCGGTGCCGTAGGAAGAACTCAATCCTCTCGGCCATAACTACGGGGTCTTCGGTTATCGCCGCGAAGCAACTCTCACCCGCGTCGTCGACTATCCCTTCTGCCGCGATGGGAGTCGCTACGACTGGCAGCCCAGAGGCCATGGCGTCGAGAACCTTGAACTTGACTCCAGCGCCAGCTCTTAGGGGTGCCACGAAGAGAGACGAGTCGCGGTACACGGCATCCAAGTCTTCTACGTACCCGGTCACCACCGTAGTTGCGCTGCGGCGGTCGACAAGCCACTCGGGAGGGTCGGCACCCGCGATGACAAGCTTCGCCTCGGGGACGCATGTCTCGACGGTTGGCCACACCACGTCGAGAAACCACCTGACCGATTCGGAGTTCACCGACCTAAACAACGCTCCGGTAAAGGTAACGACAGGTTCCTTCGGAAGTCGGGCCGTCGCTTCGGGCATACGCACCAGCGGCTCGATCACCTCGATGGGGGTGGACACGCCGAGGTTCTCGAGCAGAGCCTCATCCTTGTGGCTGAAGGTCAGGACAAGGTCCAGCCGGTTGATCAGCCGGGCCTCGGTGCGGGCCGCTCTCCTGGTCCGGATGATAGAACCTAGTTTCCTCCGGATGCCCCTTGCCAACCGTGCATCACGGAGGGCCTTCTGGCTCATCACGTCCATCACGATGCCCGTGATCGGCGTTCGCCCAGACCAGCGCCGGACATCGGGCACCAGGGGCAGCAGGTGGTGCTGGTGGATCTCCACGACGTCGGCCGACGCCACCGCCGACCGGAACCGATCCGAAGCTCGAAACCCCGAAAGCACAGACAGCCCCGGCGTGACTCCTCCATACGCGTTGTAGTGGCAGCGCTCGAGGAGACTCCGCTCACGATCGACGGGGATGAGGGTGATCTCTACGTTCGAGGGTAGCTCCCTCGGCGCGGACAGGTTCTGGGGAGTTGCCGGAACGAGGAGCTCTATGTCCACCTCCGTGCTCAATGCAGAGAGCCAGGCCAAAGTGAACTGGCCACTCGAGTAAGGAATCCCTCTGTGAGGCACGTGCGTGTTGAGGCAGGCGATGCGCATCAGTTGGTCGTCACGACCCCAGCGAGGCCGTGGCCGGATCTGCGGCGGTCGAGGTGGGCTGCCGAAACGCCGAGCGGAGATTGGCGACGACCCGAGCGTGAGCCTCGAGATAGGCCCTTCCCCACCGTTGACACGGCTCGAGGTGGTTGCCCTCTGCCCATTCGTTCCAGGCGTTGACGAAGACGAGGTTCTCCTCGGGCCCGAAGGGCTCGAAGCGCCCAACGGTCTCCCGGAGCCACGTCTCGTATGCGTCGGGTGACGAATTCAAGAGCACGGTCGCGCCCGTCGGTCGTCTCGGGGTGTTGTCGAACCCCGGGGAGACACACGGGTAAAGCCGGTAGTCGGGGTTTGGCTCGCGGAGCGAATCGGCGACGAGCGAGGAGTAGTCCCTTAGCGTGTTGATTCGGTACGGGCTACGGGGACGAAAGACCCTCCGAGACCCGCGGCGTGCCAGGCTACCGTTGAGCTGGCGGCGAAGTGTTCGCCAGTCCGGGGCGAACTTGACGGCCGCGTCGAATCCGAGCGGCCCCGGGTCGAGCCGGTCGGCGTCGAAGCTTTGCACGAGACAGAGGTAAGGATCTCCCACTCCGAGGCGGACCGACTCCCGACGCCATGTATCCGTCGTCCTCACCGCTTCGGGGATGCTCGCGGCCCGGTACACGAGGAACACTGGCCGGCCACGGATCCTCAGGTAGCGAGGATCGGAAAAGGCCTCCGCCAGCCAGCGGATATGCGTCAGGTCGTCGCGTTCGGAATAGGTCTGACGAACTAGGACCTCTCCATCGCGCCCGTTCCACCTCCGCGTCCAGTCCTCGTTCGCCCAGCACAGGCAAAAGGGAAAGTCCGGCTGGCCCGAACGCAGGACCTCGTCGAAGGGCCTCTCGAGCAGGCGCCGACCGTCGAACCAGTAGTGGTAGTAGCAGAAGCCGTCTATTCCGTATTCGGCGGCCATGGCGGCCTGCGCCGCCCTGGCTTCGGCCAGCCTCAGATCATAGAACCCGAGATCAGCGGGAACTTGCGGCTGGTAGTGACCACGGACGACCGGGCGCGCCCGCGCCACGTTCGCCCAGTCCGTGAACCCGGGCCCCCACCACTCGTCGTTCTCGGGAATGGGGTGAAACTGCGGGAGGTAGAAGGCCAAGAACCGGAGTTCGGAGGCCCGCGAGGGACTCGCCGGGCCTGACGGGTCGACCGCCGCTCGATCAGCGTCCAGCATCAGATGCCACTCAATTCCATCAGAGCCCCTTTGTAGCATTGGGCGCCTGGCGACCAAAGGGGCATTCCCCCCAGAAAACGCGTCGGCGCGGCGAACGTCAGTTCCTAGGGGGTTTGCTCGCGAGATGGATACCGGGGCTCGTCATCGAAGCAGGAGAGGCAGACCTCCCCCGGACTCCCCATGACGTGATCAGCGGCGTGCGTTGTCGTTGTCGGGCAGGCAGGGCCGTCCCTCATGCGCCATTACGTCGCTTATGACAACCGTGACCACCATCAACGAAGTGTTCGAGAGCCATCCGGGACTCGACCTTGTCTACATCGATCGGTTCCATCTGGACGTCTAACTTGCGAACCTCCAGGTGAAGGACATTCTTGACGGAGCAGCCCCGTGACGCCGCCACGGTGCGGCGAGGACCGCTCTTAGGCCCTCGAGCGGACCTCAGCCAGGCAGCTACTTTGTTGAGAAAGACCATCACCGGCCTGTCGGTGTCGGCCTTGCTCGCCGGCTCGACTATGCCGAGCGCTCAGGCCGAAAGTACGGGTAAGGCTTATGACTGGTCAGGGGGATCAACCCCCTAGGGGTCTTGCTGTGGGTGATGAACACGACACGAGAAGCTGGATTGCCGCTCGGGGATTCACGTATCGATCGAAATAGGCGCGAGAGTTGACCTCCAGGCGGAGCCGGTAGGCGCCGTCGCCAGTGATGCGCTGGATGGCATCCCGCATCGAGTCCTCCGAGCCGTCGACGACATGGATGTGGGTGCCGTGCTCGAGCTCGGCGGGGAGCTGCCGCTGGATAGGAGTTGAGATGATCGCCTTACCGAGCGCTAGGTATTCACCGAGCTTCCAGCCCAAACACCCGCACACGCCCGGCGTGTTGAGCACGACCGCCGAACTCCGGGTCAGCTGCAACCATCGACGGTACGAGAGGCGAGGGTGGAGCAAGTCGTAGTATCCCAGCATCTGATCGTGGTCTGAGCAGACGAAGCCACCTTCGAAGTGCAATTCGTCCGACGCCTTCGTCACCCTCATGAAGCGGGCTCTCAGCTCGTTGACGTCTGATTCGCTCGGGCCAGTAGTGATGGAGGGCGAAGATGTAGGACGGGTCTGAGGGTCCAGGAGTCAGCGCGGTCAGGGGTAGACGCTTGTACCACTGACGGAGAAATCCTCCCGCGTAGTCGAGGCGGGACATCTCCTTTCCCCACCCGGCGCTGCGTAGTAGGGCCGAGGCCATGGCGACGATGCCCCAGGTCTTTGTGGCGAACCCCGGCCCCACCGGGACGACCTTGCTGATCGTCGTGTCGAGCGAGAGGTTCACTTTTCCGTACACATCGCACCACTTCCACCACCATTCGTTGACGATCGGCTTGTCCCACGCGTCAATCACGAACTTCCTGTCGGCGAACTCAAAGGCTATTGAGCTCGGCAGGAGCTGGCGGGCAGTGGGTGCAGCTGTATCGTTCCGATGCAGCGGAGCCCGTCGATCCAATAGCTGCCATAAAGCGGGTCAAACGGAGCCAAGAGCCGGACACGGCGCGAGCTGCCGGCGCGGCTCATGAGACCGTTGGGTCGGTTATACCGACCTCCAATCCCGGCATATTGGAACAGTCGCACGTCTGCGCCGAACCTGAGGCTCGATCGACCCCCGGTTTCTCAGGTCCTCCACCCAATTGCTGCCGTACAACGCGGCGAACGGGTCGAGAAGCCGGACGCGAACTCCATCTCTTCACCGCGTGATCGCCGGCAACGGACCGCGAAGCAAGTCTCGCCCTCACCCGACTTGCAGTGACCGGAAGGCCCTCGCTCACCACTTCTCTGTACACGGCGACCGTGAGGTCGGCCATGTCCTCTACCGAGAAATCGCGGCACGCTCTTGCTCGGGCCCCGTTTCCGAGATGGAAGCGAAGTGAGCGGTCGCTGGCAAGCGCAAAGATTGCCTGAGCCCAGGCTTGATCGTCGCCAGCCGCGACGACCAAGCCGGACTCTCCGTCCGAGACGACTTCGGGTAGCGGTCCGGCGTCGGACGCAACCACGGGCACCCCTGCCGCCATCGCCTCGAGCGCGGCGAGCCCGAATCCCTCCCCGAACGACGGGAGCGAAGGGAACAGCACCAGGTCACACGCGCCGAAAAATCCTCTGATGTC
The DNA here is from genome assembly GCA_963787485.1 of uncultured Acidimicrobiaceae bacterium. Classification (GTDB taxonomy): domain Bacteria; phylum Actinomycetota; class Acidimicrobiia; order Acidimicrobiales; family RAAP-2; genus Bog-473. The sequence continues at coordinate 443,054 of CAWBDF010000006.1, read as the reverse complement.
TTCGACGAACCCCAGAATGCTGACTCGACGCGAGGGAAGGTGGCGTCGCGCCATCTCCTCGACCTCTGCGCGCAACGGGCCGTCACCGGCTATGAGTAGGCGTGTCCTCGGCAACCGCTCGGCCACATCGGCGAATGCCCGAACGGCGACGTCGTGCCCCTTCCCCGGGACGAGGCGGGACGCCACGCCGACGGCGATGTCGTCGGGGTCCAGGCACAGCGCCCGCCGCCGCTCGGCGCGGTCCTCCTTCGAGCCGAGCCAGCTCGAGGGATCGACCCCGTAGTGGATAACACGAACGCGGTCGGGTGGAGCGATCCCCACCTCGCAGACGAAGTCTCCGGCGTACCTCGAGATGGCAATCGTGCGCGATGCGAGGTGTCCAGCCAGGCGCGCCGCAGAGCGGCCAGGTTCCCTTCGGTAGAAGGGATGGGTTCCGTGGACGCTCGACACACCGGTCACCCCTCGCGCACGAGCTGCGATCTGACCGTAAAGGTCGGCATGTATGAGATGCGTGTGGACTATGTGAGGCGACCACCGCTCGATCTCCTTGAGCACACGCCAGAGCAACAGAGGGTTCGCGTCGTGCCCGGCCGGGAGGCTCGACACATCGATGCCGCGTTGGCGGATCGCGTTCACGAACAACTCGAACGACCCAGTGCCGAGCACCAACATCTTTGCCTCGATGCCGCGCTCCACCAACGCCGGCAACAGCTGGAGAAGATGGCGCTCCGAGCCTCCGATGCTGCCGGTTACCTTCTGGACATGCAGTACACGGATTCGCGATGTCCGTCCGGCGGCCGGCACCCCGACCGTCACCCTGGCGCATCCCTCATGGTCTGGCTCCGAAAAAGCTCGAGATGAAGCCCTCGAGCACGTCATCGGGATCGAGCACCTGAGTGTTAAAGATGAGCCTGGTCATAGCGGAAATTGCACGAGACTGGGACGCACAACCGTGGGTCTTAGCATCGGGTCGTCCCGGGTCGGAAGGGCTGAACACCCCCAGGAGTCAAGCGCCCACTTGCGAGTGGGAGTAGCAGCCCAAGTCGAGCCGGGTCCTACGGGCACCCCAGCGCGCACTCTGCGCAGGTCTCGCTCACGAAGGTCGAGATCCCGTATCATTTCGTGATGGTCGATGCAGGCCACCCCCACGGACCCCTGAGATGGGGTTGATGAACATCACCAAACAACCGAAGGTCTACTTCGCCAACAACTATCCGGTGAGAGTGGCCCTTCAGGCCTGGAGACAAGGCACCTATCCGGGTCAGCACCTATGGGGAACGATGGCTTTGGAGGCGGCAGGCTACGAGGTCGTCTACTCGAAATTTGGCCGTGGACAGTCAGCCCTGGAGCGAGTCTCCCGCCGGATGAGTGGCCGGGTGGGCAATCTGGCACAAGAGGCTGAGGCACTTCGCTCACACGCCAACGTCTTTTACGTCGCTGATCCACGCAGCCTTCACTTGCTCGCCCAGCGGCGTTATGTGGCCCCTATCGTCGCCATCGTGCATCCCACGGCACCGTCCCCAGAGCATCCTTTGATGTACAAGGCAGTCGGTCGATACAGGGAGGTCCTTTGTCACAGCCAGCACGTCTACGAGGAGGTGCTGCGCATTCCGGGTCGTTCGGCCAGCAACACATCGCTCCTGCCCTGGGGTCCGGACCTGCTTTTCCCTGGCTACGCGACATCACGAGGATGGAGGCTTCGTTGTCGCCGTGGGAAAGACAGGCCGGGATTATCCTGTCTTGCGCCTGGCAACTCAAAAAGAGAGGATTCCTCTGCGAGTACACGAAGGACCGCAGCGACCATACGTCGAGCTTCTGCCTGATCTCCAGCAGGCTGCCGTAATTGCGATTGCCCTACAAGACCCCTTGGCGATGAACGGGCTGAGCGAGCTGAACGACGCACTTGCCCTTAGCAAGCCTGTCGTGATGACGCGCTCTCCGACAGCGCTTGATGTGGACATCGAAGCAATCGGCTGCGGAATCTGGGTCGACGTTGGCGATGTCGACGGCTGGCAACGGGCACTTTCCCAGTTGATGTCGGATGCCGCACTGCGGGACCGGATGGGGGCAGCCGGGAGAAGGTTCGCTGAACAAGGCTGGAACCAGCAGTCCTACGGTGCACGTGTGGTAGAGATCGTCGACCGAGCCCGGCTAGCCACGTGTTAACATCGAATCGGTACCGCGACTATGTCCGTTGACCTGTATTCGGAGTCATCATTTTTTTCATCATTGCGGCGAACTCAGGATGGATGAAGAGCAATGACGATACGACACCGCCACAGCTACGGCTGGCGGGAGAACCTCGACAGCAGCGGCACGGACGCACGAACGCGGCTCTTCCACGTACGACCGCGGCAGGTCGTCACGTAACTGGAACGACGGTCACGTTCGGGCTCGGGACCTTTGAGGGGGGCAAAGATGTCGCCGTTTGATTTGTACTACGCAATCGCCTGCTTCTAGCGCGAGAAGGAACTCGATTGTCAAGTGCAAACGATTCATACGAAGAGATCCTTGACGGCGATGCATCATTCGGTGCCCAGCGTGCGCGTGAACTCTCCACAGGTGAGTGATCGCCCATCTCCTTTGGGTGAGCAAATCCGAACGCATCAGCGAGGTTCACCCAGCGCCATCGCAACGGTGTTCAACTCCGAACCGACACGACCTTCCCATAGCCACGAGCGCATCTCTTTGAGCCCTCCCAGACGGGATCGAGATCGCGGCGGATTACCCCGAGGCTGGAGAGCCCCAAGTCTCAAGCTTGTCCGTCCGACCGTAGGGGACCAGATCGCGTCCCTCACCGCGCGCTCAGTCTGATTGGTCGGCCCTCGCCGAGACTCGACTGGGAGTCGGCCCTCAAGGAGGACCAGGGCACCGCGAGTGTGCCCAAGGCCAGCGCAGCCAACAAGTCTCGGGCTGACCTCCGTAGAGTGGGTTGTCGTTCCACCAGATGAGGACGACGATGAGCACCAGGGTCGCCCAGCGTAAAGTGGCAAGGATCGCTGGATCCCTCGTATGCGCGCGCAGACTGCGAACCCGTCGTCGTATGACCAAGGCCACCACGACGAGCGTCAACAGACCGATCAGCCCCTCCTCGGCGGCCACCTGGATATAGGCGTTGTGCACACTGCCCACCTGACATGAGTTCGTCGCCCCGGCACCGGTCAATTGGTGCTCGATCAGACATTCCGACACATCGGGGAAGAGATCAGCGGGCGAGTTGGGAAACTCCCGGTGCAGATCGGAGGTGATACTCGGATCGGCCAACACTTCCGGCAGTGCGCTCCGCGAGAAGCCGACTCCGAAAATCGGGTGGTGGGCGAAAAGGTCGACGCCGGCAGCCCCAGCAATGATGCGGGCCATGGTGCTGCCGTTACTGAAACCCTTCTCCCCCGGCACGTTTGACGAACGGACGTCCACGACGACGACGACCACTATGGTCAACACGACGACCAGCTTCATCGGCCGTCAGCAATCCGGATCGCCGGCTATGTGCAGCCCGGCGCGGTGGCGGGGCAAATGCGAGCACCAGGCCCACTGCAGCAATCGAACCCACCGACCGCGACAAGACGAGCGAGAGCACCCCGAGTCCGATCAAGGCAGCCCGGGCCCACGGCCACCTTGGCACCATGCCATAGAGCACGGTCACGATCAGGACCGCTGCCAACAGTCCTTCGGTGTCAGGCCCGTTTCCACCCTGCGAGTCGGTCCGATAGCTGACCACTGGCCATCGCGCCGACCACGGCGCGCCCGAGCTCGATGGCGCACGCGGCGGCGACCGTCCCCATGACGAAACGCGCATCTGATGGGCGCTTGACCACATAAGGCATGAGCCAAACGATGCTGAAGGTCTCGACGACTCGCGCCCAGCTTACGAACGGACTGAAGAATCCATTGGGATCGACCACGAGGACCGGAATCAGTGAGAGACCGAACACGAGGAGGAGCACGGCGAGTGGGCGCTGCCCGACATCGGCCCTCTGCGCGCTGGTGCGGCCGCTCACGAACAGCAGAGATCCGACCAGCATAAGGTACGGAAGATCGGTGAGGCGCAGGTTGATGCGCCCGACCGAGGTTGAGAACTGAAACCAGCCGAGGAAAGTCGAGACCACAAGGGCCGCGAGCAACCACTTGGGGTCCATCCGGCGTACCAGCACCAAGATGAGAACGACGAGGGGAGCCGCCAACACGACGAACGGTGCCCAACGGGCGGGCACTCTCCCCGCGATCACGGCGACGATTACCGCCGCCCCCACCGTGATCAGCGTCCGCGCCGCCGGGCCACCCCATGGGCGGGCCACGGACTTGTCGCCTCCGACGCGGATCAACACCGGACGCGGGGAGCGAGCACCGCCCTCACCCTGAGGACGCTCTCGAGTACCGTGCCGATGAAATCGCGAGGAAGAGAGCTCGGCTCGTCGGACATCACCCGAGCCGGATTGCGATAGGTCTCGAACAAGAGGCGTCGCACCCTGCGGCTGGCGTACCGGACCACGATAAGCCGCCAGCACCTGGCGCCCTTCATGGCAACAGCCCGAGTCATGACGCAGCGACAACGCTCGAACGGCCGGCCAGCTCCTCGTAGATGCCGGCGATGTCATTCGCCAGCCGCTCGGCGCCGAAGAACCGGTGTGCCCGCTCCGCGGCTGCAGCACCCATCGTCCGTCGTAGCTCTTCGTCATCGAGGAGCCGACCAACGGCGGCGGCGAGCGCGCCGACGTCGGTCGCCGTGACCATTCCGGTCGTGCCGCTGGCTACTACTTCGCTGGCGCCCCCCACATCCGTGGTGACACATGGTCGGCCCGCGAGCGCCGCTTCGATCAGCGACACCGGCATGCCCTCATTGTCCGAGGTGAGAACCACGACGTCCGAAGCGGAATACACCGTCTCCACGTCGGACATCCACCCCAGGAAACGAACCGGAGCCCGCAGTCGTGTCGCCAGATCCTGCAGCGACTCGAGGAGCTCGCCGCCTCCGGCGACGACGAACTCCACGTTGGGATGGACTCCGGCGAGCGCGCCGGCTAGCTGCACGAACCGCTCCGGGCGCTTGATGGGAGTGAGGCGGGCGACGAGCGTGACTACTACCGAGTCGGCGCGCAGACCGAGCTTGATCCTTGCCGCGGAGGGGGACGGGAATGGTCCCAGCCGCGTCCCCGGTGGGACCACGACGAATTGGCCGGGCCGTCCGATCCCCGCTGCGAGGAGGTCACTCCTGACCCGATCCCCCACCGCCACGAGCCGGCTGGTAGGTCGGGCCAGCGTCCGCTCGGCGCCGACGACCGCCGCCCGCCCGACCGGCGAGAAGTACCCGTGAAGCAGATGCCCGTGAAAACTGTGCACGGTTGCTGGGACCCTGCACGACCAGGCGGCCAACCGCCCGAGCACACCGGCCTTGGCCGTGTGCGTATGGACTACATGAGGGCGGAACTGGCGAATGACGTCGATCAGGCCGATCAACGCACGGAGGTCATCGGGCGGTCGGGGCGCCCGTCCCAGGCCGCGGACTCGGAGTACCGACAGATGGGGGGCGCGCAGCGAGACGTAGTCGGCTTCCCCGTCTCCAATCGAGCCGGCCACGATCCGCTGATCGAAGCGCCCAGGGTCGAGCACGTCACTGAGGACGGTTGTCATCAACGCCGGGCCACCGACGTTCAGTCGGGCGATGATCTGCAGCACTCGTATCCGACCATCGCTTTGCACTGAGCGGCGACTTCGGTGAGGGTAGCTGGAAGTCTCCGCCCGGCTACTGAACGCCGTCGACACCAATTTTTCCTGCTCCGTTCTCATGCAGCAGGTCCGCGTCTCCTGTCGGGTGTGCCGGATCAAGATCGTCCGACGCGAGCCAGCCCGTGCGACGCTGGTCCTTCGGCTTGCGGCGAGCGGACTCGACTACCACCCCCTCCTTGCCCGACCGGTTGAGGACGACGCCCACATAGGGAGTACCTGCCCTATCCAGCAGCGCCAGCGCCCTGCGCAGCCGCCTCTGGCTGCCTGTGCGGACCGAGGTCACCAAGACCGTAGCGTTGGACGCGGCGGCCACGACCAGCCCGTCGCTCGCCTCCAGAACGGGCGGGCTATCGATGACCACCGTGACACCGCTGTCGCGCAACCTGCTGATGACGTCCCCAAATCGCAGCGACGTCAGGAGCTCCGAGGGATTCGGCGGGAGAGGCCCGACGGGCATCACCACCAACGACTCGAGCTCGGGAACCGGCTGGAGCGCTTCGACTGTCGCCGCATCTCCGATAAGCAATGAGGTCAGCCCGATCCGGTTCGCGACGCCGAACTGCTCGTGGAGCCGTGGGTGTCGCAAATCGGCGTCGACCAACACCACCCGCCGCCCCGCCCGGGCCATTAGAACGGCCAAGTTGGCGGCGGTCGTCGTCGCGCCCTCACCTCGGGTAGGAGCGGCAACCTGTACCACGTTGCCCTCGCCGTCCTTCCCGACGAACTGCAGCGTCGTCCGCACGGTACGGTAGGCGTCGACTGCCGAGGATCTCACGTCGCCCCGTGCCACCACACCTGCGACGTCGTTGCGCCGTCGGGCGAGCTCGGGTATAGCACCGATGACGACCGCCTGCCCCGAAAGCTCGGCCTCGAGATCCTCGCGGGTAGTAATGGAGTCGTCGAAGTACTCGAAGAGAAAGGCCAGCAGCACCCCAAGCAGCAGCCCCGCGCCGAGCCCGGTTAGTACCGTTCGCACAACACTGGTGCCGACCGGTTCAGTAGGCACGCTGGCGGGCGCCACCACGGTCGGCACCACGGTGTCGGCCGCAGCTGCTTGTTGGGCCTGTTGGAGCTGGCTCTGGAGGGAGACTTGCTGGCCGAGCAGCGCGTTCCGGAGGGCAACGTTGGTCGCTTCGGCGTTGCTAGTCGGGCCCGCGAAGGCGATCTGGGCGTTGAGGGAGGTGATCTGTTGCTGGAGGGACTGGATCTGTCGCTGGATCTCAGCGGTCGATCCGAGCGCCTGGTTCTGGGCCAACGATCGGCTATAGGTGACGTAGGCCGCGGCCCAGGCGTTCGCCTGGCGGGCCGCCAGCGTCGGCGACGTCGACGTCGCACTTATCTCGACGATGCCACTCAGCCCCGCCTGGTTCGCCGAGACCGTGCCGGGATCATCGATGTGCTTTGCGACGATTGCCTCTACGGCGCTGCTCTCGAGGATGCCGATCTCGGTCGCCATGACCGTCTGGTCGACCGCTCCCGAGCTCGGAGCCTGGGTGAGGACTGCGGCAGTCGCCTTGTATTGGCGCTGATGGAGCCGGTGTTCGCCCACCAGACCGCCGACGGCGATCACGACGGCCAGCACGATATACCACTTGCGACGCCAAAGAATACGGGCGTAGTCCCGCACGTCCTTCTGCCGTACTACGGCGTCGTCGCCGGCGGGCACCGACACATGCTCGTCGGCTGCACCAAAACCAACAATGGGCACTCACCCCTGGGGGGTGACTACCCATGGGCAACCTGCCTGTGACCTGGGGAATTTCGAAAATGCGCCGAAGGGTCCTCTCTCGGGCCGTCAGGTCAGCCCACCCGGGCGCTCAGCACCACTGGCGTCTGGCAGTCTTTTGGTTCGGTAGGCGTTCCTGGCGTTGGAGGACGCTATCGCGGATGACGTCGAGGTCGAGGACGCCCGACTCCAGATATTGAAAGCTCCCTAGTTCGCCCTGGGTGCACGCAGTCCAACTGCAGGGTCTCGGTGCATCCGGCCGGCAGCATCGAGAGCCCCAGAGCGGTGGTCTCGGCTGCATTCTGGAGCCATGGACACCCCGTGATGACGTGGTGGGTGTACACGTCGAGAATGAACCCCGTGGCGTGTGCCGCGCGGCCCAAGTTGTTGTAGCCCGCCGATCATCACCACGACCAGGTTGCCCGTGGTCGGGGTCACGCCCAAAGTCCCCTTGATCGTGCCACCTGTGGGCCTGCGTCGAGACCGTCGAGTCCTGTACGTGCTCGATTGCCATCTCAGCCCTTCATCGGCGTGTAGTTGTAGCCCGGTGCATCGTCGTAGGTATTGTCGGCATAGTCGATAAATGTCTTGCCCTGGAAGAACGAGTACGTGTTGTATTGGCAATACTCGAGAATCGCCGGAAGGGCGGCGGCCCACTGAGCGGTCGTCCAGATGCCGCTGGCCGGGGTGGTGGCCGCATTGAACGTGTTGTCGTCGTTGTCGGCAAGCCACAACATCGGGGTGAGGTAGCAGTTGGACGGCAGTGGGGTCTCGGTGCCGCTCAGGTTCACCCTTTGATTGTTGAACCCTTGATAGGTCACGCCCTCATACGTCACACCGCCGTTGAGGGTCATGTTGAGCGCTTTGTCCCACGACATGGTGGCGGCGCTGCCCGTGGCAGCGCCGGTCCCGTACGGGGCAACGGTCGCACAGACGTTGGCCCAGTCGTAGAAGATGCTGTCCCCGTTGACTATTGGTGCGGTGGTGCCCTGAGCCATCCCGTACACGAAGGCGGGCCAGACCGAGTTGTTGATAGCCCTAGCCACGCCCGTGTCGTTGCCGTGGTATGCGCAGTAGTACTGGCAATAGCAACCGGGAAACTCTGCCGCTTGTGGCAGGCTCAGGTAGGTGTAGATCGGGACATCGAACCCGGCGCCTTCGTTCAGCGCTTCGACCCAGCCCTTGCGCCCGAGACGCGACGAGAGTGTTGGTCAAAGCCTGAGTGGACAGACCCCCCGGACCCGTCCAGGCCCAGTTCTGACCCTCGACCTCGGTGTCCAGCAATATACCGTCGAAACCCATCCAGGCGATAGCCCCACCGACATCCTGCATCAAGGTGTTCCACGCCGCCCAGTCCGTATCGTTGCTCCAGTTACCCGCGCAGGGGGCATGTTTTGGGCCGCGATGCCACTTGGAGCAGTTGCAGCAAGATAAAAGTACAGATAGACCTTCAGCCCGACGGCATGTGCCATGGTGGAGACCGACGTTGGCTCGCCCGCCATTCCGTAGAGGAACTGCTGGTCGTAACTCGCGTTACCTGAGACGGGATTAGCTGACCATAAGAAGCCCGGTTGGCCACTGCTCGTCCCAGCCTGACCAACGAAAAGTCCCGCTCCGCATGGTGAACGACCCGAAGCCGTACGACTCGTATCTCAGCTAGTTGGGTCGCGGTATAAGGAGTGTTACCCGATTCCGCCCTGATACGGGCCATGAGCGCCTTCACCGAACAGGATCACGTTGGGCAGCTGGCCGCCACGGGTCGCCGGTGACGAGCCACGGGTCGCCGCTGACGACGCCACGGGTCGCCGGCGACGAGCAGCCGGCCAACTCGAAGGCGGCGAGGGAAGCGCCACCGCCCCGACGCCCTGCAGGAACCGCCGGCGGTCGACGCCGAGCCGCCGCGCCGACTCGTCGATGGAGCGTCGGACCAATTCGTTGACCGCCCGGTCGCGCCGGTCCGCCCGCGGCGGGGACGAACTCACCATTGGAGATCGGCCCGGCTGGGAGCGGAAGACAATCGTCCTGCCGATCACGGTGTCGGCGGGCAAAACGTCCGGTCCCAGTCATGCTCCGAACGATACGACCGGGCGACGGGCGCCGCCGGTCGGCAGGTCCGGTCCGACCTCCGGGTGCACGCAGGCGCCCGACCGACGAGGTCTGCCGTCAGGTCATTGACATGATCAAAGTCAGAATGTATGACGTATTCGTCGTGAAGTTTGGAGCACTAGAAAGATTTCACTAGTACCAGGGGTAATTAGAACCTTGCCTGATGGTGATGAGGTCGCTGTTGCTACCGCCGCCGCCAAGGCGCAGGTGTCCAACTCGGCTCCCAGGCGCTCAGTCGACCCTCGCCTGACAGTGATTCTGGCTCTTGCTGGTCTGCTCAGGTTGATCGTCCTGCTCATCCGCAGCCGGGGAAACGGCTCGTCTTGGAGTGGGGGTGATAGCGCTGGCTATCTCACACTCTCCAGAGACTTAGACGCCTTCGTCTCGAAATCCAATCCTCATTTATCGCTGAGTATGTTGCGTACGCCCGTGTATCCGCTCTATCTGGCCGTGACTCGGACGATCACCGGTAGTTCGTTCATCGGTCCGATGATTCTCCAGGTGATTGTGGGGGTCGGAGTCGTCTATGTCACGTACAGGCTGGGGCTCAACCTGTTCGGGCGGCGGGTCGCGTTATGCGCGGCAATGATCCTGGCCGTTGATCCGTTGTCGATTGTCTACAGTTCACTGGTCCTCACTGAAGTCCTCTTCACCTTCTTTGTCGTTTGTTCCGTCCTACTACTGTGGCGTCCGGACGCCAATCGATGGACGCGTGGGCTGGCGTCAGGTTTGCTCCTTGGAGTGGCCACGCTGACCCGACCGGTGTCGCTCTACCTTTCGATCCTGTTGGCCATCGGCTATCTGATCCTCGAGCGAAGGCGTCTGCGCCAAGCCGTTGTCGTTGTCCTGAGCTTCCTCATTGGATTCGGCTTGATTGCGGGGGGCTGGGTCGTACGCAACGAGTCATGGGCGGAGTGGCCACGATCAGTACCATCGAAGCCTACAATGTCCTCTATTTCCGAGCGGCTGGAGCGCTCGAGGAAGGCCAGCATCTGACGTTCTGCCGAAGCGAGGTCAGATGTGTCTAATCAGCTCCGGGCCAAACTTCCACCACATCCCTCCCCCGGTCAGGTTGATCGGGCAGAGGAGTCGCTCGGTAAGACCATCATCCGGAACAATCCCGTTGGCTACGCCAAGGAGGTCCTCAACGGTGGTGGGCGATTGGTGCTGGGTCCTGGCGGTGATGCGTTAGTCGGGGCCACAGCAGGTCATGCCAAGGATGTGGTTGACGCTTACGGGGATCTGTACTTGGCCGTCCTCTACACTCTGGTCTTCGTCGGTCTTTGGTCGGCATGGCGGGGGCATCGATTGCGGAATTGCCTATTGCCCATCATCGTCATCTTCTACTTGGCCATCGTGTCATCGGGGCTAGAGGCTTATTCACGCTTCCGCGTTCCAATCATGCCTTTCTTCGCACTGCTCGCTGGCGCAGGTGCAACGGCCATCGTTGGGCATGTTCGGGGTGATCGGTTATCGAGTATGCGATCGAGATCGTCAATCCACCAATCCGTGCTCGGCTGACGCGACGCTTCGTTAGCCTTTTGCCGGGCTCGGCCACGATGCGCTTCAGGCGCTGGTTCTCCTTGTCCAGCTCCTTCAGGCCGTCGATCCGCAGGTCCGGTCCGACCTCCGGATGACGCAGACGCCCCAGCGACGAGGTCTGCCGTCAGGTCAGCACGAACAGCTGCACGGGGAACCAGCCGACCAGGAACGACCTCGGATCCACCCGAGGATGCTTTTGAAGGCCGTGGCGTAGACCGACCAGAATCCGTTGCGTAGATCTGGATGTCGTCGGACAGCTTGGACAAGCCGGGGAACATCGCTAGCCTTTCCGCGTTCAACGAGATCGTGCTCGGGGCGGCAATCGGGTACGCGTCGCCCAGCGCACCGAGACGACGAACCGCCCCTCGCTGCACCGGCAGATTCCCCCGGGGGTCGGAGGCTAGGGGAATCTCCTGGTGTGCGCCACGGAACGGCCGGATCTAATGGCGAGGTGAGTCGGAGCGCCACGCGGCGACTGGCGACCTGGACCGCCAATGGTTGGAGCGCGCCGCCGGTGACGCCGGTGATCGAAGCCGATGTACCCAGCATCCGGTTGGCGCCGTTCTCTTGGCTTGGGATCCAGCGGCGGCGCGCCGAGCGGCCCGCGAGCTTGCCAGTCACCTCGGATCGGTCGCACCTCGCGCTCGGCTCGTACTAGTCGACAACCGCGGCACCGGCATGGATTGGGCCGGGGAAGAGGGTTTCGAGCTCGTGTCTGGCGACAACTCGGCGCGTGAATTCTCGGGTCTCCAGCGGGGCATCGACCATGTCCTGGCCTCTGGCATCCCCTCATGCTGGATCCTTGCCAACGACCGTTACGACCGTTACCAGTCATACCGACAGATCCTTGTTGCCCCTTGTCGACGGCGGCACGCTCGACGCTGTCGTGGCGACCGGCGCCCTTGCCGGCCGGATCAACGGGTATCCCACACCTTCCAGGGCGTTCGGGCTCACGATCGACTCCTGGGCCTGCTCGAACTTCCTCGTGGTCGCCGACAGGTCTCTCGCACGGCTCGGAGATCTCGTCACGGTCGGGACTACGGAGCTTGCATCAGTTGTGAATCACTCGGTGGCCGAAGGGCCACTGCTGCAGGCCGATGGACCTCTCGACGACGCTCTGATCGGATACCTCACCGAGTGGCTCACCGGCGCCGGAACGGCACTCACCGACCACTGGTACCGTCACCGACCTGCTACCGCCGACTCGTGGGATGACCTTTGCGGAAAGGTCCAGAGCATCTTGAACGAACAGCTCCTCTCGGCGAAGGCTCGCCGGGCGGGAATCCCGGTGCTGCCCCTCGCCAGTGCCTACACGCTCGGTCGTTTCGAACCAACATCGCTCGCCTACCGACTGTTGGCCGCGTCGGTCAGAGCCTGGCCGCAGCGATCGCCGAGGTTGCTCGGCGGGCTTTCTGGGCGGAACCTGATCGCCATGCACAGATGGCGCCAACGGCGCCAGCCCCTGAACGCTGGTGCACTGGAGCGGCCCAGCGTTGGAGGCGATGCCTCATTGAGTCTCCGAGACGGGAAGAGTGGGTAGCCCACGGCGGGCCCGATCCGGTGCTCGCCCAAGAAGCAACTCTTCATGAGCGATCACGAAAGGCCAGGGGGGCTGCCGATCCTGTGGGACTGAGCAGAGCCGTTGGTAGACCCGGAGAGCGCGGGACACCGAGCGTTCGAAATCGAATCGCGAGTTCACCCACGATCGAGCTCGGTCGCCAACTGCCGAGCGGTAATCCGGATGGCGGAGGCTAAACACGATCCTTTCCGCCATCTGGCCGGGATCCGCCGTGATCGCCGCAAACGAGCCGCGGCCGGCCTCTTCGACAATGCCCTCCGCAGCGATGGGTGTGGCGACGACCGCCAGACCGTAGGCCATCGCGTCGAGCACCTTGAACTTGATGCCGGAGCCAAGGGTGAGCGGGGCCACGAACAACGAGGCACTCGATAGATCTCGTCGAAATCGTCAACATATCCGGTCACGACCACCGACGAGCTGCGCTGTTGCCAGAGCCATTGCGGCGGGTTGGCCCCGCCGACGATCAGTGTGGCACCAGCCATCTCGGACAGCACCCGCGGCCACACCCGGGCGAGGAACCAAGCGATGGACTCGGCGTTCGTCGATCGCGCATAGCCCCAGTGAACGCCACTCGCAGTTCCACGAGACATAGCTCCCGTGAACGCCACCACGGGCCGCTCGCTCCCAGAAGCAGGCCGCTCGGGAACCTGGACGTTTGGATCGACCACCTCCACGGGCCGGGTCACCCCCATTCCCCGGAGCAGATCACGGTCCTTATGCGTGAACGTGAAGATCTGATCGACCTCAGCCAACAGGCGCGGTTCGACGACCAGGGCTCGGCGGGCTCGTACCATCGATGCGATGCGGGTCTTGAAATGGCGGGCCGATCTGGCTTCGCGCTGTGCCTTCTGGGTCATCACGTCATGGACGAACGCCGTGATCGGCACCTCGGGCCTCAAGTTACGGACGTCGTTGGCCAACGGAAGAAGGTGTTGCCAGTGGATCTCCACCAGGTCCGCGGATGCCACTGCATCCGCGAACGCAGGGGGAGGACCTGAATGCAGCGAGGGAGGCAATCCCCGGCGTGATGCCACCGGTCCGGGCGTCGTGGAACCGAGCGGCCCACGGGTGCGGTGGAACCTTATCTTTTTTATTTTTATTTTTTTTTTTTTTTTTTTTTTTTTTTTTTTTTTTTTTTTTTGGGACCTACCGGCACCATGGTTACTTCCACACCCGGAGGTAGGTCCCTCGGCGCCGAGACGTTCTCGAGACTGGCCAGAGTGACCAGATGCACTCGGTTGCAGGCGCTGAGCGCAGAGAGCCAGGCCCACGAGAATTGCGCCGCCCGCGTGGGCGATGCGGCGATGCGGGAGGTGCGGCGAAAGGAACACCAACTCAGCCACCATGTGCCCTCCTACGATGGAGCCAGAACCCCAGATCCATTCGAGGTGCCCATTCCCGCGTTCCTACCATGGGCCAGGCAACCAACGCAGGGTCTAAGACCCCCAAGGGTCGGATCGACGGTTCAAGCCCCGGCAGCTCGAGTCAATGACGTCTGCCATTCGATCGTCTCGCAAGGACCAGCATGCAAGCCGACAACAGGGACGTAGCCGAATTCGCGTCGCCAGCAGTGATGTCCGCCTCGCTGTCCTGGACATCACCGGATCGAGGCGAGGTGAACCGCGGCGGCGGCGACAACGCGTCGGCGGCGTCCCCGAGTACAGGTCTGCAGGACTACACGTTGTCGATGCCGACCGAAGACAGGTCGTCGAGCACTCTGACGCTGAAGCCCTCTCCAACAGACCCTCGACCAGGTGTGATCCGATGAAGCCCCCACCACCGGTGACGAGAGCACACCTGCGCCTTACAGGGCGACGCCGTCCGGGGGCTCGTTCGGACGGATCAGCACCAGCTGGTGTTCTATGGCCACGCTCACCGCTTGGGCGTGGGTTCGGACCCGCAGCTTCTCGAAGACCCTGATCTTGTGGTTCTCCACGGTCTTGTACGCCACGCCCAGCCGGCGTGCAATGGCTTTGGTGGACAATCCTTCGACCATTGCTTCCAACACCTCGGACTCGCGGGGTGTGAGGGACCGTCCGATCCGGCCGTCGCTGCGAGCGAGCTCCTGCCTGAGCCTGGACCAATGCTGTATGAGCGTGACGGCGACCGTAGGGTTGAGAGCGGCTCCGCCTCGTGCTACCGCCTGAACTCCAGTTGCGATTTCCAGAGGCGAGCTGTCATCGAGCATGACGCCATGGACGCCCGACTCGAGAAGGTGGATCACCCGCTCCAACGATGGGTTCGTACAGATCACGACGACCCTGGTCCCAACGGCAAGCAGGGCGTCGACCACTTCGTCGAATTGCTCGGAGATGGAGTCGCTGGCGACGACGACGTGCGGTGGGGACTGGAGGCAACTCGTCATGATTCCGTTGCCGGATGCGATGCATCCGACGACTCTCAGGTTGTGACGCTGAGCACAGGCGCGGGCGATGATGTCACGGGGCAGGGAATCCTCATGGGCGACCACCACTGATACGGCAAGGTGACCGCCCGGGTCGCCATTGTCGTCTCCGAGAATCTCAACAGCTGACGACCGGCCGATCACCCGTGGGCGAGTCCGTATGGCGCCATTCGTCGTCGTCATTGCGCGTCAGCGAGGGTGCGTACGTCCTCGGGCCGAAGGTATCCCTTGCGGAAGGCCACTGATACGGCATGTGCCTGATTCTGGACCCCGAGCTTGCCGAATATTCGCTGTTTATGGTTCTCGACGGTCTTGTGGCTCACTCTCATGTGGTCGCCTATCTGCCTTGAGGTGCATCCCGCGCCGATGAACTGCAGGACCTGGATCTCGCGGGCGGTGAGTTGGCGAGCGGCCGCCGCGGTGGTAGCCAATGGTCGGATGATGGAGGGCGCCGGAGCGGCGGAGGCCTTGAGCTCAGCGACGAGCTGGCTGGCATTGGCTTGAAGAGAGACCAGCCGGCGCAAACCGACCCGGCGCGCTCTTGCCGCGGCTTCCCCGTCGCGACGGTACAAGCCGAGGAAGTTCATGGTCGGCCACGCTCGTTGAAGGCGGTAGGCGAGGCGGCACGGATCCCATTCGCGCACATCAACTTCGAGGAGCACCACCGAGGGCGTCGTTTTTTCGCAGAGCGCAAAGAGTGCCTCTCCGCCCACCACGCTGCCGACCAGTGTGATCTCGGGCTCTGGTTCGAGAATTAACGCCAGACCCTCTCGCAAGAGACGTGAACGTTCTTGGATTGCCACCGACACAGTCATGTTGCCTCCAATCTCGTCGCTTGCTGAACGGACATCTCCATGTTCATCTTCCGGCAGGTACTGAACCTGCCCCGCCCGATCGAACCTGCCGCGGCGCACTGGATCGGCAGCAGGGAATCCCCCCATGGGGGTGCCGCCCTGTGGGGACGCTGTGCAACGATGCACGCATGCCAGGAACTCGGCGAAGCGATGGGACCCGGGTCGTCATCGTCGGGCAAGGGTACGTCGGACTCCCCTTGGCGATACGAAGCGTTGTCGTCGGCTATGACGTCGTCGGCTACGACACCGACGAGTTGCGGATAAAGAAGCTCAATGTCGGCGAATCGTTCATCGAGGACATCACGGCCGAGGACCTGCAGTCCGCCCTGGGGACAGGCCGGTACCGTGCATCCACCGAGAGTCGTTCCTGCGCAGGGTTCGATGTGGCCATCGTCACGGTGCCGACACCCCTGACCGAAGGTCGCCCAGATCTTTCCTTCATTGAGGCCGCCTCGCGCACCCTGGCCCGGTACGTCCGCCCGGGTGCCCTCTTCGTCTTGGAGTCGACCACGTACCCAGGTACAACAGAGGAATTCGTGGTGCCGATGCTCGAAGAGGGGTCGGGCCTGATCGCCGGTGAAGACTTCTTCGTGGGCTACAGTCCCGAGCGGATCGACCCCGGTAACCAGGTCTGGACTCTGACCAACACGCCGAAGGTGGTCTCGGGCATCAACGAAGCCTCCCTGGAGCGGGTCGATCGTTTTTACCGGACCCTGGTCGACCGTACCGTCCCGGTCTCGGGAACCCACGAGGCCGAGCTCACCAAGTTGCTCGAGAATACCTTTCGGCACGTCAATATTGCCTTGGTGAACGAACTGGCCGTCTTCGCAGCTGAATTGGGCATCGACGTGTGGGAGGCAATCGATGCCGCGGCCTCCAAGCCCTTCGGTTTTATGCCTTTCCACCCTGGGCCTGGAGTCGGGGGCCATTGCCTGCCCATCGATCCGAGCTACTTGTCGTGGCGGGTCAGGCGACGGATCGGGAAGTCGTTCCGCTTCGTTGAGCTGGCCAATGACATCAACGAGCACATGCCCGACTATGTGGTGCGGCGTCTCATCGACGCCCTCAATCGAGATGGCAAGGCTCTGCGCGGTGCCCGAGTCCTCGTGCTCGGGATGGCCTACAAGCGCAACACCGGCGACGCCCGGGGAGCGCCCTCGGCGGCCGTGGCCAAGCAGTTGCTGTCCTACGGTGCCGAGGTGAGGGCAGTTGATCCCTACGTTCTCGACTCCGACGTGATGAGTGGCATCGCCCTGGTCGACGCCAGCCCCGAGGAGATCGCCTCGGCCGATGCGGTGGTCTTGCTGACGGATCACGACGCCTTCGACCTCGATGTCGTCACCACGCACGCACGGTACGTCCTCGACACGCGGCACGCACTCGAAGGCGACCACGTCGAACATCTTTGATTTCGCCGGGTTGCAGCTCTCGGCATACGAGCCGTTGCGCGAAGTGTCACCGCTGAACGACAAGGTTCACCACCTTCCGACCCTTGACCTTCTGGGCCTCAACGGCGCGGCCGACGGTCGCAGATTCACGGCCATTGGTGGCGCTGGTGGGGTCGCCGACTGCCCCTTTCGCCTGGTCGGCCACCGACACCAGGACCACGGCCCTTCTTCGCGAGTCCGTCGGGGAGGGCCATGGTTGGGCCGAGACGGCATCGCCTGACGGGGCGGCCCCGTCGAAACGGAGGGAGTCGTACGATCGCGGTCCGGTATCTCTCAAGGCGAGCCGTCGTGCTTCCTCCCAGACGTCGGGCGGCATGGCCGGGGGCAGGCTGAGCAAAGCCGATCGAAGGTGGGTCAGCCAGCGTATCTCAGCTTGACACGGAGCGCACCAGCTCAGATGAGAGTCCGCGGCGCGCCCCGCGGGGCCCGCAGCGGACTCAAAGACGTCTCTGAGGGCCGCCGTACAGTTGGCATGAAGGTCCTTACGAAGATCGAGGTAGGCAAGGCGTAAGGTGGTTCGACCGGCCTCCCTACCCGGATGGATCTGGCCCAGCCGGGACGCGACGTCCGACTCGGCGATTTCCTCCACCTCTGTAGCCCACAGGAGGGCCTGAACGTCCCAGGACACTCGGCGGCTGAAAGCACGTCTCAAGGCCGAGGCCTGGGGGCTGAGGGCGGCCGCGTACGCACCGGCCCTGGCCCGACGATCCAGGGGACTGAACACCCGGCCGGCAGCCGCCTCTGTCGCCGCGATCACGACCTCGAGTCTCAGGCCGCTTTCGCGGAATCGGAGCGTCTGGGGCAGTGTCCCGCGAGCAACCTGCCTGACGACCTCGACGGCGGTCGCCTCGTCTCCAGTAAGGGTGCAGCCGATCGCCCACGTGGTCTCGACGTGCGCCCGCAGCTTCGTGAGCTGGGATTCTTTGCCCTTTCGTCTGGGCCACCGGGTCATGCACCATCGATACCACCGAATTTGCCCTGGGCGGTATGGGGGATACTCCTTACGGGTGTTTTCGGGCTGCTGGCCGCGAACGCGGCGTCCAGCCAGGCCTCAATGGGTGTCCCATTCGGCGAGCCAGACAGCCGACTGGTGCCTTCCGACGGGGGCATAGGTATAATCCACCAAGGCTGATCTACCCATTGTCGGCGGGCCAGATTAGCCCCGGAGATTGGCTTACGACAGGGAAAGGCGGCATGGCCGTCGTGCTCCGCCCGCCGAACCAGGACGGAGGGATGCATGAGGATCGCGTGTTCGCTTCCATCGAACTCTCCGGTGCCGGTCTTGAGGAGGTCTTGGCGATACGGCCAGACGTTGACGTCATGAAGGCGAGGACGACGGAGGAGTTGGTTTGCAGTTGCAAGAAGGAGCGGGCCGATTTGACCCGGCCGAAGGCCGACCGTGCCGAAACCTCCACCCAAGCCGTGATAGCTGACTTCAACCAGATGTTCACGGCTGCACGCCTGATCAGAACGCCGCGCGAAGAAGGCAAGCGGGCCCACGAGGCAGCAGAGAGCGCCGACCGCCTTCGAGTCACCCGGACGACACCTGAGAGCGAGTACCCGGCCGTCCGTCTCCCGAGACCAGACCCGCGTTCGAGCACGTGACGTCCACTGTCCGAGTTGTCGTCGGCGATCGCAACCAGCTCGTTCGCGAGTTTCTGGGCCGCGCCTGCACCGAGCGCGGTATGCAGGTCGTCGGCGAAGTCGCCACCGTGGAAGAATCCGTCGTCGCCGCGTCACAATATGCGCCCCACGTCATCGTGCTCTCAGATCCCTTGGCGGGCTGCGCGGTCGCAGACGCTGTCAAACAGATCGGCCACCACGGGGCCAAGGTCGTCGTATTCAGTGACAATCCATCCCCTGAACAAGTGATTTCGGTCCTCGAACAGGGAGCGTCGAGCTATCTCACATACGACTCCCGACCTCAGGACATTGCCGATGCTGTCCTCAGCGTCGCCCGCGGGGGGGTCGTGCTCCATGCCTCAGTGGCGAGCGTCGTGCTTGAACAGTGGCGCCGGTTGTCAAGTAGTAATGGTTCGTCACACACGTCTCTCTCGCCGAGGGAGCGAGAAGTCCTGTCGGCGCTCGCAGAAGGGCTGACCACAAAGGCCATCGCCCGTCGCCTCGGCGTCGCGGTGAAGACCGTGGAGAGCCACAAGGTACGTCTGTTCGACAAGCTTGGAGCACGAACACAAGCCCACGCAGTGTCGATCGCGATCGACCAGCACCTCGTGACGCATCACGACGACCGATGACGACTTCTGTCCACCCCGATCCGCGTGTACGCCCGCTGGGCCCTTGCTGAACGGGGGGACCCGAGAACCGACACGTCCAAGACCGCCACGCCAAGAGCGTGACGTGCGTGATGTGACGGGCCGCTTCAGTCCTGGGTCTTGGCGATCACATCGTCGCCGAAGCGCAGGAGCTCGTCGCGCAACGCACCGGGCTCGATCGAGCGCGCCTTTATGAGCAACCGGTCGACGCCGATGTCGGCATACCACTTGGTCGCCTCGACAGTACGGGCGCCACCCGACGTGACCTCAATCGTCATGGGATCGCGGCCGGAATCGCTGGCGGCCGCGCGCATCTCGTCGATCAGCTTCGGAAGCAGCTCGGGAACACGGGAATTCGGGTAGATCGCCGGGAAGTAGCCGTCTCCAAGGCGGCCAGCTCGGCGCGCCGCGATGGTGCCGTGGCCGGCGACATGGATCGGAACTCCTCCAGCTTGAACGGGCTTGGGAAAGAGGTACACGGGGTCGAGTTCGACGTATCGACCGTGGAACGCTGCCTGGTGTTCGCGCCAGAGCGCCCGCATCACGGCGATGTACTCCTCGGCTCGTCGTCCCCGGTCCTCCCACGAAGCTCCCAGGGCATCGAATTCCTCGCGCAGCCAGCCGACGCCGACACCGAGCATGACGCGCCCGTGCGAAAGGACGTCCACGGTTGCTGCCTGCTTGGCCAAATGGACCGGGTTGCGTTGGGGCAGGACGATGACACCACTGCCGAAGCGCAAGGTCGTCGTGAGGGCAGCGCCGAAGGCGAACCACGTGATGAGATCGGACCAGGGCGTCTCATCTCCAGTGGCCGGAGCATCCGAGATTCCGAGCGGCTCGTACTTACCGCTCTCCGCGAATGGATAGGCGGATCGGTACCCCACAGGCATGACGGTGTGCTCGCCACCCCATACGGACTCGAATCCGGCCTCCTCCGCCACGGTGACAAGCGCCGCGGCCAGCTCAGGTTGCACGAACGGACCGCTCATGGCCGACAGAAGGCCCCACTTCATGCTGCGCTCCTTCCCCATCGTCCACTGGAGATCGCACC
This sequence comes from uncultured Acidimicrobiaceae bacterium, assembly GCA_963787485.1. GTDB lineage: Bacteria > Actinomycetota > Acidimicrobiia > Acidimicrobiales > RAAP-2 > Bog-473. The sequence goes on along the minus strand of CAWBDF010000006.1, from coordinate 422,344 downwards.
GGCGAGCATAACGATGAAGATGTCTGAATGACCACGATGACGAACTGTTGGGTTGGACTCTCGGAGGATGACCATGACGAACCTGGACACCACGGCAATAGACCATGTCTTGACCACAACTCGCTCGGTCCGCAAGAGGCTCGACACCTCGCGGCCCGTTCCTCGGGCGGTGCTGTTGGAATGCCTGGAGCTGGCGATTCAAGCCCCGACAGGGCAGAACGGACAGGGCTGGCGATGGGTGATCGTGACCGATCCCGTCAAGCGGGCATCCCTGGCGTCGCTCTACAACGCCAGCAACAGGTACCTCGAAGCCAATCTCGCCCAAGAGAAGGATCCCCAAACCCGGCGCGTGTATGAGAGCTCCCGGCATTTGGGGCAAGTGCTGGCCGACGTGCCGGTCCACATCATCCCATGTGTCCGAGGCCGTTTCGAGAACTCTCCGAGCATCACTACTGCCTCTTTCTACGGGTCGATAATCCCTGCCACCTGGAGCTTGATGCTTGCCTTGCGATCCCGTGGGCTCGGAGCGGCGTGGACGACGCAGCACCTCTTCAAGGAGGAGGAGGCCGCGGAGGTGCTGGGAATCCCGTACGGCGAGGTCACCCAGGTGGCACTGTTGCCCGTTGCCTACACCGTCGGTAGCGAGTTCAGACCCGCCGTGAGGCTTCCGGCCGAGAGGGTCGCCTACTGGAACACTTGGGGTTCAGCGATTGAACCCTGACAACGAGCCTGGCGGCTACCCAGAGAGACCCGCCGGGCCGTCGTGCTATCGGGGATGCGCTGCGTCAGCGGAAGCTCTGCCGGGGCAGCCGACAAGATCCTTGAGCGGTCAGGTGCCAAAGGTGGAAGGATGGCTCGCCCAAGGAAATAGGCCGTGGGGGGGCGATGGTCGTGACAGATGCGCGTAGAGGTTGGTATGTCCGGTTCGCAAGTGTGCTTGGCACGCTTGCGCTCATGGCGGGAGCGCTGGGCTTGTCTTCCGATTCCGCGGGTGCCAAGCAGCCGACGGGCGCGCCCATCAAGATCGGATGGTTGGGCCAGATAGTCGGAGGTCAGGAGGATCTCGACGGCTACGGGGCTTTCACCGCATGGGTCGACTGGACCAACGCTCATGGGGGCATCAACGGTCACCCTATCCAGCTCTTTCTCAAGCGGGAGCCTGGTGACGCCGGCATGGCCCTCGTCGATGCCAAGCAGCTGCTCGGTGACGGCATCATCGGGCTCGTCGACGCCGATGGCAATGATGCCGCATGGGGCTCGGTCGTCATGGCGTCCGGCATCCCGGTGTTCGTGACGACCAATGCCACTGCGACGTTTAGCAACACAACCGACGCGTTCACCACCGTCAATGGGGAGTTGGTCTCACCCACAGAGGAGATTCTGGCCGCCAAGAAGATCGGGGCGAACAAGGTAGCGGTCGTCTACTGCACGGAGTTCTCAGCCTGCAGCCAGGCGGTCCCCTATTACGCCGCGGTGGGCAAGAAGTACGGGGTGACAGTCCCCTTCAGCGCCGCCGTCTCCGCGTCCGCACCCAACTACACCGCCCAGTGCCTCGGCGCCAAGCAGGCCGGAGCAAACGGCCTGTTCATCGCCGACACCTCCGACACGGGGCTGCGGGTGTTGCAGAATTGCGCGAAACAGGGCTACGCCCCGCACTTGGTGGAGTCGGGTGGCGCCTGGGCCAAGTCGTTCGTCGGGGCGCCGGGCACGAACGGGATGATCGCCGCCGAGGCGAACGTCCCCTTCTTCGACACCAAGGTTCCCGGCATCCGGACGATGACCGACGCGTTCAACAAGTACGAGCCGTCGCTGACGAAGTCACCGGCTTACAACGACGAGGCGGTTTTCCAGTGGACGACGGGGTTGCTCATCGCCGCGGCAGCCAATGCGGGCAAGGTTGGGACGGCCAACCCGGTGACTCCGGGCGCCCTACGCAACGGCGTCTACGCGCTCCACTCGACGACCCTCGGCGGCATGGTGCCGACTTTGACGTTCACCCAAGGAAAACCGGAGGCGAACAACTGCTTCTTCTACGCGGGAATTCGGAACAACAAGTTGACGACCCCCTACGGGCTGACGACGACTTGCGTCTCCCAATAGGTGTTCAATCCCCTGAACGGATGTCTCGCTCGTAGCTCAACGGACCAGAGCATCGCCGGTCCAGCGCCACCCCGAAATCTCGGGCGGGTCCTCCCCGTGCACGCGCCCGTAGCGCCTCGCATCGAGGCGGGCGTCGACCATCTGCTGGCGCAACGCAGCAGTCTTTGGTTCGAGCTGGGGAACCCGGTCGAGGACGTCGATGACGAGGTGAAACCGGTCGAGGTCGTTCAGCATCACCATGTCGAAGGGCGTGGTCGTCGTGCCCTCCTCCTTGTAGCCGCGCACGTGAAGGTTGCCGTGGTTCCTCCGGCGGTAGGTGAGGCGGTGGATGAGTGTCGGGTAGCCGTGGTAGCTGAAGATCACCGGACTCGACGGGGTGAAGATGGTGTCGAACTCAGAATCCGAGAGGCCGTGGGGGTGCTCGGTATCAGGTTCGAGGCGCATGAGGTCGACGACGTTGACCACGCGCACCTTGAGCTCAGGCAGGTGCTGGTGTAACAGCTGGGTGGCGGCCAATGTCTCGAGGGTGGGGATGTCCCCACAACAGGCCATAACCACATCGGGTACCGAGCCCCCGTCATTCGAGGCGAACTGCCAGATCCCCAGCCCCCTGGTGCAATGGTCCAGCGCTTCGTCCATGCTCAACCAGTCGTGTTGGGGTTGCTTGCCGGCCACGATGACGTTCACGTAGTTCTTGGAGCGCAGGCAGTGGTCGGCGACCGAGAGTAGGCAGTTCGTATCGGGCGGGAAGTAGACCCGGACGATCTCGGCCTTCTTGTTGACCACATGGTCGATGAAGCCGGGATCTTGATGTGAGAACCCGTTGTTGTCCTGACGCCAGACGTGGCTCGACAGCAGGTAGTTCAACGACGCGATCGGGCGGCGCCACGGCACCTCGGCACTCGACTTGAGCCACTTGGCATGCTGGTTGAACATGGAGTCGACGATGTGGATGAATGCCTCATAGCAATTGAACAGGCCGTGGCGTCCGGTGAGGAGGTACCCCTCCAGCCAGCCCTGACACTGGTGCTCGGAGAGAACCTCCATCACCCGGCCATCGGGGGCCAGGTGGTCGTCACCGGGCACCATCTCGGCGTCCCAGGTGCGATCGGTGACCTCGAACACGTTCTGCAGCCGGTTCGACGACGTCTCGTCCGGTCCGAAGAGCCGGAACGAGGAAGGGTTGAGGTCGATGACATCGCGTAGGAACGAGCCGAGGACCCGAGTCGCCTCATGCATCACCGTCCCGTGGGTGGGCACGTCGACCGCGTAGTCACAAAAGTCGGGCAGTTCGAGGTCGGCCTCCAGGAGTCCGCCGTTGGCGTGAAGGTTCGCGCTCATGCGCTGATCGCCCACCGGAGGGAAAGTGGAGATCGCCTCAATCGGGGCACCGTCGGCGCCAAACAGCTCTTCGGGCCGGTAGCTGCGAAGCCATGCTTCGAGCTGGGCCAGGTGCTCAGGGTTGGTGCGGACCTCGCCCAGCGGCACCTGGTGGGCCCGGAACGTACCTTCGACCTGAAGGCCGTCGACGACCTTGGGTCCTGTCCAACCCTTGGGAGTGCGCAGAATGACCATGGGCCAGGCAGGGCGAGCTGCGGCACCATGCAGCCGGGCGGACTTCTGAATTTGGGCGATCTCGGCCAGGGCACCGTCGAGCGCCGTTGCCATGCGGGGGTGGACCTCAGCGGGGCTCTCACCGTCCCAGCCGCCTTCGACGAGCACCGGGTGGTAGCCGTAACCGCTGAAGAGCGCCATCAACTCGGGTGCGGGGATCCGGGCCAGCACGGTCGGGGCAGCGATCTTGTAGCCGTTGAGATGCAGGATTGGCAGCACGGCGCCATCGCGAGAGGCGTCGAGGAATTTGTTGGAGTGCCAACCGGTCGCGGCCGGACCTGTCTCGGCCTCACCGTCACCGACAACACAGGCAACCAGGAGATCAGGGTTGTCGAAGGCGGCGCCAAAGGCATGGCTCAGCGAGTACCCCAGTTCTCCGCCCTCATGGATGGAACCGGGTACTCCCGGGCTGCAGTGGCTGGGAATACCTCCGGGGAACGAGAACTGGCGGAAGAGTCGCGCCATGCCATTGACGTTGCGGGCCACGTGGGGATAGAGCTCGCTGTAGGTGCCCTCCAACCAGGTGTTGGCGACCATGGCGGGGCCACCGTGGCCGGGGCCGCAAACGAAAAGGGCATTGAGGTCGTCCGCCTTGATGCAGCGGCTGAGGTGGGCGTAGCAGAAGTTGAGACCCGGACTCGTCCCCCAGTGCCCCAAAAGGCGCGGTTTGATGTCGGAGGGGGCAAGGGGCCGGCTGAGCAGCGGGTTGTCCATCAAGTAGATCTGGCCCACCGTCAGGTAGTTGGCGGCTCTGAAGTAGGCATCGAGTTGGCCGAGTTCACCCGCTTGGACCGGGGTTCCTGTCCTGGGCGCAGCGGTGGCAGTCATCTGACTCTCCTCGGCGAATTGGCACCATCCGCCTTTCGAGTCTGCCAGGTATCGGGGCGCACTCTGGCAAGGTGGGCGTGTGAACGTCTTCGTCGTCAATGCCGGCTCGAGCTCGCTCAAACTCAGAGTGCTCAATCGGGACGACGACGTCGTGGCCTCGGCAGATCTGGCCCGGCCCGAACCTGCCGCCCTCAGCGATGCGCTGGGAGCCTTTCTCGACGGGCACCACGAGATTGACGCCGCCGGCCATCGTGTCGTCCATGGTGGTGCGCGCTTCACCCGCCCTCTTCTCCTCGACGAATCCGCCGAGGGGGCACTTGGAGAATTGGCGGACCTGGCGCCGCTCCACAATCCGCCCGCCTTAGCCGCCATCGAAGCATTGGCCGAGCTGCGCCCAGGGCTACGTCAGGTTGCCTGTTTCGATACTGCTTTCCATGCGGACATGCCCGCCCGCGCCTCGACCTATGCCGTGCCACGGGAATGGCGGGACCGCTGGGGCATCCGACGTTTTGGCTTTCACGGCCTCAGTCATTCTTGGGCGAGCCAACGCGCGGCAGAACTGCTTGCAACCCCACGCGAGCGGCTCCGGCTGGTGACTGCCCACATCGGCGCCGGCGCTTCGCTGGCGGCAGTGGCCGCTGGGCGCTCGGTCGACACCACCATGGGGTTCACGCCCATGGAAGGCCTGGTGATGGCCACTCGTTCCGGCAGCATCGATCCGGGGCTGGTTCTCTGGCTGCAATCCCACGGTGGCTTGTCCGCCGAAGAGGTTCAGCGCGCGCTCGAACACGAGTCGGGACTGCGGGGGCTCGCGGTCGGGTCGGGCAGCCTGCACGACGTTCTCGCGGCGATGGACGCGGGAGATCAAGACGCTCGGCTGGCCTACGAGGTGTACGTGTACCGGCTCCAGGGTGGTATCGCCGCCATGACGGTCGCCATGGGTGGGTTCGATGCGCTGGTCTTCACGGGCGGGGTGGGCGAGGGGGAGCCCCGCCTACGGGCTGACACATGCGCAGGGCTTGGCTTTCTTGGCGTGAGGGCGTTGACGCACCGCAACGAGCAACTGGGCGGAGACAGGCTCATCTCGGGGCCAGCGACCGCCGTGTTGGTGGTTGCGGCACGAGAGGACATCGAGATCGCCCGCCATGTTCGACAGCTCTTGGTCGACTAGGAGGCACCGGTCATCGCGTCGGCTGACCCTCGATCATCCCCATGCGATCCCCCCCGAACAGTCGCCGGTCAGTACCTCGGGGTATCGTCCTCGATCAGACGGACCGGTGACTGGAGGTGCCAATGTCCGGGCGTGAAGTTGCACCGGGTTCCATCGTCGGGGATCGAAACGCGCTCGTGTGAACGAGGAATCCACCACGCACGAACCGGCGCCCGCGCCGACATCACTCGGAATCGACGAAGGGGTGAGCGAGGCCGCTGCGGCGGAATCGAACGTCACCGAGGTGATGGAGACCGCAGGTCGCTTCCGCATCTACCTTGGCGCTGCGCCCGGGGTCGGGAAGAGCTTCGCGATGTTGAGCGAGGGCCAGCGGCGGCGTGAGGACGGAATCGATGTCGTGGTCGGCTACGCCGAGTGTCACGGCCGTCCAGGCACTGAAACGCTGCTCAATGGACTTGAGATCGTCCCGTACCGCGAGGTTGCCTATCGAGGCATGCGTTTTCAGGAGATGGACGTCGACGCAGTCCTCGTGCGAAAGCCAAGGCTCGCCCTTGTCGATGAGCTCGCACACACGATCGTGCCCGACACGGGGAAATACAAGAAGCGCTGGCAGGAGGTCCTTAAGCTTCTTGAGGCGGGGATCAACGTCATCACGACAGTCAACATCCAGCACCTCGAGAGCGTTTCGGACGCAGTTGAACGGTTGACAGGAACGTCGGTGCACGAACGTGTGCCGGATTCGGTGGTACGCAGAGCCGACCAGATAGAGCTGGTCGACTCCTCTCCTGAGGAGCTCCGCCGACGAATGCTCGACGGGAAAATCTACTCCCCTGAGATGGTTCCTCGGGCTCTCAATCACTTCTTCCGCTCTGAGAACCTCATCACGCTTCGTGAGCTCGCTTTCCGGTTCCTCGCCGACGAGCCGGAAGCGGAGCTGCTCGAGTTCGTGAGCCGTCAGCAGCGCGGAGCAGTGTGGGAGCCAAGCGAGCGCATCATGGTGGCGGTGAAGGGCGGGCCTGGTAATGAAGCAGTGTTGCGCCGTGCCGCGCGCATCGCCGGCAGACTCCAGGGCGAGCTCCATGTCGTCCATGTCGACAGCGGCAATGGTGCGGCCCGCTCCGACGATGACTCCCTCGAGGCCTTGCGTCGTGTGGCCACTGAGGTCGGGGCGCGCTGGGTCGAGTTAGAAGGCGACGACGTTGCGCAGACGATCACAGATTACGCGTGCGAGACGCGCATTACCCAGGTGGTGCTCGGTTCCCGCCCGCGCAGCCGATGGTGGAAGATGCGACGCGGTGGATCGACCGCCCAGAGAGTCCAGCGAAGGGCCGTCGCCGCCGGGATCGACGTGCACATCATCGTGAGGCGCGAGGTCCCCCGAGAAGTGAACGAGATCGCGACAGGCGACGCGGCCGAGAGCGGATGACCTTGGTGAGTCCGTCCGCGAAGAAGTGTCCAGCCCAGCGACGGTCAGTGGAGATCCGCCCGTAGCTCCGTATACAGCCGGATGTACTCGGCGACAACCGTGTCCATCCCACAGAACGCGCGCAGCGCGGTGAAATCCTCGTCTGTCCACCGTCTCTCGAGCTCATGATCCGTGAGCACCGTGATGGCTCGCCTGACAGCTCCCTCGAGAATCTCATGGCGCAGTTGATACAGGCCTCCAAACTCCTTCAGGCGTTCAAGCTGTTCCGTGTCCCCCAGCGAGATGTAGTGCGGAATATGGTCACGGACGTATCGTTTGAACACCGGGTATTCAAGAACGGCCAAGGGCCGTTTCGCCCAGACCGTCTCGATCGCCTGGTTGCCGAATCCTTCGTGCTCAGGGGGATAGCAGACAAGGTCAACGGCGCGATAGGTGCCATAGAAGGGATAGTGGTCGGGGTCGTCGCGCTGGAACCGTCGGTCAGGGACGACGAGATTGCCCCCGTAGGCGAGCTTGATCCTGAGTTCCTCAGCGTACGACAGCAGTCTTTCGAAGTAGGGCCGGTTGTCGTCGAGATCCTCGCCCTGCGGCAGTAACAGCACGATGCTGCTGGTGGTGCTGAACCTCCGTTCATTCAGACCTAAGCCCTCTGGCGCGTTCTCGAGAGCCGCGCGCTCGAGATTCAGTGCTGCCACGAACTGAATAGCCAATTCGATCGCCTTGTTGATGGCGATTCTGGCCGGCATGGCCACCACCAGGTCGTCAGCGCCCACGGGTCTCGGGTCACCGACCAGCACCTGGAGTTGGCTGCGGAAGACGGGCTCGTCGATGACCGGTATTTCCCGATCGAAGTCGAAGCCATCGGGAACGATGGTGCCAACGAGACCCTTCTTGGCACGCAACGCCTCAGCAGCGAGAGGGTTGATGAGCACGTGGCGCGCATTGGGCAACGATGGACACATGATGCGATCCATCATGTCGTTGACTTGTGGGTACGGCGTCAGGAAATTCTTGGCATTCGGGCCTTCCCAGTAGATGTCGTGGTGCTGCATGAGAAAGCCGATGTCAGGCCGTTCAGTCGCGAGGTTGTACAAGGCAAGAGTGGCCGGAAGGTTGTACGGCAGAGACATGATGTTGCGAATGTGGAGCAACGGGATCTCCCGGGCATCCACGTAGTCCTCGACTTGTCGCCGAATACGCTCCGCACGCTCGCTGATCTCCTCGACGAGGCTGTCCCCATCCGACGCCGGCGGATGACTCTCGGAGGCCGAGAAGACCCTCTTTCGCAGCGCGACCGCTTCGGGCGACTGGTAGGAGAGTTCCGGCAACCGCAAGCCTTCAGCTTGCGGTGGCACGTCAGATGCACAGGAGAAGGCCCGCCAGCCCCTCGCGCCAAGCGCCTTCGAAAGCTCTTGGGACTGAAGCGACACACCATCGGTGCCAAACAACTTGAAGTGGACCTCGAGCGTCCTGCTCGGACCTTCTCCACCATCGGTCGCGCGTTCGTCGTTCCGCTCCATGACACACTTCCTTTCCGGCCCTATCGGCTCAGAGTGACGACGGACGCCGACTGAAGGAGATCGTGAGCGCCTCCGGTCCCCCCAACATCGCCGCGGCCGAAGCATTGGTCGCCTGGTCGACACGGACATTGGTCATCTCCGCCGTCATCACGGCGAGCGCCTCGCGCATCTCCGCTCGAGCCAGAGCATGGCCCAAGCAGAAGTGCGAGCCCCAGCCGAACGGAAGACGGTACCCCGTGGGCCTTCCGAGATCGAAGCTGTCGGGCTCGGGGAAGGCGATCGGGTCACGCGAGGCGGCGAGCTGGTTCACAATGATGCGTCGGCCCGCAGGAAAGCGGAATCCACCGGCCTCGGTCGGCTGGCGCGCGACACGCACGACGAACTGCGAGACCGGCCGCAATCTCATGGCTTCCTCGAGCGCGCCCGGGATGGCGTCCGGCTCCGCCGCGAGCTGGTCCCAGAGTCCCGGAACGTCGGCGAGCACCGCCACCGCCGACGCGAGCTGATAGCGGGTCGTGTCCTGGCCGGCGAACAGCAGGTTGACCAGGTTCCAGACCACCTCCTCGTGGGTGAGCTGGGCCTCTTGGGCCTGGGCGGTGATCAGGGCCGAGACGAAGTCGGCGCGCGGCTCGACCTCGCGCTGCTCGACAAGGTCATGGACGAAGTTCCAAAGGAGGCGCAGCGCCTGGTCGAGGCGAGGGAAGCCAGGCCTCAAAGGGACCGCACCCATGAGGTGGAGATCGATTGCGGCCCGGTGGAACGTCGCGATGTCGCCGACGCCGACGCCGAGGAAGCGACAGAGGACCTCCATCGGGAACCGCTCGGTGAATTCGCCGACGAGGTCGCACGAACCCGCGGGGAGTACACGCCCGAGGAGCCGGGTCGCGACCTCGCGCATCACATCGTGCTGTTCAGCGACCTGACGGATGGAAAACGCCCTCGACATGACGCGCCGCACCCGGTCGTGACGCTCACGGGTCACGTTCAGCAGCAAACCGTGCTCAACGAAGCTGACCAACGACTGAGGGGCCCCCATGGCTCGGAAGTGGTCGATCCCCAGAGTCTCGAATTCGGTGTTCGAGACGATCTCGACGCAAAGGTCATGGGACATCACTTCCATGCCGCGGTGGCTGCGGGCGATGGGTCCCTGCTCACGAACCCGCCGCAGCACGGCGTGCGGGTCGCGCCCGAACTCGGCGGAGCGCACATCGAGCGGGGCGAGGGCCTGTTCGTCCACCTCCACGACGACGTTGCTGCTCGCCATCACTCACTCCCTTCTCGGACTGCGGCCATCGCATGGTTCCTCAATCTCCGCGATCGTACCGATCCCGAGGTCCACTGCCGCGTCCAAGGCCAGTCGTTCTGGTCGGTGCCTGAGATCGTCGAGGGCGCAGAGCGCGATCGTCTGTGGGAAATGCTCGTCGCCGACCGCCCGTTCTTCAAGGACTACCAGGACAAGATCGAGCGTACGATCCCGCTCGTGCGCCTGCCCGAGACCCGTCCGGCCTCGTGGCACCCCGTTCTGGTCGATCAGGTCATCGACAGGACGTCGCCTGGAGGAGGAGGAGGAAGGCCCGATCCTGCTGCCCGGAGTCCAGCCATGATCTGGCGGAACGAACGCCACGGGGTGACCTCGCAGTACCCGAGGTCGCTCTCGAGACAGAACGATCGGACGAGGGACTGCGCACGGGCCAGGTTCGGTCGGGGCATCGTGGGGAAGAGGTGATGCTCTATCTGGTAGTTGAGCCCACCGAGAACGAAGCCTGTGCCCCAGCCGCCGGTGATGTTGCGGGCCGTGATGATCTGTCGTCGGACGAAGCTGAGGTGGGAGCCCTCGTCCACGATCGGCATGCCCTTGTGGTTGGGGGCGAAACTGCACCCGAGATAGAGGGAGAACACCGCCTGGTGCACCGCGATGAACGCGGCCGCCTCGGGCAGCGGAAGCACCCAGAACACCACCGTCAGGTAGAGCGCGACGTGCCCCGCGAGCAAGAGGTACTCGCTGAGGCCGGCACGATCACGCCGACGGAACAGGTCCTGTACGCCCGACACGTACATCCCCGTGCTGCGGAGGAGCATCAACGGCACGAAGAGCTCGGCTCGGTGCCGTGTCAGAAAACCCGCGAGCCGCGGGACCGGTTCGCCGTCTCCGGCAGCCGGGGCGCCCACCGAGTCGCCCATGTCCGGATCCCTGTTGACCTGGTTGGGGTGGGCGTGGTGGGCATTGTGCTTTGGAACCCACCAGCCGAAGCTCAAACCGATCAAGCCGTTCCCGATGCCGAGACCGAGCCGGCGATTGGCTCGTTTGGACTCGAAGATCTGCCCGTGACCCGCATCGTGACCGAGGAACCCGAGCTGGGTGAACACCACTCCGAGGAAGACGGCGACACCGAGATTGGCCCAGGAGGCGCCCAGGACGAAGAAGCCCAACCAACCCAGGACGAATGCCGTGCCCGTCACGACGAGCTTGGCCGAGTAGTACGGAAGCCGGCGGTCGAGGAGACCCGCCGCCCGGACCTGCGCCGTGAGCGCACGGAACTGACCGGCCGCGTCGGCCTCGAGGTTCGCCTGCGGCGCGACGCAAACCTGTTGGCTCAACGACACATCTCGCGCCGGGAGGTCACAGTGCCAACGTGGCGCTTCCTCGAGGTCGGCGTCGGCGGCAAAGCCAGAACGCACTCAATCTGTCCAACCATTGGCCGGCTCCGAGAGCGCGACCTCGTCATGGATGCAGCGTCCTAGAGCACTCGAACGTTCTGTGCTTCGGGCCCCTTCTGGCCTTGGCCCACGTCGAACTCGACCTGCTGACCATCTTCGAGGCTCTTGAATCCATCGCCCACCACGTTGGAGAAGTGGACGAACACGTCCTTCTCCCCCGTCGACGGGGTGATGAACCCGAAGCCTTTCTCACTATTGAAGAACTTCACTGTTCCAGTTGCCATGTTCAATTCACTTTCTCTTCGTGTTGCGTTAGATTTTTCGGCGTGGAGAGGGGGATCAGGACTTGCGTGCGACGAGCTTTCCGTAGCACGCACCGCAAGGAGAGGTCTCACCCACTTCTCCGTACATACGGCAATGCTCGTCGTCGCACCAACCGATGAGCGTGGTGCGCTCGCGAACGTCGAGAGCGTGCTCGCTGCAGAGCATGACGTCCGGCAGGACGACCGTGATCGAGAACGACGGATCGCTCGGGTCCGGGCCGCGAGCGAGCGTCCGACGGGGCGGTTCAATCGCGACCCTCGCCGGCTTACTGCAGAGTGCACAGGGCGACCCCGATGCAAGAGACGTCACAGCGCGATGGCTTCCCGGAGATTGGTCACGCCCCGTAGACGGTGCGCGACCTTTGTGGCGTCAGCGCGGTCTCTGTCCCGAATCCGCTCCTCGAGGCGGTCGAGACGAGCTTCCTCGTTGCCGACCAGTCGGCGACGATCCTCGCCCTGATGGGCATTGAGGGCACGGACGAAGCAACGGTGCGCGTCCACCGCTCGCTCGAGTTCCAACAGACGAGCGATCATTGAGAAGGATGTCCCGGCCTCGCGAAGCGCCAGTACTCGCGCGTCGAGCTCGGGAGCGGTGACTCGTTGTCGTCGCGACGACCCTCCGCGCTCTGGTTTGGACGTCGATCGCTTCTTGGATCGTGGGCTATGGGTGTGCCTAGGCACGAGACAGCCGCCAACGCGCCCCCCAGCGGGCGCTCATGGGCTGGAAAATGTCGAGCTCCGTTCGAATTGGGCCAACTCGGGATATCTCGAACGGGCCACGCCGGCCGAACGCCGGCGACACGCCATCGTACCAGCTCTGACTGACCGCCGATACGCACCGGTCAGCTTTCCGGCGACGTCAAGGATCTCCGGCCCCCCAGGCACCGGTGACACTCGACGAGATCACGAGGACCCGGTGTCCGCGCTGGGATGACGCAGCTTCGACATGGCCCGAGCCTCAATCTGGCGAATCCGCTCACGGGTGAGACCGAAGAAGACTCCGACCTCGTTGAGGGTGCGCGGCTCACCCCGATCGAGACCGAAGCGCAGCTGCAGGATCTCCCGCTCACGGTCGTCGAGACCGGCCAGCAGCTTGGCGACCTCGACCGGCAGAAGTGCCGTGGCCGCGGCATCGCACGGAGAAATGGCACTCTCGTCTTCGACCAGCTCCCCGACCTCGGAGTCACGCTCGTGGCCCAACGGTTCGGACAACGAAAGTGGCTCCGTTGCGTGCCGGAGCACCTCGGCGATCTTGGCCTCGCTGATCTCGAGCTCCGTGGCCAGTTCCGCCGTGGTGGGCCGGCGTCCGTGCCGGGCTTCGAGCCGCGTCCGGGCGTGCGCGATCTGCGTGAGCCGGTCGGTGGCGTTGATCGGCAGCCGAATCGTCCGGCTCCCTTCCACGATGCCCCGGCTGATGGCCTGACGGATCCACCAGGTGGCATACGTCGAGAATTTGAAGCCTTTCCTCCAGTCAAACTTCTCCACCGCGTGCATGAGCCCGAGGTTGCCCTCCTGCACGAGGTCGAGCAGCGGCATGTTGGCGCCCCGGTACTTCTTGGCGATCGACACCACGAGGCGGAGATTGCCGTTGACAAAGGTCTCGACTGCGGCGTCTCCCTCCGCCGCCAGTCGGCGCAGTTGGCGCTTGCGGGCTGAAGGAAGGTCCGTGCGGGTGGCCAGCTCGGAGCGGGCCTCGCGTCCACCCTCGGCAGCCTGGGCCAGCCTGACCTCGTCGTCCTTGCTCAACAGCGCATGCCGGCCGACGTCGCTGAGGTAGAGGCGGACGAGGTCGTCATCGAAGGTCGGGACACTCTTGTTGGGCACTGGCACTCATCTCTCGGGAAACCCGGCAGTGGCGAGCGACGGATACCGGGGCCGGAACCTCGCCGCTTCGACGAGGGGTGGAGGCCGACCGCCGACACTGCGCGCCGCCCAACGCTATCGAATGGGGGTGCCGCTGCCTTGCCGCTACGTCGGTTATGCTGCCAGCGATACCCCGGGGTTCGATCCCGGCGGCGGCTGACAAATCGGAGTCGGCCGGGCCCACGAGACAGCTTCGAGTCGGCCAACGTCCCTTCCTTGGACCGACTGGAGTTTTGTGGCTACAACGTTCACGTCCCCCGCGCCTTCTCGCGCTTCTGGCTTCCATGATCTCGGCGTGCCTGATGCGCTGAATCGGGTGCTGGAGCACAGAGGCATCACGGCGCCCTTCCCTATCCAAGCCGCGACCCTTCCCGACGCGCTTGCCGGACGCGACGTGTGCGGCATGGCCCCGACCGGTTCCGGTAAGACGCTTGCGTTCGGGCTGGCCGTGTTGTCGCGGCTCGAGGCCAAGTCGCAGGCGGGCCGCCGTGGTCGGCGCCACCCATCCGCCTTGGTGTTGGTCCCGACCCGGGAGCTGGCGGCACAGATCCTGAACGACCTGACGCCCCTGGCCGCAGCCATCGGTGCGCGCATGGTGTCGATCTACGGGGGCGTCCCCTACGCCAGGCAGCTCTCGGATGTGCGCAAGGGCGTCGACGTGGTCGTCGCCTGTCCGGGTCGGCTGTCCGATCTGGTCGATCGGCGTGCCGTCGACCTGTCGCACGTGGAGATCGTCGTCGTCGACGAGGCGGATCGAATGGCCGACATGGGCTTCTTGCCCCCGGTGCGCCGACTGATCGACATGACTGCCGGGACACGTCAGACACTGCTCTTCTCGGCCACCCTCGACGGACCCGTGGACAAGCTGATTCGTGACTACCAGCGCAACCCGGCGCGACACGATGTGCAGCCGACCAGCTCCAACCGGGGGCAGATCAACCACCACTTCTGGCGCGTCGAGTCACAAGACCGGATCGCCGTGACGGCGGAGACGGTGTCCGCCCGTGGCCCAGCGTTGGTGTTCTGCCGGACCAAGCGAGGGGCCGATCGCCTCTCGCAGCGCCTGGCTGGTGCCGGACTTCAGTCGGCTGCCATCCACGGGGATCGCAGCCAGGGTCAACGGGATCGCGCGCTGGCTGCCTTCCGATCCGGGCGACTCGATGTCCTCGTCGCCACCGACGTCGCCGCCCGGGGCATCCACGTGGACGCCGTGCCTCTCGTGGTCCACTTCGACCCGCCGGCCGACCACACGGACTATGTGCACCGTGCCGGCCGAACCGGGAGAGCCGGTGCCGACGGGAACGTCGTTTCCCTGATCACTCATGAGCAACGGTCGAAGACCGGGCACCTGCAGCGAAGTCTGGGCATCTCGGGCCCGATCACCCCGCCGGACGTTCCCTCGCTGGCCGTCGTCGTCCCTCGCTCTGGCTCCCGAGCCGGGCAGGACGGCCGACGGACGAGGCCGCTCGATGCGGCCTCCGACGCGCCACCACACCAGGCACCCGCCCGTCGGATCAAGGCGAAGCCGACCTCCCCGGCGCGCCGGCGCAACCGTCGTACAACCAGGTCTCGTCAAGACAGGAGCCTCCGCTCGCCCTCGACATGACCTGCAGCAATGAAATGGCTCAAGCACCTGAGGTGAGCTCGTGACTCTTGAAGAACTCCTCGAGATTGAGGCAATCAAAGTGGTCAAATACCGCTACCAGCGAGCGGTCGACACACGCGACTGGGAGCTCATGGCGACGCTCTTGACCGAGGATGCGACCTGTGCGTACAGCTCGGGTCGCTTCAGCTACGAGGGCCGCGACGCCATCATCGGGTTCCTGCGCGCCTCGATGCCGCAGGACAAGCTGAGCACCCATCTGGTTCACCAACCTGAGATCGAGCTCACCGGACCCGATACGGCCAAGGCCTGCTGGGCCATCGAGGACGTTGTGATCATTGAGTCGGAGAGGATCATCGTGCGCGGTGCGGCGTACTACCGCGATCGCCTCCGCAAGGTCGATGGTGAATGGCGGATCGCGCACACCGGGTACCGCCGGCTTTACGAGACACGAGAAGAAGCTCACGGGGTGAGCGTGACCAAACGGTGGTGGACCGAACCCGAACCGCCACTCGGTGCCGGCGGCTGAGCGTCAGCTCACGTGCGGCAAGGGTGGATTCAGCCGCCGGCGTTCGCTCGTCCGGCACTCACCTTTTTGAAAATATCGGCATTGAGATCTCGTCCGGATCGAGGTTCATGGGACCCCCAACCTTGCGAAGCGACCTCTCCGGTCCGTCGAGCGTCACGTTGCCGCGGCCATGTTGTGCCGCGATGTTGTCCCATATGACGAGATCGCCTTCGCGCCATGGGTGCTCCAGGACGACCGACGGATCGTACAGATAGCCGAAGAGCTCATAGAGCAGGGCCTCGTTCTCGTCCTCGGAGAGTCCGAGGATCTCCATCGTGGCCTGCTGGGACACGTACAACAGTGTCCGGCCGGTGCGCGGGTGCTGCAAAATGACGGGCCTCACCATCGACCGGGACTCGTCGTAGTACGTGTCGATGACATCGTCGTCGCCCCCGCGGTTCGGGTACTGATGATCAAAGCCATGGCGGGCCTCGAGACCTGCCAGGCGATGGCGGAGCTCTTCGGGAAGGCGGTCCCAGGCGTCTCCCATACTCGCGAACGTGGTCGGCGCTGCCGGCTGCTCGATGCGCGCACCGTAGAGCGAGATGATCGGCTCGAAGCGACGGGCCCACATGTTGTCGCAATGGAAGAGCAGTCGCCCGTAGGGAGCAGCCCCGTCCTCCATCTTGTTGGAGACGACTCTGGGCTTCACCGGACCCTGTGCGACCGGGACCTTCTCACCGATCAGGGTGAACACGATGAGGCGTTGCGTGTCCTCGTCGATGTCCAGGTTTCGAAAGAGCAACACACTTCTGTCGTCGAACGCAGCCCGCAGCTGCGCCAGGACGTCGTCGTCGTCCAACCCCTTTTTGGGATCGAAACCCTCGATCTCCGCACCCATTGCCGGGCTCAGGGCCCGGACCTTCACCTGTGACATCTCACGGCTCCTTCGACTCGTGCCTCAACCACCGGCCTGCGTGGCCATTCCCACAAGGTCTTGCTTTATGAGCGGCTCAATGTCCGGAACCTTCTCGCCACCCTCTGCGGGCTTGTGATAGCCGCCCCGAGCATCAAAGTTGTCCATCAACTCCTTGCGGATTTGGGGACTGGTTCCGTTGATCTGCTCGAGGTCCGGCCCGATCCGGCGTGCGATCTCGTAGAGACGATCGCGGTCGAGGCCGAAAAATCGGACCGCATTCTCTCCCAGCATCTTCCGCACTTCGTCGTCCGGCACGCCGTAGAACGCATCCTGCAACCACAGCTCGGTGTGCGGCCAGGTGCTCTCGAAGTGTGGGTAGTCGCGGCCGAACAGGATCGTGTCGACCCCGACCTCATGTCGCATCTCCACTTCAACCTTGTGGATGAACGACGCCCCGGCGAGGCAGTTGGTCTGCCAGTACTCGCTGGGCTTGCGAGCCGCGGGAACGTCGCCCCGGTGGTCCTCGTAGAAAGAGTCGAGATAGGCGAGCGTCGCCGGCACCCAGTCCAACCGGATCTCTGTGAGCATCAACCTGAGCCCCGGGTAGCGGTCGAAGACCCCGCCGAGCATCATCTGCCAGAGCGGACGCCTCGAGCTGAGATTGCGGTTCACCCACTGGTAGAAGAAGTCGGACGAGTCGTCGCTGACGGCGTCGGCATGCTGCAACATCTTCTGCACGTCGGTACTTCCGGCCGCCTCGGAGGCCGCGCCGTAGATCTTCTCGATCTCCCTGAACACCATGCCCTGCGCCGTCCCGAAGCCGGCATGCACGACCAGTGCAATGTTCCGCTCCTCGCACGCCCTCCAGAACGGCTCCCAGTAGGTGTCGGTCAGCTCCGGCAGATCGGGGTGGGTCATGTAGTGGGGCCCATAGGTCGCGGTGAATCCGTGGTCGGCAATCCAGTGGACCTCGGCAACCGCCGCGTCAAGGTCGGCGCACGGACCTATGGCCGCCGTCAGCAGGAACCTCTCGGTCGCGAAGCCGAAGGCATCGGCCGCCCATCGGTTCCAGGCACGGGCGCCGGCCTCCCACGCCTCGAGGGGATACTGCCGATTCGTTCCGTTGTGGAACAGGTCTCCGAGCCGCGAGTCGCCGTGAAAGACGAACTCGGCGGCGACGCCTTCACGATCCATGTCGGCGAGACGGAGCACCGGGTCGTGGAGTCCGTGCCACCCTGTGGCATGGATCTCGCGATGCTCCGGAAGAGCCGTCGACGCCGTCTTCTTGGCCCCCAGCAAGGCGGTGGCCACCGGGTAGATGGCGTTGTCCTCGTGCAGCTTCGGAATGAGGTCGTGGTACCGAGGATCGAGGTACTCCGGCCACAGCTCCTTGGGGATCCCTGCGTGGCTGTCCGACGAGATGAAGATGACTTTGTCGCTCATTGTGTGATCCTCACCGTTCTCTGTGGCCCTTCCCTGTCCCGAGCAATTGTCCACGCGACGCTCCCATGGAGTATCCAAATCTACCGTGAACAGGCGGTGGCGGGCTCATTCCGTGTCGCTCAGCCCCCGTTCTGACCAGAAGGAACAGGGAGCGGAAGCTGGTCGAGGCGCAGCCGGACGTTGCGTTTCGAGCTGATGCGCCATGTACCGTCGGACCCCTTCCGAGGGTCGGCGAAGTACTCCTGGTTGGACACGGCCTCCTTCGCTGGCTCCTGGGGCAGGTCGTGCGGGCAGTCGTCGGTGAACCGGTCCGCAAAGGCATCCCAGTCCTTGGTGTCGAGCAGCCGGAAGTAGCGGGCCTTGAGCTGCTTGATCTGCTCAATGTCCCACAGCTGCTCCAACGACGGTGTCATTCACTCGCTCCCATCTGCTCGGCGACCGCTCCGAGGACTCCGAGATCGACATGCTGCTTCTGGGCCACCTGTTTGACGGTTGCCACGTCCTTCTCGAGGAAGCGACCGGCCAGTTCGACCAGCCGTGCCGCGCCTCCGAGTTCGGTGATCGTCCCCAGGGCAGTGCTGTCGCCACTGCCGTGGCGGATGGCTTCCAGCGCGGGCTGCGGACGAAGACCGACGGACTGCAAGACCAGCTCGGCCCGGGAGACCAATGCGACATTGGCTGCGAACAACGCATTGTTCACGAGCTTCACCCACTGGCCGTCCCCGACGTTGCCGACGTGGATGATGGGGTCTGCGTAGGTTCCGAGCACGGGCGTGACCTCCGAGAGCACACCCTCGGCCCCGCCGACCCACAGGGTCAGACGACCTTCACCGATGGCGGCGGGACTCCCGCTCAATGCGGCGTCGAGGAAGCGGACCCCGGCCGAATCTGCCTGCCCGTCCAAGATTCGAGCCGTCTCGGGATCGCCGGTCGTGTGATTGATCAACACCGACTCTCGGGGCATGTGGCTCACCAGGCCTCTGGGCCCCAGACACACCTCTTTGACCTGGTCATCGTCGTACACGCACACGATCACCAGGTCGCACGCCGCGGCAAGGCCCTCGAGCGATCCTCCGTCGGAGGCGCCGAGCTCCTTCAGTTCGGCTGTCACGTCCGGCCGACGAGCGAAGGAGACCAGTGGAAAGCCGGCCGCGAGAACCCGGCGCGCGATGGGAAGGCCCATCTGGCCGACGCCGACGATGCCGACGACCCTGGACCCCGACCTCTCGGCCACGTTGCTCTGAACCATCGATGCGCTCGTTCAGGTCTGCCGGTAGCCCTGGACCAGGAGCACATGGTGTCCGTCGAGGTCGCGCAATTGCGCGAACCACACGTTCGACGCTGCGTCGTGCTGTGGCGCCTGGGACCCTTCGGCCCCTGCCTCCACGGCACTCGCGTAGAGCGAGCGCACGTCGTCGACAGAAAGCACGAGCTTCGTCGACTCGAGCGGCGCTCCGCTCGTCCCGGCCGGGTCGGTGGCGCAGACCAGGAGGAGTGCCACGGTGTCACCCTCGCCCACCAGCTGGGATTCGCGGAAGAAGCCATGGTCCTCTCGGGCGCGCACGCGCAAGCCCAGACGTGTCACGTAGAAGGACTCGGCCCGCTCGAGATCGCGGACGGAGAGCTCGAATCCGGCCAGGTTCGTTCCCATGGGCATCATCATGCATCGTCCGGTCGAGCGGCGCTACGCCAGCGGACTTCAAGAGATCGGGAGACCCGGCTTCGGGTGGTCAGCCCCGACCGCGGCCGTCACATCGGGTGCCCGGCCTGACGGAAATGCCGCGTGATCTCGTTGGCGTAGCGACGTCCGAGGGATGCTCCGTTCTCGGCGATCCAGGTCGAGACCGAGGTCGAGCCGGTCGAGGGCCCGGCGGTGTCGGCCAGGCCCTCCGCCATCGCCCGGTACTCCTCCCGGGTGAGGAGGCGATCGCGCAGCGCGATCCCGAGCACGAACGCCAGCGGCGGCATCAACGATCCTGGGACGTGGACGATCCGGGAACGGCTCCCGACCGCGGCCTGGACGGCGCGCACCAACTCCTCGAAGGTGGGCCTCTCCGGTCCGACCGCGTCGATCACCTCATTGGACCGCTCCCCGGCCGCCTCGAGCGCCAGGGACGCCAGGTCGTCCACGTGGATCGGCCTGACGCGGTACCGCCCCGAGCCGCCGATGGCGAAGACCGGCATCCTGCGCAAGAGCCAGGCGATGTTGTTGAGCAGCACCCCGTCGCCGCCGAACAAGATGGCCGGTCGGAGCACCGCGTGGGGGACGCCCACTTCGGCCAGCAGTCGCTCGACGGCCGCCTTTCCCCGGAAGTAGGGGTAGGGCGAGGTGAGACTCGGGTGCGTGATCGACACGTGGACGATGCGCTCGACCCCCGCCTGTCGGGCCGCATGGAACAAGGTGCGCGAGTTGGCCAAGGCCGTCTCGTGATTGCTGCCTCCGTGCGGGAACCGAACCCAGTAGGTGTTGTAGAGGGTCGTGGCACCCTGGAGCGACGCCGCCAATCCGATGGGGTCGTCGAAATCGAGTGGGTGAACCTCCATGGGTGACGCCGGATCCTTGCGTTCGGGGTGGCCGGTCAGCGTCCTGACGCGCCTGTCCGCGGCCAGCAGCCGGCGGGCGATCGCCGCACCCGAATAGCTGAATGCTCCGGTGACGACGTCGAATCCATTGGTCACGGCCGCGCCTCCTGGCTCGTCGTCGGTGTCTGGGACCGCGGTCCGTTCCGGACGATCAGCCCCAGAACGGCGCCGTCGAGGTGGCCGCCTGACGGGCGAATTCGTCCACCGGAAGGTCACGCGAGGCGCGGTTCATGATCTCGACGCTGACCGTTCCGGACCATCCCCGATCGCGTAGGGTTTCGGCGAACCTCGCCAAGTCGAGGATCCCCTCGCCGGGGAAGACGCGCCGGGGGAAGCGCCGTGCGCCCCGTTCCGCGCCGCCATCCTCCCTGGGCGCGAGCACGTCGGTGAACTGGACGTAGGCGATCTGCTCGAGCGGAACCCTGGCCAGGTCGTCCCAGGAGCTCTCGCCACAGCAGAAGTGCGATGTGTCGATCAAGAGGCCGGCCCGTTCGGACCCGGCGACCGCAACCGCCTCGAGGCCCGCGCCGATGGAGTCGATCGGGCTGAGCGGGCAGAACTCCAGCGCCATCTTGGCCCCGGCTTCGGCGAAGGCGGCGGCACAACGCCGGAGCGTCTCGGCCGTGGCGGAATTCAGCGCCGGCTCCACCACGGTCAAGATCCATTCGGCCTTCATGACGACGGCGGCCTCTGCCAGTCGTTGCGCCTCGGCGAGGGTGGCCTCCGCATCGGCGCGCACCACGAGAGCCAGGAGCTCGTGGCAACGCAGACCGGCCGCGTCGTATGCCGCGGCCGCCGCAGGGGTGGCCCGCGCGTCGACCAGGCCCAGGGCCGAGAAACCGGCGTCACGTGCCGCGGCCACGATCACCTCGGTGTCCATCGCCCACTGTGTGTCGGGCGAGAGGGCGAGCTCCAAGCCGGATTGCTGTGTCACCGTGTGCCTTTCTGCATCGATCTGCGTGTTGCCGGTGATCGGCGTGTCTGGCGGCAAGCTGCCGCGGATCGTCGTGCGGACAAGCCGGCGATGGCCGGTCCGATCGGGTTTGGATCCCGACGGTACTCCCCTCCCCGCGCCGGGCCCCCGAAGACGGCAGACTCGGGCGTGCCCGAGCCCGAATCGAAGGCCGCTGTTCCCGGCGATCCAGGCGGGGCCGAACCTCGGGGGCGCACCAGCACGGGTCACGACCTCGGGGAGGACGCGCCGGGCGCCCGGGAAGGCGGCCGCCTCCGGAAGTGGCTGGCCCGGAGCCGACAGTGGACCGGAGCCGAGCGAGACCGCGTCGAGGCCGCGCTCGAGGGCCGTCGCCACACCTCGAGCGTCATCGGCGCCGGCTTCGACATCCGCGAGCTCGACGTGCACGTGGGCGGCGGCATCCTCGCCGGCGCCGTGGCCTTCCGGATGTTCCTCTTCATGGTCCCGTTCGTCTACGTCGTCTTCAGCGTGGTCGGCTTGACCGCTCGCACGCTCAGCGAAGACCCGGTTCAGCTGGCTCGCACGGTCGGCATCACCGGCGTCCTCGCCAGCGCCGTGGTCAACACCACCCACATCAGCGTCTTCTCGCAGATCGCCCTCCTGGCCGGCGCCCTGGTGGCGCTGGTGCTGACGGCGAACAGCCTGACCAAGACGCTCTCGGTGGTGCACTGGTTGATCTGGCGCTTCGGCCGGTCGCGGCCGAAGGGGCCCAGGGCGATCGCCGCCACCGTCGGCATCGCCCTGGCCCTGACCGCCCTGTCAGTGGCGAGCAACAAGCTGCGGGAATCCAACGGGATCATCGGGTCGCTGCTGGTCGTGGTCCTGGTCAGCGCGGTGGCGTTCGCGCTGTGGTGGTGGGTGTCGTGGCTGCTGCCCCACGCACCGACGTCGCCCCGCTCGCTGGTCCCCGGAGCGCTGTTCGTGGCGGTCGGCACCGATGTGATGCACGCGCTCACCACCTATTGGATCGGTCCTCTGGTGGCCCGCAAGTCCAACACCTACGGGGCGGTGGGGATCTCTCTGGCCGTCCTGCTCTGGGTCTACATCTTCGGCCGGATCATCGTGGGGTCCGCCGGCCTCAACGTGACCCTGTGGCGCCGCGCCGGAGGGACCACCCCGGACGGACCCCGAACCGGCGAAGCGGCGTGAGCGGACCGGCTCAGAGACCGGGCTGGTGGTGCGAGACCAGCTCGATCCAGGTGACCCGCGACGGTGCCGCGGTGACGCCACCCTTCTCGAGCGCGGCCCCGAGCCGCTCCTCCATGAACCTGGCCTGGTGCTCGGGGGTGTCCCACACCTCGGTCACCACGAGGTGGCCGTTCTCGTTCAGCCCGGCCGCGTGGACCTGCAGTCCGTCGGGCCAGTCACCTTCCCCGCTCTCCATGTCGATGCCCAGGGCCGCGTTGACCGCGGCGTACTCCTTCGTGGTGACCCCGTCGAACTCGAGGATCAGCTGTGAGGGCATGTCGGCTTCCTTTCTCCTCGTGCCTTGCCTGCGGTACGTGCGCGTTGGTGGCGCCATCCGAAGTATGGCTCGAGAGCCCCCGGCGCGCCCGCTCGGTCAGGGCAGGAAGGTTTCGGCCGTCTCGGCCGTGTCCTCGCTCCCCCGGTAGTACTCCACCTTGCCGTCCCGGAACCGGAAGTAGTGGTGCAGATGGTGGGCCATGCGCTTTCCCGTGTCGCGATTCGCGCGCCGTGCAACGGACGACGGTGAGCACCTCGTCGTCGGTTGCCGCAAAGGTCAGGGGCACGAACTCCTCGACCTCCATGGCCGACCCGAAGGCAGCGAAGAAGTCGGCCACTCCGGCCCGGCCGTGGTGCGGGCCGTACCACGGCGCACCCGAGCCGTTGGCCTCGGCAGCCCAGTCCACGTCTTCGGTGACATCGGCCAGCACCGATTCGACGTCACCTCGTCCGAAGGCCTCGTACATCGAGTGAATGGTCTTGATGTTGACGTCAGCGCTCACTGGTCTCTCCTGCCCTCATGTCTTTCGACGGACGCTCCGCCAGCAACAGTTCGCTCCCGGAGCTCGAGCGGATCACCGGTGATCCACGCGGGGCGGCGGCGGCGAATGGACAGACATGAGCCCGTCGGCCACCGTGGCGCCGCTTCGTCCTCGGCGTCTTGAGGGTGCCCTCGATACGATGCCCGCGATGGACCCCTCGTCGGGCAGATCGGATGTCCCGGCGGGCCGCCCGCCGGCCGGCGATCGCGCCATGGCGGCGCGGCTCGCGGCACGTGACGAGAGCGCCCTGGCCGAGGCCTACCGGTGCTTCGGGCCCCTGGTGCTCGGTGTGGCCCGGCGGGTGCTCCGCGACGAACCGCTGGCCGAGGACGTCACCCAGGAGGTCTTCACCTATCTGTGGGAGCACCCCGAGCGCTTCGACCCCTCGCGCGGCACCCTCAAGGCCTGGGTGGGGCTCCTGGCCCACCGGCGCAGCGTCGACATGGTGCGGGCCGAGAGCCGGCGTTCCCGCTCCGAGGCCCGCACCCTCGAGCCTCGGGCCGCCGAACCCGACGCCCAGCACGAGCTCCAGACCGAGTGGATCTGCGCCCGGGTGCGGCGAGCCCTGGCGTGTTTGTCGCCCGAACAACGTCAGGCTCTGGAGTGCGCGTACTACGGCGGCCGCACGTATCGACAGGTGGCCGAGGAGCTGACGATCCCCGAGGGGACGGCCAAGTCCCGGATCCGCCTGGCGTTGGCCCGCCTGAACGACCTCCTGCGTGCCGAGATCGCCGAAGAAGGGGTTCCGGCATGGACGTGAACGAGGACGACAGAGACGTGAACCGCGACCAGCTCCTGGCGATGGCGTTCGACGCGGCCGAGACCGCTGGCCGTGACGCGCCCACCGCACTCTGGGACCGCATCGCGGTGGCGACCGGCCGCGTCGGCGGCGGAGCACGCCCCGGCCGGCATCGGGATTGGGCGCAGAGCGACGTGTCGGGCCTGTCCCCCCTCGACGCCTTCGCGGTGACGGCCGCCGAGCTCGGCGACCTCCTCTCCACCCTCGGGGAGGCGGACTGGCGACGTCGCACCCCGATGGAGCACGCCAGCGTCCGCGACGTGGTGGGACACCTCGTGGGCGTCGAGCGCTACCTGCTCGGCCAGCTGGGGCGCCGCCCAGCCCTCGTGGCAGAGCGGCGGGAGGACCACTGGCCGGTGTCGCGCCAGGCCTCGGCCGATCTGTCCGGCGCGCCCGGCGAGGCAGTGACCGCACAGTGGTGGCTCGAGGTCATGGAGCTCATGTCGGTGTGCAGCGAGCTCGGGCCCGACCAACCGGTGCGCTCGCTCGACCTGCCCGGCAACGTGCGCTCCCTCATGGTGCTGCGCACCTTCGAGCTGTGGACCCATGGCGACGACGTCCGTCAGGCCGTCGGCGGAGCGCTCAACCTGCTCGACGACGCCCGGCTCTCCCTCATGTCCAGCGAGTTGATGCAGGCGCTGCCGATCGGGACCGCGCTGACGGACCAGGCCCGTCCTGGCCAGACCGCGCGCTTCTGCCTGACCGGTTCCGGCGGCGGGACCTATGACGTGCCCTTGGCCTGGGGCGAGACGCCGGGACCGCCCGACGTGGTGGTGACCGTGTCCACCATCGACCTGTGCCGCCTGGCCGCCAACCGGGTGCACCCCGATGCGCTCGACGCCGAGGTGCGGGGGGACCGGTCGCTCCTGATGCCGGTGCTCGCCGCGGCCGGCGCCTTCGCCGCCGACTGACGCTCGCACCCGTCTCGTACGGCGCGCCGGGCGCAGAGTTCTCGTGCGCCCTGCCGGACGCCAAGTTCTCGTGCGCCCTGCCGGACGCCAAGTTCTCGTGCGCCCAGCCGGGCGCAGTGTCGTCGACGCAGAATCTGGTCCTTTTGGCCCATGCACGCTGCGGGGACGCTCCGTACCCTGAACGGGGGAACGGGCGTGCTGGGCGCGCTCGTCGGGCGCCGCGGCAACGCGACGTGAGAGGGAACCGGATGGAGGGGGGCGCCGACGCTCATGGCCATGCGCACCACGACGCGGCCAGATCGCGTCGCCGCACCGTCGGCGGTGACCTTCCCGGTCGAGATCGTCGTTCCCGTGTACAACGAGGCAGCCACGCTCGAGGCGAACGTGCTCACCTTGAGGCGGTATCTCGATGAGTCGTTTCCCTTCCGCACGCTCGTGACCATCGTCGACAACGGGAGCACCGACGTCACCGCCCTGATCGCCCAACGGCTGGCGTCGAACGTGCACGACGTCTCGGCCATGATCCTCTCCCGCAAGGGGAGGGGTCACGCGCTGCGCGCCGCCTGGTCGGCCAGCCAGGCCGATGTCGTGGCGTACATGGACGTGGACCTGTCCACGTCCCTCTCAGCTCTCTTGCCGCTCGTCGGCTCCGTCCTGTCGGGCCACAGCGACCTCGCGGTGGGGACACGCCTGGCCCGCCATTCGCGTGTCGTGCGCGGCGCCAAACGCGAGCTCATCTCACGGGCGTACAGCCGCCTGGTGCGACTCGCCCTGCACAGCCACGTCAGCGACTTCCAGTGCGGCTTCAAGGCCATCCGGCGTGACCGCGCGGTCCAGCTCCTCCCGCTGGTGGACGACGAGGGCTGGTTCTTCGACACCGAGCTGCTGGTCACGGCCGAACGCCTGGGGATGCGTATCAACGAGACGCCTGTGGAGTGGATCGACGACCCGCACTCGTCGGTCCACCTCCTCGAGGCGGCGACCGCCGACCTGCGCGGCATTTGGCGGCTGGCCCGAACCCGGCCGGCCGGCCCGCCCGACACGAGCGTTCCCGGCTCCGAACGACGCCCCCAGGCCACCTCCAACCAGCTGCTGTCCTTCGCCGGAGTCGGCGTACTCAGCACGCTCAGCTACCTGCTGCTCTTGGCGCTCGGCTGGTCGGCCTTCGGTCCGTGGGTGGCCAACGCCGCCGCGGTGGCGTTCTGCACGGTCGTCAACACCGCCGTCCATCGCTCGCTGGCCCCCAACGGACGCCGGGCGCCCGGCCCGTCCTTTGCCGCGGTCGTGGCCGCCATGTACGGCATCAGCCTGGTCGCCACCACGGCGGCCATCGCCTTGGCCGACGCAACGGTCGGATCGTCATTGGCGACCGACGCCGCCGCGGCCACGCTGGCTTCCTGCGCGGCCGCGCTCGTCCGGTTCTCCCTCCTGCGCGGCTGGGCCTTTCCACCGCCCGAGGGGCCCGGCCGCCCGGCGCTCCTCCAGCCCGTCCCGGACTGATGACCGGTCTCCTTCAGGCGCCCGCGCCGCCCGCCGCGCCACCCGCGCCGCCCGCGCCGTCCGCGCCATCCGCGCCGTCATCGGTGCCGCTGGGGGCGGCGGGCCCGTCTGCGTTGGTCGAACGCAACCCGCGGCACACGTGTCTGCGTCCGCTGGCCCGACCGGTCGCCGCCTACGTCGCCTCGCGATCTCTCGTGGCCGTGGTGGTGATCGTCACCGCGGCGATCGTGCCCGGCTTCCACCCGATCACGACGCTGGGCTCCATCTTCGACGGGCGCTGGTACCTCGACATCGCCCAGAACGGGTACCCCCACCACTTGGTGCAGGAAGGCGTGGGTGACCGATGGGCTTTCTTTCCCGCCTTCCCTCTGGTGGTTCGGGCCCTGGCCCAGCTCACCTGGCTCAGCCTCCCGGCGGCCGCCGTGGTGGCGGCACTCACGTTCGGGCTCACTTCCACCGTCGCCGTGTGGCTGGCCGTGCGCGAAGTGTGCGGCGCACAGCTGGCCGACCGCGCCGTGTTGCTGTACGTCTTCTTCCCGAGCGCCTACGTGTTGTCCCTCGGCTACACCGAGGGACTGTTCATCACGGCGGCGGCGCTGTGCCTCTGGGCGCTGTCGCGACACGCCTTCGTGTGGGCGGGACTGTGCGCCTGCCTCGCCGGCCTGACCCGCAACGCCGGCGTGGCCGTCGTGCTCGCCGTCGTGGTCGCTGCCGCTCCTGCGGTGTGGCGCGGCCGCCACCGGGGCCGGGCCCTCGTCGGAGCGGCCATCGCCCCCCTCGGCCTGGCCGCGTTCATGGCCTACGGATGGGCCATGGTGGGGACCCCGGTGGCCTTCCTCGCCGCCGAGCGGTTCTGGCCGGACCAGCATTTCGTGGGCTTCACGACACCGATCGTGGCCGGGCTGGCCGCCATCGGCCAGGGGCCGACCGGACCCCTGTTCGTCGCCGACGCCTCGGCGGCCTCCGTGCTCGTGCTCAGCTTCCTCGGCGTCCGCTGGTTGGACCGCATGGGCGCCGACATTCCCGCCGCCTGGTGGGTCTTCACGGTGGCGGCGCTGCTGGTCGCGTTCAGCCCCTCCACCCCCGAGAGCGTGCCCCGCTACACCATGGCGGCCTTTCCCCTGTTCGCCGCGTTCGCCTGGCGGCTTCGGGCGCGGGGCACATGGCTGGTCGCCGGGTTCATGGGGCTGCTCCAGGCCCTCTTCCTGCTCGACGTGCTCAGCGAAGTCCGGGTTGTACTCACTCCCTTGCTGCCCTGACTCGTGACCGGGCTGAGGTCGCACAGACAACGTTTATCGTCGCACAGACAACATTTATCCGGGTCATAACTTTCTCTGACCTGGCATACAGACCGGACCTGTGCAATGGGATCCGTGACGAGACCCCGGGCCGACCGGGGTTCAGACGGAGGGCCGCAGAGATGACCGACGAGCACCAGGACCACACGACCGAGGATCCGGAGGGCGGGGCCGAAGTACCCGAGTCCCCGAGCGCGGCAGACACAGGTCAACCCATCGCACCATCCCCGGACATGGCGCAAGTCCCGGACGGGGTGACCCAGGCCATCCCCATGCCGGCTGCGCCACCAGAGCCGCAGAGCGCGGCGCCGGTCGAGATGTCCGGGTCGTCGGAGACGACGGACTCCGGGCCGCCGGCGACGATCGCCGACCCAGCGGAGGTCACGACGCCTCCCCAGGGCGTGCCCGAGCAGGGCGTCCCCGAAGTGGGCACCACACCACCCCAGGGCGTGCCCGCTGCGGGCAGCACACCGCCCCAGGGTCTCCCCCCGATGGGAGCTCCGATCGGTGCCGCAGTGCCCGGAGCGCCTTACGGCGCTCCCTATGGAGCACCCTCCGGCGCTCCGTACGCGGTGCCCGGCGCCAATGCCGCCCCGATGTGGGGCGTTCCGCTCGCGGCCGCGCCCACCCACTCGCACAAGGTCCGCAACGGGCTCCTCGCCGGTGCCGCGGCCCTGGCCGTGCTCGGCGCCGGTGTGGCCATCGGACACGGGGCGTGGACCGCCAATTCGAACACCCAGGCGTTCTCGCCCGCCTCGGGCTCCGGACAGCTCCCGTTCCGCTCCGGTAGCGGGAACGGATCGGGCTCGTCGGGCAACTCCTCTGGAAACGGCTCCCCCTTTGGGGGAACGTTCGGGAACTCGGGGAATTCGGGGAACTCGAGCAGCGGGGGCTCCGGGTCGGCTGGTCCGAGCGACGCCGACGCCATCGCGGCCAAGGTGGACCCCGGGTTGGTCGACATCAACACGACCCTCGGGTACCAGCAGGAGCAGGCGGCGGGTACGGGCATCGTGCTCTCGTCCAACGGAGTGGTGCTGACGAACAACCACGTGATCGACGGTGCCACCACCATCAGCGTCACCGACGTGGGCAACAAGCAGACCTACACCGCCAGCGTGGTCGGCTACGACCGCACCAAGGACATCGCCGTCCTGCAACTGCACAACGCGTCGGGGCTCCAGACCGCGTCGCTGTCCAACTCGGCGAACGTCTCGGTGGGTGAGGACGTCGTCGGTGTGGGGAACGCCGGCGGCACCGGCGGCACCCCCAGCGCCGCTGGCGGGACGGTGACGGCCGTCAACCAGTCGATCACGGCGAGCGACGAGGGTGACGCGACGTCCGAGCAGTTGAGCGGGCTGATCGAGACCAACGCCGGGATTCAGCCCGGTGACTCGGGGGGACCGCTCGTCAACACCGACGGCCAAGTGGTCGGCGTCGACACGGCCGCCTCTGCCGGCTTCTCGTTCCAGTCCAGCGGCCAGTCGGGCGGCAACCAGGGCTTCGCCATTCCGATCAACACCGCGCTGACCATCGCCCGCCAGATGGAAGCCGGGAGCGGTTCGTCCACGGTCCACATCGGGACGACGGCGTTCCTGGGCGTCGAGATCTCCCCTGACGGCTCTGGCTCTGGCTCGGGCTCGGGCTCTGGCTCGGGCAACGGCTTCGGGGGCTTCGGGGGCGACTTCGGCAACTCGGGCAACACCGGCTCGGGCAGCGCCTCCACGTCGGGCGCCACCGTCGCCGGCACCGTCACCAACGGGCCGGCCCAAGAAGCCGGTCTGGCCCAGGGCGACGTCATCACCTCCCTCGGTGGCAAGACGATCACCTCGGCCAACGACCTCACCAACGCCATGGGCATCTACCACCCGGGCGACAAGGTGAGCATCACGTGGACCGACACCAACGGGCAGTCGCACACCGCCACCGTGCAGCTGTCCTCGGGGCCGCCCCAGTAAGCGCTCTCGCCATCACGGCGACCCCGAAGCCGCCAACAGCCCGCACCTGAGGTGCGGGCTGTTGCGCGCCCGGGCTCAGGCAATGAGGGACTATCGGGAGAACAACCGCAGAACGGCGACGAGCATGGCGAGCACCGCCGCGCTCAGGACACAGATCAGCCCGGCACCGACGCTGACGGTCGTGCCCGGTGGTGGAGTGGCCTGGGAGATCTTCTGCACGATCCGGAACATGTCGTAGGCGGCGAAGACCAGGGTGACCCCGGCCGCGAACGCGGTCACGATGGCGAGCCCCAGGTCGTCATTGGTGAGGGCCAGCCCACCGAAGACGAGCAGCACGACTCCGGCGATGAAGGTGACGTAGCCGTTCACCCCGATCAACGTCGACACCCCCTGGTCCAGCCCATTGAGTGACCCGTGGAAGCTCAACGCTCCCACCGCTCCGCTCACATGGATCCAGGACCCGACGGATCCGAACATCAACGCGATCCCGCTCGCCACCATGAGCAGCACCCCCAGGCTCATGGTGGTTGGCGCCTGGCGGCGTCGGGCCGGAGCGGGCCCGTACGGATTGGGACCCGAGTGCCGGCGCGGCGCGGCGTCCGACAGCCGGCACGGCCGCCGGGGCGGCTGAGCCTTCTTCGACCCAGCCGTTGACCGTCCAGTGGCGCTTCGCGGTCCAGGCCTGGCCGTCCCAGTAGGACTGCTCGTTCGGATTGGCCTCGGTGGGATACCAACCCGGATCTCGAGGCTCCGCGCCCGGAGGATGCCAGCCCAGGTCGGGCGCATCTTCGGGGTGAGTCGGCGATCCGCTCTCGAAATCGGGCATCGGTCCACCTCCCTTGCCGCTCCGCCCCGTGCGGCTTGCACGAACGTACCGTCATCGGAGGCCCGAAATGGGGATGCACCGACCACTCCGACGACGGCCGTAGGCTGAACCGGGCCTGATGCGTCCGGTTCGACCCCTATTTACCCGGGTCGCGCTGTGGGCGCGTCGGGGCATGAGCTCACCTCCGTGGCCACGGGCACCCGATCGCGGAGGTCCGGACGAGAGACTTGCCATATGCCACGCCGATCAAGACGCAAGAGTGAGGCTCCGCGCCATGCCGGTCAGGCGAAGCCCCCCGGGCTCGGGCCACATTGGCGGGCCGACGGCCGGCCCAAGACGGCCTACCCGACCCTGGTGGACGCGATTGACCGCGGTCGAGGACCGACGCCGTGCCTCGGGTACCGACCTGACCGTCTACCGGTGCGACTTCTGCGCTGCCTGGCACATGGGGAGAAACGGCGGTCGGGAGGACTGATCAGCCGGCGTCAAGGCGCGCTCTTCTCAAAAGCCCTGCGAGCGGGCTACGCCGGGGCCCTCGGGTGTGAAAAGCGGTCCGCCCGAGGGGAGCGATGTTGGCGACATGACGATCCTGGGGACCATTCTGCACTGGCGTGCTGGCCCGTTCTCCAACGGCCTGAGGCCCACCTCGCCGAGCTTTGCCACCCACCTTGGCGGTGGTTGACGCCCCTAAACCCCCACGGCACCCGTGCCGACACTTAATGAGCGAGCGGCAGCGCCCAGAGGATCGGGGGTTGCACACGAGCCACCGCGAATTGGCGAAAGACCTGGTGGCAACCGCTCGATTCAGTGGCACGCGCCGCCCGCGGCGCCGCCTTCATATTGAGGAGCCCCGTTGAGACTCGGACGCAAGGACAAGGCCGACAGCGCCGGCGCCGTGACCAACGGCAACGGATCGTCGAGCGGAGCCGAGACGGCCAATTCCGCCGGCACCCTCGCCATCGACACCGAGGAACGTCCACCCGGGCCGGGACCGGAGTTTGAGGTCGAGGGGACACCGACCGAGCCGAAGGTTGTAGCACGCCATGCCGCGGGGTCGGAGCCGTTCGGCGCGCTCCTGGTCAGGAAGGGCCTCGTCAGCGAAGAGGATGTGGCCCAGGCCCTGGTCATCCAGCACGAATCGGGGAAACGGATCGGCGAGACCCTGGTCACCATGGGCGCGCTGAACCAGCGGGAACTGACCCTGTTCCTCGCCAACCTGCTCGGACTGCCCGTCGTCGACCTGCGCCGGGACAACCCTGAGCCCGAGGCGCTGGACCTCGTTCCCGAGCAGATCGTGCGTGAGCACATGGCGATGCCCGTCCGAGTCGACGACGACGGACTCGAGGTGGCGGTGTCCGACCAACCGTCGATCACCGTCCGCGCCCTACTCACGGAGGCGAGCGATCACCCCATCCGCTTCGCCCTCGCACCCGAATCGGACATCCAGTGGGCCATCGACCGCAGCTACCAGGCCATCGGCGGCGTCGACCGGCTCGTCGAGGCCTTCGAGGCGGTCGAGGGCACTCGGCATCGTGGTCCACGCCACCGAGATCGCCGAGACAGAGGTGGTCACCGACGACGCGCCGATCGTCCAGGTCGTCACCCGGATCTTGACCCAGGCCAAGCGTGACCGGGCCTCGGACGTCCACATCGAACCGTCCCAGGACGTCGTCCGGGTTCGCTTCCGGATTGACGGCGCGCTCAAGGAAGTACTGATGCTGCCGGCCGCCATGGGCGTCGGACTGGTCAGCCGGATCAAGATCATGGCGGGCATGAACATCGTCGAGCGCCGCCGCCCCCAGGACGGGCAGCTGACGACCACGATCGACGGCAAGGACACCGACGTCCGGGTGGCGACCGCCGCCACCATCTGGGGCGAGAACTGCGTCATGCGGATCCTGGACAAGAACCGCTCGGTCCTGCGCCTGCACGACCTCGGCATGCCGACCGACACCCACGAGACCTTCTCGAAGCTGGTCCGGGCGCCCTTCGGCATGGTGCTGTGCGCCGGCCCGACGGGGAGCGGCAAGACGACCACCCTCTACGCCACCTTGGGCCAGGTCAACGACCCGTCCCGCAACGTCATGACCATTGAGGACCCGGTCGAGTACGTCTTCCCTTCCATCAACCAGATCCAGACCAACGAGCAGGCGGGACTGACCTTCGCCACCGGCCTGAAGTCGATCCTGCGCCAGGACCCAGACGTCATCCTGGTCGGCGAGATCCGAGACGTCGAGACGGCTCGCATCGCCGTGCAGTCGGCCCTGACGGGCCACCTCGTGCTGTCGTCGCTCCACGCCACCGACTCGGTATCGGCGCTCCACCGCTTCTTGGACATGGGGATCGAGTCGTTCCTGATCGCCTCCTCGGTCATCGCCATCGTCGGCCAGCGCCTGGTCCGGCGCATCTGCCCCTCGTGCAAGACGCCATACACCCCGACCCAGGAGGAGATGACCTTCTACGAGGAGAGCGGTGGCGCCGCCGAAGACCGACTTCTGCCTCGGCACCGGATGCAACTTCTGCAGCCACACCGGCTACCAGGACCGGATCGGCGTCTACGAGCTCCTCCAGATGACGCCCGAGATCAAGCGCCTGATCGTGGGCTGGGCCACGCAGGACGAGCTGCGCCGCCTGGCCCAGAAGCAAGGGATGCGCACCCTCCGCCAGGAGGCCATCAACTTGGTCGCACAGGACGTCACGTCCATCTCCGAAGTCATCCGAAGCATCTATTCGCTCTATAAGGCAAGGACGGGACAGAGCCATGGAGAAATTCCGCTACAGCGCAGTCGACGACGGCGGCAAATCGTCTCCGGCGTGGAGAAGGCGATCTCGCCGGGCGCGGCGCACCTGGCGCTGCTGGAGCGGGGCTACCAGCCGATCAAGGTGCGCAGAAGAAGAGCCCTCTCCAGTTCGAGATCACGAAGAAGAACGTCCCGCGCAAGGACCTGATGCACTTCTCGCGCCAGCTGGCCGTCTTCGTGCAAGGCCGGCGTGCCGATCATGGAGGCCCTGGAGGTCATCACCGAGGAGACGCCAGACAAGCTGCTCCAGCGCGCGCTCAACGACATGATCGAGCGCCTCCAGGCCGGTGACACCTTCGCCTCCGCCGCGGCGGCTCACCCTGAGGCCTTCCCGAACTACTACGTCGGCATCCTCTCCTCGGCCGAATTCACGGGAAACCTCGACGTCGTCCTGGACCAGCTGGCGGACTACATCGAGCGGGACATCGAAGCCCGGTCGAAGATCACCGGCGCATGATCTACCCAGCCGTGGTGGCCGTCATGTCCGTGGCCGTGGTGATCATTCTGGCCACTTTCGTCCTGCCGAAGTTCGTCGTCTTCTTCAAGTCGTTCAACGCCAAGCTGCCGCTTCCAACGCGCATGCTCCTGGGCGGGACGAACTTCGTCAGCCACTGGTGGTGGGCCATCCTGGCCGTCCTCGTTCTCGGCAGCCGTCGGCATCACCGCCCTGCGCCGGTCGCGGGCAGGAAGGCCTGGCCGACTCCGTGCTCCTCAAGCTGCCCGTGATCGGCGACCTGATGCGGACAGCCATCATCGAGCGCACGTGTCGGATCCTCTCCTCCATGCTCCGCGCCGGCGTCGCCCTCCCCGAGGCGATGCGGGTCACGGCCGAATCAGCCAACAACGCCGTCTACCGCGAAGGACTGGCCACGGTCCGCGAGGAGATGATGGAAGGTCAGGGACTGGCCGAACCCCTGGGGCGTACCGGGCTCTTCCCCGGTGCGGCACGCCAGATGTTCCGCGTCGGCGAGGAGACCGGCACACTCGACGAGCAGTTGTCACCGCCGCCGAGTTCTACGACCGCGAGCTCGACGTGAAAATCAAGCGCTTCACCGGTCTCTTCGAGCCGGCGGTCATCATCTTCATGGGCGTCGTCGTCGGCTTCGTCGCCGTCGCCCTGGTTTCCGCCATGTACGGCATCTACAACCAGGTCAAGGTCCAGTAGGAATGGACTCCTTCCCGGGCTCCTTTTCGCACGACGCTCGAGCTTCGATTTGTGCGTCGTCACAACGGACAAACAACCCGACCTGTTTACGTTCTTTCAAGGGTGTTTTTCCGTTATGTACGCGCCTGACGCCCGAAACCACAACGCATCCAAAATTGCATGTCAGCGGCCACATTGTGACTTTTCGCTTTATTTCAATTGGAAGTTGCCGATGCTATGTTGACCCACCCCCTCATTGGCGAGGGAGACATCACCGCACCTGGTTGGCGCCAGGTGCCCAACACTGAAAGGCGGTACCACCGCAAATGATTAGGCACCTACGCGAAACACTGGTGCGTCGGCGAGGCGAAGAGCTCGACAGTAGTGCGGGCTTCACCCTCATCGAGCTCCTGATTGTCATCGTCGTCCTCGGCATCCTGGCCGCGACGGTCATCTTCGCCCTGAGCGGCGTGACCGGCCAGAGCGCCAAGGCTGCATGTAATTCGGACGCCAAGAGTACGAAGTCGCGGTCCAGGCGTACGAGAACGCACCGGCCAACACGACAAACGCCAAGCCGGCCACCACGCCGAGAGCGGGCCCGCGGGCGGGAGTTGCTGCACCGGCCGCCAACAACAAGGCGGACCGTTCCTGGGCGGCCAGTGACGACAACACCGGCGTGAACAACACGTCGCACGGCGGCACCGCCGGCGCCCGGACATGAGTTGCTGTCCGGGCGGCGACTGGCACGTACGACGCCCAGGCGGGGCGCTAACTGGCTGCACCACCGTCACCTAAACGAGGTATCGGTAGCTGTACACAGGGAATACCAAGTTGAGTCAAAGCGCCCGGCCCTCAGGGCCGGGCGCTTTGACTTCACCACCTAACGAAAGTGACGAGGGGGCATGACATGAACTCGAATATCGACAGTCGCACCGTGGTTGGACATCCTGTGGGACAAGAAGGGCTCGGACCTTCTGCTGGCCACCGGCTCGCAGCCGCGAATCGGGTCGACGGCAAGCTCGGTCCCATCGAGTCCGCACGAGAGCTGACAGGCGAGCAGATCGACGAGATCGTACGGGGGCTGAGCACCGAGCAGGAGAAGATCTTCGAGGAGCAAAAGGATGTCGACTTCTCGCTCACGTATCTCGATAGGGCCCGTCTCCGTGGCAGTGCGTTCACCCAGAAGGGTCACACCGCCCTCGCGCTGCGGATGATCCCCTCCGACATCCCGACGTTCGACGAGCTGGGCCTCCCACCGGTTGCCGAATGGCTGGCCCGCCTTCCCCGCGGCCTCGTCCTGCTCACCGGCCCGACCGGGTCGGGCAAGTCGACGACGCTGGCGTCGATCATCGATCGCATCAACCAGACCCGTTCGGTCCACATCCTGACGATCGAAGACCCCGTCGAATACGTCCACAAGCATGGGCTTTCCGCCGTCACCCAACGGGACGTCGGCACCGACACCCCGTCGTTCGAACGGGCCCTGCGCTCCGCCCTGCGAGAGGACCCCGACGTCCTCCTGGTCGGTGAGATGCGCGACCTCGAGTCGATCCAGCTCGCGCTCACCATGGCCGAGACCGGTCACCTGGTCTTCTCCACCCTGCACACCAACGACTCGTCCCAAGCCATCGACCGCATCATCGACGTGTTCCCGTCGTGGCGTCAGGAGCAGATCCGGGTGCAGCTCGGCTCGTCGCTGGGCGCGGTGCTCGCGCAGCGACTGGTCCCGCGGACCGACGGCGGCATGGTGGCCGCCTTCGAGATCCTTATCGCCAACCACCCGGTCGCAACATCATCCGGGAGGGCAAGACCCACCAGCTACCCAACCTCATCACCACCAACCAGGCTGAGGGCATGTGCTCGCTCGAGTCCAGCCTGGCGGATCTCGTGGCCGCGAACATCGTCGAGTACGAGGAGGCCCTGGCGATCAGCTCGCACCCCAAGGAACTTGCCCGCCTTTTGACGCTGCGGCATCAGAACGCCCCGCTCCAAGCGGCCGCGACTGCGTGACGTTCAACCCGGCGGCTCGCCGCGGGCCCGACCTGCCGTACTCGCTGGTGGCGGGGGTCACACCCTGCGGACCGGCGTGGCTCGTCGCCGCAGCCAAGCTCCAGGGGACGATTTTCGCCCCGGAGGATCCGCAGCTGATCAAGCCCTTCAGTGAGGTGCTCGACCAGCGGCCCTCCTACTCAGTCATCGCCCTGAACGCCCCTGTGGGTTACCTCGACCACCGCGCCCTGGGCGGACGCACCTGTGACCGAGAGGCGCGGGCGCTGCTCGGTCCCAAGCGTGGCTCGTCGATCCAGAGTGCGCCGGTGCGCTCGGCGACGAACGACATTGAATTCGTGGACGAGCACCTCGACGCCATCAGCAGGACCCTGCTCCCCCGCTACCGCGAGGTGGCGGCCGAGATGGCACCGTTCCGGCAACGGACCGTGTACGAGGTCCACTCCGACCTGACCTTCTACGAACTGAACGGCGGCCAGCCGTTGGAGTATCCGAAGCATACCGAAGCGGGGTTCAAGGAGCGCCAGGACCTGCTCGTCGCGAAGTTCCCCGGCGTCGATCGCATCCTCTCAGCCGACCTGCCGGGGGCATCCCCCGCTCACCTACTCGACGTGGCCGCGTTCGTGTGGACGGCACGGCGTGTCTTCGCCCGGGCGGCCACCCGGACCCCCGCTGACCCCGAATGGGACGAGCAGGGACTGCGAATGGAGATCGTGCGCTAAAAAGGGGGCGCCTGGCTGGAATCTCAGTGGGGCTGGAAGGGTCGCAAGAGCCCGGAACCCGCGAACACCGCGACAGCGCAACCGGCGGCGAGGAAGACTCCATAGGGGATTCGCTGTTGGCACGTCATCTGATGCGACGTGATGAGCACGATGCCCACCACCGCTCCGATCAGATTGGCCGCGAAGAACCCCAGGACGACCTCGCGCCATCCGAGCCACCCGAGTGCGAGACCCAGGACCGGCGCCAATCGGACGTCACCGAACCCGAGCAGCCGTGGGCTGATCAGCCACATGACGTAGAAGAGCAGGAACCAGGCCGCCCCGGAGACGACTCCGACGAGGAGATCGTGCCAGTGCCCGGTGATGGCAGAAGCCATGAGGAAAAGGGCCCCCACCACCAAGGACAACGGCCACACGATCACTTTCGGCAGCAGCATGGTGTCGACGTCGATGACCGAGAGGGCCAACAAGCCGGCGAACAGCACCAGATAGGCCGGCAGGACCCAGTCGAACCCGAAACGGGCGGCCAACCCGGCGAACAGTGCAGCACAGCCCAGCTCGACCAACGGGTAGCGAGCGGAGATGGGCTCGTGGCAGTGCCGGCACCGACCTCTGAGCACCAGCCAGGAGACGACGGGAACGTTGTCCCGCTCGGCGATCTGGGTCCCGCACGACGTGCAGGCCGAACGAGGCGAGACCACGGACATACCCTTCGGCACGCGGTAGATGATGACGTTGAGGAAAGAACCGACGACGAGACCCAAAAGGCCGCAGAGGACGATCAAGACTCCGAACACTGGGCGCGCCTAGAAGAGCTTTCGCATCGCCATACAGGCAAGGGTACTCGTAGGAGTTGCTGACATCCTCGGATTTGATCACCTAGCTCCGTTGCCTTTGAGGAGAGGTAGTGCTTGCTGGGCCGAAGCCTGTCGGGGACACCGCGCCCGCCATCCGGTCCCGTCCCTGTTCGCCCGCTGCGCTCGTTCTACGAGTACCTGCGCTCCGGAGAATGTCATCGCCACCAACCCGACGGCGACGATCAGAGTCCCCGGTGCCCGCAACTGCGCACCGAGATCTACCGGCCGAGGCGGAGCAGATCCTGGTCTGGGCGGGCGATCAGGCGGGAAAAGCGAGTCCGGGTGGGCTACGTCGTCCTGGCCACCCTGCGCTAGACGGGGCTGCGCCGCAACAGAAGAGGGGCTGCGCCTCAAATTGCCATGCTGCGCCTCGACCAGGTGGACCTCGACGCCCGCCGCATCTCGCTCGTCGGCAAGGGGAACAAGCCCGGATCGTGCCCATCGCTCCCCCGCTCGCGCCCATCCTCGACGACTACGTGACCAGCCTGCGCCCCGCCCTCGCGAAGTCCGGCTTCTTCTTCGTCAACCCCAGTTCGCAGATCGGCGGGCGGACGAGGGCCGCTTCGGCCCGTGTCGGTGACGGTGTTGGTCAGGGAGCCGGGACCGGGGCCGGCGTCACCGGGCGCCACTTCCCCCACCGCTGGCGACACTCCTATGCCACCAGCCTGCTGCGCCGGGGCGCCGACATCCACGTCGTCCAGCGCCTCCTCGGGCATTCCAACATCGCCACCACGACGCGCTACCTGCACCTCTGCGACACCGACCTGGCCGACGCGGTGGAAAAGGCCTTCCCGCCGAGTAGAGCTACTCCCCCAGGCGCATCTCGGGGTAGGCGTCGAGGAGCAGCTCGACCGCGGTCAGGTAGGCGCGGTCGGCTTCGGTGAGCACGGTGTCCTCCTCCACCTCTTCACTCATGAGCGGCGCCGCCTCTTCGAGCTCCTCGACCCCCTCAGGGGCGTAGGCCGCCACGAAGGCTCGGGTGAGGTCGAACCAGTCAGCCCAGTCCTCGGCCACGGCGGCGGGGCTGATGGAGCCCTCGAGGAGGGCGCTCGCTAGTAGCGCAGGCGCTTGACCACCTCGGGGCACAGTTCGTCCTCCTCGTCGAGGTAGTCGAGGAGGCGCTCGTCGATGGAGTCGAGGTAGACGACGAGGAACTCGCTCACGGAACCCATCTTGCCGATATGGGCACTGACCCTGACAGGCCGCAGGGCAGGGAGCGCCTGTCCCGTCAATTGTCCGGAAGCGGTATTATGCCGGTCGCCGACGTCCCCCATGACGAGCGGGAAGTCGCCCAACGAGGCGGCGTGCCGGACTCCATCGAGTCGCGCACCACAACCTCCGCCCGCGCTCGCGCAGCAGGCTCGATTACGCACGCGGCGGTCGAGCCACCACCGGCGGCAACCTCCTCCCATGGCTGTCTCCCATGGCTGTGCCTGGAGCTTGATCGCGAACGCCACGAGCCCGCAGATTCAGTTATGACGAGCCGAGAGCGATGCTGATCCCGAGCCAAACCGAGCCGCCGGAGCCATTGGCTGTGTGGTTCGTGGTCCACGTGGGGAAGGTGACCGCTCCCGGCGTGACGATCTGCTGGTAGGCAAAGGCCTCCGCATTGCTGTCCGAAGTGGGGACGCCTGTTGAAGTTGACGCCCCGTGAAGCCCTGAGGAGTGCTTAGCGTGAGAGTCGGAACGCTGGTCCCCGCGTCATTTTCCATGACCAACGACAGTGCCATGTCTCCCGCGCTGTTGGTCGTCAGGCCGGTCGGGGCGAATGTGGTGCTCCCTGTACTGCTGCTCACCGACAGCGCCCGCGGTAGCACCAGTCCAACGGAGTTGTTGCGTTGACGTTGCGGAACGCAGAGCTACCTCAGCAGTCCATCCCATTGGCCCACATTGGTACTTGGGGGAGTGAGTGACACGCTTGTGCCCGTGGTGAGGAACTCGTAGCAGCTCTCCAAGGTAGGCATTTGCTCCAGTGGAAGTGGAGGTCGTGCCACTCTGCGTCCAGCCACTCGGGCAGGCCAACGTGGGCAGTGTTGTCCGAGAAGGCGATTAGTGAGGAGCAAAAGGTCACCGCTCGCAGCCCCACTCGGATACGCAACAGACTTGGCCGTCGAAGTAATCCAGGTCTGTCGCCGCTCCAACGCCGACGTACGTGGGTGAGGTGTACACGGTGGCGGTCGTGTCAGATCCCGACGCCGGGCTGTAGTTGGAGTGGCCCGGGGTAGTTCGCCGTGGCGCTGTAAGTTGCCGTCAACGGCGCTGCTGATCGAGCAGGTGTAGGTCGCCACGTTGGAAGAGCCAGTCGGCCCCGTGGTCGAGGAACACGGCGTCGAGCCCACCGCCTGGAGGCGTAGAGATCAGCCCAGCCCATGGTGCCGGTAGGGCGTCGGGTCCCCCACTGGGGGCTGTCACCGACGGCAGTGAAGGTCAGCGTGCTGCCTGGCCTGCACGGGGGCGTTGTCAGTAACGGCGACCGTCGGGACGATGGTGAGCCCTGCACCAACAAGTTGTGCGTACCCGCTACCACCGGTCCCGCCGTTGTAGCTGCTGCCGCTGGTGCCGCCGGCACCGCCAGATGCACCGCCCGCCGCTGGTCGCCGTAGCACCCGACACGGTGTACCCGCTCTGACCGGCGTCGTGACCCCGCGCCCGGTTCCATTGCCAGCTGCCGTCCCACTGCCCCCGGCAGATCCGCCGGTACCGTGGGGGTAGCCGCCACCGCCGCCACCACCACCGTTATTGCTGCTACCTGTGCCGGCGGCCCCGTTCCCGATCGGCCCAGCGCCACCGGACCCAGTCCCGTTTCCGGCGGTCGAGTTCGCCAGGGCGCCACCACCAGCGCCTCCACCGGCTTCCAGGACAATCGGGGTGCTCGACGTGACGTAAATCTCACTGGCGCCGCCGCCGCCGCCGCCGCCGCTGGAAGAACTGGTTCCACCATTCCCGCCCGCTGCGCTGCCGCCCGTGCCGCCCGTGCCTCCGGTCCCGGTGCCGTTGCCGCTTCCACCCGTTCCGCTGCCGCCAACCACCAGATCAAGGACCGTGCCTGAGGGGTTACTGGCCAGCGTGATCGTTCCTGTGACCTTGCCCCCGGCACCGCCCGTGCCTCCCGCGGGGTAACCGCTGTAACTGCCGCCACCGCCCCCGCCGGCGCCCTCCAAGGTGTAGGTGAACGACGTCACCCCGGCCGGAACCGTGACGGCGTAGGTGCCCGCAGAGGAGAAGGTCAGGGTCTTGGTCGCCGGCGCCACCACCATCTCGGGCATGCTGACGCTGTTGCACAGGCTGGCCGTGGCGTTGTTGTTGGCGTTCGACGGTGACGCACGCGTACCACCAGTAGTTTCCGGCGACGCTGGGAGTGAAGCCGGCGCCCGAGGCGGTGTAGGCGCCGTTGCCGGCGGGGGTGGCCGTGCCCACCGTGGTCCCGCCGCTGGTGCAGGTGGTCGGGGCCGAGCTCGAGGGGCCGAAGACGGAGAAGGTGATGGTCGAGGTGTCGTTGGTGCCCGAGGAGGCGCCCAAGGTGGCGGCCAGCGAGGAGGCGCTGATGGCCGTCCCGGCGGTGCCGGTGGACGGCGACGTCGTCACGCTCAAGGTCGGGGAAGCGACC
Source organism: uncultured Acidimicrobiaceae bacterium (assembly GCA_963787485.1). Taxonomy (GTDB): domain Bacteria; phylum Actinomycetota; class Acidimicrobiia; order Acidimicrobiales; family RAAP-2; genus Bog-473. The sequence goes on along the minus strand of CAWBDF010000006.1, from coordinate 380,379 downwards.
GCCGACCGTGGTCTCGGGCATGCTGCGCTGTTGCACAGGCTGGCCGCGGCGTTGTTGTTGGCGTCGACGGTGACGAGCGCGTACCACCAGTAGTTCCCGGCGACGCTGGGAGTGAAGCCGGCGCCCGAGGCGGTGTAGGCGCCGTTGCCGGCGGGGGTGGCCGTGCCCACCGTGGTCCCGCCGCTGGTGCAGGTGGTCGGGGCCGAGCTCGAGGGGCCGAAGACGGAGAAGGTGATGGTCGAGGTGTCGTTGGTGCCCGAGGAGGCGCCCAAGGTGGCGGCCAGCGGGAGGCGCTGATGGCCGTCCCGGCGGTGCCGGTGGACGGAGCCGTCGTCACGTCAAGGTCGGGGAAGCGACCGCCACCGTGGTCTTGGGCATGCCGAGGTGCAGGCCGAGGCGGCGGCGTTGTTGTTGGCGTCACGGTGACGACGCGTACCACCAGTAGTCGCCGGCGACGCTGGGGGTGAAGCGCGCCCGAGGCGGTGTAGGTCCCGTTACCGGCGGGGGTGGCCGTGCCACCGTGGTGCCCCCGCTGGTGCAGGTGGTGGGCCCGTGCCCGGGCCGAACACGGTGAAGGTGATGGTCGAGGTGGCGTTGGTGCCCGAGGAGCCGCCCATGGTCGCGGACGGCGAGCCGGCGATGGCCGTCCCGGCGGTGCCGGTGGACGGGACGTCGCCGTCAAGGTGGGGCAGGCCGCGGCGACGACGGTCTCGCTCATGCCCGAGGCGCAGGCCGAGGCGGCGGCGTTGTTGTTGGCGTCGCCCGCCGACGAGGCGTACCACCAGTAGTCGCCGGCGACGCGTCGGGGTGAAGCTGCCCGACGAGGTGTAGGTCCCGTCACCGGCCGGGGTGGCCGTGCCGAGCGTGGTGCCGCCGCTGGTGCACGACGTGGGCTCGATGCCCGGGCCGAACACGGTGAAGGTGATCGTTGCCGTGGCGTTGGTGCCCGACGACCCGACCATGGTCGACGAGACGGCCGAACCGGCGATGGCCGTGCCGGCGTTGCCGGTGGCCGGGCCGCTGGCTGTCAGCGTGGGGCTGGCCGCGGCGACGACGGTCTCGCTCATGCCCGAGGCGCAGGCCGAGGCGGCGGCGTTGTTGTTGGCGTCGCCCGCCGAGGAGGCGTACCACCAGTAGTTGCCGGCGACGGTCGGGGTGAAGGTGCCCGACGAGGTGTAGGTCCCGTCACCGGCCGGGGTGGCCGTGCCGAGCGTGGTGCCCCCGCTGGTGCACGACGTGGGCTCCGAGCCCGGCCCGAACACCGTGAAGGTGATCGGTGCCGTGGCGTTGGTGCCCGACGACCCGACCATGGTCGACGAGACGGCCGAACCGGCGATGGCCGTGCCGGCGTTGCCGGTGGCCGGGCCGCTGGCCGTCAGCGTGGGGCTGGCCGCGGCGACGACGGTCTCGCTCATGCCCGAGGCGCAGGCCGAGGCGGCGGCGTTGTTGTTGGCGTCGCCCGCCGAGGAGGCGTACCACCAGTAGTTGCCGGCGACGGTCGGGGTGAAGGTGCCCGACGAGGTGTAGGTCCCGTCACCGGCCGGGGTGGCCGTGCCGAGCGTGGTGCCCCCGCTGGTGCACGACGTGGGCTCCGAGCCCGGCCCGAACACCGTGAAGGTGATCGGTGCCGTGGCGTTGGTGCCCGACGACCCGACCATGGTCGACGAGACGGCCGAACCGTCGATGGCCGTGCCGGCGTTGCCCGTGGCCGGGCCGCTGGCCGTCAGGGTGGGGCTGGCCGCGGCGACGACGGTCTCGCTCATGCCCGAGGCGCAGGCCGAGGCGGCGGCGTTGTTGTTGGCGTCGCCCGCCGAGGAGGCGTACCACCAGTAGTTGCCGGCGACGCGTCGGGGTGAAGGTGCCCGACGAGGTGTAGGTCCCGTCACCGGCCGGGGTGGCCGTGCCGAGCGTGGTGCCCCCGCTGGTGCACGACGTGGGCTCCGAGCCCGGCCCGAACACCGTGAAGGTGATCGGTGCCGTGGCGTTGGTGCCCGACGACCCGACCATGGTCGACGAGACGGCCGAACCGTCGATGGCCGTGCCGGCGTTGCCGGTGGCCGGGCCGCTGGCCGTCAGCGTGGGGCTGGCCGCGGCGACGACGGTCTCGCTCATGCCCGAGGCGCAGGCCGAGGCGGCGGCGTTGTTGTTGGCGTCGCCCGCCGAGGAGGCGTACCACCAGTAGTTGCCGGCGAGGGTCGGGGTGAAGGTGCCCGACGAGGTGTAGGTCCCGTCACCGGCCGGGGTGGCCGTGCCGAGCGTGGTGCCCGCCGCTGGTGCACGACGTCGGCTCCGAGCCCGGGCCGAACACCGTGAAGGTGATCGGTGCCGTGGCGTTGGTGCCCGACGACCCGACCATGGTGGCGGACAGCGAACCGGCGATGGCCGTGCCGGCGTTGCCGGTGGACGGAGACGTCGTCACGCTCAAGGTCGGGGAAGCGACCGCCACCGTGGTCTCGGGCATGCTGACGCTGTTGCACAGGCTGGCCGCGGCGTTGTTGTTGGCGTTCGACGGTGACGACGCGTACCACCAGTAGTTCCCGGCGACGCTGGGAGTGAAGCCGGCGCCCGAGGCGGTGTAGGCGCCGTTGCCGGCGGGGGTGGCCGTGCCCACCGTGGTCCCGCCGCTGGTGCAGGTGGTCGGGGCCGAGCTCGAGGGGCCGAAGACGGAGAAGGTGATGGTCGAGGTGTCGTTGGTGCCCGAGGAGGCGCCCAAGGTGGCGGCCAGCGAGGAGGCGCTGATGGCCGTCCCGGCGGTGCCGGTGGACGGAGAGGTCGTCACGCTCAAGGTCGGGGAGGCCTTGGCCGTAGTAGCGGACGTCGTGATCGCTGAAGATTGCCAGTTGCTGCCGAGCACGGCCATGACGGAGTAGCCGTAGCTGGTACCGGCTGAGAGGCCGGCGTCCTGGCATGAGGTCACGTTCGATGCCACCGTGCAGACCGTCGTCGGGCTGCCTGGACCGCTCGTGCGGGTCACCAGGTACTGCGTCCCGCTGAGCTGACTGGTGGGGAGGCTCCAGCCGATGGTGATCGCTCCGCTGCCATTGACAGTGTTGGTCGGGCTCGTTGGGGTTGACAGACTTGCGGCGGTAGCCGAGCCGTGCGGGCCGGAATTGACAGCGACCGTCCAGTACGCGGCCGTGACACCGGCCAACCCAACGAGGCCGATACCCCCGAGAAGCAGGACGGCAACGTGGCGGCGGATCCACACCAGCCAGAGGCTGCGGCGGACGTGGCAGGCGCGGCTCACTTTTGCACCGTCGCAGTCAGTGGAACAGTGAGGCTGGCCCCTTGGCAGTCGTTGGACGCGCCCACGCCCATCTTCAGTGATCCGGTGATGACGAGCCGCTGGCTGCTCGTGTTGGGAGGGATCGTGAAGCAAGTAGTTGCCGGACGGTGTGACCAGCGACACTGCCGGGGTGGTGCAACCTGTGACGGTGCCAATGGTGAGGGCGGTGACCTGGACCGCGTAGGGGTTCGGGTTCGTGGCGGTGATGACGAGGTCACCCGTCCCGCCCGGTTGCAATGGGGTGGCGGGTGTGGCATTCGTCGCAATGGTCACGGGATTCGGCGCACCTGCAACCGTCGCCGTGCCAGAACCACTTCCGGAGCTAGTGAAGTACGCTAAAGCCGCCCCGCCGCTGAGGGCGAAGACCAGGGCCAGCGTTGCCGCTAGAGGAGAAGGGAACGACGCCTCATGGCGACACCGCCGTGCAGTTGGCGATGGTGTTGTGGAGATGCGCGGCTTGCGGCTGCGCCACGGAGTGCTTGCCTCGGCTCATCAGAAGCTCCCCGCCGAGCACTGGCCGGTCCTGGACCCGCCCACGGTGTTGCGTTGCCCGCCGTCGTCGAGCGCCGGGCTGTTAGACGTGGCGCAGGAGAGCGACCCGCTGATGTGGTTGCCTTCGATCTCGGGGTCATCGCCCCCGGTGTTGCCCGAGACACTCAGCGTCCCGTTGATCGTGTCTCCGCCGACTTCGATGCCGCCGGTGTTATTAGAGATCGTGACCGTGCCGGTGATGGTGTTGTCCGCGCACGCAGGTGTCCCGTCGTCCCCGCCATCACCGATCATCACGAAGCCGGTCGTCGCAGACACGGTCACGTTGCCAGAGATGGTCGAGCCGCAGAGGCGGATGGCGGTCGCCTCGTTGGAGCTGATCCCGCCGCTCACGTTGGCCCCGTTCAAGAACAGTGCCCCGCCCGGCTGGACACTTACGCTACCGCTCACCTTGCCGCTGATGCAGATGGACTGACCCGATGAGACGGTGTAGCCGCCGCTGATGGTGCCCGTGAGGCACGCGGAGCTGTAACCCACCGTCAGCGTGACCAGGGGCGACTGGCTGGTGACGTAGTTGGCGTCCCCGGAGTAGACGGCGTAGACGGTGTAGGTTCCGGGCGGAAGGGCCGTAGTGACCAAGGTGGCCTTGCCCGAGGCGTTCAGGGTTGCCGTGTCGATCAGGTAACCGTTCGGCGGGGCGTCTTGGTAGAAGCTCACGATCCCCGTCGGCCCCGTCCCCGGCGTGGTCTGCGCGCTCAGGGTGATCGCCTGGCCGAAGTGCGAAGGGTTAGGGGACGCGGTGAGCACGAGACTGGTAGCGGCCTGGTTCACCATCTGCCACACCACATTCGAGGTCGAGCCGGCGTAGTTGCCCGAGGCCGAGTAGACCGCCTCGACGTAGGTGGTGCCCACCGGGAGGGCCGAGGTCGAGTAGGTCGCCTTGCCCGAGCCGTTGAGGTCCCCGTCCCGAGCGAGGCTCTTCGTCGAGCAGCTGTCGGTGGTGCAGCTGTAGAAGGTCACCGTGCCGCTGGGCGTGCCCGACCCGCCGACACCGTGTCGCTGAAGCTGACCGAGGTGCCGTAGACTCGAGGGGTTGGGCGACGAGGTGAGGCCGGGGGTCGAGAGCCGCGTTGACCACCTGGGACACCACATTCGAGGTCGAGCCGGCGTAGTTGCCCGAGGCCGCGTAGACCGCCTCGACGTAGGTGGTGCCCACCGGGAGGGCCGAGGTCGAGAAGGTCGCCTTGCCCGAGCCGTTGAGGGTCCCGTCCCGAGCGAGGCTCTTCGTCGCAGCAGCTGTTGGGAGCTGCAGTTGTAGAAGGTCACCGTGCCGCTGGGCGTGCCCGAGCTCGCGGACACCGTGTCGCTGAAGCTCACCGAGGTGCCGTAGCCCGAGGGGTTGGGCGAGGAGGTGAGGCTGGGTGGTCGAGAGCCGCGTTGACCACCTGGGACACCACATTCGAGGTCGAGCCGGCGTAGTTGCCCGAGGCCGCGTAGACCGCCTCGACGTAGGTGGTGCCCACCGGGAGGGCCGAGGTCGAGAAGGTGGCCTTGCCCGAGCCGTTGAGGGTCCCCGTCCCGAGCGAGGTCTTCGTGGAGCAGCTGACGGGTGGTGCAGCTGTAGAAGGTCACCGTGCCGCTCGGCGTGCCCGAACTCGAGGACACCGTGTCGCTGAAGCTGACCGAGGTGCCGTAGCTCGAGGGGTTGGGCGACGAGGTGAGGACTGAGGTGGTCGAGAGGCCGCGTTGACCACCTGGGCCACCACATTCGAGGTCGAGCCGCCGTAGTTGCCCGAGGCCGCGTAGACCGCCTCGACGTAGGTGGTGCCCACCGGGAGGGCTCGAGGTCGAGAAGGTGGCCTTGCCCGAGCCGTTGAGCGTCCCCGTTCCCGAGGCGAGGCCTCTTTGTGGCGCAGGTGACGGGTGGTGCAGCTGTAGAAGGTCACCGTGCCGCTCGGCGTGCCCGACCCGAGGACACCGTGGCGCTGAAGCTCACCGAGGTGCCGTAGCCCGAGGGGTTGGGCGACGAGGTGAGGAGCGAGGTCGTCGAGAGCCGCGTTGACCACCTGGGACACCACATTCGAGGTCGAGGTGCCGTAGTTGCCCGAGGCCGCGTAGACGGCCTCGACGTAGGTGGTGCCCACCGGGAGGGCTCGAGGTCGAGTAGGTCGCCTTGCCCGAGCCGTTGAGCGTCACCGTTCCCGAGCGAGGTCTTCGTGGAGCAGCTCGACGAGTGAGTCGCAGTTGTAGAAGGTGACCGTGCCGGTGGGCGTGCCCGCACCCGAGGACACCGTGGCGCTGAAGCTGACCGAGGTGCCGTAGCTCGAGGGGTTGGGCGAGGCGGTGAGGTCGGTGGTGGTCGAGAGCCGCGTTGACCACCTGGGACACCACATTCGAGGTCGAGCCGCCGTAGTTGCCCGAGGCCGAGTAGATCGCCTCGACGTAGGTGGTGCCCACCGGGAGGGCTCGAGGTCGAGAAGGTGGCCTTGCCCGAGCCGTTGAGCGTCCCGTTCCCGAGCGAGGCGCTCTTGGTGGAGCAGCTCGTCGGGGCCGCAGCTGTAGAAGGTCACCGTGCCGCTCGGCGTGCCCGCCCCGAGGACACCGTGGCGCTGAAGCTCACCGAGGTGCCGTAGACCGACGGGTTGGGCGACGAGGTGAGGACCGAGGTGGTCGAGACGCGTTGACCACCTGGGACACCACATTCGAGGTCGAGCCGCCGTAGTTGCCCGTGGCCGCGTAGATGGCCTCGACGTAGGTGGTGCCCACCGGGAGGGCTCGAGGTCGAGTAGGTCGCCTTGCCCGAGCCGTTGAGGGTCACCGTCCCGAGCGAGGCTCTTGGTGGCAGCAGCTGTCGGGGCCGCAGCTGTAGAAGGTCACCGTGCCGCTCGGCGTGCCCGAGCCCGAGGACACCGTGTCGCTGAAGCTCACCGACGTGCCGTAGCTCGAGGGGTTGGGCGACGAGGTGAGGACCGAGGTGGTCGAGAGCGAACCCGAGGTCACGGTCTGCGTCACGACGTTGGACGTGCTCCCGGTGAGGTTGGTCCCCGACCCTCCGTAGACCGGCCTCGATGTAGTCGGTGCCGACGGGCAGGGTCGGGTCGCGTACGTCGCCTGACCATTGCGTGCCACCGTCCCGGTGCCGAGCTGATGTCGTCGGGCGCAGGCCGCTCGTCGGGCAGCTGTAGAAGGTCACCGTGCCGCCGGCGGGCCGGATGGGTCCTGCTGGCGTTGGTCTCGGTCACCGTTGCCGTGAAGGTGACCGAGGTCCCGGAGGTCGAGGTGTTCCCCGGCGACGACGAGGCCAGGCTGGTCGTCGTGGAGTCGGTGTACTGGGCGCCCCCCGAGTACACGAAGTGGTAGGGTGGAAGTTCTCGCAGGCGGTCTGTCGTTGCCGCTGTCCTTCAGCTCGATGGGCACGCCGGGCATTGGCCGTGGCGTTCGCCCCGGCACAATGAACGATCCCGAGAAGGTCGGCAACGTGAAGTAGGTCGGCGGCGCACACGGCGGGCGGAGCCGGGTAGCTCGCGTGAGCGCGGTCGTGATGCTCTGGACGGTGATGGGGACCTTGACAGGTTCTGCACCGTGAAGACCGACGCAGCGGGTCGTCCTGGGGAGAGGAGCGGCCGTCGAGCCCGAGCAGGCAGGCGACGGGTAGATGTTGCTGGTGATGGTGAAGTCGCGGAGCCAGAGGTCAGCTCGAAGCCGAGGTGCTGAGGGGAGGCGGACCGTGTGCCGACGCACGAGGTGACGAGACCCCGATCACGAGCGCGGCGACGACGAGCGCGATGGCGCTGGTGGCCACCACCGACTTCGTCCTCTTGAACCGCTCTGGCTTCATCTACTCCTCATTCTCACTGTGATGGGCAAGCCCACCGAGGGACCTCAGGTTCCGCCCCCTGCTTTCCCTCGCTGATCTCACCCGGTGGTTGGCCGGGCCACGGAGGTAATCCGTGACCCGGCCTTCCGACCGAGTCATGGTGAACGGACGCAAGTCCGTCTCACTAACTGGGTCGTCAGCTGCGGTGAGTGTCAGCGTGACCGTGACGCCCTTGCAGGCGTCCTGGTGCGGCCGTGTCGACGCAACGTGAGCGTGTCCGTCCACCGTTGAGGCATCGTCGCCAGTGCCGTCGGCAGAGCGCCGTAGCGTCCAGCCGAGGTGCGCGCCGTCACGTCGGTGCCGAGCGGGCTCGTCCGCCGAGTCAGCTGAACGTTGTCCCGGCGGCTTGCGCCGGTCGACGTGACGTCGCAGGCGCCGTGGACGTACTCGACCGTGTGGCCGATCGTGGTTTCGTGACCGGCACCGTTGATCGTCGCCTGAGCGGTCACGGTCTGGTCACCATCGCCAGGGTGAACGTCGCGGCGATCGCTAGCGTCAGGCGTACACGGTTCAGCACGCCGTTGCCCGCCAGGCGGCCGTGCCGCTGTACCCGTACCAGACGTGCGTGAAGTAGGCGAACGCCGCACCGGCAGCACCGAGGGCAAGCCCTGCGGCGAGGCCGATGGCCGCCACCTTCTTGTTCATGAATCGCTTCATTGTTCTCCTTTGGTTTTGATGGGTTACTTGATTAGGGCGCCCGGAATCCCATCTCTCCAGGCGTCACGATGTGGCGCCTGCGGTATGGCAGGACGCCCTACGCAAGGAACCCACCGATCGGGGTTCCCGCTTGCTGCCAGAAACCCGATGTCCGAGCTCCTGTTCTGTTGGGCCCGCGATGACCGGAGGGGAAGGGAGTTGGTCACCCGGTGCCACAACATCTGTTCCGTGCGCGCCTGCGGCGAGGCATGCACTGCGTTTCCGGCGACCGGATCAGAGGAGAGCGACTGCGGGCGGGCGCGTTCGACGCGCACCACGTCGAACGGCCATCTACTCATCCATGGATCCGCCAGGTCCATGAACCGCCCTCGCCTGATCACTGAGTGGTCGCCAAACCACTCATTTCGCCAATGGGTCGCAGGATCTCAGGAAGCCGAGAATGCGTCAACGGGCCATAAGTCACGGGCGTACGCGCACCAACGGTGCGTCAAACATCCCGCATTACGGCGTTTTGCCTGCTTACACGTGCCGGTACACCGCCAGGTCATCAAAAGGTCACCAGCAGGTAACGACGTAAGGATTGTCGTACCGTTGTGACGAATGGGCTCAAGTCCAGCGGCGGTATCCCGACGTGAGCGCGGCCCGGCACCGAGATACGACGAACGCGCGAGAGGAGGCGGTCGGACCGTCCCGGGGCGGCGCGAGAGCGCAGCATGCTCGGGGCGGAACACGCCCGCTCCCCGCGCCGCCCGAGGGCGTTTGCGGGTCAGAACCTACGGCCGGTACCCGGGGCCTCCAATGGCCCCGAGGGATGATCCCGGTGTGCGTCCTTCCTCCTCGGGGATGAGGGCCGCCGCACCCGGCGCCCGAAAGGATGGGGCGGTGAGCGCAGCCCGAGCGTCGACCCGGCATCCGACCGGCGGCTCATTAGCATGGTCGTCCCGACTGGGAACGAAGGACCCGATGGACGCCAGCCCACCTCATTTCCACCCCGTGTGGGAGCGGCTACGCACCTTCGACCGCCGTTACGCCATGCTCGTCGACGTCGCCCTGGCCGCCGGCCTCTTCCTGGGGAGCTCAGGCTGGCTGGTGGAACAGTCGGCGACGCGGCCCAGCCTGTGGTTCGTGGCGGCGCTCACGGTGCCGCTCGTCTTCCGCCGCCGCGCCCCCATGGCGGTCTTCCTGGCCATCTCGGCCGTCGCCTTCGTGCAGTGGATGGTCACCCAGCCCGGAATCGCCGATGCATCGTTGCTCGTCGCGCTGGCCACGGTCGCCCTCGAGAGTGCCAGGGTGCTCGTCGTGGTGGCCTCGCTCATCGCAGAGGTCGGTGCCGTGCTGGCGACGGCGCGCTGGGTCCCCACGGGGAACCACGGGCAGTCGTTCGTCTTCCTGAGCGGGCTCGTCGTCGCCGCCGTGCTGGCCGGCCTGGTGGTGCGGGCGCTGCGCAGCCAGCTCGACTGGTTGGCCGAGCGCGCCCAACGGCTCGAGATCGAGCGGGACCAGCAGGCCTCGCTCGCTGCTGCGGCCGAGCGATCCCGCATCGCCCGCGAGATGCACGACGTGGTGTCCCACAACCTCCAGGTCATGGTCACGCTGGCCGACGCCGCCTCGGCGGCCCAGGCCTCGGATCCCGAGCGTGCCGCCGAGGTGATGCGCGAGGTCTCGGGCACGGGGCGCCAGGCCCTCACCGACATGCGGCGCATGCTCGGGGTGCTGCGCGAGGAACCGTCGGCCCGGGGTCACGGCGTGGACCGAGGCGTCCGGCTCGCGAAAAGGCCCCGCTCGCCCCCCAGCCCGGGCTCGACGACCTCGGCGCCCTGGTCCAGCGGGTACGCGGCACCGGCCTGCCGGTGACGCTGATGCGCACGGGCCGGCCGTTCGCGGTGAGCGAGGCGGCCGGTCTGACCGTCTACCGGATCGTGCAGGAAGCCCTGACCAACACCCTCAAACACGCGCACACGCCGGCCTCGGTGGAGGTGTCCCTGGGGTTCGACGACCCCGACATCTCGGTGCGGGTGGCCGACGACGGTGGGGACCCGGTCCTGGCCGACGTGTCGGCCGGCCCCGCCACCACCAAATGGGGCTGCCACCAACGGGGCCGCCAGCAATGAGAATGGACCCCCGGCCCGCCACCGGCCCGTCCGTCCGTCCGGGGGTGCGGGCGGTCACGGCCTGGCAGGCATGGCCGAACGCGCCGCCGCCTTCGGTGGCTCCCTCCGGGCCGCTCCTCGGGCGGCCGGTGGCTGGGAGGTCACGGCGACGCTCCGCGACTGCAAAGCCTCGACCTCTCCATGACGGTCAGGGTCGTCCTGGCCGACGACCAGGCCCTGCTGCGCCAGGGGTTCCGCATGATCCTCGAGGCCGAGAAGGACATGGAGATCGTGGGCGAGGCGGCCGACGGCGCCGACGCCGTGCGCCTGGCCGAGCTCTACCGCCCCGACGTCGTCCTCATGGACGTGCGCATGCCCGTGCTCGACGGGATCGCGGCCACCCGGGCCATCGCCGAATCGGAGGCGGCCGGGCACACCCGGGTGCTCATCCTGACCACCTTCGATCTCGACGAGTACGCCTTCGGGGCCCTCCGGGCCGGCGCCAGCGGCTTCCTGCTCAAGGACGTGCCGCCCGCCGAGCTCGCCGCGGCCATCCGAACGGTGGCCCGGGGCGACGCCGTCGTGTCCCCGCGGGTCACCCGCCGCCTGCTCGAGGAGTACGCCCACACCCTGCCCGACCCGGAGATCGACGACCCTCAGGCCGAGGACCCCGGGCTCGCCGCGCTCACCGAGCGCGAGCGCGAGGTGCTCCTGTGCGTGGCCGAGGGCCTCTCCAACGCCGAGATCGCCGAGCGCCTCTACGTCTCGGAGGCCACCGTCAAGTCCCACGTGGGCCACCTGCTGGCCAAGCTGGGTTTCCGCGACCGGGTCCAGGTGGTGGTGTTCGCCTACCAGTCGGGCCTGGTGCAGCCCTCAGTGCCCTCTCTCCTGAGCTCCCTGAGGCCTGGCCGGCACGGTCCCGCCCTCCGGAGCGGGTCGGCGCGAAGCTGACGAGGTGGCCACCATCCGGAGCCTGCGACCGGAGGACTGGGACGACTGGCGGGCGCTGTGGAGCGGCTATCTGGCCTTCTATCGAGCCGAGCTCCCCGACCACGCGTCCGAGACCACCTTCGAGCGCCTGTGCGCCGACCGCGACGGCATGTTCGCCCTGATCGCCCTCGACGACTCGGGGCGGGGCGTCGGGTTGGCCCACGGCATCGTCCACGCCACCACCTGGTCGCGGCAGCCCACGTGCTACCTCGAGGACCTCTTCGTGGCCCCGGCCGCCCGGGGACACGATCTGGGCCGGTCCCTCCTCGTGGCATTCCGGCAGGCCGCCACCGATCGAGGGGTCGAGCTGGTCTACTGGCACACCCAGCTCTACAACGCCCCGGCGCGGTCCCTCTACGACGTGGTGGGCCGGACGACGTCCCACGTCGTCTACGAGATGTGACACCGCCTCGGTAGGGTTCGAGCGAGTCCCATGCCTCCACGCTCCATGCCCCCACGTCGACGCACCACCACGTCCAATTTCGGCGTCGGGCGCCGCGAGTCGCACGTCGCGGACGCCTTCTACGCCCGCTTCGAGGCCCCCGAGGTCAGCGCCGACGAGCACGTCACCCCGCACGAGCCGGGCGTGACCTGCGTGTGCGGCGACGCCCGCCGGATGGACACCGTGGCCGACGACTCGGTGGCCCTCGTCGTCACCTCGCCGCCGTACTTCGCCGGCAAGCAGTACGAAGAGGAGCTCGACCGCGAAGGTGTCCCGGGCTCCTACATCGAGTACCTCGAGCTGCTGCGCGACGTGTTCAGCGAGTGCAAGCGGGTCCTCGAGCCCGGGGGGCGCATGGCGATCAACGTGGCCAACCTCGGGCGCAAGCCGTATCGAAGCTTGGCGGCCGACGTCATGGCCATCCTCCAGGACGACCTGCGGATGCTGCCGCGGGGCGAGATCGTGTGGCAGAAGGGCGAGGGGGCGTCGGGGTCGTGCGCCTGGGGTTCGTTCCGCTCGGCCGCCAACCCGGTGCTGCGCGACGTGACCGAGCGCATCGTCGTGGCCAGCAAGGGCCGCTTCGGCCGGGCCCGCTCGCCCAAGGAGCGCCGGCGCGAGGGCCTGCCCCACGAGAGCAGCATCGCGGCCGACGACTTCATGGCGCTCACCCTCGACGTCTGGGAGTTCCCGCCCGAGAGCGCGGTGCGGGTCCGCCACCCCGCCCCCTTCCCCGTGGAGCTGCCGCAGCGCCTGATGGAGCTCTACACGTATCGAGGCGATCTGGTGCTCGACCCGTTCTGCGGATCCGGGTCGACGCTCGTGGCGGCCGTGCGGAGCGGGCGCGATGCCGTGGGGTACGACCTCGACCCGGCCTATGTGGACCTGGCCCGGGCCCGGCTGGACGCTGAGGCGGGGGCGGGGGGGCGGAGTTTCGGAGGCAGGGGGCGCGACGGTTGAAGGCGTCGATGCCGGGACCGGCGCGGGCGTCGTGTCCGGTGACGGCACCTCGGCGGCGGCTCTGGCCCGGACGGCGCTCGAGTCCGCCGGCTTCCGCGACGTCCGCGCCAACCGGCGGGTCCGGGGTCCGGGCCTCGTTGTCGACTTCACCGGGGTTGACGGGTCCGGGCGAACCTGGCACTTCGACGTGGCCGGACCGAATTCGGCCTACCGGGGCGGCATGGCCCGCTCCGAGACGGTGTGGCGCGCCCTCGGTCGTGCACACGTCCTCGCCGCCCACGGGATCGCACCCTTCGTCATCCTGACCACCCAGCTGCCCCGGCCAGGCACCGAAGCCGACCGGGCCCTGCGTGCCCCGGGGCCGGGAGGGGTCTTCGACGTGGTCGACCTCCTCTCCCCCGGCGGCGGGCCCAGGTTGGCCGCCTACGCCAGAGGCCGGGGCCGCTCGCCCAGGCCGGGGTTCTGGTCCGAAGCGGACGTCGCCCCCGGTGGTGTGTGAGTGGCCGAGGGAATCTGACTCGTGGGGGCAGTCGTGGCCTGTGCCGTCGTGCGTGACGACCCTCCTCGCCTCTTCGTCGCCCAGGATCTCGACACGTTGAACTGGGTGTTGGCGTGCCAGCTGGTGGCGAACACCCCCGGACGAGAGCTTCCCGTCGGGGAACGAACGGCCTTGCGCCGGGCGCTCCGGGAGGAGCGTTGGGGCGACGCCGTCTTCGCCTTCATCGCCCGCACCGGGATCGCGGTCGACGTCTACGAGAGCACCGAGCTCCACGCCGCCGCCGAGGCCGCCATCGGCCCGCTCGAGCTGCAGCTCACTCCCCTGTTCACCGATTGAGACCGTGAGCGAGTTCCAACCTCGGCGTCTCCATCAACATCGTCGGCGCCATGCTCGCCGTTCGACCAGGTCCACAATGAGCCCGGCGCCAACCGAAGAGGCCGTCAGCAGCGCCGAGACATCACGGATTCAGCACGGCGTAGGAGGGGTCGGTCCTGTCCTGACGAGCCAGCGACTCGTACGCGGACATCTCCATGGTGACCGCGCCCGAGAACTCGGTGACGACGAGGCGGGAGGCGATCTTCCATTCTCCGCCGCGACGCTCGAAGCGGTCGACGTAACGAGCGACGGAAAAGAAGGCGTGGCCCTCACCACCGTCCTTCATGACATGCATGGAGGTGGTGTACGACTCGCTGCCCGCAGTGTCGCCGTGCACCTCGATGTTGTTCGTCGTGATGTTGTGCGACGTTCGGACCATGATCTCGTTCATCCAGTCGACGAGCCCCTGGCCGACCGTCTCACCTGAGTACAGATTCCCGACGTGGTCGTCGCACGCATCGGCCCAGTAGCACGACGTGAGCAGGTCGGCATCACGCCGGTCGACGCCTCTGCAGTAACGCCACAGCACTTCGCGAATGGCTGCCTTGTCGAGCAGCTCCTGCACCGCAGGGTCGCGGACCGCCCCGTTCTTGTCCATAGTCTCCCCCTCCCGGGACCAGGCAGTTCTCGCCTGGCGAGAACGAGACTAGTTGGGCCCTTCGATTCGGGGACTGAGTCTCCGGGCCGACGCGCGCGGCCGTGGGAACATGCCCCCATGCCGAGCGACCGCACCACCGTGACCGAGCTGGGCACCGCGCTCGGCATGCTCGGCCTGGCCGACATCGACGAAGCGCTGCAGTCACGCCCCGCGGTGATGCGTAGCCTCTCCCCCGAGATGTGGGAGCGCCTCTCGGCCCTGCGCGCCGGTGGCGCCTTCGACGGCGAGTTCCACGCTGCCTGGGCCAACGGGCAGGCCTTCCTCTCCGCCCGGGACGGGCTACGGGGCCGACGACCCGAGCTGGTGGAGTGGAAGGGCACCGGCCGGGCGCCCGGCGACGAGGTGGCCCCGATCGATCTGCGGGTCGACCACGTGTACCTGGTCAGTTGCAAGTACCTGTCCAAAATCCTCTTCAACGTCTCCCCGAGCCACGTCTTCGACTCGCTCTTGTCGGGAGGACCGCGCCGGGCGGGTCGATCGGAGGCCGAGGGGACCGGGCCCGGCGGCGACTGGTTCGCCGAGGTAGCGCCGGCCGAGTATCAAGCGCTCTACGCCACGGTGCGCAACGCCGCCCGGGGTGGCGGGGGCGGTGACGGCGGTGACGTCGGTGATGGTGGTGACGGGGGTGGTGGCGGTGGCGCGAGTGAGGAACGCCGCCGTGCGTCGGGGGCAGGAGGCCGCGCGTGGGGAGAGGCGCCGACCCTTCCCGGCATCGGGAGCGGTGCTCCCGTGGCCCGGGCCCGAAGGACGGCCCCGTTCGATGCCGGGAGGACTCCAGGCCGGGGTGTCCCAGCCGTCCTACTCCGTGACCTGCCCGAACGCGCGGGCAGACCTGACCTCGGGACAACGCGAGGGGCTGGGCCACTGGCTCAGGTCGGGCTGGCCGCCCGGGGCCAAGGAGCACTACGGGACGTTGTCGAACGCGGTCGCCACCGCCTCGGCCGAGCGCTGGCGGACGGCACTGTCAGGTGCGGGCGCCGCCGAGGCCATGGTGTGGCGCCTGTTGCGCATGGGAAGCACGCCCTACTTCGTCCTCGGCTCCTCCGACACCCGCTCGCTGCGTCTGCGGATCGACACCTCATGGGACTGGCGCCAGCAGTACCGCCTGATCTCCCTCGACATGGAGCCTCAACCCGGAGGCCAGGCCCGTGTCGGCTGGGAGGCCACGGTCCGGCACCGCACGTCCCACGCCGACGTCAGCGTCGCAGGGCACATTGAGGTCCGCTGGAGCCACGGCCGGTTCGCCGGTCCGCCCGAGGCCAAGGGGTATCTCGATACGCCGCACCACCTGGTCCCTGGGTACGTCACCCTGCGATGAGCTCCTTCGATCTGGAGCGGTTCACCCCCCCGCTCACCGTTCCGCACCTGGTCTCGCCCCCTGTGCTCCTGCGGCCCTTCGATGCGGACGACGCGCCACTGGTGCGCCAGGCGTCACTCGACCCGCTGGTCGCCTCTATTTCCACGGTTCCACTGGTATGCGACGACGCGGGAGCCCGCGATTTCGTGGCGCGACAACAGGCGCTGGCCGCCGAGGGCCACGCGTACCCCTTCGTCATCACCCTCGACGGCCTCCGAGGGCCCGGCATCGGCTCCATCGGGCTCTGGCTCTGGGAGATCGACCACGGACGAGCCTCGGTCGGCTACTGGCTGCTCGAGTCGGCCCGCGGCGCGGGCCTGGCGGCGTGCGCACTCAGGGCCGTGGCGCGATTCGCCTTCACGGAACTCGCCATCCCCCGCCTGCACCTCTTCGTCGAGCCGTGGAATGTGGCATCGGCCCGCACCGCCGAGGGGGCCGGATTCGGGTACGAAGCAACGCTGCGCGGGTGGGAGCGTCTTGAGGACTCCCAACGTGACGCCGATTGCTATGCCCTGCTGCGGACGGAGTGGTCCAAGGGGCTAGCTAGCCCTTCAGGGCGATGACGCTGAAGACCCCGCCGACGTCATCGCTGATGACGGCGAACCGCCCCGGCTCAATGTCCGTGGGTCCCATCAACACGGAGCCACCGAGCTTCCATTCGGTGGAGGCCGGCGGCTCGCCCGGCGGGCCCTGGTCAGCGGCGGCCCACCCGAACACCGCTTTGTAGAAGGCCTTGGACGCTTTGAGGTCAGTCGTGATGAGCTGGCTCCAGCAGAACGTGCCCGGCTCCAGCTTGGTGCCTCTTTGGGCGCTGGCGAGGGCGCTGGCGTCCACGCCAGGCCTCCGAGAGACCTCGACGATCCGACGGCACCCGACGAGAGGGGCGCGCATGCAGGTACGGGTGAGATGATCACGGGAATGTCACATTTCAGTGAGTCCAGATGAGCACCAATCCGATCGGCATCAGGGCAGAGCACCTGGCTCAGGCTCTCGCCGAGCGCATCGTCCCGCTCATCGTCGACGCCATCGACATTGACGCCATTTTGGACCGGGTCGACATCGGGAGAATCATCGACCGGGTCGACGTGGAGAAGGTCATCGACCGGGTCGATGTGGAGAAGATCATCGACCGGGTGGACATCGAGAAGGTCATCGACCGGGTCGACGTCGAGAAGGTCATCGACCGGGTGGACGTGGAGAAGATCATCGACCGGGTGGACATCGACAAGGTCATCGACCGGGTGGACATCGACAAGGTCATCGCCCGGGTGGACGTGGACCGGGTCATCGACCGGGTGGACGTCCAGAAGGTCATCGCCCGCGTGGACGTGAACGCCATCGTCGAAGAGGTCGACATTGATGCCCTGGTGGAGCAGACGGAACTCGGTTCCATCATTGCCCGCTCCACGACCGGCGTCCTGACCGAAGTCCTCGACGTGATCCGCGCCCAGGGGGTGGGACTGGACGACTTCTTCTTCCGCTGGGGCAACCGCCTGCTCGGGCGGCGCAAGAAGGTGGCCGGCTGGCCCGACGGTCCGCCGCTGTTGGTGCCGGCACAGGGCGCCCCGTGACGACCGTCCCCGTCCCGCCCGCAGAGAGAACTATCGGCCGGCAGGGCCACTACGCCGGCCTGGTCAGCCGGCTGGCGGCGTTCGCCCTCGACGTCGGTGCCTCGTGGGGCACGTACACGCTCGTCGTGGCGGCGGTGGACGCAGCCGTCAAGCTGATCTCGCGGCACTCGTACACGCTGTACAACCACCAGACACTGTCGTTCATCGTGTTGGGCGCCTGGGCGTTCCTCTACTTCACCTACCAGTGGGCGGTGAGCGGCAAGACGCTGGGCATGGCCATCATGGGACTGCAGGTGGTAACGGCTCAAGGGGGGCCGATCAGTGGCCACCACGCGGTCCGGCGGACCATCGGGCTCGGGCTGACCATCCTCACTCTGGGCATCGGGGCCCTGGGCATCGTGTTCCAGCGCGAGCGACGTGCTCTGGACGATTTCATGGCCGGTACCGCGGTGGTCTACGACTGGGACGCCCGAGCGGCCCATCTGCGCTGGCTGGCCCGCACCGAGAGCACCCCGCACGGCAGCACGGCTGCGCACGCACCCGGAGGGGAGGGCCGCTCAGGCGGTGTTGACCAAGGAGTCGGCCGCCATCTCGAGGTACCGACGCAGTTCGTCGGCGTCCCCCTCCGAGATCCGTGACCCGGCTTCGAGCTCGCCCAATGAACCAAGCATGTGGCGAAGCCAGGCGTCGCGCTCGGCGGGACCGATGACGAACGGCGCGTGGCGCATGCGCAGCCGTGGGTGTCCCCGCTCCTCGCCGTAGGTTGGCGGACCGCCCCAGTACTGCATCAGGAAGAGGGCCAGGTGCCGAGACGAGTCCGACAGGTCGTCGGGGTAGAGCGGGCGGAGCAGGGGGTCCCCGGCCACGCCGAG
Organism: uncultured Acidimicrobiaceae bacterium; assembly: GCA_963787485.1. GTDB lineage: Bacteria > Actinomycetota > Acidimicrobiia > Acidimicrobiales > RAAP-2 > Bog-473. The sequence goes on along the minus strand of CAWBDF010000006.1, from coordinate 362,259 downwards.
ATAGAACCGACCGACCAGCTCGATGAAGAACGGCTCCCCGCCCACTCGCTCGAACAGTGCCTTCTCCACGGAGAGGGAGAGTATTCGCATCTAGACTGCTCGCTCGCCTCGCGGCCGTAGTTCAATGGTAGAACCTCAGCCTTCCAAGCTGATGATGCCAGTTCGATCCTGGTCGGCCGCTCTCCTTGTTCTTGCTGGTGATCCGTGGTGTGACGATCCCGCTGCGCTCGAGCGTTCAGGGTCCGTCCCGCGAATATCCCGCGGGCCGCTGCGAACCACCAGCGTGCGAGCCGACTCGGCGAGGCCCGACAAGGCGGCAGCGATCGCGGCGTCCCTGTCGGCGGTGGCCTGTTGGTACCCCAAGGCGGCCACCGGGCTGGTGTGCCCCGCACGGGCCGTCAGCTCGCGTGTCGTGGCACCTTGTGTGGCCACCCAGATGAGCCCTGTGCCCCGTAGGTCGTGGAAATGGACCTCTGGTCGTCCTTGGGAGTCTCGGCGAGGGCACGACGTGTGGCGGGACGCTCACCGTGCGGCGACCGGCGATGATTTTACCTCTCGTAAGCCACCCCGTGTCCCGCTGTCGCTATTCCATGGCGGTTCATCAAGGGTTACGTGGAGCGTCCCTCCGAGGAAGTTCGGGACGGTGGTCAGACCGGCTTCGGCGGGAGTGCTCGTAGCGATGGTGATCGCGGTCGAAGCCCGAGCAGCGCCATGACGAACCGAGAGCGACGGTGAAGAGGTGAACAATCGCCTCATGCGATAAGGCTGGACTCGGAGATAATTGTCATTGTGGCGAGACCGGCCGAACTCCCGCACGCGGTGACCCATTGCGAATAGGGAATGGGCATATCAAGGATCAGTCTCGGGCTCTTGGTCGCGAACGAACCCTTTGCCGTGCCCGTTGTGCCGCTCTTGGGGTAAGTGGTCCCGAGCGGGATTGCCGTTGTCCCGAGCGCTCCACCTGTGAATGCGAGTGCCGTCGGGGCGAATGAACCGCTGGTCGTCTTGTACGTGACCTTGCCCGACAACGGTGGGAAGCCGTTCTCGAGGGCCACACAGCTGGCCGATGGGTCGACACTCTTGCCCGTCAGGGTCCCGCCCATGACCTTGGCGGCGGCCGACGAGCCCGTACATCCGCGCAAGGTTGCATGAAGCGTCAGCGTCGTCGCCTTGCCGCTGGACATGGTCAAGGCGGGGCTGGCAGTGAAGGTCCCCGAGACAAAGCAGCTGATCGAACCTTTGGCGGAAGGGGGCCGCGCTGCCGCCACACTCGGCGTCACCCCCAACACGAGCACGACGACCAGCGTGGCTCCGGCAAGACGGACCGCGATGGACTCGAGGTTCAATGCCTGCCACCTCCCTTGGGTAGGCGAGTGCAAAACTGTACCCCCGTTTCAGCGCCATCGCCGAGGCCACCTCGGGTCCAAGACCAGCCCTCGACAGCGGCAGCCCTGCCAAAATCTGGCAGCCTGAGAGGGTGAGTTCCTAACGCCGGCCTGGGGAGTAGTCCCGCCAGGAGTCTCGAAACCGGGTGACAGGAGTGGTCCGATGCCGCTCGGTGTTACTGGTGGCCAATCACGACTGTCCACTTCCGGATGACCCATTTCTTGACGAGGCCTTCGCGGACGTAGGGGTCGTGGGCGACGAAGCCCCTCACGACTGAGTCGTCATCGGCTCGGAACACCAGCGCTGCACCGTCGGGCGGGTCAGCGTAAGCGCCCGCGAGGACTAACTCGCCCCGCTCCTTCGCCTTCTGTGCGAGCCCGAGGTGCTCGTCGCGGAACGCTCGCCGACGTTCGATGTAGTCATCGGCCACCTCGTAGAAGAGCAAGAAGTACATGACGATCATTCTCCCTGATGCGGAGCGGAACGAGCCCAGTATTCTCCTACGGGGAAGTACTCTTCGCATGCCTCGTGTGGGCGGTATGTGGAAGTCAGCCTGCCCTCCGGCTCAAGAGTGTCCCAGGATGTCGGAGCAGAATGCCGGACGGTGGGCGCCCATTTCGCGGGGATCGCCGCATCACCATTGTGTGGATGGAGCCGAAGATCGCACCAGCTGACGTCTGCCCCTACCGCTGCGGGGATGGGGTGCCACCCGTGGGCAACGTTCAGATCGTGTGTCCCCTTGATTGGATTTTCGGCACCCATAGGTCGCTTCCTGTTCTGTCGTCCTTATGAGCCACCGTCGGCTGTAGCGCGAACGGAACCACGTGGGTCAAGCCGATTTGCCTCGCGCTGTGACCGCTCGATGGCTCGGCTGAACCGGTGCGCGCCTTCAACCAGCTCGTCGGAGCTCAGCTCTCCGTATGCCAGACGTATTCCGCGGCGGTCAGGTTGACGAGCGCTGAAGTATGGACCACTCAGGAATCTGACCCCCTCCTTTATGGCGGCTTGCGCCACGGCGTCGACATCGCCCGAGGTGAGTACGAACCAGGTGAAGAAGCCACCGCGCGGGATGTTCCATTGCCCGAGCCCGACGCAACGGTCGTCGAGAGCCGCCACCAGCGAATCTCGTTTCGACCGGTAGAAGGGCACGGCGCGTCGGAGGTGTTGATCGAATCGGCCGTCGTACATGAGTCGGGCGACAGTCTTCTGGATCACCGCCGGGCTGCCGAGATCCGTTCGCATGGCGGCGATCCGGCCGATGACGGCTTTGGATCCGGCCAGCCATCCCAGGCGTAGCCCGGGGGCCAGCGTCTTGCTGAACGAGCCCACGTGGATCACGTTCTGTGGGTCCAGTCCGATCAACAATCGGGGAGCCTGGTCTTCGAAGAAGATCTCTCCGTATGTGTCGTCTTGGATCACTACCGAGTTGCTGCTCTGCGCCAGCTCCACCAACCGGTGTCGTCGCCCGTCGGACATCACAGTCCCGGTTGGACTGTGGCAGGTAGCGATGGAATAGATGACCGAAGGCCGCGTGCCTGCCCCTCGGTCCTCGAGCGCAGTGAGGACCATCCCGTCGTGGTCGATTGGGACTGGAACGATCTGAGCCCCTCGCTCTCGGAGGATTTGGAGTGCCCCTGGGTAAGTCAGCTCTTCTACAGCCACTGTCGTGCCCGGGTTGACGAAGCAACGGGCGGCCAGTTCGATTGCGCCGGCACTGCCGTTGGTGATGATTACGTTGTCGGCACCAAGTAAGACGCCGGCCCGGGTGCTGAGTCGGGTGGCGATCAGGTCCCTCAAGCTGGGATCGCCCCATGGTCCGCCGTAAGAGAGCGTGTTGGGCTCATCGGCCAGCACCTGGGCCATGATCTCGCCCAGGTCGGGGTGCAGCGTGGGATCGGGTAGCCCGCCTCCGAAAACGATCGGCTCGCCGCTCATTCGGAGGCCGGAACGTGGGCTACCGCCTGAACCTCGATGAGGAACCGAGGGTCCAACAGGTCGGCCACGACGGTGGTGGTCGCGGGGGGGTTGGCCGGAAACGTCTGGGCCCGGACGTCCAGATAGTCAGCGAGATCCTCTCGGCGACGCATGAATGCAGTGATCTGAACGACCTGGTCCAAGTGAGTGCCCGCCCGGGCCAACACGGCTCCGAGGTTTTCGAAGCATTGGACCGCTTGGTGCCGGAAGTCGTTCTGGCCGACCAACTGGTTGCGGTGGTCCAAGGCCACTTGGCCTGAGACGAAGACCAGGTTGCCTGAGACCACTGCGGCCGACATGGACGGGTTGGCCGGCACCAAGGGCACAACTCGTCTCGCCGTCACCGTCAGTTCCCTCCGTGACCTCCGCTCATCGATCCATTCGGGATCGAGCCGGATACCAACCCCATCGGCAAGGTCACTACTGCTACCTGTAGCTCGCAGAACGATACCAAACCGATACGAACGTTCTCCGCCCTTCGCACCGCTCCGGCCTGCTCGCTAATTCCATGTGCCACGCAGCTGATCTGTCTGGACCTGGGCGAGGTAAGCCTCAGCCTCGCGTGGCCATCGCCCGTGGGACATCGCTGGATTCGTTCGTGCATTGAGCAACCGCCTCGCCTTGCCTGTCGGCCGACCATCTGCTCGACCCCTTTCTGATCGGGTCAGTAGCCCCCGCGATCGAGCCCGATTGAGGTGGTCCCGCACCGAGGTCGGGCTGGAGCGATGCCCTTCAGGCAAGATCCTTTGGTAGCTGTCGAACCAGTGCTCAGCAGCTCGACGTACCGTTGCAGATACAGTACGAGCGATCATTGGAAGGCAAGCGCGTGGACGACTTTGGCGACTGGCTCGTTTCGACCGATGATCACGTCATCGAGCCCCCGCATGTGTGGCTGACCCATCTCCCGGCGAAGTTCCGTGACCGAGCACCGCGTGTTATCCGGGACGCGGATGACGGGTACTGGAAGTGGCAGTTCGAGGACAAACGCAATGTGATCAGCGGTCTGTCGGCCGTCGCCGGCACGCCGAGCAGTACGTGGGATCCGCTCCCCATGAACCTCGAGACACCGCCGTTTGCGGCATACAACAGCCCGGAAGCGCGCGTCGAGGCCATGAACGAGGATCACGTCATCGCCTCGATGCTCTTCCCCACCTACGGCCGGTTCTGCGGCCAGACGTTCCTCGAGGCGAAGGACAAGGAGCTCGGTCTGGCCTGCATGCAGGCGTACAACGACTGGATGATCGACGAGTGGTGTGCCAGCGCGCCCGGTCGGTTCATCCCTCTGGCGGTGGTGCCGATGTGGGACGGCGACCTGGCGGCCCGCGAGGCCCGGCGGGCGGCCGCCAAGGGGGCGAAGTCGATTTCCTTCACGGAGAACCCCTCGGCGCTCGGCTTGCCGTCGCTGCACGATCGCAACCGTTACTGGGATCCGCTGCTGCAGGCGTGCGTGGAGCTCGGTCTCCCCCTGTCGATCCACATCGGTTCGTCGTCGCGGGTACGCCTGGCCGCGCCGGACGCGCCGCTCATCGAGGGGGCTTCGTTTCTGGCGCTCGCCCCCCACGAGACGACGATTGACTGGATCTGGAGCGGCAACCTCATCCGTTACCCCGAGTTGAAAATCGTGCTCTCCGAGAGTGGGGTGGCGTGGGTGCCTGCGCTCATCGAGCGCATGCGACGCGATCAGCATCGGTGGCGGTGGGTCCGTGATTCGGACACGACGTTCGAGGGGGATGTCTTGACCGGTGATCCCCGCTCCCGGGGCGAGCGATCCCCCTTCGGCGACATCCCGGCCGGGTTCGACCCGCTCGACGCGTATCACCGGTCGATCTTTCCGAGCGTGGTGACCGACGACTACGGCTGGGAAGCCCTCGACTATCTCGGGGTCGACAACATCCTCGTCGAGACCGACTACCCGCACGGCGACTCGGCGTTTCCCCATTCCGCCGAGACCATCAAGGGCAACCTCCGGCATCTGCCTGACGCTCAGCGGGTCAAGATCCTCCGGGGAAACGCCTGCCGGGTGTTCGACTTCACGCTGCCGCCTCCCTCGGCCCTTCCCATCGGCTGACCATGGCCGGACGTTCCTATGACACCGTGGATGTCCCCACCGTCGGGGGGGACATCCACGTGGGGCGATGGCCCGGCGGCCCCCACGTGGTGGTCGCCGTCCACGGCGTCACGTTCCTCCACACCGAATACCACGCGTTCGCCGACCAGGTGGGCGAGGACTTCACGGTGCTCGCCCCCGACCTCCGGGGGCGGGGTGGCAGCGCCGCGGCTCGGCTTCCCGTTCGGCCTGCCCGCCCACGCCGACGATGTCGCCGCCGTGCTGCGCCACCTCGGGGTGCGACGCTCCACCGTGCTCGGCCACTCCTGGGGGGCCGCTGTCGCCCTGGTGACCGCCCGCCGCCATCCGTCGCTGGTGGACAATCTGGTCCTGGTGGACGGCGGCCTGCCGGCAGAGGCCGACCCGGACGCACCCAAGGTCGCCCACAACCCGCCGGCGGCGGTTGTCGAGCGGCTCGGGACCCGGTACCCGACCGCCGAGGCCTACCTCGAGGTGTGGCGAGCGCACCCCGGCCTGCGGCGCCACTGGAACCCCTACCTCGAGACCCATTTCCGTTACGAGCTGACCGGCGAGGAGGGGCAGCTGCACTCCAGCCTCAGGGAGGACGCGTTCCTCGCCGATGTCGCGAGCTACGTCGACGGAGACGACACGGCCCGGGCGCTCGGGGAGCTGTCGTGCCCGGCGACGCTGGTGCGGGCCGGCCGAGGGATGTTCGACGAGGAGCCACCGATGCTCAGTGGAACGAAAGCAGCCCGGTGGCAGGAGTCCGCACCTTTGCTACGGGACCTCTTCGTGCCCGACGCCAACCATTACACGATCCTGTTCAGCGAACACGGCGCCTGTGCCGTGGCCGACGTAGTCCGTAAGGCGGTCTTACGTGAAGTCCTTTAGAGCTGGCGGGGCGCCTCGCCCGCACAGACGGGGACCTCACAGGTGTAGATGAACTCACCGCGATGGGCGGCACGGGCAAGGGTCAGACTCCTCGGCAGATTGAGTTCGGTGACCGTGTTCGGATGCACCAGATCCGTCTGGGGCGGCTAACTGCCGCCGGCCGGCACTTCGGTGTCACACTCGACGAGCTCCGGCGGGCGCTGCGGTGTCTCTCGGGTGGTGGTGACCGGCCGACGTTCGCTCCTGACCAAGAAAGCGATCGGGACGATGGCAACGGCGCTGAGCGCGACGACCCAGAGGTAGGTGCTCGCGAAGGCGCTGGCCTGCTCGCTGGCTGAACTCCCGACCTGATTCAGGTGGAGTTGGAGGACCACGATCAGGATGGCCGCACCCAACGAGGCGCTGACCCGCTCGACGATGTTCTGGATCGGAGCCGCGTCGCTGATCTGGTCCTGGCGAAGGGCTCGGAACGCCGCCACCATCACCGGCATGAACGCCAAGGTCGATCCCGCCCCTTGAAGGAACATCAGCCCGGCGAGGAGGAGGTACGAGGTGTGATCGCTGATCATCGTGAACGGCACGACGGCCACAACGCTGAGCGCGCACCCGCCGGCGGCGGCCAGCCCCGCCCCGAGTCGATTGGAGATCCGAGGTGACAGCAACATCCCCAGCACACTCCCGCAGCCCAAGGGGGCAAGGAGGAGCCCCGTGTGGAACGCGTCTTGATGACGGACTGTCTGGAAGTAGAGGGGCATCAGGATCATGCCTCCGAACATGGCGACCCCGAGGAAGAATGTCGCCGTCGAAGCAGCCGAGAATGTCGTGTTCGTGTACAGGCGCACGTCAAGGAGCGGCCGGTCGATGCGTCGTGATCTCATCACGAAGGCCCCGACCAGGATCACACCGGCCAGCACCGGGAGGAGCACCGGCGCGAGACCGCCTCCGCTCGAGTCCGCCTTTGTCAGCCCATAGGTCACGGCCACCAGGCCTGTTGCCATCAAGGCCAGCCCGGTGAAGTCGAACGAACCGGCGCGGTCGCGGCCTTCGGAGGGAAGCAGGCGCCATCCGACCACAACGGCCACGACACCGATCGGGACGTTGACGAAGAAGATCCACCGCCAGCTGGCATTGTCCAGCAACAGCCCACCGATCGTCGGGCCCGCCACGGGCGCCAGAACGACCGAGGTGCCCCAGACGCTCATCACCTTTGCCAATCGGGCCGGTCCGGAAGCCTGAACCAGGATCATCTGCCCCACTGGAACGATCAGCCCGCCCCCAACCCCCTGGATCACCCTGAAGGCGATCAGTTCGCCCGCCGAGCCCGCCACACCGCAAAGGGCAGAACCAATGGTGAAGATGGTGATGGCCAGCAGGAACAATTGCTTGGATCCCAAGCGGCGAGCTCCCCATCCGGCAACCGGTATCGCGGCGGCCATTGAGAGCTGGTAGCCGCTGATCACCCACTGGATGTCACTCAAACCAGTGTGAAGATCCCGTGAGAGCGACTCGACGGCGACATTGACCATCGTGCTGTCCAGCAGCGGTATCCAGGTGCCGATCGTCACCACGACGACGATCCACCACAAGCGTTTGTCCATGCCCGCCGTGGTCGCGGATTCGGCGGCGCCGTTCTGCGCAGCCGACATGGCGCGACTCTCGGTCAAGGCGCCCGCGTGCGAAACAAGCCCACCCCTCCTTGGGCTAAGTGTACGATGTACACCTTTCAGAAATCAACTGTCCCGCTTCGTCCCCTCCCCAAAGTGCCCGTCGAAGGGCACGAAGGAGAAACCAGAACACCCCAGCGAAAGGTGGGGCCGGCGATCCTGTCAGGGGATGACGACCGGCAGCGATTCGTACCCCCGGACACCGGTCAACGAACCCATCCGCAGGTTGTCGTAGTCGAGCTCCCACTCAGGGAACCGGTTGAGCGCCTCGTCGAGTGCGACTCGACCCTCGAGCCGCGCCAGCGAGGCGCCGAGGCAGAAGTGCGAGCCATACCCGAACGTGAGGTGGTGCCCGATCTCGCGGTGGATGTCATAGCGGTCGGGATCGGGGAAAGCCCGCTCGTCGCGGTTGGCCGACCCGACCAGGCACAAGACCGCGCTGCCCGCCGGCACCGTCTGCCCGTAGAACTCCACGTCCTCGCCGAGCCATCGAGCGATCTGGGTGGACGACGGCTCAAAACGCAGGGTCTCCTCAATGGCTTTCGGGATCAACGAGCGATCCGCCACGAGCTCACGACGGGCATCAGGATTCTCGGCCAGCACTTTCGCGCACCAGCTGATGAGGCGGTTGGTCGTGTGGTTGCCGGCGCCGGCGATGACGTCGAGGTAGACGAGCGCCTCGGCACGGGTCAACGTCCGAAGGTTCCCCTCGACGTCTTCGAACTCCGTGAACAAGAGCCGCGAGGTCACGTCGTCAGTCGGGTGCTTGTAGCGGAAGTCGACGTAGTCGGCGTAGAACTCGCCACTCATCGTGTTGTCGGCATATTCCTTTGGCTTGCCCGGTTCGGAGTGCATGCCCTCTTCGGCGTGGGCGCGGACCGCCTCCCGGTCTTCTTCGGGGATCCCGAGCAACATGCCGAAGACCTGCATCGGGATGTACTCGGCGAAGTCGAGGACCCAGTCGAACCGATCGCGTCCCATGAGCTCGTCGAGACGACGCACGCAGAACTCACGCACCTGAGGTTCGATCGCCAACATCGACTTCGGAGTGAAGACCCTCGACAGCAGTGACCGGTGGATGGTGTGGAGGCGGCCCTCGTCGTGGATGAGGGTGCCGGGCGGGATCTCGACGTTCTGCTGGATCATCTCGAGGATCACCCCGTGTCCGCTTCGGAACCTCTTCCGATCGACCAGCGAGGCCTCCACGTCGGCGAACCGGCTCACGGCGTAGAAGTCGTATCGCTCGTTGTAGTACAGCGGCGCCTCCTCGCGGAGGCGCTTGAACGCGGGATAAGGGTCCTCGCACAGCGCGGTGTCGTATGGGTCGTAATAGACGTCCTGGCTCGTCGTGAGTGCGGACATGCGGTCTCCCCTGGTCGCTCCTGGCGAATGGATGTTATCCATCCTTCGTCCCTGGGGTCCACGGGGGTGTGGTTGGCCCGGTCAGCGGTGCGATAGCCTTCAGGTGCTACCTCAGGGGAGTGGGAGGAGACGTTCGATGGAAAAGCTGATCGTCATTTCGTCTGATTCACATGCCGCGATGCCGTCGGAGCTGTGGACCGAGTACCTCGAGAAGCGCTTTCACGAGCACCTCCCGCAGATCCAATACGAGAGTGATCTCTACTCCGGGTCGGTCGTGCCGCTCAGCAAGGCGATGATGACGCGGCCCGAGATCACCGATGAGCATTTCTCCGCGTCAGGCGGGTACCGGGGCGTGTACGACCTCGACGTGCGCCTGCAGCAGATGGACCGCGAGGGTATCGCCGCCGAGCTCGTGTACCACGGGGACGCTCGAGTGGGTGATCTGGCCCACAACGTGACGAACAGCGTCTGGCCCTCCGAGGTGTGGGATGGCGGCGTGCGTGCGTACAACCGCTGGGTCCACGACACCTTCGGTTCGGAGACCGACCGCTTGCTGCTCATCGGCGCCATTGGCTCGTGCTCGGACATGGACGCCACCGTCGCCGAGTTGGGCTGGCTGGCCGATCACGACTTCACGGGCACCTACGCTCCGGGCTTCCTCACCCGCCCCGACATGCCGCCGCTGTTCGATCCCTACTGGGAGCCGCTGTGGGCGGAGTGCGAGACACGGGGTCTCGCCCTGGTCGTCCACGCCGGCTTCGGGTTCGAGCAGGGATTCCTCTACGAGAAGCTCGACCGCCTGCGGCGCGAGGTGAATGACGCGGACGGCGGCGACACGGAGTTCCTGACGCGCCTGGCCTCGGAGGTGTTCACGAGTGAGTTCTTCTCCGACATCAAGGCACGCCGCCCCATGTGGCAGATGATGTACGGCGGCGTGTTCGACCGGCATCCCGGGCTCAGGCTCGTCATGACCGAGATCCGCCTGGACTGGATCCCGACGAACCTCGCGTACCTCGATTCGCTGTTCGACGAACACCGCGCCGAAGTTCCCGCGAAGCGCCGCCCGAGCGAGTACTGGCGCGAGAACTGCCTGGCCGGTGCGTCCTTCGTGCACAAGGTCGAGGTGGAGATGCGCCACGAGATCGGCGTGGAGACCATCCTGTTCGGCCGCGACTACCCCCATCCCGAGAGCACCTGGCCGAACACGATGGACTGGCTGCGCGACGCGTTCGCCGGCGTGCCCGAGAACGAGCTGCGGGCCATGCTCGGCGAGAACGCCATCCGGTTCTTCGGCCTCGACCGCGACGTCCTGGCGGCGATCGCCGAGAAGATCGGTCCGACGGTCCAGGACATCACGGGCGGCGTCAGCGTGGACCCCGAGCTCGTCGCGATGTTCGATGGCCGCAGTGGCTACCTGAAGCCGGCCGAGGGCGACGCCCGGATTCCCGAGATCGCGCCGATGCTCACGAACGACCTCGCCGGGGTCGGGAGCGCACACTGAGAACCTGACGGCTCCTGGGGGACCGATCCGTCCCCCAGGAGAGCCGCTCAGGACGCGTCGAACTGGGCGCCCGAACTGGGCGTCCGAACTGGGACAGCCGGGGGGCTCGATCACATCTCGGTGATCTCGCCCACCTCGACTCCCCCGCCTGCCGCCAGGACCGGGCTGTCCTTGGCCATCGCCAGCGCGCTCTGGAGGTCAGCCGCGGAAACGAACGAGTAGCCACCCAGCCTGGTGGTCTCGTCACAGGTCCCGATGGTCGAGCCGCTGAACACGGGGTTCCCGAAGTCCACGACCTTGTCCCCCAATGACTCGCGGTACTCGCCCCAAGCGGCCAGGGCGGCGTCGTCCTGGCGCGGGACGTAGGACTTGGGGGCCCGGTAGGCGAACACGTACTTCGGCATCTTGTTGCTCCTCTCGTTGGGCCGGCACGGGCCGGCGCTGCTGTGTGTCAGCAGTTCTGACACCGGGGCATTCCAGAAATGGGCGGGGTGCCGACCGGTTCTCGGATCCGGTGGTGTCGGTACTGGCGTGGAATCCATGGCGCAAGAGGGAGTGATGCGAGGATGGGACAGTGACGTCGGACCTGATCGCCCGGGCACGGGCGGGGGACGAGGAGGCGTTCGCACGGTTGGTCGACCCGCACCGCAGGGAGCTCCACGTGCACTGCTACCGGCTGCTGGGGTCGCTCGAGGATGCGGAGGACGCGCTCCAAGAGACGGTGCTGGCGGCCTGGCAGGGCTTCAGAGGTTTCGAGGAGCGGGCGTCCGTCAGGACCTGGCTCTACCGCATCGCCACCAACCGGTGCCTCAACGCGCTGCGGTCGGCCAGCAGACGTCCGTCGGTGACACCCTCCCCTAGTCTCGATGCGGACCTCCCCGAGCCCTCGAGGTTCGGCGAGGTGTCCTGGCTCCAGCCCTACCCCGATGCGCTGCTGGCCGACGTCAGCGCCGCGGAGCTTGACCCCAGCGTCCGGGTGGAGGCGAGGGAGTCCATCTCGCTCGCCTTTGTCACGGCCCTCCAGCTGCTGCCTCCGCTCCAGCGCTCCGTGCTCGTGCTCCGCGACGTCCTGGGCTTTCGAGCCCACGAGGTGGCGGTCATCTTGGGCACCAGCGAGGATGCGGTCACCAGCGCGCTGAAGCGGGCCCGGGCCGGAGTACAGCGCAAGCTGCCGTTCGGTGTCGCCGCGGAGCCGCCGCCGGCGCCAGGCTCGGCCGTCGAGCGTGACCTCGTCGAACGCCTGACGGTGGCCTACGAGACAGGTGACCTCCAGACGATCGTCGACCTGATGACCGACGACGTCTGGCTGACCATGCCGCCCCTCCCTCTCGAGTACCAAGGGCGCGACCTGGCCCGGCGATTTCTCCGGGCCGTCGCCTTCCGCCCCGAACGCCGGTTCCGGGTGGTCCCGACGAGGGCGAACGGCCAGCCGGCGTTCGGTTTCTACGACGTGGACCCGCTCACGCAGGTGGCGCGCGCCAACGGCCTGCTGGTCTGCAACCTCGCGGGCGCTCGGGTGAACGCGCTCATCCGCTTCGACGCCGCGGTGTTACCCCATTTCGGATTGCCCCGGTCCTTCCCCGCGTGAATGCCGCCTCACCCTTGGCCTGAAGGCAGAGGCGAACCGGTCTCCAGCAGTGTCTTGAGGCTGGCCAGAACCGCCGGCCAGCCACCCGAGACGGCCGCCAGGACCGGGCTCCGTGGCCCGAAGCCGTCGTGGACGACCGTCAGCTTGACCACACCAGGCCCGGCGTCCTCGAGGTCGAAGGCGACCTTGGAGCGCGGCTCGGCCCGCCAGTCGGCTGCCGCATGCTCGTCGATTCCGTGCGCCTCGGCCCACTCGGGAGTGAACGTGTGCCACGTGTAGGCCAGGCGGCGATACGGCTCCGACTCCAGGACGACCTGGTCGGGATGGCTGACGACCAACCCCGACTCTTCGTAGACGAGCTCGTAGGTCGAACCCTTCCTCCAGTCCGAGCGCATGGTGACGCCACCGGCCGACGGATGCCGCCAGTACCGCGTGGTGAACGCCGGCTCGGTCAGTCCCTGCCACACCTGCTCGGGAGTGGCGTGGATGTACGTGGCGTAGACGAACGTCGTCTGTTCCATGGGGGTGGCCTCCAGTGCCGTCTTGAGATCGGACAGGGCTTGAGCCCGTGCCCGGTCGTAGTGGTGGATCCAGCGTTCGGTGATGTCGTGGATGGGTGCGGCGTTGAGGTAGTGCAACTTCTCCCTGCCCCGCCTGAGCGTGGTCACCAGGTCGGCCCCCTCGAGCACGTCGAGGTGCTTCGAGACCGCCTGGCGGGTCATGCCCATGTCCGCGCACAGCTCGCCCAGGGTGAGGCCGTTGCGCTCGTTGAGCCGGTCCAACAGCGTCCGCCGGGCGGGGTCGGCCAAGGCCCGAAAGGCCGCATCCATGTCGGGCACCACTTGTGCCGTCATGCAACTGTTTGGCTGCATGACTCTATTCATGCAGCTTTTCGGTTGCCTGTCAAGGCGGGCCCGGCGGCACCGGCGACCGGCTGCCTCAGACGCCGGCGACCGGCCGCCTCAGAGGGCCGCGAGCACCTCGTCGACCGAACTGACGTTGAGGCCGGGACCGGGCTCGACGGCGATCCACGACACCACACCGTCGTCGAGGATGGCGGCGAAGCGCTGCGAGCGCGTCCCGAGGCCGAACCCGCTGCCGTCCATGGTGAGGCCGAGGGCGGTCGCCAGATCTCCGTTCCCGTCGCCCAGCATCACGACCGAACCACCGACGTTCTGGTCCTTGCCCCAGGCCCCCATCACGAAGGCGTCGTTGACCGCCATGCACACGACGGAATTGACGCCCTTGGCTCGGAGCTCCTCCGAGCGCAGCACGTATCCGGGCAGGTGGTGGTCCGAGCAGGTGGGCGTGAAGGCTCCGGGCACACCGAAGAGGACGACCTTGCCGTGTCCCAGCAGATCGCCCGACATGGTCATCTCCGGCCCGTGCTCTCCGAACGTGTACACCTTCACGTCCGGGACGCGATCACCGACTGCGATCGTCATGTCTCGGTCTCTCCTCTCCGCTCGTGGCGCCAGGCGCACTCCGCGCGTCCGCCGAGGACGTAGGTTGCCATACGCCCATGGCCATCTCGAATCCGGACCACTCGACGTGACCCGGTGAGCTCCACGCACGGTCGAGAAGCTCGGGTCGGTACACTCCGGTCGATGCCCGCCCTCGACCGGAAGTGGTGGACGCTTATCGCCGTTTGCACGGCGACGTTCATGCTCCTCCTCGACATCACGGTCGTGAACGTGGCGCTGCCCGACATCCAACGATCGCTGCACTCGAGCTTCTCCGACCTCCAGTGGGTGGTCGACGCCTACTCGCTGACCCTGGCCGCGTTCCTGCTCACCGCGGGTGTCGTCGGGGACATGTACGGGCGGCGTGAAGTCTTCGCCGCCGGACTCGTGGTCTTCTCGCTGGCTTCGCTGCTCTGCGGGCTCTCGACCTCGCCGCTCATGCTCAACCTGGCCCGGGCCATTCAGGGCGTCGGGGGTGCGGTGATGTTCGCCACGTCGCTGGCGCTGATCGCCACCGCCTTCATGGGCAAGGACCGCGGCACGGCGTTCGGGATCTACGGTGCCGTCATCGGTGGCGCGGTCGCCGTGGGCCCCTTGATCGGAGGCGCCATCACGAGCGGCATCGGCTGGCGGTGGATCTTCTTCGTCAACGTGCCGATCGGCGTGATCGCCGTGGCCATCACTTTCGCCAAGATCGCCGAGTCCAAGGACAGGCGCCACCGGCGCATCGACTGGGTCGGTTGCGTCGCCTTCTCCGCCAGTCTGTTCGCGCTGGTCTTCGGGCTGGTGCGCGGCAACGATCTGGGCTGGGGCAGCGCGACGATCATCGGGCTCCTGGTCGCCTCGGGCGTCTTGATGGTGGTGTTCTTCGTCAACGAGCTGCGCGGCGAACGACCCGATGCTCGACCTCAGCCTGTTCAGGATCCCGGCGTTCGTGGGCCTCTCGGTGCTGGCCTTCTGTCTGGCCGCCTCTATCTTCGCCATGTTCTTGTATCTGACCCTCTACATTCAGGACGACCTGGGTTACGGGCCGTTCGCGGCCGGCGTGCGCTTCCTCCCTCTCACGCTGCTCATCTTCGTGGTGGCGTTCTTCGCCGGGCGCCTCACCGTGCGCATCCAGTCACGCGTGCTCTTCGGCGTCGGCATGCTGTTCGTCACCGGGGGGCTGCTGCTCATGGGCACGACCGAACCCACCTCGACGTGGACGGTACTGCTGCCCGGGTTCGTGGCCTGCGGCATCGGGATCGGCATTGTGAACCCGGTCCTGGCCTCGGGCGCCGTCTCCGTCGTGCAGCCCCAGCACAGCGGCATGGCCTCGGGGGCGAACAACACCTTCCGCCAGGTGGGCATCGCCACGGGGATCGCCGTCCTGGGGGCGGTCTTCCAGAGCCAGATCGTGACGCACACCTCGGCGGCGCTGGTCCGTTCGGACGGCGGCGCGGCGGTCCTCCGCCAAGGGGGCACCTCGCTTCGCAGCGCCATGTCCGCGGGCGAGGTCCGCCAGGTGGCCGGCTCGCTCCCCTCCTCGGCCCGCCAGACTTTGATGGACGCCTACCACATCGGCTTCTCGACCACGCTGAACCACCTGATGTGGCTCGGAGCCGTCGTTGCCTTCGTCGGGGGCGTGGCGGGCGTGGTGCTGGTGCGCCAACGGGATTTCGTGGTGCCCACCGGCGCGGCCGCAGGTCGGGGCGACGCGCCCGGGACGTCGACGCCGCCGAGCCAAAGCGCTCCGGCGGACGCGGTCCCGGCCGCGCATGGCTGAGCCGCTCACCCTCGAAGGCAGGTTCGTAGCCAAGCGCGTCACACGATGCCACGACGCGTGAAATCTACGATGGGGTTCGCGAGCGCCTCTACCCGGCACCGCCTCGCCACGAGCGGGGGACGTCACCTGCACACGGGAGACGCCGCGCTGGTTGCGCTGGTTCTGCTCATTGCGGGCACGGCCCTGGCTGCCTGCGCGAGCTCCTCGCCGTCGAGTGCTCCGCCTCTCACCTCCGGTACGGCGCACGCGGCGACGGGAACGGCGGCGTCGGCCCAGGCGCGCTCAGCCCCTCAACAGCAGCTGCGAAAGACCCTGGCCCAACTCGACTCCTCGACTTCCGCGCTCAGCAGCCAGCTCGGTACCATGCGGGCGAGCAACGCCGCCGGTGCCACGTTTTCGGGGTCCGGCGTGGAGTCGGTGACCTCACCGGTCACCGAGCTGCTCCAGCTGTCCTTCACTGAGCTGGCCGCGGCGAGGCCCACGCTGCCGCCGAGCGCCGCCAGCCCGGCCGTCGCGCTCGTCGTCCGCCCTGGGCAGCGTGCTCGACCAGTTCGCCGAAACGAACGGACTGGTCACCGCGGCGGGTGGAACCGGCACCAGCGCGCTGCCCGGACTCGCGTCGGGCCGTCTCGACGCAGTCAGCGGCGGATCGCTGATTCCCCAGTACCAAGACGACGTGGCCGCCGCCACCCGGATGGAAAGCACCGTCGAGCGCCAGTTCCTCGCCGTCCTCGGCTGAACTCCGCCTTGGGCGTTCTGCCCTGTCGGCGAGCCCGGCGCGGGCTCTAGGCGCGGGTCAAGGTGGCCTGGATCCGGCGCTCGTGCAGCGCGTGGACCGCTGCCTCTGCCTCGTCCTTCGGGCGCACGGCCGCCACCGCCTTGCCGGTGCGGTGGATCCGCCAGGCCAGCTCGTCGGCCCGCTCGATGCTGTGACCGAAGATCTCGACGAAGGCCCGGATCACCGTTTGAAACGTCGTGACGTCGTCGTTCCAGACGATGACGGCCCAGAGGTCCTCGGTGGCGAAGAAGGCGTCGACGTCCCGGTCGACCAGCTCCGGCAGCTCGATCGTCGTGGAACTCAGGGTCAGGGTCATGGCGGGAGGGGCGGGGCGACCTGATGTCGTGCGCCCGCAATTCGGCCGGATCAGTGTAGACCCGCGGGCGGGCCGTCCCGGAGCGACGGTGCTGTGACTGTCCGCCGGGCGGACCACGGGTGCTACGAGTCGTCGGCCGGGCTGAGTGGTGCGGGCTTGGAGGTATTGCCGAATCGGAACTCGGCGCCCTCGGGCTTCTCGGGGGTGCGGTTCAGCACCACAGGACGCCGGGCCTCCCCTAGCTCGGGACGGTCGAGGAACCACGGGGCCGGCGGCGGAGACACGATCGCCGTGAGGGCGTCGACGATGGGCTCGTAGTTGACCCGCCAGCCCTGGAAGTGCTTCCACGACTCGTCCTCGTCACGCTCGACCGGGAATTCGACCGACAACAACCTGTGGTAGCCGTCCTCGAACTCGGCGTACGAGAGCCGGATGCCCGCGGTGGGCAGTGGGTCGTCGTCGTAGGGGATGCGCAACGCACGCGCCATGGAGCGCAGGCAGGTGATCCCCATACGCAGGCACAGGCGGGCCTGGCGTGGCGTCAGACCCGGGCTGACCGAGTGGTACAGGGCGGCGGAGTCCATCATGGCCACCAGTGCCAACAGCCAGCTGCGCGCCGGCACCGGGGAACGGAACCAGATGAGTCCGGGATAGTTGGCGTGGCTCTCGGAGACGGCGGCGGCCCAGCGCTCCCAGTTCCCGTAGAGCTCGGGAAGCTCGTCCATGGTGTCGAGCCAGAAGTGCCGGGCCAGGATCTCTGGACCCCATGCCGGTGTGCCCGAGCGAGACTCGAGGAGGGTGACCTCCGTCTCACGAGCCGAGAACTGGCTGTAGATGGCCGGCAGATAGGCGATCTCCAGGGCGACCACCAGCAGGCCGATCCCTGACGCCGCCACCTCGACCGCGCGCGGCCCCGCCCGTGCGGACGAGACGATGCCCAACGTGAAGACCGACGACCCCGAGATTCCGAGCGCGGTCGCGAAATCGACCCCGGCGGCCCACCACTCGATCATCGCGACGCCCAAGACGATCAGGCACAACCACAGGACGAAGAGCAGGACCATCGCGGCCGGCCCGACGAAGGACAGCACGTGGTCACGCACCTCGTAGTCAGGGAGCCGATCCGCCAGTCGACCGGCCGATCCCCCGAGGAACCGGGCCAACGTGCGCATGGCCGGCGACGACGTCACCCGGGGTACGACGAGGGACGTGAAGACGCTCCACGCGGTGAGCCCGACGATGGCGACGCCCGCGATGAAGGCGACCAGGCGGGCGACCGTCTCCACGGATGCCATGTTGCCACGCCCTCGCGGCAGGAGAACCGGGAGGGAATCGATTCAGCCGAGCGGAAGTCCGGGCGCGTCCGCCAGCGAGGGATCCCGTCCAGGCTTGGCACCGACGGAGTAGAGCTGGTCGGGGCGGAACGACCGCACCGCCCGATCACCGGCTCGACCCCCGACCACCTCCACCCACGACTCGCCGGTCTCGACGTTGGTCACGTGCGCCACGAACTCCCAGACGGCGCCCCGCAGGCGCGTGCCCTCGACTCGAACCGGGTCGCCTGGCCGAAGCCCGGCCCAGCGGGTGTCACGGCGGAGATCGGCCACGCTTCCTTTCTATCGTGTGCGCCTGCCGCTCCCCGCCCGCCCGGCGTGCGGTGCCTCACGGCGCCATGGCACCGTCGCCCCGGCGCGTGGCCATATCCTGACGGCCATGGCCCTCGACCCGCCGCGCACGCTCACGCCGTCGAAGGTGGCCGCCTTCACGAATTGTCCGCTCGCGTTCCGCTTCTCGCAGATCGAGCGTCGGCCAGAGCCAGCGTCACCTCCTGCCGTGAAGGGGACGCTGGTCCACGCCGCGCTCGAACGCCTCTTCTGGAATCACCCGTCGGGGGAGCGAACGCGCGCCGCGGCGGCCGCAGCATTGCGTGGCGCCTGGGACGAATTGCAGGAGGATCCCGAGTTCATGGAGCTGGGACTCGGAGCGGAACAAGCAACCGCCTTCCTGGCCGACGCCGAGGGCCTCGTGGCCAACTACTTCGAGCTCGAGGACCCCGACGACACCCACACCGTGGCCGTGGAGCTCGGCGTCGAGGCCACGGTGGACGGCATGCGGCTGCGGGGCATCATCGACCGGCTCGACATGGGACCCGACGGGAGCCTGGTCGTCGTCGACTACAAGACCGGGCGGGCCCCCTCGGAGCGCTACGAGCGCGGCTCCCTGAGCGGGGTCCAGACCTATGCCCTGCTCTGCGAAAGCGCCCTGGGCCGAACCCCTGCCGAAGTCCGACTCCTCTACTTGCGCCAACCGGTGGCGATCTCGTCGGTCGCGTCCGAGCAGACGATCCGCGGTCAGCGCAAGCGGGCCGTGGCGGTCTGGTCGGCGATCGAGCGGGCGTGCGAGGGGGAGGACTTCCGCCCCAACGTGGGCCCCCTGTGCGAGTTCTGCCATTTCAAGACGTCGTGTCCGGCCTTCGCCGCGTGACCCGCCCGTGATGAGCACCCTCGACGAGACGGTCGACGCCGCCTTCAACCCTCTCCGGGGACGGCCCGCGGTCGACCGCGCTGCCGCGGCGGTGTCCAACCTGGCCGACTACGGAATGGTGTGGGTGCTCCTGGCCGCGCTCAGGGGTCGGCGCCGCGGACCGAATCGACGTCGGGCGGTCGTCGCGCTGGGGGTCGCCGGTTTCTCCTCTCTCGCCGTGAGCCGCACCGTCAAGGCCGCGGTCGAACGCCAACGGCCCGGCGACCACCTCACCGCGGCGGTGCGCGCCCCGTCGAGCAGCAGCTTCCCGAGTGGGCATACCCTGGCCGCCTTCTGCACGGCCTTCGTCCTGGCCGACTCGTCCGCCCAGACGGCGACCAACGTGGGCTTCGCAACGGCCGTCGCCGCCAGCCGTGTCCACCTGCGGGCCCACCACCCCACCGACGTCCTCGGGGGAGCAGCCATCGGCTCGGTCCTCGGACTCGGACTGAGACCCGTCGTCGACATGGTGACTCCGGGCGACGTGGGCAGACGAGGCCGCTTCGGGCGGCGGCGCAGCCCACGGAAACTCGGACGTGGCCAGGTGCAGGTGCACCGGCTCTAGCCTCCACCCAACCGGGAGCGCGTCGGCTGCACCACGGCATGCCCGCTCTGACCTGGAGCGGCGCATAACCTGCCCGATGTGCGCTGCGATCTGGGATTCGTCGGTGCGGGCCAGCTGGCCCGCATGGCCGCTGAGGCGGCCAGCGCCCTCGGCCTCTCCGTCGCCGTCCTGGCCGAGAAGCCCGACGACGCCGCCTGTGCCGCGGCGGCGGAGGTCGTGCTCGGATCGCCCTTCGAAGCCGAGGACCTGCGGCGCTTCGCCGATCGCTGTGCCGTGGTCACCTTCGACCACGAGCAGGTGGACCTGGAGCTGGTGGCCGGGCTGGACGAAATGGGGGTCGTCGTCCGTCCCGGCGCGCCGTCCCTGGAGCTGGCCGTGGACAAAGCCACCATGCGCACCGTCTTCGACCAGGCGGGCGTCGCGGTGCCCGCGTTCACGGTGGCCGAAGGCGCCGACGCCCTCGAGGTCGTCGAGTCCTTCGCCGACGCCCACGGATGGCCGGTGGTCCTCAAGTCCGCCCGCGGCGGCTACGACGGCAAGGGAGTCTGGCCGGTCTCGGACGTGGCGGAGGCGGTCCAGGTCCTGACCCACGTGACCGGGCCGATCGTGGTCGACGCATTCGTGCCATTCGACGCCGAGCTCGCCGTCCTGGTGGCCCGCCGCCCTTCGGGTGCGTCGGTGGCATGGCCGGCCGTGGAGACGGCGCAGTTCGGAGGCGTGTGCCGGGAGGTCCTGGTGCCCGGTCGCCTTCCCTCCGACGTGGTCGACGCGGCGGGTGCGCTCGGGCAGAAGGTGGCCGAGATCGCCGGGGCGGTCGGCGTCATGGCGATCGAGCTGTTCTGGTCCGAAGGCCGTCTCCTGGTCAACGAAGTGGCGACCAGGCCGCACAACACAGGTCACTGGACGATCGAGGGCGCGGTGACGTCGCAGTTCGAGAACCACGTGCGGGCCGTGCTCGACCTGCCTCTGGGATCGACGGCGATCCAGCATCCCCACGTCGCCAGCGTCAACGTGTTCGGTGGCGCCGCCGGCCAAGATCCCGCCGGGCTCCTCCCCCGGGCCCTGGCCATTGAGGGTGCGCACGTCCACCTCTATGGCAAGCAGGCACGACCGGGACGCAAACTGGGACACGTGACCGTCTGTGGGGACGACGCCGAGAACGTGCGGGCCCGGGCCTGGGCTGCCGCCCAGTCCCTCGGCACCGCGGTGCCCGACGGTCTGGAGCTGCCGGCGGAGGCGGGCCGGTGAGCACCTCGCCGACACCGGGTGGTTCTCGGGAGGGCTCGCCTCTGGCCGACGCCCCCGTGGTCGGGGTCGTCATGGGGAGCCAGTCGGACCTGCGGATCATGCAGGGCGCGTCCGAGATGCTCGAGCGCTTCGAAGTCCCCCACGAGGTGCGCGTCGTGTCGGCCCACCGCACGCCGCGCCGGATGCTGGACTACGGCGAAGAGGCGGCCGCCCGTGGCCTGCGCGTCCTGATCGCCGGCGCAGGCGGGGCCGCGCATCTGCCGGGCATGTTGGCCTCGGTGACGACCCTGCCCGTCATCGGAGTGCCCGTGGCCCTGGCCCACCTCGGCGGCCTCGACAGCCTGCTCTCCATGGTGCAGATGCCGCGCGGGGTCCCGGTGGCGACGGTGGCGGTGGACGGTGCCCGCAACGCCGGCGTCCTGGCCGTGCGCATCCTGGCCACGTCCGACCCGGTCCTCACGGCTCGCATGGAGGCGTTCCGGAGGGAGATCGCCGCCGAGGCCCAGGAACAGGACGCTGGGGTGGCACGGGGCGGGGCCGACAGTGGCTGACCTGGCCACGGTGTCGGAGCCGACCCTGGCCCAGCGCCTCGGCTTCGGTGCGAACGCCAAGCTGGTGGTGCTCAACGCCGACGACCTCGGCTCGTGCCATTCGGCCAACGTCGGGGTCTTCGAGTGCCTCGCCACGGGCACGGTCACCAGCGCGTCGCTCATGGTCCCATGCCCGTGGGCACGCGAAGCCAGCAGTCGCTACCGCGGCGAGGACGTCGGGGTCCACCTGACCCTCAACGCCGAGTACGAGCTCTACCGCTGGGGACCGATCACCCACGCGCCGTCGCTGTTGGGAGGTGACGGCGGCTTCCCGAGGACGCTCGAGGACCTCTGGGATCACGCCGATCTCGACGAGGTCCGGCGCGAGTGCCGGGCGCAGATCGAGCGCGCCATCCTGTGGGGCTTCGACGTCAGCCACCTCGATGCGCACATGGGCGCACTGGCCCTTCGCCCCGAATTCTTCGACGTGTACCTCGACCTCGCCGTCGAGTTCGGGCTCCCCATGCGCATGGTGAGCGCGGCCATGGAGCGCTATGTCGGGTTCCCGGCCCGGACGGTCGCGGCGGAGGCAGGAGCCGTCTTCACCGACCACTTCCACATGACGTCCGGCGTCGGCTCGCGCCAGGCGTTCGAGAACGACATCGCAACGCTACGAGCCGGTGTCACCGAGCTGCACCTGCACCCGGCCGTCGACAGCGCCGAGCTCCGGTCGCTGGCGCCCGACGACTGGGCCGCCCGAGTCGACGACCGGCGCATGATCTGCGAAGAGGACTGGGTCCGGCGCTCTCTCGAGGAGGCCGGCGCGACACTGATCGGCTACCGGCCGCTGCGCGAGCTCGCCCGGGCCGGCGGCTAACCCACCGAACCACCGAATCCGGGCGCCGTCAGGCCTGCCGGGGCAGCGCGGGCACGGCGCGGACCCCGGCGAAGAGATCGTCCTCGGTGACGTCCAGCGGCCCGACGCGGCTCAGGGCCAAGAAGTACTCGTCGATCGGATGGAGGTCGCGCAAGACCTCCGGGGGCAGTCCGAACCAGAACGGCGAGTTGGGGTCGACCTGGGTGGCATGTGCCAACAAGGCCTCGGCCCGGACGTGGGTGTACCCCCGGACGTCGACGGTGGTGGTGACCGGCTCGTCATGGGTGAGGCGCTTCAGCCACTTCTCGTCGAAGGGAGAGGTCAGGCCGAGCTCCTCGAACTTGGCGTGCATCTGGCGGAAGCGTTCCGCCGGCCAGACCGAGTAGTAGAGCTTGTCCGGGGCGTAGGGCGGTCCGGCCTCCCCGAAGCGGTCCGGATCACCGGCGGAGTCGAACGCCAACACGGAGATCTCGTGCACCCGGATGTGATCGGGGTGCGGGTAGCCGCGGTGGTCCTCTCCGTAGGTCACCACGACCTGGGGGCGCTCGCGGCGGATCACGGCCACCAGCCGGCTCACCGCCTCTTCCAAAGGGGCCCGGGCGAAGCTGTCCGGGCGGGCGTTGGCTTCCGAATCGGGCATGCCCGAGTCCCGGTAGCCGAGCAGCACCGTCTCGTCGTAGCCGATGATCTCCGTGGCGGCGGCGAGCTCGGCCCGGCGCACCCGCCCGATGTCGGCCCTGATCTCGGGGGTGTCCATGGCCGGGTTGAGGATGTCTCCCTCCTCGCCCCCCGTGCAGCACACCAGTACCGTCCGCACGCCCTCGGCGTGGTACCGGGCCACCGTGGGCGCCCCCTTGGAGGCCTCGTCGTCGGGGTGCGCGTGCACGCAGAGCAGGCAGAGCCGGTCGGACGAGGAAGGCACGGCCCGACCTTAGCGTCGGGCTTGCCAGGGCCTCCCGGTGCCATCGCACCCCCCCTGGGCCTTATGCTCGGGGTCCATGGCAGGCACGTTCAGTCGGATCCTTGACATCTTCCGGTCCAAGGCCAACAAAGCACTGGACAAGATGGAGGACCCAAGGGACACCCTCGACCTGTCCTACGAGAAGCAGCTCGAGCAGCTCCAGAAGGTGCGCCGCGGCGTGGCCGATGTCGCCACGGCCCGCAAGCGGATCGAGCTGCAGGCCCAGGGATTGCAAAAGCAGGCCGACAAATTGCAGGGCCAGGCCAAGGCGGCCCTGCAGCAGGGCAACGAGGACCTCGCCCGCGAGGCGCTGGCGCGGCGGGCCGCGCTCGGTGAGCAGCTGGCCGAGCTCAAGACCCAACACGACCAGATCAGCGAGCAGGAGCAAAAGCTCGTCCAGACCTCCCAGGAGCTGCAGTCCCGGGTGGAGCGGTTCCGTACCCAGAAGGAGACGATGAAGGCGTCGTACACCGCCGCCGAGGCCCAGACCAAGGTCGGCGAGGCGGTGTCGGGGATCTCGGACTCCACGCGTTCTGCCGGGGCGACGATGCAGCGGGCCCAGGACAAGATCGCCGGAATGCAGGCGCGGGCGGGTGCCATCGACGAGCTGCTGGCGTCGGGCGCGCTGGACGACTTGACCCAGCCGGTCGACGACATTCAAAAGGAGCTCGACAAGGTGTCGTCCACGTCACAGGTGGACAACGAGCTGGCCGCCCTGAAAGCAGAGCTCGGGACGGGCGACAGCGCCCCGGACGCCACGGCGGCGCTGCCCGCGGCCGAGCCGGGCGGAATTGGAACTGGAGGAGAAAGCGCCTGATGGCGATCTCACGCAACATCAAGCCGGACCGGGGTCTCACCTACCGGATGCTCATGACGGGATTCTTCCTCGTCCTGCTGTACGGGCTCGTCGTCGGCATCCTCATCGCCATCGGCCTGCAGTTCGCCGTGGTCCTGGTCATCGCGTTCGCGCTGATCTTCTGCCAGTACTGGTTCAGCGCCAAGATCGCCATGTACGCCATGCACGCCAAGGAGGTCACACCCGAGCAGGCCCCCGAGCTTCACGGCGTGGTCGACCGCCTGTGCGCGCTGGCGGACATGCCCAAGCCCAAGGTGGCCATCGCCACGACGGACATCCCCAACGCCTTCGCCACCGGCCGCAGCCCCAAGTCGGCCGTGGTCTGCGTCACCAGCGGCCTGCTGCGCCGGCTCGACGAACCCGAGGTCGAGGCGGTGCTGTCGCACGAGCTGTCGCACGTGGCCCACCGCGACGTCGCCGTGATGACAATCGCCAGCGGGCTGGGGATGATCGCCGGCCTGATGACCCGGGTCATGTTCTACTCCGAGATCTTTGGCGGTGGCCGGGGTGGCGGCAACAACCAGCAGAGCCAGGCCGCGCTGGTCGAGATGATCGTGCTGCTGGTGTCGGTGGTCGTCTACTTCATCAGCTTCTTGCTGACCATGGCGCTGTCGCGTTACCGCGAGCTGGCCGCGGACCGCTCGGGAGCGCTGCTGATCGGGCGCCCCTCGCTGCTGGCCTCCGCGTTGATCAAGATCACCGGTGAGATGGGCAAGATCCCGACCAAGGATCTCAGGTCGGCCGAGCCCTTCAACGCCTTCTTCTTCACCCCCGCCGTGGCCAACGGCGCCACCCAGGGCGGCGGAGGCGGCTTCAGCTTCGGCCAGCTCTTCCGGACCCATCCCACGCTCGAGAAGCGCCTGGCCCAGCTCCAGAAGATCGAGCAGCAGCTCGGCCAGGCCAGCTGACCTAGGTCGGGCGCTCGGGTCTTGGGCCTCTTCGACACCATTCTCGGTCGCACCAAGCCGGTCCGAGCCAACCTCGACGCGCTCTTCGCCCTGCCCACCGCCGCGCTGACGCTCCAAAGTGCCGGAGGGCTCGTCTCCTCAGGCCACGCCGGAGTGTGCTGGAAGTCCCCACCCGGCCAGGCCACCGCGGACGCCCAGAAGGAGATCGCCGAGCTCGTGGGCGGCGGCTTCGGTCAGTCGGTCGACTCCTTCGACTACGGCTGGCTGTTGCTCGACGACCCCGACCTCGCAGAGCTGGTCACCAAAATCCACATGGCGAACTCCACCCTCCAGGACAATGGCTGGGGGCCCCAGCTGCTGTGCTCGGTCTTCGGCTTCGTCCCCGGGGCGGACGCGCCGGACGACGCCCGGGCCTTCCGGCTCGTGTATCTCTTCAAGCGGGGAACCTTCTACCCGTTCGCCCCGGTCAACGCCGAGAAGGAACGGCGGGACACCGAGCTCGAGTTGCGCATCCGCTCCATGGTCGGAGCCGACCTGCCCTTCGAGTCCGACCTGACTCGTTGGTTCCCCATGTGGGACATGCCCATCTCGTAATGCGCCACATCACGCTCGAGGGGGCGGTCAACTTCCGGGACCTCGGCGGGTACCGGGCGGCCGGCGGTATGGAAACCCGCTGGCGGGTCCTGTTCCGGGCCGATGGCCTCGGGCACCTGACCGAGGAGGACCTGGGCGTGGTGCGCTCGCTGGGCATCCGCACCGTGATCGACTTGCGCTCGGGCCAGGAGTTGGCGCGCGGCCGGTTCGACCTCGACGCACACCCGGTGGCCTTTCATCACCATCCCCTGATCGGCCGGCTCCCCGACGCCGTGCAGTTCGAGCGCCAGCCGGGTTTTCTGGGCGCGCAGTACCTCGAGATGGTCGACCTGGCCGGAGACCAGATCCTCGGTGCCCTGACCGTCCTCTCGCAGCCCGAGGCACTCCCAGCCGTCATCCACTGCACCGCGGGCAAGGACCGGACAGGGGTGCTCTCCGCGCTCGTGCTGTCCCTCGTCGGCGTGGACGAGCGCACGGTCGTCGAGGACTATGCCATCAGCGCTCAGGCCATGGAGGTCCTGCGGGCCAGGCTGTTCGACCGGCACCCCGAGCTCCGCGACGCGTTCGAGGAGATCGACGAGGTGTTCTCGGCCCATCCCGCCCAGATGGAGCGGCTGCTCGAGTACTTACGCACGCAGTTCGGCTCGGTACAGTCTTACGTCGAGAGTCTCGGGGCGGCGCCCGGCCTGGTCGAAGGGCTGCGGGCCGGACTTCTGAAGTCAGCGACAGCGCCCGCCTAACCGGTCAGCCCTCTTCCGCGCTCCCCCGGGTGTCGGGGCGCATGCGGTCAACGGCGCCGGCCAGCGCCAGGTCGAGGAGGGTGAGGCCGCCGGCGTCGTGGGTGGTCAACGCCAGGCGTACCGTGTTCCACCGGATGTCGATGTCCGGGTGGTGGTTGGCCGCCTCCGCCGCGGCGCCGACGGCGTTGACGAACTCGAGCGCGGCGGCGAAATCGTGCAGCGTGACGGTGGTCACCAGGGTGTCGCCCACCCTCGACCAGTGGAGGCCCTGCTGCTCGAGGGCTGCGTCCACGTCTGCCGCGCCGAGCACCGGCTCGCTCACGGATGCGTCATGTCCTTGGGTCTCACGGCGGCGTCGAACTCCTCGGCCGAGAGCAAGCCGAGCTCGAGGGCCGCCTCGCGTAGCGTCGTCCGCTCCTTGTGCGCCTTCTTGGCCACCGTGGCCGCGTTGTCGTACCCGATGATCGGGTTCAGGGCGGTGACGAGCATGAGCGAGTTCATCAGGTGACGCTCGATCTGGGGCAGGTCGGGCTCCAGCCCCTCCACGCAGAACTCGCGGAAGGCCCGGCAGGCATCGGTCATGAGGGTGATGGACTGCATGACGTTGTAGGCGATCACCGGCTTGCACACGTTGAGCTCGAGGTTGCCCCGGCTGCCGGCGGTGGCCACTGCCATGTCGTTGCCGATCACCTGAATCCCGACCATGATCATGGCCTCGCTCTGGGTGGGATTGACCTTGCCCGGCATGATGGACGAACCCGGCTCGTTCTCAGGAAGCGCCAACTCGCCCAGACCGCTCCGCGGACCCGATCCGAGCCAGCGGATGTCGTCGGCAATCTTCATGAGCGACACCGCCAGGGTGCGCAGCGCGCCGTGCGCGAACACCAGAGCGTCGTGCGCCGCCAAGGCGGCGAACTTGTTGGGTGCCGTGACGAAGGGGAGCCCGGTCATGTCCGCGATGGTCCGGGCCACCCGCTCGCCGAATTCCGGGTGGGTGTTGAGCCCGGTGCCCACCGCCGATCCTCCGGCGGCCAACTCGTAGAGGCCCGGAAGGGTCAGCTCGATCCGCTCGAGGTCGGCCGCCAGCTGAGCCACGTACCCGGAGAACTCCTGGCCCAAGGTGAGCGGGACGGCGTCCATCAGGTGGGTCCGGCCGATCTTCGTCACCCCCGCGAACTCGAGCTCGCGCTGATGC
Organism: uncultured Acidimicrobiaceae bacterium; assembly: GCA_963787485.1. Classification (GTDB taxonomy): domain Bacteria; phylum Actinomycetota; class Acidimicrobiia; order Acidimicrobiales; family RAAP-2; genus Bog-473. The sequence continues at coordinate 334,506 of CAWBDF010000006.1, read as the reverse complement.
AGCGCGTCTCGCAAGGCCGTCACCGACGGAACGAGGCGGTGCACGATCTCCTCGACGGCGGCGATGTGCATGGCTGTGGGGAAGGTGTCGTTCGACGACTGCGACATGTTCACGTGGTCGTTGGGATGGACAGGGTCCTTCGAGCCCATCTGTCCGCCGGCCAGCTCAATGGCCCGGTTCGAGATCACCTCGTTGGCGTTCATGTTGGTCTGCGTGCCGCTGCCGGTCTGCCAGATGCGCAGCGGAAAGTGGTCGTCCAGAGCGCCCTTGGCCACCTCCCCCGCCGCCTGCTCAATGAGCCCGGCCCGGGTGCCGTCGAGCTTCCCGAGCTCGCGGTTGACCGAAGCCGACGCACCCTTGAGAATCCCGAAGGCCCTGATGATCGACTTGGGCATGGTCTCGGTGCCGATGTCGAAATGGTGCAAGGACCGCTGGGTCTGCGCTCCCCAGTAGCGGTCCGAGGGCACCTCGATCTCCCCCATGCTGTCTCGCTCGATGCGCGTCCTGGTCACGCCGGCCAGCTTAGGACCGGCGTCGACGGCGCAATCCCCCGGGCGACCGCCTTCCTGGCCATTGCGAGGTCCTCGGCCCGGGCCCCGGCGCCGGCGCCGGGGACCTCCAAAATGGCCGGTAGCCCCACCAGGGCGGGGTGCGAGAGCAGGTTGCCCAGCGCGGCCGCGCCGATGGTGCCCTGACCGATGTTCTCATGACGGTCCCGGTTCGCTCCCAATGCCACCTTGGAGTCGTTGAGGTGGAGGCAGCACAGGCGGTCCAATCCCACGACGTCGTCGAAACGGGCGACGACGTCGTCCGCCCGGAGAACCGACCGGAAGTCGACGCCCGAGGCCCACAGATGCTGGGTGTCGAGGCACACCCCGAGGCGCCGCCCGTCGGGCCCCGCGGCAGCCAGGATGGCGGCCAGCTCCTCGAAGGTTCTCCCCACGGTGTCGCCGCTGCCCGCCGCGTTCTCGAGAACGATGGGGCACCCACCTCCGGTCTGGCCGTCCTGCGCGTCGAGCAACAGCTCGACGACCCGGGGCAGGGCGGTGTCGAACCCCTGGCCTCGATGACTGCCCACGTGGAGCACCAGCCCCCGCGCCCCCATGCCCGTGGCCACGGCCAGGTTGGCCTGCAGGCACGTCCGTGAGCGCGCCAGGACCTCGCGGTCGGGCGCGGCCAGGTTGATCAGGTAGGTGGCGTGGCAGAAGGTCTGGACGACCTGGGTCTCTGCGGCCTGCGCGGCCCGGTAGCGCTCCAGTACGTCGTCGCCGTATTGGGTGGGTTTCCAGGCCCGCGGGCTCTGGGTGAAGACCTGGACGACGTCTGCCCCGATCTCCCGCCCGTGGCGCAACGCCGGCAACAGGTCACCGCCGGCTCTCACATGGGCGCCCACGGGCATCGGGTCACGGTACCCGGGCCGGCCATGTCGGCTGTGCTACGTGGTCTCGATCCGGCAGGCCTCTGGATCGTCGCCGGGCCGGAGCACCAGATCGGTCGCGGCGACGAGCTCCCCCGTCGGCACCTCGCCGCCGGTGAGATCCAACGCCAACAGAGGGGTCCGACCCGTGGGGCGGGGACGGTTCACCGCACCGCGCACACGGAAAGTCCCGGCGTCGCCGTCTGCTTTGCCCTCGCGCCACAGGTTCCGACACATTTTCATGGCGTCGGCCAGTCCGTCGGCGAACGGCGGGCGAAAGCAGAGCACGGTTCGCCCCCCGCTGATCAGGTCCAGGCAGGTGAGCTCACGGGCAAGGATCGCCGGATGCCGACCCTCAGGGACGAGCGTCGTCCGAATTCCGAGCAACGAGCGCCGTACCGTGGTGCTCAGTGAGGCGGCGAGGACGACCGGGTCGCCCATCGGTGAGTCACTCACGAACACGGCATCCACTCCAGCCGTATCGGCCCCGATCGCTTGGGACCGGAGGCCGGCGACGTCGCCGGCCTTGAGGAAACGTCCCTCCACAGACCGCACACTAGGGCTCGTGACCTCGGCGCTGAGCAGTTCGGTTCACGCTCGTTGACGCTCGTTGACGCTCGTTCCCACTCGTTGACGCTCGTTCCCACTCGTTCACGCTCGTTCCCACCACCCTCCGGCGTCGTGGGCGAGCCCGGCCTGGGCAAGTCGTTCCAGGCACCCGCACAGCTCTGGCACGCCGAGGCCGGTCAACCGAGCCAGAGAGTCGAGGGGAACCGGGTCGGTCGTGAGGGCTTCGTACACCTTTCCGTCGGTGCCCGTGGCCGAGGGGCTCATCCCACGAGGGATTGGCGCAGTCGCCGTCGAGCGGGCCGGGGCTGATTCGGGGTTCCCGGTGAACGGGACGACCGGTGTCCCGGACATGGAGAGGGCGAGCAAGATGTCCGCCGACGAACACACGGGAAACGCGCCGTCGGCGATCAACGCGTTCGTTCCATCCGACGTCGGGCTGCGTATGGATCCCGGAACGGCTCCCACGGGCACGCCACGATCGATCGCCGCGTCGACCGTGTGCCTCGAACCACTCTGGTGCCCACTCTCGACGACGACGACCACGTCGCTCAACGCTGCCAGGAGCTTGTTGCGCGTGGGGAACCGCCATTTCTCGGTCGGCGTGCCTGCCGGCGATTCCGAGACGATCACGCCGTCTTTCGCCACCCGCGCCCAGAGTCGAGCGTGAGTGCGGGGGTAGGGATCGTCGAGTCCACCAGCCACGACGGCGATGGGCGGCGCCCCCGAGCCGCACGCGCCCTCATGGGCGGCGGTGTCGATTCCCAGCGCCAGCCCGGACACGACGCTGACCCCTGCAGCCGCCAGCTCTGAAGCCAATTGGGCCGCGACGCCGATGCCGTATCGGGTAGGAGAACGCGTGCCCACCAGCGCCACTGTGGGCATGGCGTTGAGTACTTCGGGATGACCGAGGCAGAAGAGGAGGGCGGGAGCTTTGGGCTCGCGCTTCACGCGTGACGGGTAGTGCGGATGGTCTCGCAACAGGACGTCGATGCCATGGTCGACATGGTTCTTCCAGACCTCGGCCAAGTCCGGCAACGCGGAATCCAATTCGACCGAGGCGCGAGCCCACGCTTTCGAGGGAGTGCCCGAGGCCAAACGGCGGCGAAGCGCTGCCGGACCGATCGCCGGAAGTAGAGCCAGCGCGACCGCGTAGGCCTCCTCGGGTAAGCCTGACGGCTCGCCGTCGGCTTGCATCGAACGGCCTTGGTTTCCCTTCGCGCTCATGCCGCCACCACCACGCCGCCTGACCGCAGCGACAGGGCCTCCGCTACATGCCCGAAGGTCACGCTGTCTTCTCCGTCCAGCACGGCAAGGGTCCTCGCCACCCGTTCCACCTTGCGCAGCCCGCGGGCGGTGAGCGCCCCTGATTGGAGCTTCGAGGCCAGGAGCGTCTTCCCATCAGCGTCGAGGTCCCGGTGTCTCGGAATCCCAACGACATTGGCGCGCTTTCGTGCAGCTGCGACCCTGGCGGCTACCACCGCTGACGATTCCCCCGGGTCATCGGCCAGCAGCTCCTCAGGATCGGGGCGACTGAGTGCGACCACGAGGTCGAACCGATCGATCAACGGTCCCGAGAGTCGTCGTCGATAGCGGGATCGGTCGACCATCGTGCAGTTGCACGCCCCCTGGTAGACCCCTTCGCCACAGGGGCAGGGGTTCATGGCCGCAACCAGAAGGAATTTGGCCGGGAACGTGACTGTGCCTCGGGCACGGCTGACTCTGATCACACCCTCGGAAAGTGGTTGACGCAGAGCGTCGAGGGCGGACGACGGAAACTCTCCGAGTTCGTCGAGGAACAGGACGCCATTGGTAGCGAGGCTGACCTCGCCGGGGCGCACCGACCAACCTCCCCCACCCACGAGCGAGACGATCGACGCTCGGTGGTGGGGTGCACGAAACGGCGGTCGGTCCACAAGGACCCCCTCAGGCGATTCGCATCCCGCGGCCGAATGGATCCGCGCCACCGTGAGGGCTTGAGCGCGGGTCAGAGGGGGCAAGATACCGGGGAGCCGTTCAGCCAGCATGGTCTTGCCGGCGCCGGGTGGCCCGATCATCAGGAGGTGGTGCCCTCCGACCGCGGCGACCTCGAGCGCGCGCCGACCGAGCGCCTGGCCGCGAACGTCGCGTAGGTCCGCCACCTGATCCGTACGCTCTTTGCGCGTGACGGGCGGTGGGTCGGGCCATGGCGTCCCGTCACGAAGTACGTGGACGAGGTCCGCCAAGGTCGATGCACCGTGGACCTGCTTCCCTCCGACCAGCGAGGCCTCCGCAACATCTCCAAGGGCCACCACGAGCCCGCTTGGCGTGGTGGCGTCGGCGAGAGCGATCATTCCCGGGACGTGCCGCAGTGACCCATTGAGCCCGAGCTCTCCACAAAAGGCCAGGTCCTGGCAGCACTCAACGGCGAGACCTCCACTCGCCACGAGAATCCCGATGGCGATCGGGAGGTCCAGACCAGCACCTGCTTTGCGAAGTCCGGACGGCGCAAGATTGGCCGTGATCCTGCGCATTGGCCAGGGCAGGTCACTCGAGAGGATGGCCGCGCGCACCCGATCTCGTGCCTCACGTACCGCTGCGTCGGGAAGGCCGACGATTGTGAATCCGGGCAGACCATTGGAGACGTGGACCTCGACCGATACGGGGTGCGCGACGGCACCATTCAGCGTGGCGGAGGCGACGGTGGCAAGCATGTGGGGGAACGGTCGCACCGATGGACCACCCGAGGCTCTGCATTTTCAATGGCAAGTCGTTCGCAGAGAACGCTTGCCTATGCAGGTAGCCCCGTACAAACGGGCACGAGCGGGGCGGGACAGGATTCGAGAAGAAGCTCACCCGTTGCGGACCGAGATCGTGACCTCGTGGTCATCCTCGGCCACCAGCTGACGCCGCATCTCCCGCCGCCTGGCGCCTTTTCGTAATCGTCAGAACGAGGGCTGCAATCCGCCCCGCTACGGGCTGTCGAGTTTGCAGCTGATGCATCCGGCAGGGGGCTTTCACAACGGACGAACAACAGATTGGCCAACCGTGTTGATTCCGGACCTGGAGGCGCTTCCCAAAATCTCCCCAAGCGTGGCTGGCCGGTATCTGAAAGGATGAGCGCCGGAGTAACCAAGGCGGTCTCCACACCCGGGGGGGTAACCCATGAGGCGCACGCTTTTGAAGATGGCAATGGGGACCGGAGTCGCGGTTCTCGTGTTCACGGTCGTACCAGTCACGGCGGCCAATGCCAGCCCACCGACATTCGTTCCATGTTCCAGCGGCGCAGCCGGACTGATCGCCGCTATCAATGCCGCCAACGGCAGCGGGGGCGGGACCATCAGCCTCGCCTGGGGATGCACCTACGCCCTCCCCACGACCCCCAACAACGGCGAGAACGGCCTGCCTGTGGTCATAACCCCGATCTCGGTGTACGGCAACGGCGCCACCATCAATGGATCGGGCGCCGTCCGTATCTTCGAGGTCGACGGCCCGGGCGGCAATCTGTCTCTTCGCAACGTGACCCTCACCGGCGGATCGGTCCCCGACTTCGGCGGGGCGATCCTCAACTCCAGCGGCACGGTCACGCTCAACCAGAGCGTGCTGACGGGTAACTCCGCGGGCAATGCCGGAGGTGGCATCGCCAGCGGCACCTTCGGCCCGAACACCGCCACACTCACCCTCAACGGCAGCGTGGTGACGAACAACACCAGCCCCGGAGACGGCGTGCAACCCCCCGACGGCTCCGGTAGCGGCGGCGGCATCGTCAATGCCCAGGGCAAGGCCACGCTCAACTTCAGCCGGGTGTCGAACAACTTCGCTGGAGGCCCCTCCGGTGGCGGCATCGCCAGCGGGAACTACATGGGTTCGCCGGGCCCGACCAGCCAGCTCACGCTCAACTTCAGCCAGGTGAACAACAACACCGCACCGAACGCGGGCGGCGGCGGGATCCAAAACCTCGCTGGCGATGTCTCGCTCAACCTCAGTCAGGTCAACGGCAACAGTTCGCTCAACGGTGGAGGCATCGCCAGCGGCAACGGTGCTGGCGGAGCCTCTGGCGGTGCGCCCCCTGGCACGAGTTCGCTCACGATCTTCTTGAGCCAGGTCAACGGCAACACCGCGACAGCGCCGGTCCCACCTCCAGGAACTGGACCCCCGATCGCGGCCGGTGGCATCGCCAATGGCGGCAACGCGGTCATCACGGGTAGCCAGGTGGAGAACAACACGGCCACCACCACCAGTGGGGCGGGCATCGTGAACCACGGAACGATGACCATCAACTGGTCCGCGGTGAACCACAACAACGCAGCCGGGACTGGTGGCACGGCATCTGGTGGAGGAATCGTGAATGCCAACGTCGGCCCCATCACCGGAGCGCCGGTCAGTGGCATCCTCACGATCAACTTCAGCCAGGTGAACGGGAATAGTGCCGGTGGCTTGGGAGGCGGAATCCTCAATGGGTTGCCGAATCCCAAGATGCCGATCACAGGCACGCTCACCATTAGCCACAGCCAGGTGATCGGCAACAGCGCCACCTTGGGCGGTGGTGGCATCTACAGCGTGACCGGCGGTGTGGTATCGCTGACATCCACGTCCGTCGTCGCGAACCACCCGGACAACTGCGAGCCGTTGGCGAGCATCGCCGGATGCACCGGCTGAAAGCAGCTCATTCAGGCGTAACGCGGCTTTAGCGACTAACGGGGTGCCGCCTTCCTTCAGGAAAGGCGTCACCCCCCTCGTCGCAGTGTCACCTCGGAGTCCCAGCCATCCGACTGCCCCGGCGATGAAGGAAGTCGAGGAGGGATGTGCCCCAAACGCCAGCACGGGGCTACTCCTTTGAACCAATACTCAGCTCGTAACGTGGTTGCCAATCTTGACAACAGCACCCTCATCGCGCCATTTACCCGGTCGTAGCCTGATACCAGACTTTCCCTTGTAGACGCCAAGTTCGCCGTGACCCGTTTGCGCGGCCACGGCAGCCCACTCGGGAAGACGGCGGCCCGGACCCGATCCCTCGCCTCCCGCACGGTGGTGCTGCGCTCGGATGAACCCTGTTGGGGAATCCGGACGGCTACAGCCGCTCGTAACGGGCGGCGGCCAGATACGGCCCCTCAGGAGTAAAGCCGAGCCGCGTCATCACTGCGGGTCGGGGGATGACCGGTCCCGGGTCGTTCGCGCGGAATGGGTTGTACACGAGGTAGACACTCTGTCCATTCCGGAAAAGGGATTCTTCCCCGGGACCCTGATCCTGACCGTTCGAACCGAGGAAGGGCGTCGGGTTCACATCCGCGCACGGCCCGAACGGGGTCTGGCATGCCGCGACGCCGATTCCATAGGACGGCGAGTTGTACCAGTTTCCCGAAAAGAAGAGCCAGTACGTCCCCGATGCATAAACCATGTCGGGTGCCTCGACGATGGTGCCCTCCCATGGCTGGGTGGGGCCGAGAATCTTGACCGGGCGTCCGAGAAGCATTCGGCCGTCGGGGCTGAGGTCCTGGGCATAGATCCCGGTCCGGCCGTTCTGGTCGGGTCCTGGGACATCGGGGTTCGCGTTGTCCTCGGACTTCCACAGCATCACGAGGTGGTTCCCGTCGTCGAAGACGCGCGCATCGATGGACCCGCGATGATCGAGCTGGCAGATGAACGGGTGCGGTGACGCAGTGAACGGGCCAACGGGTGACGCCGCGAAGGCCGACCCGATGCAATGCGTGGGCGGGTTGAGTCCGCGCACGAGCGCGGTGAAGTAAAGAGCCCATCCGCCTGCCACCCGGTGCACGTCGGGCGCCCACGTCATTCCCCCCTCGGCCCAGGCAGCCAGGTTCGGCAGCGCATTGGTGACGGGTCCCCACTTTCCAGACCTCCCGACCCGCACCGGGACGTTGATGAAGCCGATCCCCTGACTCGTATAGATATAGGTGCGGCTCTGCCACGTGAGCATGAAGGGATCGGTGACATCGGGGCCGATAAGGACCGTGCGCCCCGCCGCCGCGGGATCGCCCGTTGCGGTCGGTTCGTCACTCTGGACGGATCTCGATCCGCTCACCTGTCCGTCGGACGTTCCGACGACCAGTTGAGTGCCGATGAGAGCCAACAGGGCCAGGGCGCACGCCGCGCGAATGGTGGCGCGCCCCCACCAATCCCGACGGGACGGATCCCCATCTGCCATCTGGCACATCATGGTTGAAGGCACCTCGGCCTGGCATGTTTTCAGCGAGCACTGGTATTGGAACACCGCGTAGCCTGAGCCGTCAGTGAATTTCTTCGACCCTCTCCCACCCCAACGCCCACCGTCTGATCGACGCTGGTCAGCACCGATCTGGGATCGCCCGTCGGAAGGCACCTTGCCCGCAACGCTCGCCGTCGATGCGCTGTTGAACCACGACGAGAACGCCATGGTCGCCGTTTCCCACTTGGACGTCTTTCCCAACGGATTCCGCGTCAACGTCGTCATGCTCTTGAACCCCCACCGTGAACCCGACATCCGGACCAGGATGCATCAGGGACCGAGACAGATGGTGCGCATCGGCGTCCGATTCGCAGACGGACGCGTGGGGGTCGCGAGGTCAGGCGTGGCTATCTCGATGTGCCAAAGGACAGCGAGGGCATTCCGACGCAGCCCTTTGTCGGCTTCGGAGGTGGTGGGGGCGGAGGCAATCGCGGATGGAGTTTTGGTGCCTGGGTGTTCCCATTGCCACCCAATGGCCCTCTCGAGATCTTCGTGGCGCTCCCGCCTCCTGCCACCGGCGAACTCAGTACCGTCGTCGACGGATCCGCCGTTCGTACGGCCGCCGAGCGAGCCAGGGTCATCTGGACCTGACAACCCGGACGGAATCCTGTCAGGTTGCTGCAAGGGGACTATCTCCGTCGCCGGTTCCGCGACGGGTCACCGTTCTCCGAACCAGATCCTCTGCTGGTCAAGTCGCGGGTTACCGAACTTGACTCTCTCAGGCGCCAAATTCACCGACCCAAGCACGTCGAGAGAACGGTCGCTCCCGGATGACATTGAGGGGTCGTATACGGGTCGGTCCGTATACGGGTCGGTCGAGATCAGTCGGAGGTCGACGCCGCGGTATCTGACGGGCCCAGCGATCGACCGGTGCTCGAGCGCGGCGGAGGCGATGCACCATTGGAGTTGGCTCCGCCCAGGTCCTCGTTACGCAAGGCCGAGAGGAGTACCTCTGCTGCCCCCATGAGGCTGGTGGCCTCATAGGGCACGACCACCTTGGAGTTGTCGGATGTGGCGATGTCCTGCAAGGCCCGCAGCTGCAGGACCGCGAGCGTGTGGGGGTTGATGGTCACCGTGTCGATGGAGGTCAGGCGCGCCGCCTCGCCCTGGCCGCGGAGCTCGAGCGCCTTCTTCTCGCCCTCGGCCTGCAGCTCCAGCACCTTCATCTGTGCCTCCGCTCGCAAGATGGCTGACTGCTTGGCACCCTCGGCCTCGAGCACGGCGGCCTGCTTGCGCCCACCAGCACTGTTGATAGCGGCCTGCTGCTCCCCCTCCGACTTCAAGATGGCGGCCCGCTTGTGCTGCTCGGCCTCCTTCTGCTCCGACATCGCCTGCACCACGTTCATGGGCGGGGTGATGTCGAGGATCTCAATCCGGTTGAGCCGGACGCCCCACTTCGCCGTCGCGTCGGCCATGTGGTCCTGCATCCGGCTGTTGATGGTCTCGCGCTCGGAGAGCGCCTGGTCGAGTGAGAGCTCGCCGAACACGGCCCGCAGCGCCGTGCGCGACAGCTGGTCGACGGCAAGCTGGAAGTCGTTGATCTCGAAGAGGGCTGACTTGACGTCGATCACCTGGCAGAAGATGGTCGCACTCACCTGCAGCGACACGTTGTCCTTGGTGATGACGGCCTGCTGGTCGCCGGTCATCGGAAATTCCCGCACGTCGACCTTCTCCATCCTGTCGATGAAGGGCGTGAGGATGTGCAGCCCGGGCTGGTCGACCGCTTTGAACTCACCGAAGCGCTTGACGACGCCCACGCTCCCCTGCTGGACGATCTTGATGAAGCGGGACGCGAAGAGCGAGACCGCTCCGAGTCCCGCCAGGACGATGACGATGACGATCCCCACCACTTCTCCGGCCGATGCGACCATGGGGTTACCTCTCTTCTGGTTGTGGGTGACTACCTGTCGGTGGCATAGACGACGAGTAGGCCGCGCTCGACGTCGGCGACGACGACATCGGTCCCGACCGGGATACTGGCCTCGGGGTCGAGAGGGATGGCCAGCCACTCCTCACCCCGGGCCCTGATCCGCCCCGGGCGGTGCGCGCCTTCGATCGCCTTCGTCACCAGCGCAGTGTCACCGATCATGCCCTGAACTCCACTGCGCACGGACCCCACGCTACTAGCGCCCCGGTCCTCCCAGCTCTCGGTGTTCATGCCTCCCGGTCAAGCTCAGCTCCGAGCCTCTTGGACCGGACCGGCCTGCACCTCAACCGGCCCGCACCTCAGAACGCACCCTCCACGACGTGAAGCGCTTGCCTGGTCACGCCGGCGACGTCGAAGCGGATGTGGTCGTAGTGCCGGCCCTGGCTGCGCAGGTAGGCGGCAGCCAACCGGCGAAGTCGACGCTGCTTTGTCGGGGTCACCGCCTCGAGGGGGTGCCCGAACGAGTTGGACGTGCGGGCCTTGACCTCGCACACGACGAGCGTGGTGCAACGCGCCGTGTCGTCCAGCGCGCACAGGAGGTCGATCTCTCCCTGCGCACACCGCCAATTCCGGGCCACCACCTCGTAGCCATTCTCGGCGTACCACTCGGCCACCGCCTGCTCACCTTGATGACCAATCGTGATCCGGCGGCTTCCCATGGCGGAGAACGGTCGCCCCGTGGCGCCCACGGGATCGTCATAGCTCCTGTTCGGGCAGGCGCTCGATGTTGACGTCGCGGAAGGTCACCACGCGCACCTCGGGCACGAAGCGAGCAGGGCGGTACATGTCCCAGACCCAAGCGTCACGGAGTTCGAGCTCGATGCAGGCAGGAGTGGTGTCGGAACGAACGTTCAGCGAGACGTCATTGGCCAGGTAGAAGCGGCGCTCGGTTTCAATCACGTACGAGAAGACGGGCAGGACGGCCCGATACTCCTGAACCAGCCCGAGCTCGATCTCGGACTCGTAGCGCTCGAGGTCCTCCTCGCTCACCAGACGCCGGCCCTACTCGCCGGCGGCCTCCTCAGCCTCTGCGTCGGGATGGGAGCCGGTCTCGGTGTCGGCCTCCGCCTCGACACCCCCGACGGCCTCACCATCGACGTCGACCACCTCGTCGTCCACCACCTCGTCGTCGACCACCTCGTCGTCCTCGACCAGCTCGGGCACCGCGGCGGCCGCCTTGCCCCGGGGGACACGCCGCTCCTTAATCTTGGCCGCCTTCCCGTGGCGGCCCCGCAGGTAGTAGAGCTTGGCCCGTCGCACGTCGCCGAGGGTCGTGACCTCGATTTTGGCGATGGTCGGCGAGTGCACGGGAAACGTGCGCTCCACGCCCACTCCGAAGCTCACCTTGCGCACCGTGAAGGTCTCCTGGACGCCACCGCCCTGTCGCCGCATCACTGCGCCCTGGAACACCTGGACCCGCTCCCGGTTGCCCTCGACCACCCGAACGTGGACCTTGACGGTGTCACCGGGGCGGAATTCGGGAATGTCGTCGCGCAGGCTGTCGCGATCGATCATTTCGGTGGGGTGCATGGGAAGGTCCTTCGCTCACGCCGGCCGATCGGTCTGCTCGGTGGTGTCTTCGGGGGTCGCAGTGGTGCTCGGCCCCGGGCCGGACGGAACATGGTAGCCGTGCTGGCGCAAGAGCTGCACGTCGGTGGGACGCAGCTGCGACGAACTGACCAGGCGTGCCAGCAGGTCGGGCCGCCGTTCCGCCGTCCGCAGGAGGGCCTGGCCTCGGCGCCAGGCGGCCACCGCCCCATGGTCCCCCGAACGCAGGACCTCAGGCACGCTCCACCCCCGAAACTCCGCCGGACGGGTGTACTGCGGGTACTCGAGCAGGCCGTCCGCGAAGCTCTCCTCGCGCGCCGAGTCCTCGTTGCCGAGCACGTCGGGCCGGAGCCGGGCCACCGCCTCGAGCACCACGAGCGACGCCAGCTCACCTCCCGCCAGCACGAAGTCCCCCACCGACAGCTCACCGTCGACCAGGTGCTCCGCCACTCGATGATCAACCCCCTCGTAGCGCCCGCACAAGAGGGAAAAACCGCCCCCCGAGCCGTCGGCCAAGGCCGCCAACTCCCCGGCCACCGATTGGTCGAAGCGGCGACCGCCCGGAGCGAGGAGGTAGAGCGGCCGGGGCAGGTCGGGAACCGATTCGACGCTGCGGAAGATCGGCTCGGGCCTGAGGACCATGCCGGCCCCGCCACCGAAAGGACTGTCGTCCACAGAACGTCGCGGGTCGTCGGCGCCCTGGCGCAGGTCATGGACGCGCACGTCGAGCACGCCGGAGTCCGCGGCACGGCCGAGGATGGAGGCGCCGCAGTACCCGGCCACGACCTCGGGGAAGATCGTGAAGATGTCGACCCTCACGGGACGGACCCAGGGGTTGTCGTCGCCCGGCCGTTCACGACCAACTCGGCCTCACAGCTCGAGGAGGCCGGGCGGCACGTCCACTTCGACCTCGCGGGACGCGGTGTCGAAGTTCGTCACGAACCGGACTGGGATGAGGGCCCCAGTCTCGAGCACCAATAGGTCGCTGGCCGGGTTGGCCTCCACTGACACCACCCGCCCCAGCTCGCTCCCGCTGGTGTCGCGCACGGTGGCCCCCACGAGCTGGTGCACCCAGAGGGTCCCGCCAGCGCTGTGGCCGTCGAGCGGCTCGGCCCGCAGCTCCTGGCCCCGCAACTCCTCGGCGGCGATCCTGTCGGGCACCTCCGAGAACGCCACCACGTAGCGATCCGGTCGCAGCAGTCTCGACCGCTCGACGGTGAGGGGTCCCCGGTCCGAGGACAGCACCGAGCCCGGGTGGATTCGCTGCACTTGGTCGCTCCAGAGCTCGACCACCACTTCGCCCCGGAGGCCGTGGGCCCGGGCGACCCGACCGACGATAAGGAGATCGTTCGTCGTCAGTCGTCGAGGATGTCCACGCTGGCCTGGACACCGTCCTTGGCGCCGGCCACGTTGACCACGGTGCGGATGGCCTGGGCCGTGCGGCCCCGGCGTCCGATGACACGGCCCATGTCCTCAGGGGCGACGTGCAGGTTCAGACGCAGTCCGCCTCGGCGCTCCTGGGTCTCGATCACCACGGAATCGGGATCGTTCGAAAGCGCCTTGGCAAGATACGCCAGGATCGCCACCGGCGTGCCCCCGCCCCCATCGACACGCTCGTTTCCTTCCCCCGCCGTGTAGACGTCCTCGTCGGGCCCATCGGCGCCGTCGGAGTCGGCGTCGACACCGGGTTCGGTCTGGTTGATGTCTCCGGCTTCGTAGAGGTCGGTCACTTCGCCCTCGCCGCGGCGAATTCGTCCCAGGCGCCCGAAGTCTTGAGCAGGCGCTCCACCCGCTCGGTCGGCTGGGCCCCGTTCACCAGCCACTTGACGGCCTTGGCGTTGTCGATGTTGACGACGGCGTCGGGCTCGGTCGTCGAGGCACCCCGGGGTGCGTACGTGCCCACGATCTCGAGGAACCGGCCGTCGCGCGGGGAGCGGCTGTCTGCCGCCACCACCCGGTAGGTCGGTTGCTTCTTCTTACCCATCCGCACGAGGCGGAGCTTCACTGCCACGGGTTGGTCTCCTCCAACTGTCGAGACGGCCTGTCGAGACCGGTTTGGCGGGACGGCCTGTCGAACGTCTGGCGTATCGAGGGACACGCCCGGTCGTCCATTGTTACAGATGGCGCCGGTGGCGGGCTCCCGCGCCGCTACCGGCCCTTGGGGGGCGTGACCCGGCCCCCTTTCTTCTTCTTCTTCGTGCCCTTGTTGGCGCTGACCACGGGACGGGGACCGCCCGCCAAGCCCGGGGGCACACCTAGGGGGAGGGCCGGGGGCAGACCCGAGGCCAGGCTCATGTCAGCATCCTCGGCACCGTCACCCATGAGTTGGGCCAGCATGTCGAAGTCGGGCTGGTCCCCGGCGACGCCACCTGGTCCGGGGCCACCCGCGCCGGCCGCCTGTTTGGCCAGCTTCCGGGCGGCGCGGCCGCTCAACCCGGACATGGCGCCCATGTTGGGCATCCCGGGGAGGTTGGGCAGGTTGCCCGAGGCCATCCCCTTCATCATCTTCTGCATCTCCTTGAACTGCTTGAGGAATGCGTTGACGTCCTGCACGCTGGTGCCCGATCCGCGGGCCACCCGGCTGCGGCGAGAGCCGTCCATGATGGAGACGTCGTCACGCTCAGCCGCCGTCATAGAGCTCACGATGGCCTCGACCCTGGCCACCTCGTGGTCGTCGATCTGGCCGGCCGCCTGGCGCATCTCCTTGGTCATGCCCGGCATGAGCCGCATCAGGCCGCCCAGCGAGCCCATCTTCTTGACCTGACGCAGCTGCGAGAGGAAATCCTCCAAGGTGAACTGACCCTGCATGAGGCGGCTGGCACTCTTGGCCACCTCGTCGGAGTCCATGGTGCGCTCGGCCTGCTCAATGAGGCTGCGCACGTCGCCCATCCCCAAGATCCGCTCAGCCATGCGATCGGGGTGGAACAGGTCGAAGTCGCCCAGCCGCTCCCCCGTGCTGGCGAAGGCGATGGGCCGGCCGACCATTCCCTTGACCGAGAGCGCCGCGCCACCCCGAGCGTCACCGTCGAGCTTGGTCAAGATCACCCCGCTCAGCTCGAGCGTGTCGTGGAACGCCTTGGCCGTGGCCACCGCGTCCTGCCCGATCATGGCGTCGATCACGAGGAACGTGTAGTGGGGCTCGGTGGCGGCCGAGATGGCACGGATCTGGTCCATCATCTCGGCGTCGATCGTCAGTCGTCCGGCCGTGTCGATGATGCAGACGTCGCGGCCGAGCCGCCGCGCCTCTTCCAACCCGGCCTGCGCGCAGCGGACGGGATCGGTCTGCTCAGAGAAGACGCTGACGCCGGCCTGTTCGCCCAGCACGCGCAGCTGCTCCACCGCCGCGGGGCGCTGCAGGTCGGCTCCCACGAGCAGCGGGTTGCGACCCTGCTGCTTCCACCACAAGGCGAGCTTCGCCGAGTTGGTCGTCTTGCCCGACCCCTGCAGGCCCGCCATGAGGACGACCGTGGGGGGCCTCGACGCGTAGGTGAGCTTGAGCGTTTCGCCCCCGAGGACGCCCACGAGCTCTTCGTGCACGGCCCTGATCACCTGTTGGCCCGGGGTCAGGCTCTTCGACAGAGCCTCGGCGCTGACCCGGAGCCGAATGCCGTCGCAAAAACGGCGAGCCACCGACAACTCGACGTCGGCCTCGAGCAGGGCGGTGCGAATCTCCTTCAGCGACTCTTCGAGGTCGGCCTCGCTGATGCGCCCCTTGCCCCGCAGCCGGGTCGAGATCCGCTCCAGGCGGTCTGAGAGGGCGTCGAACATGGAGTCTCAGGTTAGCCAGGGACCCGGCCCCAACCACCGCAACGCCCTGGGCTACGGTCTCGGCTCATGTCTCTGGGCAGCTCCTCGCGCCGCACGATCGCGTTCGCAGTGGCGCTCAGCGCCCTCGGCCTGTTCGGCTTGGCCAGCTGCAGCTCCTCACCCTCCAACGGGTCGGGCTCGGGGACCACGACGACATCGAGCGCGTTGGGAATTCGGGCACCTCGGGCACCTCGGGCACCTCGGGCACCTCGGGCAATGCAGCAAATGCGGCCGGAGCCTCCACCACGACGACGGCCGCAGCGCACGCCGGCATCCCGATCGCTCTCCCGGCCATCCCCCCCGCAGACCGCTCGCCGGCCGGCACCACCGGCACGGCCCCCACGGTCACGGTCCCCCCCGGTGCGCCGCCCACCACACTGGAAGGCGCCGACCTCATTGCCGGAAACGGTGCAGAAGCCTTGCCGGGCAAGACCTTGTCGGTGCAGTACGTCCTGGCGACCTACTCGAGCGGGAAAGTGATCCAGTCCTCGTGGACCAGCCAGCCCTTCACGTTCACCCTCGGTGCCGGCCAAGTGATCCGCGGATGGGACAAGGGCGTCGTCGGCATGTTGGCGGGCGGACGGCGCGAGCTGATCATCCCGCCGAGCTTGGGCTACGGCGCCACCCCGCCGCCGGGTTCCCAGGGCATCGCGGCGAACGACACGTTGGTGTTCGTGATCGACCTGGTCAAGGTGGGCTGACGCTCAAACCGTGCACTGAGCGGCGCCGGCCGAACAGCCAATAGGCCATGGAGCCGGTGGTGTTCAACGACACCCAGAGGCGCCAAAGCCATCTGGGACCACGCACGGCGACCGCCGGTCGATTCGACAGATCGCGCAATGTCACGGTGGCGATGGTTACGTGGATCACCAGGGCCGCCGCCACGATCCGCTTTTGCCGGTCGGTCAGGGCTCGGCCGTGCTCACACGGGGTGGCCACTTCCTCGCCTGGGTCGGTGCTGTTCACTCGGGGGCCAGGAGCGCGTCGACGAAGTCGTCTGGATCGAAGTCGACCAGGTCGTCGGGACCCTCCCCCAGCCCGACCAGCTTGACGGGCACGAACAGCTCCCGCTGCACCGCGATGACGATCCCGCCCTTCGCCGTGCCGTCCAACTTCGTGAGCACGATCCCGGTGATGTCGACCGCATCGGCGAATTGCCGCGCCTGGGCCAACCCGTTCTGGCCGGTCGTCGCATCGAGCACGAGGAGGACTTCGGTGACGTTGCCGGGGTCTCGGTCCGCCACCCGGCGAATCTTCTTGAGCTCCTCGACCAGGTTGACCTTCGTGTGCAGTCGACCCGCCGTGTCGGCCAGGACAAGGTCATTCCCCCGAGCCGCTGCTCGCTGCACGGCGTCGAACACGATGGCGCTGGGATCGGCCCCGTCGGCGCCCCGGACCATGTCGGTTCCCGTGCGTTCGGCCCACAGAGCCAGCTGGTCCGCCGCTGCAGCTCGGAACGTGTCTCCCGCGGCCAGGAGCACCGAATGCCCTGCCACCGATTCCCGTCGGGCCAGCTTGCCAATGGTCGTGGTCTTGCCGACGCCGTTGACGCCCACGAACAGCCAGACATCGGGCTGACCCTCCCGGCCATCGATGCGAAGTGAGCGCGATCCGGCCGTGTGCAGCAGCTCGCGGATCGCCCCGCCTAGCGCCGCCAGGAGGTCGTCGCCGCCGGCAATCTCTTTCGTCCTGACTTTTTCCCGCAACTCGTCGAGGAGCGCAGTCGTCGTTGTCACACCGACATCGGCCCGGATGAGAGCTTCCTCGAGCGCCTCCCAGGCGGCTTCGTCGACCCGGCCGGACCGTATGGCGGACACTGCCCCGCTGAAGATGCCACGGACTCCCCCGAGGCGACTGCGGTACGTCGGCGCCTCCCGCGGGACTTCTTCGACGGCTGCCGATTCGCTCGAGGGTGCCAGGGTTGGGGGAGGCGTCCGCGTCGGTGTGGTCGGCGTCGGCGTCGGCGTCGGCGTCGGCGTCGGCGTCGAAGGTCCGCTCGGCGCATCGGCTCGCCCCGAGCGTCGACGGCTCCGAGCCGCGGCAATTCCACCGGCAGCGATGGCGAGCACGGCCACCACCAGAACCAGGACGATATAGAAGCCGACGGCCACGGCGATCATGCCGGCGACGGCTCCTTTGCCACCTTCTGGCTTACTACCTGCGACGATCCACCCGGCGCCATCGTCACGCCGTAGAGAGCGTCCGCGGTCTCCATAGTGCGCTTCTGGTGGCTGACGATGAGCAGCTGGGCTTCGTCCCGGAAATCATGGACGAGAGTGAGGAACCGGCTGAGGTTGACGTCGTCGAGTGCAGCTTCGACCTCATCCAGCATGTAAAAGGGTGAGGGCCGGCTGCGAAACACGGCAAAGAGGAACGCCAACGCGGCCATGGAGCGTTCACCGCCGGACAACAACGAGACGCGGCGGACGTTGCGGCCGGCCGGACGGACCTCGATCTCGACGCCGGTGTTCAGAAGGTCGTCGGGCTCGAGCAGCATCAAGCGACCAGTCCCACCGGGGAACAACATTGCGATGAGCGCGGAGAAATGCTCGTTGACGTCGGCCGCGGCGGCGGCGAAGGACGTCATGATCTCTTGGTCGAGCGTCCGGACGACCTCGTGCAATTCACGCCGTGCGCCGCGGACGTCGTCGACCTGTGCCTCAAGCTCCTTGTGCCGCTCCTCGAGCACCGAGAGCTCTTCCAACGCAAGGGGGTTGACCGGGCCGAGTGTGGCGAGCTTTCGCTCCAGATCCTCCGCGTGCTTGGCCAGTGTCGAGCCCTCGGGCGCGTTTGGCTCGGGCAATCCGATCAAGTCGTCGGGAGTGGCATTGAGGTCACGGACAACGTGCTCGCGCAACGCCTCGGTGCGCAGGTCCACCTCGTTGGCCTCGAGGTCGAGGGTGCGAGTTCGACCGCGCACGGCTTCGAGTCGCTGTTCTGCAGTGTGCCGGTCCTGACGGAGTTGCTCGAGCCGTTCGCCCCCGGCCCGCACGGCGTCGACTTGGTCCTGGTAGTCGTGGCGCAGCGACTCAAAGACAGCATCGAGCCGGGCATGTTCGCGCTCGACAACGGCTTTCAACCGCGCCAGGGCACGTCCAGCGGCCTCGAGCCGCTCACGGCGCGTGGCCGCGGTGGCGCGCTCCTCGGCGTGACCTGCCAGTCGACGCTCCACCTCAGCATGGCGCTCAGCCAGAACGCGTCGTCGCTCGGCAACGCCGGCCACTCTGACCTCGAGCTCCTGGCGGCGGCCGCTCACTTCGGCACGTCGTGCCTCGAGCGCCTGCCACGCGTTGACGGCGTCCTCGAGAGCCCGAAGGGATCGAACGAGCTGGGCCTCTTCGGCGGTGACGTCGGTCAGCCGCTGGTGGGCGGCTGTGATCGTCGCCTGGCCTTCTTCGAGCTCCCCCGCCAATCGCCGCTGCTCCTCGGCAGCTCGCGCGACGTCGGACCGGGCCGCCGAACACGCCGAGGCGTGTCGGTCCAGGACTCGCTCGGCAGCCGCCCGCGCGTCTCGGGCCCGGGCCAGGCCAACGCGTGCGTCAGTCAACCTCGTTTTTGCCAGCTCGGCTGCCGTAGCTGCCTCGTCGGCGTGCCGTTGCGCGTCCTCCACCGCCACCGCAGTCACCACGCCCGTCCCTGAGCGGACCCGCCAACCCGTGGCAGCGAACCGGTCGCCCTCAGGTGTCACCACAACCAGGTCACCGCGCGCCAGCGACAGGTCGATTGCTTCTTCCCACCCCTCGACGCGGACGGCCCTCCCAACTAGGGAGTCAAGCACTGACTCGGCCACCGCGGCCCCAAGGCGCACTCGGACGTGTCGTCGGACGGGCTCGGCGCTGCTCCTCGGCGGCAGCTCCGGACTTCCGACCTGCTCTACCGAGCGGGGGGCGAGCACGGATCCCGTGACCCCCTGCTTGCGCAACGTGGCCAAGGCCGCTTGCGCGGAGGCGCGTCCGTCCACCACGACCGCAGCCACCCCGGCGCCGGCCGCCGCTTCGAATGCTGCTTCCCACCCCTGGTCGATCTCGACCAGGTCCACCAACGACCCCACGACCCCGTCGACCTGGCGCAAGAGCTCTCGGCCGCCGGCACCTTGGAGTTCAGCGAGCGCACGCTCGAGAGCCTCGGCCCTGGCCGCGGCGCGGTGGCGGGCATCTACGGCCTCGTCGGTCTCGACCTGCACCATCTCGGCCGCCCGAGCAGCCCTCTCGAGCTCCGTAGTCGCGGCCGCCAGGTCCGCTTCGAATCTTGCAGTGGCCTGCTCGAGATCGGCTGCCGCCTTGGCCGACAGGTCTGCGCGGACGGCGGCGGCGGCTTGACCCTGTTCCAATGCGGCCACCCGGGTCCCAATCGCGTCGATGTCGTGCTGTTCCCGCGCTGCCGCCCGGGCAACGAGTTCATTTCGAGCCCGAGCCCGTGCGATGGCCTCTTCAGGGTCGGCCGCTTCACCGAGTAAATCGGTCCAGCCCTCTCGCAACCCGGCGCCGTCCTCGTCGAGTCGAGCCTCCGCCGCCGCCAGCTCGGCACGCTCTGGGGCACCGCCCGCAGCCTGCTCGGCCTCGGCAGAGGCAAGCTCAGCAGCGAGGTGAGCCGCCTCAGCCTCAAGAGTCGAGACCACATCGACGTCCGCGGCCGCATCGAGTGCGGCTAACACCCCCCGTCCCCGCTCGCGTAGCACGCCCGAGAGGCCTCGGGCCCGTTCGACGAGCCCCTGCACTCGCGCCAGAGCCTTGGCCAGATCCTCCTCGCGCCGAGAGGACAGCTCCGCTGTGGTCGAGGTCGCTTCAGCGTCGAGGAGCAGGACCGCCTCATGGAGCTCCTGCTCCTCCTTTCGGCACACGGCCAGGCCCTGGCTGGCGGCGCTGCGCCTCGACTGCAGATCGGTCAGCTCTGCGCCCGCCAGGTAGTGCCGCAGCGCGAGGAGCTCCGAGGCCACGACGTCGTGAGAACGGGCGGCCGCTGCCTGACGCTCGAGGGGACGGATCTGGCGCCGAACCTCACGGACGAGGTCACCCAGCCGCTCCAGGTTCTCAGCCGTCGCTGCCAGCCTCCGTTCCGCTCGCTCACGACGCCGGCGGTGCTTGAGAACACCCGCCGCCTCTTCGATGATGGCGCGGCGGTCCTCGGGACGGGCATTGAGCACGGTGTCGAGTTGGCCCTGCCCGACGATCATGTGCTGCTGCCGACCCACGCCCGAATCGCTCAAGAGCTCCTGAATGTCGAGCAATCTGCAGGGGGCGCCATTGATGGCGTACTCGCTCTCGCCCGATCGAAACAGCGTCCGGGTGATGGTCACCTCGGCGAGATCCACGGGCAACTTGCCCGAGGAGTTGTCGATGGTCAGGGAAACCTCGGCCCGGCCCAGCGCTGGGCGCGACGAGGTGCCGGCAAAGATGACGTCCTCCATCTTCGACGAGCGCAGCGACCGGGGCCCCTGAGCGCCAAGAACCCAGGTCACAGCGTCAACGACGTTCGATTTCCCGCTCCCGTTGGGCCCGACCACAACCGTGATCCCGGGCTCGAACTGCAGCACAGTCGGGTCGGCGAAGGACTTGAACCCCTTCATGCTGAGCGACTTCAGGAACATTCGCAGCGACCCTACAAGGTGCTCGCGACGCCGGGCGGCACAATTCGTCCCTGGACCGCAATCTCCGTATACGCCGGGGTCCGTATACGCCGGGGTCCGTATACGCCGGGGTCCGTATACGCCGGGGTCCGTATACGCCGGGGTCCGTATACGCCGGGGTCCGTATACGCCGGGGTCCGTATACGCCGGGGTCCGTATACGCCGGGGTCCGTATACGCCGGGGTCCGTATACGCCGGGGTCCGTAGACGCCGGGGTCCGTAGACGCCGGGGTCCGTAGCGTCCCCGTCAGACTTGGCAGTGCTCGCAGAAGAAGGTGGAGCGGCCGCCGGACTTCACCCGGACGATCACGTTCCGACACCGCCGGCAGGGCTGCCCCTCACGGTCGTAGACCTGGTGCGAACCCTGGAAGGCTCCCAGCTCGCCGAAGAGGTCGCGGTACTGCTCGTCGGCAAGCGAGGATCCCCGGTGCTTGATGGCGTCGGCCAGGGTCTCGACGATCGCTCGGTACAGCCGGCGCACCTCGGTCGCCGTCAGCGAGTCCGCCGGACGGTCGTAGCGCAGACCGGCCTGGTAGAGCATCTCGTCGGAATAGAGGTTGCCGATCCCGGCGGTGAAGCTCTGATCCATGAGCAGGGACTTGACCGCTCCGTGGTGCTGGTGCAGCAATGCGCCGAAGCGCTCCCAGCTCATGAGGTCCTCGATCGGGTCGAAGCCCAGGTGGGCAAGCTCGGGAATGGCCTTGCGGATGGCGTCGCCGTCGCCACCGGCGGTCCCCGACACCGGGCTGAGCGGTGTGCCGTCCGCCTTGAGCGGCGGGGTCGAGACGAAGAGCTCCCCGAACGTCCTCGGATCGACGTAGCGCAGCTCGCCGCCCTGGGTGAAGGTGATGACGACGTGGGTGTGCTTGGGCTTGGGGTCCTTGGCCGACTTGACTCGCAGAAGCTGACCGCTCATCCCGAGGTGTACGACCAACGTGTCGCCGCTGTCCAACGTGAGGAGGAGGTACTTGCCCAACCGCCCCACGGACTTGATGGTGCGGCCCTCGAGCAGCGCCCGAAAGTGCTTCGCCGAAGGATGGCGTCGAACCGAACGGCCGTTGGCCACCGAGACGGCTTTGATCTTGCGGCCAACGACCTCCCGTGAGAGGTCCTGGCGGAGGGTCTCGACCTCAGGGAGCTCAGGCACCGGTCAGCTCCTCCCAAGCGGCCCGGGCCGCCTCCTGTTCAGCGTCCTTCTTGGAGCGTCCCTCACCCACCCCCAGGCAGGTCCCGCCCAGGAACACCTGGGCCACGTAGGCGCGGTCGTGATCGGGCCCGGATCCCTCGACGACATAACGCGGGGTGCCATCGCCGTCGCGCACGGCCTTCTCCTGGAGCCGGCTCTTGTGATCGAAGTCGTCGGGCTCCTCGCCCGCCCGGGCGATGGCTGGTCCGAGCTCCCGCAGCACGAGACGGCGGGCGGCATCCCATCCGGCATCGAGATACACCGCACCGAGCACGGCCTCGAAGGCATCCGCCAGGATGGAGGCCTTCCCTCGGCCGCCCGAGCCCTCTTCGCCGCGGCCCAACAAGAGGACGTCTCCGACTCCGAGGCTGCCCGCCACCTCGGCGAGAACGCGGGCGTTGACCACGGCGGATCGGACCTTGGCCAGCTTTCCCTCCGCGAAATCGGGGTAGCGCTCGTAGGTGTAGCCGGCAACGACCAGGCCCAGCACGGCGTCGCCGAGGAACTCCAAGCGCTCGTTGGAAGGTGCGCCTCCCTCCTGCTCACCGCACCAGCTGCGATGAGCAAGCGCCTGTTGCAACAGGCTCAGGTCGCTGAAGGTGTGGCCTAGCCGCTCGGCCAGGGCGATCGCCCCCTCAGCGCCCGCCTCAACCCTCCTCGAGCTTGGCGTAGACGTAGTCAACAGCGTCCCGAACCGTGCGCAGGTCCTCGAGGTCCTCGTCGTCGATACGAAACCCGACACTGCGCTCCCCCAACTCCTCCTCCAGGGCCTCGACCAGCTCGATCAGGGCCAGGGAATCTGCGTCGAGGTCCTCGACGAAGGAGGCGCCCTCGGTGATCGACGTAGGGTCCGTCTCCAAGATGTCGGCCAGCTGGTCCCGGATCAGCTCGAACACCCCGCTCCGGTCGAGGGGGCCTTGGTTGGTATGGGTCTCGGCTGGCACGGTGGACAGTCTACGTGTCCCAAGCCCTCGACCGCCCGTTTAAGGTCTCTGAACTGGGATTTTCAGGAGAGATCGCCAGATCGCACCGCCGCCGCGACCTGGTCGATTAACCCCCGTGTGGCGCACTCGTGGGCGACCAGAACGGCGTTCATGACCGCGATGGCGCTCGACGAGCCGTGGCTGATGACGCACACCCCGTCGGTCCCCAGGAGCATCGCACCCCCGGTGTTCTCCGGCTCGAACTCGGCCACGAGCGGCATCAGGTAGGGGACCAGGACGTCGGCCGCCTGCCGCGTGGTGTCGTCGGTCCCGAACACGGCGAGCATGGCGTCGAAGAGGAACCGGAGCGCCCCCTCGAGGGACTTGAGGGTGACGTTGCCGGTGAAACCGTCGGTGACGACCACGTCCGCGGGGGAGGGCATCAGGTCGCGCCCCTCCAGGTTTCCCAGGAACTCGAATCCGGCCGCACCGGCGTCGGTCCGCGCCGCCTCGGCCAGGAGGGCGTGGGTCTCCTTCACCAAGGGCGTGCCCTTCGTCGGCTCCTCCCCGATGGAGAGCAGGCCGACCGAGGGCGACTCGGTGCCGAAGCGTGCCGACACGTAGGCAGCACCCATCCGCGCGAACTGCACCAGCATGGCGGGCGTGCACTCGGCATTGGCCCCGGCGTCCACCAGGACGGCCGGCGTCCGGCCCGGGCGCGGCATCGGCGTGGCGATGCAGGGCCGCACCACGCTGGGCAGGCGGCCCATGCGCAGCAGGGCCGAGGCCATGGTCGCCCCGGTGTTGCCGGCCGAGACCATGGCGCAGGCCTTGCCGTCCCGAACCAGCTCGGCGGCCCGCACCAAAGAGGAGTCCTTCTTCCGGCGGACCCCGCCGGCGGCGTCCTCGTCCATGGCGATGACCTCGGTGCAGGGAACGAGCTCGAGGTCGCCGGTGTGGCCGACCTGGTCGGGCGGACCCACCAGGACGACCCGAACACCGTGCTCGACGGCGGCACGGCGGGCGCCTTCGACGATCTCGGACGGTGCCTTGTCGCCGCCCATGGCGTCGACGGCGACGGGCAGCGTCGCCAGTACTTCGGGAGCGAGACGCTCGCCCCGACGGCTCAAGTCAGTCGACCTCGACCGCTTGACGCCCCTTGTACCAGCCGCAGCTCGGGCACACGACGTGCGGTGTCTTGGACGCCTGACAGTGCGGGCACACGCTGCGGGCCGGGCGACTCAAGCGCCACGCTCCAGCCTGATGGCTGTGGCCCTTGGCCTTGGACTTCTTCTTCTTCGGGACAGCCATGGACGGTCTCCAGCGATCGTTGTGGGACGAGGTGTGGTCAGCTGCGGTTGGGTGAGGTACTCATGGGACGGACACCGTGCCCGAGGCCTGGTCCGGAGAGCCGACGTGAGCCCTCCGAGACGGCTACCGGAGCACGTCGAGGTTAGCCCACCGCGGATCACGTGGGACAACGCAACCGCAGTCGCCCGCGTTGCGATCGGCGCCACATGCGGGGCACAAGCCTGCGCAGTCGGGCCGGCAGAGGGGCGCCATGGGCAGCTCGAGCACCAGGGCGTCGCGCACGAGCGGCCCGAGATCGACCGTCTCGTCGCTGATCGGGTAGAGATCCTCGTCGGAGGGCCCCGCGGTGGACCCCTCCGCATAGCGCTCGTGGACCACCAGGTGCAGCGTTCCCGACACCGCCTCGGCACAACGCCGGCAGGTCCCCACCCACGGAGCGGTCACGGTCCCTTCGACGTCGATCCCACCTTCGAAAGGGACGAGGGTGACGTCCACCTCCGCCTCGGCGCCGGCGGGCACCACGCTCCGCCCCGGGTCGATGCCCTCCTCCTCGAGCGGGCCGGCCAGGACCACCTCGCCGCGTCGCGTCTCGTGGAGCGTGGTGGCGGGTCCACGACGCAGGCGAGCGACGTGCACGACGAAGGGGTCGGCTCCCACTAGGTCTGGTCCTGGTCGAAGAAGCCGCCGACTTCGGTGTCGCCACTCCCGTCTTCGGACGGCGTCGGGTCCAGGGCGGGGACGGCCAGCTTGGCCCGGCCGGCCTGGACGGTCCGCGTCAGGCGGTCGAGCACGATCTCCATGCCGGCCAGCTTGGTGTCGACGAAGTCCTCCGCCTGGTGGCGCAGGATGCGCGCCTCGTCGTTGGCATCATCGAGGATGCGCTGGGCCACGGCGTTGGCCTGTCGCACGATCTCGGTGCGCTGCACCATGTGCTCGGCCTGCGCGCGCACCTCGTCGAGCAGCGCTTCGGCGTCACGGGTCCGCTCGGCCATGAACTCGTCCCGCTCGCGCAACAGCCAGCGGGCCTGCCGGAGCTCCTCGGGCAGGCTGTCGAGCGCGGATTGCAAGAGCGAGACGACCTCTTCGCGCGACACCATGACCGAAGAGGACAGCGGCATGGACTTGGCCGTGGCCAGGACGTCGAGCAGCTGGTGCAAGATGGGCTCGATCCCGATCGGCTCGACCGGCGGCTCGTCCTCCACATGGAGGTACGGGTCGCTCATCGCCCCCCGCCCCCCGTCTCGGCCTCTCCGGAGCCGGCCTCGTACTTCCGCTGCAGGTGCTCGGCCACCACTTTGGGCACGAAGGCAGACACGTCGCCGCCGAACCGGGCCACCTCGCGCACCAGCTTGGAGGCGACGAAGGACCACTCGGGGCTGGTCGGGATGAAGATCGTCTCGACGCCCGAGAGGTGGTTGTTCATCTGGGCCATCTGCATCTCGGCCTCGAAGTCCGACACGGCGCGCAAGCCCCGGACGATGGCCGACGCACCGACGTCGCGGGCCACGTTGACCAAGAGGGTCGAGACCGACACGATCCGGACCGACGGCAAGTGCGCCACCACCTCTTCGAGCATGATCTCGCGCTCGGCGAGGTCGAAGAGCGGCTTGCCCTTCTGAGGGTTGCGCAGCGCGGCCACCACCACCTCGTCGAAGAGGCGACTGGCCCGCTCCACGATCTCGAGATGGCCGTTGTGGAAGGGGTCGAACGACCCCGGGAAGAGGCCGACCTTCACGAGCCGGCCTCGAAGGCCTCGGAGCACTGCGCCACGGTGACGAGCGTACCGCCGTATCGACGCTCTCTCGTGACCATCCAACGTTCGGGCCAGCCCTCGGACCGGGCCACGGGAAGGCCCGACTCCATCACGACCACGTCCGCCTTCAACGCTCCGAGCAGTGCCGGCCACTGGTCGAAGCCGTAGGGAGGGTCGCAGAGCGCGAGGTCGACGTGACCCGCCTGCGGGGAGTCCAGCCAGCCGGGCAGCGACGCCCGGACCAGCGTCGCCGGCGCGTCGCCGAGACCCACGGCGGCGAGGTTGACCCGCACGGCGACCAGGGCGTCGGGATCGTGGTCCACGAAGACGCCGGAGGCCGCTCCGCGGGAGAGGGCTTCGAGGCCGAGCGCCCCGCTGCCGCAGAACAGATCCGCCACGCGCAGACCTTCGACGCCGCCCATGGAGCCGAGCATGTCGAAGATCGACTCGCGCACCCGGTCCGACGTTGGCCGCACCGTCTTTGGGAGCCTGGCGGCCAGCCGCCTCCCGCGGCTCCGGCCTGCGATGACCCGCATCGGCTCACCCTACGGGCTCAGCTCTTGAAGAGGAACTCGCCCTCGTCCTCGCTCAGGAGGACGCGCACTTCCTCCGCCACGTCGGGGTGCGCGGCCAGTCGCGGGTCCTCCTCGACGATGGCCTCGGCGACTCGGCGCGCCTCACCGAGCAGCGCCATGTCGCCGGCGTCGGTCAGCGAGGCCAGTCGGAGGTCGCTCTGTCCCTTCTGCCGGGCTCCGAAGACGGTGCCCTCGCCGCGTACCCGCAAGTCGACGTCGGCCAGCGCGAACCCGTCGGTCGACGCGGCCACCGCGACCAGCCGCTCGTTCCCGTCGTCGCCCCCGAGCAGGTAGCACCAGCTGGCGGCGCGGCTTCGTCCCACCCGGCCCCGCAACTGGTGCAACTGGGCGATGCCGAAGCGATCAGCACTCTCAATCACCATCACCGTCGCCTCGGGGACGTCGACGCCGACCTCGATCACCGTGGTGGCCACCAGGACCTCGAGCTCGCCCCGCCGGAACTGGGCCATCACCTCCTCGCGCGCCGCGGCGGCCATCTGTCCGTGGAGCAGGCCGACCTGCAGTCCCGCCAACTCGCCGGCGGTCAGCCGTTCGAACTCCTCGGCCGCCGACTTGGCCTCGACTCGGGGGGAGTCGCCCACCAACGGGCAGACGACGAAGGCGCGATGGCCCGCGGCCACCTCGGACCGCACGCGGTCCCACGCCGGGGCCTCGCCGGCGTGCGCCCCGCCACGGGACGACTCGGGCAGCCATTGCGTCGTGACCGGCGAGCGGCCGGGGGGCAGCTCGTCGAGGGTGGTCAGATCGAGGTCGCCGTATATCACCATGGCGGCCGTGCGCGGGATGGGCGTGGCCGTCATGACGAGCATGTCGGGGTCGCCGTCGGCCCCCTTGGTGCGCAAGCTCGCCCGTTGCTCGACCCCGAACCGGTGCTGCTCGTCGATCACCACGCACCCCAACGAGGCGAAGCGCACCTCGTCGGTCAACAGCGCGTGCGTCCCGACGACGACCCCGATCTCACCGGAGGCCAGACCCTCGAGCACGGCGGCACGCGCCTTGCCCTTCACCCGGCTGGTGAGCAGCTCCACGCGCACCTCTCCCCCGGCCATCCCTCCGGGGCCCTCGAGGTGGCCGAGCAGCGCCCGCACGGCGGAGAAGTGCTGTTCGGCCAGCACCTCGGTCGGCACCATGAACGCACCCTGGTGCCCGCTCTGGACCGAGGCCAGCAGGGCGGCCAGCGCGACCACGGTCTTGCCCGACCCGACGTCACCCTGCAGGAGGCGGTGCATGGGGAAAGGCCCGGCCATGTCGGCCACGACGACGGCGAGCGCCCGTCGCTGGGCCGTCGTGAGCTCGTAGGGCAACCCGGCCAGGAAGCGGGCCACCAGCGTGTCGGTCACCCCACCGGTGACCTCCAGGGGCGAGACCTGATGGTGCAACGCCCGCGCGTTGTCCTCGAAGGCGCGGCGGCGCAGGACCACGGCCAGCTGGAGCCGGAACAGCTCGTCGAACTTCAGCCGGCGCCGCGCCGGCTCGACCACGGCGAGCGACTCGGGCCGGTGCACCGCGCCGAAGGCCTCGGTGCGGCCCCAGAGCCCCAGCGAGGTGCGCACGCCCTCGGGCAGCGGGTCGGTCAGCTCCCCGGCCCGGGCGAGCGCCTCCTCCACGCAGGTGCCGATCTCCCAGCTGGTCAGGCCGGCCTTGGCCGAGGCGGGGTACACCGGCAGGATACGCAGCGTGCGCCGCCCCGGACCCATGGCCGCCACGACGTCGACGACCGGGTTCACCATCTGGCGCGTCCCCCGGTAGAGGCCCACCTTGCCGAAGAAGATGGCCTCGGTCCCCGCCTCGAGCTGCTGCGCCCGCCAGGGCTGGTTGAAGAAGACGATCGCCAGGCGCCCGGTGTCGTCGCGCACGGCGACGTCGACCACGGCGCGTCCGTTGCGGGCCCGGCGCACCCGGGCCGACACCACGCGGGCCAGCACCGCGGCCTCGTCCCCGACGTCCAGGTCCGAGACGTCGGCCTGCCGCGTCCGGTCGATGTAGCGCCGCGGGTACGTGAGCAGCAGGTCGAGGACGGAGGTCACGCCGAACTCGGCCAGGCGGGCCGCCCGGCGCTCCGACACGCTGTCGAGCCGGGTGACCGGGACCCCGGCGAGGGACAGGAGCTGACGTCCGTGAGGCAAGTCCGGGACTCGGGACTCGAGCTATTCCATCCCCAGCAGGTAGGGATAGAGCGGTTGGCCCCCCTGGTGCACCTCGAGCACCACGTCGGGGTACTCCTCGGAGAGCCACTCCTCGATGCGCCGGGTGTCCGCCGCCCGCGCTCCCTCGCCCTCGATCAGCGTCACCAGCTCGTGCGACTCGTCGAGCAGGCGGCTGATCAGCAGGCGGGTGCACACGACGACGTCGTCGGCCACGGCCACCACGCCGTCGCGCGACACGCCGATGAAGTCACCCTCGTGCACCTCGCCGGCGTCGGTGGTGGCGTCCCGCACCGCCCGGGTCACCTCGGCCGGCACCACGTGGACGGCCGAGCCGGTCATGGAGGCCATGTTGGACGGCGCGTCCGCCGCGGGATCGTAGGCCAGGAGGGCGGCGAAGCCCTCGACCATGGAGCCCGTGGCCACCACCCGCACGGTCTTGTCGCACAGGGCGTCGACCTGTTCGGCCACCGGGCGGATGTTCCGGTTGTTGGGCAGGATGACCACCTGGTCCGAGGCCACGGACTCGACCGCCTTGACCAGATCGGCGGTGGCCGGGTTCATGGTCTGGCCACCCACCACGAGGTGGTGCACCCCGAGGGACCGGAAGATGCGCCCGATCCCCTCTCCGGAGACCACGGCGACGACGCTCGTGGTCGGCGGCGGGCCAGCACCCTCGACGCTGGGCCCGGCCCCCGGCGCCCCGGCACTCTCGCGCACCCAGCGCTCCTCCTCGAGCTGCTCGTCGAGGTCGGTCACCCGGATGCGCGACGGCCGGCCGGCGTCCACCCCCGCCTCGATGGCGGCGCCGACGTCGTTGGTGTGGATGTGGCAGTTCCACAGGCCATCCCCGCCTACGACGACGATGGAGTCGCCGATGCCCGCCCAGACCTCCTTGAAGTCCTCCATGGAGTCGTCGGGGGCATGCAGGAGGTACATCACCTCGTAGCGCAGGTCGCCGACCGAGCTGGTGTCGCCGGACCCGGTGTCGGCGGGGTTCGCCCGACCGGGGCCAGTTGGGTCGGGGGCCGCCACTCCGGCGGGTTGTGGCAACGGGCGGCCGTCCAGCACGAGCAGGAGCGCATCGAGGAGGAGGAGGAAACCGGTGCCTCCGGCGTCGACCACGCCGGCCTGGGCCAGCACCGGCAGCATCTCGGGCGTGCGGGCCAGCGCCTCGGCCGCCCGGACCCTGGCCGACTCGACCACGCCCACCAGCCCGTCTCCCCCTCCGATGCCACGCGCCGCCCCGTCGGCGGCGGCGCTGGCCACGGTGAGGATGGTGCCCTCCACCGGGCGCACCACGGCCCGCCGGGCCAGCTCGGCCGCGTGCGTGAGCGCCTCGACCAGCAGCGCGGGTCCGACGCTGCCCGCGCCGGGGCCTGGGCTGCCGTCGGCCGCGGCCATGCGCTCGCTCATGCCGCGCAGCAGCTGGGAGAGGATCACGCCCGAGTTGCCCCGGGCGCCCATGAGCGAACCGTGGCCGATGGCCTGGCAGACGTCGGCCAACGGGGCCTGACGCTCGACCGCGTCGAGCTCGCTCACCACGGCCTCGAGGGTGAGCGCCATGTTGGTGCCCGTGTCGCCGTCGGGTACGGGGTAGACGTTCAGGCGGTTGATGTCCGCCTGGTGGAGGCGGAGCGCATCTCGGTAGCCCGCCATCACGGCGCGCAACTCGCCCGGGCCCAACGTCACGGGCTCGATGGTCGCCGGGGAGGTCATCAATGGGGATGCTAACCTTGACGGGTTCGTGAAGGCCTGCCTGGTCCCCCGACCGCGGCCGTCCCCGGAGGAAGGTTCACCGATGGCATCTGTGTGCGACATCTGCGGCAAGAAGCCCTCGTTCGGCATGAGCGTGAGCCACTCCCACCGACGTACCAAGCGGCGCTGGAACCCCAACGTGCAGCGGGTGCGCGCCCTCGTCCACGGTGCTCCCCGTCGGCTGCACGTGTGCACCTCGTGCATGAGGGCGGGCAAGGTGACCAAGCCGCCGCGCCGGACCCACACGCCGGCCGCCGACTGAACAGGGCCCGATCCTCCCTCCGGTCCTTGCTGGGCCGCCGGGCCGGGCTGAACCAGTGTCCACGATGGCGGGCTTCCCTACACCTTCGCTTCCCTACACCTTCGCTTCCCTACACCTCCGCTGGGTGGCGGCGGCGGCGGTAGGCCAAAGCGGTTGCCCCGCCCATCACGGCGACTCCGAGGAGCGGCACAGCCACGGCGAGCGGGACCTCGGGGGCAGCGCAACTGGGTGTGCACCCCCCCTCAGAGGTCAGTGCCACCGTGAGGATGTTGCGGTACAGAGCGGGGTCGGTTGTCCCGACGGTGTATTGCGTGGTCCCGGTCCCCAGCTTGGTCCCTGCGTTGACGATCGGCTTCGGGAGCCGGTACCCGGCGAACACCATGGTCAAGTTGCCGTTGTTGTCGATCACGCTGGGCCCGTAGGCACGGCCCGAGTAGTAGGCACTGACTCCCAACGCCTGGGTCGGATTCGTGATCTGGTTCTCCGACGCTGAGAACGTGTAGTCCGTGCTGACGACCGAGACCGGGACCGTCCAGTGCTCGCCGTCGGTGGACGAGGTGTAGAAGATCTGGTTGAAGGCGTCACTGTCCCCGTCGGCGGCCCACGCTCCGGAAAGGAACAGCCCCATCGCTCCACTGCCGTCGATATTGGGGACGATGGTGCCCGCCGAGCCCACCCAGCGCATCTCCGTGGCGTCGGGCGTGCCCGGGGTGGCGTAGGCGTTCAGGTTGGACGGGCTCGTGGTCTGGGCCGGATTACTGATGTCGTTGTAGCTGGCACCGCCGGAGTTGTTGCCACTGATGATGCCGCCGTTGGTCAGTCCTGCTGAAGAGAAGTTCACCCCGTCGGTCGACCACGCCACACGCAGAGCCGTGTAGTCCTCGTTGTTCTTGAACAGCTTCTGCGCGTTGGTCGCGCTCCCCTCACCGGTCAGGGCCAGGGTGTTGCCCGAGACGAGCGCGGCATTGGGTGTCCCGAGCCAGGTGCTCTTGTCGAACGTGTCGCTCGACGAGTAGTTGGGGATGGCTCCTGTCGCCGGCGCCGCACACCCGGTCAGGTTGTCGGTCGGCACGCCGCTGGTCGGAGCTCCACTGGTGTTCCAGCCCGTGCAGGTGACCGGCACGACGGTGTCGACCGGGGTGCTGAGACTGGCCTCCGTGAGGTCGCCCATCTCCACCGTGAAGCTCCCGCTGGCCGGCAACACCAGGGAGGTCGTCGGCGAGGGAATGAAGTTGATGACCCCACCGAGGGAGCCGGCGATGGTGCTGAAGGCTGCGCTCTTCGCGGTCATCACCCCGGCGATGTAGTAGTTGAGGATCTTCTCCGTGTACATGACGTAGCTGGCGTTCCCGGGGACGGAACCGTCGTTCGGATAGGCCGGCAGGGTTCCGACGATCCCGTCGGGGGAGACCAACCCGCTGGTCTGAGAGACCGTGGACCCTGTCGTCGAGGGGGGGATGATGGGGTCGGACGTGACCGGGTCCCCGACGCTCGCCAGGAGGGTGCCCGACCCGCCCGGACCGGTGGTGCAGTTCTCGATCTTGGTGGTGGGCGACGCATTGGACTGGCTGCAGTAGACGGGCACGCCGTCGACGTAGGCCCGGTTGGGAGCGTTGGCGTTGAAGATGCTCATGGTGAGGTTGTCCGAATTCGCGTCGGTGATCCCGAAGCCCGCCAGGCCGCCATCACCGACGACGGTGTTGGGCCCCACCGGGACCGTGCACGGGAGGTTGCCCTTTCCTGGAACCACGGGCGTCGTGCTCGGCGAAGTGCAGGAAGAGGTGGCTGCCGCCTTGGACGTGGCGGCCGCACCGGCCAGGCCGCTCGAGATGGTGGCGATCACCTGCTCGATCAGATCACCGTTGCTCACCGTGACTCCCGTTCCCGTGGAAGCCGCCGTGCAGCCGGTCAGCGATGCCCCCGACACGGTGCAGGTCATGACCTGCGACGCGTTGGGAGTGGGGTCGGCGGTCAGATCCACGAACTCACCAGAAACCAGCTGCTCGGGGCCACTGCTGGCGTTGCTGAGGTCCATGGTCAGGCCGATGGCGGGAGCCGCTCCCGTGGTCGGCACGGAGATCGGAGAACCCGAAATGGAGGCGAAGTCGTCGGGATCGACGCCGACCCTCTCCGTTGCGGGGAGGTTGCCCAGGGGATTCGAAGCGGTGACACCGGTGAGGCCGTGGACCAGCATGCCCACTCCCTGGTTGTCACCCGCCGGACGCTGGAGGGTGTAGAGGCGGCTGGTGCCTCCGATGGTGAGGACGTTGGAGTGGCCTTCCCCGTCGTCGTTGATGTCGACGTTCGGGCAGTAGCCGGGGTTCTCCTCCAGGGCTTCGCTGTCGTACGTCCAGGTGTTGCCACCGTCGGTCGACGTGGCGGCCACGAGGGCCTCGTCGTCGTCCTTGGGCCGGTAGTCGAAGTATCCGGTGAGGTCTTGGGCGCTGTTGTCGCCCGGTGTCTCGACGACCTGTGGGAAGTAGTAAGGAGAGAAGGGCAGGGTGGTTCCCGGCGTCTGGCGGTTGACCGTGGTGGGGGAAGTCGTCGCCGCCGTGTTGCCGCCGCTGTTGCAGTATCCGTCGAGGGGTCCCGGAGTGCCGACCGTCCCACTCGGGTACGGGGGGGTGTTCCCCGAGGTTCCATCGGTGACGCTCCCGCTGCCCGGATAGACCGCCAAATTGGGCTCCGTGACGCCGCCGACGGTGGTGGTGTTGCCCCCCGGCGTATACGTCGGGTACAAGGTCCCGACGCCGTTGGCGGTGTAGGGCGAACCTTGGCCCGGGTCACCCTGGGACGTGTTCCATGGGGCAGCGCTGGAGCCCGATGTGCCCGCGGGGCTGACGATCTGGTCCACGTTCGGTGTCCCAGGGAGGAACGAGACCGGTGCGTCGGCCGAGGCCACCGACTCGGCAACTACCTGGACCAGAGGCGTGGCCGCCAAGGTGGTGGATATGCACAGTGTGAGGAGCGTCGGGAGACGGAGACGACGCTTGTTGGAACCTTTCGCTGGCTCCGGCCGCGTCGGCCCGCCGTGGGCGGACAAACCCCTTGCGTGCATCTCTCTCCTTCAGGCCGCCAACGGTGTGCGTCAGGCCCGACGGTTGTAGCAACTGCGTGACGCGTCGAGCGAGGACGGGGCGAAGATTTCACCTCCGCGTCGCGCCGGGGTCACGGAGAGCCATCTCGGTTCGCGGTCCCGCCACGAAGACTGTGCGTGGATCGCTGGGGCCGCGCTCGAGGTGATCGGGTTCTACCCCAGACGGTGCTGCCAACCGAGGCGCGCCAGCTCCTGGCCGCCGAGGAGCCGCTCGTCCGGATCCTCCACCAACCGTCCGATCCGCAGCGCAGGGCGCAACCCCGCCCCGACGAGCTGGGCGCTGAGGGCGCGGCTCACCTCCTCGTCGGCCACCATGACCAGCTCGTAGTCCTCACCGCCCCCGAGGGCCTCGTGGAGGGTGGCCCCCTCCGCCACCGGGACCGAATCGAGCCGGAACCCGGCTCCCGAAGCGTCAGCCAGCCGGTGCAGGTCCAGAGCGAGCCCGTCGGAGACGTCGATCATGGCGCGCACGCCGGCGCGGCGGGCCAGGGTCCCCTCGGCCAGGCGGGCCACCGGTCGCCGGTAGGCCATGGACGACTCGCCGGCCGACGACCCACCGAGAGACGAACGCAGGGCCCGCAACCCGGCCGCCGAGCCCCCGCAGGGTCCGCTCAGCATCACCACGTCTCCGGGCTGGCCCCCCGAGCGCGGCACCGGAGGCGGCCCGATCCGCTCGACTGTCCCGAGCACCGTCACCGCCACGGTGACCTGGGCCGCCGACGACACGTCGCCACCCACCACCGGACACCCGCTGGCCGCCGCGGCCTCGGCGACGCCACCCATCACACCGATCGCCAGCTCGCCCGAGCCCGAACCGCCGGGGACACACAGTGCCACCAGGGCGCCGAGCGGATCGGCCCCCACGGCGGCCAGGTCGCTGAGTGCGCCCATGAGCGCCTTCCAGCCCACGTCCGCCGGGCTGCACAGGGAGAGGTCGACGTGCACCGTCTCGACCACGGTGTCCACCGAGACGACCAACGATCCGCCCCCGGGCACGTGCACGACCCCGGCGTCGTCACGGAGACCGAACGCCTCGATTCCTCCTCCCAGGGTCTCACGAATATGCTGGACAACGTCGTCTTCTCGGGCAGACGACGGGTGCCGAGGGTTGGGGGATCCCACGGCACATGCCTAGCATTGAGCCCCGTTGCAGCCGGCAGGACAAAGGAGCTGATCCCCCCACCATGGCGTCCACGACGAATGCGAAACTCCTGGCCTGGGTCGACGAGGTGGCCTCGCTGACCGCACCCGACCAGGTGGTGTGGTGCGACGGGTCGGCCGACGAGTACGACCGTCTCTGCCAGGAGCTGGTCCGCTCGGGTACCTTCACCCGGCTCTCGGACGCCAAGCGGCCCAACAGCTACTGGGCCCACTCGGACCCCGGCGACGTCGCCCGGGTGGAGGACCGGACCTTCATCTGCTCGGCGAAGCAGGTCGACGCCGGCCCGACCAACAACTGGCGTGACCCGACCGAAATGCGCCGGCACCTCGAGGGCCTCTTCGAGGGCGCCATGAAGGGCCGCACCATGTACGTCGTCCCCTTCTCCATGGGCCCGCTCGGCTCGGACATCGCCCACATCGGGGTGCAGCTGACCGATTCGGCCTACGTCGCGGCGTCCATGCGCATCATGACCCGGATGGGCGCTGGCGCCCTGGAGGTGCTGGGCGAGGACGGCGAGTTCGTGCCCTGCCTGCACTCGGTGGGCGCCCCGCTCGAGGAGGGCCAGCGCGACGTCCCGTGGCCCTGCAACGCCGAGAACAAGTACATCGTGCACTTCCCCGAGACCCGCGAGATCGTCTCCTACGGCTCTGGATACGGGGGCAACGCCCTCCTGGGCAAGAAGTGCTTCGCCCTGCGCATCGCCTCGGTCATGGCCCGCGACGACGGCTGGCTCGCCGAGCACATGCTGATCTTGAAGCTGACGTCGCCCGAGGGCGAGACCCGCTACATCGCCGGCGCCTTCCCCTCGTCCTGCGGCAAGACGAACCTGGCCATGTTGATCCCCACCCTCGAGGGGTGGAAGGTCGAGACAGTGGGCGACGACATCTGCTGGATGAAGTTCGGTGCCGACGGACGCCTCCATGCCATCAACCCCGAAGCCGGGTTCTTCGGCGTCGCCCCGGGCACGAACACCGTGACCAACCCGAACGCCATCTTGACCCTCGACGGCAACTGCATCTTCACCAACACGGCGCTGACGGACGACGGGGACGTGTGGTGGGAAGGCATGACGACCACCGCGCCGGCGCACCTGACCGACTGGAAGGGCGAGGAGTGGACGCCCGAGAAGGGCACCCCGGCCGCCCACCCCAACGCCCGCTTCACCGCGCCGGCCAGCCAGGACCCGGCCATCGCCCCCGAGTGGGAGGACCCGGCGGGCGTGCCGATCAGCGCCATCCTCTTCGGGGGGCGCCGGGCCTCGGTGGTCCCGCTGGTCTTCCAGTCCCACGACTGGGAGCACGGCGTGTTCCTCGGGTCGATCATGGCGTCGGAGACCACGGCGGCGGCGGCGGGGGCCGTCGGCAACCTGCGCCGCGACCCCTTTGCCATGTTGCCCTTCTGCGGTTACAACATGGCCGACTACTTCGCGCACTGGCTGCAGATCGGCGCGGAAGCTCCCGACCGCGACGCCCTGCCCAAGATCTTCTACGTCAACTGGTTCCGCAAGGACGCCGAAGGCCGGTTCCTCTGGCCCGGTTACGGCGAGAACTCCCGGGTGCTCGAGTGGGTCTTCAACCGGGTGGGAGACAAGGCGCCCGCCCTCGACACGCCCATCGGGGCCGTGCCGACCCTCGAAGCCATCGACACCGACGGCCTCGACGTGACGCCGGGTCAGATGGAGGAGCTGCTGCGCGTGGACGTCGAGGGATGGCGTGCCGAGGTGCCACTGATCCGGGCCTACTACGAGCAGTTCGGCGAACGGCTGCCGGCGGCCCTGGACGAGCAGGTCGACCGGCTGGCTCAGCGCCTGGGCTGATTCCCTTCCACGGGCTCAGCCCCCGGCGGTCCCCCCCGCCTCCCCGACGTCGCCCAGGTCCGGCAATTCGCGACGGACGAGCCGTGGCGTGTGCGCGGCGCGGCGGCCCGACACGTAGGAGAGCCCGCCGAGCGCCGCCAGCACGGCCATGGTGGCGTCGCCCTGCGGCAGCGTGAAGGCGACGACGAGCGGGATGAGCGAGCCCACCACCCACACCAGCTGTTGGCGCATGCCGAAGCGGGCAAAGGCGCGTCCCTGTGCCGACAGAGGAATGTAGCGCTGCGTCATGGCATCGAAGGAGGGTTGGGCCACCGCTCCGCACAGCCCCACCATGAAGGCGAGCAGCACCTGGGCGAGCAGCGTGCCCCACACCGCGCAGCCGGCGGCCGTGACGGCGATGAGCCAGAGCGAGCTCAAGAGCAGCTGCTGCTCGGTCAGGTGCGAGCGCAGACGACCGACCAGGACGAGCCCGATGATGGCGCCGACGCCGGTGCCGGCCAGCACGAGCCCGTACCAGTAGAGACCGACGCCGTGCATGCGGCGCAGCCCGAAGGCGAGCATGAAGGTCATGAATCCGGTGAGCCCCCGGACGATGCACATGGCGGTCAGCCCGAGCATCACCTCGGGGTTGGCGATGGGCTGGAGCTTCATCAGATCGTTCTGGCGCGCCAGCGCCTCGCCGGGCTGGCCGTACTCGCGGACCCGGGTCGACTCGTCGGTCCACTGACGCTCGGCCCGGCGGCCGGTGGGCACCGGCAGGCGAGCGCCGGCCACCACGGCGCCCACGAACACCAGGGTGGCGAACACCAGCACGCCCGGAGAGCCGGCGATCTTGTAGAGCACGACCGCGGGGATGGACGCCACGAAGCCGGCCAGGGTGCCGAGCAACGTCAGCCGGGCGTTCACGGAGGCGTACCCCGCCTGCTCGCCCTGCTCGTCGGGCCCGCTGAGCGTGGCCATCTCGGGGACGAGCGCGCCCTTGGTGACGAGATAGAGCTTCTGGCACACCAGGACCAGGAAGGCGAGAGGGAAGAGGAGCAGGCTATGGATGTGCGTCGCCATGAGCGGACACAGCACGGCCTGCCCGACGGCCGACGACACCACCATGAGCCGGCGTGCCCCACGGCTGCGGTCGATGAGCGGACCGAGCAGCG
The DNA here is from genome assembly GCA_963787485.1 of uncultured Acidimicrobiaceae bacterium. Classification (GTDB taxonomy): domain Bacteria; phylum Actinomycetota; class Acidimicrobiia; order Acidimicrobiales; family RAAP-2; genus Bog-473. The sequence continues at coordinate 296,247 of CAWBDF010000006.1, read as the reverse complement.
GCGAGACGATGGCGAAGGGGGCGATCGTGAAGAGCAGGTACAACAGCACCTTGTGGTCGGCCGCCGTCGGCGAGATGGAGAAGAACAGGGATCCGGCCAGCGAAATGGTGACCACCGTGCCGCCCGCCAGCATGGCGCACTGGACGAGCGAGAGGCGCCCGATGGGGCGTTCCTGGTCGAAGAGGTCGCGTGCCGCCTGGCGGGCCATCTCCTTGAACTGCTCGATCCTCGGCGAGGTCGCCACCATGCCCAATGTAGGGTGTGCTGTGACCGTCCACGCATACGTCCTGATCCGGACCGATGCCGGCAAGGCGGCACAGGTGGCCGAGCAGGTGCACGCCGTCGCGGGCGTCGTGATGGCCGAGGGTGTGACCGGTCCCTACGACGTCATCGCTCGGGCCGAGGCACCCTCCATGAACGATCTCGGCCGCATGGTGGTGCGCGACATTCAGCAGATCGAAGGCATCGCCCGCACCATCACCTGTCCCGTCGTCAAGATCAACTGAGCGCCCGCGAGGCCCGCAGCTTGGCCACCGCGTCCTCGGACACGCCCCAGTCGAGCAAGCCCGACACCGTGTCCGCACCCGGTGGTGACGGCGGGCGCGACACGCTCGAGGGCGTGCGCGAGAAGCGCGGCGCCGGGCCCGGCTGCACGACGCCGTCGACCTCCACGTAGGTGCCACGTGCCGCGTTGTGCGGGTGTCGGTACGCCTCCCATGCGGAGAGCACGGGCGCGACGCAGGCGTCGGTCCCGTCGAAGACCGCCGTCCATTCGTCCCGCGTCTTGGTCTTGAACACGGCGGCGAAGCGCTCCTTCATGGCGGGCCAGTGCTCCCGAGCGTTCTGCTCGGGCAGCGAGGTGTCACCCGACAGGCCCATTCCCTCGAGCAGGGCCGCGTAGAACTGGGGCTCGATCGCGCCCACCGCCATCCACTGGCCGTCCGCCGTCTCGTAGACCTCGTAGTAGGGCGCGCCCGTATCGAGCATGTTGGCGCCGCGCTGCTCGTTCCAGCTCCCGTCGAGGTGGAAGGCATGGATCATGGTCATGAGCGAGGCCGCACCGTCGACCATGGCGGCGTCGACCACCTGTCCCTCCCCCGAGCGGGCCGCATGGAGGAGGGCGGCCAGCATCCCGAAGGCCAGCACCATTCCTCCCCCGCCGAAGTCGCCGACCAGGTTCAGCGGAGGCACGGGGGCCGAGTCGGCCCGGCCCATCGACCAGAGGGCCCCGGCGACGGCGATGTAGTCGATGTCGTGTCCGGCCATGGAGGCCATGGGACCGTTCTGTCCCCACCCGGTCATCCGCCCGTACACCAGGCGCGGGTTCCGGGCCAGGCAGGCCTCGGGCCCGAGGCCCAGTCGCTCGGCCACTCCCGGTCGGAATCCCTCCACGAAGCCGTCGGCCTGCTCGACCAGATCGAGGACGAGCGTGAGGGCGTCGGGATGCTTGAGGTCGATGCCCACCGAGGGGCGGGACCGGTTCAGCAGGTCCCAGTACCGCACCGATCCCGACGCCCGCTGCTCGTCGGCCCGCTCGACCGCCCCGGGGGCGGCCCGCTCCAGGCGGAGCACCTGCGCCCCGGCGTCGGCCAGCATCATGCAGGCGAAGGGCGCCGGGCCCAGGCCCGCCAGCTCCACGATCTTGACCCCCCGCAGCGGTCCGGTCCGGTCGGCCACGCCCGCATGCTGACCTGCGCCTCGCGACGGCGTCAAGCCGCCGTGCCGACACCGGCCATGCCGCCAGGGCCATGCCGCCACGGATATGCCGACACGGATATGCCGCCACGGATATGCCGCCACGGATATGCCGCTCTCCGCAAGGGTGCCGCGCCAAGCTGGGGGCATGCCAACCGCGTGTGCCCCCGGTCGTGTGGTGCTCATCGGCGACCACACCGACTACAACGGCGGCCTGTCGCTCCCCATGGCCATTGAGCTGGCCACCGAAGTGACCTTCACGCCGCGGCTGGGAAGCTTCCTCGTCGGGGTCCATTCCGAGCAGTTCCCCGACCAGCCTCTCGAGATCACCCTCGTCAACACGGCCAGGGTCCCGCCCGAGGCCGCCCTGGCGGCCGCTCTGTTGCGACTCCAACCACCGGCCTCCGGGGGCGTCGTCTCGGTGCGCAGCACCCTGCCCGTGGGGGCGGGCCTGTCGTCGAGCGCCGCCTTCTCGGTCGGGCTCCTGCTGGCGCTCGGAGACGACAGCGATCCGATCGCCCTGGCCCGCCACTGCCAGGAGGCCGAGCGGACCGCCGGTGCGCAGGTGGGGCTGCTCGACCCGCTCGCCATCGCCGCCGCGACGGAGAACCACGCGCTGTACGTCGACTTCGCGACCCTCGAGATGCGCTCCGTCCTCCTGCCCGACCAGGCCGCTTTCGTCATCGTCCACAGTGAGGTGCCGCGCCTGCTCACGAGGACGCCCTACGCCACCCGGCGGGCGGAGTGCGACCGCGCCGCCTCGGTCTTGGGTCAGCCGCTCGGGAGCTGCGACCTCGGTGACCTCAGCGCGCTCGGCGATCCCGTCTTGCGCCGGCGGGCCCGCCATGTCGTGACCGAGTGTGCCCGGGTGCGTGAGGCCGAGCGTCTCTTGGCCTGCGGAAACCTGCGCGGGCTGGGCGAGATCATGACCGACGGGCACCACAGCATGGCGGACGACTACAAGGCTTCGACCCCGTTGGTCGACGAGCTCGTCGAGGACCTGCTGGCCCAACCGGGGGTCCTGGGCGCCCGCATGACCGGCGGTGGTTTCGGCGGGTGCGTCCTCGCCCTGTGCGAACCGGACTCCCCGGCCCTCGAACCCGAGACCCACACACCCCGGCGCGCCTGGCGGGTCAGCCCGTCTGGCGGCGCAGCTCGACTTGGGACGTCGCCACCAGGGAGTTGAGCACCTCGAGGGCCCGACCGGAGTCGATCGACTCCTCCGCCCGGGCCAGGCCCGTCGTGAGGTCGTCGACCCGCCCGGCGGTCAAGAGGGCCGCCGCGGCGTTGAGGAGTCCGATGTCCCGCCGGGCACCCACTTCTCCGCCGAGCACGGAGCGGATGGCGGCGGCGTTGAAGGCGGCGTCGCCACCCCGGAGATCGGCCAGGGTGGCCGGGGCCAGGCCGAGCGAGGTGGGGTCGACCCGCCACTCGCGAGCCTCGACCTTGCCCGAGCCGTCCCCGCGCACCTCCAGCACCGTCGCCGGCGAGGTCACGCTGAGCTCGTCGAGGCCGTCGTCGGCGTGCACGATCAAGGTGTGCCGGCTCCCGGTGGCGGCGAAAACGCCGGCCATGATCGGGGCCATGGCCGGGTCGCTCACCCCGACCAGCTGGAAGCGCGTGCGAGCCGGGTTGACCAGCGGGCCGAGGAAGTTGAACACCGTCGGCACACCGAGCTCCCGGCGGACAGGGCCGACGAATCGCATGGCGGGGTGGAAACGCTGCGCGAAGCAGAACCCCATGCCCGTCTCGGCGACGCAGCGGGCCACCCCCTCGGGCCCGACCTCGATCGCCACCCCCAACGCCTCGAGCACGTCGGCCGTGCCGACCGACGACGAGGCAGCCCGGTTGCCGTGCTTGCACACCGCCACACCGCAACCGGCCGTGATGAACGCGGCCAGCGTGGTCACGTTGATGCTGGCCAGGCGGTCGCCCCCCGTGCCCACCAGGTCGACCACGACGCCGTCGCCCACCTCGCCCAGGGGGCAGGGCACCGCCGCGTGCAGCATGGCCCGCGCCAACCCGGTGACCTCCTCGGCGGTCTCGCCCTTGGCGTGCAGCAACGCGAGGAAGGCGCCGATCTGAGCCGGCGTGGCCTCCCCCGCCAGGACGACGCCGAGCGCCTCTTCGGCCTCGGTCTCGCGCAGTGGCTCTCGCCGCGACAAGCGCGCCAGGAGATCAGGCCAGCTCGGTTCCACGACTCAATCCCACCACAGGTCACGGTCCAGCACGCCACGGGCGATCAGACCGAGCTGCACCTGTGAGGTGCCCTCGACGATCGTGAGCTGTTTGGCGTCGCGGTACCACTGCTCGGTCGGGTGATCCTCCATGTAGCCGGCCGCGCCGAGCAGCTGCACGGCCAGCGACGACGCCCGGACGGCCAGCTCGGAGGCCTGGTACTTGGCCATCGACAGATAGGGGACGTACTCCTTCGTGAACTGCCCGGCGTCGACCATCACGGCCGCCCGGTAGGTGAGCAACCGCGCGGCCTCGATGTCGGCCGCGCACTTGGCGATCTCCCACTGGATCCCCTGAAAGTCGGCGATGGTCCGGCCGAAGGCCTCCCGATGCGAGACGTAGTCGGTGGCGTACATGAGGGCGCCCTCGGCCAGGCCGATGCCACGGGCGGCCACGACGGGGCGCATGGCGTTCAGCCCCAACATGGCCGTACGGAAGCCGCCCACCTCACCGATCACGTTCTCCGGGGGGACGCGTACGTCGCTCAGGACGAGCTCGCCGGTGTCCACTCCGCGGAGCCCCATCTTGCGGTCCGTCCGCCCCACCTCCACCCCGGCCCATTCCCGCTCGACGAGGAAGGCGCTCACCGAGTCGTGTGATCGGCTCTGGGGGTCGCCGGTCTTGGCGAAGACGCTGTACCAGTCGGCCTCCCTGACCCCCGACATCCAGCACTTGGTGCCGTTGAGCACCCAACCCCCGGCGCGCTCGGGATCGGGCACGGCCCGGGTCAGCATCCCCATCACGTCGCTGCCCGCCTGGACCTCGGAGAGCCCGAAGGCGGCCCGTGTCGTGCCGTCGCAGATCCCCGGCAGGTAGCGGGCCTTCTGGGCGTCGCTGCCGGCGACCATGACCGTCCCGGTCGGGAGCCGGGTCAAGAGGAGCATGAGCGCAGCCGTGTTGGAGTACTTGGCCACCTCCTCGATCGCCACGACCAACGCCAGGATCCCGGCGCCCGATCCGCCGTACTCGGCGGGGATGCACAGGCCGAGCAGGCCGGCGTCGCGGAACACCTCGAAGATGTCCTGGGGGTAGGCACCGCTTCGGTCGATCTCGCGGGCCCGCGGCTTCACGACGTCGCGGGCGAGTCGGCGCACGGTGTCGCGCAGCTCGAGGAGCTCGGGGGCCAGCTCGAAGTGCACCGGCGAAGGATACTGGAGCACTCCGCCAGCTATTTTGCTGATCCTTGACCCCCGACGACACCCGGTCCAGAGCCGACCTGCAGGCCGAGCTGCGTTCTGTGCAGCGCCGGGAACGCCGACGCCGGCACCGCTGGCGGCGGCGGACCCTCTACACCCTCGCCGTCGTGGTCCTCGTGGTCTCGGCGGGTGCCGGCGGGGTTTACCTGTACGCCACCTACCGCTTCGACCAGATCAAGAAGATCCACTCGAAGCATCTCGTGGCCACGGCGTCCATCGACCAGAAGCCCTTCAATCTCCTCCTCGTCGGCTCGGACTCGCGTGCCTTCGTGTCCAACGCCACCCAGGCCAACGCCTTCGGCACGGAGTCCAACGCCGGAGGCCAGCGCAGCGACGTCACCATCGTGGCCCGCTTCGACCCCGCGGCCAAGACGGTCACCGTGCTCTCCATCCCGCGCGACCTATGGGTTCACATCCCCGGTGACGTCAGCGGGATCTCGGGCATGAACCGGATCAACGCCGCCTTCGACTCGGGTCCTGATCTCCTCGTCCAGACGATCGAGGACGATCTCGGCATTCCGATCAACCACTACATGGCCGTCGACTTCCCCGGCTTCTCGGGCATGGTCGACGCGCTGGGCGGGATCACCATGGACTTTCCGACCGAGGTGCGGGACCAGTACACCGGGCTCCACGTGACGACCACGGGCTGCCAGGTGGTCAACGGGACCACCGCCCTGGAGCTGGTGCGAAGTCGGCACCTCTCCTACGTGGACACCGACGGATACTGGGAGGGAGACGGCTTGTCGGACTTCAGCCGGATCCAGCGCCAGGACGCCTTCTTCCATGCCGTGCTCCAGAAGCTCAACCAGACCAGCCTCAACCCCTTCACCATCAACGCTTTCATCGGCGCGGCTGTCACCAACCTGACCATCGACGACACCTTGTCCCGGAGCGACCTCCTCCACATCGCCGAGGTCTTCCGCGGTCTCCCCTCGTCGCACCTGGTCACCGAGACGCTCCCCACCGTCTCGTACACCTCGGCCGGCGGAGCGGCCGCCCTCAAGATGGCCCAGCCGTACGCGCAGGAGATGGTCGACGCGTTCGAAAAGATCGGCACCACCCCGGTGGTCCCAGTCGCCACCCCCCGGCCGGCGAGCCGTCGCACCACCACGACCACCGTTCCCGCCACGAGCACGACGACGGTGCCGCACCGGGAGGTCTCGGTGGACGTGTTCAACGCGTCGGCGGTGAGCGGCAAGGCCACCTCCACCGCGGCGGCGTTGAGCACCCAGGGTTTCACGGTGAACGAGATCGCCGACGCCACGACGCTCCTGACCCCCGGCAGCCCCTCGCAGATCCGCTACGGACCGCCCGGCGCCACCGCGGCGATGACCCTGGCCACGGTCCTCGAGGGACCGGTCACCCTGATCGCCGATCCGGGGATCAGCGGCGCAACCGTGTCGCTGTCGATCGCCGGCTCGGACCTCAGCGTCAGCGCTCCGGGATCCGGGACAGTCCGCTCGGCGCCGGCGACCACGCCGGCCGGACCGGCCCCCACCACGACGACGACCGTTCCCGCCGACGTCTACGTGAACACCCAGCCCGAGCCCTGGAATCCCACGCCCTGCTCGCTCGGGCAGTCCACCCAGGCGTCGCACACCGGTGGCTCGACCAAGGGATCGGGCGCCACCGCCAGCCGGTAGTCGCCGGGACGCCGACGGGGGTTCAGGCCGACTTGCGGCGATGCCGGACGATCCGCCGGCGCTCCCGCTCGGTCGTGCCTCCCCAGATCCCCTCGCGCTCGCGGTGGAGCAGCGCGTGCTCCAGGCATGCCTGCCGGACCGGGCAGACGGCACAGACCGCCTTGGCCTCGGCCGCGTCGGCCTCGTCCTCGGTGGCGGGGTAGAACGTCTCGACGTCCAGCCCCCGACAGGCGGCTTGCTTGCGCCACGTGGTGGCGATCATGGGAAACACTTCCTCATCACGGGTTCAGGCGGATACTTTGCGCTCGCCCTGATCGGAGGCCCTTACGGCACATCGTCGGGATGGGAACGTCCCCGAATTTCGGCGAACAAGGAGTATGTCGTACCTCTGGAGCGCCTGTAAAGACGAACGCACGGAATTGTCCCTGGTCAGCCCAGAGATAGCGCTTTTGTTGTCCCCAACAGGTCATTGAAGAGCTCTTCCCGCACAGGCGGCGCGAGCTGCGTGGGCGCCTGGTAGGCCAGGTGGGTGGCCATCAGGGCCACATCGTCGGCGCTCCCGAAGGACGCCACCTGGGCCTCGTGAAGGAGCACCACTTTGACAATCGTTGTCAAAGTGGACCCACCATCTGCGCTGGCGGCTCCCACCGCGACGCCTCGAGCTGGCTCATCGTGAACAAGGAGCGCAGGGTGATCCCCTCAGCGGCCACGACGCTGGCTCCCCCGCCCTCGCGGTCGATCACGCACAGGGCCTGCTCGACCACCGCGCCCTCGGCACGCAGGTCCTGAGCCGAGAGCACCATCTGTCCCCCGGTGGTGACCACGTCTTCAACGATGAGCAGGTGGCGTCCGGAGACGTCCCCTCCCTCACAGACCCGCTCGGTCCCATACTTCTTCGGCTCCTTGCGCACGAAGTAGACCGGAAGCCCGGTGGCGGCGGACAACAGGGTGGCCAGGGGGACCCCTCCCAGTTCCAGACCGGCCAGGCCCTCGGTGGCAGTCGGGACGAGCGGAACCAGAGCCGCCACGATGTCGGCGAGCAGGACCGGGTCCGACTCGAACCGGTACTTGTCGAAGTAGTGGTCCGCCTTCCTCCCCGAGCGCAGGACGAACGATCCCGTGAGGTGACACGCCGCGACGACACGTGAGGCCAGTGTCACTTCACCATTGTGCCTCTCGAGCCCACCGCCCATGGTGGGCGATCGGTGGCGAGCGGCTCAGCGCCTAGGTGGCGTGATCGATCCCGGCGTGCCCGATACGAAATCGGAGGTGTACCCGACACAGGCCTGTGGTGGCGAGTGCCCAATTCCCACGCACCATCGGTCGTTTGAGCATGGCGCAGTCCTCGCACACGGCTCCGGGCACGCCCTCGACCTCGCCCACCAACCGGGCGAGCTCCAAGAACTCGGACATCGGCAGGGCGCCGCCCTCACAATGCCCCCACAGCTCGGACAGACGCATCTCCTGGCGCAACTCGGCTTCGGCTACCTGGTCCCTGAAGAGGAGTGGCGGCTCGTCGGACCGATCGTCGTCGAACGGAGACTCCCAGCGAGTTTCGGGCCAGGTCCGTTGGCGCTCCTCGTCGGAGAGCAGGCTGAGGTAGAGCGTCTCGGGGTCCACGTCGGGGTCGAGATCGGGGTCGAACTCCGGACCGAATGCCTCGTCGTACTCCGCGCCGTACTCCGGGTCGTATTCCCAACCCTGGTCGAACTGCTCCATCCCAATTCCCTTCGGAAGCACCGCCGGCCTCGACGGCCCTGCTCCCACACCAAGGAAATTCGGCGCGATGCTTCCCCCGCTGAAGAGCCAGACGGTCCCCGCGGCCCAATGGCCGGACAACTCCCGAGCACCACGAAAACAAGTCGGTCAGGGACCGGAAGGTCGAAGCGTGACGGACCACCCCAGAGACTCACGGCGGGTCCCCGCACTCGCCACGATGGCCCACTCCGTCGGCGTCCAAGAGAAGATCGCGTCCTGGCGATAGCGGGCCGCGATCCGCAGGACCTCGACCTCGGCCAGTCCGCGCACCGCCACGCCTTCGTCGCTCCCTCCCGTGTCGGGGTCGGTCCCGACCGCCGCCCACATGGCCGGCGTCATGGCGCGGAGCTCGGACTCGAGTGCCGCTTGGCGGGCGCGATTCACCTGTGGCCCCGGACGATCCTGGCCGGGATCCCACGCGGTGAGCAGATGCACCGACGTCGCCGACGGCCAGGGCCACGCTCCCGTCTGACCCGAGGGTGCGGGCCGGACCACAAGGTCGCCCACCTCCGGGCGGCGGATCTCGACCACCGTTCTGGCGTAGCCCGCCCAGGGGTCGTCGGGCGCCACGGGCACAGCGGCACCTTATGGCGCGTGTGGCAGTCTGGGGCCCGTGCACCCGTTCCGCCGCGACGTGTCGTTGCGACGGCTGGGCGACGAGGAGTTCGACGTCCTCGTCATCGGAGGCGGCGTCACCGGAGCGGGGGTGGCGCTCGATGCCGCCAGCAGGGGTCTTCGCACCGCCCTGGTCGAGAAAGGCGACTTTGCCTCGGGCACGTCGTCGAAGTCCTCCAAGCTGGTGCACGGCGGCCTGCGCTACCTCCAACAACGTGAGCTCGGCCTGGTGTACGAGAGCCTGGCGGAACGGCAGCGCCTGCTCGACAACGCGCCGCACCTCGTCTCTCCGCTGCCCTTCCTCATCCCGCTCTTCGGGCCAGACGGGGTCGCCTCGCGAGCGATGGCCCGCTCGTACGCCGCCGTATTGTGGGCCTACGACGTCACCGGCGGCTGGCGCATCGGCGACCATCACCGTCGGATCAGCCGCGACGAGGCACTGGCCCATCTCCCGACCCTCGTCGCCGACGACCTGGCGGCCGGCTTCCTCTACTTCGACGCCCGGGCCGACGACGCCCGACTCACGCTCGCCCTGGCGCGCACGGCGGCCTGTCAGTTCGGCGCCGTCGTAGCCAACTACGCCACCGTCGTCCGACTGACGACCACTCCTGGCGGCCGAACCGACGGCGCCGTCGTACGCCCGTCCCTCGAGGCGGACCCGACCGAGTTCCGCGTCACGGCACGAGTGGTCGTCAACGCTTCGGGCGTCTGGGCCGACATGGTGCGAAGCCTCGACGAGGGCGCAGACCCCCGCTCTCTCCGACCGGCCAAGGGCGTCCACGTGAGCGTTCCGGCCGAGCGGCTGCCCACGGACATCGCGGCGGTCATCCCCGTCGGCCGCGACCGCCGCTCCATCTTCGTTGTTCCCTGGCCGGGCACGGACCTGGTCTACCTGGGCACGACCGATACCGACTACGACGGCTCGCTCGACCACCCGTCGTGCTCGCCCGACGACGTCGACTACCTCCTCGGAGCCACGAACCAGGTCACGACGTCCAACCTCACCCGCGCCGACGTAACCGGGGTCTGGGCCGGGCTTCGACCCCTGCTGGCCTCGCCCGGACGAGGCCGTCGCACCTCGGCGCGCACCGCAGACCTGTCGCGTCGCCACCGCGTCACCACGTCGGGCCACGGGGTGGTGACGGTGACCGGCGGCAAGTTGACCACCTACCGCAAGATGGCCCAGGACACCGTCGACGCGGTGGTCGGCCTCCTCGGTGAGTCGCCGAACCGCCGACGCTGCGTGACCAAGAAGCTCCCGCTGCTGGGAGCCACCACCCGGGGGCGTGATCCGGTGGTCCGGGCCCTGCCCGATGCGCGCCTGCTGAGCCGTTATGGCACCGAGTGGAGATCCGTGCACGGCCTGGGCGCAAGCCGACACGACCTCGTGGCCCCCGTGGTCGAGGGCCTCCCCTACACCGGTGCCGAGGTGCTCTTCGCCGTCCGCGAGGAGATGGCGTGCACGCTCGACGACGTCCTCTCGCGCCGCACACGGGCGAAGATCCAGCGGGTCCGAGCCAGCATGAGCGCCGCCGACGCCGTCGCCACCCTGATCGCGCCCGACTTGGGCTGGGACCCGGCGGCCACCTCGGCGCAGGTGGCGCGGTACACCACGTCGTGCCACGAGGAGCTCGTTACAGCCGGCCTGGACGCTCCGTGACCGAGTCCACGCCGGTCACCCCCATTGACGCGCTGCCGGCCGACGTGGAGGACCGACTCGGTGCTGTCCCGGTGGAACTGCCCCACGGGCTGCTCGAGCGCCTGGCCTCCAGCGGCGCCGTGGTCGAGACCGACGACGCTGCCCGGGCCGAGGCGGGACGTGACTGGTGGCCGCTCGCCGTAGGTTGGGCAGTCGAGGGTGCAGTCCCCCGGCGACCGGCGGCCGTCGTGCGCACGCGCTCGACCCAACAAGTGTCCGCCGTGCTCGCCGCGTGCCACGAGGCGAGCGTCCCGGTGACGGCCGCGGGCGGGCGAAGCGGCGTCTGCGGAGGCGCCGTTCCCGCCTTCGGCGGCGTCGCGCTGGACATGACGACGGATCACGGCGTCCGGCACGTCGATGAGGACTCGCTGCGGGCGGACGTCAGGGCCGGGACGTTCGGGCCCGACCTCGAGAGCGCCCTCTGCGCCATCGGCCCCGGCTACACGCTGGGCCACTGGCCCCAGTCCATGGACCTCTCGACCGTGGGCGGGTGGTTGGCCTGCCGCGGTGCCGGCCAGTACTCGACGCGCTACGGGAAGATCGAGGACATGGTGGTCGGGCTCGAAGTGGTGCTGGCCGACGGGAGGACCGTGCGCACCGAGGGACGCGGACCGCGTGCCGCCACCGGACCGAATCTGACCCAGCTCTTCGTGGGCAGCGAGGGCACGCTGGGGGTGATCACCGAAGCACGTCTGCGCATCCACCCACGGCCGAGCGCACAGGAACGCCGGGCCTTTGGCTTCGCCACCTTCGCCGAGGGGCTCCACGCGTGTCGCCGCATGTTGCGCCGTGGCGCCACCCCGGCGGTGCTGCGCCTGTACGACCGGGTGGAGTCCGACCGCCATTTCGATCTGCCCGACACCAACGTGCTGGTGGTCCTCGACGAGGCCGACCCGGCCGTCCTGGCCGCGACGCTGGCGATCGTCGACGCGGAATGTGACGCGGCGCACGGCGCGCAGTCTCTGAGCTCGGACCTCGTCGCCCGCTGGTTGAGCCATCGCAACGACGTCTCCGCCCTGGCCCCGCTGTGGCGCGCCGGCTTCGTGGTCGACACCGTGGAGGTCGCAGGCCCGTGGTCCGTGCTCCCGGGTCTCTTCGACGAGGTGATCGCGGCCCTCGAGGACATGGACGGCACCGTCGCCGCGTCAGCGCACCAGTCGCACGCCTACCCCGACGGCGCCTGCCTCTACTTCACCTTCGGCGGTCACAACCCCGACGCTGGCCCCGCTTGGCGCGAGGCCTACTACCGGCGCGTGTGGGACACCGTGACCGACGCCACGCTGGCCTGCGGGGCGGCGATCAGCCACCACCACGGCATCGGGCTCCAGCGGGCGCGCTTCATGGCCAGCGCCCTGGGATCGGGCCTCGACGTGCTGCGTGACCTCAAGGCGGCCCTCGATCCCCGCGGCATCCTCAACCCCGGCAAGCTCGACCTGCCCTCCCCCTTCGGTCCGACGCCGTGGGCATGAGCGACGCGGGCGGGAGGATCCTGGTCGTCGACGTCGGGACCTCGAGTGTGCGGGCTGCCATCGTGGAGCCCGACGCCACCGTGGTGCACGAGCACCGGGTGCCGTTCCTCCCCAAGACGCCGGGTCCCGGGCTGGTGGAGTTCGACGCTGCCGCCATGGCCGACGCCGTGCTGTCGGTGGCCCGCGCCACCCTCGACACCAGCGGCCCCGTGGCCGGAGTGGGCATCGCCAACCAGCGCGCCTCGGTCATCGTCTGGGAGCGGGCGACGGGCCGACCGGTCGCACCCGGAATCGGCTGGCAGGACCTCCGCACCGTCGGCACCTGCCTGGCTCTCCAGGCCGAAGGGATCCGGATCGCCCCCAACGCGTCGGCCACCAAGGTGATGGCCATCCTCGACACGGTCGACGCCGAGCGGAGGCGCGCCGGCGCCGGCGAGCTGTGCTTCGGCACGGTCGACAGCTGGGTGGCGTGGACGCTCTCGGGAGGGGTGGCGGCGGGTTCCGACGTGCTCCACATCACCGACGCCACCAACGCCGCGGTCACGGCCCTCGTGAACCCGGCCTCCATGGCCTGGGACCAGGAGTTGTCGGCCCGGCTCGGTATCCCGCGGGTGATGGCGCCCACCATCGTCGACTCCTCTGGACCGCTGGGAGCGGCCGCGGCGCTGCCGGGCGCTCCCTCGATCTGTGGCATGGCCGGAGACCAGCAGGCTTCGCTCGTGGGCCAGGGGTGCACGTTGCCCGGATTGGCCAAGGCGACGTTCGGCACGGGAGGGATGCTCGACCAGTGCACCGGACCCGGACCGGCACCCCGCGAAGCGGTCCGGTGCGCCGCCGGCACCTTTCCCATCGTCGCCTTCCAGGTGGGCGGGGTGCCCTCGTGGGGCAACGAGGCCGTGATGCTCTCGGCTGGCACCGCGGTGGAGTGGCTGCGCGACGATCTGGGGATCCTCTCCTCGGCGTCGGAGTCGGCCGAGGTGGCCGCCCGCTGTGCGGGGACGGGCGACGTCTGGTTCGTGCCGGCCCTGTTGGGACTGGGAACCCCGGTGTGGGACTTCGGAGCTCGGGGCACCCTGCTGGGGCTGACCAGGGGGTCGGGCCGGGCCGAGATCGTCCGGGCGGTGCTCGAGGGGATCGCCCATCGCGGGGCGGACCTGGTGGAGGCCTCGGAAGCCGATACGGAGTACCCAATCGCGTCGCTGCGGGTGGACGGAGGGATGTCGGCCAACGAGGTCTTCGTCGAGGCCCTGGCCGACGCCATCGGACGCCCGGTGGAGATCTCGCCGGTGCTCGAGGCGACGACGCTCGGGGCCGGGCTCCTGGCGGGACTCGCGGTGGGGACCTACGGGTCGGTCGACGAGCTGGCCGGCACCTTCACCCCGAGCCGGATCGTCGAACCAAGGCGAAGCGACACTGAACGAACAGCCCTTCGGGAACGATGGCTCGCTGCCCGTTCCAAGTCCGAGGCGACCATTCCGGAGCTGACCGGCATCACCTTCTGAAGCAGCGAGCTCCCCCACGCCCGCAGGGCACCAGTCGTCCGAGCAAGGCCGCAGTGGAGCGCACGCCCTGCACGCACGCCGTACCCGAGTCCACGGAGTAGCGAACGAGTCCGCCGACGACCGTGACCGGAATCCTCCCCACCGCGTGGAACGTGTCCACGACGGCGTCGCAGACGGTATCGGGCCCGTCGGTGTCCTCGGCCATCGTCCAGCCATCGGCGCCCTGCTCGTCCTGGTCGTAAACGGCGGGCTGGAGAAAGGGCTCGGCGGCGGCGCGTGCCGCCTCGACGTCGTCTGCGGCGTGAATACCCCCTCCGCCGGAGGGAAGATCTCTGTAGCCCGCCTCCCGGTAGAGGGGCTCCTCGTCTTCGCCCTCGTCGGCAGCGGGTCGCGTCGCCACGACGACCGGCCGCGGCTCGGGCGCGCTCATGGCCGCGTAACGCTGGGTGGAACGGTGTTGGCGAGCCAGCTTGCACGCCCGACGCTCGGAGATTTCGTAGTGGTGGACCAGGTACTCCACCGCATCCCTCCGCCGCGCCGGGCTCAGAATTTTCCCTCGTTCAAGTCCTGGAGCATCTCGATGTCACGGGCTTGATCGGCGATGACGCGTTTCAAGCGGGCATTTTCTTGTTCGAGCTCGTAGATCCTCTGCGCCTCGTCCTCGTGCATGGAGCCATACCGCGCCTTCCATCGGTAATACGTCTGCTCGGTCACATCGAGCGACTTGGCCGCCATGGAGACCGACATCCCCTGGTCAGTGAGCCGTTCGATCTCGTGCAGCTTCGTCATGATCTCTTCGACACTGTGCTTCTTCTTCGCCGGCACGTTCGCTCCTCGTGGGACCTCGTCCTCCCGGGGGCCAAAGAGAATTGCCACCAGCGTCCTTTCGCCAAACGCAGGAGGCTGACCGCCGGATGGCCTCCGCGACTCGTTCACCGCCTCAGTGAACTGTCAATTCTCGACCTCGACATGCACAACGAGATCACAATTTCTCCTCGTACCAGGCATGATGGTGCGATTAGACGTGACTCTCGCCGCGCGAGATGGTATCCGGAGAGGGCGCGCCTCAGGTGGACCGGTCAGCCCGGGCCAACGCGTCGTCCCAGCTGGCGCCCTTTTGGAGCAGGGGCCGCAGCTTCATGAGCTGGCGGGGCATTCCGATGGCGGTGACGGCGCGCAAGCGCCCGGCGCGGCCGAACACGGCGACGAACTTCCCCTCGGCGAGGGAACCGTGGATCACTTCCACGTCGTCGTCGCCGTGCGGCCGCCCCAACACCTGCAGTCGGATGCCGTACTGATCGGACCAGAAGTACGGAACGGGCGTAAAGGAGGGAGCATCGGCCCGTCCGGCCAACACGCTGCGGGCCGCGGCCACCCCGGCTTCGGACGCCACCTGCCAATGTTCGATCCGCACCGCCTCCTCACCCTCAGGATGGCGCCACCTCCACCGCGCCACGTCGCCCGCCGCCACCACCCCGTCGGCCGCGAAGAGGTGGTCGTCGCAGAGCACGCCGTCGTCCAGCGTGAGGCCCGAACCCTCGAGCCACCCCACCGCCGGTACCACGCCGATGCCCACGACGATCACGTCGGCCTTCACCATCTCGCCGTCACCGAGTTCGACCGACAGACCGCAGGGACTGCCGTCCAGGTCGCCAGCGGAGGCCTTCTTGACACTTCGCACTGCGACGCCGGTGCGCAGGTCGACGCCGTGCCCGGCATAAAGCGACGCGCAGTGCTGGCCGAGCATGGGGCCGATGACGGTGCGCAGCGGGATGTCGAGTGCTTCGAGCACCGTGACCCGGCACCCCAACGCGGCGCAGGTCGACGCCACCTCGGCACCGATGAATCCCGCTCCGATCACCACCACCCGCACACCGTGCACTGCGGTCACCGCGGCACGCAAGGCCAGTGAGTCATCGAGCGTGCGCAGGGTGAACAATCCGTCGCGTGGCGTCAGGTCGTCGGTGCCGGGCAGCCGGCGGGGCGACGCGCCCGTGGCGATGATGACGGCGTCTCCCCCGTGCGTCGTGCCATCGTCGAGGTGGACCCGGCGCGCGGCCACGTCGAGCCCGATGGCACGCCGTCCGAGCACCTCGTGGACGCGGAGCTCGCTCGACCGACGCTTGTCCGCCAGCACGGCCTTCTCGGGAGGCCAGGTGCCCGCCAGCACCTCCTTGGAGAGAGGCGGCCGGTCGTAGGGAAGGTGGAGCTCCTCGCCGATCAGGCTGATGGACCCTTCGAAGCCCTCGGTGCGCAGCGTCTCGACGGCGCGCCACCCGGCCAGCGACGCGCCCACGACCACGACCTCGTTCACCGCATCCAACCCGCCTCCCCTCACCGAAAATGGTCAGCCGCCGAACATGGCCAGCCACTCCTGGGCGGAGCGCGGGCGGAAGACATAGTTCCACTTTCGGGTGTCGCCCATGGAGGCCGAGGGATCGGACGAGTACATGTGGCCGGGGAACAGGATGACGTCGTCGGGCACGCGCGCCAGGCGGGTGTGCAGCGACTCGTACATGGCGGCCGGGTCGGCACCGGGAAGGTCGGTGCGCCCGCAGCCTTCGAGGAACAAGGTGTCGCCCGCCACCAGCCGCCCGTCGACGAGGAAGCACTGACTACCTGGCGTGTGGCCCGGCGTGTGGATCAGCTCAACTCCGACGTCGCCCACCCGCAGGACGTCGCCACTGTGGTGCCCGACCAGCTCGGTTCGGCTCACACCGGTGGTGCGCTCGACCCAGGGCACCTCGTCGGCCTGCACGTGGATCGGCACCTGCACCTTCTGGAGTAGTGCGCTGATCCCTTCCAACGAGAACCCCCCGATCTGACCCCCGACGTGGTCGGCGTGATAGTGCGTCCCGAGCACGCCGGTCAGGCGCATGCCGTCAGCGGCCAGAATGTCGAGCAGGTCCTGCACGGCGTAGGCCGGGTCGATCACGAGGGCATCACCGGTCTCGCGGTCGCCCACCAGGTACACGAAGTTGAGCATCTGGCGGGCCACCGCGTCCTGCCGCGCGAAGTCGCGCCCGGCGAGCAACTGGCGGAAGTACAGCCGGTCGTACCCGTTCCCCTCACTCATCACTGCCCTCCCGCGGCTTCACGGTTTCCTCGGCGGCCAGCGCGTCCAGCCGGGGCACCAGCTCCTCGACTTGGGCCCTGGTCTGACGCAGGCGCCGGTCCAGCTCGTCAATGAGGACCGTGGCACGCTCCAGGCGCGCCACGAGGACGTCGACGTCGACCTCGCGCTGCTCGAAGAAGTCCACGATCGCATCGAGCTCACGACTGGCTTCCGTGTAGCTCATCTCCCCCACCGGGACGGCCTCCCCGGAGTCGCTCATCGCCTGCCTCCTGCTTCCCGGACCGACAGACCGTCGTCCACTTCGTCTCCCACGACCGTGCTGTGCACGGTGCCGTCGGCGAACCGCGTCACGATCTCTTGGCCCACCGACAGGTCGCCCGTGCTGCGCAGCAGCGTTCCCTCGGCCGTAAGCGTCAGGCTGTAGCCACGCTCGAGTTGGCGCTCCACGTCGTAGGCGGCCAGCAGCCGACCCCAGCTCTGCAGGCGCTCCTCCTGGCGACCGACATGCCCGGAGGTCAATGGCCCGAGCCGGGCGGCCCGAGCTCGCAGCGTCCCCTCACAGGCATTGAGCCGCGTCGGAGCACCCCGTCGTACGGCCGACCCTCTGGTCGCCAGGCGCTCCACGTGCACGCGCAGCTGATGCCTGGCCGCACCGGCCAAGGCCCGTCGTGCCTGAGCGTCGCGCCCCTCGGCGGCAGACAGGAAGGTCGGCACTCGCTGAGCCAACCGCTGTGCCGGCCCCGAAACGTGCCCCGTCCACCAACGCTGCGCCGCGACCACGAGCTGGTGCCCGCACTCGGTGGGCGTGATGCAGGTCCGCGCTGCGACGACGTCCGCCACGGTCTCGTCACCGCTGTGGCCGATCCCGGTGAAGACGGGCTTGGCGCAGCGGGCCACGGCGCGCGCCACCACCTCGGTCTCGAACGCAGCCAGATCAGCGCGCGCGCCGCCGCCGCGAACCACCGCCACGACGTCGCAGTCGCTCCTACTCAGCATGGCCAGCGCCCGCGCGATGGAGGCCGGGGCACCGGGACCCTGCACCGGCACTTTCACGTGCGAGATGCGGAACCCCAGCCCCGAGCCGAGCAGCTGGCCCAGGAAATCGCGGCACCCCTCGGTTTCGGGGCTGGCCACCAGGCCGACGTGCACGGCCACCGGTGGAAGGGGGATGGCGGCGTTGCGACGGAGCAGCCCTTCGTCCTCGAGCGCGCGCAGCAAGCGGGCCCGCGCCGCTGCCAGCTGGCCCAACAGCGCGGTGACGTCGATATCGACCAGGATGAGGCTCAGCTCGCCCTTGGCCCGGTAGAGGTCGATCGTGCCACGCAGGACCACGACCATCCCGACGGCCAGCTCAATACCCTCTTTGGCCAAGGTATGCCGCAAGGGCGCCCACGAGGTTCGCCAGCACTTGACATGCAAGGTTGGCGCGCCTCCCCGGCCTCGCCCTCCGCCTGGGCCGGGGCCGTCCTCGGGATCGACCAGGTCGAGATACAGGTGGCCCGAACGATGATCCGAGAAGTGTGAAATCTCCCCGCGCACCCACAGGGGTCGGTTCCTGGGGAACTCCCGGTTCAGGGCCGCCTCAGCGGCGTCGTAGAGGCTGCCGATTGACAGGGCCTGGGGGTGGGTGTCGGGGCTGGCCCGTGGGTACGCCTCGGAGCCTTCGTCGTCCACCGGGTCGCCCAGGCGCGTCGACACCGGCGGCGACTCGGGATCGAAGAGCTGGGGACCGCCGGACATCGACGACACCATACCGACCGGCTGTCCCGCCTCCGTGATCGGCCGGCACCACGTCGCTTCGTCCAGCCCCAACGTGCCCCGGCCAGGTCGTATACGACCCCCCCTGTATACGACCCCCCCTGTATACGACCCCCCCTGTATACGACCCCCCCTGTATACGACCCCCCCTGTATACGACCCCCCTTGTATACGACCCCCCCTGTATACGACCCCCCCTGTATACGACCGCTGCGCAGACCCCAGGAATCCGACGCCCAATCCCATTCCTGGCAGAATGTCCGTGACGGTGAGTCGGCCGGGTGGCCGCGGCACGGACCGCACGGGATCGTGTCGAGGAAGGTCGGGACTCCGCAGAGCAGGGTGCTGGCTAACGGCCAGTCGGGGCGACCCGCAGGACAGTGCCACAGAAAGGAAACCGCCGATGGCGGGCGTCAGTCCGCACAGGCAAGGGTGAAATGGTGCGGTAAGAGCGCACCAGCGACGGGGGTGACCCCGCCGGCTCGGTAAACCCCACTCGGAGCAAGGCCAAGCGTGGGAGACGGGTTGCTCGCCCGGTCCCTGAGAAGGGACGCTCCCCAGGTAGGCCGCTCAGATGGATGGCCACCCCGGCTCCCCCGGGAGCCGGACAGAATCCCGCCTACAGGCCGGCTCACCGTCACCTGTGGGCTCAGGCGAGGGGGTGGCGATCTTCGTGCGCCAGTAGGGGCAACACCCCATCGACCACGCGTGACACCACCATTGGCTGGGCACCCGCTGCTGCGTCTAATGGAGAATGTGACGGACCTGGCTGCGACAACGTAAAACGAGCCATGGATTTCATCTGGCTGCGAGCTCGAGCCGAACTGCGCCTCAAATGGCGGGCGTTCGTGGTCTTGGCCGTGGTGGTCGGCCTAGGCGGCGGTGTCGCGCTCGCGGCATTTGCCGGCGCGCGGCGAACCGATGGGGCGATGCCCCAGTTCGTCGCCTACAGCCAGCCCGATGACGGCGGGTTTCTGTTTGGGAGTGCGTCCGCGCCACCGGTAGCCACGGGCGCTGCGGCCAACTCGCTTGCCCTGGCCCCATTGGAACGGCGCGTCGTTGATCTTCCGCAGGTCGTCGCCTACTTCAGAGCGCCGTACCTCTTCCTGACGCCCGATCCCAGCGGTCACAACAATGGAAGCCTCAATGCGATCGGCGTGGCCAACGCTGACCTGTTTCGTACCGTCGATCGCCCGTTGGTGATCGCCGGGCGACTCCCCGATCCCCACCACCCCTTCGACGTCGCTGTCAACGAGTTGGCGGCCGAGAAACGCCACCTCCACGTCGGCAGCCGGTTGCGCCTCTACGCCTACTCGGCAGCACAATTCCAGAGCGGCGGACTCACGGGCGGGGTGGAGCATGGCAACCAGGCGCCCGACGGCCCTTCGTTCAGAGTTCGGGTCACCGCAATCGTGCGGGCGCCCCAGGACGTCAACGCCGTCGACTCCGTGGTCGCCAACGAAGACGTTTCGTACGAGGGCGAACAGAACCTCTTTTTGACGCCGGCCTTCCTGCCGCGCCTGGCTGCGGGGCTGGGCATCCCTGTCCAGGGGATTGCCGACATCAATCTCGTGGGCGTTCGCCTCCGGCACGGTGCCGCCGACTGGAAGGCGTTCTCTTCAGCAGCCAATTCGCTCGGCCACGGCCAGATCTTCGCATCTGCCGGCAACGTTTACGACATTCGGACAGCTGCGGCCAGTGCCGAGCGAGGTATTCATCTTGAGGTCGTCGCCCTGCTGCTCTTTGGCGCACTGGCCGCCTTGGTGACCCTCCTTCTCGTCGGTCAAGCCATCGCCCGTCAGGTCATGGCGCAGAGCGACGACTACCGCACGCTGCGCAGCCTCGGCGCCATGAGAACCCAGGTGCTCGGCGTGGTCACCTTGCAGACAGCGACGATCGGCGTGGCCGGGGGCGCCCTCGCCGTCGTCGTGGCGGCCCTGGCATCTCCGTTGCTGCCCGTCGGCCTGGCCCGCCAGGCGGAGATCCATCCCGGCTTCGCCATCGACCCCGTCGTGCTCATCCCTGGCTTTGTGGCGATCGTCCTGCTGATCTCCGGTCTCGCCATCCTCCCCGCCTGGCGCGCCAGTCGGCGCCCGGCAGCCGGTAGCGCTGTCTTCGAAACGAGCCGGTGGTCCGTGGCGAAGTCTGTCGCCCGAACGCCACTTCCGCTCGCCGCGAGCATCGGTTTGCGCTTTGGGCTGAACTCTGGCCGCGGACGAGGCGCGCTGCCGATGGTCAGCGCCATCATCGGTGCGGTGGCCGCGGTGACCGTCGTCGCCGCCGCTCTGACTTTCGGTGCGAGTCTCGACCACCTCCTGACGAGCCCCCGCGAACAAGGGTGGAACTGGAACGTGCTCGTCGGCAATCCCAACGACCAGTCCGACCGCATCGCGCAGGCCGGACCGCTGCTCGCGCACAATCGTCTGGTGGGGTCGTACTCCGCGATTGCCATTGTCGCCGGCGCCAGCCAAGGGACGGCGGTCGTGGACGGAAAACAGGTGGACATGCTGCTGGCCTTCGACGCCCTGAAAGGCTCGGTGTACCCGCCGCTCCTCGAAGGCCACGCGCCGCTGGCCGACAACCAGATCGTGCTGGGAACTGAGACGTTGACGGCGTTGCACCGGCACATCGGCCAGACGGTGGAGATCGACAACACCGGCGGGCCGCCGATCACCTTGCGCATCGTCGGGACCATGATCTCTCCTTCCGTCGGCGACCTCTTCACCAACAACATGGCGGACGGCGCGTGGGTCTACGGGCCGGCGATTCGACAACATCAGGCAACCACGCCGGAGAACGCCAGTGGGCCACCTGCCACCGTCTTCAACCTCTTCGCCGTTCGCTACGCCCCTGGCGTTTCGCCCGCGGCTGCATACGCCAGCCTGCGGCGTGACTTTGGGGCGACAGTTCTGCGACCGTTGCCGGCTGAAGACGTCCTCAACCTTCAGAGTGTCGACCGCCTGCCGACGCTTCTGGCGGGCCTAGTCGTTCTCTTAGGGGTGGCAGCCGTGGGTAACACGCTCGTCAACGCGGTGCGCCAACGCCGACGAGACCTCGCAACTCTGAGAACCATCGGATTCGTGCGCAGTCAGGTTGCCGCGGTCGTTGCCTGGCAAGCCACCTGGTTCTCCATCGTCGCCTTGCTCGTGGGCATCCCGCTTGGCGTGGCCGGTGGCCGGTGGGCCTGGAAGCTGGTTGCCTCGGGCATGGGCTCTGTGTCGCCCCCAGTGGTACCGACGTTGGCCATCTGTTTCGTGATAGTCGCTGCGTTGGTCTTGGCCCATGTCATCGCGGCGTGGCCCGGGTGGATGGCGGCTCGGGTAGCACCGGGGGTCGTGATGCGAAGCGAGTAGATCGCCCAAACCGATGGGAGCTTATGTCTGGGCCAAATGTCATGGACGACGGCCGCTCGTCCTTATCGCCAGCGACCGCCGAACCCGAAATCCGTCCTCAAATCGTCCTCACAGCAACGGCAAATACTGGCCAGCGTTGCGTCATACCGGGCAATGAAATCGCAGGTCAAACGGTAGGCAATATCCGTAATACCTGGTCAGATGCTCGCTGGTCACAGAATCCCGCCTACAGGCCGGCTCACCGTCAACCACGCTTCGCGCCTTGGCCGGGAACCAGAGACTTCGGTGCCGTGGTGCGACAGGGGACCCCGATTGATCGTTGGGGGATTAATTCGGGCGCTGGCCACTCTCGTGTCCGGGTCGTGCCAAGCGTGCGATCCAACCATGCGTTCCCCCTTTTTGGGGTAGGCCAACCGCGAGGCCAGCAAGGCCCCTAGCAATGCTCCAAGGATCTCCGCGACGATGGCGGCCACCGACACGTGGCGTCCGTGGAAAAGGGGCTTCCCGGCTGCCAGCACCACCGCAAGCGCCGCGGCGAGCACCGTTGCGGGTACCGGGCGCCAGGGTGGCCTCCGAGCCCAGACGATGAAGAAGCCCACGGGAATGAAAGACGCCATGTCCAGGAAGACGTCCAACCACTGTTGCTTACCCGTGGGTGGGAAAGGGAGGACGTGGTCCGGGAGGTAGAAGTAACTCTTAGGAATCGACAATGCGCCCGGGCGGACGTAATCGATCACGTAGCCCGCTGTGCGCACCTGCGCAAGGCGGATCTTGCCCTGCCACGGACCTCCCCCGTGGACCTCGTCGCCCAGTGCAATCTGCCCTTGGTCCCAGACCCGAGCAGAATCCGCTGGGACGAGCTCGGTCAACCGGGTCGAGCCGTCGACCGCGATCCGGATGTCGTCGTGCTGCAGCACGACGTCGACGCTGTTCCACCGCTGCGATCGGAGAAGCCCGTCGACGACAAACGGAGGATCACCATTGGCGTCTGACCCGGGGCGGCGCAGGTACACCAGCAGGTCAGCGTGGTCCTGCACGATGGCGAAGTCAGTGACGAAAAAATTGCCGGCCAGCATCATGATCGAGGCATTCTCATGCGAAGAATCCGGGTCGAACTCAAGTCGGATCTGGACAATGCCAGACGTGCGCACATCCTCGAACCAGACCGGTGTCCCAGGCGTGCGAGCGTTGTTCATCTCTCCGAACTGCAGAGATCCGTCTGCGTTGCGTGTCACCTCATTACGGACTGTTCGCGGCGGGTCCCAGGCGAACGGGTAGTACGAGATGACTATGAGCAGAAGGATCACTGCGAGCAGAGCGACGCGACACACACCTGTGATGCCGCCACGCGCAGGTGGTTTCACCACCGCGTTGCTGAGTGTCTGCGTGGTGCTCGTGGTTGTGTCCTCCACACTGGTCGTGCGACCGTCGGGCTGGACGAATCGTCGGCAGGAGAGAACCCGCGGGCCGTCGTTGAGTTGAGCGCGAAGCGCCGTCCGCTGATACGGCCCGAACCCGGGGCGATGCCCGATGATCGGTCTGGGTCAGCTCAGGGGTGCTACCGGCGTCCTGACCGAAACCGCTGGAGCAGGACCCGTTATCCCTGGTCATGGCCCTGAAAGTCGCGGAATTCCCCCTTTAGGCCGGCTCACCGTCACCACATGGAACCCGGCGCGGGCACGCCGCGGGTAGAGGTGGGGCGACCGTCTAGAGCCCGGCGACGCACTACCGCCGGCGCGGGTACTAGCACGAGGTCCCGACGGCGCGCTAGCAACCTTGGTGGCGTCCGGCTTCTCAGCAACACTGTGTCGGCAGGCGGTACTGGTAGCCGGTCACTTGGGGCCGTGCATGAGGAGCAGGAGGGTCAGGTTGATCCGAGCGGTCATGCGCGAGTCCTGGTACCGGTTCCGGGCCACCTTCCGCCGGCGCTGGGCCGGCTACCTCACCCTGGTCGTCCTCATCGGCCTGGTGGGCGGCGTCGCCATGGCGGCGATGGCCGGGGGGCGCCGCACGCAGTCCTCCTTCCCGACCTACCTGGCGAGCACCAACCCATCGGATCTGGGGATGTTCACCGAGTTCGGTCCCGTCACGAACACGGGGTACTCGCAGAAGGTGGATGCGGCAGTGGCCCGGGTCCCCTACGTCGAGCGAGCGGTGCCCGTCGTCGGCTTCGACGGCACCTTGCAGGTTCTCGGGCACCACCGTGGAACGGGCGTTCCAGGTGAGGCGCCACCCGCACTGGAAGGCAGCACGGGCCCCGACGCCGCGTACTTCTCCACGGACCGTGTCACCGTCCTGAAGGGCCGCATGGCCGACCCGGCCCGGTCCGACGAGATCGTCATGTCCGCGGGGGCAGCCGCCCAGTACGGGCTGCACCTCGGGTCCATCCTGCCCGTGGCCTTCTTCACCGACGCCCAGGCGGGCCAACCGAACTTCAGCGGTTACCCGCATAACAAGCCCCACCTCATCGTCCCGTTCAAGCTCGTCGGCATCGTCGAGTGGGAAACCCAGGTCGTCCAGGACGATGATGCCGCGCTCGGCAACCAGATCGCCGTCATCACCCCCGCGCTGACCAGGCAACTCGAGACGTGCTGCGCCTACTACTCCTACGTCTCGTTCCATCTCGTCAGCGGATCGGCGCACGAAGCGGCAGTCGTCTCGGCCGTCAACAAGGTCATCCCCGCCTTGGGCCCCGTCGCGGGAACCACGACGAACGCCCCGTACGTCGCGAAGGCCGAGCGCGCCATCCGCCCGGAAGCCATCGCACTCGGGGTGTTCGGGATCATCGCCGCCCTCGCCGCGCTGGTGATCAATGGTCAGGTGATCAGCCGCCTGATCCGGCGCAACGCCGAGGAGGGCGCGACCGTGCGAGCCCTGGGAGCCGGGCCCGCCATGGCGCTAGCGGACGGGCTTCTCGGCGTCATAGGCGCGATCGCGGCCGGATCGCTCCTGGCGGTGGGGGTCGCCGTGGGGCTGTCCCCCCTGGCCCCGATCGGCCCGGTCCGGCCCGTCTACCCCGTCATCGGCGTGGACTTCGATTGGACCGTTCTCGGTCTGGGGTTCCTCTCGTTCGTCGTGGCGCTCACGGCGACCGCGCTCCTCGTTGCCTACCGGGTGGCGCCGCACCGGTTGGCACAAAGGCCGGACATCCCCGGCCGGGACCCCGGGTGGATGCGGTCCGCCGCGGCCGGGCTCCCCACGAGCGCAGTGCTGGGCATCCGCTCGGCGCTGGGCAGGCGCGCGGGACGCGACGCCGCACCGGTGCGCTCCGCCCTGCTCGGTGCGGTGGTCGCGATTACGGTGATCGTGACCTCGCTCACGTTCGCATCGAGCCTCAACGCCCTCGTCTCCCAACCAGCCCTGTATGGATGGAACTGGAACTACGCCCTGCTGGCCGGCTTCTCGGCCGCCGAGAACCTGCCGGGGGCGGAGACCACCACACTGCTCGACCACGATCCCGACGTGGCCCATTGGGCCGGCGTCTACTTCGAGACCGCCAGCCTGAACGGGCAGTCCGTGCCCGTGCTGGCCATGAGCCCGGGCGCCGCGGTGAGCCCCTCCATGCTCACCGGCGACGCGCTGGGCGAGCCGTCTCAGATCGTCCTGGGACCGGCGACCCTGGCGTCGCTGCATAAACACGTCGGCGGCACGGTCGTCGCGCAGACGGACGGGCACACGAAGGTCCGCCTGCGCATCGTCGGAACGGCGACCCTGCCGACGATCGGCGGGTCGGATGATCCCGCGCTGGAGATGGGGACAGGGGCGGTGATGGCCACCTCGCTCTTCTCGGCCGCCGACCTCAATCAGCAGGGCTCCCCGGTCACGGGCCCCATGGCGGTGTTCATAGCCGTCCGACCCGGCGTGAGCGGCGCCGCAGCGCTGCGCTCGCTCGACCACATCGCGGCCGTGCTCGACCGGCCCTCGGATCCCGATGCCCCGGTCGGCGGAACTGTCAGCGCACTGCGCCCGGCCGAGATCGCGAACTACCGCACGGTCGGCGCGATGCCAGCGCTCCTCGCCGCGGTCCTCGCTGCTGGCGCGATCGGAGGGCTGGGCCTCACGCTCGTCGCGTCCGTTCGCCAGCGTCGACGCCAGTTCGCCCTCTTGAAGGCGCTGGGGTTCACTCAGAGGCAGCTCGCGGCCTCGGTGGCCTGGCAGTCCTCGGTGGCGGCCGTGGTTGGGCTGGTGCTCGGCGTCCCGGTCGGGATCGCCCTGGGACGTTGGCTGTGGACGCTGTTCGCCGACGGCATCTCGGCCGTGCCTCACCCGACGGTGCCCGTCCTGTCCGTGGCGCTGGTCGCCCTGGGGGCGGTCGTCTTCGCCAACCTGGTCGCCCTGTTCCCGGGGTGGGTCGCCGCCAGGACGCGCACCTCGCTGCTCCTGCGGGCAGACTGACCGGGACCGGTCGGCCGGTGAGGGACCACCAGGCCACGCAGCGTTGTCGCACCGTTTCAGACGGACCGACGGTGACCCCAAGTCTCGAGATCCAACCGCACCACCGCGACCACCCCGTTCTCTGCGCCTGCAGAAGGGCACGGCGAGGCGCCACGGCCAACCCCGGGGCCAGCGCGGATCCCAAAGACCCGTGAGGGGCCGGGGGATCCACGAATCCTGCTGAACAAAATGGGACAGTGAAGCTATGGCGTCGAGCGCTGCTGCCGCCGTTGGTTCCTGTCGCCGGGTCGTCCTGACCGTACTGTCGTCTCTGGCCGTAGCCGGAGGTATCGCAGTGGTGGCTCCAGCGGAGAGCAGCGCTGCCACCTCGGGCTGGACCGTGGCCACCGTGCCGGGCACCGGTGCAGACGACGTCCTACTCGGCACGACCTGCGCCAACGCCCTCGAGTGCTGGGCAGTCGGCATCTCGATCGGCAACATCTCGGGGAACTCGATATTCACTCCGCTCATCGAGCAGTGGAACGGCACCACCTGGGCACTCGGTGCCGAACCCCCGCTCCCTCCCGGTAACGGGGGAGGAATCTTCACCGTCGTCTGCGTGAGCGGATCGGACTGCTGGGGCGTCGGCACCGAGTTGACGGAGAGCGGTGGGAACGGGAACCCAACCGGGACGCTGATCGAGCACTGGGACGGCAACTCTTGGTCCATCGTGTCGAGCCCCACCCCCACCGGTCCCGGCGTGGTGGGAGCGATCCTCCAGAGCGTGAGTTGCACGTCGCCGTCGAATTGCACGGCCGTGGGCTACGAGACGGACGACAACGGTCGGAACCTCAACGACCTCGTCGAGCGGTGGAACGGCAGCGTGTGGAGCCTCGTGGCCACTCCTGACACCGGGCAGACCTACGACCAGCTCACGGGGGTGCAGTGCCTCAGCGCCAACGACTGTTGGGCGGTGGGCAACGCCGGGCCGGCGCAGCAGAACGCCAATTTCCTGCCCATCTTCCCTGGAAATGCGCCCGGGGACCAGGGGCTGATCGAGCACTGGAACGGGACCGCATGGTCGATGGTTCCCAGCGTTGAAGAGCCGAGTCCCGGCGGCGGCTTCCTCTCCGGGATCGACTGTACGAGCGCCGGCAACTGCTGGGCGTCGGGTAGCACGACCGACCTCAACGGCCAAGCGAGCGGCATCCTGATGGAGCAGTGGAACGGCACGACCTGGATCGACGCGTCGCCATCGGTGCCCGAGCCTCCCTCCGGCGTCGGCGCCATCCTGAGCAGCATTTCGTGTCTCGGCGCGACCCAGTGCTGGGCGGTCGGTTCTTCTGGACCATTCGGCGGCGGTGGGGGCGGCAACTTCCAGCCGCAGAGCTTCATCGAGAACTGGAACGGCTCCAGCTGGTCGATTGAGCCAAGTCCCGATGTCACCGCATTGAGCTACCTCAACGGCGTGACCTGCGTGGCCGGTGTGGGGTGCATGGCTGCGGGTGGCGCGGCCACGGAGGCGGGCAACAACGACCCGGGTCTGCGTGGCCTGGTCGAGCAGATATTCTTTCCACCGGCCTCGACCCAGGGGCTGACGCTCGGAGCACGCGACGGTGGAGTCTTCACCTTCGGGTCACGCCGCGTTCGCCGGGTCCATGGGCGGGCGCCACCTCAACGCCCCGGTTGTGGGCATCGCGGAGACGCCGGACGGCCGCGGCTACTGGCTGGTGGCCTCCGACGGCGGGGTGTTCTCGTTCGGTGATGCCGGCTTCTACGGCTCCATGGGCGGGCAGCGACTGAACCAGCCCGTTGTGGGCCTGGCCCCGACGCCCGACGGCGGTGGCTACTGGCTGGTGGCCTCCGACGGCGGGGTCTTCACCTTCGGTGACGCCGGCTTCTACCGGCTCCATGGGAGGCCGGCACCTCAATGCACCGGTTGTCGGCGTCGCCGCCGCCGACCGAGGTGGCTACTGGCTGGTGGCCTCCGACGGCGGGGTCTTCACCTTCGGGGACGCTTCGTTCTACGGCTCCGCCGGTGCCCTGCATCTGGCCGCACCAGTGGCCGGCATGGCTGCGACGCCCAATGGGCAGGGCTACTGGCTGGTGGGTGGCGACGGAGGCGTCTTGACGTTCGGCAACGCGGGCTACGCGGGTTCGGTGCCCGGCCAGGGCATTGTCGGCCAGCCGCCAGTGGTGGGGATCGCCCGCACCCCGACGGGGTCCGGCTACTGGCTGGTCGGCGCGGACGGTGCCGTCTACTCCTACGGCGACGCGTCGTTCCTCGGTTCCCTCGTCGGGCACAGGTTGGTGGGCCCCGTGGTCGGCATCGCATCGGCGTAACGCGCCCACGCCGGCCGGGCGACGAGCGTCAGCGTGACGGCCACCGACAACACCCGTGCGCGCGGGTTGGCCGCCTTCTCCAGGAGGGGCCTCGCCTCTCAGGCTCTCGTTGGATGCCGGACGCCATAGGCTGCGCCCGGAACCGGCGAGAAGAGGGGGACACGGGTGCGCTTCATCCTGCAGTATCCCGAGGCCAATGGAAGCGCCGTCGACATGCTCGATGCCGGGGCGGTCCCCGAGCTGGCCAAGACGGCAGAGGCCTCCGGCTTCCACGGAATTGCACTGACCGAGCATCCCGCGCCGAGCACGACGTGGCTGGAGTCCGGCGGGCACCAGAGCCTCGATCCGTTCGTGGCCCTGGCCGCGGCTGCTGCTGTCACCGAGCATCTGCGATTGGTGACCAACTTGACCGTGGTCCCGTATCGCAACCCGCTCGTCCTGGCCAAGAGCGCGGCCACCCTCGATCTGGTATCCGGGGGTCGATTCGTCATGGGCGCCGGCGCGGGGTATCTCAAGTCGGAGTACCACGCGGTCGGTGTGACCTTCGACGAGCGGAACGCGCTGTTCGACGAGGCGCTCCAGGTCATGCAGCTCCATTGGAGCGGCCAGCCCTTCGACTTCGAGGGCCGCCACTTCTCGGCCCGGAAGATCCAGGCCCTGCCCGCTCCCGTGGAGCACCGGGTACCCATCTGGATGGGCGGGAACTCGAACGCGGCCCTGGGACGAGCCGCCAGGTACGCCGACGGATGGATGCCCATGACCGCACCCGCTTCGGTGGCGCAGACCGCCCGGACCCCGCCTGTGACCACCAACGAGGAACTGAAGGAACGGTTGGCCGTCTTGGAAGCACTCGCCGGTGATCGCTTCGAGCAGCTCGAGCTCGTTGTGGCCTATTCGGGCCCGTCACTGAACCAACTGGACCGCGACGCCGAGCAGATCCGGCACCGCCTGGGCGAGCTGGGCCAACTGGGCGTCGACTGGGTCTTCGTGAGCCCGCCGTGGACCCCCTCCCCGGGTCCGGCCGAGTGGGTTCAAGGGTTCGGGAGGACGTTCCTCGGCTAGCCAATGCTTCCGAATTGGCTTGGGCGGGTCTACCACGAGGCCCACGAACGGGCTGGCCGCATTGGGGGCGGTACTCTCGGGGGGTTCCTCTTCGGCAACCTGGTCGCCCCTCGTCCCAGGGCGGATCGCCGCCCGCACCCGGAACTCGGATCTCCTGCGCGCCGAGTGAGGCCAAACGCGCCTCTGGCTGCCTCAAGACCCCTCGGCTGCCAATTGTTGTCAAAACGTTGTGCCACAGTCAGGCTGGTCGGCACTATGTCGGAGCGGACTGCGATGTCAGTATTTTTCGCGGGCTCGCTCCGCGAGCCATGACCGGTCCACATTGACAGCGAGCAAACATTTGCAACTTGGCGATCTGCAGCCTCGCAGTGACGGCGCTTTGGCCTCGTCAGATTTGGCGAATATGAGCTCGGGGGACGGACAGACGCCAAATTTCCACTTCACGTTGGCTGACATATTCAACAAGGACGACAACCCCAGAGGACAGTTGCTGGCGTCGGAGTACACGTTTCCGTACCCCGAAGATGCCTTTGACCTGGTCCTCCTCATCTCGGTCTCCACAGACATGCCTCCTGAGGACACGCACAGATGCGCCACCACGGTGTGCGTCCCACTCGCGCCATGACCGAGCCGCGGGGTGTCGGTTCGCTCGCCGAACGAAGCGTCGCCACGCGGCGATTCGTCGACGAGGTGGAACTGCCGGACGACGCAAGTGAGTGGCCACCTCCTCGACCGCAACGTCCTGCCTTGGGGCCGCGCTCGACTCGAGTCCGACGCCCCGCCTCCTTTTATGTTGCGCATTGCGTCGGCCTGATTCTTGGTAGCGGGTGTGTCGTTGCCTTGGTGCTAGGAATTCTCCTCTGGCGTCTGGCCTTCAGCGGGAGCACCTCACCTTCCCCGGTCCAGCTCGACCAGGGCGTGCCTACTCCCCCCGGCTACACGAGCCATCAGCTGATCTTCGACGACCGGTTCTCCGGCACCAGTCTGGACACCACTCAATGGACCACGTACTTGGGGGCTCAAGGAATCGTATGGAACAACCACAACAGCATCCCCTTGCCCTATTCCGCTCCGAACGTCCCTGGCTCCGCGAGCGAGGAGGCCATGTTTGGGCCGAGCCAGGTCAGCGTGGACAACGGACTCACGCTGACCGCGCAGCCCAACACCAACCAGTACGCCAAGACCTACCCGTGGATCAGCGGTGTTGTGACGACGGAAGGCAAGGTCTCCCTCCCCTCGACCGGTTGGTTCGTGCAGGTCAAGGCCAAGATGCCCAATATGACGGCGGGAATGTGGCCCGCCATCTGGTTCATGCCTGATAGTCCGACCAGTCCGGCACCCGAGATCGATCTCTTTGAGGGTGGGTGGCACGGCGCCGATCCGAACGAGATCATGCACAGCGACTATGGCGGCAACGCCACCCAGTACTCGGGTTACCGCGACATTGTCTACAACACCGGATCCGACCTCTCCGCGGGCTACCACGTCTACGGGATTCAGTACATCCCCAATGTTGCCGTCAAGTATTTCCTCGACGGCAACCTGATGTTCCAGCAGGTGAAGTTGGACAAGGGCGGCGTCGTTGCGGGCACGTACGAGCTGCTCTTGCAGTTGCAGGTGGCCGCGCAGCAGACATCGCCATGGCATACCGTGCCGACGGGGACCGCCCAATCGGCAAGCATGGACATCGCCGAGGTACAGGCCTATTCGTAGAGGGACGCCACGTCTCGGTACGATTGGACTCGGACCGATGGCTCTCGCCGACATAACCGAAATTCGGGAACTCCTCGCGTGCCCCCGTTGTCGCCGTCCGCTGACGTGTGACGGGAAGTACCAATGCTCGAACGCGGGTTGTGAGCTCTCACGTGGGCCGTTCATGACCATTTCGAAGAAGCCGGTCCTCGTCGATCTGGAGAACAGCGTCATATCCGTTGACCACCTGGAGGAGTCTGACGGCTCTTCTCCCGTTCTGCGGTCCACCAGCCCGATTCGGCGCCTGCACCGTTGGGCCCTGACCCGAACCGTGGAGGCACCAAACGACGTCACTGCGGCACAGATTCAGAAGTTGCTCCGCATCCTGCGAAGTCGGAGGTCGTCCGCTCGCCTGAACGTGCTCGTGATCGGAGGGGGAGAAATGGGCCACCAGACGGACGAGCTCTACGTAGAGGACGACGTGAACCTGATCGCTTTCGACATCTACGCCAGCCCGCTAACCCAGTTCATCGCTGACGCTCACGGCATCCCCCTCGCCGCGGGTTCGATCGATGCCGTTGTGATCCAGGCTGTGCTCGAACACGTCCTCGAGCCTTGGAGCGTCGTCGAAGAGATTCACAGGGTCCTCCGAGAGGACGGTTTGGTGTACGCGGATACGCCATTCCTTCAGTCCGTGCATGAGGGCCCCTACGACTTCACCCGATTTACCGACAGCGGTCATCGGGCGCTCTTCAAACGGTTCACGATGATCGATTCGGGGCTCCTGCGGGGATCGGGAACCACGTTGAGCTGGTGCTTCGCTGACTTCGTCCGTGCTCTCACGCGGTCGAGAACACTGGCTTTCACGGCACGACTGGCAACGTTCTGGACGTCCTATCTCAATCTGTGGCTCGATGAAGGAAGATCGATCGACAGCGCGTCAAGCGTCTTTTTGCTTGCGCAGAAGTCCGACTCAATCGCTTCGCCGCGTGAACTGGTTGCGTACTACCAGGGTGCTCAGAGTGCCTAGCTCCACCGCGGAGTATGGTCGACGAGCGCGGAGGACGGCGGCGGACCGGCGAGGTGATTTCCCACCGGGCCGGTCCGGCATTTAGTCTCTGCCCCCGTGCCAGTAACCGAGAAAGTAGGCGCGGTGGTGATCGGCGCCGGCCCGTACGGCCTCGCCGCCGCCTCGAACCTCACAGACCGCCGTGTCGAGCACCGCGCCTTCGGCACCCCGATGGGTGGGTGGCTCGAGCACATGCCGATCGGGATGTTCCTCAAGTCGACATCCCGGGACTCGAGCATCGGCTCGCCGCATCAGCAGATGGGGATCGGCGACTGGTGCGCAGCTGCCGGAGTCGAGCCATACGACAAGGACGGCGGCGAGATCCCGATCCCGATCGCCGACTTCATTCAGTACGGTAGGTGGTTTCAAGAACGGGAGGTGTCAGAGCTCGAGCAGGAGCAGGTCACCAGCGTCGCTCGCCTCTCGTCCGGATTCGAGGTCGAGCTCGCTTCCGGGGAGCGGCTCCGGTCGGCAACGGTGGTCGTCGCCGTCGGCACGGCGCCGTTCGCCTACGTGCCGCCCGAACTCCGGGCCAAGGCGGACTGGGCGTACGGGCGCATCAGCCATTCGAGCGATCACCACGATCTGTCAGCATTCAGCGGCAAGACCGTCGCGGTGATCGGACGGGGCCAATCGGCTCTCGAGACCGCCGTGCTGCTCCACGAAGCCGGCGCAACGGTTCACCTTCTCGTCCGGTCAACCGCGGTGCTCTGGGGTGGACCTCCACCCCCGGCCAACCCGGGACTCCTTCAGATGCTGCGATCGCCCCCGTCGCAGCTCGGCAACGGCTGGACACACTTGTTCATCACGCGCTACGCGGCGGCCTACCGACACCTGCCCGACCGAGTCCGACTGGCCGGCGTGCAGAAGATCCTCGGTCCATTCGGCGCGTGGTGGCTGAAGAGCCGGTTCGAGGGGATCGAGGTCCGCCTGCGCACCAAGGTCACCGGTGCCGGCCCGCACGCTGACGGCGTCCGGCTCAATCTCGTCGACCGGGATGGCACACTCTCGCACCTCGACGTGGAACACGTCATCGCCGCAACGGGATACCGAGTCGACCTGGGCTCCCTCGGCCTCCTCTCGGGCGAGCTCGCGGGCTCGGTCGCGACGGTGGAGGGTTGGCCCCGCTTGTCGGCGAGGTTCGAGTCGTCGGTACCAGGCCTCTTCTTCAGCGGACTGGCGGCGGCTGCGACCTTCGGCCCGATGATGCGTTTCGTCTGCGGCTCCGACTTCACCGGTTCGCGGGTGGCCGGTGGCGTGGCGGCCCGTCTACGCGGCGGCTGACGACCGGCACCGCAGCGCCCTCAACGGGAGAAGGACGAAGGCCGCGACCCGCTGAACAATCATGGTGATGAAAGGCCGCAGGTCGTCGAAGCTGAACCAAGCGAGCCTGAGACGGGTGGGCGCGTCCGGGATCTCGGCAGGTTTCGGTTCGTCCCGGTAGTGTCGGCGAGCCGCCACACCCAGGTTCTCCGCGAGAAATCGCTCCCCCTCGATCTGCCGTCCAACAGTCAACGCGTGCCCGGAGAGGTCGAGGTGCATCGCCCTCACGACGTCGAGGCCGCCATCGTCTTCGAACATACGGAATTGGGCTCCGACGCGAGGGTTGAAGTCGAGAAGGAGATAGGTGCCGGTTCTTCGGTCGAATCGCCAGTCCGTGTCGAAGATTCCGCAGTAGCCGATGCGCCGGCAGAGCTCGCGGACGGAGTGCTCGATGTCCTCGTTCCTCTCCGTCCTGGCATAGGCAGTCGCGCCGGCGTGTGGGGGATATGACCAGAACTTGCGGCCCGTGAAGATCCGGGCAACGTCCGACGAGGCCGTGCAATAGCCGTGAACGAACCAGTCCTCCGCGTCGTCGTCGGGCAGGTACTCCTGCACGACCACGTCGGAGCCCCCCGGCCAACGGTCGAACGCCTCCCTCACCCGTCTGACGTCCGCGGCCGTGCGCACCACCGTGGTGCCCTTGACGACGGGGCGAGTCAAGCGGGTCCACGGATCGTTGGGCTTGACCACGACTGGAAGCGGCAAGCCCGTCAGGGTTGCCTCAAGATCGTCGCCGGTCTTCACACGCGACGTAGCAGGCGTGGGAACGCCGGAACGCAAGCAGATCTCGTAGAGCCCGCGCTTGCTGGCGAGCTGGCGGGGCAGGTCTGGAGGGACGGCAGGGAAGATCGCTCGGTCTGCCAGCGCTTCGGTTCCTTCGGCCACCATCACGGCAGCCTCGTCGTCGGTGCAGACGAGCATCGGCCTGGCCGGCAGCCCGTCGACCACCTCGACGAGACGGTCGAGCAGTGCCTGCTGGTCCGGCTCCCCACGGGACGAGAGCTTCACCTGGCCAGTGAGGTACCGACTGGTCGACGCTGGGGTGACGCCCTCTTCTGTCACGGCATATACAGGCACGCCGGCACGACCCAGTGTGCGGATCACCCCGACCGTGCCGTGATGGATCGGGTAGTGGCCGACCCGGACGAGAAGGACCGGCAGACCACGGTCGAGGTCGGGGGGGACGGTCAAACGTCGATCACCCCGCGGTAGGTGACGGAGCACGGCGTCGATTGTGCGCTGGAAAGCCCGTGTCGGCACGGTCGCCTTGGCAGGCTCAATCGGATTCATTGACCGCATCGGAGCTGGCAACGGGGACATGACGGAAAACATGCAGCACCGGCGAGAGGAGAACAATCGCCTCGCAGGACGCGGAGAGCACCCAACCGAGACAGATGCCGTTCAAACCCCACAACGCACCACCAACGGCCGATCCCGCGACTTCCACAGCAGTCCCGATGGCCATGATGCCCGAGGCATGAGCCATGCGATGCTGGGCTCGACGTATCGACACGTAGTGGTCTTTGATGACGTAGGCAGGTCCCACCAGAATCAAGAGGCGCAACGCCGTCGTTCCGTTTTGAGCATAGGCAGCGCCGAAGAGATGCAAGGCGTAGGGAGCAGCAAACTCCACGACCACGATGATTCCCGCGACCAGTGCGAGGCCAAGGGGAAACGTGCGTCGAACGTTGCGGTGGAGAAGGCCGGGATCACCCGACCGTTCGGCGAACAAGGAGAGGGCGAGCAGGTACGGCACAACCAACATGGCGGAGGCGAGCAGAAACGCAGCGGAGAAGTAGGCGACCTCTGACGGTGAGATCAGGAGGGTTGCCGTGAGCGGGATGATGTAGGTGACCGAGGCTATGGAGAGATTGAGCACATGGTGCTGGAGTGAGAGTTTGCCAAACCGGCGTACCAGCGCCTGTCGCTGATTCAGCGCTCCCTCTCCTGCTGAGCTCTGCTCCAGCCCCAGCATCGGCATGCAGACGAAGAACGCGACCACGAGGGACATCGCCCAGGCGAAGATCAAACCGGTGCTGGTGCGCGTGGAAAGGAGGACCAGGACACCGACGCATGCGAGCTTCAAGATGGAGCTCAGGCTGCCTCGCCAGAGTTGCGCCGCGCCGCGGTGCAGTCCGACTGCAGCCCCGTCGAGAGTGAGCCCGGCCATGGTTGCCACGGATCCGACGACGAAGAGGGCTGCGTCACTGGGACTCGCACCGATCATTCGGAGGCTCTGCC
Source organism: uncultured Acidimicrobiaceae bacterium (assembly GCA_963787485.1). Taxonomy (GTDB): domain Bacteria; phylum Actinomycetota; class Acidimicrobiia; order Acidimicrobiales; family RAAP-2; genus Bog-473. The sequence goes on along the minus strand of CAWBDF010000006.1, from coordinate 260,138 downwards.
CGAGCCAAGGCGACAGCGCGACGGTACCGATGGCCATGATCAGGACCACGAACGCAGCAATCGCGTTTCCGGTCGTGAAGAACACGCGCTGCTTCGATGGATCGAGCGATTCAATCTCCGCGAGGAGAAGCAATGGGATCCCCAGTGCGCCAAAGGCCGCCAGGAGTAACGCCGTCGAAGCCGCTGCGGCGGCCAGACCGACCTCTGTCGGACGAAAGAGATGCGTGACGACGGCCCAGTAGGCCAGGCCAATCAGCGCAGTGGCGCCCTGTCTGGCGACCAGAAAACCGAACGTGGTGAACAGGCGTCGTAGCTCCGTCATGTAATGCGGTTCTCCGTCGCCATACCAATTCCACATCGAGGTTCCGCCCTTTGGGCTCCGACAACGATCCTGTGAGGCAGGCGACCGTCCGTTCATAGGCCCGAGCCATCGAAGCCACACCCGTCTTCGCCGCCTCTCCCAAGAGAAATATTAGTCCTGGCAGTGGGCGAGGTCCTCCTTCGTTCACAACGGACCAACGCATCCTTCTTCGGCCACCACTTGCTCTTCCTGAAGCACGTGAGTCGTCGGCATCGAGAGGGTCACCTCCCGGTCGGGTGAGCGTCTCCGGGCGACTCGGTCAGCCGATGGCCACCATGGGCGCGGCGAGCGCGATGCCTCCGGTCGACCCGTGGAAGACCGCGTCCCCGTAGCTGAAGACGCCGCCGTCGGACGCCACCAACCAATATCCGTTGCCCTGGGAGGACATACCGACGATGGGCTTGTCGAGCGGGATGGAACCGGCCGAGCCGTGGAAGGCCGCGTCGCCGAAGGTGAAGATCCCCCCGTCAGAGGCGACCAGCCAATAGCCACCTCCTGCCGCGTCGGCGGCCATCCCCACGACCGGTTTGTTGAGGCGGAGGGAGCCGGCCGAGCCGTGGAAGACCGCATCGCCGTAGCTGAAGACGCCACCGTCTGAGGCCACCAACCAATACCCCTTGTCGTCGGTGGTGGCCGCCATGCCCACGATCGGCCTGTTGAGCCGGATGGAGCCCGCGGAGCCGTAGAACCCGGCGTCGCCAAAGCTGAAGATCCCGCCGTCGGAGGCGACCAGCCAATAGCCACCTCCGTCTATTGTGGCTGCCATGCCGACGACGGGGGCGTTCAGATGCAGGTTTCCCGTCGAGCCGTGGAAACGGGCATTCCCGAAGGTGAAGATCCCGCCGTCCGAACCCACCTCCCAGTAGCCACCACCCCCCGGCGTCTCGGCCATGCCCACCGTGGGCGCGTTGAGATGCTGGCCGCCCATGGAGCCGAAGAAGGGCTCGCAGAACGAGAACACACCCCCATCGGCCCCAACGAGGCGGTAGCCCGGTTGGGACGAGCAGTTGATCGAGGCGCCTAGCTGGCGGGCTTGCCCAGAATCGGGGTTGATCATCAAGCCCGACTCGTCGACCGCCTCGAAGGCGCTTCCCGGCACCGTCTGGAGTTCGTTGAGAAGCGAGGACGGCCAAGCCGGGTTGGCGTCGCCCCAGAAGTGCCAGTTGGGGCCGTTGTCGTCCAGAATCAGCCCGTACCTCTGCAGGGCGCGCGCAGGACCACCTGGGCCTGGGGCGAGTAGCCCGAGATGTCGAAGCTCGCCTTCAGCCTGAACCGCGCCCCCATCGGCGGGAGGTTCGGGTTGGCCGCCGTTCCCTCTCCGGCGGTCGCCGGCCATATGTACGAGGTGTCGGTTGTCGTCGCCTGGACCCGGATGGCGTGCGTGATTTCGCCCGACTGCACCTCGTCGTAGCGCATCAGCCCGGCCAGAATGGGCGTCCCCGCGGCGTCCACCGTCGCCTTGCCCGCCCGAAGGGCGTCTGAATTGAGGTTCCAGATGGCGCCGTTGGCGGCATATGAGGTGGTGGGGCCGGTGTAGTAGGCGTCGTAGAGCTCGTAGTCGGTGCACGTTGCCGGATCGACCATGATGGCGTGCCGGTCGCCCGTACCGCCCTCTATCTGCGTGTCGGGTCCGAACGGGTAGGGACCGGGATCATTCCCCGACGAACCGAACGCGAGAGGTATGAACGGGTGCCCGGGGGGAACCACGTTGATGGGCATGCCGAAGGTCGGAGGTGCGACCGGCTGCAGGTTGGTGGTGGAGGCGTCCATGGCCGACAGCCACTGCGCACTGTGCGGGTCGACCGGCAGGTTCGAGATCGGGGTGTTCCAGACGTTGTCCGCCGGGAACACCGGGCAGTTGGGAGCTCCGGGGATCGGCGTACCCGCCGACGCCACCTCGGGCGTGCCGCCGATGGCAAGACCCAGCCCGAGCAGGGCCGTGACGACGAACGCGGCCGCCGTCCGGCTCATCGGTCGTTTCGCCGATGAGGACTCTCCGTCGACGGTAGGGCGGCCTGGTCGGTCACCTGACGACCGCGGGCCGGATGGCTTCAGTCGCGGCAGTGATGCCGCTGGCCTGCTCCAGCAACTGGCTCCGAGTCCCCGCCCCGACTCCGAAGCTCAGAATCCGATGCCAGCGACGATCGGTGCGTTGAGCGGCGTTCCGGACATGTCCCCCTCGGGCGGTGCGTCGCCGAAGGGATAGACCTTTCCCAGCGCCGTCACGACCCAGTAACCGGTGTTGTCGTCGGTGACGATGATGGCTGTAGCCGGATCCAAGGCGCTCGTCGCGCCCGGGGGCAGGCTCCCGAGCGCCGGGGCATCCCCGTAGTTGAACACCTGTCCGCTGGCGTCGAGGACGTAGTAGCCGTGGCCGCCGGTGCCGCCCTCCGTCGCCGCTGCGGACGTGATGGGCGGGCCCTGGGGGCCCGGTCCGCCGTAATATTGGGCATCGCCGAAGCTGTACACGTGTCCGGTGTTCGTCACGACCCAGTAGCCGAGTCCGGTGGCGTCGGGAACGACGGCCACAGCCGATCCCGCACAACCCCCAATACCGGGACAGGATCCGGCGAATTGGGCGTCCCCGAACGCAAAGACCCCGCCGTCCGAGGCCACCAAGAAGTAGCCCCGTCCCGTGACGGAGTGCACCATGCCCACGATCGGGGCATTCAGGCTATGAGGGAGCCCCGAGCCTGCCGGGTTAAGGCCCAATCCGGGAATGGAGCCGTAGAACCCGGTGCCGAAAGCGAAGACCCCCCCGTCGGTCGCGACCAGCCAGTAGGGGCTGGCGCCCTGGCCAGAGGCCATAGTGGAGATCCCCACGATGGGGCGTTGCAGGACGAGCGAACCGGTGGATCCCTGGAACACAGCCTGCCCGAACGTGAAGATGCCGCCGTCGCTGCCCACCAGCCAGTAGCCGCATGGAGTGGTCGCTGCTGAGGCCACCCCTTGACCGAGGGGCACACCGATGAAAACGAGGGCAGCGACCGCAATCGCGAGCTGACGGACACGACCCCATCGAAGAGAGGGGACCTTGTCCGAGAAGAAAGGGCGAGACCACATTTTGACGTTCCACCTCCGAGACACACAGGCACCGCCGCCTCGTGTCGCCCTTGAAGTTAGCGCGTTGACGCTGGCGCTGCCTGATCGTTTTCAAGAAGAGCTCTGGCTGGATTCGGCAGAGTTACGAACTCACAATTGTCTGACAACGAGTACACAATTAATCTGACTGCAGGTCCCGGCCGGGGCGCGGGGCCCCCGGTGCCTGCCGACCGGATGCTCCTTCGAAGGTTGTGAATCGGCTCAGCGAGTGCCCCTCTCCGTACTCGTGCCCGAAAGGATCTCCCCGTACAGGCCGAGGAGCTCGTCGACACAGTCGTCCCATGTCGGCAGGTTCGGGGCGACGGGATCAGGCCGGCGCGCCACGTCGGCCAACACCTCGGCCAGGGCGCGCGGCGGAGCATGTACCGGCACGGCGACGGCGAGACCCTCGGCCGCCAGCTCAGACAGCCCGGAGGTGTCGGCCACGACGACCTTCCGTTCGAGAGCGATGGCCTCCATGACGGCGACCGGGTGCGCCTCGTAGTCGCTCATCAGGGCGACGACGTCGCTGGATCTTACGAGCGCGCCGAGCGCCTCTCGCTGTGTGGCGTCGAACGAGGTGAAGGTCACGGCATGTTCGACCTGCAGCCGTGCGGCAAGGCGACGAAGTTTGTGCTCGAAACTGCCCCGACCTATCACGGCCAGGTGGGCATCGGGCGCCAAGTCGAGGAGGGCCGGCATCGCCTCGATCAAGCGATGATGTCCCTTCAACCGATCGAGCCGACCGACAGTGCAAATGAGAGGCGAGCCCGAGACTTCGGGTGGCGACGCGCCCACCGGGAGGGGCTCTGCTCCGTTGCGGATGAGCCGGATTCTTTCCGGTTCGAGCCGGAGTCGTCCTGCCCAGGTCTCAACCTCGAAGTGACACACCGCGACCAACCCCTTCGTCCGGCGGAGCAGAGGTCGCAGGGCCTGCCACTGCAGCGGCCTGACCGCCTTTCTCACACGGCTGGAGTGGCCACCCCCGTGGAACGTCGCCACTGTGGGAACCCCTGACCGTTGGGCAGCCATGAGTGCCATGGGGGGCAGGAGGTTGTTCACACCTTGCACATGGACGAGGTCGTAGCTTCCCTCCCTAATCTGCCGGACCAGCGCAGGCGAGACGTAGAGATCAGATCTCCTGGGCCACGCGGGATACCGTCGCACGGTCAGCAGGCCCTCGTGTTCCAGCGGTGGTAGCTCGCCCTTGAGGTCGGTGGTGAGCACAGTGAGGTCGAGTCCTTTTGCGGCAATCCTCCGCGCGACCTCGTGGACGTGAGTCTCGACTCCGCCCACGTGGGGCGGGTACCGGGAAGTTACCATGGCGACGCGAACCGGGCTCATTGATCTTTGCAGAGAGGCTCGGAGATTAGTGATGGGGGACCAGTCTCCAACGCTCCAGGGCCGCCCTGAAACGAAGCCGACTCCAGTTCTTCACCATGCGGCGCGGGAGACGGAACGGGTCCGACGTGGAGCTGGCGTTGCCCGGGATGGTGGTGCATGCCGTTTCGAAGCCGGCCGAGCGCACAGCGTCGACCGAGTGGTCGTCGAAGGCATCCTTGCCCCCGTAGGGGTAGGCGAAGTGTGAGACCGCCTGACCGCTCAACCGCTCCAACTGCTCTTTTGAGGAAGAGATCATCTGGTGCTGATCCGCTGCTTCAAGACCCCGAAGCCGCACGTGGTCAAGAGTGTGGTCACCGATGGTCACCACGTTGGAGGTCGCCAACTGGACGAACTCGGAAAGCGTCAGCGGTCGAGCATCAGGGGGTGGCGCAGCAGAAATCCCCCATTGCTCCGAGACGGCATCGAGGACACGGTGGATCTCCGTCACCGGAAGCGGTAGTAGGTAGCGACGCACCGACTGGAGGTCCTTCCTTCGACAAGACGAACCGAGTCCGATGCAGACGGTTCCTTCACCTGCCGGCAGAGTGATCTCACTGATTGCAGATGGACGCGAACGTAGGAGCGTGCCCAGGCGATCCCACCAGAACCCGCTGTGGCTGCCAAGCACACCGCTGGTCACGAAGATCATAATTGGAACTCCCTTTGCTTCCGCAATCGGCACTGCGTTGATCAGATTGTCGGCATACCCATCATCGAAGGTCACGACAATCCGAGGCCGGGGCGACGGAAGGTACAGTTCGGTGAGCGTCGAGGGCTCACCGTACCGACCGATCTCGTCGAGATGCGCAGCAAATCTGGCTGGGGTCACGCAGAGAGTGAAGGGATCGTCGACACCTTCAGCAATCCGGTGATAGAAGAGAATGCGCGAATCACCGGACTTCATGCCGGTCCGCCCTAGAGCTCCGGACATCCGGCGAGCTGATCCCGAGTCAACCAAAACGGCGCGGCCGCGTCGATCAGAGACAGTCTCTCGCTCAACAGACTGATTCCGGACTCACGGGTCTCGGTGGCAGCACCTCGATACCGCCAGTCCACCCGGTAATTGTTCGCAAATCGGTTGCAGATCTCGATACGGATTGTCGGCGCCGAACCGCTTGAAATTTGAATGCGCGACCTCCTGGTAATGACGAAGCCTCGAGATCGCTTTCACCGGTTCGGTGAAGTCCATGAGTCCCACGGCTCGGTCACTCTCGGCTAAAGGTTTCGCAGCCATACTCCGAACGGGATCCGGCGGAGTCGTAGCACGGTAGAAAATTCCTGCCAGCGGGCCTCGTCATATCGTCCGCGGCGACCCACTCAGCGGCGATCGAGTTCTTCGAGGATCAGAACCCGCCAGGACCAATCGAGAAACTCCTCCTGCAGCATCGTGGTTCTCGAGCGTGGACATCCCAGTCTGAGGACGATTCTGCGTCGATCTCGTGGGGCACGGATCGCTGACCGCGAGAGTGATTTCGCAACAGCCAGCACTCTTCGCCGGGATCAGGGTCTCGTCATCTTGAGAGCTGCAACGTGTCCGTAGCCACGCGGCAACTGTGCCAGCCGCCAACCCGCTGGCAGGTTTCTGTTGATGTTGCGTTGTTACTGCGTCGGCACAAGACATTCAGCGTAACGATAGCAAAGGTTGCGTCCCTGATCAGGAGCGACATAGGGCACTTCCCGTCGTGCGAGTGCTGATGGTACGGCAGTTCTCGCGCCAAACCGAGGGTGGGCAAGGGCCTGTTCGACACTTGGCGCACGCCCGGGTGGGCCGTGGCCATGGCGTCGCTTGGGCGGCCGAGCGGGACGCCACCTAAACAGGGGACGCTGCGTTCTTAGCGGGAGCAGGTAGCGATCGCGCGCCGCTGCGGTCGCCGATCCGCATTGATCGTCGGCGTTCGTGCAAAGCCTCTGGGGGGCTCGGTCAATCGCGAGAATCAGAGCTCGTCACTCACGTCGCGTCGCGTGGAGCCCCTTTGGTTGGCATCCCCAATCGCACGACCATCGCGCGGACGGAACACCCCGGCCTACAGCGTCGGCCGCGAGTCGATCCGCCCCAGCGGGTCGAACGACACAGGAAGTTAGACTCCTTTGTCGTGATTGGCCCGTTCGTCACTCAGATGATCGACCGTATGCCGAGAGCGCAGCAAGTGCAGATGCACACTGCGCTGAACAAGGTGTCGCGAGTCACGAACTTCATGCGCCGACAGACCGAAGGACGCGGCATGGGCGGGCAGATCGAGAACGTAGCGGAGACGCTCAGGTCTTTGGGCCGGTTAGTGGCCTCACTTCCCGCGGTGGATTCAGAGATCGACGTTCTCGAACTCGGCCCAGGACAGACTCCGCACGTGGCGGCGGCGTTCTCGCTCTGCGGAGCTCGGTCCGTGGTGGGTCTTGACGTCGTCGCCAATCTCGACAGCGAGACGTCTGGCGTCACGTCGCGCTTCGCCGAGCTCGCGAACGCTCTCGATGGGGGGTCGTGCGACTCCTTTCGTGCCGCGATGCGGGCTTCCGCCGCGTCCGTGCGCGCCCTCAGTCGGGAAGCTCATCACCTCCCGATCGTATTCGGAGAGTTCGACGGCGAGCGCCTTCCACTCACCTCCGAGTCGGTCGATCTGCTTGTGTCCCACTCGGTTCTCGAACACGTGCGGGAGGATCACGTCGCCGGCCTGCTCGACGAAGCGTTTCGGGTGCTACGTCCGGGGGGCGCGATGCTGCACTGGATCGATCTCCGCGATCACTTCCGGATCACCGGTCTCGGTCTCGGCGTAAACGGTGACTGGTTGGAGGCGCTCCAGTTCACAACGCCTGAGTACGAAGCCATGTTCTGCAACCGACCCGTCTACATCAACCGGCTTCGATCCACGCAGTGGCGGTCGCTCATGGAGCGCGCCGGATTCGAGGTCGCCGTCTGGCAGGAGACGAGGATCGACCTGCCGGTTGGTTTCGACGCCCGCGTGTTGCAACCACCGTGGCGAACGCTCTCCGACGAGGAGCTGGGCGTGGCGCTCGTCGAGTGCGCGGTGGTGAAGAACCAGAGACCGTAGGCGGGGTGAGCCCTCAGTGGATCGCCAAGGGGGCAGAGATCGGACCCGGGCTCTACATTCCCCACTTCGGTGGCGTGATCATCGGCGAGGTCGTCATCGGCGCACACTGCACGGTCGCGATTGGTGCCGAGGTCGGTCTCCAACGGACACGGGACCTCAGGATGTCCTCGATTGGAGAACCGGGTGTTCCTCGGACCGCGGATCCAAGGTCTTCAGGGACCTCTCGATCGGGTACGACGTCGCCGTCGGCGCCAATGCGATGGTCACGAAGTCCACGCCGGCTCCCGCTGGTGGTGGTGGGACCGCCGCCCGCACCTCGTCCTACTGCGGCAGCTTCGCCATCTTGGAGTACCCTGGCATGGACACCGACCCCGACCGCGAGGCCTCCCTCAACGCTTCTGGTCCTGAGGTGGAAAGCGGCGATAGCACCGCCCTCCACGTCGAAGGACTGATGCAGCCTCACTCCCCCTCCTCAGTAGCCGGGACGATTGTGTCGACCAGCTTCTCGCTACGTACGAACGGACTCTGATGTGCGCATCCTGATGCTAACGCAGTTCTATCCACCATTTATCGGGGGGGAGGAGATCCACGTCCGGAATCTGGCACACGTTCTGACCGATCGGGGTCATGACGTCGAGATCATCACATCTGCTACTCCATCGTCCGAAGCGTGTACCGTCCTCGATCGGAACGTCCAGGTTCACTACGTTCACCCATCATCCCAGCGGCTGCCGTGGCTGTATTCAGACCGTGATCATCCGCACGCTATGCCGATAGCCGATCCAGCGATGTCGAGGGCCATTGGCGACGCCTTGGCCAGTGGGCGCTTCGATGTCGTCCATGCCCACAATTGGATCGTCAATTCCGCCCTGCGGCCCGCACGACGGGCCCGGGTGCCCGTCGTCCTCACACTCCACGACTACAGCCATGTCTGCGCCGTGAAGCGGCTCATGTCGAGGGGCGCGATCTGCCCCGGCCCGAGCTTGGGTCGTTGCATCCGTTGCGCCGCCTCACACTACGGACCGCTGGTTGGCCCGATCACCGTTGGTGCCAACAACGCCGCGCGCCGTGCTCGTCGACAATCAATCACTGCTTTTGTGGCGGTGAGCTCGGCCGTCGCTCATCACAATGGCCTCGACATGGACGACGAGCGTTCCTTCCTCATTCCCAACTTCATCCCCGATTCCTTTGTTGATGCAACTGCACCTCCTCGTCCTGACGGCCCAATCCTCTTCGTCGGTACTGTCGTGGCCGATAAGGGCGTGCAGGTGCTCGTCGATGCCTTTCGGCTCCTTCCGGGGTCCCTTCGCCTCCAAATAATGGGAAGGCAGGTCGCGGGAACGGAACTCCACCTTCCAACCGGGGTGGAGCTCATTGGTCCCCAGCCCCACGACGTCGTCATGAGCGCCATGCGGGCGGCCCGCCTTGTCGTCGTGCCCTCCGTCTGGCCGGACCCCTGCCCCACGGTCGTCCTTGAGGCCATGGCTGTGGCCCGCCCCGTTGTGGGATCACGGGTCGGTGGGATCACCGACATGATCCACGATGGTGTCACCGGCCGATTGGTCACTCCGGGGGACGCGTGGGCGCTGGCTGACGCAATCAAACAAGTGGCGAACGACTCCGAGCTGGCCGCTTCCTACGGCCGTGCAGGGGCGGCCCACGTTCGGGCATTCACAGCTTCAGGCGTGGCCGCCGATCTCGAACGTGTCTACGCACAGAGCGTTCACTCCCCCCTCATGTGACTCTCCTGCCGCGAGGTACGACCACCACTGAAGCGGCGGACATCCTCGCGAAGAGCATTTCGCCCGGTGAGCACGTGCGTAGTCCGGAACCTACGTCTGCTGCGCAGCCTTGAGGTCGCGTGACACGACGAATCGAGGGCGGTGGCAATACAGATCAAGCGGCATCAAATCGGTCGGCCCGTTCCGTCGCCACAGCCACACAGGTCAAGTCCGCAGAGCGCACTCTAGCGGTGACTGGGAGTGGGACAGGTGCGGTGTCTACAGTCGATGCATGCAGATTCCGGCCATCCCGTTGGCCCTTGCTGGCAGACGGCCGTGTTGAGATTCGGGGGAAGAAATCGCCGGTACCGCGACGCCGGTGTATCGACCATCGTGGCCGTCTTGCTCTGCCTAGTCCCTGTGTTGGCCGCGTGTAGGACTCCCGCACCAGTCGCCCCCCACGCCGCCGACCCAGGGATGCCTGCCCCTCTCGGCTACACGAACCAGCAGCTGATCTTCGACGACCAGTTCCGTGGGACCAGCCTCGACCCGACGAAGTGGAGTCCGCTCCTCGGTGCCGACGGGATCACCTGGAACAACTTCGGCAGTCTCCCGTCGCCCTATAGCGGCCCGAACACGCCGGTTGGCGAAGAGGTGGCTATGTTCGGACCGTCCCAGGTCAGAGTCGACAACGGTCTGACGCTCACGGCGCAGCGGAACACGAACCAATGGGCGGGAAGCTATCCGTGGATCAGCGGGGTGGTGACCACCGAGGGAAAGTTCTCACTACCGACGAGCGGCTGGTACGTGCAGGTGAAGGCCAAGATGCCCGACACCAGCCAGGGCATGTGGCCTGCGATCTGGTTCTTGCGTGGCCCTTCCGGCTCCCCCGACAACGAGCTCGACCTCCAAGAGGGGGGCCAGGAGGACTTTCTCGACCCCAACCTTGAGATGCACTCGGACTACTTCTCCGATCAGGGCGAACAGCAGCAAGCCGTGGACACCGGCGTGGATCTCTCCAGCGGGTACCACATCTACGGTGTCGAGTTCATCCCTGGCCGGAGCATCACCGGCTTCTTCGACGGCCGGCAGGTGTGGCAGATCCTGGCCTCGTCGGGCACGACCATCACCGGGGAGCCCTATGAGATCATCCTTCAGCTCGAGGTGGCCTCCCAACCGGCATCGGGCCACACCATGACGTCTGGCGCCACCCCGTCCGCGTCCATGGAGGTGGCGGAGGTTCAGGCGTACTCGTAAGGAGCGCCCGAAGCCAGGCGCGGTTGGAAGCCGGACTCGGCCGGTGTGGTTGGGTCAGACAAGGACTCCCTAAGGTGTGTCGAAATCGACACCGGCGGTGCTGGCCGGCAGCAGGCAGGCGGGAGGACCAGTGTCAGCCAACAACGGTGCGAGTGTTGACGTGAACTGCGACAACTCGTCCGACATCAGCCTCCGAGACCCATCCGGTAATCCCTTTGCCCAGCCTGCTTGACCTCCCGCACCTCGGCGAATGGGCGCCCCAATGGGATCGACTGGTGGATTCCTCCCCCCTTCCGTCACCCTTCCTGCGATCGTGGTGGCTGGCGGCGACCGGCGGCTCGGGCCGTCACTTCCTCCTGGTGGTCGACCACACGGAGCTCGTCGGCGGCCTTGCCCTGGAACAACGGCGCCGAATGTCGAGCATCAGGGTGATGGGGGACGGGTCACTGTGCCCGGATCACGTCGACCTGTTGTCGGCCCCCGGTCACGAGGCGACCGTGGTCAGCGTCGTCAGAAACTGGCTCAATCGCCGCGGTGGGCGCCTGTTCAACCTCGGGGGTGTCCGAGCCGGGTCACGGTTACCGGAGGTCCTGCCGGGCCGCGCGTACTTCGAGCAGATCGCCGCCGCTCCGTTCGCGCCGTTGCCCGACAATGCCGAGGCCTTCCGGGCCACGCTGCCCGCTCAGTTCCGGCGCAATCTCCGCAAAGCCTCAGGGCGCCTCGCCAACGAGGGGGTCGTACACCGGACGATCCGTGGCCCGGCGGTCCTCTCGAGCCTCGACACCTTACGGGACCTCCACCGATCGCAGTGGGGAAACCGTTCCCGGTTCCTGCCGGTCTTCGACCGTTTTGCCGCCGGTTGCGCAGGCGGCGCAGCGGCCGACGAGGCGGTCGTCCACGAACTCGGTGCCGACGATCTCGTGGTATCCAGCGTGTCGGCATTCGAGGTCGCGGGGCGCGTAAGCCTGTATCAGAGCGCCCGGCACACCGATCCGCGCTGGAGAGATGCGACGACCACTTTGCTCGCCGCCATCATCGACGACGCCTGCGACCGAGGCTTCAGCGAGGTGGACTTCCTTCGGGGTGAAGAGCCGTACAAAGGCCGGTTCACCACCCAGCAACGAGGGATCTACCGGCTCGTCGCCGGCAAAGGAGCGGTGGGTGGGCTCGGCTGCGCCGCCACGACGGCGACGTTGCGTGCCCACCGGGCGGCAGTGCAGGCCGTTCGCCTCGGGCGATCAGCCGTTGCCCGGATGACGAACTAGCCCCTGCATGCGCCGCCCGTCACTTCGCGCCCAGTGCCCTGGGGGCGCCACGGACCTTCCTTGCGGCCGCCCAGACGGCGATCGCGCCAATCTTGGCGGTGTCGACGATGGCAGAACGCCCGGGTTCGCGGGGATGCAGGTGGATCCGCCGAGCGAGCGAATTGAAGTCCTCGACCCGCCGCTCCCTCGTCGAAGCGGCAGTGTGGAATGCCAGTGTCACGGACATGGCGGTCTCGGGTCCGCTCTGCACCCAGTGCGGTGTGCAAGGGGGGATGTACACCCCCATCCCGGGCGACAGCCGAAAGGAGCTCATCTCCTCGGGCATCGCCTCGATCCGACCATCGGAGCCCTCCCAGTACCGATTCACTTCGGATCGCCGAACGGCGTCGCTCTCCCAACGCCCAAAGCTCACTGTCTTGATCCCTCTGAACTGCAACAACAGGCTGTACTCGATGTCGATGTGGGCCGGCGTGATCGAATTCGGGGAGGCGACGAAGAAATATGCCCCGCGATTTCGCATCCTCCCTTGGGTGGCCATGATCCCGGGCTGGAGCTGATTGAGCACGCCGATCATCAGATCGGCGATCGCCGGATCTGATTCCGCGTTGAGAAGCGCCAACCACGCATCGGCGTTCTCCAGGTTGCGAATCACGTCACCCGGTCGCTCCAGAACACCTCGCGGGGGCCCTTCCTCGGGGACCACCAGGGGCTTCGTCCCGATCTCGTAGGCCACCTCTTCGGCGGGCAGTCGATCGGCGAGGTCCGCGATCGCGTCGGGCGTCAGGCGGGGATCGAGGTGTACGTCATGGCGGAAGGCCAGCGGCCGCTCCGGGTATCCGTAGCGCGGAAGTTCGGCGACGGTCGGAAGTACCTGATCTACGGGTTCTGCAACCACTCGTGCCTCCTTGAGCTGACGTTCCGACGAGCTGGTCGTGACGTCGACCGATGCCATTGCCACGTTCCGGCAACGTGACCGCCGCCCGCCAGGACGACACCGGCAACGATGGACGCGGCCCTTGCCGCACCCCAGGCGTCTCCCCGAGCTGCCTGGCGGAGTCCTCTCGACACGCCACGGGACAACGAGCGGGCCACGAAACCGACGTCGGCCGACCGATTGGCCGCACCCTCCATCTGGCGGAAGGCTTCGACCTTCCCTCGGTTGACGAAGAAGCAGCGTCGCCAGAAGTACCACCACGTCGTTCGCACTGCTGGGACGAAGTGGTGGACCTGCGCCGCGGGCTCGTAGATGATCTCGTCCGCCGGACGCAGATGCTTCAGGCGATGGCACATGTCCATGTCGTCATGGTTGTCGGAGTGGAAACCCCCGATCTCGGCGAGCGCTGAACGCCGCACCGACATGTTGGCGCCGATGAGCCGGGGGACGGGACCCTGCTCCTCAGGAAGACCGGAATAGGCGCATCCGAACACCCAGTCGAATTCGGGCGGGAACCAGCTGGGCCTGGCAGCCTCGAACTCCGGCACCGGAGCTCCGCCTACGGCGACGACGGAAGCATCGCCGTAGGGCACGACGAGCCGGGCCAGCCAATCCGGGTCCGCCCATGCATCGTCGTCCAGAAAGGCCACGATGTCGCCCCCTGCGACCTCAACAGCTGAATTTCGGGCAGACCCGAGACGGCCCTCGTATTTGTTGGCCGTGACGACCACCGGCACCCGCGTGCCGTTCCCCTGGGGGGCCCACTCCAGTCGGCAGCGCTCGAGCAGCGCGTCGTTGTGATCCACGCAGACGATGACCTCGAGCGGGGCGCGACTCTGGTCGCTCACCGATGCCACGGATCGCACGAGCAACGCCCATCGCTCCTCCGTGTACGCGGCAAATCACGACGGAAACGGTCAGGACCTCCCGCTCCGTCGACGGCACCCCGGACCCTCGGGCAACAGTGCTGAAAGGGGTCGTCACAACGTGTCACCCCGCCTTTTCGTGTTCGCCGTATCGATTATGAAAGCCAACAAAATCGCCTCGCTCAGCACCGGATGTTACGGGACCCCCAGCGGGATCAACAGGGCCCTTCGACGGAAATCGCCCCAGCTCGGACGTTGGGGATGGTCGTAGGATCAACGGACCCACAATTCTCGACCGAGCCGGTCTCTGGGTGGCGTGCCCAGGCGTGGGTGGCGCTTCAGCCTCTTGGGGCGGAAGAAAGGATCTCGTCGTAGAGGTCCAAGAGCGCGTCCGCACAGTCGTCCCAGTTGGGCAGGTCGAAGGGCTCGGGCTCCGGACCGGCCGCCGCCCGAGCGAGGACACCGGCCAGCACGCGAGGGGAGGTCTTCGGGGCAACGGCGGTCGCCAGTCCTTCCGCGGCCAATTCCGACAACCCAGAGGTGTCGGCGACGACCACCTTGCAGCCGAGGGCCAGGGCTTCCATGACTGCGACCGGGTGCGCCTCGTAGTCGCTCATCAGTGCGACGACATCGCTCGATCGCAGGAGTGCACCAAGAGCCTCGCGCTGCGTTGCGTCGAAGGACGTGAACGTCACGACTTGTCCGACCTTCAGCCGGGCGGCAAGTCGGCGAAGTTGCCGCTCGTAACGGCCTCGGCCGATCACAGCGAGGTGGGCCTCGGGGGCTACTTCGAGGAGGGCCGGCATCGCCGCGATCAGTCGATGATGGCCCTTGTAGCGCTCGAGCCGAGCCACCGAGCACACCAGCGGCGAGCCCGAGATCCCGGGTACCGCATCGGCGACCGGGAGTGGCTCCGCACCATTTGGGATGAGCCGGATTCGCTCTGGTTCGACGCCAAGCCGTCGGATGAACACCTCGGCCTCGAAGCGGCACACCGCGACCAGGCCCTTCGCCCGGCGGAGCAGTGGCCGCATGGCTCGCCACTGTGCCCCCCTGAACATGGTCCGCGTCCGGCTGGAGTGACCGCCGGTATGGAACGTGGCTACCGTCGGGACGCCCGACCGTTGGGCGGCGGCGAGTGCCATCGGAGGCAAGAAGTTGTTCACGCCCTGTACGTGGACCAGGTCGTAGCTTCCCTTCCTGATCTGCCGGACAAGAGCTGGCGAGATGTAGAGGTCTGCCCGCCTCGGCCGTGCAGCAAACCGTCGCACCGTCAGTTGTCCCTCGTGCTCGATTGGTGGCAAGTCACCGGCGAGATCGGTGGTCAATACGGTGACGTCGAGACCCCGCGCGGCGATTCT
Organism: uncultured Acidimicrobiaceae bacterium; assembly: GCA_963787485.1. Taxonomy (GTDB): domain Bacteria; phylum Actinomycetota; class Acidimicrobiia; order Acidimicrobiales; family RAAP-2; genus Bog-473. The sequence continues at coordinate 244,865 of CAWBDF010000006.1, read as the reverse complement.
CCGGGCAACCTCGTACACGTGCGTCTCTATCCCGCCCAGGTGGGGCGGGTAGCGAGAGCTCACCATGGCGACGCGAACCGGGCTCATACGACGTGGTGGTCGGATATCAGCGCTGGGTGACGAGTCTCCAACGCTCCAGGCTCAACTTGAAGCGAAGGCGACCCCAGTCCATGACCATGCGGCGAGGGAGTCGGTGCGAGTCCGAGGTCGATCGGGCGTTCCCCGGAATGGTGGTGCACGCCGTCCCGAATCCGAGGGAGCGGACGGCCTGCACGGACTGGTCGTCAAAGCTGTCCGGGCCCCCGTAGGGGTAGGCGAAGTGCCGGATCGCCTGACCGCTCAACCGTTTCAGTTCCTCCTGCGAGGAGGAGATCGTCTCCCACTGCTCTTGCGCCGGGAGCCCGCGCAGGCGCACGTGGTCCACCGTGTGCGCCCCGATCGTCACCACCTCCGACGCTGCCAACTGGACGAGCTCGGGCGGCGTCAGGGGCCGCGCGTCGGGAGGTGGTGACGCGTCGGTCCCCCATTGCTCGGAGACCGTATTGAGAACCCGATGGATCTCCGTCACCGGAAGCGGAAGGAGATGGTGACGAACCGACTGAAGGTCCGCGAGGGCAGACGACCCCAGATCGATGCGGACGGGTCCATCGGTCGTCGGCAGACGGATCTCGCGGTTGGCGGAAGGACGTGTTCGCAGCAGCGTGCCGAGACGGTCCCACCAGAACCCCTCCTGCTCGCCCAGCACACCACTGGTCACGAAAACGGTGATGGGAATTCCCTTGGCTTCCGCAATTGGCAACGCGTGGGTGAGATTGTCGGCGTACCCGTCGTCGAAAGTCACCATGACCCGAGGCCGCCGCGACGGGAGGGCCAGCTCGTCCAGGGTGGACGGCTCTCCGTACCGAGCGATTTCGTCGAGGTGGGCCGCGAAATTCGCAGGGGTCACGCTGAGCCGGAACGGGTCATCGTGGCCCTCCCCCACCCGGTGGTAACAGAGAATCAGTGACCCGCTATGCACCGTCACCCACGTCCGTCCGCACTAGCGCTTCGACAACCCCTGGAAGGACTCCCCCATCTCGCGGCAGAGTTCCCAATCGACAACGAAATCCAAACGCCTAAATGGCCAAAACGAGACATGGAGAACTCCTGACAATAGCCGCAGTGATCCGCGTCTAGGTTGCTTCGAGCATGCGAGTTCTCATGGTCACCCAGTTCTACCCACCGGTTGCCGGGGGACAGGAGCAGCATGTCCGGAATCTGGCACAAGCGATGACGGAGCGGGGGCACCACGTCGAGGTTGTCACGATCGCCATTGACGGCGTCGCGGGCAGGACCCTCGATGGGCCCGTGTCTGTGCATCGCGTCGAGACCACAGGCCAACGTCTTCCCCGGATCTACGGTGACCCGGCGCGACCACACGCCATGCCGATCAGCGACCCTGCATTCCGCAAGGAGATCGCGCGACTCCTCGCTGTCGGTCGATTCGAGATCCTCCACGCGCACGACTGGAGCATCGGCTCGGCTTTCGGTCCGGCCCGCCGCTGGGATGTGCCCGTGGTGATGACCCAGCACGACTACAGCCACGTCTGCGCCACCAAGCGGCTCATGCGCGGCGACGAGGTCTGTTCGGGTCCCGCGCCCATCGCCTGCCTCCGCTGCGCGTCGTCCTGGTATGGACCGGTCGTCGGCCCCAGTGTCGTCTTGGCGAACGCCGTCGCCCGCGTAAAAAGGAACAGGCGCGTGGACGCGTTCGTCCCGGTCAGCTCGGTCGTCGCGGTCAACACGAAGCTGCCCGGCAGGAGACCCTATGCCGTCATCCCCAACTTCATCCCTGACGACCTGGTCGTGGACGAAGCCACACCGCACCCTGAAGGCCCGATCGTGTTCGTGGGTGACCTGAGTCGAGACAAAGGCATCGAAGTGCTGCTCGAAGCGCACCGGCTGGGCGGCCTCCCCCCCCTGGTACTGGCCGGAAGAGTCCTCGAGAACACGCCGCTCGATCTTCAGGGCCGGGTGGAACTGCGGGGACTGCTCGATCACTCGTCGGTCATCGATCTCATAGGGACGGCCAGTGTCGTTGCGGTCCCCTCCATCGTGCCCGACTGCTGTCCCACGGTGATCCTCGAGGCCATGGCCCTCGGCCGACCGGTGGTGGCAGCGGCCAGCGGAGGGATCGTCGACCTCGTGGACGACGGGTTCACGGGGCTCCTGGTTCCTCCGGGGGAGGCGCCGGCCCTGTCCAGTGCTCTCTTGACGCTCGTCCAGGACCGTGGGCGCGCAGCGGCGATGGGACGCGCGGCGCTTGAGCGTGCGCGTTCGTTCACTGCCTCGGCGGTGGTAGGGCGGATCGAGCAGCTGTACGAACGCCTGCTCTCCGGCTTGCCGCCTGAGAGCTGACCCTCCCAGCTAGTCGGAGGGCCCGACCTGTCCTGAACCGAGGGTGGGCACGTGCGGTGCACGGCCCCACGGCAACCGGGGGTCCATGCCATACTCTGACCGCCACTGAAGTGGCGCGGCGATGGCGGTCACCGGAGCGTGGGCTGGATGTAAGGCCCGAAACGGCTCCCACAATGAGAGGCAAAGCGCGAGGGCACACTGATGTTACAGCGAATTCGCCCTCCTCTTGAGGACCCCAAGGTCACGGTCGGTCCTCTCCCCGACCCTGTCGACATCGGGCCTCATCGACTGACGACGGAGGATGCGATCGGCCCCGTGACGCCGCCGGTCGAGCCGTCGCGCCTCGGCGTTGTGCTGGCGTTGGTCGGTGCGGGGCTGCTGATGCAGGGAGGAGCCGATGCCCTCGCCCGTACCGGGCACGGGTCACCGGCTCTCCCGCTCTTCCTCTTTGGCATCGGACTCCAATTTGCCGCGTGTGCATGGCGCCTTCTGGGCGCGCACACTGCACGGAGCGAACGGATATGGGTCTCGCTGACGCTCGGCCTCGGGCTTCTCGCCTCCTACGTCATGCTCCAACCCCTGATGTTGGACGGCTTCGACGAGCTGATCCACCTCGGGACCCTCATGCGCATCTTGGACAGTCGCGCGGTGTTTCCGACGAACAGCGTGCTCCCCGTGAGTCCGTATTACCCGGGGCTCGAACTGGCGACGGCGGCAACGAAGTGGCTCACCGGTCTCCCGCTCGTGGTCTGTCAGCTGATCGTGCTCTCCGCAGTCCGCGTCGTACTCGTGCTCGGGATCTTCCTCGTCATCGAGCGTGTATGTCGTTCAGCGCGCGCGGGCGGTCTCGGCGTGCTCGTCTATGCGGCGAGTCCACAATTCTACGGGTTCGACACCCAGTACGCCTACGAAACGCTTGGCCTCGCCTTCGCAGCGGCGGCGGTCTACCTCCTCTTCTTCTCCGTCGATGCTGCTCGGCCTCGGATGGGGAAAGCCTTCCTACTTGCTCTGGCTTCGATCGTCACGGGCGTCTTCAGTCACCATGTCACGGGTTGGCTCACCGTGGGGTTCCTCGTCGTCTGGAGTCTCGGACTTTTCTTCACGGCCCACCCGAAGCGTCGCCTCCCGCTCAAGGACTTGCGACCGAGCCTCGCCTTCTTCGCCACGCCGCCAGCACGGACCGTGGATCGGGCCCCGGTTTCCGACGGACAGCAGCCGGCTCAATCTCCGGCGACCCTCGGCATGGAGCCACCGCGCAACGGCCAGGAGAAACAGCCCAACACGAGGCGGCTGGCTCAGGCCCGCATCGTCGGCATCGCAGCTGCGGTGGGCCTCGCCGTCGGCGCGGCGTGGACCGTCTACGTCGCCCACCTGCTCGCGCCGTATCTGGGTCCCCTCTTCTCGGCCGCGGCCGCCGACGTCAAAGAGGCCCTGGGGACCGGACACGGCAGCCGGACGCTCTTTTCCTCCGCCTCCGGTGCCGTATCTCCCCACTGGGAGATCGCCCTCATCTTGGCCTCCGCCGCCATCTGGTGTGTCGTCCTCTTGCCATCTCTCTACCTCGTGGTCTTCAAGCGGAGCATCCGCGGTGGCGCACTCCGCTACCTGCCGGCCGTCATCGCCGCCTTGTACCCATTGACCGTGTTGGCCAACGTCTCGCCGAGCAGCAAGGAGGTGGCCGGACGCGCCACCACGTTCATCTTCTTCGGCGTCGCGGTGGTGGTCGGCGCCTGGCTGGCGGGATGGATCGCACGGGAACGGCGAGCGGCAGAACGCGTCGCGACGATCGGCGTGGCCACAGTTGTCTTCCTCGGCAGCCTGCTCTTCGGCATCGGCCCGCTCGTCAGCCTCCTCCCCGGGCCTTATCGCGTCGGGGCCGATGATCTGTCCTACGGTTCGCCCTCCCTGGCGCTCGCTCACTGGGCCGATACGCACCTCCCGGCCGGTTCTCACGTCGCGGCCGACAGAGACAACGGCGTGCTCCTCAATGCCATCGGAGGCGTGGAGGCGGTCACGGGTGAAGGCGGCCTGATCAATCCGGAGTTGCTCTACTTCGACCGTCGGATCAGCCGTTACGACATCGGCCTCATCCGCAAGGACGACATTCGCTACATCGTCGTCGACGACCGCCTCGCCCAGGGGCTCCCTCTCTATGGCACCTACATCGCTCCCGGCGAGCCTTCAGGTCGCCTCACCAGGGCCCAGCTCGACAAATTCGACTCGTATGGGTTCGCAAAGCGCATTTACGACAATGGTCCGATCAAGGTCTACGACGTGACGAGTCTGCTCCCCCCGGCCGCTCGCCCTGCTCCCGCGGGTCCCCCCGTGGGAGGATCCGGTCTCAACGCGGGCGTCTTCGTGTTGGCCGCGCTGGTCGCCGCGTCATGGCTCCGCAGGCTGCTGAGCCGTCGCCGGCCCGTCCACGACCCGGAGCATCTGGCTCTCTGCGGCGTGGTGGGTGCACTGGTGAGCGGAATTTTCGGCGCGTTCCTCATCCGGTTGGTGGGCGTCCGTCCCGAGCCCGTCGCCGTCGCGGTTCTCTTCGTGCTCCTCGTGTTGAGCCTGCGTCCACCGAGCTGGCACCCTCGTGACCAGGGCCCTGACGACAAATTCCTCCACCGAGGCTCCGCCGGCCCCCCGGTGCCACCGCTCTCGGCCACTCCAGTTCACGACCTGGACTCCAACGGCTCGGGCTCACCGTCCGTGCCGCTCGAGGCGACGGCGCTGTCTGGCACCGGCGCGGTCACGGTGGCGTCCGTCCCCACCCTGTACGAGCGCCGCGAGGTCAAGGACGTGCTCGCCTACATCCGTATTCTCGTCGACCCTGACGACGAGGTCTCGACCCGACGCATCCTCAATCGGCCCAAGCGCGGCATCGGTCCGGCCTCCGTCTCCTGCCTCGCCGCCTGGGCCGAAGAGCACGACGTTCCGCTCGGCGTGGCCCTCGATCATGCCTTCGAAGCGGGGCTCACGGGAAAGTCGTTGACGGGCGCCACGCGACTGTCGAGAACGCTGGCGCGGCTTCGTCCGCAGATGGAGACCACCAACCCAGGCGATGCCGTCCGGATCGTGGCCGACCGCACGGGGTATCGGGCCTGGCTCGAGGCTGGCCGTACCCACGAAGCGGCAGCCCGACTGGAGAACCTGGCCGAGCTGGCCACGGAGGCGGCCGCCTTCGAGGACGTGGTCGGCTTCCTGGACCTGGTGGCCCTGGTGGAAGACAACGGTCTCGACCCGCGGACCGTCATCGACATGTGGTCCGTCGCCGACCGACCGGAGACGCCGCCGTCCCCGCCCCCGTCGGCCCCACCTCCCTCGAGCAGGCCCCGCCACTCCCGACGACAGGTCCTACTCGGCGGCCTGGGCCTGGCGCTCTTCGCCCTGGGCGCCACCTTGGCCACCGTGGCGTCGCTCAAGGACTGGACGCCTCCCCCGGAGCTCTCCATCACGACGGCCACCACCGGCCGTTCCGTGGCCCAGGTACAGCTCGCCGCGGCGGGTCCCGTGGCCGCCCAGGTCGAGGTCAGACACGGTGACCGCACGGTCTGGCGCTCCGACCTGGAACGGACCCCGGCGGCGCAGAACGTCGATCTCCCCACCCACCTCCTCGGCAAGGGCTCCCGGGTGGTGCTGGTCTCCGATGGGCACACTTTGCGCCGGGTCGACGGCTGAGCTCGCGTCAGACGCCGCCGTGCCTCCCTGACCGAGTAGTCAGCGGGGCCCGTCTTCCGGGCTGAACGGTTGGAGCACCACTCCGAGCTCGCCGAGAACCTCGAGGTGAGGGACAGCCGGGGCAGGTCGGACGAGTCCGAGGAGCGAGTCCGCTCGGACCGGTAACGCCACCGGAAGGAGCTCCGCGGCTCGCAGGGCACTGTAGACAGCCATCGGGGGAACCGGGACGAAGCGGGGCGGAGGCGCGCCTGCGCCGGTTGCGAAGCTCACGAGGAGCTCCCGAAAGGGGACCGGGTCGGGATGGGCGAGGCCGACCGGGACAAGGGGCAGTCGTTCGGCCCCGGCCAAAGCCACCACGGCGGTCGCGAAGTCCCGCTCCGCAACGGTGAACTGCCGCGCCCGCGGTCCGAAATCCGGCAGTACCGCCAGCCGGGCCAAGCGGCGCAACGTGCCGGCCATCCCTCCCCACCGGGGTCCATAGACCAGGCCCGGACGCACGACGGACAGCCCGCGCGCCCGCGCCGCAACCTCCGTCGCCAGCTTGGCCCGGCCGTAGAGCTGACGGGTCCCCGCATACGCCGACATCGACGACAGCGCGATCGTGCGCTCCACCCCCCTGGCGACGGCTTGGTCGAACAACGCCTGGGTGCCGAAGACGTTCGACTCCCAGATGTCCGCCCTCTTGGTCAAGCTCATGTCGTAGGCGCAGTGCACGAGCAGGTCCACGCCGTCGAGGAGGTCCGTCTCTCCCGCGGAATGCAGGTCGAAGAAGCGGTCCTCGCTCCCGGGCCGCGGGGTCCGGACCAGACGGCGGACGGCATACCCGGCCGCGCCGAATGCGTCGACGAGGACCGAACCGAGGTATCCGGTGGCGCCCGTAATGGCGACGAGCGGCTGACGGGCCGTCATGGGACGGCTCCTCGGAGGGCTTCGCTGACGATGCGGTGGGCATTCGCCATGATGGTCAGGGTGAACGTCGTGGCGGGGACCACCGGGAACACCGATGCGTCAACGAGGTGGATGCGATCCCAGGCCGCGAGGCGACCCGTCCGGTCAGTGGTGGTCGCGGTCCGCGCCCGACCATGCGGAAAGCTGGCGCCGAAGTGGTAGCTCTTCGCAGCCGCTGACACGGAGATCGACGGGATGACGGGCCAGAGGTCCAAGGCAGGAGCGACCTTCAGCATGGATCGCACCAGACCGCGCAGCATCGGCGGCCATCCGCCCTCCGAGTCGCGCTCGACCTCAAGGTCCGGAAGGCTGTCCTTCCCTTCACGTGCCCGGTGGGCCACCAACTTGACCATCGGGGATCCCCAGCCTGGCAGGTATCCGAGACCCACCGAGACCCGCCGGAGCAGCGCGACGAGGGCGCGCTCCGCGCCGGGTCGGCACATCACATCAGGGAGCGACCCGAGGAACGCCGGGTTGTACTCGTAGAAGTGGACCTGGCAGAGGTCGACGCCCTCCCCCGTGGCGTCGTAGAGCAGGTTGAACTGGTTGAGCGTGAAGTTCCGGGCCGAGCGGGGATCACCGACCGGGCGAACGGAGACCGCGGGCATGACGAACTGCACTGATTCCTGCAAGTGGACCGGCTGTTCGAAGGCCCCGAGCGAGCCGAGCACCAGCCGGGTGCTGCCAACACCGCCACACGCCACGAAGATCCGGTCAGCGCTGAGGCGCTCCAGCCGGCCGGTTGCCAGGTGTCGGACCACGACACCCGCCTCACCTTCCCCCTCGTCCAGGCGAACGGCGAGCAGACCGGCTCGGTAGGCGACCCGATGGGCCGCCCGGAGCCGATCAAAGGTGTGCGAGCTCGAGTAGATGAGCTCATGCGGGCAACCGGTCATGCACAACCCGCAGCGGCTGCACTCGGAGGCTTTGAAGGCCAGTCGGGCTCGGCCGAGGGTGATCCCGTGCGATCGGACCAGGCTCCGGCGCGCCGTGTAGCGGGCGAGCACACGGCCGGTCCGCTCGGCGGCCGGGGGCAGGGGCCGAGCGGCAACCAACAGTGGGAAGAGCTCGGCCAGGTCGTCTCCCTGGCCGGCCAGGGTCATTTCGTCCAAAGCGATCCGGTAGTGCGGCACCATCTCTGTCAACGTCACCGGCCACAGGTCGAACGTCCGCTCCGAGAACGGCATGATCTGGGCGCCCCAAACGTTCGAGTAACCGCCGTAGGCCCCGGAGACAACCGACGGGTTGGCGGGCCCCCGCGCCTCGACGCCCTCGAGCTGGCCGGCGTCGCGAAAGGGGAAGTCGGAGCCGTAGCTGCGCTTCTGCGGAAGTCCTCCGCCTCGGGAGGACTCCGGTTGTCGCCCGATACGATCGACGTCGCTCGGCGACCACGACCCCTCGTCCGACGCCGCCAGTCGCTGGACCGTCGAGCGGAGCTCGGGCTCGAGTGACTCCCCCACGTCGACGACGGTGATCTGCTGAGAGGGGTCGGCCGCGAGAGCGAGCGCCGCGCCGGCCGCCGCGGGGCCTGACCCGATGATCAACGCTGTCGGCATGGCCGGAACTCTCTCCTTTCTCGGATCGGGATTTACCGAATCGCTCAGCTTTGTACGAATAATTGATCAAGAGTTGTTCGACCATAACCCGCTCCACCCATTTCGCCCACGATTAGGTTCGATCGGCTCTACCTGGACGACTGCTCAATTCGTCAGCATCGGAGAAGGCGGTCAAAGACCGACTGCCCTAGACGATCTCAAACCTCCGGTGGGCGATACATGAGTGTGGTGGGCAGCAGGAAGCCGGAAGCGGCAGCGGCAGCGGACCGCCCGTTCCCCGAGGAGTCCAGCGATCTCGGTGCGGCGGCGGAAGAAGCGGCGCAAGAGGCACTGTTGCCCCGACCCATCGCCGGGCCACAAGAGGGAAAACCCTCTGTCAGCATCGTGGTCCCGGCCAAGAACGAGGCCCGGAACCTGCCCCACGTTCTGCAGCGACTTCCCCAGGAGTGCCAGATCATCTTGGTCGACGGCAATTCGAGGGACGACACGGTGGGCGTTGCACAATCACTGAGGCCCGACATCACCATCGTCCACCAAACCCGAGAGGGCAAGGGAAATGCCCTCGCCTGTGGCTTCGACGCGGCCAAGGGTGATTTCATCGTCATGATCGACGCCGACGGCTCGAACGACCCGGGCGAAATCCCCCGCTTCATTGCCGCGCTGGAGAGTGGCGCCGATTTCGCCAAGGGATCCCGGTTCGTCGCGGGTGGTGGCAGTCAGGACATCACCCTGGTCCGGAGGATTGGTAACTTCTGGCTCAACAAGATCGTCAACGCACTCTACGGAACTCGCTACACCGACCTGTGCTACGGCTACAACGCCTTCCGGCGAGAGTGCCTGGACGTCATGCGGCTTCCGGCAATCGAGGCGAAGGCCTCCGAGCGCGGAGCGATGCTCTGGGGAGACGGGTTCGAGATCGAGACGCTCATGACCGTACGCATCGCGAAGACGGGCTTGAAGGTCACAGAAGTCCCGAGCTTCGAGACGGCGCGTCACTTCGGGGCGAGCAACCTCAACGCGTTCTCCGACGGCATGCGCGTGCTGAGGACGATCCACGCAGAACGCCGCGGCTCTGCGCGAAATTCGCCGTGGACGGATTCAGGGAACTCCGTCGCAAACCTGGGCGAGGATTTCGGCTAACTCGCTTGCCGGCGGCGGGACAGCGGCGGATGCCGCCGATCTGGGGCATCGGGACCCGTGAAAGGCGAATCAAGCGACATCTGTGCTTGCATCGGCTCAGTCGACTGGGCGGGCGGCGCGGCCGGCTCGGCTGGACGCCGACCCCGAAGGGTTTCGATGCAGTCGTCACACAGACGACCGAAGGCCCGTCGGGTGCCAAAGCGTCTACGCTCGGTGCGGCCGACCTTCGAGACCGACCCGCTCCACCCGCAGCGGTGACACACGCCAAGCCGATGCCTATGCATTCCGACACTCGCACACTGGTCCGACCCCCTTGAGGGCTCATCGATCTCGCAGTCACGAGGCTCGTGGGCCCCACGAGAAGCCGCTACCCCGCGATATGAGCTTCTCGGTGCTTTGTTCACTATACCTGAGGCAATTTAATGGCGGGTGACACCACGCCCGGCAGAGCCGGCTGGGGACGAGCTGGGAACACGGCTGCCGTAGCCCCGCAACGTCCATTTCAACCGGTCCGTGTGCCCGTCCGACACCGTGGGACATAGGCGAGAAGCCCATGTTCGTGACGAATCATGTGCTCTCAGGCGTCGTCATCGGCCGACTCCTCGAGCGACATGCCGTGACTGCGTTCGTGGCCGGCGTCGCATCCCACCTCGTGCTCGACATGGTGCCCCATTGGGGTTGTCAGCTGAAAACGCTCGACGACTGGGAGGGCTTCGTTCGCTATGCCAAGCGGGATGGGGTCTTGGGCCTCGCGGTGGCCCTGGGAGCGACGGGGGCGGTCGATCGGCGGACGCGCACCGCGACGCTCGCGGCCATAGCCGGCGCTGCGCTGCTCGACGCCGACAAGCCAATGCTGTACTTCTGGGGCCGTAACCCGTTCCCCAGGGTGGTGCGTCGGATCCATGCCCGAGCACAGAACGAAGCACCAGACGGCATGCCCAACGAGATCCTCTTCGGGCTGGGTTGTGCGATCGCCGACGCCGCCATCGTCGTCGAGAGCCGGCGAAGCCGCTCTTAGCTTAAGTGCTCGGTGAGGCGGTGATGATGAACAGCCAGTCGTGATCGCCGCCGGCGTTCGTTCCCATTGTCGGCGTAGTGGTCCAGCCGAGACTGGTTCTGGCGCCGTCGGTCGGGTCGACCGCGGTGATGGACGGATCAGGACCGAACACCGAACTCGAGATGGTGATCTGGTTTTCGGTGGTGTCAGGGTTGTAGATAACGCCGAGCGTCCCGTCTGTCGAGTAGGCGGCGGACACGTAGTTGCCATAGGTGGGATCGTTGGTGTCGGGGCCGCTGCTTGTCGACCAGGCGGTGTACTCGCTGTTCCGGCCGGAAACGACCAGTTGGCTGTCGACGTCCGGTTGTAGGTTCTGCCAGTTGATCCCGGCGAAAGCTGCGTTGAACGCTTGGCGTTGGGCGATGTCGCTGGTGTCCAACTGGTTTTGCCAGCCGGATTGGAATTCCCACAGGCTGTCGTTGCCGTAGAACGTGCCGGCCCCACCGGACGTCATCGACCAGCCCAGCTCTTTGCGAATGTCGAGAGGTGTCGAGGGGAAGCCGGTGACGGCGTTCTCGTAGGCGCCCTCAAAAAACACCACCGGGATGTTCTCGGTGGTCCGGCCCCGTTCGATCACCTCGTACGTGGGATGGTACGAGTAGCCGGCGTTGAGAGTCATGAGCGGGCCGAGAGTGGGCCCGTCGGTGGACAGCGACTCGTCAAAACCCTGCTCGATCGTCACCGGCCGGGCGGTGCCCAGACCGGACACGAACGCCTGATACTGGGACAGGAACCCGGTATTGCAGCAGCCGACGCCGTCACCGGAGTAGTCGTTGCCGAGCATCCACACGATCCCGGGGTATTGGGACGACGGGTACCGGTTGGCGAGCCACTGGCCGAACGTGTTGGCCTGGGCGTCGGTCATCGTGCTGAACACGTTGTCGCCCTCGGTGGCATAGGCGTCGATGGGGATGGCGAACACGGTGATCCCATGCGTCTCGGCCAGCTGGAAGAAGGTGTCGATTTTCGACCAGTAGGCCGGGTTGGGGGTCGCGAAGTTGCCGCCCGTGAACGGGAGGTCTCCGTTGTAGTTGGCGCCGTTGCTGTTGCCGTACATGGAGTCGTTCCCGACGAGATCGGTGACCACCGTGTTGAACCCGTCGGCCTGCCGGTCCGCCAGGTAGGTGGTCTGGTCTGCCGAGTCGAGCCCCCACGCCAGGTTCCACGCAGAGTCGCCGTTGACCAGGAACGGGTTGCCGTGTTGATCGACCAGATAGGTGTGGCTGGCGCTGACCGACGTGGCGAGCGGAGGAGCTGAGCCAGAAGGCAGAGTCGTCGTTGTGGTCGTCGTAGTGGTCGTTGTGGGCGGGATCGTGGTGGTTGTCGCCGGGACGGTCGTCGTTGTGCTTCCACTGCTCCCCGAGCTCGGAGCGCTCACGCTTACCGCTTCCATGTTCCAACACTGATCAGTCGGAACCGTGTCCGAGATGGTGCCGGTCGGCGACGTTTGCAGCCAGAAGGCGTCGACGGCGGTCCCTGCAAAGTTCGGGTCGTAGGTGTCGAGGATCGTCTGCCCGGGACTCGCCGTAGGCGCGGTCGCTCCGCAATACTCGTTACCGACCGCCGCCTGCCACGCCGCGGCGCTGACGCTCACTCCCGGCGCTCCGCCCGCCCCCGAACCACCGGCGTGGGCAGCGACAGCGGGGTTCCCCGAAGTGGAGGACAGTTCGACGAGAGAGCTTTGAGCGGCGCTCCCCGGTTGGGCTTCGGTGCCGGAAACCGTGAACGCGGCCTGCGCGGCTGGTTCGACCGCGTCCCAGATCTCCGAGTCGCCCTGCTGTGCGTTGTCACGACCGACGAACAACCAAGTGAGACCGCCACCCGACACGTCCGTCAGCGAGTTAGGCCCCGAAGGGGAGTCTGTGGCTGCGAACAGCACGAGCAGTGTGCTGGCGTTGGTCGCTTCGCCGGTGACGGACACATTTGTGGTGCTATGACCGAACGCCGTCCAGTCGACGCTTACCGACCCGGACGATGCCGTGGTGGTTCCTGCGGACCCCTCAACCCCGGCGTTTCTGTGCATGTGGTTTGTGGCGGCCGAAGTGACCGCCAAACCTCCGCCCGCCAACAACGCTGTCGCCGCTACTAGCACGCCGGCACGAACGAGCCTATTGCGTCTCACGGCGATTCCTTGGGGAGAGGGGAATGACATCGATATCAATCTACCCGGATCCACCGATTCGGAACCACGCCTAAACACGAAGGAGTGATCGGCCCGGTCGTATTCCTTGGATCTAGAGATGGATCCTAAATCGACGAAGGACATGTCCTTCTTTTGAAAGGATCTAACCCCCTATTAATGAGGATGTGCCCTGACGCTCCGTGACATAGTCAATACTTCCGACTGATCACAATGCCGCCTTCACCACCTTCGAATGCGGCGTTGATGCTCGATGCTAGCGTCGCAGTGGAACGCGGTCGCAGTTCGTGTGCGACACCGAGGCGGGAGGCGACGCGGGTGCCACTGCAGGCAAAGGCTCTCCGACTGGCGGGCATTGCTGTACCCCTCGTCATCGCGATCGTGATGATCGCCCTGTCCGCATCCTCCCTGTGGGCGAGGGGAACCTCGGCGACGCCTCATGTGTCGCACTCTGTTGCCGACACGAGCACGATGTCGTCGGGCTATTGGCTGGTGGCCTCCGACGGCGGGATCTTCTCCTACGGCGACGCCGTGTTCCACGGTTCGAGCGGAGGGCTGCGCCTCAACGCACCGATCGTCGGGATGGCGGCCACCCCCGACGGTGGGGGCTATTGGCTGGTGGCCTCCGACGGCGGGATCTTCTCCTACGGCGACGCCGTGTTCCACGGTTCGAGCGGAGGGCTGCGCCTCAACGCACCGATCGTCGGGATGGCGGCCACCCCCGACGGTGGGGGCTATTGGCTGGTGGCCTCCGACGGCGGGATCTTCTCCTACGGCGACGCCGTGTTCCACGGTTCGAGCGGAGGGCTGCGCCTCAACGCACCGATCGTCGGGATGGCGGCCACCCCCGACGGTGGGGGCTATTGGCTGGTGGCCTCCGACGGCGGGATCTTCTCCTACGGCGACGCCGTGTTCCACGGTTCGAACGGAGGGCTGCCCCTCAACGCACCGATCGTCGGGATGGCGGGCACACGCGACGGTGGGGGCTATTGGCTGGTGGCCTCCGACGGCGGGATCTTCTCCTACGGCGACGCCGTGTTCCACGGTTCGAGCGGAGGGCTGCGCCTCAACGCACCGATCGTCGGGATGGCGGGCACACGCGACGGTGGGGGCTATTGGCTGGTGGCCTCCGACGGCGGGATCTTCTCCTACGGCGACGCCGTGTTCCACGGTTCGAGCGGAGGGCTGCGCCTCAACGCACCGATCGTCGGGATGGCGGGCACACGCGACGGCAGGGGTGGGCCGGGGACGGGCGGGATTGTCGCCCCGCCCGCGACGGCCCCGGTCACCTGGTGCGAGACGGGTCTGCCGACCTCGCCGTACTCCTCGCCCCCGGCGGGGGCGGTCACGATCCCGGCCGGTGACGACAGCGGCACCCCGCCGGCCGAGAGCTTCACGGTCCAAGCGAATACCACCTACTGGTTCGCACCTGGGATCCACACCATCGGCTCGGGCGAGTTCTCGCAATTCATTCCGGCCACCGGCGACACGTTCGTCGGCGCTCCCGGCGCCGTGATCAACGGGCAGAACTCGAACGATTACGCCTTCACGGGTCCTAACGCCCAGGGCGTCCTGATCGAATACCTGACCATCGAGCACTTCATTGCGTCGGGTGGTGAAGGTGTCGTCGGCCAAGGTGGCCACACCGGTTGGACGGTCGAGGACAACCTCATTGAGAACAACCCCGACGGGGCCGGCGTGGTGATCGGCCAGAACGACCTGGTCAAGGACAACTGCCTTCAGTTCAACGGTGAGTACGGATTCAACGGGCAGGGCAGCAACTCGGTTCTGGCCGACAACGACATCTACGACAACAACAACCTTCACGCCTTCGACTTCCCCAGCTCGCCGGCGAACAACCAATGCGGCTGCTCGGGGGCCGGAAAATGGTGGGAAGGCATCGACGACCAGACGATCGCCAACTACGTGCATGACAACCAAGGCGTTGGGATCTGGTACGACACCAACAACGCTGGGTCGCTGATCTCAGGCAACTACGTCTCGAACAACTACGGCGAAGGGATTCAGTACGAGGCGTCCTACAATGCACAAATCACCGACAACACCCTGGTCGGGAACGCCATCGGGGATGGTTCCAACCAGAGCACGCCGGGATTTCCCGACGGGGCGATCTACATCTCTGAATCGGGCGGCGACAACCGCGTCGCTTCCAACTACTCGGGTGAGTTGCTCATCAGCGGCAACGTCTTCACGAACAACTGGGGTGGTGTCGTGTTGTGGGAGAACAGCGACCGCTACTGCTCGGATGGCTCGGACAGTGACTGCACCTTGGTCGATCCGTCCGTCTACACGGTGTCCAGTTGTGCCGCGCATCTCAGCGAGACAACTCCCGTCGACTACTACGACAATTGTCGATGGAAGACGCAGAACGTAAGCGTCGAGGACAATACCTTTGCCTTCACGCCCGGGGCTGTGAGCCCGGCGTGTACCACGGCCGACCTGTGCGGGTTCAACGGCCTGTTCTCCAACTACGGGACCAGCCAGTACAACCAGACGGGACCGATCACCTTCCATCAGAACAACCACTTCACGAACAACACCTACACCGGACCGTGGCAGTTCTTTGCCTGGAGCCAGAGCAACATCGACAATCCGACCTCTTGGCAAGTCTGGACAGCAGCCGTCACCGATTCATGCAGCACCTCGAGTGAGATCAGCAGCGGGAGCTGCAATTCTGGTTTTGGGCAGGACGCCGGGAGCACCCTGGGCTGACCCCCAGTAATGGTGGCGCCCTCATCTCGCGTCGCTTCGGCCTGATACCCGTATCACCGAAGACCTCCGGGGCTCTGATCCACCAGCGGACACGGTCCGGTTCCCGCTCAGCCTTTGGGAGGGCGTAAAGGGTCGCCATGAAGGTGCTCATCGCAGGTGATCGCGGCTATATCGGGGCGGTGCTCGTGCCGTTCCTGCGTGGGGCCGGGCACACCGTTGACGGCCTCGACCTGGATCTCTACGAGGGTTGTGACTTCGGCCCGCCGAAGACGGAGACCGGCGGGATTCGTACGCGACGTGACATCCGCGACGTCGAGCCTCACCACTGCGCCGGTTACGACGCCGTCATCTGCCTTGCCGCCCTGTCCAACGACCCGGTCGGCCACCTGAATCCTGCCACGACCTACTCCATCAACCTCGACGGAACCGTCGCGCTTGGTCGGGCGGCCAAGAACGCCGGCGTCGAGCGCTTCCTCTTCGCTTCGTCGTGCAGCCTCTATGGTGCTGCCGGCTCCGAGGCCGTGACCGAAGACGCGGAACTGTTCCCGGTGACCCCGTACGGGGACACGAAGGCGCTGGCCGAAAGGGAGCTCTCAAGCCTGGCCGACGACACGTTCAGTCCCACGTACCTTCGCAACGCAACGGCATACGGGTCCTCTCCACGACTCCGCCTCGACATCGTCGTGAACAATCTGGTAGCCGTGGCGACGACGACCGGGAAGGTCCGCCTGGAAAGCGATGGGTCGCCCTGGCGGCCACTGGTGCACGTCGAGGACATCTCCCGTACGTTTCTCGCCGTGCTCGAGGCCCCGCGCGAGGTCGTGCACAACGAGGCATTCAACGTCGGCCGAGCCGAGGACAACGTGCAAGTCCGCGACATCGCAGAGATGGTCCGCGAAGCCGTCCCGGGATCCACGTTGTCCTTTGCCGCCGAGGCGGGACCGGACCTGCGCAACTACCGGGTCGACTTCTCGAAGCTCGCCGCCACCTTTCCGGAACTGGACCTCTGCTGGACCGTGCCCGCGGGGGTCGACGAGCTCGTCAGGGCCTACGCCAAGCACGAGTTGACATATGACGACTTTGTCTCGTCGAAGTACATCCGACTCCCGCGGATCCGTGAGCTGCTCGCGGCCGGGCTAGTCGACGAGATGCTGCGCCGGCAAACCCATGCTCGGTCCGCGACGTCAGGATGATCTCAGGTGAAACCTCGGTGAACTCGTAAATCTGCACCGTCTCCGCCGATACAGTTCCGTTGATGCTCGGGACCCCGCTGTCGGGGGGGGATGTCCGTCCCGGCACTTGGCGGATTCGTCGCCGCATCGCGGCGACATCAGTCGTGGTGCTGATCGGAACGGTTCTGACGATCGCGCCTTCGACCGTCTCGGCGACGCGAGTGGAGCCCACCTTCACGACGAACTTCTGCCCCGCCACCATGACGGTGGGGCAGTATGCCCACGTCGTCCAGTCCGTCGGCTCCCGGCCGCGCCCGTCGCGCCTCACCGAGACCTCCACGCTTCCCCCAGGCGTGAGATTCCACCAACCTGGGTGGCACGCCGGGCCCAACGTCAGCGTCCTCTCCGGCACGCCCCACCGAGGAGCCGGGGGTCGATACGGCCTGCACTATTCGTCGCGCGTCGGCGGATCCACCCACGCGACGGGTTGCACGCTCGTGGTAGACGAGGCACCAACCTTCACCGACTCGGGAATGGTCGCGCTCACCGCCGGAGATGCTCACGCCACGGCCGTGAGCATCTCGGGGAAGGTGGGCTACCCCAAGTTGACGTCCTTGCACGTGCGGGGATCACTTCCTCCGGGGATGACCACGAACATCGCGCGCACAGCCAAACGCTTCTGGGTGACGCTCGCGGGCACTCCGGCACCGGGAACCCAGGGTGACTACCCAATTGGCGTCTCGGCCAGCAACGGTCTGACGACGTCGCAGATCTGCGTGTTGGTGGTGCGGCCCCCCGCGGGGACACCCCTGGCCACGACGCTCACGCTCTCGGCGGACGCCAGCCCCGCGATGTATCAGTCCTCGGCCCGGACCTACACCGCCACGGTGGCTGGGGGTGCGTCGCCGAGCGGTTTCGTCGATTTCTCCTACGGGAACGGGCTCACGACGGTCCCCCTGGTCGGTGGCCAGGCCAGCTTCACCACACCAGCCACCCTTGACGCCGGGATGTACACGGTGACGGCGACCTACACGGGCGATCCTCTCAACGCGTCGTCGACGGGGAGCACGACGCTCACGGTCGTGCCAGCTCCCGCTCACGTTGACGCTGACCCCGAACACCGCTTCCACGACCGTCGGCACGCCGGTCGCGTTCACCGCCACGGTCGCCTGCTCGCCGTCGTGCGGCGACCTCACCCCCACCGGTCAGGTCACTTTCGTGCAGGAGGCCGACGGCAACCTCACCACCTCGGTCGACCTCATCGCCGGCCAGGCCGCGTTGACCACCGACCCCTCCCTTCCACCGGGGACCAATGACCAGGTGGACGCCATGTACATGCCCTTCCCGGACGGGCCACAGGACTTCGCTGCGACCTCCACCGCGGTGCCGAGCTCCTACGACATCGCTCCGGCGAGCGGTTCAGGCGGGTCCAGCGGGTCCAGCGGTTCAGGCGGGTCCAGCGGATCAGGCGGGTCCAGCGGATCCGGAATCGCCCCGCCCGCGACGGCCCCGGTCACCTGGTGCGAGACGGGTCTGCCGACCTCGCCGTACTCCTCGCCCCCGGCGGGGGCGGTCACGATCCCGGCCGGTGACGACAGCGGCACCCCGCCGGCCGAGAGCTTCACGGTCCAAGCGAATACCACCTACTGGTTCGCACCTGGGATCCACACCATCGGCTCGGGCGAGTTCTCGCAATTCATTCCGGCCACCGGCGACACGTTCGTCGGCGCTCCCGGCGCCGTGATCAACGGGCAGAACTCGAACGATTACGCCTTCACGGGTCCTAACGCCCAGGGCGTCCTGATCGAATACCTGACCATCGAGCACTTCATTGCGTCGGGTGGTGAAGGTGTCGTCGGCCAAGGTGGCCACACCGGTTGGACGGTCGAGGACAACCTCATTGAGAACAACCCCGACGGGGCCGGCGTGGTGATCGGCCAGAACGACCTGGTCAAGGACAACTGCCTTCAGTTCAACGGTGAGTACGGATTCAACGGGCAGGGCAGCAACTCGGTTCTGGCCGACAACGACATCTACGACAACAACAACCTTCACGCCTTCGACTTCCCCAGCTCGCCGGCGAACAACCAATGCGGCTGCTCGGGGGCCGGAAAATGGTGGGAAGGCATCGACGACCAGACGATCGCCAACTACGTGCATGACAACCAAGGCGTTGGGATCTGGTACGACACCAACAACGCTGGGTCGCTGATCTCAGGCAACTACGTCTCGAACAACTACGGCGAAGGGATTCAGTACGAGGCGTCCTACAATGCACAAATCACCGACAACACCCTGGTCGGGAACGCCATCGGGGATGGTTCCAACCAGGGCACGCCGGGATTTCCCGACGGGGCGATCTACATCTCTGAATCGGGCGGCGACAACCGCGTCGCTTCCAACTACTCGGGTGAGTTGCTCATCAGCGGCAACGTCTTCACGAACAACTGGGGTGGTGTCGTGTTGTGGGAGAACAGCGACCGCTACTGCTCGGATGGCTCGGACAGTGACTGCACCTTGGTCGATCCGTCCGTCTACACGGTGTCCAGTTGTGCCGCGCATCTCAGCGAGACAACTCCCGTCGACTACTACGACAATTGTCGATGGAAGACGCAGAACGTAAGCGTCGAGGACAATACCTTTGCCTTCACGCCCGGGGCTGTGAGCCCGGCGTGTACCACGGCCGACCTGTGCGGGTTCAACGGCCTGTTCTCCAACTACGGGACCAGCCAGTACAACCAGACGGGACCGATCACCTTCCATCAGAACAACCACTTCACGAACAACACCTACACCGGACCGTGGCAGTTCTTTGCCTGGAGCCAGAGCAACATCGACAATCCGACCTCTTGGCAAGTCTGGACAGCAGCCGTCACCGATTCATGCAGCACCTCGAGTGAGATCAGCAGCGGGAGCTGCAATTCTGGTTTTGGGCAGGACGCCGGGAGCACCCACCCCAAGTAATGGTGGCGCCCTCGTAATCTCGCGTCGCTCGAGGCCCCGCGCGAGGTCGTGCACGACGAGGCATTCAACGTCGGCCGAGTCGAGGACAACGCGCAAGTCCGCGACATCGCGCAGATGGTCCGCGAAGCGCGTCTGAGCATGGGGTTGCCGGCGCAGCATCTGAGCACAGGATCGGCTGACCCGCCGGTCTTCCCGTACTCCCGCGCGGGCGCTTTGGCATAGTGCCGTCAGCTTGGCTTGACCCCCGCCCTTTGTCTATGCGAAACCGCGGAACGCCACCGCTTGCATGACCCAGCCCCCAGAGCCGCTCTTCGCCGTCGCCGCGTAGCTGCCCGTGGCCGTGACGAACTCGTCGCCGGCAATGTCGCCGTCCACGGGAGTGATGATTCGCGAGGTGAAACCGTTGGTTCCGCCTGTGAAGAGGCTGGTCGTCATGCCCGCGCCGAAGATCACTTCGTTGGAGGCGGACGTTGTGAGGTTGCCGCTGCTTGCGGACGCCCCACTCCCAGTGGCGGATGCAGCGGTATCGAGCGGGTTGACGGGATCGATACCGCTGTACTCCGCGATGCGCACATCGGGATATGGAACTGCCCCTGAGAATTTCACCGTGACGACGTTTGCCCCGGCGGCGGCGGATGCGATGTTGCTGGCGTAGTAAATCGCCTGGCTCAACCCCGCACCGTGGGTGAGCGGTGCCGCAAGTTGATACACGTTCCCCGCGCTGTCTGTCACCGAGGCGATCGTCGACGTGGCATCATTGAAGCCGACGGCGACGGCGTTGAGGTTGCCCGCGCTCTGCGCCTGCAGGTATGGCACGGTGACGACGCTTTGACTGCTCTGCGGCGTCGCCGAATTGACCTGCACGAACTGTGCCGCAGTCTGGCTCGATTGGGTCGTGAGGGCGTAGAGGTTGCCCGACATATCGCCTTCGTACAAGCTCCCGCCGACGATGGACGCAGGGCCCCAGAACGGGCCGACGCCGCTGTAGGAAAACAGTGACGCTCCGTTCGCCGCTGAGACCGTCGCGATGTTGTTGCCTTCGCCCACGGCGACCACGCCGCCGGAAGTGACGGTCACGGCGCCGAGCACCGGGCCGTCTGCGAAGCAGTGCTGCCAGATGAAGGCACCGGTGGACGGATTCAGGGCGTTCACCGTGCCAGCGCAGCTGCTGGTGTAATCACCGCCAACGTACAGCGTCGCGCCGTCCCACGCCGCGGGCGCAATATCGCCGCTTCCGGTCGTTGGATTTTCGCCGCCTATCGCGATGCGTGTGCTCCACACAGGCCCGGACGAGAGCGCGTCCCGCTCGAACGCATAAAAAATGCCGTTCTTGTTGATCGACCCCACCATAGGCTCCGACTGTCCGCCGATGACACCGCTGAACAACGTCGGTGTCGCCGCCCAGTCGCCGTCGCCACAACATGTCTGCTGCGCGACGGGTATCGTCCACGAGCCCACCAGACTCATGGCGGAAGCGTTCACCTCGATAATCGCCGGGGCCATTTCGGTGGTGGCGCATGGATCCTCCTGGACGCCACTACCCGCCGGGTTGCCGGTCGTGAAGTAGATGGTGCCTGCGGCGGCATCAATCGTGGGTGAGCTCCACACGCCACCACCGATGCAGCCGTTGGGAACAACGTTGAACGTGCCCTGCAGCGCACCGGTGACCCGGTCGAGCTTCAGGAGCTGACCCTGGACGTCCGGGCAGGTTCCGAAGGAGGCGACGCCGATGTAGACACTGTTGCCAAACACGGCCGGCGAAGACCACACGAATGTACTCGGGTTCCCTCCGACGTCGTACGACCACAGCACCGCGCCAGTGGCCGCGTTCAGCGCGTACACCTTCGAATTGCCGCCGCCGACGTACAGGACCGATGTCGCCCCGTCAACCGGAACGTCAGTGGTGACGGTCGCAGTACTCGCGATGCCGGCTTCAGAAGGGTCGGTGCAACCCGGGGGGGTGCTTGTGCCCAAGTTCGTCTGCCAGATGAGATTCCCTGCCGTATCGGTTGCTCGCTCGTTCCCGTCGAACGATCCCCAATAGACGATTCCGTTCGAAACGATCGGTTGCGAGAACACGCCATGGTTCGGCGCGGTATCAGACGCCTTCCACGCGAGCTTCAGGCTCGAGGCCGATGTCGGATTGAACCCGCTGTCCCCCGCGACAAAACCGGTGCGGTCAATGCCCCCCAGGTACGTCGTCCAGCCCGAAGACGCAGCCGTGGTGATGTTGAAGGCCGTCGAGGTGGCCGCGGTCCGCGCTGGCGTGCTCGAGGCCGTCAACGTGTAGCCGGTCCCGGCCGTGTTGATGGAGAGGCCCGAGAAGGTGGCGATGCCCGAGGCCACGGTGACGGCCGAGCCACCGCTGAGAACGCCACTTGCGGGGTTGGTCCCGATGGCCAGGCTCACCGTGGTGGCGTTGTCAGACGTCTCGACGTTGCCGTTGGCGTCCTCGACCGCCACCGTCACGGCCGGGCTGATGGTGGCACCGGTGGCCGCGTTGGAGGGGCCCTGGACGAAGGCCAGCTTGGTGGGTGGACCGATCCCTGTGATGTTGAAGGCCGCTGAGGTGGCCGTTGTCCGCGCGGGCGTGCTCGAGGCCGTCAACGTGTAGCCGGTCCCGGCCGTGTTGATGGAGAGGCCCGAGAAGGTCGCGACCCCAGAGGCCACGGTGACGGCCGAGCCGCCGGTGAGGGTCCCAGCGCCGGGGTTGGTCCCGATGGCCAGGCTCACCGTGGTGGCGTTGTCAGACGTCTCGACGTTGCCGTTGGCGTCCTCGACCGCCACCGTCACCGGCGGGGTGATGGTGGCACCGGCGGCGGCGTTGGAGGGGCCATGGACGAAGGCCAGCTTGGTGGGTGGGCCGGTCCCTGTGATGTTGAAGGCCGCCGAGGTGGCCGCAGTGCGCGGCGGGCGTGCTCGAGGCCGTCAAGGTGTAGCCGGTCCCCGCCTGGTTGATGGAGAGGCCCGAGAAGGTCGCGACCCCAGAGGCCACGGTGACGGCCGCGCCGCCGGTGAGGGTCCCACCGCCGGGGTTGGTCCCGATGGCCAGGCTCACCGTGGTGGCGTTGTCAGACGTCTCGATGTTGCCGTTGGCGTCCTCGACCGCCACCGTCACCGGCGGGGTGATGGTGGCACCCGCGGCGGCGTTGGAGGGGCCCTGGACGAAGGCCAGCTTGGTGGGTGCGCCGACCCCTGAGGTGACTCGGAACGCGACGAGCTGCATGACCCAAGCGGAGCCACTTTGGGTGGCGGTCGCCGAGTAGGACCCCGCCGTCGTGGCGACGCGATCCTCCGTGAGATTGTCGAAGTCCCTCAGACGCGCGGTGAATCCCGTTCCCGCCTTGGTGATGGTGCTGGCAGACGCACCGGCGCCGAAGAGGAGGTCATTTGCCTGGGTCGTCGTCACAGCGCCGCTGCTCATGGCCGCGGACGTGCCGACGGCGGATGCACTGACGTCGACGGGGGACGCTCCGGCAAGACCGGAGTACTCGTGCAGGTACACGATGCCGAACGATTTGATCGCCGTGCCAAAGGTCGCTGTGACCGTGTTCGACCCTCCGAGGACGTTCGGGGCGTAGAAGACTTGCGCACTCCAGTTGGTCCCCCAAGTCGTGCGGGCGGTGGCCGCCGTGTAGGTGTTGCCCCGGCTGTCGGACAGTGTCACATTGCCGACATTGTCCCAGAGCAGATAAACCGCAATCAGGTCGCCGGCGGTATTTGCGTGGTTGAACGCCAGGCTGGCTGTCGTGCCGCTCGTAACCAAGGTGTCTCCGCCTTGTACGAAGGCCGGCCCTGCGGCACTCGCTCGAGGCGAAAGCACGGCGAAGGTGGCCAGGGCAAGCACGATCGCGATGCTGAGCACCACGGAGCGAGTGGTCCAAGGAGCACGCGCCTTGACCTGATTTCCGCCCTCCGGCTTACCCGTCCTTCCAACCACTAGAACCGACGGGATCATCCTCTACTCCGATCGTTCACGGGAGAGGGTTCTGGTAGCCGGATGCCGACGCTTTCCCATGCCCATACACCCTCCCATTAGAAAAACTTGATGCTCCGCTGTGGAACTGAGGTCGGCGGGCAGCGAGAAATACGTCACCCGAGCTTCGATACGACGTCCGAGCTCAGCGGTCCCGGCACACAGCAGCGATAGCCTGGCCGATCAACATCCCGAACCGGGCCGCCGACATCCGCACCTTGACGCAGCTCCGACCTTCGTTTCTCAGCTCAGGGAAGCTGGGTGCTGTCCTGGGAGAGCGCGGCCAGAGCCTCGGGGACCCACCCGCTGCCCCAGGTGTGAGCCATCAGCTGCGAGGGGCCAGTCGTGTGGAGGACACCCTCCGACGTCAGCAACGCGTCATAGTCTGAGATGTCCGTTTGGAACACGTCGTACCCGCCGATCCAGATCCGGTTGGCTGAGGTGAACGGTCCTCTGTGTGCGTCGACGAAGGCCTGCGTTAGGCGGTAGTTGGCCTGGAAGTTGGCGTCGGAGCCGTAGGCGTTGATGGAGCTCTGGCCGAACTGGGCGTAGGACGACATGTCAGCCGGGAAGTCCCAGGATGCGGCCAGTTGGAACAGATCCGGATGCTTCAGGATGAGATCCTGGGCCCCGAGACCCGACTTGGAGAAGCCGATCAGCCAGTTCTGCTCGTGACCCGAAGTGCCAAAGGTCTGTTGCACCCAGGGCTGCAGTTCCGTCATGAAGGTCTCGTACTGCTCGCTGGCATTGTCGGGATCGTCTGCATACCAGGGATCGGCGCCGAACGTGGGTTCGATGATGGTCAGGTTGTACTGATCTTCCGCGTCGAGGGCTTGCAACGTGTCCAACCCGTCGCCATAGTCCGTGGCCAGACCGGGCTCAACCGGGAGCACATAGATGAAATTGTGAGCCATTCCCACCTCGGGGTGGCTCGGCAGGAGGACGCGAAGAGTCTGGGACGAAGGCCCGTTGGCGGCGGAGGTCACCGAGTAGTACTCGACGCCGCTGGCATCGGTGCTGACGTACTGGGCGGTGAGACCAGTGCCCGTCTGGGCGCCACAGGTGACCGCGACCGTGGTCACGTTGGCCGTCCCCACGGTCCCCGACCCGTTCACGACGGTGCAGCTCTGACCCGTGGGGTTGGTCTTGACGCTCACGGCGTACGTGGCGTTCTGGGCCAGCGGGGTGGCGAAGGTGAACGAGCCGTTGGCACTGAGGCTCAGGTCGTCTGCGCCGTTGTCCTCGAGCACCACCGTGCCCGAGAGGCCCGAGAGGCTCCCGCCCACCGAGTAGGTGCTAGCGGCGCCGGTCGAGCCGACCCCCACCCAGGTGCCTCCTTGGGGCGTGCCGTAGGTCATGATCCCCGGCGCGCCTCCGCTCAAGGTGGTGTCGGTGGCGCTGATCACCACCGCGCCGTTCTCCGCGAAGGTGAGGGACGAGCCGCTGGCGCTCAACGTGAGCTGGGTGCCCGCAGCCAAGGGGCCCGACGCGTCGGTCGAGCCCAGCTGGGTCCACGCGCCACTGGTCCGCTTGAAGAGCATCAGCTCGGGATTTCCGTTGTTCCACCAGTAGAGGCCGAGATAGAGGCTCTGGCCACCGTTTTGGGCTCGGACCGCCGGGCCGATCCACTGGCCGCCGGTGAGCTGGGTGGAGGTGAGGGCGATCTGCGAGGACTGGTCGCTGCTGTAGGTCTCCCCGGTGCGGATGTCCCCCGAGTACCCCGAGCTGGTGCCCACCACCACCTGCGAGGAGATGGCCAGCCCGCCGTCGCTCATGTCAGTCCAGTTCGGGC
Source organism: uncultured Acidimicrobiaceae bacterium (assembly GCA_963787485.1). Taxonomy (GTDB): domain Bacteria; phylum Actinomycetota; class Acidimicrobiia; order Acidimicrobiales; family RAAP-2; genus Bog-473. Next base: position 219,318 of record CAWBDF010000006.1, on the reverse strand, counting down.
CGAGGCTTCCGTTGGCCCGGTTGAAGGTGTCGGTGACGGTGCCCGTCTGGGCGCCACAGGTGACCGCGACCGTGGTCACGTTGGCCGTCCCCACGGTCCCCGACCCGTTCACGACGGTGCAGCTCTGACCCGTGGGGTTGGTCTTGACGCTCACGGCGTACGTGGCGTTCTGGGCCAGCGGGGTGGCGAAGGTGAACGAGCCGTTGGCACTGAGGCTCAGGTCGTCTGCGCCGTTGTCCTCGAGCACCACCGTGCCCGAGAGGCCCGAGAGGCTCCCGCCCACCGAGTAGGTGCTAGCGGCCTGGGCGCCACAGGTGACCGCGACCGTGGTCACGTTGGCCGTCCCCACGGTCCCCGACCCGTTCACGACGGTGCAGCTCTGACCCGTGGGGTTGGTCTTGACGCTCACGGCGTACGTGGCGTTCTGGGCCAGCGGGGTGGCGAAGGTGAACGAGCCGTTGGCACTGAGGCTCAGGTCGTCTGCGCCGTTGTCCTCGAGCACCACCGTGCCCGAGAGGCCCGAGAGGCTCCCGCCCACCGAGTAGGTGCTAGCGGCGCCGGTCGAGCCGACCCCCACCCAGGTGCCTCCTTGGGGCGTGCCGTAGGTCATGATCCCCGGCGCGCCTCCGCTCAAGGTGGTGTCGGTGGCGCTGATCACCACCGCGCCGTTCTCCGCGAAGGTGAGGGACGAGCCGCTGGCGCTCAACGTGAGCTGGGTGCCCGCAGCCAAGGGGCCCGACGCGTCGGTCGAGCCCAGCTGGGTCCACGCGCCACTGGTCCGCTTGAAGAGCATCAGCTCGGGATTTCCGTTGTTCCACCAGTAGAGGCCGAGATAGAGGCTCTGGCCACCGTTTTGGGCTCGGACCGCCGGGCCGATCCACTGGCCGCCGGTGAGCTGGGTGGAGGTGAGGGCGATCTGCGAGGACTGGTCGCTGCTGTAGGTCTCCCCGGTGCGGATGTCCCCCGAGTACCCCGAGCTGGTGCCCACCACCACCTGCGAGGAGATGGCCAGCCCGCCGTCGCTCATGTCAGTCCAGTTCGGGCCGAGGCTTCCGTTGGCCCGGTTGAAGGTGTCGGTGACGGTGCCCGTCTGGGCGCCACAGGTGACCGCGACCGTGGTCACGTTGGCCGTCCCCACGGTCCCCGACCCGTTCACGACGGTGCAGCTCTGACCCGTGGGGTTGGTCTTGACGCTCACGGCGTACGTGGCGTTCTGGGCCAGCGGGGTGGCGAAGGTGAACGAGCCGTTGGCACTGAGGCTCAGGTCGTCTGCGCCGTTGTCCTCGAGCACCACCGTGCCCGAGAGGCCCGAGAGGCTCCCGCCCACCGAGTAGGTGCTAGCGGCGCCGGTCGAGCCGACCCCCACCCAGGTGCCTCCTTGGGGCGTGCCGTAGGTCATGATCCCCGGCGCGCCTCCGCTCAAGGTGGTGTCGGTGGCGCTGATCACCACCGCGCCGTTCTCCGCGAAGGTGAGGGACGAGCCGCTGGCGCTCAACGTGAGCTGGGTGCCCGCAGCCAAGGGGCCCGACGCGTCGGTCGAGCCCAGCTGGGTCCACGCGCCACTGGTCCGCTTGAAGAGCATCAGCTCGGGATTTCCGTTGTTCCACCAGTAGAGGCCGAGATAGAGGCTCTGGCCACCGTTTTGGGCTCGGACCGCCGGGCCGATCCACTGGCCGCCGGTGAGCTGGGTGGAGGTGAGGGCGATCTGCGAGGACTGGTCGCTGCTGTAGGTCTCCCCGGTGCGGATGTCCCCCGAGTACCCCGAGCTGGTGCCCACCACCACCTGCGAGGAGATGGCCAGCCCGCCGTCGCTCATGTCAGTCCAGTTCGGGCCGAGGCTTCCGTTGGCCCGGTTGAAGGTGTCGGTGACGGTGCCCGTCTGGGCGCCACAGGTGACCGCGACCGTGGTCACGTTGGCCGTCCCCACGGTCCCCGACCCGTTCACGACGGTGCAGCTCTGACCCGTGGGGTTGGTCTTGACGCTCACGGCGTACGTGGCGTTCTGGGCCAGCGGGGTGGCGAAGGTGAACGAGCCGTTGGCACTGAGGCTCAGGTCGTCTGCGCCGTTGTCCTCGAGCACCACCGTGCCCGAGAGGCCCGAGAGGCTCCCGCCCACCGAGTAGGTGCTAGCGGCGCCGGTCGAGCCGACCCCCACCCAGGTGCCTCCTTGGGGCGTGCCGTAGGTCATGATCCCCGGCGCGCCTCCGCTCAAGGTGGTGTCGGTGGCGCTGATCACCACCGCGCCGTTCTCCGCGAAGGTGAGGGACGAGCCGCTGGCGCTCAACGTGAGCTGGGTGCCCGCAGCCAAGGGGCCCGACGCGTCGGTCGAGCCCAGCTGGGTCCACGCGCCACTGGTCCGCTTGAAGAGCATCAGCTCGGGATTTCCGTTGTTCCACCAGTAGAGGCCGAGATAGAGGCTCTGGCCACCGTTTTGGGCTCGGACCGCCGGGCCGATCCACTGGCCGCCGGTGAGCTGGGTGGAGGTGAGGGCGATCTGCGAGGACTGGTCGCTGCTGTAGGTCTCCCCGGTGCGGATGTCCCCCGAGTACCCCGAGCTGGTGCCCACCACCACCTGCGAGGAGATGGCCAGCCCGCCGTCGCTCATGTCAGTCCAGTTCGGGCCGAGGCTTCCGTTGGCCCGGTTGAAGGTGTCGGTGACGGTGACGGCGGCCTGGGCCGGTTGCGGCGAGGCGAGGAGGGGTACCGCCAGGACCCCAAGGAACACTGTCGTCAGGCAGAGAACCCGGGCCAAGGCCTTCCGTGTCTTGCCAGGCATTGGACGGCTCGGCCCGCGCCGCGCGGTGACATCAGTACCTGTGGGCTCGGGAACGACGATGTTCCGCTCGCCAATACCGCCTGTCCCCCCAGCACCAACTCGACTTGCCACGCCATCCTCTTCGCGAGCAGCCCTGGAGCTTCGTGTCCGGGCAGTCTCTTCTTACGAGAGATAGCCCAGCACCCTGATACCACGGGCCTCACGGCCGGGTTTCCGCGTCACGGCCATTGCAGGCAAGCTCAGGGCCGGAGCACAGGGCAAGCTCAGGGCCGGAGCTGGGCCTTGTCCTCCATGCTGGCTCTCGAGCCAATGCCCGGGAGGACGCTCCCTTTGGTCACACGACTGGCCCCTGGTGCCCCGCGGCGGTCCTTGCCCCTCCCCAGTCGAACTCCAAGATCGTGCAGGATCGTCTCGCCGACGTACGTGGCGCAGCGAGCCAGGTGACTCATGGAGGAAAGGTCACGATGAGGTGACATGAACGCATCGGGCAGGAAACGGGCGGAGGCCGCCTGCAAAACTTGGTATTCGTCGTCGGTCAATGTGATTTCCGCAGCGGCCACATTCTGCTCGAGCTGCTCCAGCGAGGACGCCCCAGGGATGGCCGCCACAGCTGGTTGGTGGACGACCCAGGCAAGCGCGATCTGCGCAGGGGTCGCGCCGTGAGCGCGACCTACCTCTTGGAGCGTTGCCAAGAGGTGACGCGTGTCCTGGAGGTGGCCGGGATCAAACGCGGGGTCAGTGGCCCGAAAGTCAGTGGGCAGATTGCGCCCGTTGTATCGTCCTGAAAGCAGACCCTTCGCCAATGGGCTGAACGCGATGATCGCGCGATCGTGTGACTCTGCGAACGAGAGCAAGTCCCGCTCGGGCGAACGGCTGACGAGGCTGTACTCGACTTGGTTGGCCAGGATACGGCTGCCGAGCGTGTTCTCGGCTGACCGCCAACGGTCGAGTCCATAGCCGCTCACACCCACCTCCCCCACAACACCGGATTCCTGGAGGTCGCGCATGCCGCGCATGATCGGGCCGTCGCTGAAAAATGGATTCGGCCAATGCACCTGGTAGAGATCCAGGTGTGAGACGCCGAGACGGTGGGCGCTCGCGAGCGCGCGGCTGTACACGACTCGAGATATTGGGACGAGCGGAAACAATTTGGTGGCGATGAACACCGAATCTCGGTCGCTTCCTAGGGCGCGGCCGAGAATCCGCTCGCTGCGACCATCGCTGTAGATCTCGGCAGTGTCGAACAGGGTGATGCCCAGCTCGAGCGCACGTTTGACTATCGCATGGGCCTCGCGAGAGTCGTACGACTCGCCGTATCCCCATTTCCTGGAGCCGAATTGGACGGTTCCCAGGCCGATCTTGGAGATCCTCTTCGGAGTCTCAAGACTCAGGTAGCGCATAGTGATCGACCGTCGCTGCAGACCAGTTTGATTCGTTCTCAGAACAGACCGGCCGCCGCGAGTGGGGGCGCGTTCCGGTCGCGCTCCGACAACGCCGCGGGCGGGAGCGGCCATGGAATGGCCAGCTCGGGATCGTCGAATGCGATCGAGACGTCTTCCGAGGGGTCGTGTCGACGGTCGATGCGGTACGAGACGTCCGCTGGTTCGGTCAGCGCCTGAAAACCGTGGGCACACCCCGCCGGAATGTACAGGGAGACCTGCTCGTCCCCACAGAGATCAAAGCTCTCCCAGTTCCCGTACGTCGGCGACGAGGGTCGCAGATCGACAATCACGTCGAAGATCGCGCCGTACGAGCACCGCACCAACTTCGCTTCCCCTTCGCCGCTCCGGAGGTGCAGGCCGCGAACGACGCCCCGCGAGGATCGCGAGACACTGTCCTGGGTGAAGTTGTGCGGATTGATCCCGGCGGCCTGGGCGACATCGATGTCGAACGTACGACAGAAGAATCCGCGCTCGTCGCTGTGCGGAGTAGGTTCGAAAACCAGCGCACCGGCGACCCGCGGGACATCATGGACATTCATTGACCGCGCCTCACCATCGGCGTCATGAGGCCTGGGCTGAGGGAATCAGGGAAGGGGGCATGATGACGGACTTCGTGCAGGAGAATGCTTCGGCGTACCGAGCCCGGCATTCCATACCGCGAATCCGGGCCAATCCCAGGAAGACTTCATCATCCCACCAGTCGCGGACGATCTGGGAGGGAAAGCACTTGTGCAGCAGCTCGACCTTGCGGTGAGCGACCTCTGTCTCCAGCGGAAAGTAGACCGACGGCTGGCCGAGGTCACCGTCCCACTTCGGAATCTCGTACGAGAGGGAGAGCTGATCTCGAAACACCGTTGGGAGTACTTGCCCGATCGTCCGATGGTCCTGATGGGCGTCAAGGCCCGAAGGCGCGAGGACGATGTCGGGCGTCGACGCACGAGCCACCGCCTCCAAGACCTCTTTCACTCGATCCCATGCGGCGGGAAGCCGGCCTTCGGGGAGATCGTGAAACTCAATCGTGAACTCCGCCTGTGGGAGGAAAGCGACGGCAGCGTTTCGTGCTTCTGACCGGCGTTCCTCGGTCCCGGTGAGGACCACGTATCGCACTCGCAATCCCGGTCGGCTCTGGGCCAAGGTCAGAAGCGTCCCTCCGGCCCCGATCTCGATGTCATCGGGATGGGCGCCCACGGCGAGCACCGAGAGAGGGCGCTCTGTCGGCAGCTCAAGGCGGAGGGGAAGCACGTGCCCGCTCAGCGCGCCGAGGGCAGAGACGCCGAACGCGGCGGCTGGACTGGAACGAATTCCCTTGCACGGTCGGCACTCGAAGCCGGCACGCCCGATCGCTCGGGGTCCCAGATCATCCATGGGCAATCGGCCCGGTGGTATCGCTCATCGAGCTGTGCGCGCTCCTTCACGGTGTCGGCAGGTGACCAATAACCCTTGTACGGATAGGCGACGACACGGCCACGACGGACCAGCCTGACAATTGCGTCCTCCACCAGGTCTTCGTCTTCGTTCAGTTCGTCAAAGACATCCGGCCGAAAGATGAAGTAGCCCCCGTTCTCCCAGTGTCGGAGATCTCGCATCGGAGTGACGCCCGTGATCACTCCTTTCTCACCGATGTCCACCGCATGATGAGACGATTGCGGCGGAACCGCCAGTAAGCTGGCCACAGCTCCGCTGGCGGCAAATTGCTCGACCATGTCCGGCAGTGGTGCGTCCGTGAGGACGTCCGCGTAGTTGGCCAGGAACATAGGCTCGTCCGCGACGAAGCGACGGACACGGCGTAGCCGCTCGCCGATCGGCGAGTTGAGTCCGGTGTCCACAAACGTAATCCGCCAGTCCGAGATGTCCGTATTGAAGAGGGTCGGCTCATGGGTGCCCTTCTCCAGCACGAAGTCGTTGGATCGGGTCTCGTCGTAATTGAGAAAGAAGTCCTTCACGGCAGTCGCGCCGTAACCCAGACAGAGAACGAAGTCGGTATGCCCAAAGTGGGCGTAGTAACGCATCACGTGCCACAACAGCGGACGCTCGCCGACGAGCGCCATCGGCTTCGGGCCGGTCATGACGCCATCGCGCATCCGCATTCCGAGCCCCCCACAGAATAGGACGACCTTCATGGTTTCACCTCGCTCAGACAATCTCGAGTTCTGGGATCGGAAAGACCAACCGCGCTCCCCACGATCGGGTGTAGGCCAGCTGTTCGCTGATTTCCTCCCTCAGGTTCCACGGCAGGACGAGCACGAAGTCGGGCTGGGTCTCAGCGAGACGTTCGGGCGCGTGGATCGGAATGTGCGTACCTGGGAGGAACTTTCCCCTCTTCACCGGGCTGCGATCCACCGTGTATTGGAGCAGGTCCTCGCGGATTCCACAATGGTTGAGCAACGTGTTGCCCTTTCCGGGGGCGCCGTATCCGACGACGGATCGTCCCTCCCTCGCCACACCGATAAGGAACTCCAAGAGATCGCTCTTGATCTTCAGGACCTCCTGGGCGAATTCTGCGTGGCCCGACAGCGAATGCAGACCGGCTCGTTCCTCCGCTTCCCGGAGGTCCGCGACGCGGCTCGTCGGGTTGCCGGGGTATTCCCCAGGGCGGGCGAACACGCGCAGTGAACCTCCGTGTGTGTCGAGCTCCTCGACGTCGAACACTCGCAACCCAGCGCCGGAAAGGACCCGATCTGCGGTGAGGAGCGAGAGGTACGAATAGTGCTCGTGATAGATCGTGTCGAATTGACGCCGTTGCACAAGCCGGAGAAGGTGCGGGAATTCCAGGGTCACTAGACCGTCGTCCTTCACGAGCGCGCGGAGACCTGCCGCGAAGTCCCTGATGTCAGGAACGTGGGCAAAGACGTTGTTGGCCACCACCAGGTCGGCGCGGCCGCGACGCTCGGCGATGTCGCTGGCCGTTGCCAGACCGAGGAACTGCACCTCCGTGGTGATGCCGCGAGCCTGGGCCGCCTCGGCAACGTTCTTGGCTGGCTCGACGCCCAGAACCGGGATGCCCTGGGCGACAAAATGCTGGAGAAGATAGCCGTCGTTGCTTGCGACTTCGGTGACAAGGCTACGTGGCGTCAGGCCGAGTCGGTCCACCATTGCCGCGGCAAACCGCTTGGCGTGGGACACCCAGGAGTCCGAATAGGAGGAGAAGTACGCGTAGTCAGAGAAGATCTCTTCACCGGATACGTATGCCGGGAGCTGCACCAGGAGGCAGGACGGACACTGGCGCACATGCAGCGGATAGAACACCTCGGGCTGGTCGAGCTGGTCCGCGGAGACGTAGCTCTCGCACAGCGGCGACATGCCAAGATCGACAAACGTATGGGTGAGACGGTCGCCACACAGGCGGCATGCAATCTCGGATGACATAGCTCCTCGATCCGACCAACAACGAACTGCAGAAGAGGAGTTATGGATCCACCCGCTGATACCGCCCTTGACCATGAGTCCGAGGGGTCAATGGGATGTTCCCGGGTATCAGGGCGTGCCGGGAGTCCCTCCTTCTCCAGGACGATCGGTTGAGGGACGCGGGCCGTGAAGCCGGGGACGTCGGTCGAGAAGCGTCGGTCGAGAGGAGGCCTTGGTGGGCAGTCCAACCTGTCGCTCATGCGCGACGCGATCCGGCCACCTCGTGCTCGACCTGGGCCACCTCCCAGCCTGCGACCATTTTCCGGACCGCGACGACCCGGGACCTGACCCGAGGCACCCGCTGAAGATGTGGCTCTGCGCGAGTTGCGGGTTGGCCCAGTTGGTCGGAGAACGCACCGTGGACGAAGAACCTCTCGGCACTGAGCCAGGAGCGCTGGTCGGGCAAGCTGCTGATGCCGTTGGGCGTCTCGCCCAGGCCGGCTGGGTCGGTGGTCCAGGTCGGGTCGCCGAGTTCGGCAGCCCCCACGGAGGTTCCTGGCTGGATCTCTTGGCCGGACGCGGCCTCACACCCGTCACCGACGGTGGATCAGCCGATCTGGTCGTCGACTCGTTCGGCATGATGCACGCCGAGGATCAGTCGACGGCCCTGGCGGAACGCCTGGCTCGGGTGGCTCCCGGCGGCGCCATCGCGCTTCAATACCACTCGCTGGGCACGATTGTCCGTCTCGGCCAATGGAACGCCTTGAGGCACGGCCACTTTGCGTATTACTCCACCAACGCCCTAGCCGGCATGCTCAAGGCCAGGGGATTCGCTCCGCGGGCGGCGTGGGTCTTCGATCTGTACGGCGGCACGGTCCTCCTGGTCGCCAGCCGTGAGTCGGGTTCACGCCCTGCGACTCTCGGTGGCTCGGTGGATGCGCTCTTGTCGGACGAAGCCCACTACGGCGTCCTCGAGCCGGCGACGGTGGCGCGATTGCAGGAAGAGGCCGAGTCTCACACCCGGGGGCTGCGAGACTGGCTCGAGGCTCAGAGCGCCGCAGGAAAGACCGTCCTCGGGTACGGTGCCGCGTCACGCGCCGTCGCGCTTCTCAATCGTGCCGGCGTGCACCAGAGGCTTCTGCCCGGGATCGTCGACGTGTCTCCGTCCAAACATGGACGTCGCATACCGGGGACGGACATTCCGATCATCGGTCCGGCGAAGCTCCTCTCGGATCGGCCGGACGCCGTGCTCCTGTTCGTTCCGGATCTGTTGCCTGAGGTCCGCCACACATATCCCGAAGTCGAACGCGCCGGTGGCGAGTGGGTGAACGCCGACGTGTTACGTGGCTGAGAAGCGTCCGACGTATCAGCACGAGGCTTCCCTCCTCCTACGGACGGTGGGCGAATCACACACCGCTTTTGCACCGGCCCGATACCGGACCGACCCCTGGGAGGCACGCATCGTATGAGCACTCCTCCCGAAACCGTCCACAAGCGGGAGTTTTGGGCCGACGAGAACACCAAGTACGCACGACCTCATCACCGCATGCTCAAAGTGGCGCATGTCGTGACACGGTTGGCTGCCGGGGAGAATCGTCGGCTTCTCGATGTGGGTTGCGGCCCCGCCACACTCGGGCGCCTGCTCCCTCGGACCATCTCGTACTACGGGATCGACATCGCCATCCACGAACCTGCGCCGAACCTGACGGAGTGCGACATCCTCCAGGATCCCATCACAGCGAAGCAGTCACCCTTCGATTTCGTGGTGGCGCAAGGGCTCTTCGAATATCTCGCCGACAGCCAGTCGCAGAAGTTCGCCGAGATTGCCGACTTGCTTGCGCCCGATGGCATCTTCGTCGTGACCTACGTGAATTTCGCGCATCGGGAGCCCGACCGCTATTGGCTCTACAACAACATCCAGTCCCCAACTCAATTCCGCAACAGTCTGGCGGAACACTTCGTCCTTGAGCGGCGACTCCCGACCTCTCACAACTGGAGCCACGCGGAACCTGAGCGGCCCTACCTGCGCACCGTGAACATGCACGTCAACGTCATCATCCCGTTACTGACGAAGTGGCTGGGAGTCGAATACCTCTACGTCTGCCGGCCACGCCGATAGTCGCGTTATCCGTGGGCGGCAACCCGGTTCAGCTCGACCTCGGCCAACAGCTGGCGAAGATGCTCCAGACACCGCCCCCTCGTCGGACCGATGCTCCCGATGGGCATGCCGAGCTGGTCGGCGATGACCTTGTACGGAAGATCGTCGTCGCCCATCAACAACCCGAGAAGGTGCTGGCAGCGTGGTGACAACTGTTCGGCCGCCCTTCGTATCGCTCCGACCTGTTCCTCCCTTAGGAGTCCCGCATCGAGCGGATCGGCCTGCTCGTCGGCCATGAAGTGCAACACGTCTGTCGCGCAGACGGTTGTCCCGCGGGAAGCGATTCGCAGGCTCTCGCGTCGGGACGTCGTGGCCAGCCAGGCTCCGAGCCGTTCCGGTTGCTCGATCCGATCGAGGTTCTCGACCAACCGCAGCCACGTCGTCTGGCACACCTCTGCGACGTCGGCATCGCTCAGTCGGCATCGTCTGGCGATCGCCGCCACCAGACCCCCGAAGCGCTGCACCAGGTGCTCCCAGGCTGCGCTTTCTCCGGCTCGTGCCTGTGACACGAGATGAATCAGGTCGCCATCGTCCGCTGACTGCCTCACCGGGGTTTCGTGTCTTCCCCGGAGGTTGGTCTCCGTCAATTGAACTGTCGCCATGTGGATCCTTCCGCCTTCGCATGGGAAATCCGTCGCCCGAGGATTCCCGGCTATTCGGCCGTCGCTCCCGACCGAAGATGTCCCATGCATGGTCCCGATTTCTTAGGGACCTGTCATCCCCCGTATTGGGGAACCGGCATCCCCTCTATTGGTGAGATGGTTTCCTCTGAATTGAGGAGCGGACATACCCAGAATTGGTGAAACAGGCTTCAGGTGCCGGCCGCCGGCCGGCGGCAATCGCTGGGTCTCCGGGCTGAAGTGTGGGAATCCCCGGTGAGAGGAGAACGAGGGATGAGCCCCTCAGGGCGCCCCGGACAGAGCCTCCTGCGCCGTGACCTCGTGACGACGGGCCAACGCCGCACGCGCGATCACCATCGGCAAGGTCGCGGCAAGGATGACAAGGTCGAGTCCAATCGACCAATTGTCCACGTACAAGAGGTCGAGCCGGCGGTAGGCGTGGAACGAAGGGGTGTCCCGCGCCTCGAGCTGCCAGAGTCCCGTGATGCCCGGTCTGACGTCATGGCGACGCAACAGTTCATCATCGAATTTGGCGACCTCCTGGGGGAGGGCGGGTCGCGGTCCCACCAGGCTCATCGTCCCGATCAGGACGTTGAACAGTTGAGGAAGCTCGTCGATGCTCAGCGCTCGCAGGACGGCCCCGACCTTGGTGACGCGTGGATCGTTCGACGCCTTGAAGAGGGGCCCATCGGTACGTTCGTTGAGCGTCGCAAGGTCAGATCTCTGCCCGGTGTCACACGTCATGCTCCGCAACTTGTAGACCACGAAGGGCCTTCCCGCTAACCCGATTCTGATCTGCCGATACAGGACGGGGCCACGATCTTCGAGTCGGATCGCAGCTGCAGCCAGGAGAAGTATCGGTATGGCGACGAGCCCCCCGAGCACGGCTCCAACCACGTCGACTGCCCGTTTTGCCGTCAGTTGCCAGGCCGGATGCCGCTCTGCTTCGACATAGAAAAATGCTTCTCCGCTCATCGGGACGTGACGAACCCGGCGGGTCGCCAAGCCCCGGAATCCGGGACAGATCTGGACATGCAAGCCGTTTTCCGCGCAAAGCTCGATCACGCGACTCACGTCGGTCGCCGACATTGCGTTGGCCACCACCAGCACCCCCGAGGCATCAGTGATCTTGGCAACGTGCGGAAGCCGATCTACGGTTCGGGCATGGGCCAGTTTCGCCCACTCCGGATGGTTTCGCGGCGCGCCGATGATCCCCCGCACTTCGTACCCGAGCTCAGGTTGCGACCCCAACATGGTCCAGACGTCGACGGCGTCATCGTTGGTTCCGATCATCACGATCCGTCTGTGGAATCGCCCCCGGGCCCTCTGCGCGCAGAGCCACTGACCAAAGATCCAGCGAAGGGCCGCCAACGAGAGAAGGCACGAACCTGCCGCGACGATCGTCGCACCGTCGCTCCTACCTCCACCCCCCCTGATCACCTCGAAGATGACTGCAGCGGGCAGAACGGCAACGGTGATCCGAGCCGCCTCCTGTCCGTGCTGCACGCAGACCCGCGATCGGTACAGACCGAGGACCTTCAAGGCACACAAGGTCGCAACGGCCGCCGTGAAGGCTGCGGCCCACCCTCGAATCGCCGACGTGGCGGGTGCGTAGGCGGTGCCCATGACGAGCCATGTCGCTGCTGAAGCGGCGACATCGAGAGAGATTAGGCGGGCTCTCAGCCCATTTCCCCTCGGGCGGGAAGCGACGGAACGAACCGCGGCGCCGGTAGCGCGATGACGGACGCGGGAAACGATCGGTTCGAAGTGCACACTGCCGCTGCCTTCAGATGGCTCGTCAGGGACGTGCGTCAGCAACTGCTCGACCGAGGGCGCCCACCAGCCCGTGCTCACCTCCGACGACACGATCCCGACTACCCCCAACCGGTCAATTGGGGTGACATCATTCGCTCCATTCGGCTGCCACTCCTCCTAGGACCACGTTGACGGGAAATGCCCGGCCGCGGGTCGGACTGGGCAGAACTGCGGCCATTCGGTTGAGCTCGCCATTGACGCCCCTGGACATTGGGAGATGATCGTTTCCGTTGCCTGACCCTGTGGGAGGACGCCATCCCATCCCTGATACGTCTCCCACCCTGATCGGAGCCCATTGCACACCTCGGACCCGCGCGACACGCAGACCGAAGGTCCTCTGGTTCGGTGAGTATCACCACGCTTCTCCCGGCCCTCTGGGACTACAGGGACCAGACGGTCGACATCGGAACGACGAAGGGGGCGGAGTGGATCTTGGGCACGGTGCCCCGAATGCTTCTGACCAATCCATTGGGTCGCCCTCGTACTGCCGGGCCTGCACGATCACGCAACGTATGGCCAGCCGGAACGCCCGACGGCTGTCCTCACATGACGCTGAGGACGTCGACCAGGGTGTCGTCGTCCTCAGCGCACCTGAATTCGAGGGGTTGGTGGTCGTGCCCCGCGAGCACATCAACGGCCTCGAGGAGCTCTCCGTCCCTCGTCGTGCCCACGTGCTCGCAGCTCTCCGACGCGCCGCTCGGCGGGTGCGGGAGCGGAATCCAGGCTCGACGGCCAGCATCGTGGCCATGAGTGACCCGCGGGCGCCGAGGAGCCACCTGTGCTTTCACGTGTGGGTCCACGAAGCCTCCTCGAGAACGACAACAAATCCACAATTCCTGGACCCGAAGAACACTGGACGGACAACCACGCTTTATTCGTGAAGGATGATCGACACTCCACGCTCGAACATGCCGGGCTTCCTCCATCTGGCGCAATGAGATCCTGGCCCCACTCGGCCGAACTCGAACAAGGTCATTCTGGTGATTGACCCCCTGTCACGTTCTCGCTACATTGGTCGGCGCGGTCGGCGCAAAGAATGAGACTTGAATTGGCGGAGTCCATTCGGAGCCAGGCGAGACCGGTCCGCTGGAGCAGGCGGTAGGTCAATGGCGATGATCACCGGTCGTAACGGCGTTGGGACCACCGAAGTCCCGGCTTCGTCGCGCCAGGAGTTGACCGGATCGATTGAAAAGGTCATCGACCGCGGCGCCGAAGCGCAGGGGTTCTAGGTGTACCAACGGCAGCCCGACGCAGCGGAAATCCCGACTCGAATCTTGATTACCGGCAGCGACTTGTTGTCCGGTGCCCTGGCCAACGCCCTCGAGACCTACGGGTTCGCGACGCTGCACATTGCGTTCTGGGCTGGGGAGATCGAACGCGGCATCGAATGGGGTCCCGATCTCGTGATCATTGAGGCCCGATCCCTCGACATCACTGCCGGCACATCGACCGTCGCCCAACTGCGCGGGCTCGGGCTTCAAGTGTGTGTGATCGACTCGGCCGACGTCGGAAACCGGTTTGATGCCTGGATCACCGCCGGAACCTCGGCGTTCGTGGACCGGAGTGAGCCCTTCACCAGACTGTTCGCCACCATCAACCGTCTGCTCCAGAACAGATCTGCATCACCCCGGGTGACGGGATCGGACGCGTCTTTGCCCATAACGGCAGCGGACGAACGGAATGATCCCGTACTTGGGTCCTTCGCCACGTTGACTCAGCGTGAGATGGTCGTCCTGGCCGAACTGATCGAAGGTCATAGCGCGGAGCAGATCGCAAAGGCCGCTGTCGTCTCGATCTCGACTGTTCGTTCACAGATCCGAGCGATACTCCAGAAGCTCGGTGTCAACTCTCAGCTGGCTGCCGTCGCAATGGCACGGCGTGCCGGCTGGTCTCTTGACAGCCAGCCACGCCATCCCCATTTGGCGTCGGGCAACCGCCACAGTCGCGTCTCCTGACAGACGCGAAGCGGGCGATGAGCAACTGGGAGGCACCTTCGGAAGGGAAAGGACCAGGCCGAGAGCGCGGCCTTGGTGTATCTCATGCCCGTCTCGCCGCTCGTCTTTGGGTATGCCGCCACTGTGCCGCGCACGATCGCTCCGACCACTCCACATCGCGCCATGAAGGTTGTCGTCTTCGGGCTCGGCTACGTGGGCACGGTCACAGCAGCCTGTCTCGCCGCCAATGGTCACGATGTCTGGGGCATTGACCCGGACGAGTTGAAAGTCGGGGCAATTTCGGCCGGGCAGAGTCCGGTGGTGGAGCCCGGCTTGTCTGAACTGGTTGCCAGCTCGGTCGCCGCCGGAGCGCTTCACGCCGCCGTCCGACCCGACAGTGCGCTGAAGGACGCCGAGGTGTCGCTCTTGTGCGTCGGTACTCCTTCAACCTCGAGCGGCGAGACCAACCTCGCCTACATCTATCGCGTTGTCGAGGATCTGATCGGTCCGCTCTCAGACCAGTTGCCCGAGAAGGCACTTCACACCGTGGTGATCCGCAGTACGGTTCCACCCGGAACGGTCGAGGATGTCACTGCCATACTCCGCACTCCATTCCAGGATTCCGGGTTGGACGTTGCCGTGGCGATGTGTCCCGAGTTCCTTCGCGAGGGTACGGGGATCGAGGACTTCTACTCTCCACCGTTCACGGTGATCGGATCCTCTGACCTCCGCGCCGTCAATGTCGTGTCCCGTCTCTTTTCCTTTCTCGACTCTCCCATTCGAGTCGTCCACCCACGCACGGCAGAGGCTCTCAAGTACGCGTCCAACGCCTTTCACGCCACCAAGGTCTCTTTCGCCAACGAGCTCGGGCGGATCTTCAAGCGTCTGGGGGTCGACAGTAGAGAGGTCATGGAGATCTTCTGCGAGGACACGCTTCTCAACATCTCGACGAAATACCTCCGGCCAGGATTCGCCTTTGGAGGATCCTGCCTCCCGAAGGATCTTCGTTCTCTCCTCTACCTGGCCCGCACCGAGAGCATCGACATACCCCTCCTGTCAGGGACCCTCACCAGCAATCGCCTGTCGGTTGACGAAGCCGTGGACCGTGTGGTGGCCGGAGAGGGCCATGTAGTCACACTCCTCGGACTGAGTTTCAAGACCGGGAGCGACGACCTCCGTGAGAGCCCGTACGTCGACCTTGCGGAAACCCTGCTCGGCAAGGGGTACGACGTCCGTATCCACGACCCCGTCCTGAACCCCTCGTCGCTCGTTGGCAGCAACCGACAGTACGTGGAGTCCAAGCTTCCGCACCTCAGGCGCATACTCACGGACAGTCCCCAAGAGGCGATCGCCGGGACCGACGTCGTGGTCGTGTCCCACTCGACGCCCGAGATCATCGATGCCCTGCTTGGCTCATCGCCGCCGCGGATCATCGACCTCAACGGTCGACTCGGGCCAGAGATTGAATCTCTGGAGTGCTACGAAGGCTTCGCCTGGTGAACCCCCAGCCAAGGCACGAACGGATCCTGATCCTCGTGCAAAATCTCTCAGTTCCGTTCGATCGCCGTGTCTGGCTCGAATGCCAATCTCTGCTCGGGGCCGGCTTCCATGTCTCGGTGATCTGCCCGAAGGCCCCCGGTGACCCGACCTATCAGCGCCTTCAAGGGGTGGATCTGTTCAAGTACCGCCCCTTTGCGCCTGGCGGGTCCAGCACGTCGTTCATCCTCGAATACCTCTACTCGTTCCTCGCTACGCTCATGCTCAGCTTGAGGGCGAGTCGCCGTGGTCGATTTGCGGTGATCCAGACCTGTAATCCGCCTGACCTCTTCTGGCCCATCGGCCTCCTGTTCCGTATGGTCCACGGCTCGTTGTTCGTCTTCGATCACCACGACCTCTGTCCCGAGCTCTATCAGTCACGGTTTCCCGGCGGGAACGCGCTCGTCTACCGGGTGCTGCGCCTGATGGAACGTTGCACCGCGAAGGTGGCAAACCATGTCATCTCCACCAATGATTCTTATCGACAAATCGTGCTGGACCGAGACGGCATTGCTCCGGCCTCGGTGACGGTCGTGCGAACGGGACCCGATCTCACTCGCCTCTCTCGCACCAATGCCAACCCGAGCCTCCGAAGTGGCCGGCGCCATCTTGCGGCCTACCTCGGAGTCATGGGACCGCAGGACGGGGTGAACCTGGTCGTCGAGATGGCTGACCACGTGGTGCACCGACTGGGACGTCGCGACATCACCTTCACCCTGATCGGCTCCGGCGACTGTTTCGATGACCTCGTCAGCCAGAGCGAGCGCCTCGAGCTCTCGGACTATGTGACCTTCACCGGGCGTATTCCCGATTCGGACGTCGCCGCGATTCTCTCCACTGCCGACGTCGGCATCTCCCCCGACCCAAAGAATCCATTGAACGACGTCTCCACGATGAACAAGACGATGGAATACATGGCCTTTGGACTGCCGGTTCTGGCCTTCGACCTGCGCGAGACCCGCGTCTCCGCGGGCGATGCCGCTGTCTATGCCACCCCAAACGACGTCGCCGAACTGGCAGATCTCATGGTTCAATTGATCGACGACGAGCCTCGACGGCGCGCCATGGGAGAGGTGGGACGGACTCGGGTCGAGGACGAATTGGCATGGGGCCATCAGGCTCCCCGCTACGTTGCGGTCTACGAGACGCTCATCCCGGCTTCCCAGTCACACGTTCCCGCAACAGCCGGACGTTGAACAATGTGTGGCATCGCTGGCGCGTACCAACAAGTCGACGGTCGCGCCATCACCGAACGCATGGGCGAGAGCCTCAGCCACCGGGGTCCCGATGAGGCGGGTGCATTCTCGTACACGGACGCTCGGGTCGATGCTCAATTCGCCCACCGCCGCCTTTCCATCATCGATCTGAAGCATGGCCAACAGCCATTGGCCAAGCACCCGTACGTGCTCTGCTACAACGGCGAGCTGTACAACTATCGGGAGATCATGAGCGAACTGGTCGCCGGCGGCGCCACCTTTGTGACGCAGTCGGACACTGAGGTTGTCCTCGAAGCATGGCGCCGCTGGGGTCCGGACTCCGTACGACGGTTCCGAGGGATGTTCGCATTCTCCCTCCTCGACCAAGCGACCGGATCGCTCTTTCTCGTTCGTGATCAATTCGGGATCAAGCCCCTGTACTACGTCCGGCGGAAGGACGGTGTGGTGTTTGCCTCCGAGCTCAAGGCATTGGTGAGTGCCATCGGCTCCGAGTTGCGCATGTCCCACAAAGCGCTCGTTGCGTCAATCCTCTACTACTGGGTACCGGACCAGATGTGCTCGATCCACGGTGTCGACAAACTCCAGCCGGGCACATTGGCCGAGTTCCGTCCTGACGGCTCGCGCCGCATCGAGCGGTACTGGGACATCGGTGCAGAGGCTGCCATGGCCCAAGAGCGCCATTACGACCTCAGGGAAGTCATTGGGAGTTCAGTGAAGGCCCACCTCGTTGCCGACGTCCCCGTCTCGAGCTTCCTCTCCGGCGGGCTCGACTCGAGCATCGTCACCGTGTTGGCCAAGCAGGCCAATCCTTCGATCGACGCGTACACCATTACGTTCCGCGCTCAGGACCAACGCCTTGAGGCGATGCCGAACGACGCGGTCTACGCCCGGAAGATTGCCCGACGCCACGGCATCGAACTGCATGAGATCGAGATCCGCCCTGACGTGGTCGAACTCCTCCCGAGGATGGTCGACATTCTCGACGAGCCCATCGGCGACCCCGCAGCCATCAACACCCTCCTCATGTCGGAGGGAGCACGCGATGCAGGTGTCAAGGTCCTCCTCTCGGGAATGGGCGCAGATGAACTCTTCGGCGGGTACCGAAAGCATGTGGCCTGCCTCTTGGCCGGGCGCTACCGCGAGCTCCCATCCTTCGTCCACCGATCGGCCAATGGCGTCGTCGAACGACTTCCGGTGAGCGCCGGGGGACGTGGCCTTCGTTACGCCCGATGGGCCAAGCGTTTCATGACGTTCGCGGAGCTCTCCGAAGAAGTGGCCTTCCAGCGGAGCTACAGCTTGTACAGCGCCCCCGAATTGGCCGGGCTTCTCTCCCCTGATCTGCAGCACCACGTTGACGAGGTCATCACGCAACAGCTCGAGGTCTACGAGGACACCACTCTCTTGGACCGGGTCAACCGTATGTGTCTCGCCGACACTCGGCTGTTTCTCCCCGGCCTCAACCTCACCTACACGGATCGGGCCAGCATGGCAGCATCGACAGAAGTTCGCGTCCCATTCGTAGACACCGAAGTGTTCAGGGCTGCGTTCTCGCTCACGCGAAAGGAGAAGGTCTCAGGGAGGAGTGGGAAGATCGCATTGAAACAGGCGGCTGAGGCTTGGCTCCCGAAAGAGATCGTGTATCGACCCAAGGCCTCCTTCTCGGCGCCTCTCCGAGCATGGGTGTCACGCGACCTGCGCGAGACGATCGACGACGTGTTGCTCGGGGGTGAGCTCGTCGAGACGGGATTTCTCGGGCGCCCGGCCGTGGCTGCATTGGTCGAAGACCACCGGTCAGGACGAGAGGACCGGTCCAAGCAGATCTGGCAACTCCTGACGCTCGAATTCTGGTACCGCCGGACGCATCAAGCGGGAGTCGCGCTGTGATTCCCGCGACACGAAAGGACTCGGTGAGCCGGTGAAGCACGTTGCACAGAACTATCGCTCAGGAGAGCTCGCCGTCATCGACGCGCCTGCTCCCTCATGTGCCCGAGGTGGGGTGCTCGTCCGATCGCTCTACTCGCTGATCTCGACGGGTACTGAGTTGATGAAGGTGGGCGAATCGAAGATGTCCCTGGTCGGCAAAGCTCGGGCACGGCCTGACCAGGTGAAGAAGGTCCTCGAGGCGGTCCAGCAGCAGGGTGCGCTCAGCACGTACAAGAAAGCGATGAGCCGCCTCGACTCCTACTCTCCCCTCGGCTATTCGCTTGCCGGCGTGGTCGAAGGGGTGGGCAAGGGGGCTGACGAGTTCTCGGTGGGTCAAATCGTGGCCTGTGCGGGCAACGAGTATGCGTTCCACGCCGAGATCAATTGGGTTCCGACGAATCTCTGCGTGGCGGTGCCAGACGGTGTCTCGCCTCAGCTGGCCGCATTTGCCACGGTCGGTTCGATCGCCTTGCAGGGTGTGCGCCAGGGAAACGTCCAGATCGGGGACACCGGGTGCGTCATCGGCCTGGGCCTGGTCGGGCAGCTGGTCGTCCAGCTGCTGGTGGCCTCCGGGGTCCGGGTGGTCGGGCTCGATCCCGACCAGGAGCGATGCCGGTTGGCCGAGAAGGCCGGGGCCATCCTCTGCATGGCGCCGACCGACGATGGCCTGGGCGCGGTCGAGCAAGCCCTGGCGCAAGCCTCGGGTGGGCTCGCCGCCGACCGGGTATTCCTGGTGGCGGGCGGCTCCTCGAACCAGCCGGTGGAGCTGGCCGCCCGCCTGGCCCGCGACCGGGCGACGATCGTCGACATCGGAAAGTGCAAGCTGGACCTGCCGTGGAACGAGTACTACGAAAAGGAGCTCGACCTGCGGTTCTCCCGCTCCTACGGACCTGGCCGCTACGACCCCAGGTACGAAGTCGATGGCGTCGACTACCCGGCAGGCTACGTACGGTGGACCGAGCGCCGCAATCTCCAGTGCTTCATTGATGCCATAGCCAGAAAGGAAGTCGATCCCGAGCCGCTCATCGCTGGAATCTTCCCCCTCGAGGATGCGCCCGACGTGTACCAGCGACTCGCCACTGGGGTGCTGCGGGGTGTGGGGTATCTCTTCGAGTACGACGCGCCGGACGAGATCGTCGACTCCCTTTGCGATCGAACCGTGGCCGACGCACCCACCTCGCCCACAAGACGACGAGTCACCGCGTCGGGTCTCGCGCCGGTCCGAACGACTTACGCCAGCGACACGGTGCGGATCGGCTTCATCGGAGCCGGGAATTATGCGTCGTCCATGCTGCTCCCACCCCTGGCGAAGATGCCGGCCGTCGACCTTGCTCGGGTCGCCACCCGCCGCTCGCTCTCGGCGGTCAACGCACAGCGCAAGTTCCCGTTTCACACTGCCAGCACTGACGTGGGCGCCCTCCTCGAGGATGAATCGATTGACGCCGTGTTCATCGTGACTCGGCACAGCACCCATGCCGACCTGACCTGCCGCGCGCTCGAGGCAGGCAAGGCGGTCTTCGTCGAGAAGCCCCTGGCTCTCACCTGCCGTGAGCTCGACCGAGTCCTCTCCACGGTCGACGTGACGGGCAACGACCGGATCATGGTCGGGTTCAACCGGCGCTTTGCTCCTCTGCTCGTGGAGATGAGGGAACGCTTCGGCCGATCATCTGAGCCAGCGAACGCTCGGTACCTGGTCAACGCCGGACGACTCGCCGCAGACAGCTGGTACGGGGACACCGAGGCCGAGGGCTCACGATTCGTCGGTGAGGGTGGCCACTTCGTGGACACCATGAGTTGGTGGCTCGGACACGATCCGGTGGAGGTCGTGACGATGGGTGCCGGCGAAGCCGACGATGTGCAAGTGAGCCTCCGCTACGGTGATGGGTCTCTTGCGACCGTCACCTACCTGACGACGGCCCACCGGCGATTCCCCAAGGAGACGTTTGAGGTCTCGCGTGGCGGCCGGACCGCTCGGCTCGACAATTTCAGGCGAGCCACCGTCTGGTCGGGCTCACGCTCGCGTGTGCGCCGGCATCTCGGCCCGGCAGACAAGGGCCAGGCCGCAGAGGTACGCGCATTTGTCCACTCGGTGCGCACCGGAGGACCCATGCCCATCTCGCTGGACTCGCTCACGGCGACGACGCGCGCCACGCTGGCCACAGCACGGGGCGTCGCCGACCGCGCACCGCAGCCGTTGTGACACGTCGATTTCGGCTCGAGAACGCCGCGGACAGGTCCTCTTGATGAACTCCGCGGACGTCCAATGGCGCTTCCGGCGGCTGTCCAAGATGTCCGCGTCCGAAGTGGGGTGGCGGATCTCCGACCATGTGCGGCGCCGGCGCTGGGCGTCCCGACAGGTCCGGCCCGACGTTCCTCCGCAAGCCTGGGCTGGTCGCTCGGCTGGGCAAGGACGCGCACCCTGGACCCCGATGCGCCCACCCCAGTTCAGGGACTTCCCGTCCCGAGACGTGCTCAGGACGGTACCCGGAGAAGCGAGTCGGGCCGTGATCGAGGCGGCGGAGGAGATCCTCGCGGGGCGATGGCAGCTGCTCGGGGCCCTGCGCCGGGACATGGAGGATCCCGACTGGTTCTTCGATCCTGTGACGGGACGGCGGGCGCCCCAGGTCGACTACTGCTTCGAGGTGGATCACCGCTCCCAAGACCTCACGGGAAACGTGAAACAGGTCTGGGAGCTCTCGCGTCTGCACCACCTCACGGTGCTCGCAACCGCATTCGCCCTCTCCGGTGACGAGAAGTACGCGGAGCGCGCCGCCTCGCATCTCCGATCCTGGTGGGCGCAGAACCCCTTTCTCTCCGGCGTCCACTGGACGAACGGGATCGAAGCCGGGTTGCGATTGGTGAGCTGGGTCTGGGTGCGGCGACTCCTCACCGGGTGGACGGGTGCCGTCGAGCTCTTCGAAGACAATGAGATGGCGCGCGCCCAGATCTGGTGGCACCAGTGCTACCTCGCGTCCTTCCGCAGTCGAGGGTCGTCAGCGAACAATCACGTGATCGCCGAGGCCACCGGCCTCCTCGTTGGCGCGCTCGCATTCGACTGGTTCACGGAAAGCTCTCGCTGGAGTGACCTGGCCGCACGGGTTCTCGAGGAGGAACTCAATCACAACACGTTCCCCAGTGGCGTCAATCGCGAGATGGCCTTCGACTATCACGGCTTCGTGGCGGAACTCGCCATCGTCGCTGCCGCCGAGGCGGACTGGTCCGGTCGTCCCCTCTCGACGGATCTCTGGGCATTGGTGTACCGCATGCTCGACGTGGTCGCGGCGACCGTGGATGTCACGCTCCGAGCGCCACGGCAGGGGGACGGAGACAACGGGACGGCTCTCGTGCTCGATCCCCCGAACGCCGAACGATGGCCGGGACTCCTCGCCGTCGGGAAGACGCTGTTCGATACGCCCTGCTGGTGGCCAACGGTTGAGCCCACGGTGACGGGCGTCCTCATTGCTTCGCTGACGGGTGGTCGCCGCACCGCACAACCTTCAGAACACCGTCCAAACCATTACCCCGACGCCGGGCTGACCCTGATGCGGAGCTCGCCGGCCGATGGCGGAGAGATCTGGTGCCGGTGCGACGCCGGTCCCCATGGATTCCTCTCGATCGCTGCGCACGCCCATGCCGACGCGCTCGCGGTCGAAGTGCGATACGACGGCACGGACGTCCTTGCCGACCCGGGAACCTACTGTTACCACGGAGAACCTCGCTGGCGCAGCTACTTCCGCTCGACGCTGGCCCACAACACCTGCGAGGTCGGCGGTCAGGACCAGTCCACTTCATCCGGCCCCTTCCTGTGGACCCGCCACGCGGTCAGCCGACTCACCGAGCTCGAGATCGATGCCGGCGGGGAGGTCACCTCGTGGTCGGCTGAGCACGATGGCTATCGCTCTCTCTCCCCCGCCGCGCGTCATCACCGGTCGGCGTACCTGGCCAGCCGACTTCGGCGGATCGAGATCGTCGACTCCATCGAAACGACTGGAGGACATCCCGTCCGATTGGCATTTCACCTCGGCCCCTCTATCGAGGTACGAAGGGTCGGAGACAACGTCGAACTCAGCTGGTCAACAAGGACGTCCACGAACAGCGCCACGCTGTCCCTCCCCCATGGCCTCTCTTGGTCGTTCTGGAGAGGCGCGACCGACCCCATCCTCGGTTGGTACTCGGCGCGATTCGGAGAGAAACAGCCAACCTGGGTGCTCATCGGCGATGGCGTCTGTCGTGGGAAGGGTCGTGAGACCTATCGAACGGTGCTGCAGTTCCACCAGTGACCCACCCACCTTGCAGTGGCCGGTCGAGCATCAAATCATGAGGCGTGTGGGTATCTACGAGGCTCTGGCCTGCTCTAAAGACCGTGGTGCAACTGTCCCAACTGGCAGAAATCGGCGTGGTCGGCCGTGCTCCCGGGGGCCCACTGCGTCCGGGCGTCCTGCTCGACAGAGACGGGACGATCATGGTCGATCACGGCTATGTCGGATCCACTGACCGGGTCGAGCTCATTGACGATGCCGCGGACTCGATCGCCTGGCTGAATCAGGCCGGCGTGCCGGTCGCCGTCGTGAGCAACCAGGCCGGCGTCGCAAGAGGGCTCTTCGGGGTGGGCGATGTCGAGGCCGTGCATTGCCACCTCGCCGACCTCCTTGCCGAGCAGGGGGCTCACATCGACCAGTTCTTCTACTGCCCGTACCATCCCGAGGGGTCTGTCCCTGAATTCACCCGCGGAAGTGTCGACCGGAAGCCGATGCCCGGCATGGCCCAGGCTGCCGCGGCCGCACTCAATCTCGACCTCACGCGCTCGTGGGTCGTTGGAGATCGTCCGGAGGACGTCGGACTCGCCGAGGCTGTCGGGGCATCCGCTGTCCACGTCGGGCCTGGCACGTGTGATCGGCCGGGGGTGCTGTCGTTCCCCAGCCTCGCCGACGCCACCCGGTTCATCCTCGAACGGATCCGGGTGTGACGACGACCTATGACCCCGCGGCACCGTCCCGGGCTGCACAGTTCCCGGCGGTGCCATACCCCACGGCGGGGTCGTACACTGCCGGTTACCTCAATGAGCTCGCCCGCGCGGCGGGGACCATCGATCCTGCCTCGCTCGACCGCGCCAGTGAGATCCTCCTGGACGCGTATACACACGGGCGGTTCGTCTTTTCGTGCGGCAACGGCGGCTCGGCATCCGTGGCCAACCATCTGCAGTGTGACCACGTGAAGGGGGTGAGGAACGGAACGGACCTTCAATCCCGGGTCGTCAGTCTCAGTAGCAACATTGAGCTGCTCACGGCCATAGCCAACGACGTGGGATACCACGACGCGTTCGCCTACCAGCTCCGAGCTCAGTCTCGTCCCGGCGACGTCCTGATCGTGATTTCGTCGTCTGGATGTTCCCCCAACATCAATCACGCGCTGCAGTGGGCGACGGACAATGGCGTGCGCAGCATCGCCTTGACCGGTTTCGACGGAGGACCGGCACGGTCGATCTCTGAGGTCTCCATCCACGTCGACAGCGGAAATTACGGAGTGGTCGAGGACCTCCATCAATCGATCATGCATGCCATGGCCCAGTACATACGACAGTCGCGCATGAGTCCGGCTGCCGTCGCATCGAGCACCTTCTGATGGCCGGACGAGCGGCCCCCACGCTCGCGGCCCCCGCGGTCCTCTCCCGACCCTCGGGGTCCGATGAGCGCCATCCCCGTCTGCGCGTCGCCATCAACCTGCTCACCGAAGATCCTCGACAGCCCTCCGGGGCCCACTGGTTCTGGACTCGGGTCATCCCCGAGATGGCCCGTCGGCTGGCGCCAGGCGAAGAGCTCCATCTCATGCTCAGCCCCAAGGCGCGTCGCGTCCATCCCGACTACGGGGAAGGAGTTCATTCCATCACATTTCCCTGGTCGAACGAGCACCGGGTGCTGCGAACGGCAAGTGAGCACCTCTACGTCCCGCTTCGCCTTCCCCCACGACGGATCGACGTGCTCAACACCCTCTTTGCACCCCTGCTGAGCCCCCGGTGCTCCCTCGTGATCCACGTGAAGACGATGCACGCATTCACGGCCCCGGGCTCGCTCGACGTCGGTGCTCGGACCTACCGCCGATTGAACTACCAGCGATCGGTCCGGCGTGCCGAAGCGATCATCATCAACTCCAACAGCCTGCGCAGCGAGCTCGACACGTACCTGGAGGTCGATCCACAGAAGGTCCACTTGATCTATGAAGCGGTCGACCATGACACCTTCACACCGGGAAGCCGGGAGGCGGCGAGAGCCCATGTGGCCTCGTTCGGCGTCACGAGACCCTTCGTGTTGTTCGTGTCCTCCCTCTGCCGTTACAAGAACTGTGACGGCCTGCTCCGGGCATGGCGACTGGTCCGTCACGAATTGGGGGAACGCCAACTGGTCATCGTCGGCGCGGAGCGCGATGCTCGATATGCCAGAGAGTTGCACTCGTTGGTCGAGGAGCTGGGCATCGCCAACGACGTGGTCTTCGTCGGGGGGGTGCCGCTCGAGGAGACGGTTCAGTTCTATCGGGCCACCGATCTCTTGGTGTACCCCTCGCTGAACGAAACCTTTGGGCTCCCGATCCTTGAAGCCATGGCGTGCGCCTGCCCGGTTGTCACATCCAACGTGAGCGCCATGCCGGAGATCGCCGGTGGAGCGGCCCTGCTGGCCGACCCCCATGACGCGGTATCTCTCGGTCGCGCCATCCTCGACGCCCTCAGGGACGCCGACGGTCTCAAGACTCGGGGCACTGCTCGTGCGCGCCAGTTCTCTTGGGGGGCGACTGCCGCGGCAACTCTGGACGTCTACCGCGAGGCCGCTGAGCGGCGACGTCGCGCATCATGAAGGTCCTGGTCACCGGCGGTGCCGGCTTCATTGGCTCCCACACCGCAGATCGGCTTCTCCAGCTCGGTCACGAGGTGACCGTCCTCGACGCGCTCACCCCACCCGTCCATCGAGGTGTACCTCCCGCGTACCTGAACCCCGAGATCGAATTCTACGAGGGTGACGTTCGCAACGAGGAGCTCCTCCGGAACCTCCTGCGCAGGGTCGACGCCGTGTACCACTTTGCCGCGTATCAGGACTACCTGCCGGACTTCGCCCGATTCTCCGACGTCAACGTGGTGTCGACGGCGCTCATCTACCAGATCATCGTGAAGGAGAAGCTCGACCTGGCACGAGTGGTCGTGGCCTCATCACAGGCAGCCATGGGTGAAGGACTCTACCGATGCCCTTCGGACGGCGAGCAGACACCGGGGATGCGGAGCGAGGCGGCTCTTGCTGCCGGGCAGTGGGAGCTCCTCTGTCCCGACTGCGGCGGACCGCTGGCCCTGCAGACGACGCCCGAACGCATCGCCAACCCGCAGAACCCGTACGGGATGTCCAAGCTCGGCGAGGAGATGGTCGCCGTACATTTGGGAGGCCGCTACGGAGTGCCCACCGTGGCTCTGCGGTACAGCATCGTCCAGGGACCGCGACAGTCGGTCTTCAACGCGTACTCGGGGGCGTGCCGGATCTTCTGTCTCCACTACCGACAGCGCACCGCGCCCACTCTCTACGAGGACGGGCAAGCGATCAGGGACTACGTCAACATCGAAGATGTCGTCGACGCGAACATCCTGGTGTTTCACGATGACCGGGCTGTGGGGAACGTCTTCAACGTCGGTGGCGGTCTCCCGGTGACCACGCGTGAGCTCGCCCAGACCGTCATGCACCAGTACGGCTCGGACCGCCTTCCCGCCGTTCCTGGCGAGTACCGGTTCGGCGACACTCGTCACATTGTCTCCGACATCACCTCGCTCGGCATGCTCGGCTGGTCGCCCAAGCGGACACCAGCGGATTCCGTTGCCTCCTACGCGGAGTGGCTCGACGGCATGGAAGGTCTGGACGGGGTCCTTGAGGCGGCCAACCTGAGCATGCGCTCGCTCGGCGTGGTGCGGCAGGTGGCGCCGTGAAGGCCCTTCTCCTGGCGGCGGGAACCGGCAGCCGACTGCGCCCGATCACGGACCACACGCCCAAGTGCATGCTCCCCATCGGCGGCATGCCCCTCCTCGATCTCTGGCTCAACGCGCTCCACCGGGCCGGAGTGGACGAGGTCCTGGTCAACCTCCACCACCTGCCGAGTGTGGTGTCGCAGCACCTGCAGGCGCGCAACGGACCGCCGACGGTCCGCACCGCCTTCGAGCCGGTGCTGCTCGGCAGTGCCGGCACGTTGCGGCATCACCGGGATTGGCTCCGGGACGACGATTTCTTCCTGGCCGTCAACGCCGACAATCTGACTGATTTCGATCTGCGATGCCTGGTCGACTGCCACCGTTCTGCCAACGTCGAGGCGACGCTGGCCGTCTTCCGTGCCGAGGAACCGTCGCGCTGTGGCGTGGTGCAGCTCGACGATTCGGGCCTGATGACGAACTTCACCGAGAAGCCATCCGAGCCGGCAAGCAACCTGGCGAACGCCGGCATGTACGCCTTCAACACGAGCGTGCTCCTCGAGATCGACGACACGATACCGAGCGACATCGGCCACCAACTTCTCCCGCGGCTGGTCGGACGGGCACGGGTGGTGGCCATTGAGGGGTACTTCTGCGACATCGGAACTCCGGCGAGCTATCAGCAAGCCCGGCGCCAGTGGCGGCCAAAGGTGCCTTTGTGATCGTCACACAGACACCGCTGCGGATTGGTCTCGTCGGAGGTGGCACCGACCTTCCCGAGTATTCGGTCGAGCACGGCGGTCGGGTCTTGAATTGCACCATCGACAAATACGTGTACGTCATCGTCAAGGAGCGCTTCGACGAAGACATCTACGTCAACTACTCGCAGAAAGAGATTGCGTCGAACGTCGAGGACCTTGAACACGAACTTGTCCGCGAGGCCATGCTCATGACCGGCGTGAAACATGGAGTCGAAATCACGATGTTGGCCGACATCCCATCTTCTGGCTCCGGGTTGGGCTCCTCGTCGTCGATCACCGTTGGGCTACTGCATGCCCTTTCGGCGTATCAAGGTCGGCAGATGTCCGGCGACGAGCTCGCCGAGCGGGCATGCACGATCGAAATCGAGCTCTGCGGCAAGCACATCGGCAAACAGGACCAGTACATTGCCGCGCTGGGAGGGATTCGCGATCTCCGCTTTGGCCCCGGACCCAAGGTGGTCGCCGACGAAATCGAGCTCTCGCCGACCGACCGCCGGGCGCTCCAGGGGCAGATGATGTTGTTCTATACCGGCGTCACCCGGAGCGCCGACACCATCCTCAACGAGCAGTCGGCAAACGTGGCCACGACCCTTCCGCAGCTCCATCATTTGAGAGACTTGGCGGCCACCACCAGTGAGTGCCTGCGTCGCGGCGACGTGGATGCATTGGGTCACGCCATCAGAGAGGGCTGGGAGACCAAGCGTCAACTCGCATCGGGGGTGTCCAACGAGGCAATCGACCGGGCGGTCGAGGGTGCACTGACGGCCGGCGCCACCGGGGTCAAGGTGACGGGCGCCGGCGGTGGTGGGTTCCTGCTGGTCATTTGTCCACCTGAACGCCAACGTGCCGTGCGACACACGCTGAGCCCCCTCAAGGAATTACCAGTGAGGCTCGATCGGCTGGGATCGCGCGTGGTGCTCAACATCATGCGCGATATCTGGTGCTGAGATCCATCTCAACAGGCCGTGACGGTTCAACTGGCCCTGACGGCTCTTCAAGGTGCTGCACGTCATCTGATCCAAAGAGCACCTGTGACATTTCTGTGAATTGTCTGGCGACAAGCGACTCTCGCACGGCGCTGCGTTCGGTGAGGATCGGCCGTAATTCGGTTGACTTGCCCTCGAGCTCCTTGAATTTCTCAATCAGCTGCTCGACCTCAAACGACCTGACCGGCAGGCAGAAATCGGCCATCCCCATGTCCGCCATGAGGGAGTCGGACTTGATCCCATAGCTCAGCGCAAGGGTGGGCTTGGCCAACTTCAGCGCGCTCAGAACGGTGTGGAAGCGGGTGGCGACCACAGTGTCCACCAACGCCGTCTGCTCCATGAGGTCGCCGATGGATGTGATTGGTTCGGCGATGAGCTGCGAAGGCCCGAGCCGAGGGCGTTGGGTCCGCAGGGAAGTAACGACGGCTCGGAGAATCTTGGCGTCAGCAACGGGGTCGCTGGTGATGACGCGAAGCGAACGTCCATGGTCGACGAGCCACAGAGAGAACTTGGTCATCTTCTCGACGTACGAGGCACGAATCTCATCAGCCTGTCGCCGGTCGACATTCCGTCCGCAGTAGTCCATGATGCCGAGTCCGACGCTCCCCAGAGTGGGTGGTGGCGCCTGGGGCTTGGGGAGCGAAAAGACCACATCGGGATAGACGGCGTCGCGAGAGGTGTCGACACCCATACGGTGCATCGACTCTCTGGAGTTCGCGTCGCGGAACGATCGGTACGAAGAGAGCCGGGCCGCCGCGGTGACAAACAGACGAATGAAGCGTTCGTCAATGACGCTCGCCCCGGTGCTCACGAATGCAACCTTTGTGCCGAACAGCCTTCCCGATGCGCTAAGGAGGAACATCCAATACGGGGTCTTCCACGCTCGTATTGGAAGCGTGGTCTCGAGGACACCCATTCCCGGCACGATGACTGCGTCGTGGCGGCGGACCCAAGAGACGATGCGGACCGAATCGGCGGTCATCCCGAACACCAGGTCCATGGCCCTTTGAGCGAGAGCGGGCACCCGGGAGGCATTCCCACGCTCGGGGCGATGCCAACGCACGTCGGCGGCGGGAATCTCGTACTGTGGCCCGATGACCTGTGGTCCTGTGCAGAGAACGTCGATGCTCAGGTCAGGGTGCCTCGCTCTGAGATAGGACAGCACTGCTTCCATCGACCCGTCATTGCCGAGGTTGCCCTGACCCAGCAACCCGAACAAGCCTGCACTCCGCTCGCCTTCGGCCCGGTGGATTCGTCCAGCCCTCTGCCGCAGGGTCACGAGAGTCGCTGCTCCTGGCCGGCCACCAAGGCCCGGACGGAAACAGCGTGCGGGCGATGTCCGCATTGCTGCGACTCCGCCGGCATGAGGGTCCTCGGCAGAAATTTGGCTGTCGCTCTGTCCAGAATCCATTGAGCGAGGCTCCGATAACACCTCCGACGGTCCGCAGACGACAGGGGCGCTCGCCGGATCGATGCGACGTAGCCCCAGGCGTACTCCGCGAGAAGCCGCGCGCTTGGGTGGTGAAGCCTGTTCGCGCGCGGGGTCCATGACGACACACCGGTCGCGTACTGTCGGCGTCTTGTTGTATGCCCGGTCGGGGAAGTCGCGCCGAAAATACAACCATTCCGGAGTCATGTGGAATGGACCATGAAGGGCGAGCTCGCAGACCAACACCCTGTCGGAGTGGTGGTAACTCGCCTGTGGAGCAATCCGGCGCATGACGTCCGCCCTGATGACGCCGTATTCGTCGCACGCCCGGAGGATCCCTTGGTTGTCCACCCTTATGAGACCCGCGCATTGGGAGTCGTTGCTCTCGAACAAGCCGCTACTCCCGAAGAGGATGCTGCGGAACCGCTCCGGGGCACTCGGCGAGTTCGTTGCCAACGGATACTCGAAGGCCTGCGTCACCTCGCCTGAGGCGTCGATCGCCGCTTCCCATGCGTGGGCGAGCACGACGTCAGGATGCTCATCGAGTGCTTGGACGCAGCGCTTGAGCAGGTCGCGGCCGTAGAGATCGTCCGCGGCGGCCCACTTGAACAACTCACCACGGGACTCTTCGAACACGAAATTGTGATTCGGGGCAAGACCGATATTTTGCTCCTGGCGGACGTACCTGATGCGGCGATCCTGCTTGGCATAGCGATGGCAAATGTCAGCGGTGCCGTCAGTTGACGAGTTGTCCGAGACGATCAGCTCGAAATCCTCATAGCTCTGGCCCAGTAACGCGTCGAGAGATTCCTCGAGATAATTCTCGCCGTTGTAGACCGGAAGCCCAACGCTCAGGCGGGGTATCCTCTTCAACTGACCGGACCTCCGTCCCAGTCTCCACCAGGAGTGGCGTGATGGTCCCGCAGAGCGGCACTCCTTGTCTGAGAGGTCGTTCGCCCGTGGATTGATACGCGCCCCGTGCCTTGTCGCCCGCCTGAATCGGACCGGGAAGGCCCAGATGAGGGCGCGCTCTGCATGAGGAAGCGATACAGCCGAGGAGCAACGTGGTCGGCATCGAAGTCACGATGGAATCGCGCGGTTGCGGACCGTGCAGCGTTGACACGCTCCTGTTCGCTGTTCAGAACATCGATCAAGGTCGCCGCTGCCTCGACCGGATCGTCGAGGGTCCAATACCGACCCTCGATCCCGTCGTCGAAGAGCTCCGAGAGAGGGCCGATATTGCCCGCGATGATGGGCAGTCCAGCCTCCATCGCCTCAATGATCGCCAAGGACGACGACTCTGAGTACGAGGCGTGGACGTAGGCCCGGTATTGAGGAAGAAGGGTACGGACATCACGGCGAAATCCTCTCAAACGGACCTGATCGTCGAGTCCGAGTGCGCTGATTTGCCGCAGGAGGTCGCCTCGGAGCGGACCCTCGCCGAACACGTCGAGGGTGAACACCCGCCCCGCCTTGTTGGCCTCCGCGAGGATGGAGAGCAGATAACGGTGGTTCTTGACGATATCGAGATTTCCCACCGTGGCGAGATCCCCCAACGGCCCGAGCACCCTGGGCGCAGGACTCAATGGGGCCACGAAGTTGAAGATGACCGTGGACGGCACGTCCGCGGCCTCCGGCAGCCAGGCCACCAGCGCGTCGCGTGCCCATCTCGACACGTAGACCATGCCGTCGACCTCCGGGATGATGTCGCGTTCCGCCTGGCGGATCCTTCGGAAGACCGTCCCACCCTGCTTGATCTGCTTCTTGTCAGCCCACTCGTCGGATTGAGAGGTCCGGAAGTGCACGGCCAGGATCACGCGCTGATGAGGGCCGGTACGCGCCCACAACGCAGCTCGCGCCGCCAGCGGGCCCTGAGCGTAGATTGCACAGTCGCCTAACTGGGCGAGCTGCCGACGCAACGCGTTTCTCAGGAACACCTCGTGCCAGTGTCGGTACCAGACGACGCCGGCGGCGCGACTGCACCGCTCGACGGCCCGGCGCAATCCGAAGACCGGAAATATGAGGGCCCGACTCGACGAGAAGGGGGTCACCAACGGTGCGTCGACTCCGTGTCCTTCGAGATATTGGCGAAACTGGCGGATGTGGGTATGTACGCCCGTGATTCCCTCTTCTCGGAGCATGGACGCAAGAATGAGCGGTCGGGTAGGTTCGTCGAGAACCTCCGCTGTGTCCGTATCGGCCAGCTCAGCTTCGAGGTTTCCCATTGTTGCGCAGAGCTTCCAGTCGACGCCCCTGATACCTCGCGCTCGAGTCTGCAGCCAGCTGAGAGGCCCTGCTGTATCAACCTCCACCGTCAGGTGCTCGTACTGAGCACTGATTTCCCACTTGCGCCGTCGACCTTTCACCATGACCACCTGCCGGAACCGATCACCGCGCTGGAATCCGCCGGTCCTGGGTTTGCGATCCACTCCGGATCGGAACCGAGTCCATGACTAGGGTCGCAGAAGCTCACGGGACCAGCCCCAGCGAGGCCCCGAAACCCTTGCCTCGTTGGCAGCGCACCAGCCACGCGCGCCGGCGAATTAGCTGGGGAGTCGCCGATCAAGCGGTTTCCAGCCTCACAAATTTTGCCGTGAACATCTACATTGTTCGGCGCCTGGGGGCGACGCAGTATGGGGCCTTCGCCCTGGCCTACGTCACATATAGTTTCGCGCTTCAGGCGTCACGGGGCCTCGCGACCGACCCCCTGCTGGTGAGGTTCAGTGACACGGACGTACCGACCTGGCGGCGCGCCGTTTCCCGCTCCGCCGGGACGGCGACGCTCGTCGGGCTCGTTGGGTGTGTCCTCACACTCGTCGCGGCCGCATTGCTGAGCGGTCCGACGAGGATGGCCTTTCTCGCGCTGGGAATCACCCTGCCGGTTCTCATGCTGCAGGACAGTTGGCGATTTGCGTTCTTCGCGCTCGGGCGGGGCAGCCAGGCGTTCCTCAACGACGCGGCATGGGCCGTGGGTCTCATCGTCGCCCTGGTGTTTCTGCAGCGTGCCGGACTCTCCAGCGTGTTCTGGTATGTCTTCGCCTGGGGGGCAGCCGCTGGAGTGGGGGCGGCGCTCGGGGTGCTGCAGACCCGGGTCGTCCCCAAGCTGTCCGGCGCCCGAGAGTGGCTGTCTCGCCAGCGTGACCTGGGGTTTCGTTATGTCCTTGAAGGCACCTCGTACAGTGCCGTAAACCAGCTTCGCAACTACGGCATCGGTCTGCTTCTTGGACTGGCTGCGGTTGGCTACATTCAGGCGGCCAACACCCTGATGGGGCCGTTCCAAGTGGTTCTGTACGGAATGGCCCTCACCGCGCTACCCGAGGCGGTCCGCATCCTCCATGGCTCCCCACGGTTCATGATGCTCTTCTGCGTGCTGTGCAGTGTCGGGCTCACCCTGGTCGCCCTGGCGTGGGGGATCACGCTCATGGTTGCGCTTCCGAGAGGTCTCGGCGCGTGGTTGCTGGGCCCAATCTGGAAGCAGACCTATCCGCTCGTGCTCCCAACCACGCTCTTCATGATCGGCGGATGTCTCAGCGCCGGCGCATCGACCTACCTGCACGCCTTGGGTGCGGCACGCCGAAGCGTGCGCGCGGCGATCGTGACATCGGTCCTCTTTCTCGTTGGATCGCTGGTGGGAGCGGAGGCCGGAGGTACCGTCGGGGCGATGTTCGGTGCTGCAGTGGCGGCATTGGTCGGCTCGCTCGTCTACTGGTGGCAATTGCGCACGGCTCTTCACGAGACGCACGGCATTCCGATCGGCGAGAGACCTCAATCGAGCGACACTGAGCACCCTGGACCAGCCCGCCGAGCTTCACCATTCCTCGAAACCTTCCGGCGGCGGCTCGCGAGAAATGCCAACTTCCTCCTTCTGCATTCGCCAGCTCCTTCTTCACCAGCCTCCAGTCCACACGGGAAACAGCCCAGACCGCCTTTGTAGGTGGGCGTTCAAAGCGGCAACTCTTCCTGAGCGGACACACGGCGCGGCGCGGCGACCGAACATGCGTTCGTCGACAGCAGCGAGCGCCCACTGGGTTTCTGGTCGTCGGCGCCGCCTCCTCCGGTCCGGACCGTCCCTCCCCGAAGCGCTTCTGCCAGGCGGAAAGGACAGTCCCACGATGAGCGGGCAGACGTCCCAAACGTCTGTATCTACCACGACCCGCGACCCTCTGTATGACCATCGGTACTCCAGCACCGCACCGTCCGTCAGACACCCGACCACACGGCGCGGTCGCTCCAACTCACCTAGGTCGAAACCTTCATTCTGTGCTCCAGAAACCACTTTCCCAAGGCTTCGAAACCACCCCCTCATGGGACGCGCCTTCCTCGCCGGACTCGCAGATCTCTGTGATCGTGGTGGCGTCCGAAAGGCTGTTCCGCCTCGGATTGGCCGGTCTGCTCAACGAAGACAGTCGCCTCGACGTCGTCGGGGTCTCCGATGGTGAACCAGAGACCCTCGAACTGTGCAAGTCCGCTTTCGTCAACGTGGTCCTGATCGACATCGAACTGTCGCGAATGGACGGGATTGATCTCGTCCGCTTGATAGCCGCGGAGTGCCCGCAAACCAAGACGCTAGCTCTGACGTCAAATGCTGATTGGCGAGTCCGCCCGGCCATGATTGCCGGCGCCGCGGGTGTCCTGCTGAAGGACACCTCCCCAGAAGCGATCAGGGCTGCAGTGGTCTCCGTCCACCTGGGTGATCAGGTTCTCTGCCAGGAGGCGGCCCGCTGGGTCCTCGGGGAAGAGCCCTCCACCCGCCTGACCCAACGCGAGTCGGACGTGCTCCGCATGGTGGCCCAAGGTGCGAGCAATGCGGAGATCGCCGCTCAACTGCAGCTCGCACAGAAGACGGTGCGCAACTATGTCAGCCGCCTGTACCACAAACTCTCCCTCAACAATCGGGCCCAAATTGCGACCTACTTGGTCCCCGGCGACCCGGCCCCGGCCACGAACCGCGACGACCTGACGCTGGCCGTGAACACCGCTTCGGTACCCGAGCCATGAACGAGCAACCTCTCAACTTGCGAGCCTCGCTTCGGGAGATCTGGCGGCGACGCCTTCTGCTCACCGCCATCGCGGTGTTCTGCGGGCTGGGTGGACTCGTCATCGGGATTCTCCGACCCGTCGACCCGACAGCAGCCACACTGGTCCTTCTTCCGACCAGCGTCGCGTCCAATTCCTCCACGCCGACGAACGACACGCACACCGATGCGGTGATCGCACGAAGCACCCCGGTCCTGGCGGCAGCCGGAGCTGAGGTGTCGCCCCCGCTCGGAGCAACGGCACTTAGAAACCTGGTGACGGTCAAGTCGCTCAGTGGACAGATCCTCCAGATCGAAGCCCGTGCCTCTCAGGATCGATACGCTGAGCAGCTCTCCAACGCCGTCGCCACGAGCTACATCAACTATGTCGGTCAGCTCGAGTCGACTTCTGCGGGGCCCGGGGTGGCGGCTTTGCAACAGGAATCCGACCTCTTCACTCAACAGATCAAGGATCTGCAGACGCAGATCGACACGGTGTCCGCTCGCATCACATCGGAGGGTGCCGCGACAAGTGTGGGCCAACAGGATGTGGCCCTGTTGCGCTCACTGCAGACCGAGCAGAGCCAGATTTCACTTCAGCTCAACAACGTGACCGGCCAGATTGCCGCGACCCAGCTGGCGAACGGTTCGGTAGTGAGCGCGACGCGGATCCTCCAGAAGGCCACCATCGAACCGTCTTCGAAAGTCCGCTTTGTCATCACCGCGGGCGTGATTGGATTCGCAGCAGGTCTGCTGGGTGGTGCCGTGTTCGTGCTCGTTCGTCTCCAACGGGGTCCGCGTATGCGGCTTCGCGATGAAATTGCTCGGTCAGCGGGAGCACCGGTCATCGCTTCGTTGGACACACCACGATGTGGCTCCCCCTCGGCCTGGCGAAGGCTCCTCGGGGACAGGCCGCGAGCATCCGACGAGTGGGCCCTGCGACATGTGTTGGACTCGGTCCTCCAGGAGAGACGTCATCGGCAGATCGTCCGGGTCATCTCGTTCGCCGGCGACACCGCAGCTCTTGCCACGGGACCACGCCTTGCCCTGTTCGCGGCCTCCTTCGGCATGCCGACCGCCCTCATTCTCAGGGACCCGATCATGCATGACGACCGCAGCCTGAAGCCTCTGCGTGCCTGCTTCGCCGGAACGGAGCCACCGGGGCACGGACTGCCCTTCACCGTCGGGCTCGACGACCTCACTGATCCTCCCCCGCAGCTTCTTATCTCCGTCGCCATCTTCAACGGCGAATCGGCAGCTCGTGCGCCCAACGGGACCATGACCTTGTTGTCCGTCTCTCCGGACTTCGCCACCGCGGACGATCTCGCAAGACTGGCGCTGCATACGGCTGATTGCCAGTCGGCTCTCGACGGTGTGGTCGTGGTCAACCCCGACCCGACCGATGCCACGAACGGACTCATCGCTGACGACACCCACCGGCTGTTGCCTGCCGCGGCACGCGTCGATCGCGACGACACCGACCTGGTGCGTCTACGGACAGGAACCGGCGCCGTCAGAAGCTCTTCGGACCGCCTCGCGACCCCGGACCGCTGATGGAGACGAGGACACCCTACGAGGACCGCTCCGTGGGGCCGATGATCGCCCTCCGCCCTCTCCTGGCCAGGATATGGCGGAAGCGTCGCGTGTGGCTCATGACCGCTCTCCTGGGTCTGATCGTCGGCACGAGCCTCCGCGTGGTGATCCCCTCCAAGGACTCCGCGGTGACCGACCTCTACCTGGCCCAACTGGTTGGAGCGAATCCGTCGACCGCCATGGCCGACGACGTTGCCCTCCTCAAGACGGAGGTCGTCGCGAAGGAAGCCGTGAGCTCGGGGCACCTGCACGACAGCCCGATCGCGTTGACGTCCCATTACTCCGGGCTGCCCCTGAGCGACACCATCTTGGCGATCAAGTTCACCGGATCCTCCCCTGGAGAGGCTCTCTCCGGAGCCAAGGCCGTTGCCCAGGCGTTCCTTTCGCTTCAGGCCAGGGAACTGCGGCTGCAGACCGACGTCCTCGTGCGCGGACTTCAATCGCAAACGCGCTCGTTGGACGCCCAGATCAGCGAGCTGGACGCCCAGATCAACAGCCTCTCGAGCGCTGCACCGACCACGCAAACGGGCGATCAGCTGACCGATCTGGTCGATCAACGGGACGCCGCCGCAACTCAGGCGTCCCAGCTGCAGGTCCAGACCGAGCAGGCGCGCCTGAACGAGCAGTCAGTCGACCAGGGAAGCCACGTCCTCGACCCGGCAGCGATCGTTCCCGTGTCGGTGAAGAAGATGACCTTCATGGACGCCCTTTCAGGACTGATCGTTGGTCTCGCCGTGGGCCTTGCCGCGGTGATCTTTTCCTCGATTCTCCGGCAGAGTGCTCCGGATCGCTCAACCGTGGCGGCGACTCTCGGCGCTCCCGTCGAGTTGAGCTTGGGGCCGTACCACCGGCCGCGTGTGATGCGCAAGCGCCGACTGTCCCGACAGATCTACGAGCCGAGCCCGGCCCTACAGATGGTCAACCGACGCCTGCGAGGCCATCTCGAATCTGCACCGGGATCGGCCTTGGCCGTCGTCACGGCGGGAGCGGCTGAGCCGGCGGCTCTGGCCGGAGCTTCGTTGGCCCTCACCTTGTCCTCTGAGGGCCACGGTGTCGTGATCGTCGACGCGGCCGAGAACCGCGACCTCGCCTGGGTCCTCGGGCTCACTACCAAGACCCAGGCGGTGGAGACCTTTCAGGTGCCCGGCGTGGGAGGGCCCGGCGTGCGAGTGATCGTGGCCCCGGAGGACCCGGCGCAAATGGCCCAGAAGACACCGCCCGACGACGCCGATGCAGTGCTGGTCCTGGCCACACTCGACCCTGCGTTCGGCGCCGATCATCTCGCGTCGTGGGTCACGGACGCCGTCATGATCCTCTCCCCCCAGAAGGTCAGTCTGACCCGTCTGAGCATCACGCGTGAAATGCTGCGCAACGCGGGTATTTCACTGCGTTGCGTCATCCTTCTCGGCTCAGACCCCGAGGACAACAGCTCGGGAGCCCTCGGTCGAGTTGACCTTCGCCTGACGCCGGTGGAATCACCGGAATTTTCGCAGTAGACCGCCGATGGAATTCGCGGCAACCGTCGGGGCCCGTCGGCAAGTCCCACAGAGCGACCCCAGCACACGTCGGCTGTCGTTCATCTGGGCCTTGCTCTTCCTCAACGTCCTTGACCCGGCGAGCGGTGGCCTTGTCCCGATCCCGCACAAAGTCGCCCAGCTGGTCACTCAGGGTGCGCTGTTCCTGGCCCTCGTGCTGGCGCTGACCCTCAACCCCCGACTGAGAATCCGACCCAACTGGTTCCTCGGGCTCTTCACGGTGCTGGCGATCAGCTCCATCGTGATGAGCGTACGTCTCGTCGGTCTCGGGACCGCATACCGGAGCTTCCGACTGGCCGGGTTCCTCTTGGTGCTGTGGCTGCTCACTCCTTGGTGGGGGAGGCGGGACCTACCGATACTGCGCAGTCAAATGCGGTTTCTCTTGCTCATCTTGGGAACGGTCGGAGCTGGGCTGCTCGTCTCTCCAGGAAGAGAGCTCGGCGGCCGTCTGAGCGGCACGCTCTGGCCGATACCTCCGACGCAGGTCGCACACTTTGCCGCCGAAGTCGTGGGTCTGACGACGTTGCTGTGGCTCTGCCGTCTGATGTCGCGGCGTCAGGCCCTCATGCTGGCTGTGCCAGCGTGTATCGCTCTCATACTCACGCACACGCGCACGGCCCTCCTCGCCATGTTCGTAGGCCTCATCGTTGCGGGCGCCAGCCTGTTCCTGGCTAGGCGGCGAGTCCGAAAGACATTCGCCATCCTCCTGTTGTCCAGTCTCGTGATAATCATTCCGGCGTCACCATTTCTGGCGAGCTGGTTGGCACGAGGGCAGAACGGGCAGGAACTTCAGAACCTCACCGGACGCACCCAGGCATGGTCGGCGGCGCTCGCAATCCAGCGACCAGGCGTGAACGTGATCTTCGGAAGCGGACTGACCAACGACGCCGTGAATGGATCGTCGAACCCCGCAGTGAACGGACTCCCGATCGACAGCAGTTGGATTTCGATCTATCAGGATCAAGGGATCTTCGGGGATGTGGTCGTCGGTGCAGTCTTCCTGCTGCTGTTCGTGGTGGCCATCTCCCGAGCACGTGGGCCCACCCGGGCGCTGGCGCTCTTTCTCATCGTGTACTGCCTCATCGCTGGAATCAGCGAGAGCGGCTTGGGCGGCGCGTCCCAATACCTGCTCGATCTGACCCTTGCGGCATCGCTCTTGACGGTCCCCTCGGCCACGGGGACGGACGTGACCTTCGGACTGAGGTTGCCGCGTGCGGCGTCCGTCGGGAGTCGGGGTCAGCCCTGATCTGCCGGGCGCTTCTCGACTTCGAGCTCGACCCAGAGGTGCCAGCCCATGAGGCGCGCTCCAGGGAATCCGTGCACCGGGAGCGGTGGGGCGTGCACGAATTCCTTGTGGGCCCGCACGAGGCGGAACGACGGGAAGTCCCGTCGCACCGACTCGAGGTCGTAGACCCGGGCGAAGGGGCTCTCCGGACCGTCCGTGTTGGCATGGACGAAGCGCTCCATGCGCACGTAGGTCCCCAGACCTTCGCGCTCCGCGTTGCGCAGATGCGCGCCGAGGAGGCCGCCGCGGACATGGCGCCGGATCGGCCAGGCGGCCAGGACCGCTGCACGCCGGAGAAGTGTGATCGCCACCAGGTAGTTGAGGGAACGCCGGGCGTAGAGCATCGCCACCACACGGCCACCCGGACGAAGCACCCGGGCGATCTCCCCCTGGGCAGCACGGATGTCGGGGATGTGATGAAGGACCCCGTGGGAGAAAACCAGATCGAAGGATTCGTCGGGAAAGGGGATGTCGGTGGCCGAAGCCTGGGCGATTCTGTCGTAGGTCAGCTCGTGCAGCTCGAGTCGGACCGACACCCGGCGCACCGCTTCGGCCGTCAGGTCCATGCCGGTCCACCGTGCTCCCCGCCGGATCAGCCCCTCGGATTCGGCCCCCTGACCGAGGCCGATCTCGAGCACCCGTTTGCCTCGGACGTCGAGAGCGTCGAGGCACCGGGGAATATGGCGCTCCAGGCGGTAGCGGTCCGAGTCGTACGCGTCGAAGAAGGCCGCGTAATCACCGCGAAACTGGTCGTCCAGGCCTCCGGACAAGTGGTCTCCACACGGATGCGCCTGCCAGAAGTCCGCGATGGCCTTCTCAGAACTGGCTACCCTCACCATCCGCCGCCTCGTTCGCCTTGGGATCCCAATGAGCCGGGACATCCGCGCCTGATACGTCGTGCACGTTCTCCCTGGTGAGGAGGGGCGTCACCACCGAGGGTGTCGTTTGGCGCCACTCAAGTTTCGGGCCCCGAACGCCGATACTTCCTCGTGATTTCGGAGGACGAGACAACGGCGGCACAACCCTCCGCCTTCGGGCAGTTCGCCTTCCGGATCTCGAGCCGCCAGTGGCGAGTCCAGGCACTACTGGGGCAGGCTGGTCTCCGCCGTGGCGATGAGCGCGCTAGTCGGCGTGGGCTCCTACGCCGCCACCTATCGGGCCCTCGTGCTCGCGTTCGAACCGGCAGTGGCCACCGCGCCGATCCCACTCGCCGCCCACCTGCCGGGGCCAGCACCGTCTGCGTCGCCGGCGCCGGCGCCGACGGGCCAGTGACGAATGGTCACGACGAAGCGAGATCCACCCTCCGCGCTCACCGGTGACTCGGCGTGGACCGTGGCCCCCATGGCCGCCGCCAGCTCCGCCACAATGGCCAGTCCCAGCCCCGAACCCACCAGGCGGTTGGGTCCCCGGTCGGCCCGGTAGAACCGTTCGAACACCCGCGGCAGGTCCTGCGACGCGATTCCCGGACCATCGTCCTCGACCGTGACCACCGCCGTCCCTTCGCTCACGAGGTCCCTCAGCAGCACGGTGACCCGCGTGCGGGCGAAGGCCAGCGCGTTCTCGAGCAGGTTGGCCAGGAGCTGCGCCAGTCGATCCGGGTCGGCGGCCACCGGAGCGCACCCCGGCCCGACCTGCACGTCGAGGGTCCGTCCGCCCTTCAAGGCTGCGGGCCTGAACCCCTCGACGGTGGTGGAGACCACCTCGGCGGCGTCGGTCGGGCGCATGGCGATGGACATCTGACGAGCCTCGAGCTTGGTGAGGTCGAGCAGATCGCCCACGAGGCGCTCGAGGCGACGCGACTCGGCGATGATCACGTCGGCGGCCTGGACGCTGTCCTCCACCGCGCCGTCCGCAATCGCCTCGGCGAACCCACGGATGGACGTCAGCGGGGTACGTAGGTCGTGCGACACCGACAGCAGGAGATGGCGCTCACGCGCCCGACTGTCCTCGAGGCTCTGGGCCATGTGGTTGATCGAACTCGCCAGCGAGGCCAGCTCGGCATAGTCGTGAGGCTGTACCGTCACCCGGCCCGACAGCTCTCCCGCGGCGATCCGGCTGGTCACCTCTTCCGCCTCGACCAGCGGGCGGGCCATGCGCCGTGACATCTGCCAGGCCACCAGGGCAGCAACGAGCAGCGCCACCCCGCCGGCGACGATGAAGTAGCCCCAGCTCGGCCCCAACCCTCCCACGTCGCGGGTGAGGAGGACGGCGAACGTCCCCCCGAAGCGATCCCGGGTGCGGACCTCGATCTGGGCCCGGGCCGCGGCGGACAGGGTCACCGGAGCGACCGCATACACCAGGTTGCCCTTGCGCCCCGACGTCGTCTGGCCGGCCTGAACGTCCGCGACGTCGATGTCCTGCGTCGTCAGCCCTTCGGGCAGTCCGGTCGCGACCTCGCCGAACCGGCTGATTCGGATCACCGCGGCGTCCTCGAGCTTGAGGGTGCGACGAACGACGGTCAGCACGCTCAACGTATGGGCGGCGGAAGGGCCCGAGGTCAGCGCATCGGCCTCCGAAACGAGCTGCTGCTGCGCCTGGTGGCGCGCCTCGCTCCGCGTCAGGAGGAGGCTGCCGGCGCCGGCAATCACCAGGACGACGGCCACGAGGCCGACCATGGCGAGCATCAGGCGGCGGCGCACCGTGCAGCCCCGTCAACCGAACCGGTAGCCGACGCCCCACACCGTGGCGAGCGGGAGCTCGGGGCCGAGCTTCTTGCGCAACTGGGCCACGTGGACGTCGACGGTGCGTTCGTCGCCGTACCACTCCGCGCCCCAGACCCCGTCGAGGAGTTGCTGGCGCGACAAGGCCAGCCCGATGTTGTTGGCCAGAAAGGCCAGCAGGTCGAACTCCCGCGTGGCCAGCGCCACGAGCTCGCCGTCGCGACGCACGTCGCGCCGGCGCAGATCCACCTCGACCTCACCCACGCTGATCACCTCACGAGGAGGTGGTCCCTCCCGGGTGCGACGCAGGATCGCTCGCACGCGGGCCACCAGCTCACGCGGCGAGAAGGGCTTGACGAGGTAGTCGTCGGCGCCCAACTCGAGCCCCAGGACCCGGTCCACCTCGTCGTCGCGCGCCGTGAGGAAGAGGACGGGCACGCTGCTTGTGGCGCGGATCTCGCGACACACGTCGAGCCCGTCACGACACCCGGGCAGGCCGATGTCGAGGATGACCATGGCCACATCCTCGCGACGGACCACCTCGAGGCCCCGGTCACCGTCAGCGGCCAGCAGCACCCGGAAGCCCTCGCGCCGCAGGTAGAGGTCAACCAGATCGGCGATGTGCGGGTCGTCCTCGACGACGACGACGGTCGCGTTCTCCGCGCTCATGTTCCTAGCCTCGCATCCCCCAGACCCCCGAGGGCCGCATTGGTCGTGTCCCTCACAGAACCCTCATGTTTGGAGAACACCTCCCTCACCGAGATCACCCACCATGGAGTGCACCGCCTCCCCAGCCGGGGGCACGGTCGAGAGGAGCAGCGATGACACGCGCGCACACCCACCTCGTTCGCCTGAGTGCCGCCGGTTTGGCATCCGCCGCGCTGGTGGCCACCCTGGCCGGTGCAGCCGAAGCCACTCCCCCGACCTCGGGCACGAACGGCACCAGGGCGACCGTTGGCACCAGTGGCAACAGCGGCTCGTCTGCCGTGCCGGCGACCCTGGCCGGCATCAAGGCCAAGGCCTCCGCCGACGTCACCGACCGGGTGAACGACCTCAACGCGGCCATCAGCCGCGTCAACACGACGCAGGGGCTCGGGTCGGGGCAATCGACCCTCGATACCTACCTCGGCGCCGACATCTCTCCGCTCCAGCAGCTGAACCAGACCATCCAATCGGACGCCACCGTGCCGCAGGCGGCCAAGGACTTCTCGACCATCTTCAGCGGGTTCCGGGTCTACCTCTTGGTCCTTCCCGCGGCATGGATCGCGACCGACGCCGACCACGCCACCGCCACAGTCATCCCTTCGCTCACCGCGGCCTCGGCGCGGGCCCAGGCGCACGTAAACCCGTCCAACCAGGCGGAGCTCCAACCCCTGATCGACGACCTCAACGGGCAGATCGCCGCCGCGACCAACGCCACCAAGGCCCTGGCGGCGAACGTGCTGGCCTTCACGCCGACCCAGTGGAACGCCAACCACGACCTCCTCTCGTCGTCCAGGGCCTCCCAACAGGCGGCCCACAACGCCCTGACCAAGGGTCGCTCCGATGTGCGCCAGATCGCCGCTGACCTGTTGGGGGAGGGGGCCGCGCCAGGTCTGCGGGGCGCCGGTCTCGGCGGACACCGCGGTGCGTCGGTGACCACCACGACGATCAGCTCACTCACCGACATCACCCGTGTCGGGCTGACCGGCGGCCAAGAGCGGCCCACCTCGAGCACTCCCGGGTGGCCGTTTCCCCGCAGATGATCCGGCGGGGCGCGTCGGCGGCGGAGGGGGCCGGCTCGTAGGTTTGAGCGACGATGGCCCAACCGGGCCGCGGCCTGCGAAGATTCCCGCACCGCCCGTGAGCTCCTCCACCCCCCGACCGGACCGTCCCCGCCTCGTCGACCCCGTCCTCGCGGCGCGGGTGCCCGGCCTGCGGTCGGCCGCCGGCGTCGCCTTGGCCATCGCGGCCCTCGGCGCGGCCCTCGTCGTCGTGCAGGCGGTGGCGTTGGCGGACGTGGTCGATCGGTCGTTGCTCCACCACGTGCCCCTCCGAACCGTGGCACCGGCCATCGTGCTGGTCGGAGTGGCGATCGTGGCCCGCGCGGTGGTGCACGGCGTCGGCGAGCTGGCCGCCCTGGGGACCGCCGACCGCATCGTCGCCACCCTCCGCGGAGAGCTGCTGCACGGTGCTCTCGGACGCGGTCCCACGTGGCTCGCTGATCAGCGCCCGGGCGAGCTGTCCGTGACGGCAACCCGGGGACTGCGCTCTCTGCACACCTACTACGCGCGCTACCTGCCCCAGGCCGCTGCCGCGGCCGTGGTCCCCCTCATCCTTCTCGGCTGGGTGGCGCTGCAAGACTGGTTGTCGCTCGTCGTGGTCGTCGCGCTCGTGGTGGCCGTGCCGGTGACGATGGTCTTCTTCGGGCGCGAGTCCGCGGCACGCTCGGCGCGCCAGTGGCGCGGGCTGTCCTCGCTGGCGGGCCGGTTCCTCATGCTGCTCGAGGGATTGCCCACCCTGCGTGCCTTCGGGCGCGAAGAGCAGGGACGCCGCGAGGTGGCGGCGGCCACCGAAGGCGTACGCGTCGCCACCATGCGGACCCTCAGGGTCGCCTTCGCCTCCGCGCTGTCCATGGACATGATCGCCGGGCTGGGCGTTGGCCTCGTGGCCATGGTGCTCGGCCTGCGGCTCCTCTGGGGCGACCTCACCCTGCAGAC
Organism: uncultured Acidimicrobiaceae bacterium; assembly: GCA_963787485.1. GTDB lineage: Bacteria > Actinomycetota > Acidimicrobiia > Acidimicrobiales > RAAP-2 > Bog-473. The sequence continues at coordinate 174,659 of CAWBDF010000006.1, read as the reverse complement.
GGCGATGGCCGTGCTGCTGGTCGCACCAGAGATCTTCATCCCTTTGCGGCGGGCCGGCGCCGAATTCCATGCCAGTACCGAGGGACAGGCGGCAGCCGCACGTGTCCTCCAGGTGCTCGAGCGGCCGGAGACAACGCTGGCGCCCATGCCAACGTCGGTTGGCACCCCTGCCGATACCTCGCGAGCACCGCTCCGGAGCGTTCGGTCGGCGACGCTGCGCCTGGAGGGCCTCCGGGTCGACCACCCGCACCGCGACGGGCCGGCGCCGGACGGGTTCTCGCTCGTGGCGCCTCCGGGAACCCGGCTCGCCCTCGTCGGACCGTCCGGGTCGGGCAAGTCCACCGTGTTGGCCACTCTGCTCCGTTTCGTGCAACCCAGCCAGGGAACCATGGCGTTCGGCGACGCCGCGTCGGACACCGAGAGCGTGGCGGCTTGGAGACGCCACTTCTCCTGGCTGCCCCAGCGTCCCCACCTGTTCAACGCCACCTTGGAGCAGAACCTGCGGCTGGGTGCTCCCGACGCGGTGGACGGCGAGCTCCACCGCGTCCTGGCGGCCGTCGGCCTCTCCGAACTGGTGGCGCAGCTTCCCTCAGGCCTTCAGACCGCGCTCGGCCACGACGGTCTGACCCTCAGTTGGGGCGAACGCCAACGAGTGGCCCTGGCTCGGGCCCTCCTCCGCCCGGCCCCCGTGCTCCTCCTCGACGAACCGACGGCCGCGCTCGACCCTCCCACCGTGGCCCGCCTGGCTCCGGCGATCGAACCCTGGCTCGAGGGTCGGACGGTCATTGTGGCGGCCCACGAGCCGGTTCTCCTCGACGCCTTCCATTCGACCCTCGACGTCTCGGCTCGCGGTGCGCTCGACGTGGTGGCGTCCACGTGACCCGGGTCCACGGCGCCGTGCGCCGTGTCCTGGCCGAGCCCGGCACTCCCTACGGACGCCTCGCCTTGGCGGGGCTCCTCGGTCTGGCTTCGGCCGCGGCCACGATCGGACTGCTGGCGGGCTCGGGCTACGTGGTCGGGCGGGCGGCGTTGCACCCCGGGCTGAACTCCCTGGTCGGCATTTTGGCCGCGGTCGAGGTGCTCGCATTCCTGCGAGGCCCGCTGCGCTACGCCGAGCGCCTGGTCGGCCACGACGCCGCACTGCGGGCACTGGGCACGTGGCGGGTGTGGCTCTACGAGCGCCTGGCGGCGCGGGTCCCCGCGGCGCTGGCGGGGTGGCGCAGCGGTGATCTGTTGGCCCGGGCGGTCGACGACGTCGACACGTTGGCGGACCTGTATCTACGGACCGGGCTGCCGACGGCGATCGCCGTGGGAGCGGGGGCGCTCGGCACCGTCGTCGTGGGCCTCATCCTCCCGTGGGCGGCGCTGGCTCTCGGGCTGCCGCTCGCCGTGGCACTGGTGGTTCCCGCGATGCTGACCTGGCGACGGCACGGTGACGAGGAGCTGGCCGAGCTCTCGGGAACTCTCTCGGCTCAGGTGGTCGACGCGTTGGCCGGGGCCTCCGAGCTCCTCGCCTTCGGAGCGGACGAGGGGTGGGTCCGAGCGGCGGTCGAGACGGGTGACCATGCCGACACGGTCGAACGCCGTCACGCCCGCCGCGCGTTGGCTACCAGCCTCCTGACCCAGGGGTGCGTGGCGGCCGCCGTCACTGGCGTGGTCGCGCTCGCGGTGAGCGCCGTTCACGCGCATCGTCTCGGGCCGGTCATGGTGGCCGTGCTCCCGCTCGCCGCGCTGGCCACCTTCGAGACCGTGCCCGGCGTTCCGCTCGCCGCCGCACGAGGTCTGGCCGTGCGAGCCGCGGCGAGGCGGCTCTTCGCCATTGACGCCGTGCAAATCCCCGTCCACGACGCCGCCGATCCCGACGACCTGCCCGAGGGGGTGCCCTCCGTCGCGTTCGAGCAGGCGTCGGTGCGCTACGAACCGCGGCTTCCACGCCGCGCTCGACGGGGTCGACGTGCACATCCCACCCGGCGGTCGGGTCGCCGTCACCGGGTCGAGCGGAGCCGGAAAGTCGACGCTCGTCAGTGCGCTCCTGCGATTTTGGCCCCTCGAGGACGGGCGGCTCACGGTCGACGGGACGGACGTCACACGATTCAGACAAGCCGACGTGCGGCACGACTGCGCCTTGGCCGACCAGCGAGCGCAGCTGTTCGCCGGCAGCGTCCGCTCCAACGTGACCCTGGGCCGACCGGACGCCGGCGACGAGGAAATCGCCGAAGCGCTCCGGGCGGCGTGCCTGGACCGGTGGGTCTCGGAGCTTCCCGGCGGGCTCGACACCCCGGTCGGCGAGGACGGTGTCGCCCTCTCGGGCGGGGAGCGGCGTCGCCTCGCCCTCGCCCGGGCTCTCCTCGCTCCCGGGAAGATCCTGGTACTCGACGAGCCGAGCAGCGGGCTCGACCCCCTTCTCGCCGAGGAACTGCTCGACGGGGTGTTCGCGGCCGCCGGTGAACGGAGCGTCCTCCTCATCACACATCGCGCCACCGAGGCGGCACGCTGCGATTCGACGGTTGCGCTCGAGGCTGGGCGGGTCGTCTCCCCTCGGCGCTGACGCGCACCCGCTCGACGCCCTACCCCGGTGGCTCGGGTGCCTGTTCTCGCCGGCGGCGGATCTCGAGCACGGTCGGCGCCGGGTACTCCGACGTGAGCGGAAGCCATCCCGCGGCGACCTTGTCGGGGCCCGGTCCGCCTTCGCGCCAGATGTGACAGGTGTTGGTCAAGAACGCCTGTGCACCTTGCTCGAAGGGGTTCACCCCCTCTCGTTCGAAGCGACGAGTCCACGACGAGGCCACGGCTTGAACGACCGCGGGACCGAGCGCCCGAGCCAGGAACTCGAGATGGCTGCAGCCGTGTTGGCGCCCGAAACGCTCCCGGACGGCACCGATGTAGCCGCGCCCGATGCTCAGTCCGATGAGCCCGTGAAAGCTCGGCTCGATCTCGGTGCATTCGGCATGCGGGAAGGCCTCCATGTGGGCCTCGGCGTCGACGATCACCGTGTCGGAGAGTCGCACCACGACACAGAGCTCCATGGCATGGACCAGCTGGGGGACGCGGCCGTCGCCCCTCGCCCACGGGCGCTCGTCGCGCAGGGTGGCGATGGCCAGGACGTGCTCGTCACGAGTGAATACGTCCACGACGACGGATCGGCGATGGATCGGCACGTCCCCGGACCCCGGGGACGGACGGAGCGCGGCGACGGTATGGGGTTCAGGCACGAGCTGATTGTGGCGTCTCGAGCGGACGGGGCGCCACCGGCACCTCGTTGTAACCATGCAGGATCGGCGCGTCGCGGTTCCAACCGACTCTCGTCACCGATCCGGTCGAGAGGCGAAGGCGCCAGTACAGGTCGCCCGTTCCGAGGGCCCAGGCCACCGCGGCCTTGATCGGCGACACATGGCTGACCACGACGAGGTCCGAGTCGGATCGGCGCGCGCCGGCACCCTCGACGGCGAAAAGTTCCTCGCAAGCTGCCCTGACGCGCTGGTCGACCTCGGCCAGGGTCTCGCCTCCGGCGGGGCGGAAGTTCCGGTTGCTTTGCCAGCGTTGCCACACCTCGGCGGGGATACTCCCGAGCGGTTGACACTCCAGCTCCCCGTAGTCGACCTCGACCCAGCGTTCGTCGACCGCCGCGGGAAGCTCGGGCGCCAGCAGGCGGGCAGTCTCGCGCGCCCGCTGCAGCGGGCTGGTCCGGACTTCGGCCAGGGGTTGTCGGAGGAGTGATCTCGTCGCTGCGGCCTGAACCTGCCCGCGTTCGGTCAAAGGAGCGTCGGTGCGCCCGAGCAGGAGACCCGCCGCGTTCGCCTCTGATTCACCGTGGCGGACGAGGACGAGCACGAGGCGGGATCAGACCGGAACCAAGATCCGGCCACATTGTTCGCAGGTCGCCGCCTCACCGGGCGGAAGGGCCCGGATCTTCTCCACCTCGACCGAGGACAGCTCGAGGTGGCACCCGTCGCACCGGCTGCCGACAAGCCGCGCCGCGCCGGCTCCGCGCAGGCGAGCCCGCAGCGCCTCGTACCGGTCGGACAGGGCCGTCGGCAGCATGGCCGAAGCAGCGGCCCGGCTCGAAACTTCCCGAGCCAGCTCGTCGTCGATGCGGCGCTGTTCGTCGGCGACGTCGCGGCGAAGCTCTTCTGCCCGAGCCTGAAGGGGAGCCATGGCCTCGCCCAACCGAGTCAGCTCGGCGTCGACCGGGTCCTGGTCGAGCAGGGAAACCAGCTCGAGTTCCTCGAGCTCGGCTCGCCGTTCGGTGAGATGCGAGACCTCCTCGCTCATGGCCTGCAGGTCTCGCGCCGCCGTCCCGGTCGCGGCATACATCCGTCGTTCAATGGCCGTCCGGCGCTCGGTGAACGTCGCGATCTGAGCTTCGAGGTCCCGCTGGACCGCCCCCAGCTCCTCCCGACGCGCCGCGGCCTCGGTCCGCTGGGCTTGGAGCGCCGCCAGCTCGAGCTCGACGTCACGGAGCCCCGTGCTCTCAGGGAGCCCCTGTCGGCGACGATGAAGCTGGGCCATCGACACGTCGAGATCGGCGACCGCCAGCAGGTGCTGGAGGACATCGTTCACGCCATCTCCTCGAAGGCGAGCCTGGCCACCGGCAACGCGTCCACGAGCGCGGCATCGGCGAGCAACAGTGCCTCGTCCCATTCGTACCAGCGCGCGTCGGGGCTCTCGCCCGGCGGCGGGTCGGGATCGCCGTCCTCGGCCAAGAGGAGGTAGCGCAGGTCGAGGTGGTAGTGGCCAGCGGCTGCCTCGTGCACGTCGAGGTGGATCAGGCGCGGGCCCGCTGCCGGGTGTTCGACCCGCAGTCCCAGCTCCTCGGTGGCCTCGCGCCGAGCAGCCACTTCAGGGGTCTCTCCGGGGTCGATGTGGCCCCCCGGCTGCATCCAGATACCGAGCCGTTTGTGCAGGTGGAGCACCGTGCCCCGGGGACCGACCACGATCCCTGAGGCAGTGACGTGCGTGGGCTCGGCGTGTTCGTTGCACGGGTCGGTCAGACGGGCCAACTCCACCAAAAAACGCTCCTTCGAGCGGGCTTCCCTGGGTGACGTTGGGTCGTGGCCCTCGACGAGGGCTCGCACGTCATCCCTCGCGCCGTCGTTGACCGGACTCCCCATGACGCGCATCCCTAGCACAGGTGACCGGTCCACAGCGTGTATGCGCCCGAGATCGGCGCCTCAAGGGTGCCGATCGGCGTGATCAGGATCCGCATGTGCCTCACATGATGCCAAGTGGGCGTCGTGGCTCGCTATCGTCGGTCCGCAACGTGCTGAGCGTGGCCAACTTCAACGTCCACTGTGGGATCGACGGCTGGGGCCGGCCCTACGACTTGCTCGGTGCGGCTTCGTCCCTGGGCACCGACGTCATCGTGCTCGAGGAGGCATGGACGACGGAGGGCGACGACGCCGGCGGCCAGTCCGGCCAGCTGGCCCGCCACCTTGGGTACCAGATCGTCGCCCACACCCTCGGTGAGGGCCGGCGGATCCGTCCCCAACCCGGAGCCGACGATCACTGGGCCCCCCGACCGATTTGGCGCAACGCCAACCACGCGCTCTACATGGACGGCGTTCGACCCTGGCCGGACCGTATCCGCGCCCTCGAGCGCTGGCAGCAGGCGGAGCGGGGCTCGTGGGGCATCGCCGTGCTGGTACGACCCGAACTCCCGATTGAGGCGACGCGCGTTCTCCCCCTGAGCCAGCTGCGGGCCGACCGCGTCCGGCGAGCCGCCATCGTGGTGGACCTGACCGTCGAGGGGAAGCCGATCTCGGTGGCCGGAACTCACATGTCACACCTTCACCTCGGCGCCCACCGGAACTGGGCCGAGTTGCGCCGACAGCTGCAGACCGAGGCACGCCCCGACGCGGTGCTCGCTGGGGACATGAACACGTGGGGACCACTCGTTCACCGGTTGATGCCCGGGTGGCGGCGCGCCGTGATCGGTGCCACCTGGCCGACACGCCGGCCGCACAGCCAGATCGACCACATCATTGTCCGAGGCGGGCTGACCCCCTGGTCGGGCCAGGTCCTTCCGGACGCCGGTTCAGACCACCGGCCGGTGAAGGCCGAACTCGAGCTGGTGAGCTGAGCCGCCCCGGCACATCAGCCCGGCGGAAGCGAACCGGGGGCGAGGGCATTCACCGCGTGGTCCACCGTATCGTAGAATCGGTCCTCGCCAATGCGTGCCGCGAGACCGCTGCGGCGCAGGCTGTCGTGAAGATGGAGGCCGGCGCGGGCGACGCCCAAGGCGATGTGGTCGCGTTCGCAGGACGCGACCACCCGTGCCAGCGCACGGGTTCCGGTGAAGTCGATGTCCGACATGCCGATGGTGTCGAGGACCAGGACCTGAATCGGCCCGGATGACCGCGCGATGGCGACCGCCACCTCCTCCCGAAAGTGAATTGCGTTGGCATACCAGATCGGCGTGGCGAACATAGCCACCAGAACGCCGGCCACGGGCGTGGCCCGTGGTTCGAACACCGACCGGGCCCAGCTGGTCGTCCCGGGGATCCGGCCCAGTACGTGGAGCTGCGTGCGCGCGCTGATGCGAATCCGGTCGAGGATCGCCAGGAACACCGCCACGGCGATCCCCTGTTCGACTCCGACGAGAACGACGGTCACGAGCGTGACTGCGGTCAGTCCGAACTCGAGCCAACTGAAGCGGGCAATGGAGATCAGTCCCCGAACGTCGAAGAGTCGAGCCGCAATGGCGATGAGCACGGCGGCCAGCGCCGCGAGTGGGACGTCGCGCAGCACGTTTGCGAACGGAATGAAGACTGCCATGATCGCGGCCGCTCCCAGCGGGCCGGCCTGGGTGCGCCCCCCCGCCGCGGCAACCGCTCCGGTGCGCGGCGGGGACGCGTTCACGGGGAACGAACCGATCAGGCCGGCACCGATGTTGCCCGCACCCACCCCCAGGAAGTCCCTCCCTGCCTCAATGTCGTAGCCTCCGACATCGGCGAAGGCCCGGGTGGTGGCCGCTGTTTGGGTCACGACCACCAGGGCGACCACGGCTGCGAGCGGTGCCAAGCTTCGCACTGAGGACCATGAGAGTCCGATCAGTCCAAATCGCGGGGCTCCGGCGTGGACCTGACCGAGCACGGCGACGCCGTGGGATTGAAGGTTCAACGCGGCGACCACTGCCGTCGCACCCACCATGCCCACCAGCGCACCGGGGATCCGGCGATCGATCTGGGTGCTCACGACCATGACGGTGAGCACGCTGACACCGATGGCCAACGACCACCCGTTCACCTCGTTCAGGTGCGTGAAGAGGTACGCGAGCCGATGTTCGTTCGAACCAGCAGCCGGAGGGAGACCGAGCAAGTCGGGCAGTTGATGAACGATGATGATGACGGCTACTCCGGAGAGGAAGCCCTTGACGATTGGAATGGAGAGGAACTCGGCGATCCAACCGAGCCTCAGGAGGCTCACCAACATCACCAAAATCCCGACCATGACCGCCAGGATCCCCACAAGGTTCACGTAGTGGGCGGAACCCGTCGTCGCCAGCGCCGCGACGCCCACCGCGAAGAGCGGCGCGATCGTGGAATCCGCGCCCACCGAGACCTGCGGACTCGAGCCCAGCAACGCAAAGACGGCCGTCCCGACGACGAACGCGTAGAACCCCGAGATCGGAGGCATGCCGGCCAGCCGCGACGTTGCCAGCTGCTCGGGCACGGCGATGACGAGGAGGGTGGTTCCTGCGACCAGATCAGCGCTCACCCACTGCCGGCGATAGCCGTGCATGGAGGTGAACACCGGGAGTGAACGCACGGGGTCATTTTCGCCCACAATGGTGTTCGTCAGGTCGATGCCACCCGCCGGCCGAGACGAACGAGAGGCAACGGAGGCGGCAAGCGAATGTTCTCCCAACTGACCGCCGATACACCCGGTGGCGGAGCTCCATCGGTGTGGGTCGAGGGTTGCGTCGCCGCGCAAGCCGAGCTGGAACGGACCATAGAACGCCTTGACGACGAAGCCGCGCGAGGGCCGAGCCAACTGCCCGGCTGGAGCATTGGCCACACGCTCACGCACCTTGCTCGGAACGCCGACAGCGTGGTGTGGCGACTCGAGGGTGCCGCCAAAGGCGAGCGGCGTGAGCAATACCCCGGCGGCTTGGGGCAACGGCACGCGCAGATCGAGGCCGGTGCAGGGCGCTCCGCAGCTGAGTTGATCCTGGACGTTCGCCAGACCTCGGCTGCCGTAGAGCAGATCATGAGGGAGCTCCCCGATGTGGCTTGGGACGCTCTGTCGAACAATTCGCGGGGCGACGCGGAGAGCTCACGCATGGTGGTGCTCTCCCGATGGAGGGAGGTCGTACTGCACCGTGGCGATCTGGGACTCGTTCCCGTTGACGTTCCTCCCGATCTCGTGAGCGCCTGGTTGCCACGGGACCTCCTGCGGCTCCCTGACCGTACGGATCCTGTCGCCCTCTGGTCATGGATCCTCGGTCGAGGAGACCCGCCCGTCCTTCGGCCCTGGGAGTCCTCCCGCAGCGCTGCCAGCTCGTCGGGGGGACCCGGACCGGCCTAGGTGTGAACGGGGATGCGGTTCGGCTCGAGCGCGCGGTGGCGCGACCACGTGTCCAGCACGATCAGGGTCTTGGTCCCGGTGACGCGGCCACGGCGGCGGAGCTGCTCAATCACCTGACCCAGCCGTTCGACGTCGGGGACCTGCAGCCACACCAGCGCATCGGGATCGCCCGCAGTCGTAAAGAGGGCTTGGACCTCGGAGAGCTGCATGGCAGTCTCCTTGATCTCTTGGAGGTCGGTCGTGCCAGCAAACCGCACCTCGGTGAAGGCCTGGATGGGTCGTCCAGCCTTGCGGTGATCGACGACCACGGTGTACCCGGCGATCACCCCAGTCCGCTCGAGCCGCTCAATTCTTCTCGTCACTGCAGAGGCCGACAGTGACACCTGTTCACCGATATCGGCCATCGTCCGCCGAGCATTCTGTGACAGCAGCTCGATGATCTGGTGATCGATTGCGTCGAGTGCATCGCTTCCCATGGGGTTAATTCTACCGAAAGCTCATTCTTCTGCACGTTCGTGCACTGATAAGGCCAATAGTTGCGACTCCGTTGCGTCTTTGCGGTGAGGGAAAGGGGGTCGTATACGGGGGGTCGTATACGGGGGGTCGTATACGGGGGGGTCGTATACGGGGGGGTCGTATACGGGGGGGTCGTATACGGGGGGTCGTATACGGGGGGGTCGTATACGGGGGGTCGTATACGGGGGGTCGTATACGGGGGGTCGTATACGGGGGGGGTCGTATACGGGGGGGTCGTATATGGGGATTCAGGCCGGGCGCCGATGCACACTGACCGCGTAGGTGTCCCCCGCGCCGAAGGGCCGGCGATCCCAGGTCGACCAACGGTCCTCGAGCACGAGACCTGCCCGGGTGGCAGCAGCATCGTGCTCAGTCGGGCCAAACCCGCCGGGGCTGAGGGTGTAACCGGCGATGATCCGCCCACCCGGAACCAGCCAGGACGCCGCGTCCCTGATGACCTGCTCCTCGGTCCCGACCGGGACGAAGATCAACACGTTGCCCGCCATCACGACCGTGTCGAAGATCCGGCCGAAATGGAGAGTCGGGTCGGTCAGGTCGCCCTGGACCCACTCGAGGCTCGGGGCCTTGGCACGCGCCACCTCCAACATTGCCGGGTCGACGTCGACCCCAACCACGGCGTGGCCCAGTCGGTCGAGCTCGATCGCCACCCGGCCCGTGCCGCAGCCTGCGTCCAGCACCGACCCCGGACCGTAGGAATCGACCAGCGCCGCCTCGCCGTGTACGTCCACCCCAGCCGCCGCGAGGTTCTCGAATCGACGGTCGTACGCCGTACCCCGCTGGACCTTGCTGTGCTGCCAGCGGTCGTGCACCGTGGCCGATCTCCTATGGGACCGATATGGAGGAGCCCCCGGGCACGGTCGGCAGGGTAGCGGTCGTGGCTCCGGCGGGAAGCGCGAAGAGGTTGGCCGACGGCGTCGGCGAATACTTGGTGAGCTCGAAATATCCCGCTGACCCTGACCCCGAGTAGGACAGGATCCCCTGCTTCGTCACGCAGTACTTGGCGGTCCTGCCCCGTACATTCACGCTGGCGCAGGTGGACGGCTGACCGGCGAAGGAGGCGGTCGAGTACGACACCTTGATCCCGAGAGCACGGGCGATGATCGTCTGTCGGGCTTGGCCCAAGGCGTTGAGGGCGAGAGCCGGACTGAAGGCGTCCTCAATACCCAGCAGTGGGTTGGAGCCCTTGGAAGAGACGCAGGTGACGGAACCTTTGCCCGAGCTTCCCGAACCTCCCGAGTTGCCTGAGTTCCCGGAACTCCCCGCGCTCGAGGAGCTGGCGGAGTTGCAGTAGTAGGTCGACTTGCCGTTGTTGATCACGCTGCCGCTCGAAGTCGAGAAATTCGATTTCGGCGGGGACTGGGCGATGGTGACCGTGTTCGTCTGGCCGTTGGTGACCGACGTGTACTGAGCTTCGTAGGTCAAGTGCTTGGCTCGGTTGATGCTGTCGGTGAGGGCCTTGATGTTCGCCGGCGAGTTCCTCGCTGATGACGGGAGAGCGGGAAGGACGATGGCGACAGCCATGCCCAGCGCCATCGCGGGCGCGATGACGTTCGCCCCACGAAGAACGATGGTTCGCATGGCGGCACGCTAGCCCACGGATCCGACGTTGCCAGGTCTCCCGCTCCGTGGTGGCGGGACAGGTCACGTTCGGGACAGGCCTCGTTACAGTCACTGTGTGTGCCTCCTCATCGTGGCCTCTCGGCTTGTCCCAGACGAGCCCCTCATCGTCGGAGCCAATCGCGACGAGGTGCTCGAGCGCCCGACCACGCCGATCACGGTGCTCTCGGAAGGACCGCCCCGGGTCCTCGGAGGTCGAGACGAGCTGTCGGGTGGCACGTGGCTGGCCGTCAACGAGTACGGAGTGTGTGCCGGCCTGACCAACCAGCCGCTCGGCGAGGCCAAGGACCCGACGAAGCGCTCACGAGGGGAGCTCCCACTCGCGCTCGCGCGACACCGCACCGCCCCCGAAGCGGTGGAGGTGTTCCTGGCCGATTTCCGGCCGGTGAACTACAACGGTGCCTGGCTCCTCGTCGGCGACCGCACGACGCTGTTCTTCATCGACTTCACCGGGCCCGACGGCGCGTCGGCGGTCAGCCTCGGACCAGGGATCCACGTGCTCGAGAATCGGGCGATCGCCTCCCCCTCCCCGAAAGTCGACATGGTCCGAGCGACCTTGGGCTCACCGGCCGACGGGGACCGCGTCGTCGAGGGTTTTTGCCGCGTTCTGGTGGACCACCAGCTTCCTGAAGGCGAGGATCACCCCAACGTGGCCAATTGCGTCCACCGTGAGGGGTTCGGCACGCGGTCGTCATGCCTGGTGAGAGTGCCGACCCACGGTCTCCCCCGGATGTGGGTAGCCGAGGGTCCCCCGTGCAGCAACCCGTACCAGGACGTCAGCGCCCTGTGGGCAACTGGTTCGAACAAGAGCGAACCGGGCTGCGATCCCGGAGGTCCGGGCGGGTCCGGCCAGGACCTCGACGTGACCCCAGTTCAGTCCCGGACGAGCGGCTTGTAGCGCAATCGGTGGGGCTGATCAGCTTCGGCGCCCAGACGTCGCTTCCGGTCCGCCTCGTAGCTGCTGAAGTTCCCCTCCCACCACCGGACCTCCGACTCCCCCTCGAAAGCCAGGACGTGGGTGGCGATGCGGTCCAGGAACCAGCGGTCGTGGCTGATGATCACGGCACAGCCCGGGAACGAGAGGAGGGCGTCTTCGAGTGCTCGCAGCGTGTCGACGTCGAGGTCGTTGGTGGGCTCGTCGAGGAGAAGGACGTTCCCCCCGCCGCGGAGAACCTTGGCCAGGAGGACGCGGTTGCGCTCCCCGCCCGAGAGCTGCCCCACTTTCTTTTGCTGGTCGCTCCCCTTGAAGCCGAACCCGGCCACGTAGGCGCGACCGTGCAGCTCTCGCCCAGCGACGGTGAGGCGCTCCGCCCCGCCGGTGATCTCCTCGAAGGCGGTTGCGTCGGGCGCCAGCGTGTGGCGTGACTGGTCGACATAGGCCAGCTCGACCGACGCACCGACCGTGAGGGTGCCCGCGTCCGGCTCCTCCTCCCCCACGATCATCTTGAAGAGGGTGGTCTTTCCGGCCCCGTTGGGGCCGATGACACCGACGATTCCCCCAGGCGGGAGGAGAAAGTGCAATCCGTCCATGAGGAGCCGGTCCCCGAAGGCCTTGACCACACCGGCGGCCACGAGCACCTGGTCCCCCAGGCGAGGACCGGGCGGAATGCTCAACTCCACCTTGTCCGCGCTCCGCTCGGCCGATTCCGCCTCCACCACCAACTCGTTGTAGGCGCTGACCCGGGCCTTTCCCTTGCTCTGCCGGGCCCGAGGTGACATCCGGATCCACTCGAGCTCGCGCTCGAGCGAGGCTTGGCGGGATCGATCCGCCTTCTCCTCGGCGGCGAGGCGGGCCTGCTTCTGTTCGAGCCAAGATGAGTAATTGCCTTCCCAGGGGATACCGTGCCCGCGGTCGAGTTCGAGGATCCACCCCGCCACGTTGTCGAGGAAGTAGCGGTCATGGGTCACAGCCACGACGGTGCCCGGGTACTCCTGCAGCGTCCGCTCGAGCCAGGCGACGGACTCGGCGTCGAGATGGTTGGTGGGCTCGTCGAGGAGGAGCAGGTCGGGTTTCGACAGCAACAACCGGCACAGGGCCACCCGGCGGCGCTCCCCTCCCGAAAGGGTGCTGACGTCGGCGTCACCGGGAGGGAGGCGCAGGGCGTCCATGGCGATCTCAAAGGTTCGCTCGAGCTCCCAGGCTCCGGCGGCGTCGATCTTGGTCTGCAAGTCGGCCTGCTCGGACAAGAGGGCGTCAATGTCCGCATCGGGCTCGCCGAAGGCCGCACAGACCTCGTTGTAGCGGTCCACCAGGCGCGTGGCTTCGCCGGCGCCTTTCGCCACGTTGCCCGCAACGTCCTTGGACTCGTCGAGCTGGGGTTCCTGAGCGAGGTGCCCCACGGTGAAACCCGGCGTGAGGCGAGCCTCTCCGGTGTACCCGTCGTCCTGACCGGCCATGATCCGCAACAACGAAGACTTGCCCGAGCCGTTGGCTCCGATCACGCCGATCTTGGCCCCTGGATAGAAGGACAGGTTGATGCCCTTCAAGACCTCGCGATCGGGTGGATGGAACCGCGCCAGGCCGCGCATGGTGAAGATGAACTGGGGAGGCACGCCGAACAGTGTGCCCGATGCGGGGCCTCAGTCAGACGCCGGCCAATGGATCCGCTCCAGTCGGCGCCCGCCCACCCGACCCGACGAAGCGAACCAGCGAGCCGAGTCGGCCACCGCCTCCGCCGCCGGCCGGGGCGAATAGCCGAGTTCGTGACGGGCCCGGGTGGAGTCGAAGGCCATGCGGGACATCGACATCCGCGCCGCTTCCCACGGGACCGAAGGGTGACGCCGGAGCAGGCGCCCCTCCACCACCTCGGAGAGGGCCGCTACGGCGAGCGACAGCGCGGGAGGCACCTTGAATCGAGGCTCGGGCAGTCCAGTGAGTGAGGCCAGGAGGCGAAGCAGCTCCTCGAGGGTCAGGTTCTCCCCACCGAGGATGTAGCTCCGGCCCGAGCGGCCGTGCTCGAGGGCCAGGACGTGCCCGGCCGCCACGTCGTCGACGTGCGCCACGTTGAGCACCGTGTCGACGAAGCCGGGCATGCGCCCGTTGAGGAAGTCGAGCACGAGCTTGCCGGTGGGCGTGGGGGCACGATCTCCGGGTCCAAGGGGGAACGTCGGCAGCACCAGTGATGCCGGCAACCCCTCGGCGACAGCACGCAGCACCTCGTGTTCGGCCACGTACTTGGACCGCTTGTAGGAGCCGTACAGATGACGCACGTCGGGGAACGAGCGTTCGTCCGCGGCGACCGACCCCGACACGCGCTCGAGGCCGAGGGTGCCGACCGTGCTGGTGTAGACCAGCCGCTCCACCCCCGCTTCGGACGCCGCCCCCAGCACGTTACGGGTGCCCTCGACGTTGACGGCATAGAAGGCGTTGGGATCCTTGGACCAGAACCGGTAGAGCGCGGCCACATGGAACACCGCCCGGCACCCGCTGATCGCCCTCTCCACGCTCGATCGGTCTCGCACATCGCCCTCGACCCGTTTCACCTCGAGCACCCCGAGATTGGCCGCGTCGGCCCCCGGCACCACGAGGGTGACGACCTCAATCTCTCGCGCCACCAATTGGCGCATCACGGCCGAGCCGATGAACCCGGTCGCCCCGGTGACCAGGACGCGATCTCCGCGCCCGAGGTTCACGACCGGACCCGATGCAAGGTGCCTCTCGCCATGGTCCGGCCGAACTCGAACAGCAGGCTCGAGCCCTGCTCGGCGCTGGCCAGGACGTCCTCGAGGGCGGCGGCGAACAGCGCGACCTCCTCCTCTCCCGCAATCAGCGGTGGCAGGAGCTTGACGACGTTCATGTTGTCCGCCGCCACCTGGGTCAGGATCCGGTGGCGGTGGAAGAGCGGGACCACCACCATCTGCGAGAAGAGCGCCGGGCGCATCCGTTCGAGCACGCGGAACCGACGGCGCAGTCCCGCTGCCGAGGGCTCCCCGAACACCAGGCCGATCATCAGGCCCATGCCGCGGACCTCGTGAAGGAACTCGTAGCGCTCGACCAGGGGCTCGAGCGCCTTGGTGAAGGCCAGGCCGGTGCGGCGGACGCGATCGAGGATGTCCTCCTCGTCGAAAGCCGTCAGGGTGGCCAGGCCGGCCACCATGGCCAGCTGGTTCGTGGCGAACGTCGAGGAGTGCGCCAAGGCGCGGTCCATGGAGCTGTAGACGGCGTCGCAGACGGCGGCCGAGCAGAGCATGGCGCCGACCGGGACGTACCCCCCGGAGAGCGCCTTCGAGACCGTGATGATGTCGGGCGTGATGCCCAACTGCTCGTGACAGAAGAACGTTCCGGTGCGGCCGAGGCCGGTCTGGACCTCGTCGACCACCATCAGCGCCCGGTGCCGGCGACACAGTGCCTCCGCCTCGGGCCAGAATCCCTCGGGCGCCAGGTTGACCCCCTTGCCCTGGATCGGCTCTGCGATGAAGGCGGCCACGTCACCTCTCCGGAGCTCGCGTGCCAATGCGGCGGCGTCCCCGAATGGGATCATGTCGCACCCCGGAAGCAGCGGACCGAACCCCGTGCGGAACTCGCGCCCTCCGTTGAGCGCGAGGGCGCCGGTCGTCAATCCGTGGAAAGCGTGGTCGCAGTAGAGGATCCGAGTGCGACGGGTGGCCGCCCGTGCGAACTTGATTGCGCTCTCGACTGCCTCGGCTCCCGAATTGGTGAAGACGACCCGCTCGATCCCCGCATGCGAGCGGGTCACCAGCTGCTCGGCCAGGACCCCAGCCAACAGGGCGCAGTCCATCTGCACCAGGTTCGGCAGATCGGCGTCGAGCGCTTGGTGCAGTGCTCCGGCGATGGCCGCATGACCCCGGCCCAGCGCGAAGACCCCGAACCCCGAGAGGAAGTCGAGATAGCGCTTTCCCGCTTCGTCGACCAGATAGCAGCCCTCGCCCGAGACGTAGAACCGGTCGAACTCGAGGGTGCCCAACACCCGCGGCAGCTGGGGGTTGACGTACTTGGAGTAGAGGGTGAAATTCTCACCCTCCCGTTCGTCCAACACCTTCTTGAGTTCAAAGGGCATGCCGTGAGCTCCGGGATCGCCGCCGTGCGGTGGCGACAGGTTAGGCGGGCTCGCTGCCCTGTTCATGCAATGATCCCTTTCGGCGGCTGGACCCTGGCCGGACCGCTGGTGAGCCAGACTGCAGTGACAGATGAGGCTGTGACCCCAAGCGCCCCCAACATCGTGCTCATCATGTCGGACCAGCACCGAGCCGACATGATGGGCTGTGCCGGCGACGCCACTGTGTCGACGCCGGCCCTCGACGCGCTCGCCAGCGAGGGTGTGCGCTTCTCGCGCGTGGCATGCCAGGGGCCGCTGTGCATGCCGGCACGCGCCTCGTTCATGACCGAGCGCTACGTACGGGACCACGGCGTCTATACGAACGGGAACGCCATCCATCCCGACAGCCCCACCTACGTCGGGGCGTTGCGCGAGGCCGGGTACCACACCGCGCTCATCGGCAAGGCACATCTGTACCGAGACGAGAACCTCGCCATCGCCCACATGGACGAGATGGCAGGACGGCTGAGGTCACTGGGCTTCTCCGAGGTATATGAGACGGGGGACAAGTTCGTGGGTGCCATCCCGACGCGCTACACCGACTACCTGGCCGGGCGTGGCCTGCTCGACGCCTACCGGATGCACGTCGCCGAGCGCAGCTACCAGGGCGAGAACGAGGACGGCCGGAACGCCACCAAGTCCGTCCCCATGTGGGACGCCACCCCCATGCCAGTTCCGCTCGACGCCTACGTCGACGTGTGGCACGGTCGGCAGGCGGTGCGGTGGATCGAGCAGTACGACCGGAACGAGCCTTTCTTTCTCTTCGTCGGGTTTCCCGGACCTCACGACCCCTGGGATGCACCTGCGGACGCGCTCGCGCGCTATCACGACGCGGACATCTCCATGCCCCGTTCGACGCGGCGGCCCACGATCGAGGGCACGGGTCGCTACTCGGCGTTGCTCAACTCGTTCCTTTGGGTCTCGGACTCGGAGTCCATGACCGACGACGCCATCCGCGGCATGCGTCGTTCCTACGCCGCCGACGTGAGCCTGATTGACGACGGCGTGAGGCACATGGTCGAGGCGCTCCGGGCGAACGACATGCTCGAGCGGACGTTGATCGTCTATACCAGTGATCACGGAGAGATGGCGGGGAGCCACGGGCTCATGTCCAAATGCGTCCTCTACGAGCCGGCGGTCCGTGTGCCCCTGATCGTCCGGCCGCCCGGCGGATGCCCACCTCGTGTCGTCGACGGATTGGTCGAGCACGTCGACGTTGCCGCCACGGTGCGCGACGTGGCGGGTGCTCCCCCGGTGCCGGGCAGCGAAGGGCGCTCCCTCCTCGGAGAGCTGGGCGGCAAGCCGCCAGAGGCCCCGAGGCAGGTGACCGTGAGCGAGAACTGGGGCTTCGCCGCCTTCGAGACCCGGCGCCACCGACTCGTCGTCGACGAGGACGCCCTGACCCCATGCCAGCTCTTCGACCTGGAGCACGACCCCGAGGAGGACCACGACCTCCTCGGGGACCCGTCGGTGGTCCCCTTGGTCGAAGAGCTGATGGAGGTACACGTGCGCCCCTTCTTCGCCTCGCCGCCGGCCCGTCCCATCCCGAGCTTCTTCACCGGCGGCTACGACTGAGGGGGCACCGGCTCCTCCGTCGTCGCCTCACCGACCCCCAACCACCTGAGCCCGATGAGGGGGTAGATCAGCACGCTCAACATGCCGGCGGCAACCAGCGCCGCGGCGTTCTGCGGCTTCATGCGGTGCTCCTGGACTCCCAGCGACGTGATGACGACGATGATGGGCAGCCCGGTCGCCGACAGGACGGCCAATGACCGCGCCTGGACCCGCGTCACCACACCCCGGAAGAAGGCCCAGGTCGGCAGGGACCGGGTCAGGAGGAACAACGCAGTGAACATCGGCACCAAAAGCAGCACCTTGGGTCGGTGCGTCAGGGCAGTGAGGTCGAAGGTGATCCCGCTCTCAATGAAGAAGATCGGGATCAGAAACCCGAACCCGATGGCCTCGAGCTTGCTCGTGATCATGGGTGCGTCCTCGCCGGTGACGAAGAGGCGCACAACCACGCCCGCCGCGAAGGCGCCCAGCAGGACGTCGAGGCTCAGCTTGAGCGCCAGGTACACGAGCAGGATCACCAGGAGGACCGAGATCCGCACCGGCAGCTGCGAGGTGGTGTCCAGGTGTCGGCGCATCAGGGCGATGACCCGGGGTGGGTGGACCTGCATGGCCAACAGGGCCGCCATGACGGCCAACGCGACGAAGACGATCAGAAGGATGATGGTCAGTCTGACGTCGCGGTCGGTCAGGAGCACGGCGACGGCCACGATGGGCCCGAACTCGCCGATGGAGCCCACCGACAGCACCACAGGGCCGAGAGCGGTACGCAGCACCCCTGCGTCGCGCAGGATCGGCAGGAGCGTTCCGAGCGCTGTCGTCGTCAGACAAAGCGCCACCACCACCGAGTCGAGCACCAGCCCCGTCCCGTGGAGCACGGCCCCGACGGCGAGGGCCAACACCACCGACACGCCCCAGGAACCTGCCGCGCGCGGCAGGTGACCGCGGCGCATGATCGAAAGGTCGAGCTCGGTCCCGGCCAGGAACATGAGGAAGGTCAGGCCGAAATCCGACAGGGCCGTGACGATGGTGTTCTGGTGCACCAGAGCCAGCACATCGGGTCCGAGCAAAATGCCCAGCAGAATGAGGAGGACCACCTCGGGCACAGGCACGAACCGCCGGAGCCCCTCGGCGATGATCGGGGCCAGAACAGCGGCCACCGCGATGAGCACCAGAGACGGGATGGCGGCGTCAATCACAAGGTCCCGCCCTTCACGGCCTTCCCGTCGATCCCGTCAACACGATGCTCAGGGACTCGTGTCCAAGGCCAACCGGTTGTACGTCAGACCGCAATGAGCGGTCCGCTACTTGAGGGGATTGTCGACGCCGAGCCTGTCGAGGATATCGAAGAACTCGTCGGACGGAAACGTCGGTTCTCGAAAACCTCTTCGGTCGCGGACGTCCGCGAAACGATCCCGTACCGTTTCGACGGTGATCTCCTGTTCGAAGATGCCCTTCGTCAGACCGATGAAGACCTGTGCCGCGTACCCTCCGCCAGCGGCGTAGATCTCGCCGTTGACCGGACAGTCCTCGTGAACCAACCATGCGACCATGGGGGACACCAGCTCGGGTCTCAGTTTGTCTTCCCATTCGGCGGGCATTTGCATCTTGTTCATTCTCGTCCACGCCGTGGGGGCCAACGCATTGACCTTGATGTCGTATCCGGCGGCTTCGTTCGCGAGCACCCGTGTCAGACCGACGAGGCCCATCTTTGCCGCCGCGTAGTTCGACTGGTGAAACATGCCGTACAAACCGGAGGAAGAGCTCGTGTTGACGATGCGGCCGTAGGACTGTCGAAGCATGAGTCGCCATGCCGGCCGGGTGACGTAGAACGCACCTCTGAGATGCACGTCGAGCACCGGCTCGAGTACCTCGGGCGTCATGTCCTCGAAGGGTGCGTCACCGAGGATTCCGGCGTTGTTGACCAGGATGTCCACCCGGCCGAACGTGTCGACCGCCTCATTCACGAGGGATTCGGCCCCTTCCGGCGTTGCGATACTTTCGGTGCTGGCGATGGCGTGGCCGCCGGCGGCGTTGATCTCCTCGGCTACCTGGTGGGCAGGGCCGACATCGTGGTCGTGTCCGGTCACCGAGCTGCCAAGGTCGTTCACGACCAGGCTCGCTCCCCTGTGGGCGAGGAGAAGGGCGTGCTGCCGTCCGAGCCCGCCGCCGGCACCCGTCACGATGGCAACGCGGCCGTCGAAGCGGAGCTCAGCAGGCACAGCTCACGCTCGCCCAGAAACTCTGGCGCACAGACACGTCGGCGACCGCACGCTCTGCGAGAAGTGGCCTGAGATCTCGGACACCGGTGATGGTCTAGCACGGAACGGCTTGATCGATGCTGCTTGCAGGCACTCACTGACGGCGTGCACGGCTACTGGTGGCGACCGGGTACCTGCCGGTAGCGTCCCGGCCCATGTCTCACCGGCCGGACCGATGACCGACCTTTTCAACGATGCGGCTTCGACACCGGCCCGGCTCGGTGTCATTGCAGAGGTCGTCGATGGTGAGTTTCGGGTGCGGTTGCACCCGCGAGCCGAGGTGCTGCGCCACGGAGCCCTGAGAGCCAGCGTCATATCGCTCATGATCGACCTGGTGGCGGGGATCGTCATCGACGACGATCCGGATTTGTGGATGTTGACCACGGACATGTCCGTCAGGATGCGGCCGAGACCCGCTCCTGAGTCCGTCTACACCCGGTGCGCGATCCTCCGACGAGGTGGCCGATCGGCGACTGCCGCAGTGGATCTGGTCACCGCCCAAGGTGAGCCCGTAGCGACCGGCGCCATCGGTTTCGCCAGGGTGCCACGTCGTCAGGCGGATCAGACGAAACCCACCCTGTCAGGGGGGCGCGTCACAACCATGTTCGATGGCTCCAACGTCTTGACACGACCTCTGCGAGACGAAGCGTGCATCGCCGTGCTCGACCCGATGATGGGTGCGGTCGAGATGCCAGTGACGTCACGAGTCCGGAATCCTGTCGGAACTCTTCAAGGCGCCATGGTGGCACTCGTCGCAGAGGCCGCCGCAGAAGAGATGGTTTCGACACGCTTCGAGATTCCTGCGGTGGTGACCGATCTCGACCTGCGATACCTGGCGCAGACCGCAGACGGCCCCGTCCACACAAGATGCTCCCTGCTCGGAGACGGACCCGACGCACCGATTCAGGTCGAGATCTTCGACAGGTCGAGCGATCGGCTCACCACGCTCGTCTACGCCCGTTGTGCCGTCATTCTGACGTAGAGCCAACCATGAGGACGGACCAGTAGTTCCCGCCTCATCGACCCGTACGTGACGCGGTCAGCAGATCGAGGAACCAGATCGAGGCTCCCATCCCTTTGAACTCTATAACGGCGTTCGCTAGCGTTTCGCCAAACTCAACGGACTGAACGTCCCAACAAGGCGGTCGTTTGGTCGGACCTCACAGTGCATCGAGTCGCGAATCGAGAGCATGTCGAAGGGAAGAGACACAAGCTTGCTCGGGACTCGAGACTATGGGCTCGAGGTGGCGCCGCCGTTGACCGGTGCCTCGGTTCGAACACTGCCTTCCGTCGGCGTGCGTGTGGTGGCTCTCGGCGTGCTGGCCGGGCTCTCCTACCTCTCGTGGCCGCTCGGGTACGTCCTCACCCCCGGCGTGGTCGGTGTCGGCCTGGCGAGCGACCTCGAAGTCTCAGGGCAGCCCTTCGCGTGGCTCTTTATCAGCCTGGACATCGTGTCGGGGGCGCTCATGATCCTGGTAGCGGCGGCTCTGTGGGCAAGGCCCGCTCGTCGGCCGCTCCTCGCGTGGGCGATCCTCGGTTATGCCCTCTTCGGTGTGTCCACCGCTGTCAGTGCGGCGGTACCGCTCTCGTGCGGAGTCGGGCGGGCAGCTCTGCTCGCCTGCGGGACGAGCCCCAGCTCCTACGGCTTTCACGATGCCATCAGCGTGGTGGGATACCTCGCGCTCTTCGTCTCTCTCTTGGGCTGTCTCAGTTGCTCCAGAAAGGCGCAGGGCCGCTCAGGACTCTGGGTGTCGACCGCCGCCATAGGTGCGCTCTGGGCGGGCTCGGGGCTGGCGTTCCTCAGCCTCACCCTCGCCGGGCTCCCAGAAGTTGCGTGCCAACATCTCCTGCTCGTAGCGACCAGTGCAGCTATCGCGTTGTTTCCCTACACGATGCATTCAGGCGTTTCCTCATCGGTCCCCGAGGGTATGGGTTGAGCCATACTCTCTCGCTCCCGCTCGAGTTGGGTTGCGCCCCGTGGGGGCCATAGTTCACTATTGACCCGTGCCCGACAACGAGGGCGAACGGGGCACTTGGGCCCTGCCGAGGGCGTCGGTGCGAGTCCACCGAGGGCCTTGGCCATGGTCGGTGCCCCGGCAACCCACTGAAGTTCTAGTCCGAAAGAAATTGTGCAAGTATTGGGACGATCGGTTCGTGAGGTTGGATCCCCATCGCGGCCCGAGGCGTAGACGTGTATCTGCTTACAGACGACCCATGAGGATCGTGAGGGCGCAATGACCAGGACCTCCGAAGTGGAGACTGAGGTTTCTCTGGGAGGGTCTGCTGCCTTGCAACTGGGAGCCCTACCCTTTGTTGTCGTTGCGGTGCTTGCGGAGCTCAGTGTCTTCCTGCCGCCGGGGCCGAGTTCCGGAACCTGCCTGCTGATCAGCCTCGGGTTTCTGCTCGCCGTTGGGACGTCCTCTTGGCTCCCTTGGGGCCGCCTTCCTCAATCGACGACAGTGGCAGTTCCCATGGCGTATCTGACGTCGATCCTGTTCCTCATCCTTGCAACTGGCCAGTCTTCCTCCGGCATCGGGATAATCGTGCTGAGCCCATTGCTCTGGTGCTGCCTCTTCCACAGAGAGTGGGAGTCCGCTTGCGTGATCGTCGGCATAGTGATTGTCGAGGTGATCACTTCACTCGTGCCGGTCGAGGTATCGACGTCCGTTCTGATCCGCAGGGTGCTGTTTTGGGCCATGTTGAGCACCCTCATCGCGGTTGCCATTCATGGACTACGACAGCGGGCAGCAACCGCCCAGGGAAGAACGAGACAAGCTGCATGACCAGCTCACGCTTCTCGCCCCATCGATGATGACCCTGTGGGCGCTGCGGTCTGAGGTTCCATAGTTTCTGGGACACGATGTGTCAGCAATTCTGGGACACCCGTTCTGAGGTGGTCCCGTGGATCTGGCCAAGTACTGCGTCGACGCCGTGCTCGTCGAGGGACGCTCTCTGCGCCTCGTGGCGGCGGCCACGGGGCGTTCGAAGTCCTGGGTGCAGCGCCACGTGCCCTCTACCAGGAGGGTGGCGACGAGGCCCTGCCCCGCTCAAGCGGGGGCCCAAGGTGCCGGCCAACCTCACGACGGCAGCGATGGAGGACCAGATCGTGGCCTGGCGCAAGCGCCTGGCCGAGGACGGCCTCGACGCCGGGGCCCGGACCATCGCCTGGCACCTGGGCTACGAGGAGGCTCAGGTGCCGGCACTCTCGACCATCCACCGGGTGCTCCGGCGCCGTGGTTTCGTGATCCCTCAGCCCCAGAAGCGACCTCGCTCGAGCTGGGCGTGCTTCGAGTCGGATCTGCCCAACGAGACCTGGCAGTCGGACATGACGCACTGGCACCTCGACGAGCAGCCGGTCGAGATCGTCAACTTCATCGACGACTACTCGCGGGGTGCTGGCCAGTGTGGCGCTGCCCGTCGCCACCGCTCCAGAGGTGGTGCGGATCTTCTTCGAAACTGCAGCGATCTACGGGCTTCCAGCTTCAGCGCTCTCAGATAACGGCGCCATCTATACGTGCGCTTATCGAGGCAGTCACACCGGCATGGAGATCGAGCTGGCCACGCTCGGGATCACCTTCAAGCACGGAAAGCCCTACCATCCCCAGCCCAGGGAAAGGTCGAGCGCTACCACCTCACGCTCAAGAAATGGTTGGCCAAGAAACCTGCGGTGGCGACGCTCGGCGAGCTCCAGAGCCAGATCGACCGCTTCGTCCATATTTACAACGAGGAGCGACCGCACACGGCTCGAGGGTGTCCACCCATGCAGGCCTGGCGAGCCCTCGAGAAGGCCTCCATCGAGCTCGACGGACAGCCGCTGTTGGCCCACACCAAGGTCCGTCGCGACCGCATCGACTCGACCGGTCGCTTTACCCTGCGCTGCCGCTCCGGCTTTCACCACGTCAGCGTCGGCCGGACCCACAAGGGCAAGCGGGTGCTCATCTTGGTGGCCGACCTCGACGTCCGAGTCATCGACGACGACGGCGTCATGATCCGCCACCTCGAACTGGACCCCTCGGTTCACTACCAAGGGAGGTCCCGCATTGTCGTTTGAGGGTTCACGTGTCCCAGAAAATCTGAAACATCACACCCACCCGGTGGGCGCTGAGGGACTCGAACCCCCGGCCTGCTGGTTGTAAGCCAGCTGCTCTAACCAACTGAGCTAAGCGCCCGGAAAAGGTAACTCTACCTGCTCTTTTTCTCATACTCGTTCCGACCTCGGCCCGGCACAACGCCGCCAGACCGAACGGTTGCCTTGTCTGAGAAGGCCGGGGCGTTGCAGCTGGGTGGCCAACCAGATCAACGCCGTAGGAGGAGAGCTGACCAACACCGATGCAGGTGAGCGGAGGTCCGTAACCTCACGAGGGCGCCAGACGAGACGTACATCTCCGTGCAGGTCGAGCGCTCTCGACCAAAGACAGCTTCGATCCGGTTTGGGGATCTTCAACCGTTCTTCAAGTAGGCGGTTGAGGAACGTGAGATCGACGACCCTCGATAGTCAAGAAGAGCCCTCTCGTTCCTGAGGGATCCTCTTCCGGTGGTCGCAGAGGACGATCTCCGAGGACTGCTGAAGACATGTCATGGCACCGGATTTTGAAGACCGTAGGGATAGGACGATTCTCAGACTCCTCGCTAACTCGGGCCTGCGCCTCCCTGAACTGCCTCGTCGTGGCCGCGAGGCCTTTCCAGGTGATTTTACGAACCCATGCCTCTCTACCCTTTTCCCGCATTGGCTGGCATCAGCCCGAGTGCGATCCCTAGGACCGGGGACAGATAGTCCGCATACGACGATGTCAGGTGAAAGGGATCCTGGTAGACATCGAAGTTGCCGATCACCTGAGGGCATTCTGATTTCGTACAGATCCATGGAGTTACGTTGACGAATTTGGCGTGAACCTGGCTCGCCGCTTTCTCCTGTGCCTCAATTGCAACTGGAACCACGGCTTGCGACTCCGAGACATTGCATTGACTGATATTGGATTCGTGCGCTGCCAAACAATCGGGACCTCCGGTGAAACTGTAGGGATCCTGTCCCAAGAGCATGAGCTGCCTACCTGGGGCCTGTATTTGATGAAATAACTGCACAAGACCCTTAGCGTAAATGGGCTGCCATGAGGGAGTATTACCCGAGTAAGCAACAACTATCACCGTTTGCGGGTGGAAATTATTGATCCATTTGATCGCCGCCTTGGTCCACTGATTGCAGACCTTTCCCGATGGCTCGGAACCGCCAGGAGGACCGTTGGGCGGAAGCAAATCTGCAGTGAGGGTAACCAGGCAACTGGAGTGATACAGGAGTCCAAGCGAGGCACCCGTGTGCTGAGCGATGGTTGCCACCGAAGTCGCCCACTGCCACGCATGTGAGTCACCGAGTAGGACGATTTTAGATGTCGCCGTGTTCGAACCGTATACGCATGGCTCGTAACTTGGATCTAAGCCCGCAATTTGCAACGATCCGCACACTCCGCCGGGTGGAACACGAAGGTCACTCGCAGCGTTGGCGAGCGAAGGCGTCAGATTGGCGGGCATCGTCTTCAAACGGGTGCCTGCGGCTACGGCTGCGATCACGGCAGAGCAGCCTGCTGAGGGACAGCCGCTGTCGGCTCCCGGTACCGCCAGAGAGGCAGCGCTGCTCAGAGTGGAAACAGCGGACGATGCCGACGACGACGCCGATGAGGAACTGCCCGCTGCCAGTGTGATGACAGCCACCGAAATGACTACGCCGATAATGTTTCGGCGATGCCCGATTCTCTTCATCATCTCTGGTTCCCCCAACATGGTCCCGGATTCACGGATGGCTGGCGATCTCGAAGGTGGTGACGACGAGCGACAGGGCGCAGTGTCGTGAGCCCCAACTCAAATCTATCCATTTGTTGCAGCGGGAATACCCAGCGCTTGTTGCAATACTCCAGTTAGGTAGTCGATATAGATTGCTCCGAAATGGTATTGATTAAAGTAAACCCGAATATTGTTGATGACAGGTTCACATTTCGCCGCACAAGCCCACGCTGTTGTTGGAATGTACTTTGCGCCGCGGAAAGTAGCGGCTCTTTCTTCCGCCTGCAGATTGGAGGAAAGGGCTTGAGCCGGAGCAACCGCGCAACTCTGGACGCTAGTCATGTGGACAGCCAAGCAGTCTGCATCGTTGAGTGACCATTGAGGGATATCACCGATCATGACCATGCTCGTACCTGGCTCTGACACGCTTGCAAAGGTCTTCATCAATCCCGATTGCCACTGGGCTGGGGTCGCGGGGACGCCTATCGCGGTTTGTCCGCTGCTTTCGCTCGACAGCACGAGCAAGTTCGGATGCAGTTTCTTAATAGCTCGAGCTGCAAGCGCGTGGAACTGCTGACATTGAGTATTGAGTTGATTCGTCTCGGATGAAATCAATGGCAGATCTGGTAGCTGGCATCCAGCCAAGAAGAATACATCCAATCTCCAGCCCACTCTATTCGCAATACCCCTCAACGCCTCGGCCCACATGGCGGCGTGTGAATCCCCATACACGACCATGAGTTTCTTGCTTTTCAAATCGCCGTAAACGCACCCTTGTTCCATCACACCCGAAATATTCGGACATTCTCCAGCTGGGTCTGGTACGCCCGCCGCGTCAGTCGTCACGGCGAGCCCTGGCGCAACATTGTTGGGAAGCGTCTGGAGCTTTTGTGCATCTTTCACTGCAGCCAACACCTGAGCTTCCGATGTGGCGAATCTCACTTCAGCCCATGCCTGAGCTTCCGATGTGTTCGACGTGCCTGCAGCGGAAGCGTAGGAGGACGGCTCCGATGAGACCGATCCAAGTACTGCAACCATGATCATCACCGCCGAAGTGAGCGCAGCGGTGATGACCTGGCGATGCCGAACTCTCTGCATCATCTCTGGTTCCTCCGACGTGGTCCTGGATTCACGGATGACTGGCGATCTCGAAGGTCGCGACAGCGAGCGACAGGGCGATCAGGAGCCCTCCTAAAGAAACACTCCTTCCGCCGGAACGGGCCAAGAAGTTCCAGTGCCTGATGGGATTCTCCACCAGGAAGTAGGAGCCGACCGACAGTCCGAGGGCGAACAGGACCCAGAGGAGGTTGTCCTCGACCGAGATGGGGTGACCGACATGCTGGGCGGCGATGATCAAAATGGGCCAGTGCCACAGGTAGAGCGAGTACGAGAGCTTCCCCATCCACTGGAACGGAGGAAGACGTAAGAGCGCCTCCGCTCCCATCGTGGGACGGGCCATCCCACCGGCCACGATGAGTGCGGTCGAGACGACGGGTAGCGCCACTGCTACGCCTGGATAGGGCGTCGCTGAGCTGTAGGTGAAAGCCGCAACGAGAATGCCGCCCAGTCCCGCCCAGGTCATGACAGCGGCGGGGATCCGTGGAATCCTTGCCAACTGCAGACTGGCGACGGCGATCAGTGCTCCGAGTGCAAGTTCCCAAGCACGGGTGAACGGTGAGAAGAACGCAGCAACGCTGTTGGCCGACGTCTGGTGGATTGACCAGGCGAGTGACGCCACGATGCTGCAGACCAACAAGATTGTGAGTTTGGGACGAATGCCAACCCGCTTCCAGCTCAATGCCGCGAGTATGAAGAGGGTCGGGTACAAAAGGTAGAACTGTTCTTCAACCGAGAGCGACCAGTAGTTCTGAAGTGCCGAGGGAGGGGCTTGCGACGCCAGGTAGTTCGTCTCAGTCGAGATGAAGTGAAAGTTCGCATAGAAGAGTGACGCCGTCCTCCCAACCCGTGCTGTATCGTCGCCGACGAGGAAACCCAACCAGTGATAAGAAGCCAATACCGTCAGGATGATGACCAACGTGGCAGCGGGAAGGATTCGGCGGCTTCGGCGACCGTAGAACGCCAGCAAGCGAGTCTTTCCTGAGGAAGCGTGCTCCCTCAGGAGAAGTCCGGTGATGACGAAGCCAGACACGACGAAGAACACGTCCACCCCGACGAATCCGCCAGTGATTCGGGGTACCCCCGCGTGGAAGAGAACGACCAGCACGATGGCAACGGCCCGCAGACCCTCCACGTCAGGTCGGAACTTCCGATCGCCGGGTGCAGTTCCTGCCTCATCGCCCGACTCGAGGAAGCGATTTTCGGCTTCATCGGGTTGCGTGTGGGCCGACACTAGGAGCCTTGTAAGTCAGTCGTGATCGCCATTCGCTCCCATCGGAGTGTTTCGGCCTAAGTCCCGGACACCCGCTGCGTGTTCATGGATGTTGACAAGGAACTCAACGCCCGAGATAGAGCCGAGCGGACTGAATTGACACAACGCAGCAACAACAAGTTCGTCGTCGTTGAGGGTAGCTCGTGCCTCTAGGGATCGCATGACCGGCCACAGTCCCTGTGTCTGGTTCGGCATCTTGGCCTTTACCGCCCACCGGGGAAGGAGTATGCCTGCACCTCGGCGACCTCCATGGTGGCCGACGGAGTGGCACCCGTGGTGAGGGTATGCGACCCCGATATCTGCTGCGCGGCTACCTGTAGCTGGAGGATGATCTCATAAGTCCCAGCGGTGATGGCGACGCCATTCGACGCCAAGACCTGGAACACCTGAACCCCGTCGAAGTAACACTTGACGGACACACCGGGGATGAACTCAAACCCGAAGATGTGATAACCGGCGCTCATATCGGCGCCAGCGTTCCAGAAGGACGACACCGTTCCCGAGTTGGCGAAGTAGTTGGAGTGGCCGGCGTCGTTGATGGGGAGCCCACTGCCGGTGGCCCCGCCCTCGTGCCCGTCGATCTCGACGGTCGGGCTGGTCGCTGTGTCGGGCATGAACCAGATGGCCGGCCACATGCCCGCCGAGGTGTCGGGCATCTTGGCCTTCACCTGAACGTACCAACCACCAGTAGGCAAGGAGAACTTTCCTTCGGTCGTGACGACACCGCTGATCCATGGATAGGTACCGGCGTACTGGTTGGTGTTGCGCTGCGCCGTCAGCGTGAGCCCGTTGTCGACAGACACCTGGGATGGCCCGAACATGGCCGCCTCAGTTCCGTCGCCGGGGACATTCGGCCCCGAATAGGGCGCTGAGAGCCGGTCGAAGTCGTTCCAGACGATCCCCTGGGCCCCCAGGGCAGTACTCCACTTGCTGGTGTCGAGGCGGGTGCCGGAGAACTGGTCGTGGAAGATCAGCTGCCGGCGCGTGTAGCCCGGAGGAGGCGGCATGCCACCGGAGGAGGCCGTTGGCTCAGTGCTCGTGGTACCGCTAGCCGAAGGAATAGCCGTGCTGCTTGGTGCGGTGGTGCTGCTTTGACTGCCCTCCTTCGCAGCTGTAGTGCAAGCGGTAGCAATCATCGCCATACAGGTAACCAGGGCAAAGAAACTGAGTCGGCTCAACTGGTTGGTCTCTTCAGGTTTTGGCATTTCGCACTTCTCATGGCGAGGTTGATCGCGGCCAGTATCAACATCTTGATGAGATCCAACAAGTTCGCCGCGCACGTCGACTCCCTGATCAGCGTTCGCTGGTCGGTACTCTCCGTAAAGTCGCGCTTTCATCTCGGCGGCGAGGCGTAGTCCTCGCACCCCGGCATCCATCGAACCGAGGGACCGGCCCCGACACACCCACCGTGGCCGGTCCCGATCCGATGGTCAGTGCTGTCGGCATACCTGGCCGTACTCGGGACCCACCCGAACCGGTCGGGACATCGTGCACAACGCTTTTTATTTGTTCAAAAGTTGTCATGCTCATGATTCGATCAGCTCTGCTGCGAAAGCTTCCCGTGACGCAACCTCATCGGTATCAACTCTGGTTGGCCTTTGAGCGCTTCGCCGCCAGAGGAACCAGAACAGCGAGGGGCGCCGGAGGCGGTCGGGCAACGGTCTGCGAGTGTCGAGCAGCCCATCGGATCGACAGAGCAGAATCTTCTACTGTCTTCGGTCAGGCGGACACAGAAGAGGGTTGGGATCCAGTCACTTCTCTAGGAATGAGGAGACCACCATTGACGCAGAGAATTAGGAGCGCTCGGAGCATCATGAGAGCACTCACGTCGGCGACCATAATCGTGATTGCACTATATGGAACTGCATCCATGTCGGCCGCACAACCCAGCTCGACGATTCCTGCGTCAACGGCTCAAGTGCTGAAGGCCGTCGCTGCTGCCGCGACCATCAAGTCGTTGCCGAGTCATCTGACCCCATCCCTGCAGAACGTTGCTGGCGATGTCGATTCGATGATCATCCCGACCATTCTCGATCAGCAAGGGTGCGTTCCAGCCGTGAGCTCGGCAACGACGGGGAAGTGCGTGTTCGGGGATCCGAGCGGGTCGAAGACGATCGTCTTGCTTGGTGACTCGCACGCTGGCATGTGGTGGGCCGGATTCAACGCGATGGCCAAGCGTCTTCATTGGAGACTTGTGCTGCTGATGAAGGAGTCGTGTCCCGCTGTTGATCTCAGCTTTTGGTTTTGGCCAACAAACGAACCGTACCCAACGTGCAACGCATGGCACCAGTATGTCGTCAACCGGATCAACAAGATGGATCCGGCTGTCGTCGTGGACACGGGCGCGTGGCGTGGGAACGGCATCCTGCCCAACGGGGTTCCACCAACGGATAGGCAATGGCAGAGCGGTCTGGAACAATTTTTGAACTCGATTACATCACCCGGAACCAAGAAGGTTGTCTGGGGAGATATCCCATATCTGGCGCAGGTAGGGCCCGATTGTTTGGCCGCCCACGAGACGGACGTACAAGTTTGCTCGACACCTGCGAGCCAAGCGGTCTTGACAGACCATGAACAAACACTCGTGGCGGCAGCTCAAGCGACCGCAGCTACGTACATTGCAACAACACCGTGGTTGTGCACCTCGACGTGCACGGCTGTCGTCGGAAACCACTTGGTGTACGCCGACTCTGCCCATATCACGAGTTCATATGCTGTCTACCTGCAAGGTGCCATAGGGGAAGCGTTACAGCCCGTCATCGCTGGCGCGTCGTCGAATCCCCCCCGAACCCCATGACGGCGGTATTCGGACCGGGGCCGAATCCGACGCCCGGGCCATTGTCCAACGCCGGGAGACGGTCCGAGACTGCGACTGGACCCGGCCCGCCGCGGCGGCGGCAGCGATCGACCGGTGCACGACGCCGCGAGTCACAGCGCCGCGCTGGCCATCAGCTGGGCCGCCAGCGATGCCGTGGCGGCAACGACGGGACGCCGGGTCGACGCGTCCCGAACGACGAGGTCCCTTCCGTCGCGCTCGGCTTCCGTCGCACCCACCTCCCGGCAGACCAGCAAGCCGGCGAGATAGTCCCAGCCGAACAACGTGCTGCGGCCGGCGACGAGATACCCGTCGAGCACTCCCTCGGCCACCGAACAACACTCCAACGACGCTGCCCCGAGCGCCCGGAACTGGGCCCATCCGGGGTGGCACCCCGGGAACCCCGAAATCCCCACCAGGGCGCCGGCCAGATCGGTGCACCCAGAAGGCTTCAGCGACTTCCCGTCCCGCTCCGCTCCGTCGCCCCGCACGGCGGCGTAGCGGGTGCCGATCGCCAGGTTGACCACGACGCCCACCCGAGGCCCCTCGGCGTCGAGCACGCAGATGCTCGTCGAGTAGAAGGGAACGCCCCGGTGCGCGTTCGTCGACCCGTCGACCGGGTCGAGCACGGCGAGCAGGCCCGAGGACGTGTCGCCCGTCACTCCGGACTCCTCGGAGAGCACGGCCAGGCCGGCCCCGTGGAGCACCCCGAGCGCCGCCTCGTCGGCCGCCAAGTCCAGACGGTACTGACCCGGTCGCAGACCGCTCGGACCCCAGTCCTCGAGCGAATCGAGTGCGGCACGCACCGCCGCGACCGCGTCGTCGAGCACCGCCATGATGCGTCCATCGTTCACGGGTCAGGCACCCTATCGGCCGGATGGGCCCGGCTCCCGCACCCCGTCTTGGAAAGACGCAGCGCGCCATGTCGACGCGTCCCCGGCTGCCGGTAGGCTCCCGTCGTTGTGGCTGCCATCGATGTCGCTGGATACGTGGCCGATCTCAAGGACCACTCGGTCGATCACGGGTTCCACGTGCACGATGAGCGGCACTTCGTCGAGACCTACTCGCTGCGCCAGGTATGGGAGGTCGACCTCCATCCTGAGGAGGGGTGCGGCGGGCCGCTGGACCTGCATCTCGCCCTCGACGTCGACCCCCGGGTGCTCCTCTCCTTCGAGGACGCCGTGGTGCTCCTGGCCGACGACGAGGAACCACCCGACGAGTTCCACTTCCCTCTGACCTTCACCTGGGCTCTGCCGCCGCTCCCCAGCGGGCCGGACTTGCTGCGCCTGGCCATCGACCTGGCCGGCGTCGGGGGGATCGAGCTGCCGTTGGAGGTCTCAGCCATCGATTCGTTCGCCAACGCCACCGACGGATCGGAACGCCGTCTGAGCATCGTCGCCCGCTATCCCGTCTCCCTGTCCCGGGTCCTGAGCGGAGAAGAGCTCCTCTGTGACGTCTTCGACCGCGCCCTCGCCGTCAGCCGCTTCCTGCTCGAGTCCGCCGAACGCTGGCTCGCCTGACGTGAGGGGGGCCCGCCGCCTCCCCGCTCCTCGGGTGACGGCCCTGGCCGGCGTGGCCACGGTGGCGACGGTGCTGGGCCTCGCCGGGTGTAGCACCACCCAGGACGGGGCGAACCTGGCCCGCCAAGCCTGCACCCACGTCGAGCGCTCCGTCGCCGACTATCTGCGGGCGAACCGGACGGGCACCTCGCCTGCGAACGCGGCGCGGCTCTCGGAGCGCGCCGACCGCGAGCTTCGCGACGCCCTGCCCCTGGCGGCCGCGGCGAACTCCGACGACGGGTCCTGGAACTCGCTCATGACCACCATTTCGGAGAGCGCCGTCGTCGACGAGGGGCACCTCATCCCAGCACTCCGAGCGCAGTGCGTCCTGGCCGATGCCAACCCGGGAGACAACCCACAGACCCCCAGCAGCACCATTCCCCAGAACCGCAACCCGCAGCCGGCGTCGTCGTAGAGTCCTCCGCAGTTGGCTGACCCCGCGGGTTCCACCGGACCCTTCGCCGGGGGGCCCGGTGGTCCAGTGGGTCAATCCGAGATCGGGTCGCCCGTGGGGCCGACCGCCACGCCGGACTCGCGCAGGTGCCGGCCCAGCCACTCGGTGGCGTCGGGACCGCGCATGGCCTCCTGCCAGCCGGCCAGGATGGTGTGCAGCGACTCGACCGAGTCGATGCGGGCGACCACGTGAACCGTCATCTTGCCGTCGTAGCCCTCCGGGGTCGAGATGTGGAGCCCGCCGAAGGGGTCCTCGGTGACATGCGGCGCCGGCTCGCGCAGGACGTAGAGCTCACCGGTGTCCTCCACGTAGTTCAACTCGTGGTTGACCCCGTCCTTGCCGACCCAATCGGTCCCGAGCTCGAGCTCGGCAGACGCTCGCCGTCGGGGGTCGGCCTCGTAGAACTCGTCAATGTCCATCGGCGGCACACTACCGCTCACCAGGGCATCGATCGCGGTCAGGGTCCCGATCCGGCGGTGGGAGGGATTGGGGGAGCACGGCGGCGCAGCGTTGTGCCGCATGGCCACCACATCGACCCACCATGTCGCTTTGATCGACCAGATGACCGACGAGTGGCGATCCATCGGTCGCTCCCCGGCGGCCGTCCGGGCGTTGCGCGCCGTGGCCGGCCGCGACCCCGGCCTCCAGCGGCTCATCCTGGGGGACGGCACCGAACCGCCGGCGTGCCCCACGCCGCTCGACGTCGTCGAGCACATGCGCCGAGCATCGGGTCGGGCCGAGCGTGACGAGGCGGCCCGCGTCTTCGGGGTTCTCCTGCAGGAGTCACCCGGCGAGCCGATGCTCGATCGGATGCTGGTCCAACTCCTGCTTCCGGGCCTGGTGTCCGTGGCACGCCGGCTGCGCTGGGGGCAGGGCGGGGAATGGAAGGACGGGGAAGAGTTCTTCGGCGAGTTGGTGAGCACCTCGTGGCTGGTGGTCCACGAGTGGGCCGGACAGAGCCGTCCCTATGCCGTCCTCGATCTGCTCTCGGCCATCCGCTGCCGCGTCCGCCGCCAGATCTTCCGCGCCAAGGAGGTCGCGGGGCGCATGGAGACGCTCGACCCCGGCTGGGCCGAACGCCACCCCGCACGGCCCGAGAGCGATCTGGAACAGCTGACCCGACTGTTGGTCGAGCTCCACCACGACGGCATGCGCCGTGAGGAGACCCAGGTGCTCTACGCCCACCACGTCCTCGGATACTCCATGAGGGAGCTGGCCGCGCTCACCGGACGCGAGCGACGCGCCCTCTACGCCCGCCGGGATCGAGGGCGCCGCCGGCTTTGCGCCTGACATCGAGGTGCAGCGGAAATCCGAGGTGCAGCGGAAATGACGGGTGCCTATCGTGTGTCGGTGGGCGGATGGCGGTCCGACGGGCGGCAGAGGCGAATGGCTGCGGGCAGTCCGAACTGGTGGGTGATCCTGGCGCTCTCACTCGCCCTCATGGCGCTTCTGGTCGCGTCCGCCGGCACACCGCACCCCTCTCGATCGGGACGGGTGCTTGCGTCAGCGGCGAGCGACGAGCGCCGTCCCGCGCCGCGGGCCACCGGGGCCGGGGGGGCAGTGGGAGGCGCCGGGAACCACTCGACTGCCAGGGACTCTGGGCACCCCCCGGCGACGAAGTCACCCAGGACCGCTCAGACAGGGTCCACGACGACCAGTACCACCGGGACCCCCGGCGCGAGCGCCGCCGACGCCGCCCTCCAGGGACCGCCTGCCGCGGTGGCCCACCCCGCGGCGACACCGGCCGGGTCCTCGGGCTCCACGACTCCGACCGCTGCGACCACCCCGACGACGGTCGCGACCACCTCGACCACGGGAGCAATCGCGGCGCACAGTATCGAGACATCGGGGTATCTCGACCCGCCGCTCCAGGACTCCAACTCCTACGCCTTCACCGGGGCGGGTGCCACGCAGATCGTCGTTCTGTGGTCGGGGTCCACCTACCTCGCCCTGAGCGTGGCCTGTCCCACCGGCGGGCAAAGCGTGGGCGGGACGTCGGGCATGCAGGCCTCCCTCGCCGACGCCGGCGGAAGCTGCACGGCGACGGTGAGCGAGCCGTCGACGGAAGACGTCTCGCTCACCTACACCATCACGATCGGACCACCCAGTGGGTGACCGGGTGGAAAGAGGGCGCCGGCGGCGGGTCCTCGACGTCGCCGCCGCGGCCATGGCCGCGCTGCTGGCGTTCGGAGCGGTGCCCGTCGCGCTGGTCGTGGCGGTCGGGAACCCGCTCTCGGGGGGACTCGGGCACGCCTGGCCTCCTGGCCCCCGGGCGGCCCTGTGTACGCTCACCGTAGCGGCGTGGGTGGCGTGGGCGGCGTGCTGCACGCAGCTCACGCGCGCCGTGATCGCCCACCTGCGCTCGGGCGAGCTCGGCGCCTCGCGCGGCGCATCGGTGGTCGACCGCGTCGCCGCGCGCATCGCCGTCGGTGTGGTGGCCCTGACGAGTGTCGGCACGTCTCTGGCGGCCGCGCCCGTCGCCGGAGCGACCGCGCCTTCCGCCGGGCTGGCCCGGTCGGTCTCGGCGCCCGTCGCGCTGTCGGGGTCGCACGCGACGACCGCAATGGAGACGACGGCGACCACCTCGGCCGTGACGAGCACGCCGGAGACCCTCGAGGTCCGGCAGGGCGACACGCTGTGGGGCATCGCACAGGCGCGCCTCGACGACGGAGCCGACTGGACGGCGTTGGCCGCGCTCAATCTTGGCCGTGACATGGCGCCGGGGACGCGCTTCATAGACCCCGATCACGTTCGTGTCCGATGGACGCTGCGTCTTCCCGCGCACGTCGGCCGCGTCCACGGTGGGCCCGCACCGCCCGACTCGGGTGGTCACCTGCCCGAGCTGGTCGCTCTCGGGCTGGGCTCGCTGGCCTGCACGGCCCTGGCCCGGCGCGCGGCCAGACGGCGTCGGCTCCGACCCTTCGTCGAGGACGAGCGAACGGCCACCATCCTGTCCGACCAGGCCGTCGACGCCGCCGTGGTGCTGCATCGCTTCCACGCGGTTCCCTCGCTCGCGGCGTTCGAGTCGGCCAACCGATTCTTGGCCTGGTCACTGACCGACGGGACGCCACGGCCGGGTGTCCGGGCTGTCAGCGTGGACCCGGAGGGTGTGACGTTCTGGCTGTCCCCACGAGATCCCGACCCGCCCCAAGGATTCGTCTCCGTTGACGACGGGCAGGCCTGGCGCGTCGGACACGCGGAGCTGGACCAGCACCCGATTGGCGAAGCACTCGCCGGGCCTCCCGCCGTACCTGTGGCCTTCCCCGTCGGCGACGTCGACGGCGCCACGTGGTTGGTGGCGCTCGGGCCCGGGGACGTGCTGCCCGTGCTCGGAGAGTCGGCCCACGCGCTCTGGCGTGGCGCGCGGGCGACCCTGGAGTCGTGGGACTGGGCGGACACCATCGTGGTCGTCGAAGACGCCGACGACCCGGTCCTGCGAGCCGAGACGTCCGGCGATCCTGCGGTGGCTCGTCACGTCCTCTTCTTCGGCGACCCGCGGACGCTCCCCCTCGCCCTCGCTCCACGCGTTGCGGTCGTCACCGACTCCCCCGTCGCCGCGACCGACCTGACGCTGCTGGTCGACCGCCACGGCGCCACCCTCCACCCCATGGGCCGGGTGCTCCGCCCCCACCTGCTCTCCGACGAGACGGCCGGCGCCATCGCCGAACTGCTGGACGATCGAATGAGCGATCGACTCGGCGACTGGGCGAGCTCTCGGGCGGGCGCTCCGGCGAGCGCTGGGACAGGCAATGGCGCAGGTGATCGGGTCGGAGCACGGGTCGGTGCGCGGGAGGGCCAGGCCGGCGGCGGGTCGGGCATCAGAGCCGCCGCACTGGTGCCCGGGAGCGTCGACGTGCGGCTCTTGACCCCGACGCCGCGATTGGACGGACTGCGCGAGGATCTCCCCCCGAACCGCGCCAGGCGGGCCGTCGAGCTGGTGGCGTATCTCGCCCTGCAGCTTCCCGACGTGGTCACCAGCGACCGCCTCCGCACGCGGGTGCTGGGCTCGTCCGATGCCGATGCCACCTCCAAGACCCTCTTCAACACCGCCCACGCGGCGCGGCGGGCCCTGGGGAGCGACGCCGCCGGCGCACCCCTGTTCCCCGCGGCGACCCGGAACGGGCACTACCAGCTCTCGGCGGAGGTTTCGGTCGACGCGCACCGAGCCGCCTCCTTGTGTTCCGAAGCTCGGGCACAAAGCGAACCCGAGCCAGCGATCGCCTATTACCGAGCCGCGCTCGAGCTGGTCGAGGGAGAGCCTCTGGCCAACGTGCTCTCGGGGTACTCGTGGTGGGAGGCCGAGGGCCACGGAGGCCGCCTCGCCGCGGTGTTGGTCGATGCCGCGTGTGCCATGGCCGCGCTGGCCACTCGCGCCGGTCACCTGGAGCTCGCCCGTTGGGGGATCGAGCAGGCCCGGTTGGTCGAGCCCTACAGCGAATCCCTCTCCCGTGCCGCCATGGAGGTCGCCGCAGCGGCGGGCGACCCTGATCGGCTCCGCCGCGAGTGGCGTGCCTGCCAGCGCATGATCGACGCGCTCGAC
Source organism: uncultured Acidimicrobiaceae bacterium (assembly GCA_963787485.1). Taxonomy (GTDB): domain Bacteria; phylum Actinomycetota; class Acidimicrobiia; order Acidimicrobiales; family RAAP-2; genus Bog-473. Next base: position 137,560 of record CAWBDF010000006.1, on the reverse strand, counting down.
CCGGGGAGCTCGCCCTCGCAGCGCACCGAAACCCTCTACGGAGAGCTCAGCCGCGGCGTGCTCGTCCCCACCGACTCGGGCGGGACGCTGGCGCCTTCGGCCCCCGCGACCGGCTGACCGACCTCCTCCACACCCAGCGCGCGCACGACGTCCTCGAGCCGCGCCACCCGGCTCCCCTTGAGGAGCACCGCGTCGGCCGGACCCGTCGTCCGCAGGAGGTCCACGGCGGCCCGGACGTCATCGACGCGGGTCGAGCCGTACAGGTCGGTGCGGTACCCGAGCACCTCCACCCCCAGCTCTTCGGCCAACGCCGCGGCACGCCGGTGTTCGATCTCCGTCTCGGGTCCGAGCTCGGCCATCACCCCGAGCAGGGCCACCCGGCGTTCGGCGGGCACCGCGGCCAGTGCGCGGAGGGCAGCTTCGGTCGACGCCGGGTTGGCGTTGTAGCAGTCGACCACCAGCAACGGTCCTTCCGGCACACGACACACCTCCATGCGCAGGGGCGAACTGCCGGTCTGCGTGAGGCCCCAGAGCACGTCGGTGAGGGGGACGCCGCACCACAACGCGGCGGCGGCGGCGGCCAGGGCGTCGGGCACCGCCTGCGCGCCGTGCAGCGCGAGCTCTACGTCCCCGTCGCCCCACCGCGACCTCAACCCGAAACGCGGACGCAGGTCAGGACGGACCACCACGTCGACGGCCCGGACGTCGGCGCCGGAGTCGTTCGCCTCTGAATACGAGAGAACGGGACAGGGGCTGTCGAGGGCCATACGGCGGACGCGTCGATCGTCGAAATTCAACACGGCCACCCCGGCGGCCGGAAGCGAGGAGACCAGCTCGGCCTTGGCCCGGGCCACGCCGTCGAGGTCGCCGAGGAACTCGGTGTGAGCCTTCGCGACGCTGGTCACGATGCCCACGTCGGGCCGGGCCGTCTCGGCCAGCCGCGCGATGTGGCCCGGACCTCGCGCACCCATCTCGACCACGACCCACTGCGCGCCGTCGGGCGCGTTGAGCAGCGTGAGGGGCAGGCCGAGCTCGTTGTTGAACGACCGCTGGCTCGCGCCAATGGTGAACACCGGGCGGAGGCACGCGGCCAGCAGGTCCTTCGTCGTCGTCTTGCCGACCGAGCCCGTAATTCCGATGACGCCGCCGACGCGGCCACGGGCCAACGACCCGAGTGCGAGCAGCGCCGCGGCGGTGTCGCGCACCACCACCGCGGTGGCCCCGTCCGAAGCGTGCACCGGCGGTTCCATCGTGAGGTAGGCGGGCGCTCCGGCCTCGACCGCGGCCGAGACGAAGGCATGGCCGTCGCGCTCGGCCACGATGGGCACGAAGAGCTGTCCGGGACGCGTCGTCCGCGAATCGATGCTCACCCCGTCCACGGTGACGTCGGGTCCGACGAGCGTTGCCCCCAGGTGGGCGGCGAGTTCAGAGCTGGAGAATCGCACGCATCACCCTTCGCGGCGATTGTATAGCCTCGTTCGATGCCCGATCCCGGAGCCTTGGCCGTGGTCTACGGAGGCCCCTCGGCCGAGCACGAGATCTCCTGCATGTCGGCCCGGCGGATCGTCCAGACGGCGCTCGATGCAGGATGGGCGGTGACCTTGGTCGGCCTGACCCACGACCGGCGATGGGTCGACGCGCGCGCCGCGCTCGTCGACGTCGCGGCGGGAGATGCCCTCGACTCGCCCGACGATCTCCTGCATGGCGGGGAAAGCATGGAGCTGGCGCATCTCGAAGAGGGCGTCCCGAGCGACGCAGTGGTGTTCCCGGTGCTCCACGGCCCCTTCGGCGAGGACGGTGTGATTCAGGGCCATCTCGAAGCGCTGCACGTGCCCTATGTCGGGGCAGGCGTACTGTCCTCCGCGATCTGCATGGACAAGGGCATCGCCAAGTCGGTGCTGCACGACCACGGCCTCCCGGTGGCGGCCTGGCGCGTCGTCACCCGCGCCGGGTGGTCCTCCGACACGCTCGACGAGGCCGTGGCCGCGCTCGGACTGCCTATCTTCGTCAAGCCGGCCAACCTCGGTTCCTCCATCGGCGTCGCCAAGGTGTCCGAGCGGGCGGCCCTGGGCGACGCCGTGCTCTGTGCATTCGAGTTCGACGACCACGTGATCCTCGAAGAGTGCATCGATGGCCGTGAGCTCGAGCTCGCCGTCATGGGCAACGAGGAGGTGCGCGTCTCACGCGCGGGCGAGATCGTGGCCAGTCGGGAGTTCTACGACTACGAGGACAAGTACGTCCTCGGGCTGGCCGAGACGATCGCGCCGACCGATCTCACCGATGCCCAACAGGACCACGCGCAACGCGTGGCGGCGGCAGCGTACCGAGCGCTGCGGGTCGAGGGGTTGGCCCGGGTCGACCTGTTCCTCCAGCCCGACGACGAGATGGCCGTCAACGAGGTCAACACCATGCCGGGCTTCACCCCGATCTCCATGTTCCCCATGCTCTGGGAGTCCGAGGGGGTTTCCTTCCACGCCGTGGTCGAGGAGCTGGTCCGTCTGGCCCGGGCCCGCCACATCCGGCGGCGGATGCTCCGCACCCACCGCGTCACCTGAGGTGTGACGCACCCCTCCGGTACCGTCGGGAGCGTGGTCGTGACGTTCGAGGGATTCGAGACCGGCGCCGCGCCTGAGGGCGAGGCGCCGTGGGAGTCGCTCCCAGGCAGCGGCCGGCTGACCCCGACACAGCGAGAGGCCATCGAGTCCGACGACCCCCTGCTGTGTGTGGTCGCCGGTGCGGGCGCCGGCAAGACCCGGGTCCTGACCCTCCGGGTGGCACGGCGGGTCCGGGCCGGCACCATGGAGCCCGACCGCACGCTGGTGACCACCTTCAGCCGCAAGGCGGCCGAGGAACTGCGGGCCCGGCTCCATTCGTTGGGGGTCTCGGGGGTCAAGGCGGGCACGTTCCACCGCACCGCGCTCGGTCTCCTACGCGAGCACCGTGAGCTCCGGGGCCGCCCGCAACCGCAACTCCTCCCCGACCGGCGGCGCCTGGTGGCCGACGTGTCGACGGGCGATCCCCGGCGCACCCGCTCCCTCGAAGGGGAGATCGGATGGGCCAAGGCCCGGCTGGTGCCACCCGAGCGCTACGTCGAGGAGGCCCGCCGACACCGGCGGCGGAGCGGCACGAGCGCGGAGCAAGTGGCCGAGACCTACGCCCGCTACGAATCCGAGCGCGCCCGCCGCCGGTTGCTCGACTTCGACGACCTGATCGTGGCCTGCGCCGACACCCTGGTAGGGGACAGCGAGTTCGCGGCGTCGGTTCGCTGGCGTACCAGGCACCTCTTCGTCGACGAGATGCAGGACGTCAACCCGGCGCAGTTCCGGCTGCTCACCGCCATGCTGGCCGACGAACCAGACCTCTTCGTCGTCGGAGATCCCAATCAGTCCGTCTACGGGTTCAACGGGGCCGACCCCACGCTGCTCGACCGCCTACCCGAGATCCTGCGCGGCACGCGGGTGATCCGGCTCGACGAGAACCACCGCTGCACACCCCAGGTGGTCGCCGTGGCCACGGCCGTGCTCGGCCACGGTGGCGCCGCCGAGGTGGTTCCACCGCGCACGACGCGGGTCGACGGATCCGTACCCACGGTGGTGTCCCACGCCACCGACCGCGACGAGGCGACCTGGGCGGCTCGGCGGGCCAACCTGTCGCGGTCCCCGGGGCGGCGATGGTCGAGCATCGCCGTGCTGACCCGCACCAACGCCCAGCTCGCCGTGGTCCAGGCCGCCATGGACGCGGCGAGGGTCCCCAGCCGGATCGCCGGCACGGACCTCGGACCGGCCTCGGACCTGCGCCCCGACCCGCGCCAACGGGGGCGCCAGGAGCGGAACGGCCGGGCGACGAGGACCGGGACGACTCGGAGACACGGGCGGCGGAACGACACGACTGGCGCGAGGACGGCGACGCCGTGGTGCTCACCACGTTCCACCGCGCCAAGGGGCTCCAGTGGCCCACCGTCCTGGTGCTCGGGCTCGGTTCGGGGTTGACGCCCTTGGCGTCGGCCCAGACACCGGCCGCCCAGGACGAGGAGCGGCGGCTGCTGTACGTGGCCCTGACTCGCTCGGAGGAGGAGCTGTGGTGCAGCTGGTTCGAGCGCTCGGGTGAAGGCGATGGCGGCGGCGACAGGACGACCCGGGCTCCCAGCCCGTTGCTCGAACCGATTGAGCAGGCCATCGCCAGGCTCCAACGGGAGGCGGCCCCGACCGCGACAACCGACGTGGCGGCCCGGGTGGCCGAGCTGCGGCTGCGGTTGGCCGAAGGAGCGGCGGGCGACGGCGGCGGCACAGCCGCCGAGGACCTCTAGGAACCGCCAGACGCCGGTAAGGTCGGGCGGCCCCGCATGAACCAGGGAGGGAGCCGACCGCCGCCATGTCCGAACTCCTCGAAGCGCTCCACAAGATCGTCGGCGAAGAGCAGGTCGTAGCGGGCGAGCTCGTCCATGCGGACTATCGGCACGACGAGGCGCTCACCAGCGTCCCGACCATGCCTCTGGCCCTGGTCATGCCCGGTTCGACCGGCGAAGTGTCCGAGATCCTGCGGCTGGCCAACCGGCACGGCGTCGCCGTCGTGGCGCGCGGCAGCGGGACCGGCCTCTCTGGGGCTGCCGTGCCCGTGCCCGAGGGGATCCTCCTGGCGTTCGACCGCATGCGGCAGATCCGCGAGATCGACACCGAGAACCAGGTGGCGGTGGTGGAGCCCGGGGTCACGCTGGCCCAGCTGAATGCCGAGCTGGCGCCGCTCGGCCTGGTCTACCCGGTGTCCCCGGGCGAGCGGAGCGGATCCCTCGGGGGCAACGTGGCCACCAACGCCGGCGGCATGCGTGCCGTGCGCTACGGGGTGACCAGGCACCACGTGCTGGGATTGGAAGTCGTGCTCGCCGACGGCTCGGTGCTGCGCACCGGCGGGAAATTCGTCAAGTGCTCCAGCGGCTACGACCTGACCCAGTTGCTCATCGGCTCAGAGGGGACCCTGGCGATCACGACCGAGGTGACGGTCAAGGTCCAGCCATGCCAGAGCGAATCGGCCACGGTCCTGGCGCCCTTCGCCACTCTGGCCGAGGTGGCGCGCTCGGTGCCCCACATCGTCAACAGTGGTGTGACGCCCTCAATCCTGGAATACGTCGACGTGACGGTCATGGGCGGGATCACCAAGGCGGCCGGACTCGACCTGGGCATCGCCGAGTCGGTGCGCTCCAAGACGCTCGCCTACCTGGTGGTGGTGCTGGAGGGCACCGACGCCGGGCGGGTGGAGCAGGACACCGAACGCCTGGGCACCCTCCTCGACGAGCTGGGGGCGCTGGACGTCTACGTCCTGCCGGCCACGTCGGGCGCCCGGCTCATCGCCGCCCGTGAGCGCGCCTTCTTCGTCGGCAAGGCCGCCGGGTGCGACGATCTCATTGACGCCGTCCTCCCACGCGCTGCCATCCCCGAGTACCTCGCCCAGGTTGCCGTCCTGGCCGAACGCCACGGCGCACTCACGACGGGCTGCGGGCACATCGGGGACGGCAACGTGCACATCTCGGTCTTCCAGCCCGACGAGGGGCAGCGCCGCGCCCTTATGCGGGCCAGCTTCGAGCTGGCCCTGGCCGCCGGCGGCGCCATCTCGGGAGAACACGGGATCGGGACGGCCAAGCTGCCCTATTTCCTGGAGCTCGAAGACCCCGTCGCGCTCGGGCTCATGCGGGCGATCAAGGGCGCCTTCGACCCCCTAGGCATCTTGGGGCCCGAACGGCTCCTCGGCCTCCCCCAGGGGGACCACCGCAGCGTTCCGTGAACGGCGCCCGGGCTCTGCTCTCCACTCTGGTCGACGCAGGCGTCGACACCTGCTTCGCCAACCCCGGGACCTCCGAGCTCCACCTCGTCGCCGCCCTCGACGAGGTTCCCACCCTGCGCGGCGTGCTGTGTCTCTTCGAGGGGGTGGCCACCGGCGCAGCCGACGGGTACGGCCGGGTGACCGGCCACCCGGCGGCGGCGCTGCTCCACTTGGGGCCCGGCCTGGGCAACGGTCTGGCCAACTTGCACAACGCCCGGCGTGCCCACACGCCCGTGGTCACCGTCGTGGGTGAGCACGCCAGCACGCACGCCCGCTACGACGCCCCGCTCACGTCGGACATCGCATCGGTCGCCGGCTCGGTCTCGGGCTGGTACCGCTCCTCGGGCCACCCTGACGAGATCGGGCGCGACACGGCGGAAGCCGTGGCGGCGTCCTTTGGGCCACCGGGCCGCGTCGCCACGTTGGTGGTGCCCGCCGACGTGTCGTGGGGCGAGTCCACCGCCGGGCCCGGGAGGCCGAGGACGCCGACGCCGCTGCGCCCGGTGCCCGCCGACGCGGTCGACGACGCGGCGCGGGCACTTCGTACGGGTGGACCGGCCGCCCTGCTCTTGGGCGGCGCCGCGCTCCGGGCGCGCAGCCTGTGGCAGGCCAGCCGGGTGGCCGAGACCTCGGGTGCGTCCCTCTTCGGCGAGACCTTCCCGGCCAATCTCGAGCGCGGCGCCGGCCTCCCGGCCGTGGAACGGCTGGCCTACCTGGGCGAGATGGTGCAGACCCAACTCGACGGGGTCCAACACCTCGTCCTGGTCGGCGCCACCTCCCCCGTCTCCTTCTTCGCCTATCAGGACAAGAGGGGTGACCTCGTCCCTCCCGACTGCGCCGTCCACGTGCTGGCGCAGCCCGGCGAGGACGCCGCCGGAGCCCTCGAGGCGCTCGCCGATGCGTTGGGCGCCCCGGCTGCGGCAGGTCGGCCCGCCCCGGCGAGCCGACCACCGCGTCCCGAGGGGGCGCTCACCACCGAGTCGCTGGCTGCGGCCATCGGTGCCACCCTGCCGGAGCAGGCGATCGTCGTCGACGAGGGAAACACCGCTGGTCTCTTCGTCTCGGGGGCGACGGCGGGCGCGCCGCCCCACGACTGGCTGACCCTCACGGGTGGCGCCATCGGCATCGGGCTGCCGATGGCCACCGGCGCTGCCGTGGCCGCCCCCGAACGCCCCGTCCTGTGCCTGCAGGCCGACGGGAGCGCCATGTACACCCTTCAGGCACTGTGGACCCAGGCCCGTGAGGGGCTCAACGTGACGACGGTCGTGCTCTCGAATCGGAGCTATGGAATCTTGCACATTGAGCTCCGGCGGCTGGGCCTCGGGGCCGGTGGTCCGGCGGCGCGCCGGCTGCTCGATCTGACTGATCCCTCCCTCGATTTCTGCCGGCTGGCCCGGGGAATGGGGGTGCCGGCCCAACGGGTCGAGCGAGCAGAGGACCTGGTCAGAGCGCTCGAGTCCGCCGTGCGGACTCCGGGGCCCGGACTGCTGGAAGTGGTCTTTTTAGGCCCCCGACCGCAATGCGCTCACAACAATGGCCCGGAGCAGAGCCAATAGGTTCGAACGGCTCTATAGGGGCTTTCGAGCACCTGTCACCATCCGTGTCCACAGGGGTGGCCACACGGACACCCAGAGCAGTGATCGGCACCGGGAGGGCTCGATGCAGACGGAGACGGAGCGGACCATTTCGGACGACCGCTCCTTCGACGCCGCTCTGGAGCGTCTGCGCCGTGACCTCTCAATGAGCCCTCCCGAGCGGACGGTCGCGACCCCCCGCCACGACGACGGGTCCGAGTCCATCGACTACGCCGCGCTCGAGCTCGAGGTGGACCGGATGCGCAAGCGCCTGGCCATCTGGGAGATCTTCATGACCTACATCCGGGACGGCGCCAGGAGCTGGCCCGAAGTGCAGCGCTCCCTCACCTCGGAGGACTTCACCACCATCGTGTCCATCTGTGACGGCGTCCCGCTCCGGGACCTGCTCTTGGACATGCGCTAGGCGGGCCCGGTTTCCCGGGGTGCGTGACCGAGCGGCTTCGGCCGCTCTTGGCGACGGCCACGCGCTCCGGGAAATCAGGTCGGCGGGCCGGTCCTCGTAATCGGGGCAGTTGGCGACGAGGCCGGGGTTGGCGGAGCCCCGGCCTCGTCGACCACACACCAGCGCAATGGGGGTCTGAACCCGAACGTGGGCCGGGACGGGTGGCCCGAGAGACGCAGCCCGGTGAGAGGCGACCCCCGAGAGAGCCGCCAAGCGGCCGAATCGTCAGGTGTAGGTGAACTGGGGCGCGCCGTTGCCGGCGCTGCTCGAGCCACTCGGGGTCGTAACCTGGACGTAGTAAACACGGTTCACCGTGCCGCCGTTGGGAACCGTGCCCACCAGTGACGTCGAGCCGGTCACCGCGACGCCGGTGAGGGTGAGGGTCCCGCTCCCGGACGACGGTACCAACTGCACCGTCGTGCTACTGGTAACGAAGCCCACCCCGGTGATCGTGACCTGGGTGCCCCCTGCTCCCTGCGTGGCATACACGCTGGCCGCCAACGGTAGAAGCGGCACGTAAACGAACGTGAGTCCGGGGAGGCTGAGGCCGCCAGGCGCGGTCAGGACCTGGACGTAATAGGTCAGGTCGGTAGAAGAAATCGCCGGTGTCACTGCCGTGACCTGAGTGCCCGACGAGTTGACGCTGATGGAGTTGGACGGAGATGTGTAGACGTTCCCCGCGTTCTGTGTGTCGACGAACTCCACCGTGGTGGAGCCACCCGTGGGGCTGAGGAACCCGGTTCCGCTGATGATGACGGTGGATCCTCCGGCGGCCGATCCGGTCGCAGAGCCCGAGGCCGTGGTGACGCCCGTGACCGTTGGAACCGTGGGGCTGTACGTGTACTGGCTCGCGGCAATCGACGCACTCGTGCCGTTGGGCGTGGTCACGACCACGTAGTACGAGGGGGGGGTGAGCGTGGTCGCAGCCGGGATGGTCACGGTGAGCACTGTCGGCGACGTCACGTTCACCGAGGTTCCGGCGAGGATGAGGTTCTGTGTCGGGGAGGTGCCGACGAAGTTCACCGTGGTGAGATTCGCCACGAATCCGGTCCCGTGCACCTCGAGGGTCCCGCCTCCCGTCACGGGTCCGGAATTGAGCGGTGTCGTGTGTGAGACCGGATCGAACAATCCCGTCACGGTAGGCGCGCTCGACTCCGATGAGGGAGCTGCTTATGGTCATGCCGCTCCCGCACGTCCCCGTCGGGGGTGAGGTGCACGCGGCCTGGCTGACGTTCGGATTCGACGCCGAGTAGTCGTCAAACGTGACCACGGTCTGGAGACCCGGGTTCTGGGCGCAGGTGGTCCCGCTCCCGCCGTCAAGACTGTTGAGGCAGGCCGAGATGGTGACCACTCGCGTGTTGGCACTCGTTGGGGTCCACACGGAGGAACACCAGACGTCCACTGCGTAGCCCTGCTCCGTGAGCTGCGACGGGCTCGCAGTACCCCAGCAATACGAAGGTGGGTTGGCGTTGAGGGTCTGGTTCGTCCCGATCAACGGCGTGTAGCGGATGTTCTGGATGGCCACGTTCGTCGCGCTCGACAACGCAGATTGCACATTACTTTGCTGCTGGAACACCAGGGTGGTCTTGAGATCGTTCGACGTCCAGGAGGCGACGGCGCCGACGATGGTCCCGATGACCACCAGGAACAGGAGGGCCAGCACGAGGCTGGAACCCCGCTCGTCGCGGACGCGCTCCGATCCCTCGCCACGCTCGCGCCCTCGCGCACGCATTCGAGTCGGCTTCAGTGCCGTGACTGTGTTCATCGTTCTCGTCCGCCGCTCCCGCCTCATCATCAGCTCGACAGTGTGATCGTCATCTCAGTGGTGCCGCCGACCATCCCTGTCATGGTGGCCGTCTTTCCGGTGCCCGAACTGCGCACCAGGGTGAACGAGCCCGACGACACCGACTGGTTGTTCGGAATGGTCAAGATGCCCGAACTCGGCACGAAGGACTGAACATTGCCCGAACTTGCAACATTGACGGTGATGGAACTTCCACTGGTATTCGTCACGGCGTTGCCGTACTGGTCCTCGAGCTGAATGCTCGCAGTGACGGTTCGGGCGCTAGCGTTGCCGTTACCGGCCTCGCCCGACGAAGTGCACGTGATGCTCCCCACGGCCCCGCTGCAGGTCAGGTTCGGGTTGGGCTGTTGCGTGATGTTCGCAAGACCGATGCCGGCCTGCGCACCCGCGTTGACCGTGACGCTCTGGGTGCCCGTGATGGACCCCGTCACCGTGTCCGTGGCGGTGATCGACCGCGAGCCGGCGGTCTTCAAGGTCACCGAGAAGACGTGGACCCCGGCGTCGACCCCGGTGAAGGTGTAGTTGGCCGGGAGCACCGCCTGGATGTCAGAGCTGGTGAAGTGGGCCGTCCCGGTGTAGGCGGGGGTCGTGTTGCCATAGGCGTCCTCGGCCGTCACCGTGACGTTGTGCGCCACTCCGGCCGTGGTCGGGTTGGCAAAGCCGGTCACGGCGAACTGTGAGGTGGCCCCGACGTTGACCGTGATCCCGCTCTGGGTGCCCGTGATGGTGCCCGTCACCGTGTCGGTGGCCGTGATCGACTGGGACCCGGCGGTCTTCAAGGTGACCGAGAAGACGTGGACCCCGGCGTCACCCCCGGTGAAGGTGTAGTTGGCCGGGAGCACCGCCTGGATGTCAGAGCTGGTGAAGTGGACCGTGCCCGTGTAGCCCGTGGCGGTGTTGCCGAAGGCGTCGAAGGCGGTGACCGTGACGTTGTGCGCCGCCCCGGCCGTGGTCGGGTTGGTGAAGCCCGAGCCACGGTCAAGGTGGCGCGCCGGGCCGGGTTGACCGTGACGCTCTGGGTGCCCGTGATGGACCCCGTCACCGTGTCCGTGGCGGTGATCGACTGCGGTGCCGGCCGTCTTCAAGGTCACCGAGAAGATGTGGACCCCGGCGTCAGCCCCGGTGAAGGTGTAGTTGGCCGGCAGCGACCGCCTGGATGTCAGAGCTGGTGAAGTGGACCGTGCCCGGTGTAGCCGGTGGCCGTGTTGCCATAGGCGTCCTCGGCCGTCACCGTGACGTTGTGCGCCGCTCCGGCCGTGGTCGGGTTGGCGAAGCCGGAGACGGTCAAGGTGGCCGCCGCGGCCGGGTTGACCGTGATGCGCTCTGGGAGCCCGTGATGGTGCCCGGTCACCGTGTCGGTGGCCGTGATCGACTGGGATGCCCGGCCGTCTTCAAGCGTCGACCGAGAAGATGTGGACCCCGGTCGTCGCCGCCCGGTGGTGAAGGTGTAGTTGGCCGGCAGCGACGGCCTGGATGTCAGAGCTGGTGAAGTGGACCGTGCCGGTGTAGCCGGTGGTCGTGTTGCCGATAGGCGTCCTCGGCCGTCACCGTGACGTTGTGCGCCACCCCGGCCGTGGTCGGGTTGGTGAAGCCCGAGACGGCGAAGCTGTGTGGTCGGCCCCGGCGTTGACCGTGATCCCGCTCTGGGTGCCCGTGATGGTACCCGGTCACCGTGTCGGTGGCCGTGATCGACTGGGTGCCCGGCCGTCTTCAAGGTGACCGAGAAGACGTGGACCCCGGCGTCGCCGCCGGTGAAGGTGTAGTTGGCCGGCAGCGACCGCCTGGACGTCAGAGCTGGTGAAGTGGACCGTGCCCGTGTAGCCGGTGGCGATGTTGCCGAAGGCGTCGATGGGCCGTGACCGTGACGTTGTGGGCCGCCCCGGCCGTGGTCGGGTTGGTGAAGCCCGAGCCACGGTCAAGGTGGCCGCCGCGGCCGGGTTGACCGTGACGCTCTGGGTGCCCGTGATGGATCCCGGTCACCGTGTCGGTGGCGGTGATCGACTGGGAGCCGGCCGTCTTCGAGGTCACCGAGAAGACGTGGACCCCGGCGTCGACCCCGGTGAAGGTGTAGTTGGCCGGCAGCGACGGCCTGGACGTCAGAGCTGGTGAAGTGGACCGTGCCGGTGTAGCCGGTGGCCGTGTTGCCGATAGGCGTCCTCGGCCGTCACCGTGACGTTGTGCGCCACTCCGGCCGTGGTCGGGTTGGCGAAGCCCGTGACGGCGAACTGTGTGGTGGCCGGCCGGCGTTGACCGTGATCCCGCTCTGGGTGCCCGTGATGGTGCCCGTCACCGTGTCGGTGGCCGTGATCGACTGGGAGCCCGGCCGTCTTCGAGCGTGACCGAGAAGACGTGGACCCCGGCGTCACCCCCGGTGAAGGTGTAGTTGGCCGGCAGGACCGCCTGGATGTCAGAGCTGGTGAAGTGGACCGTGCCGGTGTAGCCCGTGGCGGTGTTGCCGAAGGCGTCGTAGGCGGTGACCGTGACGTTGTGCGCCGCCCCGGCCGTGGTCGGGTTGGTGAAGCCCGAGCCACGGTCAAGGTGGCCGCCGAGGCCGGCGTTGACCGTGATGCCGCTCTGGGTGCCCGTGATGGAGCCCGTCACCGTGTCGGTGGCCGTGATCGACTGGGAGCCCGCCGGTCTTCAAGGTGACCGAGAAGACGTGGACCCCGGCGTCGCCCCCGGTGAAGGTGTAGTTGGCCGGGCAGCACCGCCTGGATGTCAGAGCTGGTGAAGTGGACCGTGCCGCGTGTAGCCCGTGGCGGTGTTGCCGAAGGCGTCGTAGGCCGTGACCGTGACGTTGTGCGCCGCCCCGGCCGTGGTCGGGTTGGTGAAGCCCGACGACGGTCAAGGTGGCCGCGCCGGCCGGGTTGACCGTGATCGCTCTGGGTGCCCGTGATGGACCCCGTCACCGTGTCCGTGGCCGTGATCGACTGCGAGCCGGCCGTCTTCAAGCGTCACCGAGAAGACGTGGACCCCGGCGTCGACCCCGGTGAAGGTGTAGTTGGCCGGCAGCACCGCCTGGATGTCAGAGCTGGTGAAGTGGACCGTCCCGGTGTAGCCGGTGGTCGTGTTGCCGATAGGCGTCCTCGGCCGTCACCGTGACGTTGTGCGCCACTCCGGCCGTGGTCGGGTTGGCGAAGCCGGTCGACGGCGAACTGTGTGGTGGCCCCGACGTTGACCGTGATCCCGCTCTGGGTGCCCGTGATGGTGCCCGTCACCGTGTCGGTGGCCGTGATCGACTGGGAGCCCGGCCGTCTTCAGGGTGACCGAGAAGACGTGGACCCCGGCGTCACCCCCGGTGAAGGTGTAGTTGGCCGGGCAGCACCGCCTGGACGTCAGAGCTGGTGAAGTGGACCGTGCCCGTGTAGCCCGTGGCCGTGTTGCCGAAGGCGTCGAAGGCCGTGACCGTGACGTTGTGCGCCGCCCCGGCCGTGGTCGGGTTGGTGAAGCCCGGCCACGGTCAAGGTGGCCGCCGAGGCCGGCGTTGACCGTGACGCTCTGGGTGCCCGTGATGGACGCCCGTCACCGTGTCCGTGGCGGTGATCGACTGGGAGCCGGCGGTCTTCAAGGTGACCGAGAAGACGTGGACCCCGGCGTCGACCCCGGTGAAGGTGTAGTTGGCCGGGAGCACCGCCTGGATGTCAGAGCTGGTGAAGTGGGCCGTGCCCGGTGTAGCCGGTGGTCGTGTTGCCATAGGCGTCCTCGGCCGTCACCGTGACGTTGTGCGCCACTCCGGCCGTGGTCGGGTTGGCAAAGCCCGAGTCACGGCGAACTGGTGGCCGTGGCCCCGACGTTGACCGTGATCGCTCTGGGTGCCCGTGATGGACCCCGTCACCGTGTCGGTGGCCGTGATCGACTGGGAGCCCGGCCGTCTTCAAGGTGACCGAGAAGACGTGGACCCCGTTGTCTTTGCCCGCCCCGGTGGTGAAGGTGTAGTTGGCCGGGCAGCACCGCCTGGATGTCAGAGCTGGTGAAGTGGACCGTGCCCGGTGTAGGCGGGGGTCGTGTTGCCATAGGCGTCCTCGGCCGTCACCGTGACGTTGTGCGCCACTCCGGCCGTGGTCGGGTTGGCAAAGCCGGTCACGGCGAACTGTGAGGTGGCCCCGACGTTGACCGTGATCCCGCTCTGGGTGCCCGTGATGGTGCCCGTCACCGTGTCGGTGGCCGTGATCGACTGGGACCCGGCGGTCTTCAAGGTGACCGAGAAGACGTGGACCCCGGCGTCACCCCCGGTGAAGGTGTAGTTGGCCGGGCAGCACCGCCTGGATGTCAGAGCTGGTGAAGTGGACCGTGCCCGTGTAGCCCGTGGCGGTGTTGCCGAAGGCGTCGAAGGCGGTGACGGTGACATTGTGCGCCGCCCCGGCCGTGGTCGGGTTGGTGAAGCCGGCCACGGTCAAGGTGGCCGCGGCGGCCGGGTTGACCGTGACGCTCTGGGTGCCCGTGATGGAGCCCGTCACCGTGTCCGTGGCGGTGATCGACCGCGAGCCGGCGGTCTTCAAGGTCACCGAGAAGACGTGGACCCCGGCGTCGACCCCGGTGAAGGTGTAGTTGGCCGGGAGCACCGCCTGGATGTCAGAGCTGGTGAAGTGGGCCGTGCCCGGTGTAGCCGGTGGTCGTGTTGCCGATAGGCGTCCTCGGCCGTCACCGTGACGTTGTGCGCCACTCCGGCCGTGGTCGGGTTGGCAAAGCCGGTCACGGCGAACTGTGAGGTGGCCCCGACGTTGACCGTGATCCCGCTCTGGGTGCCCGTGATGGTGCCCGTCACCGTGTCGGTGGCCGTGATCGACTGGGACCCGGCGGTCTTCAAGGTGACCGAGAAGACGTGGACCCCGGCGTCACCCCCGGTGAAGGTGTAGTTGGCCGGGAGCACCGCCTGGATGTCAGAGCTGGTGAAGTGGACCGTGCCCGTGTAGCCCGTGGCGGTGTTGCCGAAGGCGTCGAAGGCGGTGACGGTGACATTGTGCGCCGCCCCGGCCGTGGTCGGGTTGGTGAAGCCGGCCACGGTCAAGGTGGCCGCGCCGGCGGGGTTGACCGTGAAGGTGGCCGACGTCGCCGAGGCAAGCCCGGACGACGCAGCCCCAAGGTTGTAGTTGGTACCGGCAGCCGTGAGGACGAGGTTGCCGAACGTGGCCAATCCCACGAATTAGTCACTGCGCTCGTCGTCGAGCCACCTGTGAACAATCCCGGCCCGTTCGCGACGCTGACAGTGACCGTCGCGCCCGAGTCACCCACCGCATTGCCGTACTGGTCCTGCACCTGAACGGTGACGCTCGGGCTGATGGCGGTTCCGGCCTTGGTCACGGTGGGCTGCTGGACGAAGCCCAGCTTGTTGGCCGAAGCCGCGACCACCGTGATGGAGTTCTGGGTGCCCGTGATGGAGCCGGTGTTCGTGTCGGTGGCCGTGATCGACTGGGACCCGGCGGTCTTCAAGGTGACCGAGAAGACGTGGACTCCGGCGTCACCCCCGGTGAAGGTGTAGTTGGCCGGGAGCACCGCCTGGATGTCAGAGCTGGTGAAGTGGACCGTGCCCGTGTAGCCCGTGGCCGTGTTACCGAAGGCGTCGAAGGCGGTGACGGTGACATTGTGCGCCACCCCAGCCGTGGTCGGGCTGGCAAAGCCGCTGACACTGAACGTCGACGCGAGGCCGCGTTCACCGTGATCCCGCTCTGGGTGCCCGTGATGGACCCCGTCACCGTGTCGGTGGCCGTGATCGAGCGTGTCCCGACCGTCTTGAGGGTGACCGAGAAGACGTGGACGCCGGCATCGGAACCCTTGAACGTGTAGTTGGCCGGGAGCACCGCCTGGGCGTCGGAGCTGGTGAAGTGGACCGTGCCGGCGTATCCCGTGGCGGTGTTGCCGTAGGGGTCGAAGGCGGTGACCGTCAAGTTGTGGGCCGCTCCCGCCGTCGTCGGGTTGGCAAAGCCACCAACCGTCAAGGCGGTGGCGGCGTGGGGTTCACGGTGACGGTGCCCGAGGTCCCCGAAACCGATCCCTGGGTGGCGGTCACCTGAGTCGTCTGTGCGTTGAAGAGCTTGATGGACGCCGTCCCGATGCCGCCGGAGAAGGTCACCGTGGCCGGGTAGATCGGCGCCGTCCCGTTCGGTGAACTGGTCGGCCCGCCGAACGAGATGGACTGGGCACCCGTCAGGTTCGGGAATGTGAACCCGGACTGGTCCAAGGCGGTGATGGTGACGTTGAAACTGGTCCCCGCGGTCGGGCTCGCCGTCTGCGAGACGACCTTGAAGGACGTGAGGGCCGCAGCCGCGACGTTGAAGGCGTTGCTCGTCGCCGATGTCAAGGAGCCGTCGGTCGCCACCAGTGTGTAGCCGTTGCCTGTCTTGCTTATGGCGCAACCGGAGAAGGTCACGGTTCCGCCACTGGTGGTCGACGTGCACCCCGAGAGCGTGCCCCCACCCGGGTTGATGCCAATACCGAGCGACACGGTACCGACGTTGATCGTCGTCACGTTGCCACCCGCGTCCTCTACGGCGACCACCGGTTGGGGCCCGAGCGGGTCGCCCACCACGGTCGTCCCAGGCGACGTGACGAAGGCCAGCTGTGCCGCCGGGCCGGGTGCGATGTTAAAGGCGTTGCTCGGTTGCGATGGCGTGGTCAAATTGTCCGCGGCGTCGGTCGCCGTGAGTGTGTACCCGGTGCCGAACTTGTCGATCTTGCAGCCGCTGAACGTGGCCACGCCGTTGACAGCGGCCACGCTGGAGCACCCCGAGAGCGTGCCCCCACCGGCGTTGTTGCCGATGGCCAGGGTGACGGTGGAGTTGTCGCCAGCGACGACGTTGTTCGCCGCGTCCTCTATGTAGACCACCGGCTGGTTCGGGGAAAAGGCAATGCCACCAGTACTGTTACTCGGCGACTGATGGAACGCGAGCTTGACGGGTGCACCGGCACTGATGCTGAAGGGCGGGTTGCTCGCCACTGAGGTCTGACCCTCGCTCGTGTCGCTCGCCGTGAGCGTGTACCCGCTCCCCGGTGTGTTGATGGAACAGTTCTGGAAGGTCGTCTCGCCGTACCCCAGGCTGGCTGGCAATTGCTGAGTGTCGCCCCGGGGGGGCCAGAGCCGGGGGTGATGGCAAGTTTCACCTGGGATGCGTCGTTGAGGCAGGGGGTCCCGTTCGTGTCCTCAATGATCACCGTCGGCGCCGGGAACAGGGCCTGCCCGGCCAGCCCGTTACCGGGCTCGGAGACCCAGGCCAATTGGTGTGGGAGCGACGAGCTGCAGTTCTGCCCACTGACCGGCGCAGAGGGGTTGCTCGCCACTGCAGTGCTCGACGAGCTCCGACCATTCCCCGACACCGTGATGGTGAGTAGTTGCAACCCGCTCACGCCGGCGGTGGCCGACGCACCGGAGGGACACGGAGAGCTCGGGCTCTGTGGCGTCGCAGCAGGAGCCCAACCGGACGCCGTCCAATACTGGACTCCTGAGATCGTGGCCGTGTACCCAGCGGAAAGGGGAATGCCTGCGGTGTTCACCGCGCTAGCAGCAGAGCAGCTGGAAAACGCAGCGTCTCCCTGCTGCTGGATGGCGGCCGTCGCCTCGGCCGAAGCCGTGCGCACCATAGTGTCGAAGGTCACGACATTGCGGTGCTCACCCGAACCCGAGATCGAGGTGGCGAAGGCCAACAGGATGGCCAGTGCGGCGGTTCCGAGCACGGTCAGGCTGATCAGGATCTCGATCAACGTGTCGCCGGACTCGGACCGGTCACGCCGCCGGCGCAGCCACCGCTGGGCCGGCGTCGGTCCCTTGATGGGTGGGAAGCGGAGATGGCGCCTCACGGCAGGATCACCCCCAGGAACATGGCCTGCAGTCCCGACCCGTGGAGCGTCACCGTCAGCGAACTCGGGGTCGCGGCCTCGAGCATGGGGTACCAGTGTGGTTCACGCCGGGGGTGTCACCGGGTTGGTGCACTCAACCGTGGTGGAATTCAGACCTGACAGGCCGGCCGAGGTGTTGTTGTAGCTCGGCGGCACGTACTGACCCGTACTACCGCAGGCGTTGCCGATCGGCGAGTTGGCGCTGTTCGCCAAAAGGCTCAACTTCTGGTCGGACTGCCAGATGATCCACTCGCTGTTGGCGTCGGTCGACTCGGCGTCGCCGGTCACCAGCTGCCACCCCGTGGCCTCGTCGCCATTGGAGCCCAACAGGTGGATGCTGGTGATGCTGATGACTGCCTGCGATCCCTCGACCACCGTGTAGAGCGCAGGGTTGCCCGGCACACCGGCGTAGAACCCGTTGTTGCCGAGAAAGGCCTCACTGCCCCCCTGGGGACAGGTGTAGTCGGGAGCGGGACCGCGGTGATGTCGTTGTACCCGCTCCTCGCGGCGACGCCACCGGCCAGGCCGGCCGAGGTCGCGCCGGTAATGGCTGCGCCACCGCTCGTCGTGGCGGTCACGCTCATGCAGAACTCGAGGGTGAACGGCGTGTTGGAGATCTTGGCCGACATGGGCAGCTGACCCGTCTGGCAGGTGATCCCCGCGGCGGGCGTCTGGGTGTTCCAAGGGGTGAAGTCGACGAAGCACAGAGTCCCGGCGTACGTCCCCGTGTTGGGGTTGGCGAATCCGCAGCCGGTCGAGGAGGTCGAGACCTGTGCCAGCTGGTTCGAATTCGCCGTCGCAACCGGAACCGCGGTGACCTGGTACGCGTAATTCGATTCTGGAGCGGTGACCTTGAACGTCACGCCGGTGATGCCCGCCGTCGACACCCAGCCGTTCTGGTACGCAGATGTGCCTCCTGGCCCGGCCGCACATGCGGCACCCGAGGAGGTGCAGGTGACGGTGACCGGCGATGTGGACTCGACCGTGTTGGGCAAGTCGCGCGCCACCACGGTCGACGACGTCGGCGTGGCGGAACCGAAGGTGCAGACGTTGCGCCAGAGGTCGTCGGCCTTGACCGTCGGCGATCCCTTGTCGGTCCCCGACGGAGCGGCGCCGTAGGTGATCTCTTGGCTATAGGTGCTCTGCTGCAACGCGTTGCCGAGCTGCAGGGACATCAACGGCACCTGCGGCGACCCGGAGGGGAGGCAGGGCGCTGGGCCCGTGACCGAGCCGTTGGTGGTGATCATGAAGGAGCTCTGGACGTCGTTCTGGACGTGGAGCGAGACCAGTTGCGCATCGCCCGAGTCGGTGAGGCGGTTGCTCACACTGCCCTGGAGCGAGAACACGGAAAGGATGCCCACGGCGATCGCGCCGATCACCATCGGCAGGACGGCCGTGACGACGACGAGCTCGATCAGTGTGAAGCCCTCGTCGGACCTACCCCGCTCTTGGGCACGCTGTGCCCGCCGGAATCGTCCGGCCAAGGAGCGCGGCGCGGCTGGGGCTAGGGGATCCCAATCCCTTCCCGATCGTGCAGCATCGCCAATTCGCCGCTTCGCCAATTTCCACTCCCGTGTGAGCGGAACCGCCTCCGCTTCGCCGCGCCCAGACGCCTCTGTGTTGCAGCTCCACGAAACCTACTCCGAAAGTCCTGGTCGGGGAACCCTTGCCCTCACCTCCCCGCCGCGCGCACGGACCGTGCGAACGACGTCGATGATGGGGTCCGTCGGAGCAGAGGAAAATAGAATCCCTGCTCCGTGCGGGTATCGGGTTCGCCGACTGATCGAATGTGTTCCGTCATTGATCGGCGCGGCGGAGAGAACTCTTGATTGTCAATTCTTCGGCAATTCATCCCGAATGACCAGGATCTTCGGTAGAGCTTCAGTAGAGGTCGAGCTCTCTGGCACGGGGATAACCAGCGGCGCGAGGCGCTTACGCGAAGTCGACGACGACCGGCGCGTGGTCGGAGGGCTTCTGCCCCTTGCGGGCGTCGCGGTCGCGAAACGCTCCGGTCGCACGTTGGACGAGGTCGTCGCTCACCAGAACCAAGTCGATGCGCAGACCCCGGCCTTGGTGGAAGTCTCCGGCGCGGTAGTCCCACCAGGTGAAGGTGCCCGGGTCGTTGAATCGGCGGAACACGTCGTCGAGACCCCAGGCTTCGACGCCGCGAAGTGCCTCTCTCTCGGGCTCGCTCACATGGGTCGCACCGACGAAGGCGGCGGGGTCCCACACGTCCCCGTCGTCGGGAGCGACGTTGAAGTCGCCGCACACCGCGACCGAAGAACCGGGTGGGCATCGCTCGTCGAGCGTGGCTCGCAGGCGGGCCAACCACTCGAGCTTGACCGCGTAGAGCTCGTTGTCGAGGGCGCGCCCATTGGGGACGTAGACCGAGAAGACACGGGTGCCGGCGCAGTCCGCCGAGACGACACGGCACCCGTGGTCGTCGTCGGGCGTGCCGAAGCCCCGCACCACGTCTTGAAGCCCGACCCGACTGAGAATGGCCACGCCGTTCCACCGCCCGTCGCCATAATGCGCTGCCTCATACCCGAGCGCGGCGAAATCGGACTGGGGGAACTTGTCGTCGGCCTGCTTGGTCTCCTGCATGCACAGCACGTCGGGTTGGTGCGACTGAATCCAGTCAGTCACCCGCGGCATTCTCACCGTCAGGGAGTTGACGTTCCAGGTGGCCAGGCGCATCAGGCCGATCCTCCGTCGGCCATGACGAACAGGAGGTCCGTCTGGCACGCCGTCTGCCCGTCCACCGACGCCGTGCCGTGACCCTTTCCGGCGCGCGCCGAGAGGCGGTCCATCACCACTTCGAGCTCGAGCGTTTCCCCCGGACCGACCTGGCGACGAAAGCGCGCCCGCTCGATACCGCCGAACAGCGGGAGCTTGCCCGCATACCGTGGATCCAAGAGCACCGAGATCCCACCGAGCTGAGCCAGCGACTCCACCATGAGCACCCCGGGCAGCGTCGGGCGGCCGGGGAAATGTCCGGCAAAGAATGGCTCGTCCTCAGACACCTTCCAAATGCCTCGTGCGGAGACACCCGGCTCCACCTCGGTCAGCTCGGTCACGAAGAGAAACGGGGCACGATGCGGAAGGATCTCGTCTGGCCGGGGGAACATGGTCAGGGCAGGGTAGCCGCCTCGGCCTTCGTGGCCGTCGCCTTCTTGGCCAGGGACCTCTTGGACACCGCCGCCTTGTTGGCTGCCTTCTTGGACGCCACAGCCTTCTTGGCGGCCTTCTTTGTCGCCGCCGCCTTCTTCCCGGGAGCCCTCTTGACCGGAGCCTTCTTGGCCGCCACCTGCTTCGCGGGGACCTTCTTCGCCGCGGGGACGTTCTTCGCCGCGACCGCCTTCTTCGCAATCTGCTTCGACGCGGCCTTCTTTGGCACAGCCTTCCTCGATCCCGAACCCGCTGGCTCGGGTCGCTCCGCCAACGTCGCCACGGCGACCGGCGGGAGCGTGAGCTCGGCCACGCGCCTCGGCGGGTCCAGGCCGGCGAGCACGAAGGGGCGCACCTCCCCCCTCTTGAGCACCTGGCGCGCCTTGGTCGGTGGAGGTGAACCCATGGCCGTGAGCGGGATGTAGCAGTGGAGCACACCGCCAGCGGGGAGCGGCACGTCGACCATGGCCCCGTGTGAAGTGAACGACACCACTTCGCCGTCAATCGTGGACCCCACCGCGAAGGCGGCCACGAAATTGATGAAGGCAAGCGGCTCGTTCACCGCCGGCGGCGGCGTAGAGCGCTTCCGCTTCGAAGGTCCGGCGTCACGGGCGACCGCCCCAGGGTCCGCCCTGGCCTCCGCGGACTCGGCCAGAGCCTTGCCGCCGGCCTGATCGGCCGACATCCCCGAGGCGCGCTTTTTCGCCTTGGCACGACGCGACGTCCCGGCCTCCTTCTTGGTCGCCCCCTTCACCTTCGGCGGCGGCGGAGGACGGAGGGCTTCTTCGAGGGCCTCGTCGATCGCACTCGAGAACACCGGGTCGACCTTGACGCGGGCGGGGGGCGGTATAGCCGGGACCAGGGGCCACGACGTGTCGACGGGGACCACCGGTGCTGCCGGCGCCGACTTCTTGGCCTTCGAGGCGCGCTTGGCCGCCTTCTTCGCCGCGCGGCGCCAGCTCGGCCGCTTTGGCCGGAGCGGAAGCCGGGTCCTTCTTCTCCTTGGACTTGGCCTCTGCCGTCGCCACCCTGCTCTTCGGCCCGCGAATGGGCAGCCGCGGCGTGAAGATCCACCCGACGCCCGGCACGGGCTTGCCACCGACCAGGCGTCCCTCGTCGAAGAGCCACGGGTGCTCGCCGTGGAATTCCTGGAACGAGTCGTTGGACAGCACCATGGCTTCGGTGCGTTCGGCGATCCGCAGGACGAAGGCGTCACCCCGCCCAATGGCTCCCGCCGGGGGGGAGACCAGCTCACCGTTGAGCATGGCCTCGCGTACCTCCTCGCGCTCGCTGTCGGTCACGCGGTGTTCGAAGGTGGCGTCCACGACCACGATGATGTGCGAACCCGGGTCTTCGGCCGCGTACGCCTGGACTGCCTCTTCGAGCTGGCGGAGGCTTGGTGAAGTGCGCCCTTCGGTGGCCAGGTTCGACCCGTCCACCACGACGTGATGCGAGTCAGCCAACGGCGCGCCGCAACAGGTCGGCCTGCTCCAGCTGGTGCAGGGCGGCGCTCCCGGTGGAGGGACTGGCCGACTCGGCGCGGCTCACGTGGCGAAGCGCCAGCCACTCGGGGAGCCGGTGATGCAGACGAGCGTGCACGAAGGACCAGGCGCCCATGTTCTCCGGCTCTTCTTGCAGCCACACCAGCTCACGAGCCTCTCGGTACGTCTCCATGACGACCTCCAAAGAGGACCGGGGCCATGGATAGAGCTGTTCGACCCTGACCACGGCGACGGCGTCCCGGTCGGCGGGGTCGAGCTCGGACCGCCGCTTCTCCGCCTCGTGGATCACCTTCCCGCTCCCCAGCACGATGCGTCGCACCGAGGCGGGGTCCGCCGGCGGCTCGTGCTCCACCACGTGACGGAACGAGCCCGACTCGAGCTCCGAGAACATGGAACGAGAGGCGTGGGCCCGCAGCATGGACTTGGGAGTGACGACCACTAAAGGCCGTTGTGGGCTCATCGCCGCCTGCGAGCGCAGGAGGTGGAAGTACTGGGCGGCCGTGGAGGGAACCGCCACGCGCAGGTTCCCTCGCGCGCCCAGAGCGAGGAACCGCTCCAACCGGGACGACGAGTGCTCGGGGCCCTGGCCTTCGAAGCCGTGCGGGAGCAGCAGCACGAGGCCGGAGTGCTGGCCCCACTTGTCCTCGGCCGCCACCATGAAGTTGTCGACGATGATCTGGGCGCCGTTGACGAAGTCGCCGAACTGAGCCTCCCAGGCCACCAGGGCGTCGGGGGCCTCCACGGAATAGCCGTACTCGAAGCCGACGGCGGCGTACTCGGAGAGGAGGGAATCGCGCACCGTGAAGTTCCCCATGGCGCCGGACGGCTCGAGCGCGACGGCCCCAATGCGTCGCAATCCGTCCCGGATGTGGGCCAGGGGGACGTACTCGTCGCCGTTGGAGTAGTCGACCAGCACGGCGTGGCGGTGGGAGAAGGTGCCCCTCCTGGTGTCCTGGCCCGTGAGGCGCACGTCCACGCCCTCGTACATGAGGGAGCCGATGGCCAGCGCCTCGGCCAGTGCCCAGTCGACCTGTCCGCTGGCCACCAGTTCGTCGCGCTGGGCGAACTGGCGCTCGAGCTTGGGGTGGACCGTGAACCCCTCGGGCACCGACCGCACCACCGAAGAGAGGGCCCGCAGCACGTCGGGTGGCACGCCGGTGGCCGGAGACGGGCGGTCCACAGCGTCGGGCTCGGGCGCCGGAAGCACGGGGGGGGCCACAGTGGGCTCTCCCCGGACCTCGTCGAGAACGGCCTGGAGCTTGGCGTTGAAGTCGTCGAGGGCGGACTCGGCCTCCTCCAAGGTGATGTCACCCCGGCGTACCAGCGACTCGGTGTAGAGCTTGCGCACCGAGCGCTTGGCGTCGATTCGTTGGTACATGAGCGGCTGGGTGTAGCTGGGGTCGTCCCCCTCGTTGTGGCCGTGCTTGCGGTAGCCCACCAGGTCGATGACGACGTCTTTGTGGAAGGTCTGGCGGAAGGCGAAGGCCAGGCGGGCCGCCCGGACGCACGCCTCGGGGTCGTCCCCGTTGACGTGGAAGACCGGCGCCTGCACCATCTTGGCCACGTCGGTCGGGTACACCGAGGTCCGGGCCGACGCCGGCGCCGTGGTGAAGCCCAACTGGTTGTTGATCACCACGTGCACCGTGCCCCCGGTGCGGTAGCCGGAAAGGCCCGACAGGTTCAGCGTCTCGGCCACGACCCCCTGGCCGGCGAACGCGGCGTCGCCGTGCACCAGCACCGACAGGCACGGGAAGCCGGCGCCCGGGACGGCCGCTGCCGCAGGAGTGCCGTCGGTCGGTGGCGACAGGCGGTCCTGCTTGGCCCGTGTCATGCCCTCGACGACGGGGTCGACGGCCTCGAGGTGTGAGGGGTTCGAGGCCAGGGTCACGGGAAGCTCCTCCCCCGCGCTCCCGACGAACACTCCACGGGCGCCCTTGTGGTACTTCACGTCACCCGAGCCCTGGACCGAGTCGGGGTCCAGGTTGCCCTCGAACTCCTCGAAGATCTCGCGGTAGGACTTACCCACGATGTTGGCCAGCACGTTGAGGCGCCCCCGGTGCGCCATGCCCATGACCACCTCGGCCACCCCCGACCCGGCTGCCGAATCGAGCAGGGCGTCGAGGAGCACGATGGTCGACTCCGCGCCCTCGAGACCGAAGCGCTTCTGGCCCACGTAGCGGGTGTGCAGGAACCGCTCGAACACCTCCGCGGCATTGAGCCGGTCGAGGATGTGGCGCTGCTCGCCCCGGTTCAGCGTCGACGGCTGGCCCTCGACGTGCTGCTGGATCCAGCGCTTCTGCTCGGGGTCCTGAATGTGCATGTACTCGATCCCGAGGGTGCGGCAGTAGGCGTCGCGCAGCACGTGGAGGATCTCGTCGAGGGTCGCCATGTCGCGCCCGGCGAGCCCGTCGGCCACGAAGTGACGGGGCAGATCCCAGATGGTCAGTCCGTAGGTCAGCGGATCGAGCTCGGGGTGGATGTGGGGCGGCTCTGCATCGAGGGGGTCGAGATGCGCGATCAGGTGGCCGCGTACCCGGTACATGTTGATCAGCGTCTGCACGTGGACCTGCTTGACCAGGCGCTGGTGCTCGCCCTCGTCCGTGCCTGGGCCGGCGTTGCTGTCCCGCTGCCAACGCACCGGCTCGTAGGGCACGCCCATGGCCTCGAAGAGGTCGTCGTAGAAGCGGTCGGCTCCGGTCAGGAGCTCGGCCACCCGGGCCAGGAACAGGCCGGACTCGGCCCCTTGGATGATGCGGTGATCGTAGGTGGAGGTGAGGGTCACCACCTTGCCCAGGCCAAGCTGGGCCACCACCCGGGGGTCGGCCGCCTCGAAGCCTGCCGGGTAGCCCAGCGCGCCGACTCCAATGATGGCGCCCTGCCCTGGCATGAGGCGTGGCACCGACTGCACGGTGCCGAGCGTGCCCGGGTTGGTCAACGAGACCGTGGTCCCGGCGAAGTCGTCGGGGGCGATCTTGCCCGTGTGGATCTTGCGGATCAGGTCCTCGTAGGCGAGGACGAAGGAGCGGAAGTCGAGCGTGTCGGCATCCCGAATGCACGGCACCAACAGTGTGCGGCTCCCGTCGCTCCTCTCCTGGTCCACCGCGAGCCCGAGCCCGACGTGCTTGTGGTGGACGATGCCCGGCTTGCCGGTCCCGTCGACGTCGGGGACGAACGTCGTGTTGAGCGCCGGGACGTCGCGGAGCGCGCGCACCACGGCGAACCCGATGATGTGGGTGAAGCTGACCTTGGCCCCCGTGGTCCGCGCCAGCTGGTTGTTCAAGATGAGACGGTTGACCTCGAGGAGCCGGGCCGGCACCGTTCGCACACTCGTCGCGGTGGGGACGCCCAGGCTGGCCTCCATGTTCGTGACGATGCGCGACGCCGAACCGCGCAGGACGGTGGCCGCCTCCCCGTCGGCGCCCGCGGGCGCGGCGGCGGACGCGCTGATCCGGGTGGCCGCGCCTGACGCCGGCGCCACCTGGGTCGCCTGGGTCTGGGTCCCCTGGATCTGTGTCACCGGGACGGCCGGGGCCAGGCTGGCCGAGGTTGCGCGGCTCGGGGTCGCTCCGACGTCGGCTGTCAGGATCCCCGACGTCGAAGGAAGAGGGGCACCGACCTGCTGCACGCCCGGCACCGGGGCAGGCACGGGTGCCGGGCGGTAGTCGGCGAAGAACTCCCGCCAGCTCTCGCTGACCGAGTCGGGGTCAGCCAGGAAGCGGTCGTACATGTCGTCGACCAGCCATGCGTTGGGGCCGAAGGAGCCGCCCGCTCCGCCGAGGGTCATGGACCAACCATACCGGTGGTGCTCGGGTACCCGAGGCCCAGGCGGTAGCGTCTGCCCTGGCCATGAGCTACCCCGGCGCCCTGAAGGTCACCGCGCGACCGGGTCCGGCACCGGGAGTCCCCACCGTCGTCTTCGTCCACGGGTCGCTCGACCGGGGAGACAGCTTCCGCCGGGTCGTTCGCCGCCTGCCTGATCTGGCCACCGTGACCTACGACCGGCGTGGCTACCAGGGCTCTCGCCGGGGCGGAATCGTAGGCCTGGCCGGTCACGTCAGCGACCTGCTGGACATTGCCGCGGCCCGGCGCACCGCAGACGACGCCCCGCTGGTCGCCGTGGGTCACAGCTTCGGAGGTGACGTCGTGATGACGGCCGCGCTTGTCGAACCGGGCGCCTTCGACGCCATCGGTGCCTACGAACCCCCGCTTCCGTGGTTCGGGTTCGCTCCTGGCGACCACCGCGCCGCCGCGGCCGAGCCCGATCCGCCGGCGGAGGCCGAGCGGTTCTTCAGAGCCACCACCGGCGTCCCCGCCTGGAGGCGACTGAGCGAGCGGGCCAAAGCGGAGCGTCGGGCCGACGGGCCGGCGCTGGTGGCCGACATGCGCAGTTTCGACCGCCCCACCTTCCTCTTCGACGTCACCGAGCTGCGGGTGCCGGCCGTCGTCGGGATGGGCGGAGCCGGCTCGGCGCCCCACCACCGCGCCGGCGTCCGGTGGCTGGCGACGCACGTGCGAGGGGCCACTCTGTTCGAGATCGCCTCGGCGCAGCACGGCGCCCACCTGTCGCACCCCGACCACTTCGCCACCATGACACGGGCGGTCCTGGCGCAGGCCGGCGCGCCGTCCGTGTTCAGCCACCCGCCGCCGTGACGGGACGCCCGGGGCGCTTCAACCGGCCCGCCAGCATGTCGGGCTCCGCGCCGGCACCCTCGCTCTTGAGGCCGGTGATCAGCGGCGAGTTGGCCAGCACGACGGCACCTCCGAACATCACCACCAACGAGAGTGCCTCGAGCGGGCCGTAGGGACCCGACGTGCGAAGGGCGTCGCCGTACAGAGCGATCCCCAGGCCGATGCTGACGAGCGGGTCGACCAGCACCAGTGTCGACTGCGACGCCGCCAGCGGCCCGGCGTGAAATGCGTTCTGCGTCAGGAACAGACCGAGCAGACCAAAGACGGCGACCCCGTAGGTCTGCCAGTGCTCGAACATGGTGACCCAGTCGTTGGCTGCGTAGTCGCTCACGATCTTGACGAGCGCGGCCGTGAACGCGTAGGCGAGGGCTGCCGCCGCGCCGAACGCGGCCGCCTTCCACCAGCGGGGACCCCAGCGCGTGGCCACCACGGTGGCCGCGATGGCGGCCGAGATCACGGTGCCGGCCACGACCCAGGCCAGGTTCGTCGGCACGTCGTCGCCCCCCCCGGGAGCGGCGAAGTACAAGAACCCCGAGAGCCCGAAGGCGATGCCGGCGGCGCCGACCCACTCGCGGATGGAGATGGAGAAGCGGAAGGCGGTCCCCAAAATGGCCACCAGGAACAGCAGTTCCATGGTCAGGATCGGCTGGACCACCGACAGGCTGCCGATGTGCAACGCGAACGACTGGAACAAGAAGGACAAGATCATGAAGCCGAACCCCATCAGCCACACGCCGCGGCGGACGGCATGGGCCATCAAGCTCAGTCGCATGGTGGATTCCCGAGGGGCATCCTCGACACCCATCCGCTGGAACACGCTGGTCAGCGCATTGGACAGTGCCGCTGCGATCGCAAGGACATAGACCATCGTTTGCGGCGGATTCTACTTCGGGGATACCCGGCCACCCTGAGGACCCCAATTCGGTGCCCACTGCCGTGGGCCCCAGGCCTGACGCGGTCAGACGCCGAAAACCGTGAGGCAGGGCACCGTCACCGACGTTTCACGGATTATCGACACCGCTTTCTGCCGAATTCCTTCGTGGCGGAACCGAAAACTTTATGACAATTAGGTTACGGTTGCGCGCATCCTTCGACATAGGACCCGATACGAATGAGGAGGAAGGGGGAATCGGGCGCCGACCGGGGGTGGCCGACCGACCAAGGGGGAACGATGGGATTCAAAGGGTATCTGAAGCGTGCTGCGTGCGCCGCGAGCGCGGCCAGCGCGCTGTGCGTGTCGCTGGTCGCCGCCACGCCAGCGACGAGCGGCGCGTCGTCGAGAGTAGCGACGCAGGGCGGAACGGCCACCATGGCGCTCGACGAGAACCTGTCCGGGTTCAACATCAACACCTCGGCCGCATCCGAATTCGTGCTGCAAGAGATCATGAACATGGTGTGGCCCCAGGCCTTCATCGTGAACAGCAAGCTCCAACCGGTCATGAACGGCCAGCTCCTGCAGAGCGCGGCCGTGACCTCGGACAGCCCCCAGACGGTGGTCTACACCTTGAACCCCAAGGCGGTGTGGTCCGACGGGACGCCGATCACGGCCGACGACTTCATCTACAACTGGCAGGCCCAGAGCGGGAACCCCTCCTACACCGACGTCGGGGGCAAACCGTACGATGCCGCCTCCACCGCCGGCTACAGCCAGATTCAGTCGGTGGTCGGATCGGACCCTTCCGGCGGAGCCACGTGCTCAGCCGGCAGCGCCGCCAACCGCAACGCCGGGCTCTGCCCCAACGGCCGGACGGTCACCGTCACCTTCAAGCCGAGCTTTGCCGACTGGCGGTCGCTCTTCGTCAACATCGTGCCGGCTCATGTCGCCAGGACCGTGGGCTGGAACACCGGGTTCACCGGACCGACGCAGACCATTTCGGGAAGCTGGTTCAAGATTGCGAGCTACAACGAGAACCAGTCGCTCGTCCTCACCCGCAACCCCTCTTACTGGGGCACGCCGGCCAAGCTCGACAAGCTCGTCTTCCAGTTCTTCTCCGCCGACAGCCAGCTGGTCCCGGCCATGCAGAACCATGAGGTCGACCTCATCAATCCGAGCACGGTGAGCCTGTCCATCGTGCAGACGGCCAGCCAGGTCCCCAGCGCGAGGAAGGTGACCCTACCCGGGTTGGCATTCGAGCACTTCGACTTCAACCAGGCTGACCCCTATCTGGCCAAGGTCCAGGTGCGCGAGGCGATCGCGCACGGCGTGAACCGCCAGGCGATCATCAACCGCACAGTGGGCGAGGTCGCCCTGGGCATCACGCCTCTCGGGAGCAGAATGCTGGTGCCGACCCAGCCGGGCTACAAGGCGACCAGCTACTCCTACGACCCGAGCCAGTCGGTCAACCTGCTCGAGGAGCTCGGTTACAAAAAGGCGTCGGACGGCTACTTCCAACCAAACTCCGGTCCGCAGAAGGGCAAGGACCTCACCTTCACGATCCAGTCGACCTCCGGAAACTCCGTCCGCGCCCAGACAGAGGAGCTGTTCCAGAGCGAGATGAGGGCCATCGGGATTCGGATCAACATTCAGAACCACGACGCCAACACACTTGGCTCCAATCTGTCGAACGGTGAGTACCAGCTTTCGGAGTTCGCCTGGTACTCAACGCCGTTCCTCTCGGGCAACCAGCCCATCTACTGTTCGTACACGAACTCGCAGCTGTGCACCCAGAACTGGACGCACTCGGCGAGCGCGCAGGTGGACCAGCTCCTCGCCTCGGGGGCCTCGGCTTCGAGCCAGTCGAAGGAGAACACCGACTTCAACGACGCCGACTCCATCTTGTGGCAGAACATGGTGACGCTCCCGCTGTACCAGCAGCCGCAGTTCTGGGTTTGGTCGAACAACCTCCAGGGAGTGGTGCCCAACACCTCGAGCGTCGGGGTCACCTGGAACGCCGAGAACTGGTCGATCGGCTCCTAGCCGTCGGAACCGGCGGAGGGGCTGGCCAAGCGGTGCGTACGCCACGCCAGCCCCTCTCCCTGGCTCCTGGACCTCTTTCGTAGGGCACGACCATGTTCACCTATTGCGCGCGGCGCCTGTTGATCAGCCTCATCGTGCTCTTCTTCGCGACGATCCTGGTCTTCCTCCTCGTGACCAGCTCGGGAGACCCGCTCGCCTCGCTGAGGGTCAACCCCCACATTCCCCACTCGACGATCGTGGCCAGGGAGCAGCTCCTCCACCTCAATGACCCGTTGTGGCAGCGCTACTGGATCTGGCTCACCGGCGCCCTCCACGGGAACCTGGGCACGACCCTCAACGGCCAGGACGTGGCGTCGCAGATGATGTCGCACCTCCTGGTCACCCTGCGCATGGTCGTGCTGGCCACGGTCATCGCCGTGGTGGTGGCCGTCTTCGTCGGCGTGGTGGCCGCCGTGCGGCAATACCGGTTCACCGACCACGCCATCACGGTCACGAACTTCGTGCTCCTGGCTACTCCCGTCTTCGTGCTCGGCCTCGCCCTGAAGGAGTTCGTGGCCATCCCGATCAACCAGCACGTGGGCGCCACCGTCCTCTACACCGACGGCGAGCAGAGCCCCACGTTGAGCGGGTCGTTCCTCAGCCGGTTGCCGGACTACGCCGCGCACACCGCCCTGCCCGTCCTCACCCTGGTGCTGATCACGTACACCTCATGGGCCATCTACCAGCGGTCGTCCATGATTGAGACCCTCGACGCCGACCACGTCCGCTTGGCCCGCGCCAAGGGTCTGAGCCCGCGGCGTGTCCTCATCCGCCACGTCCTTCGCAACGCGCTGATCCCGGTCACGACCATCGTCGCGCTCGACTTCGCCGCGGTGCTCGGCGGCGCGATCGTCACCGAAATCATCTTCGGGTGGCAGGGCCTGGGGCAGTGGTACCTGACCGGTGCAACCAACCTCGACGTGAACGTCATGCTCGCCTATCTGCTGATCACAGCGACGTTCGTCATCTTCTTCAACCTGGTCGCCGACATCCTCTATGGCGTCCTCGACCCGAGGATCCGCTATGCCTGAGCCGGCTACTCGGGAGAACTTCTTCCTCCAGACACCCACCCAGGTGGCGACGCTCGAGGCCGGGTCGCACACCCTGGCCAGCGCGAGCGCCGGCGTGGAGCTCGACCGATGGGACGCCAGCGGGTTGTCGGGGGAGGCTCACAGCCAATGGCGGATCGTGCTCAGCCGCTTCGTGCACGAGCGGTTGGCCATGACCGGTCTTTGCATCTTCGTGCTTCTCGGCGTGGCGTCGGTGCTCGTCGGCCACTTCTGGCAATACGGCGCCACCACGATCACCAACAACCTCAACGTCGCCCCCTCCTGGGGTAACCCGTTCGGGACCAACGCCATCGGCAACGACATGTTCGCCCAGGTCATGTCCGGGGTGCAGAAGGACATTGAGATCGCGCTGACGGTGGCCGTCATGGCGACGCTCATCGGGGTCACCGTCGGAGCCCTGGCCGGCTTCTACCGTGGATGGGTGGACTCGATCCTCATGCGCTTCGTTGACCTCGTGCTCGTGCTCCCAGTGCTGGCCATACTGATCGTCCTGGCCAACAGGCTGTCGAAGGAAAGTGACAACTGGCTGGGACTCGCCGTCATCATCGGCCTGCTCTCGTGGACGTACGTGGCGCGCCTCGTCCGCGCCGATTTCCTCTCACTGCGTGAACGAGACTTCGTCGAGGCGGAACGGGCCCTCGGCGCGACCAACCGGCGGATCATCGTCAGGCACATGTTGCCCAACGCCATCGGCCCGATCATCGTGAACGCCACGTTGACCGTGGCCCTGAGCATCATCCTCGAGTCCACCCTGTCCTTCCTCGGTCTGGGCGTCCAACCGCCCAACGTGTCGCTCGGCCTGCTCGTCGACCTGGGTCAGGACTCGGCCACGACTGAGTGGTGGCTGTTCGTGTTCCCGGTGGTATTCCTGATCGTCCTCATTTTGTCGATCTTCCTGGTGGGTGACGGGCTCCGTGAGGCGTTCGACCCCAAGAAGGGCCGGGTCAGGGCCACATGAGCGAGTCAGCCCTGAGGGTCGAAGGTCTGGAAGTGGACTTCCCGACGAAGAACGGGGTGATCCACGCGGTGCGGGGCGTCGACTTCTCGCTGGCCTCCGGTGAGGTGCTGGGCATTGTGGGCGAGTCCGGATCGGGCAAGTCGGTCACCGCGTTGGCCGCCATGGGGTTGCTCCCCAAGAGCGCCGAGGTACGCGGGTCGGTCCGCTTTCTCGGCGAGGAGATCCTGGGCTTGAAGGAGAAACAACTGGCCAAGGTGCGCGGCACCGGCCTCGCCATGATCTTCCAGGACCCCATGACCTCGCTCAACCCGGTGTACACGATCGGGTGGCAGATCACCGAGGCGATCCTGGCCCACCAGGACATCTCGAAGAAGGTCGCTCGGGCCAAGGCCGTTGAGCTCCTGGCCACCGTCGGCATCCCCGACCCGACCCGGCGCGCCGAGGAATACCCCCACGAATTCTCCGGTGGCATGCGCCAGCGCGCCGTCGTCGCCATCGCCATGGCCAACAGCCCCGACGTGATTCTGGCCGACGAGCCCACGACGGCACTCGACGTCACCGTGCAAGCCCAGGTCCTGGAGTCGCTGCGGGCGGCCCGGGCCGAGACGGGGGCCGCGCTCCTCCTCATCACCCACGATCTCGGCGTCGTCGCCGGCCTGGCCGATCGCGTCCTCGTAATGTACGCCGGACGTGCCGTGGAGATCGGGACGGCCGAGGACGTGTTCTTCAAGGCCTCCATGCCGTACACCGTCGGGCTGCTGGCCTCGCTTCCCCGGCTCGATGACGGCTCGGGGCGATTGCGCCAGATCCCCGGGTCGCCTCCCTCCATGCTGGGCGAGACCAGCGGTTGCCCCTTCGCTCCCCGCTGTCCCCTGGCCCGGCAGGTCTGCACTGACCGCGAACCGGAGCTGGTCGTCGTTCCTTCGGTCAGCTCCGCACTGGGCGAGCACCGGGCCGCATGTCACTTCGCCGTCGAAGTGAGTCGGGGCGACCATGGAAAGGTATTCTCCGATGGCGTCGTAGACACCGTGGTCCCATGATCGCCCGCTCGGCGGGCACTCCCCGTGGCACCACGGCCGCCATGGTCACTGACCGGACCAGCACTCCTCCAGGCGTGGGCGCCCCCCTCCTGGAGGTGACCGACCTCGTCAAGCACTTCCCCGTACGGGGCGGGACCTTCGTGCGGCACCGGGTGGGCGAGGTGCACGCGGTCTGCGGCGTGTCGTTCACCATCGCCCGAGGCGAGACTCTCGGGCTCGTCGGAGAGTCTGGATGTGGCAAGTCGACCACCGGCCGTGCCGTGCTCCAGCTGATCAGGCCCACGTCGGGCTCCGTGCGGTTCGAAGGCACCGAGGTCACCACCCTGGGCAGCCGAGAGCTGCGCACGATGCGCCGACGTGTCCAGGTCGTCTTCCAAGATCCCTTCGGGTCGCTCGACCCCAGGATGCCGGTGGGAGCGGCGATCGCCGAACCGCTCCAGATCCACGGCATCCGCGACCGGGACACCGTCCGGCACCGAGTGGCCGCGATGCTGAGCCTCGTCGGCCTCCATCCCTCGCACGCCAACCGCTACCCCAACGAGTTCTCCGGAGGACAGCGCCAACGGGTGGGCATCGCGCGGGCCCTGGTGCTCGAGCCCGCGCTGCTCGTCTTGGACGAGCCGGTCTCGGCTTTGGACGTGTCAATTCAGGCGGGAGTGGTCAACCTGCTCGACGACCTGCAGAAGGAGCTCGGCATTGCCTTCCTGTTCATCGCCCACGACCTCTCCGTGGTCCGGCACCTCTCGGACCGGGTGGCGGTGATGTACCTGGGCAAGATCGTCGAAGTCGGCGACCGGAACCAGGTGTACGAGCAGCCGACGCACCCCTACACGCAGGCGCTGCTCTCCGCCGTGCCCATCCCGGACCCCCGGGTGGAACGGGCACGCACCCATATCGTCCTGCGCGGGGACGTCCCCAGCCCGCAGTCACCTCCCACCGGCTGTCGCTTCCGCACCCGGTGCTGGAAGGCCCAGGAGGTCTGCGCCCAGGAAGAGCCTGCGCTGGTGGACCGCGGGCACGGACACCCCGTCGCCTGCCACTTCCCCGAGATCTCCCCCGTCGTCTGACTGGCAACGGCTCACCACCTGCCCGCACCACGGTAGGTCGCGTACGAAGGCCCAGGTGCGACGGTGGAGGGCTGACGGTCCGTAGCCTCGTAAGGCCGTCTGATGAGCCAGCGAGGGATACCCCTTGTTGCGCTCGAACTCGTAGACCGGGAAATGGTCCGCGTCGGCCCGCATGAGACGGTCGCGAACCACCTTGGCCAGCACCGACGCGGCAGCCACCGAGGCGCATTTGGCATCGCCGTCCACCACCGGACGGACGACACCGGCGAATGGCTCTTCCGGATGCCGGAGAAGGTCGACCGGGCCGTCCACGAGGAGGGCGTCCGGTGGGGCGCCCAGCCCGTCGAGGGCGCGGCGCGCCGCGACGCGCAACGCTTCGGTCATGCCCCAGGCGTCGCATTCGGCCGGGCTGGCGTGACCCACCGCCCAGGCCTGGCACCATCGGGCGACGGCGTCGAAGATCCCCTCACGCCGCGCCTCGCTCAGCATCTTCGAATCGCGCAACCAGGGGGGCATGGAGCGCATCTGGACTCGCGGGCGCACCACGGCGACGCCCACGGTCAACGGACCGGCCCAAGCTCCCCGGCCGACCTCGTCGAGACCCCCCACGCAGGTGAAGCCCTGTGAGCGCAGGCGGCGCTCCTCCTTCAGGTCAGGGGAGCGGACGGCCACGGCGTGACGGGGTTGGCGCCCACCTGACCCCCGTACCATGGTCGAGATGGACCACGACGGGGGGAGAACAACGGACACGACCGCATCCCGTGTCCCACTCGTGCCGGGGACGAAGGTCGACGTTCGCAACCGCTATCAGGGCACCTGGGTGCGGGGCTTCGAGATCGCCGAAGTGACGCGCGACGGCTACCGGATCCGCCGGCTGTCCGACGGGAGCACGCTGGGCGACCTCTTTGTCCGCGACGACGTCCGCCGGGAACGGACCCGCCAGGGCTTCTGGTGGCACTGAAACCTCAGGCCTCTCCACCCTTGAGGACGCCCTCCACGTAGTCGTCGATCGGGATGGCGGACAGCGTCAGGGTCTTGACCGTCCCACGGGAACCGAGAACCAGGGCGACCCTCGCCACCGTGGTGGCGTCCGGAGCGTCGAGCACCGTGCAGAAGTCGTACTGACCGAGCAGCGCCCACTGCGCCAGCACTCGGACCCCCATGGCCTCGACCTCGGCGTTGACCTCCTTGAGCCGATGGGGGTGCGCCCTCAAGGTGGCCGCCCCGTCAGGCCCCAAGGTGGAGAGCATGAGGAACGTCGTCATCGGACCTCACGCTATCCCAGGCGCAGCCGCCGGCAGCGCCCCGGTTTCCGCTCGGGCGCCTCACCGGGCGGCCCGGGCGTTCAACGCAACTGGCCGCGGAGCACCTTGCCCAACGCGTTGCGTGGCAACGCCTCGACCACGCGGACCTGCCGGGGACACTTGAACGGTGCCAGCTCGGCTGCGGCGTGCGCAGAGAGCGAGTCCAGGTCGGGGTCCCCCACGACAAAGGCCACCACGGTCTCGCCCCACTCCTCGGAGGGAACCCCCACCACGGCCACTTCGACCACATCCGGGTGGCGGGCGAGCACCGCCTCGACCTCGGCGGGGTACACGTTGTGGCCACCGGTGATGATGAGCTCGGTACGTCGCCCGCGCACCGTCACGTAGCCGTCCTCAGCCACCGAGACCAGGTCGCCGGTGGCGAACCACCCGTCGGTGTCGGGCGCGGGGCGGCCCCAGTAGCCGCGGCTCAGGGACGGTCCGCGCACCACGAGCTCTCCCACTCCCTGCTGGTCAGGGTCGTCCACCTCGGCCTCGACACCGGGAAGCGGGATCCCGACCGATCCCGGCCGCCGCTCGCCCACCAGCGGGTTGGACAGTGTCAGCAGCGTCTCGGTCATGCCGTAGCGCTCCAGGACCACCACCCCGTCCTCTGACAGGCGGCGCCAAAGATCCGCCGCCAAGGGCGCCGATCCGGAGACGCAGAGCCGGAGCGAAGCGAGCTCGCGCCCGCGGCCCGTGGCGGCGAGGCGGTGATACATGGTCGGGACCCCGAAGAACATCGTGCACGCCGGTGCCGAGGCGAGGACGGCCGACTCGTCGAATCGGTCGAACAGCGCCGCGGAGGCACCCGCCGTGAGCGTTCCGAACAGCCCGGCGCACAACCCGTGCACGTGGAAGAGCGGAAGGCACAGGAGCAAGCGGTCCGCAGGTTCCCACTCCCACGCCCCGAGCAGGGAGGTGACGCCGGCCAGCAGCGAAGCATGGGTGTGGACCGCCCCCTTGGGAGCGCCGGTCGTTCCCGACGTGTAGACGATGAGGGCGTCGTCCGCGGGACGTCGTTCGGCCAGCCCGGCGGGCTGGCCGAGGCCATCGGTTCGGATCTCTGCCTCCGCCTCGGTCACCAGCGTGGCAATGTCGAGCGCGACCAGGCCGGGGCCGAACGACCGATCGTGGTCGCAGAGCGCGACCGTCGGCGTGGCGTCGTCCACGACGTGCGCCACCTCTGGATCTCGCGCCGAGGGACTCAGTGGGACCAGCACGGCACCGGCCCGGAGCACCGCCACCATCGTCGAGACCGCGTCCAAGGTGGCCCGGGCGCACCACACCACCCGCTCACCGGGCGCCACGCCCCGGGCGGCGAGAAGCGCGCCCAGCCCCGCCGTCCGGGCTTCGAGAGCGGCGCCGTCGAGCACCCGGGACGGGTCCGAGCCGTCGAGGAGGACGGGGTCGTCGGGGTGCGACGCCCAGCGATTGGCCCACACCTCGGGGAGCGTGACGCCGGGCACGTCGGCAAGGCCACGGCGCCAGTGACCCATGGGTACTCCCACCCTCATCGTGGGCGCGTCCAGCTCGTAGTGTGGCCGTCATGGCTTCCCGCGTGATCGCCGTCGTTCCACATACGCATTGGGACCGGGAATGGTACAAGTCCTACCAGTCGTTCCGCCTGGCCCTGGTGGAGCTGATCGACGGGCTGATCCCCCTCCTCGAGCGTGATGCCAGCTACTCCCACTTCATGCTCGACGGCCAGATGGCCGTGGTCGACGACTACCTCGAGATCCGACCTGAGGCCGAGGAGCGGCTGCGAGCCCTGACGGCGGCCGGGCGTCTCAGCGTCGGTCCGTGGTACGTGCTCATGGATGAATTCCTGGTCTCGGGTGAGACCATCGTGCGCAACCTCCAGATGGGCATCCTCCGCGGTACAGCCTTCGGCGGGGTGATGGCGGTGGGATACCTCCCCGACATGTTCGGCCACATCGCGCAAATGCCACAGATCCTGTCGCTGGCTGGCTTCGCCGATGCCGTGGTCTGGCGTGGCGTTCCCTCGGCGGTCACGACCAACGCATTCGCCTGGGAGGCGCCCGACGGTTCGTCCGTGCGCGCCGAATACCTACCCGTCGGCTACGGCAACGGCTCCTCCCTCCCCGACGACGCCAAGTCGCTGATCCGGCGCACGCGCGACAACGTGGCCGAGATGGCCGATCTCGTTCCAGGAGATCTGCTCTTGATGAACGGATCTGACCACCTGACCCCACAACCCTGGCTGGGGCGGGTCGTGGCCGAGGCCAACGCCTTGCAGGACGAGTTCGTCTTCGCGGTGACCTCGCTCTCCGGCTATCTGTCCGGCCGCTCCACGGACGGTCTGACCCACGTGCGTGGTGAGCTCCGCTCGGGTCATCGGGCCAACATGCTCATGGGAGTGACGTCGAACCGGGTGGACGTCAAGCGATTGGGAGCCGTAGCCGAACGGGAGTTGGAACGGCGGGCCGAACCGCTGGCGGCGCTCTTCGTCGAGCCCGAGGAGTATCCGCAGCGCCTGTTCGACCTGGCCTGGCTGGAGATGGTGCGCAATTCGGCCCATGACTCCGTCTGTGCCTGCTCCATTGACGACGTGGTCGACGCCGTCCTGCACCGCTACAGCGAGGCCCGCGACATCGCGGCCGGGTTGGCCGAGCGGGCAGTGCTGGCCTTCAGGCGGTCCCTGGCCCAGGCCGGACCCTTCGTGCTGAACCCCGCCGCCCGCCGCCGCTCCGGCGTCGTCGAAGTCGTCGTGCCCGCAGACGGACCTGCCCCGCCCCACGTCCAGGTGATCTCCGAGCGTCTCGGGCTTCCGGGCACCATGGTGCTGGACGCCAACACCGTCCGCACGGTGCTCGGCATGCTCCAAGGCCCGAGGATCAGCGACGACGCATGGGTCCACGACGTGCGTGTGGAGGACACGGCCGACGGGATCGACATCACGGTGACGGTCGGGACGGAGGAGCGACCTGGCGTGCCCATCGCCGAGGCGAAACAGGACATCTACACCCGGCTCGGCGCGCGACCCGACGCCGTGGTCCGAGTCGCCATGGACCAGCCGCCGACCCGGCGCATCCTGGCCCGCGTTCCGCAGGTGCCGGAATACGGTTGGCTCGCCTTGGAACCTGCCCGTCTCGACCACCCCGTGGAGGTAACCGAGCGCGGCGACACCATTGTCCTGGCCAACGGCCTGGCGCAGGTGGAAGTGGACCGGACCAACGGGACGTTCGCGCTGGACGGCACCGCCGGGTACGGCCGCTTGGTCGACGGAGGGGACCTCGGCGACTCGTACAACTACTCCCCACCACGCCAGGACCGGGTCGTCAGCGAGCCCGACACGGTCGTGGCGCGGGTGGACGAGCGCGGGCCGGTCCGGGCCCGGGTGCACATCCGCGCTGAGTACACCTGGCCCGACCACGTCGAAGGAACGTCGCAGGCGCGCGTGGGCGAGCAGCACGTGACGGTCGACACGGACGTGGAGCTGAGGGCGGACGAACGGGTGGCACGGGTGACGAGCACCTTCGTCAACCCGAGCGGCGACCACCGGCTCCGCACCCACCTCCCCCTCCCGGAACCCGCGAGCTGCTCGGAGGCGGAGAGCGCCTTCGCCGTCGTCACCCGCGGCCTGGCCGCGGAGGGCAGGCCCGACGAGTACGGGCTGCCGACCGCCCCCGCACTCCGGTTCGTACGGGCCGGTCGCCTCACTGTGGCCCACGACGGCGTGTGCGAGTACGAGCTGATCGACGTCGACGCAGGAGTCGCGCACACGTTGGCCCTGACGGTGGTCCGCTCCACCGGCATGCTGTCCCGCCTCGGCCTGGCCTACCGACCTCTCCCGGCGGGCCCGCTCACCCCGGTCGAGGGGCTCCAGATGCGAGGCACCCGGGTGACGCTCAAGTACGCCCTCATGGTGGACTGCGACGATCCCTACGCTCTGGCCGACGACGTCCTGCTCCCCCTGGAGACGGTGTCCAGCCTGGGGGGCGGCACCAGGCCACCAGCGGGGAGCGCCCTTACCATCGACGGCGCCGAGGTGTCTGCCCTCCGCCGCGCCGCCGGGGTGCTCGAGGTGCGCGTGTTCAACCCGGGACCGCATTCGACGGTGGTGTCGCTTCCGGGGCGCTCAGGATGGCTCGTCGACCTGCGCGGCCACCCTCGAGACTCCTTCGAAGGCTCCTTCGAGCTAGGACCCTTCGGCATCGCCACGGCCCGGCTGCGCGACAGCTGAACCCGCGCGCCGGCGCCCCCCGGCGTCGCGCCGGACCTCGCCGAGCCGCTCCCAGCGCGCGTTGTGGAGGCGGTCCGAACCCGCCTCGGCCTCCTGTCCAACCCGGCCGCACCACCACAACTGGACACGCCCGAGGTCCTTCAGCACGCGCGGTCGCAGCGGGCGGGCCACGAACTCGTCGGGCGCCTGCACCATCGAGCGCGGCGTGGAACTCGTCGGACATCAGCACCGTGCCGGGGTTGGCGATGTTCACGATGCGGTGGGCCAGATTGACAGTCGGACCGAAGTAGTCGCCGTTGTGCAGGAGGACCGGTCCGAACGCGAGACCGACCCGCACGTCGGAGAGCAGGTCGTCGTCGGCGTACGCATCGGCAAGCGCCAGCGCGATGCGCGCCGCCTCATCCACGCCGTCGACGACGAACATGACCTCGTCTCCGATCATCTTGACGATTCGCCCGGTCGTACCTGTGACGATGTCGTGCGAGATCTGCTCGAACCGGCGAACCACCGCGGCGAGCTCCTCGTCGGTCAGGTGCTGACTGAGCAACGTGAAGCCGACCATGTCGGCGAACCCGACCGCGAGGACCGGGCTCTGTCCCGGAACGAGCCCATGACTGCGCAACATCATGGAACGCTGAATCGCCGTGGCCATCTGGCGGCGCCAGACGTACTCGAGCAGCTTGGCCATGGCCGGGATCGTGCTGTCAGCCATGCTGGCGACCGCCTCGGCAACGAGGATCGGGTCACCCTCCATCGGCACCGTGCCTCCCGGGACGAGTTCTGCGTCGGCGATACGCGCCATGGAGGACCCGATGACGCGCGCCATCTGGAGCGCCGTGTCGACGTCTGCGCTGCCGAGCGCCTGCATCCCCTGTAATTGGAGGCCCTGGAACAGGCGGACCGCCTCAATGTCGAGGTCCGTGAACGATGGCTCGTCCGGGTCGGAACCCAGGCTGGGAAACCCGAGGGCCCGGAAGAAGCGGTCGAGCAGCTCACCCGGAGCGCGGGTGAGCTCGGCCACCTCGGCCCGCGTGTAGCGGCGGCGCGAGGGAATCAGCATCCGGTCGGCCACGAAGAGGTCGATCACCCCGTCGTCCACCGCCTGCTGTATCTCCTTCTCGCTGGCCCCCCGCATGACGAGTGTCTCGCTGATGCGCTCCAGCGCGGCGCGACGGCGAGGGTCGTCGGCTTCCTGCGGCATGTGGGGCCCGCTCACGAGATCCCCCGTAGGAGCGACTCGTCCCACTCTGAGCGAGAGGGTCGCCCCATCAGGTTCATGAGGGCATCCGCCGGAGAGCAGCGACCCTCGACGATGGCATGGACCTGCTCCGCGATCGGCATCTCGACGCCCTGGGCGCGACCCAGTGTCACCAGCGGACCGGCGCTCTTCACTCCTTCGGCCACCATGTGCATCCCGCCGACGATCTCGTCGAGTGACCTTCCCTGGCCCAGAGCGACGCCGACGGTCCGGTTGCGACTCAAGGGACTGGCGCAGGTGGCCACCAGGTCGCCCACGCCCGCCAAGCCTCCGAACGTGAGCATCCGCCCGCCCAGGGCGACCCCCAGACGGCCCAGCTCGGCCAGACCGCGTGTGATCAGCACGGCGCGGGTGTTGTCGCCCAAGCCCAGTCCGTCCGAAATGCCCGCGGCAATGGCCAGGACGTTCTTGGTCGCACCGGCCACCTCGCAGCCGACGACGTCGGTCCCCCGATAGACGCGAAAGGTCCGCGAGTGGACGAGGGCCTGGACTCGGCGGGCCAGGGATTCGTCGGGCAGCGCCACCACGCAGGCGGCCGGATGTCCGAGCGCGACCTCACGGGCCAGGTTGGGGCCGGTGAGCACGCCCGCCGGCACCCCGGGCACCAGCTCGGCCACCACCTGCGACATCCGAAGGTTCGTGCCCTCCTCGATTCCCTTGGCCAGGCTGACAATCGCCTCCACGTGGTGCGCCGCGGGGCGGGCAGCGCTGAGGACGGCGCGGAAGCCATGGGAAGGGACAGCCATGAAGACGATGCCGGCTCCCTGGAGAGCGTCGCCCAGAGACGACGTCACCACCACCTTCTCGGGGACCTCCACACCGGGCAGGTATCGCTCGTTCTCCCGGGAGGCTTCCATGGCGGTGGCCAACTCCGGAGCACGCGCCCACAAGGCTGTCGCGCGGGCGGTACCCACGATCGTCGCCATGGCCGTCCCCCAGGACCCAGCCCCGATCACTGCGACCCGGTCGTCCACAGGACCAGACACTATGACCGCCCCACCGCGGCCAGCGTGAATGCCCGTACACTGACGCGGTGCCCAGGGTGGCCGACGCCGGTCCGAAGGACACGGCGTGGCGAGAAGCAAGCGTCGGTCACGAGGTCGTCCTCGTTCCGGTCAAGGCGTTCCGGCAGGCCAAGCGTCGTCTCCGTCCCGCCCTCCGCGCCGCCGAGCGGGCCGAATTGGCCCGCGCCATGGCCTCCCACGTCGTCCGCGCCTGTGTCCCGCTGCACGTTGCGGTGGTCTGCGACGACGAAGAGGTGGCCGACTGGGCGGCCGACCTCGGGGCCACCGTGATGTGGACACCCGGCGAGGGACTCAATGGGGCCGTGCGCGCCGGGGTCGAACGCCTGGCCGCCGAAGGGGCGCAGTGGGTCACCGTCGCGCACGGTGATCTGCCCTGCGCGAAGGGCCTTGGGATCCTTCCGAGCTTCGACGGCGTCACCCTGGTCCCGGACCGGCGAGACGACGGCACCAACGTCCTGCGGCTGCCGGCCGCGTGCGACTTCCGCTTCGCCTATGGCTCGGGCTCGTTCCGGGCCCATCGGGCTGAAGCCATGCGGCACGGGCTGGCGGTGCGGGTGTTGCGCGATCCTGGCCTCGCCTACGACGTCGACTGGCCGGCCGACGTGGCCGAACTGGCCCGGCGCCTCTGAGCCGACCCGGACGCGAGGACCGGGGGCCCGAAGGCCCCCGGTCTCATCGTTCGTCGACGAAACGACGTGCTCAGCGCCGGCGCGCCGCCCTCTTGGCCGGGGCGCGCTTCTTGGTCGCCTTGCGAGCCGGAGCCCGCTTGGCGGCCTTCTTGGCCGGAGCCCGCTTCTTGGTCGCCTTGCGAGCCGGAGCCCGCTTGACGGCCTTCTTGGCCGGGGCGCGCTTCTTGGTCGCCTTGCGAGCCGGAGCCCGCTTGGCGGCCTTCTTGGCCGGGGCGCGCTTCTTGGTCGCCTTGCGAGCCGGAGCCCGCTTAACGGCCTTCTTCGCTGGAGCCCGCTTGACGGCCTTCTTCGCTGGAGCGCGCTTGACGGCCTTCTTGGCGGGGGCCCTCTTCTTCGCCGCCTTCTTGGCGGGGGCCCTTCTCTTCGCGGCTACTGCCACAGGTACACCTCCCTAGGAGCGTGGTCACTGAATAGA
This sequence comes from uncultured Acidimicrobiaceae bacterium, assembly GCA_963787485.1. Taxonomy (GTDB): domain Bacteria; phylum Actinomycetota; class Acidimicrobiia; order Acidimicrobiales; family RAAP-2; genus Bog-473. The sequence goes on along the minus strand of CAWBDF010000006.1, from coordinate 94,727 downwards.
GGTGAAGCCTGCGTCACACCGCGAGTGGATACCTCGCGCCGTGCGCATCGCCGCACCGGATTCATTGTCAATGTCAGACCCCCGAAGCGTGACGTCAATCTGGCAACGTGCACGACTGCGCGCGCGCGAACAGCAAGCCGACAACTCTTGCCGTGCGCGGCGCGGACGTTTGCGTCGCGGCACATGTCAGATCCTCCCTCACACCCTGGGGTACACACATTCTTTCGGTGTTACGCACTCAGGTCAAGCATTCTTTGTTCGCGTTGTCATTTTTGCGATTCGCGCGGCCGCTCGCGCATGTATCGACGAACGCCGTTCCGCGTGCGCAGGCGGCGCGTCCTGCACTCTTGTCGACTCGGCACACATGTCGACGTCGGTGCGCGCGGCGATATGTGCCATGGAATTTCGTGTTCCGCAACGCAAGCATGAGGGCATGGAACATCAAGCAAGTTCAACCACAGACGCGTACGACTCGCGCCGCGTGTTGACGGATGCGCTGCGCGATGTGCACCGCGGCGCGCGACACAGCATCTATGTGGGGACCGGTCGTCACGGGTGGGCGTGGGCCGGCGCGCAGCAGTCGACCCTGGTCCTTGGTCCACCCCGCTCAGGAAAGACATCGTCCCTGGTCATCCCCAATATCCTCCTGTTCGACGGGGCTGTCGTCTCCACCTCCACCAAGCCCGACGTGATGGCGGCGACGGCGACCTCGCGGCAGGTGGACGGGTGGACGTTTCTCTACGACCCGAGCGGCGAGGTGGAGTGTCCACGTGGGGTCGAACGGGTCGGCTGGTCGCCTCTGACCACGGCAGCACAGTGGGATACGGCCGTCGTGACGGCAGAGGCCATGGTCTCCGCCAGCCGGATGCACGGCGTGCGCGCGGCGGACCAACACTGGGCCGAACGAGCCGGAGCGTTGCTCTCGACATTGCTCCATGCGGCGGCACTCGACCACCGCGGCATGGGCGAGGTCCTGAGTTGGATCGATCGCCACAACGGTGCCGATGCCCTCGAAATCCTCGACTTGCGCAGTGGCGCAGGATCCCCCGCCACCGATCTCCTGTCAGGGATCACCACGACAGATACCCGTGAGCAGTCGGGTATCTGGTCCACGGCATCGGGTGTTGTCTCGGCGTACCGAACCGGAGCGGCCATGGAATCGACGCGGATGGCGCCTCTCGACATGCCGGCCTTCTGCGACGGCGCGAACACCCTATACGTCTGTTCGACGGGGCGGTACCAGCGCCATTTCGCGCCCCTCGTGGTCGCGCTGGTCGGCGATGTCCGTGACGCCACCTACGAACGAGACCGACGTGAGCCCGGCGGCGCGCCGACCCTCTTGGCGCTCGACGAGGTGGCCAACATCGCACCGCTCCCCGACCTTCCGTCCATCGTCAGCGAGGGGGCGGGGCAGGGGCTGCTCGTGCTGGCCTGCCTGCAGGACCTCTCGCAGGCCCGAACGCGCTGGGGTGGCGCAGCCGACGGGTTCCTCTCGCTCTTCGGGACGACGGTGGTACTCCGCGGGATCGCAGACACCCGCACGCTGCGCGATCTCAGCTCGCTGGCCGGAGACCATCGGGTCAGGTCCACCACGGTCAGCCGTTCGGTGGACCATTGGGGTCGGATCCGGCCGTCGACCTCCGTCGGCACCACGCCCCAAGCCCGCCTGCCCGTTGACGCCCTGGCCCGCGGGGTCCCCGGAAGGGCACTCGTGCTCGATCCGCACAACGACGTGCACGAGGTCGTGCTCACCCCGGCCCACGAATGCGCTCCGTGGCGGCAGCTCGTGCCACCGGTGCGGATGGTGGCACGGGACGGTCCCGTTCGGGGGCGCTGACCCGACCCGCTCAGGTGGACGTCAGTCCACCGGAGAGGCCGGGCTCACCGGACCAGACCGCGCTCGACCTCGGGTGCCGAACGGGGAGCGCGGCGCTCCAGCCTGGCCCGCGCTACCTCCACGCGGCGTGTCGTGCGCAGATGGTCGGCCAGTCGTGCGGGCGACACCAAAGGAGGTGACATCAGCGCCAACGGCTGCACCGACGCCCCGAGTCCCCACCTCGCACGGTAGGCCTCGACCTCCCGGGCCGCACCGACCCATACCTCATGGTCTCCGGGGTCGAGTGGTCGAGGACCGAGCGCGTGGAGAAGATACCCGGGCGGCACGACGGCGCCACGTGGACGGAGGGGCTCGGCCACACCGACAGATCCCGTGGGCACCCAGTGGTCGACCAGCTGCGCGAGGGCGTTCGCTGAGATCCCGTCGAGAGCGGCGCCGGCAAAGGCCGCCACGGCGTCGCGGCGTCGCACGCCGCCGTGCGGGGTCAGCCAGACGGACGCGGCGAAGCGATGCTCGTCCAACCGCCGCGCGGTCGGCCCGGATCGACCCGGGAGATCGAGCGTGTCGACACCCACCGCGCGCGCCCGCCGGGCCCACTCGGCGGCCAGGTCGGCGTAGTCGCGCCCGGGCCCCTTCGCAGCGCGGGTCGCAGCCCATGCCACACGAGCACCCCGCGTCGATCGCGACCCGAATTCGTGGCGATGCCGTCGGATGTCCGCGCTCCGCGAGGCGAACTCGCCCAGCAGCGCGGGCGGGACTCCCAGGATCTCTGGCGCGCGCTCGGGGCCGCCGGCCCATCGAACGCCGGTGGCGGACACCAGGCCGGCACGCAGGTGCGCCAGGTACGACGCGTCGGCAGCGGCGCGATGTGCCTCGATCCCCCGGCGGTCGCAGGCGCCCCAGGCACCATCGGACCCGTGCACCAGGTTGGCCATCACCACGTGGGTGTGCAGGTGCGGGTCCTCGTTCCGGTTGACTGCGTGGGTGACCCGTGCGGCCACCAGACCGCTCGTCGGAAGCACGACCGACTCAGGCCCGCGCCTGCGGACCGCGGTCACTCCGTGATGCTCGAGGTAGATCAGAGCACCGCTGACCGCCTCGTCGTGGGCGGCCACGACGGCTGCGGCCATGTCGGGACCGCCGAGCGCGAACAGCACGCCGACCGACTTCGGCGCGCTGAAGGCCAGGTCCCACCCGGCCACGCGGACGCGCCCGGACCTCATGTCCGCCCCGGTCAGGGGATGGCGTCCCTCGAGGAGGAGCCGAAGACCCGGCGCGTCGACCTCGCCCTCGAGCCCGAGGCCGGCGGCGGCCACACCGGTCCAGCACGGCCCGCGCCCCACCGGGAGCTCTTGCCCGAGGTCCGAGAGGTAGTAGTCGGCGCCGGCTCTCGCCACACCGTGCACCCCCAACATGCCGCACCCCCCGTCGCCTTCCCAGGTCAGCCTGTGCCGCTCTGGTGAGAACGGTCGCCGGTGATCCTCGAGGGTGCGGTCAGTCGTAGCGCGCCAGCACCCGCCGCGCCGCGTCAGCCGCCAGCGTCCTCAGCTCGGGCGGACGACGAACCCGGGCCTCGGGGCCCAACTGGAGCAAGAGCCTCTCGAACCAGGCCAGTCCCGACACGTCGAGGACGACCCCGGTGACGCTGCCGTCCTGGGCACGCCGGACACGGCGAACCGGGACCGACTCGGGCACCCACTGGGCACCGGGTCCGAGCTCGAGGTCGACCTCGACGGCACCGGGGCCCGGTACGAACATCTCGTCGAGCGACCGGGCCACCAAGGGCTGAACGTCGGCGCATGGCTCGAGTGGACGCAACGCCACGATCCGGTCGACCCGGAAGCGCCGCATGTCTCCGGCCCGGTGGCAGTAGGCATCGAGATACCAGTGGCCGTCAATGATCACAACTTGCGCGGGATCCACCCGACGGGTCGTGAGCTCGTCACGCGATCCGGACAGATAGTCGAGCTCGAGCGCCCGTCCCTGCTGGGCTGCCTCACGTACCGCAGCCAGGTGAGCTGGCGCGTCGACGTCGAGGGCGACCGCTTCACGCGATCCCAGGGCGGATTCGAGCTTGGCCAGCGCGCGCCGCAGCGCGTCGTCATCGGAGCCCGGGACGGCCAGGAGCACCCGCGCCGATGCCGCCACGGCGAATCCCTCGGCCGGCGTGAGACGACGCGGCCGCGCGAATTGTTCGGGGAGGAATGCTCGCACCGAGTTGTCAAAGACCTCGATCTCCATGAGGGTGTCCGGCGTGTAGGGAGGCGTGCCACAGCACGCCGCCAACTCCAGCTCGGAGACCAGCTCCTGTTCACTCATGCCGAAACGAGCAGCTGCCTCGGACAACGATGTCTCGCCGACCTGGGCCAACCATCCGACCAGGGCGAGCAGACGTCGCAGGCGACGGCTGGTCTCCACCCCCGGGGGACTCTTGGTCGCCGTCGGCGACCCAGACACGACGACGGTCTCCTCGTCGTCGTCGGCGCGGTCGGAAGACGCGATCTGGTCCGCGGCAGGCAGTGTCGTCAGGGTGCGCAACCAGCCGACCAGTTCCTCGCGGAGTTCGGCCGGCGCGGTCACCGTCGCATGATCGAGCAGGCCCAGTACCCACGAGCGGATGGAGGCGAAGCTCGCGACACCCAGCGAGAGGTCGACCGACCCGTCGTCGTGCCGGCGCACCACCTTGTCGGGCCCGACTTCGTCCACCACCCGGCTTGCCTCGAGCGCGTCGACCCGCAGCAGCATGGCGATCCGCCCGGCACCGTCGACCTCCCAGGGCTCCTCGGGCAGAGCCGCGTCCACGTCCACGTCGAGGGGAACCTCGTTCCCCCGCCGCTCGCCGCGGACGACGGCGCCCTCAATCCGGTCCACGCGGAACGTGCGCACCGCGGCCCGTTCGACATCCCAGGCCACCAGGTACCAGTGGCCGAAGCGGAATCGCAGTCCGAACGGCGCCACGCGGCGGGACACCCCCCGATACCCGAATTCGACCACCACCGCCGTCCTGACCGCCTCGAACAGCTCGCCGAGGGCGGGCGCCGGAGCCAAAGCGGCAACCGGGCGGACGTCTCCCAGGCCGGCGGCGCCCAACTTCAGCAGTGCATCGCGGCCACTAGGATCCCCCAGGTGAACGCCGGCGACGGCGAGGTGCAAGGCGACCTGCTCGTCGGGTTCGAGTTCGAGGTCGGGAAGATAGAAGTCGTCCCGGCTGATCCGGTACCCGTACTGCTCCTGGCCGGGCAAGGGCTCCGTCAGCACCGGAATTCCCTCGTCGCGCAACAGTCGCTTGTCCCGCTCGAAGGCCTGGCGCCGCGCCGTGTGGTCGACCGGGTAGCCAGGAACTTGATGTGCGATGGCGTCCAAGGTGAGCGGCTGTGCCGCGTCGAGCAGCACCAACACCAGATCGGTGACGCGCTCGAGCCGGTCCAGCTTCGCGGGTGCGTCCATCGGCCAGAGCCTACGGCGGCCGCCCGGTTGGGTCTGGTGGCCCGACGCTCGGGACCGTTCTCGGCATGACGAGCCTGGCCGGCCCGGACCTGTCCGGTGCCGTGGGCGCCTTCGTTTGGCACCTCCATCTGGTGTGGTTCCTGGCCATGGGGGTGCTCGTCGGCGCGTACGCCGGGGCCACGGGACGGCCCGGCCAGGGGGCCACACGTCGCCAGCGCGTCCTCTTCGCCACCGGCGTGGTGGTGCTCGCCATCGCCGTGACGTGGCCTCTCGCCGACCTGGCGGCGCACTGGCTGCTCGTCGCCCTGGTTCTCCAGCGGTTGCTGCTCACCCTCGCCGTCCCGCCTCTGCTGGTGCTCGGGACGCCGCGACCTGTCCTCTATCGATTGACTCGACCGGCCGTCGTGGACGCTGTGCTGCGGGTCGTCGTCCGACCGGTCCCCGCGATCGTCCTCGTCACCGTGGTCGCCGTCGCCACGCTCACCACCGGTGCCGTCGGTCTGGCCGCACGCTCCGAGGTGGCTCGGTTCGCCCTGGAGCTCGTCGTTCTCGCCTCAGGCTTCGTGCTGTGGGCACCCGTGCTGACCGAACTGCCCGGAGAGCCGCGCCTGTCCGTCCTCGGACGCGGCGGCTATCTCATCGTCCAGTCGATCGTGCCGAGCTTCTTGTCCGTGGTGTGGATCTTCGCCCGCCACCCGCTCTACCCCGCTTTCGCCCACGCGAGCACAGTGATGGGCATGAAGCCGCTCCTCGACCAGCAGTTGGCCGGGTTCACGGCCAAACTGGGCACGATCGCCGTCCTCTGGACGGTGGCGTTCGTGATCATGACGCGGGCACATGCCTCCGAAGCCGCGGGCGAGGACGCCGAACCCCTCATGTGGTCCGACGTCGAGCGAGAGATCGAGCGTGCCCAGCGGCGGTCCCGTCATCCTCAGGGGCCCGACGACCCGCCAGCCGACGACGTCTGACCACCAGGCGGGAACGTCAGGCTTGGGCACCCGACGCAGCGTGGTCAGGCCAGCGACGCGCCCCGGAGCTCGTCGACGGAGAGCTCCGCCGTCTGGTTCCCCCCGCACTGGGGGCAGTGCTTCACATGGCGCCACGAGCGCAGGAGTCGGGTCCCCTCGGGATTGAGCAGGACGACGAACGACTCGGAGATCGGGTCCACCTCGAGCCCGTAGTACGCCCGCCAGGCGGTCGTTGCCGCGTGGCTGTCCAGGGCCAGCCCCTTCAACACGCGTCGAAAGCGCATCCGGTCGGTGTCGAAGATCCACGTGCTGTGGCACGACTCCAAAACGAAAAGAGGGTCATCGGCGGCGCTGACCACGTCGCTGATCATGCCCGATGAATCAGCGAATTCGGCGTCGAATCCGCCGCGGGATCGTTACAAAAGCATTACAATCCGCATGGTCGCAGGTCCACTCCCATTGCCGTCGGGACCCGTTGCCGCCTGGGCCTATTGGGGACCGGCATCGTGCTTGCGGCCGCGCAGGAGCTCACGCTTGGTGCACAGCTGGCGGAGCACCGAGCAGACGACGATCCGGCTGTCGGCAGGGTCGATCACCAGGTCGACCAGCCCGCGCTCCGTCGCCGGCCACGGATTGAGGTAGGTCGCCTCGTATTCCTGCTCCCGGACGCGCCGGGCAGCGTCGTCGAGGTCGCGGGACAGGATCTGCACGGCTCCCGATGCCCCCATGACGGCCACCTCCGCACCGGGCCATGCCAGGCAGACGTCGTTTCCGACGCCGCGGGAGTCCATCACGATGTAAGCGCCGCCGAAAGCCTTGCGCAGAATCAGGCACAGGCGAGGCACGGTGGCCTGCGCATAGGCGAAGGCGAGCTCGGCGCCGTGGCGGATCATGCCGCGCCACTCGAGGTCCTTGCCGGGCAGGAATCCCGGAGTGTCCACCAGACTGACGATCGGAAGGTTGAAAGCGTCACAGAAGCGGACGAACCGAGCGCCCTTCTGCGAGGCCGCAATGTCGAGCGTTCCGGCCAGGATCCGGGGTTGGTTGGCCACGAACCCGACCGGCATGCCCCCCATGCGGCCGAAGGCCGTGATGATCTGGCCGGCCCAGCGCGGCCACAGCTCGCGGAACTCTCCGTCGTCGCCAAGGGATCGCACGACCTCCCGCACGTCGTAGGTCGCGGCCTTGCGGTCGGGAATCAGCGTGCGCAGCTCGGGCGTCGAGCGAAGCACGGAGTCGTCGACTGGCCCAGACGGGGGGACCTCGTCGGTGTTCGATGGGAGGTACTCGAGCAGCTCGGCCACCACGCCGTCCACATCGTCGGACTCGATTGCGCACAGGCCGCTGGCGGTGGCATGGGCGGCGGTTCCGCCCAGATCGGCCAAGCTCACCTCAATCCCAGTGAACTCGGCCACCATCTGGGGGCCCGACACGAAGGCCACGGCGTCGGAGCGCATGACGACCACGTCGGAGAGCCCGAGCAACAAGGCCGGGCCAGACACCACGGGACCGGTGGCCACGGCGACCACTGGCACCTGTCCGCTGCACCGTGAGATCGCGGCCGCTGCTTGACCCCATCCGTGCAGCGACGCCACCCCGTCGAGAACGTCAGCACCGCTCGAGGCGACGAAGAAGACCAAGGGGATCCCGAGCGCCCGCGCCTGTTCGGCGGCCTCGGCCAAACGCACTCCGTCGGCGTGGGCGATGGCCCCACGCCGCATGGTCCCCTCGGCTCGGGCGATGACCGCGCGACGACCCCCGATCCGTCCCACCACGGACGTCACCGTGCCGAACGCCGCCTTGCCGACGTCGGGCGCCGTCTCGGCACGCGTCGTGGTCGTCATCGGGACCGAATGTAGACGACGGCGTGCCGCCCGAATCTCGAGCGACGGCTCAGGCGCGGGAGCGAACGGGAAGTCAGACCGGGCCTCAGTGCGGGCGGTGGTCGGTCCTCCGCCACGGCCCGGACCGTCCTCCCGACTTCTCCCACAGCGCCAGGTGCTCGATCGTCATGGTGCGATCCGAGGACTTGCACATGTCGTAGACGGTGAGGGCGGCCACGGCGCACGCCGTCATGGCCTCCATCTCGACCCCGGTCCGGTCCACCGTCTCGACCTGGGCCTCCACCTCGACATGGTCGTCTCCGATGGAGAAATTGACCGCCACCGATCCGACCAGGACCGGGTGGCACATTGGGATGAGGTCCGCCGTGCGCTTAGCGGCCTGAATTCCCGCGATCCGAGCTGCCGCCAGCACGTCCCCCTTGGTGATGGCGTTGTTGGCCACCTTGGTCGTGGTCTCGGGCAACATGGAGACGCGGCAACGCGCCAGGGCCCGCCGGTGCGTGGGCTCTCGTGGAGTGACGTCGACCATGCGGGCGCCGCTCAGGGGGTCGAGGTTGGTCAACATCCGGTCGGTCACAGGGTCAGTCTACGACCTGGTGCGACGCCAGTCCGTTCCATCAGCGGACGCGGGTCCCCAGCTCGGGCCGATAGACTTGGCACTCTCGGGCTGAGAGTGCCAGGAGGAGTCCATTGCCGACCTACGAATATGCCTGCACGGCCTGCGGACACCGGCTCGATGCCGTCCAGAGCTTCTCGGACGAGCCCCTGACCACCTGTCCCGAATGCGGCGGGGCGCTGCGCAAGGTCTACGGAGCGGTCGGCATCGTGCTCAAGGGCAGCGGGTTCTACAAGACCGACTCGCGGGCCACGGCCTCCGAGGGTAACGGCCGCAAGGCCCCGTCGTCGGGACCGGAGACGTCGGAGAAGGAGTCCTCGGGCAACGGCTCGTCGCCCGACAAGGCCAAGAAGGAGTCCTCGGGCGCGGGCGGAGGGTCGGACACGGCGTCCGCGCCGGCGCCGGCCACCCCCAGCTGAGCCCCCCTCGCTCGCCCGAGGTGGCCGGCGGCCGGCGGCCGGGATCAGTCTCCGCCGAGCGACATGTCGGCCACGGCCAGCGTCTGTCCGGCGGCGATCCCCGGCAGCCACCGCAGGTCACCACCGATCTCCACCACCGACTGCAGCATGCGTTGGATCGTGGAGGCCACGGTCACCTCCCGCACGGGCTGACCCAGGGCGCCGCCGGTGATGCGGAGCCCCTCCGCCCCCACCGAGAAGTCACCGCTGACCGGGTTCACGCCGGAATGCACTCCAGAAATCGACTGGACGTAGAGACCCTCACCCACCGAGGCCACGATCTCCTGCTGGCCGCGCGTGCCGGGAGCCAGGACGAGGGCCCGGCACCCCGCCGAGGGGGTCCCGGCGAACCCTCCTCGCACCGCCGAGCCGGTGGAGGCGACACCGGCGCGGCGTGCCGAGACGGTGTCGTACACGAACATGGCCAGGAGGCCGTCGGTGATCAGAACGTTGCGCCGGGCCGCCAGCCCCTCACCGTCGTGCGAGGTGGCCCCGAAGGCTCGGACGTCGGTCGGGTCGTCCACCAACGTGACGGCGCCCGTGGCCACCGACTCGCCGATCCGCCCGGCGAAGAAGGATCGACCCTTGACCACTGCCTCACCCGACAGCGCCGATGCGACGACGCCGAGGAGCGTCGACACCACCCGGGGGTCGAAGACCACCGTGCAGTGTGTGGACGGGACCTTCTGCGCGCCGAGCATGCGCACGGCTCGCGCCACGGCGTCGTCCATGGCCTCGTCGGGGACCAGGCTGCCCGGGCCGCGGCCCACGCTGAACCCCGAGCCGGTCTGGGTCTCGGCACCCTCGCCCGCGATGGCATCGACGGAGAGGAAGGCGGTGGTGCGCCCGCGGACCGACGAGATCCCGGTGGTCGACGCCAGAGCCACCTCGGACCGGCTGTCCGCGTAGTCGGCCGAGGACACCTGCCTGACGCGGGGATCGGCGGTGCGCGTGGCGCGCTCGAGCTCGACGGCCATTGAGACCTTCTTCTCGACGGGCGTGCTGGCCACGCCGTCGTCCCAGAGGTCGAGCTCGACTGGCGCGACTCCGTCGGGAACGGCGAGCACCACGTCTGGGTCGGGAGTCGCGTACCGAGCGTTGTCGCGCGCGTCGGCCAGGGTGGCGGCAACGACGTCGGGCTCTAAGGACCCGGCCCAGGCGAAGCCCACCTGGCTCCCCGCCCCGTCCGTGGCGTCGAGGAGGATTCGGATCCCCACGCCGGAGGAGTCGGCCGAGGTCAGCGACTCGACCTGGCCATCGTAGGCCCGCACCTCGGTGTCGGTGCCCCGGCTGACGAAGACCTCCATGCCCTCTCCTGGGTGTACCTGGGCGAGGACGGAATGGGCCAGCTCCAGCAGGTCATCGCTCATGCCGTGCCGCCCAGCGTGACCCCCGTGATGCGCAGAGTGGCCTGCCCGCACCCGACCGGGACGCTCTGTCCGTCCTTGCCGCAGGTTCCCGGGCCCATGTCGAAGTCGGTGGCCACGGCGTCAATGCGCCGCAGCACCTCCGGGCCGTTCCCGATCAGGTTGGCGTCGCGCAGCGGCTCGGTGATGCGTCCGTGCTCAATGAGGTACGCCTCGGTCGTCCCGAACACGAAGTCGCCCGTCGCCGTGTTGACTTGGCCGCCCCCCAGCTTCTTCACGTAGACGCCCGATGGCGTCTGGGCGATCAGCTCGAGGGGGTCCTCCTGCCCGGCCAGCAGGTAGGTGTTCGTCATCCGGACCATCGGGAGGTGCTGGTAGCTCTGGCGCCGTCCATTGCCCGACGACGCCCGGCCTTCCTTGCGTGCCCGCAGCCAGTCCCACATGTAGTCGGTGAGGATGCCGTTCTCGATCAGCACGTTGCGCGCCGGCGGGGCGCCCTCGTCGTCGACTCCGAAGTGGCCCCACTCGCCAAGGACCGTCCCGTCGTCAACCAACGTCACCAGTGGGCTGGCCACCAGCTCCCCCACCTGGCCGGCATAGACCGACGCGTCCTTGAGGACATGGTCTGCCTCGAGGCCGTGCCCGCACGCCTCATGGAACAAGATCCCGCCGCTGCCGCCCGCCAGCACGATCGGCACCTCGCCCGAGGGGGCGGGACGGGCCGACAGCTTGGCCAGGGCCCGGGCCGCCGCCCGCTGGGCCACGTCCTCTACGCGGTGGCGCTCGAAGATCTCGTAGCCCTCCGTGCGCGCCAGCGACTCGAAACCCGTCTGCATGCCCGTGTCCCCGTTGGCCACGCACATCACGCTGAAACGGGTGCGGACCTGATCGTCCTGGGCCAGCAACCCGTCGGAGTTGGCCACCAGCAACCTACGTCGACCGTCGCCGCAGCCCACCTGCACCTGCGTGACCGCGCCACCAGCCGATCGTGCCGCTTCGTCGGCCCTGGCCAGCAGCTCGAGCGTCCGTGGCTTGTCTGCCCCCGGGCTGGCTCTTCCAGAGTCCTCGTCGTCCCGGCCGTGCAGCGCCATCGGGCCTAGGGCAACCGTGCGCACCCCTGTCCCGCCGCCGCGGGCCACGGCCGCCGCCGCCCGGGCGGCGGCGAGCAAGCCATCCTCGCTGAGGTCGGCGGTGTGGGCGAAACCCGTCGTCTCGCCGTCGACCACCCTGATTCCCGCACCGCGTGAGCGCCCCGACGACAACTCCTCGACCTTGCGGTCGTCGAGCACGGCGCTCGACGTCGCCGTGTCCTCGGCAAAGATCTCCGCCATGTCGCCGCCTTCGACCAATGACGCCGACAGTACGCGTTCGAGCACGTCAGGAGCGATGAGAGCGGTGTCGGTCACGGCGATAGCGTAATGGTTGTGCCCGCCGATCCGTCTCCCTCCAGGGCCCCCGCAGGCCACGGGCCCCACACCGGGTTGAGCGCGCAGCTCGAGCTGACGGTGGGACCGCAAGACACGGCTGATCATTTTCGTTCGGGCGACGTGCCGGTTCTCGCCACCCCCCGCCTCTTGGCGCTCTGCGAAGAAGCGACGTGCCGAGCCACTGACGGGCACCTCGAGGAACGCCAATCCAGTGTGGCCACCCGGGTGCAGTTCGACCATCTGGCCCCGGTGGCCGTGGGCTCGGTGGTCCTGGCCGAGGCCACACTGGTCCGGGTCGAGGGCAGGCGGCTCACGTTCGACGTCACGGCGGCTCGGCTCGGCGGCGATGGCGGCGGCCTCGTGGGGGCTGGTCGTGTGACGCGGGTCGTGGTGGACCGGGCCACCTTCCTGACCAAGGCCGGGCCCTCTCCCACCCCTTGAGGCCGACCCCAACGGATAGCCTGGGCCGATCACCATGATCTTGCCCAGTATCGAGACGCCCGCCGACCTCAAGGACCTCACGGACGAGCAGCTCACTCAGCTGTGCGACGAGATTCGGACGTTCATCGTCGACACGGTGACCACGACGGGGGGCCATCTGGGCTCGAATCTCGGCGCGGTCGAGCTGACCCTCGCGCTGCACCGTGTCTTCGAATCCCCCCGCGACGTGATCCTGTGGGACACCGGGCATCAGGCGTACGTGCACAAGCTGCTCACCGGCCGTCGCTATGCTTTCAAGACGCTGCGACAGGCGGGCGGCATGTCGGGTTATCCCAACCGGGCCGAATCGGAGCACGACTGGATAGAGAACAGCCACGCCTCCACGGCGCTCTCCTACGCCCACGGCGTTGCCAGCGCGTTCGAGCTCCGGGGCATCGCGGCGGAACGACGGGTGGTCGCCGTGGTGGGAGACGGCGCCCTCACTGGAGGCATGACCTACGAGGCGCTGAACAACCTGGGCCATTCCCGGCGCCGGGTCGTGGTCGTCCTCAACGACAACGGGCGCTCCTACGCACCAACCGTCTCGCAGCTCTCCCAGAGTCTGACCACATTGCGGCTCAACCCCACCTACACCGCGGCCCGGGAGCGCCTGCGGGTCCGCCTGCGGGAGCTGCCCGGCTTCGGCGAGCTCGCCTACTCAGGCGTCCACTCCCTCACCAGCGCGCTGCGCGAGATGGTGGCACCTCACACCTTCTTCGAGGCGCTCGGCGTGCGGTATGCCGGTCCGATCGATGGGCACGACATTGAGCACATGGAGCAGGCCTTCACCCATGCCGCCGCGTGGGACGGACCGATCGTCGTCCACGTCCTGACCCAAAAGGGGCGCGGCTACGCGCCGGCGGAGGAGGACGACGTCCAGCGGCTCCACGACGTCAAGGCGACGAGGCCCGCCACCCTCGAGAACACCGTGGGCAGCTCGGCCGGGTTGGCCGTGGGCAGCTCGGCAGGATCCGACGGCGGCGGGATCGCCTTGCCGGGCACGGTGCCCGAGACCGAGGTCGACGATGCGCCGCAGCGCGCCGCCACTTACACCGACGCCTTCTCGCGTGCGCTGATCGCCGCAGCCCAGGAGGATCCCCGTGTGGTGGCGCTCACCGCCGCCATGCCCGGGCCGACCGGTCTGCTGGCTTTCCAGTCGCGCTTCGGAGACCGGTTCTTCGACGTCGGGATCGCCGAGCAGCACGAGGCCACGGCGGCAGCCGGCATGGCCATGGCGGGGCTGCGACCTGTGGTGGCCGTCTATTCGACCTTCTGGTCCCGGGCGTTCGACCAGGCCAACCTCGATGTCGGGCTGCACGGCTGCCCGGTCGTGTTCGTCCTCGACCGGGCGGGCGTTACCGGCGACGACGGCCCCAGCCACCACGGAATCTTGGACCTGGCGCTCGCCCTGTCCATTCCCGGCATGACGGTCTTTGCCCCATCGGCGGCCGAAGAGGTGGAGCCCATGCTGCGCGTCGCGCTCGAGCTGCCGGGACCCTCAACCATCCGCATGCCCAAGACGGCGCCCCGGCACGTCGGCGCTGGGGAGGTCGGCCACGGGCTCTCCGCCCGGCGAGTGCGAGAGGGCGACGGGTCGGTGTGCCTCCTGGGCGTCGGCAAGGGGGTCGCCGCCTGCCTGGACGCGGCCGACGAGTTGGCGCGCCTGGGCCACGAGGTGACCGTGTGGGACGTGCGCGTGGTCTCGCCGCCAGATCCCGACATGCTGGGCGACGCGGGCCGCCACCGGCTCGTCGTCACCGTCGAGGATGGCGTGCGACACGGTGGTGCCGGGGCGTTCCTGGTCGACACCATGGTGGCCCAGCTCGAGTCCGCCGGTGGCACAGTGCCGGCCCTGCGCGTGCTGGGCATCCCCCGGGAGTACCTGGCGCAGGGAAAGGCCGAAGACATTCTGGCCAGCCTCGGCCTCGATGGAGCGGGCATTGCCGAGAGCGTTCGCCGGGTGGCCATCGAGGTCCCCGCCGTCGATCCACCGAGCTGAGACGCGGCACCACCCGACGCTGGGTTTAGTAAGACCCGGCCGACTCGGTCCAGGTCTACGCCAGGTTCGCCCCGTAATTGCGGACGAAGTCGTTGACCGCGTAGTAGGCCTCGATCGACTCGCCGGCGTCGCCCCAGAACCCTTCCTGGATGTCGTGGGCCATCTCGCCCTTGGCCACGTAGTGGTTGTTGACGTCGGTGATCTCGAGCTCACCGCGGCCGGACGGGACGAGGTCGCCGATGATGTCGAACACCCCGGCCTCGTAGCAGTAGATCCCGGTCACGCAGTAGTGCGAAGCCGGCTTCTCCGGTTTCTCGTCGATGTGCGCCACCCGACCGTCCTCCCCGAAGACCGGTACACCGAGATGGCGCAGGTGCGCCGGCTCGTCGACTTTGGAGAGCAGGATGCGGGCACCGACGGGGTCGGCCCGGAAGGCGTCCACCATGGGGCGTATGGAGCGCTCCATGATGTTGTCGGCCAGCATGACGAGCACGGGGCCGCCCTCGGCGAAATGCGCGGCGAGGCCCAGCGCTTCAGCGATCCCTCCCGCCTGCTCCTGATAGGCGTAGGAGAGCTGGTCGATGCCGTACGCGTGCCCGTTCCCCAGCAAGCGCAGGAACTCTCCGGCATGCGTCCCGCCGGTCACGAGCATGATTTCGTCAATCCCGCTCGAGACGACGGCCTCGATGGCCCACGCGATCATCGGGCGGTCGTAAATCGGCAGCAGATGCTTATTGGTGATGCGGGTCAGGGGGTAGAGGCGCGACCCCGTTCCCCCGGCCAGGATCACGCCCTTCACGACTTCACCGCCTTCGTCCGCACGGCGCCTTTCTAGCCGACCGTCGTGACCAGGGCGTGCAGGGAGCGGCCGGGCGGGGTCCCGCCCGGCCGGAGCCGGCCGACAGGCGCATACGCTCGGACCGGTCCTTTTCCGTCGTCGGGAGGGATCGTCACGAGGATGTGGGAAGGAGCAGCACATGGTCACCCGCAAGTCGGCCACGGCCGACGAGCCCGTGTTCGAGGTCACCAAGACCGATGAGGAATGGCGACAGCAACTCACCCCAGAGCGCTACGCCGTGCTGCGGCGGGCCGGCACAGAGCCCGCGTGGAGTGGCGAGCTCCTGCACGTCGACAGCGAAGGGATGTTCCACTGCGCCGGCTGCGGGGCCCAGCTATTCGACACCGAGTCGAAGTTCGACTCGGGCTCGGGTTGGCCCAGCTTCGACCGGGCGCGTTCCGCCGGCACGATCGTCGAGCGGTCCGATGGCAGCCTGGGCATGAGGCGAATTGAGATCCTCTGCGCCCGGTGCGGGGGGCATTTGGGGCATGTGTTCCCCGACGGCCCCACCGACACCGGAATGCGCTATTGCGTCAATTCACTCGCGTTGACCTTCGAGCCCGAATCCCCTGACGCGGACACCGCCCCCTCCGAAGCCGAAGACTGACCGCCTTCGCTCGGCCAACCGTTCCTTCGGAACCTCCGGGCCCGGGCGATCATCGTCGCCGCGCACACGATGACGACGGAACCCGCCGCCGCCACTGCGACGACGGAGTCCCGGGCCAGGCTCGCCAACTCGGTTGCCCTCGCCAGAGCGAACGGCCAGGGAGCCGTTGTGATCAGCCAGAGGATCACTCAGGCGTCGACGGGAACGTTGTCATTCGCCGTCGCGTCGTCCTCGGCGCCCGCGCCACTCTTGCGCTCGACCTTGTGCACCTCAGCGGTAGCGAACCGCAGACTCGGACCCACCTCGTCTGCCGTGATCTCGACCTTGGCGCGACGGTCCCCTTCCTCGGTCTCCCACGTCCGCTGCTCGAGCCGACCCGTCACCACCACCCGCATTCCTTTGGTGAGGCTGAGGGCCACGTTCTCCGCTAGTTCGCGCCAGCAGGTGACATCGAAGAATGAGGTGGACTCCTGCCACTCCTGGGTGTTCCGATCGAGCCAACTCCGGTTCACGGCGACGCCCAGCTGCGTGGTGGCCTGACCATCGCGCGTGTAGCGGATCTCCGGTTCGCGGGTGAGGTTCCCGGTGATGGTGGTGGTGTTGGCCATGTGATTCCTCGCTTTCGTCGCGGTCCCTCGCTCGAGGGCGCACGTCAGTGTGTCCGGGCACCCTTGCCGCAAAGCTTGCAAGAAACCTTGCTGGCGGCCCGGCAGCGAAGATCCCGAAGGTTTTTCTCGGGGATCCACGGGTACTCGTTCGAGGGCGTATACGGGGGGTGTCGTATACGGGGGGTGTCGTATACGGGGGGTGTCGTATACGGGGGGTGTCGTATACGGGGGGTGTCGTCTACGGGGGGTGTCGTATACGGGGGGTGTCGTATACGGGGGGTGTCGTCTACGGGGCTTAGGGCAAAACCCGACTGGCGGCTCCAGCCGTGGGACCTGGAAAATCAGGAGGCCGGAGGCCGCCTGCGTGCGGCCCCGGCAACACGGCGGCACCCTCAGACAGCATCCGAGTCTCTCGCCGACGCTCGTTGGAGCTGGACCGCCCGGTACGGGGCAGCACTCCAGTGGAATCCGAAGCCTCCTGGAGGCTGCCCAACTTGGCGAGTTTGTTCAGTTCAAGTCTCTTCGACCACCTCATATTGAAACCCTGATGAACCGACATATTGAGGATAACGAGGCGGCGCCGTACGCCACGGTCTCCCGTGCGCCGACGAGGTCGCGGGCATCGAAGGGGTCGGCGTGGCCGAGACATCCACATTTGACCAGGTGCACCCGGATGCTCCTCGGTTAGGGGAAACTCCTGGTCAGATCGTTTCGGCAGAATCACCTGGCCATCCGGACCTCACACACTCCTCTGGCCGTCGCTCCGATCAGACAGGGTTGACGTTGCTGGCCCTCATGGCAATAACCGGGTTCGGCGGGTTCCTCCGAGTCAAAGGGTTCAGCCGGCTCGGTTTGTACCGAGACGACGCCTGGGTCGCGCTTTCGTCGCGGGTGGGACTGAGCGAGGCGTGGCATATGGGGGCCACTGCTCCCGGCTACGTCCTCTTCGAGCGCTCCTTCGCGCTCCTTGGGCCCGGTACCACCATGTGGATGCAGATTCCCACCTTTGTGGCCGGCGTTGCCGCCATCCCCGCCATGTACGTATTGGCGCGGTACTTCGCCCTCGGTCGGGTCGCTGGCTTGGTGACAGCGGGCGTCGTCAGCGTAAGCCCGATCTGCGTCACCTACTCGACACGAATCAAGGAATATGAGGCGGACTTCTTGCTCACCTGCCTCATTCTCATACTTACCGAGACGGCCCGACGGAACCCTGGGAGGCGGTCCTTCGGAATCCTCGCGATGGCCTCGGTCGTCGCATTTGGGTGTTCGGCGTCCCTGGGACCAGTACTCCTCGGCGCATGGTTGGCACTCTTGCTTGTCGTATCCCGTTCTCCGGGCTGGCGCTGGTCTCGATGGGCTATAGGTGCCGGCGCCATCGCTGCTATTGGCTGCAGTGTGGTCGCGCTGACCTTCTATGCCCACCCTTCTCCTGCCCTCAAACGATTCTGGAGTTCCTCATTCCTCAATGACAGTGCCCCCGGCAACCTTGCATCCTCCCTCGTTTCTAGTAGTTGGAGGCTCGTAGCCCAGATGTTTGGTATCTCCAGCTATGACCAAGTTCTTCGTTTGTGCGTCGTCCTCGCCTGCGTCGCTTTGATAGCGCTGGGCATAAAACGCTCTGCAGCGATGCTCGCCCCCGCTGCTGCCGTCGCAACGGCGTACGTCGCGAGCGCTCTGCACATCGAACCATTAGGTACCGGCCGTTCCGATCAGTACCTCTATCCCGCGCTGCTGCTCCTTATGGCAGCGGGCGCCACGGAGGTGCTCCGCGTTCTTACCGGCAGGCGGGCGAAGTCACAGCCCAGCGTGGATTTAGTCGCGAAGTTCTGCCTAGGGTCGATCGCCGCCCTAATGGTCGTCGTCGTCATTTGCCAGTCCTACACGGACCGTCCCGTGTATCCCGGCGTCGCGGTGACGACCCTTGCGGCCGAGATCAGCCATTACGAGCAACCGGGAGACCGAATCTTCGTCAGTGAGCTGATGCGATACCCCTGGGCCCTGTACGAACAAAGAAGGCCAACATTGCGCTTCGGGTCGGATTGGTCAGCAGGATTCACAGTGACCAGCGCAGACCCGTCAGTGTTCATCGCGCCATCCGAGTTCTACGAAGGGGGGTCGAATCCGAAAAAGTGGGCGAATCAGATGGCCGGCGCACGGCGAGTCTGGTACGTCTGGTCGCCTCCGCTTGGTTCACTCGACCCCAGTTACGCTGCGTTGCGAGGCGACGGGTGGCGCTCCAAGATGCGGTTGAGGGCACAGGGGTGTTCAGCGACCCTCATGGTGCGAGAATGATCGCGAAGGGCACACTGTGAACTCTCACCGTCGTGGTGGGCTCAGTCATGTACCTGTTGGGCGGCAATCAACTTTCTTCACTCTCTGCCCAGCATTCTCCGCGTCGAGTCGTATACGAAGGCCACGACGCTGGAGAAAGTTGCTGCTATGAGCCCCTCGACCGCAACCGGGTCGCAACCGAGCCTCGCCCAGTCGCCTTGTAGGTTGCGATCTCATGGGGGACGTGACGGGGGGCCTGGTGCTCCCTCGTCCGGCCCGCCGCATCGCTGGGCCGGACGAACCGCATCCGCCAGAGGCTGCACTCGGTACGTCGCACCAACGGTCTTGGTGGCAATTCTGGCGCTCCCCGCCTGACCAGCCGCCGTGGGCCCGGCCGGCTCTCCTGGCGGTGGCCGCGCTGGCGTCGTTCTCCTACTTCTGGGGCATCGGGAATGCCACGCTCGAGACGTTCTACGGCGGTGCGGTGCGCTCGATGTCCGAGAGTTGGCGCAACTTCTTCTTCGGAGCATTCGATCCCTGGGGCACGGTGACGCTCGACAAGCTCCCGGGGGCGTTCTGGGTCCAGGCCCTCTCGGTGCGGGCCTTCGGGTTCCACGTCTGGTCCGTGGTCCTCCCACAGGCTGTCGAGGGCACCCTGACTGTCCTCGTGCTGTTCCGTGCCGTCCGCCGCGTTGCCGGCGCCGCCGCCGGCCTCGTCGCAGCGATCGTGCTGGCCGTCACGCCGGTGGTGATCCTGCTCGACCGGGGAAACGTCTCCGACACGCTTCTGATCCTCCTGCTGGTGCTGGCGGCCGACGCCGTGACGGCCGCGACCCTTACTGGACGCGTCACCCACCTGCTCGTTGCCAGCCTGTGGGTCGGCCTGGCCTTCCAAGCCAAGATGCTCGAGGCCTGGGTGGTGCTCCCTGCCCTGTGGGGGGCCTACGTGCTGGCCGCGCCCAACCCCGTTCTGGCCCGTCGCGTCGGCCACACGCTCGTGTGCGCCGCAGTTGCCGTGGTGGTCTCCTTGTCGTACATGACGGTGGTCACGATGGTCCCGACCGCAGACCGTCCGTACGTGGACGGGAGCTGCAACGACTCTCTGTTCACCCAGGTGTTCGACTACAACGGCGCAGGGCGGACGAACGGCGCCGCGTTGGAGGGCACAAGGTGCAACCCCACCCCGGCCGCGGTCGCCTCCCTGGCCGGAGGAGGCACCGAAACGACCCCGTTGCCTGACGGGCCGGGGCGGTTCCTGAGCGGCGGGTTCGCCCGGGACGTGGACCTGATGTTGGTGCCCGCGGTGGTCGCGCTCGGTGGTGTATTCATGTCACGGCGGCGCGCCCCCCGGACTGACCCAATCCGCGCGGCTGCCGTCCTTTGGGGAGGGTGGCTCTTCCTCGCCTGGTCCGCCATCGCGTCCTCACCACACCTCAACGGGTACTACCTGGCAGCCCTGGCGCCACCCATCGCCGCGCTCTGCGGACTCGGGTTCGCGCTGGCCTGGCGGTGGCGTCGCCACCGGGTCACCCGCGCCGTGGTCGGGACCACCGTGGTGGCGACGTCGGCCTATGCGGTGTGGCTCCTCCCGGCCGGCGTGGGTGTCCGGCCCTGGGTCCTGGCCTCAACTGCCGTGGGCGCGGTCGCCGCACTGGCCGTCCTCACCGGATCCTCGTGGCGGCGTCGGGGTGGGAACTGGGCGGGAATCGGGGTGGTCCTCGCCTCTTGCGCACTACTCGCCGGGTCGCTGTGGGCTTCGGCGACGTCGGTCGCGGCCGGCCTCGGCCCCTTCGACGCCCCGTACCAGGCGGCCGCCGTCACGGCACGCGAACATGCCGCTCATGCGGGGGCCGCGGACCTCGCCGCAGGGCTGGCACGGGTCGCGGCCCGCGTCAGTCCCTCAATGAGCGTCATCACCGACGAGACCTCAGCGGGATCCGCTCTCCCCATCCTCGACACGGGCCGAGAGTTCCTGCCGGTGGGTGGGTTCACCGGACGGGCCCCCACCCCGACCCTGGCCCAGTTCGTCGGGTACGTCCGGTCGGGGCGCATCGGCGACGTGCTTGTCACGGTCACGCCCCGGACCCGTAACCCCGACATGCTGTGGGCCCTGGCACACTGCGCTCCGTTTGCCTCCCACGTACCCGACAGCGCTGTGGCCGGCCGCGCCATGCGATTCGTCCAATGTCGTCCGGCTGATGTGCAGAACTGACGCGGGCGCTCCGGGTGCACGCTGATTCTGCGCGCGCTGATGGGCGCCGGCCGACGAGGTCAGACGTCGAGGAAACGGCGGATGGCGATGGCCGAGCCGATGGACCCGATAGCCATGCCGACCAACACCACGACGACGTTGGTGAGAAGTACCTCTGACCCGGTCATGTGCATGGCCGTGAGCAGGTTGTCGTGGTTCCCGCCACCAAGATGGTTCATCACCGAGTACATGCCGTAGACGACCAGCGCGGCCAGCAGGGACCCGGCCAGCCCCTGCAGCATGCCCTCGGACATGAACGGCACTCGGATGAACCAGTTGGTGGCCCCGACGAGCTTCATGACCGACACCTCACGGCGGCGAGCGAAGATCGCCATGCGAATGGTGTTGAGGATGAGGACGGACGCCGAGACGATCAAGATGATCGCGACCACAAGACAGGCCCATTTGGAGATGTTGATGAACGTCTCCTCGTTCTTGATGGTCTGCTGGGGTTCGGTCACCGTCTTGACGCCTGGGGACCCGCTGAAGGTGTGCACGACCTGCGCCGCGTCAGCGAGCGCAACGGGAGTGCACCAGAACGAGGTGGGCATCTCTGCCTCGGTGGTGGCCTGGAAGATGTCCGACGACAAGAGCTTCCGGGCTTCCTGGTAATTCTTGGTCTTGTTCCAGTACTGGCAGGGCTGCACGACGTCGTTGAGCTGGGCCAGTTCGGTGCGAACGGCGGCGATCTCCTGGCCGTTGGCGGCCGGCTGCATCCAGACGGTGACGTTGGTTCCCCGCTCGAGGGTGCCGGTGGCATTCGCCGACCCCTGCCGCAGCAGGAGCGCGGCACCCACCAACGAGAGCGAGACCGTCACGGTCAGGATGGCGGCGATCGTCATCAGGCGATTGCGCCACAGGTTCGACGCGGTCTCGCGCAGGACGTAGTCCACCGACACTGCCACGTCAGCCCGCACCTCCCACGGCGGCGTCGACCGTCTGCTGCGCGGCGCCGTCGAACCCGTAGACACCACGCGCCTGGTCACGAACCATGACGCCGTTGCTCAACTCCAGGACGCGCCGCCGCATTTTGTCGACCAGCACCTCGTCGTGGGTGGCCACCACGACGGTGGTCCCGGTGCGGTTGATGCGGTCCAACAACTGCATGATGCCCTGGCTGGTCTGAGGGTCGAGGTTCCCGGTCGGCTCGTCCGCCAGGAGGATCAAGGGACGGTTGACGAAGGCGCGGGCCACCGCCACACGCTGCTGCTCGCCACCGGAGAGCTCGCTCGGCAGGTTCTCACGCTTGTTGGACAGCCCGACCAGGTCGAGCACCTGGGGCACCTGGTTGGCGATGACGTGCCGGGGCCGGCCGATGACCTCGAGCGCGAAGGCCACGTTCTCGAACACGTTCTTGTTGGGTAGCAGTCGGAAGTCCTGGAAGACGCATCCGATGTTGCGGCGCAGGTAGGGCACACGCCACTTGGACAACTCGACGATGTTGCGCCCGGCTTCGAGAATCTGGCCCGCGTTGGGGAGCTCCTCGCGCAGGAGGAGACGGATGAACGTCGTCTTGCCCGAGCCGGACGCGCCGACGATGAAGACGAACTCGCCCTTCTCGATCTCGACGCTGATGTCGCGCAGCGCGACGGTCGACCCCTTGTAGGTCTTGGTGACGTTTACGAATTGGATCATCGGCGGGAGAAGTGTCGCCCGGCGCGAATGCGGGGCACGGAGAAGATCCTACCGAGTCTGGCGTGCCGTTTCGGGTCACAAGCTCCGACGCAGGTCACGAGGCTGGTCGCCGCGACGACGCTACGGGCCGGTCTCGCGCTGGCGGCGCAACTCCGCTTCCATGAAGGCGTCGAGATCCCCGTCGAGGACCGCGTCCACATTGCCCGTCTCGTAGTTGGTCCTTAGATCCTTGACCAGTTGGTAGGGAGCCATGACATAGGACCGAATCTGGTTCCCCCAGGCGTTGTCCACCCGGTCGCCACTGAGCGCATCGAGCTCGGCCCGGCGCTCGGCGCGGGCGCGCTCGGCCAGCTTGGCTCCGAGGATCTGCAACGCCTTGGCCTTGTTCTGGTGCTGGCTGCGCTCGTTCTGGCACGACACCACGATCCCGGTGGGGAGGTGGGTGAGCCGGACGGCCGAATCGGTCTTGTTGACGTGCTGTCCGCCCGCACCCGACGACCGATACGTGTCGACGCGTAGGTCCTTCTCGTCGATGTCGACCTCGGCGGAGACGTCCTGCAAGAACGGCGTGACATCCATGGAGGCAAAGCTCGTCTGGCGTCGGTGCTGCGAGTCGAACGGCGACATGCGCACGAGGCGGTGCACGCCGCGCTCGGTGGCCAACAACCCGTAGGCGAAGCGGCCGTGGACGATGAACGTGGCCGACAGCAGCCCGGCCTCCTGGCCCTCGGTGGCTTCGTCGACCTCCACGCTGAAGCCACGACGCTCGGCCCATCGTTGGTACATGCGCAAGAGCATTTCCGCCCAGTCCTGCGCGTCGGTGCCGCCCGCACCGGCGTGCACCTCGCACACGGCATCGAGCTCGTCGTAGTCGCCGGAGAAGAGGGACTGCAGCTCGAGCGCGGCCAGCCGGCTCCCGAGTGCGTCCACGGTCTCGACCAGCTCACGTTCGAGGGCGGGATCGGGCGACCCTGCCGCAGCCGACTCAGCGGTCAGCTCGCGCAGCGCCTCCGCGTCGTCCAGCACGCTGCGCAGCGCATTCAGCTGCTCGAGGTCCGCCACCACCCGGCCAAGCTCTTTGGTCACGGCGCGGGCCGTGTCGGGGTCGTCCCACAGGTCGGGCCGGCCTGTCTCCTCCTCGAGCTCGGCGCGGCGCGCCTCGAGCTTCTCCCGACCGAGGTAGCGCTCCGCTTCGGCCAGCCGGTCCCCCAGCGCTGCCAGCTCGAATGAGAAGTCCCGAGGGGCCTCGGCTGCGGACCCCTCAGGCGGCGCCATGGCAGAACTTGTACTTCTTGCCGCTCCCGCACCAGCACGGCTCGTTGCGCCCCACCTTCTCGTGCTTCTCCTTCACGATGGGCACCAGGGCGTCGGGGTCCGGGGCGTTCGGGCGTTTCACCTGTGCCTTGGGCGCCCGGGCCCCCCCGGGGGCCTGCCCGTTCCCTTCCTGGGTGGGCGGGAGGACGGCGGCCTGCTGGGCGACGTTGGTCCCCTGCTCGGCCAGCAGGGTCGAGGCCAAGGAAATGGTCTCGGCCACCGGGTCCTCGGCGGCCGCGTACACGGCGCGCTCGAGGTCCGGCTCGGCGGCCGGCGCCTGCACCGCCTCGACGTGGAGGATGTAGCGCAGGTAGTCGTTGTCAATGACCTCCATGAGCTGACCGAACATGGAGTACCCCTCCTGCTGCCAAGCGTTGAGGGGATCGGCCTGCACCGTCCAGCGCAAGTGGATGCCGTCCTTGAGGTTGTCCATTTCGCCCAGGTGGTCACGCCAACGCGCGTCCATGATCTGCAGATACACGTCGCGCTCGATCTGGCGCATGGTCTCTGCCCCACCGGGCATGGACTGCGAGTGCTGCTCGTAGTAGTCGAGTACCTCCTCGACGATTGACTCCACCAGGTCCTCGGTCGTGGCCGCCTGTTCGAGGTCGGCCGGCATGAACTTGGTCGGGTAGTACTGCATGAGGGAGTCGATCAGCGACTTGAGGTCCCAGTCCTCTTCGAACTCGGTCGGGCAGTGCTCGCTCACCAGCTTCTCGGCCATGCCGGCGAGGAGGTCCTCGGTCCGCTCCTCGAGGTCCTCGCCGTCGATGACCTGCAGGCGACGCTCGTAGATCACCTTGCGTTGCTGGTCCATGACCTCGTCGTACTTGAGGGCGTCCTTGCGGATCTCGGCGTTGCGGGCCTCGACGGTGTTCTGGGCCCTCTCGATGGCCTTGGCCACGGTCTTGGACTCGATCGGCACGTCCTCGGGCAGGGTGCGCCCCATGACCCAGCTCATCGCTCCGGTGGCGAAGAGGCGCAGCAGCTCGTCATCGAGGCTCAGGTAGAAGCGACTCTCCCCGGGGTCACCCTGCCGGCCCGAACGACCGCGCAGCTGGTTGTCGATGCGCCGGCTCTCGTGGCGCTCGCTGCCCAGGACGTACAGGCCTCCCAGCTTGCGCACCTCGTCCCCCTCGGCCCGGCACCGCTCCTGGAGGTCGGCCTGCAGCCGGTCCAGCTCCGCCAACCCCTCGTCGGAGTCGAGGTCGACGCCTTCCGCGGCCAGCTCGTGCTGGGCCAGCAGCTCGGCGTTCCCGCCGAGAATGATGTCGACGCCCCGGCCGGCCATGTTGGTCGCAACCGTGACCGCGCCGCGCCGACCCGCCTGGGCCACAATCTCGGCCTCGCGGAAGTGCTGCTTGGCGTTCAGCACGTTGTGGGGGATGCCGCGCCGCTCCAACAGGCGCGCCAGGAGCTCGGACTTGGCCACGGAGGCCGTGCCGATGAGCATGGGCTGGCCCAGTGCGTGGCGCTCGACGATGTCCTCGGCCACGGCGTTGAACTTGGCCTCCTCGGTCTTGAACACGAGGTCGGGCTGATCGAGCCGGACCATCTGGCGGTTGGTCGGGATGGGCACGACGGGAAGGCCATAGGTGGAGGCGAACTCGCCGGCCTCGGTCTCGGCCGTCCCGGTCATGCCGGCCAGCTTCTCGTACATGCGGAAGTAGTTCTGCAGCGTGACGGTGGCCCAGGTGTGGTTCTCCTCGTTGATGGCCACTCGCTCCTTGGCCTCGACGGCCTGGTGGAGACCGTCGGACCACCGCCGACCTTCGAGGGTCCGGCCGGTGAACTCGTCAATGATCTTCACCTCGCCGTTCTGCACGAGGTAGTCCTTGTCCCGCTTGTAGAGGTCCTTGGCCGTGAGTGCCTTGGTGAGCTGGTGGACGTAGTTCACCGAGACGGCGTCGTAAATGTTCTCGACCCCCACCGCCGTCTCGACCTTCTCAATTCCCGACTCGAGCGGCACGACCATCCGCTTCTCCTCGTCGACCTCGTAGTCCTCGTCACGGACCAGCGTGCGGGCGATGGAGGCGAACTGGTAGTAGAGCTGTGCGGCCTCGTCGGCCGGGCCCGAAATGATGAGGGGTGTGCGGGCCTCGTCAATGAGGATGGAGTCCACCTCGTCGACGATGGCGAAGACGTGGTCGCGCTGGACCATGAGGTCGCGGCTGCGCGTCATGTTGTCGCGCAGGTAGTCGAAGCCGAACTCGCTGTTGGTCCCGTAGGTGACGTCCGCCTCGTAGGCGGCCCGCTTCTCGGCCGGGTCCTCCATCTCCGATCCGATGCGGCCGACGGTCAGGCCCAGCCAGCGGTGGACGCGCCCCATCCACTCGGCGTCACGGCTGGCCAGGTACTCGTTGACCGTCACGATGTGCACGCCGCGCCCGTCGAGAGCGTTGAGATACACCGGGAGCGTGGAGACCAGCGTCTTGCCCTCGCCGGTCTTCATTTCGGCGATCCAGCCGAAGTGGAGCGCCATGCCGCCCATGAGCTGGACGTCGAAGTGTCGTTGCCCGAGCACCCGCCAGGCGGCCTCGCGCACCACGGCGTAGGCGTCGATCAGGAGGTCGTCGAGGGTTTCGCCCCGGTCCAGGCGCTCTTTGAACTCCACCGTCTTGTGGGCGAGCGCCTCGTCGCTCAGGCCCTGCATGTCGGGCTCGAGAGCCCCGATCGGAGCGACCAGCTCGGCCAGCCGTCTGACCTTCTTCCCCTCGCCGGCGCGCAGGACCTTCGTGAACACGCTCATGGAGGACCAATCCTACTGGCCGGCGCACCGGGATAGCCGCCAGGTGCCGCAGCCGAAGGACGGGCTGCGTGCGGCTGACCTGGTCTTTGACCCCACACTCGCCTGCCGCGAGGGTGACGCACCGGCACCGGCGGCTCCGTGGAAGTCCACCGGGCCCATCGGCGCCTTCGTGGTGCGCGTCGCCTCGTCTCCGCCCGCCCCCGACAGCCGAGGACGCTGCGGGCAGGGCTTACGTCTAAGCCGCACCATGATCAGCGACCACAAGTCGCCTTACGTGGGTCGTTTCGCCTGCGACTGGCCTCGACTTGCAACCACAGACCCGCACGCAGCCCGGACCCATGGTACTGCCCGGACCGGCGGCATTCCCGATCAGTCGCCCGCGGCGGCTCCGCAGACGGTCTCGACCATCAGGGCACTGACCACGTAGGGGTCCATGTTGGCGTTGGGACGGCGGTCCTCGAGCCAGCCCTTCTTGTTCTTGGCCACGGCCCACGGGATGCGGATGGACGCACCCCTGTCGGAGGTGCCGTAGGTGAACGTGGTGTAGTGCGCCGTCTCGTGGGCACCGGTCAGACGGCTCTCAATGCCGATGCCGTAGTTCGAGACGTGCTCGTCGACGCGCTTCCCGAGGGCCTCACAGCCGGCGATGATGGCATCCCAGCCACCGTCCTCGCGCATGGCCTTCGTGGAGAAGTTGGTGTGAGCTCCGGCGCCGTTCCAGTCACCCAGGATCGGCTTGGGCTCGAGCGTGGCGAACACGTCGAAATCCTCGGCGATGCGGTAGAGGAGCCAGCGGGCCGTCCACAGCTGGTCACCGATGAGCGGGGGCGGGAGGACGCCGATCTGGAACTCCCACTGGCCCATCATCACCTCGGCGTTCGTACCCTCGATGGCCAGGTCCGCCTTCAGGCAGGCCGCCGTGTGCCGCTCGACGATCTCACGACCGGGCATCTTGTCACCGCCGACGCCGCAATAGTACGGGCCCTGGGGAGCAGGGAAGCCGGCCTCGGGCCACCCCATGGGCCGGCCGTACTGGAAGAAGGTGTACTCCTGCTCGATCCCGAACACCGGCTCCTGGTCGGCGAACCTCTCGGCCATGTCGGCCGACTGGCGCCGGGTGTTCGTGCTGTGCGGGGTCATGTCGGGATGAAGGACCTCGCACATCACGAGCTTGTCGCCCTCGGCCCGCAGCGGGTCCGGACACACGAAGACGGGTTGCAAGACACAGTCCGAATCGCTGCCCTCGGCCTGGTTCGTGCTCGAGCCGTCGAAACCCCAGATGGGGGGCTCCTTGG
Organism: uncultured Acidimicrobiaceae bacterium; assembly: GCA_963787485.1. Taxonomy (GTDB): domain Bacteria; phylum Actinomycetota; class Acidimicrobiia; order Acidimicrobiales; family RAAP-2; genus Bog-473. The sequence continues at coordinate 66,716 of CAWBDF010000006.1, read as the reverse complement.
CGTCCTCGACGATCTTGGTCTTGCTGCGGAGCAGCGGCGAGGGCTCCGTCCCGTCGATCCAGATGTACTCGGCCTGGTAGCTCATGGATTCTCCTGTGGTCCCCTTCTCGCTGGTTCAGGGTGCTCGGTGGTGCCGGCACCAGGTCGCATCGGGCGCGTACTCCCCGGATGGTTGTCGCACCAGTGTGGCCGCACCCTATTTCGTCGCCGTATCCGTATTGTGAACCGACGATGAAATCCAAGGAACGACGCGGCCAGGGCGGCAAGGAGCTTTCCGATGAGCGCGGATCATCGAAGAGAGCCGGAACGCTCGAAGAGCGAGACCTGGACGCGGACGAAGGCCCGGATCCATTGGATCCGGGCCTTCGTCCCTCGAATCAGCGGTCGCGCAACCGAGGTCACACCACCCATCGCTCCCTCAACAGCTTGCTGAGTTGCCCACGCAGTTGTTGGCGCTGCTGAAGAGATTGCTGATGCCACCACCCAGCGCGGCCACGGCCACTACGGCCACCACGGCGATCAGACCGACCAGCAGTGCGTACTCCACCATGGAGGCGCCGCGCTCGCTGCGGGTCCGCTCTCGCACCGCCCCATGGACGGTCCCATGGAACGCCCTGACTGCGGTGAATGCACTGACGAACATTGAAAGCATGAACTGCTCCCCTCTTTCTTCTTTTGCCCCGTACAGGTCCTGACATGACCTGGCTCGTATAAGCATCGGCCTATCATCGGATGCAATCCATAGGACTTTTAGACCAAAATAGCGATGCGCATTTTGCGCCTCTATTTGACCTCGTGACGAACCAATACAATCGACAGCGGGCTGGGCCGGCATTCGCCGGCCCAGCCCTACCGTCATCCCATTGGGGAAGGGGGAATATTCCCTCAGGGAAAATATGCCTCTTGGCGGTTAGCGTAACCTCAGCAGCTCGCTGAGTTGCCAATACAGTTGTTGGCGCTGCTGAAGAGATTCTTGATGCCACCGCCGAGAGCCGCCACGGCGACCACCGCCACGACGGCAATGAGCCCGACCAGGAGCGCGTACTCGACCATGGAGGCGCCACGCTCGCTCCGTGCCCGCTCAAGCATGTCACTGTGGAATCCACGCACTGCCAAGAACGCATTCAAAAACAGCTCGGTCATTTCCGTATCCCCTCTTTCACCCAAGTGTGCCCGGACCCATTGTCCAGATCTTCCCACCTGTATTGTTTGACGATATGCGCTTTAACGCCATAGTCTTTATGGCCTAAATGAGACCATTTGCTCGCCAAAAAAAGTGGGAATACAACCTCTACTCAATCGTGACGAGCCCCATGATCACGGCGCGGACCAGCGCGTGAGTACGGTTCGTCACGTCGAGCTTCTGGAAGATGGCAGCCAGGTGGTTCTTGGTCGTCTTCGGGCTGATGTAGAGGCGCTGCGAGATTTCGCCGTTCGTGGAACCCTCAGCGAGGAGCTGGAGCACTTCGAGCTCGCGCTGCGTCAGCGACCACGGTCCCCACTGGCGCTCCTCGTCGCGCCGCGGCGTCGAGATGTCGGGGTCCGGGAAGTCCCCCGAGTCGAGGTCCACGTCGTCGCGGGTCAGGGAGGCCCGGGCGCCCCGGAGCTGCTCGCCTCGGTGCACCGTCGTGCAGACCAGGGGGCCCGATACGGACACTTGCGAGTAGAACGTCCACCCGGGATCGTTGTCCAGGTCCGCGGGAGCGGTCTCCGCGGCCGGCCACAGGATGGCCGAGGCTGTGTTCGTCATACCTCCCCCTCTTCCGCTCCGGCATGCGATCCGGACCGGCTCCTCTCCCACCCTTTCGAGTGGAAACTCCCTGGTCATTGTACGCTTTACGACTCAAGTCACCGTCGCAGCACCATTGCCATCAGGGTGCCGGCGCCCCAGGAACGCACAATTTCGTCGGCTGACGGTCGGGCGCCGGTGGGGGGTGGCGCTCCGTCGAAACGCGCCGCGTCAGCCAGCGTGAAACGCGTGCTTGATCGGACCGACGATCGGACCGAGTACCACGATCATGATGGCCGGCAGGAAACACAGCGCCAGCGGGAAGAGAATCTTGACGGGCACCTTGGCCGCCTTCTCACGTGCCCGCTGTCGGCGCTTGTCGCGCATCTCGTCCGCCTGGGCCTGGAGCACGCGACCAATGGGGAGGCCCAGGGCGTCGGCTTGCGACAGCACGACCGCGAACGTGACCAGGTCGTCGATGTCCGTGCGCAACTTCATGTTCTCGAGCGCGTCGTGACGTGAGAGCCCGAGCTCCATCTCTCGAAGCGTGAGGCGGAGCTCATGGCAGACCGGCGACTCGAAGCGCGCGCACGAGACCTGCATCGCCTGCTCGAGTCCAAGCCCCGCGGCCACCGAGATGGTCATGAGGTCGAGGAGGTCCGGAAGGTCGTTGGTCACCTGCTCGCGCCGCACCTTGATCCGGTGACGCAACCAGTAACTCGGTGCCAGACCGCCGATCATGGGCAGGATGAGGAGCAGTCCCAACCCCATCTTCGAGCCGACGACGCCGCTGACCAGCGCCACGAACCCGAGGCCGAACCCCAGCAGCACCGAGCCCACCTGCACCGCGACGAATTCTTCGGCCCGAACCGAACCGGTGAGCCCCGCCTTGAGCAGGTCGGCGTGGACACGGTCGGTCTCGCTCGACGGGTAGAGCCGTGACAAGCCATGACGGAGTCCACCGATCGTCGGTCCGAAGACTCGGGTGTAGAGCGGCGTCTGGACTCGCTCGACCACCGGAACGGCATCGGCGTACAACTCCGCCTCCGACCCCAACGACCGGATGAACTCGAGACGCCGCGCGGTGCGGTGTGACCGCCATGCCGCGGCGACCACGCTGGCGATCCCGATGGCCATGATGCAGATGCCAACCAGCGGAACGATGTAGGCCTCGTTCACCCGTGCCACCTATTACGACTCGGTTGCCTCATGACGTCACGTCCTCACACCTTGATGTTCACCATGCGCCGCACGATCCAAAAACCAAGGGCCATCAGGCCGGCCGTGCCGATGAGCACCACCACCCCGGCGCCGTGCAGCATGGGCTGGAGGTAGCCCGGGTCCTTCATTTCGAGGGCAACGACGAGGAAGATCGGAATGGCGAAGAGCACGTAGCCCGACATCCGACCCTCGGCTGAGAGCGTCTGGACCTCGCGGCGCACTTCCTGTCGGGTACGCATGAAGTTGGCCAGGGTGTGCAGGATGGGCGCCAGTCGGCCACCGGTCGACTGCTGGATCCGGACCGCTTCCACCGCCCACTTGAGATCCTCGACCCCGCATCGCTCGGCCATGTTCTCCAGCGCCACGACGAGATCGGAGCCCACGGCGACCTCGGCCATGACCCGATCGAGCTCTTGGGAGAGCGGCGGGCGGGCGTCACGGCGGTACATGTCGATGGAACGCTGGAAGGTTTGTCCACCCTCGACCGACGCCGCGATCAGCGCCAGTGCGTCGGGGAGCTGCTCTTGCAGCCGCTTGATGCGCTTGCCGGCCCGCTGTGAGGGGAGGTACCAAGCGACCAGGGCGACCAGGGCGATGGCGACCAACGATCCGAAGGGCGAACCCACGATGACGCCGGCGCCGAGCGCCAGGACGAGGGCGACCGCCCCGGTGATGACGATGTACTCACCGGCACGGAAAGGGATGGCGGCGCGGTCGAGGCGCTGTTCGAGTGCGCCGCTGGTGTCGATGCGGCCGAAGATGCCGGCGATGCGGACGGTGAGCGCCGAGAGCTCACCCTTTTCGGGGGACTCGCTGATCACCTCGACGGGCACCTGGGCGTGGCCCATGGTGTCGTCGAGGATCTGGGCCAGTGTGCGCTGCTTGGTCCGCACCCGCATGATCAGCGCGACCGCGACGAGGGCGAGGCCGGCACCCACCAACACGGCGGCCACGAGCGCCCCCCCCTGGGTGCTCGGTTGCAGGGATCCCACCGGGGTAAAGCCGATCGACATGGTGCGCGCCACCCTCCCTACCGGCCGTCGCGGCGGCGCGCCAGCATCTCGTAGAGCTCCTCGGTCGGCGGTTCGACCACGCGTCCGGGCCGGGCCGGCCGGTGGTGGCGACCTGCCTGTCGGGACGACCCCAACAGAGCGTCGGTGTCGTTGCGGAAGAGGTGCGGCGGCACGTCGATCCCGTTGAGCGTGAGCTCGTCGAGGATCTTGGGGCGCAGCCCGGTGGGCACCATTCGGCCCATGCCTTCTTGCATGTCCACCCGGTGAAAGATGTCCTGAAGCAGGACGGTGTCGCCTTCCATCCCCTGGATCTCGGTGATGGAGTGCACGACGCGAGGCCCGGCCGGGGTCCGTTGCAGCTGCACCAGGAGGCCCACGGCCATGACGATCTGCTCCCGGACGGCGCGTTGGGGCAACTCGACGCCACCCATCATGACCATCGTCTCGAGCCGTCCGAGGAGCTCGCGGGGGGTGTTGGCGTGCACCGTCGTCATGGACCCGGCGTGGCCGGTGTTCATGGCCTGGAGCATGTCGAGGGTCTCGGAGCCCCGGCACTCGCCGACGATGATCCGGTCCGGACGCATCCGCAGGGAGTTGCGCACGAGGTCGCGGATGCGGACCTCTCCCGTTCCCTCAGCGTTGGCCGGGCGCGTTTCGAGGGTGACCACATGGGCGCCCTGGATCTGCAGCTCCGCCGACTCCTCAATGGTGATCAGCCGTTCGCCATCCGGAATGAAATTGGACAGGACGTTGAGCATGGTGGTCTTCCCGGTCCCCGTCCCGCCGACCACGACCATGGAGATCTTGCCGCGCACGCAGGCCTCGAGGAAGACCGCGGCGTCCATGCTCAGCGTGCCGAGGTTGAGCAGGTCCTGCATGAGGAAGGCCCGCTCGGGGAACTTCCGGATGGTGAGCACCGGGCCGCGCAGGGCCAGCGGCGGCACGATGGCGTTGATGCGGGACCCGTCGGCCAGCCGGGCGTCGACCATGGGCGAGGACTCGTCGACCCGCCTTCCGACCGCGTGCACCATGCGGTCGATGATCCGTCGGTACTGGTTCGGCGTGGCGAAGCTGATCTCGCTGCGCTCGATCTTGCCCTTACGCTCAATCCACAGCTCGTCGTAGGCGTTGCACATGATCTCGGTGATGGAGCCGTCGGCCAGGAGCGCCTCGAGCGGCCCGTACCCGAGCGAGTCCTCCAGGATCTCCTCGACGAACCGTTGGCGCTCTATCGGCGAGATCCCCAGGTCCTCGCGCTCGAGGATCTCGTTGACCGTGGAACGGACCTTGGCGCGCAACTCGGCCGGCGAGAGGTCGGCTGCAGTGGGACCGATCTCGGCCAGCACCTTTGTCTGGACCTTCTGCTTCGACGTCTTCCAGGCCTCGTCGAGCGCGACGCGATCGCTCGAACGGCGCATCGGGTGCCCCTTGGCCCCCGGGCCCCCGAACGGCGCCGGCCCCGACGGTGCGGGGGGTCCGCCCGGGTCGCCCGCCCGGCGGTTGTACGGAGGGTCGCCGGGCGCCGGCGCGCCCGGCGTCTCAGAGGGTGCGGAGTCGGCGGCGGCGAGCTTCTCGGTCAGGTTCATGGCGCTCAGGCCTTCGTGAGCTCGGGGACCTTGCCGGCGCGGCCCTTCTTCCTGCGCCAGAAGCTCCGGGACTGCCCGATCTCCGGCACCGCCGCAGCCGAGCCCAGGGCGGGGGCGGCGTCGCCGGAGAGGAACTGCTGCATGCCACCGGCCAGCTTCTTGCCGATCTCGGTGTTGGCGGCCGAAATCAGTGCCGGCTTGCCTCTGTTGATCGACTTCATGACCTCCCGGGAGTACGGGAGCACCGAGAGGATCTTGTTGTCGAGCACCTCCTGCACGTCGGCCAGGTCGATGCCGATGTCGTCCTCGACCTTGTTCAGCACCACGCCGATGGTCTGGCTGTTGATGCGCAGCTTCTCGAGCGTCGTGAGGAAGACCCGCATGTTGCGGATGCTCGGCAGGTCGAGCGTGACCATGCACAGCACCCGGGTCGAGTGGTCGAAGGCGGCCAGAACGATCTCGGAGAGCTGCGCCGGGGTGTCGACGACGATGTAGTCGAAGTGACGACGCAGCGCACCCATGACCTTGTAGACGTCCTTCGGAGCGATCATGTCGGCGTCAGCCGGGCTGAATGGTGCCGCCAGCACCGAGAACCCGAGCTCGTGCTCTTCGAGGAACTCCTCCATGTGCGCTTCGAGGTCGTCGTCGTCCACCGGCTCCCGCGAGAGCAGGTCCGAGATGGTGAACCGGGGTCGCAGGTGCAGGGCGGTGGACACCTCCCCGAACTGCAGGTCGAGGTCGACCAGGCACACCCGTTGGCCGGTCTGGGCCGCCAGATAGCAGGCCAGATTGGTGGCATAGAACGTCTTGCCGCACCCGCCGCTGGACGACGCGACCGTGAAGACCTCCGCGAACCGCGGCCGGTCGACCACGACACCGTGGCTCACCACCGGCAGGGCGGGCGTCGCCTCCTGTTGCGAGACGTCGGAGATGTCGAACGCCCGCTTCAGCGCGGCCGCCAGCTGGCGCTTGCTCGTCGGGTACTCGACCAGCTCCACGGCGCCGCTGCGCACGATGTCCGCCAGGCCGGCCTTGGGCTTGGGTCCGAGCGCCAGGACGAGCGCCGGCACCGCGGACGTAGCCCGGAGCGACGCCAGGCGTGCCATGCCGGCGTGGCTGTCGAACACGGGACCGGCGACCAACACGTCGAACGGGCCCAGCTCGCGCACTTCGTCGACGACGTCGACCACGTTGCTGCTGGTCACCACCTGGTAGCCGGGGCCGAGCGACGCCTGAAGGGCCCGGCTGAGCGCCGGCGAGCGGCTGATGACGAGGATCCGGCGGGTGATCATGGGGCTCCCGTCGTCTGGTCGGTGCCGATGCATTGTTGCAGCGGCGGCGGATTGGCGTCCTGCTGGGTCTGGACGAGCGAGATGGACTCGTTCTGCGACAGGAACTCGATGGTCCGGGCCTGGCCCGGGTTGACCGCCAAGAGCAACGTCTCGGACGTCGGGATTGTCCGTCCCGCGGTCGAACGGTGTCCGGCGTAGGAGGGAACCGTGCTCTGGACGTCGAGGACCTGGACGTTGGCCATCGCCAGCTCGGTGCACGGCAGGGGGATGGCATTCGCCAGCGCGCTGTTGGTGGAGACCTTGGTGATGTTGGCGTAGACGTCCACCCGGGCCCCCGGCTGGAGGTAGCCGGCCAGGCTGTTCGTGCCGGTGATGGTCACGGTGGCGGCATCGAGCCCGGTGGGCACCGAGATGGCCGAGCTGCTGGGCGCCAGCTGCTCGGTGCCGATGGCATGGCCCTTGGTCACCGTCTGCGTCAAGACCTGGTTGTCCAACTCCGAGAGAGTGCCCAGGTCGGTCTGCGACGCGGTCTTGGTCGGAATGGGCACGATGGCCACCAACCCATTCGAGACCATGGACTGCCCGGTCGTCCCCGCCGGAATGTTCGCCTTGGCGACGACGACGGACGTCACTGCGGGAGCACCCGCGCTCGTGGTCCCCGCGTGCTTGCTCGCGCCCTCCACGCTTGCGAAGGCAATGGCACTCCCGGCAACGAACAAGACCACGCCAATCGCCACCAATACGAGCGTCTGTCTCTTCACCTGCATTCCCCCTCTCGAGCTGGACGGCGTGAAGCGTCTGCTGCACGTCCACCTCTTGCCAACCGGTTTGGAGGGTACGACGCGACCGGGTCGACGTACATAGGCCCTTTAGACCATTGTTCGAGTCAGCGTCCCTGGTGGTCGGGCCAAATGGTCCATATGACCTATGTACCGATCCGGCCGGCGCGCCCAGAATCAACCCGACGTTGCGCAAACGACACAAAGAGCGTGTGCGCCTCAGGAATCAGGGCCGCCGCCCGAGAGTGTGATGAGGGGGTCCGCGTTGGTACCGCGCCTGGACAGGATGCGCCAACACTTCCGGCATAAGCGCCGCGAAGCCGGAACGGACGAGCGCGGAGCTGAATTGGTCGAGTTCGCCTTCGTCGTCGTCCTTCTCGTCGCCCTGCTCTACGGCATCGTCTCGTACGGATTGATCCTCTCGGCGGAGTCGACCATCACGCAGGCGGCCGCCGACGGCGCCCGCGCCGGCATCGTGGCTTCCTCGACGTGGAAGGCCACCGCAGAGGCCCAAGCCGGGACCGATCTCGGATGGATGAACAAGGGCACCTGCGGGGAGTCGAGCACCACCATCACGTGTAACGCATCGGAGGCACCCTGCGCGTCCAACGCCAGCATCGAGTGTCTCACGGTCACGGTGAGCTACAACTACGCCTCGAGCCCGCTGTTCCCGTTGCTCCCGGGCATGGGCGTCATCACGCCGTCCACCATCTCGTCCACCAACGTCCTGCAGATCTCGAACCCGAGCTCGTAGCCAGTGGCGCGTTCGGGGATCCGCCGATTCTGTCTGTCCCGCTCCAAGGACGAGCGCGGTGCCACCTTCGTCTTGACGGCCATCTGCATGGTCCTGCTCATGTGGGGCGGTGCCATGGGCGTCGACCTCGGGTTCACCGTGGTGGGGAATCGCCAGGCCCAGGCCATGGCCGACACCGGAGCACTCGACATGGCGCGCTACGTCAACCTGGCCGGGAAGTACTTTCAGACCGGGACACCGAACTACGGCAGCTATCTGGCCTCCAAGCTGTCCGGCATGCAGGGCGACAACGGCGCCGGCAACGTGACCTTCTCGGTGACTGGCGGGTACTGGACCCCCGGGTCGGGCTGGAGCACTCCCGCGCCCGGCGGGGGCTGCTACAAACAGGTCCCGTCTAACAACCCGCCGTGCACCGCGGTGTTGGTGACGGCCAGCCAGGGCGTCCCTCAGATCTTCTTCGGAACCTCCGGCTCGGTCAGTCGGACGGCGATCGCCGCCCTCACGCCCGAGGACGGCTTCTCGGTGGGATCGTACCCGTCATCCTTCAACGCCCAGCAGACCGGAGTTCTCAACGACATTCTGAGCACGCTGGGCACGACGGCCACCCTCTCGGCGTCCAGTGACGCCGGGCTGGACAACAGCTATGTGTCGATTCAGCAGCTGATCACGGCGTCTGGTGGTCTGCTCACGGCGAGCAACGTGCTGACGACCTCGCTGACCGCGGCCCAGTGGCTGAGCATTCTCACGACGGCGCTGTACACCCAGGAGTCAGGGGTGAGCTGCGGCGCGTCTCCGGTGCCCTCCGTCTGCACGGCCTACACCGCCCTCGGGACGCTGACGTTCGGGAGCTCGTCCTTTGCCGAGCTCTGCCAGCTCGTGACCATCGACGGCGACGGATGCTCCGGTGGGAACCTGTCCGAAGCCGGCCTGTCGGCCAACCTCGACGTGCTCCAGACGCTGACCACCTTGGCCGAACTGGTGAACGGGTCGACGCCGATCAACGTGCAGGCGGCTCTCGGGATCACGGGCGTATCGGCCTCGACGCTGACCCTCACCATGACCCAGCCGCCGCAGATCGCGTACGGGCCGGTCGGGTCGACGACGACCGCGACCAGCGCGCTGATCGGCGCCGAGCTCAAGCTGACGACGAGCTCGGGATTGATCGACATTCCGCTCTCCGCAGTCGAGGGCACCGGGACGCTCTCGACGGTGACCTGTCTGCAGACCAACAATTCGTTCGGGAGCGCCGTGGTGACGGCCAGCTCGACGTCGACCTCGGCGAACGTGACGCTGGCCGGCTCAGCCATCGGGACGCTGAGCGTCAACGGGGCCTCCTCAGGGACTATCCAGTTCTCCTCCACCAAGGTCCCCCCGACGGCCTCGACCCAGTCCGCGGGCACCAACCCCGAAGCAACGACACCCCAGACGCCCTCGTTGACGCTGAGCCCGAGCAGCCCGGTGTACACCCAGATGACGACACTGGGTCCCGCGCTCGTCCCCATACTCCAGGCGGCCGGCGTCCCCGCGGGCGGCGTGAGCGCGGCCGACCTCGACTACAACTGCGACGCCGTGTCCATCGTGCGATGAGCGCGTCGATCCTGCTCCTCTGCGGCGGCGCTCTGGGCATGGCGGCTGGCTCCTTGCTGGTGCCCTTCACCCGCCGCGAGCTCGCCGCGTCCGTGCAGCGCGCCGCGACGGCCGACTTGGGTGCCGCGACGGCCAACCCGGGTACCGCGACGCTCGAGGCGGGACACGCCCCCCTGCGGGCACCTCGCGCCCACCGCGTGGCCTTGGCCGCCGCCTCTGGCCTCCTCCCGGCTTACGTGCTCTCCCGCGTCGGCGGATTCGCAGTTGCGTTGCCACCCCTTCTCCTCCTCGTCGGCCTGGTCCAGCTGGCCTACTGCGATTTGACCTGTCGCCTGCTGCCCAAGACTTTGGTGTACGCCCTGAGTGCGACCGTCATCTTCAGCGCCGTGATCCTGGCGGGCGCCATGCACGAGTGGGAGCGGCTGTTGGTCGCCACCCTGGGGGGCGTGGTCCTCTTCACTCTCCTCCTCGGCATCAACCTGGCCAACCCGCGCTGGCTCGCTTTCGGCGACGTGCGCCTCTCGTTCGTCGTCGGCTTTGGCCTCGCCTGGGTGAGCCCGGTTGCACTCCTCGAAGGGTTCCTTGTCGCCAATCTGTTGGGCGCGGTGATCGGATTGCTCCTCATCGCCATCCGTGGAAACGAACGTCGCTCCGCCATTCCGTTCGGCTTCTACCTTGCTCTGGGCACGGGAATCGTCCTCCTCGGCTGGAGCTCGTAGCTCTCCTTCGTCGGGCCCTCACGCCGAGCCCGGGAGACGATGACGCTGCGCCGATAGGGTTGCCCCGGACAAGGAGGCCTCCATGGCAGACACCACCTTCACCATCGGGTCGGCCGTCGCCTGCAGCAACGGCGGAGTCGGAACGGTCACGCGGGTCGTCGTCGATCCCGTCGCGCGCACCGTCACCCACCTGGTGATCGAGCCGGAGCATCGCAGCGGACTCGGCCGGTTGGTGCCGCTCGGCATGGTGGACGCGGCCGGGACGCAGGTACGACTCCGATGCACGAGCGAACAGCTCCGGGCCCTGCCGCTCGCCGAAGAGACCGACTTCCTCCCCGGAGGAAGCGGGTACGAGGACTACGAGGCCCACGAGGCCTTCTACTGGCCGTACTTCGGACTCGAGGGAGGGGGGGACCCGCTCCTGAGGAACGCCAGCGGGGTGGTGACCCGTGACGCCCTGCCGCCGGGCGAGGTGGGCGTGCGGCGGGGTGAGCGCGTGCACGCCACCGACGGCGAGATCGGCAAGGTCGAGGGTCTGGTCGTCGACCCGGCCCACGGGTTCGTGACCCACGTGCTCCTCCAAGAGGGACACCTGTGGGGCCGCAAGCAGGTCGCCATCCCGATCGCCGTCGTCACCGGCATGGAGGACGGGATCCGGGTCAAGCTGACCAAGCGGGAGATCGAATCGCTCCCGCCCGTCTCGGTCGCCGGCGACACTCGCTGACCTCCCGGGGCCGTCGTCTCTTCAGTCTCTCGTGACGGGGATCGTGGTGGGAGGCGCCGACGCGTTCTCGACCACCGTCGGCTCCCGTCCCCCGAGGATCATCCCTCGTCTGCCTTTCGGTAGCGCCAGAGGTCCCATGAGGTAGACCGGTGCCGTGCGTGCCCGGCCCCTCGGCGCAACCGGCCTCGTCGTCGGCGCGGCGGCGCTCGTCGCCTGGTGCGGCTGGGTCAGCGGGTTTCACCGGACCTCGGCCGCGGCCGAGGTGACGTGGCTGTGCTCCTTGGGCGCCGTCCTGGCCGTGGACCTGGCGTTGCGACGCGGGCACGCAGGACGGCGAAGCCGCGAGCGCAGTGGTCCGGTCGTCCCACCCTGGCCTCGACCAGGTCAGGGTGGGAACCGACGGGCCCTGCGAGGAACAGCTCCATGGGCGCTGCTCCTCGTGGTGGCGCTCGCCTGGGACCTCCTGGGCCTCGACAGTGGCCCCCATGAGTACCATCTCACGCTCAGCGCGTTGTCCCAGGCGTACCGGCTGCTCGACGCCGGCCTATTGCTGTGCTGGATGCTCGTCGGTGTCGGCTACCAGGTGGCGCGAGTCCGGGGCCGGAGGCCGGGATCGGGCACTGCGGGCAGCTCACCGACGACGGGCCCGCCGCGGCCGCACGACCGCGGCGGCGTGGCGTGGGGCGCGGGCGGCGTCGGGCACGGGTTCGCTCCGGGCCTGCTCCTTCCCCAGCGACCGGCCGTGGGGGTGGCCTTCTGGTTGGCCGTGCCCGCCGCCGCCGTGGTGGTCGACCAGCTGGCCCGGCGTTCCGGCGGACGCATCGCCACGGCGGAGGAATTCGTCCGCTTCGTCTCCACGTCGCCGGTGGCCAACGCCGCGTGCGTCACGGCGTGGGTTCTGGCCGGCTTCCACCTCTTCGCCCGCTGACCGGGCGGACGCGCCCTTATCGGGACGGGACGATCACAGGTCGGGGAACATCGGGTTCATCTCGCCGACGGTTCCACCGTCGACGTCGAGCATGACACCGGTCAACCAGGACGCCGCGGGGGACGCCAGGTAGACCGCGGCCAATCCGATGTCGCGGGGCGTGCCGAGCCGCCTCATGCGCGTCCGCGACAGGAGTTGGTCGAGCACGCCCTCGTGATGGGCGACGACGGCCTTCATCGCCTCGGTCTCGATGATCCCGGGCATGATGCCGTTGACGCGGATGCGCGGCCCGAGGGCGGCCGCCATGGAGCGGGTGGCGTAGAACAATGCTCCCTTGGAGGCGTCGTAGGAGAGATGTCCACGGGTTTGGAGATTGATCGCCCCCGAGACGATGTTGACGACCGATGCACCTGGTCGCTCGAGCAGATGCGGCGCGGCCAGACGCACGAGCTCGACCGGCGCGGCCACGTTGAAGTGGAAGGCCGATTCGAGATCTTCGACGGAGTTGTCGAAAAAGGCGCTCCACATGTCCCCGCCACCGGCACAGTTCACGACGGTGTCCAAGCCGCCGAACTCACCGATGGTCCGATCGATCAAGCCTTTCAGCACACCGAGGTCGGTGACGTCGGTCGGTAGTGCAATGGCCCGGCCACCCGACGCGTTCAGGTCTGCGGCCACGCCCTCGACCTGTTCCTTGGTGCGTGCCACCAGAGCGACCGCCGCGCCGGCCTCGACGAAGGCCCGTGCGATGCCCTCACCGATCCCGCGGCCGCCCCCGGTGATCAGGGCCACCTTGTCATTGAGCGAAAACGGATTCGATGTTGTCACAGAGCCCTACCCCTCATCCGACGACGGTGATCTCGCACATCTCTACTCCGCCGACGCGGACGCGGGCAACATCAGAGCCGCCATGGCGGGAAGATCGAGGACCGCCCCGGCTTTCGGGTACTGCCTGTTCCTGGACACCGGCGCGTGCGACGAGTGGACGGCCCTGTACACCGACGACGGCCAATTGGTTCGGGAGGACGGCCAGGCGGTGGTGGGCGCCGTCGCCACCTCGGTCGCCTCGGTGATCGTCATCATGAACGGGGCCGTCTCCTCGGGCCGGGCCCGCGACGAGCTCTGTCGCATGGACGATCAGTGGAGGATCGGACGCCGCACCTTCACGCGGGACCCACGATGAGCACCCCAGTAGGACGGGCGTCACCGACCCGACTGGTGGCGCGAGACGGATCCGGGGCGCCATCTCAATCCTGTTCGGTGCGCAGGGAGCCCGGGTTGCCGTCGTGGACGTCTCCGAGGAGCGGGCCCGGGGTGACCGAGGAGCTCGTCGCGATGGTCGGCGGTGAGAGCCCGGTCGAAGCCGACCTCGACGTCTGGGATCGGGTGATGGAAGTGAACCTACGCGTTGACCCGCGATTGGGCGTCCCTGCACGGCCGTCCGGCACCACCTCAACCGCTCCTTTCGCCCACCACCTCCTGGTGCGCCGCCGTCGCCCTTCCTGAAGCAGGCTCGCAGAAGAGTGCGCGGACGTGGAGGCTGGCGTTCGTCCGTCCCGACAGCCCACTCGGCGGGATCAGAGGTCGGGGTGAGCCACGCCCGCGGGCAACGTCATCAGCGCGTGTTCCAGATCGTGCAGGAGATCGTCAATCGTCTCGAGTCCCACACTGAGTCTCACCAGATCACGGGGCACTTCGTTGCTGGTGCCGGAGGTACTGGCATGGGTCATCCGCGCCGGATGCTCAATGAGGCTCTCCACGGCGCCGAGGCTCTCAGCCAACGTGAAGATGCGGGTCCGAGAACAGAGCTCGATGGCAGCGCCTTCCCCACCGTGCACGGTGAAACTGACCATGCCGCCGAAGGCCCGCATCTGCGACTGGGCGACTTGGTGACCTGGGTGGTTCGGGAGGGACGGATGGTGCACCTGTTTCACTGCTGCATGACCACGAAGGAACTCGACTACGGCCAGAGCATTGGCGCAGTGCCGTTCCATCCGTATGCCCAACGTCTTGACCCCACGTTGCACGAGGAAGCAGTCGAAGGGCCCGGGAACGCCGCCGGTCGCATTCTGAAGGAACCCCAGTCGAGCCGCGACGTCTTCGTCGCAGGTGGCGGCAAAGCCCCCAACGACGTCGGAGTGGCCACCCAGGTACTTGGTGGTCGAGTGCACGACGATGTCGGCTCCCAGGCTGAGAGGCTGCTGTATCCACGGCGTGGCAAAGGTGTTGTCAACGACGACGAGGGCTCCCCGACTGTGGGCGGCGGCGGATGCGGCTGCGATGTCGATGACGTGGAGCAACGGATTCGTCGGTGATTCGATCCATACCATGCGCGTCGCCGGTCGCCACACCTCATCCATGTCGGAGAGGTCAGCAGTGTCGACAAGCAGCCCGGCCCGGCGGTGGACCGCAGTGGCCAATCGGAACGTTCCTCCGTAGCTGTCCGTCTGCATGACGAGATGGTCGCCTGGGCTCAAGAGGCGCATCACCGCATCCTCGGCCGCCAGCCCGCTGGCGAAGGCGAACCCGAAATCCGCCCCTTCGAGCAGCGCCAGGTGCCGTTCGAGGCTGGCGCGGGACGGGTTGCCTGACCTGGCGTACTCGAAGCCGCGATGCTTGCCGACGGCATCCTGCTGGAAGGTCGAAGAAAGGTAGACAGGGGTGTTCAGCGCTCCGGTGGCGGCGTCAGCAGATTCGCCGCCGTGCACCGCGTTGGTCTCGAACCCGAGTCCCTCGAGGTCAGGCTGACCCGTCACCGTGACCTCACCGCGTCGCCCGTCGCCAGAATCGCCAGCACGTCGGAACGGGTGATGACCCCGACGGGGTGGCCGCGATCGAGAACGAGCAAGGCCGGTGCCCCCTCCAACCTCCCCACGGCCACCTGGACCTGCTCCCCCGCCCCGATGGTGGGTAGCGGGCTGCCCATGACGTCACTCACGAGGCGATCCAACATGGACGAATCGGCGAAGGCCGAATCCATGAGCTCGCGCTCGGTCACACCTCCGACAACCTCGGCAAGGACCACCGGCGGTTCATGTTTGATCACGGGCATCTGGCTCACGCCATACTCGCGGAGGATGGTGATTGCCTCTCGGACGGTCTCGTCTGGATGTGTATGGACAAGCGCCGGAAGCGTCGCATCACGGGCCGCCAATATGTCGTCGACCGTCGGACCGGCGTCGTGCATGAACCCGTAGTCGGTCATCCACGCGTCGTTGTAGATCTTCGAGAGATAGCCACGCCCGGAATCGGGGATATGGACCACCATGACCGCCTCCGGCGGCAGGTCCCGTCCGGCGATCAGCGCGGCCGCGATGGCCGTTCCCCCGGATCCACCGAGGAGGAGCCCCTCCTCCCGCGTGACCCGGCGAGCGGTGGCAAAGCTCTCGGCGTCCGAGACCGCGATCACCCGGTCCACGACCGAGGGGTCATATGTCGAGGGCCAGAAGTCCTCGCCGATCCCTTCGACCAGGTATGGCCGTCCGGACCCACCCGAATAGACGGAACCCTGAGGGTCGGCGCCGATGATCTGGACCGAAGGATTTCGTTCCCTCAGGAAGCGACCGATGCCGGTGATGGTGCCTCCCGTTCCGATGCCGGCCACGAAGTGCGTCACCCGCCCACGTGTCTGCTCCCAGATCTCCGGTCCGGCCGTCTCGTACTGGGCCTGCGGATTGTGAGGGTTGTGGTACTGGTCGGGCTTCCATGCCTTGGGGACCTCGCGGGCCAGGCGGTCGGAGACCGAGTAGTAGGAGTCGGGGTGTTCGGGCGGCACCGAGGTCGGACAGACAATGACCTCGGTGCCGTAGGCGCGCAGCATGGCGAGCTTGTCAGGAGCCACCTTGTCGGGACATACGAAAATGCACTTGTACCCGCGACGTGCCGCGACGATGGCCAGACCGACACCCGTATTGCCACTGGTCGGTTCCACGATCGTGCCTCCGGGGACGAGCTGACCGGCCTGCTCGGCCGCTTCGATCATGGAGAGTGCAATGCGGTCCTTTGATGATCCTCCCGGATTGAACATCTCGAGTTTGGCGATGAGGGTGCACTCCAAGCCGATCGCTGTTCGGTCCAGTCGCACCATCGGGGTCTGACCGATCAATCCGACCACGGATTCGGCCACGTCCATGGGAGGTCCCGGATCGGTGACAGGACGGATATCAACGCCGATCAGCATGCGCGAGAGCTCCACAGGGACCGGCTCGTCGGTGAAGAGCTCGGTGGGCAACCCGGCCCGACGCAGACCGGCCGCAATGGGGGCCGCATCGACTAGGGGTCCCCACACGCCGATGCGACGCGGGATCCTCGCCCGCAGCGACCCGACGAGAGCCTCGAGCGACTCGTCCACCCCCAATCGGTGCACATGGCGGGATCGGTCCTGCAATCGGGACGGAGGTGGTGCAGCGCCCACGACGACGAGGAGGTCCATGCCGCCTCTTTACCACTTCCACCTGTCCTGCCGGCATGGTGACCGATGGACCCAGGAGTTGGCTCCTCCCACGATTCTCCGACGACTTATGGAGCCGCCCCATGTGGACACCTCATGGCACCCTCAACCTTCGACGGCGTGACCGCCCACTGAACGACGCATCGCGGCGTGCAACCGGTTGGGGGTGAGCACGCCGAGGTAGCGATCGCCGTCGACCACCGGTATCCAACGTACGTCGTGCTGGAGCATCTCGCCGAAGGCTGCCCGGAGAGAGGTGCCTACGGGAACCTGGACTTCGAAGGGGACGAGGTGATCCTTGACCGAGCCCGTCAGACACGGCTCGAGCTCGATCCAGCCTTGGAGGTGCGCGTTCTCGTCCACCACCACCGCCCATCGACTGTCCGCTCCGCCAACCCTCGCCTGGGCGTCGAGCACGGAGAGGTCGGGCGCAACCCGAGGAGGATGAAAGAGGTCGTCCGGTTCGATGGGCATGACGGCCAGACGTCGGACTCCGCGATCGGCGCCGACGAAGTCGGCCACGAACGGGGTGGCGGGGCGCCCGAGCACCTCACTCGGGGTGTCATATTGCTCAAGCACGCCGCCCCGGGACAGCACCGCGATCCGGTTGCCCAGCTTGGTAGCCTCCTCGATGTCGTGCGTGACAAACACGACGGTCTTCTTGAGCTCGGCTTGCAGGTCGAGGAACTGCTGCTGGAGACGCTGCCGGGTGATGGGGTCGACGGCGCCGAAGGGCTCATCCATGAGCAGCACCGGTGGGTCTCCTCCCAGTGCCCGGGCCACGCCCACGCGCTGACGCTCGCCACCTGAGAGCTCATGCGGGAACCGCCGCCCATAGCGGTCGGGGTCGAGGCCGACCAGGTCGAGCAGCTCCCTCACCCTCGATTCCACTCGGGCTCGATCCCAGCCGAGCAGACGCGGCACCGTGGCGACGTTGTCCGCCACGCGCCGATGAGGGAACAGACCGCCCTGCTGGATCACGTAGCCAATATTGCGACGCAACTGGACCGGATCGATCTTCAAGACATCCGTCCCGTCGATGAGGATCCGACCTCCCGAAGGCTCGATGAGCCGGTTGATCATGCGCAGCGTGGTCGTCTTGCCGCAGCCCGACGGGCCGACCAGCACGCACAGCTCGCCGTCGGGCACCGTCAAGCTCAGCTCCTCCACGGCTACCGAGTCGGCGCCGTAGCGCTTCGTCACCCGGTCGAGCGTGATCACCGGGACGAAGGTTACCCACCAACCCAGTAGGATTTCCCCTTGCAGCGCCCTACCGACGCGACACCCGGGTAACGTCGCCGCGATGCTGTTCGGGACGAACCCATTCTTTCGATGGAGCTACATCACCACCAATTGGGCTCGAAATTCAGGGCGATCTGGTCCAGCACATCGAACTGAGCCTCATCGCCGTCGCGATCGGGACGGCCATCGCCATCCCGCTGGCCACGCTGGCTTGGCGCTACCGGATCATCAGAACACCGGTCTTCGGCGTGGCCAGCGCCCTCTACATCATCCCGTCGCTGGCGCTGTTCGTCATCATCGAACCGATCTTCGGCGTGTACTCGTTCACGACGGCGGAGGTCGCCCTCGTGGGCTACACCCTGCTCATCCTGATCTGGAACACGGTGGCCGGCCTCGATGCCGTTCCGGCCGACGCCCGTGAAGCGGCGACCGCACTCGGGTACTCGCCCCTCGCCGCATTGGTGCGAGTCGACCTCCCGCTTGCCCTGCCGTACATCTTCGCCGGCTTGCGCGTGGCCACGGCCACGGTGATCGGGCTGGTCACCGTGACCGCGCTGATCGGCCTCGGAGGCCTCGGCCAGCAGATCACGTACGGTTTCAACATCGACTACAACACGCCGATCATCGTCGGTCTGGTGCTCTCGGTCGCTCTGGCGGCCGTGGCCGACCTCCTGCTGGTCGGCGCGGAACGACTGGTCGTCCCCTGGGCGCGCACCCGCCGCGGGGCCAAGGCGGGCGTCTGACGTGCCCTTCCTCGCCCATGTCTTCGGCTGGTTCACCACGTCAGCGAATTGGACCGGCCCGCAGGGCATCCCGACCTTGTTCTGGCACCAACTCGAGCTTTCAGTAGCGGTGGTCCTGACTGCCATCGTCCTCGGTGGCGGGCTCGGCGTCATCCTCGGCCACACCGGCCGCGGTGGCCTGGTTGCCGTCAACGCCGCCAACGCCTTCCGGGCCGTCCCCACGTTGGCGCTCCTCACGCTCCTGGCCATTCAACCGGCCATCTCGCTCAAATGGAACGGGTTCCTCGCCGCCTGGCTGGCCCTCACCGTGCTCGCAATCCCGCCCATCCTCACCAACACCTACGTCGGGATGCGAGAGGTCGACGCCGACGTGCGCGACGCGGCGAAGGCCATGGGGCTCACCGGAGGCCAGGTGCTGCGGAAGGTCGAAGCCCCTCTGGCGCTCCCCTTCGTGATGGCAGGCATTCGGACCGCCTCGATCGAGGTGGTGGCGACCTCCACGCTGGCCGCCTATGTCAGCTACACCGACCTCGGGACCTATGTGATCTCCGGCCTCAACACCAACGATTCGGTGGTGGCCTTCAGCGGCGCCCTGTTGGTGGCCGCCCTGGCTGGGCTCGTCACTCTGGGGCTCAGCCTCCTGACCAGGGCGCTGACACCCCTCCCCTTGCGCCACCCGGGTCGATCACGTGGCCTGGCCACCGACCCGAGATTGGGGCGCCCGGCCGCCACGGTCAATATTTGACAATCCCGATGTGGGAGGTCAGGCTTTTCGATCGTTCGCCAGTTCCGTTGCAGTCCGGCTGCGACGATGTCCGATGCACTTGGCATCTTCCCCCCAATCCCGAGAGAGGTGGCCTCATGCGATTCACTCGTTCCTTGTTCACCGGAATCCTTGCCGCCGTCGCCGCGACGCTGGTCCTTCCGGTGGTCGCTGCCGGGGCATCGAGCGAAGCCACCAGCAAGCCCACCATCATCATCGGCTCGACCAACTTCGAAGAGCAGGCCATCGTGTCGAACATCTGGGCCGACGTCCTGAAGAAAGCCGGCTACAACGTCACGGTCGAGCCGAGCCTGGGTACCCGGGCCATCGTGGTCCCCGCCATTGAGAAGGGTCAGATCGACCTGGAGCCTGACTATGCCGCCTCGCTGCTCGGCTTCCTTCATGGCGGGAATCCCCAGCCGGCCGGGGACAACATCGCCACCGCGATCCCGGCGGACCAGAAGGCCCTCGCCAGTTCAGGGGTGACCGTGCTGGCCGCCTCCAAGGCCCTCGACACGAACGTCTTCGCGGTGACAAAGGCCACGGTCTCCAAGGACCACCTCACGACCATTTCGAGCCTGAAGCCCTATGCCTCGAAGCTCACCCTGGGCGGACCACCCGAGTGCCCGACATTCGCGGGCTGCGAGCCTGGTCTGAAGAAGGTCTACGGCCTCACCTTCGCCGGGTTCAAGTCCCTCGACGAAGCAGGCCCGCTCAGCGTGGCGGCCCTCAAGAACGGCGAGGTGCAGGTCGTCGAGCTGTTCTCGAGCGACGGCAACGTGGTCTCGAACAACTTCGTGGCGCTCACCGACAACAAGCACCTCGAGGGCGCCGACTACATCGTCCCGGTCATCCGGAAGTCGGTGGACACATCGGGCGTGGCGAACGTGCTCAACAGCATCGATGCCAAGCTGACCACCGTCGCCATCTCGAAGTTGAACCTCGATGTGACCTCGCAGCAGGAGCAACCGGCGGCGGTGGCGCAGGCCTGGGTGAACTCAGTCCACGGCTGACGCGCCAAGCCCAGGGTGCGTCAATGCGGCCGTTGCTTGCTCTCCGGCCCACAGCGGCCCGACACTTCTCGCAGCACCAAGACCTGCCAGCGTCTCGTCGATGATGAGTGCGATCTGACGGGTGCCGAGCGGCGGAACCCGAAGCCCCTCGGGCACCGGGCGCTACGGTTACCTGGCATCGACCAGGCAGCCGGAGGACGCGATGCTGGTAATGGAGCGCACCGTAAGGGCTGACGGCGCAATTGAGGTCGTCGCCTTGCCGTCGGTGGAGGAGGGAGCAGCGGGGACATGACGGATGTGTTGCCGGGGTTTGATGAGTTGCCGGTGGGCTCGGGTGCGCCGCCTGGGTCGTCATGGGGTCTGTGGGGGGAAGAGGACCGATTTGGTGCACTGAACCTCCTGACCCCCCAACGTGCGCTGGCGGCGGCGGCCAGCATCCGGAAAGGCCGGTGGTTCGCGCTCAACCTGGAAGCAGACGTCCCGAATCCGCCGTTGTACGGCCGGCCGTTGCTGCGTCACGAGGTGACGGACCGACCGACACCCTCTCACGATGACCTGGTCCAAGATTGGAACACGCAGTCGTCCTCACAGTGGGACGGGTTTCGTCATTTCCCCCATCCCGAGTACGGCCATTACGCGGGCCTCGCCGCGGGACAGCATGGCATCGATTTCTGGGGCGCCCGCGGGCTCGTCGGACGATGTGTGCTCGTCGACGTCGACCGGTGGCGTTCCCGAGGGGGTCGGCCACTCGAACAAGGGACCCAAGACCCGATCACGGTCCGCGACCTCAAGGACTGCATCGCCGAACAAGGCACGCCGATCAAATCTGGGGATGTGCTGCTCGTGCGGACGGGCTGGACGACGTGGTATCGCTCACTCGACGCAGACGGACGCGTCGAGTGCTCGTCGCGCGCTACTAATCCTGGATTGCTGGATCCGCAACTGCCTGAGTACCTGTGGAATCTGCATATCGCTGCCATCGCCTCGGACAATCCGGCCGTCGAGATCACACGCCCCCGCACCGGGCCCCAGCTGACGGCACACCGTTGCGTGCTTGCACTGCTGGGGATCCCGCTCGGCGAGTTCTGGGATCTCGACGCGCTCGCCGAAGACTGCGACGCCGACGGTACCTACGACGCCTTCTTCACCTCAGCGCCCATGCGGTTGCGAGGCGGAGCCGCATCCCCGCCGAACGCGATTGCGGTGCGCTGAGAAGCGACGCTGGCCGACATGACCCAAGAGCCCTCGATGGCAGCCCGTCGTCTGAACGTGGTGATCGAGCGACTCGAAGCCCGCGACGTCGTCGTCTCATCGCGTCCGGTCGCGAACGGAAATATCGACCAGGCACAGGCAATTGGCGACTCCGATTTCGACATGGTCATCTTCGAGATGGAGCACTATGGCTTCGACTTCGCAGGGCTCCGGCTCTCGCTTCAGGCCCTTTTGAACCGCAGGCGAATCGCGGCGGATGGCCTTCGGAACCCGGTCGTGCCACTCGTCCGTGTTCCGACGACGGGCCGCGAAGCGACGCAGTGGCTTATCAAACAAGCGCTCGACATCGGTGTGTACGGTTTGGTGGTGCCGCAGCTCGAGACTCCCGAAGAGGCAGTCGCTGTTGTCACCGCGATGCGTTACCCAGCGCGCCGTGGAAGTCTCCTCGGGGGAGGCCGACGAGGTTTCGGCCCCGACGTGGCGGCCCGGTACTGGGGTCTCGACCGGGCGACCTATGTCGAAAAGGCCGATGTCTGGCCGGTGAACCCCGATGGCGAACTCCTGCTCATCGGCATGATCGAGAGCCGCAGGGGTCTTGAGAACCTCGAACGGATCCTCGACGCCACGCACGGTATCAGCGCGATCTGGCCAGGCTCGGGGGATCTCGCCGCCGATATGGGCCTCATCGGGGAGCTTGCACACCCCGATGTCGAGGAGATGGTGCAGCAGGCGCGCGTCGTGTGTGCGAGCCGCGGTGTTCCATGCGCCTCGGGCGCCCACGGCCTTCCCGAGGCCGTACGGCGGGCACAGCAAGGGTTCGGGATCATCATGGCCCCGCTCGAACGTGGGCTTGTCGCCACGGTCCGCCACGAGCGCCGACATCGGATGCTCGAGAGCGACTCGGGTCCCGCTTCGGAGTGATCAGCGGATCGATCACCTCGACCCGATTCGCCATCTCGCAGTCCCCATTCGGCTGACATGGGCCGGTGCTCAGCATGTCACGGACGTGAACTGCTCCCGTTGCGAATCGCGAGAGTCTGCAAGGACACAGTCTGTCGGAGGGAGATGGCGTAGGCGGCGACCGCCACCATCAACCCCTCCACGAAGAGCGCAGCCAGTCCTCGCGTGCAGGCCCAGTTCCTCACGTCCTGGTTGTCGAGCGGCGTGCTGAGCATCCGGGTGAACGTGTAACCGACGAATACCGCTCCCCCGAGAGCGGCGACGGGAAGCCACAGCTGAATGGCAGATCATGCGAGGTCGCGTGATCGAGCGCCGCAGAAGATCGAGTCTGAGTGTGCTCGTGCTCCCTCGAAAGTAGCTGCATGGACAAGTCGTCTCCCTTCGTGAATGAGTGGGGGGCCAGTCGTACCTCGGTGGTTCGCACTGCCCAAGTGAGATAGCCGGGAGGGTCACACCGTGCGGCCCTCAGGAACTGCTCGGCTGCGCTGTCAGCGGCTGACGGCGACAAGTTCCGCTGTGTCTGCGGAGCGGCGCACCACGTCCATCAATTCGACGCCACTGATCGTCTCTTCTCGAGGACGAGGATGAGGACGAGGACGAAACAGTGTGACCACCGCCATTCCGGCGGCCGGCGATCAGGCGTTGCCCGGCGTACATTGGGTGTTTGCCAAGGCGTCGAGATCGTGCTCACACGGAGGAATGACCATGGATGCCACACCGCGCAAGCGAGCCGCCAGGGCGGACCCCGATGCACGCGAGTTTCTTCGGAAGGCTGACCCGGTCCTCGCGAGGCTGATCGACGCGTGGCCCGACTTTCGTCCACGGGCGTGGATGGACGAGCTCCCTCCCCTCGACGCCTTCGCGACACTGATCTTTCAGGTTGCGGGCCAGCAACTGTCCGTCGCCTCGACCCGGGCGATCATCTCGCATCTCCAGCAACGCTTTGACGGCCATATGCCGTCGCCGACCGAGTTGCTCGCGGCTGACCCGAAACTGCTCAGGGAGAGCGGGTTCTCAGCTCGAAAGGGCGACACACTGGGAGCGCTTGCTCAGAGGTTCGTCGACGGGCGTCTGAGCGAAGAGACCTTTGCGGCCATGACGGATCAAGAGATCGAAGCAGTCCTGACCGAGGTCCCCGGGATCGGACCATGGACGGCGCGCGGCTTCCTGTTGGTCGCCCTCGACCGGCCCGACGTGTTCCTCTCGGGCGACGTGGCTCTTCGACGGACAATCGAGCGAGAGTACGCGTTTGACCACCTGCCGACCGACGAGGAGCTGGTCGAGCTCTCAGACCGCTGGCGGCCGTACCGGAGCCTCGCGGTCAGTTACCTGTTCGCATCCGAGTACGGCGGACAAACTTGAGGGACACGGTGGGATCATCGGCCGCGGGCGAGTCGGACACGCGATCTCCGGAGGTCATTCAGACGAGCCGATCCCGACACGCCGGACCGACCCTGGTCGCGCCATTCGCGGATCGGTGGTCACTCCCAGGTGGGAAGCCTTCACATTCCCGAGCGATTGGCGCACGTGCGATGCTGACGACATCACGTTCTTCGGCGAGCGACAGGACATCATCGACCCGCGGCCGAAGGGAGATATTTGCCCCCCCCAATGTCGGTCTGGCGGCTCCACTAGCAGTTCGAGCACTTCCGTTAGGTGAGGCCGAGTGCACCCTTTAGTCCTGAATCGACTGCCAAGAGGTCACGCGGGCTGAGAGCACCCAAACGTGTCGACAGGAGTGGGGCCTCAACCACCAGGAGGCGACCTGCTCGGACCACAGATGGACGGAGTAACCCAGCCTCTTGTCAGTCGTCCAAGATTACGTCTCCCGTGGTTGGTACATCGAGCCTGCGGCGGCTACTCGTCACCATCGCCACGATGACATCAGCGCCCGCGTTGAAGTCCTTTGACGAGACGATGCAGACGGGTCGGCGCTTTGATCCCTGCAGGTCCGCGTATGTGAATGGAGCGAGGAAGATTTCGCCACGGTCCATCGATTTGGGTTGCGGCTACTCGCTCACCTGGTCGTAGTCAGCGTCCTCATCCGAAAACCAATCGGTGACGAGGGAAGCCCTAGGCGTCGACGCCGGGCGCGACCATACAAGGAAACGCTCCCGGAGTTTCCAAAGGTTCTCTTCGGCCTCTTCGATCCGCTTCTGCGCTTCACGAAGTTCGGTCGCGCTAATGACCGGAATCGGTGTGCCCGGCTTCAACTCTCCGCCCAGGTACTGCTCGTAGTTCTTCACCGCAGCTCGAAGCTCGGCGTGCGCGGCGGCCAACGAGCGACGCTCGTCAGGCGTCAGCTCACTCTCAGAGCGGGAGGCGGATCC
The DNA here is from genome assembly GCA_963787485.1 of uncultured Acidimicrobiaceae bacterium. Lineage (GTDB taxonomy): Bacteria > Actinomycetota > Acidimicrobiia > Acidimicrobiales > RAAP-2 > Bog-473. Next base: position 41,671 of record CAWBDF010000006.1, on the reverse strand, counting down.
GACGGACATGCGACCATCCTACGGCTGAGATGATCGACATCCCCGCATGACCAAAACGCTCGCTCCAGACCAGGGCTATTGGTCTGCCCGAGGCGCCCACCGTCCCGGCATCGAACGGGGACGCTTCTGGACTGTCTAAGCGGGGCTGACGAACTCGACCGGACTGATCCACAATGTCGACATGGGAGGACCGCTGCGGCTCAGGCGCCGTTCGCTGGTGCAAGGGCCCGGAGCAGCCGTGTCCGCCGTCGTCTTGTTGAGCACCGTTTTCACCGCTGCCATCAGAGCTGCCCTGACGCCCGGTGAACACGGTGGCGGGCCATTCGGTCGAACGCCAAGCGGTGTACCGGCGCAAGCAGCTTCCAGTAAAGAAAGCCCGGTAAGCCACGGGGGCGGAACGCGGCTACCTGGTGAAGGACACCTTGACCGGCGCGGTACCCGAGCCAAGCGTCACCGGGGAACCATCCGACGCTCCGGAGCACCAGCTCGCCCGACTCGACCCAGGCGATGCGCCACCAGTCGACAAGCGCTCCTGGCACCACGGCCGAGGGCCGGCGTCGTCGAAGGCGTTCGCCTACGAGGCGCCCGAGGACAAGGCGGGCCATCCACCCGGGCGCAGCGCCGTACCAGCTGAGCCGCCCGCCGATCGTGCCGAGATCGCGAACGACCACGTCCTCGAGACCTGGTGGGATTGCGACATCGACTACGACGCAGTAGAGGCCATCGACCAGGCCGTTCTGGCGCGCGAACAGCGAGCGACTTACTTCCTCGTCCTGGTCGTCGAGCGCGGCGGCAAGCGCGCGCTCGACCCCCATCGGCGTGACCGAGAACGCCCGTCTCGCCGGCTCGGGGTCGACCACCACCACCTCGGTGACGAGACTCTCGATCAACGCATGGCTAACCGATCGATCGACCGGCGTCACGAGGTCCACCCAGTACGACGAGAGGTGCGGCGTGAGCCACGGGATGTCGATGATGCGACGGGGACGTAGACCCCGGACGCGGGCGTACGCAGAGATCATCTTGCGGTACGTCGTGACGTCAGCGCCGCCGATCTCGTAGATGCCGGGGGCGACGTTGAGCGACTGCTCCAGATAGGCAAGCAGGTCGACGAGCGCGACGGGCTGGATCCGAGTGCGCACCCACCGGGGACAGACCATGGCCGGCAGTCGCTCGGTCAGGTAGCGGAGCATTTCGAAGGAGATGCTGCCCGAACCGAACACCACCGCGGCCCGGAGCTCGACCACAGCCACGCCGGCAGCGGCCAGGGCGGAACCCACCTCGTGCCTGCTTGCCAGGTGTGCGGAGCTCGGGGCGTCCCCGAGCGCTCCCACATAGATGATCCGGCCGACGCCGGCCTGCGCCGACGCCCGACCGAAGGCGGTGGCCAGCCGGAGGTCGACCTCGCGGAACCCACCACCGGCGGCCATCGAATGGACGAGGTAGTAGGCGACCTCGACACCAACCAGAGCGTTGGCGGTAGCGCCTTCGTCGCCCACGTCAACGGCGATGGCCCGGGCGTCCGTCGAGAGGGAACTCACGGAGCGGCCGAGGGCGACCACGTCGTGCCCGCTACCGAGCAGGTGCGCCGTGAGGGCACGTCCGACGAAGCCAGAGGCCCCGGCGATGGCAACGATCATCGGGAGCCTTTCCCAAGAGAGCGATTCAGTATCGCCGCTGAGCAGCCGGGCCTCCGGCACAGGCCGATTTGTCGGTCGATGAGGTCGCTGCATCGCCCCGATTCACTCGTCATGTGACCGAAGGTCACGTAAGGTCACGTCGACGAAGGGCGTGAACTTGGCGGGTTCCACTTCGGCCCTCTGACCTGGGCTTTTGGTGGAGGTGAAGGGACTCGAACACTCGGCCTCTACATTGCGAAAGTGTGGCTCTCAGGGTTTTGACCAGGCACTTTTCGAGGAGATTGCTGGTCGCGGCGTTGCCATCCCCTCAGGCTCCCTCACGATCCCTCCCCTTCCCTCTCGATAAGGTCACGTAAGGTCACGCTGGGACAGAGTTGGGGGTGTCTACAAATCGATACTCACGTCCAATCGGCAGGCTCTCGTTGTTCGCAGCGAATGACCCTCGTTCCCCCTTGGCGACGATCACGTTCCTCGACGAGCAACAGGACATCACCGTCCCTGAAGCGGCTGCGCTTGTTGCCGGGGAGACGACGGAATGAAAAGCGGCGGTTTTGGCACTCCTCACGGAGCTGCATTCGAACCAGAACGTCTCAGACCAGAGCATCACCTCGTCCGACGGAGGACGAGACGGCCGCCACGCACCGCCACGTTCAGACCGTCCAAGCAGGAGAAATGGCTAAACCGGCCCTCCGGGCCAGGCGGATTCTGAGCTGAGGCCAGGTGCAAAGTCGGCCAAGGGGTGTGCGTCCCTTCACCGAGGCGTGCGCACGCGAGACCCAAGGAGGTGGGCTGCTGTAATCTTGATTCCACATCGAACGAAGTGAGGTGACGCCCATGTGGATTATCACGGGAGTCCTGCTTGGTTTGGTCTGTTTCGCTGCTCTCGTTGGCTTTCACTTCGGACCCCACGCTCATGTCGTCGCGCTCGTCATGGGCGCCCTCGTCGCCGGATGGTTCGTCTACCTCATGTCCGAACGAGGCACGGGGCCGGTGCTCTGGACGCTCCTGGGTACCGACCTGGTTGTCGGTGTCGGGGTTGGGGCCCTGGCGTGGAAAGGCCTGTCGGGGAGCGGCACGGTCACCGAGAGCCACCATCGGAGTCCTCTGGAGGGGGCGGAGGGCATCGCCGTCAGCGGATTGGCGCCCGAAGGCGTCGTCAGCGTCCGCGGCGAGCACTGGTCGGCCATCTCGGTCAACGGGACCGTGGCTGCCTCCTCACGAGTCCAGGTCCTCCGCGCCACTGGTGTCCGCCTCGAGGTCTGGGGCGAAGATGCGGAGAGCATCCCGACCGAGGGACTCTTCGATCTGGGTGAGAGCAACGTAATGGACCGGCACCAATGATCGTCGTCGAGGTCGTCGGAGGAGTGGTGGTTCTCTCGGTCCTGGCCGCGCTCGGATTCTCGGTGAAGATCGTCCGTGAGTATCAGCGGGTCATCCTCTTCCGGCTCGGTCGCTCCCTGGGCGTCAGAGGTCCGGGGCTCGTCTTCATTAACCCGGTCACCGACAGGACCATGCTGGTTGACTTACGCGAGCGGTTCTTGGAGATCCCGGCACAGACTGCCATCACCCAGGACAACGCATCGATCTCAATCGACTTCATTATCTTCTACAAGGTCGTTGATCCGGCCATGTCGGTTCTGCAGGTGCAGAACTTTGCCGCCGCAGCACAGAATGTCGCCGCCACAACGCTCCGCAGCGTGGTCGGCGACATGGTGCTCGATGACGTGCTGTCCAAGCGTGAGGAGATGAACGCGTCGCTTCGCGTCCGTTTGGATGATGTGACTGAGCGCTGGGGTGTCAAAGTCACCACGGTGGAGGTCCGCGAAGTGAACCCACCTGTGGGCGTCCTCGATGCTATGACGCGTCAGATGTCTGCCGAGCGCACCCGACGGGCCGTGATCACTGAGGCCCAGGGTCAGAAGGAGGCCGCGATCACGCTCGCCGAGGGCAACAGGCAGGCAGCGATCCTTGGTGCGGAAGGGGAGCGGCAGTCCGCCATTCTCCGGGCGGAGGGCTTGGCAGCAGGACTTGAGAAGATCGCGGTGGTCGGGCAGGGTCTTGATCGAAACACCATGCAACTTCAGTACCTCGAGGTATTGAAGAACGTTGGGACGGCCCCATCGACGAAGATCGTCGTCCCCATGGAACTGGGCGGCCTGATCGGAGGCCTGCAATCCCTGCTTCCGGCAGCATCCTCGAACGGCTCGACGTCCTCGGTGAATGCGGCACAGGTCGGTGAGATCGGATCACGTGCTGCACCGGGCAGTCGGCCCCAAGTTGACCCCAGCGAGGAGTCGTCCACGCCGTGAAGGGTCAAGGCCAAGCACACCCAACGGGATTCGAACCGGTGTCGCCACGTTGAGAGGGCGGGTCGCTGCGTCCGCTGAGTCGCAACGCCGTACTGTTTTGCCAGCTCAGACCACGATCGCACCCTCCAGCGTCTGGACGATCCTCAAGCGCCACGGCATCGACCCCTCGCCAAAACGGTCAGGACCCAGTTGGGCCGAGTTTCTCCATGCCCAAGCACAGGGCCTCGTCGCCTGCAACTTCTTCAGCGTCGACACCTTCTTGATCCGACGCCTCTACGTCCTGTTCTTCATCGAACACGACACCCGCCTCGTTCGTTTCGCCGGTGTGACAGCCAAACCGGTCCGGGTCTGGGTGACCCAGCAAGCCCGAAACGTCTGCTCCGACCTCACCGAACGGACGACGACAGCCAAGTTCTTGCTCCGCGACCGACCGCGACACGAAGTTCACCTCGTCCTTCGACGCCGTCTTCAGCGGCGAGGGCATCGGGGTCATCAAGTCTCCGATCCGCGCCCCGCGGGCGAACGCCATGGCAGAGCGGTTCGTGGGCACCGATCCGCGCCCCGCTCGATCGACTCCTCGTGCTTGGCCGCCGGCATCTTGAGGTCGTCCTCGCCGAGTACATCGACCGCTACAACCGGCATCGACCGCACCGGTCCCTCGACCAGCACTCACCGCGCGCCGTGCCGGGCCAGCCTGTCTCCAGCACCGATCTCGAGGTCGCGCTCGTCAAGCGAACCGAAGTCCTCGGCGGGCTCATCCCATGAGCACCGACTCATCGCATGAGCTGGGCAGATGTGTTTACGGCACCCACACCGCCAGTTACTTACGATGGAGCACATGACGGGGGTATGTGATGGCCTTCTGGTTGAGTACGGCGAGAGCATCGGTGAGTGCGACCTTGGCGACGACTGCCAAGCGCTCGGATCACGAGACGACTATCCGGCCTATCGCGCTGCGCATGGCCGCGTGATCGATAGCGGACAGTCCGGAAACCAGGAAGAGTACGGAGGCGAGGCCTGACTCCGGGCGCGAGAGCGCATGCTTGAGTCTAGGTCGTGCCGTGGGATGGACACCTCCGACGGGTGGCGCGCGCGGCCGCCGTCCTGAGCCGGCATCAGTCCCGATCTCAATCAGGCAGAGCTAGGTGATATGGGGGATCCGCCTCCTGGGACTAAGGCAGATTCAAGCAGGTAGCGGCTACCACTCGGCGTGAAAGTAATTGTGGACCCGCATGATCTGCGGGGCTCGGTCCCTCAGGCCAGCGAGGCGTAGCCGTCGGCAGCAGCGGCCAAGACCTGTCTCCTCGGCGGCGGTGGCCCGGAGCCGCCCCGCCCACCGGCTACTTGCGGCCCCACTTCTGCTCGCCCTCGAGGGCCGGCTCGACGGCGTCCACCACGGGCCCGCCCTGCAAGTGAGTAGCCGGCGCAGCCCTTTCATACTGCGACCGGGACTTCGGCCAGCGACGGGGGCCAGACAAGCCGCTTGCCGTGCCCGCGCCACTGAACGACGAGCATGGCGTGGTCGGCCTGACACCCATCGAACCCGAGCCCGAAGCGGCCAAAGAAAGTGGTGCAGCGCAGCCGACGGGCGGCCGCGTAGAGGGCGGCGTCCTCGACCACCCCCGTCTCTTGCACACAGCGGAGCGCGATAAGTACCGCCGCATAGGCCTGGGCGGCTGGGTAGTCGACGCCGCCGACGCCGGGTCGGGCCCGGAGGAACGGTGTTACCCGGGCCCGCAGCGATCGCATGACGTCGGCGGGGCGGGGCCCAGCGTCGGGGTGGAAGCGGGCTCCCTCCTCCCACTGCGACGGGGCCAGCACGCCCTCAGCCCGGACATGGGCTGCGAACGCGTCCAGCCCTGCGGCTACCGTCGCCACCACCGGGGGCCGCCGGCGAAGTCGGTCGATGAGCGCCACGTCGTCGGCGAACGAGCCCGCCGCCAGGAGAACCTCGGCGTCGGGCTCGTCGGGTACCTCGTCGTGGGGCACCACCCCCACGACCCCCATGCCCAGCCGGGCCGCGGCCTCGCCCGCACCACGGCCCGCCGAGCTCCCGAAGGCGCCCCGGCCAGCGGCGACGAGCACCCGGCCGCCCGGCACCCGGTCGGCTACCGCCTCGAGGACGGCGACGAGGTAGCGGCTCGCCGGGGCTGGCACCGACACCACGCCAGACATCCGTTGCGCGTCGTCGGCGCTGCCACCATGGTTCCACAGCACCCGGGCCCGCTCCGCCGTCCACCGCGCGGCCTCGACCACGAGGTCGCTGCCGTACGGTCCGATGACGAGGTCGGCGCGCGCGAGCACGTCGAGGGCGTGGCGCACGCCAGCCCGGGTGCCGCCGTCGTCGAACACCACCGTCTCGGGCGTGAGCGTCCGTCCGCCGACGCGCACACCACCGCGATGTGCCACATCCTCGACGGCCTGATGGAGCCCGGCGGCGGCCAGCCGGCCCAGGTGTGCGTAGCGGCCGGTGAGCGAAATCGGCGACGCCAGCACCAGGGAGCCGTCGGACCCAGGTGGCTCAGTCATCGCCGAGGAGGGCATCGGCGAGGCGCTCCACCGGGTCGGGGTTCATCCCGACGATCGCGACGTCGCCGAGCTCGGCGGCGACGTCGTCCAGTGAGCAGGTCTGCACCGTGCAGTCGGGGTCCCAGGCTCGACATAGAAGTACGCCGGGACCGTGTAGGCGATGAAGTCCTCGAGCCCGCCCGCCGTGCTGGTCGGCCAGCGTGAAGCCCGCCATCGTTGCTCCCTCCCCCGGCGGGCGGGATCATATGCGCCCCACGGCGGCGGTGGGGCGCTACCACTTCATCTCCGACTCGGCGCAGGGAACTACCAAGACCTTCGGTGTGAAGAGCATCTCAGTCATGGTGACCAAGCCTTAGGGGTACCTGAGCGCCGCTGGGGTCATTCCTTTCGTCGATCTTCGGCACACGACCTCTCACTCGTCGGGTCATCCTGTATCGGCTCGTCTTGACAGCAGCAATCGACTCGGCCGCAAACCGAGGCACGGGATTCGGCATCGAACACGCATCCACACTCGGCGCAGCGAACTTCCATCGTCGCCGAGCGTAGGCCTCCTGGCGGAGTTCCCAGCCTCGTCGCATGAGCTGGGCGGATGAGTTTACGGCACGCACAGGTCCAAAGCCGCCCCAAGCAGAGCGCAGAGGGCTTCCTTCGTCGGTGGAGGGGAAGGAGGAGGTGGCGAGACGGCCCGTCAGCTGAGCCGATGCCGAAGGGGATGCTCGGGAGGAACTTCAATCAGACGAAGTTCGATGCCGTGGGGATCCTCGATCCACATTTCGTCGAGCCCCCATGCCATCCGTCCGGCCGGTTTCTTCACCGTGACACCGGACTGGCGCAGCCGACGCTCCTCGGCGGCCAGGTCGGCCACCTGGAGCCATAGCGTGACGGCGTCTCCCGCTCTGTGCGCCGACCCTTGCGTTACCTCTAAGAACCCGCCACCGAGGAAGAACACGACCCCGGTCACGGCTCCGGCCGAGCCGTACTCGCGGTAGACGCTGAGTCCGAGGGTCTCCTCATAGAAAGCCCTGGACCGGTCGAAGTCCTCCGTGGCGATGATGGTGCGGCTCGACAAGACTTCCATACAGCCATGCTGTCATCCGGTGCTGGCCACGTGCCGGCGTTGTCAGGGCCGCTGTCCACCCTTCCCTCGTCTCAGGGATCAGGCTGACCTCCGCTTCCGCCAGCCCCCGGCGACTAGCTCGAGGCGGTGTCCTTTCACAACCTCACGTCAGTTGGCGCCTCGGGGCCTCAAGGTCGATCCGGTGTCCCGATGGAACGCAACTTCAAAGACCGGACAGGCTCGGCAGTCCGATGCACGAGTACAAACCAGCTGGGCCATGTCACGGACGAGGTTTTCGGCACCGACGCGGCCTGTCCGACCGGCGTCCCGAGCGGGATCTGGCGAAGGACGCCCGGTTGGGTGCCGAAGTACGATCGCGAGGTGACACCCGAACAGACCAGCCACGAGCAAGTCAGGGAGACCACCGCCGCCACCGGCAGGACAATGCGCCCACAGTCGGTTCCTGTGAATGTGTACGAGGCCCCCGAAGCTCTGATCGTCGTCGCACCATTCCCAGCGGTGACGCCCGACGACGTAACGATCGAATTGAGCCCAGGCATCCTTCGAATCTCGGCTCGCCTACGGAGTTCGGGACCCCGGGAGTACCTCCTGCGTGAGTGGGAGTACGGGGGATACGAACGAAAGATCGACCTCCCGGAAGGTTACGGGAGCCGCGTCGAGGCCAGCCTCACCAACGGTCAACTGGTAGTCCGGGTTTTGAGGGGACCGCGAGCTGGCCCGCTCTCGATGCAACCGAGTTGACGTAGGGCGATGAAGCGGCGGGGCCAGGTCGACACCTTGATCACCCGACATCATGGCGCGGCCGTTCCAGATCGGAGCGACGGGCGGTCCGGGCTGTCCTTCGCAATCCGGGCCAATCACCCCACCTCGGAGAAGGGACGTGCCGCTTTCAATGTGCCGGACTGTTTTCGCGAAATGAAGCGAAGTCGTGTGATGCCACCAAAGGAGAGCACCTCACCATGAAAGTCTGGATCGATCAGGATTTGTGCACGGGCGATGGGCTCTGTGAGGAGATCGCCCCGGCAGTCTTCACGTTGCTCGACGATGGGCTCGCCTACGTCAAAGAGAGCATCGACGTGAAGTCCGACCCTGGCGGTGCCGAAGGCCTCGCCCTGGTGCCTTCGGATCTCGAGGACGCGGTCACCGAGGCTGCCGAGGAATGTCCTGGGGAGTGCATCTTCATTGAGTCATAGAGGAGGGCAGCGCGGATTCGAGTCGGTGTTTCGTAATGACCGTGCGGCGCATCACGTTTCGATTTGGCTGCTCGCTGCCGCTCGGCAAGACTGCTGATATGTCGCACGACACATCGTGGTCTGACGCTGCTACAGCTCTCACCGAAGCGTTGCATCTCGCAACGCCCCCGATCGCCATCACGTTCTGCGAATCAGCTCCGGCTGGGGTGGCGCCCTTCGACTCCCCCCTGCCTCAGCCCACTCCTGACGGTCGGACCGGTCGGGTTCCCGCAGGGTGTGTCTTTTGGACCAAGGCAGTCGAACGAACGTTCAGCACCGTTGCTCAAGACCATGGCAACTGCAGCGTCGGAAGCCTCACTCACGGGTTCGTGACTCTCGACGAGGTTGCCGGTCGCAGTGACGTCGCCGCCCTGGTCGAGTCTGGATGGGTGACGATGGACATGGTCCCCACCATCCCGGTCGTGGTGGATCGACCCGAAGTCGTGACCTATGGCCCGTTGGCAGAAGCCCCGGTCGATCCGGACGTGGTGATGATCCGCATAAACGCCAAGCAGCTCATGGTGCTTTTTGACGCCCTCGATGACTTGCGAAATTGACGGCAAGCCTCAGTGCCATATCGTGGCCGTGGCCAAGGAACACGGAAAAGTGGCGGTGAGCGTCGGTTGCATGCTGAGTCGTACCCGAACCGCAATGTCCAACACAGAGATGACGTGCGCCATTCCCGCCCGCCGGCTCCACGAAGTGGTCGAGCGGGTGCGAGCGACGGCCGCAACCGACGCCATCGTGGCGTCGTACGCGGCGCAGGACGCCCGTCGCTTCGTCGGCCATTAGGACCTACTTCTTGGCCGCCTCGTAGTACGGGTTGGTGCCTGCCGCGTGGTCGGTCACGTCGATCACTCGAGTGATCTCTGGGACCGACTCGCGCAGAGCTACTTCGATCCCCTGGCTCAAAGTCACCGCCGCCATCCCGCAGCCCGCGCAGCCGCCGCTCAAGCGGAGATACGCGGCGTCCTCCTCCACCGCCACGAGGTCAGCACGACCGCCATGGGCCGCAATGGACGGGTTGATCTGCTGCTCGAGCACCTGGAGAACGCGCTGCGCCACATCGCCGCTCAAGTCGACCGGTGGGCCCGACATCGCCGGGCTGGCGGCGGCCGGAGGCTGGTTCGGGTTCTCGATCACCATCCCGTCCCCACTCAGGTCCAGGACAGCCCCGCGCAGCTGAGCGATGCTGTGGGCGGGCACCACAAGTGCCAATCCGCCCTCGTCGTGTAACCAGTCTTCTTTCTGGGCGTCCGAAGTCGCCTGAAAGTACATCTCGTAGGTGAAGGAGCGACCGCTCGAACCGCTGATCTCAACCCAAAGAGCGAGGGACTCCTCGTGGTCCTCATCGGCCCGTAGCTCGAGGACCTTGGCCAGGGCCGCGTCGGTTGCTCGCAGGACTGGCACCCCGCTGCTCTCGATCACGTGTGTTGCCCTCGTCTCATCGTCTGGGTGCTCGCTACCATCCTAGGGCCATGCCCCGGATCCTCTTGTTGCTGCCGACGACCACCTACAGGGCCTCGGACTTCTTGAGTGCGGCCGCTCGCCTGGGTGTCGACGTCGTGGTCGGATCCGAGCATCGCCAGGCCTTGGCCGGATCCATGGGCGACCGAGCCGTCGTCGTGCCGCTCGCTCGAAGCGACGCCGCGGTTGAGGCCATCGTGACCCTCCATGGTCGAACACCTCTCGACGCCGTCCTCGCGGTCGATGACCAGGGAGTCACGGTGGCCGCCGCGGCGGCCGCGCGTCTGGGGTTGCGCCACAGCCCGCCGGCCTCAGTCGCCCTCACCAGGGACAAGGCTCAAATGCGCGAGTGCCTGGCCGCCACCTCACTCCCCCAGCCGGTGTTTCGAATTGTTGCTCACAACGCCGAGATCGCCTCGGCGGCGACCGAGATCGGGTATCCGTGCGTGGTCAAGCCCGTCTCCCGGGCGGCCAGCCAGGGGGTGATCCGCGTCGATAACGAGGACGAGGCCCAAGCGGCTGGGGTCCGCATCCGCGCCATGTTGGGACCCTGTGTGGAGCCCCTGCTCGTCGAGTCCTTCGTGGCGGGGGCCGAGGTGGCGCTCGAGGGCCTTCTCGTCGGGAGGCAATTGAAGGTGCTGGCGGTGTTCGACAAGCCAGATGCCATGGATGGGCCCTTCTTCGAGGAGACCATGTATGTGACCCCGTCGCGTCTACCGCCAGCGATCCTCGCCGCGCTCGAGGCCACGGCCGCTCGAGCGGCCGCGGCGATGGGGTTGACCGAGGGACCGGTGCACGCCGAACTGCGCGTCGGCGCGACGGGGACGGTCACGATGCTCGAGCTTGCCGCTCGCTCCATCGGCGGTCTGTGCTCGCGGGCCTTGAATTTCGGGGCCGGGGTGAGCCTCGAAGAGGTCATCATCCGTCACGTCCTCGGGCTCGGGCTCGACGGGCTCACCCGTGAATCCCAGTCCTCGGGCGTCATGATGCTGCCGATACGATCGGCGGGGATCCTGGGCCGGGTGTCGGGTCAGGAGGAGGCCCGCGGCATCGAAGGAGTTGTCGGCGTCGAGATCACCATTCCCGTCGGCCACCCGGTCGTGCCACTTCCTGAGGGTGATCGCTATCTCGGATTCATCTTTGCCCGCGGACCGACCCCCTACGATGTCGAAGACGCACTCCGTCGGGCAGAGGTATGTCTCGACGTCGCGGTCGTCTGACTCGCGACTCGAAAGGACGACCCGCCGGTAGGATCACGGTCGTGCGAGTCCTGCTGGTGTCCACCTACGAGCTGGGACACCAGCCCCTCGGCGTGGCCACCGCCGCCACCGCACTGTTGGCCGCTGGGAATGACGTCCGCTGTATCGACGTCGCCGTCGAGTCGCTCGATGGCGCCGCGGTCGATTGGGCCGACCGGATCGCATTCTCCGTGCCGATGCACACTGCAATGCGCTTGGCCTTGCGGGTCGCAGACACTGTCCGGGCTCGCCGACCCGAGATCCCCTTGTGCTTCTTTGGGCTCTACGCGGCGGTGAGCCGTGATCTTTCCCTCCAGTCGACCGCCGATGCAGTTATTGCCGGGGAGTACGAATCGGGGCTGGTGGCGTGGGTGGGTGGGATGGACCCGGGGCCTGCGATCCAGTTGACCCGTGTCGAAGCACGCGTGCCTGCCCGTCATCTTCTACCCCCCCTCGATCGCTATACCCAATTGGTAGTCGGCGATGAGGAACGTCTGGTGGGGTCGGTTTCGGCCAGCCGGGGCTGTTCGCACCGCTGCCGGCACTGTCCGGTGCCGGTTGTCTACGACGGTCGGGTCCGCGTTGTCGACGAGTCAATAGTCATGGCCGATGTCGATCAGTTAGTCGACGCCGGCATCCGCCACGTAACCTTCGCCGACCCCGACTTCCTCAATGCCCCGCACCACTCCCGCCGCATCATTGCCGCCATTCAGCAGCGCCACCCGCACCTGACCTTCGACTGCACGACCAAGGTGGAGCACATCCTGCGCCACCCGAATGTGTGGCCCGAGCTAGCAGTGGCGGGTTGTGTGTTCGTCGTGTCCGCGTTCGAGTCGGCGAGCGATACGATTCTTCGACACCTCGACAAGGGTCATAGCGTTGCGGAGGCTTCCCAGGCGGTGGCAATTCTTCGGGAGCATGGCATCGAGGTGCGCCCGTCGTGGTTGCCGTTCACGCCCTGGACGACATTTGAGGACCTGAGGGACCTTCTTGACTTCGTGATAGCTCATGACCTCGTGGCGAACATAGACCCGGTGCAGTACAGCGTTCGTCTGTTGTTACCCGAGGGTTCGCTGCTACTCACCGACGACGCCGTGTCACCTCACCTCAGGCACTATGACCCGGCTCGGCTGGGGTGGACCTGGTCGCACCCAGATCCCGCCGTCGACCAACTCCAAGCAGACGTGGCAACTTTGGTCGAAGAGCGCGTCGGACAGACTGCTGCCCTCACGTTCAGCGAGATCAACGCGATGATCCGTGCCAGGGTTAGACCTATTTCACCTCCCCCTCCCCCTCCCCCTGGATCTGTCTCAAAGGGACCGGCGGGAAAGCGAGCCCGGCTTAGCGAACCCTGGTTCTGTTGCAGTGAACCCACCCAGGAGCAGTTGGCCCCTCTAGTACCACTCGTCTCGCCGGGTCAGCGAGACATGTCAGCGGTGCGGCTGTTCTGATCGTGAGGTGATGACCAACGTGGGCAACAGACGACAGCCTTTCCTACGCGATGTCACAGCCGATTTTCTAATCCCTCGCTCCGTCCACATCACTTTGTGTTACCCGAATCGAACGCGGCCAACCCTGGGCAGCTGAGAGTCGGACCCAATATGTGTCCCCGTCGAAGGAGATCCATGACACCGTAGGGGGTAATCCCTCGGGTCCGGATAGCGCGAGAAGGCTGGACCGGTGCTTTGGGTTGACCCGATAGCCGCGAATCGGGTGGTCAACTTCGGCGGTGCAAGTACCTCCAGAACCCCGAGCGCGCCATGACAAACTCGCCAGTTTCTTCACGGCCCTTCTCCGGTTCGTCACCTTTGGTGCGAGTGTACGCCTTTATCCCAAAATGTCGCGCCCGGGAAGGTCTGAACGGGGTGTCTCCGAACGTCGGCTCCAGGTCACTCAATCCCTAATCTCTGCCGCATAGGTGACGGTGTGGTGTACCGTCGACGTCATGCCAAGCGTCCCGATGCAAACTCGATGGGAACGATTCAAGCTGTGGCTGGCTCGGCGTATCTCCAACAGAAAGTAAGCGTCTTCAAGCTGCCTGTGGGTGCCGAAAACCCGATCCACGATCCTGAACAGGCCCTCCCGGGTCCGAGGCCACGCGATCGACGGAGATGGAGCGCAACACGCTCCCCATATCGCGCGTCAACTGGGGATTTGAGAGCGTCACCAAACGGTAGCTGGACTTCAAAGGCTCGAACCGTGGTACGGCTCGTTGAGCCGCTCCAGCCCAACCGCGCCGATGGCAGCTTCGTGGGATTGGAGTAAGGCCTTCCAGGTAACACCGAGCGATCGGACACGCGAATGCCCTGATTTACAGGGACGGCGTTCCAATAGGAGTACCGAGTGGAGGTGAAGGTGGAGGTGAAGGTCTGAGGTTCCATAGTTTCTGGGACACGATGTGTCAGCAATTCTGGGACACCCGTTCAGAGGTGGTTCCGTGGAGCTGGCCAATTACTGCGTCAACGCCGTGCTCGTGGAGGGGCGCTCCGTACGGGCGGTGGCGGCGGCCACGGGGCGTTCGAAGTCCTGGGTGCAGCGCCACGTCTGCCTCTACCGAGGCGGCGGCGACGAGGCCCTGGTGCCGCTGCGTCGAGGGCCCAAGGTGCCGGCCAACCTCACCTCGGCCGTGCTCGAGGACAAGATCGTGGCCCAGCGCAAGCGTCTGGCCGAAGATGGCCTCGACGCCGGGGCTCGGACCATCGCCTGGCACCGAGAGCGCAACGGGGGCCCGGTTCCCTTACTCTCGACCATTCACCGGGTGCTGCGTCGCCGTGGCTTTGTCACCCCCCAGCCCCAAAAGCGCCCCCGCTCGAGTTGGGTCCGCTTCGAGTCGGACCTGCCCAACGAGACCTGGCAGTCCGACGTGACGCACTGGCATCTCAAAGACGACCAACCAGTCGAGATCATCAATTTCGTCGACGACGACTCGCGCGCGGCGCTCTCGAGCGTGGCGGTCCCCGTCGCCACGGCCCCCGAGGTGGTGCGGGTTTTCTACGAAACGGCGGCCCTTTGGGGCCTTCCGGCCTCAGTGCTCAGCGACAACGGTGCCATCTCTACGACGGCCTACCGGGGCAGCCACAGCGCCATGGGGATCGAGCTCGCCACCTTGGGCATCGCTTTCAAACACGGCAAGCCCTACCAACCCCAGACCCAAGGAAAGGTGGAGCGCTTCCACCTCACGCTCAAGAAATGGTTGGCCAAGAAACCAGCGATGGCCACCTTGGCCGACCTCCAGGCCCAGATCGACCGCTTCGTCTTCATTTACAACGAAGAGCGCCCTCACAGCGCCCGGGGCTGCCCGCCCATGGAGGCCTGGCGCGCCCTCGACAAGGCCATCATCGAGATCGACGGGCAGCCGTTGCTGGCCCACACCCGGGTCCGCCGGGACCGCGTCGACCAGACGGGCTTTTTCGCCTTGCGCTATCGCTCGCCGCCAAGGAACCCAAGGTCCTCGATCAGCACCCAGTCAGCGAGGCAGAGCACGATCCCGGCGACCACTCCAACCCGAGCGAACCGGGCCCGGCCAGACACGAACTGCAACCCGATGGCCCCGAGGCTTACGACCAGGAACAGGTTGACCGCCCAGCCGTGCGCCGAATCGAAGGCGGCGAAACTGGACCGCCAGGACGAGAGGAACCCCGGCTGGGGGGTTTGGGACATCAGGCGCACCATCCCGGTGAGCGTCCCCGGTGTGGTGCTGTGCGCGATATGACCCTGCCAGAAGCCTCGCCCGGGCCACGCTTGGAGGACCGCCATCCCAATGAAGAAGAGCCCTACCACGGCGAGGACGACGCGCCTCAGCCGCGGGGTCATCCACGATCGCTCCGGGAGCGCGAGGAGCACTCCGGCAAATGAGTAGAAGAGGACTGCGCCGGGGGCGCCGAACGCCCAGGTGAGTCCGGGGGCGAAGATTCCCCCAAAGCTCTCTCCGAAGATCCAGACAACGACGCCCCAGCCTGCACTGACCAAGCCCGCCGCTCGTGACCAGTTCCCGCGTGGTCCGGCCAGCAGCCAAACTCCGATGCCGACCTGAATCCATACCGCTGAGGCCGGCGCCGCAATCGGATGGTTGCTCCAAATCGTCCCACCGACGTTGACGATGTGTTGCACCCAAGTCGGCGAACTCGCTGCGGTCGGTTCGATCACCTTCGTCGTCATGCCGAGTGGCATCGACGACTGGCCTTGGAGGATTCCGTCGAAGATCCAGATCAGCCCGAAGCCAATCCGAATAGTCCGGCGGCCGACGGGTTCCGGGTAGCTCCAGGGAGACCCGGGCGGCGGAGCAGAGGTCCCTCCGAGTGCCACGGCTCTTCGGTACTGCACCGTTCGAAGCACGTTCCACACCAACGCGAGGAGGGCGAGGATGAGGAACACCAAGATCCCTTCGTTCGTGCAGGAGGGTCGAGTTGAACCTCGAAACGACGGTTGGGTCGTTCGTGTTGAGACCCGTATTCATCCCCGGCATGGCGGCTGGATCTCCTTTCGCAACGGACTCTTCCACCGAGAGGACTGTTCGGGTAAGGCCCCGGTCGTGCTAGCCCGGCATCCGCCGCACCCCGGATCCGAACCCAATTGCATCGCAGTGATCAGACATCAGCCATTTGAGGACGCCATGACCGAGGCCTCGACGATCTGGATGTCCGGTGGCTGAATCGCCATTGGACCGCCGGCGACGGGTACCTGCCACACCATGCTCATGTAGGGCGTGGATTGCTGGACGCTCCCGGCCGCGCAAGGTGCCACGCCGGTGATCTGAAGTGGGTCCGCCGCGGATTCTGAGCTCGGTCCGCACACGTCTGTCCGTTGGTGCCACTGCACGAGCGGTCCATAGGGCATGGGCGGCGTTGGCATGCTCGAGGGCAGGAGGTACATCGCGGCGGCCAGCACTTCCCCACCCGACAGCGTCTGGGCGAAGACCAGGCCGTCCACGCCCTGCGGGTCCAGCGCCCTCTTGGCCGCCGCGTTCGCCGCCACGATCGTGGGGTTGACGTAGTACACGACCGGGTAGTTCGTCGGTGAGACCGGCAGGTACCCGGCCGCCATTGCGGCGCTGGGCGACGTGTACTGCGCCACTGCCTGACTCGTCGTCTGCACGTACTGCACGGCGTTGATCTGCTGGGAGAACGTGGGCTCCGACGCGCAGCCGTTGGCCGCCATGTGGATGTCGGTGGGCCCGTTGGCGCCTAGTGCCAACAACTCCTGGGCCTCCGCTGTCGGCAGTGCGGGACCGGTGTAGTGCCAGTTCGCCTTGGTGCTGTTCAGCCCGGCGGCGGCGCTGGCATCGGCGCCGTTCATGTTCATGCCGGTGCCGGGCCCAGCCATGACCATGTTCGGTGTGTTCTGGACGTCCAGCCCGGTCCTTGGCGCCCCGTTGTTCCCTCTCGTGCAGGTGGCTGTTGTCGCCGTCCCCCCGCCCGAACCCAACGTCGCCCCGGACATGCCGGTCATGCCGGCCATGGCCGTGCTGGTCGACTCCTGTGCAGCGACCGGGTAGGCCGCACTGAGGAAAACCCCAGCGAAAAGAGCCAGCAGGCCTCCCAGCACCGCCACGGGATACTCGAAGAAAGCAGTCGAGAACGGAGAGCGCCATGCGCTCGGATCGTGGATCGCGGCCGGCACCATGGCCAA
Organism: uncultured Acidimicrobiaceae bacterium; assembly: GCA_963787485.1. Taxonomy (GTDB): domain Bacteria; phylum Actinomycetota; class Acidimicrobiia; order Acidimicrobiales; family RAAP-2; genus Bog-473. The sequence continues at coordinate 24,550 of CAWBDF010000006.1, read as the reverse complement.
CGCCAGGAGCACGATGAGAGGCCCAGAGTTCGGGTCGGTTCCCGAGCCGGTGAAGATGCCGCCGAGGCCCTGCCCGCTGATCCAGAAGAAGGTGGCCAACAGGCCCCCCGCGGCGAGGAACGGAGTCGGTCTGCGGAATACGAGAGGTCCGAACCCGACGACCAGAGAGCCGATTGCCAAGAGCCATGTGGTCCCCACGCCGCCACTGCCGAAGTGGTTGCCAAAGCTGTTGAGAAAGTGTGAGTAGACGCTCGGCTCACCTGGTGACATGCCCGTGATGGCACTCGACACCGACGTCGGGGTCCGGTTGTTGGGCAACAGGAACAGGATCGCCGCCAGCGACCAGTACCCGCACCACACCAAGAGCGGTGTCACCGCTCCCCCGATGCCCTGTGCGGCGGCCGAGGATCCAATGCCGAGGTTTGGTTCCCTCTCGTCACCCTGCTCTTTCGGAGCTGACCGCGGCCATGCCATCAGGCCGATAAGTCCGTAGAGGAACACCGAACCCGGTGCGCCCGTCAGGGCGGAGGCCGATCCGGTGAAGATCTGGCCCAGCCCCTCTCCGAAGAACCAGACGCCGAAGGCCCACAAGAACGACACGACAAGAGCCGGGCGCACGGTCCGCCGGAACAGCAAGCCCACTCCTATGGCCACCTGAATGAGGGCAAAGAAGGTGTTCCACACCGCCACGTGGGGCCCCACGAAGTTGCCCACGTTGGTAATGATCCAGCGGATCACCTCGGGCTGGTTGTGCGCATTGTTCAACAGGTAGGTCGCGGTGAAGCTACTGCGGAACATGAACGGTTGGAACTGCAGGCCGGCGTCGAGCAGCCAGAACAATCCCAGGATGACCTGAAGCATGCGTTGTGTCCGCACGAGTACGAAAGACCTATGACGTGGGTCGCTGGGCGGGCTCGCTGCCACCTCTGGGCTCGTCATGATGCCTCCTCTAGATCTTCGGTGCGCGGTATGGACGAAGATGGGCAACGAAACTCACCGAGAGCACGCTCAAGATCCCGCGCCGAGCGGGTCGCTGCACGTGTTCCGGCATCCGGCACAGTTGGGGTCACGACTGCCATCCGTCGCGCACGAGCGACGTGAGGTCGTGGGACTCTTGGGGGACGCTGATCTCGGCCGGAAACTCGAGGTGAGCTTCGCTCCCGGTGTACACGAGGACGTAGCCCGCGTGCACGATCTCGTAGCTCGATCCTGGTGACACCGACTTTTCGGCGAAGGAGAGCGGCATGCCAATAGCGAGCTCTGCGTCATGGATCTGAGCGAGAGTGCCGCTCAGCCCGGTGAACGTGGGACCGAAATGGTCCAGCCAGGCCTGAATCACGCTCGGCGTGTCGCGCGCGGGGTCGGTCGTCACGAAGACCATCTGGACCTGGCGTCGGGCAGCGACGGGCATGGCCCTGATGGCCGACGCCGCGGTGTACATGTTCAGCGGGCAGAGGTCGGGGCAGTGGGTGTAGCCGAAATAGACCAACGTCACTTTGGTGTGGGTGTCCGTTGCGATATCGAAAGGCTGGCTCGCCGTGTCGGTCAGGGCGATGTTCGGCTTGGCATAGGCCTTCGGGAACAGGAGGGCACCGGGATAGCTGGAGTTCGTTTCCGGGGGCCCGCTGACCTGGGAGAACGTGGCCCCGGGGCTGCTCGAGCCCGCGCAAGCCGACAACCCCCACGCGCCGAGCGCGACGAGCATTACTGCCGCGACCAGTCTCGAATGACGGATCCTTTGCCGACGGTGCAACCTCACGGCATGCCCATCGATTGAGCCTGGAGCGACGAGGGCGTAGGACCATCATTGAGCTGGCCCGAGCCGACCGACGAGAGCGACTGGCCATTCGGTGAGATGAGCAACCAGTCTCCGCCGATGCCTGCGCCCCGGATATCTCCGGGGTGCAGATCACCCGCAAAGGTGTAGAGGGGGTGGCCGTTCAGGGTGACCTGGGCCGTCCCCCCGGCCCCGCTGATCACTCCGACGGGTGCGCTGATCGACGCCGGCTTGGTCGGCACGCCCTGAGATCGGAGTGGCGGCCAGTCGACAAGGCACCAGTCGGCGGAACAGGCGCTCTTGGTCGGCGTGTCGTCGGCGTAGACGTAAAGCGCCTGCCCGCGGTCGTTCGCCACCACCGGTCCGACGCGCGTGCGCACCACCGTCAGCGTGGTCGCCTGCGCCGCACCGTAGGACGAGGGCGTGAGCGGATACGAGGTGGCCGCGAGGCCGCTCGGCGTCATGGCCCACCAGAGGTTCCCGACCCCGTTGCCCCTGATGTCGCCCGACACCCGGTCACCAGAGAAGAGGTAGAGGGGGCGTCCGTCCATGGTGAGCTGGCGCTGGCCGTCGCGGCGCACGATCGTGCCCACGTGACCGGTCACGCCCCTCCCCACCACGATGCTGCCGCTCGCCGGCATCGGCACCCAGTCATGGGCACAGTCCCCCGTGCAGGCACTGGGGGCCTTCGTCAACAAGTCGTCGACGAAGACGTAGAGCGTGCGGCCGGCTTCCGTGCCCAGGACCGGTCCCGCGGGAGTCCGTACAACCCCCACGAAGGTCCCGGATCGATGACTCCCCGACGCGGCGGCCCCGTCGGCTCTGAGGAGAGGGCCGAGCGTCACCAGGAGTGCTCCAGCAGCCACCAGCCCAACGCGCATCAGTTCTCTTCTGCCCTCGGTCAGTTGCTACTACACGACGTAGTATTACGCGTCGTAGTATTGAGCCCTGGGCTGTCGGGGTCAAGTCAGGCCAGGTGGATCATGCCGAGGATCATGTACCCCATGGTCAGGCTCATGGCGACCCGAGAGCCCATGGCCAGTCGAGGCGACGTCAGCACTGGCCCGGCAGCGCGTCGCTCGGCTACGACGAGATCGAGCACGGCGAGGCTCACCCCCGCCGGCCTAACGAGACCACCGTCCTGGGGAGTGTCGCTAGAGGCCGCGCCATCGAGTAGCAGCCCGGTCGCGTGTGCTGGCGGCAAACCCCCTGTGAATAGACGCTGGGCGAGGAGCACTGCCTCACCGAACAGAAGGGCGACGAGGACTAGGCCCAACGCCGGCAACTTCGCCGGGGTCATTCCCGAGCTGGTCATACCGACCATATGGGCTCCGCAGATCAGGGAAACCAATCCGGACCACATCGGCATGGCCCACAGCATGTAGACCATCGTCCCGCTCGAGAGCACGAGCGGGGCCCCGCGCCGCAGTCCACCGACGGCGCCGGGGCCTGCCAGAACCCCCAGTGATCGCCCGGCGAACCAGACCGCACTGCCGATGAAGATGACGATCCAGGCGGAGCCCGGAATCAGCGTCAGGTTGCGTTCGAGCATTCCGGCCATCGACAGTGCCATCGCAACATGCGCCAACTCGACGTCGCGTGCGACGCTGACGTAACGGGCGTAACTGGCAACGAGCCGGACACCGCTGAACACCGCGACGGCCATCATGAGCGCGGCGAGCGATCCGGCGAGCCAGGACGGCTGTACCACTAGGCCCCCACCGCCACCGACGGCTGCGCCCTTCGTGCGACTGCGTTTGCGGAGAAATGGCGCAGGCGAGAGCTGTTCCAGACCACACAGCCAGAGGACAGTGCCATGGCAGCGGCCGCGACCAGCGGATTGAGGAATCCGAACACGGCGAGGGGAATGGCAACGATGTTGTAGGCGAAGGCCCAGATCAGATTGCCTCGAATCGTAAGATGGGTGCGGCGGGCGAGATCGATTGCCGTCGGAACGGCGGTGAGGTCGTCGCGGATGATGATCAGGTCCGCCGATTTGATGGCGACGTCGGTACCGGACCCGATGGCAAGGCCGAGGTCGGCACTCGCAAGTGCTGGACCATCGTTGACCCCGTCTCCCACCATGGCAACGTGATGTCCCTCTTGTTGCAGGTGTCGAATAGCGGCGACCTTGTCGGTTGGAAGAGCACACGCGATGACGTCATCGGCTCCGATCGACGTCGCGACCGCCCGCGCTACAGCAAGATGGTCCCCGGTGACGAGGATACAGCGCATTCCCTGAGCCTGTAGGTCGCGTACCGCGGCGAGAGCAGTGGCGCGGACCCGGTCGGCGACGGCCATGGCCCCGACGACGACACCGTCGCGGCCGACGAGGACGACCGTCTGTCCGTGACACTCCCAGGCCGCGCAGCGTGAAGCCACGGTGCTGGGCATACTCGCCAGGGTTGGATCCCCGAAGAGCTCTCGTCGGCCGACCATCAGCTCGTGACCATCGAGGACGCCACGGGCCCCGAGTCCGGCCAGGGCCACGAAGTCCTCCACCATGGCCACCCGGGCTCCCTCCTGACGCGCCCGCTCGACGATGGCCTTGGCGACCAGGTGCTCCGATGCGAACTCGAGCGATCCGGCCCAGCTCAACAGGTCCTCCGGGGCAACGTCAGCGACAGCAATCACGTCGGCGACTACCACCGCCCCTTCGGTCAGCGTCCCCGTCTTGTCGAGGAGCACCGTGTCGATCTCTCGGGATACTTCGAGGGCGTGATACCCCTTGAAGAAGATGCCGAGACGGGCCCCCTCTCCGGAGGCCACCATGAGGGCTGTCGGCGTCGCCAGCCCTAGTGCGCACGGGCACGCGATGATCAGCACGGAGAGGGCGGCGCTAAAGGCCTCCTCGCTCGTCCCTCCGGTGACCAGCCAGCCGACCAAGGTCAAGACTGAGATCCCGAGCACGCAAGGGACGAACACGCTGGCGATCCGATCAGCCAGTCGCTGCACGTCTGCTTTCTGGTTCTGCGCGTCCTCGACGAGCCTGAGCATCTGCGCCAGTTGGGTCTGAGCACCCAGCTTCGTCGCCCGCACGACCAGCCGCCCTCCGACACACACGGTGCCGCCTAGCACCGCGTCGCCCACCGTGACATCGGCCGGCACCGACTCGCCGGTCATGGCGCTGCGGTCCACGGCCGACTGCCCGAACACGACCTCGCCGTCGGTGGCGACGGTCTCGCCGGGCCGAACGACGAAACGGTCTCCTTCGCACAGTGCGGCGACCGGTCGGCGCGTCTCGACGCCGGTGGCGTCGAGTATCGCGACCTCCTTGGCCCCGACCGCCGAGAGAGCGCGCAGCGCGCTACCGGTCCGCCGCTTGCTCCGGGCCTCGAAATAGCGGCCGGCGAGGAGGAACGTCGTCACACCCGCCGCGACGTCGAGGTAGATCGCCCCTCCGGATTGATGGGCCAGGACGTAGCGGAACGTCCGAGACACATGGCTCGTGTCCCGGAAGAACATGGCATAGATCGACCAGGCGGTGGCGGCTGCGATACCCATGGAGACCAGGGTGTCCATGGTGGCGATCCCATGCCGAGCGCTCCGGATCGCAGCCTTGTAGAACGGCCACGCCGCCCACGTCAGGATCGGTGCCGCCAGCGCGATCAGAATCCACTGCCAGCCGGAAAAGCGCAGCGTCGGCACGAGCCAGAAGGCCAGGGACGCGTCGCTCAGCGGCATGAACAGCAGTCCCGCCACGACGAGTCGCCTCCCGAGGTAGCGCACGCGACGGTCGGCCTCGGCAGCGTCGTCGGGGGTTGAGGTGAGGTCATCGATGATCGTCGCCGTGAAACCCGCTGACTCGATCCGTTCGACGACGAGTGCAGGAGAAAGCCCAGTCGGCAGCCGCACGCGGGCTCGCTCCGACGCCAGGTTGACCCGTGCCTCGACGCCGTCGAGTGCGTTGAGTCGGCTTTCGATCCGCGCCGCACACGCGCCGCAGGTCATGCCGCCAATCGACACCGAGACCTCAGTACCCGCAGCGCCGAGTCGATCGCCCAGGTCGGCGAGGGTCACGGGTCCGCTCCCGGGGCTGCTTCGTTGGCTGCTCGGAGAGCACTGGCCAGACGCCGCTTTGCGAGCCACGATATAGATATACTACGAAGCGTAGTAGTGATGCACGCCCGACGCCGAGTCACCGCCTTGCCCCCTACGGGCCGTGGCGAAAAGCCCGTTGTTGACGGGTCCGCCGTGCCCCGACAGAGTCATCCGACCGCGGCTCGGGTGCCCCGCTTCTCCAGCCTGTTGGTGGCCTGCGTTATCTCCTTGGGCGCGGTCGTCACCACGCCATGGGCCTCAACGGCCGGCGCCAGCAGCCGGCCACCGACCGCTCACGTGGTTGCCCGGCTCGGCTCTCTCGAGGTCATCGATCCCTTCTTGCCCGATCCCGCCAGCCCCGCTGTGGCCGCCATTTATCTCACGGTCAAGAACACGGGCTCGCGATCCGACGCGCTGGTGTCGGCGACCTCACCCGCCGCACCCGACGTGCTCCTCATGACCGAAAACGCCGGCGGATCGTTTGGGTCGATGGGGACGTTGAAAGAGCTCCGCATCCCCGCCCATGGCCAAGCGTCGCTGGTGCCGGGTCACGACCACGTCATGCTCGAGCAACCAACGGTCCGGTTCAAGGTCGGACAAAGCGTGCTCGTGACCCTGCGCTTCTTAAGGGCAGGCACCGTCACGATCAAGGTCCCGGTGGTACCGCTGAACCGAATCCTCGGCCAATGAGCTGAGCATCGCGGCCCGGCCGTCGCCGCAGCTTTGTACCGGAGCTACAGCGCCACCATCAACGACAGCGGGACCGCCAGTACCGCCCCAGCGCCAAGCGCCGTCCAGCACGCAACGCTCTTTGAAGATCGCCCTTCGTTCAACAGGCGGTGCACCCTCTGAGGGACTCCACCCGAGGCAATCGCGAACGCGCAGCGCGGAGTGATACTCGAGGTGGCCATGGTGACGAGCGCTCGTGCCAGGGAGCGAGGATCATGTTGGCGGGCCGCATGGTCGTCAGCTGCCATCTCGAGGAGCCCCGCGACCGCCTTCGGCGCCAATCTGGCGTAGGGAACCCACCGGAACAGGTCAGCCACTCCGACCAGAGGCAGCATGACGAGGCCGTGGCGCTCGATCGCATGACCATGTTCGTGTGCCACGACGGCGGCCAACTCATCGCTCCCGAGAAGTCGCATCGTGCCCTTGCTGATCACGATGCGGGGCCGGATCCCGGGCAGGCAGTAGGCGACAGCGCTCGCATGATCGAGCATGACCGTGCCCGACGGTCTCGGTTCATCCGTCGAGACGAGGCTGAGGAGGCGCCGGTGACGCGCGCGAGTCTTGGCCGTGCGCACGATCACACTGATCGCCACACCCAGGACCACCGCCCCGAGGTCCGCCGCCAGGGTCAGGCCCAGGGCATCGGGCAGACCGAGACCGTTGAGGGGGTGGCCGTCGACCAGGCTGTCGAAGAGGTCGCTCACTCCCCCGATGAAACCCGCATGAAAGCGCTCGACGGCGACGCATAGGCCCGCACCGATCGTCGCCAGCGAAGCGCTGAGCCCGATCGACTGCCACAGCGCCACCGCTGCTCGAGGCGACTGTGTAACCCACGATGCCCGAGCCAGCGAGTAACTGAGCGGACCCACAAGGACAAGGGCAATGGAAGCCAGAAGAGCGGCGGCGACATAGAGGCTCACCTCGATGGACCGTCGCTTCCGTCCGACAGCGCCTCGAGCGCCTCGCGCAGGACAGAGGCTTCTCGTGCGCTCACCGTCTCGGCGAACCGGACAAGTACGGCGTTGCGGTCACGCGCGCTGCCGAGCGCCTCGACCATCAGCTCGGCCATGTAGGTCTCCCTGCTCGCAACGGCGGCAAAGCGATGGATCTTGCTTGCCGCGGTTCGCTTGACCAGGTGCTTGTGCCGAAGTCGCTCCAAGATGGTGAGCACAGTCGTGTAGGCACGGTTCGGCAGATGATCGGCCACCTGTCGGCCCGTCAACGGCTCGTCCATCGAGTCCCACAGGACGTCCATCACCTTGCGCTCGAGCTCACCCAGTCCGGCCATGACCATCACCTCGCGTGTCTGCCTGATTCGAATGGAGATTACTGCATGGGTGGTGTTCTCCTACGGAGCGTAGAACAGAAAACCCCAGCCACGGAAGGGGCGTGGCGATCCACGAAGCATGCCTCGAGGCTTTCATCCGACACGATGCGCCTGGGTGGGGGCGCGCTGTCATCGGCCGGGCTCACGTGTCGACGCCCACTTGCTCGCCGACGGACGCGGGATAGGCACTCGTCGCGTAGACCGTCGTCCCGAACAGCACCAAGGTGAGCACGTGGACCGAGGTACACCACAGGCAGATGGCGTCGATGGCGAAGAGCTCGGCATACAACAGGTACAGCACGGTGCCGAGACCCACCACCGCCCAGGCCAGCCGCCCGAGACGGACCGCGAGCTCGGGGCGCCGCCACAGTGGCGGGAGCTGCAGGACCAGCATGACGACGAAGAACACCAAGCCGAGCACGGCCACCGGCACGCCGGCGACCACCGAGTACGAGCTGGTAGTGACCTTCAGACAGTTGACGACCCCGTTGTCCGAGCAGGCCAGCGACGTCGACGACGTGAAGTGCTCGTACGTGAGGTAGCCCGACACCCCCAATCCCAAGGCGCTGGCGATGGTCCCGACGACTCCGGGCCACTTGGGCATTTCCTCATCCACTGCGCGCCGCCGAGCACACGTCCGAAGGCTGGTCGTGGCTGAGCGACACGCAGATCGTCGTGATCAGCTGGGCGGCGCTGGCGTCGATGTTCGCCCCGATGGTGGTCGAGTTGTTGCCCACCTGCGCTGCCACGGCAGAGAAGGGCAGGTTCTCCAGCGGGGTGAACAAGTACTGAGCCGAGGGGAGCACCTTCTTCCCTCCGAAGTCGACGAACGGGAACGAGGCGCCGTTCGTGTCCTCCCACAGCGTGAGCTGCGCCTGTGTCGGCGTCTGCAGGGGCGCGTAGCCGTTGCCCTGCGGCTTGTTCGTGTAGACCTCCACCGGCGTGAACGTGAGGTACGGGCTCGAGAAGGTCGTGCCGAAGAAGGTCAGGGTAGGGACGTCGCCGTCCAGGTTGGCGGAGTGGATGCGCCCCGGCTGGGGGTTGAACGTGCCGAACTTGGAGAGGGCGATGTAGAGCGGCCATCGCTCGGCAGCGCAGTGCGGGCAGAATTCGGCGCCGATGTAGAGCACCGCGGGTTTGCCGTCCGCCATCAGGGCCGGGTCGTTGACTGATTGCGGCGTCGTGACGACACCGCCGGTTGGCGCGGCGGCGAGGGTCGAGACCGGTACCGACTGGAGCTTGGCCAGCGTGGCGGCCGGGATCGGGGTGCCAGCGGGGGGCGAGGCCCGGTCGACGGTGCCTGAGCCCGAGCCGCCACCAACGACCTTGACGATCACCAGCACGGCAACGACGACCACCACCAGCGCGATGGTCACGATCCCGTAGGTGCGGGTGCGTGCCCGGCGCTGCTCGCGTGCAGCCTGCTGCTTGGTCGCCTGGCGATCCGCGAAACGCTGACTCGACGCCGACTTCTTACTGGGTGCGGTTGTGGTGGATGCTTTGCCCTTCTGTGACTGGTTTGGCGGTCGAGGGCGCTTGTTCGACATGACGACTCTTTCTCTTTCACTCGGAGCGAGAGGGCTGGGCTGACGTGGGCGCCACCACGCCACTGCCAGCGGATGGTGACGGCGCTGCGCTGCAGTACGCGGCTCTACGAGAATTGTCGGCGCTGCGGCGCGGGCTCTTTATGCGTAGAGGTGCTGTGGCGGCCTGAGTAGCGGTGACGAGGTGCCTGCAGGCAAAGTCCTCTCCGTCCGCCGGGCCCGGCGGACGGCGAACAGCACCAGGAGGACCAGGATCCCCGCGGCGATCGTGTTGGCCAGGCTGATGCTGGGGAGGGGCACGGTCGACGACGACGACCCCCGATTGCACGACACCGCTGCGCACTCGCTCCCCGTTGGGGCAGGCGCGAGTGGCGTGACGGCGGCGGCGGCACCGGCCGTAGGCGACTGGGACAACATGGAGCCCGGTACGACGCAACTCACAGCCAATGCCGCAAGGGTCACCAACAGCCAGCGCCACCTCGGTGCCACGATCCCAGGCTAAGCCCTTCCGGTGCGGTCGCGGCTCGCGGATGCCATCGGGACAGCTGGCTAAGCAAGCCGTGCCGACATCACGGTTGATGCCGACACCACACGGATCGTCTGGGCTGGCCGAACGGCGCGCTCGGGTCATTGCCGGGCCGGCGGGCGAATGGGGCGTGGCGCTCGAGACAGTCCAGGTTTCGGCGACAGCGTGCTCGTGGGGTACCGCAGCGCCGGTGACCGGAGGACACTCGTCCTGGCACACACAGTCAGGAACGGCGCCATGACGACGTACTTCCCACGGTACCGGTACGCGGCGAGCGATGTCGCAGCGCCCGAAGACGAGATGAGTGGGATGTCCGGGGATCGGACGGTCCTGCACGATGCCCGTGTTGGCGGGAGGTGGGGGTGGATCACTCGAGCTGCCGCACGCCACCAACAGAGGCGATACGCAGGGCAGTGCGACAAACAGGACAGTGACCTCGGGATGACGCGGCAACTGGCAGATGCTCTCGGCCACACACTGTGTTTTCACAACGCCCCTTCACCGTCCCCGAAGAGCCTGGAGCGTGGCCGAGGCATCGAGCTCGCGGTCGATGCGTGCCGCCTTGCGCTCGTCCATGTGCATCCAGCGCAACGCGACGGGGATCATGGGCCAGAGCATGAGAGTGTCGCCGAGGACCCACATGATGTCGCCGCCGACATGGAGGTCGACGACGTAGGAGGGTCCCCACGTCCGATGGGTGGCGAAGTAGGCGGGGAACATCTCGTGGGAGGCCTGCGCCAGCGACAGCCCCGTGAAGGTGTCGATGGGGATAGCCATGAAGAGATAGAAGAACTGCAGCGCCGGGTGCAGGCGGTAGCAGTTGGGGTCCGACCCGAAGATCTGGCGCCAGAAGAGATAGCCGACAACGAGGAAAGCCAAGTGCTCGGCGTTGTGCACGCTCTCGTGGGTGAGCGTGTAGTTGTACCAAACGGTGAGGTGTGTGATCGGGATCAGCACGGCGTAGAGCACGAAGGCGACGGCGGGGTGGCCGAGGAACTTGGCCACCTTGGAGCGCAGCACGTCGGTCACGACCATGTGGGCGGTGCCGGTGGTGGCCCGCCAGGCCAGATCGAGGGGCGAGGCGATGGCGAAGAGCGGAGCGGCCACCATGATCAGGAGGAGGTGCTGGACCATGTGGTCCCAGAAGAGCTCTCCGTCGTAGACCCCGACGAAGCTGAAGATCGCCACTCCCGTCGTGAACAGCGCGCCGAGGAAGGCCACCGTCTTGCCGCCGGACCACGGGTGTCGGGGGTGCAGGCCGTTGTTGCGCCGCACCCCCCACAGGTAGAGGGCCAGCGCCACCAGGATCATCGCCACCGGGACGAAGTCGAATTGGGTGGAGGTGAACTCGGAGCCCCGCAGCGGAGGGAGCGGCGCGTCGTAGAGGGCGGCGATCACGGCATGGACGGTACTACTACGCTGTGTAGAATCCCAGTCAGCCGTGGCGCACTGATGGCCGCGGCGACGGAGAGTAGAGGCCATGACCGGCTCTCGGCGAGCCATCAGTCGAACTAACTAGGACGAAAGGTGGTGACGACCCTACGAGCTATTTCACCCAGTGGTCGTTCGATCCCTTCGTGATTGTGGTCGCGGTCGTCGTCGCCTGGCACGAGGTGGGTCTGGCACGTCTGGCCCGGCGGTCACGTCACAGTCGGACGGTCGAGCGTCGCCGACGCTCGTTCTTTTTCTATGGCGGCCTCGCCGTCCTCCTGTTGGCTGTTGTCTCTCCCATCGACTACTGGGCCGACGACTACTTCTTCGCTCACATGATCGAGCACATCTTGATCATGTTCTTCGCTCCGATTCTCATCGTGGCCGGAGCGCCGTGGCTCCCGCTCGTTCACGCCTTCCCCGTCGCGGTGCGACGCCGATTCGGGCGTGCCGTCCTCCTCGGAACGTGGGCCAGGCCGTTACGGGCGCTCGGGCGTTTCGTGACGAACGGTGTGTTTGCGGTCGTGCTGTTCAACGTCGTCATGGTGACCTGGCACTTACCTGCTCGGCGAGCGCGCTGGTCGACCGGCTCCTCCATCGGGAGCCGCTCCAGTCTTTGCCGGAGCTCCCCCGTGGGTAAGGCTGCGAGGACGCCATCGGGGTCTCCCGGCGGGTTGGCCGCCGAAACACGATGGCGACACGCCAGCGCAACAGCCCTGGGGTTTCTCCACTGCAGCTGAGAGCAGACTCCCCGTCTCAGTGATTTCATCGCGTTCAAGGGCCCAGTGGTGCAGAACGTCGGCCGGGGTGCTGCGCCCAACTGACGAGAAATCCACTGTTGAGGTCCATGACTACGTGGACGGTGAAGTTCCAGATTTGGCGAGGATGCATCGCTAACGGCTTCCCGGTTTTGCTACCGTTGGTTTCGATACAAAGCACATCCGCTTCCGATGAGTTGGCACCTCGGGTGAGCCCTTGCCTCCCTCTCACGGGGAGACCGGCGGGGCGCGAACCGGTTGAGAATCGATAAGGTCACGTACGGTCACGCGCCACTTCTTGAGGGCTATGACCGTATGGGGTTCCCAACCTCGCTCCCTTGACAGGGCCTTTCGTTGGGGTAACCGCTTCGCAGCGACGACCTCTACGAAAAGCCACGTAGCGCTCAACGGGGCTTCGTGTCTTTATGGGGATCCCACTTCAGCCCTCTGACCTGGGCTTTTTGTGGAGGTGAAGGGATTCGAACCCTCGGCCTCTACATTGCGAATGTAGGTTTCTCAGCCTTTTGACCAGGCTCTTTCCGGCGACCTTCCTGGTAGCAGGGTTGCGATCCCCTCAGGTTCCCTCACGATCCCTCCACTTCCCGCACGGTGAAGACACGTAAAGACACGCCCTAATGCGCCGCTGACGGCGACCTGCTTGTTAACGACGATCACGTTCCTCGGCGAGCGACAGGACATCTTCGGCCCTCACGCGGCGGTGCCAGATGTCGGGCACGCGACCCAACGCCGGTTCAACCTCCCCGGCGAACACCGTTAGCGCTGCCCGATTGACATCGTCGGCGAGAGGTGTAACCTACAATCAAATGGTTGTAGGAACTCTTGAGGGCGAGAAACAGACCGACCGGTTGTTTTTCGCGCTCAGCGATGCAACACGGCGCGACATCGTCACGAAAACTCTCGACCGTGAGCGCTCCGTCAGCGAGCTCGGCCGGCTGTATCCAATCAGCCTCACCGCGGTGCAGAAGCACGTCGAGGTCCTGGTCGCCGCCGGTCTGGTCTCAAAGCACCGGAGCGGACGGGAACAACTCGTGCACGGCGAGGTCAACCAACTTCGCCGCGCGCACGAACTCCTCGATGAACTCGAAACGGTGTGGCGGGCCCGCCTCGAACGCTTCGAAGACGTCCTCAACAAAACCACTGGGAAGGAAAGCAAATGACCGTTTGGAATGTCGACAAGAACACAGAGGCCAAGACAATGGTCATCACGGCGGAGTTCAAGACGTCAGTCACCAATGTGTGGAGGCTGTGGGCCGATCCCCGCCTACTCGAGCGGTGGTGGGGTCCGCCAGGATCCCCGGCCACCTTCGAGCATCACGACCTCACGCCGGGCGGCACGATGACCTACTTCATGTCCAGCCCCGACGGCGGCGACAGGTTCGACGGCACCTGGAACGTGATCGAGGTCGACGCACCGACCAGGCTCGTGGTCGAAGACGCCATCGTCGAAGATGACGGAACGCCAAGCGACGGCAATTCCATGACTCGCATGGAGATCGACATCGAAGCGGTGGGCGACACGACGCGCATGATCCTCACCACGCATTTCGACTCGCTCGAAGGGATGGAGCAAGCGATCGCCATGGGTGTGGCCGAAGGCATGAAGGCGTGCATGTCCCAGATCGACGCCCTGCTCGCCGAGGTCGCCGCCTAGGGGATTACTCCCAGCGGAAGACCTGGCCGCCAGCACGGGCTGACGACGGCCCACAACGCGAGCACGACCCATGCACGCGTGCCCGCTGAGACCACGCCGCCTAGGTCGCTACTGGGCCACATCCGCCAGAATCCTGCTCGGGTGGCGGCTTGGTGAGGTGCCGCCGCACAGATCGAATCGATCTGCTAAATGCCCTCGGCACGCCAATCGGCCTGGGGTCGACTCCTCGATGGTTCCGGAGTGCCCCAATCGGCCGGGTGCAGGACGCGATTCTCTGGTTGACGCGGGCCATGCGCTTGCTGCGGGAAGCAGTGCGAGGCGCAGCTGACCGGCTCCATCACCGTCGTCGGTTCGAATCGGTGTCGATAACTACGACGTCCGCCTTCGGGTTCGGTACACGAAGGAGCTTCATCTTCATGGGCTGCGTTTCGTGCTGCCCAGCCTGCAAGACTTCTCGCGTGCCGCCGGACCGCGATGTCGCCGCCTTCGAAGCCCGAGCCGCCGGCTACGAACATGGCTGGCTCGGCCGCCTGCACCATGACATCGCCGACCGGACCGCCGATCTGGCGCTGGTCGTCCAACCACATCCTCAGCGGTTGCTGGACGTCGGCTGCGGCACCGCGTACCTCCTACGCTCGCTCGCCAGCCGCCGCCCAGACGTAGAGGAGCTGGCGGGCGTAGACCCGGCAGCCTCGATGATCGAGGTCGCCACCGCGTCCACCTACGACGAACGAATCAGCTTCTCTGTCGCGGTGTCGCCGAAAGGCTCCCCTACCCCGACGACACCTCCGACCTCGTTGTGAGTACGACCTCCTTCGACCACTGGTCCGATCAGCAAGCCGGCCTAGGCGAGTGTGCGCGGGTGCTCCGAACGGGGGACGTCTCGTTCTCGTCGACCAGTTCTCGCTCTGGCTCGCACCCACGCTGTTAGCGAGCCGCCGAGGCAAGGCTCGCACCAAGCGGCGAGCCGACCGGCTACTTACTACGGCGGGCTTCCAGTCGCTCGACTGGCATGACCTCTACGCCGTCATCATCAAGGCTGTGATCGCGATCTCCTGATCCAGGCACACGATCAGGGTCGACCTTCGGTTTCGAACCCCGAAGGTCGGGTGCGAAGGATGGCGTGGGGGCCGGACACGATCAGCTTGACCCCATGGGATCGCTGCCCTGACCTCTACCTCAAAGGGTCGTTCCAGTGAAGCGTCATCTCTGGATCGGTGGGGCCGGTGTTTCCATCGAACCGTCACGTCTCCTCGAGCGATCCAGCGACCGCGCGCATGATCGCTTCTATGTGGGTCCGCGCCCCATCGAGATGGGGAAAATCTGTGGTCTCGGACCTGAATACGAATGCGAGGTCCGTACCGGCGAGAAGGATCTCGTCCGCCGCCGTCGTGATCGATTAGTCGATGAGCGAGGGACCTCAGCGTCTCAAACTCTTCAGGAGACACTCCTTCGGTCTCAACGATCTTCCGGTAGATGTCGCCGACCTGAGCGAACGTCGCGGCCGGCAACGGCACGACCTCAGTCACGCCTCGCACCGGCCGAAGAGCTCGGTCTCCATCGTCACGTGAGCTGCTGAAGTGTGCCTCGGTCCACGGAGTTTCCAGCCCGTCCATCTATCTCACCCCCGTAGTAGAGCGGTCTACTAACAACCGCGACCCAAAGAGGCATCTTTTCTAATTCACAAACGCCAAGGCGAAACGCAGCTTCGAGGTGCTGGCTACAAGCAATCGGACGGGCGGTATGCAATGAGCGGAGGATTGGATGATCCGTAACTGGGACGTCCGAGATGAGAAGTCGAGGTTTCAGAAGAGGAAAGTGACATACCCTCTCGTGATTGGCCATCAAGTTGCCACAGCTATCTGCTCGAAGCTGTAGTAGGCCGCTACAAGCGCGACGATCACGAGTGTCAACCAAGCGCTCACAGACGCCAGGCCGATTGCCACTAGATAGGCCAGGTTTCCGATGCTGAAACGCACAAAGGCGTTTCTCCTAGTCCTGGCATCGAGGGGGACGCGGAAATGCCCATGACGCGAGGACCAGAGAAACATCATGGCGAATGAGAGGCCCATACCCAATGACACGAGGGCGTAGATGGCGGCGGCCAGGTGCGAGTCGCTGCCCCCAACCCGTAAGTACTCCGCCATGGTGGCAGTGGCGAACGGGATCGCCACAACGAAGAGAAGTAGGAGCAGGTTGAGGAAGAGCGCAACGCGATCGATCTTCTCGAGGTTCGAGAACAGCGAATGGTGATTGATCCAGATGATCCCGATGACCAAGAAGCTCACGACGTAGGAGGCGAATGACGGCCACCGCTGGGTGAGTTGATGGGCGAGCGTCCCATGCCCAGGTCCGCTCACCGCCAGGTCAAGGGACAGCAGAGTGATGGCGACGGCGAGGACGCCATCGCTGAACGACTCGAGGCGCCCCGTGCTCATCGGCCGCTCACTCGCGGCTGTTCGCTCGAAGTACACCCGCGTGTCGCCGGAGGGCTTCGGCCACAGGAAGAAGGCGCGGTTCGTCGTCGCCCTGAGCCTCTGTGAGATCAGCGGCGTCCCTGAGGTGCTCCGCCATGATGAACCAGGCCGCTCTTCGGTGCGGGAGCAGGTAGTCGGGCTGGTAGAAGAGCTCGAAGCTGGGCCCAGCGGTCCGCCCCGGATGTTCGGGCCCGACGGGCAACGTGGTGAGGATCTCGCCCAGTGGCTCGATCACGTCGAACATCAGTCCGACGGCGACTTGCGAGAGGATCTTCATCTGCTCGTCGTTCTCGTCCACGCGGCTGAGGAGGCGGTAGAGAAGCTGGAGGAGCACCTCGTAGGCGACATTGCCGAGGTCGGCGACGGCCGCGCTCTTGGGATCGGTGATCAAATCGGCGGGTTCACCGTCCTCGGGCGACCGCACGAGGGCCGGCAGCACGGGTCGGGCAAATTCCACTCCTGGGTTCGCGGTGCACATCGCGAGATACTCGTCTAGGACGCCCAAGAAACGTCCGAAGTGGGCTTCGCGCCAATCTCCCCGCGGACCCTCGCCTTGTTCGACGATGGTTTCGATCGCTTGGACCACGTCGTCGACGCAGGTGATCGGTCGGAGCTGCGACCAACCGAATAAGTCGCCTCCGGCTTGGCCGGAAGCGGATACGACAAACAGTTGGTCTTCGCCCATCTTCTGGGCGAGGTGGCGAAAGCCCGCTTCGATGGAGCGGTAGAGATGGCCAACGGTCGCGAACTCCTGGAGGTGTGGCGCAATCTCGCGCTCGCTCATTACCGGTACGGCGCACTCGACAGCGGCGAGGCCTTCAGCATCGTCAAAGTCCATGCCCTCGGGGCGCTCGAGATACAGGAAGTGGCGTAGTGCCTGCTCGCCGAAAGGCAGCAATTGGAGCCGGACGCCACTGGGGTAGTGCTTCGCGGGTTGGGGCAGATTCGGACGAGAGAGATGAGGGCTTGCTCCGAGGGCGTTGACGAGGTTGCAGTTGATCGCGAGATGGAGCATCTCCTGTTTGGCAACCATCAAGAGCGTCTGACGCCAGCGATCGACTGCACTGACCTGATCTTCGCTCAGCCCCTCATCTGTGGAGCGCTTCAGCGTGAACGCCGCGAAGAGGTATTCGCACATCAGCGCGTGCTCGAGCTCGGCGGCCGCACAGAGCATGTAGATCAACGGCTCGCGGTGCTCGATCACCAGAGGCCGGTCACCTTCGGGGGTGTCCGATCGCAGCTTGATCAGGCTGGCCAGCCGCCCACCGATCGGTCCGTCGACAACGGCGACAGTCGGTTGGTCCGCTGCGTTTTCGTGGATCGCTCCCCCCGTCGAGGTGGCCGCCGATTCGGGCACGCCTGCGTCCACCCAACGCTGGAAGACGTCGATCCGTGCCGACGGCCACGGCCCGTCGCACGGCATCGAGCCGACGCGCAGGCGCTGCAGGATCGCCGCGGCGTTCCTCGCCACATCGGCATAGGTGGCGAGATCGAAGGCCCACTTCATCGCCTCGAGATCGCTCGCTCTGAAGAGCGGCCTGATGTGCTCGATGAAACCGACCGCCTGGTCCGGACCGGGCAGGCCGAGCGCTGGCTCATCGGGGTCAGCAGGCATCGGTGTCTCCCTTGCTTTGCAGATCAGCCTGGTTGGTGTAATCTTGTAATCAGAATTACATTAACAACGATGTGGGGCCTCCCTTGAACCATGATGCCGCTGGCACTCTTCGTACGGACCCTCCGATACCGAGATCGCTCCGACGTAGACGAGGAGTTGGAGTTGGTCAGACCCGCCCGACTGACGTGCCATGGAATCCTCCTCCGCAACAACCATGAGAAGGGGACTCACTGGCTTCTGGCAGCCGATGCGTAGGGCAGGCCCATGCATGCCCTTGGAGCCCAAGCAACTCGCGACCTGAGCTGCTTGCTCAAGCGCTTGCCGGTGTCACGGCCTGCGGTTTCCCAGCATTTGAAGGTGCTCAAAGGCGTCGGACTCGTGGTGGACCGGCCCGAGGGAACCCAATATTGAGATCCGCAACTTGGCCTTGGCCGACGCGCAACGGCCGGTCCACGCTCGGAGTCAACGAGGTCATCTGCCGAGCGGGGCCTGCTTGGCCCCATCCGCCTAGAAGCCGGATAGGCCGACAGATGACCTACCGACCCTGACTCGCGTGGTTGATCAGATTCGCCTCTGCCTCAAGACGGCCATTGATGGGCAGACCGATTCCGATGGGGGCGGATTCCCCACCTACCCGGCACTTCCCGACACCGGACCTCAAGGCGACCATCAGCGAGCTGAACGAGCGTCGGGTGGTGCTTGAGAATCCTCAACACCGACATAATTCTGCAACTCCCTACTTTCGAAACACGAGTCTGATCCAAAGGGCGAGCGTCGAGCCTGGTCCGTGGACGTCGCCGAATTACCCGAATTAAATGAGTGCGGAACCCCCGCAGAAATGCAACACACCCCCGGTCGAGTGCTGGGGGTGTGTTGTCCCGGACGGACCGCTGGCCGTCCCCCCGTGACGATCGCTGGTGGGTCGTCTACGCGTGCTCGCACCAGGTCGAGGAGCTGACGGGGGTTGCGGGGATTTCGAGCGGTCCATTCGAGAAGGACATGAGCAGCGACCCTGATTACCCTTCGGCCATGCCAACGACCACCGGTATCAGGAATCAGCTCCGTACCCTCACGAAGAGACATCGTGGCGAACCCGCCGGAGAAGTTGCCGCACATGCAGCCGACCTTGCCGGCAAGATCGGCGATCTCGAGTCCGATGTCGCGACACTCAAGAGCGAGGTCGCCCGGCTGAGCCACTGACCGCCGAGAGAGCTCACCCCACCCCGCCGGCCCGCCGCTGGAATCCGGCAGGGGAGGCGCCGGCGCCGGCCTTCGGGTAGGAGAAGTCTCGGGATGCCAATCGGCGGGATCGACTTCCCCCGCCAACAGCTGTCCGTTATGCAACAGGCCGTGACGGTCAAGCGGGTGACGACGATCGCCGAGCCGAAGACGAGGACGTCCGTAGGGACCATCCCGCTGGCCGACGCTACCCTCGCCGAGCTCTCCGGGCATCTCGAGGGCCGCAAGGCAACCTCATCGGATCTCCTCGTCGCCGACAAAGACGGCTCTCCATTCCTCAGAACCGGTTCAGCCAGACGTGGTCCCGGGCCGTGCACAGAGCGGGCCTGCCGCCGGGCACTCGGTTCCACGACCTCCGGCACACCTACGCCAGCGCTCTGATCGCTTCCGGTTGCTCGGTCAAGGTGGTCCAGGCGCACCTCGGCCACTAGAGCGCGGCGATGACGCTCGACATCTACAGCCACCTGTGGTCCCAAGGCGACGACCGGGCCCGGGCCGCTGTCCAGACCTTCTTCGACGGCGGTGCGTCACCTGTGTGTCACGACGAGGCGACCGGCTGACCGAGGTCCAGGTCAGGCAGGGTTTCGCCCTAGATGTCGTAATAGAGCATGAACTCCCACGGATGGGGGCGAAGGCGCACAGCGTCGATCTCGTTCAACTTTTTGTATCCGATCCACGTTTCGATGAGATCGTCGGTGAAAACACCTCCCTCCTTGAGGAACGCCTGGTCATCTTCGAGCGCCTGGAGGGCCTCTTCGAGCGAGGACGGGACCTGCCCGACTTTTGCCAACACCTCAGCTGGCAATTCAAAGAGATCTTCGTCGACTGGAGCTGGCGGTTCAGTTTTCTTCACCACCCCGTCGAGCCCGGCCATGAGCATCGCGGAAAAAGCAAGGTATGGATTGCAGGAGGGGTCGGGGCACCGAAACTCAATGCGCTTTGCTTTCGGGCTCTTGGAGTAGAGGGGGATGCGGCATGCCGCTGAGCGGTTTCGTTGCGAATACACGAGGTTGACCGGTGCCTCGTAACCAGGCACCAACCGCCGGTAGGAGTTCGTCGTTGGCGCGGCAAAGGCAAGAATGGCTCTCGCGTGCTTGAGTATGCCTCCGATGTACCAGCGGCCGATGTCTGAGATTCCCCCATACGTACCATCCTCATAGAAGAGGGGCTCGCCGCCATTCCATAGGGACTGGTGCACGTGCATGCCAGAGCCATTGTCCTGGAAGAGCGGCTTCGGCATGAAGGTGGCGGTGTAGCCGGCCTTGTTCGCCACGCTCTTCACCACGTACTTATAGAGCATCAACTTGTCGGCCATGGTGAGCATGGTGTCAAACCGCATGTCGATCTCGGCCTGACCCGCTGTGCCGACTTCGTGGTGCTGGACCTCAATTTCGATCCCGAGTCGTTCCATAGTCAGGATCATCTCCGACCGGAGATCCTGGAAGTGATCCATTGGGGGGACCGGGAAGTATCCCTCCTTGTAGCGCGGCTTGTAACCAAGGTTTGGCTTTTCATCACGCGCGGAGTTCCAAATGCCTTCGACAGAGTCGACCTGGTAGAACGCAGAGTGCTGGTCTTGTGAAAACCGAACATCGTCGAAGATGAAGAACTCGGCCTCCGGTCCGAAATAGGCCGTGTCAGCGATTCCACTTGCTTCCAGGTACCGCTCAGCCTTCAGAGCGACGTAGCGAGGGTCTCTGCTGTAGCTCTCCAACGTAATCGGATCGTGAACGAAACAATTCAAGTTGAGCGTTTTGTGCTGCCGAAATTCGTCAATGACGGCGGTATTGGGATCCGGGAGCAAGATCATGTCCGACTCTTGAATCGCCTGAAAACCACGGATGGACGAGCCATCGAACCCGTAACCTTCGTCGAATGCATCCTCGGTGAGATCGTGCACCGGAATGGAAAAGTGCTGCATCAAACCGGGAAGGTCGCAGAATCTGAGGTCGACGACTTCGATCCCCTCTTCCGCCGCGAGTTGGACAACTTCAGCCGCACTCAGCTTCTGCATTTCTCCTCGTTCCCGTTATGGCTCGTTCAGGTTTGAGGCACCCAACATCGGTGCGAGACTCAGTCTGAAGCAACGAGACTCAGTCTGAAGCGATGTGACAACGACCGCAATGCCGCGATGGTCCAAGGGGGATGAACAGACTATGAATTTTTCGTCAAGATCTTGTAGCCCACGACCGGGTGGGCCCGTTGATCTGATAACGACGCACAGCTGGGACTGAGCTCTCCGAAGGACGAGCGGCCGTCTCGTCGGTACGCACCGCTCCATTCATCGACGCCACCGAACGGATAGATCCGCCCGCGCACTCGAGCTCGGAGACTTCTGAAGAAAACATTCGCCGGGGACGGGGCGGGGTGGGGTGAGAGCCGAAATCGCTCCATGGGCCTTTGATCCGCAAAATAACTCTGAAGCCAACTCTGATGGCTCAAACGTCTACGACGTGGCTGGGAGGCAGAGTCCCGTCAGGATATTCAGGTACCTGCCGAATCGGGGTCGGAGTTGTTATCTGAAGCCTGACGAGAAATGGACTCGAGACTGTCGAGTGCAGCTCGCAGTCGTTGAGCGACCGAGGGCTCCGCCCCTAGGCGGCCCGAGTCGATCGACTCCACCACCCTCCCCAGCAAGTACGCACCTGCTCGAGGATCGAGTTCTCGTTCCATAAGCTGCCCGCTTCCGCACTTTGCGAAACGGTTGGTACCGCTCCAACTGCCGAACGCCATTATAGAGGGTGGCGTCCCGGGGGGACCTCTGGATCACTGTCTGATTCGCCATGGGGTTCAATGGGGTTCGTACCCACCTCGTTTTCGGCTGGTGGCTCAGCGCGAAGCCTGCCATTTGGCGTTGTGAGGTGGAACTATTGCGATTTGGGTAGTCAAGGCGTACCGGGACGTCGCAGCCACAATGACCCGCTATGGACGTGCGATTTCGTCTGTAAGCGGCAAGGGTTTTGTGAGAGCCTTCAACGGTGCTCAGGGCGAATGTCGAATGGCTGGAGCATGACGAACGTGCCCCAGTCGCCAGTGGGAGACCCTCTGTCGGCGTCGCCGGAACTCTTGACACCGCCCCCGCTTGGGTCCACAGTCAATGTCGGACAGGCCGGCGTCAGTGCAGTCTCGGCCGGCCACTACGGGGGAGGAACCGTGAGCTCTACCGCCAGTCTGATTACCGTCATTGCTGCATGGGCTTTTGCCCTCATTGTCATCGCCGTGGCCGTTCGGGTGGGACCGGAGCAATTTAACAAGATCGACTTCTAAGCACCTGAAGCGCGGTTGCCAGCTGGCACCGAACCGTCATTAGGCGATGCCTGCCGGCACCGCCAGGTGGTGTCGCCATACCTCGCGCATCCCCTAACGCCATCGCATCAGAACCATGCTTCAGGACCGGTGTTAACTGGGTCAGTGGAGAGCCCGCCGAGCGAGACAGGCGACGGACTCAGCCGTGAGGCTCTTCAAGCCGCCATCAGGACATCGTGGAGCCTCGAGACCTGCGATCCGACAGACGCAGTGGAATGGACCCCAGCAAACCCATCTCGGGGCCAGTGTGCGGTGACTGCCTTGGTCGTGAACGACCTAATGGGCGGCGAACTGCTCGAGGCCGAAGTGCACTACCAAGACGGCGAACGACGACAGGGATTCCACTACTGGAACCGACTGGCTGGGGTCGATGTGGACTTCACTCGAGAGCAGTTCACGAGCCAGGAGGTCGTGCAAGAGCCTCATGCGATTGACCGGCTACCCGAGTTCCCCTGGCGAGCCCAGGAGCAGTACCTCGTGTTTCGAAGGCGTGTCCACGCGGCGTTGCAGATGCGACCGCCCGAAGGGTGCTGACCTATCCCAGTACGCTGCCGGGACGGTGGGGCAGTTCGGGGCTCTCTAGTGCGATATCACTGCAACGCCCACGATAGGGACTGGATCACTGGCGTTGCAACTAGCAACCGAGCGAGGCCACGAACCCTCGGGACGGTTCACCAAGGAATTGTTTCGTTCTCCCATCTCGTGAACGTGCCTGTCGGACCGTCCTGACCGAACAGCGCAACGCGCACCACCTCGCGGGAGCCATCCTCGACGGACTCAGTGCCCGCGTATCCGTTGAGGTTCGTACTCGTGAAGGCTGGCGAGACCAGGTTGATCTTGATATCAGTCGACTCCAACTCGATCATCATGGCGAGCGTGATGGCGTTGAGAGCCGCCTTAGACGCGGGGTAGATCGGGCCGAACGTCGCGTGGAACGGAAACGACGGGTCTGCGTTCGTCGTGAGCGAACCGACTCCGCTCGACACGTTGACGATGCGGCCATCCGAAGACTCGCGAATGAGTGGCAACATCGCCTGGTAGACGGCGAGGACGCCGAACACATTGGTCTCCCACACCACCCGTACTTCGTCGAGGGACGCGTTGCTCGCTTTCGACAGCTCTGCGTACTCTTCGATTGACAAGCTGCCCTTTCTTGTGTTCGAGATTGCAGCGTTATTGACCAGCAGGTCGAGACGGCCAAACTCCTCGCGGATACGCTCTGCCGCAGCGGTGATGGAAGCCTGATCCGTCACGTCGATCTGAAGGGCGATGGCGCTCGGACCAATCTCCTTTGCAGCCGCATCACCACGCTCGAAGTTGCGCGACCCCACCAACACAGTGACGCCCCTTGCGACGAGTTCCTTTGCTACCTGGAGACCGACGCCTTGATTGGCTCCGGTGACCAGGGCGATGCGATCGGTTCTTGGGGTCTCATCACTGTCGCTCATCGCCCCAGGTTGACATATGCGAGGAGAGTGAGATGTATGGCCACGCCGCTCCGGCGCAAAGGGTGACCCCCCCCTGCCGGTACGGAGCCTTAGAATGGGGCTGTAGCGGACTGCGGGGAGTCGCTCAGCTTTTGGAGTCCGACAACTGGTCGCCGCGGCCTTTCGGACCGTCTTCGCCCACGCCAGTGCCGAAGAGATCGCCGCCCAGTGGGACCATGTGGCCGAGACGTTCGCCGGGCGCTTCCCCAAGGCGAGCGCCCTCATGGAGGGGGCCAAGGAAGAAGTCCTCGCCTTCAGCGCCTTCCCGCGGGCCCACTGGCGCCAGCTGTGGTCAACCAACCCGCTCGAGCGCCTCAACCGCGAGCTCAAGCGGCGTTGCCGCGTCGTGGGCATCTTCCCCAACGAGGCCGCCGTCATCCGCTTGGCGGGTGCAGTGCTGGTCGACATCCACTACGAATGGGTCTCGGCCGAACGCCGCTACCTCTCCGAAGGTTCTATGGCCAAGCTCTACACCGAACGCGATAATGACGACGCGACAGTTGGTGAGCTCGAGCCTGCCGACTAATCGCCGCCGAGAATCACTGGGTCATTTCCCACCACTCGGCGGGACGCGGCCTTTTTACTGATTTCTGGTTGAGCGAAGGACTCCCCCACCTAGAG